>NZ_CM155283.1:1707500-2322500 GCF_056680455.1 Sphingomonas sp. AP28 | reverse complement strand
GGTCGGTGGTTCGAATCCACCTAGGCCCACCACACACAAGTGCGTTTGGGGCCTTAGCTCAGCTGGGAGAGCGGTTGCTTTGCAAGCATCAGGTCATCGGTTCGATCCCGATAGGCTCCACCATTTCGCAGTCGAAGAGACGAGGCAGCAAAGCTGCCGCGCACTACGACAAGAACGGCCAGCGCCGCAAAGCGCGCCCACAGGGCGCGGCTTCGCCGCGACTGACGGGCTCGCGAGATACGCACCATCAGCCACAACCTAGAGATGAAGAGAAACGGTTCGCCGTGCGAGAGCACGGTGATTGGGTCGAGACGACCCGTATTTGACATTGTGAATGGGTTTTTTAAAATCGATGCCGTGAGGTGCTCGATTTTGGAGACGAGGATTGCTTCGGCGGTTCGCAAGGCACTTTTGTGCAAGGCGATCTGGACGAGCGGTTCGAGGCTCCAGATATCGACATCATCATACTAATAATCTGGCTGAGATTATAATCATCCGCACCTGACAAAGGCCAACGCGCACTGCTCTGCCGAGTTGGTGATCCGAAAGGACACCCAGTGATGTCGTTGGTGGTGTGGACTCTCAAGCGTGAGGTAAGGGCAATTCGTGGATGCCTTGGCACATACAGGCGATGAAGGACGTGGCACGCTGCGATAAGCGTCGGTGAGCTGTGAGCAAGCTTTGACCCGACGATTTCCGAATGGGGAAACCCACCTATCCCGATTAATTCTACCTGCGCGGTAACGCACAGGTCGAGTTAATTAGGTTAGGTATCACTTAGCTGAATACATAGGCTTCGTGAAGCGAACCCGGCGAACTGAAACATCTCAGTAGCTGGAGGAAAAGACATCAACCGAGATTCCGTTAGTAGTGGCGAGCGAACGCGGACCAGGCCAGTGCCTGAATTTCAACTAGTAGAAGCTTCTGGAAAGTAGCGCCATAGCGGGTGACAGCCCCGTATACGAAAGTGAGAATTCAGGACTCGAGTAGGGCGGAACACGTGAAATTCTGTCTGAACATGGGGGGACCACCCTCCAAGCCTAAATACTCGTATGTGACCGATAGCGAACTAGTACCGTGAGGGAAAGGTGAAAAGCACCCCGATGAGGGGAGTGAAACAGTACCTGAAACGGATTGCCTACAAGCAGTTGGAGGGCTTTTATGGCCTGACAGCGTACCTCTTGCATAATGGGTCTGTGACTTAATGTATCAAGCAAGCTTAAGCCGATAGGTGTAGGCGCAGCGAAAGCGAGTCTGAATAGGGCGCCAGAGTTTGATGTATTAGACCCGAAACCCGGCGATCTAGGCATGACCAGGATGAAGGTGCAGTAACATGCACTGGAGGTCCGAACCGATTAACGTTGAAAAGTTACCGGATGAGTTGTGTTTAGGGGTGAAAGGCCAATCAAGCCGGGAAATAGCTGGTTCTCCGCGAAAACTATTGAGGTAGTGCCTCGCACGAACACCTTAGGGGGTAGAGCACTGGATGGGCTAGGGGGTCGCGAGATCTACCAAACCTAACCAAACTCCGAATACCTAAGAGTGATATGCGGGAGACAGACGGCGGGTGCTAAGGTCCGTCGTCAAAAGGGAAACAGCCCTGACCTACAGCTAAGGCCCCCAAATCGTATCTAAGTGGGAAAGCATGTGGGACTTCCAAAACAACCAGGAGGTTGGCTTAGAAGCAGCCATCCTTTAAAGAAAGCGTAACAGCTCACTGGTCTAAGCAAGAGGTCCTGCGGCGAAGATGTAACGGGGCTCAAGATACGTGCCGAAGCTTAGGGTGTGCCACTGATGTGGTACGCGGTAGCGGAGCGTTCCGTAAGCCTGTGAAGCGATCTGGTAATGGGTCGTGGAGGTATCGGAAGTGCGAATGCAGACATGAGTAGCGATAAAGAGGGTGAGATGCCCTCTCGCCGAAAGACCAAGGGTTCCTGCGCAAGGCTAATCCGCGCAGGGTGAGCCGGCCCCTAAGACGAGCCCGAAGGGGGTAGTCGATGGGAACCACGTTAATATTCGTGGGCCTGGTGGTGTGTGACGGATCATGTGTGTTGTCATCCCTTATCGGATTGGGATGGCTTCGAAATGGTTCCAGGAAATAGCCCCACCGTATAGACCGTACCCGAAACCGACACAGGTGGTCAGGTAGAGTATACCAAGGCGCTTGAGAGAAGTGTCCTGAAGGAACTCGGCAAATTGCCTCCGTACCTTCGGAAGAAGGAGGCCCTCACTATGCGCAAGCACTTTGAGGGGGCACAGGCCAGGGGGTAGCGACTGTTTAGCAAAAACACAGGGCTCTGCTAAGTCGGCTTCAAGACGACGTATAGGGCCTGACGCCTGCCCGGTGCCTGAAGGTTAAGTGGAGGGGTGCAAGCTCTGAAATGAAGCCCAGGTAAACGGCGGCCGTAACTATAACGGTCCTAAGGTAGCGAAATTCCTTGTCGGGTAAGTTCCGACCTGCACGAATGGCGTAACGACTTCCCCACTGTCTCCAGGACATGCTCAGCGAAATTGAATTCTCCGTGAAGATGCGGAGTACCCGCGGTTAGACGGAAAGACCCCGTGCACCTTTACTGCAGCTTCAGAGTGGCATTAGGAAGAAACTGTGTAGCATAGGTGGGAGGCTTTGAAGCATCGGCGCCAGCTGATGTGGAGCCATAGGTGAAATACCACCCTGTTTGTTTCTGATGTCTAACCTCGTTCCGTAAGCCGGAACAGGGACCCTCTGTGGCGGGTAGTTTGACTGGGGCGGTCGCCTCCTAAAGAGTAACGGAGGCGCGCAATGGTGGGCTCAGGACGGTCGGAAACCGTCTGTTAGAGTGCAATGGCATAAGCCCGCCTGACTGCGAGACTGACAAGTCGAGCAGAGACGAAAGTCGGTCATAGTGATCCGGTGGTCCCTCGTGGAAGGGCCATCGCTCAACGGATAAAAGGTACGCCGGGGATAACAGGCTGATAACCCCCAAGAGCTCATATCGACGGGGTTGTTTGGCACCTCGATGTCGGCTCATCACATCCTGGGGCTGGAGCAGGTCCCAAGGGTTTGGCTGTTCGCCAATTAAAGTGGTACGTGAGCTGGGTTCAGAACGTCGCGAGACAGTTTGGTCCCTATCTGCCGTGGGCGTCGAAATTTGAGAGGAGTTGACCCTAGTACGAGAGGACCGGGTTGAACATACCTCTGGTGTACCAGTCGTTCCGCCAGGAGCGCAGCTGGGTAGCTATGTATGGACGGGATAACCGCTGAAAGCATCTAAGCGGGAAGCCTCCCTCGAGATAAGATTTCATAGAGCCGTCGGAGACCACGACGTTGATAGATCGGATGTAGAAGTGCGGTAACGCATGGAGCTAACCGATACTAATTGCTCTATTCGCGCTTGAGAGTCTCACACCATCAATGACAACACTGGGCAACCAGCTAGCCATTCGATAGTGCGGATGATTAAGACGACGCCAGATTGCCAATCCCCTCGCCGTCGAGGGATTGGTCACAAATATACCACTAACCTTGCACGGTATCGATTTTAAAACCCTCAGGCTTCGCCGCAAGGCGAAACCCGAGGGACCCAGATATGAACGCAAACGCATGTCGCACCGGCTCCATTGCCTGGTGGCTATAGCGTCGGTGTCCCACCCGATCCCATTCCGAACTCGGCCGTGAAACCCGACTGCGCCAATGGTACTATCGCTCAAGCGATGGAAGAGTAGGTCGTCGCCAGGCATTGAAGCTCGTGCAACATGCATTCACACCATATCACAAACCCATTCACAAACGTCTCATACACTCAGTTCCGCACATGCGGACACTCGGGCCCCATCAAAGCACAGCTTGATGGGATCTTGGCGCGGGGTGGAGCAGCCCGGTAGCTCGTCAGGCTCATAACCTGAAGGTCACAGGTTCAAATCCTGTCCCCGCAACCAATACTATAGAACCTCGACACCACGCCGCCCTTACGGGCGGCGTCGTCGTTTTTACCGAGCTATGGTGCGTTCGAGTTGCTTCGCATCCGAGATGGCGGCGATTCAACAATCTCTGCTGAAAGATCTATATTTCTACTCGCCGCATGGATTTGCAGAGCATCACGAACAACTTCGCTTGCGCGATCGTAATATCCCAAAGCCACCTGACTACGCACGTAGTCACATATTGTCTTCGTTAAAGACACATGCAGAGTATGAAGTGCAGCCATATCGCAGACTTAGCTGCTTGCGCTAGGGGTGTCACCCGAAATCGGGCAGTAGGCTGAGCCGTTCTCTCAGCGATCGCGACCAGACCTTCACTCCATGATGCGTCGCCGGATAAGCCTACGCCAAGGATCTTCGCGTCCGGTGGTAAATACCGGTAATCAAACCACTGCGGCGAAAATGAACTGACGGCCGAAGTTGGAGAGCTGGGAAGAGTTCGCGAGTGTCTGCTTGGGGGCCAAGCGGAAAGGCCATGATGGAAGAAGCCAAGTCAGGTGCACGAACTGCGGATGCTGTCGTCCCACGCGGCCATTGCGTGCTTGACCCCTGATCGTATGGCGTTTGCGGGTACCGCGTCTCGCGCTTGTATCGAAATACCCAGCACGAGTCCGTCGTACAGCGCGACCAACCCCGTGACATCTGTGGCGGAGTCGAGATCGCCCGCGTTCACGCCGGCAGTGATACATCGGTGTAGCGCCTTCCGGGTGACGTCGCGCTCGGATCGGGTCAGCGCCCGGACCGGCTCGCTTGCCTCGGATGAGATCATTCCGGACAACGTGACCATGCAACCGGTGGGATGCGCAAGGTCGGTCTGTACCGCGACCGACGCCATCAATGCCTGTTCCAGCCGTGCGCGCGGCGGCAATCGTTCGTCGTCGAGCGCGTCGACGATGCGGCCATGCAGGTCCAGATACCGCGCCAGCGTTTCCCGATACAGCGCCTCCTTCGAGCCGAATGCGGCATAGAAACTCGCTGACGAAATGTCGCCCATCGCGTGACGCAGCGTGAGGAGCGATGTGCCCTCATACCCGTGCTCCCAGAACAGGTGCATCGCGCTGTCCAGCGCCGCATCCCGGTCAAAGCCACGCGGTCGTCCGCTCAGTGCCATAATTCTCCGCTCCTGGCGTTGTGGATTAGTCGATCCATTATTCGTTGACAAGCGGCCTTCGGTCCTTGAATGCCTTGGATCAGTCGATCCAGAAGTGAGTGTTCCGTGCCTCCAAAATCGAGTCCGACCGAAGCCGGCGCGAGCGAGACGCTGCCGATCTCAGCACTGCTGGCGCTGGCGATGACCGGCTTCACCGCAATCCTGACCGAGACGCTTCCTGCCGGGCTGTTGCCGCACATGGCAGCGGGGCTGGACGTATCGGAGTCGCTCGCCGGGCAAACGATCACGGTCTATGCCGTCGGCTCCTTGCTCGCGGCGATCCCGCTGACGCTGTACACGCAAGGGTGGCGCCGCAAACCGACGTTGCTGGTCGCGATTTTCGGCTTCCTGATCTTCAACTGTGTGACCGCCATATCCACCTCCTACGCGCTGACACTGGTGGCGCGGTTCATGGGCGGGGTCGCCGCGGGCCTCGGTTGGGGGATCATCGCGGGATATGCACGGCGGATGGTCGTCGCGCCGCTGCGGGGCAAGGCGCTCGCGATCGCGATGGTCGGTACGCCGCTGGCGCTGTCGATAGGCGTGCCCCTCGGGGCGATGCTGGGCACGACGCTTGGCTGGCGCATGGCGTTCGGGCTCATGCCGATCACCACGCTCGGCCTGATCGGTTGGGTGGTGTGGCAGGTGCCGGATTTCCCCGGACAGCCTACTGAGCAGCGATTGTCGATCGCGCGCGTGTTCGGCACACCCGGCGTACGGACCGTCTTGGTCACGCTGTTCGCGTGGATTACGGCGCACAACATCCTCTATACCTATATCTCCCCGATCGCTGCGCTATCGGGCGCGCAAGGCAGGCTCGACCTCGTCCTGCTCGAGTTCGGACTTGCCGCGCTAGTCGGAATCTGGGTCACGGGCGTGCTGATCGATCGGGCGTTGCGGCCGCTCGTGCTCGTCAGCCTTGCGGTGTTCGCTGTCGTTTCCCTAGCGTTCGGGCTGTTTGCCGCAACCCCCGAGGTGATGAGCGTTGCGACGATTCTGTGGGGGCTGTCGTTCGGCGGCGCGGCGACCCAGCTTCAGACCGCGCTTGCCGATGCCGCGGGGGAGGGCATCGATCTGGCGAATGCGATGCTGACGACAGTATGGAACAGCGCGATCGCCACGGGCGGGATCGTCGGCGGCGTGCTGCTCGATCATCTGGGTGCAGGGGCGCTTGCTTGGGCCGTCCTTGCGCCGACGCTGTTCGCCCTGTTGCTCGCATCCCGCGCAAGCCGTCACGCCTTCAAGTCCGGTCCGAGGGCATTCGATTGAAGCACAGGTCGCGGAATCAATTGACGCAGGAGACTTTGATGAAAGCCTATCATATCGGCGTCCAGAACGGCATCGACGCCCTCGTCGCGGCGACCCGCCCCGAACCCGTCGCGGGCCCCGGCGAAGCGCTGGTCGCGCCGCGCCTCGTCGGCTTGATCAGCCGTGACGTTCAGTTGCTACGTGGCACCTACGGTCCTCGCCAGTCGGAGACCCGTATTCCGATGTCCGAAGGCGTCGGCGAGGTCGTCGCGATCGGAGAGGGCGTGACCGAGATTGCTGTCGGCGACCGTGTCGTCTGCGGCCATTTCGCGAACTGGCTGGACGGTGCGTTCCGCGCGGACGTGTTTGCACACGATATCGGCATCACGCACGACGGCTGGCTGGCCGAGCGCATCGTCCTGCCCGCCGCGGCCTTGATCCGCGTGCCGGACGCGCTGGCCGACGCGGATGTCGCAGGGCTCGCCTCAGCAGCGTTGACGGCCTGGAACGCGCTGATCGAGATCTGCGACGTCAAGCCTGGCGACACCGTCCTGTGCCTCGGTACCGGCAGCGTCTCGCTGGCGGCGCTGAAGATCGCCACGGCGCGTGGCGCGCGGGTCGCGATCACCTCGTCGCACGATGCGAAACTCGAGATGGCGCGCGCGCTCGGTGCGGACATCGCGATCAACTACCGCACGTCCCCCGATTGGGCGGCCGAAGTGATTGCGAAGACGGACGGCAAGGGGGCCGACATCGTGATCGAAACTGGCGGCGTCGATACGCTGGGACGGTCTATCGCAGCGGCCGCGGTCAATGCGCGGATCATCGTCATCGGTGTGTCGCCAGGCGAGGGGCCGGCGATCCCCGATTACCTGTCCCTCGTCCTCAAGAACGTGACGATCCGCGGAATCGCCAACGGCAGTCGCGCGATGTTCGTCGACCTGCTCGACTCGACGGTCGTGAACGGGATGACGACCGTCGTCGACCGGACGTTCGCCTTTGACGATGCGCCGGCCGCCATCCGCTACTTTGCCGCCGCCGGACACCTCGGCAAAGTAATGATCGCGTTCTGACCACGTTCTCTGGTGCCAGCCGCCGAGGCGGGCTCAAAAGGCCGGTTTCATCCATTTTACAGCTCTTGTGAGCGTAAAAAGCGAAATGAACGAAAGTCCGACGTCGGTAGGCGGGGAAAGTCGCGGGAATGACCGTAACTAGGTCTTTGCCGGCCCCGCGCTGCGGGGCAGTTCCGCCCACACCCGGACGTTCCGATGGGCCACTCGCAGTCTCCAAAGCGGACATCCGTTCATCGCTGTGACGAGCAGCGATTTCGCGGGGTCAGCCACATGCGTTGGCACGGGAACGTAGAAACGGCATCCCGATCAAGATGATCGCCAGCTTCATTCGAGACTAGCGATCATCTGGCGCTGCTTAGAAATTCACCCGGGCACCCAGGCGCAAGGTGCGTGGCTCAACTACGCGGCTCAACCGACCGTCGGCCGGTCCCGCGGTATCGAACGAGGGAATATAGGACTCGTAGAAATAGGCGATGTCCTTGTCGCGGCCGTCGAGGATGTTGAGCACCTCGCCGTAAACCTCGAACCGTCCGATCTTGCGAGCCGCCCGGACGTTGATGACGGTGCTTCCTGGATCCCGGACGCTGTTGTCTTCGATCAGCGGATAAGGCCCGAGGTGACGGACGCGAACGCTTGCCTCCCACGGATTGAGCACCAGCGCGATCCCGGCGGATGCGGCGTTCTCGAAGGCGTTGGGAATGCGGTCGCCATTGTCGTAGCGCGATCGGCTTGCCGTATAGTTGCCGTCGATCGCAAGCCACGGCCTGGGCCGCCAGAACGCCACCAGTTCATAGCCACGACGCTCGCTCGCGCCGGTCGGCTCGACCGCGTTGGAATCTCCGACGAAGCGCAGTTCGCTGTCGACGTCGAGCCACCAATAGGTCGCGGTCAGCGTAATGCCGGGTAACTGCCACCGGGCGCCGACTTCACGGCCGGTGCCGCGGACCAGCACAGGCACCGGCGTTTCGACGTTTACCGCGCCGCGGACGTCGTTAGAGTGGAACCCACGTCCCCAGTTGCCGTAGAACTCCAGCCGGTCGGTCGGCGAGTACGCGATCGACGCCTTGGGCGATAGGATCGTGTCGTCGCCGCTGCCTTCGCCGGCCAAGACCGCCGCCTGATCGCGCGCGCGAACGACGTAATGATAATAGTCCCCGCGAACCCCACCGATCAGGCGGAGACCCGCAGCCGGCGTCCACGTCGCCTCGCCGTACACTGCTGCCGACGCTTCCTCGACATGGTAGCGGCCGAGCGACGACAGGAACGATCGCGCGCTGGTGCGGTACACACCGACGCTGCCGATATGGTCGTAGCGCTCTTCGGTACCGAGCGAGACGGCGAGGGTCGGTGCTAGCGTCCAGCGCCTTTCGCCCGTCGCGCCGACGATCCAGCGTTTGTCGAACTGGCGGATCTGCGCGCTGGTCCCGTCCGGATCGGTGTAGGTCGGGTTCGAGTACATCGACCAGTTGTAGAACTGACCATAAACATTGGCGTGCCAGTCAGGCTGGCGCACCGCGACGTTGCCAACGAGCCGTGTCGTTTCGCCGCGTGCAGTCGGATCGGGTGAGCAGAACACGTCCTTGCAGAGCGCGGTACCGATGATGCGCTCGGGAATCTGTTCGGTCGGACGCCAGGTCGCGCGGTAGGCGTTGAGCGACGCTTCGATCTGGCCTGCACCAGCTGGAGCGGTATATTTCGCGAAGCCAGATGCATGTTTTAGATGCTCGGGCTCCTCCCAAGGTCCGTCATAGACCTTGGTCTGCGCAACGAGCGTCAGCTTCCCCGCACCAATCCCATCAATCGTCCCGCCCGCGGCGATCCGACCATAGCCATAAGAGCCGCCCTCGACCGAAAGCCACGGCCGGGCAAAGCTGTCGATCGTGGTCATGTAGGCAGCCCCCGCGAGCGCGAAGTCGCCGCCATCGGCACGGTATGGCCCTTTGCGAAAATCCTCGCGCGCGACGATCTCCGGGATCAGTCCGTTGAGATCGAGATAGCCCTGGCCATGACCGTGGGTGCGCAGGTTCATTTGCACCCCGTCGATATAGGTCGTGAAGTCCGATCCATGATCGAGATTGAAGCCACGCAGGAAATACTGGTTGGCCTTGCCGCTTCCCGAATGCTGCGCAGCGACCATGCCAGGTATCGCTTCTAGCAGTTCGGCAACGCGTAGCAGCGGGCGAACCAGAAGGTCGGCACCGGCGACGGTGCCCTCACTCGCTGCATGCGCAACACCGATCTTTGCTTCGCCTCGGCCGAACACGACTATGTCGTTCGGTACCTGTGTAGGCACAGCCTCGGTGGCGTGCACCTGAGCCCATGCGGGTGTGGTGCTACATGCCGAGGCGATAGCCACGCATTCGAGCCATTTTGTTCGTAATCTTAGATTCTTCATGTCCGTCCCCCGTGCGCCAAGCGACTTCGGACGGGGGCGTCCGCTTTGAACGGTCGGCACGCGTCGGCAGGCGGACGCAAGCGCTCGCGACACGAACCGATGCGACCCCCGCCGCTCGTTCGTCGCTCAGACGGAAGAACCGTGCCCCGACCATCCCCTGGACCAAAGCAAGAGCGACCAGACGCTGGCAGGTCTCCTGGCTCACGGGTCGTCGCTCGACATACGGCCTTCCCGGATCTCGGCCGTTACGGCGTTGGTCCAGTGGCTGCACCCTCCGAAAGAGGACGCGATGTACGTCTCACTCGCCGCTTACAGTTGCAGGGACAGCCTCGGCTTCGGGAGAGTATCTCCCACACCGTGTTCCCTATTAAGTCCCTCTCGGGACACCAGCGCGATCATTGCCCGACCAACAATATCAGCCGGGCCTTTGGCGTACCTGTGACGGTACCAATCCGCAAGGTTCGTGAGCGGTCATATAAAGATTCCTTTATATGACGCTTGCCTCTGCCGTAAATTAATACCTGTGGAGGGTTAGTCTGCGCCGTGCAGGCGGGCACGGCGAATTCTGAAACAGCGCTCTCGCCAGCCAGGGGGTTCCCGCTCCGATTTTGTAATATATTCCTCAGCGACGATCGCGAACGTGTTCGCCGCCTTCAAGGTCGCCTCGATACGATCGGACCGCTTCTTCTCGGATGGATCGACGCCGACGGCGATCGGCTTACGCGCCTCACCGGCGCGTTCACGCGCCTCCTTTAACGACACATCCGGATAGCGGCCTAAAGACAGCTTCTTTTCCTTTCCGCCGATCCGGTACTTTAGTCGCCACAGCTTGCCGCCGGACGGCTGGATCGAGGAAGAGCCCTCGTTCGTCCGAGAGCTTGAGGGGCTTTGCAGCAGGCTTGGCAGCGCGGATTGCAACGTCACTCAGAGGCATTGGGGGCCACTCCAGAAGCTCATTCGCCGTGGCCCCCACCTTGCCCCCCAAAACTGTCCGACTATGCGCGGACAGGGGCGAACAGCAGCGACCAGATCGCGCCGCCTTATCGCAGATTTCCGTTGATTTCTCAACTGTCCGCGGATCACCGCGAACAGGAAAATGGTGCCCGGAAGAGGACTCGAACCTCCACGACCTTGCGATCGCCAGCACCTGAAGCTGGTGCGTCTACCAATTCCGCCATCCGGGCACGGGGTAGGAGGGCGCCTCTAGGGGAGGGTCGCGATGCTTGTCAACACGCCTCTTGCTGGGGCAAGGGGTTATTCGTGATTGGCAGGCAAAACAAAGTGGACGGACGCGCGATGAACGACAAACTGGTGACGCTGATCGGGGGTGGCGGTTTCGTCGGCCGCTATGTCGCACAGGCGCTGCTGGCGACGGGCGCGCGCGTCCGTATCGCGCAGCGCGATCCGCGGCAGGCGTTCTTCCTGAAGCCGCTCGGGGGGCTCGGCCAGACGCAGTTCGTCGGTGCCGACGTTACCAAGCCCGAGACGATCGCACACGCCGTGCACGGCTCGGACGTGGTGGTGAACCTGGTCGGCGTGCTCGCGGGCGATTTCCAGCGCGTCCAGGCACTCGGCGCGCAGACAGTGGCGCAGGCGGCGGCGAAGGCCGGCGTCGGTGCGCTCGTGCACGTATCGGCGATCGGCGCTGATCCCGCGTCCGCTTCGGCCTACGGCAAGTCCAAGGGACAGGGCGAGGCAGCGGTGCTCGAGGCGTTCCCGAACGCGACGATCCTGCGACCATCGATTGTGTTCGGCCAGGAAGACCAGTTCGTGAACCGCTTTGCCGGGATGATCGCAAAGGCGCCGGTGGTTCCGGTGCTGCGCGCCGGCGCCAAGTTCCAGCCGGTGTTTGTCGGCAACGTTGCCGACGCAGTGGTCGCAGCGGCGTCCGATCCCGAGACGTTCGGCGGCAAGACCTTCGAACTCGGCGGGCCTGACATCATCACGATGGGCAATCTCATCCGCTGGATCGCCAAGACGATCGGCCGTAATCCTTCAATCGTCGAGTTGCCGGACTTTGCCGGAGCGCTGATCGCCAAGGGCGGCTTCCTACCGGGCGCGCCGATCACAAAGGACCAGTGGACGATGCTGCAGACCGACAATGTCGTCACCGGCACCGATGGCCTCGCCGCGTTCGGGATCGAAGCAACGCCGTTGTCGACGGTCGCACCGGGCTGGCTGGTGCGTTTTCGCAAGGCCGGGCGGTTCGGTCGTCGCGCCGAGACGCATGCGGAAGTCCATGTCGCCTGATCCTGCGCGTGCTACCTACCGCTGACACTGCCCTGACCTACCGCGCCGGAGCTCCCGCTTGACCGAACTTCTCACCGTCATCCTCCTCGGCATCGTCGAGGGGATCACCGAATTCCTGCCCGTCTCCTCGACCGGGCATCTGATCCTCGCGACGCGGCTGCTCGGCTATGACGCGGGGCGCTGGGAGGTGTTCAACGTCGTCATCCAGCTCGGCGCGATCCTCGCGATCGTCGTGCTGTACTGGCGGACGTTCTGGGCGGTCGGCATGGGGCTGTTGAAGCGCGAGCCGAAGTCGTGGCTGTTCCTGCGCAACTTGGTAGTCGCGTTCATCCCGGCGGCGGTGATCGGCCTCGCGCTGCACAAGCATATCGAGGCGCTGCTCGGGAACGCCGAGGTCGTCGCGATCGCGCTGATCGTCGGCGGCTTCGCGATCCTCGCGGTCGAGCGGTTCGCGCCGCGCAGCGACATCAGCGGCGTTGCGGACATCCCGCTGAAAACAGTGATCGGCATCGGCTTTCTCCAGTGCCTTGCGATGGTCCCTGGCGTCAGCCGCTCCGGTGCGACGATTCTCGGTGCGTTGGCGCTGGGCGTCGAGCGGCGCACGGCGGCCGAGTTCAGCTTCTTTCTCGCGATCCCGACGATGCTGGGGGCCAGCGCGCTCGAACTGCTGAAGAACCGCGACGCGATCGCGAGCGGCGGCGGTGTCGGGCTTGGCGCGATCGCGATCGGCGCTGCGGTGTCGTTCGTCGTCGCGCTGCTGGTGGTGAAGTGGTTCGTGGGAATCGTTACCAAGCATGGGTTCGTGCCGTTCGCCTGGTACCGGGTAGCTGCCGGCTCGGCCGCGCTGGTCTGGTTGCTCAGCAAGTAGGTCCGTTTCGGAATGAATAAGCCTTGTTGATAATTGTTCTTAGATAATTTGGTTGATTTGATGGTTTAATACGGCATTAATGCTGACATACTGGTCGATTTCACGGTGACAAGCTTCTGATGGCGCAATAACGCGGCTGTCGGAGGCATGTATGGCGAACGATTCGATGCTAAAGTTTGTCGGGCGGGAGCAATCCTATCCAGCAAAGCGCACCGCGGATGAGCGGCAGGAGGATTTCCGCGAGATCGCGCAGCGATACGCGGTTCAACCCGCCGAGGAGCAGGCCGGGCGCTGTTCGCAGTGCGGCGTGCCCTATTGTTCGGTCCACTGCCCGCTGCACAACCATATCCCCGACTGGCTCAGGCTGACCGCGGAAGGTCGGCTGCGCGAGGCGTACGAGCTGAGCAACGCGACCTCGACGATGCCCGAAATCTGCGGCCGCATCTGCCCGCAGGACCGGCTGTGCGAAGGCAATTGCGTCATCGAATTCACCGGGCACGGCGCGGTCACGATCGGCTCGGTCGAGAAGTTCATCACGGATACCGCCTGGGAGAATGGCTGGGTCGAACCGCTGGTCCCCGGCAAGTCTCGTGGGCAGTCGGTCGGCGTGATCGGTGCGGGACCCGCAGGACTTACGGCCGCGGAATATCTGCGCGGGCACGGCTATGACGTCCACGTCTACGACCGCTACGATCGCGCGGGCGGGTTGCTCACCTATGGCATCCCTGGCTTCAAGCTCGAAAAGCCTATCGTGATGCGACGGGTTGAGCGCCTCAAGGCTGCCGGGATCGTCTTCCACGAAGGCTTCGCGGTCGGCGAGGACGCCAGCCTCGACGATCTGCGCCAGCGCCACGACTCGATCCTGATCGCGACCGGCGTCTACAAGGCACGTGCGATGGACCTGCCCGGTGGCGGATCGAACGGCGTGGTCGCCGCGCTCGACTTTCTCGTCGCCTCGAACCGCAAGGGCTTCGGCGACGCCGTCCCCGCGTTCGACGACGGCAGCCTCAACGCAGAGGGCAAGGACGTCGTCGTGATCGGCGGCGGCGACACCGCGATGGACTGCGTCCGCACCGCGATCCGCCAGGGCGCCAAGTCGGTGAAGTGCCTCTACCGCCGCGACCGCGCCAACATGCCCGGCTCGCAGCGCGAAGTCGCCAATGCCGAAGAGGAGGGCGTCGAGTTCGTCTGGCTTTCGGGGCCGCAGAGCTTCGACGGCGGCGATGTGGTGTCGAGCGTGAAGGTTCGGAAGATGCGTCTCGGCGCCCCCGACGCAAGCGGCCGGCGTGCCCCGGAACCCGATCCCGCCGGCGATTATTCGGTCGACGCCGATCTCGTCATCAAGGCGCTGGGCTTCGACGCCGAGGACCTGCCCACCTTGTTCGCGACGCCGGAGTTGGGCGTAAGCCGGTGGGGCACCGTACTGGTCGATGGCAAGACGCTGATGACCTCGCTCGACGGCGTGTTCGCAGCGGGCGACATCGTCCGCGGTGCGAGCCTCGTCGTCTGGGCGATCCGCGACGGTCGTGATGTCGCGGCGACGATGCACAAATGGCTGAAGACCAAGGCGGCCAACGCGAAGGTGGCGGCATGAGCAACGAACAGGGTTTTCCGATGATCGATCAACGCGCCCGTCTTGCCGAGCATGGCATGTATCGCCCCGAGTTCGAGGGCGACGCCTGCGGTGTAGGTCTCGTCGCCGCCACCGATGGCCGTGCGTCGCGCCGCGTCGTGCAGTCCGCGGTCGATGCGCTGAAGGCCGTATGGCACCGTGGTGCTGTCGATGCGGACGGCAAGACCGGCGACGGCGCAGGCTTGCACATCGATCTGCCGCTGCGCTTCTTCGACGACGCGGTCGCCGCCTCGGGCCACAAGGTCCGCCCGAACCGGCTCGCGGTCGGCATGATCTTCCTCCCGCGCACCGATCTCGGCGCGCAGGAGGATTGCCGGACGATCGTCGAGAGCGCGATCATCGAGGCGGGTTACACCATCTATGGCTGGCGGCAGGTGCCGGTCGACGTGTCGGTGATCGGCCAGAAGGCGCAAGCCACGCGCCCCGAGATCGAGCAGATCATGATCGCCGGCCCACTGCCCGAGGAGCAGGACGCCGCCGAGTTCGAGAAGACGCTGTATCTCGTCCGCCGCCGGATCGAGAAGCGCGTGATCGCGGCGCAGATCCAGGGTTTCTACATCTGCTCGCTGTCGTGCCGCTCGATCATCTACAAGGGGCTGTTCCTCGCCGAATCGCTGTCTGTCTTCTACCCGGACCTGTGCGACCAGCGCTTCGAGAGCCGCGTCGCGATCTTCCATCAGCGCTATTCGACCAACACTTTCCCGCAATGGTGGCTGGCGCAACCGTTCCGCTGCCTCGCGCACAACGGCGAGATCAACACGATTCGCGGCAACAAGAACTGGATGTTGTCACACGAAATCCGCATGGCGAGCCTCGCATTCGGCGACAATTCGGAGGACATCAAGCCGGTGATCCCCGCCGGCGCGTCCGACACTGCGGCGCTCGACGCCGTGTTCGAGGCGATCTGCCGCTCGGGCCGCGACGCGCCGACCGCCAAGCTGATGCTCGTGCCCGAAGCCGCCAGCCCGGACATGCCGCCCGAGCATACCGCGATGTACCAGTATCTCGCGAGCGTGATGGAGCCATGGGATGGCCCCGCCGCGCTGGCGATGACCGATGGCCGCTGGGCGGTCGCGGGCATGGACCGCAACGCGCTGCGTCCGCTCCGCTACACGCTGACGTCGGACGGCCTGCTGATCGTCGGGTCGGAAAGCGGCATGGTCGTCGTTCCCGAATCGACGATCGTCGCCAAGGGCCGCTTGGGACCGGGCGAGATGATCGCGGTCGACCTCGACGAAGGTCGCCTGCTCCAGGATCGCGAAGTGAAGGATCGCATCTCGGGCGAAGCGGACTACGCCGCGATGATCGGCGAATTCCACACGCTCGCTGACCTGCCGTCGGTTGAGGACGCGATCGTCCGCTACGACCGTGCCGAACTCGCCCGTCGCCAGGTCGCGGCGGGCCAGACGATGGAGGACATGGAACTGATCCTGTCGCCGATGGTCGAATCCGCGAAGGAAGCGATCGGATCGATGGGCGACGACACGCCGCTCGCGGTCATCTCGGACAAGCCGCGGCTGATCAGCCAGTTCTTCCGCCAGAACTTCTCGCAGGTCACCAACCCGCCGATCGACCCGCTGCGCGAGCGCCATGTGATGTCGCTCAAGACGCGGTTCGGCAATCTCGCCAACATCCTCGACGTGCGTGATCAGCGCGAGCGCGTGCTGGTGCTCGATTCGCCGGTGCTGACGGGCGAGCATTGGTCGCGGTTGAAGGCGCATTTCGGTAACGCGGTCGCAGAGATCGACTGCACGTTCGACGTCGGCGGTGGCCCGGAAAAGCTCCGCGCGGCGATCCAGCGGATCCGCAACGAGGCGGAGCAAGCCGTTCGCCAGGGCAAGAGCGAGATCTTCCTCACCGACGAGGCGATCAGCGAGGACCGCGTCGGCATCGCCGGCGTGCTCGCCGTTGCCGCGGTGCACACGCACCTCGTTCGCCGCGGCCTGCGCTCCTACGCGTCGATCAACGTCCGCTCGGCCGAGTGCCTCGACACGCATTATTACGCGGTGCTGATCGGCGTCGGTGCGACCACCGTGAACGCCTATCTCGCCGAGGCCGCGATCGTCGATCGCCAGTCGCGCGGGCTGTTCGGCGATCTGGATCTGGCCGAATGCCTCCGCCGTCACCGCGTCGCGGTAGAGGAGGGGTTGCTCAAGATCATGTCGAAGATGGGCATCGCGGTCATCTCGTCGTACCGCGGCGGCTATAATTTCGAGGCGGTCGGCCTCTCGCGGAGCCTGGTCAACGACCTGTTCCCCGGCATGCCCGCCAAGATCAGCGGCGAGGGCTATGCCTCGCTCCACGTCAACGCGACCGATCGCCACGAAGCCGCGTTCGATCCGGCCGTGGCGACGCTGCCGATCGGCGGCTTCTATCGCCAGCGCCACACCGGCGAGACGCACGCCTATTCCGCGCAGCTGATGCACCTGCTCCAGACCGCGGTCGCGACCGACAGCTATACGAGCTACCTGCAATTCTCGCGCGGCGTGTCCGATCTGCCGCCGGTGTATCTGCGCGATCTGCTCCAGTTCAACTTCCCTGCGGAGGGCGTGCCGGTCGACCAGGTCGAGGCGATCACCGAAATCCGCAAGCGCTTCGTCACCCCCGGCATGTCGCTCGGCGCGCTTAGCCCTGAGGCGCACGAGACGCTGGCGATCGCAATGAACCGGATCGGCGCGAAGGCCGTCTCGGGCGAAGGCGGAGAAGACAAGTCGCGCTTCGTGCCGTACGCGAACGGCGACAACGCGAACTCGTCGATCAAGCAGGTCGCGAGCGGCCGGTTCGGCGTCACCGCGGAATATCTGAACGCGTGCGAGGAGATCGAGGTCAAGGTCGCCCAGGGCGCCAAGCCCGGTGAGGGTGGCCAGCTACCCGGCTTCAAGGTCACCGAGTTCATCGCCAAGCTGCGCCATGCGACACCCGGCGTGACGCTGATCTCGCCGCCGCCGCACCACGACATCTACTCGATCGAGGATCTCGCGCAGCTCATCTACGACCTGAAACAGATCAACCCGCGCGCGCGCGTGTGTGTGAAGCTGGTCTCGTCGGCGGGCATCGGCACCGTGGCGGCGGGCGTTGCGAAGGCACATGCCGACGTGATCCTGATCGCCGGCCATGTCGGCGGCACCGGCGCGTCGCCGCAGACCTCGATCAAATATGCCGGCACGCCGTGGGAAATGGGGCTGTCGGAGGTCAACCAGGTGCTGACGCTCAACGGCCTGCGCGGTCGCGTGCGGTTGCGCACCGACGGTGGGCTGAAGACCGGGCGCGACATCGTGATCGCGGCGATTCTTGGTGCCGAGGAATACGGCATCGGCACGCTGAGCCTCGTCGCGATGGGCTGCATCATGGTCCGCCAGTGCCATTCGAACACTTGCCCGGTCGGGATCTGCACGCAGAACGACGCGCTCCGGCAGAAGTTCGTCGGCACGCCCGAGAAGGTAATCAACCTGATGACCTTCATCGCCGAGGAAGTCCGCGACATCCTCGCGCGGCTTGGCGTGAAGAGCCTCGACGACGTAATCGGCCGCACCGAATTGCTGCGGCAGGTCAGCCGCGGGGCGGAGCATCTCGACGATCTCGACCTCAACCCGATCCTGGCCAAGGTCGATGCCGACGATTCGCAGCGCCGGTTCAGCCTGTCGACCTTCCGCAACGAAGTGCCCGACAGCCTCGACGCGCAGATCATCAAGGACGCGTCCGCGGTGTTCTCGCGCGGCGAGAAGATGCAGTTGACCTATTCGGTGCGCAACACGCATCGCGCGGTCGGTACGCGGCTGTCGAGCGAGATCACGCGGAAGTTCGGGATGTCGACGCTGGCGGACAACCACGTCACGATCCGGCTGCGCGGGTCGGCGGGCCAGTCGCTCGGCGCGTTCCTGTGCAAGGGGATCACGCTCGAAGTGTTCGGCGATTCGAACGACTATGTTGGCAAGGGACTCTCCGGCGGGACGATCATCGTCCGCCCGGCGGTCAGTTCTCCGCTGGCGTCGCAGGACAACACGATCATCGGCAACACCGTGCTCTACGGCGCGACGTCGGGCCGGCTGTTCGCGGCAGGGCAGGCGGGCGAGCGCTTCGCGGTCCGCAACTCGGGCGCGATCGTCGTCGTCGAAGGCTGTGGCGCGAATGGCTGCGAGTACATGACCAACGGCATCGCCGTGGTGCTCGGCGCGGTCGGCGCGAACTTCGGCGCGGGGATGACCGGCGGGATGGCGTTCGTCTACGATCCCGACGGCGTCTTCGCGAAGAGCGCCAATTCGGAGAACATCACCTGGGACCGCGTGAAGTCGCTCCACTGGGCCGACGTGTTGCTCGACTTGGTGCGAGATCATGCCGACCACACCGACAGCAAATGGTCGAAGGGCCTGCTGGAAGATTGGGACCGCGTGGCTCCGCATTTCTGGCAGATCGTGCCGAAGGAGATGCTGACGCGCTTGTCGCACCCACTGGACGACAGCGCGGAACTGGTCGCGGCGGAATAAGCCCAAGCCCTCACACCATCCTGGCGCACGCCGGGGTGGTGCAAGTTAGAGGGTTTCACGCGGAGACGCGGAGACGCGGAGCTAAATTCCCTCTGCATTTCTCTTATTGCGATCGGTGGTGAAGGAGCTTCGCTCGCTGCGAACGCAACACCTCCGCGTCTCCGCGCCTCCGCGTGAACCAAATCTTCTTACGCGACGCCAACCCGCGCTAGTGACACAGCCGCCCCCCACCGCCTAAACGGATGGCATGTGGCAGCTTTATCAATTCCCCCTGTGTCCCTTCTCGCGAAAGGTGCGCCTGCTGCTGGGCGAGAAGGGGGTCGGCTACGAGCTGGTGCGCGAATCGCCCTGGGATCGCCGCGACGAGTTCATGGACATGAACCCCGCCGGCCAGACCCCGGTGATGGTCGACGCGTCGCGCGGCGTCGCCCCGCTGATCGATTCGATGGCGATCTGCGAATTCTTCGAGGAAACCGTCGAGAAGGCGGCGATGATCAACGGCACCGCGACCAACCGTGCCGAGATCCGCCGCTTGGTCACATGGTTCGACACGCATTTCTACCGCGACGTCACCGGGCCCTTGCTCCACGAGCGCATGGTCAAGCGCCTCGCCCACCGCACCGCGCCCGACGCGAAGGGCTTGCGTGAGGCGATGAAGGCCGCGGTCGGGCATCTCGATTATATGGACTACCTGCTCGATCACCGGAACTGGCTCGGCGGCGCGACGATGAGCCTCGCCGATCTCGCGGCGGCGGCGCAGATCTCGGTAACCGATTATCTCGGCGGGATCGACTGGAAGGGCCACGACCAGACCGCGCGCTGGTATCGCGGCTTCAAGAGCCGCCCGAGCTTCCGCCCGCTGCTGTCCGAACGGATGGAACTGATCTCACCCCCGGCGCACTACGACAATGTCGATTTCTGACGTCATCGTGTTCCCGGACTTCGAGAAGGTCGACATCCGCGTCGGCACTATCGTCGCGGCCGAGCCCTTCCCGGAGGCGCGGAAACCCGCGATCAAGCTCCGGATCGATTTTGGTGCGGAGATCGGCGTGAAGCGCTCGTCCGCGCAGATCACCGAGCATTATACGCCGGAGACTCTGGTCGGCCGTCAGGTCGCCGCGGTGGTCAACTTCCCGCCGCGCCAGATCGGCCCGATGATGTCCGAAGTCCTGACGCTCGGCTTCCCCGATGCGGACGGGAAGGTCGTGCTGATTTCGCCGACCGGACCAGTCCCGAACGGCGGGCGGCTGTTCTAGAGTTTAATCCTCCCCCGCCAGGGGGAGGTGGCTGGCCCTTGCCAGACGGAGGGGGAGGACAGGGCAACGTTCGTTGCGTGTTCCTCCCCCTCCGTCACCTTCGGTGCCACCTCCCCCTTGCGGGGGAGGATCCGCAGAACGCCAGCGCTTACTGACGCAGGTCGTTCTGCGTGATCGGCACGATCTTCACCTCGACGCGACGGTTCGCAGCGCGCCCGGCATCGGTATCGTTCGACGCGATCGGCTGCGTTTCGCCGTAGCCGCGCGTGCCGATACGCGCAGTCTGGACGCCGTGACCTGCCAGATAATCCGCGACCGAGCGCGCACGGCGCTCCGACAGCGTCTGGTTGTAAGCATCGCTGCCGGTCGAATCGGTATGGCCGTACACGTCGATATACGTCTGGTTGTACTGCGACAGCGTATCCGCGACCTGGTCGAGCGTGCGCTGGAACTGCGGCTGCACGTTGGCGCTGTCATACGCGAAGGTGATGCCCGACGGGATGTTGAGCACCAGGTCGTCGCCCTGGCGGATCACCTGCACGTCGGTGCCGGCAGTGCGCGCGCGCAGGTCGCGCTCCTGCTTGTCCATGTACGCGCCGATGCCCGCACCCGCGAGACCACCAATGCCCGCGCCGAGCAGCTTCTCGGTCCGGTCATGCCGTCCGCCGACCACGTCGCCGAGCAGATAGCCGCCCAGCGCGCCGCCGATGCCGCCCAGCGCGGTCTTGGAAATCGTCTGGCGACCGGTCTCCGGATCGGTGGTGCAGCCGCTGGTGGCGATCAGTGCCGCGAGTGCAGCGCCTGCGAACATCTTGGTTTTCATAGATAATCTCCCTGAGACATGATGGGTGACGGCTTTGTGCCCGATACCGCCGATAACCCGGTGTTACGATGATTGTTCCGCCTGCGCACTGAACCGAGCCTGACCATCTTCGCGGCGTAATGTCGAGTATGCTGCCCCCCACGCGCAAGGACGGTTGTGCGACGGGCCGTTGTCCTGCAAAGAGCGCCTGAGCCAATGGCACCGCTTCCCCCCTTCCCCTGGATCGACGTCGCGATCATCCTCGCGCTCGTCGCGTTGAACGGCGTGTTCGCGATGAGCGAACTCGCGATCGTCTCCGCGCGGAAAGCGCGGCTCGAGGCGATGGCGCGCTCGGGCAAGAAGGGCGCGCGTGCCGCGCTCGTACTCGCCGCCGACCCCGGCAAGTTCCTCTCGACCGTCCAGATCGGCATCACGCTGATCGGCATCCTCGCAGGTGCCTATTCGGGCTCGAGCCTGGGCATGCCGACCGCCGCGCGGTTGCAGGCGTGGGGCCTGTCCGCCTCGACCGCGGAGACCGCCGGGTTCGCGATCGTCATCGGCTTGACCACCTACGCGTCGCTGATCATCGGCGAGCTCGTCCCCAAGCAGTTCGCGCTGCGTGCGCCCGAGGCGATCGCCTCGTTCATGGCGCCCGTCATGCGCTGGCTCGCGATCGGCACCGCACCGATCGTCTGGGTGCTCGATTCGACCAGCGCGTTGATCTTCCGCGCGCTCCGCCTGAACCGCGAATCGGAAGAGCACGTCACCGCCGAAGAACTCCACATGATCGTCGCCGAGGCGTCGAAGTCGGGGATCATCGAGGAGCATGAGCGCTCGATCATCTCGGGCGTCGTCCGCCTCGCGGATCGCCCGGTGCGCGAAGTAATGACGCCGCGTACCGAGATCGACTGGCTCGACTGCGACTGGGGCCCCGACGAGATCCGCGAGACGCTGCTCGCATCGCAGCACACCCGCCTGCCGGTCGGCGAAGGCTCGATCGATACGGTCAAGGGCGTCGTTCAGGCGCGCGACATCGCCGCGGCGCTGTTCCGCGGCGAACCGATCGACCTGCGCGCGCTGATGCGCAAAGCCCCCGTCGTGATCGACCAGATCGACGCGATGGACGCCTTGCTGGCGCTGCGCGAGGCCGAAGTGCCGATGGCGCTGATCCACGACGAGTACGGCCATTTCGAAGGCATCGTCACGCCGGCCGATCTGCTCGCGGCGATCGCCGGCGAGTTCAAGTCGGACTCCGATCCCGACGATGCGCCTTCGGTCGTGGTGCGCGACGACGGCTCGCTGCTGGTGGCAGGCACGATGGCAGCGGACTCGCTTGCCGATCGCCTTGGCATCGACCTGCCCGAGGACCGCGACTACGCGACCGTCGCGGGCCTCGCGCTGTCGGTGTTCCGTCACCTTCCCGGCGAGGGCGAGAGCTTCGTCGAACAGGGCTGGAAGTTCGAGATCGTCGATCTTGACGGACGGCGGATCGACAAGCTGTTGGTGAGCGAAGTCTGACGTCTTGGCGTGGCGCTCAGAAGTTTAGATCGAACCCGACGTTTCTACGTATGCGCCACCCCGGCGAAGGCCGGGGCCCAATTGGCAAGGCCGCAGTAACGAAGCGCTACCCTAGTTTACGACGTCCCCCAATTGGGCCCCGGCCTCCGCCGGGGTGGTACTCGGGGTTAAGTTGCTTGCTTGCCTCGCTTGCGGAAAGCGCGCTGACCGGCACAATCCGTTCGTACTGAGTAGCCGCTGAGCTTGTCGAAGCGGCGTATCAAAGGACAGGTTGGCGCGCGGACCTCGTGCTTCGATACGAGCTCTCGATATGCTCCTGACGGAGCTACTCGGTCTTTACTCAGCACGAACGGGGAGGGGAGGACGGCGGGAGACCGTTAGGCTACATCCCCTTTTTACTGACCGGTTTCGGCCGCCGGCTTCGTATCAAACGCCGGCGTCTCGACCCCCGGAGCCTCCATCGGCACCTCCGAAACCGGCCTAGCCCCAGGCTCCAGGTCGCTCGGCACGAACGGCACCACACTCGGCGGCGGCCCCGACATCCCCGCCGGATCGCCCTCGACCCGCCCATGGAGATGGTCGATCTCCGCCTGCCGCCGGTTCAGATAGAACGACCGCGTCGCCGCGTACGGATCGGGCGAATTGTCGTGCAGGTCCTTCAGCGTCTGGTCGAATTCCGACCGGTGATCGAGCGCGCCCAGGATACCCGCGGGGATCGCGTACGCCGTGCTGGTGAACGGCTTGCCGATGGCGACCGGCAGGATCAGGCGATCGATCGCACCGCCGAGCAGATCGCGGATCGTCGTCGGTCCGACCAGCGGCAGGAACAGGAACGGGCCGTTCTTGACACCGTAATAGCCGAGCGTGTTGGCGAACCCGTTCGACCGCCGTGGCAGGTGGAACGGCTTCTTCTTGGCGACATCTAGCACGCCAGCGACGCCGATCGTCGTGTTGATCGCGAACCGTCCGACCGTCTCCGCCGCCTTGCCCGGCTTGAACTGCAGCAGGAAGTTCAGGAAGACGATCGGCTCGCGCAGGTTGTAGAGGAAATTGTGGATGCCGCGTCGAATGGGGCTCGGCACGGTCTTCTTATAGGTCCGCGCGACCGGGCCGATCACCGCGTCGTCGACCTTCTGCGTCACCGCGAACGACTCGGCGTTGACCGCGCGCAGCGGATCGCCCGCGGTTTCCTTGCGGCCGGTGACGATGATGTCGTTCGGCGTCCGCTGAGCGGGCGGAGTCCCCAGTGGAGCGGGACCGACCGGCGGAATTTCCTGCGTCGGCAGCCCCTGGGCGAAAATCTCGATCGCCGGAAGCGACGCGGCCAGAGCAAGCGGCGAAACCGCCATCGCCGCGACGGGCTCGAAGTCACCCGCGAACGGCGACGATACCGCGCCCGGCAGCGCCACGCTCGCACCGACGCCGGGCAACGCTATCGGCGCGGCCGTCACGTGAACGGGGGCAGCCGTCAACAGCATTGCGCTCATCGTTACCAGCATGTGCACTCATCGCCCTGTTATCGGCCGCTCTCCTACATCGAGATGCGACGCGCCTGACATGCCCGTCGGCGCGCGTGCAGCATAGAGCCAATCGTCATCCGCGCGCGCGGATCGCGGTTAACCGATCGCGCGATGCCCCGTCCCGACCCGTCTGGAGCGAAGGCGTAGCTCAGAGCTTGCCGAACACCGCCTCGAAGCCGGCCTTGTCGCCGGCCGCCAGCAATCGCGCCTGCTCGATCCAGCGATCGCGACCCATCCGACCAGTGAAATTGCCAAGCTGCGCGTCGATGCGCTGCGCCTCGCTCTCCGACAGCGCCGCCATCTCGCCGACCGTCGAAACGCCGAGCGCGCCGAGCTGTGCGGCAACTTTCGGCCCGAGCCCTTTCAACTGCGTGACGGGCCCGTCCGCATAGGACAGCGCCGGTACTGCCGGTGCAATTGGAGCCTCTGCGGCCGGCGCTACGGGTGCGGGAGCGGCAGTTTCGGTTGCCGGACTCGCCCCCAGTGGCGACGCAGCGGCGATCGGTTCGTCGGTCAGACGATCGGGCGTTTCCACCACGTCGTCGTCACGCGAAACCGACGCCTGCTCGGGGGCGCCGCCTACGGGTGATAAAGGCCGGGCCGGTTCCGGTTTGGTCGGCTCGGGCCGTGGCGGGGCAGGCTGAGTCGGCTCAGGCTGGGGCGAAGCGGCGGGCGGCGCAACGGGAACGGGCGCGCTTTGCGTTTGCGTCTGCGTCTGCGCCTGCTCCGCCTTGCGCTCCTGAACAGGCTTGGCCGAGACCGGCTCGGGCGGAACGCCGGCCTCCTCGGCGTTGGCGATCACGTCGTGCGCGGCCTTCACGCGGCTGCGCTTGGCGCGGATGCCCCAGATCAAGCCGATCACGACGAGGATCGCGACGACGGCGATGATCGTGAAGTGGATTGCGGTCAGCGTGGCGATGCCGTCGGGCAGCAGGCTGAGGCCCGAGGCGGAGGTCGCGGAAGTTTCGTTCATTGCCATACCGTAGCGTCACGCGCGAAGGGCGGCGAGACCTAATCGGCTGGCTCGTACCTGACGATCCTCCCCCGCAAGGGGGAGGTGTCGCCGAAGGTGACGGAGGGGGAGGAAACGGAACAGGGGTTTTGCCTACCTCCCCCTCCGTCTGGCAAGAGCCAGCCACCTCCCCCTGGCGGGGGAGGATCGAGACGCATCACCCGCGCGCGATCTCGCGCCAGCCGATGTCGCGGCGGTAGAAGCCTTCCGCGAAATCGATCGCCTCGACCGCGCGGTAGGCGTTGGCCTGCGCCGTCGCGACGTCGTCGCCTGTCGCGGTCACCGCCAACACGCGCCCGCCCGATGCGACCAGCCCACCGTCCTCCAGCCGCGTACCAGCATGAAATACCGTGCCCCCTGCGGCCCGCGCGGAATCCAGTCCGACGATTGATCCGCCGGCCTTGGGCGTGCCCGGATACCCCTCCGCCGCCATCACCACCGTCAACGCGGTCTCGTCGCTGAACTGCGCCGCGGGCATCTCGCCGAGCCGCCCCTCTGCGGTCGCCAGCATCGTCGCGAGCAGGTCGCCTTGGAACCGCATCATCAGCACCTGCGTCTCGGGATCGCCGAACCGGGCGTTGTATTCGATCAGTTTGGGCCCCTGCGGCGTCAGCATCAGCCCAGCGTACAGCACGCCCGAGAACGGCATGCCCTCCGCCGCCATCGCCGCCACCGTCGGCGCGACGATCTCGTCGATCGCGCGCTTCTCCAGCGCCGGCGTCAGCACGAGCGCAGGGCTGTACGCGCCCATCCCGCCGGTGTTCGGGCCGGTATCGCCTTCGCCGACGCGCTTGTGGTCCTGCGCGGAGCCGAACGGCATCAGCGACACGCCATCGGTCAGCACGAACAGGCTCGCCTCCTCGCCCTCCAAAAATTCCTCGATCACCGCCTCGGCTTCCCCGTCGGCGAACAGCGCGTCGAGCGCGGCGTCGGCGTCGGCTGCGCTGAACGCGATCACCACGCCCTTGCCCGCGGCAAGCCCGTCCGCCTTGATGACCACCGGCAACGAGAAGGTGCGGGCGAGTGCGATATCCGCCTCTTCGCGGGTCTTGACGCGGACATAGCCCGCGGTCGGAATGCCGGCGCGCAGGCACAGGTCCTTGGTGAAGCCCTTCGACCCCTCCAACTGCGCCGCCGCCTTCGAAGGCCCGAACACCGGAACGTCCGCCGTGCGCAGCGAGTCCGCCAGCCCGTCGACCAACGGCGCCTCGGGTCCGATCACCACCAGCCCGACCGCATGCTCGCGCACGAACGCGACGACGGCGGCGTGATCCGTCGCATCGAGCGGCACGAGCGTCGCAACGCGCGCGATCCCGGGGTTGCCCGGCGCGGCATACAGCGTATCGAGTCCGCGAGATTGCACCAGCTTCCACGCGAGCGCATGTTCGCGCCCCCCCGAGCCCAGCAGCAGGACGTTCATGCCCGATCCCTTTTCCGATGATGTGTCCAGCGACATGCTGGCAAACATGGGGCGGCTGGTAGCCGAGCCGGTCGTCGGCGACAACGCACTGGCGATGTCGGTCGGCGAACTCGCCTTCAAGCTGAAGCGGATGGTCGAGGGCGAGTTCGGCCATGTCCGCCTGCGCGGCGAGATCTCGGGCTGGAAGCGCGTCGCCTCCGGGCATTGCTACATGTCGTTGAAAGACGACCAGGCGGTGATCGACGGCGTGATCTGGAAGGGCAATGCGTCGAGCCTCGCCTTCGTCCCACAGGACGGGATCGAGGTGATCGCGACCGGCAAGCTCACCACCTATCCCGGCCGCTCGAAATACCAGATCGTCATCGAACGGATGGAGCTGGCCGGCGCCGGCGCGCTAATGGCGCTGCTGGAGAAACTGAAGGCTAAGCTGGCGGGCGAGGGGCTCTTCGACGGCACGCGGAAAAAGCGCCTGCCGTTCATGCCGAAGGTGATCGGCGTCGTCACCTCGGGCACCGGCGCGGTGATCCGCGACATCCTGCACCGCCTGGAGGATCGCTGCCCGACGCACGTGATCGTCTGGCCGGTGAAGGTGCAGGGCGAGGGCTCGGCGGCCGAGATCGCCGCCGCGGTGCGCGGGTTCGACGCGATTCAGCCGGGCGGCCCGGTGCCGCGCCCAGACCTCGTGATCGTCGCGCGCGGCGGTGGCTCGGTCGAGGATCTGTGGTCGTTCAACGAGGAGGTCGTCGTCCGCGCGGTCGCGGCCTGCACGATCCCGATCATCTCCGCCGTCGGCCACGAGACCGACACCACCTTGTGCGATTTCGCCGCCGATCTGCGCGCGCCGACGCCGACCGCCGCGGCCGAGATTGCGGTGCCGGTGCTCGCGGACCTGCGCCTGACGATCGACAGCCACCGCAACCGTACCGAGCGATGTGCGCGCCGCCATGTCGAGCGTGGCCGGGAGCGGCTAGACGCGCTCGCCCGCCTGCTGCCGAAGCGCGACCAGTTGCTCGGGCCGCAGCGCCAGCGTGCCGACGACTTTGGCCAGCGTCTGGATCGCGGGCTGGAGCGTAGGCTTACCCTCGCACGCGGTAGCCTGGACCGCTCGGGAGCAGCGCTCCGTCCCGCCACGTTGGAGCGTAAACTCGAAGCGAAACGCGCGCAGCTCGACGCGACGTGGCGTCTGGTCCAGTCGCTCAACCCCGACGCCATCCTCGACCGCGGTTATGCCCGTGTCACCGCTCGCCCCGGCGGCGAAACGCTCGCGTCTGCCGGGTCGGCGCGCGAGGCAGGCACGCTCACCCTCCACTTCCGCGACGGCGTGGTCGACGCGGTGACGGACGCCGGCCTTGAGCGCCCGGTCGCCAAAACCTATGCTGCTCCCAAGGCAAAGGCCGCGCCCGATCCGGCACCGCGCCAGCCGACCCTGCTGTAGAGAAGACCCGCAATGCTGATGTCCAACTCCGACCGCGCCGCGCGCTTGCATTATATGGCTAACGGTTTCCGCGTGCTCAGCCCCGGCGACCACGTCGCCTGCGCCGCCACCGGCCACCGCATCGCGCTCGAAGACCTCCGCTACTGGAGCGTCGCGCGCCAGGAAGCCTATGCCACCGCCGCCGCCGCCAGCGAAGCGATGGCGCCGCGATGAAGTCTGGGGGCGCACCGACGCGGGCGGCGGCCCTCACGCTACTAGCCGCAACGACCGCCACCGCGCAGATCGCGCCCCCGCCGACCGCTACGCAAGACGCGCCCCTACAGACCGCGGCCAGCGCTTCCGGCTTCCGCTGGACCGGCACGCTCAGCCAGGGCGGCCTGATCCTCGGTACGGCACCGGCCGGAACGCGCGTGCTCACGCTCGACGGCAAACCGGTGGCGCTCGCTCCGGACGGCCGCTTCATCGCCGGTTTCGACCGCGACGCCGGCCCGCAAGCATCGCTCGTCGCAACCCTGGCGGAAGGGCGCACCGTCACCCAGTCGCTGGCGATCGCACCCCGCGCATGGCGAATCGAGCGGCTCGACACGCTCCCCAAATTCCCTGCACCGGACCCCGTGTTCGCCAGGCTCCGCCCACCCGAACTCGCACAGATCGTCGCCGCCCGCGCCCGCACCACCGACGCGCAAGGTTGGCGGCAGGCGTTCGCGTGGCCCGCGACCGGCCGCATCTCCGGGCTGTTCGGGTCGCAGCGGGTCTACAAGGGCGAACCCGGCAGCTATCACTCGGGCACCGACATCGCCAAGCCGACCGGCGCGATCGTCACTGCGCCCGCCGATGGCGTCGTGATCCTCGCGGCGGACCACCCCTTCACGCTGGAAGGCAACCTGCTCATGCTCGACCACGGCATGGGCCTCAACAGCGCGTTCCTGCATCTGTCGCGCATCGACGTGAAGCCCGGCGACCATGTCCGCCAAGGCCAGCCGATCGGCGCCGTCGGCATGACCGGCCGCGCCACCGGCCCGCACCTGCACTGGGCACTACGCTGGAACAGCGCCAAGCTGGACCCGATGCTGGTGACCGGGGCGATGCGATCGTAGTATGGTATCTTCGCTGCGGACCTAGTTCTGGCGCTTTGCCTTGACGCCCGGCTGGCCGCCGACGCTTAGACGAAAGCTGCCAAGTGCGGCACGCTTGATGACGATCTTGTCGTTTGGTCGCGGACGGCGCGCGATCACATTATCGTCAGTCTGCATCCAGCGCGCACCGTCGGCCATCACGAAGCTCCACCGGCCCGCGTCGTCGACCGATGCGCTCGCTACCGTTGTCTCGATCTGGGGAATATCGCTACCGCTGCCAAACAAGCCAGTGTCGGGAAGCGTTATGCCGAACAGCACGCGGCGGGTTTCGCGAACCTGCTGCTGATCGATGACTACCAGCGTTTGAGTACTTTCCGCCGTATCGAGCGCGGCGACCGATCGATCGAAACAGGCAAGGCGCGCGGCGGAGTCAGTAAGCGTGCGGCATTGCGTCACGGCGACCAGCAACGGCGCCCGTTCCGCCTTGCGCGGTTTCGCCCCAATCGCGGAACCCGTCATAAGACCGACCAGCCCGAACGCCGCCAAAATCGCTGTGATCCGCATGTGCGCCCCCGCTTGTATTGGGGAAAGCGATAGGCTGTCACCGGTGGATCCACAAGATAGATGACGGCGATCGAATAATGTCCCGCAATGCGGGTGATGTTGCAATTGGGTGACAATGCTGCCGTAATGCGACGAGTTACCGACTTTTTGATACTTTCTTTTGGACAAGATACCCAAGTCTTGCGAAATCGGGCGCAACGGCGGTCAAACGATCGCTGAAGCATCGTGTCGGATGGAAAAGTTCGCCGATACTCAAAGGGGCTTTAAGTATATGCAAAAGCACATCTTTCGAGATTGTCTGCTCGCATCGACGATGATCGCGGGTGCAGTCGTTTCGCTGCCGGGTTACGCGCAGACCGCGCCGGCTCCGGCTCCACAGGGGACGACGAGCGACGACGGCGCCGCGGCGACCACGCCGGCGATCTCCAATACGCCCAGCCAGGATCCCGCCGCAGCGGGTACGGCAGGCGGCGGTGACATCGTCGTCACTGGTTCGCGTATCTCGAACCCGAACCTGACGTCGGCGAGCCCTGTAACGGTCGTCAACGCAGCAGAAATCAAGTTGCGCGGCGCCACGCGTATCGAGGACGTTCTCAACAGCCTGCCATCGTCGTTCGCGACGCAGACGTCGTCGGTGTCTAACGGTTCGACCGGAACCGCGACCATCAACCTGCGTAACCTGGGTGAATCGCGCACGCTCGTGCTGGTCAACGGTCGTCGCCTGATGCCGGGCAATCCGTCGTCTAGCAGCACCGCCAGCGCCGCTGCCGACGTCAACATGATCCCGGCCTCGCTGCTGAAGCGAGTGGATGTTCTGACCGGCGGCGCAGGAACGGTCTATGGGTCGGATGCCATCGCCGGCGTTGTCAACTTCGTACTCGACACGGATTATGAAGGTTTCAGCATTGATACCTCAGGCGGCATCTATAACCACAATAACCGTAGCGATCGCTTCAAGGCTCTGAATACCGCGCGTAACTATCCGGCTCCAACCGGCCAGTCGTTTGACGGGACCCAGTTCGACATCAATTTCAAGGTCGGCGCCGGTACCAGCGACGGTCGTGGACACGTTGTCGGTTACGGCGGTTACCGGAAGATCGGTGCGATCCTGCAGGGTTCGCGCGACTATAGCTCGTGCGGCCTGAACGCTCCGGCGGGCAACGTCGGCAACGACTATGTCTGCGGTGGCTCGACCACGGCATTCCCAGCGAACTTTACGCTTGGCGACGCGGTCGTCAACGGCGCAGCAAGCGGCCTGCAGCAGCAGTATACGCTGAACGGTGCCGGAGCGCTGACCACGGGGCGGACGCTTTATAACGCGAACCCACTCAATTATTACCAGCGTCCGGACAAGCGTTACACCGCGGGCTTCCTCGCGAACTACGAAGTCAGCGAGGCGTTCAAGCCTTATGCTGAGTTCATGTTCATGGACGATCGTTCGGTCGCGCAGATCGCGCCGTCGGGCGATTTCAGCAACACGTCGGTCCTCAACTGCAACAACCCGCTGCTTTCGGCGGCACAGGTCGCGACCTTCTGTCGTGTGACCAATCAGGTCCGCAATGCCAATGGCCAGGTCATCAACTTGACCAATCCGGACGGCACCCAGTATCAGCAGGCGAACGTGACGATCGGTCGTCGCAACGTCGAGGGGGGCGGTCGTCAGGCCGATCTTCGCCACACCCAGTATCGCTTCGTCGCAGGCGCACGCGGTGACATCGCCAAGGGTGTCTCGTACGAGGCATATGGCCAGTTCGGCAGCACTGTCTTCAACCAGATCTATCGCAACGAATTCTCGATCGCGCGCACGACGCGCGCGCTGGATGCGATCACCGACACGCGTCCTGGTTCGGCAACGCTCGGGCAGGCAGTATGCCGCTCGGTCGTCGACGGTACCGATCCGAGCTGCGTCCCGCTCAACATCTTCGGGGCAGCAGGCATCACGCCGGCGGCACTAGGCTATGTCCAGACGCCGGGCTTCCAGTCGGGAGAGAACAAGGAAACGGTCCTCAACGGCTCGTTCACCTTTAAGGGCGGTGAATATGGTGTTCAGTCGCCGTTCGCCAGCGAAGGCATCGCGATCAACGTCGGTGGCGAGTACCGTAAGGAATCGCTCAATCTCGAAGTCGACAACGGTTTCCTCAGCGGTGATCTAGCCGGCCAGGGTGGTGCGACCTTGCCGATCCGGGGTAGTTACAACGTGAAGGAAGCGTTCGGCGAGCTGCAGATGCCGCTCGTCAGCGATCGTCCGTTCTTCAACGAGCTGACCGTGAACGGCGGCTACCGGTATGCGAGCTACAGCACTGCCGGTTCAGCGCACTCGTACAAAGGTGAGCTGGTCTGGGCGCCGATCTCGGACATTCGGTTCCGCGGCGGCTACAACCGTGCGGTCCGCGCTCCGAATACACAGGAATTGTTCGCACAGCAGTCGGTGCAGATCGATGGTGCGACGGATCCCTGCGCAGGATTGGCCGTCGGCGGTCTCGTGAACGGAAACACAGCTGCACAGTGTGCCCTGACCGGCGTGCCGGCGAGCCGCTTCGGCTTGGTCCAGGATAACCCCTCCGAGCAGTATAATGGCTTGGTCGGCGGCAACCCGAACCTGAAGCCCGAAAAGGCTGATACCTTCACCGCCGGCGTGATCTTGCGTCCGTCGTTCTTGCCGGGCTTCAACCTGTCGGTCGATGCTTTCCGCATCAAACTGAAGGATCGGATCGGTATCATCGGTGCCGACACGATCATCGCGCAGTGCCTTGCTACGGGCAATCAGCAATTCTGCAGCGCTATCAACCGGGACGCCAACGGGACCCTCTGGCAGGGTAACAACGGCTTTATCGTCGATACCAACGTCAACGCAGGAACGCTGACGACGCAGGGCATCGAGACGTCGGGCGGCTACACCTTCCGCTCGGATAGCATCGGCACGATCGGCCTTTCGTTCAACGGTACGTATGTCGACAAGCTCACGTCCAACAAGGCTGGCGCGAAGTTCGATTGCGCGGGTCTCTACGGCGCACAGTGCGGCTATCCGATGTCCAAGTGGCGTCATCAGGCGCGTATCTCGCTGACGACGCCGAACGGCATCGGCCTGTCGGGTAACTGGCGGTATTTGTCGGCAACGAAGTTCGAGCGCACCAGCAGCGATGCTGATCTCGCCGCTCCGTTCTACGCCCGTGATGCACGCGTGAAGGCGCAGAACTATTTCGACCTCGCGGGCACCGTGCGCGTAGAAGACAAGTTCACTTTCCGTCTTGGCGTGAACAACATCCTCGATAAGACACCGCCGATCCTGAGCGCGACGGCATCGCCGATCGGCTCCTTCGGCAACGGCAACACCTATCCTGGCATCTACGAAGCGATCGGTCGCTACATGTTCGTTGGTCTGACCATCGATATGTAATCTATCCATCGGGACTTAAATCAGGGCGGCGGATCATCGATCCGCCGCCCTTTCTCGTTCAAAGATAGATGGTTAGGCGACCTGAAGCACCAGCTTGCCGTCGCCTTCGTCGATCTTGACGGTCGCGCCGTCCTTCACCTCGCCGCGCAGGATCATGTCGGCGAGCGGGTCCTGCAGATACCGCTGGACCGCACGCTTCAGCGGCCGCGCGCCGTACACGGGATCATAGCCGACCCGCCCCAGCCATGCGCGTGCGGCGTCCGTCAGGTCGAGGACGATCTTGCGGTCGGCGAGCAGCTTGTCGACGCGCGACACCTGGATGTCGACGATCGGCGCCATGTGCGACTGGCCGAGACGGTGGAACAGGATCACCTCGTCGAGCCGGTTAAGGAACTCCGGCCGGAAGTGCGACCGGACGATCTCCATCACCTGCGGCTCGACCGACGAGACGTCGTCGCCCTCCGCCATGTTGGCCAGATACTGGCTGCCAAGGTTCGACGTCAGGATGATCAGCGTGTTGCTGAAATCCACCGTGCGCCCCTGGCCATCGGTCAGCCGCCCGTCGTCGAGCACCTGCAACAGCACGTTGAACACGTCGCCATGTGCCTTCTCGACCTCGTCGAACAGGATCACCTGATACGGCCGCCGGCGCACCGCCTCGGTCAGCACGCCGCCCTCCTCGTAGCCGACATAGCCCGGAGGCGCGCCGATCAGCCGCGCGACCGCGTGCTTCTCCATGAACTCGCTCATGTCGATGCGGACCATCGCCGACGGATCGTCGAACAGGAATTCGGCCAGCGCCTTGGTCAGCTCGGTCTTGCCGACGCCGGTCGGTCCCAGGAACAGGAACGACCCGAGCGGCCGGTTGGGATCCTGCAACCCCGCCCGCGCACGCCGGACTGCGGTCGAGACAGCCTTCACCGCATGCGCCTGGCCAATCACGCGCTTGCCGATCGTCGCCTCCATCGCGAGCAATTTATCGCGCTCGCCCTGGAGCATCCGCTCGACCGGAATACCGGTCCAGCGGCTGACGACGCCGGCGATGTCGTCCGCGGTCACTTCCTCGCGCAGCATCGCGCCCTTTGTCGCCCCCGCCGCCTCGTCGAGCTGGCGCTGCAACCCCGGAATCGTCCCATAGGAAAGCTCGCCCGCCTTGGCGAGATCACCCGAGCGCTGCGCCTGCTCCAGCTCGAGCCGGGCGGCATCGAGCTGTTCCTTCACCCGCGCCTCGGCATTGATCTTGTCCTTCTCGCCCTTCCAGCGCGTCGTCAGTTCGGCGGATTGCTCCTCCAGATTGACGAGTTCGCCCTCCAGCGTGTCGAGCCGGTCGACCGACGCATCGTCGGTCTCGCGCTTCAACGCCTCGCGCTCGATCTTGAGCTGGATGATCCGCCGGTCGAGATTCTCGATCGCCTCGGGCTTCGACTCCACCTCCATGCGGATCCGCGACGCGGCTTCGTCCATCAGGTCGATCGCCTTGTCGGGGAGGAAGCGGTCGGTGATGTAGCGGTTCGACAGCGTCGAGGCGGCGACGATCGCGCCGTCGGTGATCCGCACGCCGTGGTGCAGCTCGTACTTCTCCTTCAGCCCGCGCAGGATCGAGATCGTGTCCTCGACGGTCGGTTCGCCGACCATGACGGGCTGGAACCGCCGCTGCAACGCCGGGTCCTTCTCGACGTACTTGCGGTACTCGTCGAGCGTGGTCGCGCCGACACAGTGCAGTTCGCCGCGCGCGAGGGCGGGCTTAAGCAGGTTGCCCGCGTCCATCGCGCCTTCGGATTTGCCCGCGCCGATCAGCTGGTGCATCTCGTCGATGAACAGGATGATGTCGCCCTCGGCGGCCTTCACCTCGTCGAGCACGCCCTTCAGCCGCTCCTCGAACTCGCCGCGATACTTCGCACCCGCGATCAGCGAGCCGAGGTCGAGCGACATCAGTCGGCGATCCTTCAGCGTATCGGGCACGTCGCCATTGGCGATCCGCAGCGCCAGCCCCTCGGCGATCGCGGTCTTGCCGACGCCGGGCTCGCCGATCAGCGCAGGGTTGTTCTTGGTCCGCCGCGCCAGGATCTGGATCGTGCGCCGGATCTCCTCGTCGCGACCGATGACGGGATCGAGCTTGCCGTCGCGCGCCGCCTGAGTGAGGTCGCGCGCGAACTTCTTCAGCGCATCATAGCGGTCCTCGGCACCCGCGGTGTCGGCGGTACGGCCCTGGCGCAAACCATTGATCGCGGTGTTCAGGCCCTCGGGTGTCACGCCGCCGGTCTTCAAGGCTTTGCCCGCCGCGGTGTTCAGCGACAGCGCGAGCGCGACCAGCAGCCGCTCCACGGTAACGAAGCTGTCGCCAGCCTTGTTCGCGATCTGCTCGGCCTGATCAATCACGCGCACCGCGTCGTTGTCGATCCCCGGCGTGGTCTGCGCGCCCGAGCCCGACACGACCGGGATCTTCGCGAGCGCGAGATCGGTCTCGGACGTCACGCGCTTGGCGTCGCCACCCGCTGCCGCGATCAGCCCGGCGGCCATGCCTTGCTCGTCTTCCAGCAGCGCCTTCAACAGATGCTCGGGGGCGATCCGCTGGTGGTTCATGCGGATCGCGACGGTCTGCGCGGATTGCAGGAAGCCCTTCGCGCGGTCGGTGAATTTGTCGATGTTCATGACGAATTCCTGTGGGAGTGTTTCGGTGTTGGCCGAAAGATGGTGTTGTATTTGGGCAACACAAGAGGCGGGCGCAGGTCGGATGCTAGGGCGAGCGCGAGGCATCCGGAATAGCGTTTATTGTCGGTATCGAAGCGCCGCCGTCATCGCTATGTTCAGGTTCGCATGCTATATGGATGGCGTGTCTACAGCGCTCCCCCATACCTACGCCATCGGCATCGAGCCGGCCGACATCGACTTCATGGGTCACGTCAACAACGCGAACTATCTGAAGTGGGTACAGGCCGCAGTGATCGACCACTGGCAGCGCTTGGCGCCCGCCGAGGCGGTGGCCGGGCACCTGTGGGTCGCGCTGAAACACGAGATCACGTACCGCAAGCCCGCGTTTCTCGACGACGATGTCATCGCGACCGTCCTGCTCGAGAAGGTCCAGGGCGCGCGCGCCTTCTACGAGACGATCATCAAGCGCGGCGAGGACGTGCTCGCTGAGGTTAAGTCGAGCTGGTGTTGCCTGGATGCGGAGACGCTGCGGCCATCGCGGTTGGCGAACAGCGTCGTCGAGCATTTCTTCCCGAAGACCGACCTTAAAGACTGACGTCTCTCGGGCGATCGACCCTCAGAAATCGATCGCCATGCCCTTGAGCTCCCAGTCGCCATAGCGCGTAGGATCGCGCGGCTCGGGGTCCTTGTCCGGCACGATCGCCTCGGGCTTCGGCACCGGCGTATTCTTCGCCAGATACTCGGGTGGCTTAACGTGATCGGGGCGCTGGCCCATCGCGGCTCTCCGGATTTGCGTGTTGGCGTCGTAACCGCCACATGGGCCCTGTCGCGCCGCTTTGCCATAACAGCCGCGCGACAAACCGAACGCGAAGGACCTTGATATGCCCGACTATACCCACGCCCCCGAGCCGCTCGGCGTCCCGACCCGACGCGCCGCACTCCGCCTGCTCGACGCCGTCCTGCGTCGCGGCGAGTCGCTCGAATCCGCATTGCCGGCAGCCACCCGCGCGATCCACGGTCCCGACCGCGGTCTCGCGCATGCGATCGCCGCCGAGACGCTGCGCCGCCTTCCCGATCTCGACGCGATGATCGATTCGGTGACCAAGACCAACCTGCCCGACGATGCCAAGGCGCGGATGGCGCTGCGGATCGCCCTCGTCCAGGTGCTGATCCTCGGCACGCCCTCGCATGCTGCGATCTCGACCGTGTTGCCGCTGGTCGACGGCGGCCCGCGCAAACTCGTCCACGGCGTGTTCGGCACGCTGTTCCGCGCCAACATGCTCCTCCCCGAGGTGCCGACGCTGCCGGCCCCCGTCGAACTGCGCTGGGAAGCCGCGTGGGGCGAGGAGATGGTCGACGCCGCCGGCCGCGCGATCGCGCAGGTGCCGCCGCTCGACCTGACGATCGCCGACCCGTCCGAGACCGAAGGCTGGCGCGAGAAACTCGGGGGCGAGAGTTTCATGCCCGGGCACCTGCGTCTGGGCGACCATGATTCGGTCCCCGACATGGTCGGCTTCGGCGACGGCGCCTGGTGGGTGCAGGACATTGCCGCCTCGCTCCCCGCGCGATTGCTGGGGAAAGGGGAGGGGCATGTCCTAGATCTCTGTGCAGCCCCCGGCGGCAAGACGCTGCAGCTCGCGAGCGCCGGCTGGACCGTCACCTCGGTCGACAATTCGCAGAGCCGGATCAAGCGCCTGCGCGAAAACCTCTACCGCACGCATCTGAAGGCAGAGGTCGTCAACGCCGACATCCTCGACTGGGCCCCCGCCGAGCCCGCCGACGCGATCCTGATCGATGCGCCGTGCAGTGCTACGGGTATCTTCCGCCGCCACCCCGACGTCCTCCACCGCGTCCGCCCCTCGATCATCGCCGAGACCGCGGCGTTGCAGGCGCGCATCTTCGCCAGGGCGGCGGACTGGGTGAAGCCAGGCGGTACGCTCGTCTACGCCACCTGCTCGCTCGAACCGTCGGAAGGCGAAGCGCAACTCGACGCGTTCCTCGCGGCGCGCAGCGATTACACGATCGCCCCGGTAGACCAGTCCGAACTCCCCGCCGGCATCACGCCCACGGAAGCGGGCACGATCCGCACACTCCCCGGCATGCTCGCCGACCAGGGCGGCTGCGACGGCTTCTTCATCACCCGATTGAAGCGCAGCTAAGCAAGAGCACGCAGTCACTTGTTCCCCCGCGAAGGCGGGGGCCCAGGATTACTCAGCGGGCCGTTCGTAACCCTGGTTTCCTGCCTGCGCAGGAAAACATGAGGGGCTGGTACAGCGTACCGGTCCCGCGCTAGGACAATTTCCATGCAACCCGTCCGCATCGCCCCCTCGATCCTCTCCGCCGACTTCTCCAAACTCGGCGAGGAAGTCCGCGCCATCGACGCAGCCGGCGCCGACTGGATCCACATCGACGTGATGGACGGCCATTTCGTCCCCAACATCTCGTTCGGCCCCGCGGTCATGAAGTCGGTCCGCGGCGTCACGACCAAGCCGTTCGACGTCCATTTGATGATCTCGCCCGTCGACGCGTATCTCGACGCGTTCGCGGAGGCCGGCGCCGACTGCATCACCGTGCATTACGAAGCCGGCCCGCACATCCACCGCTCGCTCCAGCATATCAAGGGCCTCGGCAAGCGCGCGGGCGTGGTCATCTGCCCCGGCACCCCGGCGAAGATGCTCGACTATCTGCTGGACATGGTCGACCTCGTCCTCGTGATGAGCGTCAACCCCGGCTTCGGCGGCCAGAGCTTCATCCCCAGCCAGCTCAAGAAGATCTCGGCGATCCGCACGATGATCGAAAAGAGCGGCCGCGCGATTGATCTCGAAGTCGATGGCGGTGTCGACGCGGAATGGGCCAAGCGCTGCATCGAGGCCGGCGCCGACGCGCTGGTGGCGGGCACCTCGGTCTTTCGCGGCGGCCCCGATCACTACGCCGCCAACATCGCCGCGTTGCGGGGGTGAACGAGCCGCGTGATCCTGTAACCGATCCCGCCCCCGACGGGATCGACGAAGGCCGCCGCCTGATCCGTCTCGGCGGCGACAAGGGGCTGTCGCTCGCCGACCGGCTGGCCGAGCGCTTCCACCGCCTGACGTGGCGCACCCCGCTCCACACGCTGCGGCTCAAGGGCCGCTACCCGCTCAAGCTGATTGCGGTCCCCGACGACCCCATCCTCGGCGACATTCCGCGCGGCACGATGCTGCTGGAGGGCGTCCTCTCGTTCCGCGGCGAGGCGCGCGATATCGAGACGCTCGACCTTTCGAAGCCGCTGCCCAAACCGTTCGCCGAATATCTCCACAGTTTCGGGTGGCTACGCGACCTGTCGACCGTCGCGACGCGGGCGCGGGGTGCGCCGATCGCCGAATATCTTATGGGCCTCTGGCTGACCGCGCACGCCGACACGCAGGGCGGGATCGCATGGCGTCCCGACATGTGGGGCCGCCGCATCCTCGCCTGGACCGCGCACGCGCCGCTGATCCTGTCGTCGTCCGATCAGATCTACCGGTCGAAGGTGTTGAACGCTCTCGCCAAGGGCGCACTCCACCTCGATCGCACCGCCGACAAGGCCCCGGCGGGTGCGTCACGCATTGCCGCGTGGTGCGGAGTGGTCGCGGCCGGGCTGCTGATTCCTGGTGGCGAGCCGCGCCAGGCGTTTGGTGAAGCCGGCCTGCTCCGCGCGCTCGGCACCGGCCTGTTCGACGATGGCGGATCGGTGTCGCGCAGCCCGGCGATGCTGCTCGACTCGATCCAGCTGCTCACGCTGCTCCAGGAAAGCTACGCCGCGCGCAGCGCCGAACTCCCCGAGACGGTCGCGGTCACGCTCACCCGGATGGTCGCGGCGCTGCTCGGTGTTGCGCACGCCGATCGCGGCCTGTCGAGCTGGCAGGGCGGCGGTCCGGCCAGCGAAACGCAGGTCGCCGCGGTCATCGAAGCCAGCGGCGTCCGCACCCGTCCGCTCCGCCAGGCGCGCGACTGGGGCTATCAACGCCTCGCCGCCGGTACCGCCGTGCTCATTGTAGACGCCGCCCCGCCGCCGATCGCGCGCCTCGTCGAAGGCGGTTGCGCGTCGACGCTGGCGTTCGAATTCTCCGACGGCCCCGCGCGCATCGTCGTCAACTGCGGCGGCGCACGCGCGGGCATCGCGCAACTCCCGCCCGCGATGGTCGAGGGTTTGCGCTCGACTGCCGCGCATTCGACGCTGACGATCGCCGACAGCAACTCGACCGCGATCCTAGCCGACGGCACGCTCGGCCGCGGCGTCGGCGAAGTCGAGCTCAGCCGCCAGGAATCGGATGCCGCCAGCCGGATCGAGGCGAGCCACGACGGCTATGTCCGCCGCTGGGGCTTCCTCCACCGCCGCCAGCTGATGCTCACCGGCGACGGCCGCGAACTCCGCGGCGAGGACGCGCTGTTGCCGCAAGGCCGCAAGCGCCGCGCAGGGCTTTCGTTGTTCGCGATCCGCTTCCACTTGGGCGAAGGCGTGCAGGTCTCCCCGACCGCCGACGGCCTAGGCGCGATCCTCCGCCTCCCCGGCGGCCCGCTCTGGCAATTCCGCTGCCGCGGCGGCGCGCTGGTGGTCGAGGACAGCGTCTGGATCGACGCCGACGGTCGCCCGGTCGCGACGCAGCAGCTGATGATCACCGGCGAAGCCGCGGCCGGCGGCGCGAGCGTGAGCTGGGCGCTGAAGAAGGCCTGAGTTCTTCCCCCCTCCCTGAAAGGGAGGGGCCGGGGGTGGGTCGGGTTCCACGTGTCCGGACAGTCGCGGCTCGAGCGGGCCTACCTACCCCCAACCCCTCCCTTTCAGGGAGGGGAGCAGCGTCCCCCCCGCACGCCCCCCTGTTCCCCAACGTCAACCAACGCTAAGGCACCGCCGCACGGCGACCCCCGACGAAAGACCCTCATGACCAGCATCCCGATCAAGCGCGCGCTCCTGTCCGTCTCCGACAAGACCGGGATCGTCGATCTCGGCAAGGCGCTGGCCAGCCACGGCGTAGAACTCGTCTCCACCGGCGGCACCGCCACCGCGCTCCGCGCCGCCGGGCTCGAAGTCCGCGACGTCAGCGAACTCACCGGCTTCCCCGAAATGATGGACGGCCGCGTCAAGACGCTCCACCCGATGGTCCATGGCGGCCTCCTCGCGGTCCGCGACGACGCCGGTCACGCCGCCTCGATGGCCGAGCACAAGATCGGCGCGATCGACCTCGTCATCGTCAACCTCTACCCGTTCGAGGCTACGGTCGCAAAAGGGGCAGATCGAGAAACCGTGATCGAGAACATCGACATCGGCGGCCCCAGCATGGTGCGCTCGGCCGCCAAGAACCACGCCTATGTCGCGATCGTCACCGACCCCGCCGACTACGCGCTCGTCTCCGGCGGCACCACCACGCTCGACGACCGCAAGAAGCTCGCAGCCAAGGCCTTCGCCACCACCGCCGCGTACGACTCGGCGATCGCAACGTGGTTCGGCACGGTCGACCAGGCCGAGGAATTCCCCGCCACCCTGCCGATCACGCTCAAGCGCGGCGACACGCTCCGCTACGGCGAGAACCCGCACCAGTCAGCCGCGTTCTACACCGCAACCGGCACCGTCCGCGGCATCGGCCAGGCCCGCCAGCTCCAGGGCAAGGCGCTCAGCTACAACAACCTCAACGACGCCGACGCCGCGCTCGAACTGATCGCCGAATTCCGCGACGCGGCGCCCTCGGTGGTGATCGTCAAGCACGCCAACCCCTGCGGCGTCGCCACCGGCGCCTCGCTCGCCGACGCCTATGCCGCAGCGTTCGCCTGCGACACGGTGTCGGCATTCGGCGGCATCATCGCCGTCAACCGCACGCTCGACGCCGAAACCGCGCGCCAGATAACCGGCATCTTCACCGAAGTCGTCGTTGCCCCCGATGCCGACGAGGAAGCGATCGCGCTGTTCGCCGCGAAGAAGAACCTCCGCCTGTTGCTCACCGGCGACCTCCCCGATCCCGGGCGCGCCGGCTTGACGGCCAAGTCGATCGCCGGCGGCTGGCTCGTCCAGGGTCGCGACAACGGCACGCCCGGCGAGTTGAAGGTCGTCACCAAGCGCCAGCCGACGCCGCAGGAACTCCTCGACTGCCGCTTCGCCTGGACCGTCGCCAAGCACACTAAGTCCAACGCGATCGTCTACGCGAAGGACGGCAGCACCGCGGGCATCGGCGCCGGCCAGATGAACCGCCTCGAATCCGCGCGCATTGCCGCGTGGAAGGCGAAGGACGCCGCGGAGAAGGCTGGCTGGGCTACCCCGCGCACGATCGGCTCGGCGGTCGCCTCCGACGCGTTCTTCCCCTTCGCCGACGGGTTGCTGGCAGCGGTCGAGGCCGGCGCGACGGCAGTGATCCAGCCGGGCGGCTCGATCCGCGACGCCGACGTCATCGCAGCAGCAGACGAAGCTGGCCTCGCCATGGTCTTCACCGGCATGCGCCACTTCCGCCACTGAGTTCGACCCTCACCACTACCGTCATCCCCGCGAAGGCGGGGACCCATATTGGCGAACCTCTGCGATTATCGCCAAAGAGAGCCAGTATGGGTTCCCGCCTCCGCGGGAATGACGAAGGTGTAGCGGCTGCCCATAAAACAGGCACCCGCACCGCACTGCACAAGTTTTAACCCCAAAACCTCCGCTGCTCGGCCGCCGAGCACACCTCACCCCTTCGCATACCAACTGGCACGCACATTGCAAGGCACCTCCCGTAACAAGGGGAAGGGGCGCGATGAAACTCGTCATTGCCATCATCAAGCCGTTCAAGCTCGACGAGGTGCGCGAAGCGCTCACCACGATCGGCGTGGCGGGCATGACGGTCACCGAGGTCAAGGGGTTCGGCCGTCAGAAGGGCCAGACCGAGATCTATCGGGGGGCCGAGTACAGCACCAACATGGTGCCGAAGATCAAGATCGAGGTGGTCTGCGCCGCCAGCCTGTCCGACCGCGTGGTCGAGGCGATCCAGGCATCGGCGAACACCGGCGCGATCGGCGATGGCAAGATCTTCGTGCTCGACGTCGGCCAGGCAGTGCGGATCCGCACCGGCGAAACCGACGATTCAGCGCTCTGAGGGGGGACGAGATGAAGCATGATTTGAAGAAGGCCGCCGTCGCGGCTCTAGGGTTCGGCGCGACGATGATCGCCGCCGCACCCGCCTGGTCACAGGCTGCCGTCGCACCGGTGGTCGCGCCCGTCGTCGCGACCGTGAACAAGGGCGACACCGCCTGGATGATGACCTCGACGATCCTCGTCCTGATGATGATCCTCCCAGGCCTCGCGCTGTTCTACGGTGGCCTCACGCGGTCGAAGAACATGCTGTCGACCATGACTCAGATAGGTGCCGTCGCAGCGCTCGCGATGCTCGTCTGGGTGATGTGGGGCTATTCGCTGGCACTCGGCAGCGACAACGGCAGCGCGCTGCTCAGCAACTTCATCGGCGGCTTCGGCAAGCTGTTCCTGGCCGGCGTCACGCCCGCATCACAGGCAGCGACCTTCACGGCCGGTGTCGAGATCCCCGAATATGTCTTCATCTGCTTCCAGATGACCTTCGCCGCGATCACCATCGCGCTGGTCTTGGGCTCGGTCGTCGAGCGCATGAAGTTTTCGGCGGTGATGGTGTTCGGCCTGGTCTGGCTGACGATCGTCTACTTGCCCGTCGCGCACATGGTGTGGGCATCGAGCGGCTATTTCTTCAAGGCAGGCGCACTCGATTTCGCCGGCGGCACCGTGGTCCACATCAACGCCGGCGTCTCGGCGCTGGTCGCGGCGCTGATCCTCGGCAAGCGTATCGGCTACCCGAAGGAGCCGATGGCACCGCACTCGCTGGTCATGACCGGCATCGGCACTGGCCTGCTCTGGGTTGGCTGGTTCGGCTTCAACGCCGGCTCGGCGCTCGAGGCGAACGGCTCTGCCGCCCTCGCGATGCTCAACACCTTCGTCGCCACCGCGTCGGCTGCACTGTTCTGGATGCTTGCCGAGAAGCTCTCGGGTCATAAGGGTTCCGCACTCGGCTTCTGCTCGGGCATCGTCGCCGGCCTCGTCGCCGTCACGCCGGCCGCGGGCAACTCCGGCCCGTTCGGCGCCATCGTCCTCGGCGCGATCGCGTCGCTCGTCTGCTTCATGGCAGTGTCGAAGCTCAAGCCGATGCTCGGCTACGACGACTCTTTGGACGCCTTCGGGATCCACGGCATCGGCGGCATGATCGGCGCGATCGGCACCGCGGTCGTCTACGCGCCGTCGCTCGGCGGGCCGGGTGCCGCGGACTATGCGATGGGCGCCAAGCTTTTCGTGCAGCTCCAGGCGGTGATCGTCACGATCATCTGGGCCACGATCGGCACCACGATCGCGATCTATATCGCCAAGGCCGTCACCGGCCTGCGGGTCTCGCCGGAAGTCGAGCACGAGGGTCTCGACATCGGCGAACACGGCGAGCGCGCTTACAACTGATCGCCAACACGAATCGGTAGCGGGCCAGTCGAGCCCGCACCCACGACGTTCCTCCTGCGGACAACCTTAGCCCGGTGTGGAAACACACCGGGCCTTTTTTATGTCGATCGAAGTGGTACTTCGATCGAGTTTGGAGGGGGGCTAAACCACTTCGTACGGCACGGCGCCGCGGCGGTCGGGGTCGACGCGTATCTCGCTGGCGGCCGGCGGAAACGCGCGCTGGTCGCAGTCGGTACGCAGGCAGATACGGCATGACGACCCGATCGGCGTCGCAATGCCCCCGGTCCCCAGCGCATCCGCATAGATGAACTCCGACGCGTTCGCCTCCTCGCACCCCAGCGCCACCGCATAGCGCCGCGCCGGCCGCGTGTACGTCTCGGAAGGCTTCACCAGACCCTTCGCCATCGAGACGTAGCGGATGCCGTCGGTCGTCTCGATCAGTTGCGTCAGGATCCGGTCGGGGATCGCGACCGCCTCGTGGACGATCCACAACGGGCACGCCCCCCCGAACCGCGCGAACTGCAACCGTGTTGCGGAGTGCCGCTTGGTGATGTTCCCCGCCATGTCGACGCGGCAGAAGAAGAACGGGATCCCAAGCGCGCCCGGTCGCTGCAACGTCGAGAGCCGGTGGCATGTCTGCTCGAAACTCGTCCCGAAGATCCGTCGCAGCCGGTCGATATCGTGGCGGACACTCCGCGCCTCCGTCCGGAAGCGGGTATAGGGCATGACGATCGCCCCCGCCGCGTAATTGGTCAGCCCCGCAGTCAGCAGCGCGCGCGCCGTTTCCGACGCCATTTCCGACGCCGCGACGATCCCGCCAATGACGTCGCCGAACTCGTGCCGCGCAACCTGGTGCGCGAGCGAGAACAGGGTGGTCTCGCCGGGCTGCGATCCATCGAGCCTCAGGGTCGCGCCGTCATAATCGCGAAGCGGCGCGGCAAGCGCTCCCGAGATCGCAACCGACACGCCGCGCGCCGCCAGCCGAGCCTCCAGCGCCGCAACCCGGTCCGGCCCCAAAGTCTCGCCGATCTCCTCCGCCCGCCGGTCGAGCGCATCGACATAATTGCCTGCCGCATGAAACCAGTCGCGCACGTCCTCCCACGGCAGCAATCCCGGCGCACCGGACCCCGCCACCAACCGGTCGTCGAGCGCGCGCAACTGCTCCTGCGCCCGCCGATACGCGTCGTGCATCGCGACGAGCCGCTGCGCCAGCAACGGCTGGTGCTTCAACGCACGCCGCACCGCCGTCTCGTCGAGCGCGGGCGCCTCGACGCTCGTATCCGACACCGCCTCGAGCGTCGCGATCAGCAACGCGGTATCGTCCGCCGCATCGATGCTCCCCCAGTCCGCCGGAAATTCGCGCGCCAGCGTGATCAGCACGCCCTCCGTCACCGGGCGATCGCCGTTCTCGATCTGCGAGAGATAGCTGACGGACAACCCGATCCGCACGGCCATCGCGGCCTGGCTGATTCCAAGCACCCGGCGCAGGTCGCGCAGGCGGTGTCCGACGAATAGGCGACGAGCGGGCAAAGTCATATCCCCGCCTAGTTTGCAAACGTGCCTCGGACAAGTTTGCAACATTGCATTTGCGCATCGCATCACGCTCTGTGAAGGCAGTCAGCAGGACGGAGAGACGATGTCATCCACGATCGAAGAGCTTGAACGCCGCCGCGAAGCCGCCAGAGTCGGCGGGGGCCTCAAGCGGATCGCAGCGCAGCACGCCAAGGGAAAGCTCACCGCAAGGGAGCGCCTTGACGTGCTGCTGGACGAGGGATCGTTCGAGGAGCTCGACATGTACGTCGAGCACAATTGCGTCGATTTCGGCATGCAGGACCAGGTGATCCCGGGCGACGGCGTGGTCACCGGATCTGGGACGATCAACGGCCGCCTCGTCTTCGTCTTCAGCCAGGATTTCACCGTGTTCGGTGGATCTTTGAGCGAACGCCACGCGCAGAAGATCTGCAAGGTGATGGACAGCGCGATGAAGGTCGGCGCACCGATCATCGGCCTCAACGACAGCGGCGGCGCACGCATCCAGGAGGGGGTTGCCTCGCTCGGTGGCTATGCCGAGGTGTTCCAGCGCAACGCGCTCGCGTCCGGCGTCGTGCCGCAGCTCTCGCTGATCATGGGCCCGTGCGCAGGCGGCGCGGTCTACTCCCCCGCGATGACCGACTTCATCTTCATGGTGAAGGATTCGAGCTACATGTTCGTCACGGGCCCCGACGTGGTGAAGACGGTGACCAACGAGGTCGTGACGCAGGAGGCGCTCGGCGGCGCGGTGACTCACACCACCAAGACCTCGGTCGCCGACAACGCGTTCGAGAACGACATCGAGGCGCTGCTCGCGGCGCGCGACTTCTTCGATTTCCTGCCTGCGTCGAACCGTGAAGGTGTGCCCGAGCGCCCGACCGCGGACGAATGGGACCGGATCGAGGAGAGCCTCGACACGCTGATCCCGGCGTCGGCGAACCAGCCCTACGACATGCACGAGCTGATCCGGAAGACTGTCGATGAAGGCGATTTCTTCGAGATGCAGCCGGCGCATGCGGCCAACATCATCACCGGCTTCGGCCGGATCGAAGGCCGCACGGTCGGCTTCGTCGCGAACCAGCCGATGGTGCTCGCGGGCGTGCTCGACATCAACAGCTCGAAGAAGGCGGCTCGGTTCGTGCGCTTCTGCGACGCGTTCGAGATCCCGATCGTGACCTTCGTCGACGTCCCCGGCTTCCTGCCCGGCACCGCCCAAGAGCATAACGGCATCATCAAACACGGCGCGAAGCTGCTGTTCGCCTATGCCGAAGCGACCGTGCCCAAGATCACCGTCATCACGCGCAAAGCTTACGGAGGCGCGTACGACGTGATGGCGTCGAAGCACCTGCGCGGCGACCTCAACTATGCATGGCCGACCGCCGAGATCGCGGTGATGGGCGCGAAGGGCGCGGTCGAGATCATCTTCCGCGGCAAGACGCCCGAAGAGATCGCCGAGCGCACCGCGGAATATGAAGCGCGGTTCGCCAACCCATTCGTGGCGGCGAGCAAGGGGTTCATTGACGAGGTCATCCAACCGCACTCGACCCGCCGCCGCATAGCGCTCGGCCTACGGAAGCTCCGCGGCAAGGCGCTGGAGAATCCGTGGAAAAAGCATGACAACATCCCGTTGTGAGCCATGCTTGTTCGGTGATGATAAGCACATTATCATGTCATGCGAAGGAGTCGTGACATGCAGACCGAACGCGTGACGTTTCTGACTACGCCCGATCACAAGGCAGCGCTCGATGCGTTCGCGGCGAACAGCGGCATGTCCGTCGGCCGCGTCGTGCGTGAGGCGACAACGCGGTATATTGCCGCACCGGCGTCGCACGACGAGGAAGCGGCTTTGGCGTTTCTCGCACCGGAGATCGAGGCGGCTGTCGACGACATGAAGATGTCCATCCAGTCGATGCGGGAGAATATCGCGCGCACCTGCGCTGTGGTCGATGCGGTGCTGGCGGGCGAAAGACCGTGAGTGCGGGTGAGAAAGCATTCGGCGTTTTCAAGACGATCCTGACGCTGAAGGATCAGCTTGACGGCCTCGATCGAGACGTCGCTCAGCTTGGCGGGCGGCTCGCGGGTCTTGCCGGCGCGCATGGTGACCTGCGCGATCGGGTGTCTCGCTTGGAAGGGGTGATCGAAGGCGCTGCAATGGCGGCGGCCCAGCAGCGGAGGATCGAGCAATGATTGCGTTTCTTCTGCTTCAAGCCGCAGCCGTGGCGGCACCTGCACAAACCTGGAAGCTCGCAGATCGCACCAATCAGGCGGGCGTGCGCAGCATCTCCGCATCGGTCACCGGCAATGACGGTCTGTCGCGCTTCGTCGTAAAATGCGACGTGGCGTCCGAGCCGATCGTGTCGATCCAGTTCATCCAGCCGCAGCCGCTCGGGCAGGGGCCGGACAAGCTCGTCGCGGTGCGGTTCGATGGCGGGCCTGCGTTCAATTACAACTGGCAGTTTCCGGGCACGGGCACCTACGTCACCGATCCAGAGGCGATCACCAAGCTGACGACGTTCCTAGTGAAGTCGAAGACGGTGCGCGTCGAGACCACCAACGCCGCGAACTTCGCAGTGCAGGCGAACTTCGTCGCGCCGACCGGCGATGCGATGATCCGGCAGGTGCTCGGTGTGTGCGGTTACACGCTGGGTGTCGTTCCCACGCCGCCGCCGCCGCCGAAAGACGCGCAATGATCCTTGGCCGCCTCAACCATGTCGGGGTCGCGACGCCGTCGATCGCGAAGTCGGTCGAGACGTATCGCCTGTTACTCGGTGCGACGGCGATTGGCGAACCGTTCGACCTGCCGGCGCAGGGCGTGAAGGTATGCTTCATCGATGCGCCGAATACGCAGATCGAGCTGATCGAGCCGTATGACGAGAGTTCGCCGATCGCCGGCTTCCTGCGCAAGAACCCGGCAGGAGGGCAGCATCATGTCTGTTTCGAGGTCGCCGACATCGACGCAGCCGTAGCCGACCTGAAGGCGAAGGGCGCGACCGTTCTGGGCGAGCCGCGGATCGGCGCGCATGGCACGCCGATCGTGTTCGTGCACCCGAAGGACTTCGGCGGCATGCTGGTCGAGTTGATGGAGACGCCGGGCGATACCGGCGCGCACTAGGAGGGATCTAATGGCCGCGTACGAGCATATCCTGAGCGAACGGCGCGGCGACGTGCTGGTACTGACGCTCAACCGGCCCGACCGGCTGAACGCTGCGCCGCCGGCGATGTTCGAGGAATTGCGCGCGGCGCTGGGCGATCTGGATGGCGCGCGGGCGGTGCTGATTGCGGGCGCAGGGCGCGCGTTCTGTTCGGGCGCGGAGGTCGGCGGCGGGGCGCTTGGCTCGGACAATCCGGGCGAGGCGACGTTCGCGGCACTGACCGGCAGTTACAATCCAACGATGACGGCGATCGCCGACCTGTCTGTGCCGGTGGTGAGCGCAGTGCGCGGGCCGGCGGCGGGGATCGGGTGCAGCCTCGCGCTCGCCGCCGATTTCTGCGTCACGAGTGAGACCGCGTATTTCCTCCAGGCGTTCGTGAACATCGGGCTGGTGCCCGACGGCGGTGCGTCGTGGATGCTGCCGCGGCTGATCGGCAAGGCGCGGGCGACCGAGATGATGATGCTCGGTGAGCGGGTTCCGGCGGCGAAGGCGCTCGACTGGGGGATGGTGCACAAGGTGGTCGCCGACGATGCGCTGGACGCCGAGTCGTTTGCGCTGGCCGAGCGGCTTGCGGCGATGCCGACAGTCGCCCTCGGGCTGATGCGGCGGGCGATTACGGCGGCGTACGAGACGGATTACGCGACCGCGATGCAGGCCGAGGCGGCGAACCAGCGTGATGCGCGCGGGTCGGCGGACTCGATGGAAGGTGGCCTCGCGTTCCTGACCAAGCGCAAACCGGTGTTCACTGGCAAGTGAACCGCTTTCTTTCTCGTTCCCCGGCGAAGGCCGGGGCCCAGGCTCGATGCGCAGCATCGAACGCGCTCCCGCGCGCGGCGTATTCGAGGGGCTGGGCCCCGGCCTTCGCCGGGGAACTAGGTGCAAGGTAATGACTGACAAACCGAACCCCACGCTCGCCGACTGGCAGGCGCTCGCCGCCAAGGAAGTAAAGGGCGCCGACCTAACCTGGCCGACCCCCGAAGGCATAGACGTCAAACCGCTCTACACCGCGGAAGACGTGCGCGAAGACCCCGGCCTCCCAGGTTTCGCCCCCTTCACCCGCGGCGTCCGCGCGTCGATGTACGCCGGTCGCCCCTGGACGATCCGCCAATACGCGGGCTTCTCCACCGCCGAAGCCTCGAACGCGTTCTACCGCCGCAATCTCGCCGCCGGGCAGAAAGGCCTGTCGGTCGCGTTCGATCTCGCCACCCACCGCGGCTACGATTCCGACCACCCCCGCGTCACCGGCGACGTCGGCAAGGCTGGCGTCGCGATCGACTCGGTCGAGGACATGAAGATCCTCTTCGACGGCATCCCGCTCGACAAGATGTCCGTCTCGATGACGATGAACGGCGCGGTGATCCCGATCCTCGCCTTCTTCATCGTCGCCGGCGAGGAGCAGGGCGTCGACCGGAAACTGCTCGACGGGACCATCCAGAACGACATCCTCAAGGAGTTCATGGTCCGCAACACCTACATCTACCCGCCCGAGCCGAGCATGCGGATCATCTCGGACATCTTCGGCTACACCAGCCGCGAGATGCCCAAGTTCAACAGCATCTCGATCAGCGGCTATCACATGCAGGAGGCGGGAGCGACGCAGCTCCACGAGCTCGCCTTCACGATCGCCGACGGCATGGAATATGTGAAATACGGCGTCGCGAGCGGCCTCGACATCGACAAGTTCGCCGGACGCCTGTCGTTCTTCTTCGCGATCGGCATGAACTTCTTCATGGAGATCGCCAAGCTCCGCGCCGCGCGCGTCCTCTGGCACCGCGCGATGACGCAGCTGGGCGCGCAAGACGAGCGCTCGAAGATGCTCCGCACGCATTGCCAGACCTCGGGCGTCTCGCTGACCGAGCAGGACCCGTACAACAACGTCATGCGAACGACGATCGAGGCGATGGCGGCGATGCTGGGCGGCACGCAGTCGCTGCACACCAACGCGCTCGACGAAGCGATCGCACTGCCGACCGACTTCTCCGCCCGGATCGCGCGCAACACGCAGATCGTGATCCAGGAAGAGACGGGGATGACCAAGGTCGTCGATCCGCTCGGCGGCAGCTATTATATCGAGAGCCTGACGCAGTCGCTGGTCGACGGCGCGTGGAGCCTGATCGAGCGGATCCAGTCCGAAGGCGGCATGGCGAAGGCGGTCGCGGCAGGCTGGCCCAAGGCGATGATCGAGGAAGCCGCCGCCGGACGGCAGGCGCGCGTCGATCGCGGCGAGGACGTCATCGTCGGCGTGAACAAGTACAAGCTCGCCGAACAGGACGCGATCGAGATCCTCGACGTGGACAATGTCGCGGTGAGAGCGGGCCAGATCGAACGGATCGAACGGGTAAAGGCCACGCGCGACGAAGCCACGTGCCGCGCGGCCCTCGACGCGTTGCGTGAAGGCGCGAAGGACTCCGAGAACCTGCTCGCGCTCGCCGTCGAATGTGCCCGCGCCCGCGCCACGCTCGGCGAGATATCCTCCGCGATGGAAGACGTATTCGGCCGCTACGGCACGCAGCCCACCCCCGTCTCCGGCATCTACGGCGGCGCGTACGAGGACGACGCTCGCTGGACCCGCCTCACCGACGGCGTCGAGGCCACCGAGCGCCGCATGGGGCGCAAACCCCGCATGCTGGTCGCCAAGATGGGCCAGGACGGCCATGATCGCGGCGCCAACCTCGTCTCGTCGATGTTCGGCGACCTGGGCTTCGAGATCGTCCCCGGCCCGCTGTTCCAGACCCCCGCCGAAGCCGCCGCGCTCGCGCTTGCCAAGGACGTCGACATCGTCGGTGCCTCAAGCCTTGCAGCCGGCCACAAGACGCTGATCCCCGAGCTGATCGGCTACCTCCGCGAGGCGGGCCGCGCGGATATCAAGGTGATCGCGGGTGGCGTTATCCCCGCACAGGACTATCAGGCGCTGCGCGATGCCGGGGTCCAGGCGATCTTCGGCCCCGGCACCAACCTGATCCAGGCCGCCGAGGACGTGTTGAAACTCCTCGGCCACAACATGGCGCCGGAAGAGGAACGGGTATGAACATGCGCACCACGGTGTTGGCGATGGCGCTGACCGCTTTCAGTATCGCGCCGGCTGTGGCGCAGGAAACCGCGCCGACCACCGGCCGCTCGATCTCTACGATCGCGCAGGTCATGGTGAAGACGCGCGACGGCAAGGCGATCCCGCTCGGCTCGCGCATTAAGCCGGGCAAGCCGACGCTCGTGTCGATCTGGGCGAGCTGGTGCCCGCCGTGCATTGCCGAAGCCCCCTATCTGAACAAGATCCGCAAGGACTTGGGCAGCGGCTACAACTTCCTCTACATCAACCGTAGCGAGGGTAGTCCCGATCGCACCCAACCGCCCGCCGCGATCGCGCAGTTCCTGCAGCGCGCCGGCATGAGCGACATCGATTACGTCGTCGCTGACGTCGATGCGTACCGCCAGGTCATCGGCAAGGACATCAAGGATATCCCCGACGGCAAGGTCGGCATTCCGCGCGTCTATCTGTTCGATGCCAAGGGGCGGCAAATCCACACCGCTTACGGCTTCGGCGATGGCGGCGGGCCCGAACTCGAAGCGCGCGTGAAACGTGCGATGGTGGCCAAATGACGCCGCCCGCCAGTTACGCCGCCCCGCGCACGCGCTATGCGACGACGCGAAACGACCAGAGACCAAAGGCCGCATGATGATCGAAACCCTCCTCCGTCCCCCCGTTGCGCCGGCCACTGTGCCCGCTGCGCCGGGCGTCCGCACCGACTGGACCCGTCCCGAGATTGCCGCGCTCTTCGAGCTCCCGTTCGACGAACTCATGTACCGCGCCCAGACCGTCCACCGCGCGCACCATGCGATCGGCGAGGTCCAGCTCTGCACTTTGTTGTCGATCAAGACCGGCGGCTGCCCCGAGGATTGCGGCTATTGCTCGCAGTCCGCGTCGTCCGACTCCGGCCTGAAGGCGGAAAAGCTGATGGACGTCGACGCCGTCCTCGCCGACGCGGCGCAGGCCAAGGCCGCCGGCTCGCAGCGTTTCTGCATGGGCGCCGCCTGGCGCAACCCTAAGCCGCGCGACATGCCGAAGGTCGTCGCGATGGTCGAAGGCGTCCGCGCGATGGGGCTCGAGACGTGCATGACGCTCGGCATGCTCGACTCGGACCAGGCCAAGCAGCTCGCCGACGCCGGGCTCGATTACTACAACCACAACATCGACACCTCGCCGGAGAATTACGGCAACGTCATCACCACGCGCACCTTCGGCGATCGGCTGGAGACGCTGGCGAACGTGCGTGATGCGGGCATTTCGGTCTGCTGCGGCGGGATCGTCGGGATGGGCGAGACGCGCAGCGACCGCGTCGGCTTCGTCCACGCGCTCGCCACGCTGCCGCGCCACCCCGAGAGCGTCCCCGTCAACGCGCTGGTCCCGGTCAAGGGCACGCCGCTCGGCGACATGCTCGCGGGCACGCCGATGGCGCAGATCGACGACATCGAGTTCGTCCGGACGGTCGCCGTCGCACGCATCACGATGCCGCTGAGCATGGTCCGCCTGTCGGCCGGGCGCGAGAGCATGTCGGAGGCTACCCAGGCGCTCTGCTTCATGGCCGGCGCGAACTCGATCTTCACCGGCGACAAGCTGCTGACCACCGGCAACGCCGGCGACAGCGCGGATGCGACGCTGCTGGCGAAGTTGGGGATGAAGTCGATGGTCGGCCCCGAGCCGATGCGGGAGGGCAAGACATGCTGCTGATCGCACTCCTGATGGCAGCGGCTGCTCCAATGCAGTCGCAGGCGACGACGAACGCCTCCGCCGGTACGAGTTACGCGCGGGCAGATGCGGCGATGGCTGCGCAGTGGAAGCGGACCTACGCCTATATGAAGGGTCGCGACGCGCAGGACGGGTCGCGCGGCGGCGGGTTCGGCTATGCGGCCGCGCTGCTGGAGAGCCAGCGCGCGTGGCTCAAGTTCCGCGATACGCAGTGCGTGATCGAAGGCGGGCAATATGCCGGCGGTTCGGCACAAGGCATGACGATCGCGGGGTGTCGGACCGACCTGACGCAGGCCCGCACGAAGCAGCTCAAGACGATGATTTGGTACCAATAACCAGTCCGCACCCGGACCGCGTCCGGCAAGACGGCACAGATTAGGGCGAGTGATGTTCAAGAAAATCCTGGTCGCCAATCGGGGCGAGATCGCGTGCCGCGTCATGCGGACCGCCAAGGCGATGGGCATCAAGACCGTCGCGGTCTATTCGGACGCCGACGCGCGTGCGCCGCACGTGCTGATGGCCGACGAAAGCGTGAGGCTCGGGCCTGCACCCGCCGCCGAAAGCTATCTCAAGGCCGAGCTGATCCTGCTCGCGGCCAAGGAAACCGGCGCGGACTGCATCCACCCGGGCTACGGCTTCCTCTCCGAGCGTGAGAGTTTCGCGCTGGCGTGCGCCGAGGCCGGGATCGCGTTCGTCGGGCCGCCACCCAACGCGATCGCCGCGATGGGCGACAAGATCGAGTCGAAGAAGCTCGCCAAGGCCGCGGGCGTCAACGTCGTGCCGGGCTATCTCGGCGAGATCGACAGCACCGATCACGCGGTCGAGATCGCCGGCGGCATCGGCTATCCGGTGATGATGAAGGCGTCGGCCGGCGGCGGCGGCAAGGGCATGCGGCTCGCCTATAGCGAGCAGGACGTCCGCGAAGGCTTCGAGGCGACCAAGCGCGAGGGGCTTGCCAGCTTCGGCGACGACCGCGTGTTCATCGAGAAGTTCATCGAGAGCCCGCGTCACATCGAGATCCAGCTGATCGGCGACCAGCACGGCAACATCGTCTACCTCAACGAGCGCGAATGCTCGATCCAGCGGCGGCATCAGAAGGTCGTCGAGGAGGCACCGTCGCCGTTCGTGACGCCCAAGATGCGGAAAGCGATGGGCGAGCAGGCGGTCGCGCTCGCGCAGGCCGTCGGCTATTATTCGGCGGGGACGGTCGAACTGATCGTGTCGGGCGCGGATACGACGGGGGAGGGGTTCTACTTCCTCGAGATGAACACCCGGCTCCAGGTCGAGCATCCGGTTACCGAAGAAATCACCGGGCTGGACCTGGTCGAACTGATGATCCGCGTTGCTGCCGGGGAACCGCTGGGGTTCTCGCAGGATGACGTGAAGCTTGAGGGCTGGTCGATCGAGAACCGTGTATATGCGGAGGACCCGTATCGTGGGTTCCTGCCGAGCATCGGGCGCTTGGTTCGCTATAATCCGCCTCTCCCGTTCGCCCTGAGCGAAGTCGAAGGGCATGCCCCGAGCGAAGGTGCTTCGACTTCGCTCAGCACGAACGGGGAAGGGATGGCGGAGTCCGAAGAACCCCGCGTCCGCGTCGACGACGGCGTCCGCGAGGGCGGCGAGGTCAGCATGTTCTACGACCCGATGATCGCCAAGCTCATCACCTGGGCCCCCACCCGCGACGGCGCGATCGCCGCGCAGATCGCCGCGCTCGATGCGTTCGAGCTGGAGGGGCCGGGCAACAACATCGATTTCCTCTCGGCGATCATGCAGCATCCGCGCTTCCAGTCGGGTGCGCTGACCACCGGCTTCATCGCCGAGGAATATCCCGAGGGCTTCCACGGAGCGCCCGCCGACGCCGAACTCCTCAAAACGCTCGCCGCCGTCGCAGCCTTCGCCGCCACCGCCGAAGCCGACCGCGCGCGCCGCATCGACGGCCAACTCGGCAAGCGCCTCCGTCCGCCCGCCGACTGGGTAGTGACGATCGACAAGACCGACCACGCGGTGACGGTCTCGACCGACGGCATCACGGTCGATGGCGAAGAGCTCGACCTGTCGCTCGAATACACCCCCGGCGACCGGATGGTGGTCGCCGACGGTCACGGGACCGATGGCGACGAGCACCTCACGATCCGCATCGCCAAAGCCCGCGCTGGCTTCAAGCTTACCGCACGAGGGGCGAGCCATGTCGCCCGCGTCCTTCCCGCTCGCGTCGCGCCGTACACCGCGCATCTGATCGAGAAGGTCGCGCCCGATCTGTCGAAGTTCCTGATCTGCCCGATGCCGGGTCTGCTGGTGCGGCTCGACGTCGCGGCGGGTGACAAGGTCGAGGCGGGGCAGGCGCTGGCGGTGGTCGAGGCGATGAAGATGGAGAACATCCTGCGCGCCGAGAAGACGGGGACGGTGAAGTCGGTTGCAGCGAAGACGGGGGATAGCCTCGCGGTGGATCAGGTGATCCTCGAACTGGACTGAGCGCGTGTCGGGTTCGAACCAAACGCCGTCCCGTCCCCGCCGCCGGCCGCCCCGTCATGCCGGACTCGTTCCGGCATCCATTGCTCCGCACACCCGAGAGACTTGAGTGTGCGGGCCGGTGGGCCCCGGCGTCCGCCGGGGTGACGGAGTGGGTAGAGCGCGCGTTGCTCGGAGCGCCTGTGTGGAGCCGGACCGCATCTATGTTTCCCCGCGAAGGCGGGGACCCAGTCTGGGCTCCCGCCTTCGCGGGAGAACAAGGGGGTGAGGGTAGGCGCTGATCGGGGACCACGTTCCAATAGCACCACCCCGGCGAAGGCCGGGGCCCAATTGGGAGCGGCTGGTGATTTAGGCCAGCGCTCCGTTACAGCGACCTTGCCAACTGGGCCCCGGCCTTCGCCGGGGTGGTTTGATCGCGGAACGGCTGGCTCCCAAATTGAACGGCCCCTCCCGTTTCCGGCCCCATCGCTGTACAGCACCCCGGATGACCCTCCTCCGTTACCTCGCCGCGCTCCTCCTCGCGGTCACCGCGGTCACCGCGCTTCCCGCGATTGCGCAGGACGAGCCCAAGGTCGCGACCGTCGCCGCCAGCCTCACCCAAGCCTCGGCCGAACTCCAGGCGATCGACGACGCCACGCCTGCCGCGCGCGACGACAAGGCGCGGCAAGCCCTCCGTACCCGCGCGCAAACCGTGCAGACCACCGCCGCCGACGCCGTCCGCACGCTCACCCCCGAGATGGCCCTCGTCCAGGCGCGGGTCGCGGAACTCGGTGCCGCCACCCCCGGCGTCGTCGAAGCCCCCGAGATCCGCCAGCAACGCAAGCTCCTCGCGCAAAGCCAGTCGGCGATCGACTCCGCGATCAAGCGCGCGCGCCTCATCGGCATCGAGGCCAAGCAACAGATCGACGATATCGGCGCGGCCGAGGCGGAGGAACTCGGCCAGCAACTCTCCGAAAACACCGGCTCGCCGCTGTCACCGACCTTGTGGGCGGCGATCGTCGATCACCTGCCCCGTGACACCGCACGGCTGATGCGGTTCGCCAATGTCGAGATCCGCCAGTTCGGCGCACGGTTCGACATGCGTGCCGGCACCGGCCTGCTGATCGGAATCCTCACCGCGCTGGTCTTGATCGTGCCGCTACGACGCTGGCTGCACGGTGTCGGTCGCCGTTACGCGACCAACCACGCGCCCGGCGGTCGCCTGCGACGCTCGGCCTATGCGCTGTGGCTGGTGGTGATCGGCACCGCGCTGCCCGGCCTCGCCGCCTGGGCGATCGTCGCGTCGCTGCGCTGGGCCGGGCTCGTCTCGCCCGCCTGGAGTCGGTTCGGCGCGCTCTTCGTCGGGATCACATGGTTCTGCGCGTTCGTGTCGTCGCTCGGCGGCGCGCTCCTGCTGCGCGGCCAGTCGACCTGGCGCCTGCTGCCGATCGGCGATGCCGCCGCGAACGCGCTGCGGCCGTACACGTGGATGGCGGCGGCGTTGATCTTCGGCGGGCAATTGCTGATCGCGACCAACACGCTGATCGGCGTCAGCGCGCCCGCATCGAGTGCCGCCAACGCGGTCGTGGCGCTGCTCCATATCGTCCTGCTGAGCGCGATCCTCGTCACGCTTGGCCGGTTGCGCGCCGCCGCGCTGCCCGACCCGACCAAGCCCGCGCGCAATACCTTGCTCGCGATCGTGGCGACATTGGTCTGGCTGGTCCTGTTGGTCGCGCTGCTGGCCGGGCTGATCGGCTATGTGAATTTCGCGCTGAAGGTCGCGACGTGGCTGGTGTGGGGCGCGATCGTCGGCGCGTCGCTGTACCTGATGATGACCTTCACCGACGATGCGTGCCGGACGTTGCTGTCGAGCGGCAACCGCCTCGGCCGCTCGGCGAACAGCGGGTTCGGCGTCGACAACAAGACCGTCGACCAGATCGGCGTGCTGCTGTCGGCGGTGCTGCGGCTGTTGCTGATCCTGCTCGCAATCGGCGCGGTGATGGCGCCGTTCGGGGCGGGCGTCGGCTCGGCGTTCGAGCTGTTCGGGACGGTCGCGAACGGCGTCACGATCGGCCAGGTCACGATCTCGCCGGGCGCGGTGCTGCGCTCGATCGCGGTGCTGTTCGTCGCGCTGGCGATCATGCGCGGGCTGCAGCACTGGCTGGTGAACAGCTATCTGCCGACCACCGCGATGGATGCGGGCGCGCAGAATTCGGTGATGATGGTCGCGCGTTATGCCGGGATCATCGCGGCGGTGCTGTGGGCGCTCGGCGCGCTCGGGATCGGCATGGAGAAGCTCGCCGTGGTGCTCGGTGCGCTGTCGGTCGGGATCGGTTTCGGCCTGCAGGCGATTACGCAGAACTTCGTCTCGGGGCTGATCCTGCTCGCCGAGCGCCCGGTGAAGATCGGCGATCTCGTTCGGATCGGCAACATGGAGGGCGACGTGAAACGCATCAACGTCCGCTCGACCGAGATCCAGGTAGCGGACCGCTCGACGCTGATCGTGCCCAATTCGGAGCTGATCACCAAGACCATCCAGAACATGACGCTGGCCGCGCCGATCGGCCGGATCCAGCTGCAATTCTCGGTGCCGCTCGAGGAGGATCTCGACGCGGTGCGGACGATGCTGTTCGCGGCATTCGCGGAGAAGCACGAGGTGCTCGACGATCCCGAGCCCAAGGTGTTCATCGATTCGATCGACGCCGGCCGCGCCAAGTTCAACTGCTTCGCGTACGTGGCGAGCCCGCGCGATGCCTATCCGATGCGCAGCGAACTGCTGTTCACGCTGCTCCGCCAGTTCCGCGAGGCGGGGATCGAGGTCGGCTCGACCGCGACGAAGATGGAGCTGGTCGGATCGTTGCCGCCGATGTCCGGATCGGATCCCGCGACTGATGAGCCTGATCAGAACTCCAATCAGAAGCCCGATCAGAACAGGACGTAGGGCAGCGATACGATGAACTTCGATCCGGCCGCCATCGTCCCGCGTGGCCTGATCCGCACGGTGGTGACCGATCTCGGCGAGGTGGAGGGGTCATAGGTCCAGCTGGCGCCACCGTTCGCCGAGAAATCGACGTCGTCGCCACCGTCCGCAGGCGTGCCGTAGGTTACAAGGAGCGACGAGGCGGGCGAGCCCTCGGCCGTCACGACATAGTCAGTCGAGGCAGTGCCGTCGCCGTCGAGAGCGATGCGCAGCCCAGCGGGTGTGGGCAAAGTCATCGCCAGCGTGTTGCCGTCCAGTGCGAACGGATTGGGATTTTCGATCTGCATCGTCATGCGCAGTTTCGAGCCGGGAATGGCCTTGGGATTATTGGTGGCAGCCGAGGTTTCCCAGGTGGTGCGTTGTGAAATCGTGACGATCGCGTCCCTGGCCACCGTCAGAGTCACGTCGACCGTGCCGGTCTTGCTGTCCTGGTCGTTCGCTCCGAGCAGGCATGCGCCGAGCGCTCCGAGGCCGTTGCAGAATTTCCAGGACCAACGGACCTGGAAGCTTCCCTTGTAGATTCCGGCGGGCGGTGCAGACGCACTGACCGGCTTGATGTAGATCGGCACCACGGCCTTGCTGCTGCCCAGCAACGACAGCGTCGTGCCCTCGAAATACGAACGGCTGACATTGGCGTTCAGCGGCGCGGTGCCGTCCGCGGTTGCTGATAGCGAATAGCCGACCGATCCGCCGGTGGTTGCGGTGAGCGTCAGCGCGCTGGTCGTCAGCAGCGTGGCCCGCAGATATTCGTCGCCGAGCAGCGACGCGACGCTGGTGTTCGAGCATGAGAACGATCCTGTCGTCGCGATGAAGCCCGCGGTCGTCACCGCGGTCGGCGACAGGGTGCCGAGCTTGGCGGTCGACGGAGAGGTGACCTCGCAAGCTGATACCGGCGTCGCGGCCAATCCCAAAGACAGGAACAGCGCCGCAGCCAGCCGCTTCACACCGCGTGCTGTCATGGCCAGACCATGTTCGATACCCACCGCATCCCTCGCACCCGTTTCGATGCAACAGCGCTATTCCCGCAATCGTTAATGCGTTTTGAAAAACCGGAAACGGGTGTTTTCGTGCGTCGAAACGGCAGGCGTCGGTCTTGCGAAGGCCTGCAAAACGGTCGAGACAAGGCGATGACGATTACCTTTACCGGATACCGCTCGCGATGAGCGCGCCGCCCCGCACGATCCTGATCGCGAGCGTCGCCACCGCCGCGCTTGCAGGCCTGTTGTTCGGTTTCGACACCGCGGTGATCGCTGGCGTCACCGGTGCGTTGAAGGCGAAGTTCGCGCTGAGCGAGGCGTGGCTCGGCTTCACGGTGTCATCGGCACTCTGGGGGACACTGATCGGCGCGCTGTTCGTGGGCACGCTCGGCGACCGCTACGGCAGCCGTAACGTGCTGCGGATGCTCGCCTTCCTCTACGTGGTCACCGCGCTCGGCTGTGCGCTGGCGTGGAACTGGCACAGCTTCATCGGCTTCCGCTTCATCAACGGCATCGCGATCGGTGGCTCGTCGGTGCTCGCGCCCGCCTATATCGCCGAGCTCGCGCCACCGGCGCAGCGTGGCAATATGGTCGGCGGGTTCCAGTTCGCCGTCATCCTCGGCATCCTGCTCGCCTATGTCTCGAATGCGGTCATCGGCTCGCTCGATCTCGGCGACGTCGAGTGGCGCTGGAAGCTGGGGATCGTCGCGGCGCCATCTTTGGTGTTCTTCGCGCTGCTGTTCCGCATCCCCAATTCGCCGCGCTGGCTGCTCGCCAAGGGACGCGACGTCGAGGCGAAGCAGGTGCTCGCGCTGGTCGGCATGAGCCCCGACGTCGCACGCGCGGACCTCGATGCGCCCAAGGGCGATGCGTCGCTGTCCTGGACGCGCCACCGCAAGCCGATCACGCTCGCCTTCCTGGTCGCGATGTTCAACCAGTTCAGCGGCATCAACGCGTTCCTCTATTACCTCAACGACATCTTCAAGGCGTCGGGCGGCAGCCTGTCGCCCGATCTCCAGGCGGTGATGATCGGGGTAGCCAACATGGTCTTCACGCTGCTCGGGATGCTGCTGATCGACCGGATCGGCCGTCGCACGCTGCTGCTCTGGGGCTCGGCCGGCATGACCGCGGCGCTGACCGTCGGCGGGCTGGCGCTGCTCGGCGTGCTGCCAAGCTGGTTATTGCTGCCTTCGCTGATCGTCTTCATCATGTTCTTCGCGCCGGGCTCGGGCGCGGTGATCTGGGTCTATATCTCCGAGGTCTTCCCGCAGAACGTCCGCGCGCGCGGATCGAGCATCGGGTCATCGAGCCATTGGGGCTGGAACGCGGTGATCGCGCAGGTCTTCCCCGTGGCTGCAGCATGGTCGGCAGGCGCCCCGTTCCTGTTCTTCGCCGCGATGATGGCTGTCCAGTTCGTGACCGTGTTCCTCTATTTCCCCGAGACCAAGGGCGTGCCGTTGGAGGAGATGGAAGCGCATATGTCGCGATAAGCCGCGCTTGTGACGAAAGCACCGCCGAACCGGCACAATCCTGCGACAATTGCCGCCTAATCGGCATGCTCGATCATCGGGGTGGAACGGGTATGCGCAGTTTGGGTCTGGTTCTGGCAGTGAGCATGCCCGCAATGTCGGCCGCTCAACAGGCACCGTCGCGTCCCGCCGCCGCACCCGCCGCGCAGGCTCCCGAGCAGGACGAGAGCGCAGAATCCGAGGAAATCGTCGTCACGGGTTCGCGCAAACTCCCCGGCGCGGTGATCGGCGATATTCCGCCCGACCAGACGCTGGGCCAGGCCGAAATCCGGTCCTACGGCGTCAGCACCGTCTCCGACCTGCTGAACGAACTCAGCCCGCAGACCACCAGCGGTCGCGGCAGCGGCGGCGCGCCGGTCGTGCTGCTCAACGGCCGCCGTATCTCCAGCTTCAGCGAGATCCGCGACATCCCGACCGAGGCGATCCAGCGCGTCGAGATCCTGCCCGAGGAGGTCGCGCTCAAATACGGCTACCGCGCCGATCAGAAAGTCGTGAACTTCGTCCTGCGCCGCCGCTTCCGTGCGGTGACCGCCGAGGCCGCCGACACGCAGGCGACCGAGGGTGGCGGCAACACCCCCAAGGGCTCGCTCGACATGCTCAACATCGCGCGCGATCGCCGGCTCAACCTGCACGTCGAATACACGTCGAGCGAACCGCTCACCGAATCGCAGCGCGACATCCTCCAGCCGGATCGAACTGCCAACAGCGCGCTCAGCGCGGACGGCAATGTCGTCGACCAGCGGCCGTTCCGCACGCTCCAGTCCGCGACCAGCACCTTCACCGCGAACAGCGTCTATGCGCGCAACATCTTCGGCAACATCGGCGCGACGATCAACGGCCGCCTAGAATCGACCGACAGCCGCAGCCTCAACGGCCTGCCCGTCGTCGCGCTGACGCCGTTCGGCAGCACCACGCTCGTCAATCGCGCGATCGAAGACGACGGCGTCCTGCCGCTGACCCAGCGGACATCGTCGATCGCCGCGCATCTCGGCACCACGCTCAACGGCGATATCGGCACGTGGCGGTGGAACGTGACGGGCAATTACGACCGCAGCGACACGCAGACGTTCACCGAGACCGGCGTCGACGCGAGCGCCTTCGCTGCCCGAATCCGCGCAGGCGATCCGACCGCCAACCCGTTCGGCCGCCTGAGCGCGAGCGACTTCGGCGCACTGCCCGGCAACCGCGCCTATGCGACGCAGAGCACCGGCGAACTTGACGCGGTCGCGAACGGCAACCTGTTTTCGCTGCCCGCAGGCGCAGTCTCGACGACGATCAAGCTCGGTGCCGAAACCGCCGATTTCAAAAGCCGCTCGTACCGTACCGTCAACCTCCTGGGGGTCGATACGCAGGGGCGGGTGTCGCGCGACACGGTCAATGGCCAGGTCAATGTCGACGTGCCGCTGACGAGCCGGTCGAAGGACGTGTTGCCGTTCCTCGGCACGCTGTCGGCGAACTTCAACCTTGCCGAGGACCATCTGTCGGACTTCGGCACGCTGCAAACGCTCGGCTACGGCGCGAACTGGTCGCCGATCGAGGGCGTTCGCGTGATCGCCTCGGTGACCGACACCGACGAGGCGCCGACCGCGCAACAGCTCGGCAACCCGTCGATCACCACGCCCAACGTCCGCGTTTTCGATTATGTGCGCGGCGAGACCGCGACCGTGACGACGATCAGCGGCGGTAATCCCGGGCTGGTCGCGGACAACAACCACGTCAAGAAAGTCGGGCTGACGCTGAAGCCCTGGTCCGCCAAGGACCTCTCGATCACCGCCAACTATGTCGAGAGCCGGGTCGACAACCCGATCGCGGCCTTCCCCGCAGCGACGGCGGCGATCGAGGCGGCGTTCCCCGATCGCTTTCAGCGCGACGCCGGCGGCGCCCTGCTTCAGGTCGATCGGCGGCCAATCAATTTCGCGCGCAGCGATCGCTCCGAACTGCGCTGGGGGATCAACTTCTCCGCGCCGCTCAAGTCTAAGATCCAGCGCGAGCTCGAGGCGTATCGCGCTGGCACCGGTCCCAACCCGTTCGAGGGCCTGCAACCGCCCGGTGGCTTCCGCCGTCCCGGTGGCGCAGGCGGCGACGGGCCGCGCGGTGAGGGCGCGCGTGCCGGTGGCGGTCCCGGCGGCGGTGGCCCAGGCGGCGCCGGTGGTGGCGGACGCGGCTTCGGCGGTCGCGGCGGGCAGGCCGGTGGCCGCATCCAGTTCGCGGTCTACCACACCTGGCACTTCACCGACCGGGTGCTCGTCGCAGACGGCGGCCCTAGCTTGAACCTGCTCAGAGGCGACGCGATCGGCAACAGCGGCGGGCAGGCGCGTCACGAACTGGAGGCGCAGGCGGGGTACACCAACAACGGCCTCGGCGCGCGCATCTCCGCCAACTATGCGACCGGCACGCGCGTCAACGGCGGCACGATCGCCGCGCCCGAGACGCTCAACTTCGGCGGCCTCGCCACCGCCAATGCGCGGCTGTTCGCCGATCTCGGCCAGCGCCTCGAATGGGTGAAGGCGCATCCGTGGCTGCGCGGCATGCGCGTCAGCCTGTCGGTCGACAACGTCTTCAACACCCGCCAGCGCGTCACCGACGCGACGGGCACGGTCCCCAACACCTACCAGCCCGACTACCTCGACCCGCTCGGCCGCACCGTCCGCCTCAGCATCCGCAAGCTGTTCTTCTAACGGGGACCGAGGTCGCCGCGCATCACTGGCTCAGACGGACCGACAGCCGGACCGTCCGCGGCGCCCCCGGGAAGATCCACACCGGGCTGTACGAACTCTGCGCGAACCGGGCGTCGAACAGATTGTCGGCCTCGGCGCGCACCGACAGGCGCCGCGAGACCGCGTATTCGACCGCCGCCTTCGCCTTCACATAGTCGGGCAGGACGAGCCCGCTGGTGTCGATCGCCCCGGCCCGCTTGCCTATGTAACTGGCACCGGCGCTGATCGAGGGCCCACGCCCCTCGTCGTCGAGGAAGCGCCCGATCGCGAACACGGTCGCGGCATGTTCGGGCACGTTCAGCACGCGGTCGGTCGCGAAAATGCTGTCGTCGGTCCGCGCGCGCGTCCATGCATAGTTGGCGACGACCTGCCAGCGCTTCGCGAGGCGCACCGAGGCGTCGAACTCGATCCCCTTGCTCGACAGCTTGCCGACCGGCGCGAGGAAGTTCGGATCGACCGGGTCGTTGGTCAGGATGTCGCGCTTGTCGATGTCGAAATACGTCACCGCCACGTCGACGCCCGGCAAGGCGGCGGTGGCGCCGATCTCGTATCCCTTGCCGCGTTCGGGTGAGAAGCCCTGGTTGTCGCGCCCCGTACCCGAGTTGAGCAGGAAGCTCTCGCCCCAGTTCGCATGGACCGCGAAGACATCGCTCAGCGCGTATCGGCCACCCAGTCGGAAGTTCACCGGCTCGTCGACCGTGCGCCCGACCACGCCCGTACGGTTGTTGTGGATCTGCTGGCGATACGCGTCGAAGCGGACGCCGCCGGTCAGCGTGAACCGATCGGTCACGTCCCACATGTCCTGCGCATACAGCGTGGCCGACCGCCGCGTCTCGTCATTGTCCGTGAACGGCGCCAGCGGCAGGGCCTGCCCGCCGTAAACCGGCGCGAACACGTCGATCGCATACGGGTTGGCCGCAGTCGGGTTCCGCCGCAACAGCCCCTCGTGATAGTCGAGCGTATAGCCCTTCACGCCGACGCTGGCGCGGTGCGCGCCGAACCGTCCGGTCAGTTCCAGCCGCGCGGACAGATCGTCGACGGTGTAGTTGCGCGCACGTCGCTGGCGCCACAGCGTCTGGCCGCCGACGAGCCGCGACTGGTCGGACGAGAACCCGCGGAGCGATCCCGTCCGCCAAGCCACGCCGCCATTGAACGAGATGCGGTCGTCGAGCCGCGCCTCGCCGGTCAGCTGGTGGCGCTGGTTGCGAAACCGCGTCGTCCCGTCGCCGGGCTCGCCGTAGAAGCGCGATCTTGGCAGCGCGTTGGCGTCGCCGCCGATCGCCGGAATGCCGCGGTCGAACGGCGCGTCGAACCGCGTGATCTCGCCGACATAGGTCAGCCGAAGGCCATCGCGCGGCGCCCAGGTCAGCGAAGGCGCGACGACGCGGCGACGCAACGGCACGAAATCGCGCCAGCCATCGCTGTCCTCGGTGGCGACGACGATCCGCGCGGCGATCGTGTCGGACAGCGGGCCGGTCGCATCGATCTCGACCCGGCGGGTGTCGAACGAGCCATAGGTGAACGTCGCGGTCGCGGCCGGCGTGAAGCGCGGCGTCTTGCTGACGATGTTGACGCGGCCGCCCGGATCGATGTCGCCGAACAGCGCGCCGGCCGGGCCCTTCAACACCTCTATCCGCTCGGTCGTCGCCGGATCGCGCGGCGGCGCGAGGCCACGATTGGCGAGGAATCCGTCGACATAATATTCGGCGCCGCCGTCGGGCGTGCCGAGAAACCCGCGGATCGCGAAATTGTCGAGAAAGCCGCCGCGGTTGTTCTGGTTGCTGACGCCGCTGACGAGCTCCAGCGCGTCGCCGAGCCGGTACGTCCCCGCCGCGGTGAGCAGGTCGCGCTCGAGCGAGCGGCTGGATTGCGACATGCGTTCGGTGGCGAGGTCCGACGACAGGGTGCGATCCGCCCGCGTGCTGCGCGTGCCGAGAACGACGATCGTCTCGGCCTCACCATCGACCCGTCGTTCCTCGCGCTCCGGCTCGCGGTCGGTCTTGTCCTGCGCCTCGGCCGGAATGGGGCAGGCGAGCAGCAGGAGCGTGCTCGCGAAGGCGATCGATCGTGGACTCCTCGACAAAAAATGTTGCCTTCTCTGTGATGATGTAACATCGCGATTGGCGGAGGTGCTTCGATCTTGTCAACCGTTTTCAGTCCAATGCCCAACGTCGCCGGAACGCCGGCTTCGGCGTCCGATACCCATGTGCAAGCTCCGACGGGCGCGCAGGCCAAGCGGTCGCGGATCGTCTCGGTCGATGCGCTGCGCGGGTTCGTCATGCTGCTGATGCTCGTCGATCACACCCGCGAACTCTTCTATTACCCTATGCAGGTGAGCGACCCGATGGCGTTGCCCGCGACGCCGCCCACCCTGTTCTTCACGCGGCTCACGGCGCATCTGTGCGCGCCCGTCTTCGTGCTGCTGACCGGGCTCGCGGCATCGTTGTACGCGGACTCTCGCAGCGGAAAGGGCGAAGGTGGCCGGGCAGCGGCGTCGTCGTTCCTGCTGAAGCGCGGGCTGTTCCTCGTCGCGCTCGAAGTGACGGTCGTCAATTTCGCCTGGTCGTTCGATCCCACCCCCGCGATCGTCTATCTCCAGGTGATCTGGGTGATCGGGCTGTCGATGATCGCCCTGGCGGCGTTGGTCCATCTTCCGCGCATCGCCGTGCTCGTCCTCGGGCTGGCGATCGTGCTGGGCCACAATCTGCTCGATCCGATCATTTTCACGCCCGACCAGCCGGGCTATGTCGCGTGGAGCATGCTGCACGACCGCGGGTTCATCGACTTGCCGTTCGGCGCGCGGGCGCGGACGTCCTATCCGTTGCTGCCCTGGATCGGCGTCATCGCGCTCGGCTGGTCGATCGGGCCGTGGTTCGCGCGGCAAGTCGACCAAGACGTTCGCCGCCGCCGCTTGGTGGTGACCGGCGCTGCGTCGCTCGCGCTGTTCGCGGTGCTGCGCGCGCTCAATGGCTATGGCGAGCCGCTGCCGTGGCAGGCGGGCGCGACGCCGCTCGCAACGATCATGAGCGTTCTCAACCTCACCAAATATCCGCCTTCCGCGGACTTCATCCTGCTCACGCTCGGCATCGGCATGCTGCTTCTGGCGGCGTTCGAGCGCACATTGGCGCGGTTGAACGGCGTGCTGGTGGTGTTCGGATCGGCGCCGTTGTTCTTCTATATCCTGCACCTCTATCTGCTCCACGGCGTGAACAGCCTGATCGGTGCGGTGACGGGCGGCGCGACCAAGGGGCTGGTCAGCGTTCCGAACGTCACCTCGATCTGGCTCGTTGCCGCCGCCGCCGCCGTGCCGTGCTGGTTCGCGTGCCGATGGTTCGGACGGTTCAAACGGACCCATACCGGCTGGTGGTGGCGGTACCTGTAAGTCGTATGATGCACCGTCGAGAACCGCCTCGAAATTCGATATATCTATCTGTTGCCCGGCGACAAAGCGTGGCTATGCTGCGACGATATCATTCTGAAGCACGGGGTAATGTTCGCATATGGCTTTGAAAATGACCGCGCTTGCCGGCGTCGCCGCAATTGCTCTCGTCTCGCCCGCATTCGGTCAGGGCCAGCGCGCGGCGACCCCTGCGGCAAAGCCTGCACCGGTCGCGGACCTCGTGAAGTCGGTCGATATTCCCTACCAGCAGTTCACGCTGAAGAACGGCCTGCGCGTCGTCGTGCACACCGACCGCAAGGCGCCGGTGGTGGCGGTGTCGGTCTGGTACAACGTCGGCTCGAAGTTCGAACCCAAGGGCAAGACCGGCTTCGCGCATTTGTTCGAGCATCTGATGTTCAACGGGTCCGAGAACGCACCCGGCGACTTTTTCGAACCGCTGAAACAGGTCGGCGCAACCGACTTCAACGGCACCACTTATTTCGATCGCACCAATTACTTCGAGACGGTGCCGACCGCGGCGCTGGACCGTGGGCTGTTCCTCGAATCCGACCGCATGGGCTATCTCACCGGCGCGATCACGCAGGGCGTGCTCGACGAGCAGCGCGGCGTCGTCCAGAACGAAAAGCGCCAGGGCGACAACCAGCCCTACGGCCTGACCCAGTACAAGATCACCGAGGGTCTGTTCCCCGCGGATCACCCGTACGGCCACACCACGATCGGCTCGATGGCGGATCTCGATGCCGCCTCGCTGCAGACGGTAAAGGACTGGTTCAAGGATCATTACGGCCCGAACAACGCGGTGCTGGTGCTCGCCGGCGACGTCGATGCGGCAACCGCCAAGCGGCTCGCGGAGAAGTATTTCGGCGGCATCCCGAAGGGCCCCGAGAGCATCGTCCCACCCGCGCCGATCCCGACCCTGCCTGCTCCGGTCAGCGAGACGATCAAGGACCGCGTCGCCGCCGTCATGGTCAGCCGCAACTGGGTCGTGCCCGGCCTGAACGACAAGGACGGCACCGCACTCGATGTTGCGGCGGGCGTACTCGGTGGCCTCGCGAGTAGCCGGTTCGACACCGCGCTGGTCAAGAAGGAGAAGCTCGTCGTCAGCATCTCCGCCTATAATCGCAGCTTCAGCCAGCTCGGCATGTTCGGCATCCGCGCGATTGTCCGGCAGGGCGTCGACCCCGCGCTCGTGTCGAAGCGCATCGACGAGATCATGGCGGACTTCATCAAGAACGGGCCGACCGCCGACGAAGTCAGCCGCGTCGCGACGACGACCGCGGCCAGCACGATGGAGGGGCTCGAGTCCGTCGGCGGGTTCGGCGGCAAGGCGGTGACGCTGGCCGAGGGCGCGCTCTATTCGAACGATCCGGGCTTCTACAAGAAACAGCTCCTGCAGCTTGCAGCCGAAACGCCCGCGAGTGTGAAGGCCGCCGCAGCCAAGTGGCTGTCGCGCCCGGCCTATTCGCTGACCGTCGTGCCCGGACCGCGCGATGCCTATGCCAACGCGGTCGTCCCGCCCAAGGTCGACGTGCCACCCGCCGCAGACGTGCCGTTCAAGGGTACGCGCGGGCCGCTGCCCGGCGTCGGCACCGTTGCCGGCCTCAGCTTCCCGGCGGTCCAGCGTACCCGCCTCGCGAACGGTATCGAGCTGGTCTACGCACAGCGCACCGCAGTACCGGTGACGCAGGCGGTGCTCAGCTTCGACGCGGGCGTCGCGGCCGACGTCCCCGGCAAGCTCGGTACGCAGCAGCTGACGCTGTCGATGATGGACGAGGGCACCCCGACCCGCGATTCGGTCGCGCTCGCCGAAGCCAAGGAGCGTCTCGGCGCGGAAATCGGCACGGGCGCGTCGAACGACCGGACCTTCCTGTCGTTGCAGGTGCCGAGTGCCAATCTCGCACCCGCTGTCGACCTGTTCGCCGACATCGCGCAGAACCCCGCGTTCGCCGATGCCGAGGTCGCGCGCGTCAAGAACCAGCAACTCGCACAGATCGCGCAGGAACTGACCAGCCCGCAGGGTCTGGCGACGCGTGTCCTGCCGCCGCTGCTCGGGCCGAACTCGCCCTATGCCAAGGCGCAGGGCAGTGGCGATCCGAAGGCGGTGGCAGCGCTGACCCGCGCCGATCTGGTCGCGTTCCAGCAGGCATGGCTGCGACCGGACAAGGCGAAGATTTTCGTCGTCAGTGATCGTCCGCTCGCCGAGGTGAAGGCGGCGCTCGATGCGCGCTTCGGAACGTGGCGGCCGACGGGGGCGGCGGGCGTGAAGGCGTTCCCGGCGACGGTGACGCCGTCCGCGCCGAAGATCGTGCTGATCGACCGGCCGGACAGCCCGCAGTCGCTGATCATCGCGGGCGTGCCGACCGGATTGAAGGGTACGCAGGACCTGCTGCCGATCGCGACCGCGAACGATGCGCTCGGCGGCAGCTTCCTCGGCCGCGTCAACATGGACCTGCGCGAGAGCAAGCACTGGTCCTACGGCGTCTCGGGTCGCTTCCAGCAGTCGGAAAACGCCGCGCCGTACATACTGTCGGCCCCCGTGCAAGCGGACCAGACCGGTCCGTCGATCGCCGCACTTCGGACCGATATCGGCGCGTTCCTCGGCAAGGAGCCGATGACCCAGGCGGAGTTCGACCGTGCGATCAACGGCGCGATCCGCTCGCTTTCGGGTAATTTCGAGACGTCCGACGCGGTTCTGGGCGCGATGCAGCAGAACGATCTGCTCAAGCGGCCCGACAATTACTATGCGACGATCACGCAGCGATACCAGGGCCTTAACCTGCCGCAACTCAACACCGCGATCCAGCAGGCGCTCGACCCGAAGAAGACGATCTGGGTCGTGGTCGGCGATGCGAAGACGGTGCGCCCGCAGCTTGACAGCATCGGCCTCCCGGTCGAGGTCATTCCCGCGGCGTCGGTAGCCGGCGCCAAATAATTTCAGGAGAGAGAGCAATGGCAAACGTCGATGGCAGCTGGGATTGCGTGGTCAAGTCGCCGCTGGGCGACCAGAAGATGACGTTGACCGTCAACAGCGCCGGCAACACCTTCACCGGTGCGGTGTCGGGCGCGATGGGCGGCATGGACGTCACCGGTGACGTCGATGGCGACACGATCACCTGGAAGCAGAGCATGACCGTGCCGATGCCGATGACGCTCGACTGCAAGGCGACCGTCGAGGACGACGTCCTAAAGGGCAGCGTCGCGGCCGGCGCCTTCGGCAGCTTCCCGCTGACCGGCACGCGGACGGCCTGATCGCCTGAATTGCTACGAGAGGGGCTCGTCTTTCCACACGGAAAGGCGGGCCTTTTTCTTTTTCAGTCCGGGAGGGAAGGAAGAAGAAAATGAAATCCACGACACGTCTGTTTGCCGCCTGCGCCATCGCCGCGCTGGCTACCGCAACCACAACCGCGACCGCACAGAATTACGACGAACGCCCCGCCAAGATGGCGCCGCGCGACGTCGGCTATGACTATGTGCGAAAGGTCGTCGAGATCCCGATGCGCGACGGGGTGAAGCTGCACACCGTCATTATCGTACCCAGGGGTGCGAAGGACGCGGGCATCCTGATGACGCGCACGCCCTATGATGCCGACGGCCAGACCAAGGTCGACAGCGGCACCTATGCCGGCATCCTCGAACACGGCGACGGCGCGGGCGACGTGATCGCCGCGGCGGGCTATATCCGCGTGATCCAGGACGTCCGTGGGATGCACGGATCGCAGGGCATCTACATGATGAACCCCGCACGCGCCGGCACGCCGCAGAACCCGACCAAGACCGACGATTCGACCGACACCTACGACACGATCGACTGGCTGGTGAAGCACGTCCCCGAATCGAACGGGCGCGTCGGGATCAGCGGGATCAGCTATGACGGCTTCCTGCCGCTGATGGCGCTGATCAATCCGCATCCCGCGCTCAAGGTCTCGGTGCCGATGAACCCGATGGTCGATGGCTGGCGCGGCGACGACTGGTTTCACAACGGTGCGTTCCGCGAGGGCATGATGCCGTACGTCCTCGGCCAGGAAGCGACCAAGGATGCCGGCACGCCGTGGATCACCGACACCGCGGACGATTACGACTATTATCTCAAGGGCGGCTCGGCCGGCGCGATCGGCAAGGCGCAGGGGCTCGAACAGCTCGGCTTCTGGCGCAAGATCACGCAGCATCCCGCCTATGATACTTTTTGGTCGAGCCAGGCGATGGATACGGTGCTCGCCGGCCAGCCACTGAAGGTACCGACGCTGATCGTCGGCGGTCTGTGGGATCAGGAGGACATCTACGGCGCGCCTGCGGTCTATCGCGCGCTGGAGCCCAAGGACACCGCCAACGACATGGTCTACCTGTCGATGAGCCCCTGGTATCACGGGCAGGAAGTCGGCAACGGCAGTGCGCTGGGCGCGATCAAATGGGATGCCGACACCGCCAAATGGTGGCGCTGGCACGTCCTCGCGCCGTTCCTCGCGCATTATCTGAAGAGCGACCAACCGGCGATGGACGTCGCCCCGGTGACGATGTTCCAGTCGGGCCGCAACGAATGGCAGAGGCTCGACAAGTGGCCGACCGCGCCGACCTCGGGCACGCCACTCTACCTCAAGCCCGGTGGCACGCTCGGCTTCCAGGCCACGGGCGGCGCGGCGACGACCGCGGACTATATCTCCGATCCGGCCACGCCGGTCAGCTACCGCGTGCGCCCGACGCTGCCGACCTATGCAAGCGGATCGACGTGGAAACAGTGGCTGGTCGACGACCAGCGCGCCGTCTCGGGCCGTCCCGACGTGCTGACCTTCACGACCGATGCGCTCACCACGCCGACCACGATCGCGGGCGTGCCGGAGGTGAACCTGACCGCCTCGACCACCGGCACCGACAGCGACTGGGTGGTGAAGCTGATCGACGTGTATCCGGACGTCTATCCCGGCGACAAGGCGATGGCGGGCTATCAACTGTCGGTGGCGATGGACATCTTCCGCGGCCGCTACCGCGAGGACCTCGCCGTGGCCAAGCCGATCGCGGCGAACGTGCCCTTGAAATACAAGTTCGCGCTGCCGACCACCAACCACGTCTTCCTGCCCGGTCACAAGATCATGGTGCAGGTGCAGTCGAGCTGGTTCCCGCTCTACGATCGCAATCCGCAGACCTTCGTCCCGAACATCTTCTTCGCGCAACCCAAGGATTACGTGAAGGCGACGCAGAAGGTGACGGTCGCCGGACCCGACGAAAGTTACATCAGCCTTCCGCTAATACGTTGATTAGTCTTGCATCATCCCGGACATGTGCCGGGATGATGTAAGGAAAACATCGCCCTTCATCGGTCGAAATGTGGCAGCTTTACTGGTTCTTAGGAGGCCGTGGATCATAGGTCTGCGGCACAACAGACCGGATCGCCGATGAAACGCCTCCCCCTGATCGCGCCGAACCCGCCGCGGCTGAGCGAGCACCTCGATGCATTGCGCCGCGTCGAGGCGTCGGGCGTGTTCAGCAACAACGGCCCCGAGGTTCGCGCGTTCGAGGCTGGCGTCACCGATAAGCTCTTCGGCGGCCACGGTGCCAGCCTCGCCGTCGGCAATGCCACGCTCGGGCTGATGCTCGCGATCCGCCACGCATCGGGGATGCGGACCGGTGGTCTGAACCCAAAGCAGGGCACGCTTGCGCTGATGCCCGCGCTCACCTTCGCCGCGACCGCGCAGGCGGCGGCATGGGCGGGGCTGACGCCGCTGGTATGCGACATCGACGCAAACGATTGGGGTGCGTGCGCGCTCGAGGAGGAGCGGCTGCTCCAGCGCCACGGCGAGCGGATCGGCGTGGTCGTGCCGTACGCAACGTTCGGCAACGCGATCGACCTCGACCGCTACGTGCATTTCCAGCGCCGCTACGGCGTTGGAATCGTGATCGACGCGGCCTCGTCGCTCGGCACGCTCGACGATGCAGGGCTCGGCTTCGGTGCGCGCGCGCCGTTCGCGGTGGTCCATTCGATGCACGCGACAAAGACGTTCGCGGTGGGCGAGGGCGGTCTGATCCACAGCGGCGACGGCGACTTGATCGCGACGTTGCGCTCGATGGGGAATTTCGGGTTCGAGGGCAGCCGCAACGCCACGCTGCCCGGCATCAACGCCAAGCTGCCCGAAATCACCGCGATCATGGCGCAGACCAAGCTGGCCGAGATCGACGCAATCGCCGAGCACCGCGCCGTGCTGGAGGAAACCTACCGCGCCACGCTCCCCGACTTCCAGTTCCAGGCAGTGTCGGGCCGGCGTCGCTCGATGCAGTTCATGCCGGTGCTGCTCCCCGAGCACATCGCGCACCATCGCGATGCGATCGTCGAGGCGATCGAGGCGGACGGCGTCGGCTGCGGCCGCTATTTCAGCCCGCATCTAGGCGAACAGCTTTGGTTCCAGGCGACCGCGATGATCGAGCCGACCCCGGTCGCCGACAGGATCGCCGGGCGGATGCTGTCGCTGCCGATCACAGATGCGATGTCGGTCGCAGACGCGCGACGGGCTGCCGAGGCGCTCGCGAACGCCTGCGCCGCGATCGTCCGGCCGCTCGACCGGCGGGCGTCGGTGCGTGGTGCCCATGGCAAGATCGCCTCGGTCATCGTGATCGGCGGCGGCCCCGCGGGGACGGCGATGCTGACCTCGGCGACCAAGCGCGGCCTGCTCCCCGATCTCGCCGCGTCGGGGCTGATGGTGATCGAGCGCGGCAATGCGATCGGTGGCGGGCGGCTCGGGCGCTATGCGATCACGTCGGATTCGACCGCGCAGACCTTCCTGACCGCGGTCCGAGGCAACGTGCATCCCGAACTCGCGCGGCTGGTCGACCATCCCGCCGGCCGCGCGGTCGCGGCGCATGAGGGCGCGCTCGGGGTACCGTTGACCGAGGTCGGGCCGCTGTTGCGCGCGACCGGCGACCGGCTGACCGATATCGTCCGCGCCAATGGCGGCGTCGTGCTCACCGGGCACGAAGCACTAGGTGCGAAACGTGTCGGCGAAGGCCTGTGGAATGTACAAGTCCGCCGCCTCGCCGACGGCCATGTCTTCGAGCAACTCGCGCGTAACATCGTCGTCGCGACCGGCGGTCACCAGCCGCTCGACCGGCTCGCCACGCAGCAGGTCGCGGGGGCCGGCCTGATCGAGCTGGCGAGCGGACGCCTGCTCCAGTCCGACGACGTGCTGACGACCGGCGGGTTCGAGAAGGTCGCCGATATCCTGACCGGCAAGCGCGCACCGAGGATCGCGGTGATCGGCGGTTCGACCAGCGCGCTGACCACGATCGCGCTGCTGCTGAAGAGCCAGCCGCCGCTGCCGTTGGGGGCAGGGGCGATCACGTTGCTGCACCGCAAGCCGCTGCGCCCCTTCTATCATTCGGTCGAGGCCGCGCACGCCGAGGGGTTCACCGATTTCGGCGCCGACGACATCTGCCCGGTGTCGGGGTTCGTCTACCGCCTCGCCGGCTTCCGCCTCGAAGCGCGCGATCTGGTGCTGCGGATGCTCGCCATCGACGGTCGCGTGCCCGATCCCCGCGTGGCGCTGCACCGGATCACGGGTGACGACGATACGGTCGCACGGGCGGCAATCGCGGAAGCGGACCTCGTCATTGCGGCGCTGGGCTATCGACCGATCGCGATGCCGATCGCCGACCGCGACGGCGCGCAGATGCCGTTGGCGGCGCATGACGGAAAGCCGATGGTCGACCGCCACTGCCGGATCGTCGACGATCAGGGCGCACCGATCCCCGGCCTGTACGGGCTCGGCCTGGCCGCTGGCTTCGTGCCCTGGGGTGCTCTCGGTGGCGAATCCAGTTTCTCCGGGCAAGCCAATGGCTTATGGCTCTGGCAGAACGACGTGGGGTTGATGATAATCGATCAGGTGATGGCATCGAAGGCACTGGCAGCAGCGTGACGTCGGACGATCGAACGGCTGATCCCGTCGTGAGCCCCGCCGTTAGCCCCGTCGTCAGCGTGGTCATGGCCGCGTATAATGGCGCCGGGTTGATCGAGGAAACGCTCGCCAGCCTGGAGGCGCAGACGTTCACCGATTTCGAGGTGATCGTCGTCGACGACTGCTCGACCGACGACACGCGCGAGGTGGTGCGCGCCTGGCCCGATCCCCGCGTCCGACTGGTCCAGATGGCAAAGAACGGCGGCCCGGTGCTCGCCCGCAACCGCGGGTTTGCGGAAGCACGCGGCCGCTACATCGCCGCGCTCGATCATGACGACATCTGCCGCCCCGATCGCTTCGCCCGTCAGGTCGCGTATCTCGACGCGCATCCCGACACCGTCTTGCTGGGCACCGCCGCCGAGCTCCTGACCGCCGGCGTGGTCGGCCCGTCCAGCTACGCGCCGACCACCACGCCCACGCTGGTCGCATGGCTCACCTGTATCGAGAACCCCCTGGTCTGGTCGTCGACGATGATGCGGACGGAGGTGGCGCGACAGCTCGACCCGGTGACCCGGCCCGAGCTCCTGTATGCCGAGGATTTCGACCTGTATCAGCGGATCCAGCATTTCGGCGCGATCGCGCGGCTGGACGAGGCGCTGGTGCTGTACCGCGTCCATCCCGGCGGCGTCTCGAAGCGGTTCGTCGATACGATGGAAGCCGCCTCGGTCCGCGTCCTGGCCGAACGCTATGCCCGTTTGTTCGACGATCGCGCGGAGCGGATCGCGCGCCTGATCATGCTGCACAACATGGCCAAGCGCCCAGTGCCCGATCGCGCCGCACTGGCGACGCTGGGCAGCGCGCTGAGCGTCATCCAGGCGGACTTCCTGGCCACGCACGACTGCTCAGCACACGACATCCGCCTGATCCGCTGGGAGACCGCACGACGCTGGGGCGATATCGGCCGGGCAGGGCTACGCGCCGGGACGGTCAGCCTGCAAGACGTGCTGGCGGTGCGCCCCGATCATCTCGGGCTTGGCTATGCCGGCGTCGAAGCGCTGTTGTGGTCGGGGCTCATCGGCGGCGTCAGGCGTGCGCGCCGGAGAATGCAGCAAAGCCGCATGGCCCAGACCGCGGAGTAGCGCGGTCCGGGCCGGTATTTCAGACCTTGGCGGCGTAGATCATCCGGCCGGCACCAAGCCGTGCGAACACCTGGTCCAGATCGCGCTCGCCGACCGCGAAGCATCCCTGGCTGCGACCGAGCATGCCGTGGCTCTCGATCATGTCCTTGTTCGCGTACCAGGCCGAATGCACGACGATCGCACGATCGAGCGCATTGTCGTTGGTCGGATCGAGCCCGATCAGGCGCTGCGACCGGCCATGCTTGCCGACATAATAATCGTCGGTGACGAACGCGCCCTCGGACGAGGCGTTCGAGCCGAAGCGGTTCGAGAAACGCTCCAGATACCCGGTATGCGCCGGATCCGAGCCGCTGCCGTGCGCGACCAGCAACGACGTGCTGCGCCCACTGGCGAGGTCGATGAAGTGGAACCGCGGCTTGCCCGACGGCGCCGCGAAATCGGCGATCGCGATCCGGTCGTGATGCTGGATGCGGCTGCCGTGACGGCTGAGCGACGCCATCGCCTGGCGCAGCAGATCGGGGCGGACAACGCGAGGCGAGGTGATCGCGACCGTCGTGCGCGGCAGCGGTGGCTGCGTCATCGGCTTCAAATCACGTGCGGTCAGCGGACGTCCGAGACGCGTCGTCGCCGACACTGCCCCCGGCACCACCAAAGCCCCCGCCAATACCAAACCATTCTTTAGAAGCGCGCGTCGTTCGCGCACAAGACCTTGCTCGTCGTGCATCGATTTTCCCGAAATTGCCCCGTTTCTTGGAACATCCTATAGCCGATTTTCCGTGAATATTCTGCAACCATTTCCACTGGTTGTGGGTCCGTTCCCTCAAACTACCCCGGCTTGGGGTCGGTTCGTCGACTCAATCCTCCGGCGGCACGTTTTCGAGAATCGCGCGTTGGGCGAAAATATCGGGATTCGAGGATGGACGCGACGATGGGCAAGATGGCGAGCGGGATGGCGCGGTCCTTCATGGCAATGGGGCTGACCTTTGCGATCCTTGCGGGCGCAAACCCCGCGCAGGCCGCATCGGCCGCCGCCATCGCTGCGATGCCGATCGAGCAGGCAGCCACCGAACTCTCGCCCAACCAGTTCGTCTGGAAGGACAATGGCTCAAGCGAGCCCGTCAGCGTCGTCGTCAGCCTTTTGGAGCAGCGCGCGTACGTCTATCGCGGGTCGACGATGATCGCCGCGACGACGATCTCCAGCGGCAAGGACGGCAAGGACACGCCCGTCGGCACCTATCCGATCCTGCAGAAGAACGCGGTCCACAAGTCGAGCCTGTACGACGATGCGTCGATGCCGTTCATGCAGCGACTGACTTGGGATGGCATCGCGATCCACGCAGGCCGCAACCCGGGTTTCCCCGCATCGCACGGCTGCATCCGCGTGCCGCTCGGTTTTGCGAAGCAGTTGTTCGGGGTGACGACGCTGGGGACGACCGTGACGGTGACGGACGATTTCGAGGGTGGCGTGATGCCGGAGGCGCCGGTCGCGGATCAGGAAACGGCGGTGGCGAACCTGCGCCAGTCGATTTCGCTGGAGCAGTGACCCGGCGATAGGCGACGGCGGCGCTCCCTCCCTTGTTCTCCCGCGAAGGCGGGAGCCCAGACTGGGTCCCCGCCTTCGCGGGGAAACAATTTCTGGTACAGATGTGAGCAGGTCAGGCCGCGATCGGAAGTCCCAGCTCGACCAACCGCGCGCGAAAATCCGCCGCATCGGTAAACAACACCGATTCGATCCCCAACGCCTGCGCGCCCGCGACGTTCGCCGCGTTATCGTCGACGAACACAGCGTCCTCCGCCGCCAGCCCGAATCGCTCCAGCGCCAACCGATAGATCGCCGCATCCGGCTTCACCATCTTCTCCTCGCCCGATACGACCACGTCGCGGAACCGGTCGAACAGATGCGCTTCACGCGTGCGAAAGGGTGGCCAGAACTCGTGGCTGAAGTTCGTGATCGCGAACAGCGGTACGCCGGCCGCGTCCAGCTCCTCGACGATCTCGTGCATCCCGGCGATTCGCGCGCCGATGCTCTCGTTGAATCGCGGCCCCCAGGCAGCGATCAGGTCGGCATGCTGCGGATACAACGCGGCCAGCTCCGCCGAGGTGTCGGCAAAGTCGCGGCCAGCGTCATGCTGGAAGTGCCAATCGATCGTCACGACGTCGCGCAGGAACGCGTCGAGCGCCCGATCGTCGTCGATCAGGCGCTCGTACAGGATCCGGGGATCCCAGTCGTAAAGGACACGACCGACGTCGAAAATGACGGCGGTAATCAGGGCTTTAGCCCTGGCGTGCCTTGAAGCGACGGTTGGTCTTGTTGATGACGTAGGTACGGCCACGACGACGGATCACGCGGTTATCGCGGTGACGATCCTTGAGCGACTTCAGGGAATTGCGGATCTTCATGATCGATTCGCTTCTTTTCAAATCTAGGTGTGCGGAAAGACGGGATCGCCTAATGGCGGGGTGTGTCCAAGTCAAGCAACGGACACGCTCATGCCATCCGGGAACCCACTCGGCTGGTCGGAGCGTTACTATAGCGCAACATTCTAAGGAAGTCCCGATGGCGGTTCGTTCGATCTTGGTCCTGGCGCTGGCAAGCGCATCCCTCACCGCGTGCGCGACCGGCCCGTCGCTGCCGCCGACCGAGGTGCTGCGCTATCATCTCGGCGAGCCGATCGACCGCGGCACCATCGCCGTCCAGCCGCTGACCGCCGGCGGCCCCGCCAGCATCGAGTTCAAGACCTATGCCGCCGCCGTACAGGGCCAGTTGCTCCAGGCCGGCTACAGCGTCCCCGCACCCGGCGCCAAGCCACTGCTGGTCGCCACCGTAGGCTTCACCCGCACCACGCAGGCAGGGCCGCCCAAGCAGTCGCCGATCAGCATCGGCATCGGCGGCGGCGGCTTTAGCGGCGGCGGTGGTCGTCGTGGGGGCGGTGGTGGCGTCGGGCTCGGCGGCGGGGTCGGCTTCCCGATCGGCGGCGGCGGGAGCACCGCGATCCTCGTCTCCGAACTGTCTGTGACGATCAAGCGCAGCGCCGACCAGTCGCCCGTCTGGGAAGGCCGCGCGCAGTCGTTCGCCGACGCCCGCAAGGAGGATGCGCGGACCGATATCCAGGCCGACAAGCTCGCGCGCGCGCTGTTCATGGGGTTCCCCGGCGAGTCCGGTCGCACTATTCAGGTGAAATGAACGCGCAAACCATGAGCCCGACCATCAACGCAGCCTTCGATGGCGGCAACATCCGTGTTGTCGCCGTCGAGGGAGACCGAATCGACCTGGAGATCGTCACCGATTTCCGGTCCGATTTCTTCCAGTGGTTCTACTTCCGCGTGGCGGGGGCGGCGGGCCGTACGCTGACCTACCGGATCCTGAACGCGGGCAAGTCGGCCTATCCGTTCGGCTGGCCCGGCTACAAGACGCGCGCCGGCACCGATCGCCAGGCGTGGCGGATGATCGAGACGCGCTATGAGAATGGCGCGCTCGAATTCGACTTCACCGCCGATACCGATCTCGCCTGGTTCGCCTATTTCGCGCCGTACACGATGGAAATGCACGAGGCTCTGGTGGCGCGCACCGCGTTGCTGCCGGGCGTCGCGCACCGCGAACTCGGCCAGTCGCTCGACGGTCAGGCGATCGATTGCTTCACGATAGGCTCGGGCCCGAAGGAGGTCTGGATCTATGGGCGCCAGCATCCGGGCGAATCGATGACCGAATGGTGGATGGAAGGCGCGCTGGAGCGGCTGACCGATTCGGCCGACCCGATCACGGCGGACCTGTTGGCGAAGGCGACCTTCAACGTCGTTCCCAACATGAACCCGGACGGCACGCGCCGCGGTCATCTGCGCACCAATGCCGTGGGCGTGAACCTTAACCGCGAGTGGCATACGCCGACGCCGGAGAAGAGCCCGGAAGTCCTGTGCGTCCGCAACGCGATGGATCTGACCGGCGTCGACGTCGCGATGGACATCCACGGCGACGAGGCGATTCCTGCGAACTTCATCGCCGGTTTCGAGGGCATCCCGTCCTGGACCGATGCGCACGGCGAGAAATTTTACGAATACGGCCGTCGTCTCGCGGCGCACACGCCCGATTTCCAGACCGAGAAGGGCTATCCCAAGTCCGCCCCGGGGACGGCGAACCTGTCGATGTCGACCAACCAGCTCGCCGAGCGCTTCGGCGCGGTGTCGATGACGCTGGAGATGCCGTTCAAGGATCACGACGCCAACGCCGATCCCGAATTCGGCTGGTCGCCCGAGCGCTCGAAACGGCTCGCGCATGCGATGCTCGAGACGCTCGCCGGCATGATCGACGAAATTTGACCTGATAACAAAGGCTTGGCATGGTTTGGACGCTTGGGTTCAAGCGCTGCGGACCGTGCGTTGGCCTAACCTTATCCTAACCTTTCAGCCTTTCCGTTCAGTCCCGCCATCGCAGGAGCCCGAATGCCGACCCTAGTCCTGATCCGCCACGGCCAGTCCACCTGGAACCTCGAGAACCGCTTCACCGGCTGGTGTGACGTCGACATGACCGCCAAGGGTGAGGCCGAAGCCAAGGCCGCAGGCGAGCTGATGGCCGCCAAGGGCCTCGACTTCGACCAGACCTTCGTCAGCCTTCAGACCCGTGCGATCAAGACGCTCAACATCGCGCTGGAGGCGATGGGCCGGCTCTGGCTCCCGGTCGAGAAGGACTGGCGCCTCAACGAGCGTCACTATGGTGGCCTTACCGGCCTCGACAAGGCCGAGACCGCGGCCAAGCACGGCGACGCGCAGGTCCATATCTGGCGCCGCAGCTTCGACGTCCCGCCGCCCGTGCTTGATGACGGCAGCGAGTTCGACCTGTCGAAAGACCGGCGTTACGACGGCATCGCGATCCCCAGGACCGAGAGCCTCAAGGACACCATCGCGCGCGTCCTCCCGTACTGGGACGAGCGGATCGCTCCCGCGCTCAGGGACGGCCAGCGCATCCTGATCTCCGCCCACGGCAACTCGCTCCGCGCGCTGGTAAAGCACCTGTCGAACATCCCCGACGACGAGATCACGGGGCTGGAGATCCCGACCGGCCAGCCGATCGTCTACGAACTCGACGCCGACCTGAACGCGACGGACCGCTATTACCTCAGCGAGCGCTGACGCCGTCCTCAAGTAGCACCACCCCGGCGAAGGCCGGGGCCCAATTGGAAAGGTGGCAGTAACGGAGCGCCGCCACCGGTTAGCTCCGTTTCCCAATTGGACCCCGGCCTCCGCCGGGGAGGTGCGGTTTTACGTAGCGCCTACTGCCCACCAACAACATTGCCCAATCCCCCCCACGTCGCTAGGCACGGCGCTCCTTGAACCAGGGGGCGATCGTGGCTCTAGTCGGCATCATCATGGGCAGCACCTCCGATTGGGAGACGATGCGCCACGCCGCCGAGACGCTCGACGCGCTCGACGTCGCCTACGAGACCAAGGTCGTCTCTGCGCACCGCACCCCGCAACGCCTCTACGACTACGCGACCACCGCCGCTGATCGCGGCCTCAAGGTGGTGATCGCCGGCGCAGGCGGCGCAGCGCACCTCCCCGGCATGGCTGCCTCGATGACGCACCTTCCGGTACTCGGCGTCCCCGTCGAATCGAAGGCGCTGAAAGGCATGGATAGCCTGCTCTCGATCGTCCAGATGCCCGGCGGCATTCCGGTCGGCACGCTCGCTATCGGCAAGCCCGGCGCGATCAACGCCGGCCTTCTGGCGGCCGCGATCCTCGCGACGTCCGACGAAGCGCTCGCCGAGCGCCTGAAAGCCTGGCGCGCGGCACAGACCGACGCCGTAGCCACCGATCCCGCCTGAAGCCCGCCTCAAGGACGCCAAGACATGACGCCGCTTCCCCCCGGATCGACCATCGGCATCCTCGGCGGAGGCCAGCTCGGCCGCATGCTCGCGACCGCCGCGGCCCAGCTCGGCTATCACACGCACGTCCTCGCGCCCGACCAGGAGAGCATCGCCGCGCAGTCCGCCTCGACGATGACGCGCGCCGACTATCACAACCGCATCGTGCTCGCCGACTTCGCCGACGCCTGCGACGTCATCACCTACGAGTTCGAGAACATCGCGGTCGAGCCCGTGGAATGGCTCGCAGACCGCGTCCCTGTCCACCCAAGCCCGCGCGCGCTCCGCGTCGCCCAGGAGCGGATCGGCGAAAAACGCTTCGTGGAAAGCGTCGGCGGCCGCCCTGCACCCTGGGCCGCGGTCGACAGCCTCGAAAGCCTGCAGGCGGGCCTGAAAGCGATCGGCACCCCCGCCATCCTCAAGACCGCCCGTTTCGGCTATGACGGCAAGGGCCAGGTCAAGATCGACACGCCCGATGGCGCGCAGGCCGCCTGGGACACGATCGGCGGGCCCGCAGTGCTAGAAGCGTTCGTCCCGTTCGAGCACGAATTTTCGATCCTGATCGCCCGCGGTCTAGACGGCAGCATCGCGCGCTACGATCCACCACTCAACGTCCATCGCGACGCGATCCTCCGCCACTCGACCGTCCCCGCACCTGCCGTCGTGCTGGCGCAGGCCGACGAAGCCGCCGCGCTGGCCCAGCGGATCGCGGCTGAACTCGACTATGTCGGCGTGCTGGCCTGCGAGTTCTTCGTCGGCGCCGACGGCCCGGTCTTCAACGAGATGGCCCCCCGCGTGCACAATTCCGGCCACTGGACGATCGAAGGCGCCGAATGCTCGCAATTCGAAAACCACATCCGCGCGATCTGCGGTCTGCCGCTCGGCGCGACGACGCTGACCGGGCGTGAAGGGACGATGGAGAACCTGATCGGCGACGACGCGGATCGCTGGGCGGAGTTGCTTGGCGAGCCCGGCGCTCACCTGCACCTGTACGGCAAGGGCACCGCACGGCCGGGACGGAAGATGGGTCATGTGACGCGCATTGTTCGTTGAACTGAACTTGATGGCATCTTGATCGCATTGTTCGTCTCGATTGCCTCCCCCACCCGTTCGTCCCGAGTAGCCGTCGAGTAGTCGCCGCAGGCGACGTATCGAGATGGCGTATCGAAGGACAGGTTGGCGCGCGGAACCCATGCTTCGATACGAGCCCTCGATATGCTCCTTACGGAGCTACTCGGTCTCTACTCAGCACGAACGGGAGTAGGGAGACTTTGACCGTCGGCAGCGAGTTAAGCGCGCCGCTCCGACTAGGCTCATCTGAGTACAGTCAGCGCGATCGGTATAATAAGAAAATGGTGCCCGGAGACGGGGTCGAACCGCCGACACTGCGATTTTCAGTCGCATGCTCTACCAACTGAGCTATCCGGGCACGTCCGGTCTGGGACCGGAGAAGCGTCCGATCTTGCGATCGGAAGGGCGCGTTTAGTCGGGGTCTTCGGCGCTGTCCAGCCCCGTTTGCGCAATTGATCGGCCGGGAATGCGATAGCCTTCGCCGAGCCACTGCAACAGGTCGCGGTCGCGGTGACGGCTTGAGCAGAACGGCTTGTACTCGGCAACTGCGGGCTGGTCGCAGATCGGGCATTTGACGCTTGTCATCGGGCGCTCTCCAGTTCGTGGACGACGCCCGTACGGCGCGCGAGTTCCGCGAGCCAATCCGGGCGCGTCATCAGACGTGCATGGACGGCTGCCGGCAGGGTGTGGCGGCGTGAGGCAGTCGGCGGGGTGCGTTCGAGCGTGCGGAGCACCGCGCGGGCCGTTGCACCGACCGGATCGGCGCGGAGAATCTCGGGGATCGACGCGCGAGGTCTTGGCCGGACGATCTGGAGGAAGCCAAACCCGTTCATCGCGGTGCGCTCGAACGGCTGCGGCAGGGATTCGTCTATCGCCAACGCGACGGCGTTGCGCTGCGCTTTGCCGGCGATCGTCGGGAAATCGATCCCGATCGAGCCGCCGATGCCATGTCGGCGGATCGCGCGCGCCACGGCATGGGCGGCGGCAACTGCGAGCGTATCGAGCGGCGGTGCGCCGTCGACGTCGAACAGAGTCATCGCCGGCGTTGGCGATAGCCGGAGCGCGCCGAGGGGGAACACGATCTCGCCGCTCACAGCCTCGTCGAGGAGTTCGGACCAACCCGCTGCCTCCAGCGCATCGGGTTTGTGGGCACGCGGGCTGCGGACGGGCAAGCCGGTCGCCACGAGGCGCTCGTACAGCGTCGGGGCGGGGCAGGGCGGCCGGTCGCTGGGAACGGCCTTGGCCAGCTTCGCACGGCCCGCTTCGGGCAGCGCCTCGCGAACGATCTCTACCGTGAGGCTCGCCCCCTGTGTGATGCCGGGGGGGAGATGGTTGATCAGCGCCTCACCGCCATCGAGCGCGACACGACCACGACGGCCCGGCAGCAGTTCGACGAGACGCGCGCGGGCGACGAGGCCGACCTTCAGTGCGTCAGTGTCGAGTTCGATCGCGGCTTCGACAATCTGGTCATCGTCCACCAGCGCGGCGCGCGCCTCGCCGATGCCGCCTTCGTAGAGCCATGCAGGCCCCGTATCAGGCAAGCGCGACGCCAGCGGTCTTCAGTAGCGCGCGCGTTTCGAACAGCGGCAAACCGACAACGCCTGAATGGCTCCCCGACAGGAAGCGGACGAACGCTTCCGCGCGGCCCTGTATCGCATAGCCGCCAGCCTTGCCGAGCCCTTCCCCGCACGCGAGATAGTCGTCGATTTCGGCAGGCGAGAGCGGCTTGAACGCGACGATCGTGTCGGCGATCCGCGTCCGCACCTTGCCGGTCGCGTCGATCACGCAGACCGCGGACAGGCAATGATGACGCCGACCCGACAGCTTGCCGAGTAGGTCGCGCTGGATCTCGAGCGTGTCGGCGGGCGGCAGGATACGGCTGCCAAGCGCGATCGTGGTGTCGCCAGCGAGGACGATCTCGCCCTCCGCGCGAGCAACCGCACTCGCCTTCTCGACTGCGAGGCGAAGCGCGTAGGCGCGCGGCAGCTCGGCCTTGCGCGGGCTCTCGTCGATGTCGGGGGATTCCACGCGCGACGGCACGACGCCGAGCCGCGCGAGCAGATCGCGGCGGCGGGGCGAGGAAGAGGCTAGGACCAGCACAGGTGCCTCGTCTTGAAAAGCGGCGGGCGCCGGAACGCCCACGTCTTGATGTAAGGCAGTGGGCGCCGAGACACCCACGGGCTTATTTGAAGCGGTAGGTGATGCGACCCTTGGTCAGATCGTACGGCGTGAGTTCGCACAGCACCTCGTCGCCGACCAGCACGCGGATGCGGTTCTTGCGCATCTTGCCGGCGGTGTGACCGAGAATCTCGTGGTCGTTTTCGAGCTGAACCCGGAACATCGCGTTGGGGAGGAGTTCCACCACGCGGCCGCGCATCTCGAGCAGTTCTTCCTTGGCCAAATATAATCTCTGAATTGGGGGAATTTCGGGACGAGCGCCCTTACCGCAGGTTCGCGAAAAAGGAAAGCACGGCCGAGGGCGACACGGACGTGATGCCCGAACCCGCTTGCTTGACCTCTATATCGGCGGTCGGCGCGCAATGGGCAAGGGTACCGGCCGAGGGCGGCGGAGCGGTGTCGTCACAGGAGGTTCGGCTGGTGCACCGTCGCCTCGCGCACCGCGCGGCGGAAAGCGGCGCGGTCGACATTGGGGATGCGCGGTCGCTTGCCCTGGAACAGGTCGGCGAGCGTCAGGATCTGCAGTTTGGGAAATGCTTCGTCCACGCCAGCGCGGTAGATGCCCACCGCGGCGGCGCGGCGTTCCATCTCGCGGGTGGGCTTGGCGTTCATGATGAGGATGCCGATCAGCGCCTTCTCGCGGGCGATCGTCGCGGCCAGCGTCTCTACCATCGCGTTGTCGGGGTTCAGCCCACCCTTAACCGACACGATCGCGCGGTGCGTCACCATCTTGCCCGTCACGGGGTCGTGGTCGTTAAAATAGATCAGCCCGTCGATCCCGCCGTCCGCGCCTTTCTTCCTGCCGCCGAACGGTAGTGCGTCGACCATCGAGACTGCCCACCACTGGAACTGATATTTGTCGCGCAACGCCAGGTCGTAGGCGGAGGCGAGGTCCTTGGGCGTGCCCTCGACGGTGAAGGCGACGCCGGGAAACGCATCGTTCATCCGCTTCTCGATCAGCGAGATGGCGAGATGCGTGATGTCGATCCCGATCCACTGGCGTTTGAGCTTTTCCGCAGCATGCACTGCGGTGCCGCAGCCGCAGAACGGGTCGAGAACGACGTCGCCTTCGTTAGACGAGGCGGCGATGATCCGTTCGAGCAGCGCGGAGGGCTTTTGTGTCGGATACCCTAGGCGTTCCTTGGACGAGGCATTGATGATCGGAATATCCCACCAGTCGCCGAGCCGGACACCGTCGGCGAGATAGATGCGATACGGCTCGGCATCCTTGCGCTTCTGCCAGCGAAACCAGCGTCCGTCCTCGCCTTGCCGGTAATGCGAATCCTTCTTGCCCGAGGTTTCGCCATACGGGATGCGTATGTCGTTGAAACGCCGCTGGTCGGTCTTGCCGTAGAACAGCAATGTGTCGTGAAGCCGCTGGAACCGGTTGCTGGCCGCAGTGTAGCGCCGGTAGCACCAGATGATCTCGTTCGCGATCTGGCGCTTGCCAAAGATCGCGTCGAGCAGCAGCTTCAGGTAATGGCTCGCGGTCGGATCGCAGTGGAGGTACAGGCTGCCGGTCGGTTTCAAGACGCGGTGCAACTCCAGCAGGCGAACCGCCATCATCGCCAGATACGCCATCATGTCGTTGTCGCCGAGAAACCCGCGCATCGCGTTCAGCAGGTCGAACGCCTTGGTGCTACCGCTCCGCGCCACCTGGTCGAAAGCGTCCTCGGCGGTCTCGTTCCAATGCCAGGTATCCTCGAACGCCTCGATCTGTGCGTTCGAAGACTTGCCGTCGGGTTCCTTGAACAGGATGCCGTAATTGGCGTTCGAGTTGAACGGCGGATCGAGATAGATCAGGTCGACGCTCTCGTCGGGGATCTCCTTGCGGAGGACGGCGAGATTGTCGCCGTAGAACAGGTGATTCTCTGGCCGGTTGCGCATCGGTGGAGAATGCGAGGACAAATTCGCATTCGTCCAAGCAAGATGCATCCGTAGTCGGCGAGTCTGCTCCGTTGCAGAGTATTTTTCTGTGGCTTATCCTTGCGCTACGCTGGATTATACTTTGCCAGGAACGCACCCATTGCCTTCAGGAACTCGAGCCGGTCCTCGCCACGAGTGAAATGATGATCGCCGAGCGGCTGTTCGATATACTCGTACGGCTTGCCCGCCTCCTTCAGCGCCGCGGCCAGCATCCGCGATTGCTTGACGGGGACTCGCTTGTCCTCCTTGCCGTGCATCAGGAGGATCGGGATCGAAAAAGTCCCGGCGCCGAACCGTGGCGAAACGCTGCGGTAATCGGGCGCCTGCTTCTTCAGCCAGTCTCCGCGGGTCTTTCCGTACAGGAACTTACCGTCGTAGCGCTGCATCGCCTGCAGATCGGACACGCCAGCATAGGAAATCGCGCAACGATACAGTGCCGCATCGCCCGAGCCGTTGCGCTGTGCCGCGCGCATCGCCGCATAGCCACCGTATGAGGCCCCGGCCATGCAGACCCGCTTCGAATCGGCGATGCCCTGCTTGGCCAGATGCGCGATCGCATCGTCAAGATCGTCCTGCATCTTGAGGCCCCATTGTCCCTCGCCGAGCTTTGCGAAACTGGTGCCATAGCCGGAAGAACCGCGATAATTGGGCTGGACGACGGCATAGCCCGTCTCCGCCAGATACTGGGTCCACCAGTCCCAATCTTCCGAATCGCGCGCGAACGGGCCGCCGTGCGGCAACACGATCAACGGCAGGTTCTTCGGACTGTGTCCGCGCGGCAGCGTCAGCAGGGCCTCGATCTCGACGCCGTCGCGCGCCTTGTACCGGATCGTCGATACCGGCGACAATGTCCGCGCCTTCAGGTCGTTGTTCTGCCACGAATAGCGCTGCATCGATCCGTTCGCAGGATCGTAGAAATACAGCGCACCCGCCTGCGATGGCGATCCGACCTGCACCAGAAATTTCGACCGTGTGCGATCCCAGGAAACGATGCGCGCGCGGCGTTCGCCAACCGCCTTGTCGACTGCGTCCTGGATTTCCTTCAGCTTCGGGTTCAGCCAGACGGTATGGCCGAAGCGATCGGTGACGGTGACGCCGTCGATATCGTCGCCACTCGCGTTCTCGATCACGCCATCGACGTCGTAGCCATCCGCACCGTACAGCTTCTTGCCGAGCTTAAGGTCGGGCAGCGTCACCTCGAACACCTCGTCCCGCCCGCCCGAAGCGTCGGTCGCGATCGCCGTGCCGTCCGCGCGGAAGGTCACGGGAATAACAATATCCTGCTTGCCGCGGGTCGAGGCGATGACCTTGAACGGATCGCGATTGGTATTTCGGTACAGCAGCGAGCTCTTTCGCGTGTCGTCGTCGTAGCGATAGCCCATTCGGACGATGCCCGCGCCGTCAGCATACCAGTCGAACACATCCGCTTGGCTGCCCGCTACGGTCCTGGTCTTGCCGGTCGATAGATCGACCTCGGAAACCTGCGGATACCATTGGCTTTCGCTTTCGATCCCGGTCTGGCGCGACAATAGGACGCGCGGCGTTCCGTCGTGCGCCACCCAAAGGATTTCGTCGGCCCGGACGCCGGAGTGGGTCCAGTCGATCCGGTTGACCTTGCTCATGTCGGCTTTGACGCCCAGCGTGCGCGTGACGTAGATTTCCTCGCCGTACAGCATGTCTTGCGAGCCCACGCCGACTGCCAGCCAGTCGTCGCCAACCCAGCGCCACCAGTTGATGTCGACCGTCGCGCCGACCTTGATCGCGGCGAGTTTTCCACCCGGGAACAGCGGTGCGACGACAAGCACCTGCACGCCATCGATCGCCATCTTCGCGGCAATGCGCGTACCGTCGGGTGAAAGCTTCGGATTAACGATTCCGGGGAGCTTGGCGAAGGTCTCGACAGGGACAGGGGCTGATGACCCCGTGGTGGTCTTTGGCGTCGAGGCGGGCGTTGGTACGGCCTGTGCCGCGACGATCGCCGGTATTGCACCGGCCAGCAAACCCATACGCCACGTCATCGGCCACGCCATCGATAGTCTCCCCCACGGCCGTTCCCCAACGACCGTTTGCCGTTAGTATCGCGTTCGGTCGCCTGCACAAGAGGCGGCTTGAAGGGAAGGCTGTGCCCCGGGGTTGCGCCTTCCCTTTGGCTTGCTCGGCACCTTGTTGCGTTTCGGCGTGTACGCGCTGCCGAAGCGATCACTGTCGTCGCCTTGTTCCCCCGCCAAGGCGGAAGCCCAGTCTGGGTCTCGCCTTCGCGGGGGAACAGGCGTTTTTGGTCAGGTTAGCATCACCGGCCACAGTTTGCCGAGCCACCATTCTGCCGACCAGATACTATCGCTTCCGACGGTCCAAGAATGCTGGGACCGTCATGCACGACGGCGAATCGATCCGCCGACTGCATCGAATGTCGACCGAACTATGGTCGGATCACCCGACTCCCCCGCCGGCCAGTGCTGCAAGCAAGAGCAGCGCGACGATGTTGGTGATCTTGATCATCGGGTTCACAGCGGGACCGGCGGTGTCCTTGTAGGGATCGCCCACGGTGTCGCCGGTGATTGCGGCCTTGTGCGCCTCCGACCCCTTGCCGCCGTGATTGCCGTCCTCGATGTACTTCTTGGCGTTGTCCCACGCGCCGCCGCCGCTCGTCATCGAGATCGCGACGAACAGCCCGGAGACGATCACGCCCAGCAACATCGCGCCGAGCGAGGCGAAGCCAGCGGCCTGGCCGGCGACCGCGGTGATGACGAAGTACACCGCGAGTGGCGATAGCACCGGCAGCAGCGAGGGTACGATCATCTCGCGGATCGCGGCCTTGGTGACGAGGTCGACCGTCCGTGCGTAGTCGGGGCGGCTGGTGCCGAGCATGATGCCGGGGTTGTTGCGGAACTGCTCGCGGACTTCCTCCACCACGGCGCCCGCCGCACGACCGACCGCGGTCATCCCGAATGCGCCGAACAGGTACGGTAGCAATGCTCCCAGCAGCAGACCGACGATCACGTACGGGTTGCTGAGGCTGAAATCGACCGTGACGTCCGGGAAATATGTCGCGAGATCGGTGGTGTACGCACCGAACAATACGAGCGCGGCAAGGCCCGCCGAGCCGATCGCATAGCCCTTCGTCACTGCCTTCGTGGTGTTCCCAACCGCGTCGAGCGCATCGGTCCGCTGGCGAACGTCGTCCGGCAGCCCGGCCATCTCGGCGATACCGCCCGCATTGTCGGTGACGGGGCCGTAGGCGTCGAGTGCGACGACCATCCCGGCCTGGGCGAGCATCGCCGTTGCCGCAAATGCGATGCCGATGATCCCGGCAAGCTGGTAAGCCACGATCACCGCGACGACGATGACGAGCGTCGGGAGTGCGGTCGATTCGAGGCTGATCGCGAGGCCCTGAATGACGTTGGTGCCGTGGCCGGTTTCGGACGCCTTGGCGATCGACTGGACCGGGCGGTGGTTGGTGCCGGTGTAGTATTCGGTGATCCACACGATCAGCCCGGTGACGACGAGGCCGATCATCATCGACCAGAACAGGTCCATGCCGGTGAAGCTCTGCGTCAGCGACGGCGCGGCCTGCATGGTGAGATCGTCCGTCGTCGGATCGAGGAAGCCCGCGCCGCCGATCACGCGGTGAAGGTCGCCGAGCACGTACTGCGTTGCGAGATAGATCGCCGGGATCGACAGGATCGTCGAGGTGAAGAAACCCTTGTAGAGAGCGCCCATGATGCTGCCGGCACCGAGCCGCACCATGTACGTGCCGATGATCGAGGTGACGATGCATACGCCTCCGACCAGCAGCGGGAGCGTCATCAGCCGCATCAGTTCGGCGCCACTCGCCTGGATCAGCAGCGCGATAGAGATCATCGTGACGCCCAGCGTGACGACGTAGGTCTCGAACAGATCGGCGGCCATGCCCGCGCAGTCGCCGACGTTATCGCCGACGTTGTCCGCGATGACCGCGGGATTGCGGGGATCGTCCTCGGGGATACCGGCCTCCACCTTGCCGACCAGGTCCGCGCCGACGTCCGCCGCCTTGGTGAAGATGCCGCCACCCAACCGCGCGAAGATCGAAATCAGCGAGGCGCCGAACGCGAGTGCGGTCAGCGCCTCGACGATGATCCGGTCGTTGGGCGCATGGCCTGCGGGACCAGTCAGGTACCAGAAGAACGCGCTGATCGCGAGCAGGCCGAGACCCGCCACGAGCATGCCGGTGACCGCGCCTGATCGGAACGCCATCGTCAGCCCGGCCTGCAGCGACGTCCGCGCAGCCTCCGCAGTCCGCACGTTGGCGCGCACCGAGATGTTCATCCCGACATAGCCTGCGACGCCCGACAGCACCGCGCCGATGACGAAGCCGATCGTCGAGATATAGCCGAGCGTGAACAACAGGATCGCCGCGACGATTACGCCGACGATCGCGATCGTGGTGTATTGGCGGCCGAGATAGGCCTTCGCGCCTTCCTGGATGGCGGCGGCGATGTCCTGCATCTTTGCGTTGCCGGGGGAGGCCGCGAGCACCTGTCGACTGGTGACGAAACCATATAGGACGGCGATGACGCCGCAGATCATGGCCAAATAGACGGTCGTCATACGGCGCTATCCCTCTTGTCAGGTCCTCTCCGGTCCCGACTTTGCCGAGTCCCGATGTAAGGAACCTACCAGTGCGGGGGCATTGCGCAAGTTATCCTCGGGGTGTGTGTTCGTAGCCTAGACTTGGCGGGAGCGGGACGGGTTTGCCGCAGTCGTGAAGCGTAAGCCCCGAGCCGGTCGAGAACCCGCCGATTTGCGTGGCGTCGGTTACGAAATCTTGCGGTGCAGCAAAAAGAAGCTGGTAGTCGTCTCCCGCCGTGGCTGCGGCGAGCCGGTCGCCGGAGAAGGTGCGGTAAGCGGCCGAGAGGGGGACGCGGGCGAGGTCTATGCTGACGGCGAGGTTGCTGGCTGACGCCATGCGGGACGCGTCGATGAGCAGCCCGTCGGATACGTCCATCATTGCGTGAACGTGGGGGCCGAGGATGCGTCCATCGGCGAGCTGTGGCTGTGGGCGACGATATGCGGCGAGCAGCTCGGCTGGGCCTTGCTTGCCGAGTGCGATGGCGAGCCCCGCGCCCGCGTCGCCGATCGTGCCCGTGACGTAGAGCGCATCGCCTTCCCGCGCGCCATTGCGAGCAGGGGCGGCGGCGTCGCTACCGAAGGCGGTGACGGTCAGGACACGGGGGGCGTTGGGGGGCAGCGTCACGGTGTCGCCACCGATGACGCGCGTGTCGAACGTCGTCAGAACGTCGGCAAGGCCTTCGAGAAACGCGCGGTCCCAGGCGTCGTCGCCGAGCGGGTAGTTGAGGAGGATCCCCTCGGGGTTCGCGCCCTTGGCGGCGAGGTCGGAGAGGTTGGTCGCGACCAGCTTCCACGCGACGTCCTCCGCCGGATCGGCCGGCAGGAAATGCACGCCTTCGACCAGCGTGTCGGTCGTGACGACGAGCGGGCCAGCGTCGAGTAGCGCGGTATCGTCGGTGAGCCCAAGCGCCGCCCGGTGCAGCGGGAGCCGGCGGAGAGCGGCAATAAACTCGGCTTCGGTCACTTTCTGCTCCCTCTCCCCTCCGGGGAGAGGGCTGGGGTGAGGGGCTGTTCCAGGCGGCATACTGCTTGGCAGCCCCTCACCCCGACCCTCTCCCCAGAGGGAGAGGGAGTCCGTCAGGCACGCACTTCCTTGGCGATACCGTCGAGCAATCCGTTCACGAACCCCGACTCGCGCTTGTCGTAGAACGCATGTGCCACATCGACATATTCGCTGATCACCGCGGCGACCGGCACGTCCTTGCGCGCCAGCAACTCATACGTCCCAACCCGGATGATCGCCTTCATCGGCTTGTCGAGGCGCGCGAGCGTCCAGCCCTTCGCCAGCTTGCCCTCGATCAGCACATCGATCTCGCCGGCGCGCGCGTTGGCGCCGCTCACCAGGTCGTCGAAGAAATCGACGTCTGCCTCGGCATATTCGACGTCTTCGATCGTCGCGCCGAGCCGGTGCTGGTGGAATTCGTTGAGCAGGACGGGCATCGCGGTGCCCTCCATCTCGTGCTGGTACGTCGCCTGGACGGCGGCGAGGCGAGCGGCGGCACGCGCCTTGGTGCGGGGGGCGGTTCGAGTCATAAGCGGTTGCCTGTAGGCGCGGGGGGGCTGTGTGTCAGCCCTTTGCGTTTCGGACGGACCGGGAAGAAGGTTTGTTCACGCGGAGGCGCGGAGGCGCGGAGATGTTGCGTGCGGCGCAGCCGCTTCGATCTCTTCATCCGCCGATGATTGAACGGCCGCTACGCGGCTAGGTCGACACCTCCGCGTCTCCGCGCCTCCGCGTGAACAAATCTAACTGTTGAGCCGCAGCCGCAGCGCCACTGATTTTGCGTGCGCTGGAAGTCCCTCGGCGTTGGCCAGTGCAACCGTTGCAGGGCCGAGTTCGCGCAAGGACGCCTCGTCCAACGCCAAGAAACTGGTGCGCTTCATGAAGTCGAGCACCGACAACCCGCTGGCAAACCGCGCCCGACGGCCGGTTGGGAGGACGTGGTTCGGGCCGGCTACGTAATCGCCGATCGCCTCGGGGGTGTAGCGGCCTAGGAAGACCGAACCTGCATGGCGGATGTGGTCGAAGAAGCCTTGCGGGTCGGGGATCGCCAGCTGGAGATGCTCGGCGGCGAGGCGGTCGACCAGCGGGATCGCGTCCGCCAGCGTGTCGACGACGACGATCGCGCCATTGGTCTCCCAAGCAACGCGCGCGACCGCCTCCGTAGCCAGCTCGCGTAACTGGCGGTCGACGGCATCCGCGACCTTGTCCGCGAAGGCGGCGTCGTCGGTGAACAGGATCGACTGCGTGGTAATGTCGTGCTCGGCCTGGCTGAGCAGGTCGGCGGCGGTCCATTCGGGGTCGTTGAGCGCGTCCGCCACGACGACGATTTCCGAGGGACCCGCGACCATGTCGATGCCGACGACGCCGTAAACCTGGCGCTTGGCTTCCGCGACCCAGGCGTTGCCGGGGCCCGTGATGACGTCGACCGGCTCGATCCGGCCCGCGCCGTACGCGAGCGCGGCGACAGCCTGCGCGCCACCTACTCGCCAGACTTCATCGACGCCCGCGAGATGTGCGGCGGCGAGGACCAGCGGGTTGATCTGACCATCCGGTGTCGGCGTCACCATCGCGAGACGGCCAACGCCCGCGACCTTGGCGGGGATCGCGTTCATCAGCAGCGACGAGGGGTAGGCGGCACGTCCACCGGGAACGTAGATGCCGGCCGCGTCGACGGGGAGCCAGCGCGCGCCAAGCCTGACGCCCGCGGAGTCGACCGAGTCGCTGTCGAGCGGGCGTTGTTTCTCGTGATACGCGCGGATACGGGTGGCGGCGAGTTCGAGCGCTGTGCGCAGGTCGGGGTCGAGCGCGTCGAACGCGGCCTTGCAGTCGGCGGCGTCGATCTGCCAGCCGGTGGCTTCGAGGTCGTGGCGGTCGTGCTTCTGCGTAAGGTCGCGGAGCGCGGTTTCACCGTCGCGGCGGACTGCAGCGATGATCGCGGCGACGTCCTGCGTAACGCCCGCGTCGGATTCGCGGCGATCTTCGACCAACGCGGTGAAGCGGGTCGCGAAGTCCGCGTCGGATGTGGAAAGGCGGATCACTTGCCCCCCTCCCGCATGCGGGAGGGGCTGGGGGTGGGCACGCGCTCACCACTGGCGTTAAGCTGGAGGGAAGCGCGAGCCCAACCCCCAGCCCCTTCCCGCATGCGGGAAGGGGGGCAGAGGAGCGCGCTCATGCTGCGCTTTCCTGCTCTACCGCGCGACGGAATGCCTCGACCAACGGCACGACCCGGCTGCGCGTTTTCATCGCGGCGCGGTTGACCACGAGGCGGCTGGTGACCTCCATGATCGTCTCGACCTCGACCAGCCCATTCTCCAGCAACGTCCGCCCCGACGAAACGAGATCGACGATCCGCGGTGCCAGCCCCAAAGTCGGCGCCAATTCCATCGCGCCGTTGAGCTTCACGCACTCCGCCTGCACGCCGCGGGCCGCGAAATGCGCCGCCGTCACATGCGGGTATTTGGTCGCGACGCGGACGTGGCTCCAGCCGCGCGGATCGTCCTGCGCCGCCATCTCGGCGGGTTCGGCGACCGACAGCCGGCAATGCCCGATGCCGAGGTCGACCGGCGCGTACAGTTCCGAATAGCCGAACTCGGCGATCACGTCCGACCCGACGATCCCCAACTGAGCCGCCCCGTGCGCAACGAAGGTCGCGACGTCGAACGCGCGCACCCGGATCAGCGAGATCGCCGGATCGTTGGTCGCAAAGCGCAACGCACGCGAGTTTTCGTCCGAGAACGACGCTTCGGGATGCACCCCGGCGCGCGCGAGCAACGGCAAGGCCTCGGCAAGGATGCGTCCCTTGGGGACGGCGATGATGATCTTGGACTCTAGCACGCGCCGGGCTTTACGGGGGGGGCATGGCGGGTGCAACAACCTGCGCATGGCAAATGTAAAGGCAAGTTGCTCGGCGTTCGAAATCCAGGCGGGCTATTGCACCGCGATGGACGCGCCGATCACGGCGCGTGTCTGCACCGCGCTGGCGGACGCGCTCGATCGGGACAGCGAGACGGGGCGGCGGGTGCTCGACTGGCAGGGCGAGCCGGTCGCGGATGCACTGGCGTTGCGGCTGGTCGGCGGGCTGCATGCGCTGCACCGCGCGGGCCTCGATCCGGCGCTTTCTGCGGTATTCTCCGGCGCAGAGACGAACCCATCGCGTGTGTCGGCGACGTTGAAAGGAACGTTCGTCGCGCACGATGCGGCATTGCTGCCGTGGCTCGACGGACCGCCGCAGACCAACGAGGCTGCGCGGTCCGCCGGAATGATGACCGGCATATTGCATCTGGCCGAGCGGTACGGGCCGCGGTTCGAGGTGCTGGAGATCGGATCGAGCGCGGGGCTGAACCTGCTGATCGATCGCTATCGGTTCGATCTCGGCGGCGTGACGGTCGGGCCGGATACATCGCCTGTGACGATCCACCCCGAATGGGGCGGCGCGCCGCCGCCAAGCGCGCCAGTGGAGATCAAGTCGACACGCGGCGTCGATATCCACCCAGTCGACGTCGCCGACCCGGTCGCGGCGGCGCGACTCGAGGCGTATGTCTGGGTCGATGCGGTCGAGCGACAGGCGCGGCTTGCGGCCGCGATCGCCATGGTGCGCGCGGGCGGCGTCGATCTGGTCGAAAGCGATGCGGCGGACTGGGTCGAGGCGCAATTGGCCGAGCCGCAGCCCGAGGGCGTCACGCGCGTGCTGATGCATTCGGTGGTGTGGCAGTATCTGCCGGCGACCTCCCGCGAGCGGATCCGGGTCGCAATGGAGGCGGCAGGCGCGCGTGCGACGGTCGAGCGACCGCTCGGCTGGGTGATGATGGAACCCAACCGCGATCTGCACAGGCATGAGGTCCGCGTGCGTGGCTGGCCGGGGGAGCGGGCAATGGAACTAGTCGCGCTGACGCACGCGCATGGCGCCTGGGTCGAGGGATTGTCGCCGCCGTACGAGACGCGCGATTATGTCATGCGACGTGGAGCGTACGAGAAGGACTGAGGCGCCCGATACGAGTGCGGCCCAGAATCGCTCCCGGACCGCACAACTTGGTAGAAGGTTTTAGTAGAAGAAGCCGTTGTTGACCTGCACGACGCGACCCGAGCGGGTGTCGACCAAAACGACGTCGCGGCCGTAGCGGACCCAGCGCTGATAGCCATAGGCCGGGCGCGACAGGCGGTAGGTCTGGTAGTCGTTCACCCAATAGTTGCGGCCGTAATATTCGGGCGCGAACCGGTAGCCGACGCTGACCGGGCGATAGCGATAGCCGCGCGGGCCGGCATAGGCTGGGCGGCGATAGAGGTTGCCGTGCGTACGGCGATAGTCGCGCCAATCCTCGCGGCGCTCCTGGCGATCCTCGCGCAGTTCGCGACGGGCATCACGGATATCGCCGCGGTCGCCGTAGCGGCGCGCTTCCTGAAGATCGCGGCGGCTCTCGCGGACTTCGCGCTGGTCGCGGCGGACTTCGCCATAGCTCTGCGCGGTCGCGAAGGTGGGGACGAGGGTGGCGGCAGCTACGGCCGCAAGTATCATCTTACGCATGATTGCTCTCCTGTATCGACGCCGGATCAACGGCATGGACAGGCTTTTGCTCCCGCCGCGCTGAACGATCGCAGAATGTGATGGTCAGGATTTAGACAGGTGGCGAAGGTTCGGTCGAATGCTACGCGGACCTGCGCCGCTGGATACGGTCCCCCGGCGAAGGACACATACATCGCTGACCGAGGGGCGGGCATCACTGACCGACGGTAGGGTCAAATCCCCCAGCGGCGCATCGCGGCGATCACCGCGTCAGGCTTTTGCCACGGCACGAAGTGCCCCGCATCGATCTTCTCGATCGTGAGGTCGGGCACGTAATCGCCAAGGTCTAGCTGGCTTGGCAGCAGCGCGCTGTCCTTCATTCCCCAGATCACCAGCACTGGCATCGCGGTCGGCGGAAACGGTGCATCGAGAAAGGCCGGGCGGAGCGGAGTCTCGTCCATCTCGGGAACGACGATCGCGCTCGCGCGGTACCAGTTGAGCATGCCGGTGATCGCGCCGGGCTGGCCCCATTCATCGAGATAGGCGGCCTTGTCCTCGGCCATCGCGGCGAGATCGGCGTGCTTCGAGAAACTGGTGTCGAAGAAGGTTTCGAGCCCGATCGACTCGATGTGCTTTTCGAGATCGGGGTTGCGGAAGGCGCGGATATACTGGCTTGCGGCGCGCTGTTCGAGGTCGTCGAACATCGTCCGCTGGAAGACGAGCGGGTGGGGCGCGTTAATGATGACGAGCTTCGCGATGCGCTCGGGGTGGCGCAGCGCAGCCATCCAGGACACCGCGCCGCCCCAGTCGTGGCCGATCAGCGTGAAGCGGTCGATGTCGAGGTGATCCGCGAGCGCGATCAGGTCGGCGACGATCTTGTCGGGTGTGTAGCTGTCGACGCCCTCGGGTTTGGACGAGCGCGCGAACCCGCGCTGGTCGGGGGCGATCACGTAATGGTCGCGGGCGAGGTCCGGGGCGATGTCGCGCCACGTACGATGCGACTCGGGGAAGCCGTGGAGGAGGATGACGGGCGGGTTCGCCGGGTCGCCGCTGATCGCTACGTCGAGTTCGACGCCCGTGGATAACGCGATGCGTTGTAGGTCCGACATCATTCCCCTCCCGCTGGCGGGAGGGGTTAGGGGAGGGCCTACCCGTCGCGCTGCCCCTGGATCATGCCCTCCCCCGACCCCTCCCGCAAGCGGGAGGGGAGGATGAGCTTTCTCCTCCCCTCCCGCTTGCGGGAGGGGCCGGGGGTGGGTTCGCGGCCAGTTTCAAACGGCGTGGGCGGCGACAGCGCGCGCCCACCCCCTACCCCCTCCCGCACGCGGGAGGGGAAAGATCAAGGATAGCTGACCGTCTTCGGGATCGCGGGGATTTCGATCCATTCCTTTTCGTCGCCGGGGACTTTCGGAAAATTCCCCGCATTCCAGTCGCGCTTCGCCTGTTCGATACGATCCCGGTTCGAGCTGACGAAGTTCCACCAGACGTGGCGCGGCGTCGTGAACGCATCGCCGCCGCACAGCATCGCGCGGCCGCCATGCGCGGACCGCAGCGTCGCGGAAATGCCGGGTCGGAGCACGTACAGCACCTGCGGTTCGAGGCTCACGCCTTCCAGCGTCGCTTCGCCCATCGCCAGGTAGATCGCGCGCTCTTCGGCGGCTGCGTCGATCGGCACGCTCGCGCCGGGATCGAGCGCGATGTCGGCGTAGATCGTCCCCGAATAGGTCGTGGTCGGCGCGGTCTGGCCCCACAGGCTCCCCATGATGATCCGCGAGCGTGCGCCGTGCGCCTCGATCGTCGGCAACTGTGCCTTGGTGACGTGCTCGAACGCCGGGTCGATCTCCTCGACCGCCTCGGGCATCGCCAGCCAGGTCTGGATACCCGACAGGTTCGGCCCTTCGGCACGCTCGTCGCCGGGCGAGCGCTCTGAATGGACGATGCCGTGACCCGCGGTCATCAGGTTGACCGCGCCCGGCTCGATCCGCGCCTGCGTGCCGAGCGAATCGCGGTGATCGATCGCGCCATCGAACAGATAGGTGACGGTCGACAGGTTGATATGCGGATGCGGGCGCACGTCGATGCCTTGCCCGACCTCGAGATGCGCCGGGCCCATCTGGTCGAAGAACAGGAACGGCCCGACCATCGTCCGTTCCTTGTTCGGCAGCGTGCGATGGACCTTGAAGCCGCCGAGATCGTGCGTCGACGGCAGGATGGTCTGGAGGACGAAATCATCGAGCATGGCGTTATCCCTTGGCAGGTTCCGTGGCGTCGAGCAGTTCGACCAGGTCTGCTGGATAGAGCGTTTCGTGGAAGCCCGCGATGTCGTTTCGGGAAAACCAGCGGTGACCGACGAGCAGTTGCTTCTCCTGTTCGGTGAGATTGCCCGCCTTCACGTCGCAGGTGTCGACATCGATCCGGAAATAGCGTTCGTCCGCGGTCACCTCCACACATTCGAAGGTGCGGAAGTCGACGACGCGGCGCGCGACTTCGGGACCGCAGTCGATGTCGAGGCCGACTTCCTCCCACAGTTCGCGACGGGCGGCGGCGGCGTAGCTCTCGCCCGGATCGACTGCGCCGCCGGGCGTGCACCAAAGCGGCGGGCGATCGGTCGGGGTGAAGCGGAACATCAGCACGCGGTCTTGGCCGTCGACAAGCAAGATACGTGCGGCCGGGCGTGAGGTGCGCTCGCTCATCGATCCTCCCCCGCCAGGGGGAGGTGGCAGGCATAGCCTGACGGAGGGGGAGGACACGGAACACCAGTCAGCATTTACCGCCCCCTCCGTCTCGCTGCGCGATCCATCTCCCCCTGGCGGGGGAGGATCGTGAGCAACTCATTCGGCATCCAGTTCGGGATAGGCACGGAAGATGCCGTCCGTGTTGAAGGCAACGCGGCGGTCGCTCTTGAGATACGCCTTGATGCCGGGAAGCGCCGCGACCTGATCGTGGATGCGGATCAGGTTCGGATAGTCGGGTTCGAGCGTCTTCATCCGCTGTGGGAACATGTAGCGCAGCCCCTCGATCACCTGGAACAGCGACGTATCGGCGTAGCTCCACTTGTGATCGATCAGCCAGTCGCCCGCATTGGCCTGCGCGGCATCCTCGAAATGTCCCAAATACTTCGGCATCCGCGCCTCGCGGAACTGCTTGGCGGCACGTGCGGCCTCGGGCTTCTGGTCGTCGTAATAGTCCATCATCGCGACCGGATGATGGACGTTGTGGACCTCCGCGACGAGGTCGGCGATCGTCAGCTGGAGCTGGTTGAGCCAAAGCCGGTCCGCCATGTTCGACGGCGCGAGGCCGTGGCGCTCGCCGAGATACATCAGGATGTTGGCGACCTGCGCGATCACCAGACCGTCGAGCTCCAGATACGGCGGCGCGAACGGTGTCCGTCCGGTGCGGTCGTTCAGATCGGCGAGCAAACCCTCTTCGCCTACGCCACGCGCGCAATCCTCATACGCGATCTCGGCGCCTTCGAGCGCGAGGCGGACGAACTCGCCGCGTCCTTGGAGGGAGGGCCAGTACCAGAGCTTGTACGCCATCAAATCTCCCCAGGCGCGCGGGCCTTGATGGCGAGCGCGTGAATCTTCGTGCTCAACAGTTCGGCGAGCGCCTGGTTCACGAGCCGCTGGCGCGCGACGCGATTAAGGCCTTCGAACTGCGGAGTTTCTACCTCGACGCGGAAATGCGTCTCGCCGGTGCCGTCGTCGCCCATATGGCCGGCGTGAAGGCCGCTCTCGTTGACGACGGTCAGCTGCGTCGGGGCAAGTGTCGCGGTAAGGCGGGCGGTGATCTGGTCCTGTACGGAGCCGGTGGCGAGGTCTGTCATGCTTCCTATATAGCCCGTTTTGGAAGGGCGGGGAGCCGGTGGCGGACGACGATCGAAAAGAGCGGAAAGAACGCCCCAGCCCACGGTTTCACGGCCGCGTGGAAGGGACGGGGCGCGTCTGCATGTGGCGCGACTGCGAGGAGCCTGGCGAATTTCGCGCGCCGCCGCTCGAAGGTCCGAGCGACGGCGGTCCGCCGCAATTCCGCTGGTTCTGCCTGGAACATGTCCGCGCGTTCAATTCGGGGTATAATTTCTTCGACGGCATGACCGCGGACGAGATCCACCATGCGCAGCGGCCGATGGCGGGTTGGGAACGCGAAACGCGTGCGTTTGCGCACGGGGGCGGCGATACCCCGCCGAAATGGGCGGACTTCGCCGACCCGATCGACGCGATCGGTGCGCGGTTTGGCGAGCGGATGGCGGCGGCGCGTAAGGACGGCCGCGTGCTGTCCGACGGCGAGCGGCGCTCGTTGCGCGTTCTGGGACTCGGCACGGACACCGACCGCACGGCCTTGCGCAAACGCTACAGCGAACTCGTCCGCCGCTATCATCCCGACCGCAACGGCGGCGACCGGGCGCATGAAGCCGAATTGCAGAAGGTGATCGCGGCCTACCAGCATCTGAAAGGTGCCACGGCGTTTGCCTGACGTAACGGGAATGTGATCCATACTTACTCTGATCGATATTTCACGACGCTCCCGCCGGAACCGCACGGCTGGCGAGAGGTTCGTCTAACTCTTCCGGTCAATCGCCCGACCAATCGTACAGCGGCGGTTGAGTAACTGCCCGCGCTTGGCCTAGAGCTACCGGGAACACGAGGCCAACATGACCGATATCCCGAATACCCAGCCCGACAGCCGCGAGACCACGATCCTCGACGCACCCGACCGCATGGTGAAGGTGCGTGAGATGTTCGGGATCGATTCCGACATGGAAGTGCCGGCATTCTCCGAAGCCGACGAGCGCGTGCCCGATCTCGATCCGGCCTACGTCTTCGATGCCGATACGACGCTCGCCGTCCTTGCCGGTTTCGCACATAACCGTCGCGTGATGGTCCAGGGCTATCACGGCACCGGCAAGTCGACGCATATCGAGCAGGTCGCGGCGCGCCTGAAATGGCCGTGCATCCGCATCAACCTCGACGCGCATATCAGCCGTATCGACCTGATCGGGCGCGATGCGATCGTCCTGAAGGACGGCCAGCAGATCACCGAATTCCGCGAAGGCCTGCTGCCGTGGGCGTTGCAGACTCCGACCGCTCTGGTGTTCGACGAGTACGACGCGGGCCGCCCGGACGTGATGTTCGTGATCCAGCGCGTGCTGGAAACCGAGGGCAAGCTGACGCTGCTCGACCAGAACCGCGTGATCCGCCCGAACCCGTGGTTCCGCCTGTTCGCGACCGCCAACACGGTGGGCTTGGGCGATACGAGCGGGCTGTATCACGGCACGCAGCAAATCAACCAGGGCCAGATGGACCGCTGGAACATCGTCGTGACGCTCAACTATCTGCCGGCCAAGGTCGAGGCGCAGATCGTGCTCGCCAAGTCGGGCGAATACGACAAGCCCGAGGGCAAGAAGACCGTCGAGAACATGGTCCGCGTCGCCGACATGACGCGCAAGGGCTTCGTCAACGGCGACATCTCGACCGTGATGAGCCCGCGTACGGTGATCACCTGGGCACAGAACGCGCTGATCTTCGGCGACGTCGGCTTCGCGTTCCGCCTGTCGTTCCTCAACAAGTGCGACGAGGCGGAACGGCCGCTGGTCGCCGAATATTACCAGCGCGTGTTCGGCAAGGACTTGCCTGAGAGCGTGGTGGGCAAGGCCTAAACCTTTGGCCAACGAAACCCCTCTCGATCGCTTCAAGGCGGTTCTTGCCGGCACCGCGCGTGCGATCTCGGAGGAGCCGGAGGTCGAACTCGCCTTCACCGCCGATGCGCCGACCCAGAGCGGCAAGCACATCAAGGTGCCTATGCCCGCGCGTGCCCTGCCGCTGGAGCAGGTCGCCGAGGCGCGTGGGTTCGCCGACGGCTTCGCGCTGCGGTTGAAGCATCACGACATCGCGGTGCATAATCGTGCAGCGCCCGTCGAGGCGGTTGCGCGCGCGGTGTTCGACTCTGTTGAGACTGCACGCGTGGAGGCGCTCGGGGCGCGCGGCTATGCCGGCATCACTGAAAATCTTGAACGCGCACTCGACGTTCGTTTGCGTGCAGACCCCATCACACGCGCGCGCAATCGCGACGAGGTGCCGCTGTCGACGGCGCTCGGCCTGATGGTGCGCGAGCGGCTGACCGGGCAGGAATCCCCCGCGATCGCCGCACCCGGTCTCGCGCTGGTCCGCGAGTGGATCGAGAGCAAGACCGATCTCGACGCGCTGGCCTATGCGCTCGACGACCAGAAGGCGTTCCAGGGTCTTGCGCGAAAAATGCTGCAGGAACTCGAACTGGTCGAGGGCGATCAGGTCCCCGAGGAGAGCGACGAAGGCGGCTCCGAGGACGAGGGCACCGACGAGCAGCAGCAGGACGAGGGCGACGAAGGCGACGACCAGGGCGAGGATGGCCAGGGCGAAGTCGAGGCGCGCGGTGAACAGTCCGAGCAGCAGAACGAGGAAAGCGACGGCCAGGAGCAGAGCGACGAGTCGATGGACGACATCGACGGCGAGCCCGGTGACGACGGCGAGGAAGGCATGCAGCCGGTCCGCCCGAACCGTCCCTTCGCGGACATGGGCGGCGCGTTCGACTACAAGCCGTGGACGACGCAGTTCGACGAGGTGATCGCCGCCACCGAGCTGTGCGACGCCGACGAACTCGCACGTCTGCGCGGCTATCTCGACCAGCAACTCGTCCACCTGCAATCGACCGTGTCGAAACTCGCGAACCGGCTTCAGCGACGGTTGATGGCGCAGCAGTCGCGGTCGTGGGATTTCGACCAGGAGGAGGGAATCCTCGACGCGGCGCGGCTAGCACGCGTGATCGTCAACCCGACGCTGTCGCTGAGCTACAAGGCCGAGCGCGAGACCGATTTCCGCGACACCGTCGTGACGTTGCTGATCGACAATTCAGGATCGATGCGCGGGCGCCCGATCTCGATCGCGGCGATCAGCGCGGATATTCTCGCCCGCACGCTGGAGCGGTGCGGCGTGAAGACCGAGATCCTCGGCTTTACGACGCGCGCGTGGAAGGGTGGGCAGAGCCGCGAGACCTGGCTCGCCGCAGGTCGTCCGCCGCAGCCGGGCCGGCTCAACGACATCCGCCACATCGTCTACAAACGCGCCGACGAGCCGTGGCGCCGCGCGCGCAACTCGCTAGGCCTGATGATGCGCGAGGGGTTGCTGAAGGAGAATATCGACGGCGAGGCGCTGATGTGGGCGCATGCGCGGCTGGTCGCGCGGCCCGAGGAGCGCCGTATCCTGATGGTGATCAGCGACGGCGCCCCGGTCGACGATTCGACGCTGTCGGTGAACTCCGGCTCGTATCTGGAACGTCATCTGCGCCAGGTGATCGGCTGGATCGAGAGCAAGTCGCCGGTCGAGCTGGTCGCGATCGGCATCGGCCACGACGTCACCCGCTATTACGCGCGCGCCGTCACGATCATGGACGTCGAACAGCTGGGTGGGACGATCATCGAACAGCTCGCATCGCTGTTCGATACCGAGTGATCTACGCATGACCGCGGGTGGCCTGATTGCGGCGCCCGCGGGAGGCTTCCACGGACCCGTCAAGCGCTCGATCACGATCGCCGGCCACCAGACCTCGATCAGCCTCGAACCCATTTTCTGGCAGGCGCTGGAAGCCGCCGCGATGCGCCTCGCCTTGCCCTTGTCGGCACTCGTCGCCGAAATCGACGCTATCCGCATACAAGCGGACGCTCCCCCGAACCTCGCTAGCGCCTTGAGATCATGGCTGTTCTCAACCGCTGCATGAGAATTAGTCGCAATAGCGTTGACAGTGAGAACGACTCTCAATAGCGAACCCGCAACAATAAGGGGTTTCGCATGTCTGGTCTCACGTCGCGTTCGTCCGCCGCGCCTGCATTTCTTGCGCTTTCGTGCGTAGGGTTCATTGCCAGCGCACCAGCCTACGCCGCCGATCGCCCAGCTGAATCGGCAAAGGTCCACGCGGCCGACGACCAGGAGAAACAGCTCAACCGCGACGAAATCGTCGTCAACGGCAAGACCGTTCCCGCGACCACGCTGGAGAGCCCGAAGGCGACGCGCAGCCTGCTCGACACGACGCAGACGGTCACGATCATCGGCGACCAGACCATCCGCAAGCAGAACCTGCTCACCCTGCGCGACGTGTTGCAGACGATCCCCGGCATCACCTTCGGTGCGGGGGAAGGCGGCGGCGGCTACGGCGACAGCATCAACCTGCGCGGCTATTCCGCCAACAACGACATCACGATCGACGGCGTCCGCGACAGCGCGCAGTATAGCCGCAGCGAGACGTTCAACCTGCAACAGGTCGAGGTCTATAACGGCGCGAACAGCGTGTTCGGTGGCGGCGGATCGGTCGGTGGCACGATCAACCTCGTCACCAAGCGCCCGCAGGCGGAGACGCTGACGGTCGTGTCGGGCGGCGTCGGCACCGACGATTATTATCGCACCACGCTCGACTCGAACGTCCGCGTCAGTGACCTCGTCGCGGTCCGCCTCAATGCGGTCGCGCACAAGAACGACATTCCTGGCCGCGACGTCGAGTACAACAAGCGTTGGGCCGTCGCCCCCTCGCTGATCGTCGGCGTCGAGGGCCCGACCAGCCTGACGCTGCAATATCTGCATCAGGAGGACGAGAACGTCCCCGTCTACGGCGTGCCGTACTTCCGCAATGCGGTGAACAACGGGCCGCTGCCGGGTGCCGACAACTCCGCCTATTACGGCATCCGGAACCTCGACAAGCAGGACATCACCGTCGACCAGGCGACCGCCACGGTCAGCCACAGCTTCTCCGACAAGGTCTCGATCCGCAACCTGAGCCGGTGGCAGCGCGTCCAACAGGATTCGCTGACCAGCGCGCCGCAGGGTGTGTTCTGCCTGTCGACCGGATTCCAGCCGCAGCCGCTGACCAACGTCGCGACGATGCCGGCGGTTTGTATTGCTCCGACGGCAACCGCTCCGGGTCAGAACATACCCGGCACCTATTATCCCAGCGGCCCACGCGGTTTCGTCCGAAACCAGGAGAACCAGATCCTCTATAACCAGACCGATCTCCGCTCGGTCTTCGATACCGCGGGGCTCGAGCATACGCTGGTCCTCGGCGCGTCGGTCTCGCAAGAGGATTACACGATCGTCACGGGCAACACGCTGCGTACCGCGACCGGTGCGACGGTCGCCCAGCCACCGATCAACCTCGCCAACCCGAACACCAACTACACCGGCCCGTTCAACTTCATTCAGGCCGGCCGGTCGCAGGGCACGACGAGCAATGCGGCGGTCTACGCGTTCGACACGATCAAGGTGATCCCGCAGATCGAGGTCAATTTCGGCCTGCGCTACGAACATGCCAAGGGCCGTTTCCGCGCCGATACCTTCTCGGTCGTGCCCGACGCGACGCTCGGCGCCTATACGCGCGGACTGAACCAGACGAGTGACGAGACCCTGTTCTCGTACCGAGCCGGCATCAACTTCAAGCCGATCGAGACCGTCAGCCTGTACGCATCGTATGGCAACGCGACCACGCCGACGTCGGCGACCGTCCGGCTCGGCTGCGGTACGCTAATAAATGCGCCCGCGGGCCAGCTGGATCCGTGCGATGTGAAGCCGGAAAAGGCCGTGAACTACGAGCTCGGCGCGAAGGCGGACCTGTTCGCGCGTAAGCTGCAACTGACCGCAGCGGTGTTCCGTAACGAGCGCACCAACTACCGCGTCGCCACGAACGACCCGATCGTCACGACGCTCGGCGTCAACGACGGCCGCTCGCGCGTCGACGGCATCGCGCTGGGCGCTAGCGGCAGCATCTCGCACGCCTTCTCGATCTTCGCCAACTACACGTATCTGAAGGCTAAGGTCCTCCAGAGCGTCTCGAACTTCTGTCTTGCCAATCCGGGTCCGGTCCGTACGACCGTCGGCACGACCACGACGACGACCAACCCGTGCGGCAACTCAGCCGCGATCCTCGATACGCAGGCGGGGCAGCAGCTCACCAACACGCCGAAGCATTCGGGCAGCCTGTTCACCACCTACACGCTGCCGTTCGGTCTCCAGCTCGGCTACGGCCTGACCTATCAGGGGGCGTTCGCGCTCAACAACAGCGCGCTGGCCACCCCGCTCGCGCCGACGACCGTGGTGACGCCGGTCTTCCACTCGGCGGACTACCTGACGCATCGCGCGTTCCTGTCGTACACCGTGGGCAACGGCCTGACCGCGCAGCTCAACGTGCAGAACTTCACCAACGAGAAATACTACACCGGCATTCGCAACAATGGCTGGGCGACGCCGGGCGAGGCGCGCTCGGTGCGGCTGACGCTGTTCTACAGCCTGTGATGCCCGGCGGCGGTACAGGGCGTTTGCCGGTATCGCCGCCGCATTCTAGGGTGATGCCATGCTGATCGCGATCCCCGACGTCCTCGATGCGGCCGGCGTTGCCCGTGTCCGCGCATTGATCGACCAAGCCGAGTGGATCGACGGCAACGCGACGTCGGGTCCACAGAGCGCGCTCGCCAAGCGGAACGAGCAACTACCGGAGGACTCAGCCGCCGCGCGCGAGGCTGGCGGGATGGTCCTCGATGCGCTCGGCCGGTCCGCGCTGTTCGTGGCGGCGGCGCTCCCGCTGAAAGTGTTCCCGCCGCTGTTCAACCGCTACGCCGGCGGACAGGATTTCGGGCTGCACGTTGACAACGCGATCCGAATGAAGCGCGGCACCGATTTCCGCATCCGCAGCGACCTGTCCGCAACGCTCTTCCTCGACGACCCCGCCACGTATGACGGCGGCGAACTGGTGATCGAGGATCAGTTCGGCCCGCAGTCGGTCAAGCTGCCCGCCGGGCACATGGTGCTGTATCCCGCCTCCAGCCTGCACCGGGTGACGCCGGTCACCCGCGGGGTGCGTACCGCGTCGTTCTTCTGGCTCCAGTCGATGGTGCGTGACGACGGCGCTCGGCGGATCCTGTTCGATCTCGACCAGGGCGTGCAGGCGGTCGCGGCCGCACAAGGCCAGGGCGATCCGGCGACCGTGCGGCTGACGGGTGTGTATCATAACCTGCTACGCCGGTGGGCCGACGCCTGACTTCTGCTTCCCTCCCTGGAAGGGAAGGGCAGGGGGTGGGTCGGTTTTCGCATCTCCAGACGCCGCGACCAAAGCAGGCCAACCCACCCCAACCCCTCCCTTTCAGGGAGGAGAGCATTTTGCACTCCGTCTCTCGTGTGGACTTGAACCGGTTCGCCATGCCACGCTCCGGACACGGGGGAATGCAATGAACAAACTGGCAATGCGGCGCGCGTGGTTCCAGGTCCACAAGTGGATCGGCCTAGTGCTGGCGATCCTGATTATCCCGCTCTCGCTCAGCGGCGCGGCGTTGGTGTGGCACGACGCGCTCGACCGGATCGTCGATCCGGCGCGCTATGCGGTCTCGGGGAGGACCGTGGTTGAGCCGGACGGCTATGTCGCCTCGGTGCGCGCCGCGTTGAAGCATGGCGAGCGGATCGCGACTTTGACGATGCCCGACGACGGCGGCCCGGTGGTCGTGGCGGCCAGTTCAGCCAGCGCGCCGACTCGGCCAGGGCCTCCCCAGCGGACGATGGTGTATCTCGATCCGCCGACCGCGCGCGTGCTGGAGGTGTCGCCGTCGAACGCCGGGCTCGTGCGGTTCCTGCACGTGCTGCATGGGAGCCTGCAACTGCCCGGCGTCGGGCGCTCGATCGTCGGCTGGATCGGCGTGGCGATGATGGTGTCGTGCTTTACCGGGTTGTGGCTGTGGTGGCCGACGGTGGGCAAATGGACGCGCGGGCTGCGGTTTCGACGACACCGCGACGTCGAGACCAACCTGCACCACCTGTTCGGCTTCTGGATCGCATTGCCGCTGTTCGTGCTATCGTTGACCGGTGCCTGGATCTCGTTCCCGCAGTTTTTGGGAAAGCTCACGGGCGAAGCGTCGCGGCCGAGAGGCGGTCCCGATCGCGGCGCGATGATGCGCGCGAAACCGCTGGCGTCGCCCGCGCAGCCACTCGCGATGGCGATCGGCAAGGCGCGCGGTATCGTCGACAATGCGCCGTTGCGGAGTGTCACCTGGCCGACCGACCTCAGCCCGGACTGGACGGTGACGTTCCAGGGCAGGGGCCCGGGCGGCGCCGCGCCGATCGGGGTCAAGGTTGCGGACGACACCGGCGGCGCGACTGCGGCCCCCGCGCGGACTCAGGGCGGCATGGCGCGGTGGATGCGGCGGATCCACGATGGCACCGACATGGGTGCGCTGTGGCAGGTGATCATCTTCCTGGGAGGGATATTGCCGGCGGTACTGGCGGTGACCGGGGTGATCATGTGGTGGCGCGCGCGGAAGTGGAAGGCTGAGTTGGCAGCGCGGCGGGCCTAACTTGTCCCTCGCCCCTTCGGGGAGAGGGAAGGAGGAGCCTCTTGGCGACGGGAGGGTGAGGGGCTGTTGGGACTCGCGTCCCGAGCCCTATTCCCCTCACCATTCCACGCGCAAGAGCACGCCGGCCCCACCCTCTCCCCGGAGGGGAGGGGGAATTTGCAGTCACCGACCCAGCAGCACCCGCGCCTGCCCGGCGATCTGCGCCAGCATCGCCGCGTTCGGCACCGCCGCATGGCGCGCACGGTCGATCACCGCCTTGAACTGCGCCACCCGCGTGGCGTTCGCGAGCAGCCACTTCTCGACCGCACCCTGCGGATCCTGCGCACCGCGGCGCGCGAGAAATTCCAACCGCAATTGCTGGAAATCGCGTGCCAGCCCGGCGACCAGCAACCGCTCCCACGGATCGGTCGGGCTGATCCGCGCCGCATTCGCCTGCGCCCAGTCGAGTCCTAGCGCCTGCCCGAGATGCGTGAACGCCCGCGTCACCACCGCCTCGTCGAGCGCCAGCCGCTCGCCGAGATCCGCCAGCCCGACCGCGCCGTCCATCTCGAACAGACGGACGACTTTCCGTACCAGATCGCCCGGCGCACCGACCGCTTCGAGCTGCCCCGCGATGCGGCTGCTCTGCGCACTCGCTTCCTCGAGCAGTAACGCCGCGGTCTGGCTGTCGAGCTGCGTGATCCCCTTCGCCAGCCGTGCGAGAACCTCGCCCGGCACGGCGCCCGGTGCGGACACGCGCAACAGGTCGGCGATCTGCGAGCGGGTCGCGACCGCCACCTCGTCGAACAGCGCGATCCGCGCCGCCTCGGGCATCACCGCCGTCTCGATCTCCGCCCACAGCGCCGGCAGGTCGAACAGGCGCTCGGCGACGACGAACATCGCCGCGATATCGCCCATCGCCGCGCCTTCCTCTTCGGCCAGCTCGAACGGGTAGAGAATGCCCAATCGGTTGACGATCCGGTTGGCGAGCTTGGTCGCGACGATCTCGGGCCGCAGCCGATGCTCGTTGATCGCCGTCCCGAACCGCTCGCGCATCGCTGCGGGGAACGCGGCATGGAGGTCGGGCTTGAGTGCGTCGTCCTTGGCGATGTCGCCATGCTCGATCGCATCCTGCAACCCGAGCTTGGCGGTCGCGAGCAGCACCGCGAGTTCGGGACGGGTAAGGCCTAGACCGTCCTGTCCTCGGCGGAGCAGGATGTCGTTCGACGCGAGCCCCTCGACCGCACGATCGAGCCGCCCGGCGCCCTCGAAGATTTCGATCACGCGCACATAGCTCGGCATCGCGACCGCACCATCCGCCTCGGCGATCGACAGCGCCAGCGTCTGGAGGCGGTTGTCCTCCAGCACCAGATGCGCGACGTCGTCGGTCATGCTCGCGAGCAGCGTGTTGCGGTCCTCATAGTCGAGCCGCCCCTCGATCATCTCGCGGTTGAGCGCGATCTTGATGTTGACCTCGTTATCCGAGCAGTCGACGCCCGCCGAATTGTCGATGAAGTCGGTGTTGATCCGTCCGCCCCGCGCCGAGAACGCGATGCGCGCCGCCTGCGTGACGCCGAGATTGGCGCCTTCGCCGATCGCGATCACGCGCAGATCCTCGGCATTGACGCGCAGGCGGTCGTTGGCCGGATCGCCGACCGCGACGTTCGCCTCCGATGCGGCCTTCACGTAGGTGCCGATGCCGCCGAACCAGAGCAGGTCGGCCGGTGCCTTGAGGATCGCCGAGATCAGCGCGCCCGGCTCCATCTCGCTCGCCGTCACACCGAGCGCAGCCTGCACCTCAGGCGACAGCTTCACGACCTTGGCGGTGCGCGCGAACACGCCGCCGCCCTTCGAGATGAGCGCGGTGTCGTAATCCGCCCAGCTCGACCGGGGGAGCGCGAACATCCGGTTGCGCTCGTCCCAGCTGGTCGTCGGTTCGGGGTCGGGATCGAGAAAGATGTGGCGGTGATCGAACGCCGCGATGACCTTCAGCGTCTTCGACAGCAGCATGCCGTTGCCGAACACGTCGCCCGACATGTCGCCGCAGCCGACGACGGTGATACTCTCGCTCTGCACGTCGAGGCCGCGTTCGGCGAAGTGCCGCTGGACGCTCAGCCACGCGCCCTTGGCGGTGATCGCCATCGCCTTGTGATCGTAGCCGACCGAGCCACCGGAGGCGAACGCGTCGCCCAGCCAGTAGCCGCGTTCGAGCGCGAGTGCGTTCGCAACGTCGCTGAACGTCGCGGTGCCCTTGTCGGCGGCGACGACGAAATACGGGTCCTCGCCGTCGAGGATCGTCACGCCGTCCGGATGCACGACCTTGCCCTCGACGATGTTGTCGGTGATCGACAGCAAGGTGCGGATGAAGATCCGGTAGCTCTCGGTGCCCTCGGCGAGCCACGCGTCGCGGTTCGACGGGGCAGGGAGTTGCTTCGGATAGAAGCCGCCCTTCGCGCCGGTCGGCACGATCACCGCGTTCTTGACGCGCTGCGCCTTCATCAGCCCGAGGATCTCGGTGCGGAAATCGTCGCGACGGTCGGACCAGCGCAGGCCGCCACGCGCGACCGGGCCAGCGCGGAGGTGGATGCCTTCGACGCGCGGCGAATAGACCCAGACTTCGCGCCACGGCACGGGGGCGGGGAGGCCGGGGATCAGATGGCTGTCGAGCTTGAACGCGAGCGCTTCCGACGCGGCAGGTGTGAACGCATTGGTGCGCAGCGTCGCCGCGATCAGGTTGCGATAGGCGCGCAGGATCCGGTCGTCGTCGATCGCGGTGACCGCGTCCAGCCCCGCCTCGATCGCCTGGTCCGCCTCGATCGCGTTACCCGGGTGCTCCGGATGATGGACCGCCGTGAACCGCGCGATCAATGCCGCGGCGACCTTCGGCGCACGCCGCAACGCATCGACGACGGTGGTTAGCCCGTAAGGAAGCCCCGCCTGCCGCAGATATCGGAACCACGCACGAAACAGCACGATCGCCTCAGGACGCATCCCGAGTTCGACGATCAGCCGATTGAACGCATCGTTCTCGGCCGCGCCTTCCAGCACCGCCGCGATCGCGCCTTCGAGCACGGGCGCATCGCTCTGCTGCGCCGCGTCGTTCGCCTCCAGCACGAAGTCATGGACGAACGGCACGCTGTCGTCGCGCAACCGCGTCGGCAGTTCGCCGATTACCCGGAAGCCGAAATTCTCCAGCACTGGTACGGCGTCCGACAGGGGTAGGGCGCCACCCAGCTTGTAGATCTTCAGCTGAGGATCGGCACCGGCCTCACCCGGGACGAGGCGCACGCCACGCGCGTCCGTATCGGCCAGCGCGGCGATCCGCTGGATATCCTCGGCAGCCTCCGCAGGCGTGCTGAGGTTGCGGTAATTCTGCGGAAACGCGGCCGCCCACTTCAGCGCAAGCCGGGCGGCACGCGGGGGCGGCAACGTCTCGACCAGGGCGGCCTCGACGTCCGACACCCAGCCGCGCACCATCCGCTGCAACCGCAGCGCGAGCGGCGCGACGTCGGGCATCCGGCCATCGCCGCGCAGATCGAGTGTGTAGCGGATCATTGCGACCTCGCCGTCCTCCAACGCGATCGACCAGTTGAGCACGGTCGCGTTCGCCGCCTCCGCCAGCATGTCGCCGATCGCGACGCGGCGGCTGGTGGTGACGTCGTCGCGCGGCAACCAGACGAACCCGAACAGGTGCCGCCCGAGCGCGGACTCGACAAGCACCAGCGCCGGCCGCGGCCGATCCGCAATGCTCATTGCGGTCAGCGCCAGATCCTCCAGCGCATCGGGCGCGAACGCTATGACCAAGTCGTGCGGGAGCGCGGTGAAAGCATGCGTCAACGCCTTGCCGGCATGACCGCGCGGATCGAACCCGAACTTCGCCTTCATCGCGGCAAGTCGCGTGCGCAACACCGGCACGTCACGCGGCATCGCGGCCAGCGCAGCACTGGTCCACAGCCCGCTATAGATCGACAGCCCGGCAACCGTCGCGCCTTCCATCACCGGCACGACGACGAGGTCGAGCGGCACGGCGCGATGCACGGTCGAGATCAGATTCGACTTGAGCAACAGCGGCGCATCGTTGCCTGCCTCGAACCACTGGATCGCGAGCGCGCGCGAGGCTTCGGCGAGGATCGGCACGCGGTGTTCGTTGCGCGCGATGCCGAGCGCGGCACGGCCGCTCCCGTCACGATGCCAGATCTGATGCCCGAGCAGCGTCAGATGCCCGTTCAGGAACCACTGCAACAGCGCAGCTCCTTCGCCCTCGGGCAGCATCGCAATATCGTCGTCGAGCGCCGCCTGCATCGCGCGCCAGTCGGTCACCGCCGCGCGGACGTCGGCCAGCACCGCAGTAAGGTCCTCAATCAGCCCGCGACGGTCGCGCGCATCGGCGCGCTCCATCTCCAGGTAAATCATCGATTCGGGACGACCCGCGCCCTGTCCGTCCGCGTCGATCGCATGCAGCGTACCGTCCGGTGCCCGCGTCGTGCGGACCACGGGATGGATGATCCGATCGACCGCGATGTCCTGCGCGCCGATCGCCGCGGCGATCGAATCGACCAGGAACGGCATGTCGTCGTTGACGATCGCGAGCCGCATCCGCCGCCGCGTGTCGTCGCCGCTGATCGGCTCGATCGCGATCGCCGGCGCGCCGTCGTCGCGGTGCGCGGCGGTCGCGGTCACGAACGCCGCGGCCTGCGCGACCTCGCTCGCACCGAAGTCCCTGAGTTCGCCCGGAAGGGCCCGTTCGGTCAACCGGCCCGCAAGGGTCTCGGTGAGCGTGTTCAACGATTGGTTCGCCATAGGTCAGGGCCTATGCGCCCGCTATTCGGCTATCTCAACCCTTGTGGCAGGTGCGAAGGATTATGCTGCGACGCACCTAAGATGCGGATCGTTCGGCGGTTTCGATCGCGGCAAGATCGCCATCGAAACCGCCGACAAAGCTCGCAAGTCCGCCCGCCGGCACCTGATGCCGCCGGGCATGGCGCAGCACCGCCGCGAACGTCTCCAACCGGGTCGCTTCGAAATTCGCGCCGAAGACCAGCGCGACGACCTGCGTCATCGCGTCCGTCCTGTCTGGCAAGCACGCAGCGAACAGGATCGCTTCAAAATCATCGGCGTCCTGTTCGGCCGATACCGCAAGGTCGTGCGCCCGACCCAGCGTCCGGTGCAGCGCCGCACGACTACGCGCTTCAGCCGCGCGAACCTGCGCGGCGTTCTCGCGTGCCATCGCCAGTTGCTCGCCCAGCGGGCCGACGAGGACATAGTCGGCAGGCAACGGATCATCCAGAACGAGCTCCCGCAAGGCCGCGGGCTCCCGCTCGGCAGGCATGACATCGAAGCCACCGCTCGGCCCATCCGCCCAGACTTGCGCGTTCGCGCCCGTGCCGTACGGGGTCGCGTGAACGGCAGCATTCAACTCCGCGGACAGCGTCGCCTGAAGATCCGCGTCGGCGAGTTCCTTCCAGTTGATCACGCCATAGATGAAGTCGATCGTCACCCCGCCCGACGCGAACGGCATGAGGATCCCGCGGTACAGCGTCGTCCGCCCCCGGCTGCTGACGAATTCCGCCTCGAAGCCGATCGGTGCGCGATTGGCGATGATCTGGAGATAATGATCGGTCAGCCGCGACAGCAGCGAGCGGCTCGGCACGTCCGCGATCGTCGCGATCGGCCCCTCCAGCCCGCATTCCTCGCGCAGCGCCCGACCGAGGTACGCAATCTTCGGGTCACCCATGCCGTGGCTGAAATCGAGCAGCACGCCGTGCGGGCCGAAATCGGTGATCGTCTCGGGTTCGAGATCGGCGATCGATGGGTAGGGCCGATCCTTCAGCAGCGACACCCAATGGTTGTACGCACGCACGTGCATACGCCGCTCGTCACCCCCAAGATCGAACATCACGTCGTTGACGCCAGCATCGGTCGAATCGCGCGCGCCGGGGGCGGCGGTCGCCCGTGACGCATCCCGCGCTAGCGCCACGCCCTCCGCGCCCACTGCGCGTCCATCCTCTACGCTGCGCGCCGTCGTCATGCCCGAAATCCCCGTATCGTCGCTCCACTTGTGCACCGTGCTTGGTAAACACCAAGTAAACTCGCAAACCGCTTGTCAGCCCGCAAAACCGCTGGTAGTTGCCGCCCCCTCGACCGGATACATCCGTCGTCGGGCCGCTTTAGCTCAGCTGGTAGAGCATCGCATTCGTAATGCGGGGGTCACAGGTTCGAGTCCTGTAAGCGGCACCACCTTCTTTAAGGCAATTCCACAAGGGAACAGCGTCGGTTGAGGTCGAACTGTCCTTCCAGTGGGTAGCTGTTTGGGTCCTGCTTGGGGCGCTTTGGGTAGGTAACCAACTCCGCCTAATTTTCCTGTACTCCAAGCGTCGGTACAACGAACGTCGGCGTGTAGCACTGCCGCATCTAAGTCGGCGCCAGCGACGTGATGGCCTTCGGTATCCTGGTTGGCTATTCGTCGCGAATGGTGGTTTTAGCTGCTCTTGCTTTATCAGTTGGTCAGTGCGTCGTTCCGCGCAAGTCCTCGGACTTCGTGGTGGTAATAGATGCCGGCCATGGGGGTAGGGACGTTGGAGCGCCTGCGGTCATACCACGTAGATACGAAAAGCAGGTGACCCTCGCGATCGCAACCGCCCTGTCGAAACAGCTTAGCCGTCGAAAGGGTTTGGCGGTCGTAATGACGAGGGCCACGGATCGCAACCTCACACTGGTACAGCGGCGGCAGATCATCGGGTCCTGCTCACCAAACCTCGTCATCTCCATTCACGCCGACAGCGGTCCAAGTTCTGCGCGTGGTCCTTCGGTCTATGTCTTGAACGATGCAGGCGAGGCTGTTGTTGTCAGCCGTTTGATGCGTTCGGCCCAGTCCGCCCATCACGACGATGACACCGCTTATATTCTGGCCAACCTGCGTCAGCGGGGGTCGATGAATTTTGCTATCGAACTGGCCGTACGGATTCGGTCGGCGCTTGGCGGGGCAGATGGAAAACCGAGGGCTATAAAGACCGCCAACTTCGCTTTGCTCAAAGCGCCTGGGGTCCCCTCCCTTTTAGTTGAGACCGGTTATGTCACCAACCGGCTTGACGCAGAAAAGCTCTTCAATCCGAACCAGCAGGCGACAATAGCGAGTGAGATCGCCGCATCTATTGTTCCGATTGGACGTTGATCAGACGGCTGTCGACCCGTTCTTCAAGCATACGTCGGATCTACCTGTCTGGCGCCTATCGCTTTGAGCGTTTGTGATATCACGTGCAAACTCATCGAATAAACGCTCAATTGTAAAAATCTTTCGCGAAAAAATGATTCAGCGGCCAAATCAGTTTATAGTCAATTCGTTTTGGATCGGTATTATTCGACATCTTTCGGAGCGAAGGCGATGTCGGAACAGCGGTATCACGAGCAAGCGGACGAATTTAGATCAAGGGCATCGCGAGCCAAGTCGGACGACTATCGTCGATGGGCTATTTATTGTGCCGAACTGCTCGAAGCTCAAGCCGAGATGTACGACTTGTATGGGCGATGTCCAGAGGTCGACCTGCCCGCCCAGCCGTCGACTGGCACCTAACTACCGAGAGCGGCGGCACCCGACAGTCAACGGGCTTCAACCTCAGCCACTGTTTGTCTCAGGGACGACACGCAAGGCGGTAGCAGTTCTAAGCAAGCTGTGAAGATGCGCGCCCACCAGTTGCTGATTGCCATCGTCGGCGACGGCCAAAGCTTCACTGATTATGGCAATCAGCCGTTCTAGGTGCTGTGCGGTGGTTTCGCCCTTGATCACAGCTTCATGGCCTTGATCATCTCTGCATATAAAGCGGCACGACCTAGGTGTGCGATGCGAGCCGAAATGTCGTTGCAGGTCGCTGCCTGTTCTCGCGCTTTCTGTTCATTCCGAACAAGGTCATCGAGGCGATCCGGTTTGTCCACAGCATGGCTCCCATAAAGCGGGAGCGCTGCAGCGTCTCTCAGTCACCGCCATGCCGTTGGCGAGTCGCGGCGATGGCTTAGGCTAGGCCGTCACGGCTTCGGAATATACCCGCAAGTACGGCACGTAGCCAAACCCATCGGGCTAGGAAGGCATCTCGACAGCTGGATGATAGTACATCGCGCTGATCTTCCCCGCCGCATTCAGGGCCAGAAAGAAATCGATCTTGGCGGTGGCGAAGGTGATGCGGAACAGATAGCCGCCGGGAGGATCGCCGAGATAGGTGACGGTCTGCGGGGTGCCCAGCTTGATGATCATATCGCCGCCCTCGGGATGGTCTCGCACGGCCTTTCCGACTTCGTTCGTGAGTATGCTGTAGTCCATCTTGGCGCCCGGTGCGGCGCTCTTCAATAAAGTTCGAACGTGCTTCTCTGCCAAGGTTGCTCCAGCGGTCATCGGAGGTGCCGCTTGTTGAGCAGCAGCAGAATGAATTGCAAAAGCAAAAATTGGCGGTGAGACGGCAACCAATGCGGCGACGACGAGACGAGTTTTCATGAGAAGGCTCCAAATCGAAAGAAGAGGAACGCCATACTGAACCGCGACACTGTTCTGACCGATTCCCAAGAAGCGATGTCGGTCCCGATGATCGCCGTTGCCGGTTTCTACCAGACAAACCGGTGCGGATCGAGAGCACTATCGCATGGGCAAATTTAAGCGGCACCACCTTCTTTAAGGCACTTCCACAAGGGAACAGCGTCGGCTGAGGCCGAACTGTCCTTCCAGTGGGTAGCTGTTTGGGTCCTGCTTGGGGCGCTTTGGGCAGGGGACAGGGCAGCACCATTGGTCGCAGACCGTCCGACCGGCCCCTTTGAAACCCTCTTTAAGTGCGACGAACGTGGCAGACCGCAGCCACAGATAAACCAATGACCATACGGTACTGAGCTGGGTGTGCTGCTGAGCTTTCCCCACCCTTGTGCGATTTTGGCTTGCTTACCTTGTCATTAGCGCACCCAAACCGCGTCTTCCATCGCTGGCTAAACGATACGGCACCGTGCGGTGTTGACATGTACCTAAGACTGCTGACACTTCGGGAAAAACTGTCGGTCCGAGTTACGGGAGAGTGTTTTGGGTTACCTTGCAGATATTAGATACTTCGGCGATGTGGCTGCCGAGCAAGACTCCGACGTGCTGTCTTATTTTCTAAAGACACCAGCGATTGACGAGATATTGACAGGTAAAAAGCACCTTGTTTTGGGTCGGAAGGGCTCTGGAAAAACCGCGCTCGTCAAGTTTTTTGGTCGATCATCCGCTACTGAAATCAACATTCCGGTCAACCTGGATAATTATCCATGGAAGATGCATCAGACACGTAAGAATCTAGGTGTTTCTGACGTTGAAAGCTACGTTAGTTCATGGAAGTACTTCATAGCTGTTCAGGCAAATCAAGCATGCCTTGCCCACTCCAACTATAAAATAATTAAAGATAGTCAAAAGGCAGCGGATCATTTTTTGACAGAGAACTACGGCGGTTCTCGGATTAAACTAGAAGATGTATTGAAGCCAAAATCTCTTAAGCTCTCGAAATCATCATTCAAGCCGTCGGTTCTTGGGGTTTCCCTAGGGCAGGTCGATTTTGAAAATGCTCAGGGGGGTGTATCTCCTGAATTAGACGCGCTTACTGACGCACTGGTCCAAAATGCGCTGGTGATGATGAGTCAGCAAGGCATAAAAAGGATTAGTTTGCATTTTGACGAACTAGACAAGGGCCTGTCAACGTTTGATAATAGCAGAGAACAAATTTTGATTGGGTTAGTGTTAGCCTCTCGCAGCTTCTTTGCTAATTCTCATACATGTAATCGTGTGAACCCAATCGTGTACTTGCGAACTGATCTTTGGGAAGTGATGTCATTTTCTGATAAGAATAAAATTACTAACTCTTCGACGGTAACCTTGGAGTGGGACTCGGGCTCATTGAAAGAGCTTATATCTCGGCGAATCGAAAGCAAGATCGGTACTGGCAAGGGTTGGGACGATATTGAGGATGGCGAGCTGATGCGGGGCTCTCAAACGAAATGGAACCATATAATATCGCGAACCTTGCTGCGCCCAAGGGATATCATTCAGTTTCTAAATATTATCGCTGAACTGGCCATCAAAGGATTGCCTGATGCAGACATCATTGAAAACTCGGATATCATTGCGGCACGAGACGCATATTCAAAATACTTTAAAGGTGAATTAGACGACGAAATTAAGACTCATTGGCCTAAATGGATTGAGTCCATACAAGCTATTTCCGACATATCAAATCTTACGTTCACCCGTAGTGTTTTTGAAGGTGCTTGGAGTAAGAAAAAAGAGTCCGGTAAGATCTCAGTGGATGAGGTTTTGGAAACGCTCTATCAGTACTCTGTGATCGGTTACCGGCGGGGTATCGGCACTGGAGGAAGTGCTTGGGTATTCCAGTACACTAATCCCGACGCTGGATGGGACAATGCCGCCAGCCGCTTACAAGTCCATCCAGGTTTGAAAGAATTTGCGAAATTACGAGAAACGCGAGATATCAAGCCTAAATCTACTTCAGTCCGAAAGAAGTCCGCTTAGTCGGTCGCAGCTTGCTGCCTATAGAGGGGAAGTTACGTTCGAAAGTTGCACAGTTGCCGGACGGTTTGCCCGCTGAAAGCCTTGAGATCACGTGGCCAAACGCTGCGGGATCTTATTACCTGAGCGATGGCAAGAACGAGACCGGGTTGGAGAATGGGCCAGTGATCGGGGAGGTGAGCATCGAGCGAGAAGCAGACAGCAAGGGGTTGGCGACGTTCGTCATGAAAGCCGGCGGCCCGAACAGCTACCGGTTCACCTATCACCCGAGCGACGTCGGGCCGTTCGATTTTCAGGCAAGGGCGTTGACGCGAAGGCGGATCTGCTGGAGGTCGAACTCGGAAGTGCGTCGGCGACGCTGCAACGCTTTCGTGACCTACACCGTGAGCAGCGACGTGAAACGGCTGCAGCGGCGGGTCCGAGCTATTGCAGCACTTGCTCGTCGCTTCGAGTAAGTAGACCGGCAGGAACTACGACATTATCCCCCTCCGCTACCAGATCGTTTCCCCCGCACTTACCGAAGCTCAGCTGACGCAACGCGCTGTTTGAGGCACCTTTAGAGCGGTCCCAATGATACGTTTTATCATCCATCATTGGTTGTTGTATCGCCATTAGTGATTTGTGGTGCATCAGTGTACTGAAGGCTAAGGCGACCTTATAGATCAGCATTCACAAGACAAAAATTTACTCGATCTCATACTCTGCTATTAAAGCTTGACGTAACGAAGCTTTCCCCCACTTTTTGCGACTACCTAGTTTGGCATTATATGACTTATCTACAAAAAGTTCGTAAATTGAGTCAAGCAATCGATTTTCCTCCGATGGTACCCAGTCGGCACGTTTTCGCCATTCCACGGCCCACCGCCGGCACATCTGCTTGAATAACTCTCGATTGATCGTGGCTACTAGGTTGGCGATAACTAAGAGGCACTCCTGAATTTCCTTCTCATTCGCCTTGATAACTAGGGCTTGGTGAGAACGGTTTAGTTCAAGTTTGACAGCGTTCTTACCAGGTAAAACGCCATCAGCATGAACTATCGCATGACGAAACTGCATGATTATCTCGAAAGACGATAAAAGGTCTTTAAATGTCGCAATGTCTAATTCAAAGTTTAGGTATTCTTTGAATGTACTTTTCAGTTCTTTAACATCGGCCAGTGATTTGTTATCAAATGCGCTCCGATTAAAGTCGCCTTTTGCGCCATGCCAAATAGCGCCACCAAGATTTATGTTTTTATCTGATGCTCTGGCTTGTGAAATTGGGCACATCGTAAGGCAGCCGGATAATATGCCCCGGCAGTAACCTTCAAACGCTGACACAGCTCCAACGATCAGTAGGCGGCCTACTATGGGAAAGTTATCAACGGCTGAGCTATTTGCCGCTTTCACAATTTGAATCTTGCTGTTGTTAAAGGAGCAAACCGGATTTTGGTAATCCGAAACGCATACATAGGTCGTGGACTCTGATAAAGCAGCAGATCCTGGTGCAGATTGCGCAAAAACTCTTACGTCGATCATGCGACGTACTCTTCGGCATAGCGGGCGATCCTCTCTGCCCATTTAGGCCCAATTTGGGGAACGCTTCTGAGGCTCTGCCGGGTATTATCTAACAAGACGTCTTTGATTGTCTTAAGCTGAGAGTGCTTCTTTATTTTTCCAGCACGGTTTTTCGTTATCGGTAAAACTGACAAATCTTGTGAAACTAAGGTGTGGTAGAGCGAGGCCGTCTTCAACTGGCTACCACAGTTTATGCAGAACTTCGCGTCTTCGTTAGGTCGCTCTGAGCCGCAAACCTGACATGGTGGGAGCGCGAGGGCAAAAGACGCGTTGTCGGAATTTACCTCAACCAATTTTTCGGAGGATATTCTGGGCCAAATTTGGTGCTTGCCGGATTTGAAAACTTGAACAAATTGGCTTAAGCTTTTGGCACGGGATCCAACTATCGCATTTTTAGTAACAAGATCAGCAAAATGTAAGAAGTAAATATCAAATACCCCTTTGATCCCTCGACTGTTCTCGCCACTGTGCATCGCCAGTCCTGCGTACTGATAAAACCCAATTACCTTTGCAAGTTCTGGTGAAAGCGGGCGCTTGAGGGCAACTTCAACTCCTTGAGCATTTATTGGCTTATCCCGATTAAACAACTTTAGTGATGCGATTAAGGCAGTGTATATATCGTCTCCCTTGGAAATGAAGTTTTTGTACACGGGGAGCTTGTATATCAGTGAGTCAAATACTGCGTGCGCATCAGCGCGACTTTGCTTTGCGGCATCTAGCACCTTTCGGCGGTCGGCTTGGCTCGTCTTTAGTGCAGAGTCACTTTCTAAGGTTCGCATCATGTTTAGAAAAGATCGAGGAATGCCAAACGCGCAATAAGCTAGAAATGGAATTGTATCCGGATCAAATGACAAGGCGTCAAAAAGGATAGGATTCAGACGTCGCTGCGCAATACCACGCATAAAACCAACGTATTCATCTGAATCGGGCCGTATCCAAACGTCAACTTGCTCCGCGTCATGGCCTACATGAAAGCTGGGAGACAAATTAGTTATGCCCGGGTAGATTGCAGCTTTAGGGGCTATGCGCTGGCCCTTAATCCGGCGGAAGAAGTCAAAGAAATCTTCCTGCTGCTTGGTTGAAAAGGCATGAGCGGCATCATCCAAAAGAAGGACGCAGCGACCGAAGCCATAGGCGTCAAGTACGTTTTCAACGATCTCGGCTAGTTCATCGATTTGATATTCGATTGATTGGTTGAAAGAAGAAGGATCTCCCGATTCAATCGTGAGAGTTGCTCGTGTCAGTTCGTCAAGACCGGGAAGAGAGCACTGCTCCGGATCATGTCCAAACCTTCCAAGAGACTCATGAAGTGCAGTATAAATCTTTAGAATGAGCCATGTTCTAAACCAAAACGTCGCATTAGGCGTAGTTTGGTAAAGTGGTTCAAGTTTCAGTGAAAGCTTGAAGTTGACATAAACAGGTAAAGTTTTTTGCGGTTCCTCTTTATGCATTTGATAAAATGCTTTAAGCATTAACGTGGTTTTACCGCACCCGCGCGGGCCAACCAACAGCTTTGCTCCGCCGGATATAAGCTTTCTGACAATCTCAAGTTCGCGTGGATGGTCAATGGTAAAAGCTTCAAAGCTTTCTTGCGGCAGGTATTCAGCCTGTTCGACGTAAATCGTCAATTCGTCGGCTTCGACAGGTGCATCCACGGGAGGTGCAGCTGGTGCAAAAAGATCTTCGCTCATTATCACATCATATCGCTTGGCTGCGCATACGCAATCCGGGGTCCCGAGCCGGAAGCACGCTTTCGATGGCGCGCCCGCGTACGCAAAATCAGGTATCTTATATGGAAGGTCCACCTACGGGCGTTTCTAGCAGCAGCTTCGGCTCGATCCCAAGCGCGTCCGCCAGTCGCCCCAGTGCTCGCACAGACGGGTTCCTAGTGCCGCGTTCAAGATCGCTCACGTAGCTGCGTTCCATACCCGCATCGAGCGCCAGTCGCTCCTGCGACATACCCTTCAGCTTCCGATGATGTCGCACGTTCGCGCCGAGAAGCTGCACCACATCCATACTTGGGTGTGACCGGAGACCCGCGTCTGGGTCTGTAGACCAAACGTGTCAATTTCGCTTGCTCTGCCGATAGAGCCGGGGAACGATCATCCACAACAACCAACATTCGGGAGAACCACATGGAGTACGAATACAAGGTCATCGACGTCGCTGATGGCGCGATCAGCTCCGTGCTGCTCGGCGACGGCCGCATCGAGACGGCGGTGCTCCAGGCCTACATCAATGCCCTAGCCGCCGAAGGGTGGCGCATGGTGTTCATGGAGAAGGTCCAGCAACGCTACATGCTGACCAGCGATCGCGAGACGTTGATGGTCACGTTCGAACGACGCGTCCCCGAAGATCAACGGGAGGCACGTGCTGCTCGCGTCATCGATGACGTCATCGCGGCGGAGGACGGGGCCAAGCGTACTGGTCGTAGGGCCGCCGCCGGGGCTGTCGGGCTTGGCATCGGGGCCGCTGCCATCGCCACCATCTTTTCCAACGAATAGCAGGGAGACACGACATGGATATGAATGAACGCGTCGCCGCGCGTAGGGCTGAGCTTGAACGTAAGCAGAAAGACGAAGCGGCGGCTGCCGATGAACAGAAGCAGGCTGCTCATGAAGTTGACATGAGCGACATCTTTGAAGGGCTGTTCGGTAAGGCTACCGCGGACGGAGCCAAGATCAGGCGCGATGGCGACAAGATCGTTTTAGATGAACCGCCAGTAGCACCGCCGACAGCGGATCGTGTTGGAATGAGTCAGTCAAAGGTCAAGGCGATGCTTTACGACGCGGCGCGGAAACGGTGGACCCCGGAAGAGAATTTGGTGGTCATTGGGCTGTTCGCAGCCGCGGTGCCAACATTGGTATTGGCACCCATTGTTGCGGTCATAATGGGCGCTATTGGTTACTGGCGGTCAACCGTTGCGAACCAGAAATATAGAAGCCAGCTACGCAACGAATATCCGAATCTTTTTGCAGAGGTGCCTAAGTAATAACGTAACTGAAGAGAATTTAATCAAACACGGAGCGATCAACGGTTAACGAGCAGGTTCATTAACGGCGCGGCAGACTTAGAGAATCGGCCCAATTTGCCCGTTTTGCACTGCCCGGCGGCGCCTCTCGAAGCGCTCGTTTAACGAACACCACCAAAATCACCCCCAAGGCCTCTGCGATTAGTTCGCGGGGGCCTTTTTGATTTAGCTTCAAGGAGATCACGCTCATGCTGTCGCTCACCACACGCGCCGCCGTCGAAGCGGCCATCAACGACGCCACCCTCGACCCGGCCCTGCGGGACCTGCTTGCCCTCCGCGCCCGGCAACTCGAAGACGACACCGAGCCGGACGTCGAGCTGGGCGACCTCGCGCACTTCCATGCCGTCGAGCCGGGGGATGGAATGAAAGAGGTGAAGGAGGCCCTGGGCTTCCCCGTCGACATCAACTTCGTGGATGAACGTCGCTTTGGCGATCCCAATTTCATCCCTTCATGGGAGTGGATCAAGCATCACGGTGGCTACTTTGAACTGGCGTTCGTGCTGACGGACGACGGCCTCGGGCACGTACTTTTCGTCCCTGATCAGCAAAGCATCGACCAGCGCCTTCTCGACCTGTGCGGGAGCCACCTGACGCCAGCCTGACCGTACTAACCGACAGAAAACCGCACCGTCCAGGCACCCGCCTGCGACGGTTTTTTCATGCCCAAGAGGATCGAACCAATGCTGCTGCTGGATACTCGCGCCGCGATGGCGCACGCCCTGACGCTCGACTTAGACCCCTGCCTGATAGCCCTTCTCCGGCGGCGCATCGACGATCTCAAGCCCGTTCTCGGCGACACAGAGTTCTTAATCGTCTTCGAAGGCGATGAGGAACACGCCATCGTTCGGGAGGTCGGCTTTTCGCCGCTCGTGGAGCCAATCGACGGCATCCGCTTCGGCGCGCCAAGTTTCGAACCCTTCTGGGACTACCTGACAGATCACGGCGGTTGGTTCGAACTGTCCGTCAGCTTCGGCTCAACGTTCGCTTGCTGCTTATTTGTTCAGGATGCTGACGGGATCATTCCCGACCTGCTCACCCTGTGCCGCCGATTCGCCGCAGCCTGAACCTCACAACGGAGATATCACCATGAAGGAAGCCTTTACGTTTCTCACTGCCGTCGTCATCTTGGCGATCGCGCAAACCCTCACCACCGCACTTTGCATTGTTCTGCTCGTCTTCGCACTGATGGGCGTCATCGCGTTTCCCCGGCAGACGTTCAGCCTTATCGCATCGCTTGGTCTACTCGTGCTGGCGCTCAAGGAGCCGGCCGTGTGCGCCGCCGCGCTGGGGGCGATCGGCATCACGGTCGTTCTGACCGATCAGATGAGACGCCGGTCGATCAACAGACCGCTGGCACCGCGGCTATTAACGCATACAGCAACCGATCAAACCGATTTTTCTTCCTGACGGGCACTGGAACTAATCGTCGGCGAACCTATTTAATATCCGTCCGGCAATGGCAGCTACTAGCCGCCGGGTAGTCCTCCGCAAGAGCAATGAGGGCGCAGTCCGAACTAGACCGCGCCACACTTGCGTCGAGATTACCTTTCTTCGTCATAAAGCGATCTGGATCGGGGCTCCGCCTCGCCAGTAGAGTTTTGCTGTTCGTCCTCCTGTCGGTTGGCCGCCGACGAATAGAGGTGAAAACACATGGCTGATGAAGCCAAACCACTATCAGCGCTCGAACCAAGCCCCTTGTTTGAAGAACTTACGCCAGTATTAAATGACGCACCGTCATCTGAACTGACCGCTGCGTCGATTAAAGTACCCGACGCTGGCCCGACGGAAAGGGGTGAAAGCGGCAACGCACCCCTTTTACCCCTTTTGCTTGAAGGGGACGAGGCCAGCGACGTCTACACGCCCGCGCCAGCGTCCAGCCCCGTCGTCGCCGCAATGCGACAGGCAGGCCTATACCTGGATGCCTTGGGTGCCGGACTTCACCGGGTGACCTGTCCGTGGGCCAGCGAGCACGGTGGCCACGGATCGCCGGAAGCTACCTATACCGAACCCGACACGCTGCACCCGGTGGGTCAGTATCGTTGTGCTCAAAGTCACGCCGAACGACCCAACATGGGAAGGCTGATCGAGCATCTCGGCCTGACCACCGCGGCAGCGCGTGCCAAACCACGTATTCGGGTCTCTCCCGGTGAACTTCACCTTGCGGCTGCAGCTGCAGAACGAGTGCTGGCATCAGAAGGCACTTATTTCCAAGCAGGTGGACCCATCGTCCGCATAGCGATCGATCCGACCAGCGGTGCCGTGTCCTCGGAAATGGTGAATGACCAGACGCTGATCTCGGTTCTTTCTGCCAAAATCGACTGGGAAAAATTCACAAAAGGCGAAGGATGGGTTCGTTCCGACCCTCCTGGGAGCGTCGTCCAGATGCTTTCGAAATGGCAAGTTCGGCAGCATTTACCAATCCTTTCGGGACTGGCGCGGCAACCGTTCTTTCGTGCCGATGGTACGCTAGTAACGTCATCAGGATATGATGCCGAGAGCGGAATATATGCTGCGTTCGACGCCGCCGATTATGATCTGCCTGAGCCAACGCATGAGGCTGCAGAGTTTAGCCTAGCCTATCTTAATTGGCTTGTCCGCGAGTTCCATTTCGCTTCGGAGGCAGATAGATCGGCTACAATCTGTGCGATGCTGACAGCTGCAATTCGGCCCTCGCTGCCACTGGCCCCGGCATTCAGTATCAGTGCCACACGGTCGGGAAGCGGCAAGAGTTATCTTGCGAAAGTCATCGTGCCGTTCGCAGGTCCTGGTGAACCGCACAATGTGAGCTACCCAGCAAATGCCGAAGAGGCGACGAAGGATGTGCTGGCAATGCTGCTGGAGAAGCCTGCAGCAGTCCTGTTCGATGATATGCAGGGGGACTGGAAGCCCTTTGGCGCACTGAACAAGGCGTTGACCAGTCCGACGATTACGGAGCGTATTCTTGGGTCGAGCCGGACCGCTACGGCTCGGACGAACGTTCTTGTGCTCGGAACCGGCAACAACATCGAGCCGGAACGTGACATGCGCCGCCGGGTCGTGTCGATTTATCTCACGCCGCCGGGAGAGTCGCCTGCGCTTCTCAGTTACAACGATGACCCGGCAAAACTTGTTCGCAAGGACCGCGCGTACGCTGTCCGGCACGCTCTCACGATCATCAACGCCTACAAGGCAGCGGGAGAACCGTTCGCTGACGTACCGAACGTCGGCACGTTTGAGGATTGGTCACGTCTGTGCCGGCAACCGCTTCTCTGGCTGGGCGAACCAGACCCGGCGACGAGCCTTATCGAACAGGTAAAGCACGATCCTGACATCGAACAACTCGGGCTCTTGCTACAGGTATGGGCTGAGAATTTCGGGTTCGGTGCAGTGACGGTTCGAAAGGTCGTCGAGAAGGCACTTGATGATTCCGATTTGATGGATGCCTTGGCTGAATTGCCCATCATGGATGGAAGGTTCGTCAATCCGAACAAGCTCGGTTGGTATCTCCGCAAAAAGAATGGCGTGATCGCCAATGGCTATCGGGTCGAGAACGGTCAAAGCTCAGAGCGAAAAACCTGGAAGGTGGCCCCGGTCTAACGGGCCGGTGGGGGGGGGGGGGGGGGGGGGTGCGATCCCGCTTCGAGCGTCGGACCGGAAAGTGGTGAAAGGGGTAGCACCTGTTTTACCCCTATCGGTCCGACGGATTGCGAAGGCTCCCCCCCCCCCCCCCCCCCCCCCCCCCCCCCCCCCGCGTCGTGACCGCAGAACGCGGCCACGTCCGCCGCTGCCCCAACGCTACCCCCTGGGGCCCCACCGGGCACCGATCCGGCGCCGCCGGTCCCGACCTCATCCTGCGTCCGTCGTGCGTGCCCTCGGACCGCTATGGCGATGCGGATCAATCACGCTCTCATAAGGATATTTAAATGCCCAAGGCAACTCTTAACCACGAATTCTGCCTCACCGTTCAATGTAAAGAAGGTAAACGCAAAGAAGACTACTACTGCAATGTAATTACTGGTTTTGTGATCGAGGTTCGTTCAACTGGAGGAAAGACCTATTACCTTCGGTATCAAGATCGGGCTGGGCGGCAGCAGCAGCACAAGATCGGTCGCTGGGAAGATATAAGCTTCGCCATTGCTAAGAAAGCTGCGCAAAAGCTTCGATCAGAAGTCGTCATGGGTGGGGATCCTGCAGCGGCAAAGGCCGAAGTTAAGGCTGTGCCCCTGTATTCCGAGCTCTCCGTCATGCATCTTGCAGACGCCAAGTTGCACCAGAAGTCATATGACACGACCGAGATGTACGTCCGCCGACACATTATTCCCAAGTGGGGGAGGGTCCGGCTGACCGACATTGATGGCCGTGCGGTTGCCCATTGGCTCGCCGCAAAACGTGACGAAGGTCTGGCACCTGCGACGGTGATCAAGATCAAGGCGATTTTCGGCCGATCTTTCGAGCTAGGCATGCGCTGGGGCGTCGCAGGGTGTGATAAAAACCCGGTCCGCGGGGTGCAGAGCAAGCCGGTGAACAATGCACGAGAACGTTTTCTCACCGGCGAGGAGGCTGCGCGGCTACGATCAGCAGCGGCCGAATCGAAGAACACGCAACTCGGCCCAATCGTTGACCTTCTGTTGAACACAGGCTGCCGCCTGCGGGAGTTGCTGGATGCTCGGTGGGAGAACGTCGATGTCGAGCGGCGGCTCTGGCTGATCCCGACTAGCAAGTCAGGCAAGCCTCGCCACGTCCCGCTGTCCGGCGCCGCGTTGGACACCATCGCGTTTCTGCGGCGGTTCGAGGAATGTCCGTGGCTGGTGCCGAACCCAGAAACGCGGCAGCCTTTCGTGTCGATTAAGCACGCATGGCAGACCGCTAGGGACGCGGCGGGGTTGCCGGGCTTTCGCCTCCACGACTGCCGCCACGCCTGTGCGTCATTCCTCGTAGCCGCGGGAGTAGACCTATTTGCGGTCGGCAAAGTGCTTGGTCATGCCTCTGTGCAGAGTACGCAAAGGTATTCGCATCTCAACTCGACCACGCTTCTCGCTGCCGTCGAGGCGGGCGCTGCAAAGCAGGCCCAATCTGCATAACCTCAACTCCGCTCCACGCGCTGGCTTCGGCTGGTTCGTGGGGCGGGATCATTCTCAATATTTTTTTTGCTCAGGCTGTCGAAGCCCATTGCGGTCAATATGCGGGATGGTAAATCTGCTGGCAGATCATCCCAATCGCGTGGATTGTCATGGACCTCGATAAACCAAAAATCTTGCTAAGCGCGGATGAGATCGATCAAGTTAACGATCATTTGGCTAGTGCGAAAGAATACGGGGATCCCAGACAGGTATGGGTCGAAGACGGACATGTGTTCGTCGAGACACATGACGGTGAGATCGTCTCAATGACCCCTGCGGTAGCGATCAAAATGGGTCGGATACTGGGCGAGGCTGGGGCCGCTTCTCTGATCAACCAAGTGATGGACGATACATCCGAAAAGGCGGGTCAGCACCCGGGATGAACCGTCAGGGCTCTTCCGCTGCAGCGAAAGCGTCGGATTAGTAGATCGGGTATGGACATTTGATCGGCGTTGCCCGTTAATCAAAATGTGGTCAGGGCCGACTCCAATGACAGGCGCATGCCCAGCGTTGTTCGAAAAGACTGCCTTGCGCGTGATACCGCGTAAACCGCATTGGCTCTGTTCCGCATCATAAACGTGCGGAAAGGCAGTAACGAGCTGGGGAGGTTTTCGAGCCTCCCCCTTAGCCTTACTGAGCGGCATACCTGATTGCTCCTGTTGCGTCTGGAGCGTTGACGTCGGGGCCGCATTGTTCCACCTTTGTTCTCATGGATCACGCACCCAAGTCGATGCGCAATCGCGCTGAACCGCTGTCTCAGACGCACCATCTGATCGCGGAAATCTTACCAGAACTTCGGCCTGCCGAGATGCAAACGGTCTACTTCCAGTGTATGGAGGACGGCCCCGAAAGCTTGCTGGAGCCGATCGAGGCGGAGTTCGCGAGACGCGGCCTGTCGCCCCATGCGATGACGTTCAGCTGATGGCGAGCGTGATCACCGCCCAACGTATAGCGGACCTGATCGAGCAGGCTCCAGGCCGGGCCCTGATGGCGCTTACGGTGCCGCAGGAGCGTTTGCGGGCGGACGCACGACGCGAAGTTGCCGAGCACGTCTACAGCGCTCTCTACCAACCCCTCGACATCGAGGCGGGGCAGCTTCCTTTGCCACTATAACGTTGATGGATCTGCGTGACGCGGTGCTGGCGTCCGCTGAAACGCATAGGGATTCCGAGTTGGTTGGGTTAGTGATCCAGATTAACAGGAGCCAACCCGATGCGTTATGTAATCCGTAAAGACGGCGAGATGTCCACACTGGGTGTTCATCGAAACAGCTTCGACGAAGCCCTCGCCACCGCCGCCGAGATGATCGCGATGCGCGACGATGAAAAGTCGATTGCGGTGGAAGACACGTGGGAAAACCGAACGATCGACGAGGCCGAGATAGCCTCCCTGATCGCCGCGAGATCGCCGGAGCCGGACGCCGCGTAGCCTTTATCTGGAACGATTTAGCTGATGGGCGATTACAAGCCTTCTAGACTAACAGGGGTTCGAGAACATGAAGAAGGCATTCGTTATCGCGATGGCAGCTGGGCTTGTCTCGTTGTCGGCTTGCAACTCCAGCCCACGCGAGCAAGCAGCCGATAACATCGAGTCCAACACCGAGGCTGTCGCAGATAACTTGGAAGACGCTGCGGACAACGTGAGCAACGACGCAGCCGAAGCCCGCCTCGAGAACAAGGCCGACGCGGTTCGCGCGACCGGTCAGAACCAAGCTGACGATATGCGGACGAATGATCCCGACACCAACCTGTCGAACGGCATTTAACTTCCCGAGACAGAACGAGCCGCTCCCAAGCACAGCTCGTACTGGAAGGGCGCCTGAGGAAACTTGGGTGCCCTTTTCGTTTGCCTGCCTGACACCAAGTCCAAATTTTAGCCGGGTTTTTTCCGGATAGTCGGTGCTCCGCCCGGTCTGGCAAGCCGAAGCCATCCATCGATACCACGAGGTATGCAATTGGCGAGATCGACGACCTGCGAGCTATGGGCAAACAACACGTGGCAAACGATTGAAATTGAGGCGGCTGTTGGCATGCCTCGCAGCCGCCGAATGCGTTGCGTTGAGTGCGGTGGCGGCGTTCGAGCCCATCGGACTGGTGCCACGGGGCAGGGTGCCCACTTTGAGCATCACGAGCGGCACCGGGGCTGTTCCCGCGGCGACTGTTTCGACGGTGACCCTCGACAGCATCATCGCCCATCGAGGTGAATTCCCCGGATGCCGATGCCGGCTTTGTTTGGCGCTGGAACTCCGGTTGATACGCGATCTGCGCAACGGTTTTGGTCGCGTCATTTACGGCCGGAGATGGAACCTCAAGGTTGACCACGCCAATCTCAAGCGCTCTTGTTGCTGGCGGGGAGGCTGATGGTTGACGCCGCTTGCTCGGGTTTTGCTACTGACCGTGTGCAGGCCGTGTTCGTTGAAACCTGGCTTTTCCTGTTCCAGGGGCGCGAGATGGCAGGTTCGGAAACGTTACCTCTCGCTATGATCTACAGGCGTTTCTGGCCTTTCAAGTCGGCATGGTGGTAAGGATGACGCGGTGGACTCGTTCTGGTGGGCATTCACCGCAGCAACCACGACGGGCTCACGTGCTCACCCACGATAAACGTCGAGTGTTACCAAGAATTCTGCGGACCTGGATCGAGGCTAAGAGGGAACGGTTGCAGAGAAGAGCCGACAATCGGATCGACTGTTTCCGCTCCGTGAACCATCGTTACGCAAGGAGAACGCCGTCCTCTGACGTACATTGAATGCCTGAACACGACGAATTGTCAGTGTCCCCAGATAATTAACCGGTACTATCGGCTGATAGATGTAAACTACCTCAGCAACCATTACGGCAGTATCGGTAGCTGCAGAGATTTGATTCGTTGCCGAACCCATTCCCGTTAAGAGAGATTTGGTTTCCACCGCGCCATGATCAGCGTTGGTGCTGCTGCTTATGTCGACGACTGCCGCCCCGTTACTATCTAGCGGTAAGCCAAAACTCGATGTGACGGCAAGGCTGCCGGAACATCTCTGCCATCGTATCCATTGCCGGTAGCCTTTTGGATTGGTCAAAGTAATCGGTGCAGCGCCACCAGTGGTGTTAGTCCGCTGCTCAAGATCGGATAATATTATTCTGCCGTTTGTAGAAAAGCCTATGGGGTCGCCTATCTTTTTTGCACCAATCATAAGTTCGTTAATGTCTGATTCGTCGATCGAGGTGCGAACCCGCCCGGCGTTGTCGGCAACCGTCATTGCAATTTGCGAGAGCCGAATGTTTGCGTTTACGTAATTTGCAAGCTCTAAGCCGCCCAAGCCAAGTAAAAGCATTACAGGAGTGATAAGCGCAAACTCTATGAGCGCTAAGCCGCGTTGATCACCGGTAAAATGTGCTAGTTTTTCAAAACTACGAGTCATGAGCAAATTATCGCGGGATCGGGTTGTGACGCATAGGGTTGGTTCTTCATCATAGTGGTGCCGGTCACGGTCTCGGTCGAGGACCAGCCAAGTAATTTTCTCATTGGAAGTATCTCGGGAAACGTTACTGTCGCAGTATAGTAAACGATATCATCAGAGCCGCCGGTGCCACCCTTACCGGCTTCAGCATCCCAGACGCCGTTGCCATTAAGGTCTTGAAAGCAATCGCCAGCGTTGTATTTTCCAATTGGCGCAGTATCAGTTGTAATTGGCTCGGGTTTTCCGACGGCCGAAAAGGAGTCGTAGCTCGAGGGGGTGACGGTTACCGTCGCGCCAGGAATTATTGTCCGGATTTGTGAGGTGACTGAGGACCTGATCGCAGCAGTATTAGTTGCCGTGCCAACTGTCACCTGTCTCGCCGATTGATCGAGCGCGCCTGAAAGTTGGATGCTAATATACTCGCGAAAACCTAAGTCAAACATCGCCATCATCATTATTATCATAGGCAATGCTACGATTGCGAACTCGATAACTGTTGCGCCACGTTGATCTCCCGTAAGCCTCAAAAGCGACCGGTGATACGGACAAATCACTGCGTTAGTCTCAAAGCGCCAATATTTTTACCGATCTCAACAAACTTGGCAATTAGCTCATTGGAATTTCCTGATGTCGATGCCTGACTTGAGTTGCTTGCGCAATTGGTAAGACCTGTGTCGAGCGTTGTAGCGAAGCCAACTACCCAAATAGAATATCCCATTGTTTTAGCTTTGGAACAAAGTAGTGCGAACCTGTTTTTATGCCGGGCAAGTTGATCATCATCGTCTGACGCGCTTCCCCCCGGGGTCACTCGCGCATCGAGATTTTCGACACCGTATCCCGTGTACAATCTACTATAGCCAGTGTCGAATATTCCGTCTGTCATGAAGATGATATACTTTTTTACGGGCATATTATTGTAAGTATCTGGATTGTTGGAACCGAATACTCCGTTCGCCGATGCCCAGCGCGCACCCCACATCATGCCGAAATCGTGATAGGTGCCGCCGTCTGGATTTAGCGTTTGAAGATAGTTATTTAGATCTTCTCTCGCCCAAGTCTTCATTGGTGACGCAGCGGTAGGGCAAGCAAACTGTGGTTTGTATGGATCTGAAGCATATATGTTTGATGTATAGGGAGTGTATTCAATCTCCGCAATGTAAGGCTTCCACTTGGAAGCATCGTCAGACGGGATTTTATCAATATCTAGGTCGTACGCCGCGGCAGGAATTGACGTGGCCGTTGACGACATTTGCGTCGTTTGCCTTTCCTCGGTGCAGCCTGCCCATTTCACCAGCTTTGGGGTTTGGATCGTCGGGGTATCCCCGGATGAATCAGCGCTACCGATGACCGGCGCGACATCGACAGCGTTGCCATTGACAAACGGCGTTGTGTCGAACTGGCGGGCAAGGTATCTAAAGTAGGTGCATGTATTATTTATTGATGAGAAAGAACCGTAAACGTTATTGCAGCTGGTCCTAGTTGTCGTGGCGGTTGCAACCTGTCGTGATTGATAGGTCCACTTGCCTTGATACATGCTGGATGTATTTGCCGCCATCAACGCGGCGCCAACGTTAACGGTACTTGAGTAAGGCACCACGCCATAGCGCAGGCGTAGGCCTGAACCTTGCAGTTGAGTTTGAACAGAGGATAGCTGATCAAATAAGGCCAAAACCGCGCTACGTAGTCCTGCAATCTTCGTGTCGGTATCTGCGGAATTAGCCTTATCTCGCATAGATCCGGTGGTATCGAGTACGAGGACAATGTCGGTGTTGACGAAATCCTGGCGCGCGTTGCATGTTACGGAAATTGGCATTTCATTGAAACCGAACAGTTTCATTATTGTTGTCGGCATCTTGGTTGCAGCCGTAATTACTACGGTTTGAGCCGCGCCCGGTGCGCTGTATATTTGAGGTGTGAAAGCAGTGGAGCCGAACGCTAATTGCGGAAAATTGAAATTGAAAAACTTGGTCGCTTCCGCTTGAACAACCGAGTCCACGACGCTGGCGGTCATGGCGCGGCGGCCCGCGAGTGCTGCCGCGTCGCACGCATCCTGTAAGTGCGTCCGCGCTACGTACGCCCGGCCGATATCCACGCCTGAGCCAATTACTCCCAGCAACGGGATAAGGAAAAAGGCCCATAGAATTAGTACATTGCCAGACTCGTCCTTCCACACGCGACCGGATATCCGAGGATTGCGCTGCCGCCGCCGGGCGCGATCTCTCTCTTTCGTCGCTCGGCGAAAATTCAGGGTGTGGGACAGGCGAAGGAAAACCGACATGCCGCAACGTTTGGCGACAAAGTTTTAAAATATGGTCAGCAAAATTTTGACGCTAACTTGTTTTTGCGCGGTCACCTCGGCGTGAGCGACGAGCGGCCATGCAGAGCTCGATATCAAGTGGAAGCTGACTTGAAATCACCCCGCTCGTCGACCGATGCGTACGATTAAGAGGAAATAATATTTAAGAAGTATCTGCGTAGATCTCGATCGAAGGATATATCGATTCTACTTTTACTAATGAAGTTAATCTTCTTTCGAATATTCGTTACGTGCGTTTGGACAATGCCAATCGACAAACTCGACATTTCGTGATCGATGATACTCGGTAAATCGTCTTGAAGCATTCCGATATCACCGCAATCGAGTAAGGCGCGGAAAACGCGAGCTTCGGAAGGGGTGAGATTTACTGATAATCGACCGGCTCGTAGCGTCGTGTCCCAGAATGACATAGAGAGCGTTGCTAGAAGACAGGTCGGATGATTGTGAGAGATGTCTTCCATCATACTAAGCCGTTCAGCCCCTTGGTGGCGGTTTTCAGCAGGGACAACCGCCGGGTATGTTGTTTGTAGCGCCTGGTCTGGAATCGTCCACCGCGTTCAGGCGGCCAGCGACGCTGGAACGAATGATCGTTGTCTCAATTCGACGTCGGGCCGCGGGACTACGGAATAATTGACAATTGCCTAGTCAGCCCACGATAGCGATGGGGCATGACCAAATTGCGTTTTTCGTTCGACATAGATGCCAGCGTCGTGTTCCCCGATTTGAATGATGAGGAAGCCATCGTCGCTGTTGAGCGCAGCTTGCTCGGCAGTGCGCGTGTTACCCATACGAGATTGCTCACCGAGATCGCGGAGACTGCCTTCTTATCTGACACGGATCGCCTGGACGACCAACATCTCGAGGTGCCGACGGTGCGCGCTTAGTTTACGCACTGCTGTGCGCAGCAAAGGCCCAGTTGCGGTATTGATCGACATCATGATGCAGTATTTGTAATCTATGTTATGTAAGTTGCTTATCGTCACACGCGCGGAATGCCCCGTGACGAAAGAAGCCTTGGGGCGCTTCTCCGGTACTTTTGGGAGGCGGAAATGGATTCTGATGGTGACAGCGCAAGTTCACGTGACGTCCGAGAGCTATTGAGACAGGCGCTGGATCTGCTCGATGCTCGGCAAGCTCACCTCGTAGGAGCGCACGTGGCGCATGCCATAATCATCCTAGAGCGGGACAGGGATCAGTCCTGAAACAGGTCCGTAATTGCAGACAGATACTGCGCGAGTTCCGTCCGTGTTGACAGTGCAAGCCTCACGACACCGTCGTTCCTCGTAATGAGTTCGGCTGCAACCAGGGCCTTTATCCAACGCTCGCCGAACGTCTCTTGCGCGCGCGCTTCTTCACACAAGTCCGCCGTCGTCAGCGTTCGCCCGCGGACATCCGAGACGAACAGCGTGAGGAGCATTGTCCATCCATGCTCGTCAAAAAGGCCGCCGTCGAAATAGTCCCATCGCAATTGCCGCATTTTGAGGAGGCGGTCAGCCGTCTGAGCCAGTGTATCCATATCCATTGAGCTGCCCCGGATTACTTTAAAAGTGTTGTGCAACGCATGTCACGGTTTCAAACCGAACCGCTACAACCCAGATCAGCCGTTTCATGACTTGCGCGTGTGGATCGGCGTCTAAAGCGGGACCTACTAGATTCTCGCCAACATATTGAAATAAGTCGAAGCTTTGCAAAGCCAGGGTTCCCAAATGACGGCTCTTGGGACCCATTCATAATCCGTATTTCTGAGGGAATACACGGAGCTGCCTTATTTAAGAGTGGGTCCCGCGTTCGACGCCGATCCACAGTGACATACTGGTAAGGTACGCAGTTGGAGAACGAGATCGGCGCAGCCAGAGCATGGCGGCATCGTTCAACGGCATCGTGCTCCAGTTGCAGCGGTAAGGAGCCATCAACGACAGATAGTGCTCATGGCGTTTTCCGTGAGACTACCGCGCGGACATTCATTCCCTGGATCGTGATAACCAATTGGCCCCGGACCAAGCGTCCCAGCTTTAGCGCAAGTAGATAGTCCGATATTTCACCGGCTGGTGCAATCAAGGCCCATCCGTACCCATTGAATTTGGCGCTGCGCAGCGCGTCCTTTACGTTACCCGGCAACCGGCCCGCTAGTTGTTCGCTTCGGTACCGTGGATTGGTCACTGAGAAGCTGCGTTCGCCATGATGTCGACCACGGTAGCAGGACGGCGCCAGTCATCAACTTCATATCCCGATTCGACGATGTCACTAAACGAACCCAGCACGTTTCTGGCAGCTTCGCTGACCGGGGTAGTAGCTACTTTCCCTAATTCCAGAAATATCTCGTGGTCGGTCATCATATTTCAAGGTTTCGTCGCTGAATCTCAGCGAGCAAATGATCGACAAAGGGGTTCCGCTCCTCGCCAGTCATCTGCTGGTACGCCTCCAGCAGACTCTGGTCATCGAGGAACTCGATCACGTCGGGATGCAGCGGCGCCATTGTCATGCATCGAGACTATGCGCGCTTCCACGATCCGAGCAAACGATATGTATGGACGAACTCACACCCCGACTGTGACGTCGACATCAGGTGGTGCGGCACTGTGCAGCCACGTCGGACGGCTTGAGGGATACTCGCTCCTGCCGTTTGATCGTCGCGTAACATCTATCAAGGAATGCCTGACGGAACCCAGATAACACCGATTGTATGCGCTATTTCTTTCACACAGCGGACGGGTCACGCGATCGCGATACGGAGGGCACCGAGCTGCCAGACCATCGCGCGGCACGCATTGAGGCTACCAAATTCGCCGGAGCCTGCATGAATGATAATCCCAACGAGTTGTGGGAGACTGGCGACTTCCGGATCGAGGTGACCGACGAACGAGACACGCTTCTTTTCACGATTATATCGATCGCCGTGGCCGCGCCGATGACCGGAGAGGTCCGTTAAGGCCTCGCGACCCAGGCAAGCGGATCCATGGCCATGACGTTCGCACGAGCGGGTGGTAACGAGCGTTGGATATCGGTTTGCGCCGGTTGATCTCGACAAGAAAACGCGTCGCTATCGTCACGAGCGGCCGATACTTAGGAACTCTACCCGCTCGGCTTGTTCCGCCAGTTCATCTAGCGTGCCCGCAGACGCCAGAAGCGAAGCCCTCCGATTAGGCAGCTGAGTCTCGAGCGCTGCTTCACGGTCATTGGCCGCACGATTGCGTAAATCTTCGCTCAACGCGCTCATGCTCGCGGCCTACTCCTCAGGTCCACTTCTGGACGTGTCGAGGTCAATGTCCTCACCCGTATTGCCGCCACCTGCACTCGATCCGCTACCGTGAACTTCCCCGGTCTTGTTATCGATGTACGCCCGTTTGCCCGCCTCGGGTGGGATATCTCGACCGTCAGCCGGTTCGGCCGCGTCAGCCCCAGGCGCACCATCCCGGTTCTGAAGATGTCGTTCGGCGGTGAGCTGCCCCCTTCTGAGCGGTCCATCGACTATGAGAGTCTGGATCAAGGAAGGGACGACGAATGCCTGCGAAAAAGCACAAGCCGGAAGAGATCATCGGGAAGCTGCGTGAAGTTGAAATCGTCCTGGGCCAGGGCGGGACGACCGCCGAGGCGTGTCGGCGGATCGCGGTCAGCGAGCAAACCTATTACCGCTGGCGCAAGGAATATGGTGGGCTGAAGACGGATCAGGCTCGTCGGATGAAGGATCTGGAGAAGGAGAACCTGCGGCTGCGGCGTGCGATCTCCGACCTGACACTGGACAAGCTGATCCTGCAGGAGGCGGCACGGGGAAACTTCTAAGCCCCGCGCGGCGCCGACGCTGCATTGACCAAGTGAAAGAGGTGCTGGACGTATCCGAGCGACGGGTGTGTCGCGTGCTCGGGCAGCATCGGTCGACGCAGCGCAAGGTGCCGTGTGGGGCAGATGACGAACAGGCGCTGACTGAGGACATCGTTGCGCTGGCCGGGCAGTATGGACGCTACGGTTACCGCCGGGTGACCGCACTGCTGCATGCCGCGGGGTGGTCGGTGAATCATAAGCGTGTCGAACGCATCTGGCGGCGTGAGGGGCTGAAGGTACCACAGAAGCAACCCAAGCGTGGCCGGCTGTGGTTAAACGACGGCTCGTGCATCCGGCTGCGGCCGGAGTATCCGGGGCATGTCTGGGCGTACGACTTTGTCGAAGCGCGAACGCACGACGGGCGCAAGTTCCGGATCCTCACGATCATCGACGAGGCCAGCAGGGAGTGCCTGGCGCTGACCGTCGCACGTCAGTTGAAACACGAAGACGTGCTGGCGGCGCTTGCCGAGCTGTTCATCGCGCGAGGTCCGCCAGCGCATATCAGGTCGGACAATGGCAGCGAGTTCATCGCTACCGCGGTCCAGAAATGGCTCGGCCAAGTCGGCGTGAAGACGCTGTACATCGCGCCGGGCTCGCCATGGGAAAACGGCTATAACGAGAGCTTCAACGGTTCGCTTCGCGACGAGCTACTCAACGGCGAGATCTTCTACAGCCTCGCCGAGGCAAGGGTGCTGATCGAGGCGTGGCGGCGTCACTATAACACCGTCCGACCACACAGCAGCCTGGGCTATCGACCTCCGGCGCCAGCAGCAGCGACCCCGCCATTGCCGGCCTCCGGCTCCGCTTCGCTCCACCTACGCCCGGCAATGGCGGCGGAGGCGACGATGCACTAACTATCTACCCGGACCACCCGGTGGGGGCTGCTCAGCGGCATGGTTCGCACTATCGTACTCATCGCCGGAGTAGCCTTTACCTTGACCGAATCCGTCTGCGATACGGTTTGCCGACCCCGATTTTACTCGAACATTGTCGCTAGGCTTCGACGTGCTGTCGTCCGTCATGGCAACCTCCAAATCTTGTAGGCGACCAACGCGCGACCGATGGAAAGCTCCACAAAACTAGTGGAGGCTTTTTAAGTTGATCGACACCACCGGGGGCATAGCATCTGTCCTGCCCATAAAGGGGAAGGAGATCCACCGCCTCGTTGTCCTTGCTCGTCGTTTCTTAAGGGCGGATTCTCGACGGGGGGTTGCCGAGTACGTGGGCAGCGCCCTCTATCAGCCCCGCAATTTTTAACAGAGCCAACTCGCACTGCCGCTTTGAGTTCGTTAGCTAGTCACAGTATCGCAACGCCCGCCAGTCTTGGCTGTGTAGTATTATATATCGACAGGACAATAAATGTGTTGCATCCACAATGATGTTAGCCAAACCTATGATACATTTTATCGTCAGTCGATATTTATCTTCTTTTATAGAAAAGTCGCCTTACGTCCGATTAGTAGCCCGGTGCAATCTGTGTTAACCTGAGTTATTGTCATCGATTATGCCGCGAGCACGATGACGACAGGGGGTATGACCCTCGCTTGCAGAGCCGAGAGTGCCTGCCATGATCCCCAAATACGACATAGAATACAGCTTGGCACGCGAGGCTGAAGAACGGCTCGCTAGTAAAAATGCTGTAGATGATACCGCCCGTGTAGCTCACGCCGAACTGGCTGATCGCTATGCGGATCGGGCATGGTCTGCGCGTGAGGCTCGGTGCGAAGACGGCCTGAAATGCTGATGTTGCAACGTGCCCTTGTAGAGGCAAATCCGGCGCACCCGCTGATCATGAAGCTCGAACAGCACGCGACGCTTCCTCCTGAGGACCGAAATTTGCTGAGCAGGATGCTGGCTGACATCCGGACGTTCGATGGCCGTCGTGATATTATTCGCGTCGCCGAAAATCCTGAGTTCGTCCATCTGATGATAGACGGCTGGGCGTGTCGTTACTCTATTGTCGATGACGGTCAGCGACAGATCACTGCGTTCCTTGTCCCGGGTGATTTTTGCGACGCACACATCATCATGCTTCGTGAGATGGATCATAGCATCGGCGCGCTAGGCCAAGCGAGGGTAGCGTTCATATCGAAAGAGTTGATGGCCGAAGTCGCGGAGCGCCCATGTCTCACCCGGGCATTGTGGTGGGCAAGCCTTGTCGATGAAGGGGTCCTAAGGGCTTGGCTTGTCAACATGGGACGTAGGAACGCCTCCGACCGCGTCGCCCACCTCGTATGCGAATTGCACGCCAGGTTGCTCAGCGTGGGCATGGGAGGCAATAACACCTTCGAAATGCCTCTGACGCAGGAGGATCTCGGCGATGCCCTTGGTCTCAGCCCGGTTCACATCAATCGAGTTCTCCGACGTCTTCGCGAGCGCGGGCTCATGACGTTTTCAAACCGGAAGATCGTCATCCAGAATATCGAAGCGCTGAAACAAGAGGCCGGTTTCAATCCGCGTTACCTTCACCTGAAATAACCGCCCGCCGCGATCTATCCAAATGATGATGCTCTTAGTGTCATCTCGATACAGCGCTGCCGGTTAAAGGAAATAAGTGATGAACTTTCCCTGGAAAGAGAACGCTACGCTGGTGCGTATGGCCGCCGCCGGTCAATCGGACGATCAGTCATCCGAAATATTATTCGAAGGTACGTTGCTGGCGCTGGCAATTAAGGTCCAAGGCATGAAGCAGCTCGATCGTCGCGGTCTGCGCCTGTCGCTGCCCGATCGGCGAGCCCGCCCGCACACCTTCCAAGACGGCACTTTAACGGCATTAATTGACAACATCCCCCGCGGTTAGGGCAGAGACTGGGAGGCGGTAAGTTCACAGCATGACGATTGCATTAATGATGGCGGAGAGTGACGGGGAGGATCGCGGACGATTGGCGGACTCGTACGGAGGGCAGTGTCCCTTCAGCTTCCAGGAGGGCAACTTACGGACTGCGTGGTTCATGGGGTTCTCCAGGGGACGCTCCGCTACCGCTGGGTCCTTGACCGCCTCAAGCGATCTTCGTGTAGCCGAGTGTGACGCGCTAATTGAACGGCTAAGGTTGCTCGGGGTCGGCAGGTGACGCGTATGTAGCCGAGCCGGGGTGGCTATCCGGTTCCCGGGTATAGCGCAGGTCGAATTTTCGGCTTTTCCCAAGCTAAAGCGCTTTCACTAGTAAGCGGCCGATTGGCGGTCTTCGGTCAAACTGGGAAGCGGCTGGGTGCCTCCGCCGAGGTCGAGGTTGGTGCCACCTAAGCATATGTAAACGTTCGCTTATTCCCGGTACGTCACTAGCCTTCGTAATGCGGGGGTCACAGGTTCGAGTCCTGTAAGCGGCACCACCCTTCTTTAAGGTACATAACGTTTGCCAGCAGTATGTTTCCTACGGGAGGCGGTCTAGCTAGGCTATTCGTTTGGGTCCTACGTGGGGCGCTTTGGGTAGCAAGTCGTGCCGACGGTTCGCTTGATCTGTGTCTCTGAGTTGGCTGGACTGGTGGCTGTGGCCCCCGCATCGTCCCAAACCGTGCCTGTACCTGAGCGGCAGCTTCTGGTGGGCAAGTACCACTTCGAGGAAGCAGGCTTGAAGGTGGACGTCGATCTCAACGTAGACGGTACCGCCCGTTATAAGGTCAACGCCGGGCGCGCGGATGGCTTTTGGGCGGTCCGAGAGGGTCGCGTCCACATCTACAGTAAGCCCGGACCAGTGAGATTGGAGCAAGCGGGGGCGCCCACGGAGCGCAGCGTCAGGCATACACCAAGGGAGGGGACGTCCCGCTGACATCTGATTACTGGACACGATCCAGCTCGCGCTCAGCAAGCGATCTGATCACCGACGCGGGAAACACGAGCGCCAAATCAAGCCAATATATAACGTTGTAAAACCAATGGGCGTCCGATGCAACGAATGACGTTGAACAAGTTTTGTCTCGGGTGCCAGGCATCCGTGGGGTGCTCGATTGTTAGCCCGAAATTCGGCTAGATATGGCGGCGGCGAGCACGACAACGATCCTTGCCGTCATCTTCTGCCTAGTGGAGCGGTATCCGCACACGATCGGCTCCCTCCGAAGGGGGTTGTACGCCAGAGGCTGCACAGCATCCTTCGACAAGTTGAAGAGTCTGCTGCTTCTTTTCGAGGGCTCCAATCCGCGCAAGTTTCTGTGGAAGCGGATGCCTGACGGCGTCTTTCTGCCGCTGTACTCCAACGCCGCATTTTTCTGAAGATTGGTTCGAAGATGATCTCGAACTCAAGGACCCAGTTGGGATCCACATTTTCGTCTGAACCATAATCGCGCCATCGGCGCATCGTGTCCGGCTCTCTAGTGGGGCTGCCGTTCTCTGAAGCCTAACCGAGAGGACAAGGCAGTGAACATATCTCAAATTCGGGCGCCTCGCGCGCCGGGTACTAATCCCGCGTGCGCGGTGGACATTGACCCAAAAGATTTCCCCGACCAGCCGAACAGGGGCGAGGGCCCCCCGGCGACAATCGACAACGTGCGTTTCATGGTCGACCGGAACGGCATCACCGTTCGCTACAACGTCATCAAAAAGCGGACCGAGATCATCGTCCCGTGGCTCGTGGGAACGGCCGAAAACGCGGACAGCGTCGCGATGACGCACCTGCAGAGCCTGGCTCTTCGATACGGCATGCAGACCGGGCTCGTGGCCTTGATGGTCGACGCGATCAGCGACGAGAATGGTACAATCCCGACGCGTTGTGGATGACCAGCAAGCCCTGGGACGGGGTCAATCGCCTTCCCGCGTTCTGCGGCACGATAACTGCGAGGGACGGCTACCCTGAGGAGCTGAAGGTCCTGCTGATTACAAAGTGGATTCGCAGCGCCGCGGCGGCGGCGTTGATGCCGGACGGGTTCCGGTGCCGCGGCGTGCTCACCCTGCAGGGGCCTCAGGGCATCGGCAAAACCAGCTGGGGCCTCCGGCTGATCGACAACCCAATGCTGCGGGACGCGGCTTATCCCGTCTGCCGGACATCGAGGGCGACAAGCCGAAGCGACAGCGCTTCAACCGCTACTCGATCCGGCTCTTCCACGTGGAAATTGCCGATGTTCAGACCCCCGAAGGCAAGCTCTACCTGTCCGTTGACATCGACCGCACGAGTAAATTTGCGGTCGCCCATCTGGTCGAGAACGCCGATCGACGAACGGCACGGTAACGCGAGTACTCACCGCAAAGTTCATTGCTCTATGGGCCTTGTGCAAATACGGTCGCAAACACGCCATCTGCTCGTCCGTCAACCGGTATTGAGTACTCTCAGTCTTCTTAAGTAACCCCGGTTAGATCGCGCATCCCAAATTAAAGGTCCCGACCTTGATTTATACGACCGCCATCCGTGTCACGGCGTCAGACGTTATCTCGACTGCACCGGTGCCAAGCACTTGCCTGATAATTGCGTAAAGACAGCGGGGATCAAGCGGGGTCGGTCTCGACGCCCTGAATTATGCGAATGGTATCTCATTGCTAGTGTGTCGGCAGCGGCCTGAAGCCGCGAATTACATTGCGCGGGTGAAACGCATGATTGATAAGAAAGTCAGCGTGTTCGGAAAACGTTCGCCAGTCCGCATCCGAGCCAGCCAGCGGACGCATCACCGTGTCGATCTGGTGGCGAAGTTGGACATTGCCCACGCCTCGCCAACTCCGCCATTCAGCGAACCACGCGTTTTTGCATGCCAAAGCCAACCGGCCGAACGATCCACGCAATTTAGGATGGATCGCGGATGATCTGCTGAGATAGTCCAAAGTCGTCCAGAAATGTAGACGGCCCGGTAGATGCGAGAATATTGCAGCGCGTAGACCTTGGCTCCCGACGCGTTGCCTAGCAACACGTCCCAAGTCGCCATTGCACTGATTCTTTTCGTGAATGCGGTGGTAGATGATCGCGTCGTCGACATAAGCCAGTCCGCCGGAAAACAATGCTTCTAGCCCAAGCGCCCAATCAAAGGGCAAGGCTCCATGAAAGCAGTTTGGCTGAACCCAAGATCGCCGCGCGATCATAGCGTGAGCGGAGACCATCGGCCGAAAGAGCGTTCGCAAACGCATCGTAGGATCCGCACTGATTCCCAACGCTTGCAGCGCGGTGCAGCCGATGGCGGTGCCTTCGCTGTCCACCAATTCAGACCGGCCAAAAGCAACATTCATACCGCCGATCCCGGCGAGCAAGCGCTCGTTCTTATCTGGGGCCCAAATATCATCTTGATCTGAAATGCAAATATACTCGTGCGTCGCCGCAGCAAGCAATTCCTGCAAGCGCAACGGTTGCCCTCGATTTTCTTTAGAAGGCAGAATACGGATACGAGTATCTTGGCGGCCGTAGCGCTCCAGAAGTGAAATAGTGGCATCCGTAGACCCATCATCGACAACAAGAAGCTCGAAATCCGCGAAACTTTGCGACAGGATCGATTCAAGCTGCGCAGCGAGATATGCGTCGCCGTTGTAAGTTGGCATCAAAATCGAAAGCATTTGGCCTGTTCCCGCGAGCTTTTGACAAATTCCGCGAATTGGTGCTTGATGTCCACCGCATGCTGCAGTCGCATTACGTACATGCCCGCGCACGCGATACGGCGGCAAGATGCCGCTCAATCAGCGCCGGATCAAACCCCTTCGCGGCAATCATTTCCTGCCACCCGTCGAGGTCGACGCCGAACGGATTGTCGCGCAATAACTGAACCTTTATAAATGGAAAGCCGCTCTGGATAAGCGCACGCCAGTTCGACAAGGTCGGGTTTCCGGGCTCTCCGGCAGCCGTTGGAAAGAGTGCCTCGGCGGTTAACCCGAACTTTTTGAACTGGGACACTAGCTCCAACTCATATCGATCGATGACCCATTGTCGATCACCGCTCCGCACACTACGCCAGAAGCGGCGAAATATCCGGCTGCGCACAGCGTTATGCTTGAAAAAGATGACAAAACTCTGGAAATGGGGTCGGATTTCTTGGCTCTCGGTAAGGCCGACGATGTCCGCTGGTGAAGCTCTAACCCGGCCCAACATATCCACAAAATTGTCAAACGGCCCGTACACGCTGTCGTTCGCGATGGCGACTGACCGAGCTTTGTGTAAGTCGGGAATGCCACGCATCGCGGCTGCCCATGCCCCGAAATCGTAGCCGATGTTGGTACGCACCAAGAGTCCGCGACAAAAATCCAGATCCTGACGCGTATCGAACAGATTGAGATCGTTTACTACTACGATAGCTATGACTGCGAAACCTTGTGCCGCCCATGTCCGCGCCTGAACCAATGCAGGTTCGGTAACCTGTCCGGTGGGGCTGAAGGTGACGAACAGGCAGAGGTCCGCGCCAACCACATTTCCTGGGGGCTGTACCCAACGAGCGGGTTCGCCACGCGCCGTATCAGGCGTTTTTAGTTTGGCCAGCCGATAGGTTCGGGTTTAGTCTGGTTTCGTAATGACCAAAGAATCGTAAAGATAACTACTGGGAGCACGGAACTTGGCAGTCACGTCGAAAAATATCAGCCTTCCTCAACGCAAAAATGCGCTGGCCAAATTGATCCTTGCCAATCGGCTTGACCACCTAAACCGTGAGAATTCGGCCACCAAGCCTTACCCGATTGCGATCTTCGCTCATGATCACATAAGCACGCATATCAGCGTCTTCGGCTTCTACGAGCGTGAGCAACTCGAGATGATTTTCGCAGCGCTATCGCCGCTCGACAATGTGTTCAAGAACGGCCGTGCGCTGGATGTTGGTGCCAATATCGGAAATCACTCGATCTATTATTCCAGACATTTTAAGAATGTGGATTCGTTCGAGCCCCATCCACGAATAGCAAAATTACTGAGGTTCAACACCGAGCCGGCGGGCAATATCGTCGTCCAGGAATACGGCGTAGGAGACGAGTCCGGCACCAGCGTGATGAACGAAGTCGCGGGCAATATCGGTGCTTCGTCTATCGGAACCGGCGATATATCGATCGAAATCAGGACCATCGATAGTTTCGGATATGATGACGTAGTGTTCATGAAGGTCGACGTAGAGGGTTTTGAGAAACAAGTCCTCCGAGGTGCACGGGAGACGATCGCGCGATGCAGTCCTATCTTAATTGTAGAGCAGCATAGCCACGAGTTCGCAAATGGCTATCCGGAAACGCTCAAGATCATCGAGGACATGGGATATGCCTTCGGGTGGTTTTCTGCGGGTTCTATACAAGGAAGGTGGAACAAGGCCACTGCGGCTTTGCGCGAGCGCTTGAGCAGCGAACGTAAGTTTGAGTTTAAAATGGCGCAGCATGCCGAACCGGGGGAATATTTGGCACTGGTGGCTATTCCAAAGGCGCATTGGTCATTGTTCGGATTTACTCCGTAATTATCCATAAAAGCGGCTTTGAGTAACAATGGGGCGGCTATTTGCAAGAATACGCCGTCCCACGTTGATCCCAACGACAGTTACACAATTCTGCAGTGTGGCCGAAAGCCGTTTAGAGATCCGCAGCAGGCGGAGCGGTGCTGCTGCGTATGACGAGTTCGTGGTCGAGCGTGACTTGCGACGCGGCATTGTCGACACCCCGCAGGATGTCGACCAGCAGGTCGACCGCGCGGCGGCCGATCATGCCTTTGGGCTGCGCTATGGTGGTCAACGGCGGCTGGAAATAGCGCGCGAGCGGCAGGTCGTCGAAGCCGATGACCGAGACGTCCCTCGGGCACGCCAGGCCGGCGTCGCCGATCGCGCTGAGTGCGCCCATCGCCATCTCGTCACTGAAGCAGAAGATCGCGGTGACGTCGTGCGCGAGCAGGTCGCACGTGTGATCGACGGCCGAGCCAGCGGAATAGTCGCCGATGCGGACGTGGAGGCTGTCACGGAGGTCGGCGCGGGTCATGGCGTCGATCGCGCCGGCGAGACGGTCGCGGCTGATCGGGCTGATCTCGGGGCCGGTGACGACACCGATCCTGCGGTGGCCGAGGCCGATCAGATGCTCGATCGCGTCGGCGGAGGCCGCGGCGTTGTCGATGTGGACGCTGGGGACGCCGAGATCCGGGCTGTATTCGCAACCGTTGACGATCGGTGCTGCGGCCCCCTTGCGCGATAGCAGTGGCGCGAGGCTGGCGGGCAGGCGGTGGCCGAGAAAGATCAGCCCGTCGACCTCCCGGCGCGAAAGCATGTCGGCATATTGATCCTCGACCTCCGGGTCATGCCGCGTGTCGCCCACGACCACCGAATATCCGGCGTCCCGCGCAGCCTCTTCGGCGCCGCGGATGACGCTGGCGAAGAACGCGTTGGAGATGTCGGGGACGGTCAGGAGGATCTTCGCCGCGCGCAACGTCCGCAGGCTGCGGGCGGCGACGTTGGGGGTGTAGCCGGACGACCGGACGATTGCGAGCACGCGCAGGCGCGTCTCCTCGGATACCTGTTCGGGGCGGGTCAGCACGCGCGACACGGTGGCGGTGGAGACGCCCGCGAGTGCGGCCACTTCGATGATCGTCGGCATCGGGTCGTCATGTATCCGGTCGACGGCGGTGTCGATATATATCCGATGTAATCCTTTACATCCGGTTAGAGGCTCCGTAGCTTCCTGTCAGACAAGCAGCAAAAGCTGCGATCGGAGAGGTGGCGAATGGCCGTAGCGAATGATGGTTTTCAGGCAGGGGCCAGCGTTGGTGGCATGCTGACCGGCCGCCTGAGCGCCATGATGTTCATGCAGTTCTTCGTCTGGGGCGCGTGGACCGTCACGCTCGGCCTCGTCATGCAGACGGTCGGGATCGGCAACCTTATCGGCAACGCTTTTTCGGTCGGGCCAATCGCATCGATCGTCGGATCGTTCCTGCTCGGCATGGCTGCGGCGCGCTATGTCAGCCCGCGGATGCTGATGGTTATCCTGCATCTTATCGGCGGCGTGCTGCTGTTCGTGCTGCCGTCGCTGGTGACACCGGAGAATGGCGAGACCTTCGTCTGGCTGCTGCTCTGCTACATGATCCTGTACATGCCGACGGTCGGCCTCGCGAACACGATCGCGCTGAAGAGCTTCGGCGAGCGGACCGACAAATTCCCGTTCGTCCGCGCGTTCGGCACGCTCGGCTGGATCACCGCGGGGCTGATCATCGGCTGGGCCGGACTGTCGGCTAGCCCGGAGATCTTCCGTGTCGCGGCGGTCGTCTCGGTCGCGCTTGGGCTCTACAGCTTTACGCTGCCGAACGTGACGGCGGACGCGCCCCGCGACGAGAGCGTACTCCGGCAAGTGTTCTGCGTCGAGGCGTTCGGGTTGCTCCGCCAGCGCTCGTTCCTGATCTTCATGACCTGCGCGACGCTGATCTCGGTCCCGCTGGCAATGTATTACGCCTATGCCTCGCCCTATGTCGGCGCGACCGGCATCAGCAACGTCGGCGGCACGCTCGCGATCGGGCAGATGTCCGAGCTCGTCTTCATGTTCTCGATGCCGTGGCTGTACCGCCGGTTCGGCGTGAAGCCGCTGCTGCTCGTCGGGATGGCCGCTTGGGCGGTGCGTTATGTATTGTTCGCGATCGGCGATGGTGGCTCGTCATTGTGGGCGGTGTATCTCGGCGTCGCGTTGCACGGCGTATGCTATGATTTCTTTTTCGTCGCCGGCGCGATCTACACCGGCACGATCGCCACGCCGAAGGGTGTGAATGCGCAGGCGCAGGGCATGCTGACGCTGTTTACCTACGGCGTCGGAATGCTGCTCGGATCGCAGATCGGTGCGCTTCTGTACGCACGGCTGCCCGCATCGCCGACCATCGCCGACTGGCAGCATATGTGGTGGTATCCCGCGATCGCCGCCGCGGTGATCGCGCTGCTGTTCCAGTTCACCTTCCGCGACGACACCAGAAAGAGTGCAGCATGACCGGCATGAAGGGCCCGGGGATATTCCTCGCCCAGTTCCTTGGCGACGAGGCCCCGTTCGATACGCTCGACACGCTGGCCGAATGGGCGGCGGGCCTCGGTTACGTCGGGGTCCAGATCCCGTGCAACGCGCAACTGATCGACCTGAAGCTCGCAGCCGAGAGCAAGACGTACTGCGATGATCTTCGCGGGAGGCTGGCGAAGCACGGCGTCGAAGTCACCGAGCTGTCGACGCATCTGCAAGGACAGCTGGTAGCGGTGCACCCGGCGTACGACACGCTGTTCGACGGCTTCGCGCCCCCCGAGGTCCACGGCAAGCCTGCCGAGCGTCAGCTTTGGGCGGTCGAGCAGGTGAAGCTCGCCGCGCGCGCCAGCGCCAACCTTGGCCTGTCAGCGCACGCGACCTTCTCGGGCGCACTGGCGTGGCCGTACGTCTATCCATGGCCGCAACGTCCCGCCGGGCTGATCGAGGAAGCGTTCGCCGAACTCGCTCGTCGCTGGACTCCCATCCTCGACGTGTTCGAGGAGGTCGACGTCGATTGCGCGTTCGAGGTCCATCCGGGGGAGGACGTGCATGACGGCGCGACTTGGGAGCGATTCCTTGCCGCGGTCGACAACCATTCGCGTGCGCGCCTCCTGTTCGATCCGTCGCATTTCGTGTTGCAGCAGCTCGATTATCTCGACTTTATCGACCGCTATCACGACCGGATCTCGTGCTTCCACGTCAAGGATGCCGAGTTCAACCCGAACGGGCGTACCGGCGTCTATGGCGGCTACGAGAACTGGGTCGACCGCGCTGGCCGCTTCCGCTCGCTCGGCGACGGGCAAGTCGATTTCTCGTCGATTTTTAGCAAGATGGCGCAATATGGCTATGACGGCTGGGCAGTGCTCGAATGGGAGTGCGCGCTGAAGCGGTCCGACGACGGCGCACGCGAAGGCGCGCCGTTCATCCGTGATCACATCATCCGCCTGACCGAGCGCCCGTTCGACGATTTCGTAGCCAGCGGCATCGATCGCGCGTCCATTCGCAAGCTGCTCGGACTGTCCGAGGGGCAGGCATGAGCCCGCTTCGTCTCGGCATGGTCGGCGGCGGGGAGGGGGCGTTTATCGGCGCAGTCCACCGGATGGCCGCTGCGCTCGACGGCAACTGGGATCTCGTCGCGGGCGCGTTCAGCACCGATGGTGGGCGCAACACGCGCACCGGCGTGCTGCTCGGTCTCGATCCGCAGCGGGTCTACCCGACGCTCGATGCACTGATCGCGCACGAAATTACGCTGCCGGCGGACCAGCGCGTCGAAGCGCTCGCGATCGTTACGCCAAACCATCTCCACGCGCCGATGGCGATCGCCGCGCTCGACGCCGGCTTCCACGTATTCTGCGAAAAGCCGATGGCTATGAGCGTCGTCGAGGCCGAGGCGATCGCTGCAGCTGCGAAAGCCAGCGGCCGACAGTTCGCACTGGCGTTCACGTACAGTGGCTATCCGATGATCGAAGAGGCGCGCGCACGCGTCGAACGTGGCGATTTCGGCGCGATCCGGTTGGTGCAGGTCGAATATCTGCAAGGCTGGTTGAGCCGACCGATCGATACCGACGGTAACAAGCAGGCCGAATGGCGGACGGACCCCGCCCGCGCCGGCCTCGGTGGCTGTCTCGGCGACATCGGTACGCACGCGTTCCAGCTTGCCGAACATGTCTCTAGCTTATCGGTGCACTCGGTTTCGGCGGACCTCACCACGCATGTAGAAGGCCGGCGGCTCGACGACGACGTCAGCGCGCTGCTCCGCTTCGAAGGCGGGGCGCGCGGCGTGCTCAAGGCGAGCCAGGTCGCGGCGGGCGAGGAGAACGGGCTGCGGCTGCGTATCCACGGCGAACGTGGCGGGCTCGACTGGTCGCAGATTGAGCCCAACACGCTGACGCTGCGCTGGCTCGACCGCCCCGCGGAGATCGTCCGGACCGGCGGCCCCGGCATGCTCGACGCGACTGGAGCGCTGGTGCGGACTCCGGCGGGGCATCCGGAAGGGTACATCGAGGCGTTCGCCAACCTCTACCGCGCGTTCGCCTCGGCGATCCGCAGCGACGGGAGCGACCGCTGGTTTCCTGGCGTGGTCGATGGACTGCGCACGATGCGGTTCATCGAGGCGGTGATCGCCAACGCCGGTTCGAACCGGAAATGGACATTAATCGATTCGGGAGACACGGAATGAAGCTGCTTATAGCCCTGGTCGCAGGAAGCATCGGCGCAGTTTCCGCCGTCACGATATCCGCGCCGACCACCGCGCAATCCACCGCAGCCTCGCCTCCGGCGTTCGCCGCCTGCCGCGCGTGTCACACCGTCGCGAAGGGTGGCCGCAACGGCATCGGTCCGAACCTGTACGGCGTGGTCGGCCGTGCCGCCGCCGCGACACCCGGCTTCAATTATTCGGCCGCCATGAAGGCGTCGAAGCTGCGCTGGGACGAGCAGACGCTCAACGAGTATCTCGCAGCCCCCCAGAAGAAGGTGCCGGGCACGCGGATGCCGATCGCGACGCCCGATGCGGCCAAGCGCGCGGCGATCATCGCGTACCTGAAGGCGGAGGGCGCCAAGTGATCGCGCCGCGCGCATGACGCTCTCGCGCCGCACCCTGCTCGCCGCCGGTGCAGCGGCATCGCTGGTCCCCGCCGGGATCGCCGCCCAGCGCCGCGGCAGCAACGCCGCACGCTTCTCGCTCGGCTACGCGCCGCACGAGGGCAGCTTCGCCAGTCGCGGCGGTCGGATCGAGCAGATCGCCTACGCCGCCGACCAAGGCTTCACCGCCTGGGAGGACAACGAGGCCGCAACGCGAACGGTGGCCGAGCAGGAGCAGATGGCCAAGGCGCTCGCGCAGCGCGGCATGACGATGGGCGTGTTCGTCGCCAGCATGCCCAAATGGTCGAAGTCGCGGCCGCTCCTCGGCGCTAACGACGGCGCCGAGCGTGAGGCGTTCCTCGCCGACATCCGCGCGTCGCTCGACGTGGCCAAGCGGCTGAACGCCAAGCGGATGACCGTCGTCACCGGCTTCATGGATCCCAAGGTGCCGGTCGATATCCAGACCGCCCGCGTGATCGACGTGATGCGCCGCGCGGGCGAGATCGTCGCGCCGTCGGGCACGGCGATGGTGATGGAGCCGCTCAACACGCGGACCAACCATCCCGGCGTCTACATGCAGACGATTGCGCAAGGGTATGCGGTCGCGCGCGGTGCCAACAGCCCCGCGGTGAAGATTCTCGCCGACCTGTATCACGAGCAGATTCAGTCGGGAAATCTGATCCCGACGCTGGCCACCTGCTGGAGCGAGATCGGCTACATCCAGTTCGGCGACAATCCGGGCCGCAACGAGCCGTTGACCGGCGAGATCAACTTCGCCTCGATCGTGAAGTGGCTGAAGGCGCAACGCTACACCGGCGTGATCGGCATGGAGCACGGCAATTCGATCGCCGGCCGCGCAGGCGAGGATCGCCTGATCGCCGCCTACCGCGAGATCGACGCAGCATGAAGGGGATGGGGATGAAGACGGTGTTGATGGCGAGCGTCGTCGTGGCGGTGACTTCGACGACGGCGTGGTCGGTCGCGGCGCAGGAGAAGCCAGGCTTCAAGGATACGCCGATGCTGCCCGGTGGTCAGTGGCACGTCCATGACGCCGACCGGCCCGCACCGATCGTAGTCGCGCCGGCCGTCGCCCCGGGCGGTCCGCCCGCCGACGCGGTGTTGCTGTTCGACGGGCGCTCGCTCGACGCGTGGAAGCCCGATCGCATCGCGTGGCCGATCGCGAACGGCGCGCTGACGATCCCCTCCCGCGCCAAAAGCGGTGGCGAGAACAACCTCGTCTCGAAACAGAGCTTCGGCAACGTGCAGATGCACCTCGAATTCCGCTCGCCCAACCCGCCGACCAAGACGTCACAGGATCGCGGCAACAGCGGCATCTGGTTCATGCAGCGCTACGAACTGCAGATCCTCGATGGGTCGCAGAACCCGACCTACGCCGATGGCACCGTCGGCGCGGTCTATGGCTGGAAACCGCCGCTGGTGAACGCCGCGCGGCGTCCCGGCGAATGGCAGACCTACGACATCGTGTTCGAGCGCCCCCGCTTCGCCGCCGACGGCAGCCTGCTCCGCCCGGCCTACATTACCGCGCTGCTCAACGGCGTGCTCGTCCAGAACCATCAGGCGATGCTCGGCACCACCATCTGGCGCAAGGTGGCAAGCTACACCGCGCACGCTGACACCGCGCCGATCCAGCTTCAGGATCACGACTCGCCGGTGTCGTTCCGCAACATATGGGTCCGTCCGCTGACCGATGCGGCGATCGCGCAGGACCTCGGAAAGGACGGTAAATGATCGATCGCAGGACAGCACTCGCGGGCGTCGTCGCCATGTTCGGCACCGCCTTGTATGCGCCGATCGCACGCGCAGCCGGCGTCGCGGCAACACCGGGCGCGGCGGCGGGCATCCCCGTCATCAGCGAAGGCCCGCCGAGCGTCGCGGTCTTCACTGCCCCCCAGCGCGCGCTAATGACCGCGCTCAGCGAACGCGTGTTGCCGACCACCGACACGCCGGGCGCGATCGCCGCGGGTGTCCCGGCGTTCATCGAAAAGCTGCTCGCCGACTGGGCCGCACCCACTGATCGCGTGCCGATCCTAGCCGGGCTGGACGCGATCGAGGCGCGAAGCTTGGCGGACTACAAGGTCCCCGGCGCGAAGGCGACCGCGGCACAGCACGACGCGCTACTGACACTCGCGATGAACGACCAGATCCCGTCGGGCGGCGTGTTTTTCACCGCGTTCCGCCAGCTTGTCGTCACCGGCTATTACACGTCGGAGATCGGCATGACGCAGGAGCGCGAATATCTGCCGGTGCCGGGCGAGTATAACGGCGCATTCCCCTATTCTCAGGTCAACAAGGTGTATTCCGCATGATCCTCAGCCGTAGAAACCTGCTCGCCGGCTCCGGCGCGGTCGCAGCGCTCGCGTTCGTCCCGACCGCCTCCGCGGCACAGTTGAAGGCGATCGGCCTGCAACTCTACACCATCCGCGACATCTTCTCGAAGGACCCGTTCGGTACGCTCAGTCAGGTCGCCAAGATCGGCTACCGCGAGGTCGAATTTGGCGGTGGCGGCTATGAAGGCATGGACCACGCGCAGTTGCGCAAGACGATGGACAAGCTCGGCCTGACCGCGCCGTCGGTGCATATCGGGTACGACGCGCTGCTCCAGCGGTTCGACCAGTCGGTGACGATGGCCAAGACGCTCGGCGCCACCACGGTCGTGCTGCCGTACATGACCGACGAGCATCGCAACGAGGCAGGCTGGACCGCCGCGCTGCCGAACTTCAACCGGTTCGCCACCGACCTGAAAAAGGCCGGGCTGGGCTTCGCCTATCACAACCACGATTTCGAGTTCACCACCAAGCCGGGCGGCGTCAGCCTGTACGAGCGGTTGCTGAAAGAGACCGACCCCGCGCTCGTGAAGCTCGAGCTGGATCTCTACTGGGCGCTGCATGCCGGCGAGAATTTGACGACGCTGATCGAGCGCCTGTCGCAGCGGATCTACGCCTATCACGTCAAGGACATGCGGCCCGATCGCAGCATGGCGGCGGTCGGCGCGGGCACGGTCGATTTCGCCGCGCTGTTCAAGCTGAAGGGCAGCGCCGGCGTCCGGCATTTCTACGTCGAGAACGACCAGGCCCCCGCGCCGTACCTGCCCGACATCACCACGAGTTTCCGGACGTTGCGCGCGCTTCGTTTCTGAGCGGCTACTGCTGAACAGTCGCGTTTCTGAGTATTAGGAGAGGTAGATCATGGCTGAGACCAACAGGTTCGACGCGATCGTAATCGGTTCGGGCGTCAGCGGCGGGTTCGCTGCCAAGGAATTGACGGAGAAGGGCCTGCGCGTCCTGATGCTCGACCGCGGCAAGATGGTCGAGCACGGCGAAGGCTACACCTATGACGGCAAGCCCGCCTACGAGGTGCCCGCGCGCAACATCATGCCCAAGCCATTGGTGGACAGCGATTATTTCATCGCCAAGCACGGCTATGTCCAGCCCAGCAACCGCGAGTTCCACAACGACGACCGGCTGAACCCTTACGCCTATGACGAGGGCAGCAAATTCTACTGGATCCGGCCGGGCGCGGTCGGTGGCAAATCGCTGATCTGGGGCCGCTGGTGCTTCCGCTGGAGCCCGCAGGACTTCGAGGCGAACAAGCGCGACGGCCTCGATGGCGACTGGCCGATCCGCTATGACGACGTCGCGCCGTGGTACAGCTATGTCGAGAAGTACATCGGCGTATCGGGCTCGCGCGAGAACCTCGCCTATTTGCCCGACAGCGAATTCCAGCCGCCGATGCCGATGAATGTCGCTGAGAAGTGGCTGAAGCAAGGTCTCGAATCCAAGTTCCCCGGTCGCAAACTGATCAACACGCGGCTGTCGAACATGACCGAGGACAAGCCCGACCAGAACCGCACGAAATGCCAGTTCCGCAACCAGTGCGGCAATGGCTGCTCGTTCGGTGCCTATTTCTCGACCCAGGCCGTGACCTTGCCGGCTGCGCGCGCGACCGGCCGGCTGACGCTCAAGTCGGACTCGGTAGTCACCAACCTAACGTACGACGCAGTGCGGAAAAAGGTCACCGGCGTCCGCTACATCGATGCCAAGACCGGGCAAGCGGAAACGGTGCAGGCCGATCTCGTCTTCCTGTGCGCCTCGGCGATCGCTTCCACGCAGATCCTGCTGAACTCGCGCGCGCCGGGGAGCGAGCGCAGCTATTTCGACGAGAGCGGTACGCTCGGCCGCTATGTGATGGACCACATCTTCCGCGTCGGGATCGAAGGCGACATCCCCGGCATGGAAGAGTTCATCGAATTCGGTCGCCGTCCGGGTGGCGTCTACGTCCCGCGCTTCCGCAACATCGGCGGCGACGAGGGCGTCGGCTTCAAGCGCGGCTATGGCTATCAGGGCAGCGCCTACCGCAACCCCGCCGCCCCGGTCGGGTTCGGCGCGTCGATGAAGCAGGGCATGCGCAAATACGCGCCGTGGCGGTTCAGCATGGGCGCGTTCGGCGAATGCCTGCCCTATGCCGACAACAAGGTTTCGCTGCACGCCAGCAAGGTCGACCGATTCGGCGTGCCGCTAGTCCGCTTCGACGTCCGCTTCCGCGACAACGAACTGAAGATGATGACCGACGCACGGGCGCAGGGCGAGGCGATGCTGAAAGGAGCGGGGCTCACCAACGTCAAGAGTTCGGAGAGCGAGCACGTCCCCGGCGACGCGATCCACGAAATGGGCGGCGCTCGCATGGGCCGCGACCCGCGCACCTCGGTGCTCAACGAATGGAGCCAGGCGCACGCCGCGTCGAACCTCTACGTCACCGACGGCGCGCAGATGGCATCGATATCGTGCGTGAACCCGTCGCTGACGTTCATGGCCCTGACAGCGCGCGCTGCCGATCATGCGGTCAAATCGCTGAGGAAGGCTTAGCCGCTAGGCGGGCAAGCTGCTCACGCGTCGTCCCCGCCGCGGTTCACGACTGGCGCTTGGCGAGGGCAGGGGTAAACCCTGTCCACCAAGCGCCAACCGAACCATTCTAGCAGGGTAGCGCCCGTACGATTATTTCGCTGCCCCGCCGCCGGCAGCGATCCAGGCGTCGATCTTGCGTTCGAGCACCGGCATCGGCAGCGATCCGGTATCGAGCACCTGCGCATGGAAATCGCGCGGATCGAACTTGCCGCCGAGCGCCGCCTGCGCCTTCGCCTTGGTCCGCGCGATCGTCAACTGACCGATCTTGTAGGCGAGTGCTTGCCCCGGGATAGCGATGTAGCGCTCCACCTCGGCAGTCGCATCGGTCCGCGCCATCGGCGAGTTGGCCAGCATGTATTCGATCGCCTGATCACGCGTCCAACCCTTGGCATGGATGCCGCTGTCGACCACAAGCCGCATCGCGCGCAGCATTTCGTCGTTCAGCCCACCCATCCGCTGATACGGATCGGTCTCCATGCCGAGTTCTTTCCACAGGCTTTCGGCATACAGCGCCCAGCCCTCGACATAGGCCGTGTTGCCACCGAACCGCATGAAGGCGGGCAGCGCGGTGTTCTCCTGCGCGAGACTGATCTGGAAATGATGCCCCGGCACGCCCTCGTGCAGGAACAGCGTCTCCATCTCCCACATGTAGCGCGAAGGCAGGTCGTAGGTATTGTAATAGAATACCCCGGGCCGCAGGCCGTCAGGCGTTCCGCCCTGATACGAGCCACCGGCCTCGGTCTTTTCCTTGAAGGCCGGGACCGGGCGGATCTCGAGCGCGGTCTTCGGCGTCAGCGAGAATTGCTCGGGAATGCGCTGGTCGATGCGCTTTTCGATCGCACGATAGCCGTCGCGCAACTGATCGACCGAACTCGGCTGAAACTGCTTGTCGGTGCGCAGGAAGGTGAAGAAAGCCGGTAGATCGCCCTCGAACCCGACCGCCTGCTTCTGCGCCTCCATCCCCTTCAGGATCCGCGCGACCTCGGACAGGCCGAGCTGGTGGACCTGCTCGGCGATCATCGGCAGCGTCGTGTTCTTGCGGATCAGATAGGCATAATAGGCATCGCCCCCGGGCAGCGCGGACAGGCCTACCGTGTCGCGCGCAACCGGCAGGTACGTCTTGGCGAGAAAGTCCCGCATCCGCTGGTGCGCAGGCGTGATGACATCGCGGATCTGCGCCGCATAGGCCGCCTTCAGCCGCGTCTGGTCGGCCGCCGAGATCGACGCGGGGAAGGTCTTCACCGGGCCGTAGAAGGTCGATCCCTCGACGCCCTCCGCGATGAGGTTGTCGAACTCCTGGATCATGTTGGTCACGACCAGCTTCGGCTGGACGATCCTGTCCTTCATGCCCTGGCGGAACAGCCCGATCGCGCGGTCCAGCACCGCGGCATATTGCGCGTTGCGCTTCAGGTTGTTCTCATAGTCGACGAGCGTCTTGAACGGCGCTGCGCCCTTGCCCGATGCGAGGTCGGGATAGAAGGTCTGGAACCCGTTGAAATGGTCGATCGGCAAGTCGCGCTCGACCCTGACGATTGCGGGGGCATAGCCGGCCAAGTCGGTCTCGTTGCGCGTCTTGAACACGTCGTACGCGATCTGGTCGGTCGCGGTCAGCTTCGTCCGGTCGATCGTCTTGAGCGCGGCCAGATCATGCTCGATCGCCGCGCGTTCGGCGGCCAGATACGCATCGGTCAGATAGTCGCCGAGCCGGTCCGCATAGCGCAAATCGCCGCGGAAGATCCCCTCGATCGGATTGCGTTTCAGGCTCGCCTCGTCGCTGTCGTAGAACACCCGCTTGAGCCGCGCATCGTCCGCACTCTCACCGGGCTGCGCGACGGGAGGCGGCAGCGCCTGCGCACTCGCCGCGGCGCTGCCGACGGTCGTGGACAGGAAAGCGGCAAGCAGCAGTTTGACGGACAACGCGTGTTCCTTTGGATGCGATGACACGGGGGTAGGATGCGGCAGGATTTCCCGCAAGCGCAGCTCGCGTCCGCTCGAACTGCAACGAGCGGGCGCGCTCGACCCGTTCGAAGCTCCGTCGAAACTGGGCGAGGTGCACCGCTTGCGGCGCAGCCTCGCGCCATTCAGATCTGTGCGACGCCGCCGTCGACGAACATCTCGCTGCCGGTCATGAAGCTGCTGTCCGCGGACGCCAGGAAGGCAGCGGCGGCGGCGATCTCGGCGGGGTCGCCAATCCGGCCGATCGGGGTACCGGCGCCCATTTCCGCCATCGCATCCTCGCCGACCACCTCGAGCGCGAGTTCGGTCCTGGTCGGTCCCGGCGACAGCACGTTGACGCGAATGCCGGTGCCGCGCAGATCGAGCGCCCAGCTGCGCGCGAAATTGCGGATCGCCGCCTTGGTCGCGCTGTAGACGCTGAACCGCGGCGTTCCCATCACGCTCGTGCTGGATCCGGTGAGGATGATCGAGCCGCCCGACCGCATCAGCGACAATGCCTTCTGCACCGTGAACAGCAGCCCTTTCACGTTGACGTCGAACGTCCGGTCGTAATGCTCCGGCGTGATTTCACCGAGCGGGACGAGCTCGCCGGTACCGGCATTGGCGAACAGGATGTCGAGCGAACCGCGCTCCGTCCGGACCGTCTCGAACAGGCGGTCCAGGTCGGCCATGTCGGAGACCGAGCCGCTGATCGCGCGGGCATTCTCGCCGAGTTCGACCAGTGCCGCGTCGAGCGTGTCCTGCCGCCGCCCGAAGATGTAGACGAACGCGCCCTCGTCGATGAAGCGCTTGGCCGATGCGAGGCCGATCCCGCTGCCCCCGCCGGTCACGATCGCCGTCTTGCCGTTCAGTCTGTCCATCTGTCGTCTCCGCGGTTGCGAAGATCCTTAGCTGGCGGAGCGCATACCTATCGACAAGTATGCACCTTTTGGTAAGTACCAGGTTATGACAATTGCACCTCCGACTGACGGCTTCACCTGCGGCCTGGACGTCACGCTCCGCATCATCGCGGGAAAATGGAAACCGCTGATCCTGTATTTCCTGTTGCAGCGGCCCAACCGCTACGGGGAGCTTAAGCGTGCGGTGCGCGGCGTCAGCGACAAGATGCTGATCCAGCAATTGAAGGAACTGGAGGCGGACGCCGTGCTGACGCGGACGGATCACCATGAGGTCCCGCCGCGGGTCGATTATACGCTGACGCCGATGGGCCGCAGCCTCGCCGAGGCGCTAGCACCGCTGTGTACCTGGGGAACCGAGAACATGGCGGAGGTCACGCGGGTATTCGCCGAGCGCGATGGCTGGCAGCGCGAGGCGGGCTGACCCACACTCGCGCCGCGTTCAGGCTGCCTCCGCGCGGCGCGGCAATTTCCAGTTCGGGCGGACGAAATGACAGGTGTAGCCGTTCGGCTTGCGCTCGAGGTAATCCTGGTGCTCGGGCTCGGCCTCCCAGAAATCGCCGACCGGGGAGAGTTCGGTCACGACCTTGCCCGGCCATAGGCCCGATGCCTCGACGTCGGCGATCGTATCCTGCGCGACCGCCTTCTGATCGTCGTCGGTGTAGAATATCGCGGAGCGGTAGCTCACACCGCGATCGTTGCCCTGCCGGTTGACCGTCGTCGGGTCGTGTATTTGGAAGAAGAATTCGAGCAGCGTGCGGAAGTCGGTGCGCGCCGGATCGAAGACGATCTCGATCGCTTCGGCATGGTTGCCGTGGCGGCGGTACGTCGCATCGGCGATGTCCCCGCCCGAATAGCCGACGCGGGTCGAGACCACGCCGGGCAGCGCGCGGATCAGGTCCTGCATCCCCCAGAAGCATCCGCCGGCGAGTACCGCGCGTTCGGTCCTGGCCGGGACTTCCTCGACCTGATCGAGATACGCGGCATAGCCTTGCGCCACCATCTCCCCGCGCGGGACGAAGCGCAGCGCCGCCGAGTTGATGCAGTAGCGCAGGCCCCCGCGGCTTCTCGGACCATCCTTGAAGACGTGACCCAAGTGACTGTCGCCATGCGCCGAGCGAACTTCGGTACGCGGGATCAGCATCGACCAGTCGCGCTTGGCCTTGACGTTCGCCGGTTCGATCGGCCGCGTGAAGCTCGGCCAACCGCAACCGGACTCGTATTTGTCGGCGCTGGCGAACAGCGGCTCGCCCGAGACGATGTCGACGTAGATCCCCGCATCCTTGGTGTGCAGCAACGCACCGGAACCGGGACGCTCGGTCGCATTCTCCTGCGTCACCCGATATTGTTCGGGCGTCAGCGCGGCGACGGCATCTTCGGACTTGCGGTAACTGGTCATGGCGGCACTCCGTTGACCGGAATGTGGTGTGCCGTCATCTCGCTGTCGAGATGCGGGCAGCCACCACCGCCTTGCGATCAGCGCTGCTTCTTGGTCAGCGTCGCGGTGAAATCGGGGTCCTTGTTCGCGACCCAGTCGACGAACTTGCGCACCGCCGGGTCGGCTAGCAGTCCCTCGACGTCCATGCCGTGGCGTTGCAGCTCGGAATTGGTGAAGTTCGCGGTCAGCGTCTGCTGGCAGATCGGATGCATCGGCACGACGTCGCGGCCGCCCCGGCTCTTGGGGACGGGATGGTGCCAGACGATGGTCTTGCCGGTCGGGCGACCACATAGCCAGCACGCGACGATCGCGACGGGCGCGTCCTCCTCGGCCTGCGGATCTTCATAGGGACCGTGTTTCGAATGTTTGCGCGCCATGCGTCTGCCTCGGTCCCGATGATTGCGGTGCCTCCCTTAGCGGCACGGGCGAGGTAGCGACAGTCGGCTGGTGCTTGCCGCACTGGAAATGGGCCAACCGATCGAACGCGATCGCATAGCCCGCGATTGCACAGCCCGCGATTGACGATCGCCCGCGTCGCAGCCGGCTGGTAGCACCCTGCGATACGCACACCGCGGAGCGTAGTTGCCCGCAGTCGCGTCAGCTCATCGCGCCGCCGAGCACGTCGACCGTCGTGCCGAGGGGGGCCACCAATGCCTGGTAACAGGACATGGCCGCGAAGCAGGCGATACCCGCGCCGATGATCGCGAGACAGACGAACTGGAATGCCGATGCGCGGCGTTTGGTCCGGTCGGTCTGCTCGACGATCCGTCGGGTGGACTGCTGACGCTTCATCGTGCGGCGGTCCGCTTCGGCGGCGGCCGGACGGAGCTTGAGCACGGGCTCGCTCAGCAATGCGGCGAGGTTGACCGGGTCCTGCGTCCGTACGCCGAAACGGCTGCCGCCGCTCCACACCACGCGCCCGATGACGACGAGGGTCCCACGGCGGATGTCGACATAGGTGCCGAGCATCGGCGGTTCGCTGCTCGATACGAGCAGGCCCTTGTCGGACACGTCATGAATGCAACCGTCCGACCATTTGCCGCCGACATTCATGCGACAGGGAACCGAGAGTTCCTTCAAAGCGGGCAATTCTTATCCGATCTGGTTGGATCATCGTCCAGACGGCGTATCCCGGTGGCGACGTGCGCCCAATCCGGGAAATATACGGAGGCTCACCATGAGGCGCCGCCAGCGCGAACGATTGCACGCAGACATCGGTTAGCGCGCGTCGTGCGACCAGCCGTCCCAGCGTTCCAACAGCCGGCGACCGATGGCGACCGCATCACCGGTATCCGTCTCGGGCCCGCCGATCCGGTCGTCGATCGCTGCGAGCCACTTTCGCCGCACTGCGCCGACGTCGTGGGGCAGCATGTACCGGTGCCATAGACGCGCGACGCGCTGCTCCCGGAACAGCTTTTCGAGCACGTCGCCAAGACCGCGGACCCGCAACCCCGCGTCGCGTTCGCGCAGAGCGTCGATCAGGTGCGTCGGGTAGACCTCGCGTCGCGTCTTCAGCAGGTCGAGGATGGCGAGCTCCAGGCGAACGTCTTCCGCCATGACAGTCGCAGGTTTCGGGCTGACCGCGCGGCTCATCGGGCGAGCGCGATCAACTGGGCAATACCGTTGGTGCCGGTCTTTGCGACGATCGCGGCACGGTGATCTTCCACTGTTTTCGGACTGATCGCGAGCGCGGCGGCGATCGCCTGATTATTGTGCCCCTTCACCAGCAGGTCGAACACCTGGCGCTGGCGCGGCGTCAGCCCCGCGGTTCGTGCGAGTACGAGGCGTTGCGCGTTCGACCACGCGACGCCCTCGGCTATCGCGGCTAGCAACCGGTCCTCGTCGATCGGCTTTTCCAGATAGTCGAGGCCGCCATAGCGCCGCACCGAATCGACCGCGTTGGCCGTCGTCGGCCACGCGGTCATGAAGATTATCGCGACCGCGGGGTCGAGTAGTCGGACGCGATCGGCAAAGTCGAACCCGTCGATCTCGCCCATCATCACGTCGGTGACGATGCAGTGCGCCGGTGCCCGCTCGTACGCTTCGAGCAACGGGGCGGGATCCAGGAACGGTTCCGCGACATGACCGTGACGGCGAAGCAGCCGGGCGACCGTCGCGGCCAGGTCCTGGTCGTCGTCCACGACATAGACCTTGCCACACGCCGTATCGGTCATTCGGGCTCTCCAACCAGCGGAAGTGCGATCGTCGCGCGCGTTTCCCCGGCCGTATCGGTGATGCGCGACAGGGTGCCGCCATGCGCTTCGACGATCGCGCGGGCGACGAGGATGCCCACGCCCATGCCGGGCTGCGCGGGGCGGGGCGGCCGCGATCGGTTCATGACGGTCAGTTCGACGCCTTGGCCCGTGCGGGTCACGCCCAGCGTCACTTCGCCGTTGCCGGAGGCCTGGACCGCGTTGCGCACCAGGTTGACGATCGCCTGGGCCAGTTCGACCTCCTGCGCCAGGATGACGAGCTCCGGCGAGACCGGGTCGATCGACAGCCGGACGCCCTGCGACTTCGCCTCGGGCCGTGCCAGCGCCGCCACGGTATCGATCAACGTCGCGAGCGGCAGGGGCGTCGGTACGTCGACCGTCCGCCCACCGAACCGACGTAGCCTGCGCACCAGCGTCGACAATGCGGCGGCCTTGCGATCGATCAGCGCCGCGGTGGTCGCGATCTCGACATCGGCCGACACAGTCAGCTCGTGCAGGTGCTTGGCCTCGATCGCCAGCGTCGAGAGCGGCTGGCTGATTTCGTGAATGACCGCCACCGACATCGCGCGCAACGTCTTCAGCCGCTCGGCCTGGAACAACAGGCGATCGCGGCGTTCCAGGTCGTTGCGCAGCTTTGCCTGCGCATCGGCGAAGCTGCCGGCGAGATACCCGACGACCATGATGGACGCGAGGCTCATGTGCAGCGCGAGACGCCCGCCCATGTCCATCGGCATTGCCGTCTGCGGGAGGACCATCGCCGCGACGACGACGATCGCCAGCCAGCTTGCCAGTCGCCCGAACCGAAGTCCGATCCATGCGACCGCGAGCAGGACGGGGGTGTGGGGCGTACCCAGGCCGATCCGCGCGAGCAGGATCTCGATCGCGAACGACGCCACTAGGATCACCACTGCTTCCGCGACCGACGCCGTGCTCGGGCGTCCCGGCCGCGAGGCGCTGCCCGTCGCAAGGTCCGCCACCCAGAGTAGAGGCGGTGCCAGCAGGAGGACGCCGAGCAGGTCGCCGACGACGAACCCGGTCAGCGAGGTCACCGTCTCGCGCAGCCCGGATACACCGGTGAGATCGGGGCGTAGCAACGACCAGGGCAGCGCGGTCAACGCCGCGGCGGCGGGCGCGCCGACCGAGGCGAGGCCGAGCGGCATCGGCGCGACGCTCATGCTCGTCCGGGCACGGTCCGCCATCCTCTGGACGAGCATCACCACGAGCCCGTAGACGAGGGGCGGCCGAATTACGCCGATCAGCGCGGTCGGCCACTCCGCCGATCGCGGATCGATGATGCCCGTGCCAAGCTGCACGAGGATTTCCGTCATCACGACCGCAAGCGTCAACCGGGACCCGCGCCGCCACAACAGCGCGATGCGGAAGCCGGCAGCGGGATAGAGCAGCGAATAGTAACCGCGCCCACCCCATTCGGCGGCGAGATGATGCGCCGCCAGGAACGCGAGCGCATACCCGACCAGCCAGGGAATGTCGGCGATCGTCGGCACGGCGGCAGTGGCACGGGAAGTAACACGGGGCTCTACGAAAGGCTTGGCGAGCGTCGTCATTACGGCCCCTCTGCCAGAACGAGATGCCGCAGCCTATCCGGGCAAATCCCGGAATGCGATCCTACCGCAACGCAGCCGCGTTGGCCCAGGTCGACCATTCCCGCCCGGCTTCGCTGAACGCGATATCGCGGCGAATGGCACGACGATCCCTGTGCGCTCGGGTGGTCACGGCCCGGCAGTCATGCTGTTGAATGGCGATGGCGATGGCGATGGCGATGGCGATGGCGATGGCGATGGCGATGGCGATGGCGATGGCGATGGCGAGGCCGGTGGCATGTGGGCACCGGTCTCGCCGCTGACCAGGCGCTCGATTCGAACGCGCGCGCCTGTCCCCTTCTTCCGAATGGGACGTCCGTGGCCAATGGTAGCACGCATCGCGGTCGTTACTGCTCTGCCGGGAGATCGCCCGCTAAAGCACGCCGAAGTGCCGCGACCTCTGCATTCAAAGCCGCGAGCCGATCTACGGTCATGCCAGACCGCTCGACGACCAGCGGTCCGAGGCACCCGGTTTCCCTCCACCGCGCCCTGCCGGTTTCGGTCAGCCGCACGCGCACCTGTCGTTCGTCGGCGGGGTTGCGGATGCGCGTGACCAGCCCCGCCGCTTCCAGCCGCTTGGCCAATGGCGTGATCGTGCTCGGTTCCAGCGCAAGCCGCTCGGCGATCGCGCCGATCGAACAGCCGTCTTCGGCTTCGTTCAGCGTCTGGAGAACGAGGAACTGCGGATAGGTAATACCAAGCCGGTCGAGCACCGGTTTGTACGCGCGATTGATCGCGATCGTCGCGGCATACAGCGAAAAGCAGAGCTGATCGTCGAGGGGCAGGGGATCGGACACGGCAGGCTCCTTCACACACGACCGTACATAAAATTGCTTATCGCGGCAAATCTTACTGGACATCGGTAACGCAACATCATAGATATTTATCGCGATAAGCAATATGGAGATTTCAGCATGTCCGTCGATGTAAAATACACCACCGAAGCCACCGCAACCGGCGGCCGCGACGGCCATGCACGGTCGCAGGACGGCCGTTTCGACGTTGCGCTCTCGACGCCGAAGGAACTGGGCGGCGCGGGCGGCGACGGCAGCAACCCCGAGCAGCTGTTCGCGGCCGGCTATTCCGCATGCTTCATCGGCGCGCTGAAGGTCGCTGGCCAGCAGTTGAAGATGAAGCTGCCCGACGACGTCGCTGTCACCGCTAAGGTCGGTATCGGCCCTCGCTCGGCTGGCGGTTTCGGCATCACCACCGACCTGACCGTTTCGCTGCCGGGTATCGACCGCGCCGAAGCTCAGCGTCTGGTCGACGCCGCTCACGAGATTTGCCCGTATTCCAACGCTACCCGCGGTAACGTCGACGTCGGTCTGACGCTCGCCTGACGGATTAAATCTGGCGAGCGGACGGTCAGCGTGCCGCCCGCTCGTCTAGTTTTTGTTGGAATACGGAGCTGCCGACGAAAGCAGCTGCCAAGTCATTGCGACGTGTGTTGACATCAATGATCACGGCTACGATGTTACTTGCATGTACGCTCCTGCGACACGTAAGCGTTTCCTCGACCATTCGGGCCAACTCGCCGCACGTGGTTAGCCCGAGCTCGCGGCTATTCACCGTTCGAGTTCGGGCTTTATTCGATCTGACCTTTGGGACGCGCGCCGCGCGCCCATGATCTCGAGTAAACGGAAACCGCACAGTGTCGGAACAAAAAGCTACTGCAGAGAGTGGGCCATTGGCGGACGGCGATGTCGAACGCCCGGAGCGAGCCCCGCCGCCTTTTCTCAGGATGCGGCCGAAGCATTTCTTTTCGAATAGATTTGAGTTGGAGATTGTTGAAAACTATCCCGCTGGTGATGGTGATCGTCAAGTTGACAAGACGCCGGGCTGGTTGAACCGCTTCATCGACCTGAACCTGCTACTCATGATCATGGTGATCGGCGTACCGATTTTATTATATTGCATCGTCGCCGCCTCAAAATAGCTTTTGGGTTCATCGGACTGCTCGCAACAGCCGCATGCGCGGTCTGGCGGCGCAGAATGGCCGACGACCTGTCGCAAAACCATGCCTGTGTCCAAACAACGAGTGTCGTTCGGCGAATTCGCGAGCAGTCGATATGCGATAGGTAAGTATGCAATACGTTTACCGCGGCGTGCGATTGCCACAGTGCGCACGAGGTTCAGGTACATGGCAAGAAGTGCCCATGTACTCCGACATCTTCCAACCGATGCCGAAGACGGGGCAAACCCAACCAGAATTGGGCGGACCAGATATGTTTATGTCCCGCGATGAAAAAAATGTAATAATGCACGTATGTTAAACAGCTGGTGTTAAATTTCATACAAATATAGTAGGCGCCTCAGCAGGGGTGCATTTTACCAATTCGAGGACATACCGTGACTGATACACTTAATACGGTCGAGCTCGCTGCCGAACTGACAGCTGCATGGCTTGCAAACCCGAATACGCGCACCGCGGCTGACGATGTGCCTGCGTTCCTGGTGGCGATGCATTCGGCAGTCGAAAAGCTTGTCGGCAATGGCGATGCGGAGCCCGAGGCAATGGCGCAGCCGATGTCCGAGCCGGCCGTTTCGGTGCGCAAGTCGCTTGCATCGCCAGATCACATCATCTCAATGCTCGACGGCAAGAAGTACAAGACGTTGCGTCGTCATCTGTCGACCAACGGCCTGACGCCGGAGCAGTACCGCGAACGCTTCAACCTGAAGTCCGATTATCCGATGGTCGCTGCAACCTATTCGGAAGCGCGCCGTGCGATGGCGAAGTCCATCGGGCTTGGCCGCAAGGCTGGCGCAACGGTCGAAAAGACGTCGGACGGTGCCGTTAAGACCGTGCGCAAGGGCGGCAAGGCAGCACTTGATGCCGCCAAGAAGACGCTCGGCAGCGAGGATTGAGATGGGCGAGGGGGAGGGCGTCGTCCTTCCCCCTTCCCCTCTCCCTTTCTCGGCCAGCCCAATATAGAGGACGCGTTACGCGCGCCTGCCGTCCTCGACTAGGGCCTGCGCCAAGAGCGCGCGGATTGCTCGCAGTGCGGGAATTACCGGCTCGATCGTTTCGGTCGTAACCGGCATCGCCTTCTCCGCCGCGAGCAACTGCTGCACGCCGCGGACCGTGTAACCTTCACGGTTGAGCAGCGTGTCGATCCGGCGAACCAGCACGGCATCGTCTGCACGGTAATAGCGCCGGTTGCCCGCCCGTTGCAGCGGCCTTAGCTGCGGAAACCGGGTTTCCCAATACCGCAGGATATGCTGTGGCAGGCCGGTCTCGCGCGATAATTCGCCTATCGTCCGAAACGCCCCACCTGCTTTGCCCGGACCCGCAATCGCTATATCCGCAGCATCTATCGACGTGTCGGTACCGGAGTCATGATCGCCCGTTACGTCGATGTCGTCCGTGAACTCGCCATCGGAAGTATCGTCGTCGGGCATTACCGGGTCAGTCGGCACCGACGATGCGCTCACGCATCATCTGGCTCGCGCGGAACGTCAGGACGCGGCGCGGTGCGATTGGCACCTCGATGCCGGTCTTCGGATTGCGACCGACGCGCTCACCCTTGTCACGAAGCACGAACGTGCCGAATCCCGAGATCTTGACGTTCTCGCCCTCGGACAGCGCGCCGCACATCTCAGAAAGGATCTGTTCCACGATCTTCGAGGAATCCGCACGCGACAATCCCACCTCGCGGTGGAGGGACTCGGCCAGATCGGCGCGTGTCAGTGTACCGGTCATCGTCATTCGCAAGCTCCCAGTCTCGGCGCTTCTCTACACAAGGCGGAAGGCGACCGGAAGAACTTTTGTTCTACAAGCGAACCGATCTGTTTTCCGATATTAGAAACGGATAACCGCCGCACCCCAGGTGAACCCGCCGCCCATCGCCTCGAGCACGACGATCTGTCCTTGTCGGACACGTCCATCGCGCACCGCGACGTCGAGCGCGAGCGGCACGGAGGCGGCCGACGTGTTGGCATGCTGGTCGACGGTGACCACCACCTTGCCCGCCGCAAGGCCGAGTTTGCGCGCGGTCGCGTCGAGGATGCGGGCGTTCGCCTGATGTGGCACGACCCAGTCGACCTGGTCCGACGACAAGCCAGCCATCGCCAGCGACTCGGTCATCACCGAAGCCAGATTGGTGACCGCATGGCGGAAGACCTCCCGGCCCTTCATGCGCAGCTTGCCAACGGTGCCAGTCGTCGAGACGCCGCCGTCGACATAGAGAAGCTCGTTGTGACGGCCATCGGCGTGCAGCTTGGTCGTCAGGATGCCGCGACCGTCTTCGTCCGCCGTATCCTGCGCTTCCAGCACGATCGCGCCGGCGCCGTCGCCGAACAGCACGCAGGTCGTCCGGTCTTCCCAGTCGAGGATGCGGCTGAACGTCTCTGCGCCGATTACCAGCGCGCGCTTGGCAACGCCGCTGCGGATCATGCTGTCGACGACCTGCACCGCGTACAGGAAGCCCGAGCAGACCGCGGCGACGTCGAACGCGACGCAATCGTCGATGCCGAGCATAGCCTGCACCTTGGTGGCGCTGGCGGGGAAGGTCTGGTCGGGGGTCGCTGTGGCGAGCACGATCAGGTCGATGCTCGCGGCCTCGATGCCCGCGGCGGCGAGGGCAGCTCGGCACGCATCGGCAGCGAGCGTCGCGGTCGTCTCGCCTTCGCCGGCGATATGGCGGAAGCGGATGCCGGTGCGCTCGACGATCCACTCGTCGCTGGTGTCGACCTGCTCCGCCAGTTCGGCGTTGGAGACGCGACGCACGGGTAGGGCGGAGCCGGTGCCGATGACCACAGACCGGATCATGCGGCCTTCTCCACGCTGCCGAGATCGTCGGCGATGCGCCGGACCAGATCGTTGCGGACCATCTTGGCGGCATTGCCGATCGCCGTCGCCACGCCGCGCTCGGTGGCGCCGCCGTGGCTCTTCACGACGATGCCGTTGAGCCCGAGAAACACCGCGCCGTTGTGATTGTTGGGATCGAGGTGATCGCGCAGCAACTCGGTCGCCGGCCGCGAGATCAGGAAGCCAAGCTTCGAGCGCACCGAACTGCGAAACGCGCGCTTGAGCAGGTCCGCGACGAATCGCGCGGTGCCCTCGGCGGTCTTCAGCGCGATGTTGCCGGAGAACCCGTCGCACACGACGACGTCGACTTCGCCGCGCGACAGGCGGTCGCCTTCGATGAAGCCGTTGAATTGCATGTCGACAGCGGGCGTGGCGCGCAGCTGGGCCGCCGCATCGCGGATCTCGTCCGTACCCTTCATGTCCTCGCTGCCGATATTCAGCAGCGCGACGCGGGGGTGCGGGATGTCGAGCGCGGTGCGCGCATAGGCAGCGCCCATGATCGCGAACTGGACGAGGTTGCGCGCATCGCACTCGGTGTTCGCACCGAGGTCGAGCATCACCATGTCGGTATCGCCCAGCGTCGGCAGACGCGCCGCGAGGGCCGGCCGGTCGATCCCGGGCAGCATCCGCAGCGACAGCTTCGCCATCGCCATCAGCGCGCCGGTATTCCCCGACGACACCGCGGCGGCGGCGCGACCCTGTTTGACCAGATCGATCGCGATGCCCATCGAGGTCTTCTTGGCACGACGAATCGCCTGGGTCGGCTTGTCGCTCGACCCGACGACTTCCGGCGCGTGGACGATCTCCGAATGCTGCGACAGGTTCGGATGAGCCTTCAGCCCCTCGCGAATCGCAGCTTCGTCGCCGACCAGCAGGAAGCGCATGCCCTCGAATTGATGACGCGCGCGGGCAACACCGGCGAGCATCACTGCCAGCCCGTCATCGCCACCCATCGCATCGACCGCGATCCAGCCGCTGTCGGGCATCGCTTATCCTTCGTTCAAGTTAGAGGTTCCGGACGGAAGCCTCAGCCCTCGATCGAGAGGATTTCGCGACCGTTATAGTGACCGCACGAACCGCACAGGTTGTGGGGACGCTTCAGTTCGCCACAATTGGGGCATTCCTGGAACGACGCGATCGTGAGCGAGTCGTGGCCACGGCGCATGCCGCGCTTGGAGGGCGAGGTTTTTCTTTTGGGGACGGCCATTTCGGCACCTTGTTCAATCTAAAGGTCGGGGCTCCGAGTACGTCCGGACACGGGACACAGGCAACCGACAAGAATGCCGGCCGCCTGAAGCAACCCATGCGGCCTGACGCTCGCGAAGCGTGGCGCTATAGCGATTTCACCCCGCGTTGCAAGCTTCGGCCCGGAGTGGCAGGGCATGCGCCTGACAAAAGACCTGATATTCGAGGGGCAACGCCGTGATATTACCCGTAACGCTGACGATCGCCGCGGCCGCCGCCGTCGTCAACCTGTGGCTCGCCTTCCGAATCGTGCTGATGCGCGTGAAGGATAACGTGCTGATCGGCGACGACGGCAACCAGCGGCTGCAGGCACGGATGCGCGCGCATGCAAACTTCACCGAGTACGCGCCGTTCATCCTGATCCTGATCGGGCTGATCGAACTCGCCGGCGGATCGACGCTGTGGCTGTGGATCGCCGGTGCGGTGTTCGTGATCGCACGAATCGCGCATGCGTTCGGTATGGACCGGACGACATCGAGCGTGCCGCGGGCAGGGGGCGCGCTGGCGACGTGGGCGCTGATGGCGGTGCTGGCCGGGTGGGCGCTGACGATCGCGTATCAGGCGAACAGCGTGCCGGCCGCGAAGACGTTCCAGGTCGTGCCGTCGGGGTCGCAAGCATGAGCGCGTTTCGCTTCCTCACTGCCGCCACGCTGCTGGCCGCGTCCCCTGCCGTTGCACAGGTCTCGCCCGAGCGACTGTCCGCCGACGTGAAGACGCTCGCCTCCGACTCTTTCGAAGGCCGTGCGCCCGGCACCCCCGGTGAGACCAAGACGATCGCCTGGCTGATCGCGCAGTTCAAGGCGATGAAGGCACAACCCGGCGGCCCAAACGGCAGCTGGACGCAACCTGTGCCGCTCGTCCACACCCGGATGGGCGCGGGCACCGTCCGCGCCGGCGACACCGCGCTGGTGCAGGGCCGCGACGTCTATCTCAGCACCGTCCGCGGCGTTGACCGTGTCGCCATCGCCAACGCGCCGATGGTGTTCGTCGGCTACGGCGTCAGCGCGCTCGAGCGCGGCTGGGACGACTTCAAGGGCCTCGACCTCAAGGGCAAGGTGGCCGTGTTCCTCGTCAACGATCCCGATTTCGAGGCAGTCCAAGGCGACGATGCGAAGGGCAAGTTCGGCGACCGCCGGATGACCTATTACGGCCGCTGGACGTATAAATACGAGGAAGCCGCGCGACGTGGCGCGGTCGGCGCGCTGATCGTCCACGACACGGCGGGCGCGGGGTACGGCTGGAACACCGTCACCGCCCCCGCCGGCGAGAATTACGATATCGTCCGGAAGGATCCCGAGTCGCGGGTGATGCTCCAAGGATGGCTGGAGGGCGGTGCGGCGACCCGGTTGTTCGCAAGCTCGGGCCTCGACCTAGTGACGTTGCGCAAGGCGGCGCGGCGGAGCGACTTCCGCCCGGTCGCGCTGAAGCAGGCGTTCACCACCGATCTGCCGGTCAAGCACGACACTGCCGTGAGCCAGAACGTGCTCGCCAAGTTGCCGGGCACGAAGCACGCGGACGAGGTCGTCATGTTCGGCGCACACTGGGACGCCTACGGCATCGGCGCGCCCGATGCGCAGGGGCGCACCATCCGTCCCGGCGCCAACGACGACGGCCTCGGCGTGGCGGGCGTCCTCGAACTCGCGCGCAATTTCGCCAAGGCCCCCCGCACCGATCGGAGCGTCGTCTTCGCGCTGTGGAGTGGCGAGGAGCGCGGGTTGCTGGGTTCCGAGACCTATGCGGTGAACCCGGTCTATCCGGCCGCCAAGACGGTCGCTAATTTGACGCTCGACATCCTCCAGACGGCAGGCCCCGCAAAGGACGTCATGCTGGTAGGCGCCGGGCAGAACAGCCTCGAGGACATGCTCGGCGATGCCGCGAAGGCGCAAGGTCGCGTCGTAACGCCCGAAGCGCTCCCCGAACGCGGTCTGTTCTACCGCGCCGACCATTTCTCGGTCGCACGGCGCGGCGTGCCGACGCTGCTGCTGATGGCGATCAGCGGTGCGCCCGACCTGGTCACAGGCGGCCGCACGGCAGGGCAGGCTTGGCTCGATGGCTATATGAAATGCTATCACCAGACGTGTGACGCGTGGAGGGCGGACTGGGACCTGCGTGGTGCTGCGCAGGACGTGGACTTGTTCAAGACAATCGGGACTAAGTTGGCGAACAGCCGGTTGTGGCCGGAATGGCGCGACGCGTCTGAGTTCAAGTCCGTGCGCGCTGAAAGCGCTGGGGAGCGAAAGTAAGACCAACCCTCACGCTCGCAACCACCCCCGGCGAAGGCCGGGGCCCAATTGGGGGAGGTCGATTGGCGTGGGTCACGTTCCGTTACAGCAACCTTTCCAATTGGGCCCCGGCCTTCGCCGGGGTGGAGAAATTGCGACGGGCGCGTTTCTTCTTGTTCCCCCGCGAAGGCGGGGGCCCAGGGGCCAAGCGTACCGCCCTTGGTTGAGTCTGGGCCCCCGCCTCCGCGGGGGAACAGCTAGGGTTGCGAGCAGCCGTTACCCCGCCAGCGCCCGATCGCTAACGAACATATTCGTCGCCCGCTCATGCGCGAACGTGCTCGCCGGCCCATGCCCCGGAATAAAGCTCGTATCGCTCCCCAGCGGCCACAGCTTCTCGACGATCGACTTCACCAGCGTCTCATGATTCCCCCCAGGCATGTCCGATCGCCCGACCGACCCCTGGAACAGCACATCCCCCACCTGCGCGAACTTCGACGGCGTGTGGTGGAAGATCACATGCCCCTCGGTATGCCCCGGCGTCTCGTACACATCGAGCACCAGATCCCCGACCGAGACCGTATCGCCCTCGACCAGCCACCGGTCCGGCTCGAAATTCACGCCCGAAATCCCGTATTTCGGCCCATCCTGATCGAGCCGCTGCAACCAGAAGCGGTCCGCCTCGTGCGGTCCCTCGATCGGCACGCCGAGGTCGTTCGACAGCCGTTTGGCGCCCCCCGCATGGTCGATATGCCCATGCGTCAGCAGGATCTTCTCGACCGTGACCCCCGCCTGTTCGACCGCCGCCATGATCCGCGGCAGGTCGCCGCCCGGATCGATCACCGCCGCCTTCATCGTCGCGGTGCACCAGATGATCGTGCAGTTCTGCTGGATCGGCGTGACCGGCACGATGGCAGCACGGAGCGGGGGCGCAGCGCGGAGGGGAGGATTTGTCATACCCTCGAAATAGGATAGCGCGCCCGTAGGAGCAATCGCCGCTTGCGGTTTGCCCCGCGCTCCGTGCAACAGTCGCGACGATGTGGACCGCGCCCTACGTGTTGCTCGATGACGCCCGCGAGGGGGGTGCGCCTGCACGATTGTACCGCGATCCGGTTCGGATCGTCCGCGCCGATACACTTGCCGAAATTCGCCCCGCACTCGACGCGTTACGAAACGCCCGCGCGGGGGGCCTGCACGCCGCCGGCTACATCACCTACGAAGCCGGCGCCGCACTCGCGTCGAGGCCCGTCGACGTCCGCACCGAAGGCCCGCTGCTCTGGTTCGGCCTGTTCGCCGAGTACCGGACGATCGCACCCGAAGACGTCGTCGCCCTCCTCCCCGACCCCGCCGGCGCGTGGACCGGTGCGCCCGAGCCGCTGATCGACCGCGACACCTACGACGCCAGCCTTGCGCGCGTGCTCGACCTGATCGCGGCGGGCGACATCTACCAGGCCAACCTCACCTTCGCCGCCACCGTCCCGTTCGCCGGCGACCCGCTCGCGCTCTACGCCCGGCTGCGGCGCCAGGCGAAGGCAGGCTACGGTGCGCTGATCGACACCGGCGAGACGCGTTTCTTGTCGCTCTCCCCCGAACTCTTCTTCGCGCTCGACGGCGACACGCTCACCTGCCGCCCGATGAAGGGCACCGCGCCGCGAGGCGACACGCCCGATGCCGACCGTGCGCTCGCTGAGACGCTCGCCGCCGACCCCAAGCAGCGCGCCGAGAACCTCATGATCGTCGACCTGATGCGCAACGACCTGTCGCGCGTCGCCACCCAGGTCGCGGTCCCCGACCTGTTCACCGTCGAGACCTATCCGACCGTTCACCAGATGACCTCGACCGTCACCGCAACCCTGAAACCAGACTGCGACGCGGTCGACGTCCTGACCGCGCTATTCCCCTGCGGATCGATCACCGGCGCGCCGAAGCAACGCGCGATGGAGGTCATCGCCGAGGTCGAGCACGCCCGCGTCCGCGGCATCTACACCGGCGCGATCGGGCGTTTCGACGCGAACGGCGACGCGATCTTCAACGTCGCCATCCGCACCTTGGCGATCCAGGACGGCGCGGCGACGATGAGCCTCGGCTCGGGTATCGTCGCCGACAGCGCAGCCGACGCAGAGTGGGACGAATGCCACGCGAAAGGCGCGTTCGTCACCGCCGGCCAGCGCCGCTTCGACCTGATCGAGACGATGGCGTTCGATCCCGAGGACGGCCTACCCCGCCTCGAAGCGCATCTCGCGCGGATGAAGGCGAGCGCAGAGGCCTTGGGCTTCACCTTCGACCGGCACACCGCGCGCAACGAACTCCAGGCCGCCACCTTCCGGCTGCGCGGACCCCGCCGAATCCGCTTGTTGCTCAGCCCATCCGGCGCGATCGCGATCGAGGCGGCACCGCTCCCGCACTCGCCTGCCCAAGCGACCGTCGCGATCGTCCCGCTGCCCGTCGCCGCGACCGACTTCCGCCTCCGCCACAAGACGAGCGCCCGCGCCTTCTACGACGACGCCCGGAAAGCCGCGGGGACGTTCGAGGTGGTGTTCGAGGACGCGGAAGGCTTCCTCACCGAAGGCAGCTTCACCTCGTTGTTCGTCCGACGTGGCGAACGCCTCGTGACACCGCCGTTACGGCACGGCCTGCTCCCAGGCATTCTCCGCGCCGACCTGCTCGAATCGGGCCGCGCAACCGAAGCCCCGCTGACCCGAGCCGACCTGACCGCCGGATTCTTCATCGGAAATGCAGTCCGTGGTCTCATTCCCGCCATCGTTACGGTTGCGAATTCGACCGATCGGCGCGTATAGCGCCCGCGAAATCCGCGGCGACGTTCGCGGACAACCGCAAAGGTTACACCATGCACGCATCCGCCGCGCTCGGCCGCATCAGCCCCTCGCCGACGCTCGCGATCACGTCGCGCGTTCTCGAACTGAAGCGCGCAGGCGTCGACGTGATCGGGCTTGGCGCGGGCGAACCCGATTTCGACACGCCGGACTTCGTGAAAGAGGCCGCGATCCAGGCGATCCGCGACGGCAAGACCAAGTACACCAACGTCGACGGCACGATCGAGTTGAAGCAGGCGATCGTCGCCAAGTTCGCGCGCGACAACAACCTCACCTACACCACCGACCAGATCAGCGTGAACGTCGGCGGCAAGCACACCCTGTTCAACGCGATGGTCGCGACGATCGATCCGGGCGACGAAGTCGTCATCCCCGCGCCGTACTGGGTCAGCTATCCCGACGTCGTGCAGTTCGCGGGCGGCGTGCCGGTGATCGTCAAGGCAGGCCCCGAGGTTGGCTACAAGCTCGATCCCGCGGCGCTCGACGCGGCGATCACGCCGAAGACCAAGTGGGTGATCCTCAACTCGCCGTCGAACCCGACCGGGGCCGGCTACACGATCGACGAGCTGAAGGCGCTCGGCGCGGTGCTGGCGAAGCACCCGCACGTCTGGATCTTCGCCGACGATATGTACGAGCACATCGTCTATGACGGCTTCAAGTTCGCGACCATCGCCGAGGCCTGCCCCGAGCTGTTCGAGCGCACGCTGACCGTCAATGGCTGCTCGAAGGCGTATGCGATGACCGGCTGGCGGATCGGCTACGGCGCAGGCGCATCATGGCTGATCAAGGCGATGGCCAAGCTCCAGTCGCAGTCGACCTCGAACCCGTGTTCGATCGCGCAGGCGGCGGCGGTGGCGGCGCTCAACGGCGACCAGTCGTTCCTCGCCGAGCGCAACACCGCGTTCCAGGGCCGTCGCGATCTGGTCGTGTCGATGCTCAACGAGATCGACGGCATGCACTGCCCGACGCCCGAGGGAGCGTTCTACGTCTATCCGTCGTTCGCCGAACTGATCGGCAAGACGACGCCGAACGGCCGCCTGATCGACACCGACGAGGCGATGGTCGGCTATCTGCTCGACGACGCCAAGGTCGCCGTGGTGCAGGGCGCCGCGTTCGGCCTCAGCCCTGCATTCCGGATCAGCTACGCTACCTCAGACGCGCTGCTCCGCGAGGCCTGCACGCGAATCCAGACGGCGTGCGCCGCACTGAAGTAATACGAAGCTGAACGATCCTCCCCCGCCAGGGGGAGGTGGCTGGCTCTTGCCAGACGGAGGGGGAGGCAGGCGACCACGTTGGTTCCGTATCCTCCCCCTCCGTCACCTTCGGCGACACCTCCCCCTGGCGGGGGAGGATCGCAAGCGTCTGCCGGCAACATGCGAGACACGTGGTGACATCTTTCGGCAACCCTGCCGGGCGATGCCTGCTGCACGATGAACGCATCGGCCACGGCGCGTTAATCGAGAGTTTCTAAAAACGACATTGTGGTTGGCCGGCATCTCTACGACATGCCGGTTCGTAACTGACGCTGACCTATCCGGTCGGCGCCATCACTGGGTTTCATTGGGATCGCATCATGCGCAGCATCGTAAAGTCGAGTTTCTTCTGGCAGTTCAGCGGCGGTTTCGTCCTCGGCGCCATCGGCTTGCTCGCACTGCAACCCGCCGAAGCCCGCCAGACCTTCGCCAGCCATTTCGAGCACAACGTCTCCGCCACTGCGCGATAACAGCGACGATGGCCTAGCGAAGACGAGCGGCAACCCCATGTATCAAAACATGAAAAAGCCGCTTCTCGCCACGCTCACCGCCATCGGTATCGCCGGTGCGTTTATTGCCACCGGCACCGCGCAAGGCGCCCGCGCCGTCGTCATCCCCGCCGTCAAGACCGACCTTCCCGCAGCGCCCGGCATCCAGACCGCGGTGCTAGCGGGCGGCTGCTTCTGGACCATGGAAGCGGTGTTCGAGCATGTGAAGGGCGTAAAGGCGGTCACGACCGGCTATGCCGGCGGCACCAAGGCGACCGCGACCTACGACCAAGTCTCCGCCGAGACGACCAAGCATGCCGAAGCGATCAAGATCGCTTACGATCCCCGCGTCGTGAGCTACGGGACGCTGCTCCGGGTATACTTCTCGATCGCGCATGATCCGACGACGCTAAACCGCCAGGGACCGGACAGCGGCACCAGCTATCGTTCGGCGATCTTCCCGCAGTCGCCCGCGCAGGCGCAGGTGGCGCGCGCATACATCGCGCAACTCGGCGCTACGCATGCGTTTTCCGGGCCGATCGTGACGAAGCTGGAGAACGGGACGTTCTATCCGGCCGAGGCGTATCACCAGAATTTCTACGACCGGAACCCGACGCATCCGTATGTCGTCATGTGGGACAAGCCGAAGGTAGCCGCCTTCCGCGCGGCGTTCCCGACGATTTCTAGCTGAGGCTGCACCTACCGTAAGGGCGTTCCACCCCGGCGAAGGCCGGGGCCCAATTGGAAAGGTTGCAGTAACGACGGACGAACCTTCGTTATACGCCGCCCGCAATTGGGCCCCGGCCTTCGCCGGGGTGGTGCTATTTACTTGTCTACCTGACCAGCGACAAACCTCAGGCCGCAACCGGAAACCGCAGCATCCGGTCCGCCACCGGCACCATAGCCTCCGCGCCAACCCCGACCGCGCGCACGATCTCCGGATGGTCCACGTCCAACCCGCCCGTCAGCGACCCGAACGCCGGCAGGATCAGCTTCGTCGCAGTTGCCACGAAACACCGCCGCGCCACCTGCTTCCCCCGTACCCTTAGCCGAAGCTTCGGATGGAAATGCCCCGACAGTTCCGGCCGCGTTTCCGCCCGGTCAGCTTCATGCCGCAGTACCAGCCCGTCGACGACGACTTCGTCCACCACCTCCCCGCCACACCGATCGAGGATCGCCGGATCGTGATTGCCCGTGATCCACGTCCAGCGCGTCCCGTCGGTCATCGCCCGCAGCATGTCCTGCGCACGCTGCGGCAACCGCTCGCACCCGTCGCTGTCGTGGAAACTGTCGCCAAGACACCATACTTCGCACGCGCCGGTCGCAGCGACCAGCGCGGTGAGATCGGCCAGCGTCGCGATCGAATCATACGGCGGCAGCATCTGGCCGCGTTTCGCGAACCAGCTCGCCTTCTCGAAATGCAGGTCGGCGACCAGCAGCGCACGCCGCTCCGGCCAGAACAGCGCGCCTTGCGCCAACGCCAGAAGCGCATGCCCGCCGAACGAAAAGGGAACCATCCGCCCGCCATGCCGCCCCCGCCGCACCGAATCAAGCCGCCATCGTCGCGAACCGGGTGGGGGTTGCGCATGCCCTCAATCGGCGTAAAGCGCGCCGTCCCCTCAGGAGGAGCGCTCTTCGCGCCATGACGTCCGTCGCCGGAACACCCCAAACTGCCGCTGTACCGGAAACGCCTGGCGATCTGTCGGCGGCGCATCTGCATCCGCACCCCGCGCTCGCCGCCTTGACCGTCGGCGCGATCGGCGTGGTGTTCGGCGATATCGGCACCAGCCCGCTCTACGCGTTCCGCGAGGCACTCGGCCAGACGTCCGCGGGCGGCATCGATCCCACCGAGATTCTCGGCGTGCTCAGCCTCGCGCTCTGGTCGCTGTTCCTCGTCGTCACCGTCAAATACGTCATCTTCCTGATGCGCGCCGACAACCAGGGCGAGGGCGGCGTGCTGGCGCTCGCGGCGCTCGCCCGTCGCGCGCTCGGCATGCGGTCGCGGATCGCGATCGTGCTCGGCGCGGCGGGCGCATCGCTGTTCTACGGCGATGCGATCATCACGCCGGCGCTGTCGGTGCTGTCCGCGATGGAAGGCCTGCGGACGATCCCGAGCGCCGCGCACATCTTCAACGAAGGCGTCGTCCGTGCGCTGACGATCGCCATCCTGATCGGGCTGTTCCTGATCCAGTCGCGCGGCACGGCGCAGGTATCGAAGCTGTTCGGCCCGGTCTGCATCCTCTGGTTCGTCGCGATCGGCGCGCTCGGCATCTGGCACATCGCCGACGAGCCCTCGATCGTCCGCGTGTTCCTGCCGACCTACGGCATCTCGTTCCTCGCCACGCACGGCGTCACCGGCCTGTTCGTGCTCGGTGCGGTGTTCCTGACCGTCACCGGCGCCGAAGCGCTCACAGCCGACATGGGCCATTTCGGCAAGCTGCCGATCCGCATCGGCTGGTTCTTCCTCGTGTTCCCGGCGCTCGCGCTCAATTACCTGGGGCAGGGCGCATTCGCCTTGTCGCGGCTCGAGGATGCGGCGGCGCGCGGCGTGCCGTTCGTCAATCAGGACTGGTTCTTCCTGATGGCGCCCGAATCGCTCCGTCCCGCGCTGATCATCCTCGCCGGCTTCGCGACCGTCATCGCCAGCCAGGCGGTCATCACCGGCGCATTCTCGCTGACGCAGCAGGCGATCCAGCTCGGCCTGCTCCCGCGCCTGCGCATCCGCCAGACCTCCGCGGTGTTCGCCGGCCAGATCTATCTGCCGGCGATCAACTGGCTGTTGCTGATCGGCGTGCTGGTGCTGGTGATCCAGTTCAAGACGTCGTCGGCGATGGCGGCCGCATACGGCATCGCAGTGACCGGCACGATGGTCGTCACCACCTTGTTGGCCTACATCGTCGTCCGCCACCGCTGGAACTGGTCGCGCCCACTCGCGCTGGCGGCGATCCTGCCGTTCCTGACGCTCGACCTGATCTTCTTCGGCGCGAACATCCTCCGCGTGATCGAGGGGGGCTGGGTACCGCTCGTCATCGCCGCTGCGATCGGGCTCATCATCTTCACCTGGGTGCGCGGCAAGAAGATCGTCAGCGCGTTCGAAAAGCGTCAGAGCATCCCGCTCAGCGATCTCGCCTCGGCGCTGGAGAAGCGTCCGCCCGAGCGCGTGTCCGGGACCGCGGTGTTCCTGACCGGCAACCCGCACGCGACGCCGGGCGCGCTGCTGCATAATCTCAAGCACAACAAGGTGCTCCACGAGCGCAACCTGATCGTCAGCATCCGCACCGCCGACCGTCCATTCGTCGACGAAGCGTCGCGCGCGAAGGTGGAACGCGTCGACGACAATTTCTCGATCGTCGTGCTGACCTACGGCTTCATGGAATCCCCCGACGTGCCCCGCGATCTCGGCGTCGGCAACAAGACCGAGCAGCTCGGGCTCGACCCGATGCGCACCTCGTTCTTCATCGGCCGCAACACGCTGAAACCCGACGCGGAAAAGGGCATGCCGCCTTGGCAGGACCGGATCTTCCTGTTCCTACAGCGGAATGCGAGCGACCCGACGGACTTCCTGAAGATTCCCCCCGGCAAGGTGCTCGAACTAGGCGAACAGGTCACAGTGTAAGCCGAGAGTGGGGCGGACGGTTTCGAAGCGGGAAGCGCGTGCTCCCTCGCCCCTTCGGGGAGAGGGAAGGGGCCCGCGGCGCTTGCCGTGGGAAGGGAGAGGGGTGTTGGGATGCACCGTCTCGAGCCTCACGCCCCTCTCCCTTCCGCCGCCTTCGGCTCCTCCCTCCCTCTCCCCGGAGGGGCGAGGCACGTGGCACTCACCCAGCGAACGCCTTTACCAAGTCGAAGAGGTAGTCGCGGCCGTCGTAGAGCGACGTTACGCGGATCCGTTCGTTAAGGCCGTGGATGCCGCCCATGTCCTTGTCGATGAACACCCCCGGCGCCCCATAAACCGGGATCCCGATCGCTTCGAAGAAGATGCCGTCCGTCGCCCCGGTCGACATCAGCGGCAGGATCGGCAGCCCCGGAAAGTGCTTCGCCGCGATCTTGGTCACCGGCCCCATGATCTTCGGATCGAGGGCCGGCGGGATCGCAGTTGGCCGCACCGGCTGGTTCGCCGTCACGGTCACCTTCGCCCCCGCAAGTTCCTTCAGCTTGGCGAGCGTGCCATCGACCGTCTCCCCGGGAAAGATCCGGCAATTGATGTTCGCGGTCGCGCGCTGCGGCAACGCGTTCTCGGCATGCCCCGCGCTCAGCAGCGTCGCCACACACGTCGTCCGCAAGGTCGAGTGCATCGCCTTGTCGCGGCTGACGATCGCATCCGCCGCCTTGTCCTCGGGGTTGGCGAGCAACCGCGTGATCGCATCTCCCATCTCGCCCGGCATCGCCTTCGCACTCGCCGCAAAGAACGCCTTGGTCGTGTCGGTGAACTTCACCGGAAACTCGTAGCCCTGTACCGCCTTCACCGCGTCGGCGAGCTCGTAGATCGCGTTCTCCGGGATCGGCTGCGAGCTGTGCCCGCCCGGGTTGGTCGCCAGGAACGTATAGTTCTGCGCGGCCTTCTCGCCGACCTGGATCGCGAGCAACTGGCGCTTGCCGTTGTCGTCCAGCCGCCCGCCGCCGCCCTCGTTCAGCGCGAACTCGGCTGCGATCAGGTCGGGCCTCGACTTCGCGAGATACTGCGCGCCGTTCCACGCGAACGTCGTCTCTTCGCCGCAGGTCAGCGCGAGCTTGATCGTCCGCTTCGGCTTGTACCCGCTCGTCTTGAAGCGGATCATCGCGTCGGACCAGATCGCCGCCTGAGCCTTGTCGTCGACGGTGCCGCGCGCGTAATAATAGCCGCCTTCCTCGATCAGCTTGAACGGATCGCGCGCCCAATCCTCGCGCTTGGCCTCGACCACGTCGAGATGCGCGAGCAGCAGCATCGGCTTGATCGACGCGTCCGAACCCTTCAGCACCGCGACCAGCCCGCCGTCCTTCGGGTGCTCGGGCACCGAGAAATAGGTGATGTCGGCATCCGCATAACCCGCGGTCTTTAGCCGCGCACCGATCTGCGCCGCCGCCTGCGTACAGCTGCCAGCGGACAGCGTCGTGTTGGTCTCGACCAGCTCTTTGTAGAGCCCGAGAAACGCCTTCTGGTCGGGTCGCGATTGCGCCTGAGCGGAGAGCGCCGTTGTCACGGGGGTCGTCAGGATTGCCGCCGTGAGTAGCCAGCCAGTCGCGCGCATCGTCGTCCCCTTTTTCGTTTCAGGCGGGAGAGTTGCAGCGAACGCCCGCGGACGCAACCTCAGCGGCGCAGCTCGCCACGACGGCGCGTCTCGCGTGGCAAGGTGAGCCGCACCTCGCGGTTGGCAAAATCGATGTCGACGCGGCGGAACAGTTGCAGCACGTCCATCCCGAGCAGCATCGCGGGACGCTCGGCAAGACCGAACAGCCGGAACGGCGGTGCATCGATCGCAGTGAACGCCACGGGCAGGTCGCCGAGCGTCAGGCTGCCGATCGTGACGCGGTCGATCGTCGTATAGTCGGCAACCACGGTCTCGCCGGTGACGCCGGTCAGCGACACGGGCTGTGATGACCCCGCGCTGCCCAGTCCCTTGCGCGTCACCCTGCGGCGGAGCGCGCCGTTGGCCATGCTGATCGATGTACCGGTGTCGAGGATCACGCGGATTCGGATGCCGTTGCAATAGGCGTCGGTGACGACGAGCTGCCCGAACAGGCTGCGGGCCCGGATGACGATTTCGTCGGGGCCTGCGCGCTCGCGGCTCTGCCGTTTGTGCGATGGCGTGACGGTCATCGTCTTGGCGTCGAAATCGATGCCGACCGCGTGCGCCTGCAACGCATCGATCCCGAGCAGCCCGCGCGCGCCGAGATTGATCGCGCTGATCGCCGGCGCCTCGATCGCGGCGCTGCCGATGACGCTCACCTTGAGCGAGGGAATCATGACGGTGCCGATGCTGTCCGAGCCGGTCATGCCGGTCACGCGGACAATGCGGCCAGGCGCAAGCCCGAGCGTGGCCGCGAGTTCACGGGAAATCACGGTCCGCTGGGCGCCAGTATCGACGATGAACGCGAACGGTCCTGCGCCAGCGATCGTGACCGGCACCGTCATGCGGACTTGGTCGTCGCCGAACAAAAGCGTGGCGGGGTCGGGTTCTGCTGCCGATGCTGCGCTGGGCGAAGGTGCAGCATTGGGGCGTGGAGAGGCCGCGTCCTGAGCGCTAGCCTGGGCGGCAATGGCTAGCAGTAGAGGGACTAGCCACCTGCGCATGCTGCACCTGATTTCGCGCACGCGCAACTACCGTAGTTAGGGAAGAACGCTGCTACAAACTGCACCACCCCGGCGGAGGCCGGGGCCCAGTTGGAAAGGTGGCAATAACTGCAAGCCGCCCTTCGTTAGCAGCGTTCCCCAACTGGGCCCCGGCCTCCGCCGGGGTGGTGTGTTTGGGTGGGGGGAGGGCGACTTTCAATCCGGCCGCATCGCGTCGGCGATCATCGCCTCCGCCTCGATCAACAACGCATCGTCCGAACTGTTGGTCGAGATTTTCTCGCGCCCGATCAGCGTCAGTACCGGTACCGCGAGCGGCGTCACGCGCTCCAGATCGACATGCACCATCGTCGCCGCCGCGCGGTCGAGCAGCGATGCAAGCCGCCCGACATCGGTCATCCGCGCGCGCGCATCCGCCCACGCCGCCTCCAGCAACAGATGCGTAGGCTCGTACTTGCGCAGCACGTCGTAGATCAGATCGGTCGAGAACGTCACCTGCTTGCCCGTCTTGCGCTTGCCCGGATGCTGGCGCTCGACCAGCCCGCCGATCACCGCCACCTCGCGAAACGCCCGCTTCAACAGGTGCGATTGCTGCACCCATTCGACGAACTCATGCTCGAGGATATCCGCCGAGAACAACGCGGCGGGGTCCGTAATCTTCTCCAGCCCGTACACCGCCAGCGCGTAATCATTGGCGACGAAACCGAGCGGTTTCAGCCCCTGCGTCTCCATCCGCCGCGTGATCAGCATGCCGAGCGACTGGTGCGCGTTCCACCCCTCGAAGCTGTACGCGACCATGTAATGCCGCCCCTCGCGCGGGAACGTCTCGATCAGCAGCTGGCCAGGCTCGGGCATCACCGACCGATACGCCTGCATCTCCAGCCATTCCCGAACGTCGTCGGGGAAGCGCGCCCACTCACCGGGATGCGCGAGGAACCCGCGAACGCGATCGGCGAGGTTGGTCGACAGCGGCATCCGGCTGCCGCCATAGGTCGGGATCCGCGCCGGCTTCGACGTCGCGCGGACGACGAGGTCCTCGAGGTCGATCTTCATCACCTCCAGGCTGAGCCCGGCGAAGAAGAACGTGTCGCCGTGGCTCAACTGCGCCGCGAACGCCTCCTCGACGCGACCCAGCACGCGGCCATTGCCGAACCGCACGTTGAGCATCGTCGCCTCGACGATGATCCCCGCGTTCAGGCGGTGTTGGCCGATAAATTTGGGGTGGCTGACTCGCCACGTCCCGTCCGCGTCCTTTGTCAGCCGCTTGAACCGATCATACGCCTTCAGCGAATAGCCGCCGTCGCTGATGAAATGGAGCACGCGCTCGAACGTCTCGGTCGGTAGCGCGGAATAAGGGAGGGCTGAGCGGATCTCGTCGAGCAACGCAGCTTCGTGGAACGGGGCCGCGCACGCACACGCCATCACATGCTGCGCCAGCACGTCGAGCGCACCGACGCGGAAGATGTCCGCATCGAGTTCGCCCGCCTCGACCGCGTCGAGCGCCGCGCGTGCCTCGAGATATTCGAAGCGGTTGCCCGGCACAACGATCGCCTGCGACGACTCGTCGAGCCGGTGGTTGGCGCGACCGATCCGCTGCAACAGCCGCGACGACCCTTTCGGCGCGCCCATCTGGATCACGCAATCGACATTGCCCCAGTCGACCCCGAGATCGAGGCTAGACGTCGCGACCAGCGCACGCAGTTTGCCCTCTGCCATCGCGTTCTCGACTTTTCGACGCGCCTCCTTGGCCAAGCTGCCGTGATGGACGCCGATCGGGAGGTTGCCCGAGTTCACCTTCCACAGATCCTGGAAGATAAGCTCGGCTAGGCTGCGCGTGTTGCAGAACACGATCGAGGTCTCGTGCGCTTCGATCTCGGCCATCACCTGCGCGGCGGCATAGCGACCCGAATGCCCCGACCACGGCACGCGGCCCTCGGGCAGCAGGATCGCGATGTTGGGATCCGCGCCGGGCTCGCCGCGGACCATCGCGACCTGGTCGATATCGCCGTCGGGCGCGAGCCACGCGCGATAGCCATCGGCATCCGCGACCGTCGCCGACAGCGCAACGCGGCGCATCCCCGGCGAGATCGTCTGCAACCGCGCCATGCAGAGCGAGAGCAAGTCGCCGCGCTTTCCGGTCGCGAACGCGTGCACCTCGTCGACCACGATCGTGCGGAGGTTCTCGAACATCGTGATGCTGTCGGGATAGCTCAGCAACAGCGACAGAGACTCCGGGGTCGTCAGGAGAATCTGCGGCGGCTTGATCCGCTGCCGTGCCTTGCGGTCCGACGGCGTATCGCCGGTGCGCGTCTCGACCCGGATATCGACGCCCATCTCGTCGATCGGCGTCAGCAGGTTGCGCTGCACGTCGACCGCGAGAGCCTTCAGCGGCGAGACGTAGAGCGTGTGAAGCCCGCTAGTCGGCGCCTCGATCAGTTCGGCAAGCGTCGGCAGGAACCCGGCGAGCGTCTTCCCCGCCCCGGTCGCCGCCACCAGCAGCGCATGATGCCCAGCACGGCCTTCCGCCAGCATCTCCAGCTGATGCCGACGCGGCCGCCACCCGCGCGACGCGAACCAGTTTTCGAGGGGAGGGGGGAGGTCGCTCACGGCCTGTTCACGCATCATCGTCATATGGGGGCGTTGCGCCGCACCGCTATGGACGCGGCGCAAACGGCTGGCACACTGCCAAGCCTCTCTATATGAAAGACGATCGGTGACGCTTCTTCGCTTTTTGCTGCCACTGCCACTGCTCGCTTTTCTCCCCTTCGCCAACGCCAGCGCCGCGACCAAGTCCTTCCTCGGGGCCGGCGGCATGGTCCGGCTATCCTATCCGTCGGCGCTGACCCCGACGCGCAACTTCGCCGGACGCGCATTGATGAACCCGGGTTGGCGCCAGGTGTGGGACGGCAGCCCGGTCGGTCGCGGCGTCGGCATCGTCCGCTTCTGGCAGGTCGCCAAGCCGAGCGACGGCCAGGGCCAGGTCACAGAAATGGTGCAGGTCGGTTTCAGCCGCAGCGCCGCGGTCGTCGCGACCTGCGGCACTGCGGGGCTGAAGTCGGGAAGCGGTCGGCGCCTGCCCAACCGGATGCTCGGCGGTCACCGCTGGACTGTATATGCCAATGGCGACGCGGGCATGAGTCAGCAGGTCGACGCAACGAACCTGCGCACCGTCGTCGACGGCACGTGCTATGCGATCGACCGCGTTACCTACGCGGTCAAGGCGGCGGCAGTGCCGGCACGCAACGCACCGACCCAGGCGGTCGCCGCGGCGCAGATGGACGCGATCGTCGCGACGATAAAGATCGGGCGCCGGCGCTGATCCGGCGCTCCACGCCGAACTCCGCGATCCTTGCCGCCGCAATCGCCTCCCTTGGAAATGCGGGTCCAAGACCGGCAACAACTCTCTAGCGGTCGAGCCGATCGCCAATTTTAGCGCGATTGCTGCTCCAGTGAATGTACATCGCACGGCCGATGATCGCCGTCGTCGGCACCATCCCGACGCCGAGTTGATCGGGCGACACGCGGCTGTCCGCCGAGCGATCGCGGTTGTCGCCCAGGACGAAGACATGGCCTGGCGGGACGGTGACCTGGCGCGTGTCGTCGAACAGCGACGTATCTGTGTCGAGTATGCGATGGCTGGAGCGCTCTCCCGGCAGGCGCTCCGTCAGGATCGTCGCGGGATGTCGGCCGTCGAAATCGTCGACCACCATCTTGCGTAAGATGTGCTGGGCGGCCGCGACCCCATTCACGATCGGCAGGCCCGCGCGCATCGCGATCCTGTCCCCGGCGATTGCCGCGACCCGATTGATGCGAACGCTGTCGGTCGCCTGGAAGACGACCACGTCGCCCAGCATCGGCGGTGCACGCCGGCGCATGTCGACGACGAACTTGTCACCCCTGCCGATCGTCGGCGCCATGCCGTCGGATGGAGTGTAGAACGGCTTGTAGAAATGGTGCATCAGTGGCGTCAGGCCCTGAAGAAGGCCAAGCACGACCATTGTCATCGGCACCAGCGCATACCAGCGCGACCACCAGCGCGAAGCGATACGGTGTCGGCTCCGACGCCATGTAAGCAGGATCGGCGCGATGTACATCGCGGCCAGCAACGCGGTGACCAAGGCGAGCGCAGCTACCGCCGTACCGAAACCGGTCACAGGCAGGTGCCCGAACCCGAATGTGATGAGCGCGCCCAACGCGACCGGCGCCACGAAAAACAGCGCGCCGCGCCAATTGCCGAGTCGGATCAGTCCAAGTCCGGGAAGTATCAGGTTGAGCGCGGAGACGCCTACCCGCGCAGGCGCGCTTCGTCGGTCGACCGGCTCTTTCATCGGATCGTTCATTCGACATCCCCCCGGTATATGCGGCCATCGTACCCGACACGGCGCGCGCGACAATGCTGGCACCGCTCGTCCGGTTCGCGCGTATTACCTCCATGGCAAAACTCGGCGACTGGCTCGAACCGCACCCGCACGGCATCCTTGTCAGGCCGATCGACGCGTGGATCGATCCCTCGATCCCGACCGCGAAGGCGCTCGTCACGCATGGCCACGCCGATCATGCGCGGGGTGGTCACGAGGCGGTCTGGGCGACACCGGAGACGCTGGCGATCATGGACGCGCGCTACGGCCCGCAAGCCGGCAACCCGGTCGCATATGGCGAGACGATCCGGATGGGTGAAATAGACATCGGCTTCGTCCCCGCCGGCCACGTGCTCGGCTCCGCGCAGATCGTGCTCGACTATCGCGGCGAGCGGATCGTCGTCTCGGGCGATTACAAGCGCCGCGCGGACCCGACCTGCACCCCGTTCGAACCCGTCAAATGCGATGTCTTCATCACCGAAGCGACGTTCGGCCTGCCGGTCTTCCGCCATCCCGATACCGGCGACGAGATCGACAAGCTGATCGCAGCGCTGCACGCCAACCCCGATCGCTGCGTCGTCGTCGGCGCCTATGCGCTCGGCAAGGCGCAGCGCGTGATCGCCGAACTGCGCGAACGCGGACATGAGGCACCGATCTACATCCACGGCGCGCTGCAACGGCTGTGCGACCTGTATGCGGAGCACGGCGTCAGGCTGGGCGAACTCCTCCCCGTCGCCGACGCGAAGAAGGTGGACATGGCGGGACATGTCGTGATGTGCCCGCCCGGCGCGCTCAACGATCGTTGGTCGCGGCGGCTGCCTGACCCGATCACCGCGATGGCGAGCGGCTGGATGCGCGTCCGCGGCCGTGCGCGCCAGAAGAACGTCGAACTGCCGCTGATTCTTAGCGATCACGCCGACTGGGACGAACTCATCGCCACGCTGACCGAGATCGCGCCCCGCGAGGTCTGGGTCACGCACGGCCGCGAGGACGCGCTGGTCCACTGGTGCATGACCCGCCAGATCAAGGCGCGCGCGCTCGCGCTGGTGGGGTTCGAGGACGAGGACGACTAAGCCCTCGGACCTCACGCCGGGCGTAATTCTCCGGAGAAGGGCGGCAACGTCGCTTTGCGCCACGGCAGCGCGCGTCCCTCCACCAGCGAGCGCCACGCCCACTCCACCGGGGCGATGTCGAACCGCCGCACATAGGCGTTGGCGAGCAGCAACAACGCGATGTTGATCGCCAGCGCGGTCGCCATGAGCCCGGCCCAGCCGAGCGTGCCGTACAGGGCAAGGCCGAACGGCGGGAACAGGATCCACAGGCAGACGATCGTCTGCAGGATGTAGATCGACAGCGCGGTCCGCCCGGCCGCGATGAACGGCCGCAACAGCGTGGCGCCGAACCCGGTGCCGAGCAGCAGGCACACCGCGCCGACGTGGCCGATCGTCATCGCCTCGCGCGCGACTTCGACGGTGGCCCACATCGTCTTCGGCGCATCGTCGAACCGCGTCTGCTAGATCGCGCCGACGATCCGCAGCGGGATGGCGACCGCGTAGGCGATCAGCGTCATGCGCAGGTAGAAGCCGCGCGATCGCGCGCCTTGCAGGATACCGAGCTTGTAGAGCGCGGCGCCGATCAGCATCACGCTGGCGGCTTCCCAGACGAACAGCAGTTCGAACCCGTGGGTCTCGAGATAGACCGTGATGCTCCACTGCATCGCCGCCCATGTCGCGAAACTGCTGGTACGCGCCTTGTCCTCGGCAACGATCTTGGCGCGGGCCTCGGCCTTGCTCTTCGCGCGCTTGGCGTTGCCGGTCGCGACCTTGGCAAGCAGTTTTCGATCGTCCCCGCTGACCGGTCGACCCGCGGCGCGCGCGGCGCCGATTTCGGCGACTCGCGTTTGCTCCTGCAGCGTCTGGTAATAGGCGAAATAGCCTGCGCCTCCGAGTTGCGCCACGGCCGCGACCAGCCCGATCGTGATCAGCCAGCGCGGTCGCATGCGTCGGAACAGGAATGCGACCATCGCGGCGATCGCGTAGGTGTGGAGGATGTCGCCGGGCCACAACAGGATGAAGACGTGGACGACGCCGAACCCGAACAGCAGCAGGTTGCGGAGGTAATAGCGCTTCATCACGACGCGCTTGCCCAGGCTGCGCGCGGCGCGATCGGTCAGGATCACCATTCCCGCGCCGAACAACAGTTCGAGCATGCAGCGCGCGGTTCCGTTCGCGATCACTTCGCGCAACCACCAGGCGACCTGGTCGGCCGGGGGCCAGCCAAGATGCCGGATATCGTCGAACGACGCCCAGAGCGAACCGCCCACGTCGTTGATGTTCATGAACAAGATGCCGAGGATCGCGATCCCGCGGAGGATGTCGAGCACAGCGAGACGTGGGGCACCATCGGGCTCTGTCGCCTGCAATATGCTTGGTTCGGCGGCCGTAGCGCCTGAGTCGCGAATGGCTTGGTCGTACATCGTTCTGGGCCCCCCCGAGATGACAGGCCCGACGCTAGGCCTATCGCGAGGAAAGGCAAGCTTAGCCGGCGCCCTCTAATGTACGGGCGCGGCGGCGTTGTACGGAACTGCCGATTCCCAATGCTTCGCGATACTTTGCGACGGTCCTGCGCGCGATATCGAAGCCTTTGGCATTGAGCAGGTCGACCAGCGTGTCATCTGACAAGATCTTCGCGCCCTCGGTGTCGATCAGCGCGCGGATCGCCGCCTTCACCGCCTGCGCCGACACCGCCTCGCCGCCGTCCGCCGACTGGATCGCGCTCGTGAAGAAATATTTCAGCTCGTACAGCCCGCGCGCGCACGAGACGTATTTGTTGCTCGTCACGCGGCTGACGGTCGATTCGTGCATCTCGATTGCGTCGGCGACCTGACGCAGCGTCAGGGGCCGCAAGTGCGCGACGCCCTTAAGGAAGAACGCCTCCTGCTGCTTCACGATCTCGGTCGCGACCTTGATGATCGTCCGCTGGCGCTGGTCGAGCGCCTTCACCAGCCAGTTCGCGCTGGCGAGGCAGTCCGACAGCCACGCCTTCGACGCCTTGTCCTGCTGCCCGCCCGACAATTCGGTGTAATAGCTGCGATTGACCAGCACGCGCGGCAGCGTGGTGGCGTTGATCTCGATCGCCCAGCCAGCTTTCGTACGCGCGACGAACAGGTCGGGCGTCACCGACTGCGCCGGTTCGCCGCCATAGCGACACCCCGGCTTAGGATCATAGCCACGCAATTCCCGGATCATGTCCGCCATGTCCTCGTCGTCGACGTCGCACATCCGCTTCAACCGAGACAGTTCGCCGCGCGCAAGCAGGTCGAGGTTGTCGATCAACCGCGCCATGCACGGATCGTAACGGTCCGCCTCGCGCGCCTGCAATGCGAGGCATTCCGAAAGGTCGCGCGCGCCGACACCGGTCGGGTCGAAGGTCTGGATCGTCGCCAGCACGGCCTCGACGCGGACCAGCGGTACGCCGAGCCGATTGGCGATGTCGAGCAGCGACACGGTGAGATAGCCCGCCTCGTCGATCTGATCGATCAGATGCGCGGCAATGAACGCGTCTTCGTGCGGGATCGCCGGGCCAGCCTGTGCGAGCAGATGATCCGCGAGGCTGAGGCTGGTATCCGCGAACGCGTCCAGATCGGGGGCGTCCTCGCCGCCCGCTCCCCCCGCGCTCGCGCCGGTCATCGACAGCGCGCCGTCCATCCCGCTGCCGCCATCTGCGACGCTGTCCTGCTGGTGGCTTTCGGTGGCGTAGTCGACGTCGAGCGTCGGTTCGTCGCCGCTACCGGTGCCCGTGACCAGTTCATCGGCGGCGACGCGTTCGTCGCGGACTTCGGCGGCGGGCTCGCGGTCGGGCGCGTCGCCATCCTCGGCGGCGCTGGCTTCGAGCAACGGGTTGCGCTCGACTTCCTCGGCGATGAACCCCTCGATCTCCAGGTTCGACAGCGCTAGCAGCTTGATCGCCTGCTGGAGCTGCGGGGTCATCACCAGCGATTGCGACTGGCGGATATCCAGGCGAGGGGCAAGGCTCATGCCACCCCGTCCATTCGTGCTGAGCGAAGTCGAAGCACCGGCTCGCGCGGCAGCCCTTCGACTTCGCTCAGGGCGAACGGAGAAAGGGGCGTATCCATCGGCTTAAAGCGAGAAGCCTTCGCCGAGGTACAGGCGCCGGACGTTCGCATCCGCGACCAGTTCCTCGGGCGAGCCGGAGAACAGCACCCGGCCGTCATAGATGATGTACGCGCGATCGACGATCTCCAGCGTCTCGCGGACGTTGTGGTCGGTGATCAGCACGCCGATATCGCGGCGCTTGAGGTCCTTCACCAGATCGCGGATGTCGGCGATCGAGATCGGGTCGATCCCCGCGAACGGTTCGTCGAGCAGCATGATCGACGGATCCGCCGCGAGCGCCCGGGCGATTTCCGCACGCCGCCGCTCGCCGCCCGAGAGCGCCATCGCCGGCGCGGCACGGAGACGTGTCAGGCCGAACTCTTCCAACAGGGTATCGAGCTTCCGCTGGCGCGCCGCCTTGTCCGGCTCGGACAGTTCGAGCACGGTCAGGATGTTCTTCTCGATCGTCAGCCCGCGGAAGATCGACGTCTCCTGCGGCAGATAGCCGAGGCCGAGGATCGCGCGCCGGTACATCGGCAGCCTCGTGATGTCCTCGCCGTCGAGCATGATGCGGCCCGAATCGGGCTTCACCAGACCCATCACCGAATAGAAACACGTCGTCTTGCCCGCGCCGTTGGGCCCGAGCAGCCCGACGACCTCGCCACGCCCGACCGACACCGACACGTCGGTCAGCACGACGCGCTTGTCATAGGACTTGGCGATCGAGACGACCTGCAGCCCGTTGTTCACCGGCGGCTCGGAGATCGGCTCCACCTTCTCGATCGGGGGCAGCGTGGTGGCGTCCATGGGATCAGGCCTCGCAAAGAAAGATTGCCGAACGCTTTACGCAGTCGCGGGCTGGCAGGAAACATGCATGAGCGTGGTCGCCGAGGGAAGCCCCCGCCGCACGCACAGGCGTCAGTTGCGCTTGGGGACCGAGAAGGTGCCGGTCACGCGACCGCCCGTCTGCGTGACGGTGCCACCGCTCGCTGCCGAAGCGCCCGCGCTGCCGCCCGCGACCGACGAGCCGTCGATGACCGAACGCCCGGTGTCGAGGTTCATCGTCAGGCGACCGCCGTTCACGGTGTTGCCCGCCTGCGTCAGCGTGACCGCACCAAGCATCGTGATGACTCGTCGATTGAGATCGTAGATCGCGTACTGGCTGCGTGCGGTCTGGTCCGGACGCTTGACGATCACGCCGCCCGACGCGTCGAGCCGCGAGACCTGCGGGTTACCGCCGATCACCTGGCCGGTATACGCCACCGTCATCCGCGCCGAGTTCAGCGTCATCTCGGCCTGCTTGACCGCGACGTTGCCCGACAGGATGGCGCGGTTCGCTTTGTCCTGGAGCTCGATATGATCCGCGCCGAAATCGATCGGAGCGTTGGAATTGTGCGACTGCTGCGCGACCGCGGTCGTGGAGAGCAGGATGGCAGACAAGGCTGCAAATAAGTGAGGGGCGCGCATGACGGTTATTTCGGCCCTCTGGGGATGATCCGCAAGCGCGCATTGCCATCGAGCGTCACGGTCCGCTCTTCCAGGTTCGCACGCAGCTTGTTCGCGCTGAACGTCCCCTGCTGGACGGTGCCGGTCGCCGCCCCGCCGCTTTCGAGCGTGCGCGCCTTCATGTCGATCGTCGCGTTGGTGGTCTTCAGGTCGTAGCCACCTGCTGCGGTGGCGTTCAGCGGACCGAACAACTGCACCTTCTCGGTGTCCATGTCGTAGCGACCGGTGTTCGCCTTGATATTGGCGGGGCCGTCGGTCAGCTGGATCTGCGCGGCGAGCTGATTGAGCTGGACGATCGGCTCGGCCGAGCTTTTCTGGATCGCCGAGGCGGCGTCGAGCGTGAACGCCTGGCCCTTCGTATCCTCGCCGCGATAGCGCGCCGCCTGCGTCTTCATCCGCTCCTGCGCGACGTCGACCTTGTTCTTGTCGAGCAGGAACGACACGTCGCCACCCGCGGTCAGTGGCGCCATCACCAGGAACGCCGCCAGCACGCCGATCGCGGTCGGCAGGCCGACGCGCGCGATAGCCACGAACCGATCGTGGCTGCCACCGGGCGCGGCCCAGTCCTGGCGCGCGCTACGGACGCGACGGGCGACGGGGGAGGGCGGCGGAACTTCGATCATGCGTGCGCGAAAATGTCGATTTCGGGCCAGCCGGCGATGTCGAGCGCGGCACGAGTCGGCAGGAAGTCGAAGCAGGCCTGGGCGAGCTCCATCCGGCCTTCGCGAATCAGCCGCTTGTCGAGCTCGGTGCGCAGCCGGTGGAGAAAGCGCACGTCCGACGCCGCGTAATCCTTCTGCGCCTCGGACAGTTCGGGGCTGCCCCAGTCCGACGACTGCTGCTGCTTGGAGATATCCTGGCCGAGCAGTTCACGGACGATTTCCTTGAGGCCGTGACGATCAGTGTAGGTCCGCACCAGCCGCGAGGCGATCTTGGTGCAGTATACCGGTGCCGCGACGACGCCGAGATAATATTGGACCGCGGCGATATCGAACCGGCCGAAATGATAGAGCTTCACCCGCGCCGGATCGGCCAGCAGCGCCTTCAGGTTTGGTGCATCGTAGCCGGCACCCGCGGCGAATCGGACGAGGTGCTCGTCGGGGCCGCCATCGGAAAGCTGGACCAGGCACAACCGGTCGCGAGGCGTGATCAGCCCCATCGTCTCGGTATCGACGGCGATCGCGGCGCCGGCCGCGAACAGGTCGGCGGGAATGTCGCCTTCGTGGAGATGAACTGTCATGCGCCGGCCGTAGCCGCCCGAAGCTGAACGCTCAATGCCTCTATCTGCGTCACCGATCCAAATCAGGCGACAAGATGGCTTTGCGCATGACGATGCGACGAGTCGTGGCTGGCGAGCGACACTTGCGCCAGTATCGATCCAAATCGCGCGGCCCGGGATCAGAATCTATTCGCGACGGCTTGTATTTTGCGCTAAGGGTCCCCTCAAGGCGCAAAAGGTTTCGCGCTGGAAAACCTGCGTTCGTCGTCCGGCACAAGGGTTTTGAGAAATTTGCGGGCGAACCGGGAAGACGAACAGAGCTTATGGGTTTCGATAAAGGTGGCCGCGGGAACCGTGGCGGGCGTGGCCGCGACAAGCGCGACAGCTTCGGCGGCGGCGACAACGAGTTCGGCGGCGGCAGCAGCTTTGGCGGTGGCGGCGATCGGTTCGGCGGCGGCGGCGGTAGCAGCTATGGCGGCGGCGGTGGCTCGAGCTACGGTGGCGGCGGTGGCAGCAGCTACGGCGGCGGCAGCAGCTTCGGTGGCGGCAGCGGCGGCGGCGGCGGTGGTTACCGCGGCGGCGGCGGTGGCGGCGGCTTCTCGGGCGGTGGCGGCGGCGGCGGTGGTCGCGGCATGCCTCCCCAGGTGGTCGGCGAAGGCACGGGCGTCGTAAAGTTCTTCAACGCGCAGAAGGGCTTCGGCTTCGTCGTTCGCGATGACGGCGGCGAGGACGTTTTCGTCCACATCAGCGCCGTCGAGCAGGCCGGCATGGTCGCTCTCGCCGAGGGTCAGCCGCTCGGCTTCACGCTCGTCGACCGCGGTGGCCGTATCTCGGCAACCGACTTGAAGATCGACGGTGAGCCGATGGCCGTCACCGATCGCGGCCCGCCGCGTGACCGTGATGCCGGCCCGGGCGCGCCCCGTGGTGGCGATCGCGACCGTGACGGTGGTGCAGGTGGCGCCCAGCGTCAGCTCACCGGCGAGAAGGCGACCGGTACGGTCAAGTTCTTCAACGCGATGAAGGGCTTCGGCTTCATTCAGCGCGACGACGGACAGCCTGACGCATTCGTCCACATCTCGGCCGTCGAGCGCGCCGGCATGTCGACGCTGAACGAGGGCGACAAGCTCGAGTTCGAGCTTGAGGTTGATCGTCGCGGCAAGTACGCAGCGGTGAACCTGAGCGCAGGCGGTTGATAGCTGCCTGACTCAGAACGCTGATCGTACCGTGTTCGGTAGGATAATGATTGCGGCCGGTTTCGCTTTGGCGGGACCGGCCGTTCTCGTTTCATCGTCTTCGCTGTCGTCCGCGGCGCAGGCCGGGCAGGGTGCTGTCGCAGCTCCGCGCGAGCCGACCCGCGTGCCGGTGTTCTCGGCAACGATCGTCGCGCGCTACCCGCACGATCGCACGGCATTCACCGAAGGCCTGCTGTGGCACGACGGCGCGCTGTACGAGAGCACGGGGCAGGAGCGGCAATCCGACGTCCGCCGCGTCTCGCTCAAGGACGGCAAGATCCTCGCTAGGGCGCGAATCGACCCCGCGCAGTTCGGCGAAGGCCTCGCGCTGTGGAAGGACCAGCTCGTCAGCCTCACTTGGCACGACGGTATCGCGCACCGCTGGGACGTCCGCACGCTCAAGCCCAAGGGCCAAAACCGCTACACCGGCGAAGGCTGGGGGCTGACCAGCGACGGTGTCTCGCTGCTCCAGTCCGATGGCAGCCCCGACATCATCGTCCGCGATCCGCTCACTCTGGCCGAACGCAAGCGCGTGGCGGTGACGATCGACGGTCGCCCGTTGCGAGACATCAACGAGCTCGAATATGTCCATGGCGCGCTGCTCGCCAACGTATGGCACACCGGCTTCCTGGTTCGCATCGACCCTGCGACTGGCAAGGTCGATGCGGTGATCGACCTCCGCCCACTGGTGGCCGAGATCGCCCCGACCGACCCGGAGGCCGTGCTCAACGGCATTGCCTGGGATGCGAAAGTCGATCGGCTGTTCGTGACGGGCAAATACTGGCCGACGCTCTTCGAGATCAAGATCGCCGCCACGCCCCAATAGGCTCTGTGGAGTTGCGGTCCCCTGGTAGCGCACCCCTACTTGTTCTCCCGCGAAGGCGGGAGCCCAGACTGGACTCCCGCCTTCGCGGGAGAACATTGCGGGGTCGCCGACCGCCTCCTGAACGCTGTCTTCAGCCGCCGTCATCTGAACCCCGTCATCCTCGCAAAAGGAATCAGGCGCGCGCCTCTGGAGAGGATCGCTTCGTAGATGGCGAGTTCCTCAGAACCCCCGTCCAGCCCCCGGCGCCACTACGCGGATCGCGGCGAGCACATGCCCGAGCAACCCATCAGCATCGTGATGGATATTATGCCCCCCCGGCATCCCGACCTTTCGCGCGTTCGCAGTTGTCAGCAGCGGACACAGGCTGTCGGTCTCTTCCAGCCCGTAGATGCACGTCACCGGCGCCCAGGTCAGCCGGTTGCCGGTCGTCGCTCCCATGCTGTCGGGCGTCCCGTGATCGTAGAGCAGCCCCGAAGGGTCGGCGCGGTAGAACACCATGTCGCCGGGCAGGATCAAAACGATCGCCGCCACACGCGCACGCATGTCCTTCGGCAGGTTCACTAGCCCAGTCTGGACGATATCCGCGCCGTAGGACTGCCCCATCACCACGATCCGCTTCGCACCCGTCCGCGCCAGCGCCGTCCGCACGCCGTCCGCGATGATCGCATCGAGTTCCGTCCGCGTCCGATGATGTGCAAACAACGCCGGTGTTGTGATACCGACCACGGGGATGCCGTGCTCGGTCAACCCCCGCGAGGTCGACGCGCCGAGCAGGAACCGCAGCCCCATGTCGCCTGAAAAATTCACCACCGCGATCGGCGGCGGTCCCGACGCGCTGACGCCGATCGCCGGATACACGTGCACCGGATCGCGGTCGAAATAGCCCGCGAGGTAGACGAACAGCACGACGATCGCGGATATTACGCCAGTCACCCACGCGCCGCGCCGCCAGCGTCGTGCCGCTACCGTGCGGGGGTGTTTCGAACTTTTCACCGGACGATCCTTACGCGTATCAAGATCGGGCGCGATAGCCTGCACCGCCGCCCGCTTCGATGACGCGCGGATTACGTAATCATCCGCTTGAGCGTCTCGATCCGGTCCGCCTCCGCTGCGGGCTTGTCCGTCCTGATCCGCGCGATCCGCGGAAAGCGCATCGCCACGCCCGATTTGTGCCGCTTCGACTCGTGCAGCGAATCGAATGCGATCTCCAGTACCAGCGTCTTCTCGACTTCGCGCACGGGCCCGAACCTGTTCTGCGTATGGTTGCGCACGAAGCTGTCGAGCATTTTGAGCTCTTCGTCGGTAATCCCCGAATAGGCTTTCCCGACGGGGAGCAGTTCGCCCTCTTCGGTCCAGCAGCCGAAGGTATAGTCCGAATAATAGGACGATCGCCGGCCCGACCCGCGCTGCGCGTACATCATCACGCAGTCGGCGGTCAGCGGATCACGTTTCCACTTATACCAGAGCCCGGCGCGACGTCCGCCGACGTACGGCGAATCACGGCGCTTGAGCATCACGCCTTCGATCGCCGAATCGCGCGCGGTCGCGCGGATCGCCTCCAGCGCGGTGAAGTCGTCCGCGTCGATCACGACGCTCAGATCGAACCGCTCGGAGTCGAGTTGCGGCACGAACGCCTCCAACCGCTTCCGCCGCTCGGTCCAGGGTAGCGGACGCAGATCCTTCTCGCCATCGATCAGCAGATCATACAGCCGCACGAACGCAGGATAGTCCGCCAGCATCTTCGCCGACACGGTCTTGCGCCCAAGCCTCTGCTGCAACGCGTTGAAGCTCGCCGCCCCGCCGCCATCCTCCAGCGTCCCGCCCTGATGTTCGCCCTTCACCAGCAGTTCGCCGTCGACCGTTCCCGGCGTCCGGAACGCGACGGCAATCTCCGGGAAGCTGCCCGTCACGTCGTCGCCAGTGCGGCTGTAGAGGCGCGTCTCACCCCCGACATGGACGATCTGGACGCGGATGCCGTCCCATTTCCACTCCGCGGCATAGTCGACGAGGTCGACGCGAAGGTCTTCGAGCCCGTGCGCCAGCATGAACGGCCGGAACACGGGCACGTCGGCGGGAGTAGGCTGCGCGCCCGTGCCCTCCGCCCAGGCGAACAAGCTCGGATACGGCGCGTCTAGGCCGTGCCACACCTCCTCGACCGCATCGACATCGAGCCCGAACGCATCCGCCAGCGCAGTCTTCGCCAACCGCGCCGACACGCCGATCCGCAACGCGCCCGTCGCCATCTTGAGCAACGCGAACCGCTCCTCCGCATCCGACCGGTCGAGCATGTCCGCCAGCGCACCGGGCGCATCGGCACGCGACAACGCCGCCAGCCGCTCGACGACATCGGTGATCGACAACGGCGTCGGATCCACCGGCACCGTCGGCTCAGGCCAGAGCAGCGCCACCGTCTCAGCAGTATCGCCGACATAATCGCGACTCATCCGGAACAGCACCGGATCGACGCGCTCCTCGATCAGCCCACGGATCACCGCAGACTTCACGCCCTTGAGGTCGAGGTCGCCGGTCAGCGCCGCCATCGCCCAGCCGCGGTCCGGGTCAGGCGTCGCGCGCAGATAATCCGCGATCAGCTTCAACTTCGCGTTGCGCGACCGCGTGTAGGTGAGTGAATCGAGCAAGGCGGCGAAAGCATGCATCGTCGTTCAACGCGCCTGCCGCCCGAAGGGATGCACATGCGAAACGACTGCCGTCGGGTGGTCCCGACGACGATCGTCTTCGCGCGTTGAGGCTTACCGGTTAGCCGACCGTCGTCGGCGGGGGCTGGCCTCACGATCCTCCCCCGCCAGGGGGAGGTGGCTGGCCCTTGCCAGACGGAGGGGGAGGTAAGGGAAACCTCTGTTCCGTATCCTCCCCCTCCGTCGTTTCGCGCCACCTCCCCCTTGCGGGGGAGGATCGTGAAGTCCGCGCGACTCAACCCTTGCGGCTGGCTTCGAACAGGAACCACGCGCGCTCCTCGGCATGGTCGGTCCACTCGTCGACGATGCCACTCGTTGCGTTGTCCTTCGCCGCGTCGGCGGCGTCCTTGACGATGCGGAACTGCTCGACGAGCTTCAGATTGTCCTCGCGCAGTTCGGCGAGCATCTCGGTCGGGCCGACGAACGCCATGTCGTTGTCGGCGATCGTCTGGTGCCGCGAGATATCCCCGATCGAGCGCAGCGTGGTGTTGCCGGTCTTTCGCACGCGCTCGGCGATCGCGTCGGTCACGCCGATGATCTGCGCGGACTGGTCGTCGAGCAGCAGGTGGTAATCGCGGAAATGCGGCCCCGACATGTGCCAGTGGAAGTTCTTGGTCTTGAGATACAGCGCGTAGCAATCGGCGAGCGCGGCGTTCAGCGCATCGGCGACCGACTTGGTGCTGTTGCTCGGCAGGTCGGTCGGTGTCTCGAGGGCAGGGTTGATCTCGGCCATGTTTAGCTCCCGTTGGAAAGTCGTTGCGTGAACGATCCGAACGCAAACTTGCTCCCGGCCGTCAGACCAAACGTAGTGCGCCGAGCGCCAGGACGATACCGAAGATCAGGAACACGATGCCGATGGCGATGCGCAACGGCTTGAGCGGCAGTCTAAGCCACTCGGCCTCGCCCATCAGTGCAGCGGGGACGATCACTACCAGCGAGCCGATCGTCGCGCCGATCGCGGCGAGCGCAGGGACGGGCGTCCGTGCAGCAAGCGTCAGGACGATGAACTGAACGCCGTCGCCGAATGCCAGGATGAAAAGACCGAGCGTAGTAGTGGCGAGCGCGCCGATCTTCCAGCGATCCAGCCGCTCGGGTGCCTTGGCCGGGAAGAAAGACCCGCCGCCCTGCAACACCAACGCGAGTGCGAGCATCAGTTGCTGCGCATTGGGGGCAAGCTTCGGCCCGATCACGGCTCCAAGCATCGCCGCCAAGCCGCTCGCCGCCGCCAACGCGAGCGCCGACATCGCGATCACCAATCCCGGCCTTCGGTACCGGTCCGACAGGATCGCCGCGAGCCACGCGGTCCGATCGCCGACCTGCGCGAGTGCGGCCGCGACGAGCGCCGCCATCAAGGCGTCCATGAATTATCCCGCAAGGCGCACCGAACACGCCGCGGCGAACGCGTGGCACGCCTGGACGTCCTGCCGCTCGCACCCGACCGCATCGCGCAGGATCGACAGCCAACCATGCACCAGCGCGCCATGCTCGCCGCGTGACAGCGCCGAATCGACGAAGTGCGCGACCGTGACCGCGGGATTGAGGCCGTTGGTATGCGCGATCACGCGGATCGCATCGATCTCGGTGGCGATGTCGCAGGGGCGGGAATAGGGTGCTCGGACGTCAATCGCCGCGATTCGCGCCGCGAGATCGGCTTTCACCGCGATCATGTCGTCGATTCGAACCAGCGCCTGCCCCACGATCCCGCTCCTGTCTTTATCTGATGATATGATGCGCTTGCGGTAGTGAATAGCGGGTTAAATGAACGGTCTCGGCACGCAGCGACGGGGTAAAGCTTGACTTCGCTCCCTGCGTCCGCCATGCGCCGCCCCTGATGGAGCGGCGGCGTCAGTTCGCCGCTTTCGCATTTTCAAGCCATAGGAATTGGGCTCATGGCCAAGCCGACCACCGTAAAGATCAAGCTGCTCAGCACCGCTGACACCGGCTTCTTCTACGTCACAAAGAAGAATCCCCGTACCAAGACGGAGAAGCTCTCCTTCTCGAAGTACGATCCCGTCGTGCGCAAGCATGTCGAGTTCAAGGAAGCCAAGATCAAGTAATCCGGCCGGTGGTGCGAACCGCCGTCCGATTGCAAAGATCCGAAAAGCCGCGGATAGCGATATCCGCGGCTTTTGGCGTTTCTCCTCGTACCGGGGAGGATTAGATCAGCGCCCCCACCGCATCCATGAACCGCGCCAAGCTGATCGGCTTGGACACGTACGAGTCCGCCCCGGCCGCCCGGATCCGCTCCTCGTCCTCGCGTCCGGCATACGCGGTCACCGCCATCACCGGGATCGCGCGCAAGTCCTCGTCCGCCTTCAGTTCGAGGACGATCTCGTAGCCGGTGACGTGCGGCATCTGGATGTCCATGATGATCAGGTCGGGCACGAATTCCCGCGCTTTCGCAACGGCTTCGCGGCCGTCGCGCACGGGCTCTACGGCGAACTGATGCGCGCGCAGCAGGTCGCAGAATAATTTGAGGTTGAGTTCGTTGTCCTCGACAACGAGCACCTTCTTTGTCACCGCCGCACCTTATCCGGAAAGAGGGCACGATAGGCAATGCGCGACCGTGATTCAAACGAAGACGCCGAAGCGCTCGCCCTGCGCGCGCTGGTATGGACGCTGGTCGAGCCCGATCGCGCTATGCGATTGCTGTCGGTGACCGGCCTTGAGCCGCATGACCTCCGCGCTCGGGCGAGCGACCCGACGGTGCTGTCCGCGGCGCTCGGCTTCCTCGAAAACCACGAGCCGGACCTGATTGCCTGCGCCGAGTCGCTGGGTGTGAAGCCAGAGGCACTCGTCCGCGCACACGCCAAGCTGGACCAGGGAGAATTTGAAGCATGAGGCCGCTGCTAATCAGCGATTGCGACGAAGTGCTGCTGCACATGGTCAAGCATTTCGGCGTCTGGCTCGACAAGCGCCACGACATCGACTTTGCGATCCAGCACGGTGATTTCTCGACCGCGATGACGCGTCGCGATGGCGGCCCGCCGCCGTCGCGCGAGGACATGTGGGCGATGCTGGGCGAATTCTTCCCCGGCGAAATGCACCGCCAGACGCTGGTCCCGCACGCGGTCGAGGCGCTGGAGCGGCTCGCACAGGTGGCGGACATCGTCATCCTCACGAACCTCCAGGACGAATGCCGCCAGCCGCGGATCGAGCAACTGGCGAAGTTCGGCATCGAACACCGGGTCGAGTGCAATCAGGGCGGCAAGGGTACGCCGGTGTCGCGACTGGTCGAGGAATATGGTGCGCCGGTGACGGTGTTCGTGGATGACCTCGCGGTGCATCACGAGTCGGTCGCCAAGCACGCACCGGGGGTACACCGGTTGCACATGGTGTCCGAGCCTACGCTGGCGGTGAACGTGCCGAAGGCGCCCGAGGCTCACGCGCGGATCGACAATTGGCGCGAGGCGGCCGACTGGATCGCCGCGCGGTTCGAAGCGGGTTTGCCGGCCGACGCCTGAGCCGCCCACGTCACCGCGAACACAACGGTCCCCCTTTCCCTGGAAGGGAGGGGCTGGGGGTGGGTAGGCCAGCTTTGGTCGCAACCGTTCCTCGCAATGCGGAAGCCGACCCACCCCCGTCCCCTCCCTTCCAGCGAGGGGAGCAGAAGGGCCGGGATTCTCCCCCCACTTGACCCATCCCCCACCGCTGTGGTGATACCTCACCCATGACCGATCGTATCGACCGCAAGCTCGAAGAGCTGGGCCTCACCCTCCCGCAGGCTGCCGCACCCGTGGCGTCCTACGTCCCGACCGTGCTGGCGAACGGCATGCTCCACATCTCGGGCCAACTGCCGTTCAAGGACGGCGCCCTGGTCACCGGCCGCGTCGGAGACGGCGTCTCGCTCGAAGACGCGCAGGAGGCCGCCAAGCTCTGCGCGCTCATGCTCGTCGCGCAGATGAAGGCCGCACTTGGCACGCTCGGTCGCGTCGAGCGGATCGTGAAGCTCGGCGTATTCGTCAACTCGACCGGCGATGTCACCGATCAGGCGAAGGTCGCTAACGGCGCATCGGACTTGATGGTTGCGCTGTTCGGCGATGCCGGCAAGCACGCGCGTGCGGCGGTCGGCGTTCCCGTCCTCCCGCTCGGCGCTGCCGTCGAGATCGACGCGATCGTTCAGGTTTCCGCCTGACGGACTTGTTCTCCCGCGAAAGCGGGAGCCCAGGGTTATAGAGCGCAGTCCATGTAGTCCTGGGCTCCCGCCTTCGCGGGAGAACAGCCTCGAGGATGGGCGGCTGTCTTTTCCCAAGATTAGCTGATGCGGCCTTTGCTATCGGCACGCGGCTACCCCAAATATTGCCGATGAACGCCGTCACAGCCCGCATCGCCCAAGGCGTTACCTCGATCGCGGCCGAGGATTGGGAGGCGTGCTCCGGCACCGCCAACCCGTTCGTCGGCCACGCTTTCCTCTCCGCGCTCGAAGCCTCGAAAAGCGTCGGCGGCCGCTCCGGCTGGCAGGCATTGCCGGTGGTGGTCGACGGCCCCGACGGCAAGCCAGCGGGAATCGCACCCGCCTACGCCAAGAGCCACAGCCAGGGCGAATACGTGTTCGACCAGGGCTGGGCCGACGCCTGGGAGCGGGCAGGGGGGCAATATTACCCCAAGCTCCAGATCGCCGCGCCGTTCAGCCCGGTGCCGGGCCCCCGCCTGCTCCTCCGCGACCGCGACCAAGCCCCCGCGCTGATTGCCGCGCTGGAGGCCGTGACCGACCAGAGCGGGCTATCGTCCGCCCACGCCACCTTCATCGACCCCGACGAAGTGGCGCTCTTTGAGGCCGCCGGCTGGCTGATCCGCCAAGGCACGCAGTTCCACTGGAAGAACGACGGGTACGCCAGCTTCGACGACTTCCTCGCCGTGCTCGCCAGTCGCAAGCGCAAGGCGATCCGCAAGGAACGTGCCGCCGCCGTCGAAGGGCTGACGATCCGCCACCTTATCGGCGCCGAAATCACGCCCGATCATTGGGACGCGTTCTGGGTGTTCTACCAGGACACCGGCAGCCGCAAATGGGGCCAGCCGTACCTCACGCGCGGCTTCTTCGACCGGATCGGCGTGACGATGGGCGACCGCGTGCTGCTCATCCTCGCCGAGCGCGACGGCGTACCGATCGCGGGCGCGCTCAACCTGATCGGCGACGACACGCTCTACGGCCGATACTGGGGCGCGACGGAGGAGGTGCCGTTCCTCCATTTCGAACTCTGCTATTACCAGGCGATCGACGCCGCCATCGCGCGGGGCTTGAAGACGGTCGAGGCCGGCGCACAGGGCGAACACAAGCTCGCGCGCGGCTATGCCCCGGTCGCGACCTATTCCGCGCACTACATCCCCGACCCGAACTTCCGCCGCGCGATCGCCGACTATCTCGTCCGCGAGCGCGAAGCCGTCGCCGAGCAGCAGGAGTATCTCGGCGAGCTCACTCCGTTCCGGCGGGGCGAGCAGCAGCAGCCCGGTTGACGCGGTACAACAGGCTGGTGCCGTCACGCCGGATCAGCGTCAGGTCGCGGACCAGCCTGGAATCGAACTTCGGCGGGTGGATCAGCCACACGTAATCGAACGCATCGCGCGGGAATTTCTGCAGCGCCACTCCGATCGGCCGCCAGAACTGGCCCCGGCACTTGATGTCGCTGACGATCTCCGACGGATCGTGCGCAAAGCCTTTCGCCGCCGGATAGTGCGTCGTCATCAACTGCGCGCCGGCCATCGACCATTGGTCGTTGGTGAACGCCAGCCGCCGCTCCAGCAGCAGCGCGGGGACATGCTCGAGCCGCGAATAGGCCCAGTCGTCCCGACAGCGCCGCCCGACGAACGACACGACGCGCGACCGCTCGGGCACCGTATCGATCGCCGCGATCGCCTGGTCGTAGCTGCGATCGTACATAAGGTAGCTGACCGTCGTCCCCGCCAGCCGCACGCCGAAGAATGCAAACCCCAGCACCGCGAGCACGGCGGCGCCGCGTAGCGACAGCCCGTGTCGCGGCCGCAGCGCGATCACCGCGATCCCGAGCATGAACGGCGCTAGCCGCATGTCCGCATAGGCCGACCCGAAGACGATCCGCGGCAACAGTACGTAGACGATCGCGAGGAACAGCGCTGACAGGCTCAGGTTGCGCGAATACTCAATCGTCTGGTCGCGCACGCCGCGGAACAGGATCACGAACAGCACGGTGACCGACGCGATGTCGAACGTCATCCACCGATCGCGCAGGACCATCGTGATCCAGTTCATCTTCCAGCGCCAATTGAACCAGTCCTGCGTCTTGCCGCCGACATGATCACCCGAGCGCCAGACGATCATCATCACCATCGGCAACGCCAGCGGCAGGCAGTTCAGCCCCGCCTGGATGCACGCCTTGAACCAGCCATGCGCCCAGCTCTTGGGATCGCTGTCGCGGCGGATATCGTGCTGGCGGATCAGCTCGGCGGAGAAGGCGAGCACGCCCAGCACACCCCAGCCGAACGTATGGCACAGCCACAACAGGCACGAGACGGGCACGAAGATGATGGTCCGCAGCTGCCGCCGGTCGAGCCGCCCCATCCGCAGCCACAGTGCGAATAGGTTGAGCGCGAGCGCCATGCCGAGCGCGAAATTCACGAATCCGAACTGGAACGGATAGCTGTAGGCGAGCGGGAGCGCGAACAGCGCGGTCGCGGGGATTCGCCCATGCACCTCGCGCGCGATCCAGAGCAGGCCCGTCACGGTCAGCGCCGGGATCGCCATGACGATTAGCTTGACCGCCAGCTGCAACCCGAAGATCGGCGCGAGCGGCACGATCAGCAGGTCGATGCCGAGGTTGCCGATCATCTGCCAGCGGAAGTTATACCACTGATTCAACCAGGGATTGTCGGCGATCGCCAGCTGGACGCGGTACCGGCCCATATGCCCGGGCAGGTCGACCAGCGGCGGTATTTCCGGCCACAGCAACGGTATGATCGATGCGATCGCAACCGCGGCAACGAATGCGCGCGTCTGCCACCAATGCAGCTTTTCCCCCTGAGTAATCATATCGTCGAACCCTAGGGGCGGGTGGGCGCACTAGACAAGTGCGCGCACGACGAGTTGACGATCTTCCCCGCAAACTTCGACATTAGACTGAGGTCCGACGGGGAACGGGTTACTGGTCGCCCCTACTGATCACGCCGTCCGAGCAGGCGCAAGCGCAGTGCGTTCAGCTTGATGAACCCGGCCGCGTCGCGCTGGTCGTAGGCGCCCTGATCGTCCTCGAACGTCACGACCTTCTCCGAATACAGCGAGTTCGGCGATTTCCGGCCGACCACGTACACGCCGCCCTTGTAGAGCTTCAGGCGAACGGTGCCCGAGACCTTCTCCTGGCTGTGATCGATCGCCGCCTGCAGCATCTCGCGCTCGGGGCTGAACCAGAAGCCGTTGTAGATCAGCTCGGCATAACGTGGTGCCAGCTCGTCCTTCAGGTGCGCGGCGCCGCGATCGAGCGTCAGCTGCTCGATACCGCGATGCGCGAGGTGATAGATCGTGCCACCCGGCGTCTCGTACATGCCGCGGCTCTTCATGCCGACGAAGCGGTTCTCGACGAGGTCGAGCCGGCCGATGCCGTGGCGGCGGCCGTATTCGTTGAGCGTCGACAGCAGGGTGGCCGGGCTCATGCCCTCGCCGTTGATCGCGACGCCGTCGCCGCGCTCGAAATCGATCGTGATGTACTCGGGCACGTCGGGCGCGTCCTCGGGGTTCACGGTGCGCGAGTAGACGTAGTCGGGAACCTCGTCCCACGGGTTCTCGAGCACGAGGCCTTCGCTCGACGTGTGCAGCATGTTCGCGTCGGTCGAGAACGGCGCCTGGCCGCGCTTGTCCTTGCTGACCGGGATCTGGTGCTGTTCGGCGAACTCGATCAGGCGCGTGCGGCTGGTGAGGTCCCACTCACGCCACGGCGCGATGACCTTGATGTCGGGCGACAGCGCGTAATAGCCGAGCTCGAAGCGGACCTGGTCGTTGCCCTTGCCGGTCGCACCGTGGCTGACCGCATCGGCACCGACCATCTTGGCGATCTCGATCTGGCGCTTGGCGATCAGCGGCCGCGCGATCGACGTGCCGAGCAGGTACAGCCCCTCGTACAACGCGTTCGACCGCATCATCGGGAACACGTAGTCGCGCACGAACTCCTCGCGCAGGTCGTCGACGAAGATGTGCTCGGGCTTGACGCCCATCATCTCGGCCTTCGCGCGCGCCGGCTCGAGCTCCTCGCCCTGGCCGAGATCGGCAGTGAAGGTCACGACTTCGCAGTTATACGTCTGCTGGAGCCATTTCAGGATCACGCTCGTGTCCAGGCCACCGGAATAGGCGAGCACGACGCGGTTGATCTGATCGGTCACGGGCAGGATCCTTTGGGCAATATCCAATGCCCGCGCCCCTATGCGCTGGGGGCCCCTCTTGCAACCTGTGCATGCAACCGCACGCGTTAATGGCGCGTACAACCGAACCGGTCTATTCGCGCCGCAAATCCTCTGGAGTTACCGCATCGTGCTACGCCAAAGCCTCACCCTTCTCGTCCTCGCCGGCCTTGCAGGCCCGGCGCTCGCGCAGGAAACGCGCGCGTCCGCCTCGGCCAAGTTCAAGACCGAGTTCGCCGCTTCGGATACCAACAAGGACGGCGTTCTCACCCGCGCGGAAGTGCAGGCACGGATCGGCAACATGAAGGTTGGGCCGGGCCGCCCGGATCCGGTGCACGCCAAGCGCCTCGCTGATCTCTGGTTCACCAGCGCGGACAAGAACAAGGACGGCAAGGTCACGCAGGCCGAAGCGCAGGCGTTGCTCGCGGCGACCTTCGCGAAATACGACGCGAACAAGGACGGCAAGATCGGCGGCGACGAGCGCGCCGCGGCGAAGGCCGACGTCCAGGGCCCGCGCTGAGTCCGCTTGCCTAACACTTTGTTCTCCCGCGGACGCGGGAGCCCAGCTAAGTACCGTATCCCTGCTTGGTCCTGGGCCCCCGCCTGCGCGGGGGACAAGTGGTTGGTGGAACCCAGAGTTTCTCGTCATGCCGGGCTTGTTCCGGCATCCACCGTTCCGCAGCCTCAGCAAGCATAGATGACGCGGAACCGTGGACCCCGGAACAAGTCCGGGGTGACGGAGTAGGTTACCCCTCCCGTAAAGCCCGCTCGCCCTCGATCATGTAATCGCGCGTCAGCGGCAAGGTCATCCTGCTCTTAGACAGCTGGATCTGGTAGTTGACCATTCCCCCGGTCCGGAACGCCGCCGCGGCGCCCGCCAGATAGAACGTCCACATCCGGTAGAACCGCTCGTCGTACAACGCGACGATCGCGTCCTTCGCGGCCACCGTCCGATCATACCAGAGGTCGATCGTCAGCGCGTAATGCACGCGCAACACCTCGATATCGGTCGGGAACATCCGCAGCCCCTCATACCCCTTCACGATCTCCGACAGCGCTGGGTTGTACCCGCCCGGGAAAATGTACTTGGTCGTGAAGGTGTCGGTGACGCCCGGCCCGCCCATCCGGCCGATCGTGTGAAGCAGCATCACGCCGTCGTCGGTCAGCAGGTCGCGGCACTTGCGGAAGAACGCCTTGTAGTGCGCGGGGCCGACATGCTCGAACATCCCGACCGAGACGATCCGGTCGAAACTCCCCGTCAGCGCGCGATAGTCGATCAGTTCGAACGTCACCTTGTCGGCGACGCCCGCTTCCTCGGCGCGACGGCGGGCGACCTTCAACTGCTCCTCGCTCAGCGTCACGCCGAGCACTTCGGCACCTGTCTTCGCGTGCAGGTACAGCGCCATGCCGCCCCAGCCGCAGCCGATGTCGAGCACGCGCATCCCCGGCTGGATCGCAAGCTTGGCGGCAATATGCGCCTTCTTGTCGTTCTGCGCCTGCTCCAGGCTGTTGCCAGCGTCAGTGAAGTACGCGCACGAATATTGCCGGTCCGCATCGAGGAACAGGTCGTACAGCCGATCCGACAGATCATAGTGATGCGCGACGTTCTTCTTCGACCGGCGCGCCATGTTCACGCGGTCGACGCGGTGCACCACCTTGTCGAGCAGCTTGATCGGCAGCGACGGATTGAGACCACCGCCCCGCTCCCACGGGCTGTTGCCCTTGAGCAGGTTGACCAAGTCGCGAATGTCGCCGCGCTCGATCACCAGGCGCCCATCCATGAATGCCTCTGCCGCACCGAGCGCGGGGTGGCGGATGATCGCCCCCGCGACGCCGGGCTGCGTCAGCCGTATCCTGACCGGGTTATAGGCGGGGTCGGGCTTGCCGAAATGCTTGGTCGTGCCGTCCGCATGGATGAGTGTGAGTTCGCCGGTTTTAACCTGCCGCGCCAGGAAACGATCGAATAGGGCCATGCGGGGTTAGCTAATGACTGGTACGGAATTGCGCCACCCCTCCGTGCGGCTCAGATCCCCGCGTACCAGTCATAATCCACGTTATCTTCCCAATAGCCGCCCTTGCCCTTGCCGATCCCCGCAAGGCTGTCGACCGCGTCGATCGCCATGACGTATTTGGCGTGCTTGTAGCCGAGCTGCCGCTCGACGCGGAGCCGGACGGGCGCACCGTGCGCGACGTCGAGCACCTGATCGTTGAGCGCCCAGGCCAGGATCGTCTGCGGGTGGAACGCGTCGACCAGATCGACCGACTCGTAATAGTTCGCGCCGCCATACAGATCGGCGCAGGTGAACACGATATAGCGCGCGGTGTCGCGGATCTTCGCGGCGGTCAGCAGCGCGCCGAGCTTCGGCCCCTGCCATTTGCCGATCGCGCTCCACCCCTCGACACAGTCGTGCCGCGTGATCTGCGCCCGCGACGGCATCTGGCGGAGCTGCGGCAGCGAGACCGACAACGGGTTATCGACCAGCCCACCGACCTTCAGCCGGTAATCCGCGAAATTGTTGACGACCATCGCGGTATAGTCCGCGGTCCCCGGATTGCTCGTGCCGTTCGACCGGAAGATCGGCGACATCTGCGCAGCGCTGAACTCGGGTGCCAGCGCGTTGCGGTTGGTCAGCGCACGTTGCAGCCCGCGGTGCATGTCCTCGCCCATAAACAGGATCTTCCGCGCCTCTGGGTTCGCGGCGATCCTGTCGCACCCGGCCAGCAGCGCGCCTGCACCGATGGTCGCGCCCATGACGAGCGAGCGGCGGGTAATCAGCGAACTCATGCGACGTCCTCCGACGGGTGGGCGGGCACTTTCCAACGCCCGGTAATCATCGACCGCACTTCGTTCCACGTCCCCGCGAGGATCACCAGCGCCAGATGCGCGATGATGAACAGCACCAGCCCGGTGGCGGCGATGAAGTGGATCGACCGCGCCGACTGCCGCCCGCCGAACACCTCGAGCAGCCACGGCCAGGCCGCGTCCATCCCCGGCGACATCGTCAGACCGGTCAGGATCATCACCGGGATCAGCACGAAGATCGTCACGACATACGACAGCTTCTGGAGGATATTGTACGCGCCCGGCTTCCTGGGATCGTGGAAGCGGAAGGCAAGATGCTCCTTCACGTCGTGCACCACCTCGCGCGGCGAAAGCTCGGCGGCCCGCACGCGCAGATCGCGCTGGAAATGCTTGTTGATCAGGCTGACGATCATGAACCCGAGCAGCGCGAAGGCGAGCACCAGCGCAAACAGCAGATGCCAGCGCCGCGACAGCGCCAGGTTATAGCTCGTCGGGATCGTCAGCAGGTTGAGCAGCGACACCAGCCAGCTCGGCCACTGGTCGAGCGTCGTCCACGCGGTATCGAAATTCGCGCCGTACCGTCCCCAGTACAGCCGCGGATGCGCTTTCAGGATGCCGATGCCGCTGCCGATCATGATGAACATCGTCACCACCGTCACCCAGTGCCAGACGCGCGTCGCCAGCCGGTGGCGCTTGATGACAATCGGGGCAGTGGGATCGTTCATGCTCGACCTTCGCTATAGGCAGTCAGACCGTGACCTAGCAGGAATACATGTATGACCGAATGGCATTCTTACGAGCCCATAAACGGCCACCGCCTGCCGCACGATCCCCTCAACGCGATCGTCGCGCCGCGGCCGATCGGCTGGGTCAGCACGGTGTCGACCGACGGCGTGCCAAACCTCGCGCCCTATTCGTTCTTCAACCTGTTCAACTACACCCCGCCGATCATCGGCTTCTCGTCGATGGGCTGGAAGGACAGCGTCGCCAATATCGAGGCGACCGGCGAGTTCGTCTGGAACCTCGTTTCCCGCGACCTGGGCGAGGCGATGAACACGACGGCTGCGAACGTCGCCGCCGATGTCGACGAGTTCGCCCTCGCCGGACTGGAGATGGCCGCTTCGACGAAGGTCAAGCCGGCGCGGGTCGCCACATCGCGCGCGCAGTTCGAGTGCAGGCTCACGCAGCTGATCCGGCTTGAGACCAAGGAAGGCCGCGAGCTCGACCAGTGGCTGGTGCTCGGCGAGGCGATCGCGATCCATATCGACTCGGGGATGCTGGAGGACGGCGTCTACCAGACCGCCCGCGCGAACCCGATCCTGCGCGGCGGCGGCCCTGCGGATTACTTTGCGATCACGGAGGATTCCTTGTTCAAGATGCGCCGTCCGGGGTGATAAAGGGCCTATGTTGCGATGCAGCATTGTGCCGCCGCAGCGACCCTGAGAAAGCGATACCTCTATGAAACCTGTCGATACGCGCATGGCGCTGCTCGCGCTCGCCGTCGGCGGGTTTGCGATCGGCACCACCGAGTTCGCGGCAATGAGCCTGTTGCCGCAGTTCGCGCGCGGGCTCGGGATCGACGAGCCGACCGCGGGGCATGTCATCAGCGCCTATGCCCTGGGCGTGGTCGTGGGCGCGCCGACGATCGCAGTGCTGGCGGCGAAGATCGAGCGGCGAGTGCTGCTGATCGGGTTGATGACGTTTCTCGGAATCGCCAACGGCCTGTCCGCGCTCGCGCCGACCTATCACCTGATGCTGCTCGCCCGGTTCTTGAGTGGCCTGCCGCATGGCGCGTATTTCGGCGTTGGATCGCTGGTCGCGGCGTCGATGGTGCCGCGCGAGAAGCGGTCGCGCGCGGTTTCGCGGATGATGCTCGGGCTGACGATCGCGACGATCGCTGGCGTCCCGCTGGCGAATGGTATCGGCCAGTGGTTCGGTTGGCGCTGGGGCTTCGGGATCGTCGCGATCATCGCGGCCGCGACTGTGGCCATGCTCTTCCGGTTCGCGCCGGTCCTGCGGCCTGCGAAGGATGCGAGCCCGCTCGGGGAACTCGCGGCACTGCGTAACGGGCAGGTTTGGCTGACGCTGGCGATCGGTGCGGTCGGGTTCGGCGGAATCTTCTGCGTCTACACCTATCTCGCCTCGACGTTGACCGAAGTGACGGGCGTATCGTCCGCATTCACGCCCGTAGCGTTTGCGCTGTTCGGCGTCGGCATGACGATCGGGACTTTGGTCTGCGCGAAGGCGGCGGACGTGGCGTTGATGCCGGCGGCAGGGATCACGCTGCTGTTCGGGGCAGGGGCGCTCGCGCTCTACGCGCCGGCGACGCCCCATCTTTGGGCGATGCTGCCGGTCGTGGTGTTGATCGGGTGTGGCGGCGGGTTGTCGACGATCCTCCAGACGCGACTGATGGACGTCGCGGAGGAGGCGCAGACCTTGGCGGCGGCGCTCAACCATTCTGCGTTCAACACGGCCAATGCGCTTGGGCCCTGGCTTGGCGGGCTGGCGATTGCGGGCGGATATGGGTTGCCGTCGACCGGCTGGGTCGGGACCGCGCTGGCGCTTGGCGGGTTTGCGATCTGGGCCGTGTCCTGGGGGTTGGACCGCCGGCGGGTTTGAGTGATGACCCGCTAACCACTGTTCTCCCGCGAAGGCGGGAGTCCAGGGTTACCAGGGTTACAGGCAGAGGCGCTGGTGGCCTCTGGACCCCCGCCTTCGCGGGGGAACGGTTATGGTCGGGCGCCCGCGCCTTCCTAATCGCCGCCACCCCGGCGAAGGCCGGGGCCCAGTTGGGGAACGGTGCTAACTAAGGACAGCGCGTCGTTACGACGACCTTGCCAACTGGGCCCCGGCCTTCGCCGGGGTGGTGCTGGTGGGTGTCCCGTGGTTTCGTGAGGTGCGATCGTTCGTGAGGGGCTGTTCGGTAAGTCCGTCAGCCCCGGCCAATCACCGCGCGATGTCGCGCTTGGCCAGCTGCTTGTTCAGACCCAGTGCGATCAGCGTGAACACCGCGCCCGAGAACAGATACGCGCCACTCGCCGCCAGTCCCAGCTTGCTCGTCAGCAGCAGTGCCGCCAGCGGCGCGAACCCCGCACCGAACAGCCACGCCAGATCGGTCGTCAGCGCCGAACCCGTATAGCGATGCTGCGGCGACAGGCTCGACGCAATCGCGCCCGAGGACTGGCCGAACGACAGGCCGAACAGCAGGAAGCCGATGCCCATGAACAGGCGCTCGCCGATATCGCCGCCATCGAGCAGCGACGGCGCGGCGATCGCGAACAGCGCGATCAGTACCGCGATCGTGCCCAGCATCGTGCGGCGCCCGAACCGATCCGCGAGCAGCCCCGATACCAGCATCGCGCCGATCCCGATGATCGCGCCGATCACCTCGACCACGAGGAAGCGACCTGCCGATTCACGCGTGAACAGCACGACCCACGACAGCGGGAACACCGTGACCATGTGGAACAACGCGAAGCTCGCGAGCGGGACGAACGAGCCGAGCCAGATCGTCTTCCACTGCGACTGCACGGTCTCGACGACCGGCGCAGGCTCCAGCTCGCGCTTCGAGTACATTTCCTCGAACTCGGGCGTCACCACCAGGCGAAGCCGCGCGAACAGCGCCACCACGTTGATCGCGAACGCCACGAAGAACGGATAGCGCCAGCCCCACGCGAAGAAGTCCTCGGTCGGCAGCGCCGCGACGAAGAACGCGAACAGACCGCTCGCGACGAGCAAGCCGATCGGCGCTCCCAGCTGTGGCAGCATCGCGTACCAGCCGCGATGCTTTTCCGGCGAATTCAGCGACAGCAGCGAGGCGAGACCGTCCCATGCACCGCCGAGCGCGACACCCTGGCCGATACGAAGCAATGCGAGGATCGCGACCGACCAGTTGCCGACCGAATCATAGCTCGGGATGAACCCCATCGCGACGGTCGACGTACCGAGCAGGAAGATCGAGATCGTCAGCTTGACGCTGCGACCATAAGCGCGATCGACCGCGATGAAGATCACCGAGCCGATCGGGCGGGCAATGAACGCCAGCGCGAACACCGCGAACGAATACAGCGTGCCCTGCAAACGGTCGACGTACGGGAACACCAGCGTCGGGAACACCAGCACCGAGGCGATCGCGTACACGAAAAAGTCGAAGAATTCCGAGGTGCGGCCGATCACCACGCCGATCGCGATCACGCCGGGCGTGACGTGCTCGCCGTCGCTGTGGATACTGCGAGCGTCGGCTTCGAAGCTCGTCTCGGGGACTGTATTTGCACTCATTCTTCAACTCGCTCTTCAGGGCGCGAACCCGATGATACGCTGTTCCGGCGGATGCGGGCAGATATATTCCGCGCCGATCGTCCGCGCCCACTGCAGGCGGGGGTGATCTATGCTACTTCCGGTGACGATAAGGCCATGCCGATGTTGCAGTGCAGCGCCCATTGGACAAATTGTCCACTGTAGCGCGGCGAAAGCGAGGCGTAGGGGATCCGCATGATCGTAGAGAAAACCGTTTCCCGCGCGAAAAAATGGCTGGCCGTGCTGCCGCTTGCGCTGCTCACCAGCGGCTGCGACTGGGTGGTGATGTCCCCCTCGGGCGATATCGCAGTGCAACAGCGCGATCTCGTGCTGATCTCGACCGGGCTGATGCTGCTGATCATCGTTCCGGTGATCTGCCTCACGCTGTTCTTCGCGTTCCGGTATCGCCAGTCGAACAAGGCGGCCAAGTACGAACCCAACTGGGATCACTCGGTCGGGCTCGAGCTGTTGATCTGGGGCATCCCGCTGCTGATCATTATCGCGCTTGGCGCGCTGACCTGGACCAGTACGCATCTGCTTGATCCGTATCGTCCGCTCGGCCGGATCAAGCCTGATTCGCCGACGCTCGCGAACAACGTGCCGGTCGGCAACCTGGTCGACAAGCAGCAGGCGGGCAACGGTCCTAACGGCGCCGGCAAGCCGCTGGAAGTTCAGGTCGTCGCGCTCGATTGGAAGTGGCTCTTCATCTATCCGGAATACGGCATCGCCACGGTCAACGAGCTGGCCGCGCCGGTCGATCGTCCGATCCGCTTCTCGATGACCTCGTCGTCGGTGATGAACGCGTTCTACATCCCTGCGCTCGCCGGCATGATCTACACGATGCCGGGCATGCAGACGACGCTGAACGCGGTGATCAACAAGCCCGGCAACTATGAGGGCTTCTCGTCCAACTATAGCGGCGCGGGCTTCTCGGGGATGCGCTTCCGCTTCCACGGCGTCAGCGACGCGGGCTTCGATGCCTGGATCAACCAGGTCAAGCAGCGTGGCGGTGGCCTCAATCGCGCCAGCTATCTCCAGCTGGAGAAGCCGAGCGAGAAGGTCCCGGTCCGCTATTACAATGCGGTCGAGGCGAACATGTTCAAGCTGGTCGTCGAGCAGTGCGTCCAGCCCGGCAAGGTCTGCATGTCGCAGATGATGCACGGCGGCAAAGGCGGGGGGGACTCGCACGCCGGCATGGCGATGCCGGGCGTCAACGGGGGCAAGGGTCCACAGGACTCAGGGCATCCCGAAGGCGCCTTGATGAAGGACGCGAACGAAAAGGGAAGCGGCAACCACTGGACCGCGCCGGCCGACATAAAACAGGACGGCGCCAACAGCGCGCCCGGCTCGCAGTCCAACCGCAATCACACGATGTTGACGCCCATGAACGGGCTGCCCCCCTCCACCATGCCGGGCACGCGCCCCGTCGCGAACGGCTAGAGAAACCATCATGAACGACACTCTGTTGAAGACTATCTTCGGCCGCCTGACCCTGGAGTCGCTGCCGCTGCACGAACCGATCGTCGTCGCCACCTTCGCGATGGTGGCGATCGGCGGCCTCGGGCTCGTCGCCGCGCTGACCTATTTTAAGGTCTGGGGCTATCTGTGGAACCAGTGGTTCACCAGCGTCGATCACAAGAAGATCGGCATCATGTACATCATCCTGGCGATCGTCATGCTGCTGCGCGGGTTCTCCGACGCGATCATGATGCGCGCGCAGCAGGCGATGGCGTTCAACGGCTCCGAAGGATACCTGACCGCGCATCACTATGACCAGGTCTTCACGGCACACGGCGTGATCATGATCTTCTTCGTGGCGATGCCGCTGGTCACGGGCCTGATGAACTATGTCGTTCCGCTCCAGATCGGTGCGCGCGATGTGTCGTTCCCGTTCCTCAACAATTTCAGCTTCTGGATGACCGCGGCTGGTGCCGTGATTGTCATGATGTCGCTGTTTATCGGTGAGTTCGCACGGACCGGCTGGCTCGCGATGCCGCCCCTCTCAGGGTTGGCATATTCGCCGGACGTCGGTGTCGATTACTATATCTGGGCCTTGCAGATCGCCGGCATCGGGACACTGCTGTCCGGCGTCAATCTGGTCGCGACCATCGTCAAGATGCGCGCACCCGGCATGACCATGATGAAGATGCCGATCTTCGTCTGGACGTCGCTCTGCACCAACATCCTGATCGTCGCCGCCTTCCCGGTGCTGACCGCGGTTCTCGCGATGCTGTCGCTCGATCGCTACATCGGCACCGCGTTCTTCACGAACGACTCGGGCGGCAACCCGATGATGTACGTCAACCTGATCTGGATCTGGGGTCACCCCGAGGTCTACATCCTGGTCCTGCCGGCGTTCGGCATCTTCTCGGAGGTCACCTCGACCTTCTCGGGCAAGCGCCTCTTCGGCTACAGCTCGATGGTCTATGCGACGCTCGTCATCACGATCCTCGCCTATCTCGTCTGGCTGCACCACTTCTTCACGATGGGGTCGGGCGCGAGCGTGAACTCGTTCTTCGGGATCACCACGATGATCATCTCGATCCCGACCGGGGCCAAGATCTTCAACTGGCTGTTCACGATGTACAAGGGCCGGATCCGGTTCGAACTGCCGATGATGTGGACGATCGCCTTCATGGTGACCTTCACGATCGGCGGCATGACCGGCGTGCTGCTCGCGGTGCCGCCTGCCGACTTCGTGCTGCACAACTCGCTGTTCCTGGTCGCGCATTTCCATAACGTGATCATCGGCGGCACGCTGTTCGGCATGTTCGCCGGCATCAACTACTGGTTCCCGAAGGCGTTCGGCTTCAAGCTGGACAAGAAGTGGGGCACGGTATCGTTCTGGTGCTGGGTGGTCGGCTTCTACTTCGCGTTCATGCCGCTCTACGTGCTCGGCCTGATGGGCGTGACCCGCCGGATGCGCTATTTCGACGATCCGAACCTGCAGATCTGGTTCGTCATCGCCGCCTTCGGTGCAGCCCTGATCGCAGCCGGCATCGGTGCCTTCCTGCTCCAGATCTTCGTCAGCATCCGCAACCGCGAGGCGCTGGCTGATCACAGCGGCGATCCGTGGAACGGTCGTACGCTGGAGTGGGCGACCTCGTCGCCGCCGCCGGAGTACAACTTCGCGTTCACGCCGATCGTCCACGACCTGGACGCCTGGTACGACATGAAGGATCGCAAGCATGAGCGGCCCGTGACCGGCTTCAAGTCGATCCACATGCCGAGCGGCACCGGAACGGGCGTCGTGCTCGCCGGCCTCAGCGTGGCATTCGGGTTCGCGATGATCTGGTACGTCTGGTGGCTCGCAGGGCTGGCACTCGCCGGCATCTTCGGCACCACCATCTTCCACACGTTCAACTACAAGCGCGACTTCCACATCCCGGTCGAGGATGTGATCGCCACCGAGAACGCGCGCACCCGCCAGCTCGCGACCCAGGGAGCCTGACGCGATGTCCGCAATACCCATGAAGGATGGCCTGAACGAGACTGAGAAGGTCTCGTTCTACGACATCGAGGAGCATGAGCATCCCGACGGCGCCAGCACGATGCTGGGCTTCTGGATGTACCTGATGAGCGATTGTCTCATCTTCGCGGTGCTGTTCGCGGCGTACGCCGTGCTCGGCAACAGCTATGCCGGCGGCCCCAGCCCGAAGGAGATCTTCGAGCTGCCGCTGGTGGCGGTGAACACCGCGATGCTGCTGTTCTCGTCGATCACCTACGGCTTCGCGATGCTGTCGATGGAGGAAGGTCGCCAGCGCGTCATGCAGATGTGGCTGGTCTTCACCGGCCTGTTCGGCTTGGCGTTCCTGTCGATCGAAATGTACGAGTTCGCCAACCTCATCCATGAGGGGGCTGGCCCGACCCGCAGCGCGTTCCTTTCGTCGTTCTTCACGCTCGTCGGCACGCACGGCCTTCACGTCACGATGGGCCTGATCTGGCTCGTCACGCTGATGGTACAGGTCCAGAAGCATGGCCTGATCGCCGCCAACAAGCGCCGCCTGATGTGCCTCAGCATGTTCTGGCATTTCCTCGACGTCATATGGATCGGCGTCTTCACCTTCGTCTATCTGATGGGCACCCTGCGATGAGCGACCCCCAAGCCCCGGCGAACAATCCGCACGCCGATCACGACCCTGACAACGGTGCCGCACACGGCACGCGTGGCAGCTACCTCAAGGGGTTCTTCCTCTCGGTCATCCTGACCGCGATCCCGTTCTGGGCCGTCATGACCGGCGCGTTCAAGGATCCGTCGACCGCGGCGCTCGTCGTGATGGTGTTCGCGGTCGCGCAGATCGTCGTCCACATGATCTACTTCCTGCACATGAGCGGCAAGTCGGAGGGCGGCTGGACGATGATGGCGCTGATCTTCACGATCATCCTCGTCGTCATCACGCTCAGCGGATCGATCTGGGTGATGTACCACATGAACACGAACATGATGCCGATGCAGGCCGCGGCAGACATGTGATGAAGACGCGACCGGGCCCTGCCGTCTATGTCGCAGGCCTGGTCGCGCTGCTGCTGTTCGCCGGGTTCATGGCGCTCGGCATCTGGCAGGTCGAGCGCCGCACGTGGAAGCTCAACCTGATCGCACAGGTCGCGGCGCGCTCGAACGCGGCGCCGGTCGCCCCGCCCGGACCAGCCTCCTGGAACGCGATCACCGCCACCACCGACGCCTATCGCCGCATCCGCCTCGACGGCACCCTCGATAATTCGCGCGAGACTCTGGTCCGCGCCGCCACCGCACTCGGCAGCGGCTATTGGGTCGTGACGCCGTTGCGGACGGCCCAAGGCTTCACCGTTCTGGTCAATCGCGGCTACGTCTCGCCCGAACAGCGCGCGGCGCATGGCAAACCTAGCGGCCCCACCACGATCACCGGCTATCTCCGCATCACCGAGCCCGGCGGCGGCTTTCTCCGCCACAACGACCCCGCGACCGGCAAATGGTATTCCCGCGATGTCGCCGCGATCGCCGCCGCGCATGGCCTGACCAACGTCGCGCCCTATTTCGTCGATGCGGACAAGGCCGGCACGGGCGCGCCGGTCGGCGGCCTCACGATCATCGCCTTCCCGAACAACCACCTCGTCTACATGCTCACCTGGTTCGCGCTGGCCGCCATGACGATAGTCGCGTTCGTCGTGTTCGTCCGCCAGGATGCACGCAAGCGGCGCGGTGACGCATGACCTCGGCGGGCGCACGCCAGGGCTGGCAGCGCTGGCTAGCCCTCGCCACCGCGCGCACCGACGCGACGGGCAACGCCAACATGCGTCAGCTCGTGACGTTGCGCTGGATCGCAGTCGCCGGGCAGTTCGTCACGATTTTGTTTGCGCGCATCGGGCTAGGGTTCGACCTGCCGATGGTGCCGATGCTGGCCGCACTCGCCGCCGCGGTCGGCCTCAACCTCGCCAGCATGCCGCTCTACGGCTGGCGCAAGGGTGCGAACATCCAGCTCCTCCTCGCGCTGCTGTTCGACGTTGGCCTACTCACCACGCAGCTCTATCTCGCCGGCGGCGCGACCAACCCGTTCATCTCGCTCTACCTCCTCCACGTCGTGCTCGGCGCAGTGCTGCTCGATCGCTGGTCGAGCTGGGCGATCGTCGCCGTCACCGCCGTGTGTTTCGGGCTGCTGACGCTCTATTACCGGCCCCTGATCCTGCCCCCGAACTTCAGCGGCGAATATTTCCTGCTCTACACGATCGGCTCGCTGCTCTGCTTCATGCTGATCGCGACGCTGCTGATGCTGTTCATGAACCGCATCACCGGCAATCTGCGCGCCCGCGACACGCGCCTCGCCGACCTTCGCCAGCAGGCCGCGGAGGAGGACCACATCGTCCGGATGGGACTCCTGGCTTCCGGCGCAGCACACGAACTCGGCACGCCGCTCGCATCGATCGCCGTGATCCTCGCCGATTGGCGCCGCATGCCGACGCTCGCGCAGGACGCCGACCTCCAGGCCGAGATCGTCGAGATGCAATCCGAGGTCCAGCGCTGCAAGGCGATCGTCACCGGCATCCTGCTTTCAGCCGGCGAAGCGCGCGGCGAGGCCCCCGAGATCATGCCGCTCCACCAGCTCCTCGACGGAATCGTCGACGAATGGCGCGCGGTGCACCCGTCGGTCGATTTCGACTATACCACCCGAGTCGGCGACGATCCGCAGGTCGTATCCGACCCCGCGCTCAAACAGGTGATCGCCAACGTGCTCGACAACGCCGCCGAAGCCTCGCCGCACTGGGTCGCGTTCCGCGGCGAACGCACCGACGGCTACCTCGCACTGATTGTCCGCGACCGCGGCCCGGGCTTCAGCGACGAACGGCTCGCCAGTTTCGGCAAACCCTATCAGTCGAGCAAGCGCGAACCCGGCCACGGCCTCGGCCTGTTCCTCGCCGTCAACGTCATGCGCAAGCTCGGCGGCGGTGTGTCCGTCGTGAACTGCGAAGGCGGCGGCGCCGAAGTTACGATCACCATGCCCCTCTCCGCGATTGCCCTGTCATGACAAGCACCGTGACGGACGCCATGACCGAACCCAAGCTGCTCGCGATCGTCGAGGACGACGAGACCTTCGCCCGCACGCTCCGCCGCTCGTTCGAACGCCGCGGCTACGAAGTGATGCAGGCCGCCAGCCACGAGGAACTCGTCGAGCAACTCGCCGAGCGCACGCCCCGCTACGCGGTCGTCGACCTCAAGCTGGGCGGCGCGTCCGGCCTGGTCTGCGTCCAGACGCTCCACGCGCACGACCCCGAGATACTCGTCGTCGTCCTCACCGGTTTCGCCAGCATCGCCACCGCGGTCGAGGCGATCAAGCTCGGCGCGTCGCATTATCTCGTCAAACCCTCGAACACCGACGACATCGAAGCCGCGTTCGACCGCACCGAGGGCAGCGTCGACACCGAACTGTCCGAGCGCCCGACCTCGATCAAGACGCTCGAATGGGAGCGTATCCACACCACGCTCGCCGAAACCGACTTCAACATTTCGGAGACCGCACGCCGCCTCGGCATGCACCGCCGCACGCTCGCGCGAAAGCTCGAGAAACGCCCGGTAAAATAGCCGCAACGCTTCGGCGACGGCGCGCGTTGTCGTTCGATGCCAGCGCCAAAACCCTCACGACTCTGGCAGCCAAAGCGACTGCTAGCGACCCCGTCCGCGCTGACCTGGGAGCATGGTGCCGAGATCGCCGCGCGTGCAACCGCGCTGGGCGTCCCGGTCATCACGTTGCCGAGCGACCGCCTCAAGCTCGACTTCCCCGACGACTCCCGCCGCGCCTATGCCGAAGCCAAGGCAACGCTGGCGCTCGTCGTCGCACCACCCTCGAAACGGAAGCTCCAGCCGATCGCCCCCAGCGCCGACTGGCGGATCGACCTTGCCGAGGGTTGCCCCGCGCATTGCGGCTATTGCTACCTCGCCGGCTCGCTCAAGGGGCCGCCCATAACGCGCGTCTACGCGAACCTGCCCGAGATTCTCGCCGAACTCCCCGCGCATCTCGGTCAGGGCACCGTCACGTCGCGCTCGACCGCCCGCGCGCACGAAGGCACGACGTTCGAGGCGTCCTGCTACACCGACCCGCTCGGCATCGAGCACGTCACCGGATCGCTGTCCGCGCTGATCGCGCATTTCGGCGCGTGGGAGGCGGACGTGCAGTTGCGCTTCACCACCAAGTTCGACGCGGTCGAGCCACTGCTGACGCTAGACCATCACGGCCGCACCCGCATGCGCGCCTCGATCAACCCCGCTGCTTACGCGCGCTTCGAAGGCGGCACGAGTCCCGTTGCTGCCCGTCTGGTCGCGCTGCGAAGGATGGCGGACGCAGGCTACAAGATCGGCCTGACGGTCGCGCCGATCATCGCCGCCGAAGGCTGGCGCGAGGCGTATGGCGAATTGCTGGCGGAGGCAGGCCGGGTGCTCGCCGACGTGCCCGACGTGACGATCGAACTGATCACCCACCGCTACACCCCCGGATCGAAGGCGGTGCTCGAAACCTGGTACCCCGGCTCGTCGCTCGACCTCAGCATGGCCAACCGCACCGAGAAACGCACCAAGTTCGGCTCGGTCAAATATGTCTACGATGCCGACACGATGCGCGCGCTACGCACCTTCTTCCAGGACGAGATCACCGCCAAGCTCCCCCAGGCGAGTATCCTCTATTGGACGTGACCGCCGCGCCTGCCGGCAACGCAGCGTTGCCATTCGCGGCCTTCCGATCGCCGCCACCGCCGCCTACCTCGAAACCATGACAAACACCCGCCAGCCAACCCTCTTCATCCCGCACGGCGGCGGGCCCTGTTTCTTCATGGACGACCCCGCCGGGAACTGGACCGGCATGGCCGCGTACCTCCGGTCGATCGCCGCCTCGCTGCCCGAAAACCCCAAGGCGATCCTCGTCGTATCCGGCCACTGGGAAACGCGCGGCTTCGCCTTCACCGGCGCCGCAACGCCGCCACTGATCTACGATTACGGCGGCTTCCCCGCGCATACCTACGAGATCCGCTACGACGCGCCCGGCGATCCCGCCTTGGCCACCCGCGCCGCCGACCTGCTCCGCGAAGCCGGCCTGACCGCCAATGTCGACCCGACCCGCGGCCTCGACCACGGCGTGTTCATCCCGATGAAGGTCGCGTTCCCCGACGCCGACATTCCGGTCGTCGAGATGTCGGTCGACCGCGATCTCGATCCTACGTTGCACGCCGCCGCCGGCCGCGCACTCGCCCCCTTACGCGACGAAGGCGTCCTGATCGTCGGCTCGGGCATGAGCTTCCACAACATGCGCGGCTACGGCGACCCGCGTTTCACCGCGCCGTCCGAAGCCTTCGACCAATGGCTGACCGGCGCGGTCGAGTCCGAACCGACCGCCCGAGCAGAGGCGCTAGCCGGCTGGGCCGAAGCCCCCGCCGGCCGCCTCTCGCATCCCCGCGAAGAGCATCTCCTCCCGCTGATGGTCGCCGCCGGCGCCTCCGATCATCTGGGTACGCAGGTCTACAACGAGCGCGTGCTGCAAACCGCAATCTCCGGCTACCGCTTCAACTGATGAGGTCAGGGGGCCACCGGCGCTCCACGATCCTCCCCCGCCAGGGGGAGGTGGCGCCGAAGGTGACGGAGGGGGAGGATACGGAACAGCAGTTCTCCCTTTCCTCCCCTTCCGTCTGGCAAGCGTCAGCCATCCCCCCCCCTGGCGGGGGAGGATCCATTCATTGTTCAATACGCTAAAGGAATTCCCATGGCCCTTCCCGTCCTGCTCGCGATCTCAGGCAGCCTGCGCCGCGGCTCGTACAATACGGCGATCCTGACTACGCTCGGCGACGCCATCGCCGACAAGGCAGCGCTCACGGTCTTCGCGTTGAACGACGTCCCGCTCTACGACCAAGACGCAGACACCGACACGCCCCCCGCCGCCGTCGCAGCCCTGCGCGCGGCAATCGGCGCGGCCGACGGGATTGTCATCGCCTCCCCCGAATACAACCACGGCATGTCCGGCGTCCTGAAGAACGCGCTCGACTGGGCCTCGCGACCGCACGGCAAGGCGACGCTCACGGGCAAGCCCGTCTTCACGCTCACGTCGTCGCCCGGCGCAGTCGGCGGCGCACGCGCCCACGCGCAACTGAACGAGACGCTGGCCTCGATCGGCGCCCGCACCGTCCTGCGCCCACAAGCCGTCGTCGGCGCCGTGCACGAGAAAATCGCCGACGGCCGTCTGACCGACCAACGCACGCTCGACTTCCTCGTGGCGGGCATCGACGACCTGCTCGCCGACATCGCGCGGCCCAACACCGCCGACCGCGAGGCCTCCTGACATGCGCCAAATCCTCAACCAGTATCCCGCCCAGCGCGACGACATCGCCGACCTGGTGACACGACGCCCGCTACCGGGGCCCGGCCTGCCGCAGGTCGATCCGTTCCTGTTCCTCAACCATCACGGTCCGCAGACCTATCGTCCCGGCAATAACGGCCTCCCGTTCGGCCCGCATCCGCACCGCGGGTTCGAGACGGTCAGCTTCATCCTCGAAGGCGAGATGGCGCATCTCGACAGCGGCGGCCACGAGAGCGTGATCCGCGCAGGCGGCATCCAGTGGATGACCGCGGGCTCGGGCCTGATCCACGCGGAGATCTCGCCCGCATCGTTCAAGCGCGACGGCGGCCCGCTGGAGATCCTGCAACTTTGGGTCAATCTCCCCGGCCGCCTCAAGATGACCAAGCCCGCCTATACCGGCCTCCAGCGCGAGGATATTCCCGCGATCCCGGTCGAGGGTGGCACCGTGAACTTGATCTCGGGCAGCTTCGGCCAAGAGCGAGGCCCGATCGAATCCCTGACCGACGTCGCGATGATGACCGTCGAACTCGAAGCCGGCGCCAAGCTCGACCTGCCAGCCCCAACCGGCCGCGCGGTCTTCTTCTACGTCGTCGCCGGCTCGCCCTCGGCGAACGACACGCCGATCAAGCCACACCACCTCGCCACGTTCAGCAACGAGGGCGACACCATCACCGTCACGACCGAAGCCCCCGCCACGATCCTGTACGGCCACGCCGACCCGATCGGCGAACCCGTCGTCTCCCACGGTCCGTTCGTCATGAACACCCGCGAAGAGATCGTCCGCGCGATCGAGGACTATAATGCCGGCCTGTTCGGCAAGCCGCCCGTCATCCGCTAGGGCGCTTTACGCACCGGGGGCAGCGCGGCACAGATGTCGGCGCCCCCGGCAGGCACGGTAAAGAACGGCCCCGCCCGGTTCTCCCGCGACGCGATCCACGCCACGAAACGCGCATTATCCGCCGCGCGATATTCGAAATGCTGTCGCTCGGCGACGGGTAGTTCGCTCGCGAGGCGTTCAGACACGATCGGGCTACGCTCGCCGTCGGTCTTGTAGAACCCCAGGTCCCCCGTCCCGCGCGGCAACGACGACAGCCACTCGACGCCGTCGATCACGCGCCCGACCACCGCGATGTTCCGATCGAGCGCACGCGGCGAATGCCCGATCACGGTATATAGCTCCGCGCCGCTCCCCGTGCTCGGCGCCAGATCGCGCGCTACGCCGATCATCCCATAGCAATGCGGCACCCACTCGGTCGCGCCATTGCCCGCGAGTGGCCAGCCGTCGCGACTATACCCTGCCCATGTGGCATAAGGATCGCGCTGCGACAGCCGCGCCACCGTCGTCGGTCCGGCATGCGAGTATTCCGCCGGTGGATTCGCGACCACACCCTCAACCAGCGCCTTCTTCTCCGTCGCGTCGCCCCATTGCGCGACGTAATTGTCCTGAACGCGGTACACGCTCGTCCCCGCATCCCACCAATGCGCACGCGCCAACTTGCGTATGTTCGCGACGTGCACCGGCGCATAGCGAGGCGCCAGCCGCACGGTAAACCGGTGCCCATTGGCCAGGGTGAAGACCAATAGTTCGTCGTCCGGGACCGCAACCCAGTCCGCCGCAACCGGATCGGACGGGAGCGTCGCGGCGGCCGGAACGGCTTGCGCAAGCATGGCAGCGAGAAGGATATTCAACATCCCCGCAGACTGCCCGAGGCCGTCCCCGCACGCAATCGCTTGCGCGCGCGCGAAACCCGCACTAGCAGACCCGCTTCCAGAGCAATGCGGAGCGGTGGCCGAGTGGTCGAAGGCGCTCGCCTGGAAAGTGAGTATACGTCAAAAGCGTATCGTGGGTTCGAATCCCACCCGCTCCGCCACACCGTCCGACGGTGCTTGCAGTCAGCAAGAGAATTTCGTTTCATTGCCGCGCGTTAGGTTCGGCCCGCCGCGTCTATAGACGCTGTTTCTGGTGCTATTTGGCGTAGCTGCGCCCCATTGCGTCTCTCATGCCCCATATCGCCCTTCACTGCGCAATCTCTGTTGCCTGCTGCTTGAAGGCATTGCCGATGTGTTTGACATAGGATTTAGATTAGAGGTCACGAAACTCTCGGACCGTAAAAAAAGGGCCGATTCGAGGCAGCAGTTGGAGCGGGCATATGGGTCAGCGATCTACCCGGCGGGGCAAGCCTCATTGTGAGGCGTTTCCTGCGCTCGATATCCTGCAAGCCGAGCGAAGCCTGCGGGCAGGTAGCGGCATATGCGAATGGCGTAACGAGCGAGGCATGCTCGTCGGACGCGCTCAGTTGGTCTCGCTGGACAAAAGTTACGCAGTAGTCGGCTACGAGTTTGGTGGCTCGGCAAACATCGACGCTGCAAAGGAGTCGGTACGCTTCGACGTTGTTTGTACGAGACGCAATCCTCACGTTGTGAGAAAGAGCTTTGTCTGCCAGCAATGCGGCGGTCCTGCTCAGAAGATATTCTTCGTATCTGCGGTTTGGAAATGCAGGGCGTGCCATAATCTTATCTACCTAAAGCAAAGACTTGGCCCTGTAAACAAAGCAATATGTAATCGTGATGAATTGCTGGCGGATTTACAAGGAATGCTAGCGGATGATCACCGCACACGCCGGTTCTATAATCAGCAGCGCCATCTTGATCGCCTCAATCGAGAGTTGACTGCTGGAGGATTCGAGACGTTACCGGAGGAGCTGCTTTACCGTACCTATCAGCACTGGATTACGCCGGGCCATCACGGCACAGCAACTGCTTTGCAGGCATCGCAGAATTTTAAGCGACTCGACGTTGATCAGGAGGAAGGGTGCGCTGTTGGCTTGGCCTTTTTCCAACCCCCGCCGGCGCCATGGCAGCCTGTGGAGCCCTGCGAACTCATCGGATCGGACATTCTAGGGCGACCGCTTGGTCCCTTTTTGACGCGGCACAAGTCTGATCACGCAAATCAACTCCGGCGTGACTTGTGGAGAGAGGCGGGTGGTCCAGCCGGGTCAATGTCCGTTCATTTTGAAGCTACCGCTAGTCTGCTTGCGGAACGAATCATCGTGCGACCCATCGTGATCACCAGTGCCTGGACCGACACGGTGGAAGTCGGTGAAACAGATGGCCGTACTGGGTACGCCATCACGGCTGCATATGAAGGGGACCCAACGCTCTGGCCTGTTGGCCCCTGCGCAAGACCTTATAAACGGGTTCTCCGTGCCATCCTGGACGAAGGCGTCATTGAGCTGAGAGTACGACTGCCCAAAATGGGGAGGTCAGATCCAATAGCAGATCTCGAGATCGCACGTGCCGAGCTGCTGCGCCGGCTAGATCAAGTGACGGCTGAGTTTCAGGCGTTCAATGCAATGTGCCACCAACTAGCACTCAACTGGGTCAGATATCGCTGGCGGCGGTAAAGCCGTTGCGCATATTGGCTAAGCGTTGTTCGGACTGGCAAGCGTAGTCCCACAAACGATTGATCAACGCCTTCGCTCACTCCTCGTCGTCCTGCTGCCATGGATCGATCTCGTACCAGCCAAGGCGCATATAATGGTCGCGGAAGATATTTTGCGCTTTGACGGCGGACAGGATCCAGCAGGCTGGCGCTACGATCAAAAGTATCGGCCAGAAGAAGAACCCGGTGCCAAAGAGCACCAGGAGCAGCAAGCCCAGCGGCCGCCACAGGCCACGCGCTGCCATGTAGAAGCCTGTGAACAACAGCATCCACAGCCATGCGCGGTTGGGCACAGACTCGCGCCAGCCGGTCACCGGATTTTCATAAATGGCAGTGATTTGCTCGGGGTCGAAATATTGACGGCGCGGCAAGCGGCGGCCGCCCTGCAGGGGCGGGTTCACAGACATGTCCGCACCTCGTCGACACGGGCGCGGTCACTGTCGGACCACATGGTCTTGAACTGATGCATGATCACGTGGGTGCCCGTGGCGATGGGTGTCGTGTCGACCAGCAGCATGGGAAAACTATCGCCAAGAACCAGCATTGCACCGTTTTCGCGCGGTACGGACTTGGGGGTTGGACCACCCAGCTTCAGCCAGGCGGCTGACACGCAGGCTATGATCACATTTCCATCACGCGGACTGTCGGCGACAAGCACCGGCTCGCGCTTCTGCATACCGTTGACCGACATCGCCTGATTACAGGCGCCGACCATCAGTGGCAGGGCAAGCGCAGCAACCTCCCGTACAAGTATCATGCGAAACTCCCCTTTAGCGGGGCGCCACGTTCAGCTTTGCCGATAGTCGCCCCTATGTTCCTCTCGGGGCGACGGCCGAAGCCGGATGTTAGTAACCTGCAGGAGTCCAACAAGCGCATGCGCCTTTACCGTTGCCGGCTGGACATGCGCGCATGCCACCCGGCCCCCTGATGGTGACCGGCTGACTCCTTGAAGAGGTTACTAAGCCCCGCTCCCGCGTATCTCGGGAGCGCGACGGTGATCGTCTGACGTCGGATGAGACGCAAGCAAAAACGACGCGAAAGCGTCAGTTTGGTGCGGCGAACAGGCTGCGCTGCGCGGCCCAGTCTCTAGGCAGCGGCAGCATGGCGCTGAGCCGGGCGAGCGTCAGCCACGGCGGCTGGCGACCTTCGACGATGCGGGTAACAAGATCAGGCGCCAGGAAAGCAGCGCCCATCAGCTGGCGGACATAGGCGGACGTCACCCCGCTGGCGCTGGCGATGCCCTGGATGGATGTCTGCCGTCCGCTGGTGAGTTCCGCCAGCCAGCCACGTGCCTGTGCGACGACCGCAATGAGACTGCTGTCCGGGTTCGCACTCGCATGCCCCGGCACGACCAGTGTCAGCCGTGCCTTGGTACGGCCAAGGCTTGCCGGCGTGACGATCGTGCCGGTTTCGGTATCCAGGCCCAGGGCGGCGAGGTTCAGTGTCGTGGTGACGCCTGCATCGGTGACCACGACGCGGCTGATGAGGCCGCGGACCAAGGCGTGTTTGGCCTCGCTTTGCGCAGCGGCGATCTCTTTGCCAGCCGCAGCCGCGGCGGCGATGACGGCAGGCGAAACAAGGTCGAGACTCGGGAGGGCAGCTGCCAGCCGGGCAGGGGACGCGAGTGTCTGTTCGAGCGCACTGAGGACGAGGCTGTCGAGGTCACCTGCAGGCACGCGCGTCGCGGCCGAGGCGTAATAGCAGTAGCGGCGGTTAGCCTTGCCGGTGTGGGTCGCCGTCATCCGCTGACCAGCGGCATCCTGGACGAGACCTGAGAGGATCAGCCCGGACACTGTCGAGGTGGTGCCGCGTGCCTTGCGCCGATTGGCTTCGAGCAGCCGCTGCACGGGGTCGTAGAGGTCCGCCGGGACGATGCGCGTGTGTTGCCCTCGATAGCGCTTGCCCTTGTGGCCGATCTCGCCGGCATGAATCGGGTTGGCGAGGATCGAGTAAAGCGAGCCTCGACTGAGCTTGGTGCCGCCTGTCGTTCCCCCATCGGCACCGACACGCCGCTTCGACCGAATGCCGGCGTGACCCGCGGCCTGAACCACGTCGTCGACGCTGCGATGTTTGAGGTAAAGCTGGAAGAGTTTGCGTACCTGGACGGCTTCTGCCTCGTTGACGACAAGCATGCGGTCGACGACATCGTAGCCAAGCGGCACCACGCCACCCATCCACATGCCCTTGGCCTTGGAGGCCGCAATCTTGTCGCGGATACGCTCGCCGGTGACCTCGCGTTCGAACTGGGCGAAACTCAGAAGCACGTTGAGGGTAAGGCGGCCCATGCTGGTCGTGGTATTGAACGCCTGCGTCACGCTGACGAACGACACGGATTGCGCATCGAAGCGGTCGACCATGCGGGCAAAATCCGACAGCGCGCGGGTAAGCCGGTCGACCTTGTAGACGACGACGGTGTCGATCAGCCCGGCCTCGACATCGGCGAGCAGTGCCTTCAGTCCGGGGCGCACCATGGTGCCGCCCGAAAAGCCACCATCGTCATAAGCGGTGGGGATGAGTTGCCAGCCTTCATGCTTCTGACTGGCGATGTATGCCTCGCACGCCTCGCGCTGCGCGTGCAGCGAGTTGAACGATTGTTCGAGGCCTTCCTCGCTCGACTTTCGAGTGTAGACCGCGCAGCGGATCCGGCGCAGCTCAGCCATGACGGCGGGGTGTGGGCGGATAGCTGCGCCGCTTCCTCAGGCCAAAGAACAGCAGTCCGTTCCAGTGGGTACCGGTGATATGCTTGGCGATGGCCGACAGCGAGCTGAACAGCTCACCTTCGTAGCGGAAGCCATCCGCCTCGACGCCGACGACGTGGTTGCGACCGCCATGCGCCTTGATGAGCTGACTGCCTGGCAGCAGCTGACTTGCTGCCGGTGGCAGGGCGCGCGCGCGAGACGCGGCACCTGCGCGGGTTGGCTGCCGGGTTGAAGTGGCTCCTAAAGCGTCAGCCGGGCTGGCGTCGCCTACGCCGTCATGATGAAGGGCCGGGGCGGGGACTGATACCGCAGCAGATAAGCTCGATAGATTCGGCTGCCGGTTTACCCCGCGCCGCTGCAACGCGTGTTCCGCGGCGAGTTGCAGATCATGCGCAATGGTCGCAGGAATGTCGCCGTGCAGCAGAACCTGATCGCGCCACGCCACTGCCTGTTCGACCACGCCAGGCAGCCGTTGAGGTGCCGGACACTCGAACAGGGCTTCCCAGCGCGAGACACTGCCCTGCGTATCCGCAGGAGCTATCCGCTTCGCTGCTGCCTCAGTCATGCAGCTTCACCGGCATCGACCAGCGTATCGACCGCCGCGGACAGCCGGTCGCGCCAGGCAAGGCGCTCCAGCCAGGCTTCGGGAATGTCGCTTGCGCCATAGAGCGCGCCCGCGAGTTGCCCGGTGATCGCTGCCGTGGTGTCGGCATCGTCGCCGAGATTGGCCGCAAGCAGAACAGCGGATGCAAAGCTGGTCGTACGGCCGACGCACCACAGGGCCGCTTCAAGAGAATGCGCGACATACCCCGATGAGCGAATGTCCCGGCGAGGCTTTCCCCGCCAGCTGCCGCCAATAACGCCAGCGATGGCCGGCGCGCTGGTGCTACGGGCTGCTTCGAGCACGTCGTGCTTCGACATACCGGAAAGCGCGTCAGCCAGCATGTCGGCGTACACCACGCAGGCAGCCACCGCTTCGGGGGCGGCATGAGTGGTGCGGCTCTGCCGCGCCGCCGCGTCTCCAAGCTGTCCGCGGTTCTGCCAGTGGCGGATCGCCACCGGGGCCAGTCGCATCAGCGAGCCATTGCCGGCGCTCATCGGATCGATGCTGCCGGCGTACGGATCACCGCTGCGCTTGAAGCGTGCGAGTGCCTCTCGGGTTGTGATGCCGATGTCGAAGCAGCGGCCAGTGCAGCTGTAGTCGCCATGCTGCCACCACGCGACGAACCGGTGCATGAGGTCGTGCGCATCAAGGGCTGCATCAGCAGCGAGGCTATCGGCAAGCGCCATCGCCATCGCGGTGTCGTCGGTCCATTCGCCGGGCTGCAGACCGAACGGACCACCGCCGACCATGTCATCCACCCGGGCGCCGCTGTCGCGGCGGCTGAACTCCAGCGTCGTGCCGATCGCATCACCGACTGCCAGACCGAGAAGCGCGCCGCGGCGGCGGTCCCGGATGGCATCGGGCGAGCGATGCGGCACTGGTTCGGGCACGGCCGTCAGTCCTAGGCCATACGCCTCCTGCGCCGCTGTTTCGACGGCACCGGGGCGTGCTGCACGCACTGCCGCCAGGGCATCTTGGGGCCGCCAGCCGCTGTCGACAAGCAGCCGGGTGGCAATCACCCCGGCTCGGCCAAGGCCGCCCTTGCAGTGGACCAGCACGTCAAAGCCGGCACGCAACTGATCACGCAACGCCGGTCCGGCTTTCTGCCAGGCAACCTCGAACGCACTGGTCGGGACGGACACATCGCGGATGGCAAGGTGATACCACTCCATGTGCGCTGCGCGTACCGTTTCACCAAGGAGAGCGACGTCGAGCGCGACAAGCTCGTGATCTTCCACCAGCGTCACGACGCTGGCTGCGCCCCAAATGGCGATCGCTGCAATGTCGGTGGCGAGATCGCGTGCCCATGCGCCGGTCGCGGCATGAGGCTGACACTTACCAGGGCAGAAGGTGATACCGACCCGGCCGAGGCCCGGACCCGCTGCGATTGTGGCGATCTGGAGCGGGTGCGACACGCTCGTGCGTGCACGTGCGCCTTGCCGGCTCGGTTGATCGTTACGCGGCATCGTCTGTCCTCCTTGTCCGGTACAGTTCGGCAGGGCGGAAGCCCTTGCCGGTCTCCATCTCTCCGGTCGCTTCCAGCCGGCCGCTCTCGATGAGACGTTTGCGGAAGGCCGGCTTGTTTAGCGTCTGGCCACGGACTGCCTCGTGCAACGTCTGCAACTCGCGCAGCGAGAAGGTTTCAGAAAGCAAGCCGAACGCCCAGTCATCGCGGTCGAGATCGCGGCGCAGATCCGCCAGTGCGCTACCTAGGATAGCGTCGTGGTCGAACGGCAGCGATGCGCGGCGGCCGGTCGCGCTGCGCAGCATGCCGTCGATGATTGGCAGCAATTCGCATGCGCCGGTCAGATCACTTCCGCGCACCATGGTTTCGGCATCGACAACGGCCATGTAGCCAATGCTGACGATCCGCATGCGCGGATCACGATCAACCGCACCAAAGGCATGGAACTGGCGCACCGGCGCATCAAGTCCAGCCTTGTCGCGCAGGGCGCGCTGTGCCGCAGCGCCAAGATCCTCGTCCGCGCGAACGAAGGTACCGGGCAGGGCAAGGCGGTTGCGGGCCGGTGCTTCGGCGCGCCTGTTCAGCAGAACATGGAGCGCGCCGGCGGTGAAGGTGAGGGGAACGACGTCCACGGCGACCGCGAGGGGCGGGAACGCGGCAGGGTCGTAGCTTTCGAGGAAGGCTGTATCATCCATGTCCACGACAGTTAGACGTAAAATGCATATACGTCAACGGCGTCTAAGCATGATCCTTAGAATGATCTAATCTTTGCTTCAACCCGGCTGCGCAGGCGCTCGTCATAAGCATGGACCGTGCTGCGGAAGGCTTTGAGCAGCGGTCTGATCCGGGCCAGTTCCGTTTCGATGGCGCTAGCAAACTCCCGACCATCGAGGTCAGGCAGCATGGCGTGCAGGTGCAGCGCGCTCTTGGTAACCTTCCCGCGGAACCCAAACTGGAATCCTGTTTCAGGCTGAGATTGCAGCAGGAGTTTGCTGCCAGAGAAAGGGACGTGCGCGCTGGCGCGGTAACCCGTCATGCGGCTGGCGCCTTGCGTGAACTCGGACTGTGCGTGTTGGATGGTGATGCTTTGCAGGTGGCCCAGTTCAACCGGGTCCAGGGTGAAGCGCTTACGCAGGCGCCAAAATAAAGCGCCTTGCGTTAGCGACTCGCCACGTGCGAGCTCAATCTCACACGCCTCGTGCAGCGATAGCTCGAGCCGGTCCCAGAAACGAGTGAACCGTCTTCCGCCGCTGAACAGCTTGATGATTGAGCTTGCCATGAAAGCTGCATAGGGGAGGCATCCCGCTATGGCTAACGCATGGCTGCTGAACATGCCTGATGATGTGAACGGTTTGCATCGCGACGGAACTGGCGCAAGCCGACGGGGTGCATTTCGTTAAAATTGGTGGAAAGCCGCCTGTCCGCTTTTGGAACGCGGTTAGCGAAAGCGGTCGCCTGAGCAGTCCGCCTACCGGCCCGATGCAGCCGCCTTATTGAGAGGCATTCAACTAGCCAACTTGCGGCAAGACGTTTATCGCCGCGTCGGGTGGTATCTGATAGAAGCTTAGAGACTTGTAGCTCCACGCAAACGGAACACATCGTTTAAGGCAGCGGCGTGCAAAAAGACCTGAAACTCTTCGGGGGCATGATGAACTGGATCGGTGAAGCTGTGCTGGATACGCCGTTCTGCGCCCAAGTCGCGCAGCATCTTCGACGTAATATTATCCGCGTAAGCCCCGACCGAGAACAGCGACCCTTGCAAGCCGACTAATATGAAAGTTGGGCCGCGAAACAACGCTAATCGAGATCGGAAAAAATTCCGCCGTACCGACCAAGAAACAGTCAAAAACAATCCACCCCCAATGTGGGGCACCCAGTCTATTCGACCAAAAGGTGGCAAGAAATATTGGCTTAAGTAACCCGTCAAAAAATATTACGGAGACTGCCACGTCTGTAGCGCATCCGAGCCACGAACCTTTTGCATCCGAAACCCCCGCTCACTATTTGCCGCGCGGAAAGAATGGCGGCTAACGTGCTACCTTTATCCCGTCCCAATGTCCGACTGTGGTCGAGACTGCGGACGTACTAACATCGAAATGTGTTTAGTGCTGATAGCGGCTGTCGACCAAAAGTGCCGGTGCGTCCGACCATCGGATCGTAGCACGACACGTTCTAGACTGACCGGCTGAACGAGACTAGCCGGGGGAAGGGGCAGGCCCGGGCACTGCGGCGCTTGCCCCTTCCTGTTTTTCGCTAGAACCGCATGGTCCCCCCAAATGCGAATGTCCGGCCGCTCACCGTGTTGGTCATCACGCGTTTGGCGGTGCCGTCGGCATATTGGACGATGGGCTCGTCGGTAATGTTGATCACGTCCAGCGACAGCTTGAACTGCCGCGTCAGATTGACATAGGCGGACGCGTCCAGGTTCGTCGTGCCCTTGATGTATTCGCCGATGTTGCCGTTGCCGCCATCACCCCAGCGATAGCGCGACCGCGTCGCCAGGGAGCCGCGCACCCCCCAGTGATCGGTATCGTAATAGAGCGTCGCGTTGGACGAGAATTTCGACAGCGTCGGCAAGGGCAGGCGGACCGCGACTCCCGAGTAAAACACGTCGCTCGATCCCCTGGCGAGGGTCACGTTGCCGAGCACGCCGAGCTTGTTGAACGGCGCGGGCAGGAAGTCGAAGTCGCGCTTCGCCGCGATCTCGATGCCCTTGATCGACGCGCCTGGCCCGTTGATCGGACGGGTGTAGTTCACCAGTACGGAGGGGCTGACGCCGGGGGGCAGCAGCGCGGCGGGGTATCCCGTGGTGTCGTAGGCGACGAGCCGCGTCTCCGAGGTAATGTACGAGTCCATCTTCTTGTAGAAGGCGCCGATCGCGAGCGAGCCGCGCTGCCCGTCATAATATTCCAGCGAGGTCTCGATGGAGTCCGCCTTGAAGGGCGCGAGGTTGGGATTGCCTGCGGCAACCGTGCCGCCGAACGTAGCGAGGTTGAGCGTGCCCGCCGCGCGCATGTCGTTCAGCGCGGGGCGGCTCAAATTGCGGTTGCCGCTCAGGCGAAAGACCAGCGACCGGCTGAGGTCGAACGCCAGGTTCGCCGCGGGCAGGAAGCCGTCATAGCTGTTGGTCACGTCTACGGGCACGAGCACGCCGCCGACCAGCGCCGTGCCCGACGAACCAAGGTCCGTATGGTAATAGCGCACGCCGAAATTGGCGCGCAGCCCGACGCTGCCGAGTTGGGTCTTGAGGTCGTATTGCAGATAGGCGCCATAGGTTTTCTCGAGCAGGTCGTAGGCGGTGCCGGTGACGGTGCGGCTCGCATCCACGGTCGTGCTCTGGCCGAGCAGCGCGTAGGTCTCCGCCACGTCGCCGATAATGTATGGGGCGAGGGTGCTGTTCGACAGGACGCTGGTCGGTACGTCGGGGTTGCCCGGCTTGTCCTCGTAGTTCGGGTTGACCTTGCGCTGCCAGCCGCTGTTCGTGAAACGCTTGAACCCGGCTCCCGCCTTGATCGTCGAACCCGAGCCGACGGTCCAGGCGAGTTCCGCCTTGCTGTTGTAGAATTCGCTCGTGATGCGATCGGCGCGGGTTTCGAGGCCCTGCAGGTCCCATTGTGACGCGTCGGTCGTGTCGAAGCCGTAGCTGGTGCGCGGCGATCCCGTGTTCAGGCCGGAGAAGGAGTAGCTCTTGTCGACGGACTCCAGCAACACCTGGGCATAGTCTGAATCAAACGTCGATTTCGACCAGCCGCCTAGGAAATTGACCGTCAGGTTGCTGCTGAGATCTGTGTGGCCGTTCAGCGCCGCCTGCCAGAAGGTCGTCTGGTCATGCGTGATCTTCGATTCGGTCCGCATGTCGACATGATCGAACGATGCGCCGACGATGTCGTTGTAATTGTCGAAGGTCACGCCAGTCAGCACCTGCGTGCCGGTGACGTTGTTGGCCGCGACGCCGTTGGTACCCGCTGCACCGATTACGCCCGAGGTGCGATCGTTATTCAGCTTGCCGTACAACACATCGAGCGATACGTCGGTGCGGTCGTTGGGATGATATTGCAGTGCCGTGGTCAGGCCCAGTCGCTCGCGCTTGTTGAAGAAGGTCGCATAGGTCTGCGCGCGGCTGTTCCAGATCCTGTTGGCGCCGGTCGCACCCACCAGCAGCGCGCGGTCCGCCGCCGAGACGGTCGGCCCGACATTGCGAGGGCCGAAATTGATCTGCGACCAGTTCCAGTTGCGATAGCCGAATTCGACCGTGTCCGCAGTGCTGTACGCGACCGATGCCAGGAAGCCAAAATCTCCCCAGCGGTCCGATATCAGCCCTACCAGCCGCGGCGTGACATCCTTGGTATATTGGTTCGTCTGCCCCTTGGCGGACGCGACGACGGTAAGCCCGGCATAGTCGAACGGCTTGGCGGTGTGCAGGCCGACGGTACCGCCGATGCCGCCCTCGTCCTGCTCGGCTGCGTAGGATTTCTCGACCACGACTTTGTTGAAGAGCTCGGAGGCAAATATGCTGTAATCGAAAGAACGCGAACGGCTGACCGACGATCGGCTGTCCAGCCCCGACGAGGTGTTGGTGAGCACCTCCATGCCGTTAAGCTGGGTACGCGTGAAATCCGCGCCGAGCCCGCGCAGCGAGATTTGCCGGCCTTCGCCGCTGTCTCGCGTGATCGCGACGCCGGGAATGCGCTGCAGCGCTTCCGCAAGATTCTGGTCGGGAAAGGCGGAGATGTCCTGCGCCAGGATGACGTCCTGCGATCCGGTCGCCGCTTTCTTGATTTGCTGCGCCTTGGCGATGCTCTCGCGATAGCCCGTGACGACGATATCGGTGCCGTTCTCGAGCTGCACGTCCGACGCGCTCGTTACCTGTGGGGACACGCCGCCAAGTGCCACGGCAGGGACGGGCGCCCCCGCCGTGGCGAAGCGCATGTGGCGGACCACCGTTACCGTACCGTCAACGATCCGGCCGTCCAGATCGCTACCCGCTGTGAGCTGCGCGAGTGCTTCCTCGGCGGTCATCCGCCCGCGCAGGCGCTGGCCACGCACGCCCTTCAATAGCGACGGTGACGAGGCGAGCTGCAGACCAGTCCGGCGCGAAAAGGCCAACAGCGCGTTGCCGAGGTCCTGAGCCGGCACATCGAAAGTAAACTGGCGCGGCGCCGACGCCGCCTGCGCGACAGCAGGCGCGCTGACCAAGACGGACAGCGCGACGGAACTAAGCAAAAGATGCGAGCGTCGAATTTTGTGGAACATGTCTTCCCCCAGATGGTTTGCGGGAAAGACGAATCCCGGGCGATAAACCCGACAATCTATTTAGTTTCATTTATGTTACACAGATGTTGCAATCCGGTTGCTTACTCGTGCGTCTGCAAACGCGACCGTGTACTTGTCGCACTTCTACCGATCTCACCGAGATTGTCACAAACGCGGTCTAGGTCGGCGGGACCAGCAACCCGGATACTCCATGCCCGCCATACTGCACCAGATTAAGAGCTGTAAGGGAGCTCCTTCTGAGGATTGGCGCGCAATCGCTGCGACGTTGAGCCGATACGTGAGGGCGCGCACCAACCGCACCGACGTGGTCGAGGACGTCGTGCAGGAGACACTGTCGCGGCTGGTGCACCAGAGTCGCGTGCAGACACTGGTGAGCGTCTATGCATTGGGCTTCCGGATCGCTGCGAACTTGCTGATCGACCATCATCGCCGCGACAGCCGCTATGTCGCCGAACGCGAGGAAGAGCCCGTCAGCCATGCGCCGTTGCCCGATCGGGTGCTGGTTGGTCGGCAAGAGGTCGCGATCTTGCGGCAAGCGCTTGCGGCGATGCCGCCGCTGCGCCGCGACGTGCTTGTCCGTCGGCGATTGCAGGGGCAGAGTTGTGCCGCGATAGCGAGGGAACTGGGGTTGAGCCCGAAGGCGGTAGAGAAGCACATAACGCGTGGCCTGGCAGACCTCCACAAGGCGATGCCGGGAGAGGCGTGCGCTTCTGGAAATGTGCGATGAACCGTGAGAGCCAGATCGCGGAGGAAGCAGCCGCCTGGATCGACCGTATCAACCAGCCGGTATTCGACGCCGCGGCGGGGCCAGCCTTCGATGCCTGGATGGCAGCGTCGGCGCGTCATCGGGAGGTCTTTGCCGATCTGCAGGCATTGTGGCAGTCCGAAGCGTTAGTCGAGGCGCTAAACCACGCTGAAAGCGCACCCGCCGCCGGGCTCGCGCCGCTGGCATCGGGCGCGCGACCCCGGCGAACGTGGCGCACTCTGCCGCAACTCGCGGCCGCGGCCTGCGCGCTGTTGCTCGCGATCGTACTGATCTTGCCAGCGTTGTCGACGACGACTTATCGTACCCTTGCCGGCAAGAGCAGATCCGTTGTCCTGGCGGACGGATCTCGCGTCGACATGAGCGGCGATACCGAGCTTCGCGTGCAGATTTTGCCGTGGAAACGCAACGCCGAGCTCGTGCGAGGCGAAGTGTATTTCGACGTTCGCCATGAAAGTGCCCGAGCGTTCCGGGTCGAGAGCGGCTCCACCACGGTGCGCGTCCTGGGCACGGCGTTCAACGTCGATCGCCAGGGTCCGACGCGGACCGCCGTCGCAGTGTATCGCGGCGCGGTGGAGGTCGGCGTGGCCGATGAAGCCGACCTCGTGCTGCGCAAGGGCGACGGTGCGCGCGTCGTGGACGGCCATGTCACGGCGCAACCGCGTATCGCGGTCAGCGCGCCCGCCTGGAAGTCTGGATGGTTCGAGGCGTCCGATATTCCGCTTGGGGTGTTGATCGGCAAGGTGCAGCGGTATTCGGCGCGGCCGATCCTGTTGCAGGATGCTGCCCTACAGGCGCTCCCGATCAGCGGACGCTTCCATGTTTCGGATACCGACCGCGTGCTGAAGGCGGTGGAGACTGCCTATCACGTCGACGTCGCTTATGGTCCGAAAACGATCGCCATCCGTCCCGCAGGCAACGCGGAAAACCGATAGTCCCGTTATTTTGCCTGTCGGGTTTCGCCCGGCTGCTCCGTCTTCCCGGCATATGTGGTCGCGACCCGCGCCTGCCGTGAGGGAGTGTCCTTGTGCCTCAGTTCGATCGCCGCAATCTGGTCAAGGCTAGCTTCTCGCTCGCGTTGCTGGGAAGCACCCCCCGCCTGCTCGCGCGGGCGACGTTCACGCGTGATCCGTTCACGCTCGGCGTCGCCTCGGGGGACCCCTTGCCCGACGGGTTCGTGATCTGGACGCGGCTGGCGCCCGAGCCGCAGACGCCCGATGGCGGCATGCCGCTGCACGATGTCGCGGTCCGCTGGGAAGTCGCCGAAGATCCCGGTTTTCAAAAAATCGTTCGTGCAGGTCCGGCGATGGCCGAAGCCAAGCTTGCACACTCGGTCCATGTCGAGATCGACGGGCTGCGGCCGCATCGCCCCTATTGGTATCGCTTCCTCGTCGCGGGCGCCGGATCGAGCCCGGTCGGTACCGCGCGCACCGCCCCTGCGGCGGGCGCGTCGCTCGACCGGCTGCGGCTGGCGATGCTGGGCTGCCAGGATTTCGAGACGGGGTTCTTCACCGCCTATGCGCATGTGGCGCGCGAGCCCGATCTCGACGCGGTATTCCATTATGGCGACTATATCTACGAGATGACCCCGCGCACCGAACCCAGCCCGCGTAAGCACCTCGGCGGCGAGACCTATACGCTGGATCAGTATCGCCGACGTTACGCCCAATACAAGGCGGATCCCGACCTCCATGCGGCGCACGCCGCGGTCGCGTTCATCATGTCGTTCGACGATCACGAGATCGACGACAATTGGGCGGGCGAATTCGACAAGGACGGCAACCGGCCCGATGTGTTCGCGCTGCGCAAGGCGGCCGCGATGCAAGCCTGGTACGAACACGTCCCCGTTCGCCGCGCGCAACGCCCCGGGGCGGGGGTTGCCTATCGCCGGCTCGATTACGGCAATCTCGTTCGCATGCACGTGCTCGACACGCGCTCGTTCCGCAGCGATCAGCTTTGCGAGCGTCCTGGTATAGGGCGCGCGGAACTCGACGCCTGTATTCCCGTCGATCGGCCAGAGCGCACGATGATGGGGGCAGCGCAGGAGAGCTGGCTGAATCGCGGACTTGCCAACGACGCGCGCTGGAACTTCATCGCGCAACAGGTGCTGTTCATGCCGTACGACGCCCGCAAGGACGGCGCCTCCACGCCCGTCATCGGCAAGGACAATTGGAACGGCTATCCGCTGTCGCGCCAACGGCTCGTCGACGGCATCGCCCACCGGGGCCTGACCAACGTCGTGATCGGCAGCGGCGACTTGCATCAGCATGTCGTCGGATCGGTGCCGCGAAAGATGGAAGACGTTGGCGGCCCGGCGATCGCGACGGAATTTCTCGCGACGTCGATTTCGTCGGGCGGCACGGGCGGTGCGCATTATGCGGGAGAAAACCGCGCGCTGGACAATAATCCGAATGTCAGTCTGCTCAACAACCAGCGCGGCTACCAGCTCTTCACCGTGACGCCGGATCGCTGGCTCGCCGAAGTGAAGGGCGTGGATCAGGTCGATCGGCCGGGTGGCACGATTGCAACGATCGCCAAATTCGTCGTGGATCCCCAGCAGCCTGGTCCGCAACCAGCCTGACAACCTAAGGCGCTTCGCTGTCCTGTCACGGGCGTCGCATCGCCGTTGTAATTCGCGCTAAGCGGCTATGAATGAATGTCTGAAGTTGGGGTTGGCATTCCCGGGTCAGAGAGGCGGCTTTTGGGTCTAGCGTTACTTGGTGGTCCAAAGGTCATTCTCAATCTTCGGCCCAGCGTCTGAGCAGGTTGGATTGCGTCTTTGCCAGCAAGTCCAGTTCGGGGGTCTTGCCAAGGCGGTCGAACAGGGCGTGCCGTGCCGTTTCCAGATCGAACAGGAGTTCGCGGGCATCGGCATCGCGGATCAAGCTGCGTACCCACGTTACGGCGGCGAGGCGCTCGCCAGATACGACCGGCGCGACGCGGTGCAGCGCCGTCGTCGGATAGACCACTGCATCTCCTGCCGCGAGTTTCACGTCCTGTTCGCCCGCTGCGGACTCGATCACCAGTTCGCCGCCTTCGTAAGTGTCGGGATCGGAGAGGAAAATTGTGACTGAAACGTCGGTCCGCATGCCGCCCATGATCGCGTCGTCGACATGGCTGCCATAGGCCATGCCAGGTTCGTAGCGGCTGAACAGCGGCGGGCGAACCACGTGCGGTCGTGTGGCCATCCGGAACAGCGGGTTCGCCAGCAGTCGATCTATCACGAGGTCCTGCATGTCCGACAGCAACGGGTCGGCACGGTCGACCTGCTCGTTGCGCTTGACCGGGCGTGCTTCGCGACCGGCAGTCCGGCGCCCGTCGACATAGCGCGTCTTGCCGAGATTATCTCGCAACGACTGGAGATTGTCAGCATCTAGAACGTTGGCAATCATGATAAACATTAGGGTTCTCTGGGCATCGGCATAACGTCGGGGCTTCCCTATCAGTCCCAGCCCACGCGGGCCAACGCGTTGGCTAGTAAGGAATTATTATGCGTACGAAATTGTGGATTGGCGTCGGCGCCTTCGTCGTTGCGCAATCCGGCCAGGCGATCGCGACCGAAGCGGCACCCAAACCACTGGCGCCGTCGGTCGACCAGGTCGGCGAAGGCGGTGAGAACGAGCGCGGCGAGGGTGAGGGCGAAGGTGTGGGGCGCCACGTCGTGCGTTCAACCAAGTCGCGCCACGTCGTCCGCCATCCCCGTCGCGCGCGTGCCGTACAACAGCATGCCGGTCAGCGCGGCGAAGGCGAATATGAGGGCGGCGAAAACGAGAGCGGCGAAGGCGAGGGCGAACGCTGATCACCGGACAAAAGGAGGATGAGCCGGTCCGGCATCACGCGAACGTTCACATGGCCCGTGGTGGCATTGTGCGTTTGCGTCATGGTCTTCGCGATCATCGCATACCGACCGGCAATCGCAACCGTGAAACGTCCCGATCCTCGTCTGTTCGATTCGGTGCTCATTGCGCGCGGCGCTAATCTGGCTCGGCTAGGAAATTGCGTCAGTTGCCACCAGTCTGCAGGCGGGCGTCCCTATGCAGGCGGGTATCCGATCAAAACGCTGTTCGGAACAATCTACGGCAGTAACATCACGCCCGACCCGGCGACGGGAATCGGTGCATGGTCTCCGACAGCGTTTCGACGCGCGATGCGTGAAGGCGTAGGACGTGACGGCAGCCATCTGTACCCCGCTTTCCCCTACACCCATTATGCAAACGTGACGGAGAGCGATTTGGGGGCGCTCTACGCGTTCCTGATGACCCGACCGGCCGTGCGTTCGGTGCCGCCGGCCAACACGATGATCCCGCCGCTCGGATTTCGTCCCCTGCTTGCCGGATGGAAGCTTTTGTTCTTCCGACCGCAGCCGATCACGTCCGACGTCAGCCAGTCTGCCGCCTGGAACCGGGGACGCTACATCGGCGAGACACTGGCGCATTGCACCGCCTGCCACAGTCCGCGCGGGCTGTTGCAGCAGGAGAAGCGCGGCGCGCAGGGTTATGACGGCGGATGGTCGGGTGGCTGGTATGCGCCCCCGATCAATGCGCATTCGCCTGCGATACGGGCGTGGACTGTGGAGCGGCTCAACGCATATTTTCGCACTGGGCTGAGCACCGCGCACGCCGCAGCGGCCGGCCCGATGGGGTCGGTAACCTATAATCTGGCCCGTGCAGCACCGACCGACGTTCACGCGCTGGCGACTTATTATGCGTGGCAAATGCGCGCTGCGCCTGCTGCACGGTTCGAGCCACCGCTGCCTGATCGCCAAGCCCTGGCCTCGCAGCGTCATCCCGACGGCGCGCGGCTCTACGAGGGGGCCTGCGCAGTATGCCACGAGCCGGGCGCAGCGATGATGGTTGCGGGACGTCCAGCCTTGCCACTCGGCACACCGCTGCACGAGGACAACCCGCGCGATACGATCCAGATCATCCTGAAGGGTCTCCATCCGCCCGTCTCGCCACGCGGGCCCTATATGCCGGCGTTCGCCGATGCTCTCGACGACCGACAAGTGGCGGAAATCGTCACGTATCTGCAGATGCGCCACGGTACCGGATCGGCGTGGAAGAACCTCGACAAAGACGTCGCCAAGGCACGCAAGGAGGGCGAATGATCGACCTGACCGTCAACGGCGCAACGGCACGTGTCGACGTGGCCCCTGCGACCCCGCTCCTCTACGTGCTGCGCGACGATCTGGGACTGCATGCCGCGAAGTTCGGGTGCGGGTTGGGGCAGTGCGGCGCGTGCACCGTGCTGGTCGACGACAAACCGGTGTTCTCCTGCGTCCTCCCCATCAGTGCGATCGGCACGCGAAAAGTCACGACGGTCGAGGGACTGGGCACGGCCGCCAAACCGGGTGACGTTCAGCGCGCCTTTCTCCACGAGCAGGCGGCGCAGTGCGGCTATTGCATCCCCGGCATGATGGCGCGTGCGGAGGGGCTGTTACGCAAGACGGTGACGCCGACCGAGGACGAACTGCGGACGGCGATGGCACCCTCGCTATGTCGGTGTGGGACGCACATGCGGATCCTACGCGCAGTGCGGCGGGCGGCGGTGATGCGCGGCGGCGGCGTGGTCGATGCCGCGGAACCCGTAACGTGAGCAGCGAGGCGTCACGCCGCGACGTGCTGGGCGGCTTGCTGGTCGCATTCTCGCTCGCGCCGACTGCCGCGCTGGCGCAGACCGGCGGTGGCGAGGGTAGTGGTGGGCCACCGACTGTCGCACCCAATCTGCCGGGGACACTGGCCAAGTTCCCCGATCTCGACGCCTGGATCCGGATCGCACCGGACGGTCGCGTAACCGTGTTCACGGGCAAGGTCGAACTCGGCACTGGCGTGAAGACCGCGATGGCACAGCTTGCCGCCGACGAACTCGACGTCGCGATCGAGCGGATCGACCTCATCACCGCGGACACGGGCCTGACACCGAATGAGGGCGTGACCGCGGGGAGCCAGACGCTCGAACAGAGCGGCACCGCGATCGCGAACGCCGCCGCCAATGTTCGTCTGTTGCTTGCGGAGGCAGCCGCGACGCGGTGGGGCGTGGCGGCGACCACATTGTTCACACGCGACGGTGCCGTGCTCGATCGGCAAGGAAAACGCGCGACCTATGCGGAGTTGGCCGCATTCACCTCGCTCGCAGTGCGCGCAAGGGCGGACGTGCCGCGAAAGCGTCGGGAGGCTCGGCGGCTGATCGGGCGCCCCGTACCGCGGGTAGACCTGCCCGCCAAGCTCACCGGTTTGCCAAGCTATGTACACGACATGCGGCTGCCCGGCATGGCGCACGCCCGGGTTCTGCGCGGACCGTCATCCGGCACGCTAATGACGCCCGACCTTGCAGCGCTACGTCGGCAACCCGGCGTCGCCACAGTCGTGCAGGTCGGCCGCTTCGCCGCGATCATCGGGCCACGCGAATGGCCGCTCGAGCAGGCACTTCGGGTTGCCAATCGTGGCCGCTGGGTGCGCGATCCGTCGATGCCGGCGCTGCTCCCGATGCCGGCCGGGCTGCTGGACATGCGGCGGGAAAGTCAGGTGATCGACAACCGCCGCGATAACCACGGAGCGCGCGGCGTCCAGCAGTTGTCGGCACGCTATGACAGGCCCTATCTGATGCATGGCGCGATCGGGCCGTCCTGTGCGGTGGCGCTGTTTGCGGAGAACAGGCTGACGGTGTGGACGCACAGCCAAGGAATCGAGCCGCTGCGGCGGGCGATCGCCGAACTGCTCGCGATACCCGCCGACCGCGTCCGGTGCGTCCACCGCGAGGGGGCAGGGTGCTACGGGCATAACGGTGCGGACGATGTGGCCGGGGACGCTGCGCTGATCGCCCAAGCGATGCCCGGCGTCCCCGTGCGGCTGCAATGGAGCCGCGAGCAGGAACATGGCTGGGAACCGCTTGGCCCGACGATGCTCGCGCAGGTCGACGCGACGCTCGATGCATCGGGACGGATCATCGACTGGCGGCATCAGGTGTGGAGCAATACGCACAGCACCCGCCCCGTCGCGGCCGGTGATCTTCTCGCCGGTACCGAAGTCGTACCGCCGTTCAAGCCGACCCCGCCGAAGCCGATCCCGCAGCCAAATGGTGGCGGCGACCGCAACGCCATTCCACTCTATCGTTTGCCCAACCAGACCATCGTGAGCCATTTCCTGCCCGACATGCCGGTACGCGTCTCGGCGCTGCGCGGACTGGGCGCACACCTGAACATCTTCGCGCTCGAAAGCTTTATGGACGAGCTGGCGGCGGCAGCGGGCCGCGATCCAGTCGCGTTCCGGCTGGCGCATCTGGACGATCCGCGTGCCGCCGCTGTGATCCGGCAGGCCGCAGCACGGTTTGGCTGGGCGCGATACCGATCCGCCCCCAATCGCGGGCGAGGCTTTGCCTTTGCCCGCTACAAGAACCACGGGGCCTATTGCGCCATCGCGATCGACGTCGAGCGTATCCCCGACGAAGGCCGGCTGATCGTCCACCGCGCGGTCGCTGCCGTGGACAGTGGCGAGGCCGTCAACCCGGACGGCATCCGCAATCAGGTGGAGGGTGGGATCGTCCAGTCGCTAAGCTGGACCGCGCTCGAAGCCGCCGGGCACGACGGTGCGCGCCGGAGCGATTACGACTGGAGCACTTATTCAATACTCCGGTTTGCCGATGCCCCACTCAGCGTGACGGTCGAGGTCGTGGACCGGCCGGGCACGCCTTTCCTCGGTACCGGTGAATGTGCCCAGGGGCCGACCGCGGCCGCACTGGCGAACGCTCTGGCTTCAGCGACGGGGGAACGGCTGAGAAGTATGCCTCTGATCAGCCGGCCTTTGCCTCAGACGTAACCTTTGGTCTCTGTGCGCCAAGTAACAGATACGTAGGGCAGCATGAATGAGCGGCGGAAGTTGGGGCTGAGAGAAGCAAGCTTGAGTGTCTGAATGTGGGTCGTGGCCGGAAGCCGTAAGGCAAGGCGCGTTCGCCCAAACCCGGACGTTTAGGCTGGCGATCCAAACCCCCGATAACGGCCATTCGTTAAGGAAGGGCACTCCCGATTTTCCATCTCAGAGCGGCAATTTTGGGAAAGAGCAATGGGGACAGATTTTAGGAAAGCGCCCCCCGCCTGTGGCCGTCACCCTGATCGGTGGGGCAGGTTTCCTGCTCCACGTCCTAACTGGGAGGGTTGAGTGATCATTTATCTGCTTGTGAATGTATGTGGCCATGACCCTTTTCTCACAACCGCTGTGCTGAAAGCGCCGGCACATCGTTAACCGACCATGGACAATGACCAACAGTCATCGGCGAGGGATACCCGCGGCTCGCTTGCTCATAGTGCGAACCGGCTGGAACATAGTGCCAGGCAGCAAACCGACAGTGCCGATCGGCGCACCGAGCTTGCTGCGGATCGAACGGTCATGGCAGCGGAGCGCACCTACGCAGCCTGGGTCCGTACAGGCCTTGCTGCTCTGGCTTCAGGGATTGGCGCACGCGCATTGCTCGAGAACATCGTGCCCGGCAGGCTTGCCGGTGCGACGGCAAGTGTGCTCGTTCTGTTCAGCGGCTTCTGCTTCGTTGCAGCGGTGTGGCGCGAGATGGCTCCCGTCGCTCCGCCGCAGCCCGATACCAAGCGGCTGCCAGCGTGGCTGCTGATCGCGGTCAACGGGTTCCTCGTCATCGTCGTCCTCGCAGCACTCGTTGGGATCTGGCTGCGATGACCAGGGTAATGACCGCCGGATTAGGGGGCCTAGTTGCATGACGACACCGCAGTTCATGTCCATCGGCCTTCTGATCGGCATGATGGGCCTCTTCCTTTGGGGTCGTTTTCGCTATGACGTCACAGCTATCATCGCCTTGCTCACCGGACTGTCGCTAGGATTGGTGAAGCCTAAGGAAGCGTTCACCGGCTTCTCGGACGACATCGTCATCATCGTCGGATCGGCGCTGGTGATCTCATCGGCCATGCAGCGTTCGGGTCTGATCGAGAGCGCGCTTGGTATCGTAGCGCGGCGAGTGACCCGCGTCCGATCGCAACTGATGGTACTGACCGCGGCGGTCGGGGTGTCGTCTGCGTTGGTCAAGAACGTCGGTGCGTTGGCAATGCTGATGCCAGCAGCCGTGCAGACTGCGAAGAAGTCGGACACCAGCCCCTCGGTGTTCCTGATGCCGATGTCGTTCGCGTCCCTGCTCGGTGGGTTGATGACCCTGGTTGGAACGTCGCCCAACATCATCGTCAGCAGAGTTCGCGAGCAGATGACTGGCGAGCCCTTTGGCATGTTCGACTATCTGCCAACTGGGCTCGGCCTGCTAATTGTCGGCCTCGTCTTCCTGCGTTTCGGCTACCGTCTCCTGCCCCGAGAACGCCGTGCAGCGCCGACGATGGGCGAGGCTCTCAACATCACGGACTATGTCACCGAGGCGACAATCGAAGATGGATCGCCCGCCATCGGCGAAACGGTCGTATCCTTCATCGATCGACATGATCACGAGGTGACGATCGCCAGTGTCGTACGTGAGGATGTACGCACGACCATTACGGCGGAGTTTCTTCTCGCTGCCGGCGACACGCTGATCCTGGGTGGCGACCCGGATACGCTGGAGCGCGTCATCGCAGGAGACCATCTTGCACTTGCGGGACAGCATCGTGACCTGCCGGAAGGTAGCGAAGATGATGAGGTCGGCGTCATCGAGGCCGTCATCACCACCGACTCTGTCCTGGTCCGGCAGTCGGCAGGCCGATTGCGGCTTCAGCAACGCTACGGCGTGAACCTCATTGCGGTATCGCGTGCCGGCAAACGGCTGACCAAGCAGCTGAGCGAAACCGTTCTGCGCGCTGGCGATGTCATTGTGCTTCAGGGGCCCCTTGGTCTCTTGCCCGAGCGCATGCGCGATCTTGGTACGCTGCCGCTGGCAGAGCGAGCCCTGCGTCTGGGCAGTTCGAAGCGCCGCTTCCTGCCACTTGTCATACTGGCAGTGGCGATGGCAGTCACCGCAAGCGGCTACGTGCCTGTGGCAGTCGCCTTCTTCGCCGCGGCCGGATTGATGATGGCGACCGGAGCCCTGCCCCTGCGGGAGGCTTACGATGGCGTCGAATGGCCAATTCTGATCATGCTGGGGGCACTCATCCCGGTCAGTGAAACCCTGCGTACCACTGGCGCATCGGATATACTCGCGACCTCGCTTGCCCATCTGGCTGCCTCCTTGCCGCCGTGGGGGGCGGTAGCCCTAATCCTCGTGGCAGCGATGGCTGTGACGCCGTTTCTTAATAATGCCGCAACGGTTCTAGTGATGGCGCCGATCGCGGCTGTGTTCGCTCACGACCTTGGATATCGTCCTGAGGCGTTCCTGATCGCGACCGCCATCGGGGCAGGATGCGATTTCCTGACGCCCATTGGGCATCAGTGCAACACTCTGGTTTTTGGTCCCGGAGGCTACCGGTTCAGCGATTATGCGCGGCTGGGTGCCCCCCTATCGGTGTTGGTAGTTTTGGTCGGTACGCCTTTGGTGATGTGGACCTGGCCGCTGCACTGATCGACGGGGCACTGTTGGAGGGCAGCGTGGCCAAGCCGCAGACGCTCCGGATACAGGACGGGCGTTCGTGACAAACGAAGCGCATGGGGCGGCCCGGAAGGTTGTGGCACGAGAGGTGTAGCAGGCGTAGGCGACATGATGCGTTTTCTCCGTTCCCCGGCATCCATGCCCATTCTCATCGTCCTGCTGCTTGCCGCGATCACGGCAGCTGGACTGGCGACGTCTCGGACTCTCTCGATCGTGATGTGGCTCTCCAGCGCGGTTCTTGCCGCAGTCTTGTTCGCTACATTGATGCAGGACCCCGACTGACATGGCTTCAGCGCCACTGATTGACAGCGCCGCTACTCCACCTGCGTCCGGTCGGGTGGCACCATCGTGGCTCCGTAAAGCTTTCCGATCCAGCGAAGCTGCGCTCATCGTACTTGCCATCATGATCGGCAGTGCAGCCGGATTGCTCAGCGTTATCCAGGGTGCTCTGGCACGGACGATCCAGCATCTGCTTTATGCCTTGTCACCGGATCAAAGGCTGAGTGCGGCCGCTACGGTCCCTTACCTCGCGCTGCTTGCCCTGCCGGCTGGGGGAGCCGTCCTCGCGCTGTTCTCCTGGGTCACTCATGCTCGCCGGCGCCGAATGGTCGACGCAGTAGAAGCGAACGCCCTTCATGGTGGTCGCATGTCGTGGTCCGACAGTCTCGTCATTTCCGGGCAGACGATCCTTTCCAACGGCTTCGGGGCATCCGTGGGGCTTGAGGCGGCCTATGCGCAGCTGGGCGGGCTAGTTGCCTCGCTAAGCGGCAATTGGTTTGCGTTGCGCAGATCTGATTTGCGTATTCTGGTCGGCGCCGGAACGGGCGCCGCCATCGCAGGTGCGTTCGGGGCGCCACTAGCAGGGGCCTTCTATGCCTTCGAGATAGTAATCGGAGCCTATACGATATCGGCGCTAGCACCCGTCGCTGCGGCGTGCCTGGCGAGTGTTCTCGTGGCGCAAGCGTTTGGTGCGCAGCCGTATCTCGTTGCTGCTAACGCAGGCGAACAGATCAAGACGTTCCATTACCTTCTCTATGCCGGCCTTGGCGCCTGCGCAGCTGGTGCTGGTATACTTTTGATGCGAGCCGTTGCGGAGATAGAGGCAGCGACACGCAAGCTGCCGATACCGTCTATTTGCCGGCCGATCCTAGGTGGACTGCTGCTTATCCCTCTGGCGATGCTCACGCCACAGGTCCTGTCCGCTGGCCACGGAGCTTTACATCTCAATTTGGAAGCTCACGTCTCGCTACGCTTCCTGGCGGCCATATTCATCGTGAAGTGCGCGGCGTCCATCATCTCACTTGGCTTTGGCTTTCGAGGCGGCTTGTTTTTCGCATCTTTATTCCTGGGTAGCCTGCTCGGTCATTTGTTCGCCGGCTCTCTCGAATGGGTGGCTGGATTGCCCGTCATCGACCCGCACAATGCTGCTCTGGTCGGGATGGCCGCTTTAGCAGTCGCAGTGGTCGGCGGTCCGATGACGATGGCGATGCTGGTCCTTGAAGCGACCCATGACTTTTCCCTGGCCGGCGCTGCGATCGCCGCATCGCTGGTGTCATCGACGATCGTCCGCGAGCTCTTTGGCTATTCGTTCTCAACGTGGCGGCTGCATCTCCGGGGCGAAACCATAAAGAGCGCCCGCGATGTTGGCTGGGTCAGAACGCTCACGGCTGGCAAAATGATGCGGCGCGTCGAACGGGCCACGCCGTGCAACACGACGATTGCCGAGTTTCGCCGGGCGTTTCCGCTAGGTTCGACAAGTCGAGTCCTGCTCGTCGATGACCACGAAAATTATGGCGGCATCGTACAGACCGCCAGCGCATTCGCCGAAGACGTCGATCAGAAGGCGCCCATCGGGTCATTGGCGATCCACACGGGTCTGGCCCTTACGCCGGACGCGGACATCAGGAACGTCATGACCACGTTCGACACTGAAGGCGCGGACGAACTGGCCGTAGTTGGTAGTAACGGTGCGGTTCTCGGCATCCTGTCCGAGAGCTACGCGCGACGCCGCTACGCGGAGGAACTGGACAAGGCGCAACGTGAGCTATTTGGAGAAAGCTGACCACCACGCGATCAGAGACCGTGCAGCGACTTTACGGATCAGTCTCCGGTCGTCGCAGAAGCCTTGGCGCGGGGATCACAAGCGCGAGCGGCGCACGGCGCGGTGAGCTCGCGCCTCGCGAAGAGTGGCGTTCGGGGTAAGGCCAGTCGCCGGCACCTTCGGCACGGCGACGCGCTGTGACAGGTAGATGCCGTTGTGACCGGAGCAGAGGTAGGCGACGAAGCAGGCCACCGCGATCGGTACCGCATAGGCAGCGCCGAACAACTCGACGCCCATGAAGGTGCAGGCAAGCGGTGTATTGGCAGCGCCTGCGAACAGTGCGACGAAGCCGATCGCGGCGAACACGCCGGTCGGCACGCCGAACATAGGTGCGAGCGCGTTGCCGAGCGCGGCACCAATGAAGAACAGCGGCGTGACCTCCCCACCCTTAAAGCCGGCACCGAGCGTGACGACGGTGAACAGTAGCTTCAGTGCCCAACTCCACGGATGCGTGTCCGGGCCGAAGAAGCTGGCGATGGTGAGACCGTCACGTGTCGCTGCCAGCGTGCCGAGACCAAGATAGTCGCGCGTACCGAACAGGTAGACGAGCGCGATGACGGCGACGCCCCCTATGAGCGGGCGTAACGGACCATAGGGCACGACGCGCTTGAGCCACCCGCCGAGCGCATGATTGGCTTCCGCAAAGACGAGGCCGAGCAACCCGAACGCTACCCCAGCGATGCCGGCCTTGGCGACGAGCAGCGGATCGACGGGCGCTAGCGCATCGATCTGGTAGACGCCGTGGTGGATACCCCAGGCGAGGCACGTCCAATCACCGATCAACGCCGCGACGAGGCACGGCACCAGCGCGCGATATTCGACGCGCCCGATGGCCAGCACCTCCAGCGCGAATACCGCGCCCGCGATCGGCGTGCCGAACACTGCGCCGAACCCGGCCGCGATGCCGCCCATCAGCAGGATGCGGGTGCCGTCAGCATCGAGCTTGAGCGCGCGACCAAAGCCGCTGGCGAGACTACCGCCCAACTGGACGGCAGTGCCTTCCCGTCCGGCCGAACCGCCGAACAGATGCGTCACCACCGTGCCGAAGAAGATCAGCGGTGCCATCCGCAACGGTACCCCGCCGCCCGGTTCGTGGATTTGCTCGACAATGAGGTTGTTGCCGCCCTCCACCGAACGGCCGGTTAGATGGTAGAGCAGCCCAACCACGAAGCCGCTCACCGGCAGCAGGTAGAGCAGCCAGGGCGATGCGAACCGCAGGCGTGTGACCGTATCGAGGCTCCAGAGGAACGCAGCACACAGCGTCCCGATCAGCGCGGCCATCGGCACCAGGATCAGCGCCCAGCGCATGACTGACACAGCGTGATCGTGAAGGTTGCGGGCGAACGCCGGGACGTTCAACTGGGCGATAAGATTACGAAAGGTAGAGCGCACAATTCCTCCTTTGCTGCCTTGCGGCGCCAAGTAGGAATCATCGGCTCTTGTGAGAGCGGTTCGGCCAAGTAGCCCGGCGGGAATCCATCGCCGTTGCTGCGCATATGTCGTCCAAGGAAAATCTCGTCAACGGCCGGTTTGGGTCCGTTTCTCGTTTCACCATCCTATTTAGAAATTCGGCGTGCCGTCAGCCAGGGGGGTAATGCATGCCGCATGAGCCCCGCCTCGACATGAACGAACGGCCGAAGTTGGGGAGCGGAAACTACCCAGTGAACGTCCACAATTGGGTCGATCCCGCCTGCCGCGTACGACTATCAGGTGCTACAGGCCATGGAGTGCTGGTGGCCGTCGAACGACGTAACCGAACGGCTCGCCGATAACGTCTGAGGTCTTACGTTGATGGAGCAACTACCGCCTTCATTCGGCTGGCAAGTTCGCGTTCGACTTCGCGAGCCATCATGACAAGAAGGGACTGATCAAACTCCCCCGCCAGCGGCTCACTGTCCGCAACGCATATCGCGCCAAGCGCCAGTCCCGCGGGATCGGTAATAGGCGCGCCAGCATAGAAGCGGACGAATGGATCATTTCTAACGCTGTCGAACTCTTCAAAACGCGGATCGCTGCGCGCATCGGGGATGACCAGCATCTGCCCGCCCTGCCGAACCGTGACGGCGCAGAAGGCCGTGTTTCGCGGGGTTTCGGTGACACCCAGTCCACGTTCCGCCAACAAAGTTTGCATGCGTCTGTCGATGATTGAGATCGCCGCATACTGCGTCCGATAGTAATCGCGAACGACGTCCACGATGCGCTCAAGCTCCTCGCTGCCGCGCATTTCTAACGCTCTGCTCTGATCTACGGCAAGCTGTCGCTTCTTCTCATTAGAAAAAACGTCCAACCATGAACCGACGTGTGCCCCGTACACATCCATCTCCACACATTACCGTCGCGCAGATATAGAATGGTTTCATATGGCACGTGCAAGGAAATTATCATGTACTAGAAACGTAAATGCATGATTATAGCGTGGTTATAACGTGGAGCTAACGCCAAAATGCTTTATCAGCGGTTTTTGATGGCCATATTGGTTATTTATTGAAATGTTAACTGACGGCACCGTCAAAGTTGGTACGACGAAACCTCTATAAGGTTGCCGTCGGGATCACGCACATAGACCGAACATATCGGCCCCCGCGCGCCCTTTTTGATGACGGGGCCGGTTTCGATCGCAATGCCGAGGTTGCGGAAGTGGCCAGCGACTTCGGCGGGGGGCGTATCGGTCAGGAAGCAAAGATCATCGCTGCCGAAGGTCGGCGTACGCGCGGTAAACCACGCTTCCTGCGAGGCGGATATCGGGCGAAGGTTGATCTTGTTGGGGCCAAATATCATGCTCACGCGAATTGAACCGTCATTCGAGGATGAAACATGCCGCTCCATGCCGAGCGCCTTCTCGTACCACTCCGCCGAAGCATCCACGTCGCGCACGTTGAACACGACGTGATCGATCGCCTTCACTTTCATCGACTGCCCTCTCGGTCGCTGCGTTGGGGTGAAGCAGTTGATGTACGATCCGACCTCTGCGTGGTGGTCTTCATCATGTCCGCCACCTTCAATGCCAACGCCTGCATGGTGAACGGCTTCGTCAACAGCTCCATGCCAGGTTCGAGATGACCATTACCGACCGCGGCATTCTCTGCGTATCCTGTGATGAAGAGCACTTTCAGCCCCGGTCGCAGGGTCCGTGCCGCGTCGGCGACCTGTCGTCCGTTCATACCGTTCGGCAAGCCGACATCGGTAATCAGCAGCTCTATCTTGGCACCGGACTGAAGGACCTTGATCCCGGACGCGCCGTCCGCGGCACCTATGACCGTGTAACCGATCTCGTCGAGGACCTCGTCGATGAGATGGCGGATGCTTGCTTCATCATCGACGACCAGAATGGTTTCGCCGCTTGCGGATGCCGCTGCCGCCAGGGCCTCTTCCTCTTCGGGAAGGAGGGCCTCCCCCATGTAGCGTGGCAGATAGACACAGATCGTCGTTCCTTCGCCCACCTCTGAGTAGATACGGACCTGTCCGTTCGACTGACGGGCAAAGCCATAGATCATCGACAGACCAAGGCCGGTTCCCTGGCCGATCGGCTTTGTCGTGTAAAAAGGCTCGAACGCCCTTTCGATCGTCTCGGGTGTCATACCTGTCCCCGTGTCGGTCACGCAGATCGAGAGGTACTGGCCAGCTGGCAGGTCCCGCTCGCGCGCAGCATGGTCATCAAGCCATTTGTTGCCAGTTTCGATCGTCAGCCGGCCGCCGTCCGGCATCGCATCACGGGCGTTGATGCACAGGTTCAGTATGGCGCTTTCGAGCTGCGTGGCGTCGATCATGGCGGTCCACAAACCAGCGGCTCCGATAACCTCGATGTTGTTTGTAGGGCCGACCGTTCGGCGCAGCAGATCCTCCATACCGACGATCAAACGGTTGACGTCAGTGGCCTTGGGATCGAGCGTCTGACGGCGGGAGAAGGCAAGCAGCCTCTGGGTGAGCGATGCCGCACGTCGGCCGGCCCCTTGCGCCGCGAGGATGAAACGTTCCGCGTCGTCGAGCCTGCCCCGTGCAAGGCGTAGCTGGAGCAATTCCAGATTGCCCATCATACCGGTCAGCAGATTGTTGAAATCGTGCGCCAGCCCACCGGTGAGCTGGCCAACCGCTTCCATTTTTTGTGCTTGCCGAAGCTGGTCCTCGGCGACCGTAAGCGCTTTTGCGGCAGCGCGTTCTTCGGTGGAGTCGCGGCCTACCGCGATAATCTTTTCATCCCCCGGCCCAGCGGCCCAGACGATATCACGATAGCTGCCATTCTTGTGTCGGTAGCGGTTCTCGAACCGGGCATAGGTCTGCCCGCTCGCGATGCCGGAGGCGCCGGTGATCGTGTGATCGAGATCCTCTGGATGAATGAGGGAAAATAGCGGGACACCGATCAACTCGGCTTCCGACCATCCGAGAATACGCGTCCATGCGGGATTTACGGCTTCGATGTCGCCGTCGAAGCTCGCTACCAGCATCAAATCGGACGAAAGCTGCCAGAGCCGGTTTCGATCAGCTGTCCGTTCGGCGACCTGTTGTTCCAGGGTGGCGTTCCACCGCTCAAGATCCTGCCGGGCCTTCTGGCGCTCTGTCTCATCACGCGCGATTTTGATGAAGCCCTGGTCATGGCCCTGAACGTCCGCGATGAGTGGATGCATCGATCCGCTTAGGAAAACAGGCTGGCCGTTTTTCTTTATATGCCAGCGCTCATCGGTAGCGGAGCCGTCCCGCGCGGCGCCGGCAAGCTCGCGAACATCGGCACCGCTAGCACGATCCTCATCGGTGAAGATCATTGAGATTGATTGTCCAACGGCTTCGTCGCCAGACCAGCCAAGCACGGCAGTCGCACCGGCTGACCAAGAGGTAATGATACCGCCAGTATCAACGGTCACGATCACATGATCCTTGGCGCCTTCGATAACGAGGCGAAGGCGTTCTTCACTTTGGCGTAGGGCAGCATCGCCGAGGACACGATCAGTCGTTTCGTTGGTGAGGATGAAGAGGCCGGCGACCTCGCCCTCTGCATCAAGGATGCGTGAATAGGAGAAGGTAAACCACGTATCCGCGGGCCCTCGGTCGGTCGCGAGCTTCCATGGCAGGTCCGTAAAGCGTTGGCTCTTGCCCTCGAAGGCGTCGTCGATGATCGGCTTAGCCTGCGTCCAGGCGTCCGCCCACACATCCCTGAACGGCGCCCCCATCGACCACGGAAGCCTAGGCCCGAGAAGCGGGAAATAGGTCTCGTTGAAAAAGAAGGTCAGCTCTTTGCGACCCCAGGCCAGAATTATAGATTCTGGTGAGTTGAGCACTGTGCTTAGGTTCGACTTCAGAATGTCGGGCCAGCCCTCGGGAGGACCCAGAGGGTGGTTCGACCAGTCGCGATCAACGATGAGACGACTGGCTTCGCCGCCCCCCGCAAGAAACCGCAGCCCTGCTGGGAGGGAGGCGGGGGTACGAAACACGTCAGAAATCATGTCGATCCAGTGGATGGCGCCGGCGCTAGCAGGTCAAGCCTACAGGCTGTGCCTACGATCCGGCAAGTCGGCGAAAAGCTTCAGGCAAACCCCTACTGCTGAGCAGGCCGATGCTACTGCGTATCGAGACGCCATATTGGGACGCCGCAGGCGTCCCTGATCAATATGGTACCCCGATTGCCTTGGCTTGGGAACGCGATCCAAACCAGACGGTTACAATTAGATGCACCGACTAATCTATATCAGTAAATCGTTGATCGGGACCGATCGTAGCGATCTTGACGCGATTGTGGAAACCTCAGCTGTTCGCAACGCCTGCGCCGGCATCACCGGGGTGTTGTGGTTCGACAAGAATAACTTCGCACAAGTTCTCGAGGGTGATCGAGCAGCGATTATCGAAACCATGCGCCGGATTAACGCCGATGAGCGCCACACGGATGTCGAGATCATTTGCGACCGCGAAATTAAGCAGCCAATGTTCGGGAACTGGTCGATGACGCTTCCACGAGAAACCCCGGAGGGCATCGAGGTCACAGCTTTTTTGATCGGCTTTGCACAGAACGAACAATGCGCCTCAGCAAGGAAGCTTTACGAGATCGCCATTGCCGCCGACGATCTTGGATGATTAGCGATCGGTACTGCGTCTCCTGACAACAAGTTCTGAAGGCTGTTGGCCTTGCCAAACTGGCAGGTAGTCACTCCGCTACCGCTGGTCCTCGGGTGGTTTAGAATCTCGCCTCGCTAACTGCTCTCGCACCAGTTTGACGAGCTGATCCGTTGCATAGGGCTTGGGTAGAAACATTCCGGAATCTGGGATGTCGGCCGAGCCCAAGCGAACCCCACCAGATGTGACAATGATCTCGATGTGCGGCCAACGCTTCGCCACCTCTTCGGCAAGATCAAGCCCGTCGAGGTCGCCTGGCATGTTGATGTCAGTGAAAATCAGGGCGATCTCCGGCGAACGCTCCAGTATCTCCAACGCCTCGCGTGCGTCACCGGCTTCGATGATGGAGAACCCCCGGTCCTCCAGCGCATCAGCGGCGATCATCCGGATGAACATCTCGTCTTCGACGATGAGGAGTGGCTGCTGCGGGGTATCGGTCATCAAGGTCTAACGCGTCAGCGCGATAACCGCTTGTGGTGCGTGAAATTTCTTCGATCGAAGGGGCAACAATGCGTTCGGCATTTTCGTGGGACGGAAATCGATAGATGGTGAAGCGTACATACGTCACAGCGTTACGCATGCAAGCCGGCTCAAAGGCATATTGGAGCCTGTATTCAGTTGACGGCGACTGCTGGCTACCAGTTAGCTTCCAATCCGAACGAGAGGCGGCAGAGGCAGCAAAAGTGGTCAACCATCGGCCACTTTGAGTTGTGCTCGCAAGGGAGGTACGATTGACGCCTCGATACTCGTCAAACTCTTATGGCAATCGCGCGCGGTTCCGGCATTGGTTATCCTTTAATTCCCAAGTGTAAATAACGGTTGTTAAAATCCGATTCCTCTTTGAGGCGGCTCCAACTGGGAAATGATATTCCTCGCCGCTCACGAAATATAAGACCGTCAGTCGTTAATCCCTTCAGAACTCTGTTAACATGGACGGCAGTTAAACCAAGCGCATCACCTATTTGCTCTTGCGTCATTGGCAATACATATGGCTGACCAGGACTTTCGCCATGCTTATCTAGCCGGGCGGCAAACTCACATAAGAAATGAGCCGTCCGTCCACGCGCATCGCGTCGACCGATATTCAGTAACCATTCGCGGTAGATGGAGCTTTCGATCAGTACGTTGACAAAGAAGGCGTGATTTATCGAAGGCCTATCACGAGCAAGGGTCCGAAGCGCATCACATTGTATGGTAGCGACCTTGCACTCTGTCAGTGTCTGAACATTATGATCTGCCACATTTAGGTATAGATGCTGTAAATCAAGAATTTCGCCGGGAATGTGGACCGAGACGATCTGTCGGCGTCCCTCGCTACTAATTTTGTGTCGATAGGCAAATCCGGACACAAGTACGCCACACGCGCTGGGGATGTCGCCTTCCCGAACCAAAGAGCTTCCCCCATCGTACGTGCGCAAAACATGCGGCAGACTGAGAAGCGCCGACCGATCAGCGTCGGATAGTACTGCTTGGATTGCCAACTTATCGACCATCCGAGATAGTAGAGCGTCACTGTCACCATGCATGTAATGACTCCTGCAAATGCAGGGCGAGAGCGCACGTATCTCTCAGCGGTCAGAGCCCAATAATATGCCTGCCGATGGCCCCATATATCATATAGGCTTGATCCAGGATAATCCGTTATCGCTTCATTATGTTCGAACTATCCCGATTAATGATCGCCCTGAGCTGTTATACTGGACTGCGCCGCGAGTCTTTTATGATGACAAGGAGGTAGGACTGATGGATAACAGCCAGGACGCTCGTTACTTTGAAAGGCGAGCAGAGCAGGAACTTAATACGGCATCATTATCGACAGATAATTCGATAAAAAGCCTACACCTTAATATGGCCGCTAGGTATGCTGCCTTGCGAGAAGATGCCGCTACATCCGTCGAGGACCCGGTTAAAACGGCTATTATCTGATCCATTGACCGGCCGCTTTTTGCGCGCACGCTGAATCTGCCACCGGATGCCGGTGCGTTTCCCGTTTTATGCAAAAAGCAGCGGTTGAAAGTAAACTGTACCCGTGACGGCGTGGTTGTGCGGCCATATCGACACGGCGTGGAAAATAGCAGCGATCTATCAGAGACCTTGAGAGCCAAGCTGGAAGAGAGTCTCGAGCTTGCCGATCAGCTTCCCCTTGGCCTTGTCGGCGCCTGGATATCGAGCGCAATAGGGGCTCTAGCTGCCGCTGATAAGGCAGCGCCGCAGCCCGGTGCAGGGAACGGACCCTAAGCGAAACAGTTTTCACTCATGCTTGAAGCGTCCTGCCCTTTCGGGGGGAACGGCGGTGAGAGCTCGCAATGCCCTGTTGATCCTTGGATCGGCAGGGCATTTTTGTACCGGCGGAACCGACTTGGCTCCGCGCTGTTGTTACCGTGACAGGCCGGGCACTCCCCCCCTTGGCGAGGCTGGTTGCCAAGCGCCCCGCCGTCTCTCGGCAGTGAGGCTCTTTATTGTCCCTGTCTTTTCAGATAACGAACTTTTTCGGACGAAATCCGTTGGCAACCGGGTCTGCAAAACGGCCGTTTTATGCGCACTGTAGGGTTACCGCGGAAAGCAGTCCTTTCGGGCACAGCCTGGTTTACAACCGCTCGGTCGTTCCATGTGGATCAAACGGGGCGGCAGTTATGTTTCGCGGACCGCGCAACCGTCTTTGGCTGGCGGATCCACCCAGGTTGTGACGATAGCCGTTAGGGCCGACTGATTGCGTCCCGGACCGAAATTACGTGATATCCGATACTAATTGAGCCCGATCGCCGTACAACGGCGCGGATTGGGTGAGCCTGATGTAAGCTGGGGATCCGAAGCAGACGTCGTCAAAAGCACAAAATCACGATGCTCGGTGGATAATGGGCAGGATGACCTTTTACCATCAGGTGCGGTTTCTCGCTAATTAAGCCAGCCGTCATCCTTCGCGCGAAACTGGTCATTATGCGAACTAATGCCCGCGAAATCAGGTAGAGCGATCATCTGCGACGTTGGGATCACTTCGAGAAGCCGCCGTCTGATCGCTAATGCTGCTATAAGTTATCGTGCGCATGCCACGCGCCGAGGACAATCGCTATGACGAACCGTGCCTCAAGCCCGGCTGATGCTCTTGCAGCTATAGACCCGAAGGTCCAGGAACGTCCGCTGTCTGAGGATATGCTTCGACGGATGGATGGATACTGGAGGGCCGCCAACTACCTGTCGGTTGGACAGATCTATTTGCGTAGCAATCCTTTACTCGATGAACCGCTTGCGATTGCGCACGTCAAGTCACGGCTGCTCGGACATTGGGGGACGACGCCCGGGCTGAACATGCTCTACGTCCATCTGAACCGGGTCATCGTCGAGCGCGAACTCGACATGATCGCGATCATCGGGCCGGGGCATGGTGGACCGGGTCTGGTCGCCAACACCTATCTCGAAGGCTCCTACACCGAACGCTACCCTGCGATCGAGCGAAGCCGTGGCGGGATGGATCGGCTGTTCCGCCAGTTCTCGTGGCCCGGTGGCATCCCAAGCCATGTTGCACCGGAAACGCCGGGCTCGATCCACGAGGGCGGCGAACTCGGCTACTCGCTCGCCCATGCTTTTGGCGCGGCGTTCGACAATCCGGACCTGATAGTTGCCTGCGTGATCGGCGATGGCGAGGCGGAGACCGGTGCGCTGGCGACGAGCTGGCACAGCAACAAGTTTCTGAACCCGGCACGCGACGGCGCGGTACTGCCGATACTTCATCTTAATGGGTTCAAGATCGCCAACCCGACCGTGCTGGCACGGATCAGTCGCGACGAGCTGACCGATCTGATGCGTGGCTATGGCTATGAGCCACACTTCGTTGAGGGCGACGATCCCACCGAGGTGCACCAACTGCTCGCCGCTACACTCGACACGGTGCTCGACCGCATCAAGGCAATACAGGCGGAGGCGCGGTCGAGCGACACGACCAGCGAACGGCCCCGTTGGCCAATGATCGTGCTGAAGACGCCAAAGGGTTGGACAGGGCCGAGGTTTGTCGATGGCAAGCCCGTAGAAGGCACGTGGCGTGCTCATCAGGTGCCGATTGCGGACTTCAAGGATCCAGAACATCTCCGTCAGCTTGAAACGTGGATGCAGAGCTACCGCCCCGACGAACTGTTCGACGAGACAGGCAAGTTTCGCGACGACTATGCGACGCTTGCGCCGACTGGCCACCGCCGCATGGGATCGAACCCCCACGCCAATGGCGGCGAACTCATGAGGCCGCTGTCGCTCCCCGACTTCCGAACGTACGCGATCTCCCAGCCGGGACCAGGCGAGGTGAAAGCCGCGGCAACAGCAGCGCTGGGCGGCTATTTACGCGATGTCATCGCGCTCAACGCCAAGGCTGCCAACTTCCGTCTGTTCGGTCCCGACGAGACGGCATCGAACCGTTTGCAGGCTGTCTATGAGGTCACTGGTAAGGCGTGGATGGCCGAGACAGAGGCAAACGACACCGATCTGAGCCGCGATGGTCGGGTTATGGAGGTTCTGAGCGAGCATCTCTGCCAAGGCTGGCTGGAGGGCTATCTGCTTACCGGCCGGCACGGGCTGTTCTCGTGTTACGAGGCGTTCGTGCACATCGTGGATTCGATGGTCAACCAGCATGCGAAGTGGCTCAAGGTCACCCGCACTATCCCATGGCGCAAGCCAATCGCGTCGCTCAATTACCTTCTGACTTCGCATGTCTGGCGACAGGACCATAACGGGCTCTCACACCAGGATCCGGGCTTCCTCGACCATGTGGCGAGCAAAAAGGCCGACGTCGTACGGATCTACCTGCCGCCCGACGCCAACTGCCTGCTGTCGGTGGCCGATCACTGCCTACGCAGCCGCCACTACGTCAACGTGATCGTTGCGGGCAAGCAGCCCGAGGCGAACTGGCTGAGCATCGATGATGCCGTGCACCACTGCACCGCCGGCGCAGGGATCTGGCAATGGGCAAGTGACGGCGCGGATGGCGACGAGCCGGACGTCGTCATGGCTTGTGCGGGCGACGTCCCAACACTCGAGACGATGGCAGCCGTTATGCTGCTGCGCGAGTACATCCCCGACATTCGCATCCGCGTCGTCAACGTCGTCGACCTGATGGCGCTCCAGCGCCAGTCGGAGCATCCGCATGGACTCGACGAACGTGCGTTCGACGCGCTGTTCACGACCGACAAGCCGGTCATCTTCGCCTTTCACGGCTATCCTGCGTTGATCCACAAGCTGACCTACCGTCGGACCAACCATGCCAACATTCATGTCCGCGGGTACAAGGACGAAGGGACGACAACGACGCCATTCGACATGGTCGTGCTGAACGATCTGGACCGCTATCGACTGGCGCTCGACGCAATTCAGCGGATACCCCGGCTACGCGATCGCGTTCTTGACGAAACGGCGCGCTATTGGGCGCTGATCGAGCGGCACAAGCTGCACGTCTACGAAGAGGGCGACGACCTTCCCGAGATCCGCGACTGGCGGTGGCGCCGGTGAGCGGAGGGGAAAGCGCACGCATGACCGGTATCCTGACGCTCAACGAAGGCTCGTCCTCGCTCAAGTTCGGCTTTTACACGGCAGGACCGGACGGGGTCGAAGAACGCCTGTCAGGGGACGTGGAGGGCAATCAGCCGGCCGATATGTTCGACCGGATCGATGCGGCATTGGACGGCGCAAAGCCTGCGGCGATTGGGCATCGTATCGTCCATGGTGGGCCTGATCTGTTCGCCCCCGTAGTGATCGACGCAGGCGTTCTAGCCAAGCTGGAGCAGGCTACGGCGTTCGCGCCGCTGCATGGTCTCGCTGCGCTGTCGCTGATCCAGGCGGCCCAGGCGCGCTACCCGAACGTGCCACAGGTCGCCTGTTTCGATACGGGGTTTCACGCCGACCTTCCTCCTGTGGCGGCGGTTCTGCCGATCCCGAAAGCATTTCGCAAAGACGGCATACGGCGATACGGTTTTCACGGCCTATCCTGCCAGTCGATCGTCAATCAGTTGACGCTGGACCTGCCGGAACGCCTGATTATCGCGCATCTCGGAAGCGGTGCAAGCGTGACCGCGATCCGCGCTGGCAAGTCCGTCGATACCAGTATGGGCCTGACGCCGTCCGGCGGCGTTGTCATGGCGTCGCGTGCTGGCGATCTCGATCCGGGACTCTTGCTCTACCTCATGCGGGAACGCGGCCTGGATAGCGCGGCCATTGAAGATATTGTGGACCGACACTCCGGGCTACTTGGTATCTCCGGTATATCGGGCGACCTACGCAAGCTACATGCGGTAGCGGCAAGCAACACCGACGCCGCCTTGGCAATAGCCATATTCTGTCGCTCAGTTGCCAAGCAGATTGCCGCGATGATGGCGTCGCTGGGCGGCGCAGATATGATCGTTTTCACAGGCGGTATCGGTGAGAATGATGCCGTCGTCCGAACTGCGATCTGCGCTGACCTTGACTGGGCAGGTGTCCAAGCAGCTGGAATCGCTACAAGCAGTTCCTCGGTAATTGTACGGGTGCTGCCTTCTCAAGAAGGTACTGAGATGGCACGAGAGGTTATGTCCGTGACCACATTCGCGAACGAAGCCAGTTGACCGGCAGGGTACCAACCTATCCTTTAGTGTTTGAAGCAGCCAAACCGGTGCTAAAATCCGTTAACACCACCGTGCGCTTGCCTCGGTAACGCCTGCCGTCTGCCACCTTGATCTACGTGTCGGTAGCTATGCTCTAGAGTGCCAGCTGCGCATCTGCTGGGCAAGTCATTCGAGTTCTACCAATGGACGAACCCGATTCTTTCTTTCATCGTGGTCTTGAGCTCGAACGTTCTGGGCAGGGAATAAGTTGAACTTTCCATTGGACAGAACAGCCGCAGTCCCGTGTATAAAGATTGCGACTGCCGCGGCTTACTGATACCCGCCATTCTCTTCACGTTCTTTGGCTGCGTCCTCCTGCACCTTTTCCATTTCCTCAGCCTCATCGGCTTGGATCGCGTTGTCGGTTTTCGGATTGTTGATCATGATCTTCTCCTCGCATGCCTAACGAACGGCGCAGCTTTCGGTCGCAGCAGATCGCCATCTCCGGCATGGAGTCCGGCCTTGTCGACTATCACGTAATCTCCGCTGAAAGCGAACGGATCACCAAATTCCAAGCTGTTCACGCAACTGATCTCGGTCGCCGAGAGCGGCTTCGAAGCGTGATGAACGAACGGCCGAAGTTGGGAAGCGGGTAGGGAGGTCTGAACGTCTGAAAGTGGGTCATTCATCTGACCGGCCTTTCACCCTCGGATGGTTCAGGCCTCTCCTTGTACGTTGGCCGCAAATCGGAAAGCTTAGCGTGAGCCCGTTAATTAGGCGCCCCGCGTCGTTGTAAGCCGCAACAACCGACCGCCAGTGTCGTCCTCGAGTATCCAGAGCGCGCCGTCGGGGCCAGTCATCACCGCACGGATCCGCGCGCCCATGTCCCAGCGCTCGGCCTCACGCGGCGTCGTGCCGTCGAAGGCGATGCGGATCAGCGCGGTGCTGGCCAAGCCGCCGACAAAGGCTGACCCGCGCCACTGGGGAAACATGTTGCCGGAGTAGAACGTGAAGCCAGCGGGCGCGATGACCGGGTTCCAGTACAGTGCGGGTTCCTGGAACTCGCGCCGGCCGGCGGGCGACGCGATAGGCGTATCGTCGTAATTTTTGCCGTAGGACACGATCGGCCAGCCGTAGTTCTTGCCGGGTTCGATGAGATTCAGTTCGTCGCCGCCCTGCGGTCCCATCTCGGTCTCCCACAGACGTCCTTGTGCGTCGAAGGCGAGACCATAGGCGTTGCGATGACCCGTCGACCAGGTTTCTGCCGGAGTCAGATTGCGGGCGGGGACCGTCACATTATGGGTTGGGGCTGTGGCGACTGATCTGGTATTGGCCGGTGGATCGAAGACGGGAATCGTCGTCCTGCCGGTCTTGCCCGCGCCGGGATTGCCCGGAGCGGGCTTGCCGTCGAGCGTCAGGCGCAGGATCTTGCCAAGCGCCTGGTCCGGGTCCTGCGCAGGACTGAAGCGCTGGCGCTCGCCCGAGGTGAGGAACAGATATTGGCCGTCGGGCGAGAAGGCGATGTACCCGCCGAACTGGCCGCCCGCACCGCGAGGAAGCTGGCGCCAGATCACCTGAAGTTCTTGCAGCACCGGCTTGCCAGCGACCGTTCCGAGCGTGGCGCGCGCAAGAGCGAGGCCATCCCCGCCTTCACCCGGCTCGGAATAGGTAAGGTAGACGTGGCGGTCCTGAGCAAAGGTCGGCGCAGTCGCGACGTAGAGCAGCCCGCCTTGGCCTTCGGCATGCACCGCCGGTACGCCGCCGACTTCAGTCTTGGTGCCGGTAGGCTGGACCAGCCAAAGGTGACCGGGTTTCTCGGTGACCAGCATGGTGCCGCCGGGTAGGAACGCGAGCGCCCAGGGGGTGTCGAAGGTCGCGACCGGTGTCGCCTTGAACGGCTTGACCTTGGCCGGCGTCGACGCGCCGTAATTTACCGGCGGGGCAGCCGGCTGCGCTTCGGGCGGTGGGGTCGTGGCGGACGAGCCGCACCCCGCGAGCGATACCAGGGCGAAACCGATCAGAGTGGGACGGAGCATCGTCGGCCTTTCGATTGGGGAGCTGATTAGACGATCGGGTTCGAGAAGCGGGCGGGCGTCCCGGGCGAGTTGCAGTATGCGTTCTTCGGCTAGCGAAATTTTGACCGATTCCGGAGAGCGGCGGCCGGTCAGTACGGGCGGTCAGTCTTGCTTAAACCGCGCAAACGCGTCCTTCCAGTCGGGATGCCACCGCGACAACGCCGGTCGGTTCTCGATCAGGTCGCCGGCCGCCCAAGCGATACGCTTCGCATCCTGTTCGTGCGTGGTCTCATTGTCCGGGCACAGGATGTAGAAATCACCTGCCGCGACCCGCTCGAACAGCAGCGTCACTACCTGCTCCGGCGTCCATGCTGCGTCGGGTTTTGGGGCGGAATGTTGGGTGGCGCCACGTGCGGTCATGCCGGTCCAAGTGAAACCGGGGACAAGTAGATGTGCGCTGACTCGGTCGCCCGTGCGCTCGCGCAGGCTGTGCGCCAGCCCCTCGGTCAGCGCCTTCACGCCGGCCTTGCTGACATTGTAGGCGGTGTTGCCCGGCGGCTGGGTGATCCCCTGCTTGGAGCCGGTGTTGATAACGACTGCAGGGGCGTCGCGCTCGATCATCGCGGGGACGAACGCCTGTATGCCGTGCAACATGCCAAGCAGGTTGACGCCGATCACCTGGTCCCACGCCGCCGGATCGGCAAACACGTCACCGCCCGAGCCGACGCCGGCGTTGTTCATTAGTACCGACACAGGGCCGTGATGCTCCGCCACCGTGCGCGCCAATGCGGCCATTGTGGCCCGATCCGAAACGTCGGCCGCCAGCGCAGTGGCGCCGTCAATTGAATCCACGGCGTCTTGAAGTGCGGCGCCGGCGCGATCGACAAGGATAACCTTCATGCCCGCATTGGCGAACGCACGCGACGCGGCGAGCCCGATGCCGCCGGCGGCGCCTGTGACGACAGCGAGCCTGCCCGGCGCGATCGCGGCGAAAGAGGGCGCGCTCACTGGTCGATGCTCGCCATGGAGGTCTGGGGATAGCGGGTCCCCTGCGCGGCGCCCGGTGGCAGCACTTCGTCGATGCGTGCAAGGTCGGCATCAGACAACGCCACATCGAGCGCACCGAGATTGTCTTCGAGATATTTGCGACGCTTGGTTCCGGGGATCGGCACGATGTCCTTACCTTGCGCCAGCACCCAGGCAAGCGCCAGCTGGGCTGGAGTGCAGCCTTTGTCGCTCGCCATCGCGCCGATCGCGGCGACGAGGTCGAGGTTCTTCTGGAAGGCCTCGCCCTGAAAGCGGGGATGGTTGCGACGACTGTCGCTCTGGTCCAGATCGTCGGGCGACTTAAACTGGCCGGTCAGGAAGCCGCGGCCGAGGGGACTGTAGGGCACGAAGCCGATTCCGAGCTCACGACAAGTGGGCAGTATCTCGGCTTCGACATCGCGGCTCCAAAGCGAATATTCGGTTTGGAGCGCCGTGATCGGATGCACGGCATGCGCACGGCGGATCGTCGCGGGCGCGGCCTCCGACAGGCCCAGATACTTCACCTTGCCCGCGGCGACGAGCTCGGCCATCGCGCCTACCGTCTCCTCGATCGGAACATCCGGGTCGACCCGATGCTGGTAATAAAGGTCGATGACGTCGAGTCCGGAGCGCTTCAGGCTCGCATCGCACGCCGCGCGGACGTAGTCGGGGCGGCCGTTGACGCCCTTGAAGCTGCCGTCCTCCCCGCGAACATTGCCGAACTTGGTCGCGACGACGACCCACTCGCGTCGCTCGCGCACGACGCGACCGACCAGTTCCTCATTCGCACCGACGCCGTACATGTCGGCAGTGTCGAGGAAGGTGACGCCGAGGTCGAGTGCGCGGTTGATCGTCGCCACCGATTCCGCCTCGTCGCGGCTGCCGTAGAAATCGGACATGCCCATGCAGCCGAGGCCGAGAGCGGAGACTTCGAGGCCTTGGCGGCCGAGTTTGCGGGTCTGCATCGTATCAGTCCTTGTTAGCTGGAACGGCGGCGTCGTGATGGAGAATGCCGGTCGAGTGCAACTCCTCCGAGAAGGCGGGCGGTATCTTCGCTTGGAGTTCGGCATGGTTGGCGAGAATATGGGCGGGGTTGTCGGTGCTGACGATCAACGTCGACGCGACGTCGAGTGCGAAACTGAACTGGAGCGCGGCGGCGACCAGTTCGACGCCGTGGCGACCGGCGATGGAGCGCAAGGTCGTCAGCTTGTCTTGCTAGGCGTAGGGGATCCGCGATACGTCGAGGCCGGTGGTACCGAGTTTGGTGTAGTCCATGCTTGCATACCTTGCGAAGTTCATGTGCCGAACGAACGGCGCGGTGATGCGGTCCGAGCGATTGTCGCATCGCGCTTGTGTCTATTTAGGTTCGCGGTCATCCTGTTGTAATGAAACGCTTACTTCCCCTCGTCCTCATCCTCACCGCTGCGACCGATCCGGCACCACCGATTCTGTCCGCCGCCCGGATCAAGGCCGATGTCCGCACGCTCAGCGCCGATGATTTCCATGGCCGTGGACCGACGCAGGCCGGCGAAGCGGTCACCCTCGCGTTCCTTGATGCTCGGTTCAAGCAGCTTGGTCTGAAGCCGGGCGGCGATGAGGGATATCGCCAGACGGTACCGATGCTCCGCTGGACTCGCGATCGTGCCAGTTTCACGCTTGATCTGGGGGGCGCCAAGCGGGCGCTCACACCCGGCACCGACGTTGCGGCGAGTTCCCGGATCGTCGGTACCGCCGGGTTGGACCACGCAGCCATCGTCTTCGTTGGCTATGGCGTTGTCGAGCCGCGCCTCGGCTATGATCCGTATCGCGGCGTGGACGTGCGCGGTAAAGTGGTCGTGGCGCTCGCAGGCGATCCGGATGTCGAGGCGGGGCGCGATCTTGGCTTCGGTGGCCGGGCTTCATCCCCCGCGGTACGCACAAAGCTCGCCGAGGCGCAGAAACGTGGTGCAGCCGCGTTCTTCCAGATCCACGACACGTTCCCGTCGAGTTACCCATGGCTTCAACTTGCAAAGGGCGATGCCGTCCCGGCATATGCGATCGACACCGGCAGCGTGCCCGCTGCATTCGGTTTGCGTGGAACCCTGCGCAATGACATCGGTATCGCGCTGCTCAAACAGGGTGGTCTCGACTATGCCGCCGCAAAGCTCGCCGCGCAGAAGGCCAATTTTGGGGCAGTCGAACTCAAGGGCGCGTATCTCACCGCGTCGACGACTGTCTCTCTTGACCGTGTCGTCAGCCACAACATCGTCGGTATCCTGCCCGGCACTGATCCTGCCGCCGGCAGTGTGCTCTACGGCGCGCACTGGGATGCGTATGGCGAGAACGCGTTCGATCCGCCCGCGGATCGCATCCGCAATGGCGCAATAGACAATGGTACTGGCACCGCGACGCTGTTGGAAATCGCCCACACCTTCGTGAGTGCGAAGCGACCCCGGCGTTCGGTAGTGTTCGCCCTATGGACGGCAGAAGAGAAGGGGCTGCTCGGCGCGAGTTGGTATGCCGAACACCCCGTGCTGCCGCTGGCAATCACTGCGGCGCAGTTCAATCTCGATCCGCATGTCGTCTTGGGCCGGACGCGTGATCTCGAGCTGATCGGTGTCGGCAGGACGCCGCTGGAAACCGACCTAGCGCGCGTCGCTGCTGCGCAAGGGCTCAAGATCGTGCCCGAGGAGAACACCGAGGCAGGCTGGTACTACCGATCTGATCACTACGCCTTGGCGCAGAAGGGCGTGCCCGGCGTGTATTTCCGTGCGGGCCGCGATCTCATCAATGGTGGTCTCGTTGGCGGGGAGCGGAAGCGAGCGCGCTACAACGCGGCATGCTATCATCAGACTTGCGACGAATTCGATCCCCGCTGGGACATGACGGGCGCCGCGCAGGAGGGCAGCGTTGCTTATGTGCTCGGTCGCGAGATCGCCACGGGACGTGGTTGGCCTAGCTGGTCCGCGGCCGAGCCGTTTGCGGCGGAACGAGCAAAGTCGCAGGCAGCCCGACAGCCTTGATTGAATGGGGCTTTTCGCAGCCACGCTTGCTTGCGACGCAGGACTGGCAGGATGAACGAGTGTCTGATGTTGGGAAGCACGGAACGTCGCGTTAATTTCCGGTACTGGGTCTCCGCGCGGATAAGTAGCGCTGGCGGGTGAATAGGTGCAGCAAGTAACCTCGAATCCTGAGTTACCCATTTAACGCCCGCCGTAGTTATCTGGCGGAAGGCAATGTCACCATATTCGTACGCGGTCGGCCGGCGCGAGATACTGTTTCTGGCTGGGACCTATATTCCATGCGGCGTACCAGGCGTCGACGTTGCGCAGCGGGTTCACAGCGCGGATCTGCCCCGGCGAGTGCGGGTCGCTGACTAGTTGCTGTCGGAGGGCCTCGTTGCGGAACAACGTCCGCCAGACCTGTCCCCAGCCCAGGAAGAAGCGCTGGTCGCCGGTGAAGCCGCCGATCACGGGGGCAGTCTTGCCGCCAAGCGAGGTATGATACGCGTCGAGCGAGATCAGCACCCCGCCCAGGTCGCCGATGTTCTCGCCCATCGAAGCGCGGCCATTGATGTGAATGCCGGGAAGCCCGTCGAAGCTGTACGCCTCGTATTGTTCGCCAAGCCGTGCCGCTTGCGCCTCGAACTTGGTCGCGTCCTCCGCCGTCCACCAGTCGCGCAGGATACCGCGCCCATCCGACTTTCGACCTTGGTCGTCGAAGCCGTGGCTGATCTCATGGCCGATCACGCCGCCGATGCCGCCATAGTTCACGGCATCGTCCGCCTTCGGGTCGAAGAAGGGCGGCTGCAGGATGGCTGCGGGGAACACGATCTCGTTCTTGACCGAGTTGTAGTAGGCGTTGACCGTCTGTGGGGTCATTCCCCACTCTGCCTTGTCGACCGGGATACCGATCCGCGCCCGCCGGTAATTCCATTCGAAGCGTTGCGCGGCCTCTGCGTTGCCGACGAGGTCGCCTGGCTTGATCTGGAGCGCGTCATAGTCGCGCCACTTGTCCGGGTAGCCGATCTTGACGTTGAAGCCCTTGAGCTTGTCGAGCGCCTGCTCCTTCGTGGCGGCGCCCATCCAACTCAGATTGCGGATGCGTCCGGCCAGCGCCACGCGCAAATTGCCGACGAGTTGGTCCATCTTCGCCTTGGACGCGGGCGGGAAGTAGAGCGCGACATAGTCTCGGCCGATCCCCTCACCGACGCCGTTCTCGGCGAACGCCACCGCACGCTTCCAGCGCTCGCGCTGCTGTGGTTGGCCGTTCAGGAACTTCGAGCGAAACTCGAACTGCGCGTCGACGAAGCGCTTCGACAGGAGTGGCGCGATGTCGTCCGTGATGCGGAATGCCTCCCACGCCTTCAACGTTGCGAGGTCGCTATCGGCGAACACCTTGGCGATGCCGGGGAAGGCGGTGTTCTGCGCCACGATCGCGCGGTTGGCGGCGTCGACACCAGCGGCCTTGAAGAAGGTCGCCCAGGGAAAACCGGGTGCCTGGCTTGCCAACTGCGCGGGCGTCGTCGGGTTGTAGGTCTTGTCGCGGTCGCGGCTCTGCGCGCGCGTCCAGTGCGCCTGGGCGAGCTTGGTCTCCATCGCCACGACGTTCCCCGCCGCGGTCTCGGCGTCCGGCCATCCCGCGAGCGTCAGCATCTGCGTCACATATTGGCGATACCGCGCGACCTGTGGGGCGAATTTGGGGTCGAGATAAAGTTCGCGATCGCCGAGGCCCAGACCGGACTGGCGCAAATAGAGCGCGTATACGTCTGGCTGCTTGGCGTCGTCGTTGACGCCCGGCGCGAAGAAGCTCGCGCCGAAGCCGCCGAGCGAGCGTCCCATGAATTGTGCGATGTCGTCTTTAGACGTTGCAGCCTTCAGCGGCGCCAGTCGCTGAACCAGCGGTGCGGCGTCGAGTTTCTCGGCAGTCGCAGTGTCCATAAACCCGGCGTAGAGGATCGCTGCCTTCATCCGGTCGGGATGCTCAATATCGGAGGGACTGTAGCGGCCGATGAGGCTGCGCAGCCGCTGCTCGGAGATGTCGCGTAAAACCGCGAATGCACCGTAGGACGAGCGATCCGGCGGGATCTGGGTTCGATCCGCCCATGCGCCGTTGACGAAGCGGAACCAGTCGTCGCCGGGCTTCACGCTACGATCCATTCCGGTGACGTCGAAGCCCCAACTGCCATAGCTGGTCGCCGCGGTGCTATCCGCCGGCGCTGGTGCTCTTGACTGCGGAGTCTGTCCTGTAACTGCGCTCCCGATCGCGACGACGCCGAGGAGGGCAACAAGCGGCATATGCTTCAAAACCAACCATCTTCTCCGATCAAGGACATTGCACCTTACCTTTATGAGGGCTTCGCGCTAGCGGAAAACATTCAATAAGTGGCCACATCAAGATGCTGCCGAGCTCGTTTGGATATTCAATGGATGCGTAGGTCTCGGAAGCGGAGAGGCGCGCGCGAATGCCAGCTATGGCCTTCCATGCCGCGGGCCATTCATATTCGCGAGCTCGCCAAAAGCCTGGGAACATGTCTCAAGTCGTACACCTCCCGCTTGGATCGTTCATGGTGCATCGGATGGCTACAGCGGCCAACAGCCTTGGCGCTTATTGCAAGATGTAAGAAGGGCATCCGAGTCGCCTCGAATGCCCTAATTTTGCAAGCCGCTTGGGAACAACCTGCCTGCAACTCTCGGTCGGTGCCGCGGGACGCTATTCGGATTATTCGACGGTCGGCTCGACCCGTGCGTACCAGTTCAACGGCATCTACGCGCCGATCCGCGAGATCAGCTTCCGCTGCTCCTACAGCCGCTCGGTCCGCGCGCCTAACATCGGCGAGATATTCCGTCCGCAGACCGGCAGCAGCAACTTCTTCTCAAATCCCTGCTACCTCGGCAACCGCACGCTCGGGACGCAGTTCCGCACCGCAAACTGCCAGACGCTGATTACCGGCGCACGGGGCAATCCCGCCACCTTCACCGCGTAGAACAACCCGAACGCGACGATCTTCATCCCCGCCACGCAGCAGGGCAAGGACCTGCGCGCCGAAGTAGCCCGTACCTGGACCGCAGGCGTCGTGGTACGGCCAATTGCGGGTTGTCGATCGGGCTCGACTGGTACGATATCCGGTTGCGCGACGCGATCAACACGCCCGATGCGAACACGATCGCGTCGCTGTGCGTCGACCAGCCGACGCTCGACAACGCCTATTGCAACGCGATCAGCCGCGAGCGCGGCACCGGGTTCATCAGCGGCTATGTCGTCCAGCCGCAGAACGTAGCGGCGTTCCGCACCGCCGGCGCCGAACTCAACATTGCCTATCGCTTCCGGACGGCGCGAGCAGGCGCGTTCGATATCCGGCTAGTCGGCGGCTATCTCTACAAGCTCGAACAGGTCGCCACGCCGGGCGCTATCATCGAGGACAATGTCGATCAGCCGTTCCGTCCGAAATATACCCTTACCTTCACGCCGAGCTGGACGGCGGGGGCGCTGACGCTGAGCTACAACCTGCGCTGGCAGGACGGCGTCCGCCGGTTCGCGAAGGTCGATACCGATGCGAACCCAAGGCTCGTCGATCCGCGCTATCTCCGGTACAAGGAGCTGTGGCAGCACGATGTGCAGGCGGAGGTTGCGGTCGACGCGCGGTTCTCATTCTATGGTGGCGTCAACAACCTTGCCGACCGGAAGCCAGATATCGGTTTCGAGACCAACGTCCCGATCTCGCCGGTCGGCCGGTACTTCTATGCCGGCGCGAAGGTTCGGTATTGAGGCGTTCGGGCGTTGACGTTGGGCGATGCCTCGACGACGGACGCCTGATCGCCAAAACGAGAAAAAAGACGCCGTGCTAACCAGAGACATCCTGAGCCTCATCACGATGGAGGAAGGGGCCTTCATCGATCCCAGTTGCACAGTCGTCGATCCGCACCGCCTGACGCTGCGCAAAGGTGCGTTCGTCGGCCCGGAAGGACTGATCGATGCCGGCGGTGGCGTCGATATCGGCGAGGCGGTGCGGATCAGCTACCGGTGCACGATCATCTCGCTGACCCATCACATCACTCGCTCGGTCTGGCGGCGGGGCGTGGACGGCGATCGCCTCAGACCTGTCCTGATTGAGCGCGGTTGCTGGGTAGGCGCCAACGTCACCATCTACCCAGGCGTTATCGTGCGAGAGGGGTGCGTCATCAACGCCGGTTCGGTGGTTGCGAAATCTACCGAAGCACATGGACTTTACTGTCCACCATATGCCGTGCGTATCAAAGACCTTGAGTTCGAGTGACGGCTAATCACGATCGCGTCGTCATGACCACCTCTCTACGTTCCTCCTGCCCGAAGCTCTCGTACGACGCGCCGAAAAAATGGCGTATCGCCAAATGAACGGACGGCCGGAGTTGGGGCGAGCCTATGGCGCCCTGAGGGGCCGTTTGTGGGTCTGGGTTGAAGGTGTCGGACGGAGCGCGTTCGCCGAAATCCGAACGTTCGAAAAAGAGATTTAAGCTCCCAAACCGAGAGTTTGTTTCAGCCGCGCCGGAGTCGAGAGTTCCAGCGCAGGATGGCTGCATTCAACGCACCTCACAAAGCAGGTTCCGTTGTCGCTGCTCTCGTTGCCGCACTCTCTGAACACGGAAGGACGAAGCGTATCTTTGTCCCCTTGGCGTCGAACATGGTGATCAAAACGGAGCCAGGGCGACGTTCTCTGGGCAGTACAGACCGCTTGGAATCGGGACACGAACGGCGAGTGCAGTTCCAACGCTGACAGATTGTTAATCATAACGCGGTAGTCCCTGAGTCATGGACTTGCCCCTGGAGTTTCAGATGCGCGCTGTAATTATCGCTTTTTCCCTACCGCTTGCTGCTTGTGGCGGAGCGGGTGGAAACATCAGTTCCATCGGGTCTTCCGCATCTGGGGGGAGCGCTATCCCGTTGACGCCCAGTCCTACAGCTACACCGACGCCGAGTACCACACAGAGCAATCTTTTCGACGTTTCGACGGCAACGAAGTTCGACGCTGTCGGCGCAGTGCAATCTCTTGCGGTCAAGGCTGACGGCTCGTCGCTTTATCAAGGGAACGCAAGTACCGTTCAAGCCCCGTCGGGGACAATCAGCTATGACCCTCGTGACGGGGTTTTCATCATGGCCATTGCCGATAGCAAAGCAAATATCTCTAGGAATATTACATTTCAGGATCCGGGTCACCGAACAACCGCAGATGCTAATAACGTTGAACGCCAAGTACCATTATTGGCGGGCTTTAATTATCTACATGTCCTTGACGGTACCGTCCCTCTGACCTTCTTTTACCAGCGGCCAAATAGTAGCGGATCATTTGTGTCACTCGCGGGGTTTGAGCGCAGCCAAATGAATGACGATGGCTCATCACTGGCTGAACAAGGGGTGCTGGTATTCGGAACGCGTTCCGCGACTACGCAAACACCAACGAAGGGGGCCGCACATTTTGACGGCCAGTTCTTGGCAACCATGATCGCCCAACAGGGCGGCTCCGCTCGTGTGCAGCAGTGGCTGGATGGGGTAAGTGCAGTGGACGTAGATTTCGCGAAACGCACTCTCTCGCTCAGCCTCGCTGGCAAAGTCGGCCCGGCGTTCGTTCAGAATCAGCCTGTAGCCGATTCCGCGCTAAGCGTGCCCTCAGGCTCAACGTTTACCGCGACCGGCTCGGCGGGTTGGACATCAGCGTCGACGGCTTTTGCCGGCAAGTTCGCTTCAGCGGCCTTCTCTAACAACGGCACCGCTACTCCAATCGACTTCACGTCTGTCAGTGCCGGTACGGCCGCCGCAGGTGCCAGTTCGATCGATGGTACGTTCTATGGTCCGGATGCTAAGAACGTGGGCGGTAACTTCCGTATTGTTGGTGGGATACCAAATCAGCGTGTCGATATTCTTGGCGGCTTCGTCGGCGTAAAGAAGTAATAGGCTTCGCAGAGGGGGCCCAGATATGCGGTTCACGCTAATAGCCGGCTCGGCGATATTCGCCGTGGCTTCGCCGACGTATGCTGCTCCTGAACGCAATTGCTCGAATGGAACCTGTCGTATCGAGTTAACGCCGCCGCAATTGCTGGTAGCGGCGGAACGGCTGATTTCCGAGAGGCATTATGCGGAAGCTTTACCGCTTGTCGAGGCCCTGCGTCTTGCACCTGGGTTCAAGTTACAGACGCAGTTCCTAGGGGGGCTGATATCCTCGCGGACCGGCGACTACGCCAATGCCGCGAACCAGTTTATGGCAATTTTGGCCAACGATCCCACTCAGACCAGGGTCCGACTTGAACTGGCGCAGGCCTTGATAGCTTTAAAGAAGACGGCAAGCGCCGATCGCCAGCTACGAATTGTCCAGCAGGACACGGAACTGCCTCAGCAGATCGCCAGGACGATCCGAACGGTGCGCGACACGATACGCAGCGGACGGACTTGGCGCCTCGACCTGAATGTCGGCGTTGCACCTGATACCAACATAAACAATGCGACATCAGCTCAATCCATAACGGTTTTGCTCGGTGAAGACGCCTACCAAGCGGATCTGAACGAGGAAGCAAAAGCTCATTCGGGTGTTGGATTGACTGCCCAGGTTTCCGCGGGGTTGCGTCTTCCCGTTTCGAAGAAAGTATCTGCGCTTGCGGAGATTGACGCGAATGGGTCGAGCTATCGCAGTACCCAATTCGACGATTACAACGTCCAGACATCGGCCGGCGCCGAATATAGGCTAACTTCAACCAGTAGCGTTTCATTTGAAGGCGTCTATGCACACCGTTGGTTCGGCGGGAAAGCGACGACCGCCCAGGTTGGTGCGCGAACCGGCGGGCAGATGGCCCTCGGCAAGCGTGATCGTTTTGGCTACCAAGTAGATGTCCGCCATGTTCGCGCATATTTTGACCGCGGCTACGATGGCTGGCAAGGCGGCTTATATGGTACGATCGAACACGCAATAGCGCGAACGCTGGTTGTTTCCGCCGGCCCTTTCTTGCGGCGCGAATGGTTGCGAGAAGACGCCTTTTCCGACATTGAGGTCGGCGGCAATTTAGGCGTTGGCGGTGAACTTCGCCACGGTTTTAACTTAGGCGGTAGCTTAGGACTGTCCCGAGCAATCTTTGACGCACCTTTGCTCATATTTGACGCCAAGCCGCGGCGGGATACCCGTTTAGTATTACGAACAACGCTGGGTAACCGAAAAATACGAGCTTTTGGATTCTCTCCGCAACTTAACTGGACTTATAATCGTATCGATTCTTCGATACCGTTATACGCAATAAAGCGTAGTCGCTTTGAATTGACGGCTGCGCGATACTTCTAGCAAAATATTTATTACCGGTCTAAGGAAAATCCGAGTTCATCGATTTCAGTCGTTTGTGATCGCATAAAGTTTTCGAGACCACAAAAATCTCGTGCACGAATTAATTCGCCGCCAGCCACGAAGCAAGGTTGAGTAATTTTTGCTTTCATCATTTCATCGCACTAGCTGCCCGTCAACCTTCCTCCCGATCCCCCTATTGCCCAAACGTGGAAGCTTGTTACTTTGTAGCCCCGCCACGGATTGCCGGCGTTGCGCGCATCTGCGAGATGCCACGTATGAGCAAACTTACTTCGCGCTCCAGGTTCGATGCGAGCTTCTTTGACACGAGCTTGAACCGCGATGACTTCAGCTATCTGTCTGTCGACGTCGAGACGGAGCGCATCTTCGCGAAGGGCGGCTTCTGGGTTCAGTGGCATGATGTGAAGGAGTTCGGCGAAGCTCTGGGCGGGTTTCCAATTGGTGAGGATCAACCCTTCGTCGCTCAGTGGGGCTTTGACATGCAGGAGGGCGATTACTTCAAGTTCCGTTTTGAGGTTGCACCGGCGCACAGGCTGGGGAACCTGTTTCTCCGGTTTGAAGTTGCCGACAATGATGAGCCAGAAGACCGGGCGCGAGGTCGATTCTTAACAAACTATCCCGACCTAGATGCCTTCCGGGTTGAGATCGCGTGACTGATGGAAAGTGACGTCGGTAAGGCCGTCCTGAACAGGCAATAATAACCGGACTCAATCGAGCCGTTGCTGTCCAAACCGGACGTCCCGCTTGCCTTCCCTATTAACACGTTCGCGATCGGATAGCCGCTTCGAAACCTGTCATTTGCAAAGATGAACCAGCGTCCAAAGTTGGGGAGCGAGGGGAGGGGCGGGAGCGTCCGATTCTGGTCACTCATACGCTGCGAGGATCGCGACTCAGTGCGTCAATAAGAACGTACGGCGCGACATTTAACCCGCGCGCGCAGCGCGTTCCTTTGGGAAGGACTGCCACCTAGGTACCGAAGAACGATATGCTCTGCCTGTTTCCGGGGTGCGCTGATCCCGGTCTGCTACGCGATCCGCTCCCGCGCGACCTTCTCCAGCACCGTCAACGGCATCGATCCCATGGTCAGCACGCGGTGGAACTGCTTCGGGTCCCAGTTGGCGCCGGCCTTCTGCTTGGCTTCGTCGCGCAGGCGGACCCACACGGTATGACCGATCTTGTAGCTGCAGGCCTGTCCGGGCCAGACGGTGTAGCGGTCGATCTCACCCTGGCTGCGCCCTCGGGCGATACCGGTTGTGGCAATCAGGTAATCGGTCGCCTTCTCCCTGCTCCAGCGCTTGGCATGCATGCCTGAATCGACCACCAGACGGGTGGCGCGAAACAGCAGCGACTGGAGGTAGCCAACCTGGCCCAGCGGGTTTCCATCGTAAACGCCCATCTCGTCGGCAAGCTGTTCGGCGTAGAGCGCCCAGCCGTCGGAATACCCCGAATAGGAGCCGCGGCGGCGGATCAGCGGGATGTCCTCGCTCTCCAGCGCCGACATGACCTGGAGATGGTGGCCCGGAATCGCCTCGTGATAGCTCAGCGTCGCCAAGCCGAATTTCGGGCGGTCGAAGGTATCACGCAGATTAATGAAATAGATCGCCGATCGCGACCCATCGAGAGAGGCGGATTGATAATAGCCACCGGGCGCACCGGCCTGGATCGCCTCGGGAACGCGGCGCACCTCGACCGGTGCCCTGGGCAGAACCGCGAATTGTTCGGGCAGGCGCTTCGCCATCGCGGCGATTTGCGCACGGAGTTGCTCGAGCAGCGCCTCGCGACCGGTATCGGTGTTGGGGTAGAGCTGGTCGGGGCGCTTGTTGAGCGCGACTAGGCGCTCGCCGACGCTACCCTGCGTCATGCCTTGCGTCTTCAGGATGCCATCGATACGCGCGCTGATTGCGGCGACTTGCGCCAGACCCAGCTTGTGGATCTCGTCGCCTGTCAGTTCCACCGTGGTGGCGGCACTCGCTGCGGCGGCGTAATACGCGTCGCCGTCCGGCAACCGCCAGACGCCCGCATAGTGCGTCGCCTGGCTGCGCAGTTCGGTCACCAGAGCACGTTGCCGATCGAGCGCGGGAAACACCCGTTCACGCATCAGCGCCGCGACCGCCAAGCCGCGCTCGGGCGGCAAGCCGGCCGCCTTGAGCTTGGCAGCCAGATCGGTTGCCGGGCCGGACAGTTCGGGCGCCTTGTCGCGCACCGACGCCAACTGTTTCAGCGTGGTGTCGAGGATATAGTCCGGCGCGAACACGCCCTTGGCTGCATCCTCGCGCTGCCGCTCGGTTTCGGCATCGATAGCGCCTGCAAAGGCTTGCACGCGGGCGACATAGGCGTCCGCGTCGGCGGCGGTTTTCACCGCATGCTGGTTGGCCAGGAAGTCGGGGACGTCACGATAGGCGCCGCTCAACTGGGTCAGCACATAGGGCGCGTACCGGCTCGCACTGGCGCCGTACGCGAAGCGCTGCCCCGCGATCATGCGGTCCAGGCTGTATTACACGACGTCGTAATCAATCTTTGCCGCGTCGCCCAAAGCGTCGCGCGACACCGTCTTCAGCGTAGCGAGTTCGGTCTTGGCCCGCGCGAACTGGCGCTGCTCGCCGACACGCGAGGTATCGTCGAGCTTCGATTTGAGTCCGATCCGCGCGCCGGCGTCGAGGCCGAGCGAGGTCGCCTGTTCGGGGCTGTCGTCCAGCCGGGCGTAGAAGAACCGGTCGAGCATGGCACGCAATTTCGCGTCGTCGCGACCAATCGCAGCACGCGCGATCGCTGGCAGCGCCAACAGAGCAGAGGCGAGGCCGGCGGACGTGATAAAGTGGCGACGATGCATGAACGCTCCAGACCGATCGGTTACGCGCACCCTGCGCGGTACGGACACGGTCTGAAGGCCCCGACCGGATTTGTCGAGCATGCTCCGGGGGCACTCGGACCGAAGCATTCGGTCGTGCTCGGACGACAGAGAAGCTCTGGCCGGTTTAGGCTAGTTTGGGCAGCATCGGTTCTGTAGGTGTGTAGTCAGAACAAGCTGCAAAGCCCCACGGCCTAGCAAGTGATTTCGTTGAAAGAAGAAATGGAGGTTAACTTTGCAGGGACCAACCATGACGCCGTAAACTTACTCACTGCTGAACTGGTCAGATGGGCCGACCTGATTTTCGTCATGGAGAAGTCGCATCCAAGCAAGCTGCAGCGACGCTTCCGAGAAGCTTTGTAAGCACGCGCGTAATTTGCCTCGACATACCGGATGATTAGGCTTTGCTGCAGCCAGAAGTGGTCCGCCTTATCGAGATCAAGGTGAGCAGGTACCCACCCGCGACCTCTGTGGAAGCGCCGAAGAAGGGAGCTTAAGCGCGAAACCGGAACATGAATGAACGGCTGGTTTTGGGAAGAGGCGGGGCCGGCCTGAGCGTCGGCAACTGGGTCTTCCCTCGACACTGGACGTAGCTCGGTGGCTTCCGGCCTTACCAGGCTCGTCTGTCGGCATGTCTAGGGTTCTGGGCGCGATCGGTATTAGCAAGGACCGCGGCCAAGATCCTCTAACCATAACGTAACGCTTTGGCGTCAAGCGCGGTGCAGGGAGAAGCCTGTGCGACTATCGGTATCGGCGCGTGTATCAATAGCCTGCACGTCTGTCATCGTGATGGCGCTGGCGCTGCTGGCTATCGGCCTCTCGGTTGGCAACAAGATTCATCAAGCTGACCTGCGCATTACATTTCTCAGTGATGCGCTCAGCCGGGAGGATCGGCTGGATCAAGCACAGCGACGGTTGCGTCAGGACGTTGGCCGCCTGACCCGGGATGCCGAACACGGGGTGAAGGTACCCGACGCACGATGGGCGGAACTGCACGAGCGGATCGCGCAGTTTAAAATGAGATCTTTGCAAGCGGCCCAAGCACCTGATTGCGGATTGGAAGCTGGAACGGGTACTATTCAGGAGGGGCAGCAAGCCGCAACTGTGTTTGCCGCGGCCTCCGATCAGCTAATCGAAACGAGCCGGTTCAGCCCCTCCGGCATCAAAGCGGCCATGCCGCGTTTCCTGGGCGCGCTAACGGCCTTGGAGATGAGCCGTAGTCAGGCGCGACAGGAACTGACCTCGGCGATCGGAAAGGCGGCGGAAAGCAACCGGCGTGAGAGCCGTCAGGACATCATGTCGGTGCTCCTCGGCGGACTCGGGATCGTTGCCATCATATTCAGTATGGCGATCTGGCTTCGGCAAAGACTGGTATTGCCGATAACGATCATGGCGGCGCGGCTGCGCGAGTTTCGGATAGGTGAAAGCGACCGAGACGTACCCGGTCTTGAGCGGGCCGACGAGCTAGGTGATCTGGCGCGTGGACTTCACGAATACCGTAAGGCCGTCGAGAGCCGCAGGACCGCAGAGCACCGCGCCGAATTTCTAGCAAACCATGACATGCTCACCGGACTTGCGAACCGCCTGCTGTTCGAAAACCGTCTTGCCCACGAACTCGCGCGCAGCGCGCGCACAGGTGACGTCGTAGCAGTGTTCGCTATCGATCTGGACGCGTTCAAAGCTATCAACGATCGATTGGGTCATGCAGGCGGAGACCGCGTGCTGAAGCGTACCGCGCAGCTGCTGTCTTCGTGCGTCCGCGGCGATGACTTGGTCGCGCGTATCGGCGGCGACGAATTCGCCGTCATCCAAGTAGCGCGGTCACAACCAGCAGCCACGGAAGCACTGATCTCGCGCATTTTCAAGATGGCCTCCGCGCCGTCGGACGAGGGCGTAGCGATCAAGATGAGCGTCGGAGTAGCTCTCTCAGAACCCGGACAGACCGGAGACGAGCTTCACGAGCTTGCAGACCTTGCGCTGTATCGTGCCAAGGCCGACGGCAGGAATACGGCGCGCATCTACAACAAGCATTTGAAGGATGAGGAGAGCCGGCGCGTGCGACTCGCAAGAGACCTCGAGAATGCCGTCTCTGCGAATGAGTTTCGTCTAGCGTTCCAGCCGATCGCCGACGCGGTTTCGTTGGAGATCGTCGCGTACGAGGCTCTCCTTCGCTGGCGGCACCCCATTCTGGGCGACATACCGCCGGACATCTTCATACCTATCGCCGAGTCGAGCGGACTCATCGGCACTATCGGCTCATGGATGATCGACAATGCACTCCGTGCTGCGTCGACCTGGGACTCGAAACTGTCACTGGCAATAAATCTGTCGCCGATACAGTTTCGTTCCGACGGGCTTGCTGCCGAAATATGCAATGGCGCCCGGCGTTGGCGCGTTGCGTTCGACCGATTGGAACTCGAAGTTACCGAAAGCGCGACACTTCTCGGTTTCCAAAGGGACAACGTTCTCGCGACCCTCGTGGAGCTGGGAAAGTGCGGCGCCAAAGTCGTGATGGACGACTTTGGAACAGGGCACTCGTCACTCAGCAATCTCAAGGAATTTACCTTCGACAAGATCAAGATCGACCGGAGCTTCGTGGCCACCATGCACGACAACGCGTCGTCGTCATCGATCGTCAAGGCAACGATTGGGCTTGGCAAAAGCCTAGGCCTCGTCATCGTTGCCGAAGGGGTTGAAACCGAAGAGCAGCTGTTTGTGCTGCAGCAGTGGGGTTGTGATCAAGTTCAGGGGTTCCTGATCGGGAAGCCAACGGAAGTTTGCGACGTGGCTGGCGTCGAAGCGGTAATATAAAGCCAACATAAGAATTGTAGGAATGCCGGGACGTGGTCCTAAAATATGCCTGTGAGCGCTTGGTCGCCATATGCTGTGATCGACCCCCGACGTAGAACTTCTTCAAGGATTGTCGCTCTGCTCGCTGAGGAGTAACGGTATAATATCGATATGAACGAACGTCTGAAGCTGGGGAGTGAGCAGGCCGTCGTGAGCGTCTGCAAGTGGGTCGCCGCAGCCGCAGCTGCTGAATGTCACGTTGTTGAGCCGACGTCCGATACCGGAATGGGGAGAGCACGCTAGCTAAGCCCTAGCTTAAATCGTTGCGACGATTGCAAATCCTGTACGGTCCGGATCGCTTTGCAAGCGGCTGTCCCTTCCAGCTAAGCTGTACCAGCCCGTCGCTGACTAGCTCGTCGATAGCTTCGTGGACTGTAGGCATTGCGCTGCGCCAATCTTGTGCAATCGAACGGGCCACTTCGCTTGGGCATATCGTCGCCCCCGGTGCGCGGCGTTCGAGCAGGGAAAGTGTGACTGTCTTCGGATCCGTCATTTAGACTGCGTCGACCGCGCACTCTTGCTGGTCAAGCTGATGTTGACATTAGGTGCCTTACTCAGGCAGCTCCGTCCTACGCGATTGTCAGGTGGATAAGCAGGGACGCGGGACCACTTGAATGACGGCCCGCTTATCAAAATAGTCAATATCGGTTTGTACAGCATTTTTGGGGTCACCGCTGATCACCGATAGCCCGCAGCCTGAAGCTCGAACAGTTCGGCATAACGGTCCCCGGCAGCAAGCAAGTCGTCATGGGTACCGGATGCCTCCACCTTGCCGTCGCTGAGGACCAAGATGCGGTCAGCCATGCGCACGCTGGAGAAGCGGTGCGAGATCAGCACCGCCGAGCGTCCCGCGCTTAGTTCACGGAAGCGCTGGAACACCTCGTACTCGGCGCGCGCATCCAGCGCTGCGGTAGGTTCGTCGAGGATCAACACCTGGGCATCGCGCATGTAGGCGAGCGATCGCCATCTTCTGCCATTCGCCACCGGACAGGTCGACACCGTTCCGGAACCGCTTGCCGATCATCTGGTCGTAACCGTCGGGCAGTTTGGCAACAACGCCGTCGGCGAGCGCAGCGGACGCTGCCGCCTCGATCCGCTCGCGATCACCGCGCGCCTCAATACGGCCGACCGCGATGTTGTCCGCGGCAGGAAGGTTGTAGCGCACGAAGTCCTGGAAGATCACGCCGATCGCGGCGCGCAGACCGTCGAGGTCATATTCGCGCAGGTTGCGTCCATCGAGCAAGACGCGACCCTCTACCGGATCGTACAGTCGGGCCAGCAGCTTCACGAGCGTGGTCTTGCCTGCGCCGTTCTCGCCGACCAGTGCGACCACCTCGCCCGGTCCCAGCGTGAAGGACAAATGCCGCACCGCCCATCGTTCGCCGCCCGGATAGCGAAAGCCTACATCTTCGAAGACAAAGCCTTGCCGGACGGGATTTGGGAACGGCAGTGCTTCGTCTGGCGAGCGGATGCCGGGCTCGGTCCGGAAGAAGGAAAACAGGTCGTCGATGTACAGTGCTTGGCCGGCGGTCGAGGAAAAACCGGTGAGCAGTCCTTCCAGCAGCCCGCGGAGCCGCAGGAACGAAGCCGCGAGGAAGGTGAGGTCGCCGATAGAAATCGATCCGGTTACTGCGCGCCAAGCAATGTAGGCGTAGGCCGCGTAATAGGCGATCGTGCCAAGAGCCGCGAACCCCGAGCCCCAAACCGCCCGGAGCAGCGCCAACCGTCGGCTCGCGCTGTAGGTGTCGCGTGAGATGGTGCGATAGCGGTCGATCAGGAAAGGGCTGAGGCCGAAAATCTTAACTTCTTTGGCCGTGTCCGCGCTGGCGGCAACCTGGCGGACGTAATCCAGTTCGCGCCGCTGCGGCGTGCGCATGTAGCTGAGCGCATAGCTCAGCGCGTTGAAGTGCGCTTCGCCGAGGAACGAGGGCACCAGGGCGACGGCCAGCAGCACGATCAGCCACGGCGCGTAAACGACCAGGCCCGCGGCGAAGGTCACGACCGTGATGATGTCCTGGGCCTGGCCGAACAGCTGCCCCATCAGCGACATGCGGCCGCTCGCCTGCATGCGCGCGCGATCCATGCGATCCTGGAAGGCCGCGTCCTCGAAGTCCGCGAGATCCAGGGTGGCCGCGTGCTCCATCAGCCTTACGCTCGCGTCGTTACTGACACGGTCGGAGAGAAGCCCGTCGACTAGCGACACTATCCGGCCAAGAAGGTCGGAGGCGACCGCCAGAGCGAACTCGGCCAGCAGCAGTGCCTCCAGCCGATCGAGCAGGCCGGAGCCCAGCCATCCCGTGAGTCCAGCCGGACGGGCCGTTAAATGAGTGAGATGGACGACTTCGTCGATGATGAGCTTGCCCACGAACAGCGTGATCACAGGCAGAAGCGCTCGCACCAGCCGCACGGCGACCGTCGTGGCGGTAAGACTCCGGCTGCTACCCCATACCATGGCGAGGAAGGGTGGTAGATTGCGCAGGGCGCCCAGCCGCTCGCGCCAAGTGGTTGGACGGCCGGGTACGCCGCCGCGCCCTTGTCTCACACCGTCTGCCATTCAGCTGCTCCGAGGTGACAGGCTGTCGCCCGTTTCGGACCTGAGGGCTGGAGGTGATGAGGTCAGCTGCATGACCCCCGATACACAGTCGGTGATATCAGGGGTACTCGCGGTTTCGTCTCAACGTTGCGAATTGAGCTGTGGTCGTACCTGGCGGATGAATGAGTGTCTGAAGTTGGGAAACGGGGACGGGCGCGCCAATGGCCGACTATGGGTCTGGCCGGAAGCCGTAGGGCGAGGCGCGTTCGAAGACACACTCTCTGACGTCTAGCGTGACGACCTAAGCGCCCAATGACTGCAATGTAAGCGCGAGTATTCCCGTCTCTCCGTCTCAGACAGGCCATATCGGAAGAGAGTAAAAGGGAAAAGATTTTACGAAATGGGGTGCCTGCCTGGGACGGATCTCGGTGCGAGCACCCTGACGACTGCACCGCTACAGGTTCGATACCGGGAACTCGCTGATCGTCCTGACCGCCGTTCCCGATCGAGATCGGCCAAAAAACGCGCTTGCGTCCGACAAGAATTCAGACGCTAAACTAGCATCCAGCAATCAAAAGTCTGACACGTTCTTCTTGTTTTCGGCGAAATTCGGCTATAGCTTAAATCTGTCCGGACGGGTGTGCGCCGTAAAAACATCAGCGCACGTATAGGGGTGCCCCGATCTGATCTCGCCGTCCGTCTTCGTAGCTGTTTTGCAAACGCTATTTGCAGCGTTGCTAAGCTTAAGCTCGTTCGGCGATCCTGGCTCGACTCACGGGCGCGGGCAAGGTCTGGCCGTCCGTGAGGCTGCAGCGCGGCCTTTCACGCTCAGTGACCGCGCGATCGCCCTCAACGAAGAAGCCGATCGCCCTGACCCCCGGCAGAGCGGTGGTAACGCATTACCGCCTGCCGAGCTGGCGCGTGCCGCAAATCCAACACCGTCGCGCCTTTCCCCCATTCAGCTCGCTGTACTAGCCTTCGCTGAACGTTCGGTCCGCGCTCACCCCGCTACAGGCCCTCCCGCAGCCTGAAGATGCCTTGCCGCGCCTGAAACGCGCGGCCGGATAGTGCGCCTGTGCCGGCGCACTTGTTTCTTCATGACTACGAACGAGGGTCGAAAATGCTCAATTTCTCCCGTCTGAAGGCGGGGGCGGTTCTGTGCGTGTGCCTTATTGGCATCATGCTCGGGATCTCCAGCCTTATTCCAACTGGTCATCTGCCAGCCTGGTATCCGCAATCCCATGTGAACCTCGGGCTTGATCTCAATGGTGGGAGTTATCTACTCCTCGAAGGTGATACCGCTGATTTGGCGAAGACGCGGATCGAGTCGATGCGTGACAGCGTATCGGGCGCAATGCGTAACGGAACGCCGCGTATTGAAATCGGCGACATTTCGACGCGTGGGGGGCAACTCACCTTCGCTGTCAGCAAGCCATCTCAGATTGCCCTCGCTCGCCAGCGTCTGTCGACGATTACCGGCTCTGCGGTTGGAATAACCGGTCAAAGTCAGTGGGACGTCAATGTGCTCGGCACAAACCGCTTCTCGCTCAAGCCGACCGAGGCCGGACTAACCCAGGCCATCGACACGGCCATGAAGGATGCGACCGAAGTCGTTCGTCGCCGCATCGATGAATTAGGGACCAAGGAACCGACGATCGTCCGCCAAGGCGCGACACGAATTGTCGTTCAGGTTCCGGGTTTGGAGGACCCACAGGCGCTAAAGAAGCTTGTCGGGACAACTGCCAAGCTTGAGTTCAAGCTGGTCGACCAAACCGCGAACCCCGCTGATCTCGCTAAGGGCATCGCCCCGGTTGGTAGCCAGGTTCTGCCATATCCCGACAATCCGCAAGGTGTGCCCTTTGTAGCGTTAAAGCGCCCGGTGGTGATCTCAGGCGAGCAGGTTGCGGATGCGAGACAGGAGTTCGATCCACAGACCAATGCCCCCAACATTGCGATCACGTTCGACGCGGAGGGAGGCCGGCGATTTGCGAAGGTGACATCCGAAAACGTCAACAAGCCGTTCGCGATCATCCTCGATAACAAGGTAATCTCGGTTGCCAACATCAACGAGCCGATTCTTGGTGGCCGGGCATCGATCGCGGGCAACTACACGGTTCAGACTGCAAACGACCTCGCGATCGCGCTGCGATCTGGCAAACTTGCAGTGAACTTGAAGATCGTCGCTGAAAGCACTGTTAGTCCCGACCTGGGACATGACTCGGTCCGTGCAGGCGTAATCGCAAGCGTTGTTGCGGCGGTTGCCGTAATCCTGTTTATGCTCGCTACGTACGGTCGGTTTGGTTTGTATGCGAACATTGCCGTAGTCATCAACGTCTTCGTTATCCTGGCGGTAATGGCATTTCTAAAAGCGACGCTGACCTTGCCCGGCATCGCTGGCTTTGTGCTGACGATCGGCACTGCGGTTGATGCAAACGTGCTGATCAACGAACGCATTCGTGAAGAGCGGCGACGCGGGCGTAGCGTAATCCAGTCGATCGAGCTGGGCTACAAGGAGGCAAGCCGGACCATCTTCGAGGCGAACGTGACGCACGCCATTACCGGCGTGATCATGCTGCTACTCGGCTCGGGTCCGGTGAAGGGCTTCGCGGTCGTGCTGCTGATCGGCATCTGCTCGTCGGTGTTCACCGCCGTCACGTTCACGCGGATGATGGTCGCGCTGTGGCTGCGGAAGAACCGCCCCACCACAATCAATATCTGAGGCGGGAGAATATCATGCGCCTACTGAAACTTGTACCTGACAACACCAACCTGAAGTTCGTCTCGCTTCGTAAATGGGCGTTCGGATTAACGCTCATGCTGTCGCTTATCGCTGTCGGCCTCGTCACCTTTCGGGGCCTTAACATGGGCGTTGATTTCGTCGGGGGCGTCCTGATGGAGCAGAACTTCAAGACTGCACCATCGATCGAGGCCGTCCGTTCCGAAGTCGACAGCCTTGGGGTTGGCGAAGCATCGATCCAGTCGTTCAGTGATCCCAAAACACTTTCGATCCGTCTGCCGCTACCGAATAGCGGCGACGAGGAAGCGACAAACCGGCTCGTAAAGAAGGTGTCAGACGATCTGGCGATCAAATTTCCTGGTGCGACATTCTCCAAATATGACACGATTACAGGCAAGGTTTCCGATGAGTTGATTACCCGAGGTGTTCTGGCCGTCGGTCTTGCGATCCTAGGCATCGCGCTGTTCACGGTGGTGCGGTTCGAGTGGCAATTCGGCGTCTCGACCGTCGTCGCGATCGTTCACGACCTATTGATGACACTCGGCTTCTTCGCGCTCATGCGGAATGATTTTGAGGTCGACCTTAACATCGTCGCGGCGGTGCTGACGATCATCTCGTACTCGATCAACGACAAGATCGTGATCGACGATCGTATCCGCGAAAACATGCGCCGCTATCGGAAGCTGGATATGCGCGATATTATCGACCTGTCAGTGAACGAGACGCTGCCGCGCACCGTAATGACATCGGTGACCATCCTGCTGGCCTTGGTTGCCATGCTGATCCTGGGAGGGCACGTGCTGCGAGGGTTCACCGCGGCAATGATCCTAGGCATCGTTGTGGGGACGTACTCGTCAATCTACGTGTCGTCGTCGCTCCTGATTACGTTGGGGCTGCGGGCCGATCCTGCACCGCGCAAGGGTGGCCTGCAGGATGGCGCGGAACGGGTTGGTCCAAAGGTAGACCGCGAATTCGATTGAACGCACAATTCTGAGCAGTGTGAAGCTCGAGAACCCCTCGGACGCCGTCTAGGATGGGTTTCTCGGGCCACTGCGGCTTAGAGACGTCAACGGTATGTGGTCTTGGTATCGGAGGCGCAGGTAGCGTTTCCGACGGGGATCGCCATTCCAAATCGCCATCGTTTGCGAGCAACCTTGCTTTGGCGGACCCTAGTGATCCGCTGCATGAACGAGCGTCCGAAGTAAGGGAGCGGAAAGGGCCGGCTGAACGTCCACTAGTGGGTCGTCGGGGCTGCTTCGAGAAGGCTTTGCGTTACCCTCGCGCTCACAGCCGCAAACAGTCGACGCCTATGACATGCTGTGTGCTTATAGGTTGGCCTGTTCCTCTTTGTTTAAGTCAGCATCGGGACCGTAATAGAGTTCAGCGCACGCGTCGCGCAGGCAGCCACCCTCGATCTCGATATCGTCCCGATAGGCGTCCCCGATGAAACCGAGCGTATCAACGTGCTTGGCTTCGAAATACATCGGGTGCACATCGCTGCGGCCGGCACCGTACACAACGCGGCCAACTTTCGACCAGATCGATGCCATCGTGCACATGCCGCAGGGCTGGAGTGTTGAGTATAGCGTTGCCCCGCGCAGCTCCTGTTCGCCGGTTTTCTCGCACGCGCGGCGGATTGCCATCATTTCGGCATGCGCGGTCGCATCTGGCAGCTCCTTGGTCTGATTGCGTTCGGCGGCAACGACCTTCCCGTCCAAAACGATGATGCATCCCAGCGGGGAGGTCGAGGGATCGGACCCTTTCGAGCGCGCAACCTCGATCGCCATTTGCATCCAGTGTTCGTCGGTATGATTCTGCATTGCGTATCCACCTAATTGCAGCTGCTGTAAGGTTTGCCGTGTCGTTCGGGTTGCTGCGTCAGCTTGGTACCACCCTGACGGTCGCCTCAGTGGGATCGACCGGATCCATCACGAAAGCCCCAGCATCACGGTTTGCGACAAGCCATGCGACGTGCGCGGCAGTGATGCGCTGGCCCGGCACCAGTCGAGGGACGCCAGGCGGCGCGGGCGCGATCATCTCGGCTGCGATCCTTCCCTCAGCCGCCTCGTAGGCCACCATCTCGGCTGGGCCGTGAAGTGCCGCAGGCCCGGGCATCGCCATGTCGACGGACATGGTGCCGATCCCGGGCACAGGCGAGATTGCCGGTAGGATGGAGGGATCGGCATCGAGCTGCTTCACGAGATCCTGTAAACCACGGACGAGCTTGCGGAGATCGGACCTGGTTGTGCCCAAGGACAGAACAGCCAGAATATGCCGGGCGTCGGACAGCCCCATGCTGATCCGGTGATGCTTGTAGAGCCAGTCGTCGATCGCATACCCTGCTACGGCCAGCGCCGAGACGTCGATCAGCACTTTCGTGACGTCCAGACTGGCATCTGGTGGCAAATGATCATGACCGAACACGCGCAGGGGGGCGATACCGGCAATCTTCCTGCGAACCTTTTCCGCCAGCGCAATGACGCCGTTCCACATTTGCTCCCCGTTCAACGCGTGATCTCGCCGGGTCGCGTCAAGCGTTGCTAGGATCGGTACCGATGGGCTGGTGGTCTCGAACAGTTCATAGGCCATCCACAATCGCTGGCGATCGATCAGGTCGCCCTTGGCGACGATCACCGATCCCTGCGCGAGGGCCCCCATCGTCTTATGGGCGCTGTAGACGGCAGCATCCGCCCCCTTGGTCAGCGGATCGTCAGGCAGTCCCTCACAAAATGCGAACGCACCACCCCAAGCGGCATCGACGATCATGGGAATACCGTGATCGTGACAGACAGTGGCGAGTGCCGCGACATCGCTCGTCACGCCGTAGTAGGTCGGGCTGACAACGATGAACGCCTTGGCGGTTGGATTGGCCGCCAAGGCGGCGTTCAGCGCCTGCGGCTCAACACCATGCTCAATGTCCCATTCCCCGTCGATCTGGACCGGCACGATGGCGGCATCGAGCCCCGTCGCGAGCGCATAGGTACGCTCGGCCTTGTGGGCATTCGCCGCGATCAAAATGGTGTCACCGGGGCCGGCGACCGAGGCCATAACCGTGTGAAGACTCTGGGTGGATCCGCCAGTTACAAACCGGCAGAAGTCGGCATTCCAGGCCTCCGCCGCGATCTCGTGCGCACGTTGAAGGGCCAGCTTGCCTTCGGTACGGTCGTCGAGCCCCTTCGGCGTCAGCACGTCGGCTTGGAAAACGCGCTTGCCGAGCAGCGCCTTCATCCCGCCGGGAATGGCTGAGCCCTGGTTGTGGCCTGGCGCTCCAAATCCGATGACCGGCCTCTTCTCGATCGCCGCCAGCGCATCGGCCAACGGCGCACTCTTCTGATCCATGCCGAACCCCTCTCCTGATCGAGTGGGTGAAACGCACGAATACTGGAAAGCCCCTTCACGATGGTTGATCTTCTTTACCAAACAAGCAGTTATCCGCCGAAGGCGGACATGAATCTAACCCTCCGCCTGGCTGCCTAGGGCGCTCATCGATAGCAAAGCCCTTTTCCAACATTCCGTCACCAAGGGTACGAAAGAGGAAGAGCTATGAGGAACGAGATGCCGATCAACGTCAACGCAGCGAGTGCGGCGGAGTTGGACGCCAGGATCGCTATGCGCGATGACGAAAAGTTGATCGCGGTGGAAGACACGTGGGACGATCGACGAAGCGGAAATAGCGTCTTTGATTGCCGCTAGATCGCCGGACACTGCTGACAATGCGTAACTCAGTGCATTCAAGCGCGGTCGTTGGGGGATACGAGTGAACGGTTACGTGGGCTTTCACAGTCCCGAGGGCGATCCGATCGTCGTGAACGTCGATCGCGTAAACTTTGTACGCCGTTTCAGGGGCGGCAATGACGGAAGTGCCGTAAAATTCAAGAAGGGCAATTATATCGTGGTCAAGGGGAACCTCGCGGAAGTGATGAAAAACTTCCGGGATAGATAACCGTTTTGCTGGCAGGCTCTACCGTCACGGTTCAACTGCCTAATTGAGCCAAATTGGACCACGATAGGGATCAGCCTTCTGGTTGATCATACTGGTATATCAAATGCGCATATTTTCTACTGAGCATGCTGCTTACCCTCGGTGCTTGCAACGATCACAAGCGGCCGAACTCCTTCGACGCCAAGCCGGAAGAGAACAGTGCAACTCCTTACAACGGCGTGCCGCAAGGAGAACAAAAGAAATAATTGCCAAGGGTGGCCGGCCTTTAATTCTAAAGGCCGGCCTGAGATCACTCTGCGGTGTCGTCGGCTTTGCGCTTACGCGGTGCAGGCTTTGCCACCTCTGGCTTGGCCTCATTCGTCTGACCGGGCTTCCGACCCAAGCCGATGCTCTTGGCCATGGTGCGGCGCGCGTCTGAATAGGTAGGAGCGACCATGGGGTAATCAGCCTTCAGGCCATAACGCTCGCGATATTCCACTGGCGTCATGCCGTTAGTAGCGAGGTGACGACGCAGCGTCTTGTACGGCTTGCCATCGATCATGCTGATGATGTGATCGGGGCTGGCGAGGGACTTCCGGGCCGTTACCGCGCCAACGTATTCCTTGGGCTCCTCTGCAGGGATTTCTTCGGTCTGTGGACCGCCAACAAGCGACTGAACGCTGCTGTGCATCTGCGATAGAAATGCAGGAACGTCGTCGGCCGACGTACGGGTATTTGGATTGCTGAGCCAAGCGATTGTCAGCTCGGTAGCGAGCTCAACAGCGTTGGGCTGGTAGGTATCGTCAGACATTCGGTGCTCCATTTAACTGACGGGCAAGTAGGGTTCCCTGAATATCGTACAACCTTTCAAAAAATATTTTGTGAGATCGCTTCAACGGATGAGACCGACTGCCTGACGATCAACAACGGCTGAGTGAACCCCGATTGAGAAGTCACCGGAGATAAACGCCAGCAAGGTGGTACCTTTTTAGATGTAATTCGATCCGGTTTGATCTCGTCAACCTTCAACTCAACACCGATAAGCCCGTGGACTTCCCCGTCCTTTGCCGATCTCTATTCGTGCATAACACACGTCGGCAATTGTTATCGGTTGGGCAACTTGGGTTCGGTGTGAACGCCAGCTTAGATCGCTTTTTCAGCAACTCCGGCAGCTTGCCATCGGGCAAGGTTTCGCGGAGATGGCCATGGATCATCTGCGCATTGAACGGCTTGGCTACGAATGTCGCCTTTTCGGGCAAGTCACCCGCCTTGGCCGGAGGTGGCCGCTGCCGATGACGATCTCGATCCAGGGGTAGTTCTCCGCGACGTGTTGGGCGAGCGCGAACCCGTTAGTATCGCCCGGCATATCGACGTCTGAGAAGAGCAGGGTGATTGTGTGCGCGTACTCAGGGAGCATCGCGATCGCAGCATCGCCGTTATCCGCTTCACAAATGCGGCAACCTGCGTCTTCGAGAATGCCTGTGACATCCATGAGGATGAACGGGTCATCGTCAACGGCAAGCGCATAGGGGACTGTTGAGAGGGACATGCCGCACTAACCCGTCACGTGCGAAAACGGCTCCGTCGTATCTTTGACTTTGACATCTCTAAGCCATCGTTGCGGATGCAGAATCTCGATTAGCCCGATGTCCAAAGGATCAGACAATAAAAATGCCCCGCTGCGGGGGGAGGCAGCAGGGCGCTTTAGAACCGGCGAGACCAAGGGGGGGGGGGGGGAAGTGCCCGACCGGTTAAAATAATAACAGTACAGGCCGGCGTCGGTTCCGTACATGGTTACGAAAATGCCCTGTCGATCTGGAGACCGACAGGGCATTGCGAGCTTTCACCGCCGTTCCCCCCGAAAGGGCAGGACGCTTCCAGCATATTTATAAACTGCCTAGGCTGTAGTGTGTTCCCGGCGCTCCCCTGTGATGCTGGCCCATCTGGACGGTCGAGCGGGCGTCAGCGGCCATTGCCAAAGGACATGGTCGGTGATGACGCCCGCCCTTACAAGAAGGCCACCTTACCCTCTCAGCTTCCGCTCGAAGCGCTTCCATTGGCGTTCGTCCCGACCGTAACCAGGAAAAGACGGCGGTAGCGGCGTCGGTGCGATCCTGTTTGGCCTGCTACCGCAAGCCGAACACCGCAGATATCCGGGGAGGCATTCCACCGTCATGTTCTTGCGTTTGAGGTAACACCACCTCGCTAAAACCAGGCGGTGCACGGCACCCTTACGTCCGCATTTGGAGCAGACGCATCCCACATTAGCTTCGTGCTTCGTGAAATCCCCCAGCGTCCTAAACCGCGTGTTGCCCACAGGATCACCAGGGCAAAGCCATCTGCGCCGTTTCAGCGTCTACAGGCTGATATAGAGTCCCGTAGACATGCCTTGCGACTTCTAGGCGTGCGTCTGCCCTCAGCCCCTCGCGTGGTGCTGTAAGGCCGATCAAAGCCCATGCAGGCGCGTCCTCGATGATCGCCGCAATTCGCTCCGGCGAAATCACGCTAGTCATCAGAAGCAATCGGTCGAGAACTTGCCGTAGGGTGACAGCCCACGCCGCGCGAACTCTGCCTCAATCGGCGCTAGGAGGGTCTCAGGACCGTCTTCGAAGCATTGGAAAAAGATGGTCTGCATCTCGCAAGGCCGAAGCTCTGGCAGGATTTCGGCAATCAGGGTGTGAGTCTGACTGAAGGGCTGTGCGCCGTCGCGCATCGACTCGGGTGCGTGTTCCATACCCGGATCATAGCGGAACAAAGGAAGAACGCTAGTGCGGTTGTGCTCCTTTAACTCGGCGGTTTGATCAGTCCCTTCAGCTGCTTTTGGAGCGCCGCGCTGCCCAAATGCGATTGCACATGATCGAAACCCTCCCGCCTTAACTGAGTGCGGATATCCGTTATCGAGCGCGCTTTGCCGCTCCGCGCGATCTCGAATGCCCGTTCGATGATTGTCATCGCAAAGCAGTAACACGGCCGATCTACCAAGAGGACGGTTTTGGTACAGGGAAACAAAAGTTACTTTTCGAGGCGCCATTCTCCTGAGCGCGACGTTAAGCGCATATGCGCCATGACCCGTTACGCGCCGCCTATGATGCGGGCTTGAAAAGTGGTCTGGACAAAGGCTTCCCGAACGCCTGTCCGTTCGCTTTCCACGAAGCCATGGATCAGCGTTTTGCCTGGCTAAGCGGGTTCAGCGTCGGAAAAATTGTCCGGGCCAAAAGCGCGTAGTCGTAGATCCCGCGTCCGCGCCCTCATTAGGCGATATTAAGTTCGCGATCAGATCAAATCTATGTGGCAAACAATCGTGCTAATCCTGATTATGATGCGCGGCCTCATGACGAGTATATTCGCCGCAGAAACAGTGTCGTAGGCTGTTAAAACTTGCCTGTGGAGGGAGCAATGGGAGCCATCACAGATGACCAGTATTACTTGATGCGCACCCAGCAAGAACTCGACATGGCAGCGCTGGCTACTAACCCCATTGTGAAAGCCCTGCATCTGAATATGGCGGCAGAGTATGCAACGTTGCGCGAGCAGGCGGATGCGGAGATTTCAAATGCAGGAAATGCCACCGGTGACTGAATTGTTCGCACTGGCTCGGAGCCTGGACGTGCTTAGGCTCACGACTCATTGATCAGAGCCAGAAGATGACGGTGGCGGCGAGCGCGATAGCGGAAAAGAAGACGGTCGGGCATCGATCGTAGCGGGTAGCGGCGCTTGTCATATTTGACGGGGATGATCCGGGATTTTCGTCCCGGAATGCAGGGCGTTATGCCCTTTGCCTGAAGGGCGTCCCTGTACCAGTCTGCATCATAGCCACGGTCGCCCAGCATCCACTGCGCCTTGGGTAGATCATCAAGCAGCGCGGCAGCGCCGGTGTAGTCGCTGACCTGGCCCGCGGTCATGAAGAAGCTGAGCGGTCTGCCTTCTGCATCGGCGACGGCGTGCAGCTTCGTATTCATACCGCCTTTGGTGCGACCGATGAGGCGCCCAAGGCCCCCTTTTTGACCGCCAGGCTGGACGCCGTGTGGTGCGCCTTCAGATAGGTCGCGTCGATCATGATCGTCTTCGGCGTGGCGCTCGCAGCCGACAGTCCTTCCATTATGCGGAGGAAGACACCTCTTTCGCCCCATCGCTTCCACCGGTTGTAGAGCGTCTTGTGTGGGCCATACTCCCGAGGGGCATCGCACCATCACAGCCCGTTGCGGTTGACGAAAACGATGCCGCTCAACACTCGTCGGTCATCAACCCGTGGCTTGCCGTGGCTCTTGGGAAAATACGGTTCGAGCCGCGCCATCTGCTCATCGGTCAGCCAGTACAGGTCGCTCATCCTCGGTCTCCTCACGGAGCCTGAATCAGATCGAGCCGCTCAGATCAATGGGTCCTGACCCTAGCCACCGAAAACACCGCATCGAAGTTCGCCCATCTCAGGCCGTCCCCGCACCAGCAAAGAACCAGTAGTTAAACCCATTCGCTCCGAGCGCTACCACTAAGGAAACAGCGATAGACGAGTTTGCGCGCATGATGAGTATGGAGGGTAAGGTTCTGGAAAGCTACGTCACCAAGACCCGTGACAAGGCGGCGGCGCTCACCTTCATGAGGAAGACGTTGAAGCGGTATGGCTCGCCTGACAGGATTACCACAGACGGTCTGCGCAGCTACGGTGCTGCCATGACCGAGCTTCGCTGCCGTGATCGCCAAGACATCGGTCGTTGGGCCAACAGCCGAGTGGAAAACAGCCACCTGGCATTCCGACCACGAGAGCGGGCAATGCTCAGGTTCCGGCAGATGAAGACGCTGAGAAGTTCGCCTCTGTCCACGCCAACGTCCTCAACCACTTCAACATGAAATGACATCTCATCGACACTGGCGGAGTGGCAGGCGTTCGTCAGCTGAGCCTTACCCTCAAAAACCATCCTTAACCTGCCGAGACGCGTCCGCATTAAACTGACAGCTCCGCCACCTATCCAATATTTTAGTGAACTTTACCGTCCCAGGGCGCGCTTTTTGGCGCGATGGTCCTGCGTTGGTGTGCGCTATCGTCCAAACGTCGGTATGGTACCTCGTCCGGTATGGACTTTGCGCTCTATGGTATGATGCGCGGACGCTCAACGACGCCAAGATCGAAGCCGCGAAAGCGAAGGACGCATCTATACCGTGGGTGATTCTGGATCGCTCTATCGTTACGTCACGCTCGCCGGCGGCCGCCGTCACTGGCGGATGAATCATTCGTACGGCGAGTCGACAAAGCCCGACGGCAGCACGCCTCGGAAGACGCTGTCACGCGGATATTACCCTGGCGCCGACCCTCGGCAATGCCAGGCTGACCTGCGACGGGCGCACGCTACACTGGCCGACGGACGCGATCCTGCCATCGAGCGCCAGATCAAAGCGAAGTTCGTGCTTTCGCTGGCGGTAAAACCTTCGAGATAGTGGCTCGTCGGTAGCACACGCTGCGCAAGCCGAACTGGTGGAGCGTCCATGCGGCTGGTCCGCGCACCTAAGCTGATGGAGGTGCTGAACAAGGTCGATTAGCGGGGCGCGATCGAGACCGCTCGTCTCCTTCGCCAGAGGACATCCTCCATCTACCTCTATGGTATCGCGGTCGGGCTTTGCGGTGCCGACCCGGCGGCCAGCCTCGGCAAGATCCTGCAGGAGAAACCCCGCGCGACGAAGCATCCTTCCATTATCGACGGTATCGAGGACCTATACGAACGGATCGCCGCGGTCCGTGCCGTGCTGGCCCACTGTGATAACAAGCGGTTCGCCCTCCAGGTCTTGGCCTTGACGGCTGTCCGACCAATGAAGTCCACATAAGCTCGCTGGGACGAGATTGAGGGTATCGACTGGGTCGAGGCCTGACGCATTCGTCCTAGCCGCTCGGTGGCGGATCGCGCGGTTCGGATCAAGGGAAACGAGGGCCGCAAGGCGAACAAGGCCGGCGACCACTGCGTCCCGCTCGCTCCGAGGCGTCGACCTGCCGCGCGTGGTCCGGCGGCTGTCGGCCACCTGCCGATCGTCTTTCCGGCGAGCGCCACGCGCATACCCGATGTCAGGGAACACGCTGAACGCCCTGCTCAACCGGGCAGGGGACCACGCTGGGCACGCTCCCGCACGGGTACCACGCAGCGTTCTCGACGGTCCTGAATGAGCGCGCCGATTGTCGGTGGCGCGAGGTGGGGCACAAGGGCGCGTCGCCGGATCGAGCGATCCTCAATCTCATGCTGGTGCACATGCCCAACTGCCCCTTGACCCAACGCGTTCTATCCGGACGAAGAGGGGCCCAGATTCGGTCCATTAAACGGTGACATCGAGTTCTTGCATACTAAGATCCCTCGGCTAGGTTTTCGACCAGCCTGAATGGAGAGATTTGCGATGTGTAAGTTCAGTACCCTTGCCATGGTGTCCATGGTCTTTCTGGCTGCCACCGCATCCGCTCAGCAACCCGTATCCGTCGCCCCAGCTGTTCACTCGCCGACTGCCAAGCCCACGGTTTCTGACAAGCTGATTTGTCGATCCGAAGAGACTACCGGATCACGCTTTTCGAAGAAGGTTTGCCATACCAAGGCGGAGTGGAATGCGATGTCAGCAGAGGGCGCGGCAGCCCTCGAAGCGAGTCGGCGCCCACACTAGCGTCGAGATAGCTGGGTTCGCTTTCGTCATCGACCCTGTGAAACGATGGTATGCTACCAAGAATCTCGTTTCGGTGTCGCAGAAATGAGATCGCAGCATGTCATTGTGGCGCGCCGCGCGGCCGTGCCACCTTCGACCGCTCTCAGGACGTCCCGCACGCCTGAAGTCGCGTCTCACTTGCGGCAGCTGCGATATCGCGTCGGTCATCGTCGTCGGCGTCCTGCAACTGCGAGCGAGGAGGGTATGGACGATTTTCCCGTTGCTCTCGGAATGGTCAAGCCTTCGCGTATCATTCCGACGATGCAGGGGCGGTCGTCGTCAATCCCATCGACACCATGATTGCCTTTCTCCGACCGGAGCGGGCGCGGATGCGGCTCGCCATGGCACTGACCGAACGCGGTCTATTCGCCGCGCGCTGCGCGACCACGGCAACAGAAGAGGTCGCAGCCCTTAGGCGGACCGAGGCCGTCGCCGCCGTCGTCACGGCCTCCGCTGCCACCTAGATAGCTGCGGCGATGACCCATGCGACAAGCGCCCAAAATGTCAGACCGAGTATCGCGCCGATGATCAAAGCACGCATGACCTCGGAAGGCGTCGCATCACGGCTCTGGTCAGGCTGAGCCTTGAGGTCCTTCCGCATCTCTCTCTCTCCTAGCTGCCGTGCGGCATGTCGCATCAAGGGACGCGCGTGGCGGGTAGGAAGTTCCCTAGACGTTAACCAAATTTGACACCCATTCTTGAAGACTATTCTATTCTGATGCCCAAGTTCCCGAATCGCCGCTCTGCGTGCCTGACGGTCACTTGTGGGCGTCCTATCAGCCCTGTGTGCCAGCTCTTAAGCTATACCCTTCAGCAGCGTGATGCGCGCGCTCGGGCTGGGATACCAAACGTCTCAGTTGGCCTCGAACCGATTCATCGACGTATGTTAACACAGCGCGCGCAATTACCACCGCGATGAGGCACGCGCCTGCCATTCCAATGATCGGATCGGACGGAGCAAAACCGGTGACTAGCATCAAAATCGGCCAATGGATCATGTATAGGGGATAGGACAGGTCGCCCAGCCAGATCAGCATCTTATCAGGCGCGCGTCCTTCTGCGGCGCCGCATGCCAGTATCGTCGGGAAGACGATGAGAATTGCGGCGATATCGATCCCAAATCCCCACGAACGCGGCGCCATGCAAATCGCAATGATAGCGGCAGCGAGCATCCAAAAAGACTCGCCACGGACTGCGGTTCGATCAATTCGGAACAACGTTACACCAAAAAAGAACACACCCGATGCATCAACGAAATGCCATCGGAAGGGAACGTGGTCGGTAAAGGCGCAGCAGCTAGATCAGCGCTTCCCGAAATTCCGAAGAGGCACCGCAGCGGGGAGGCGTCTTGGGAAAGCTCAACCCGCTGCAGTGGTGCGACACTGCCACTTACTCATTCGGGGTGCAATACGTCGACATTCCCAAAGTGAGACGATGTCGCGACGAGCGCGTGTGACGAACACGGATTGAAAGCTCGCCGCGACGGTATTTGGTAGCGCCAGGGGCTGCTGGGCCGCAACCGTCATTTGGAGGGACGCCGTCCTCCATGTCGCATAACCATGTGGTTCTGGCGTACGGTCGGCGGCCACTTTGTCGGACCCTTCGCCTGTAGGCTGCGAAACTGAGGCTATTTGGCGCCATTACTGATTGGCCGGCTCGGCTGAAATTTAACAACAGTTACAAAGGGTTTACGACTCATCCGATATGGTTGTTCAATAATTTGGGAACCGTGCGATGTTGAAAATGCTCTATCAGACGTCCGTCATCGTGGATCGCATTCTTGCAACGGAACAGCAGCGTATGGCTGCACGCGAATGCCTCCGTTACGCTGTCGCAAGGCATGGGACCGATGCCTATCGAGTGCTGCACCGCAAGCTTCGAGACGACCGCCGGAACAAGTCTCGACGCTCTATTCGGTTGGCCATCGCGACGCTTGTCAGCGAGACGCCGTGACTTGCCAGCGAGGAGACGATATGTTCACCGTGACAACCCGCCGCGATGAGAACGGTGGAACTCAATCATTGCCGATCGAACACCCTCAAGAGCGCCACGCCTCGAGATGCCGCAACAGAAACGCGGCGGCACAATGTTTTGTCTAGCGTAACGACGCGGGGAGATTCGGTTAGACTGTGCGCTTTGAGGTCGCCGGAGGTTTGACGGACCGGGGCCAATGATGTGCCGCCTCGCGGTATGGCATCGCTGAACAACCCGACGACACTAAGCCGAAGGTTGGTCCTTTACATAAATGGCAGGGCAATAAGCAACCACAGCGCGACGCTAATCGGTAACGCCAGCAGCATGCCATGGGCGCCAAACGGGTGCGGCCGAGCGCTAGTATGCGCGTCGCGGGAGAATGTTGCGTTTGCCATTTCAGACTCTCCTTAGGCGGCGGTTATGGCCGTCCTGCCGGTCCAAATATGGGACAGTCTTGTAAGAAATCAACATAAAAACTGATGCTTGCTCATTTGGTGGGCCTGCCGCGGCTCCCGTGGCGGCACGATCCCGAGGATCGAACACTAGTGGGGTTTAGGTAGGTGCGGCAGATAGAGGGTGGGGCGGAAGGCCTAATTTGACGGCTCGATACGAAGCGGTTGCCAGCATCGAAAATAGGCCGAGCAATTTAGCGTCAGCTTCTGGCGAGCGCACGACGCGCTGGTAATCTCTTCAACCGATCCGGCAACTCAAGGCTAGCCGTAGATCGCAACGAGATCTTCACGTCTTTGTAATTTCGTAACGTCGATTTAAGGATTGGCCTAGATAAGCTGTGGAATATGCGGATATCCTGTCTTATCCTTAATCACCAGGAGCCATCTGCCACAGTCCAACTGGTAGAAAAGCTTGCTTCTGACGATGTCAGCTTCTTCGTACACGTCGATGCGAAGGCCGATGAGACTCCGTTGCGCCGGGCGCTGCCCGGCGCGGTCTTCATCAAAGATCGTGTTTCGATCAATTGGTGCGGGTTTGGAATGGTGGAAGCCGTGTTTCAGCTACTGAAGGCGGCCCATATAGCTGGGGCGGACCGGTTCGTCCTGCTGAGCGGTTCGGACTATCCGATCAAAAGCAGATCCGTCATTCGCGAAAAGCTGATTGAGGACCGCGAGTATATTCAAGTGGACCGGTGTTTAGACGCCGCCGGCGACAGCCAATTCGACCGCTGCGCCAACAGATTTTTTCTCGGCAATCACTTTCTCACGAATCCTCGAACTGGACATCGTCGAATTGTTCGGATTGCGGAGCATGTCTCGTCGAGATTACCAAAACGAGATCCGGGTTTCCAATATATTACGGCGCCTCCTGGTGGTCATTGACGCGCGCTGCAGTCGATTACATTCTTCATGTGTGGCGGCATGAGCCACAGATTGTGTCTTGGTTTCGCTATGCCCGGTCCCCGGACGAAATGGTTTTTCAAACCCTGATCAAGGCGTCGCCGCGCGCGAACCATATCGCGTACGATGTGACCATGGGCCATAAGCCAGCCTTACAGCAGGCGGCCTTGCATCATGTTGACTTCGACAGACCTAACCCCAAGGTTCCGCGCACACTTGATGAAAGCGACTATTTACGAATAGTCGCAAGCGACGCGCTATTCATGCGGAAGATTGATAACCGGTCGTCTAGTCTTCTGGCAATGATCGACGCGAAAGTCGCCGCCGCGTAAGGCGAGGTTGTCGCATGGTACTTCGATTCTTCTAATTATGCCGTTCGCCGGGCTCATGGGCGGTTGGCGGATACGACCCAGTTATCTCAATAGGTCGAGCGCGTCCGCATATGGCTGGGGCAACGTCAATCGGGTCGGTCCCCGCGCCTGCTCACGACAATCATGGTGATGAGAACGGCGCCAAAGCATAGCGCGGTGATCGTCAAACTGCTCATGCGTCACGCTAACCGCAGCATCGCGCTCCGCGCAATGTGTTTTCGTCGCGCTTGCAGCGGCGGATCTCACTGATTTGTCGCACATTTTTTCGATACGGGCGGCATAATCAGTAGATGGCGGCCGCTCGGTCGGACTGCTCCAATCGGGCACCGCCTTGGGAAGTGCTCAGTTCCTCGGCGTGGAACAGTGCTTCTGCTAGAACAGCGGCAACCAACGTCTCTTCGGCTGCGTCCGCGACACTCAGTGCCCAAGCGATGGCGGCCCGCAGAATTTCGTTTGTGTGATTCGGTGTGCTCGACATGCGCGCGGCGCTAGCGTCGCTGGGCTCGCTTAAAAATATTCAAAAATGCGAGCAGGCTGCAAAAATGCGCGGCGATAACATTTGTGAATTTGGCAATCGTTTGCGAGCCATGAGAGATCAAAAGGCGGCCGCAAGAGAAGCCTGTCGAAGTTCGAGGTGGGGATGCCCGAAAGGCACGTCCCGCGCATGGTGCCCGCGCCGGCGACCCGCTCGACCAAGCGCACCAGCTCGACAACCCGCACGATTACATGGCTGTAGCTATCTTCACCACGAAGTGGGGGCGGGGCGCTTCCAACGTTAAGGCGGGCCCTATCGACGTTCCCCAGGGGCGATTGATCCTGTCTGGCCAACACGCGAAGCAAGTTTCTGTCCGGACAGCCAAGCGGCCTCGATCCGGGGGCCGCGGAGCCAATCGCCGCATGCGCCGAGGCGAATATCTGCGTTCCAGAATGCACCGCGGTCCAGCGCGTTGGTCTTGGCATACCGCCAGCGATGGACGCTGGTGGCGATTACGGCAGGCAACGCGGCCCCGACATGGTCGGCGAATGCTGCGAGCAACGCCCTCTCGACCGTGTCCGGTACGTCTTCGAGATGCGCGCGCGACCAATCGGCACTGGCTTGAAGCACCCAGGCCTCCGGTCCGGTGCGCTCGGGTTTGGCCGAGTTGCGGACGGCGGATCCGATCGCCCCCATGTCCGTGACCCGGTCGCATTCGAGCGGCACCGGACCATCGAACGCCGCCATGACGGTCCAGCATGGATCGGACACCGCGGAACGGGCCGCATCGGCGAGCGCACCGTCATGCGCCGCGACCAGGGGCGCGACCTGTTCGGCGGGCACCGCCACGATCATCGCGTCGAAGTGTTCGTCCCCGATCCGCCAGTCGCCGTCATGGGCGAGACTGTCGACCGCCGTGTTCCACCGTACATCGAGGTCCCCCGCCATTGCGCGAACCGGCGCATTCATTGCCGGCGTCCCGACCCAGGCATCGGCGCCGGCGGGCGACCAACGCGCGACGTAACCCGCCTGCGCCCAACGATCGACCTGCGCGACGAACGCGGGATCGCGCGCCGTGAGATATTGCGCGCCGTGATCGAACGCGACCTCGCCCCGCGGCGTGTCGATCCGGCGCGTCGACATCCTGCCACCAGCCCCGCGGCCCTTGTCGAAGAGGACGGGGTTATGACCCTGGTCGCTCAGTGCATGCGCACAAGAAAGGCCTGCCATCCCCGCGCCGATGATCCCAATCCGCATGATACCCCCGTGCCGGCGCGCAACATCCCAGCGTGCAGCGGACCGGACATCCTCAAACGCGAAGATTGTCCATTGGAGCCGGACGGGCGCAGATTTCGTCCCACGTTGCCGGCTCCAGGATGAAGCTTCAGCTTCGGACATCTCCCCCGCCGAAGACGACTTGGTTGCGCACGGCAGGTTGGAACAGGCCGTAGAGAAACGGCAGGTTGCCGCCGCTCACCGCATCGAGCGCGGCACGGTGTTCCGGCGGCAGGCGAAGGCCGAGTGCGGCGACATTGTCGGTCACCTGTTCGGGCCGGCTCACGCCCATCAGCGTGGATGCGACCCCCGGCTGCCCGACCACCCAGGACAGCGCGACGCGTGCCGGCGTTTCGCCGATTTCCGCGGCGATGCGCTTGAGTATTTCGAGGATCTGCCAGTTGCGTTCGGTGAACAGCGTGTCGCCGAACGGATTATCGCCGTCGAGCCGCTTGTCGTCCGCGGGCCGCGCGGTGTCGTCCGACCCGGCCTGGTTGGGGACGCCTCCCGCCCGCTTCGGACCCGCCTCGACGGTGGCGCGGTCGTACTTGCCGGTCAGCAAGCCATAGGCGAGGGGGCTCCAGGGAACGAGGCCCATGCCCGCCGACCGCGCGAGCGGCAGGTGCTCGGCCTCGGCCCCACGCTCGACCAGCGAGTAGAAATATTGCAGACCGATCGGCGCCGGATGACCCTGGATGCGGGCCAGGGTGGCGAGTTCGGCGACATACCACGCAGGCGCATTGGATATGCCCCAATAGCGGATCTTGCCCGCTGCGACGAGCGCGGTCATCGTCCGCAGCAATTCGTCGGCAGGAGTGACGCCGTCCCAGACGTGCACCCAGTACAGGTCGATGAAGTCCGTCTTCAGCCGGCGGAGCGAACCCTCGACCGAGGCCAGTATGTGGCGTGCGCCATTGCCGCCCGCGTGATAGCCGCGGCCGGTAGCGAACCCGGATTTCGTCGCGATGACGATCCGGTCGCGCGATGATTGCGCGGTGACGAACGCGCCGACCATTTCTTCGGATCCGCCCCCCGCATAGACGTCGGCGGTATCCACGAAATTGCCGCCGAGATTGGTGTAGCGATCAAACACCGCACGGCTGCCACGCTCGTCCAGCCCCCAGCGCGGCGTACCGAAGGTCATCGTGCCGAGCGCCAGCGGGCTGACGAGCAGGCCGGAGCGGCCGAGCGGACGATAGGTGTCGAGGTTCATGATGGCATCCTGCACTGTGTCGCCTCCAGATGGACGCCGGACCGCCCGAGGATTAGATCGTCTCAGGCGCATGGGTTGCTGAAGGATGTTCACGAATGGATCGCGATCTCTGGTCCGGTCTCGCGGTGTTCGAGACGATCGTCGAGGCCGGCAGTTTCGCACGGGCGGCGACGCGCCTGGGGTTGTCTGCCTCCGCGCTCAGCCACGCGATGCGGTCGCTCGAGACGAAACTGGGCGTTCGACTGCTCGACCGTACGACTCGGTCGCTGGCGCCGACGCCCGCGGGCGAGGAACTGCTAGCGCGGTTGAGGCCGGCGATCGCTTCGGTCGCGGGCTCGCTGGCCGATCTCGACAATGCCCGCGAACGACCGGCGGGGCGGATCCGGGTCAGCGCGCACCGGGTCGCGGCGATCTACGCCATCCTGCCGCGGCTGGCCGACTTTGCGCGCGCCTATCCCGACATCGCCGTCGAACTGGTGGTCGATGACGGGTTCGTCGATATCGTCGCGGACCGCTTCGATTGCGGAGTCCGCCACGCGCAGAGCTTGCAAGCCGACATGATATCGGTCCGGATCAGCGCGCCGGTGCCGCTCGTCTTCGTCGCCGCCCCGTCCTATCTCGCCGGGCGTGCCGCACCGGTCGATCCCGACGATCTCTCGGCGCATCGGTGCCTGTGTTACAGGTACACGTCGTCCGGCGTGGTTCACCGCTGGGAATTCGAACGGGATGGCCGGATGTTGGAACGATCGGTCCGCGGCGACTTCACGACCAACGACATCGACGTGATGCGCGACGCCGCGGTGTCGGGGCTGGGCGTAACCTGCCTGCCGCTGCCGCACGCCGCGCTACAACTGGCCGACGGCACGCTAGTCGAGGTGCTCACCGGCTGGGCACCCACGCTGGCACCGAACCATCTCTATTATCCCAGCCGACGCCAGCCCACCGCCGCCTTCCAGGCCTTCGTGACGGCAATGCGCGCCTGATCGCGCGTACGCTGAGGCCGGCTTCCGGAGCGGCGGGACGTCGGATGCACGTGTATCAGCGTGCTTCGATCAGGCTGTCGAGCAGGATCGGTGCGAAGTCGTGAACATCGACGCCGACGTCGAACTGGCGCGGCATCGGTTTCAGCCGACCATGGCTGTGCCCATGCAGATTGAGCGCGCCGCGGTGCTGCCCGTTCCAGCTTCGGAACGGATAATGACACAGGACGAGCTGTCGGCCATCCAGCTCGATTTCTGCATAGTCGCCGACGCTCGCCCATCCGTGCGCCGCCAGCGTCGCATCCGGATCGTTATTGCCACGCAGCAGGTGCTTGCTCCCGTTCAGTCGGGCGAGCAGTTCGGCGACATCCGTCGGGCGACGTGCCACGTCGCCCAGGTGCCACACCACGTCATCGGGGCCGACGACGGCGTTCCAGCGCTCGACCATCGCCGCATCCATTTCGGCGGTGTTGGCAAACGGTCGTCGCGAGATGTTGATCGTGCGATGGTCGCCGAAATGCGTGTCGGCCGTGAAGAATACGCTCATGAGCGCCGCCACGTCCGTTTGTCTGCCATCACGTATCAACGGGCATCAGCGTCAAAGGTTCGGCGCGATAGCAATCCGACGCCTTTACCCCAACGTCTTACAATGCGTCGAACGTGAACTATCTCGCGGCAACGCATGACGACCGACCGACCCTTGATCCTGGCAATAGGTGACAGCCTGATTGCCGGTTACGGCCTGCAGGCTGCCGATAGTTTTCCCGCACGGTTGCAGGCAGCTCTACAGACGGCATATCCTGGCGCCCGCGTGGTGAACGCCGGGGTGTCGGGCGATACCACTGCCGACGTCCTGCAGCGTTTGCCCCGCCTCTTGTCCGCGCTCAACCAGCGGCCCGTACTCGCGATCGTTCAGGTGGGACCGAATGATGTCCTGCGGCAGATCCCGGTGGCGCGCACGCGGGCGAACCTCGAGCAGATCCTGCTGAGCCTGGGTAGCTGTGGCATCCCCGTGTTGCTGACCACCGTCGACCCCCCGGCGTTCATCCGTGATCGCGCTGTGGCGTATCTGGGCATCCACGCGGCGTTGGCTGCCAAGCATGGCGCGACCGTCTGGCCATTCTTTCCGCCCGGCGTGTTGGGACATTCCGATATGGTACTGGCGGATCAGGTGCATCCCAACGCCGCGGCGATCGCAGCGGTGGTCGCGGCGATCCTGCCGACCGTGAAGCGGATGCTGTAGTGCCCGTGTTCGAGCGCAACCACGGGCGTTCCCAGATTTTAGCTTTGAGGCCGAGTAAGTCATGGTGACGGAGCCCAAATGGTTGAAAGCCGCGCGCGCGAAGCTGGGCACGAAGGAAGCTGCCGGATCGGCCAACAGCGCGACGATCCTGGGGTGGGCGAAGCGGCTGGGGATGAAGGTCCTCGGGATGGTCTACAACGCCGACAGCGTCCCGTGGTGCGGGGTGTTCGTTGCCTATTGTCTTCAGGAAGACGGTATCGAGCCGGCCGCTATCGCGGTGCGCGCAACGTCATGGTCGACATGGGGCTCGGCACTGCGGCCGGAGCGGTTGGCTCCCGGCGCCGTGCTGGTGTTCGAGCGTCCGGGGGGTGGTCATGTCGGGTTCTATGTCGGCGAAGACGCGACCGCGTATCACGTCCTCGGCGGCAATCAGGGCGATACCGTCAGCGTAGCCCGGATCGCCAAGGACCGCTGTATCGCGCGACGATGGCCATCTGGTCGCCCTGTCATCGGCAAGCCGGTCCAGTTGGCGGCGAGGAAGCCGATCTCCACCGACGAGGCCTGATGCGTCGGGCGACGGCCTGACACGCAACCACCTGCTCGCAATGCGACCGATGACGACGGCGGCGGCAGGTCAAATGTGCACGAGCGCGGGCCGTCGCGTCAGCCTACCGGATGCCGAACCCCGCCGTGCTGTTTGCGCCATCGTCGGTTCGCTCGCGACCAGCCAGGACGTTCTCGAGTTCGGCGAGTGAATGCGGCACGTCGATGTGCTGCGCGCCAAGGAACAGGCGTGATCCATCGCCTTCGGGTACCGCGTGGGTCAGCTTGTCGATATCTACCAGCGCCTTGCCCTGCGGCAGGATCTCGATCTGAACAAATCGCATGTCATTTCCCATCTTGCGTCTGACGGCTCGATTGCCACGCAGGCGATAACGCACGGCTGAACTACGCAATTTCTGTCGCCGCGTCCTCCGGCATCTATTCGGTGCGTTGCAGCAGGTCGGCCAGGTCCTGCTTCCAGAACCGGGCGGCGGTGTGGGTGCCGTGCCCGCGCGTGTCGGTGCTCTCGGGAATCATCCGAAATCGCGCGTTCTTCATGCGGGCAACGGCGCGTTGCGGGTAATCGAGATTGCGTGGGTTGATGAAATCGTCGGCCGAGTTGATCCAGGTCGTCGGGGCAGTGATCGCCTCCAGCCGCGACCAAGGCGAGTAGGTCCGCGAGGCATCGAGTTGATACACGAGGTCATTGGCATCCGTCCCGTCGATCGAGGCTGCGACCCGCTGCTCGGCAAAGGCCTCGGCGGCATCGCGCCCGGGATATTGTTTCTGGAAGTAGAGCGGCGCGGCGCCGGCGACGAACAGCAGACTGGCGGCCGTGCGCAGGCCCTGTACCGGTGGCGTCCGGTACTCGCCGCCTGCCCAGGCCGGATCGGCCTTGATCCCGTCGATCGCGAGCTTGCGCCACATGCGGTTCAGCCCGGCTATCTCGACAGGTTCGCAGGCGAGCGGCATGAGCGCACGGGCGAACTCGGGGTGCGTCTCGCCCCAGATCAGGCTGTGCATGCAGCCCATCGACGTTCCCATGATCAGCCGCATGTGGCGGATGCCCAGGCCGTCGTGGAGCAGCCGGTACTGCGCCTCGACCATGTCGTCATAATCATAGTGCGGGAACCGCATGTGCAGCCCGTCGGACGGTTTCGAGGATTTGCCGTGCCCGATCCCGTCGGGAAGGATAATCCAGTAGCGCGTGATGTCCAGCGGCTGACCCGGGCCGTAGAGTTCGTCGGCGAACTGCGGGCTGAGGAACTGGCGGCCGGTGCCACCCGTACCGTGCAGGACCATCACCGCATTGTCGATTTCACCCCGTGCATTCCGGTGCGGGTGCCCCAGCGTCGTATAGTTGAGGCGCAGTTCCGGCAGAGTTTCGCCCGAGCGGAAGCGGAAGCGGCGGACCGTGAACTGCGCGTCGCGTGCCGGCCATTTCGACGTGGACGGGGCGGTCTTGACCGCGGGGGTAAGCGGCGGCGTCTGGGTGGCGGCGGCCTGAAGAAGCAAGAGCGAGAGCAGGAACGACATGACCTATCGTTGCGTCTAAGCGGACCGCGCGCAAGTGGTGTCCTGATACATAGCGGTGAACGTTCGGAGGCAGGGCATTCGACGATGACGCGGCAATTCGAGTTCGGGACCTACGTTTCAGCGCGAGGACCTCAATCGTGAAGGCCCGCCACGCCAAGTGTCCCCAGGTTCAAGGTAAGCTGCAGGTTCAGCGCATTGTCCATCTGGGCGCGTGCGCCACCGCGCGCGAACCGGTACTGGTTGAGATAGCCGACATCGGCCGTCACCGCCTTGCCGATCGGGAAGGCCAGCCCGACGATGTTGCGCATCCGCTCATACCCGGCGCGCTGGCCCCAGGTCGTACTGTTCGGCAGGAAAAAGCTTTCGTGGCTGACGAACAAGGCCAATCGCTTGGGTCCGATCGGCAAATTGTATCGCAACAACGGGCGGATCCGGAAGCCGATCTCGCTACCGTCCGGGTTGAAGCGTTCGTCGAGTCGCAACCGCCCGGCGAAGCGCCCGCTGGTGACCACGATCTGCTGGCGGAGCCGGTCCTCGTCAGGCCCGAGGTTGCGACTGTGAAATCCGACATGGCGGTATCCGAATCCGAGTTCGACGCCCTTGGCCAACTGCCAGCCGAGAAGCGCACCGAACTCGGTGGTGTAGATCCCGTCCTGGCGGTCGCTGGTCCGCGCAATCTCCTCCAGCGTCACCCGCAATTTGGGTGCGATGGGAACGACCACGTTGAGCTGCTCCCACGCCTGCGTATCCTGTTGCTGTGCCCAGGCGGGGGCGGCAACCAGAAACAGCGGCAAAACCGCCAAGGATGAAGCGCGATACATCGCATGGTGTTGGCACGGCTTTGCCGATGCAGGCAATGGACTGGCGCCGCCTCGGTCCTTTTCATCGATTGCATGCCTGGCAACAATCGTGTGACGCTACGTGTAGCTCGGCAGCCGCTAAATCGGTCGCGAGACGATGTGTCTGAAACTGATAAGGCCGGTCCCATGGTTGTGACGCGACATGGTTGAAGGCGGATCGCTGCGAACGATAAGCGTCGGGATCAGGGAGGTGCTGGGTGCACCCCTGCCTGGCGAACCCGCCAGGGGCGACGTGCGAGCGCTTCTGCTGGGTACGCGTATCGATACCCGCAATTTGCAGGACTTCGCGGAGCCCGAAACCCTCAACCTGTCGGGGGTCGGGGCCGCGTTCGTCTTTCGCTACGGTGTCCTAGTGCTGATCGGGGCGGCGGTCGAAACCGAGCGTCGGTTCATCGAAACCCTGTCCGAGCACATCATCGATCCCTTGGCCACGCCCGAAACGGAAACCGCCTGGATCGAGATTTCCGCGGACCGCGAGGAGACGGTCAGTGCAGACGGACACATACGATTGAAGGAGGCGTCACGGGAACGCTTGTTGCTGACGGCCACCGTCGTCGCCCGGAGCGTTGTCCTCGCGCGGGATGAAGGCCGTATTGCCGAAGCATTCGATCGCGTGGAGCCGCTCATCAACGAACTGCGCATCCACGGTCGTGCGGTGATGCCGATCCGCCGCGTCATGCAGAGCATCGGTGACGTTCTCGCCGCGCAGCACCGCGTCGTCGGCCGGGCACAGATCTCCGAGAAGCCGGACCTGCTCTGGGATCATCCCGAACTCGACCGGCTTTACGGACGCCTCGAAGCCGAGTTCGAACTGGGCGACCGCGCACGTGCCATGGAACGCAAGCTCGAGGTCATCGGCGACGCTGCCGAATGGCTGCTCGACCTGGTGCAGGACAAGCGCTCGCTGCGGCTCGAGCTTGCCGTGATCGGGCTGATCGCCTTCGAGGTGATCCTTAACATCTATGAGTTATGGCGTCATTGACGAAGCGGCGCAGAATCGCGTTCGGAAAGCCGGAAAACGGCTTCGGACGTCGTTTCGGAAAACTCGGATGGGTACGAGGCGGCGACGGGACTATTTTCGATTGGCAGTCTTCCACCTGTCGCCGTTCCCATGGCGTCCGGCAACGTTCATAGGTGACCGTCAATTCACGGAATACCATGCCCATGAACCTCCTGGATCATCTCAAGCTGACGATGCCGCTGATACAGGCGCCAATGGCGGGGGTGTCCACGCCCTTGCTGGCGGCGTGCGTATCCAATGCGGGCGGCCTCGGTTCGATCGGCGTCGGCGCAACCGACGCGGTCGGCGCACGAACCATGATCGAGGAACTGCGCGGCCGGACCGATCGCGCCTTCAACGTCAACGTGTTCGTCCATGACCGCCCGAAGCCGGACCCCGGCCGCGAAGCGTTATGGCTTGAAGGACTGGCGCCGGTTTTCGCCGAGTACGGCGCAGCAGCCCCGACGGCACTGCAGACCATCTACAAGAGCTTCAACGATGATCCCGACATGCTGGCGATGCTTCTCGACACGGCCCCGCCCGTCGTCAGCTTCCACTTCGGGCTGCCGTCCGCCGACGTGATCGCGGCGCTGCGGAAGCGCGACATCGTCCTGATGGCGACGGCGACCAGCATTGACGAAGCGACCGCGATCGAGGCCGCGGGGCTCGACGCGATCGTCGCCCAAGGCATCGAGGCTGGCGGCCATCGCGGCGTCTTCGATCCCGCCGCGCGCGACGATGCGCTCGGCATGGCTGTCCTGACGCGGCTGTTGGTCCGGCAGGGCGGACTGCCGATCGTGTCGGCCGGCGGGATCATGGATGGCGCAGGAATCGCTGCCGCGCTCGATCTCGGCGCCGTCGCTGCGCAATTAGGCACTGCGTTCATCGCCTGCCCGGAATCCAGCGCGGACGAGGCCTATCGTGCAGCCCTTGTCGGGCCGGGTGGGAATCATACGACGCTGACCGCATTGATCTCCGGACGCCCGGCGCGCGCGCTGGCCAATCGTTTTACCGCGCTCGACGATCGGCTTGAGGGGCGCGCTCCGCCGGACTATCCGATCGCCTACGATGCCGGAAAGGCGTTGCACGCTGCGGCAAAAGTCCACGGCGAACACGGCTTCGGCGCGCAATGGGCCGGGCAGGGTGCGCCGCTCGCACGCGTGATATCGGCTACGCAGTTGGTCGAAACGCTTCGAGCCGAACTGGAACACTGCTTGGCCGGGCGTTAGCCCATTGACCGTGCCACCTTGCGTGTTCCATCCGCTAGGGCAGGCGCGTCGTTAGGACTCGCGGCCATAGCGCGACGAGAGACAGCGAAGTCCCAGGTCGACCCCTACGGATGCATCTTTCTTCGGATCGTCACCCCGGCCGTAGCCCCGAATACTCCGCCATGCCCATTCGAGGCATCACGCGATAATCGCTGGGACATCGCGATGTCTCCAATCACGCCGTAACGAACGACGTGACCCCGCGATTGATCGGGCGGTCCTGCAGGACCCGGGACAGGACGTACGCGCACTCGTGATCGACGGCTAACGGCTGCGCGAACATCGCTTTCCTCAGTGCTTGACGACGTTCTTCTCCCATTCCGCCTGCTGTTTTTCGTGGCGGATACGCCGCGCCAGACGGCGCTGTTCCTGTCTGCCGTGCCGTCGCGATCGCTCGAGATGAAAGGCAACAGCAAGCGCTAGAAGGATGAGGAGGACCTTCACCAGCATTGTTCGACTCCGATACATTGCGCCGCAACATATACCCGAATCGAGCCTATTCGTGACCCTCGCCTGGCGGCATAGTATGCACGCGCCGTCTGGTAACGACGTGCCGGACTAACATCGCATCCTCGATCCACAGCCAAGTCGGGCACCGCTCGCAATCGCTAGAACGACCACGCCGAGCTTGGTTACCACGCCCGATCGTCGATGCATTCTGCGCAAAGTCTCGCCTCGACGTGGCAATCTGCGTCACAGACGCGGCACCGTCCTCCCTGGGGACACGACCCACTGGCTTGTCGAACACTCACATCCACGAGTTGCCGATGAAAAATACTATTAATCATTGAAATAAGGCGATTTAATAAAATTCCGAACATAAATTTCGTCTGGTTTGTGCGCAGCCCCCTGTCAACTCCACCGTATGACACTGGCAACCAGCTTGGGATTGCCGTCAATCGTAGATCGTCGCCGCGGAAAATATCGATCGCGATCAATCAGATAACAGGCGCGACTGCCGATAATAGTAACAATATCTATGGCGCATAATTCAAAATGGTTGGACGTTATTCATATCGAATCCATAATGACCGTAATATTATTAGTTACTGAAATGATTGCCAAAATTAGGCTGGGCGCGATATTGCGACGATGTAACAAGTCGTATTTCATTGCCGGGTAATAAACGGTTTGTTAATCGGCGGCCTTAATCAAAGGGCGTTGTGTGGAATTGTCAGGAAAGCCAAAGCGTTTTGGCCATCATAACAACGGGTTCGGTGCGTTACGCCTGATATTCGCGTCGATGGTCGTTTTGGCGCATACGCCGGAATTGATCGACGGTAATCGGAGCCAGGAATTACTGACCCGCCTCTTCGGAACGATCTCGTTCGGCGAGCTGGCGGTAAACTGCTTCTTCATCGTAAGCGGCTACCTGATATCGGCGAGTTACCTCAACAGCCCAAGCGCAGGGTCATACCTCAGCAAACGTGTCGCCCGAATATATCCGGGCTTCATCGTCGCATTTGCGATTTGCGCATTCGTCGTCGCGCCCTTGGGCGGAGCGATCCCGAATTTCGACGTCCGTTCGCTCGGCCGATTGATGATCGACTGCCTGCTGCTTCAGCCACCGGCCATCGCCACGGCGTTTCCGGGATCGCCGTATCCCATGCTGAACGGCTCGCTGTGGACTATCGCCTATGAGTTCCGTTGTTACCTGCTGGTGATCGCGCTCGGTTTTCTGGGAATACTCAGGCGCGGACGTTGGCTGTTGGGACTGACCGTCGTCTGCCTGATCCTGACCTGCGTCGTTCCGGTGCCCGACGCGGTAGCTTGGCACCCCACCCCGGTCGCCTCCGACGCTTACTTCTATTCGCTGAACGACCTGCGAATTACCGCGGTGGGTAGTCCGAGGCAGGAGTTCCGACTACTCGCGGCGTTTCTCGCCGGCGCGACCTTCTATGCGTATCGGTCGACCATCAAATTCACCAATCCGCTCTTGATGGTTGCAGCCGTCGGATTTGTTGCCTCGCTCTTCGTTGCAAGCGTGGCGATCGCCGGGACGATCGTCTTCGGCGCGTACCTGATCTTCGCGGTCGCCGAGAAGAGCGGTTCGGGCATTCTGAGCCGCGTTAATAACGAAAACGACGTATCCTACGGGCTCTATCTCTACGCTTGGCCGGTGACGAAACTGCTTCACTGGTATGTCCCCAGTCTGTCCCTGCCCGTGATGATCGTCGCGACGTGGCTGATCGCCTTGGCGTTGGGTTGGGCAAGCTGGTTGATCGTCGAGAAGCCCGTCATGCAGTGGATGCGGTCGAGGAAAACTGGCGTCCCAGCGCGAGTTGCCCTCTAAGTTCGGAGCGTTTGCTGCCATTGCCGATGACCCGGGGTGGGGATGATCCTGGTTCAGAATGGATCGGTAAACATGCTTCATGGCTTGCTTACCAATCCGCGTTAATGACCGCGGTTATGGATCACGACGCGCAGCTTTCCGGAACGGCCGGGACCGACCCTCGTCCGCGGTCGGCCGTCAGCCACGGTGCGGGCTTCTCGGGTCTCGTAGGCGTGCTCGCCTGGATCGCCCTTGCGCGCCATTTCGGCATGGACGGGCCGTACTCGGCGCTCGTCAACGTCGCCGCGTGCGGATTGCCGATGGTCGTCTGGTCGTTGCTGGTGGACAAGGTCCACCGCAGCCCGACCACCGGGATCGACTGGTCGGCCGCCAAACCCTGGCGCGAGACGCTGGACCTGAGCTTGACGAAACTCGCTGGGCTGTGGGCGACCTGGGCGGGGATCGCGGTGATCTACGGCACGGGGCGGTTTTATTGGGAGGGCAATTTCGCGTTCGCGATGTGGTGCTTCACCAACGCCGCACCGATCCTGTTCGTGCTGTCGATCCCGTATGTGCTGTGGATCGACCGCTATCTGGTTGAGCCTCGCGATGGCGCGTGGCATCTCGGCGCGTGGCTGACGGGGCAGGCGGGCGTCGAACGGGAGGCGATCTACGGGCATCTGCGCGCCTGGGGGGTGAAGACGTTCTTCCTCGCCTTCATGCTCGCGATCGTCCCGCCGGGGTTCGGGAACTTCGTCCGCGGCGACGTCTCGTCGGTGTTGCGCGACCCGGTGGCGCTGTCGGGATGGCTGGTGACGCTGATGTTCCTGATCGACGTCGCGTTCGCTACCGTCGGCTATCTGCTGACATTCCGGCCGCTCGATTCCCACATCCGGAGCGCCAACCCGTTCGCCGCGGCGTGGATGCCGGCGCTGATGTGCTATCCGCCGTTCATCCTGATGACCACGGGCGGCCCGCTCGATTATCATCCGGGCACGTCGGATTGGGCCTACTGGTTCCAGGAGCATCCGATTCTGCTGGCGCTGATCGGCGCGGTGCTGGTGGGGCTGACCGCGATCTATGCCTGGGCGACGATGGCATTCGGCTTCCGCTTCTCGAACCTGACCAACCGGGGGATCCTGACGCACGGGCCGTATGCGGTATCGCGTCACCCGGCGTATCTGTCGAAGAACCTGTTCTGGTGGATCTCGACGATCCCCGTTTTGACGCTGGGCAGCGTCGTCGACGCGGCGCGTGCGACGCTGCTGATGGCGGCGGTCAGCGGAGTCTATTATTGGCGCGCGAAAACGGAGGAGCGGCATCTAAAGCTCGACCCGGATTATCGCGTGTATTTCGACTGGATGACGCGCAACGGGTTCGTCCCGCGGCTGTTCGCACGGTTGCGCGGCTAATCCCCCTCCCGCTTGCGGGAGGGGTTAGGGGAGGGGCTGTTCTACGCCTCTAGCGCGACGTCCGCGGCCAAGCCCTCCCCCAACCCCTCCCGTAAACGGGAGGGGAGCAGTTAGAAGCTGGCTTCGTCGTAGACCTTCGAGACGTCGCCGTTCCAGACGCCGTTATAGCGCTCCAGCAGCACCTCGGCCGGCACCTTGCCGCTCCGCACGATCTCGCGCAGCGGATCGAGAAAGCCGGTCTCGTTGTCGCCCGCGCGATTGAACCGCGCCCGCGCCGACAACCCGGCGCCGGCGATATCGAGCGCTTCACCCGCAATATCGCGCAGCTTGCCGCCGCCCGCGATCGGCGCGTTCAGCCCCAGCTTCGGTACCGCATCGCGCAACGCCTGACGCTCGTCGATCGTCCAGTCCTTGACCAAGTCCCACGCCGCATCGAGCGCACCCTGATCGTACAGCAACCCGACCCACAGCGCCGGCAGCGCGCAGATCCGGTTCCAAGGGCCCCCATCCGCGCCACGCATCTCGAGGAAGGTCTTCAACCGGACCTCGGGGAAAGCGGTCGACAGATGATCGGTCCAGTCGTCGAGCGTCGGCTTCTCGCCCGGCAAAATGCTCAGTTCGCCCTTCAGGAAGTCGCGGAACGACAGCCCGGCGGCATCGATATACTTGCCCTCGCGGTAGACGAAGTACATCGGCACATCGAGCGCGTATTCGGCGTAGCGCTCGTAGCCGAAGCCATCCTCGAACACGAACGGCAGCATGCCGGTACGGTGCGGATCGGTGTCCGACCAGATATGGCTGCGATACGACAGCATGCCGTTGGGCTTGCCTTCGGTGAACGGCGAGTTGGCGAACAGCGCGGTCGCGAGCGGCTGGAGCGCGAGCCCGACGCGGAACTTCTTCACCATGTCCGCCTCGGACGCATAGTCCAGGTTCACCTGGATCGTGCAGGTCCGCAGCATCATGTCGAGCCCCATGCTGCCGACGCGCGGCATGTGCCGCAGCATGATCGCATAGCGCCCCTTGGGCATCGTCGGCAGTTCGGCGCGCGTCTTGTCCGGCCACATGCCGAGCCCGAGGAAGCCGATGCCGAGCTTCTCGCCCGCGGCCTTCACCTGCTCCAGATGACGCCCGGTCTCGGCGCAGGTCTCGTGCAGCGAATCAAGCGGCGCGCCGGACAGTTCGAACTGGCCCGCGGGTTCCAGGCTGATGCTGCCGTCCGGGCCCGACATGGCGATCGCGTTGCCGCCCTCCATGACCGGCTTCCAGCCATATTGCTCCAGCTCGCCTAGCAGGGCGCGGATGCCGCTCGGCTCGTCGTACGACGGCGCGTGGTGATCGCCGTTCGCATAGACGAACTTCTCGTGCTCGGTACCGATCCGCCACGCATCCTTCGGCTTTTCGCCGCCCGCGAAGCTGGCGATCAACTGGTCGCGCGACTCGATCGTCGGGCTGGTCTTTTTCGGAGCGGGAATCGTCGTCATCGCCGCGCCTTACGCGTCGATGAACGAGGGTGCTAGAGGGGATTCGGACCAATCGGTAGCAATGTCGTATCGATCATTCGCCGCGCCAATCTCCCGCCGCCGCCATCCACAGCGTAACCGCCGCGCCGGCCGCGGTTTCGGCGCGAAGAATCCGTGGCCCCAACCCGATCCCGACCGCATTCGGATGCGCGCGAATCGCCTCGCGTTCGTCGGTATCGAAGCCGCCCTCGGGTCCGATCAGGATCGCCGCCGGGCCCGGTCGCCCGCGCATCGCTTCCAATGCCGGCACGCCGCCGGTCTCGTCGGCAAAGAACAGCGCGCGATCCACGGGCCAATCCCGCAGCAACGCGGCGAGCTTCACCGGCTCGGCCACCTCGGGCAGCGCGGTGCGCCCGCATTGCTCGGCCGCCTCGATCATCTGCGTGCGCAGGCGCTCGGTATTGGGCTTGTCGACGATCGTCCGCCGCGTGACCACCGGCACAAGCCGCGCGACGCCCAGTTCGCACGCCTTCTCCGCCATCCAGTCGACGCGGCCCTTCTTGAGCGGCGCGGCGCACAGCCACAGATCGGGCACATCCTCGCGCGGCCGCAGCAATTCGGTGACGTCGAGCACCAGATCCCGCCTGCCGACGCTCGACGCCACCCCGAGCCATTCGCCGGTCCGGTCGTCGAACAGCTTCACCGGATCCCCGATCTTCATCCGCATCACCCCGACTAGATAATGCGCCGCCGGCCCATCGACGTGGAGCGGACCGGCCGCGAGCGGCGTATCGACGAAGAGGCGCGGCGTGGATTGCGGCGGCCAGGCTGGGGTTGCAGGCATAAGCTCGGCCCTAGCAAATCCTCCCCGGCACGGGGAGGGGGACTAGCGAAGCTGGTGGAGGGGGGCTTCCACAGGCGTCACGCCAGCGTTCAGCGTCTTCCACAAGGGTTGCGGCGCGTATCCCGCCCTCCGCCAGTGTTCCGCTCGCGGCGATCCCCCTCCACCCTTCGCCGATGGCGAACCCCTCCCCTTGCCGGGGAGGATGGCACTTCTCGCTCCCCTCCCTGGAAGGGAGGGGCTGGGGGTGGGTAGGCTCGTAATTGCCGCCACGTCCGCCAAGCAGCCGACCCACCCCCGACCCCTCCCTTTCAGGGAGGGGAGTAGACTAGCGCTTCCGGTCCACGCAAAAACTCGGTTCAAGGTTTCCGCCGCGCCCACATTTTTCGCGCGATCACCCAAGCCACAACCAGGACCACAACGCCAAGGATCAACACCCCCGCAACCGCCCCCGCGACCCGGAAGATCCCCCAGAACAGCGCCTCGACGAAGCGGCCGACCGCCACCGAAAGGCCGATCATGCTGGAGGGTCCGAACGCGTCACGCCCCACCGGTACCCGGCAAAGGCTTGCGCGCCAAACCCCGTCTTCCTACGCCCACCGCCATGCAGACCAAGCCGAGCCCGATGGACATCGTCCCCGACAGCGAACACCGGGGCTTGGTCGGTCGCCTCCCGCCGACCCTCCGCGGCCTCGCGCTGCTCGCCCGCTTCGACCGCCCGATCGGCTGGTGGCTGCTGTTCTGGCCAGGCGCCTGGGGAGTCGCGCTAGCCGGCGGCGCGGTGCAGCGCTGGGACCTGATCCTCTGGCTCCTGCTCGGCAGCATCGCGATGCGCGGTGCAGGCTGCGTCTTCAACGACATCGTCGACCGCGACCTGGACGCGCAGGTCGCGCGCACCCGCGCCCGCCCGATCCCGAGCGGCCTCGTCTCGATCAAGCTGGCCTGGCTCTGGCTCGTCGCGCTCTGCCTGATCGGGTTCGCCGTCCTGCTGCAACTCACCTTCTTCGCCGCGATCGTCGCGCTCGCCAGCCTCGCGCCGGTCGCCGCCTACCCGTTCATGAAGCGCATCACCTGGTGGCCGCAGGCGTGGCTCGGCATCGTCTTCTCCTGGGCGCTACTGGTCGGCTGGAGCGACATCGCCGGCGCGCTCGATACGCCGATGTGGCTGCTCTACGCCGGGTCGATCGCGTGGGTGATCGGCTACGACACGATCTACGCGCTGCAGGACCGCGAGGACGACGCGATGATCGGCATCCGCTCGTCCGCGCTCCGCATGGGCGCGCACGTGAAGGCTGGCGTCGGCATCTTCTACGTCGCCGCCTTCGCTTTTTGGGCCGCGGCCTTCTGGCAAGTCCGCCCCGACCCGCTCGCGATCGCCGCGCTCGTCCCCGTCGCGCTCCACCTCGCATGGCAGGTCGTCACGCTCAAACCCGACACGCACGAAGGCGCCGGCATCGCCGCGCTCGCTCGTTTCCGCGCGAACCGTTTCGCCGGACTGCTCATGTTCCTCGCCTGCGTGGTTGTCGGCACGAGCCTGCATCCCTAACTCGCTGATATGCTGACCCCAGACCAAGCCCGCGACCGCGCCCACGACATCGTCCAGCGCGCGAAGGCGGCGGGTGCCGACGCCGCCGACGCGGTCTTCGCCGCCGACGCCGCGCTCGACGTGTCGATCCGCCTCGGCAAGCTCGAGGATATCGGCCGTTCCGAGAGCGAGGACCTCGGCCTGCGCGTGTTCGTCGGCCAGCGTTCCGCCAGCGTCTCCACCTCCGACCTGTCGACCGCCGCGATGGATGCGCTGGTCGAACGCGCGGTCGCGATGGCGCGCGAGGCCCCTGAAGACCCCTGGGCAGGTCTGGCCCCCGCCGAACGCCTGCTCCACGGCATCACCCCGATGCTCGGCCTCGACGACGGCGGCGAAGCCAGCCCCGAGCAACTCCGCGACGCCGCACTCGAAGCCGAAGACGCCGCCCGCGCCGTCCCCGGCGTCTCGAACAGCGAAGGCGGCGGCGCCAGCGCCTCGCGCAGCGTCTGGGCCTTGGCCACCAGCCACGGGTTCGCCGGCGCCTATGCCGCGACCGGCTACGGCGTGTCGGCCAGCGTGCTCGCAGGCGAAGGCGGCAACATGCAGCGCGACTACGCGCACAGCAGCGCCCGCCTCCGCGCGCATCTCGAATCTCCCGAAGCGATCGGCCGTCGCGCCGGCGAACAGGCGGTCGCACGCCTCAATCCCGGTCGCCTCGTCAGCGGGCCTACCACAATCGTCTACGACCGCCGCGTCGGCGGATCGCTGGTTGGTCACATGCTCGGCGCGATCTCGGGGCAGGCGATCACGCGGAAAACGAGCTTCCTGCTCGACTCGCTCGGCAGTCAGGTCTTCGCGCACAGCATCACCATCCGCGACGATCCGCATCGCCCGCACGGGCTGCGCTCGCGTCCGTTCGACGGCGAGGGCCTGCCTGTCTCGCCGAGCGACATCATCGAGAACGGCATGCTCGAACGCTGGCTGCTCGACTCCGCCTCGGCACGCCAGCTCGGCCTCGAACCGACCGGCCACGCCGCGCGCGGTGTCGGCGGCGGGCCTGGCGTATCGACCAGCAACGTCTTTATGGAGCCGGGCCACGTACCCCTCGAAACGCTGATCGCCGACATAGAGTCGGGCGTCTACGTCACCGAACTGATGGGCGGCGGCGCGAACGGCGTGACCGGCGATTACAGCCGTGGCGCAGCGGGCTTCCGCATCGAGAACGGCCAGATCACCACGCCCGTCGCCGAGTTCACGATCGCCGGCAACGTCAAGGACATGTTCCTCGCGATGACCCCCGCCAACGACCTCGAATTCCGCTACGGCGTCAATGTGCCGACCCTCCGCGTGGAAGGCATGACGGTGGCGAGTGGCTGAGCGGCGGCGCGGGCCCGAGCGGTCGCCTGAGTGGCTGCGCGCGATGGCCGACGCCGTCGCGGGAATTGCCGCGGAGGCCGGCGCGATGGCGCTCGACCGCTTCGACACCGACTTCCAGCGCTGGGAGAAGACCCCCGGCAGCCCGGTCTGCGAACTCGACATCGCGATCGACCGGATGCTCAAGGCGCGGCTGTCGACCCTGCTCCCCGAAGCCGGCTGGCTCTCCGAGGAAACCGCCGACAACGCCGATCGCCTCGCGCACGACCTGCTCTGGGTGGTCGACCCGATCGACGGCACGCGCGACTATATCCGCGCCAGGCCCGGCTGGTGCGTCTCGGTCGCCTTGGTCGACCGCGGCAAGCCGGTGATTGGTATCCTCGAAGCCCCATCCCGCGACGAACGCTGGCATGCAGTCATAGGGCAGGGTTCGACGCGCAACGGCGTGCCGCTCAAAGCCGGCGACCGCACCGACTTCCCCGGTAGCCGTACGCCCGTAGACGCCCTCCCCAAAGCCGACCGAGACCTCGTCATGGTCCACAAACCCAACTCGATCGCCCTCCGCATAGCGATGGTCGCCGCCGACGAAGCCGACCTCGTCGCCACGCTCCGCTGGGGCAACGAATGGGACATCGCCGCCGCGGTACTCGTCGCAAGCGAAGCGGGGGCGACGGTGAGCGATGCGCTCGGCGCACCGCTGGTGTTCAACAAGCCAAGGCCGCAGGCGTTCGGCGTATTGACGAGCGTGGCGGGCATCCACGCCGCGGCCGTCCAACGGCTGTCCGATCGCGCTCGCGTACAGTTGCAATAGAGACTGGTGGACGCCCGCGTTGGCTGACGGACAAGGTTCAAAACCGGCGCAATACCATTGCCGCGAGGGTACCGCCGGTTGACGCCATGTTGATGCATGCGTTTTATCTGGAGGTCCTCTGATAACGGGAGCGGCGTCGGAGAGAAAATATGTCCCCGTCCGTGTCGATCGCGCTTCTGCTCCAGGCGATAGCGCCTCAAGCCGCGACCGAACCGGGCCCGGTAAAGCCGGACATCGTCGTCGAGGCGCGCAATGAGGCGGTCATCCGTGATTTCGTCAAGCGTCTGGCGGATCCCACGCAGACCCATCAGCTGCCGCGGTGGGATCGGCAAATCTGTACCGGGGTCATTGGCCTCGATACTGCGCAGGCTGAGATGATGAATGACCGGATCGCGCAGGTCGCCAATTCGATCCGTTTGCGAAGTGGCAAGCCAGGGTGTTCGCCGACCATCCTGATCGTGGTGTCGCCACAGGCCGACGCGGTCGCCAAAAGCGTGGCCGACAAATATCCGATCACCTTGCGCAAGGAGGGATCGGCGCGTCTTGACCGTTTCCGTCAGCCAAAGCAGCCGGTTCGGTGGATCGGCACGACGTTCGAGGGTGGCGCGACGAACGCGTCGCCGACGTTGAACGGCTATTTCAAGGATGGCGCACTGCCGTCCGGCGCTTCGTCGGGGTATACCGGCTATGCGACCCGGCTCGGCGCGATCACCCGCGGTATCGTTTCGTCGATGCTCGTGATCGTCGATCCGTCGCAGATCGGGTCGGTCAAGCTAGATGCCTTGTCCGACTATCTGGCGATGGTCGCGCTCGCACGACCGGCGCTGGGGCGTCCGGCGCCTGCGACATCGATCCTGTCGCTGTTCACGACCGCGCCTGCCGCCGCCGCCCCGGCGAGCATCACGCGTTTCGACCAGGACTATCTGCGCGGTCTGTACACGACATCGCCCGATCAGGACGCATCCGGACAGGCGTCGAGCATCGCGAGGAGCATGAAGTCGGAGAAAAACGACGGATCGCACTGATCCGGGCCGACACGACGACCTAGACCCTGCGCTTGCCCTTCGTCCTGCTGGTCAGGTGGAAGTACAGGCATCGGTCGCAGCCATAGGTCCTGAGTGGTACGCGTCCGGCGTTGGCTACCACTAGCGCATCGGTTTCGGAGACGAAGCGCGCCTTGCGGCGGCAGACGCTGAGCCGGGTGCGCTTCACCGTCTCAGTCCTTGTACTTCATCTCCAGGAAGCGGCCGCGCGTTGACAAATTGTCGAGGTCGCCCTGTGCGAGGCGGGCGGTCATCTCGCCGATCTCCTGTTCGATCAGCTTCAGGCCGTCGACCAGCTCGGCGTCGGGCGAGCGACCGTTGCGCGGGGTGGTGCGGAGCGACGCCGGCACCTTCTCGTAATCCTTGACGAAGGCGGGGAGCTGTTCGCCGATCAGTTTTCGGACGTCGACCGCTTCCTGCGTGTTCGCGTCGAGCGTTGCGAGTTGCGGCGTCAGCGTTTCGAGGCGCAGGCCGATCCGGTCGACCAGCGTCATCGCGGGTGCGGGGAGGGCGGGGCGTTGTGCTTCCAGCCAGCGTTCGGTCTGTGCGGGGAGGGCACGGATGTCGACCGCGGCGAGGCGCTCGGGCGTCGGTGCGCGTTCCGCCGGCCAGACCGCGAACAGCACCGTCGCCGCGACCAGCAGCGCCATGACCAGCATCGCGCCGCCGATCCCGAGCGGCACGATCCAGCCGATCACCATCGCCGCGATCAGGATCGAGACGTCCGCGACCGCGATCCGGGTCAGCCGCTTGCTGATCGCCTGCGTCTGCCGCGCCCGCCCCCGCGATGGTGCACGCGCGATGGCGGTGCCCGTCCGGTCGTCCGAAATGCGCGACCAGGAGGCGCGGGCGCTGGCGATGGCGTCGTCGACTTCGCTCACGAGGGTTACATCGCCTCCAGCTTGAACGGGCTAGGCGACGGTCCGCCGAGCTGGCCCTGCGTCGCGCCTTCAGCCCGCGCGATATAGCCACGGGATTTATCGACTTCGTTCGACAGCGCGCCGACCGTCACCTTCATCGAATCGAGCGCCTTCAGCTTGAACACGTCGATCGCGTCCATCGTGTCGTAGATATTCTGGAACGCGCGTTGCAGCGTCTCCAGCGGGATCGTCGCCGACGCGGCCTGTTCGTGGATCTGCGCGGTCTGCGATTTCAGCAGCTTGCCGGTCGAATCGATGATGTTCGCGGTGGTCGTGTTGAGCGCGGTGATCTGCTCCAGCACGAGCTTCTGGTTGGTCAGCGCCTGTGCCACCGTCACCGCGGTCCGCAGTGCCGAGACGGTCGTGGTCGAGGCGCGATCGACGCCCTTCACCAGCTCGACATTGTTCTTCTTGACCAGATCGAGCGCGAGATAGCCCTGCACGGTCACCGCCATCTGTGTCAGCAGGTCCTGCGTGCGCTGGCGCGTGTAGAACAGCGCGGTCTCGCGGATCGCCTTCGCCTTGGCGGGATCGGTATGGTCGAGATCGTTGGCGACGTCCTCCAGCTTGGCGTCCATCGTCTTCGACAGATGGATCATCTGCTCGAGCCGCCCCATTGCAGCCCACAAATTGGCGCGCTCGGTATCGATCGCGGCATTGTCCATCAGCAACTCGTCCTTGCCCGAGCCGAGGCTCTTCAGGATCTGCGCGATGTGCGTCTGCGACGACTTATAGCCGTCGAAATAATTGCGCATCTTGCCACCGAACGGGATGATCCCGAACAGCTTCTGCGGCGCGGTGAGGTTGCCCTTCTTGCCGGGATCGAGATCCTCAACGACGCGGCGCAGCTCGGCGAGGTCCTTGCCGACACCGGTCTCCTGATCCATCGCCTTGACCGGGCGATCGAGGAAGCGGTTCGACTGGCCGGCGGCGTCGCGGATTTCCTTCGCGCCCATCGCGGTGATCGCGTCGACCCGCTTGCCGAATTCGGGCGAGTTGACGTCCTGCGCGACGAGGTCGGTGACGAAGCCCGACACGCGCTCCTCGAGCTGCGACTTCACGCCGGCATCGACGGGCACCAGCCCGGACGCCTTCGCGGCCGCAACCGTGGGTACCGGATCGGGCGGGGTCAGCACCAGGCCCGGCTCTTCCGTCAGCGTGTTCGGGGTCGTCGCCATGCTCGTGTCTCCGTTCGGTGGGGCATGGTGGCTGCAACCCGCCCCGCGTTCAAGTGGCGTATATAGATAATACACTCAGGCTTGCCAACCGCTCTCCTTGAAACCGGGCGGCCGCGTGGACAGCTTGTCGGCGACATCACAGGAGTTCCAGCATGCGCGCCATCGGCTATACCAAGTCGCTCCCGATCGACGATCCGCAGTCGCTCGTCGACCTCGATCTCCCCAAGCCCGAGGCGACCGGCCGCGACCTGCTGGTCGAGGTGAAGGCGGTGTCGGTCAACCCGGTCGACACCAAGATCCGCCAGCGTCGCGAAGATCCCGACGGCAAGCCGCAGGTGCTGGGCTGGGACGCATCGGGCGTCGTCGTCGCAGTCGGCGCGGACGTGACCGGGTTCGAGGTCGGCGACGACGTCTTCTACGCGGGCGCGATCGACCGGCCCGGTACCAACTCGGAGTATCACCTCGTCGACGAACGCATCGTCGGCCACAAGCCGGCGTCGCTCGACTGGGCGCAGGCGGCGGCGCTGCCGCTGACCTCGGTCACCGCGTGGGAGACGCTGTTCGACCGGCTCGACGTGCGCAAACCCGTCCCCGGCGCGGCGAACGCGATCCTGATCATCGGCGGGGCAGGCGGGGTCGGCTCGATCACGATCCAGCTGGCGCGGCAGCTCACCGACCTGACCGTGATCGCCACCGCGTCGCGCGACGAGACGCGCGGCTGGGTCGAGGAGCTCGGCGCGCATCACGTGATCGACCACCGCAAGCCGCTCGCCGCGCAGGTCGAGGCGCTGGGGCTGGGCGCGCCGGGGTTCGTGTTCTCGACGACGCATACCGACGAGCACATCGCCGAGATCGGCGAGCTGCTGGCGCCGCAGGGCCGGCTGGCGCTGATCGACGATCCAAAGACGCTCGACATCGTGCCGCTGAAACAGAAGTCGATCTCGGTGCACTGGGAACTGATGTACACGCGCTCGCTGTTCCAGACCGCGGACATGGACGAGCAGCGCAAGTTGCTCGACGAGGTCGCGCGGCTGGTGGATGCGGGGACGATCCGGACGACGCTGGCGGAGAATTTCGGGAAGATCGATGCGGCGAATTTGCGCAAGGCGCATGAGCGGATCGAGAGCCATACGGCCAAGGGGAAGATCGTGCTGGAGGGGTTCTGAGCCTTCCGACTTTCCAGAGCGTCCCGTTAACCTAGGTCACCACCCCGGCGAAGGCCGGGGCCCAATTGGGGGACGTTGCTAACGGTTGGCTGTGCTCCACTATTGGCACCTTTCCAATTGGGCCCCGGCCTCCGCCGGGGTGGATAGAATGGAGAGTGGGGCGTTGCAGGTCGCCGCCTCCTCACGATCCTCCCCCGCCAGGGGGAGGTGGCAGGCGTAGCCTGACGGAGGGGGCGGCAAGCGACCACGCCGGATTGGTGTCCTCCCCCTCCGTCCCCTTCGGCGACACCTCCCCCTGGCGGGGGAGGATTGCAATATCCGCTCTGGCGCCCCGGCAAACACGCGATACTCTGCACCATGCTCCGCCCGCTGATCCTCGCGCTCGCCCTCCTCCCCGCGGCCGCCACGAATCGCCCCCCGCCAGCCGACCCGCTCACCGTCACGATCCACACCGAGGACGCCGACCGCTTCGCAACCCTGTTCGCCAAAACCAAGGGCAAGCCCACCGCCGCGCAACTCAAGCGCGACTATCTCGACAAGGGCAGCTTCGGGATCGGCGTCTTCACCCCCGGCCGGATCGTCGACGCGGACAATCTCGCGCGCGCCATCGCTGCCAACCCCACCCGCTACGCGCAGGCGATCAAGACCTGCCTCCCCGCCGCCAAGGCCGCCACCGCCGATCTCCGCGCGATCTATCTCGGCCTCCACGGCGCACTCCCCGACGTGAAGCTCCCGCAGGTCTATATAGTCTTCGGCGCGAACACCTCCGGCGGCACCGCCAAGCCCGGCGCGCAGGTACTCGGACTCGAAGTGCTGTGCCACATGTCGCCGACCCCCGAGAAACTCCGCCAGACGCTCCGCCATTTCTTCGCGCACGAGACGGTGCATTCCTTCCAGCAGGACGCCGGCATGACGCTCGCCCGCGACCCGCTGCTCACCGCGATCCTCGTCGAGGGCGCCGCCGACTTCATCGCGCAACTTGTCACCGGCGAGGAACCCGACGCCGCCCGCGCCGCCTGGGCCACCCCTCGCGAGGCTGAACTTTGGCGCCAGATGCAGGCCGACATCGCGCTCACCCGCAAGCTCACCGACAAGGACGACCCCGAGGAGGGCTCGCCCGAAGCCAAGGCGTATGCGCGCTGGATCGGCAACTACTCCACGCCGCCCGCCGGCTGGCCCCCCGAACTCGGCTATTGGATGGGGCTGAGGATCTGGCAGCGTTACTACGCCGCCGCACCCGACAAGCACGCCGCGCTCAGGGCGATGCTCGCGGTCCGAGATCCTCGGGCCATTCTCGTCGCCGGAACATACAAGCGCCGCGCCTCGTCATCCTGACGAAAGTCAGGACCCAGAGCCAAGAAAAGCTGCGTTCTGTTACCCTGGGTCCTGACTTTCGTCAGGATGACGGAAGGGGTCCAAAGCCCCCAAATACCGCCCGGTCTTCCCGCGGCGCAACAATTACGCTATGGCGCGCGCCAACCCCGTTCCTCGTTTCAAGAGAATACATTCATGAGCCTCCGCAACGTGGCGATCATTGCGCACGTCGATCACGGCAAGACGACGCTGGTCGACCAGCTCTTCCGCCAGTCCGGCACCTTCCGCGACAACCAGCGCGTCGAAGAGCGCGCAATGGATTCGAACGACCTCGAAAAAGAGCGTGGCATCACCATTCTCGCCAAGCCGACCTCGGTCGACTGGACCCCTCCCGGCGAGTCCGAGAGCATCCGCATCAACATCGTCGACACGCCCGGCCACGCCGATTTCGGCGGCGAAGTCGAGCGCATCCTGTCGATGGTCGACGGCGTCGTCCTGCTGGTCGATTCGTCGGAAGGCGCGATGCCGCAGACCAAGTTCGTCACCGGCAAGGCGCTGGCACTCGGCCTGAAGCCGATCGTCGTCGTCAACAAGGTCGATCGCAACGACGCGCGCATCCAGGAAGTGCTCGACGAAGTGTTCGACCTGTTCGTGTCGCTCGACGCGAATGACGACCAGCTCGACTTCCCCGTGCTCTACGCATCGGGTCGCAACGGCTATGCCTCGACCGACATGGACGCGCGCGAAGGCACGCTGATCCCGATGTTCGAGACGATCGTGAAGCACGTGCCGCCGCCCGCCGTGGAAGTCGCCGGCGTGCCGTTCACCTTCCTCGTCACGCTGCTCGACCGCGATCCGTTCCTCGGCCGCGTCCTCACGGGTCGCGTCAATTCGGGTACCGTGAAGACCAACCAGGCGATCCACGCGCTCGATAACGACGGCAAGATCATCGAGACCGGTCGTGCGTCCAAGATCATGTCGTTCCGTGGTCTCGAGCGGGTTCCCGTCGACGAGGCCAAGGCCGGCGACATCATCTCGCTCGCCGGTCTCTCGGTCGCTACGGTTGCCGACACGATCGCCGACATCACGGTGACCGAGCCGCTCCATGCGCAGCCGATCGATCCCCCCACGCTGTCGATGCGTTTTGCCGTGAACGATTCGCCGATGGCGGGCCGCGAGGGCAGCAAGGTGACGAGCCGCATGATCCGCGAGCGCCTGTTCCGCGAAGCCGAGTCGAACGTCGCCGTGAAGGTGACCGAGGCGGCCGACAAGGACAGCTTCGAAGTCGCCGGCCGCGGCGAGCTTCAGCTGGGCGTGCTGATCGAGACGATGCGTCGCGAAGGTTTCGAGCTGGGCATCTCGCGTCCGCGCGTGCTGTTCGGCGAGGACGAGAACGGCAAGAAGACCGAGCCGTACGAGACCGTCATCATCGACGTCGACGAGGAGCATTCGGGCACCGTCGTCGAGAAGATGAACACGCGTAAGGCCGAGCTGACCGACATGCGTCCGTCGACCGGCGGCAAGACCCGCATCACCTTCTCGGCGCCGTCGCGCGGGATGATCGGCTATCATGGCGAGTTCCTGTCCGACACGCGCGGCACGGGGATCATGAACCGGCTGTTCGAGAAGTACGGTCCGCACAAGGGCGCGATCGAGGGCCGCAAGAACGGCGTGCTGATCTCGAACGGTTCGGGCGAGGCGAACAACTACGCACTGGGTCCGCTCGAAGAGCGCGGCATCCTGTTCGTGGGCCATGGCGAGGCTCTCTATGAGGGCATGATCGTCGGCGAGAACGCCAAGCCGGACGACCTCGAGGTCAACCCGATGAAGACCAAGGCGCTGACCAACTTCCGCGCGAGCGGCGGCAAGGACGACCAGGTCCGCCTGTCCCCGCCAAAGCGCGCGACGCTGGAGCAGGCGATCGCGTACATCGACGACGACGAGATGGTCGAAGTCACGCCGAAGTCGATCCGCCTGCGCAAGCGCTTCCTGGATGCCAATGAGCGCAAGCGCGCTAGCCGGGCTAAGCAGAGCGCTTGAGGCCAGCAAAGGCGAAGCCGGCTGAGCCTCAGGCGCTCGGCCGGCCTCGCTCAAGCGAGGTCCGACGACGCGGCTTTGCCGTGTCGCGCTCGTTCGGAAATGAAGAAGGGCCGGGGGGAAACCTCCGGCCCTTCTTCTGTTTGTGCGCGAAAGGCAGGACAAGCCCAATGCATCCCCCCTCCCTGAAAGGGAGGGGCCGGGGGTGGGTCGGTTTCCGTATCGCGGCACGGTTGCGGCAAAAGCTGGCCGACCCACCCCCAACCCCTCCCTTCCAGGGAGGGGGGAATGGCGGTCTTCACGGCGATGCGGCGAACCAAATCTAGTCCAGGAAACTAAAGGATCCTCTCCCTCCGGGAGAGGAAAAGACGCCGAAGGCGGCGAAGGTGAGGGCACGGCGCGCCACCGCCCGAAACCGCCCCCCCCTCAAGCAGCAGTAATCCGCCCACCCCGTTCCAACATCTCGCCACTCGTAACGATAACCCGATCCCCCAGCTTAACCTGCTCGAAAATCAGCTTCGCAAACGCCGTAGGCACCCCAACGCACCCATGCGTAGCGTACTTCCCATCCATCAGCGCGCTGCCGTGAATCGAAACCCCGTCATTGGTCAGCCGCATCATGTACGGCATCGGCGCCCCGTACAGGTTCGACACGTGATGCGCGTCCTTCTGCGTGATCTTGAACACGCCGAGCGGAGTAGGCTTCTCGTCCGCACCATAGATCACCGCCGCCGTCCCGATCTCGTACCCGCTGCGAAAGATCGACAAGGTCTGCGCCACCAGGTCGACCGTGATCACGATCGGCCCCTCCGGCACGCCCGCCGTATCCCAATAATACGCCCCATGTCGCAAAGGCTCCGGCACGTTCAGCACCCGCTTCACGACATACGCGTCCGCCGGGTCCTCCGCAGCGACCGCAACCGGCTTCGGCGCCGCCTTCGCAACCGGCGCGGCGATCCGACCCACATGCGCAGGCGCCTCGACCGCCCGCACCTTCACGGGCGATCCGGACAAGGCCAGCCCACCGATCAGCACCGCACTCCCGTCGAGCACGGCAAAGGCGATCGCTCGCGTCGTCATCATCCTGCGCATCGCGGCACCTTATTCGATATTCGTAAACAATGCCCAGCAGTGCCGCGCCGCCCGCGTCCCCGCACGGGACCGCCTTCGCCAGCTATACCGTGGGTTAACAAGCCGTTCCGAACCGGTTCAGACCGAATCGCCTAAATCCTGAAACACGGTCGGACACTTATGCGTTTGTCCCAAGCGGACCGGGCGTAACTAGTAACGGAGTTCGGAAGAGATGAACGGATTTTTCAAGAAAGCAGGCCTCGGCGTAGCACTCGCCGCAACGGCTCTGACAGCAGCAGCACCAGCCGACGCGCAGCGTTGGGGACGCGGCGGTTATGGGCGTGGCTACGGCGGCGGCTGGCACGGCCATCGTGGCGGCGGCAATGCAGCAGGCGCAGCAGTGCTCGGCGGCATCCTCGGCCTGGGTGTCGGCGCAGCGATTGCCGGCAGCAACAACCGCAATCGGTACTACGACCGCGGGTATTACAATGGCGGCTATTACGCGCAGCCACCGGTGGCCTATTACAACCCGCCGGTTCGGACCTACTACCGTGAGGATTACCGCCCGCGGTGCTGGAACGAGTGGCGCGTCGACCCCTATTACGGCGATCGGGTATCGGTGCAGGTTTGCAGCTGATTCGATCATGAGGTTGCGGAGAGGCGTCGGGAGCAATCCCGGCGCCTCTTTTGCGTCCGGTGCCTTTTTTCTGGCGCGTGCCCGGTGCTTGCCGCTAGACGCGCGACCATGACCGACACGCCAAACACCCCCGAGACCGAAGCCGCCGCCACCCCGGCCGCAACCGGCGACACGCCCCCCGATCGCCTGTCGATCAACCAGCGCAGCCCGTTCTTCCAGCAGGACCTGCTCGAACGCGGCATCGGCATCCGCTTCAAGGACAAGGTGCGCCACGACGTCGAGGAATATTGCATCTCGGAAGGCTGGATCCGTGTCGCGCTCGGCAAGAAGGTCGACCGCAACGGCAACCCGCTGACGCTCAAGCTGGTCGGCCCGGTTGAGGCCTGGTTCGAGCGTCCGGCAGCAGGCGCGGATACCGACGAGGTCTGAGCCCGAAGAGCTCGGAGCCTATCTCTGAGCTGAGAGAAGGATGTTTCCCCGCGAAGGCGGGGACCCAGACTGGGCTCCCGCCTTCGCGGGAGAACATAGAAGCGCGAACCGTCGCTGAGTTACTGGCGCGCTGGAATACGGCTGCCCCATCACAAATCTCGTCACCCCAGCGAAAGCTGGGGTATCCCGCTTGGCGGACGCCGCGACCCGAATGGGGAGATCCCAGCTTTCGCTGGGATGACGGGCTTGGGGTGGCCGCTCTGGAAGGCGAGGCCTCTTAAGCCTCCACGCCCTCCAGCGCCTCGCTAGCCTCGAGCCACTTCGCCTCGCTGGCCTCGAGCTTCGCATGCACCTCGGCGCGACGCTTGCTCAGATCCCCCATCGACATGCGCGAGAACCGCGGCTCCGCACTCGCCGGATCGACCATCGCGCGGTCCAGAGCATTGCGCTCCTTGGTGAACTTCGCGGTTTGCTCCTCGATCTCGCGCAGAGCTTTCCGCAGAGCGGCGTCATTACTCTTCGCCTCGGCCGCAGCCTTCTTGCCGGCCTTCTTGTCGGCCTTCGACGCCGCATCGCCCTTGCCGCCATCGCCCTTCAGGACAAACGCGATGTAATCGTCGAGGCTGCCGTCGAATTCCTTCGCCGTCCCGTCGTCGACCAGTACGAGACGATCGGCGGTCAGCTCCAGCATATGCCGGTCATGGCTGACCAGCACGACGGCGCCGGTATAGGCGTTGAGCGCCTGCACGAGGGCCTCGCGCGCATCGACGTCCAGATGGTTGGTAGGCTCATCGAGGATCAGCAGATGCGGCGCGTCGCGCGTAATCAGCGCCAGCGCCAGACGCGCCCGCTCGCCACCCGACAGCTTGCCGACCCGGGTCGTCGCCTTGTCGCCCGAGAAGCCGAACCGCCCCAACTGCGCGCGCACGGCGGCCGGGGTCGCGCCCTTCATCAGGTGCGACATATGCTCGATCGGCGAATCGGTCGGATCGAGTTCCTCGACCTGATACTGCGTGAAATACCCGACCTTCATCTTGCCCGACGACGACATCTCGCCGTCCATCGGTGTCAGCTGCGCCGCCAGCAGCCGCGCGAGCGTGGTCTTGCCGTTGCCGTTGCGCCCGAGCAGCGCGACCCGGTCGTCGGGATCGAGCCGCATGTTGAGCCGCTTCAGGATCGGCACGTCGGCATAGCCCACGGTCGCCATGTCGAGCGTGATCAACGGCGGACGCAGCTCGGTCGGGTTGGGGAAGCCGAACGACAGCGTCGGATCATTATAGCTCTCGGCGATCGGCTGCATCTTCGACAGCATCTTCTGCCGCGACTGCGCCTGCTTCGCGGTCGAGGCGCGGGCGGAATTCTTGGCAATATATTCCTGCAGCTTCTCGCGCTGCACCGCCTGGTTCGCCCGTGCCGCCTCGATCTGCGCGAGACGCTCGGCACGCTGCCGCTCGAACGCGTCGTAGCCGCCCGGATACAGCGTGATCTTGCCGCCCTGCAGATGCAGGATGTGATCGACCACGTTGTTGAGGAAATCGCGCTCGTGGCTGACTACCACGATCGTCGCCTTGTAGCCCTTGAGGAAGTCCTCCAGCCACATCACCGCTTCGAGATCGAGATGGTTCGAAGGCTCGTCGAGCAGCAGCAGGTCCGGCTGCGAGAACAGCAAGGCGGCAAGCGCCACGCGCATCTTCCAGCCACCCGAAAAGCTGTCGAGCGTCCGCGCCTGCATGTCCTCGTCGAAGCCGAGGCCGAGCAGGATCTGCGCGGCGCGGGCGGGCGCGGTGTAGGCGTCGATCGCGATCAGCCGCTCATACACGTCGCCGAGCCGGTCGGGATCCTCGCTCGTCTCGCTCTCGATCATCAGCGCCGCGCGCTCCAGATCGGCTTCGAGCACGGTCTCGAACGGGGTCTTCACGCCGTGCGGCGCTTCCTGCGCGAGGTAGCCGATGCGCGCGCCCTTCGGCATGTCGGCGGACCCGTCGTCGGGCTCGAGCTGACCTGCGATCACGCGCACCATCGTCGACTTGCCCGCGCCGTTGCGCCCGATCAGCCCGACGCGCGAGCCCGGCGGCAACGCAGCCGTGGCGCCATCGAGGATAACGCGTCCGCCCAGGCGTACCGTGATATTGTTCAGGTTCAGCATGGCGCTGCCGTTAGCAGATGCAGCATGGTTTTGCGAGGGTTGGGGTAGGGGGGCATTTACGGACCGATCCCCAAGTCCGACGCTTCTCGATCCTCCCCCGCCAGGGGGAGGTGGCGCCAAAGGCGACGGAGGGGGAGGACACGAACAGAGGTTTCGCATGCCTCCCCCTCCGTCTGGCAAGCGCCAGCCACCTCCCCCTGGCGGGGGAGGATCAGATTGCCGATCCGTCTTCGATAGAAGACCACCGCAGCGAAGGGTCACCACTCCGGCAGAGGCCACCACCCCGGCGGGGGCCACCACCCTGCGCGCCCACCACCCCGGCGAAGGCCGGGGCCCAGTTGGAAAGGTCCTTGTAACGAAGCGCAGTCCGCAGTTGGCAACGTCCCCCAACTGGGCCCCGGCCTTCGCCGGGGTGGTGCAGGGATTGGAATAGGGAGCCTCTAAAACTCCCTCCCCTTTAGGGGAGGGCTGGGGTGGGGCTTGTCCGCAAACGTGTCGCTCGGGGCAGTGCCCCACCCCGACCCTCCCCTGAAGGGGAGGGAGCTATCAGGTTTCGTCCGACACTACCGCGTCGTCCCCGGTACCACCGCCCAGCATCGGAGCCGCTCGCCCACCAACATGAATCCGCACCCCCGAAACGAGCCGCGTCTGCACAACCGCCGCACCCGCAATCGCCGAACCAGAACGCAACACCCCCCGGTGCACCGTCACCCCGTGCAGCGCATCGGCCGGCTCCGCACCCGAGTCCGCAACGTCGTTCCGATTACCATAATGCACCGAAACCCCAGCAACCTGCGATGCAACCGCCGCCACACCACCACCGCTCGCAAATCCAACACCCCGAATCCCAGGCTCGACCCCAGCATAAGCCTGCCGAAACGTCAGCGCCCGTTCCAGCGCCCCCTGCCAGCGATAAAACACATGCGCCCCAACCGTCGTGATCCGCGCAAGACTCGATGCCCACCACGGCAGTATGCTGGTCGTATGAAACGACGTCGCCGCCCCAACCGGCGCGTACACGCTCCCCCCAAGCGCCGCCGCCGCAACCGCACGCGCGCGATCCCAAGCCCCCGGCTCGCGCGCACGGTTCATCGAGCCATCGCACGTAAAGCTGAACTGGCACCCGGTCCGCCGCTCGGCACCCTGATACACGACCCCGCAAACACTGTTCGGAAAGGCCCGGTCACGCACCCGGTTCAGCACCACCTGCGCCACAGCCCGCTGCCCATCCTCCGACTGCGACCGCGCCTCGTAATACACCGCCGCAGTCAGGCAGTCGGCTGCACGGCTAGCATCATCGACGGAATGCGACGTCAAAAACGGCGGGGCAACGAACGGCGCCGCAGCCGCAAACGGCGCATCGGGGGCCGCCGTCGCGATCTTCGCCGAAATGTCATCGGGCACATGCAACGCCATCCGGCTCAGCAAGGCGCGCGAGTTCCGCTCCGGCTGGACCCGAGCGATCGCCGCCGGCCGATCCGCCGGCACGCACGACGTCGCCATCACCAAAGCGGGCAGGCTGATCAGCGCGTGGCGGTAAAGGCCGTAACCCGACGTCTTCATCCCCCCGCTCTAAGCCGCGGGGTTTAGGGACTGGTTAATGGCCACGGGACGCGGGGGAAGCGCCCGCTAAGGAAGCGCACCCCCGTCATCCCGACGAAAGTCGGGACCTCGATCGGCAAGGACGGAGCCGGTTACCGGGAGATCGCAACTTTCGCTAGGACGACGGGCTCGAACTCAGTGAACGAACCGCGCCACCACATCACGATACGACCGCGAAACCTTCACGCTCGCCCCCGAATTCAGCACCAGGAAACATTCCCCATTGGTATGCGGCTTAACCTGCTTCACCAGATCCAGGTTCACGATCGTCGACCGATGCACCCGCTGGAACCGCCGCGGATCCAACCGCTTCTCCAGATCCTTCATAGTCTCGCGCAAGATCAGCGTATTATCGCCGGTATAGATGCACATGTAATCGCCGGCCGCATCGATCCGCTCGATCGTATCGACATCGACGCGGAAAATCTGCCCGCGATCCTTGATGTTGATGAGCTTCTCGAACCGGTTCGCCGACACGGCATCCCCGTCGGGCATATCCGCCGCCGCATCCGGCGCGACATCGGCGAGCACCTCGCGCAACCGATCGACTTCCTCGACCCCGCGCTTCTCGGACAGACGCTGCCGAACCCGCTCGATCGTATCGGCCAGCCGCGATTCCTCGACCGGCTTCATCAGATAATCGACCGCCTGCGCCTCGAATGCGCGCAAGGCGTGGTCCGAATACGCGGTCACGAACACGAACAACGGCGGCTCGACTTCCATCAGCCCCTGCACGACGGAGAACCCGTCGAACCCCGGCATCTGGATATCGAGGAAGACCAGGTCGGGCTTGTGCGTCTTGATCGCGCGAATCGCCTCGCGGCCGTTCGAGCATTTTTCGATGATCTCGACGTCTTCATGGGCCTGGAGTCGGAGTTCCAGCCCCTGGATCGCCAGCGGCTCGTCGTCGACGAGAATGGTACGGATGGTCATGAGGCCTCTCTGTTCACGTCTTCAAGCTGATACGGAATCTCGATCTCGACCGAGAATCCGCCAGCGGGCGTGGAGCGGGTTTCGAAACGGTGGTCGGGCCCATATGCCTGAGCCAACCTGTCTCTAATATTAGCGAGCCCCACGCCTGTGGATTGGCTTGAACCGATCCGGCCCTCGATCAAGCCCGGACCGGTATCGGATACGGCGATCTGCACGCGTTCCCCGGCGAGCCGCACTTCGACGCAGATTTCGGCGCCTTCCTCCTGCGGCGTGACGGCGTATTTGATCGCGTTTTCGACCAAAGGTTGCAGGAGCAGCGACGGCAATCTCGCCCGTTCGGCGCGCGGATCGATGTCGAACTTCGGCCGCATCCGATCCTCGAAGCGCATCTTCTCGATCTCCAGATACAGCTTCAGCTGATCCACCTCCTGCGCGACGGTGACGTGCGCGGTCGGCTCGTTCGCCAGCGTGTAGCGCAGGAACGACGACAGCCGGCTCAGCATCGCATTCGCCCGCTCGGTCTGCTTGAGCAGCACCAGCGTCGAGATCGAGTTCAGCGTGTTGAACAGGAAATGCGGGTTGAGCTGGTACCGCAGCATCGCCAGCTGCGCCGACGAGGCCTGGTTCTCGAGATGCTCCATCTGGTCGATCTGCTGCTCGACGATCAGGTAGAAGTTGATCCCGAAATACAGCGCGGACCATCCGAACAGCACCGTGAACGTGACGTACACCGACCCGAGCAGCCGCGTGAGAGTCACCCCCGGCGTCGCGGTCGCGATGAACGAGAAGGTGAACGCGTCGAGCACCGCATACAGGAACGTCGCCGCCGCCAGCGTCGCGATCGTCAGAAATATGCCGACCAGCCGGTTCATCCGGCGATACTGGCCGTACATCGTCGAGAGCAGCAGCGTGATGCAATATCCGACGATCGCCTCGACGATCACCGGGATCACCCCGTCGAGCGACAGCCCGTTCGAGATCGACACAACCCCGCGCAGCAGCAGGTAGCCGCTCCACCCCACCGCCTGCAGGATCCAGAACGCCCGCGCCTTGTTCTCGAAGAACGGTCGCGCCGTGAAGGGCAGACGCCGCGTGGAGTTCAAGGCGGAAGAGCCGGGGGGCGGGACGGAAGAATTAGCCATTGGCCCATCGTCTTACACGCCGCGCAAGGCACACGCAAAAGCCGAACGGTTTGGTCGTGCGCTAGGTCGCCAAACGAAATAGGCCGCCGCGTCCCGAGGGACGCGGCGGCCAATTCGACCGATCAGGTCGGACGCGCTTTAGAAGGTGAAGCGAGCACCGATACGGATCGAGTAGAGCGACTGGTTCACGTACACCTGATCAGGCTGCGGCGTGAAGTTCGCGCTGCCGCCGACCGGCGAGTAGCGATACTGGGCGCAAGCCTGTCCGGCGTTGGTTGCCACGGCGCCATAGGTGCCACCGGCAGGATTGGCCGCACCTGGCGCCACGCCGGTCGGAACCGCGGCCTGCAAGCACTGCACGCGGACCACCGGGGTGTTGTACGGGAAGACGTACTCGCGCTGCTGGCCCCAGTTCTTGTTGATGAAGTTCGTGAAGTTCTCGATGTCCGCGAACAGCGTGATGCGCGAGCCGCCGACGAAGGTCGGAATTTCCTGCGCAACGTGAAGGTCGAGACGCGTGAACCACTTGGAATTGAAGCCGTTACGCGGTGCAGTCTTGCCACGATACTTGCCGAGACCCGACGAGTCGATGAACGCGTTGACCGCATCGCGGACTGCAGCGCTGCTGTACGAAACCTTCGCATCGTCCAGCGTCGGCACGTACATCAGGTAACGGTTGCCGCCCGTACCGGAGTTCGAGCTGACGCCCGTGGTACCGAATACCGACGCGCGCCCGCTGCCGTTGTTGCCGAAATCCTGGAACGTGTAGCTGAACGGATGACCGATCCGCGATTCGCCGAACAGCGCGAACGTGGTCTTGTAGTCCCCGAAGAAGGCGTGGTCGTAGTTCACGCCGTACTTGAAGAAGTACTTAACCTGGTCGTTCGAGATGCCATAGGCGACGTTGTTGGGATCGACGAACGCACCGTTCGAATAGTTCGATCCCGCGGTCGACGACGTCGCCGGCGCTGCGTCCTTGACGTCCTGGTACGTGAAGCTGCCGTTGATGCTCAGCCCCGAATCCCATGCCTTGTCGAGACGCGCGACGGCGATGTAGGCGCGCCCCTTCTTGGTGTTGGTCAGCAGGATGTCGGTGTTGGTGTTGGTGCTCGTCGCACCGCCATCGATCAGGTTCTGGTAACGCTGGCGACCGTCCGGGGTCAGCGAACCGGCGATCGGCACCGAACGGATGTCGGTGAAATACACCTGGTTGCGAACCTTCGAGTACAGCAGGTCGGCACCGAACACCCAGTCGTCACCCAGCGGTCCGAGGTTCGCCGTATATTCGCCCGTCAGCGTGGCGCGCCACTGCGACGGGATCTTGAAGTTCGGGTCGAGTGCGTTGACCGTCGCGTTCGCGGGAACCGAACCGTTGGTCAGGAACGTGTTGGCCGCGGTTGGAACCGACGTACCGGTCACGCCGGTCAGGAGGGCCGCGGCGGTTGCTGCCTGCTGGGCAGCCGGAGTGCCGGCGGGGAAGCCGTTGAACCCGGTCGCCGTGCGGCTGACGTTGAACGAATTGGTCAGCACGCCGGTGTTCGAGAAGCTGTTCGACACATAAACGTCGGGGGTGCCGCCGCCGAAGACGCCGCCGCCGCCGCGGATGCTGATGCGCTGCGCAGGCTTCCAGTCGAAGCCGGCGCGCGGCTGGAACAGGTCGAACCCGGAGATGTTCGCGCTGTTGTTGTTGATGTTGACGCGCTGGCCGTTGACGATCGCGCCATTGGCATAGCGCGCTGCGAAGGCGGCGCTGAGAGGCGGATTGTCATCCATCGCATACAGGTCGTAGCGCGCGCCGAAGCTGACGTTCAGCGTCGGCGTCACCTTCCACGAGTCCATCACGCCGAACGTGTAGCTCTGGTAGCCGAACTGTGCTGCGGCGGCATTGGGATCGAGTGCGGCCAGACCGTTATTGCCCACGATCGCGTTGCCGTACGCAAACGACCCTGCATTGCGGTTCTGCAGGTCTGCGATCGAGTCGAAGTAATAGCTGCCGGCGCTGTTCTGCAGGAACGAGTTGAAGATCGACACGCTCGAGATTTCGGTGAACACGCGAACGTCATGGTCGTTCATGGTCAGGCGCGCCTGGACCAGGCCACCCCATGTTTCGGTGCGCAGTTCGTTGGTCTGACGCGAGCTGTCCGGACCGAACGACACGGTGCCGGCATTGTTCTCGCAGGCGGTCGGCGAGACGGTCAGGCCCGCTGTCGCGGCCGTGCTCGTCGGGTTGGTGCAGACGCGGAACTGCGCGAAGCCGCGGCCGAGCAACGGATCCTGGATACGCGTGTAGTTCTTGTAGAAGCCGCGAACTTCGGTCGAGAAGCTGTCCGACCATTCCGAGTTCAACTGCGCGACGCCGGTGTGCAGGCGGTTGCCCTGGATATAGGCGTTCGACGCCAGGCCCAGACCGGTCGGTGCGGTCGGGAAGGTGTTCTGGAGCAGGTTGATGGCGTCGTTGGCGTAGGTGTAGGTCAACGACAGACGCTGCTTGTCGGTGATGTTCGCGTCGATCTTGGCGACGACGCGGTCGTCCTTGTCGCCGAGGTTACGCAGCACGCCGCCGGTGTCGTAATTGTAGACCGACTTCGCGATCGCGCTGATCTGGTCGACCTGCGCCTGGCTGATGCCCAGAATGCTGGTGCCGGCGTTGTTGTCGGTCGGACCCTCGGCGATCGGACGACCACCGCGAAGGCGCTCGCCGGCGACCATGAAGAACAGCTTGTCCTTGATGATCGGGCCGGACAGCTCGGCGCCGTAATTCTCGGTCTTGAAGTTGGGGACGCTGACGCGCAGGTCCTTGGTGCGCTTGCCGACGAACTCGTCGCGCGACTGCGAGTAGAAGCCGGTGCCGTGGAAGTCGTTGGTGCCCGACTTCAGCACGATGTTGATCGCGCCGCCCTGGAAGTTGCCCTGGCGGACGTCGTAAGGTGCGACCTGTGCCTGGAACTGGCCGATCGCATCGAGCGGGATCGGCGAACGGCGGCTGGGCAGGCCATCGCTGTTCAGGCCGAAATTGTCGCTGACCGACACGCCGTCGACGGTGAAGCGGTTATAGCGCGCGTTCTGGCCGGCGAACGAGACCGAACGGCCGCCCGAGGGGCTGTCGTCGAGGCGGGCGAACGGATCGCGACGCTCGAGATCGCGGATGTCGCGGTTGACCGAAGCGATGTTGGCGATCTGGCGCGCGTTGAGGACGGTCGTCGGCCCTTGCGAGATCGAGCGCGCGTTGGGCAGGCTGGCGGCGGTCACGACGATCTCGTCGGCGCCACCGGCAGCGTCGGTGGCCAGATCGATCGGAAGATCGAACGCCTGCGCGACGGTGATGTTGACGTCGGTGACCTGCTTGCTGCCATAGCCGGCTGCTGCGACGGCAACGGTGTAGGGGCCGCCGGGACGGAGGCCGTTGACGTTGAACGTGCCCGAACCATCGGTGGTCGCGGTCGAGCGCGAACCGGTCGAGGGGCTGGTGATCTCGACAGTCGCGCCGTTAACCGGCGCGCCATTCGCGGTCACGGTGCCGCGGATCGAGGAGGTCGTTTCCTGCGCGGACGCAGTCATCGGGGCGATCAGCGCAATCGCTGCCGCTCCCAGGAATAGGTTGTTACGCATTGAAGTTCCCCTTTGAGCTTCTGCTCGAGATCCGCGACTTTTCGTTCGGCCTGCCGCGCCCCTGCACGCGGGATATTTCGGTTCTGTGACATTGGCGAGTCGGGAAGTGTCACAGACACACTCGGTCATGGTGCGTTGCAAAAAAGCCACGCAATCGAACCCTTTCGGGGCAGCCGGAACCAATGTGGGGAGTGTGGTCCGCGCCTCAGCTCGCGGCGACGATCTCCGCCCATTCGGCCTCGGTGATCACGCGGATACCGAGGTCGGTGGCTTTCTTGAGCTTCGATCCCGCACCGGGGCCGGCAATGACGAGACCCGTCTTGCTCGACACCGACGCGGCCACGCGGGCGCCGAGTGCTTCCGCCTGCGCCTTCGCCTCGTCGCGGCTGAGCGTTTCGAGGCTGCCGGTGAAGACCAGGATCTGGCCCGTCACGGGCGACTCGCGGGTTTCGTGGACGACGTCCGCGGGCTTCACTTCGCGCAACAGGTCGAACACGACCCGGCGGTTATGTGGTTCGGCACAGAAGCCGACGAGGGCGCTGGCGACCTCGGGACCGATCCCGGCCGTCTCGATCGCGCCGACCAGCAGCTTGTCGCGACGGAGCACGAATTTCCGCTCGGGTTCGCCGATCACCGGTTCGATCTGGCCGCGCAGGAAGACTGCATGACGCAACACGGACCCAAGCGCGCGCGCGGACACATAGCGTCGGGCGAGGTCACGCGCGGTAATCTCGCCGACGTGGCGGATGCCGAGCGAGAACAGGAACCGGTCGAGCGGGATCGTCCGCTTGGTCTCGATCGCCGCGATGACCTTGGCCGCCCAGACGCGCCCGTCCTTCTTGCGCGCCGCGAGTTGCTCCTCGGTCAGGCGGAAGATGTCGGCGGGCGATTCGATCAGCCCATCGCGGAAGAACGCCTCGATCAGCGTCTGGCCGAGCCCACCGATGTCGAACGCGTGGCGCGAGGCGAAGTGGATCAGCCGCTCGACTCGCTGCGCCGGGCAGATCAGTCCGCCGGTGCAGCGATAGACGACCTCGCCTTCCTCGCGTTCGGCCGCCGACCCGCATTCGGGGCAGGTATGCGGAAAGACATACGCCTCGCGCTCGGCGTCAGGCGTGAGGTTCTCGACAATCTGCGGGATCACGTCGCCGGCGCGCTGGACGAGCACGCGGTCGCCCGGTCGCACGCCGAGCCGCTCGATCTCGTCGGCATTGTGCAGCGTCGCGTTGGTCACGACGACGCCGCCGACCGTGACGGGCGACAGCCGCGCGACCGGAGTCATCGCGCCGGTCCGTCCGACTTGGATGTCGATCTTCTCGAGCAATGTCTGCGCACGCTCGGCCGGAAATTTGTGCGCGATCGCCCAGCGCGGTGCCTTGGCGACCTGGCCGAGTCGCGCCTGCCAGTCGAGCCGGTCGACCTTGTAGACCACGCCGTCGATGTCGAACGGCAGATCGGCGCGTTCGGCTTCGATCTTGCGGTACACGTCGAGCGCCGCAGCCGTTCCTTCGACCCGCGCGAACCCTTCGGCGATCGGGAAGCCCCAGCCGCGCAACGTGTCGACGACCTCGGCCTGTGTCTCGCCCGGCACGACGCTCGCCTCGCCCCAACCGTGTGCGAGGAACCGGAGCGTGCGGCTGGCGGTGACGCTCGCGTCCTTCTGGCGCAGCGATCCCGCGGCGGCATTGCGGGGGTTGGCGAACTGCCGTGCGTCCTTGCCGGTCTCCTCGGCCTCGGCGAGCAGGCGCGCGTTCAACGCGGCGAAGTCGTCCTTCGCCATATAGACCTCGCCGCGAACCTCGAAGATTGCAGGCGCTTCACCCTTCAACTGTTGGGGGATGTCGCCGATCGTGCGAACGTTGGCGGTAACGTCCTCGCCGACTTGGCCATCGCCACGCGTGAGGGCCTGCACCAGCCGTCCGTCCTCATACCGCAGCGAACACGACAACCCGTCGATCTTCGGCTCCGCGGTCAGCGCCACCGGCGCGTCGTCCGCCAGTTTCAGGAACCGGCGCACACGCGCGACGAATTCCTCGACCTCCTCGTCCGCAAACGCATTGTCGAGGCTCATCATCGCCTTGGCATGAGCGACTTTGGCGAGATGCCCCGCAGGCGCCGCACCGACGGTGCGGCTCGGCGAATCGTTCCGCACCGCCGCCGGAAATGCCGCCTCGAGTGCCGCATTGCGCCGCACCAGCGCGTCATAGTCGGCATCGCTGATCTCGGGCGCATCGTCGGTGTGATAGCGCGCGTTATGATACGCGATCTGCGCGGCGAGCGTCTCCAGCTCGGCGGCGGCTTCGGTCTCGGTCGCGGGAAGGTCGGTCATCGCGTCGGGTTAGGGGAGGGGGGCGTCTTTCGACAAGACCTGGATCAACTCTCGGTGAACATTCGCCCGACTTGCGCGCTGACATCCCAAGAGAATTTTTCCCAAGGACACGCCATCATGACAGACACCAGCCGCCGAGACCTGTTCAAGGGCGCCGCCGTCACCGGCCTCGCCGCCGCCGCCGCGCCAGCCTTCGCGCAAGGCGCCGCGCCGCTGGCCGATCCGCAGACGCGCTTCGTCTCGACGCCGTTCCCCGAACAGCGCCAGAAATGGCCCGCGCTCCAGCGCGACATGCGCCCCGTCCCCGATAGCGGCGAGACCAGCTACCGCGGTTCCGGTCGGCTTGCGGGGCGGAAGGCGCTGGTCACCGGCGGCGATTCGGGAATCGGCCGGGCGGCGGTGATCGCGTTCTCGCGCGAAGGCGCCGACGTGGCGATCAACTATTACCCGACCGAGGAACCCGACGCGCAGGATGTTGCCAAGCTCCTCCGCGCCGAGGGGCGGAAAGTCGTGCTGATCCCCGGCGACCTGACCGATGCGAAATTCTGCAACGACCTGATCGCGCGCGCCAATCGCGAGCTGGGCGGGCTCGACATCCTCGTCAACAACGCCGCGTACCAGCAGTCGAAGGCGTCGATCGCCGAAATCAGCTTCGAACAGTTCGACCGGACGATGAAGACCAACGTCTACGCGATGTTCCACCTCTGCAAGGCGGCGATTCCGCTCATGAAGCCGGGTGCGTCGATCATCAACACGGGCTCGGTCAACTCGGTCGACCCGGGCGAGGAACTGCTCGACTACGCCACCACCAAGGGCGCGATCCTGATCTTCACCAAGGGGCTGGCGAAGCAGCTCGGCAAGAAGGGCATCCGCGTCAACATGATCGCGCCGGGGCCGGTATGGACGCCGCTGCAGGTCGCGGGCGGGCAGTTGCCGGGCAAGATGGGCGAGTTCGGCCAGGACACGCCGCTCGGTCGCGCGGGCCAGCCCGCCGAGCTGGCGTCGCTGTTCGTGACGCTGGCGGAGACGGGGACGAGCTTCACCAGCGGCAGCGCCTTTGCAGCGACCGGCGGCAGCGGGGTTCTGTAACCCTCCCACAACACGATCCCCACCCCGGCGAAGGCCGGGGCCCAGTTGGCAAGGTCGTTGTATCGATGCGCTGCGTTCACCAACTATCGTTTCCATCTGGGCCCCGGCCTTCGCCGGGGTGGAAGTGGGGAGGGTGCGATGAAGATAGCAGCTCTAGTGCCAGTCCTACTCTGCTCTGGGCCCGTCGCAGCCCAGCAGACGCACGTCACGCCAACGCCCGCTCCGGCGATCGGCTACGACTGGAACGACGACTCCTCCGCTGACGACCGGGTCCAGCAGCCGCTATGGCCGCGATCGGATGCCAGTGCGGCTGGGCTCGACGACATGATTCACGCCGAGCAGGCGCCGGTCCGCGCCGCGATCCACGAAGACGGCGCGTTCGGCAGTCGGGCGCTCCACGGTCTGCGCAAAGTCGGTGGCGATTACATCGTCGTGCCGGTGCTGAAGATCCATTTGGGTCACCCGCGACAGGCGATGCCCTGATCGACGGGAGAGCTAAACTAGCGCGTGTGAAAATGCGGGCGACCCGGCCCCTGGGAACGGCCGGCTCCCCTCCCTGAAAGGGAGGGGTTGGGGGTGGGTAGGCCGGCTTGTGTCGCCGACGTTTCAACATCCGGAAGCCGACCCACCCCCGGCCCCTCCCTTTCAGGTAGGGGGATAAATTGGCGGAACATCCCGACCTCAGGCCCGCTCCAACAACCGCTCCGCCTGAGCCCGCGCCTCATCGGTAATCGTCGCCCCCGACAGCATCCGAGCGATCTCCTCGCGCCGTTCGTCCTCCGACAACGCCCGCACGCCGGTCCGCGTGACCGTGCCGTCGCTGCTCTTGGCGATCAACAGGTGCTTCGCCCCCCGCGCCGCAACCTGCGGGCTGTGTGTCACCACCAGCAGCTGCGTGCTCAGCGCAAGCCGCGCGAGTCGTTCGCCGATCGCGCTCGCCACCGCGCCGCCGACGCCGCGGTCGATCTCGTCGAACACCATCGTCGACGCGCCGCCCTCTTCCGCCAGCGCGACCTTCAGCGCGAGGATGAACCGCGACAACTCGCCACCCGATGCGATCTTGGTGAGCGCCGCGAACGGCGCGCCAGGATTGGTCGAGATCTCGAACTCGACCCGGTCCTTGCCCGCCGCGGACCAGCCCTCCTCACCAAGCGGCGCAACGACGGTCTGGAACCGGGCCGCATCCAGCTTCAACGGCGCTAGCTCACCCGCCACCGCCACGTCGAGGCGTTTCGCCGCCGCCAGCCGCCGCTTCGTCAGAGCATCGGACGCCGTATCAAACGCCTTCCGAGCCGACGCCACGCGTGCCTCGATCTTCGCGATCCCTCCTTCGCCCGCATCGAGCCGCTCCAGCCGGGCGCGCATCTCGTCCGCCAGCGCCGCCAGATCGTCAGGCTGAACGCGATGCTTGCGCGCCATCGCCCGAAGCTCGAACAGCCGGGCTTCGTCATCCTCCAGCGCGCGCGGATCATACGCCATGTCCGCGCGCGCATCGCGCAGGCTCTCCTCCGCGACCGAAGCCTCGATCACCGCGCGATCGACCGCCGCCAGCGCATTGCCCAGCGCGACATGATCCTCCGCGATCCGTTCGAGCACGCGCGCGGCCTGGCGAAGCTTCGCCATCCCGCCGTCCTTGCCCTCGAGGAAATCGTCGATCGCCGCGAGATCGTCCGCGATCTTCTCCGCGCGTTGCATCGACCGCCGCGTATCCGCCAGCGTCTCTTCCTCGCCCGCGACGGGTGCGAGCGCCGTCAGTTCGGCAACCGTATGCTCGAGCCATTCGCGATCCCGCGCCGCCGTTTCGATATCCGCGCGGGCGGCGGCAAGCTCGGCCTCGGCAGCGCGAAACCCGGTATACGCCTTGCCCGTAGCCCCAGGCTCGGTCCGTCCGAAAATATCCAGCAGAGCCCGATGCCCGCGCGCATTCAGCAGCCCACGCTCGTCATGCTGGCCGTGGATCTCGACCAGATGCGGTGCCATCTCGCGCAGCAGTCCCGCCGACGCCGGCTGGTCGTTGACGAACCCGCGACTGCCGCCATCCGCCTTGACGATCCGCTTCACGATCAACGGCTCGCCGTGCTCGATCTCCAGCCCGTTCTCATCGAACAACAACGCCAGCGGCGATTCGGGCGCGGGGGCATCGAACGTCGCGGTCACCACCGCCTGCGTGGCGCCATGCCGCACCAGCCCGCTGTCACCGCGTCCGCCCAGCGCCAGCCCCAGCGCGTCGAGCAGGATCGACTTGCCCGCCCCGGTCTCACCGGTCAGCACGCCGAGCCCCTCGCCGAATCCCAGATCCAGCGCCTCGATCAGCACCACGTCGCGAATGGAAAGGTCTGTCAACATCACGCGCGTCCTAAACCATTCGCATGGGATGTTGATCCCCAATTGTTCTCGTCTTCGCGGGCTTCGGTTCCCGGCTCAGGTCCCTGGGGTCGTCCGCGTCGCGCTGCCCGGACCGACCGGCGCGGGAGTCGAGACGCCGCCCGTGCCGGTACCGCCCGAGTTGCCCTTGACCTTGGGGATCTCGACCGGACCGGTCGCCGGCGCGCCCGCGGTCCCGGTCGGCACGGCGACTTCGCCCGGTGCCAGCGGTGCGAGCGGCTTCACCGGATGCTCCTGCATCAGCTTGTAGGCGTGATCGTACCAGTCGGTACCCGGATAGTTCCGCCCCAGCACCGCAGCGGCCTTCTCGGCCTCGATAGGCACGCCGAGCTGCAGATACGTCTCGGTCAGCCGCATCAGCGCTTCCGGCGTGTGCGTGGTCTGCTGGAACTTGTCGATCACGGTGCGGAACCGGCCGTTCGCCGCGAGCCACTGACCGCGTGTCTCGTAGAACCGCCCGATCTCCATCTCCTTGCCGGCGAGATGGTCGTTGACCAGATCGATCTTCAGCCGTGCGTCCGACGCATAGCGCGTGTTCGGGTAGCGGCGCATCAGCTCGCCCAGCGAATCGAGCGCCTGGCGCGTGATCTTCTGGTCGCGCGTCACGTCGGTGATCTGCTCGTAATAGCCGAGCGCGATCAGGTAATAGGCATAGGGCGCGTCGCGGTTACCCGGATGCACGGCGAGGAAGCGCTGCGCCGAGCTGATCGACGCGGTGTAATCCTTGGCGAGGTAATAGCTGAATGCCGACATGATCTGCGCACGGCGCGCCCAGATCGAATAGGGATGCTGACGCTCGACCTCGTCGAACAGCTGTGCCGCCTCCTTGTACCGCCCCTGGTCGAGTCGCTGCTTCGCGGTCGAGTACAGCGTCCCGACGTCGCGCGCGACGTAAGGAAGGTCGCCCTTGGCGGAACGACCCGCACAACCGGCCATGGGGAGCGCAAGCGCTGCGATGAGCGTGACAGCAAAGGCACGCGACATGCTCGGAAGGGACTGGGGGATACGCATCGGCGTTGTCCTTAGCGTATGCGGGGCTTCGCGAACAATCCCTTTCGCCACCCCCGTTCGGCGCCCGAATACTGGCCCCGCGGTTGCCGACCATGGGGGGTTTCCGTGAGCCGGATCACACGGCAATAGTCGTGCGTTGCCGACCCGTCATTCCAGTCGAGGATATCCCATGCCCGCCACCCTGCTGCATACCCACCGCGTCGAGAAGCCCTGGGGTCGCGACACGCTCTGGCCCGGTTTCGAGGATGCCGCCCCCGGTACGCCGCCGATCGGCGAAGTCTGGTTCCAGGAGCCGGGCAACACCACGCCCGACCTGCTGATCAAATATCTGTTCACCAGCGAGAAGCTGTCGGTCCAGGTCCATCCCAACGACGAACAGGCGCACGCCGCCGGCCTGCCGCGCGGCAAGGACGAGTGCTGGACGGTTCTCGCCGCCGAGCCGACCTCGACGATCGCGGTCGGTACGAAGCAGCCGATCTCGAAGGATGAACTCCGGCAGTCGGCGATCGACGGCACGATCGAGGACAAGCTCGACTGGAAGCCGGTCAAGCCGGGCGACTTCATGTATTGCGCGTCGGACACGATCCACGCGATCGGTGGCGGCGTGACGGTGATCGAGGTCCAGCAGAACTCCGAGACAACCTATCGCCTGTACGATTACGGCAGTGACCGCGAGCTCCACCTCAAAGACGGCATCGAGGTCGCCGACCCCACACCCTACGTCCCCGTCGCGCCGCCGATCGAAGTCGAGACCGGCCGCACGATCATGGTCGAGGGCCCGAAGTTCGTGCTCGAGCGCTGGAAGGGCGGCGACCACGTCGTCAACCTGCCCGAAGGCACGACAGGCTGGGTGATCCCGATCACCGGCTCGGGCGATGTCGCGGGCGTCGCGTTCAAGGCCGGCGAATGCGCGACGATGACCGGCAGCGAAACGATCTCGACGAGTGCGGATGCGGATGTGCTGTTCGCGTATCCGCTCGCGAAGCGGATCTGAGCAACACCTTCACCTCCCGCCTCCTTGTTCTCCCGCGAAGGCGGGAGCCCAGTCTGGGTCCCCGCCTTCGCGGGGAAACATGGTAATCGAGGGCAACCACCCCTCACACGAACACCACCCCGGCGAAGGCCGGGGCCCAGGTGGAAAGGCGGCAATAATGGAGGATCACGCTCCGTTAGCTACGTCCCCAACCGGGCCCCGGCCTCCGCCGGGGTGGCGTCTCGTGAGCAAGTTCACGTTCCACGACATCGAGTCCAAACTCACCCCACATTAACCCGCCCCCTGTAACCCCCAGACCATGCTCCGCATCCTAACCCTCTCCACCCTGTTCCCGGATGCGACCCGCCCCAATTTCGGCGTCTTCGTCGAACGCCAGACGCTCGGCCTCGCCGCGCATCCCGACGTGTCATTGCAAGCGGTAGCACCGATAGGCCTCCCCCCGGGCCCGCTCCGCCACCTCGGCCACTACGCAACCCTCGCCAAGCTCCCGACGCACGAACGGTGGAAAGGCATCGACCTCCACCGTCCGCGCTTCACCGTCCGCCCGTTCCTCCAGGGCCGCCATCACGCCGCAGCGTTGCAGCGCGCGCTCATCCCCATCCTCGACGCGATCCGCGAAGACTTCGCGTTCGACGTCATCGACGCGTCGTTCTTCTTCCCCGACGGCCCCGCCGCGGTCGCGCTCGGCAAGCGCTACGGCGTCCCCGTCTCGATCAAGGCGCGCGGCTCCGACATCCACATCTGGGGTACCGCGCCCGCCACCGCCGCCCAGGTCCGCGACGCGGGCCGCAACGCCGCGGGCATGCTGGCGGTCAGCGCCGCGATGAAGGCCGACATGGTCGCAATTGGCTTGCCCGCCGACCGCATCCGCGTCCACCACACCGGCGTCGACCAGGACCGCTTCCACCCCATCGACCGCGCCGCCGCCAAGGCAGCCCTCGGCGTCTCCGGTCCATTGGTCGTCTCGGTCGGCGCGCTGATCCCGCGCAAGGGGCACGACATCGTCATCGACGCGGTCGCCGCGCTCCCCGGCGTCACGCTCCTGATCGCCGGGCACGGCCCAGCGCGCGCGAAACTGGAAGCGCAGATCGAACGACTCGGTATAACCGACCGCGTCCGCCTGCTGGGCGCCGTACCCCACGCCGAAATCCCTAAGCTGATCGCCGCTGCCGATGTCAGCGCGCTTGCCTCCGAGTCCGAAGGCCTCGCCAACGCCTGGGTCGAATCGCTCGCCTGCGGCACGCCGATCGTCATCACCGACGCCGGCGGCGCGCATGACGTGGTGACATCCCCCGAAGCAGGCCGCGTCACGATCGGCGACCCACTAGCCTTCGCCGCCGCGATCGGCGCGCTTCTAGCCGATCCTCCTACGCCTGAAACCACCCGCGCCACGGTCGCCAGCTTCACCTGGGAAGCCAACACCGCCGCGCTCTACGAGCATTTGGCAACGCTGGCGGCAAACCGCTTTTAAACGATCCTCCCCCGCCAGGGGGAGGTGGCACCGAAGGTGACGGAGGGGGAGGGCACCGAACGGCGGTTTATCCTTATCTCCCCCTCCGTCTGGAAAGTGCCAGCCACCTCCCCCTGGCGGGGGAGGATCAACAGTCTCAAATCACCCCTCGAGCGGGTACAGCGCCGCCACGATCCAGCGACCCTCACCACGCAGAACCGCCCAAGCCCGAGCGGCAGCACGACTATCCATAGCCTCGATCCCGAACCCCCGCGCCTCGACCGCCCGCTTGAACGCAAGCGGCGGCTGACGCAGCGCGGAACCGGTACCCAGCAACAGGAACTCCGGCGGCGGATCGAGCGCCAGCAACGCCGCAACGTCCGCCTCTCCAAGCGCCTCGAACGCCGGCGGCTCCCAGCCATCCGCCCGCTCGGGACTGATCAACAGCGCCGTATAATAGCCGTCGTCGACCTTGAACCCGGCCCGACCGATCGCCGAGATCATCGGCCCATCGGTCTTCTCGCGGTCCATCCTCATGACGTGATCAACGCTCGACCTTCGGACCAACCCGCTCGGCACCGTCCTGCACGCCGCCCTTACGCGGCGCAGGATCGGCCCGCAGCCCCAGCGTGATCAGCAGCGACGACGACACGTAGATCGACGAGTACGTTCCGACGACGATACCCAGGATCATCGCCGCGGTGAACCCGCGCAGCACATGGCCGCCGAGCACCAGCATCGCGACCAGCGCGAGCAGGATCGTCACCGACGTCATCACCGTACGCGGCAGCGTCTCGTTCACAGACAGGTCGATGATCTCGCGCATGTCCATCTTCCGATAGCGGCGCATGTTCTCCCGGATACGATCGTCGATCACGATCTTGTCGTTGATCGAGTACGAGATGATCGTCAGCACCGCCGCGACGATGTTCAGGTCGAACTCGAACTGCGTCAGCGCGAAGAAGCCGAGCGTCATCAACAGATCGTGGACGATCGCGACGACGGTCGACACGCCGAACTGCCATTCGAACCGCACCACCGCGAACAGCGCGATGCCCAGGATCGCGAGTCCGACCGCGAGCAGGCCCTTGCTGATCAGCTCGTCCGAGACCTTGCCCGAGATCGTGTCGTATTTCGAGAAGGTCGCGCCGGGGAACTTCACGGCGAGGTCGTCCGACACCTTCTTGACGAGGCGGTTGGTCGCGCCTTCGTCACCGGCGGGCACGGGCAGGCGGATCGACAGCGTCTTCGGATCGCTGAACGACTGGATCGAGGCCTCGCCGACGCCGAGGCGGTCGACTTCGGTGCGGACCGCATCGATCGACGGCGGGGTCGCGAACTTCTCTTCGATCAGGACGCCGCCGACGAAGTCGACGCCCATGTTGAGGCCCTTCGTCACGACCAGCCCGACCGCGAGCAGGGACAGCAGCAGGGTCAGCCCGAACGCCCATTTGCGGAGCGAGACGAACTTCAGGTTCGTGTTGTCGGGTACGAGTTTCAGCAGGCGCATGGTTATCTCCCGCCTCAAATATTGATCGTGGTGGGGCGGTTCTTCCGCAGCCACAGCGCGACCATCATCCGCGTGAACGTGACGGCGGTGAACACCGACGTGCAGATCCCGATCAGCAGCACGACCGCAAAGCCCTTCACCGGACCCGAGCCGAGCAACAGCATGATCACGCCGGTGATGGCGTGCGTCACGTTGGCCTCGAAGATCGTCCGCGATGCTTCCTTGTAGCCGAGCTCGACCGACTGGACGACGCTACGCCCGCGTCGCCGCTCCTCGCGAATACGCTCGTTGATCAGCACGTTGGCATCCACCGCGGTCCCGATCGTCAGCACGAACCCGGCGATACCGGGCAACGTCAGCGTCGCGTTCAGCATCGCCATGACCGCGACGATGACCAGGATGTTGATGACCACCGCGAGGTTCGCATACAGGCCGAACCGGCCGTAGGTGACGAACATGAACACGATCACGAGCAGCGCGGCCACGATCGACGCCAGCACGCCGGCGCGGATCGAATCCTTGCCGAGATCGGGGCTGACGGTGCTCTCGGCGATGGTCTTCAAATTGACCGGCAGCTTGCCCGACCGCAGCGAGATCGCCAACGCGTTGGCCGACTCGACGGTGAAGTTGCCCGAGATCGACGCGCGACCGCCCAGGATCGGCTCGTTGATGTTCGGCGCAGAGATCACCGAATTGTCGAGGATGATCGCGAACGGCTTGTTGGTGTTCTCGGTCGTCACCTTGGCGAAGCGTCGGCCGCCGACCGCGTCGAACGTGATCGCCACCTGGGCTGCGTTGGTCTGCGACTCGAACTCCTGGCGCGCATCGGCGAGCTGGTCGCCCGAGATGATCACCGATCGCTTGACCGCGATGAACGGCACGCCGCGCGGGTTGCCCGGATATGGCAGCACCTGGCTGCCGACCGGGGCGATCCCCTTGACCAGGTCGGCCGGGTTCGCAGTCTCGTCGACCAGCTTGAACTCCAGCTTGGCGGTCTTGCCGATCAGCTCTTTCAGCGCCTGCGGGTTCTTCAGGCCCGGCACCTGCACCACGATCCGCGTCGCGCCCTGGCGAACGATCGTCGGCTCCTTGGTGCCGAGCGCGTCGATACGACGACGGACGACTTCGGTCGCGTCCTTCATCGCGGTGTCGACCGCCTGGGTCAGGCCGGCCTGGGTCGGCTTGAGCACGAACCGGCTCGTGTCGACGACGTTGATGTCCCATTCGCGCTGGCCGCTCATCCCGGCGCCACCGCCGGTGATCGCCAGCAGGCGCTCGCGGGCGGCGTCGACCTGGCTCGGATCACGCAGCAGAAAGGTCAGCTGGCCGCCCCGCGTCGAAATGTCGCCGATCTCGATCCGCGGCGTCCCGTTGCGCATCGTCCCCGCGACGCTGTCGCGCATCGCCTCGATCCGCGTCGCGGCGAGGTCGGCGGTATCAGCCTCGAGCAGCAGGTAACTGCCGCCGGCGAGATCGAGCCCGAGGTTGATGTGCGGATGCGGAATCCGCCCCCATTGGCTCGTGGTGCTCTCGGGGAGGAAGCTCGGGATCGCCAGCAGGCACAATGCCGCCAGCAACCCGATGATCGACCCGATTTTCCAGCGCGGGAAGTCGAGCATCAGTCGTTCGCCGGCTTCGTGTTCGGGCTGGTGATGTCGGTCAGCGTCGCCTTGACGACGCGCACGCGGACATTCGGGGCGATCTCGACCTCGACGACGTTATCCTCGACCTTGGTCACCTTGCCCAGGATCCCGCCCGAGGTCACGACGCTGTCGTTCTTCTTCACCGCGGCGACCGACGCCTGCAGCGCCTTCATGCGCTTTTGCTGCGGGCGGATCATCAGGAAATAGAACACGACGAACACGAGGAAGAGCGGCGCGAGGCTCAGGAACGAGGCGATCCCGCCTCCCGCCGTCGTGGCGGCGCCGTCTGCGGCCTGGGCGTATGCTGGTGAGATGAACATGGAGTTCCGTATCTGTGAAGGGTGGCTCGGTTCGCGCGCCGCGCGGCCGGTCGCATTGGTCCGCCCGCTATCATCGCTTGGTGTCCCGTGCAACTGACGCAGGCGTAGACGGTTCGTGTAGAGACCACGATGAAGTCGCGGCGAAACCAGGGCGAAACAGGAGAGATGCGATGATTCTGGTGATGGGACATATCAAGCTGGCCACAGGCGAGGGCGCAAAGATCGCCGATACGTTGATCGCGCACATGGCCGCCTGCGCCAAGGAAGACGGCTGCGAGTTCTACAATCTCGCGCTCGACCTGATCGATCCCGACCTGATCCGGATTTCCGAACGCTGGGCGAGTCCCGAGGCGATCGCCGCGCACGGCCAGGCCGAACACCAGAAGGCCTTCGGTCGCGCCCTGCGCGCGTACACCATCGAGCAGGTCAGCGTGAAAGCGTATGACGGCAGCTTCTGGCGCACGCTGATGGGCGACTGAGGCAATTCTTGCGGGCAAGCGGCGTTGCGACTTGCATCGCGCGCCGACCCTGCGTAGAGCGCGCGGCTCGGGCTGCTATGCGGCCCGTTCGGTCGGAGCGTAGCGCAGCCTGGTAGCGCACCACACTGGGGGTGTGGGGGTCGCAGGTTCGAATCCTGTCGCTCCGACCATTTTCTTACATCAATGAACGACAGCCAGCCGATCAGGTCTTGGCAAATCTTCTTGTTCCCCCGCGAACGCGGGGGCCCAGGATCACGAACGCTGCCGCCCGCAACCCTGGGCTCCCGCTTTCGCGGGAGAACCGTTAGAGGTCAGGCCGTCTCGCTCACCGTCGCCGCATGACCCACGGCCACCGCGCTCAAATTCACGATCCCCCGCGCCGTCACGCTAGGCACCATCATCTGCAACGGCTTGGCGAGCCCCAGCAGCATCGGCCCCAATGGCAACGACTCGGTCGACGCCGACAACAGCGACACCGCGATGTTCGCCGCATCGATGTTCGGCATCACCAGCAAATTTGCCGACCCGGTCAGCGGGCTGTCCGCGACCAACCGCCGCCGCAGCGCCTCCGACAGCGCCGCATCGCCGTGCATCTCTCCATCGAACTCGAACTCGGGCGCCGCCGCCTTCAGCAACGCATGCCCCGCGCGCATCTTCTGCGCCGAGGGCGACCGCGACGCGCCGAAGCTCGAATGCGACAGCAACGCCGCCTTCGGTTCGATCGCGAACGCCCGCACAGCCTCGGCCGCGAGCAACGTCATCTCGGCGATCTGCTCGGCAGTCGGATCGACCGTCACATGCGTATCGCAGAAGAAAAGACTGCCGGTCCGCAAAATCACCGCCGACATCGCATACAACCGCGAGACGCCCGGCATCCGCGGGATCAGCGGCATGACGTAGGTCATCTGCGTCCACCAGTCGCCGATCCCGCCACACAAGGCTGCATCGACACGCCCCTCGCGCAGAAGCATCGCCGCCGCCACGCTCGGCCGAGTCCGTAGCGCGCGCTCCGCGCTGTCGGGCGGCGATCCACGACGGCCGACCAGCGCGTTATACCCGGCAAGCAGCGGATCGAACACCTCGCGGTCGGTACCCGGATCGAGCACCTCCACGTCGGTGCCGATCGCCATCCGCAACCCGCTCGACTGAATCTTCTCGGCGATCACCTCGCGCCGCCCGATCAGCACCGGCCGCCCGATACCCTCGTCGATCACCGTCTGCACCGCGCGCAGCGTGCGGTCGTCCTCGCCCTCGCCATACGCGATCGAGCGCCCCGCCTGCTTGGCGCGCGCGAAGATCGGCCGCATCAACTGGCCCGAGCGATACACGAACACTTCGAGGTCACGCAGGTACGCGTCGAAATCCTCGATCGGCCGCGTCGCCACGCCCGAATCCATCGCCGCCTTCGCCACCGCCGGCGCGACATGCAGGATCAGCCGAGGATCGAACGGCTTGGGAATGATGTAGGTCGGCCCGAACACCGGCGTCGCGCCACCGTAAGCGGTGACGACCACATCGGAAGCCGTGGCGCGCGCAAGGGCCGCAATCGCGTCGACCGCAGCGACCTTCATCGCCTCGTTGATCTCGGTCGCGCCGACGTCGAGCGCACCGCGGAAGATGAACGGGAAGCACAGCACGTTGTTGACCTGATTCGGAAAATCCGAACGCCCGGTCGCGATGATCGCATCGGGCCGCGTCGCATGCACGAGCGCCGGCTGGATCTCCGGCTCAGGGTTCGCCAGCGCCAGGATCAGCGGATCGGGTGCGAGCAGATGCAGCCATTCCTGCTTCAGCACGCGCGGTGCCGACAGTCCGAGGAAGATGTCCGCCCCTTCCAGCACGTCCGGCAGGGTCCGCGCATTGGTCGTGCGGGCGTACCGCGCCATGTTCGGCGGCATCACGTCGCCGCGATCCTTGTGCACGACGCCCGCGATATCGGTCAGCGTCACGTTCTCGGGATTGAGCCCCATCGACACCAGCAGGTCGACCGTCGCGAGCGCCGCCGCACCTGCGCCCGACGTCACCAGCTTCATCTGGTCGAGCCGCTTGCCGCGCAGTTCGAGCACGTTGCGGACTGCCGCCGCACACACGATCGCGGTGCCGTGCTGGTCGTCGTGGAACACCGGGATGTTCATCAGTTCACGCAGCTTGGTCTCGATCTCGAAGCATTCGGGTGCCTTGATGTCCTCGAGATTGATCCCGCCGAACGTCGGCTCGAGCACGCGGACAGCCTCGATGAACGCCTGCGGATCGAGCTGGTCGATCTCGATGTCGAAGCAGTCGATCCCCGCGAATTTCTTGAAGAGCACCGCCTTGCCCTCCATCACCGGCTTCGACGCCAGCGCACCGATCGCACCGAGCCCAAGCACCGCGGTGCCGTTGGTGATGACCGCGACGAGATTGCCCCGCGCGGTATAATCCCGCGCCTTGTCCGGATCGGCGGCGATTTCCTCGCACGCGGCGGCGACACCCGGCGAGTAGGCGAGCGCGAGGTCGCGCTGCGTCGCCATCCGCTTGGTCGCCTCGACCGAGAGCTTACCGGGCTTGGGATAGCGATGATAATCGAGCGCGGCTTTGCGGAAATCGTCTTCCATGGTCTTCCTAACCTGTCGGCCGCGGCGGCGACCGGGTTGAGCGCGCAGACAGAGCCCGCGGCGAATGTTCAAGGGAGCGCATAGCCTTAGGGGCACCAATCCGCCAACCCCGCGCGGACGTAGCGTCGGTTTGCGGGTGGAGCGGGGGCACGCCGGCTACCCTGGAACTGGTCATCACCCCAGAATTAGATGCCACCTGGGAACTGGCCACCGCCCCGGCGAAGGCCGGGGCCCAGTTGGAACGTCAGAGGTAACGAAGCGCCGGTCTCCGTTGTCACCGTCCCCCAACTGGACCCCGGCCTCCGCCGGGGAGGTGCGATCTAATCGGATGGGCCGGGCTCCCTTTTCCGTTCTCCCGCGAAAGCGGGAGCCCAGGAATCACGAACGGCGTCCGCCGTAACCCTGGCCCCCCGCCTCCGCGGGGGAACGGTAGACCGAGGAAGTGAAGGAACGATGCAGGGCATGATCCCCAAATTCCCCTGTCCTACAGCGAACCAATATGGTTCAATTCCGTCGACAAAACCGGGAGCCCGCCATGACCATCGACCACCTAATCGACGCCGTCATCGACCGCGAAGGCGGCTATACCAACCACCCGGCAGACCGAGGCGGCCCCACCCGCTACGGCATCACGCAACAAGTAGCCCGCACCAACGGCTACCCCGGAGACATGCGCAACTTCCCCCGCGACCAGGCGGAAACCATCTACCACCGCCTCTACTGGACCCGCCCGGCCTTCGACCAGATCGCCCCGCGCGCCCCAAAAATCGCCAAAGAACTGTTCGACACCGGCGTAAACATGGGCCCCGCAGTCGCCGCCACCTTCCTCCAACGCGCGCTCAACGCGCTGAACCGCGGCGCCACCGACTATCCCGACATGACTCTCGACGGCCGCATCGGCCCCGCCACGCTCACCGCGCTCGACTCCTTCCTGGCCCGCCGCAAACCCGGCGGAGAAACCGTGCTCCTGAAAGCGATCGAGGCGCTGCAAGGCGAACGCTACGTCGCGCTCGCCGAGACTCGCCCCGCCAACGAAGCCTTCCTCTACGGCTGGCTCGCCAACCGCACCTGACGCCCCGGCGAAACGCTCCCAGCGTCTACACTTCCTATACTTCACTTTTGCCGAAGGCAGCCAATGACCCCGCAACCCCTTGATCCCGCACCAGATCCCTGGATCACCCGAGCCCGCCCGACCTTCCTCTACGTGATGTACACATTGCTGCTAGGCGCGATCCCCGCAGGCCTGATCGCCGCCGTCCGTCCGCAGATGGCGCAGGCGATCGCTGCCGGCATGGCGGCGTATTTGAACGCAATCCCCGAACCCCTCTACGCGCTCTTCGGCACTGGTTATCTAGGCTACACGGTGGCGCGCGAATGGGGGAAGGGGCGGTAACCACCCAAGCCTCCTTCGTCATTCCCGCGGAGGCGGGAACCCATACTGGCTGACTTCAGTGATGAACGGGTGAGGTCCGAGGCTCTGGATCCCCGCCTGCGCGGGGATGACGGATGATGGGAGAGGGGGGATGCGTGGGCGAAGAGGCGTTGCACCCCCAAAACCAAACCCTACATCGCGCCTATGAGCAACGACCCCCACGCCATGCCGACATGGCACGGCACCACGATCCTCTCGGTCCGCCGCGGCGGCAAGGTCGTCGTGATCGGCGACGGCCAGGTCTCGATGGGCCAGACCGTCATGAAACCCAACGCGCGCAAGGTGCGCAGGCTGGGTGACGGCAGTGTCATCGGCGGATTCGCCGGCGCCACCGCGGACGCGTTCACCTTGTTCGAACGCCTCGAACGCAAACTCGAAGCACACCAGGGCCAGCTGCTGCGCGCCGCGGTCGAACTCGCCAAGGACTGGCGCACCGACAAGTTCCTCCGCAACCTCGAAGCGATGATGATCGTCGCCGACAAGGACGTGACGCTGATCCTCACCGGCAACGGCGACGTGCTCGAACCCGAAAACGGCGTCGCCGCGATCGGCTCCGGCGGCAACTACGCGCTCGCCGCCGCCCGAGCGCTGGTAGAATACGAGACCGACGCCGAAGTCCTGTGCCGCAAGGCGATGGGCATCGCGTCCGAGCTCTGCGTCTACACCAACGACCGCCTCACGGTCGAAACGATGGATTCGACTAGCTAATTCCCCTCCCGCTTGCGGGAGGGGTTAGGGGAGGGGCTGAAATACACCCCACCCACGCCTTCCGCTGCGGCCACGCCCTCCCCCGACCCCTCCCGAGCGGGAGGGGAGAAGGTAACAAAATGAACGACCAGCTCACCCCCAAGGCCATCGTCGCCGCGCTCGACGCCCACATCATCGGCCAGGCCGCCGCGAAACGCGCGGTCGCCGTCGCCATGCGCAACCGCTGGCGCCGTCAGCAGCTCAGCGAAGACCTACGCGACGAGGTCACGCCCAAGAACATCCTGATGATCGGACCGACCGGCTGCGGCAAGACCGAGATCAGCCGCCGCCTCGCCAAGCTCGCCGACGCGCCGTTCGTGAAGGTCGAGGCGACCAAGTTCACCGAGGTCGGCTATGTCGGCCGCGACGTCGAGCAGATCGCCCGCGACCTCGTCGAGGAAGCCATCCGCCTCGAAAAGGAACGACGTCGCGTCGCCGTCAAGGACAAGGCGGAGGAGGCGGCGATGTCGCGCCTGCTCGACGCGCTCACCGGCAAGAACGCGAGTGAAGCGACGCGCGAGAGCTTCAAGCAGCGCTTCCTCGACGGTCATCTCAACAACGCCGAAGTCGAGATCGAGGTCGAGCAGGCGCCGACCACGCCGTTCGAAATTCCCGGCGGCGCGCCGCAGATGATCAATCTCGGCGAGATGATGAAGTCGTTCGGCGGCGGCCAGCAGTTGAAGCGGCGCAAACTGACGGTCCACGCGGCGTGGGACAAGCTCGTCGAGGAAGAGGCCGACAAGCGTCTCGACCAGGACGAAGTCAGCCGCGCGGCGCTCGCCGATGCGGAAGCCAATGGCATCGTCTTCCTCGACGAGATCGACAAGATCGCAGTGGCGGATGGCCGCGGCGGTTCGATCAGCCGCGAAGGCGTCCAGCGCGACCTGCTGCCCTTGATCGAGGGCACCACCGTCGCCACCAAATACGGCCCGATGAAGACCGACCACATTCTCTTCATCGCGTCGGGCGCGTTCCACGTCGCCAAGCCGAGCGACCTGCTTCCCGAATTGCAGGGCCGCCTGCCGATCCGCGTCGAGTTAAAGGGCCTCACCGAAGCCGATTTCGTCGCGATCCTGTCGGATACCAAGGCGTCGCTGCCGCTGCAGTACAAGGCGCTGATCGCCACCGAAGGCGTCGGCATCGAGTTCACCGAAGACGGCATCGCCGCGATCGCGCGCATTGCCGCCGAAGTGAACTCGGAGATCGAGAATATCGGCGCCCGGCGTCTGCAGACGGTGATGGAAAAGCTGCTCGAGGAGGTAAGCTACAACGCCGAAGACCGCGGCGGCTCGAACCTCGTCATCGACGGCGCGTACGTCGACAGCCAGCTGAAGGAAATCGCGCGCAACACCGACCTGAGCCGCTTCGTGCTGTAAGGGCCAAGCCTAACCGTTTTCCTGCGAACGCAGGAATCCAGGGTAACATGGCGAAACGCTCGCAACCCTGGACTCCTGCGTTCGCAGGAGAACAAAATTGGAGAGGAGAAACCATGGACGTGACCGAAGCCGTAGCCGCTCGCCGCTCCGTCCGAGGCTTCCTCGACACCCCGGTCGATCCCGCGCTCCTCCGCGACCTCGCGATAAAAGCGTCCCGAGCAGCAACCGGCGGCAACCTCCAACCTTGGCACATCGCCATCGTCCAAGGCGAACCCCTGGCCCGCCTCAAGGCGACGATGGTCGAAAAGATCGCAACAGGTACAACCGAAACCCCAGCCTACGACGTCTACCCCAGAGACCTCGTCGCCCCCTACCGAGACCGCCGCTACGCCGTCGGCGAAGCGATGTACGCCCACCTCGGCATCCCCCGCGACGACAAGCCAACGCGGCAGAAATGGTTCGCCCGGAACTTCGAATTCTTCGGCGCCCCCGCCGCCTATTTCTGCACCGTCGACAAGCGCATGGGCCCGCCGCAATGGTCAGACCTCGGCATGTACCTGCAAAACCTGATGCTGCTCGCGGTAGACGCCGGCCTCGCCACCTGCCCGCAGGAATGCTGGGCGATGTATCCGGAAACGGTCGGTAGGTTCCTGGACCTGCCCGAAGACCGCATGCTCTTTTGCGGCATGGCGATCGGCTACGAGGACAAGAGTGCGCCGGCCAATGCGTTGCGCACCGAGCGCGCGGACGAAGCGGAATGGCTGACCACGATCCGCTGACAGCTCTCAAGCGAGCGCAAACCGAGCCCCACCCCGGCGAAGGCCGGGGCCCAGTTGGGAAAGGATTGTAACGAATGGAAGCGCTTCGTCACGCCGGCCTTGCCAACTGGGCCCCGGCCTGAGCCGGGGTGGTGGCGTATGCGGCACTGTTCGCCCGCGAAGGCGGGTGCCCAGACTGGGTCCCCGCCTTCGCGGGGAAACAACTTTTTAGAGGACTACCGTAACCGGCTTGGCGCCCTTGATCCCCGCAAGGATCATCGCTTCCCAGACCGCAGGATCGCCCGCCGCCGCCATCGCCTTGTCCGGCTCCCGGAGAGTCTTCAGCACCGCCAGCGCATCGGGCAGATAATCCGCCCAAGCCGCGTCGATCAGCCGCGACGCCGACTCGGCATCGCCGCCGGCATTCGCGCTAATCCGCTGTCCCGCCAGCACGCGTGCGACGCGTTCGGCGACAGGTGTAGTGGAAACGTCCATGAGCATTCTCCTCGCGGGACCGGTCTACACCAAACCCGCGAGGCGAACGAATGCTCCTTAGCGTGCCGAGCTCGGACCCGCGCCGCGGCTCGGACCACGACCACCACCGCCGCCGCCAGCCGGACGACCACCGCCGCCCTGGCCGGCGGGACGACCACCGCCCTGGGGACGACCGCCGCCGCCACCCTGGCCACCACGGCTAGCACCCGCATAGTTGCGCCCGGTCGTACCGGTCGCCCTAGGCGAATGCGTCGCGCGCGGCCGTGCCGGATCGCGCGGACGGTCGATCCGGACCTCGGGGTCGGCGCCCATCGTCTTCACGCGCGTCTGCTTGATCTGGTTCGACAGGTTGACGAAATCGTCCGGCAGCGACCGGACCTGGACCTTCTGACGAGTGATCCGCTCGATGTCGCGCAGATAGGCCTTCTCGTCATCGGCGCAGAACGCGACGGCGATGCCGCTGGCGCCCGCACGCGCGGTACGGCCGATGCGGTGGACATACTGCTCGGCGACGTTCGGCAGCTCGAAGTTGATGACGTGCGAAACGCCCGAGACGTCGATGCCGCGTGCGGCGATGTCGGTCGCGATCAGGACCTTGACCTTGCCCTGCTTGAACTCGCCGAGTGCCCGCTCGCGCTGGCCCTGGCTCTTGTTGCCGTGGATCGCGTTCGAGGCGATGCCGTTGCCGGCCAGCAGCTTCACGACGCGGTCGGCGCCGTGCTTGGTACGCGTGAACACGAGCGCGCGGTCGATCGCCGGATCGGCCAGCGTGATCGTCAGCAGCGCCTGCTTCTCCGACTGGTTGCAGAAGGTGACATACTGGTCGACGCGCTCGGCAGTGGTCGCAGCCGGCTTCACCGACACCGTCTTCGGGTCGAGCAGGAACTGCGAGGCGAGCTCACGGATCGCAACCGGCATCGTCGCCGAGAAGAACAGCGTCTGGCGCTTCTTCGGCAGCATGCGAACGATCTTCTTCAGCGCGTGGATGAAGCCGAGGTCCATCATCTGGTCGGCCTCGTCGAGCACGAGGATCTCGATCATCGACAGGTTGCAGAAGCCCTGCTCGATCAGATCGATCAGGCGGCCCGGCGTGGCGACGAGGATGTCGACGCCGCGGCTCAGGTCCTGGCGGTTCTTGTTGATGCTGGTGCCGCCGAACACGGTCGTCACCGACATCTTGCTGAACTGGCCATAGGCGCGCGCGCTGTCGGCGATCTGGCTGGCGAGTTCGCGCGTCGGTGCGAGCACCAGCATGCGGCAATGCGTCGGCAGGACACGCTTCTGGGTCTCTGTCAGGCGCTGGATCGACGGCAGCACGAACGCCGCGGTCTTGCCGGTGCCGGTCTGCGCGATGCCGAGCAGATCGCCGCCCTCGAGCAGGATCGGGATCGACTGTGCCTGGATCGGCGTCGGCTCGGTATAGCCCTTGGCTTCGAGCGCACGGACGAGCGGCTCGGCAAGGCCGAGGTTTGCAAATGACATGGATAGTCTCTCAAATAGATGCCGGGCTCGCGAATCCACACAAGGACGCGCGAGGGGCGGTGGTGTTTTGACACCCCGCGTGAAAAGGGAAGCCCGTTGGAAACGACCGAGGCGGAGCTAAGACCGGCTAGGGTCCAATCACGCTGCATTACGCCTCGATAGCGGCCATTTGGCGTATCACGGTCGAAAAGTCAACCTTCGGCCCCTTTTTGCACCCATGGTTGGGTCAACGGCGGATCTGGCCGAGGTGCAGATAGCGCTCGTTGAACTCGGCGGCATCGCGCAGGCGGGGCCAGTCGATCACGCTCACCTGGCGCTTCTTGCGCGCGATCAGGCCGTCGGTCTCGAGCGATTTCAACACGCGATTGACGTGGACGGGGGTGAGCCCGAGCGCATCGCCCAACTGCTCCTGCGTCATCGGCAACTCATACGCCATCGCATCGGCGAGCGTCGATTTCTGGAATCGAACGGAAAATTCGCACAGCAGATGCGCCAGCCGGCTGCGCGCATTGCGCCGCCCGACATTGAGCAGCCACTCGCGGTGGATCGACGATTCGACCAGCGCGTCGATCCACAGGGCCTGGCCCGCTGCCGGGCACGCCTCGATGAAAAGACGCAGCGCCGCGATCGAGACTTCGGCAAGCGTCAAGCGGGTCAGCGCCTGGATATCGTGATCGGATTCGTCGAGGAACAGGTTCTGCAGATCGACGAACTCGCCGGGCAGGAGGATCGACACGATCTCCCGCTCGCCGTTCGGCGTCAGCTTCTGCCGATAGGCAAGCCCATCCAGAATGAACGCGCAGCGCGTCGGGCGCTGGCCTTCGCGCAGCATGTAGGTCGACGCATCGATCGTCCGGACCTTGAACGGCAACGCCGCGATCTGCGCGCGATCGTCCGCACCCATCGCCATCCGCGATTCGAATTTCCGTAACACTTTTTCCGTCACGGTGGAGATATCCACGTGCACTCTCCGCATCCGGTGCAGGAGCACTCGTTTCTCGCTGTCACCCTCTCTGAGATAGCGCGTTGCAACACTACGCACCTTATCCCAGGATTGGGCGAGGCGACAAAACCCATGTTATGACAATTACGTGCGCCAACGCGGGGCGTGTGGCGAGAAGTAGAACCGACCGTTCGGCTAATTCGTTTCGTCGATCGTTACCATGACCGTCAGCAGGACGCTGCCCTGCTCGTTGCGCACCGATACGCTGAACCGAGCGCCGTCGCGTGCGATCCCCGGATGATCGCTCAGATAGTCACCCGCGAAGATCACTGCCTGAACGCGGGCTTCCTCGTCGTCCGCGAGGTTGGTCCCGTCGTCGTCGTTGACGTGTTTATGGTTGTCGATATCGAAGAAGTATCTGGGCATGCTCACCTTCCTCGACCGTTATGTGAGTTCGAACCTATCAGGTCGCCATAAGCTCCGCTCTTACCAATATCAGGTTTGCTGCGCGGTGGATGCTCGACTTGAACTCCGTGACGGGCGTAGGATGCGTCCAAACATACAGAGGATCCGCCCGATGAAACTCGCCAGCCTGAAGCATCCCGACGCCACCCGCGGGCGAGACGGCAAGCTCGTCGTTGTCTCCAACGACCTCGCCTGGTACGCCGATGCGAGCCACATCGCGCCGACGCTGCAGGCCGCGCTCGACGACTGGGACCGGCTCTCGATCGACCTCAAGAACCTGTCGACCGATCTCGAGCACGAGATGATCCCGATGCGGCGCTTCCACGAGCATGACGCCGAGTCGCCTCTGCCGCGTGCTTATCAATGGGCGGATGGCTCGGCCTACGTGAACCATGTTGCGCTCGTGCGACAGGCGCGTGCGGCGGAAATGCCCGACAGCTTCTGGCACGATCCGCTGATGTACCAGGGCGGCTCGGACGGGTTCCTCGGGCCACGTGATCCGATCCCGCTCGCCGACGAGTCCTGGGGCTGCGACATGGAGGCCGAGGTCGTCGTCGTCACCGGCGACGTGCCGCTCGGTGCGAGTCGCGACGAGGCGCTGGCGGCGATCCTGCTGGTTGGGCTCACCAACGACGTGTCCTTGCGCAACCTGATTCCCGGCGAGCTCGGCAAGGGCTTCGGCTTTTTCCAGTCGAAGCCGGCCAGCGCGTTCTCGCCCGTGTTCGTCACCCCCGATTCGCTCGGCGACTGGTGGAAGGACGGCAAGCTGCACCGCAAGCTGATGGTCGACCTCAACGGCCAGCCGCTCGGTCGCGCCGAGGCTGGCGAGGACATGACGTTCGACTTCGGCACGCTCGTCGCCCACGCCGCCAAGACCCGGAAGCTCGGCGCGGGGACGATCGTCGGATCGGGCACCGTCTCGAACCGCGGCCCCGATGGCGGCCCCGGCAAGTCGGTAGCCGAGGGCGGCGTCGGCTATTCCTGTCTCGCCGAAGTGCGGACCATCGAAACCATCCAGGGCGGCAAGCCCGTCACGCCGTTCCTGAAGCAGGGCGACGTCGTCCGTATCTGGGCGGAAGACGACAAGCGCCATCCGATCTTCGGCGTGATCGAACAGACCGTCGGCGGCTGACTCTCTGCGGAGGGGGAGAAAAAATCCGCGCGGCACATCGTGAATGCGCAACTCCCCCTCGCAATCTGCGTTGAAATTTAATAACAAGCCTCGGTAAGAGTGTTCCGCGGTCACAGCGGCCTCATGGAGATGGAATGACGATGGCAAGCGAGCATCCGCGCGCCAATTTGCAGCCACTTACGCTGCATATCCCCGAGCCGAAGTTCCGCCCCGGCGACGCGGTGGACTTCGCCGAAGTCGACGTGCCGCCCGCCGGCGAGGCACGCCGTCCCGACACCGCGGACAAGGCGTCCGACTTCATCGATCTCGCCTATACGCTGGTCCGCGTGCTCGACGACGACGGCAACGCGGTCGGCCCTTGGGACCCCAAGCTTTCGCCTGACGTGATGCGCCGCATGTTGCGCAGCATGGCGCTGCTCCGCGCGTTCGACGAACGCATGTTCCGCGCACAGCGGCAGGGCAAGACCAGCTTTTACATGAAGGCGCTCGGCGAGGAGGCGGTCGCGGTCGCCGCGGCCTACGCTCTCGATTACGAGGACATGTGCTTCCCCTCGTACCGCCAGCAGGGGCTGTTGATCGCACGGGGCTGGAGCCTCGTCGACATGATGAACCAGATCTATTCGAACACGGCTGATAGGCTCGGCGGCAAGCAGTTGCCGATCATGTATTCGGTTAAGGAAGCCGGCTTCTTCTCGATCTCGGGCAACCTCACGACGCAATATCCGCAAGCGGTCGGCTGGGCGATGGCGTCCGCCGCCAAGGGCGACACGCGCATCGCCGCGACCTGGTGCGGTGAGGGCTCCACCGCGGAAGGCGACTTCCACTCCGCCTGCACGTTCGCCGCGGTCTACCGCGCGCCGGTCGTTTTCAACGTCGTCAACAACCAGTGGGCGATCTCGAGCTTCTCTGGGTTCGCCGGTGCCGAGGCGACGACGTTCGCGGCACGCGCAGTTGGCTACGGCATCGCCGGGCTCCGCGTCGACGGCAACGACGCGCTGGCAGTCTATGCCGCGACCGAATGGGCCGCGGAACGCGCGCGCACCAATCAAGGGCCGACGCTGATCGAGCACTTCACCTACCGCGCGGAAGGCCATTCGACCTCCGACGATCCGGGCCAGTATCGCAGCGAGGGCGAACCCAATGCCTGGCCGCTCGGCGACCCGATCAAGCGTCTGAAGGATCACCTGATCGCGATCGGCGAATGGGACGACGAGCGCCACGCCGCGCAGGACAAGGAACTCGCCGAACAGGTGAAGGCCGCGCAGAAGGAAGCCGAGAAGAACGGCATCCTCGGCCACGGCCTGCACCAGCCGCTCGAGTCGCTGTTCGACGGCGTGTTCGAGGAACTGCCCTGGCATCTGAAGGAGCAGCGTCAGCAGATGCTCGACGAGGAAACGGCCAGCGGCCGTCCATGGGATCGCAAGGCATGAGCGACATGATCGAAGCACCCGAGTCCGAAGCAACGGACGCCGAACCCACCACCCGCATGAACATGATTCAGGCGATCAACTCCGCCATGGACATCATGATGGAGCGCGACCCGGACGTGATCGTCATGGGCGAGGACGTCGGCTATTTCGGCGGCGTGTTCCGCGCGACCGCCGGGCTTCAGGCCAAGCACGGCAAGACCCGCGTGTTCGACACGCCGATCACCGAATGCGGCATCATCGGCGTCGCGGTCGGGATGGGCGCGTACGGCCTGCGTCCCGTCCCCGAGATCCAGTTCGCGGACTATATCTACCCCGCGCTTGATCAGCTCGTGTCGGAGGCCGCACGCCTCCGCTACCGTTCCGCCGGCGAGTTCACCTCGCCGATCACGGTGCGCTCGCCCTTCGGCGGTGGCATCTTCGGCGGCCAGACGCACAGCCAGTCGCCGGAGGGGCTCTTCACCCACATGTCCGGCATCAAGACGGTGATCCCGTCGACGCCCTACGACGCCAAGGGCCTGCTGATCGCCGCGATCGAGGATAATGACCCGACGCTCTTCTTCGAGCCAAAGCGCATCTACAACGGCCCGTTCGACGGCTATTGGGATCGCCCGTCGCAGAACTGGTCGAAGCATCCGGCCGGCGAAGTCCCGACCGGCTACTACAAGATCGAGCTCGGCAAGGCGAAGATCGTCCGTGCCGGCGAGGCGCTCACCATCCTCGCCTACGGCACGATGGTCCACGTCTGCGCCGCCGTCGTTGCCGAAGCCGGGATCGACGCCGAGATCGTCGACCTGCGTACGCTCGTGCCGCTCGACATCGAGACGATCGAGGCGTCGGTGAAGAAGACCGGTCGCTGCATGATCGTCCACGAGGCGACGCGCACGAGCGGCTTCGGCGCGGAGCTGTCGGCGATCGTCCAGGAACGCTGTTTCTACCATCTCGAGGCGCCGATCGAGCGCGTGACCGGGTTCGACACGCCGTACCCGCACAGCCTCGAATGGGCGTATTTCCCGGGGCCGGTTCGCATCGGCGAAGCCCTGAAAAAGATCATGAAGGACGCATAATGGCCCGCTTCACCTTCAAGCTGCCGGATATCGGCGAAGGCATCTCCGAGGCTGAGATCGTCGCATGGCACGTCGCCATCGGCGACCGCGTCGAGGAGGATTCGCCGATCGCCGACATGATGACCGACAAGGCCACCGTCGAGATGGAATCGCCGGTGACGGGCGTGGTCGTCGAACTCGCGGGCGAAGTCGGCGACCAGGTCTCGATCGGCGCCGCGCTGGTGGTGATCGAGACGGACGCGGTCGATGCCGCGGACGAGGTCGTCGCCGCACCGCTTACGTCGGCGCAGGCGGAAACAGCCGAACAATACGAAGCCGAGAACCCGGGCGTCGAAATCCTCCCCGAAACGGGGAGGGGGACCGCCGGCGAAGCCGGGGGTGGAGGGGGCGTGCCGCAAACGACCCCGCCGGTGAAGGATACTGCGCCGGTGGGTATGTTCCCGCAGGCCGTCCCGCCCGTGGAAGCCCCCCTCCACCATCCTGCGGATGGTCCCCCTCCCCGTGCCGGGGAGGATAAGGCGCACGCGCTCGCATCCCCCGCAGTCCGCGCCCGCGCCCGCGATCTCGGTATCGACCTAGCCTCGGTAAAAACCGACTCCGACCGAGTCCGCCACGCCGACCTCGACGCCTACCTCCGCTACGGCTCGGGCGAGGGCTACCACCCCCCGCACGCATCGCGCGCTCGCGAGGACCAGCCCATCAAGGTCATCGGCATGCGTCGCCGCATCGCCGAAAACATGGCCGCCTCGAAGCGCGCGATCCCGCACTTCACCTATGTCGACGAGATCGACGTCACCGCGCTGGAGGCAATGCGCGCCGACCTCAACGCCAATCGCGGCGGCCGCCCCAAGCTGACGATGCTGCCGCTGATGATCGTCGCGATCTGCAAGACGATCCCCGAATTCCCGATGCTCAACGCGCGCTACGACGACGAGGCCGGCGTGGTCACGCGCCACGGCGCCATCCACCTCGGCATGGCCGCGCAGACCGACGCCGGGCTCACCGTCCCCGTGATCCGCGACGCGCAGGACCGCAACGTCTGGCAGCTCGCCACCGAGATAACCCGCCTCGCCGAAGGTGCGCGCGCCGGCAAGCTCGCCCCCAGCGAAATGGGCGGCGGCACCATCACGGTAACCTCGCTCGGCCCGCTCGGTGGCATCGCCACGACCCCGGTGATCAACCGCCCCGAAGTCGCGATCATCGGCCCCAACAAGATCGTCGAGCGCCCGGTGTTCAAGGGTGACGAAGTGGTTCGCGCGAAACTGATGAACCTGTCGATCAGCTGCGACCACCGCGTCGTCGACGGCTGGGACGCGGCAAGCTTCGTCCAGGGGCTCAAGAAGTACCTCGAAACCCCCGTCCTTCTCTTCGCCGACTGAGCGAGAATGAAGGGCATGCACCGCGGCGATCTGACGATCGAGGGTAAGTTCACGGGCATGCTCGACGGCACCGCGATCGTCCCGGCCGGCGCCACCGCCGAGATCGCCGGGATGATCGACGGCACGCTGATCGTCGAACCCGTCGCGATCGTGCTCGTGAGCGGCATGGTCGACGGCGAGATCATCGATCGCGGCGGGCATATCACCGTGACCGGCATGGTCAGCCGCTAACCGCCACGCGCCTACGCCGCAGACGTGAAGTACCCAGACAATCCTCCCCCGCCAGGGGGAGGTGGCAGGCAAAGCCGGACGGAGGGGGCGGCAAGCGGAGCCGCTGTTCAGGTCCCCCTCAACCCGAGTCACCCGCGAGCTTTCTGCAAAGACCCCGCGATCCGCCGCGCGATACTCCGCGGCGTAAACCGTATCCCCTCGGCCATCGCGAAATTCAGCGCACCCGACACCTTCACCGCCCGGTTTGCCGCCAGCGCCGCCAACCCGTCGCGCACCACCACCGCCGGATCGCTCGCCAGTCGCTCGAACAGCGCGGTATCGCCGAGCCCCGCCACATCGGCGAACTCGGTCCGCGTCGGCCCGGGGCACAGCGCCGCCACGCGCACCCCCTTGCCCTTCACCTCCTCGTGCAGCGCTTCGGAAAAGCTCAGCACGAACGCCTTGCTCGCGTAATAGACCGCCATCCACGGCCCCGGCTGGAACGACGCGACCGAAGCGAGGTTGAGGATCCCGCCCGATCTACGCGCGATCATCTGGGGTAGCACGGCATGCGTCAGCGCCACCAGCGCACGGCAATTGAGGTCGATCATGCCCAGTTGCAGCGCGCTATCGAGCTCCGCGAAATCGCCCCGTGCACCGAACCCCGCGTTGTTGACGAGTATGTCGATCGGCAACGCGGCGGCTGCGATGGCAGCAATGAGCGTGTCCGGACCAGCCTGATCCGCAAGATCGGCGGCAAACACATGCACCGTGACGCCGTGCGCCGCACGCAGTTCGGCCGCCAGCGCCTCCAACCGATCGACCCGACGCGCCGTCAGGATCAGGGCATTGCCCTCGGCCGCAAGCGCCCGCGCAAAACCTTCGCCCAACCCCGCCGATGCGCCGGTGATCAAAGCCGTCGTCATAGCCCCGCACTCCTATCCTAGGAGCTGTGAACCTGCGCCGCCGCCAATGTCTTGGCAACTACACCCTCTCCCATCGGGGAGAAGGAAGGGGCTCGCGGCGTCTTCGCCGTGGGAAGGGTGAGGGCACGCCACGTCGGTGCGCGCGTCAAACGATCTCGAACAACCCCGCCGCGCCCATGCCCCCCGCGGTGCACATCGACACCACGACATAGCGCACCCCGCGCTTGCGTCCCTCGATCAGCGCATGCCCGACCAGCCGCGATCCGGTCATCCCGAACGGGTGCCCGACCGCGATCGCGCCGCCGTTGACGTTGTACTTCTCCGGATCGATCCCGAGGAAATCCCGACAATAGAGGCACTGCGACGCGAACGCCTCGTTCAACTCCCACAGCCCGATGTCACCAACCGCCAATCCCGCCCGCTCGAGCAGTTTAGGAATCGCGAAGATCGGCCCGATCCCCATTTCCGCCGGGCTGCACCCCGCCGCCTGGAACCCGCGATAAATGGCCAGGATGTCCTTGCCCTCGGCCTCCGCGGTCCTGCGATCCATCAGCAGTTGCGCCGACGCGCCGTCGGAAAGTTGGCTCGCATTGCCCGCAGTCACGCTCGACCCCGGCCCGGAAAAGTCGCCGCCCGGCCACACCGTCTTCAGCCCGCGCAATCCCTCCAGCGTCGTCCCCGCGCGAATACCCTCGTCCTGCGACAAGGTGACGCTCTCGATCCCGGCATGCGCGCCCTGCTTGTCGTAGAGTGCCTTCTCGACCGTGATCGGCACGATCTCCTCTGCAAATGCTCCGCTCGCCAGCCCCGCGGCAGCGCGCTGCTGGCTCATCGCGGCGTATGCGTCCTGCGCCTCGCGGCTGATCCCGTATTTCTCCGCGACGATCTCCGCGGTCTCGATCATCGGGATATACGCCGCCGGCTCCTTCGCCACGACGCTCGCATTGACGAAGCGTGGCGCGTCCTTCGTCACGGTATAGCTGATCGACTCCATCCCGCCCGCCAGCGCGACATCCGCCTCGTCGCACATGATCGTCCGCGCCGCGAGCGCCACCGCGGTCAGCCCCGACCCACACTTCCGGTCGAGCGTGAACGCCGGCACCGACTCCGGCAGCCCACCCGCGAAGATCGCCATCCGCCCGGCGTTCCCGCCCTGTGTACCCCATTGGTTGCCGACACCCCAGAACACCTCGTCGATCCGCGCCGGATCTACCCCTGCGCGTTCAACGACTGCGTTCATGACATGCCCCGCCAGCACCGGCGCCTCGGTCGCATTAAACGCACCCCGATACGCCTTGCCGATAGCGGTACGGGCGGTCGAGACGATGGCGGCTTCACGCATGCTGGAACCTTTCGAGGATCGGGTATGCACTCGACCTAGGCGTTCCGGCGCGGCGGCGAAACCCCTTAAGGAACGCGCGCGAGCCATCCCCCGATAAATCCGGCACGGTCCAGCCCGCGTCGGATATGCGGGTTCCGCCGCATCGTGTTCCAGACCATGCCGGTTCGCCAATTCTCTATCATCGCGACGATCGGCCCCTGGTCGATCCCGAGATAGTCATTGTCGACCCAGCCCACGCCGGGCACGATCCGGCCATGCTTCAGCGGCTCGCCCATCTCGGTCAGCGTCGGGTTGAAGGCGTCAAAGAACCCGTATTTGCCGTATATCCCCTTGCCGTAGCGGTCATGCATCGCAGTGATCGCGGGGATGACGAGATCCGGCGCAAACACGATCGATCCGACCGCAGCGGTAGGCGCGAGCGTACCGTCGTCGCGCGCGCCGGGCCCGCGTTCGGAGTAACTGAAGAATTCCCGCGCGCGCCCGCCGATCGTCGCCTTGAAGTCGCCCGGCCCGTCGCACGCGGTCAGTCCCCAGATGTCGGGGCCATAGCCCGCGAACCCGCCCGCATTGGCGATCGCATAATCGCGCTGTGCGATCGTCGCACGCTTGCTGTTCTCGAAATAATCGATGCCCTTGGCCGCGATATACGCGTCGCGGATGCCGCGAAAATCGACCCAGACGTGGCTGTACTGGTGCACGAACATCGGCGGATAGTGGAGATGATCGCCGCGCCACGACGGTTCGAATTTCGCGGTCAGCGCCCCCCAGGTCGACGGCGGCAGCGGATGCGTCGGCGATCCCAGCGCGAGCAGATACATCAGCATCCCCTCGTTGTAGATATTCCAGTCGCTCGGGATGAAGCCGCTCTCGGGATGCCAGCCCATCGACAGGAACGGCGCACGCGGCGTGATCCACGTCCAGTCGACCGCGCCATAGATCTGGTCCGCCAGCGCGCGGATCCGCTGTTCCTCGGGGTGATCGCCGTCGAACCAGCTCTGCGCGAACAGCATCCCGCCCAGCAGCAGCGCGGTATCGATCGTCGACAGTTCCGCGCGGGCGAACCGCTGGCCCTTGGTGATGCCGAGAAAGTGGTAGAAGAATCCCTTGTATCCGCTGTTGCCGGTAGGCTCGGGGCCCATCGGTGCGATCGCGAAGAACTCCATCGTCGCCAGCGTCCGCTTGCGCGCCTGTTCGCGCGTGATCCAGCCGTTGACGACGCCGATCGGATAGGCGGTCAGCGCGAACCCGACCGCGGCGATCGACGAGAAGGACGGCGTCGGCCAGCGATCGAGCGCCAGCCCGGTGACCGGGTCGGTCGTGTCCCAGAAATACAGGAACGCACGCTCCTGCAGATTGTCGATCAGCGGGTTGGCGGACGGCGGCGGTGCACGGGGCGCCGTGCCTGTAACGCTCTCGATCGCCTTGACCAGCGGCCGCCCGACCGATGTGCATCCCGCGGCAAGTCCACCGAGCGAGATTGCCCCGGTGCCGAGAAACTGCCGTCGATCGAGCATCCGAACTCCTGATCAGGGTACGCCACGACCATGAGGTCAGGCGGGCGACTGGAAGGGTCGCCCGTCCTTAACGCATCAGAACCTGTAACCAACCCTGAACTGGATCCGCCGCGGGAGGGTCAGCGTGCTCGTGCCGATCCGTGCAGGCTCGAGCGGATCGGTCGCCTGACCGGTCGCGGGGTCGATCGTGTTGTTGAACGAGGCGTCGAACCCTTCGAAGTTCTTGTTGTTGAACGCGTTGAGCAGGTCGACCGCCGCCTCGAACTGATCCTCCTTGCCGAGCACGCTGAAGCGCTTGGCCAGCGTCAGGTTGACCTCGCAATAGGCGAACACGCCCTTGATGCAGTTCTTCCGCGGATAGCGCGCGGTGAAGCGGTTGAAGCCCGAATCCGCGCCGTTGGTCGCATCGGTGACCTGGAACGCCTGGCCGCTGCCCAGCGTGTTCAGCATCGAGAACTGGAAGCCGAGCGGCAGGTCGACCATGCCCGAGATCACCACCCGGTGACGTTCGTCGCCGGCACGCGGGCGCCAGCCATAGGCGTCCGGCGTGATCGCATCGAGGCTGAACAGGTCGCCGCCGTTCTGCTCGCCCTTCGAGAAGGTGTAGGCGACGTTCAGGCCCCAGCCCGAAGACTTGGTGTAGTTCTTGTCGAGCGTGAAGTAGATCGCCTTGTACCGCGTATCGAGTCCGTCGAGGCCTACGATCGCGTTCGCATAGCCGAACGGTTGCAGCGGCGCGGTGTTGCAGCAGCCACCGAGCCCGTTGAGCGTCCGCGTCGCGAAGATGTTGGTATAGCCGTTGCGCCCGCGGATGTAGGAGGCGGTTAACGCGGCCTGGAAGATCCCGACCTTCTGGCGAATACCGATGCTCGCCTGGTCGTTGACCGGTGGGCGCGCGTCGTTCTTCACCGCGAACAGTTCCGGCAGCCCTTGCGTCGAAGTGGCGGCGAGCTGCAACAGCCCGTCGCGCGTCAGATAGGCGGGATTCCACTGGACGGTCGGCAGGCCCTCGCGCGGCGCGCCGTTCGGCGAGAAGCGGAACACGCCGATCGGGTTGATCGTGCGGCTGAGCTCGTCGACCGTGTTGTTGAAGTTGTTGCGATCGTAATAGCGCCCGATCCCGCCGAAGATGACCGTCGTCTGGTCGTCCTTCAGATCGTACGAAAACCCGAATCGGGGTGCGATCGCGCCAGCGAACGGACTGCGGTTGCTGCCGTCGGTGATGTAGTTTTCTGGATCGAAATACGACGTCGTGGGCAGCGCGCGCAGCGCCGCGGCGGCGTTGGCGGGCGTACGATACTCGTTGTTGAAGCCGTTCGTTTCGTAATCCCAGCGGACGCCGACGTTGAGCTGGAGCTTGCTCGTCACGTCCCAGTCGTCCTGTGCGTACAAGCCGATCTGCGAGTTCGAGGCGAGGATCTTGCCGCTGCCGAGGCCCAGTCGTGCTTCGGCCGGCGACGCGAAGGTCAGCCCGTTCTGCGGCTCGCGCCGATAGGTGTAGCGCGGCTGGATGAACGACTGGTTGTCGAACTCGATATCGGTGATCTCGACGCGGGCGCCCGCCTTGAACGAGTGGTTCTGAAGGCCGGTGTAGGTGACGTCGTCGCGCAGCGTGTAGCCCTGCTGGACCTCGCGGCGGGTCGAATCCTTCCCGCCGAAGATGATCACGCCGTCATAGTCGTAGGTCGGGAGGTCGGGGTTGAGCGACGTCGGATTGAACGTGTAGCTCAGGTAGTTGGCGTTGAACTCGTTGATGAAGTTGCCGCCGGTATAGGTCCATTTGTACAGATACGTGTCGACGACGTTGATCTTGTTCTCGGCGTTTTCATACGACACGTTGCCGCCGAAATTCTGGATGTCGGTTTCCTGGCGACGGCTGAACGACAGGTCCATCACCTGGTTGCTGTCGGGGGTCAGCGTCAGCTTGCCGAAGTAGAAATCGCCACGGAACGGACTGACGAACGCGCCTTCGAAGTCGCTCAGGCGACGCCCGGAATTGGCCTCGAAATCGGCGACCGCCGCTGTCGATCCGGTGCTATCGACGTTGAACGCGCGATCCTGGTCGTTGCCTTCGTAGGTCGCGAAGAAGAACAGCTTGTCCTTGATGATCGGGCCGCCGAGCGACACGCCGTATTGCTTGCGCCTGAAGGCGGGTTCGGGGCGGTTGTTGGCCTTGTCGAGGTAGGATTTCTCGCTGAGGCTCTTGTCGGTATACTGGCCGAACGCCTCGCCGTGGAACTCGTTGGTACCCGACTTGGTGACGGCGGTGATGATCGCCGCGCCGGCCTGCTCGTATTCGGCCTTGTAGTTCTGCGTCAGGACGCGGAATTCCTGCACCGCAAGCTGGCCGAACGGGTTGCCGCGACTGTTCTGCTGGCCGGCGACGCCGCCCTCGCGCAGCTTGTTCTTCAGGCTGACGCCGTCGATGAACACGTTGACCTGGCTGGCGGTCGACGCGCCCGACTGGAAGCCCTTGTTGGTCTCGCTGTCGTTGTATTTCACGCCCGGCGCGAGTGCTGCGAACGACAGGAAATTGCGATCGGTCTGCGGCAGGTTGCGGATTTGCTGCTGGCTGACGTTGGTCGCGACTTCGCTGGTCCTGGTCTCGACCAGTCGCCCGCCGGTGACCACGATCTCCTGGCCGTCGCCGGTGGCCGGAGCCGAGTCGCCGGTCGTGGCGCCGGTTGCGTCGGTGTTCGCAGCCGGCGCCGCCGCCGCCGGTGCAAGCGTCGCGTCGAGCGTCGCGGACTGGCCGATCGAGACGATGATACGCTGTACCGATACGTCGCCGTTCGTACCCGTGACGGTGATCGTGTACTGCGCCGGCCGCAGCCCGTTGAGGATGTAACTCCCGTTCGCTGCCGTCACCGTGCGGAAGCTCTGGTTGGTCCCCCCGTTCACCGCCACCACGGTAGCGCCGGCCACCGCCGCGCCCGCCGCATCGCGGACCTGTCCGCGGATCGCGGCGGTCGTCGTCTGCGCGGTCGCGGTGGTCGGCAGGGCGACTGCCGATCCGAGGATCGTCGTCGTCACCAGCGCAGCGCGCAGCGCTGCGACTATCATGGTCTTCATGTCGAATAGTCCCCTGTGCTGGCCGGGATCGGCATATGGCTGGGCACAACCGGGGCGGTCCTGCCGATGGCAGTGCCCGATGCTGCTGTTCGCGACGGTCGCGACCCCATGCCCTGACCTCTCCCCTAGCCGTTTCCCATGAAACGGCCCCGGCGCCATGATCTTCGTCGCGCGGCCGGGATGGACGCTCTACGCCCGCTTTCAGAACTCTGCCAATGGCTCGTGCGCGTCGGACATGGATTCGGCGACGGTCCGTGTCATAATCGCCACAATACATGTTTCTAGCGCCATATTCGACAGTAACGAGGTTGAAGATGATCACCGATTTCCCGAGTTGTTCCGGCTTAAACGTCACCCGCGACGCGCATGTCGCGATCGTCACGTTCGCGCGGCCGCCGCACAACTTCGCCGATCTCGCGCTGATCGAAGCGATCGCGGCTGCGTTCGCCGCCGCGGATGCCGACCGCGAGGTGCGCGCGATCGTCCTGCAATCCGAGGGCAAGGTGTTCTGTGCGGGGGCGGATCTCGTCAACGCCAATCCGGTCGCCGCGGAGCGGGCTGAGGGCGAGCGCAACCCGTTCTACGTCGCCGCCGCCAAGCTGTTCGCGGTCGAGACGCCGGTCGTCGCGGCGATCCAGGGGGCGGCGGTAGGGGCTGGCCTCGGCCTAGCGCTCGTTGCCGATTTTCGCGTGGCCTCGCCCGAGGCGAAGTTCGTCGCCAATTTCGTCCAGATCGGCTTCCACCCCGGCTTCGGTATCTCCGCGGTGCTGGAACGCGTGATCGGTCGCCAGCGCGCGCTGCTGATGACCCTGACCGCGCGCCGTATCCGCGCCGAGCAGGCGGAGGCCTGGGGGCTGGCGGACGCAGTCGTTCCGGCGGACCAGTTGCGGGCGGAAGCGCTGTCCCTCGCAAAGGAGATCGCGGCGGGTGCGCCGCTGGCGGTCGCCTCGACCCGAAAGACGATGCGCGGAGACCTGTTCGCGCTGGTCCAGTCACAGACCGATCACGAACTCGCCGAACAAGCCTGGTTGCAGAAGACCAACGACTTTGCGGAAGGCGTCCGGGCCGTCAGCGAGAGGCGGCCGGGAAATTTTACAGGCACCTAAAAACGTGTTCCCCCGCGAAGGCGGGGGCCCAGACTGGGCTACCGCCTTCGCGGTAGAACACGCTTGAAGCGGGGCCGCCCTTCACTTCATCAAGACAAGCTCTTCCGCCATCGTCGGATGCAGCGCGACGGTCGCGTCGAAATCGGCCTTGGTCAGCCCGGCCTTCACCGCCACCGCAGCCGATTGCAGGATCTCGGGACAGTCCGGCCCGATCATGTGGATGCCGACCACCCGGTCGGTCTCGCCATCGCAGATCATCTTGTACAGCGACCGCTCGTTGCGGCCCGCCAGCACGTTCTTCATCGGCCGGAAGTCGCTCGAATACACCCTAACCGAGCCAAGTGCTTCCCGCGCCTGCGACTCGGTCATGCCGACGCCGGCCATCGGCGGATGGCTGAACACCGCGGCGGGGACGTTGGCGTAATCAACGCGGGTTGGCTTGCCGCCGAAGAAGGTGTCGGCAAACGCCTGCCCCTCGCGGATCGCGACCGGGGTCAGCTGGATGCGGTTGGTGACGTCACCGACCGCGAAGATCGAGTCGCAGCTCGACCGGTTGTCCTCATCGACGATCACCGCGCCAGCCGCGTCCATCTCGACGCCACCGGTGTCGAGCCCGAGGCCCTTGGTATTGGGCAAACGACCCGTCGCGAACATCACCAGGTCGACGACGATCGGCTCATGCCCGCTCATCTTGACCGTCAGGCAGCCATCCGAATCCTTCTCGATGCTCTCGAACGCAGCGTTGAAGCGAAAGTCGATGCCCTTGCTCATCGAGATTTGGAGCAGCCGGTCGCGGATCGATTCGTCATAGCCGCGCAGGATCACGTCGGTCCGGTTGACCAACGTCACGTGCGATCCGAACTGGTGGAAGATCCCGGCGAACTCGTTGGCGATATAGCCCGCGCCCGCGATCAGCACGCGCTTCGGCACGTCGTCGAGATGGAAGACCTCGTTCGAGGTGATGCCGTGCTCGGCGCCGGGGAACTCGGGCACCAGCGGATGCGCGCCGACCGCGATGAGGATCTTCGCCGCCGTCTTCGTGGTGCCGTCAGCGAGCGTGACTTCATTCGGCCCGGAGACGACCGCGCGCTGGTGGATGATGTCGACGTGATTGTTCTGCAGCGTGGTCGTGTACGCGCCGTTGATCCGGTCGACCTCCTCCATCACGTTGTCGCGCAACGTCGGCCAGCTGAACGCGCAGTTATCTGGGACCTGCCAGCCAAAGCGCTTCGCATCCTTCAGATCCTCGGCGAAATGCGCGCCGTAGATCAGCAGCTTCTTCGGCACACAGCCCCGGATGACGCAGGTGCCGCCAACCCGATACTCCTCCGCGACCGCGACGCGCGCACCGTGTGCGGCGGCGACGCGCGACGCACGCGTGCCACCCGAGCCTGCGCCGATGACGAACAGGTCATAGTCGAATTGGGTGTCGGTCACGGATTTGGTCTCGGTCACGGGCAGTCCTCGTAGGTCGCGTGCCGCGGGGCGGCTTTGCATGCCATCTGGGGCAGGGGGCGCGAGGCGGCAACCCCGGCGCGGCGATCACGCTGATCGGCTCAGCCTATCGCTGCCCCGCCTTGCGCATCGGCATCGCATCGATCGTCGCCTCCAGCGCGGCGGCGGGGAAGGGGTTGGCACTCCGCAGTTTTTCGCCACCGTCCTTGCCAATGAGGATCGCAGTGAAGCTGGCGGGGAGACGGTATTTGCGGCGTATCGATGCGGCTGGGTCGCTCGCGCCGCGAACCGTGTCGCCGACGACCTCGACGATGGTGAGGTCCCGAGCGGCGGCGTTGGTTTTCCACCCGGCGAGGATGCGCCGTTGTTCGGTGAGTGATGCGTCATCGGCGACTGGGGCGGACACGATCAACACACGCCGCTCCCATTTCATCTGCGCGACGGTGGGTGAGGCTGCGAGCGCGATGGCAAGAAGTAGAGGCATGAGAATGTAACGCCTCAGCCTCTCCAGTTCTCCCGCGCCCTGTAGTTCTCCCGCGAAGGCGGGAGCCCAGGATCACAAGAGCTGTGGGTGGTATCCTGGGCCCCCGCCTCCGCGGGGGAACAAGAAAGAGGTTTCTCTCGGAATTACCCAAAAGCGCGCTTGATCAGATCATCCGTCGAAGGATCGAACGTCTGCCCGCCCTTCTCCGCCGCCTTCGCCATTTCCTTGCCCAGCTCGACTCCGAACTGATCGAACGAATTGATCCCCAGCAGCACGCCGTTCACGAACACCCGATGCTCATAAAACGCGATCAGCGCCCCAAGAGTCCGCGCATCCAGATCGTCCAGCAACAGCGTCGAAGACGGCCGATCGCCCGAATAGCTCCGCGCCGGATCCTCGACCTGCTTGCCCGCCATCAGCGCAGCCCCCTGCGCGAACGCGTTGAGCAACAGCGCCCGATGATGCTCCTCGGGCAGCGTATCGCCCGGCTCGATCACCGCGATGAACTCGACCGGCACCAGATGCGTGCCCTGGTGCAGCAACTGGAACACCGCATGCTGCGCCTCCGTACCGACGCCACCCCAGGTGATCGCCGCCGAAGGCCGCCCAAGCGGCTGCCCGTCGACCGTCACAGACTTGCCGTTCGACTCCATCTCGAGCTGCTGGAGATAGCTCGGCAGCAACCGCAACCGCTCGTCATACGCGAACGGCGCGCGCGTCTCGGCATGGCGGATCTGCGTGTAATACAGGTCCGCAAACGCCGCGAGCGCCGGCGCGTTCTCGTGGAGCGCCGACAGCCGGAAATGCCGATCCATCTCGGCCGCACCCTCGAGCAGTTCCTCGAACCGGTCCCAGCCCAGCGCGATCGCCGCCGGAAAACCGATCGTCGACCACAACGAATACCGCCCACCGACGCTCTCCGCGAACGGCAGGATACGCGTTTCGTCGACGCCCCATTCCATTGCCTTCTCGGGCGACGCGGTCAGCGCGATCACCCGGCCATACGGATCCTCAACATTGTGCTCGGTCATCCACTGCAGCACGCTTTCGGCGTTCATCAGCGTCTCAGTCGTGGTGAACGTCTTCGACGCGACCACCAGCAACGTCGCCGCCGGATCGAACTTCGCGAACACGTCCTCCAGCGCGACGCCGTCGACATTCGCGACGATCGCCACGTCGTACCTTTTGTCGTCACGCCCCAGCGCATCGACCAGCAACTGCGGCCCCAGCGCCGACCCACCGATCCCGACATGCAGGATATGCCGCACCGGCCCGAGCGCCTCGGCCTCGATCGCGTCGATCAGCGTCCGCATCCGCTGGTGGCTGGCCTGCGCGATCGCGACGCTCTCGGGCTTGCCCTCGCCGCGCTCGGCGGTGTGCTCGACCGCGCGGCCCTCGGTGACGTTGACGACCTCGCCCGAGAACAGCGCCTGGCGCTTGCCCGACAAGTCCTGCGCCTTCGCCATTTCCTCGAACGCCGTCACCATGTCCGTCGTCAGGTGAGTCTTCGACCAGTCGAAGTGGATCCCCGCGACGTCGAGGCTCAGCTTCGAGAGGCGCTCCGAGTCCGCCGCGAACAGGTCGGTCAGCTTGGTGGCGGGCAGGGCTTCGATCTTGGACCAGTCGGCGGTCATGCTGCTTCTCCGAATAGACGTGCGCGCCGGTCATGCTGCAAGCGCGAGACCGCGACAACGCTCTTTCGGTGACACGTATCCCGCACACGCTTGACGATAGGCGCGGTCTGCGCAAACCCGCGCACATGGCAAATGACGTGAAGACGAAACCGCAGCGGTCCGAAACAAGCGAGACCTTCCGCTTCCTGCTGAAGCTGGCAGTGGTCGTGCTGATCCTGCGCAGCTTCATCTTCGCGCCGTTCAGCATCCCGTCCGAATCGATGCTGCCCCGGCTGCTGATCGGCGACTATCTCTTCGTCTCGAAGTGGAACTACGGCTACTCCCGCTGGTCGCTCCCCGCCGGTATCCCGCTGATCCCCGGCCGCATTTTCGGCAGCACGCCGACCCGCGGCGACGTCGTCGTCTTCCGCGCACCCGAAGTGCTCGACCACGACGTCATCAAGCGCGTCATTGGCCTGCCCGGCGAGACCATCCAGATGCGCCAGGGCACCGTCTACCTCAACGGCAAGGCAATCCCGAAGCTCCGCATCGCCGACTTCACGATCCCGCTGACCGAGAACTTCAACGCCGAGAAATGCGGCGCGCCGTACGTCGATGTGGTCGCGAACGTCCAGATCTGCCGTTACCCCCGCTTCCGCGAAACGCTTCCGGGCGGCCGCAGCTACGAAGTCCTCGACCAGGCCGAACTCCCCGACCGCGACGACACCGGGCTCTACACGATCCCCGCCGGCCACATCTTCGTCATGGGCGACAACCGCGACGACAGCGGCGACAGCCGGTTCCCCGCGCCGCAAGGCATGGGCTACGTCCCGCTCGAGAACGTCGAGGGCAAGGCGGTCGTCAATTTCTTCTCGACCGATGGCGATGCCGAATGGCTGAAGCCCTGGACCTGGGTCAGTGCCGCGCGCTGGAGCCGTATCGGGGAAGGCTTTTGAGCGACCTCGCCGGTTGGCTGAAGACGCTCTTCGGCCGCGCACCGACCAACCTCGCCCCCTATGAGCGCGCGCTGACGCACGGCAGCCAGGCGGTGGCGAACTACGAGCGTCTCGAGTTCCTCGGCGACCGCGTGCTGGGCCTGATCATCGCCGAATGGCTTTATGAACTGTTCGCGACCGACCCCGAAGGCTCGCTGTCGAAGCGCCTCAACGCGCTCGTCACCGGCCCCGTCTGCGCCGACGTCGCGCGAGAACTCGGCGTCCGCGCGCATCTCAAGCTCGGCAAGCAGGCCCGCGACGACGGCGCCAGCGACAGCGACAACGTGCTCGGCGACGTGATGGAAGCGCTGATCGGCGCCTGGTATCAGGAAGCCGGCCTCGACGCCGCCCGCGTCTTCGTCCGCGGGGCCTGGGGCGACCGCGTCCAGGCGGGCGCAAAAGCCCCGCAGCACCCCAAGTCCGCCCTCCAGGAATGGGCCGCCGCCCACAACCGCAAGCCCCCCGAATACACCATCGTCGAACGCACCGGCCCCGGCCACGCCCCCAAATTCACGATGCTGGTGTCAGTCGGCAAGCTTGCCGAAGCCACCGCGACTGGTTCCAGCAAGCAGGAAGCCGAGACGGCGGCGGCAAAGGCGCTGCTGGAGAAGCTCGGCTAAGAAGGCTGGTTCACGCGGAGACGCGGAGCCGCGGAGGTGGTGCGGTTGGAACTCCGGTCTTGCCCCAGACGCCTCCGAGATAATCGGCGGCGCATGATCGCGGACGGCGCGAGCCCCATCCACACCATCTCCGCGCCTCCGCGCCTCCGCGTGAACCATTTCTCCTTCTCGGACTGCGCCCGACGCGCCGGCGAGTGAGGCCGCAATTCGGCGGGAATGACGCGAGGGCGTTTTATCTGTATGACCCGCCTTGAATATCCCGATGCCGAAAAGAGCCTAAGTGACCGAACCTACTACCCCTGAATTTCCTGCCCCCGCGCACGACGCTCCCCAGGGCGTCCCCAAGCATTGCGGCCTGGTCGCCATCGTCGGCGCACCGAACGCGGGCAAGTCGACGCTCGTCAACGCGCTCGTCGGCCAGAAGGTCGCGATTGTCAGCCCCAAGGCGCAGACGACGCGCGCGAAGCTGATGGGCGTCGCGATCGAGGGCGACACGCAGATCCTGCTCGTCGACACCCCCGGCATCTTCGAGCCCAAGCGCCGCTTCGACCGCGCGATGGTCGCCGCCGCCTGGGGTGGCGCGGAAGGGTCCGACATCATTGCGCTGGTGGTCGACGCGAAGGGCGGGATCGGCGGCAAGGTCACCACGATCGTCGAGTCGCTGGTCGGCCGCACCGAGCCGATCTGGCTTATCCTCAACAAGGTCGATCTCGCCGACAAGACCAAGCTGCTGATCCACGCCGAGAAACTGAACGCGCTGCTGCCGTTCGCCGAGACGTTCTTCATCAGCGCCGGCACCGGCGACGGCCTCGCCCACTTCAAGACGCAGCTGGCGAAAGCGATGCCAGAAGGTCCGTGGCACTACCCCGAGGATCAGGTCTCCGACTCGACCGAGCGCGCACTGGCCTCCGAAGTCACGCGCGAGCAGCTCTATCTCCAGCTCCACGCCGAACTCCCCTATGCGAGCACGATCGAGACCGAGCAGTATATCGAACGCCAGGACGGGTCGTTGGAGATCCACCAGCAGATCCTCGTCGAACGCCCCACCCAGCGCGCTATCGTGCTCGGCAAGGGCGGCGTCCGCATCAAGGAAATCGGTGCCCGCTCCCGCATCGAACTGTCCTCGATCACCGGCAAGCCCGTGCATCTCTACCTGCACGTAAAGGTAAAACCCGGCTGGGACGAAGACCGCGAAGTATACCGCGACATGGGCCTCGACTGGGTCGACTGACCCACCCAAGAGACTGTTCCCCCGCGAAGGCGGGGCCCCAGCCTGGACTCCCGCCTTCGCGGGAGAACAATCTTCCGTCGTCCACGAGGCGCGGCGAAGCCACCAACCCATCACCACCCCGGCGAAGGCCGGGGCCCAGTTGGGGGACGGTCGTCACGACGGACAGCGCTCCGTTACTCAGGCCTTCCCTACTGGGCCCCGGCCTCCGCCGGGGTGGATGTCAATTAACTAGCCCAACACCTCATCAACCCACGCCGGCACCAACACCCCAGCCGCCCCGATCCGCGTCTCCTCGAAAAACACGCTCCCCATCGACGGATCGAGGTTCAACTCCAGCGTCCGCGCCCCATGATACGCCGCGGTCTGTACGAACCCCGCCGCCGGATACACCGCGCCCGAAGTCCCGATCGACACGAACAGATCGGCCTTCGCCAGCGCCGCCTCGATCCGCTCCATCTGGTACGGCATCTCGCCGAAGAACACGATGTCCGGCCGCAACGCCGCCGACCCGCACGCGCTGCAAACCGACCCCTCAGGCAACGCCCCCGTCCAAGGCTCACGCGCGTCGCAAACGGCACACAAGGCCGACAACAACTCGCCATGCATATGCAGCATCCGCGTCGCCCCCGCCCGCTCGTGCAGGTCGTCGACATTCTGCGTGACGATTAGCAACTCGCCCTCCCAAGCCGCATCCAGCCGCGCCAGCGCATGGTGTGCCGCGTTGGGCTCGACCGTGGCCAGAGCCGTGCGTCGCAGATCATAGAACCGGTGCACCAGTTCCGGATCCGCCGCGAGCGCCTCGGGCGTGCACACGTCTTCGACACGGTGCCCTTCCCACAAGCCGCCCGGCCCGCGAAACGTCGCGATCCCGCTTTCCGCCGAGATGCCCGCGCCCGTCAGGACGACGATGTTTCTGATATCCTGCATCGGCACATTCTAGGCGGGGCAGTGCCGCGCGGAAAGCCGAAGTCGGCCTGCCGCCGCGGAAATGGCCTTCCGGTCGCCGCACGTCCTGTCCATCCGATGCGACCGATTGTCCCTTCCGACGTTGAGGTACATCGACCATATCATCATGGCCGTCTGCGAACCGATCGCCGGTGCCGTCTCGGCGCTACGCTTTGATATTGTGAAGGATTTACTGCGATGTTGACGAAAAAGCTGATGCTGCTGGGCGGCGTGATCGCGGTCCTCGGCGGCTGTGGTCAGACGACTTCGACGGACTCGAACACCACGACCGCGAACATCGCCATGGGCAACACCAGCGCCGCGGCGAGCGCGACCCCGGCGGTCAACCGCGTCCGCGGCGTGATCACCGCGATCGGCACCGACGCGCTGACCGTCCAGACCTATGACGGCAAGTCGGCCACCGTGCCGCTCGACGCCAACACCAAGTTCGCCTGGGTGGTGAAGTCCGACCTGTCGACGCTCAAGGACGGCGACTTCATCGGCACGGCGACGACCGGTCCCGACAATGCGTTGCGCGCGGTCGAACTGGTCATCTTCCCCGAGGCGATGCGCGGCACCGGCGAGGGCCATTATCCCTGGGACGTCCCCGGCGCGGTCGCGGCTGCAGGCGGCGGCACGAGCGGGTCGAGCGCAATGACCAACGGCACCGTCGACGGGCAAAGCGCGATGACCAACGGCACCGTCGATGGCCAGAGCGCGATGACCAACGGCACGGTCGCGCAGCAGAGCGGCATGACCAACGGCACCGTCACAGGTGGCGCAGGCAAGCCCGGCGAGACCAAGCTGAGCATCTCGTACAAGGGCGGCAAGGCCCAGGTCGTCGTTCCCGTCGGCACGCCGATCGTCCGGTTCGAGCCGGCCGAGCGCACCGTCCTAGCCAAGGGCCAGAAGCTGTTCGCGATCGTATCGACCGACTCCAAAGGCGCAAAGTCGGTCGCCGTCGGCAAGGACGGCGTGACGCCACCGATGTGATCGCACTAACACCTTGAAATAACTAGGAAAGGTCGGGGTGGCGCTAAGGCCATCCCGGCCTTTTCCGTTTGGCGGCACCGGATAAGCGAGGGCACGTTGGTGTGACCTTATCGTAACCTTCGGCCGTTTGCGCGCCGATCACCGCAGCGACCCCGTCTTCAAAAATCGCACGATCGCCGTTAAGACGCTTGCAAACCCGTATCCGTAAAGGCGCTGCATGACCGTCATCACCGAAGCCGACCTGATCGAAAGCGTCGCCGACGCACTCCAGTTCATCAGCTACTACCATCCAATGGATTACATCCGCGCCTTGGGCGTTGCGTACGAGGCCGAGCAGAGCCCCGCGGCCAAGGATGCGATCGCGCAGATCCTCACCAACAGCCGGATGTGCGCGGAGGGCCACCGCCCGATCTGTCAGGACACCGGGATCGTCACGATGTTCGTCAAATGGGGCCAGGATTGCCGCCTCGACTCGACCCGCTCGCTACAGGAAGTGATCGATGAAGGCGTGCGGAAAGCCTATCTCAACCCCGAGAACAAGCTGCGCGCGTCGATCCTCGCCGACCCCGCCTTCACCCGGCGCAACACTAAGGACAACACGCCGAGCGTGATGCATGTCGAGATGGTGCCCGGCAACACCGTCTCGATCGACGTCGCGGCGAAGGGCGGCGGCAGCGAGAACAAGTCGAAGTTCAAGATGATGAACCCGAGCGATTCGATCGTCGACTGGGTGCTCGAGATGATCCCGCAGATGGGCGCCGGCTGGTGCCCGCCCGGCATGCTCGGGATCGGCATCGGCGGCACTGCCGAGAAGTCGATGATCCTCGCCAAGCAGTCGCTGATGGGCTCGATCGACATGGCGCAGCTGAAGGCGCGCGGGCCGAAGAACGACATCGAGGCGCTGCGGATCGAGATCTACGACAAGGTCAATGCGCTCGGCATCGGCGCGCAGGGGCTGGGCGGGCTGTCCACGATCCTCGACGTGAAGATCTTCGACTGGCCGACGCACGCCGCATCGAAGCCGGTCGCGATGATCCCCAACTGCGCCGCCACCCGCCACGCGCATTTCGTGCTCGACGGCTCGGGTCCGGTGTATCTGGAGGCGCCGAAGCTGGAGGAATGGCCCGACGTCAACTGGACGCCCGACAAGGCCGCGATCCGCGTCGATCTCGACACGCTGACGCCCGACGTCGTGCAGACGTGGAAGCATGGCGACCGCCTGCTGCTCAACGGCAAGATGCTCACCGGGCGCGACGCGGCGCACAAGCGGATCAGGGACATGCTCGATGCGGGCGAGCCGCTGCCGGTCGATTTCAAAGGTCGCGTGATCTATTATGTCGGGCCGGTCGATCCGGTCGGCGAGGAAGTCGTCGGACCTGCTGGCCCCACCACCGCCACGCGGATGGACAAGTTCACCCGCATGATGCTCGACCAGGGCCTGCTGGCGATGGTCGGCAAGGCCGAGCGCGGGGGCGATGCGACCAAGGCGATCGCGGAGGCCAAGTCGGCGTATCTGATGGCGGTCGGCGGCGCGGCCTATCTGGTCGCGCGCGCGATCAAGGGATCGAAGGTCGTCGGCTTCGAGGATCTCGGGATGGAAGCGATCTACGAGTTCGAAGTCAGCGACTTCCCGGTGACGGTCGCAGTCGATTCCGCGGGCGAGAACGTCCACCAGCTTGCACCGCTGGTGTGGCGCGAGAAGATCGCGCGCGAAGGCTTGCTGACGCCGGCATGACGACGCGCGCACGCAGAAGGGGCAGGGCCCCGTCCGGTGGGTCGTGGCCCTCCTCCTTCTGCTTGCCGTCGCAGTCGTCCACGCGCCGCAGTTGCTCGCGTTTCCGTATAAGCAGCACGTTGGCACCGTCACCGTCTATGCCGAGCGTCCGATCGATCCGCGGATCGGCAGCGAACTGGCACGCGCGGAAGGGTTGTTGCGCGCCAGTCCGATCTACACCGGTCCGCTCGATCGCTCGCTGTTCCTGACGGACGGTGGCTGGCGGTGGCGTCTTTTGGCGATCCAATCGCCGGGCGCCTTTGCATTCCGCCGGCCCTTCAGTTCGGCGATCGTCTTCAACCGCAGCGACGTCGCCGCCGACCGCGTGACGAACGGTCGTGCGATCGGTGGTACCCGGACGCTGTCCGGCGTGATCGCGCACGAGACGACGTACATCATGATCGCCAACCATCTTGGCGAAGTGCGCAGTGCGATGCTCCCGACCTGGCAGCAGGAGGGGTATGCGGATCATGTCGCGCGCGAGAGCAGCCTGACGGACGCGGAGGCCGCTCGTCTTCGCAAGACCGATCCGGGCGCGCCGGCGCTGGTATATTACGATGCCCGCCGACGGGTGTCGGCGGCGTTGAGCGCCAAGCGCGGATCGGTCGACGCGTTCTTCGCGGGCGGCTGAACGAAGCCGAGCCCGGAACGCACCCCGGCCAGTACTGTTGGTAATACGACCTTATCGGAGCACGCTCATCATGCCCAAGACCGCAATCGCCCTCGTCGCAGCCTTCGCCCTCGCGACCACGGCCTCGGCCCAGACCACCGCGCCGCAATCGGCGTCGACTCAGGGTGGCCTGGGCAGCCTCGGGGGACTCGGCGGTCTGCTAGGTGGCGCGTTGCCGAACGTCGGATCGATCGGCGCGGGCAATGCTGCCGGATTGCTCGGCTATTGCCTGAAGAACAATCTGCTCGGGCAAGGCGGTGCACTTGGCGCCTTAACTGGCGGGCGGAATGCTGCGTCACGAGCGGGCAGCGCAAAGGCCCCGGCCACCGGCGCGCAGTCGATCCTCCAGCGTCTGACCGGACGTCAGGGCGTGCAGACGTCGCCGGGCTATGCTGCGGGACAGGAAGGCGAAGTGCAGGCGCCGAACGGCCAGGCGTTTTCACTCGACGATCTCGGCGGGCAGGTGAAGACGCGGATGTGCAGCATCGTCCTCAACCGGGCGAAGTCGTTCCTGTAGGGCGGCGGTCTTGGGCAGCCGGCGCCTCTACCGTGCAAAGCGCCGCGTGTGTACCGGAACCAGCATGTTTCCCCGCGAAGGCGGGGATCCAGTCTGGGCTCCCGCCTTCGCGGGAGAACAAGGATGTGCGCTGCCCTTCGATCCGTCACGAACGGCGGCGTGCCAAACGTCCCGGAATCTCTGGATAGTTTCGGCCACACAATGCCGCAAAACTGAACCGATCAAGTACGTAGCGCGGTGGAGTCTGGAACTGGCCCCACACTAAACGGCGTGGGCCGGGCAATGGATTTGCTCCGAGCGCAGCTTGCCACCACGCCCCGTAGTTCCCACAAACGAAAAGAGGCTGCCGGATCGTCTCACGACGAACCGACAGCCTCCTGACATGGTCAGCGGCCGGAGAGCTCCAGCCCGGAGGACCATGCGTACCACCTATCCTATGACACACGCGTTGACTGGGAGAGGATACTCCCCACGCATGTCGGCGGCGTTAGCGGTGCGTCCCCCGAACGAACCGAACCGAACTCACTGCTGAACCATGAGACATCGGATCACCTCCTTTCGCTTGTTGAAACAACGCGGCCAAGCCTGACCGCAAGGCCAATGTGTGCCGAGCGCGCCTGCGATACAAGCCTTGTTTTACGGAAGTTTTCGGTCAATCCTGTACGACTGCCGGTTCGTCGAAATCAGCCGCGGCAATCCTCGGTGACGCGTTCGATCTCGGCCCAGGCGGGCACGACGAGCGGCGGCAGTCCGGCCTGCTGGACGACGAACCGCCCGCGACTGAACCCCATCGCCTCAAGCAACGAATCGTTCGGCATCAGCGCGGCTGCGACATAGGGCGGCGTGCCTCCGGTCGGCTGTACGGACACGGCCCGCGTAACGCTCGACGTGCGGATCGTCAGCGGCGTCGGTGTGCTGCCCGCGCGCGACAGATAGACTTGGCGCGCCGCGGTGTCGCATCGCACCGTCAGCGACGCATCGGCATTGGCTGGCCCGAACAACGCGATCGAACCGCGCGCATCGCGGCGATACACCCACGTGCCCGGCGAATAGGGCCAGTCGCGCCAGTCGGCGGCAATCGGTGCCGGACGCGGCTCCGGGGCAGGGGCCGGGGCCACGGTGCGCGGCGGGGGCGGCGCTTCCGCACGCGGAGGCGGCACGCAGCCCGCGATCGACGCTAGCGTCGCCAGACCGGCAAGTCGCGCCAGGACGAGAGGGCGGGCAAGCGATCGCAAGCCGACGAGGTGAGGGGACGGTGTGCGCATCGCATCGCTATGCGGCACGCCCGGCGGTCGCTCAAGTACGACGAAGCGCGCCCGGCGGGAACCGCCGCACGGTGATACCGGTTCAACGACGGAAGAAATCAGGAGAACGTCCATGTCCGATACCGCCGCCCAGACGCCCACCCAGTTGCTCGTCCAGTCGAACATCTCCGGCACGATGAAGGTCGAGAGCCGCGACGGCGACAATGTCGGCTCGGTCCACGCGTTCATGGTCCACAAGGGCACGGGCCGCGTCACGCACGCCGTCCTCAGCCTCGGCGGCTTCCTCGGCATGGGCAAGAGCTTCTACCCGCTGCCATTCGCGCTCCTCCAGTTCGACGCGGTCCGCGATCTCTACGTCGTCACGATCGACAAGCGCGTCCTCGAAGGCGGCCCGAGCTGGGCGAACAACGCACCAGTGTTCGACCAGGCCTATGCCGACCGCGTCGCAAGCTATTACGGGTCGAGCAGCGAAGACCTCGTCGTCGGCTAAGCTACATTTCGACCGGTGCGGGTGACTGCCCGCACCGGTAACTTCCGCGATCACCGCGACCGCGATCCCCCCATCCGCATTTTCTGGCTCTTGCCGTAACGCGTTTTGCGCGTGCCCGGCTTGCCCTCGTTCGACCGCCCCATGACCGGCGCCTTCTGCTGGTCGACGGGCAGGCCCAGTTCCTCGTTCTCCAGCTGACGGATCTCGTCGCGAAGGCGCCCTGCAGTCTCGAACTCCAGATCGCTCGCGGCCTTGCGCATCTGCTTCTCGAGATCCTCGATATACGCGCGCAGATTGTGGCCGACCATGTGCGGGCGGTCCTCGTCGATCGGGATCGTCACCTGATCCTGGCTCGCCACATGCGCGATGATGTCGCCGATGTTGCGGCGGATCGTCGTCGGGGTGATGCCGTGTTCGGTGTTGTACGCGACCTGCTTCTCGCGGCGGCGCGATGTCTCGTTCATCGCGCGCTCCATCGATCCGGTAACGCGGTCGGCGTACAGGATCACGCGGCCATCGACGTTGCGTGCCGCGCGCCCGATCGTCTGGATCAGCGACGTTTCGGAGCGCAGGAAGCCTTCTTTGTCCGCATCGAGGATCGCGACCAGCCCGCACTCGGGGATGTCCAATCCCTCACGCAACAGGTTGATGCCGATCAGCACGTCGTACACGCCGAGCCGCAGGTCGCGGATCAGTTCGATGCGCTCCAGCGTCTCGACGTCGCTGTGCATGTAACGGACCTTGATCCCCGCCTCGTGCATGTATTCGGTCAAGTCCTCCGCCATCCGCTTGGTCAGCGTGGTGACGAGCGTGCGGTATCCTAGCGCCGTCGTCTTGCCGACCTCGACGATCAGGTCCTGGACCTGTTCCTCGACCGGCTTGATCTCGACGGGCGGATCGATCAGCCCGGTCGGGCGGATGACCTGTTCGGCGAACACGCCGCCGGTCTGTTCCATTTCCCAGCTGCCGGGAGTGGCCGAGACATAGGTCGTCGGCGGCCGCATCGCGTCCCATTCGTTGAAGCGCAGCGGGCGGTTGTCGATCGCCGACGGCAGGCGGAAGCCGTACTCCGCGAGTGTCAGTTTACGACGGTGATCGCCACGCGACATGCCGTTGATCTGACCGATCGTGACGTGGCTTTCGTCGACGAACAGCAGCGCGTTGTCGGGGAGATATTCGAACAACGTGGGCGGCGGCTCGCCGGGCATGCGGCCGGTCAGGAAACGACTGTAATTCTCGATCCCCGCGCAGGAGCCGGTCGCGGCGATCATCTCCAGGTCGAAGTTGGTGCGCTGCTCGAGCCGCTGCGCCTCCAGCAGCTTGCCCTCCAGCACCAACTCCTTCAGCCGCTCGGCCAGCTCGTGCTTGATCGCCTCGCCCGCCTGCTTGAGCGTCGGACCGGGGGTCACGTAGTGCGAATTTGCGTAGACGCGCACCGAGTTCAGCGACGCGACCTTCTTGCCGGTCAGCGGATCGAACTCGATGATCTCCTCGATATCGTCGCCAAAGAACGAGATGCGCCACGCGCTGTCCTCGTAATGCGACGGGAAGATCTCGAGCGTATCGCCCTTCACGCGGAAATTGCCGCGCTGGAACGCCGCGTCATTGCGCTTGTATTGGAGCGCGACGAGTTTCCGCACGATCTCGCGCTGGTCGACCGTCGTGCCCTTCTTGAGGTCGAAGATCATCGCCGAATAGGTCTCGACCGAGCCGATGCCGTACAGGCATGACACCGACGCGACGATGATCACGTCGTCGCGTTCGAGCAGCGCGCGGGTGGCGGAATGCCGCATCCGGTCGATCGACTCGTTGGTCGAGGATTCCTTCTCGATGTACGTGTCGGAGCGCGCGACATATGCCTCGGGCTGATAATAATCGTAATAGCTGACGAAATATTCAACCGCGTTGTCGGGGAAGAACGACTTCATCTCGCCATACAGCTGTGCCGCCAAGATCTTGTTCGGCGCGAGGATCAGCGCGGGGCGCTGGACGCGGTTGATGACGCTGGCCATCGTGAAGGTCTTGCCCGATCCGGTGACGCCGAGCAGCACTTGGTCCTTCTCGCCGTCGCCGATCGCGGAGACGAGTTCGGCGATCGCGGTCGGCTGGTCGCCCGCGGGTTCGTATTCGCTGACGAGGTTGAACCGCTTGCCGCCCTCGACCTTGTCGGGGCGCGCGGTCGGGCGGTGCGGGACGAAGCTTTCGCCGGTTTCGGGCTCGGCGAGGCTGGTGCGGATCTGAATGGCCATCGAGGGGGAATATGGGGAACATGGCCTGAGTCGGCAACGGCCACGGGACCTGTTTGGGCGATGCCAAGTTTAGCTGTTGTTGACCCGTCCGGCTCACGCCCATAATGCGACCGTTTCGCAAGCCATCGATCCGCCAGCGCCCGCGCGCAGGCCAAGGAATAGACGCATGACCGCCCCGACCGTCGAAGCAACCCGCGCGCCCGCGCTGATCCCCGAGACCCCCGCGTTCCTCAACGCCAAGGTGCTGTGGGTGCGTCACTGGAACGAACATCTGTTCAGCTTCGCGATCGAGCGGCCATCGACCTTCCGCTTCCGCTCGGGCGAGTTCGTGATGATCGGTCTTCCGCAGGAGGGCGGCAAGCCGATCATGCGCGCCTATTCGATCGCGTCCCCGCATTATTCGGAGGAGCTGGAGTTCCTGTCGATCAAGGTCGAGGATGGCCCGCTGACCTCGAAGCTTCAGCTGATCCAGCCGGGCGACGAAGTGTATCTCGGCAAGAAGCCGACCGGCACGCTGGTGCTCGACGCGTTGCTGCCGGGGAAGCGCCTGTTCATGTTCTCGACCGGTACCGGCCTCGCGCCGTTCCTCAGCCTGATGCGCGACCCCGACGTGTACGCGGCGTATGAGCAGGTGATCGTCGTGCACAGCGTGCGCCGCGTGAGCGATCTTGCCTATCACGACGAGATGGTAGGACTGCTCTCGGAGGATCCGCTGATCGCCGAGGAGGCGCAGACGCAGTTCCACTACATCCCGACCGTGACTCGCGAGCCGTTCCGCACCACGCGACGGATCGGCGCGCTGATCGAGGACGCGTCGCTGTTCGGCCATCCGGTCCGTGGCGAGCAGAAGCTCAACCCCGAGACCGACCGTGCGATGCTGTGTGGCTCGACCGAGATGATCAAGGAATTCGCGGTGATGCTCGAGGCGAATGGCTTCGAGGAGGGCGCGAATTCGAAGCCGGGCACGTTCGTGATCGAGCGCGCCTTCGTCGGTTAATCCACGACCGCAACGCTAGCTGTTCCCCCGCGAACGCGGGGGGCGAGGGACTCATTTGCGCCGAACTCCGGGAGGGTGCGGGCCTGGCCCCCCGCGTTCGCGGGGGAACGGTAAAGGCGGATTGTCTCCGCCGTTGAACCCGTCGATAGGCCTCTCCACCAAACAGGAGAGACCCATGATCGGCTACGCAACGCTCGGCACCAACGACATCGACACCGCACTGGCGTTTTACGACGCGCTGTTTGCGACGGTCGGCGGCAAGCGCCTCATGCAGATGCCCGACGCCCGCCAGTTGACCTTCTACGGCGCGGGCCCCGACAAGCCGATGCTCGTGATCGGCAAGCCCTATGACGGCGCGGCCGCGACCGCGGGCAACGGTACGATGGTCGCGCTGGCAGCGGACTCGCGCGAGCAGGTCGACCAGGTTTACGCCAAGGCGATCGAACTCGGCGGCGCGGACGAAGGCGCTGCCGGCACGCGTGGACCCGAGGAGATGGGGTTCTACGGCGCGTATTTCCGCGATCCCGACGGCAACAAGCTCTGCGTGTTCAAGATGGGGTGAGGTACGGGCTGTGTTCGGCGCCTATCGCGTCCGAACAGGTACACCTCCCCGGCGAAGGCCGGGGCCCAGTTGGGTAACGTCGCTAACTCAACGCGGTCTTCCGTTGCTGCGACCTTGCCAACTGGGCCCCGGCCTTCGCCGGGGAGGTATGATGTGGGGGCGGCGTCACGTTTCTCTCTCGTTATTCTCCCGCGGAGGCGGGAGCCCAGTCTGGGTCCCCGCCTTCGCGGGGAAACAGGCTTACTTACTCGAAGGGGATGCTCGACGAGCAGCGCCAAGGTGACGGAAAATTTAGCGCAAAGCCTGAACCGTCGGCGTATCGAGACACTTCAACAAAGCCGCCCGAGCCATCGGCGTTACCGGCACCGGCTTTACATACCCCGCAACCTCTGTCGGCCGCCCGATCGCCACCGGCGCGAACCCAGTCTGCCCCGTGCACCGCATCGCCGCCGCCAGCAGTTTCGGCGGCGTATCATACCCTTCGAACGACAACCGGAACGTCCCCCAGTGGATTGGGATCGCGTGCGCCGCGCCGAGCCGGCGATAGACCTCGACCGCGTCGACCGGCCCGATATGGCTGCCCGACTCCATCTGCCCGTCGACGAACCGGAGCGCGCCGATCGGGATCAGCGCCAGCCGGATCGGCCCGAGTGCCGCCGCCTCGACCGGCCATTGGCCGTCGCCCATCCCGGTATCGCCCGCAAAGAACACATTCCCGCCCGGGAGCGTCACGACGAAGCTCGACCACAGCGCTCGATTGCGATCGGTGAACCAGCGGCTGCCCCAATGATGGTTGCGCGTCACGGTGACCGCGACGCCGGGCTTGATCGCTACCCGCTGCCCCCAGTCGAGCGCGGTCGCCTGCGCGCCGGTCTGACCGATCACGCTATCGTTGCCCAAACTCGTGACGATCCGCGGTCGATCGCGCTCCCAAAGTCGTTTCAGCGTCGCCTTGTCGAGATGATCGTAATGATTGTGGCTGACCAGCACGAGGTCGATCCTGGGCAACGCATCGAACGCGATCCCCGGCTCGGCGACACGACTAGGACCCGTGCCCAGCGGCCCGGCCTTCTCCGCCCAGACCGGATCGGTGAGGATGTTCAGCCCCTGCGTCTGGATCAGCACGCTGGCATGGCCGACCCAGGTCACGACCATCCGCTCGCCCTCGACGCGCGCGGGCGGCGCGATGCGGTTCACCGCGACCGTCTTCGGCCACGCAGGCCGCCCATCGCTGCCGGTGAAATACTTCCAGAAGAAGCTCGCCCGGCCGCCGCCGCTTCCCTTGGGCTGAATCTGCTTGGTATCCGCGTCGCCATCGGGATTAAAGAACCGCGCACCGTCGAAATGGGCCGAAGCCGACCCGCGATAGTAGATCCGGTCGAGGAATTGCGGCACGATCGTCACGATCAGCGCACCGACCACCACCAGCAACAGGATCGCACCGCCGACGATCTTCAATAGTCTCGTCACGGCGTTCCTGTCTGCATGGGATTGGATGTCGCCCTAACGCACGCTGGCGATCATCGTTCAGATCAAGCGTGAGATGCAGTCCGCCGCGCGAAATTCCGCCGCTCAAAATTCCATTGCCACAGCATCAGCAACGGCACGACGACCGTCTCCATGCCCAACCCGAGCACATGGCCCTGCGACGGCACGCCGACCGCGATCAACGATATCAGTCGCGCCACGCCCCCGACGAAGATCAGCCCACCAAGCAGCCGAAACCGCGGTCCCTTGCGCTCGATATCCGGGATGCAACTCACGAACCCGAGCCCGGTCGCGAAGAATATCCCCGAGATATACCGGAAATGGCTGTCGAGATCCCTCGGCACGTCGGCCAGATGCCCGAATGGCGCCGGGCCGTGCAGGATACCCTGGCCGCCGACGATCAGCGGCAACAGGCACGCCACCGCAATCACGGCCTGCAACAGGCGCTTCTCGATCGAGCCGGTCATGGCAGGGGCCTCAGCAATTCGGGGCGGATACGAAATGCGCGGAGCGAGATCCGCACCTCGAAGATGAACGAAATCAGCGCCGCGATCAGCAGGATCATCGCCAGGATGAAGCACACCGCGACGTAGGTCCCGAAGTGCAGCTTCGCGAGTTCGGCGATGAACAGCAGCGCGATCAGGATACACGTCATGATCGCGCTGGAGACCGCGAGGAACAACGCAGCGTTGATGATCGTCATCCGGCGGTCGAGCAGGCGCAGTTCCCAGACGAACCGGACATGCTCGGGTCCAGTGCTGCTCGCGTGGAGATGCTCCAGCTTGCGCGCGCGGTCGATCACCCGCGACAGGCGTCCGGCCAGCACGTTGAGCAACTGGCCGATACCCGCCAGCATGAACACGGGCGCTAGCGAAAGCTGGATCGTCTGGGCGATCGTCGAGACGGCGGGGATCGTCGGCATGCGGGCACCATGTGGTAAAACGCGGTCGATAGGAAGAATGCGCGTACCGCATGGCGCCGCAATTGCAGCGGTTTGTCGACCGAAGGGGTCGATCCAGCCGCAGCGACATCAAGCAGAGGTGGATTACGGGCTAGGTCAGAAGTCCTTGCGCAGCAGCAACCCGGCATAGCGCTTGTCGTCGCGCGGCACGAACCGGACGGTGCCGGCGAACGTGCCCGCGGTGAGGAACGACGAATAGGAGGTGTTCGTCAGGTTCTTCACATACGCGCGCAGCTGCCAGCCGGATGTATCGCTCAGCACCGCAACGCTCGCGTTCCAGATCGCGTACGAAGGCTGGATCGTGCTCGGCGTCTCGGCGAGCGAATATTGCACCTTGCTGCTGAACGTCACGTCGGTCTGGAGCTCGAGCGCCAGTGTGTCGGTCAGCCCGAACTTGTACGCTGCATTCTCGTACAGCTTGATCTTCGGCGCATAGGGGAGCGGCTGGCCGTTGATGTTGCAGCTCGTCGGCGCGCCGGTCGGGCAGAGAAAGTTGCGCACCGTCGCATCGGTATAGGCGGCGGAGATGTCGAGCGTCAGGCCCTTGGTCGGGCGCAGCGTCACGTCCGCCTCGACCCCGCGCGAGCGGACCGACCCGGCGTTGATCAGCCGGCTGACCTGCGCACCCGCGACAACGTCGTTGAAGCTCGCCTGATACCCGTCGAAATTGGTCGTGAACGCAGCCAAGCTATAGCTCAGCGCACGGTTCGCGGTGCTGCCCTTCAGCCCGACCTCGTAGGAGTTGGACGTCTCCGGGCTCAACGGCACTTCGTCCAAAGGCGTCGTCACGTTAAGCGAGCGCATGTTGAAATACACGTTGTACGCCGGGCCCTTATAGCCGTGCGAATAGGTGAAATAGGTCTGCGCATGGTCGCCGAGATCGTACTGGAGCCCGAGGCGATAGCTGTCGCCGCGCTTGTCGATCCCGCCGGTCGCGTTGTGATAGGCGCGGACGCCGGGGCGATCGAGCGCCGCCGCGCCGGTGTCGAGAGGATCCGCGGTCGAGGTGCGGACATGGTAGAAATCCAGGCTGTCCCAGGTCGAGCGATAGCCGGCGATACCCCGGAATTTCGGCGTGAAGTTGACGTTCGCCTCACCGAACAGCGCGTAATTGTCGTTTGTGATGCCGTAGTTGGCGACGCCCGTCGTCGTGCTCTGTGCGCCACCCGCCGCGAGTGAGGTCAGCGTGCGCTGATAGCGTTCGTCGGTCGTCGCGTGCAAATAATACGCGCCGACGACGTAATCGATCAGCCCGCCCTTGGGGGACGTCAGCCGCAGTTCCTCGGAAAATTGCTTGGTGTTGACGCTGCCCGCATCCTGCCCCGACGGGAACGCGGTCGAGAGCGCGGCGACGCTGTCGTAGTCCTGGCGCTGGTTGTTGAGCCATTGCCGCCAGCCGGTGATCGACGTGATGTGATAGTCGCCGAGCGAAAGTTCGCCGGTAAACGACCCGCCGTAATTCTCGTCCTTCACGTCGGTAATCGCATTGTTGTTGGTCCGGCGATTGCTCGGTCCCGCGACGATCCCGCTTGCCCCCAGCGCGGCGGCGAGGTCGGGTGAATTGGTGACGACACCGGTCGGATACGCCGTGCGGCTGGTGGCGGCATAGACGCTGGTCGGGGTGGTATCGTGCGAGTTGAGATAGTCGCCGATGATCGTGAACTTCAAGTCGTCCGACGGCGTGACGACCAGCTTGCCGCGCGCGCCGTAGCGCCGATAGCCGTTGACGTCCTGGTTGCGCGCGACGTTGCGGACGTTGCCCTTATAGTCGTCGTACAGCCCGCCGATCAGCGCCTGCACCTTGCCGGGGACGAGCGCGCCCGAGATGCCGGCCTTGATCCGGTATTCCTCGTCGGAGGTGATGCCCGCCTCGCCGAACGCGCGGAATTCGTCGGTCGGGTTGCGGGTGACGATGTTAACGACGCCCGCCGAGGCGTTCTTGCCGAACAGCGTGCCCTGCGGGCCGCGCAACACCTCGATCCGCTCGACTTCGCCGAGGTCGAGCGTCGACTGGCCGGGGCGGGTGAGGACGACGCCATCGAGCACGGTGGATACCGATGGCTCGACGCCCGGCGAGGTCGTGATCGTGCCGACGCCGCGGATGAAGATCGTGCGATCCTTGTTCGACGCGCCGCTGCGGAAGCCGACCGAGGGGATCGTCGCGGCGATGTTCTCGACCGTGTTCAACTGGCGCTCGGCGAGCGACTGGCCGCTGACCGCGGTGATCGCGATAGGCACCGACTGAAGCGTCTCGTTGCGATAGCGCGCGGTGACGATGACCTCGTCGCTCTGTGCAGCAGGGGCGGGTGGGGCTGTCGGCGTCGCTGCTGGTGCGGTCGTTGCCGGCGCGGGCGTTGCAGGCGTATCCTGCGCCGCGGCCGGGGTGGCAAGCGCAACGAGCGCGGTGCCGGCGAACAACGCGACATGGCGCCGCTGGATGCGTGGGTCGATCATGGGTTCCCTCCCCGAAATTGATGCCGCCTTGTAAATCCCATTCGCGTGATGGGTATAAAGAACGATATGCAGGTGCGTCGTATCAGCTTTAGCGCGCCTCGATCGGTCGCAGCGTTGGCAACAGCAGTTGGATCCATCCGACCGCGAGCAGGTACGACACGCTCGCGAACAGGAATAACGGGAGATATCCGAGTCCTGCGGTCAGCACGAGTCCCGCGACCTTGGCGATCACCATCCCCCCGACATTGCCGCTGAACGATCCGAACGCGGTCACGCGACCGAGCTTGTCCTGTGGCACGACGTCGGCGATCAGCGCGAAGAGATTGGTCGAGAATGCCTGATGTGCGGCGAGCGTCAGTGCCATAAGCCCGATCGTGATCGCGTAATTGCCTGCGTAGAGCACCAGCGGGATCGGCAGCACGCAAAGCGCGGCCACCAGCAAGATGCCTTTGCGCACCGCATTGATGCTGTAGCCCAGCCCCAGCAACCGCGTCGAAACGCCGCCGCCGAGCAACGACCCGACCGCGGCCCCACCGTATGCAATCGCGAGCGGCACGCCGAGCGCTACGCCGGTCAGCCCATATTGCCGATGGAAGAAGTCGGGCAGCCAGAACAGCAACAGCCACCACGTCGCGTCCGAGAGGATTTTCGCGCCCGCGACCGCCCAGGTCTGGCGGTTGCGGAGGATCGGTCCGTAATCAGTCGGGGGCGCGGCGTCTGTCTCGACCGAACTTGGCCGGGAGAAGGTCACGCGGCGCGTCGCGATCAGCCATACCGCGGCCCAGACAAGCCCGAGCGCGCCCGCCGCGACGAACGTCCCGCGCCACCCGACCAGCAACGCGACGCCCGGAATCGCAAGCGGCGCCAGGATCGCGCCGATGCTGTTGGCGGCGTTGGTCGCGCCGAACCCGCTCGATCGCCAGTTCTTCGGCAGCACGGAGGCGATCGTCTTGATCCCGGTCGGCGTCCCCATCGCCTCGGTCGCGCCGAGGCTGACGCGGATCATCACGAACTCGGTCATCGACCGCGCCCAGCCATGCGCCATCGCCGCGATGCTCCACGCCGCGACGCCGATCGGGTTCGCCCATTTGACGCCGAGCTTGTCGACGATCCACCCGGTGAACAGGAACGCGAATGCCGCGCCGCCCTGGAACCACGCGGCGAGCGTCCCGTAGTCATCGTCGCTCCAGCCGAGATCTGTGGCGATGATCGGCTTGAGGACGGAGATGATTTGGCGGTCGACGAGGTTGAGGATGCCGGCAGTGACGACGAGCGCGAACAGCAGCGCGCGGGCGCGGGCGCTGAGTTGCGCGACGGTCTTGGTAGGCTTGGTCATACGCGCATAGCATGGACGAGGCGCGCGCGGTGGCCAGCCAGTTTCTCTTCGCCGAGCCGGTTATTTGGTTGCAACGGTAGGGCTCACTCGAGATTGGCTTGGCGGCCATCTCCTTCGAGCATGCTTGTTTCCCCGCGAAGGCGGGGATCCAGACTGGGCTCCCGCCTTCGCGGGAGAACAAGGAAGGGGAGGGCGGCCGCGAACCCCACACCACCCCGGCGAAGGCCGGGGCCCAGTTGGGGGACGGTGCCAACTGCGCGCAGTCTCTAGTTACTGCGACTTTTCCAACTGGGCCCCGGCCTCCGCCGGGGTGGCGCTACTGTGGGGTGGGTGCGTAATTGAACCGCCGGCGACCAATCAGATCACCAAAGGCCCATGCTCGATCCGCGGCAACACATGCCGCGCAAACAGATCCGCCTCGGCCGCATGCGGATACCCGGAGAGAATAAACGCATCGATCCCCTCCGCCCGGTACGCATTCAGCTTAGCCAGCACCTGGTCCGGATCGCCAACGATCGCCGCCCCGCATCCAGACCGAGCCCGCCCGATGCCCGTCCACAGGTTCGCCTCCGCATACCCGTCGTCCGATCCTTCGCGCAGCTCGGCCTGACGCCGCACGCCAGCCGATTGCGAATCCAGCGACCGCTCCCGGATCGCGCGGCCCTCGGCATCGTCGAGCTTCGAGAGTAGCTGGTCGGCGGCAGCGCGGGCTTCTGCCTCGGTCTCGCGGACGACGACATGGACCCGGTACCCGAACCGCAAAGTCCGACCGTGCTTCGCTGCCCGCGACCGCAGATCCACGACGATCGCCCGAACCGCGTCCATCGTATCCGGCCACATCAGATATACGTCGGCATTGGTCGCCGCAGCCTCGCGCGCGGCCTCCGACAGGCCGCCGAAATACAGCGCCGGGCATGTCCCCGACACGGTCGTCACACGAGGGGGATCGACCTTCAGCTTCCAGAAGTCGCCATCATGATCGAGCAACTTCCCGTCGAGCAACGTCCGCAGAATGTGCATCGCCTCGACCGTCCGCGCATACCGCGGCGCGCTCTCCAGCTTCTCGCCCGGCAGGTCGCTCGAGATGATGTTGATCGCCAGTCGTCCGCCGAGCATCCGGTCGATCGTCGCGATCTGGCGCGCGAGTTGCGGCGGCCAGCTCTCGCCGATCCGCACCGCCATCAGCAGCCGCAACCGCTTGAGCATCGGCGCGATCCCTGCGGCGAACGCGGTCGTGTCGATCCCCAGCGCATAGCCCGACGGCAGCAGGATATTGTCATAGCCCGCGGTCTCGGCCTGCATCACGATGTCGCGGCAATGCTGCCAGCTCGATTTCAGCGCCGCATCGGGCACGCCCAGAAACTCGTAATCGTCGTCGCACAGCGCGGAGAACCAGCTGATCTCGCAGGGGGGCAGGACGGTCATGGCAGATTCTCGCCCATCCCAGCCTGCAGCACCGCATACCATTCGCTACGCGTCCATTCGACCTTGTACGCCTCTGCCGACGCCGCGATCCGCGCCGGGGTCTGAGACCCAACGATCGGGATGATCCGCGCGGGATGCGCCATGATCCAGGCTAGCGTCGCTGTCGCAGCATCGACGCCGTAGCGAGCACCGTGCTCGGCCAGCAGCTTGGCTGCCGGATGATCGCCCTGCGCCAGCCGCCCGCCCCCGAGCGGCGACCACGCTATCACCGCGACGTCGAGCCGCATCGCTTGGTCGAGCGTCCCGTCGAACAGCGGCGCGGTTCGCAGCGGCGAGAACTCAGGCTGCGTGCTAACGATCGGCTGGCGGAGGAACGCCTGCAACGCATCGAACTCGTCCACGCTGTAGTTCGACACGCCGATGCTGCGGATCTTGCCCGCCTCGGCCATCCGCGTCAGCGTCTCGGCCACCTCGTGCGGATGCGTCAGGAAGTCCCGGCGGTGGATCTGGTACAGGTCGACCTGCTCGACGCCGATCCGCGTCAGCGACGCGTCGAGCGCATCGGCCAGATACGTCGCGCTCGAGTTATACGGGATGCCGGGACGGATGCCCGCCTTGGTTGCGATCACCATTTTCGCACGCAATGACCGGTCTTCGGCCAGCGCACGCCCGAACAGTTCCTCTGCCGAGCCGAACCCGGCGGGCACGTCGCAGCCATAGATGTCGGCTGTGTCGAAGAAGTTGATCCCGGCAGAGAGCGCGGCCTCGATCATCGCGTGGACCGGCGCGACATCTCCGGCCAGCCGCCACATGCCCCAGGCTATCGGTGAAACAAGGATTTCGCTCTTGCCGAGCGGGCGAAGGTCGTTGGAAAGGCGGATCGTCGTCATGCAGGCGGCCATGGCATAGGGAATGACAGCTTGGTAGCCACGATCAGATACGGCGTCGTCGGAACGGGCATGATGGGCGTCGAACACCTTCGCAACCTGGCGATCCTGCCGGGCGCGGAGATCGTCGCGATCGCCGATCCGGTCGCGACCTCGATCGACTGGGCGACCGATGCGCTTGGCGACCGCGCCGCCACTGTCGCGCGGTTCGACAGCGTCGAGGCGTTCGCCAAAGCAGCAGATGTCGACGCGATCGTCATCGCCTCGCCCAACAACACGCACCGCGACGTGCTGGAACGACTGTTCGACATGGACGCCGCGATCCTCTGCGAGAAGCCACTGGCGACCACGATCGAGGACGCGCGCTGGATCGTCGAGCGCGCTGCCGCTCATGCAAAACCGTTCTGGACCGGCATGGAATATCGCTTCATGCCCCCCGCCGCCGCGTTCATCGAACAGGTGCGCGCAGGCCGCGTCGGTCGCCTCCAGATGCTCTCGATCCGCGAACACCGCTTCCCGTTCCTGCCCAAGGTCGGCGACTGGAACCGCTTTTCGGCCAACACCGGCGGCACGATGGTCGAGAAATGCTGTCATTTCTTCGATCTGATGCGGCTGATCGTCGGGTCGGAAGCTGTCCGCGTCTACTGCTCGGGCGCGATGGACGTGAACCATCTCGACGAACGCTATGACGGCCAGCGCCCCGACATCATCGACAACAGCTTCACGACCGTCGACTTCGCGAATGGGGTGCGCGCCATGCTAGACCTCAGCATGTTCGCCGACGGTGCCGAGAATCAGGAGGAGATGTCCGCGACCGGCGACGCCGCCCGCCTCGACGTGCTGATCCCCGCAGGCGAACTGGTCTACTCCCCCCGCGTCGGTTTCCTGAACCCGAAGCAGGTCGAGCGTGCCCACGTCGCCGTCGACCCCGCTGCCAAGGCCGCCGGCTCGCACGAAGGCGCGACCTACTACCAGCACGCCGCCTTCGCCGCAGCGGTCCGCGGGGAGGGCCCGGTCCAGGTCTCCGCAGAGGATGGCCTGCGCGCCGTCGCAATCGGCACCGCCGCCGAGATCAGCGCCCGCGAACACCGCGTCGTAACGCTGGCTGAACTCGGGCTCTAGAACGTTCGCGGGAGCCTCAATACAGGCCCTGGCGGAAGTCGGTGTCCCCGCAGGGGATGCTTGTCGCGACGATCAAATGTTGAAAAATGGTGCTGCCGGTGAGGATTGAACTCACGACCTCAGCCTTACCAAGGATGCGCTCTACCACTGAGCTACGGCAGCACTCGCTGGCATCGCTGCCGGCGGAGTGGGGCTAAGAGACGAGGGCGGGATGATTGTCAAGGCACCGTACCGCAATGTAGGGCATATTTATGGATGATCGGGATCGAAAGGCGGCGGAGAAGGCCGAGCGCATGGCCGCCGCACTGCGCGAGAACCTGCGGCGACGGAAGACGCAGGCGCGTGCTGTCAGGGCCGCGCCTGCGACCGAGGACGACCCGCTCAAGTAAGCGGTGCGCATTTGGCGGTGAGCCAGGCGCGATCCTCCGCGTCGGTCATTTCGGGGGTCAGGACCGCCAGCACCTGCGCGTGATAGTCGTCGACCCATTGGCGCTCTTCCGCGGTCAGCAGCGTCGGCTCGATCAGCGTGCGCTCGATCGGGCAGAAGGTGAGCGTCTCGAAGCCCAGCATCGCGCGGTCGGCACCGGGGATCGTGCGCGGTTCGATCAGGATCAGGTTCTCGATGCGGATGCCGTATTCGCCGGCCTTGTAATAGCCGGGCTCGTTGGAGAGCATCATGCCGGCGCGCAACGGCTCCATCGCCGCGCCGCCGGGGTAGTTGGGCGAGGCGATCCGCTGCGGGCCTTCGTGGACCGCGAGATAGGCGCCGATGCCGTGGCCGGTGCCGTGGCCGAAATCGAGGCCGGCTTCCCAGAGCGGACGGCGCGCGAACGCGTCGATCTGGCCGCCCATCGTGCCGTCGGGGAAGACTGCCGTGGCGATGCCGATATGGCCCTTCAGGACACGCGTGAAGCGGTCGCGCATCTCTTCGGTCGGTGCGCCGATCGGCATCACGCGCGTGACGTCGGTGGTGCCGTCCGCATATTGGCCGCCGGAGTCGATCAAATAGAGTTGGCCGGGTTCGATCGGCGCGCTCGACTCCTCGGTGACGTGGTAATGCGGGCTCGCGCCGTGCGGGCCGGTCGCCGAAATGGTGTCGAACGAGGTGTCCTTCAGCAGGCCGGTTTGTTCGCGGAAGGCGAGCAGCTTGGCGGCAGCGCTGAGTTCGGTTTGCCCCCCTTTCACGCATTCGCTCTCGACCCAGCGGAGGAAGCGCGCGAGTGCGGCGCCATCGCGGGCGGAGGCGGCACGGTGGCCGCTTATCTCGACCGGGTTCTTGATGGCTTTTGCGAGAACGACGGGATCACGCAGGGGCAGGATCTTCGCGCCGCCCGCCTGGAGTGCTTGCGTGATCGCGGCGACTGCGCGTTCGGGGTCGGCGGCGACGCGCTTGCGGGCGTAGGTGCCGAGCGCGGCGGCGAAGGCGGTGCGGTCGTGGAGGCGGACCGCGTTGCCGAGATGCTGGCGGACCGCGTCGTCGAGCTTGTCGGGGGCGACGAACAGGTCGGTGGTACCGTCCGCGCCGACGATCGCGTAGGATAGCGCGACGGGGGTGTGGTCGACGTCGCCGCCGCGGATGTTGAGCGCCCACGCGATCGAGTCCAGCGCGGTGAGGACGACCGCGTCGGCGTTCTGCTCGGAGAGCCAGTCGGCGATCTTCGCGCGCTTTTCGGCGGAAGATGCGCCGGTGAACTGGTCGGGCTGGACGGTGAGCTTGGCGGGGGAGGGGGCGGGGCGGTCGGTCCAGATCGCGTCGATGGGGTTGGTGTCGACCGCTTCGAGCGTTGCGCCGCGGTCGGCGAGGGCCGTGGTGGCGTCGGCGACCCAAGTGCCGGTGTGGAGCCACGGGTCGTAGCCGATCCGGCCGCCTTCGGGGGCGTGCTTGGCGAGCCAGGCGGCGGGGCTGGTCTGGGGGACGTCGGCATAGTCCCACTGCGCGCCGTCGACCTGTTCGCGGACCTGGATCGTGTAGCGACCGTCGGTGAAGATCGCGGCGCGGTCGGCGAGGACGACGGCTGTGCCGGCCGAGCCGCCGAAGCCGGTGAGCCAGGCGAGGCGCTGCGCGTAGCCGCCGACATATTCGCTCATGTGTTCGTCGGTGAGCGGGATGACGAAACCGTCGAGATCATCGGTGGTTAGCTGGGCGCGGAGAGCCGCGAGGCGGTCGGCTAAGCGGGCGGTCGGGGTCATCGGTTCGGTCTCTCGTCAAAAGTGAAGTATAGGAAGTGCAGACGCTGGCGAGGTTTCAATACTTGCATCCGGTGGGCGTTGGGGACGGGCGCGACGGCATGGATATGGGTGCGGATCGGGTGGTCACGGTCATGCCGGGGGTTGTGACAGAAAGCAGATGTGTAGGACAGCGGGTGCGGGCGGGGGAGCTTCGTCGGGTGGCTTTCTCGCAGGGCTGACGAACCACATTTACGGCCCCCTTGTTCTCCCGCGAAGGCGGGAGCCCAGACTGGGTCCCCGCCTTCGCGGGGAAACAGAGTTAGGGGCGCCACCGAAGTTTTGTACCACCCCGGCGAAGGCCGGGGCCCAATTGGGGGACGGCAATAACGGAGGATTGCGCGCAGTTAGTGCAACCTTTCCAATTGGGCCCCGGCCTTCGCCGGGGTGGTGTTGGCTGGGTCGGCCGTCACGCCTGCAACGCCGCAGCGTTTGGCTTCCACCCTCCGCCCGGCTAACACACTCGCATGACCACGCCCCCCATCGCCGAACAGCGGCCGCACAGCTTCACCACGCATGGCGTGACGATCGAGGATCCGTATGCGTGGCTGAAGGACCCGAACTATCCGGAGGTCGATGACGCCGACGTGCTCGCGTATCTCGCTGCCGAGAATGTGTATTTCGAAGAGCAGATGGCGCCGCACACTGCGCTGGTCGATACGATCTACGAAGAGATGAAGGCGCGCATCAAGGAGGATGAATCCTCGGTGCCGCAGAAGGATGGCGACTGGCTCTACTGGACCGCGTACGAGACCGGCGGGCAGTACAAGAAATGGTGGCGGAAACCCGTTGCGGGCGGTGACGACGAGCTGTTGCTCGACGAGCCGGCGCTGGCGGAGGGGCATGAGTATTTTCGGCTTGGGGCGTTCTCGGTCAGCAATGACGGGCGCTATCTCGCTTATGCGATCGACGACAATGGGAGCGAGCGGTTCGAGGTTCGGGTCAAGGACCTGGATACCGGCGAGCATCTGCCCGATGTGATCCCGGGGATGCTCAGCGAGATCGTCTGGACTGCGGACGATGCGGGCTTCCTGTACGGGCTGGCGAACGAGCAGTGGCGCACGGACAATGCGCGGTTCCACCGGTTGGGGACGCCGATCTCCGAGGACGTCGTGCTGTTCCACGAGGAGGACGAGGGGTTTCGCGTCGGTGTCGGCGAGACGAGTTCGCGCAAGTGGATCGTGATCGCGACGAGCGACCATGTGACGAGCGAACTGTACCTGCTGCCTGCGCACGAGCCTTTGGCGGTGCCGATCCTCGTCTCCGCGCGGAAAGTCGGGCGCGAGTATGACGTGGACGAGCATGACGGGACGCTGTTCATCCACACCAACGACGTCGATCCGAATTTCCGGCTTTGCACTGCGCTGGTCGAGGAGCCGGATGCGTGGAGCGAGCTGATTCCGGCCTCGCCACATTTCTATATGACGGGCGTGGAGTGCTATCAGGACTTCTTCGTGGTCGACGGGCGCGAGGACGGGCTCGATCAGATCGCGATTCATCGGTACGAGACGCCGACCGAGGGCAAGCGGATCGAGTTTCCCGAGGCGAGCTATGTCGCTGGGCTGGGGGATAATCCCGAATACGACATGACGGTGTTGCGCCTTGGGTATGAGTCGATGGTCACGCCTGGCACCGTGTACGATTATGACGTCGATACCGGTGAGCGGACGATGCTCAAGGTGCAGGAGATTCCGAGCGGGTATGACGCGGCGAAATACGCGACCGAGCGGCTCAAGATCGCCGCGCGGGACGGGACCGAGATTCCGGTCTCGATCGTGTATCCGGCGGGGTTCGTGCGCGATGGGTCGGCGCCGTTGTTCCTCTATGCCTATGGCGCGTACGGCTATGCGATCCCGCCGGGCTTCTCGACGGGCCGCATGAGTTTGCTCGATCGCGGGTTTGCCTATGCGATCGCGCATATCCGCGGCGGCGATGATCTGGGCCAGCAATGGTATCTGGATGGCAAGCTCGAGAAGCGCGCGAACACGTTCAACGATTTCGTCGATGTGGCGAAGGCGCTGGTCGACGCGCAGTGGACGTCGGCGGGGAAGATCGCCATCGCCGGGCGGTCTGCTGGCGGCGAGCTGATGGGGGCGGTGGTCAATTCCGATCCCGAACTGTGGGGCGCGGTAATCGCGGACGTGCCGTTCGTCGACGTGCTGAACACGATGCTCGACGAGAGCCTGCCGCTGACGCCGGGCGAGTGGCCGGAGTGGGGTAATCCGATCGAGGATGAGGCGGCGTTCAAGCTGATCCGGTCGTATTCGCCGTACGACAACGTGAAGGCGCAGGCTTATCCGCCGATGTTCATTTCCGGCGGCCTTAACGATCCGCGCGTGACCTATTGGGAGCCGGCGAAGTGGGCGGCGAAGCTGCGGTTGATGAAGACCGACGACAATGTGCTGCTGCTCAAGACCAACATGGGCGCGGGGCATGGCGGCAAGTCGGGGCGGTTCGAGTCGTTGCGCGAGGGCGCGGAGGAGCATGCGTTCGTGCTGTGGCAACTGGGCGTCGCGGGGTGAGCCGGTTCACGCTCTCGATCACGGCGCAGGACGCGGATATCGACGAGCTTGGGCATGTGAACAATGCGGTCTGGGTGCAGTGGATCCAGGCCATCGCGACCGCGCATTGGGAGGCGGTGGCGCCGGCCGAGCACAAGCTGGCGTATGTGTGGGTGGTGACGCGGCATGAGATCGATTACCGCGGGAGTGTCGTCGCGGGGGAGACTGTGACGGGCGAGACGTGGGTCGAGGGGGCGCCGAAGGGGGCTCGGTTCGATCGGCATGTGCGGTTTGTCGGGGATGATGGGCGGGTGAAGCTGGAGGCGGTTACGACCTGGGCTTTGCTGGATCGGGGGACCGGGCGGTTGATGCGGGTGCGCGAGGATGTTGCTGCGCCGTTTTACGATGGTCCCTCTCCCCTGCGGGGAGAGGGAGGGAGCGACGCAGGAGCGGAAGGGTGAGGGGTGTGAGGCTCGGGACGTTCATCCCAACGCCCCTCTCCCTTCCCACCGCAAGCGCGGCGGGCCCCTTCCCTCTCCCCGGAGGGGCGAGGGAGTTTTTAGCCGCTGTTTCTCAGGGCGGTGGCGATGGCGTTGATGGATAGGAGGATGCCTTCGCCGATGCGGGGGTCGTCCTCGCCTGCTCGGCGGCGTTTTATGAGTTCGATCTGGAGGAGGTTTAGCGGCTCGATGTAGGGGAGGCGGAGGCGGATCGAGGCGTCCAGCGCGGGGTGCTTTTCGAGGAGGCGGGACTGGCCTGTTACCGTGAGGAGCCCGTCGTGGGTCTGGTGCCAGCCGTCGCGGATCGTGGTGAAGATCTCGCGGAGCTTGTCGTCTTCGACCAGCCCGGCATAGCGTTCGGCGATGCCGATGTCGGACTTGGCCAGCACCATCTCGAGGTTGGCCAGCGCGGAGGCGAAGAGCGGCCAGCCTTGCGCCATGTCCTTTAGCAGCGCCTTGTCCTCGAAATCGGCGATCGCGCGGCCGACCCCGTACCAGCCGGGGAGCATGACTCGTGCTTGTGCCCAGCTGAACACCCAGGGGATCGCGCGGAGGTCTTCGATCCTGTCGGACTTGGTGCGGCTGGCGGGGCGGCTGCCGATCTTTAGGCCGGCGATCTCTGCGATCGGGGTCATCTGGCGGAAGAAGGTGCGGAAGCCTTCGGTGCCGTAGACGAGGTCGCGGTAGCTGTGGAATGCGGTGTCGCTGAGCGTGTCCATTGCCGCGGAGAAGCTGGCGTTGTCGGCGTTGGAGAGGCGTTCGGGTTCGAGGCTGGCGAGCAGTGTGGCCGACGCGATTGCCTCGAGATTGGTCATCGCGGCGTCGTGCGTGCCGTATTTCGCGGCGATGACTTCGCCTTGCTCGGTGATGCGGATGCGGCCCTGGACGGTGCCCGAGGGCTGCGCGCGGATCGCACGGAACGCCGAGCCGCCACCGCGCCCGACTGCGCCGCCGCGGCCGTGGAACAACTGCATGCCGACGCCGGCGGCGGCGAAGACGGGTTTGAGCGCGGTCGAGGCTTTCGAGAGCTGCCAGGTGGAGGTGAGGTAGCCGCCGTCCTTGTTGCTGTCCGAATAGCCGATCATCACCTCCTGATGGCCGCGCGCCTTGGAGATCGTGGCGATCTCGGGGAGCGCGAACCAGTCGGTCATGACGGCGGGGGCGGCTTCGAGATCGCCGATCGTCTCGAACAAGGGCACGGCCATGATCGCTGCGGTCGGGGTTTCGCCGGGGCGGTAGAGGCCGACTTCCTTGAGTAGCAGGTTCACTTCGAGCAGGTCGCTGACCGACTGTGCCATCGAGACGATGTAGTTGGTGATGCACTGAGGACCGTAGGCGGCGTGCGCGTCGGCGGCGGCCTGGACGATCGCGAGTTCGCCGGCGGTTTCCTCCGAATATTCGGCGAAGCGCGAGGTGAGGGGGCGGGCGTTGGCAAGCTCGCGGCGGAGTAGCGCGACGCGGGCGTCTTCGTCTAGCGCGAGGTAATCGCCCTCGACCCCTGCGACCTTGAGCAGTTCGGCGACGACGCGTTCGTGGACGGCGCTGTTCTGGCGGAGGTCCAGGGTGGCGAGGTGGAAGCCGAACGTCTCGACCGCGCGGATCAGCCGGCCGAGCGCGCCGCCGGTCTTGAGCGCGATGCCGAGGCCGTGCGCGAGGGTGACTAGGTCGGTGCGGAAGTCGGCGGGGCTCGCATAGGGCTCGCCGACGAGGCGACCGGGGCGGGGGGCGTGCTTGCCGGTGAGCGCGTCGTGCGTCGCGGACAGGCGGGCGTAGATGCCGGAGAGCGCACGGCGATAGGGCTCGTCGCTGCGGCTGGCGGCATCGTCGCCGCTGGCGTCGGCGAGCGCCTGCACCGCGGCATCCGCGGGGGCGTGTTCGGTCGAGATCGAGAGTTCGGCGCCGAGTGCGTGCACCGCGTCGCAGTAGTAACCGAGGACTGCCTCGCTCGCCTTCGACAGCGCGGTCTTGAGCGAGTCCGCGGTGACGTACGGGTTGCCGTCGCGGTCGCCGCCGATCCAGCTGCCGGGGCGCAAGAAACTGGGCGTGCGTTCGCCGAGTGCGCGGTCCCAGCGCTGGTAGAGCGCGGGGAGCGCGGGGAGGAACACGTCGCGGAGATAGCTGAGCGCGGTGTCGACCTCGTCGGTGACGTAGAGCCGGTCGCGGCGCAGGACGCGCGTTTGCCAGAGTAGCGCGATCTGGCGCAGGATCGCGTCGTCGACGCTGTCGCCATCCGGCGTGGTGTCGCGGCCGAGATCGCGCAGGCCCATCAGCTCGGCGATCCGGTTGCGGTGGTCGATCATGCTTTTGCGGCGCACTTCGGTCGGGTGCGCGGTGAGCACGGGCGCGATCAGCGCGTGGTCGAGCAGCGTGCGGATCTGGGCGCGGTCGATGCCTTCGAATTCGAGTTGCGCGATCGCGGAGGCGAGGTCGGCGCCGTCCTCCGCGGCGATGCCCTGGCGGTCCTCGGCGAGGTTGGCGAGCATCGAGAAGAGCATGAAGCCGCGAACGAAATCGAGCGTCTCGTCGAGGCTGAGCTTTTCGAGGCTGAGATCGACGGCAGTGTTGTCGGCGGCCTTGCCCTCGGAAACGTCGCGGTGGCGCTCGACCGATGCCTTGCGGATCGTCTCGGTGGCCTCGAACAGCCGCTCGCCGCCATAGGCGCGGATGACGTCGCCGAGCAGCTTGCCGAGGAAGCGGATGTCGGAATTGTTCGCGATTGCGGGGAGGCTTGCCATGATTCCCTGCTGCGCTGCGGCAGGGACCAGGTCAACCTCATGCGGTATATTTGTCGTGTCGAACCGGTCGCCGTCGACACTTAATTACGCTGATCAGCGCTTGCGCGACTCCGCCCGCTCTTCCGAGGTGACCGTGCCGTCATGGTTCAAGTCCATCTTGTCGAACCATGCGAGCGTGCCTTCGCTCCACTCGATTGCAGTAATGATGCCGTCCTTGTTGCGGTCGAACGCCTTGATCCGCGCGTTGGGCGAGGGCAGTTCGTCCTTGGTGATGCGGTCGTCGGCGTTGCGGTCGAGCGTGCGAAAACGCCGTTCCATGCTGGCGCCGAAGTCGAGCCGCGAGGTTACCGAGGGCGGCACGAAGCCGACCGCGTTGGCGTCGGCCTGCGCGCGCTGGGCGTCCTTGTCGCCGCACGCGGACACCATAATTCCTGTCGCGGCGAGCGCCGCTACCAGTTTCACCTGCATAGAATCTCCCGTCGTATCGATGCCGTCAGGCCTCGAGTTCGATGTCCCAGTACAGCCAGTCGTGCCATGTGTCGTGCAGGTAGTTGGGCGGGAAGCTGCGGCCGTGTTCCTGAAGGTGCCAGTTGGTCGGGCGGATCGCCTCGATGTGCAGCGGCATCGCCGCCTGTTTGGGCGTGCGCCCGCCTTTCTTGAGGTTGCAGGGCGAGCAGGCGGTGACGACGTTCTCCCACGTGGTACGCCCGCCTTGCGCGCGGGGGATGACATGGTCGAAGGTGAGATCGCGCAGCTTGCCGCAATATTGGCAGGTGAACTTGTCGCGCAGGAACAGGTTGAAGCGAGTGAAGGCGGGAAATTGCGACGGTCGGACGAACTGCTTGAGCGCGATCACCGAGGGCAGCTTCAGCGCGAAATTGGCGCTGCGCACTTCGCGTTCATAGGTGGCGACGATGTCGACGCGGTCGAGGAACACCGCCTTGACCGCGGTTTGCCACGGCCAGACACTGAGCGGATAGTAGGAAAGCGGCGTATAATCGGCATTGAGCACGAGCGCCGGACAACCATCCGGATGACGCATCAGATCGGGGTGAAACACGGCTCCTCCCACTCAGGCTTCGCAGAGCGCCCTATGGACGACAGCGATGACAGCGGCATGACAGCACGCCGCGTGGCGGTCGGTCAAGCATGCTGAGCGACGGACCGGTCGTAACGCGGTTCGCACCGAGCCCGACGGGGCGGTTGCACCTGGGGCATGCGGTGTCCGCGATCCGCGCGCACGACTATGCGCGGGAGCGGGGCGGGCGGTTCCTGCTGCGGATCGAGGATATCGATGGGACGCGGAGTCGGCCCGAGTTCGTCGCGGGGATTTTGGAGGACCTGGGGTGGCTTGGGTTGCGGTGGGACTCGTTGGTGTTCCAGTCGGAGCGGCTGGCGACGTATGATGTTGCGCTAGAGGCATTGAAGGCGCGCGGGCTGGTTTACCCCTGTTTCTGTACGCGGGCGGAGATCGCGGCGAGCGCGTCGGCGCCGCAGGGGGATGTCGGGCCGGTGTATCCGGGGATTTGTCGCGGTCTGAGCGCGGACGAGGTCGCTGCGCGGGGGGATGTGGCGCATTGCTGGCGGCTCGACATGGCGAAGGCTGTGGCGATTACCGGCGTGCTTGCGTGGCATGATGCGATTGCTGGGACGGTTGTCGCCGATCCGTTGGCGCAGGGGGATGTCGTGCTGGCGCGGAAGGATGCGCCGGCGAGCTATCATCTGGCGGTGACGCTGGACGATGCGGCGCAGGGGGTGACGGATGTGGTGCGCGGGGTGGATCTGTTCGCGGCGACGGACGTGCACCGGGTGTTGCAGGCTTTGCTGGGGTTGGCGGTGCCGGGGTATCATCATCATCCGTTGGTGGTGGATGCCGCGGGGCGGCGGTTGGCTAAGCGGGATGGGGCTTTGTCGCTGGCGGAGATGCGGGATGGTGGTGAGGATGGGGCGGTGTTGGCGGCTCGGGTGCGGGGTGGGGTGATCGCGGCCGTCTCGCGCTGCTGATCGTCAACGTCCGAGTCAGTCGCAAGGTGTGCTGAGAAACGGAGCGTAGCCGGTGTCTCCTTGTTCTCCCGCGAAGGCGGGAGCCCAGACTGGGTCCCCGCCTTCGCGGGGAAACATGGTGGAAGCGCGGTGTCCTCTCAGTAGCACCACCCCGGCGAAGGCCGGGGCCCATTTGGGGGACGTTGCCAACTAAACGCTGCGCTTCGTTACTGCGACCTTTCCAATTGGGCCCCGGCCTTCGCCGGGGTGGTGCTACGTACGGGTGGCGCTGATTTATATCTGATGAGGGCGCTGCTGCTACAGCTCGATCCCTAGTCTCGGCGCCACCGACGTCATCGCCGCGTACAGCGCGATCGTCAGCACGCAGCCCGCCACCAGCGATAGCCAGAAGGGTGCGCCGTGGCGGAGCAGCGCCGGGATCAGCAGGAACATCGGCAGCGACGGCAGCACGTACCAGAAGGTCGCGCTGGCGTGTGCGGCCATCGTCCGAGGGTCGGGCTTGTGGTGCCAGAGCCAGATCATGCCGAGCACCGAGACCAGAGGCAGGGAAGCGACGAGCGCGCCGAAGCCGGGGTAGCGCTTGGCGATCTCCGAGGCGGCGGCGATCAGGATGCCGGAAATCAAGGCTTTCAACGTCAAGTATAACATGCAGCATTTGCGCGCATCACCAGGCGATCCGCAACACTGTTCAAGCCATTGCTAGCGACAGCCGGTGCGCTTACATTCCGTTCATGAACACATTGCTCGTCATCCTCCTGATCGCGGCGATGATCGCGACCGTCGTGGCCCTGGTGCGGGGCGTCGTGTCGTTCCTGCAGGAGGGCACGGCGCAGGTTCGCGACGGCAACGGGCCGAGCGCGGCATCGCTGAAATCGAATCGGATGATGCAGCAGCGAATCTTCTTCCAGGCGCTGGCGATCCTGATCGTGGTGGTGATCCTGTTCGCGGCGGGACGGAACTAAGAAAGGGGCTGCTCCGCTTACGCGGTTCAGCCATTTCCGCAGTCGGTGTGCGTTCGTCATCCTGACGAAAGTCAGGATCCCGAGTAATTGGCGAGGCGCTCTGGGCTCTGGTTCCTGACTTTCGTCAGGACGACGAGTCTCGGTGTTGGTGGATAAAAATGGTCAAGCTCAACAAGATCTACACGCGAACGGGAGACGACGGCACGACGGGGCTGGTCGACGGATCGCGGGTATCGAAGGCGAGCGCGCTGATGCAGGCGATCGGCGATGTCGACGAGGCGAACTCCGCCATTGGTTTGGCGGTAGTGGCGCTCGGCGACGATCCGCTCGCCGCTGCCCTGGAGCGAATCCAGAACGACATGTTCGATCTTGGTGCCGACCTTGCGACGCCTGCAACCGACGACGGATTTGCACCGTCCGAGATGGTGTTGCGGATCATGCCGGCGCAGGTCGAGCGGCTGGAGCGCGAGATCGATGCGATGAACGTGTACCTCGCGCCGTTGCGCAGCTTCATCCTGCCGGGCGGGTCTCCGCAGGCCGCCGCCCTGCATCTGGCGCGGGCGATTTCGCGCCGTGCGGAACGGTCCGCGGTCGCGGCATCCCAGGACGTAGCGCTAAATCCCGCCGCATTAGCGTACGTTAACCGCCTGTCCGATTTCCTGTTTGTAGCATCGCGCGTGGTGAACCAAAACGGGGCCGGCGACGTTCTATGGCGACCGGGGGCTACGCGCGCGCAGGCGTGATCGGCGTTCGCGCGTTGCGGTACTGGGCGACGCATTGAAGGATAATCGATGCCGCAGCCTGTTCGTCCAGATATCACTCCCGCTCATTCGTCGGATTTGAGCGAGCGTTTCTCCACCGTACGTGCGCTGAGCCTGGCGCTCGCCGCGCCGCTGTCGGATGCCGATGCGACGGTGCAGTCGATGGACGACGCGTCGCCGACCAAATGGCATCTGGCGCATACGACGTGGTTCTTCGAGACGTTCGTCCTGCGCGATCATGTTGAGGGTTATGCGCTCCACGACGAGCGGTTCCCGTTCCTGTTCAACAGCTATTACGAGGCCGAGGGGCGGCGCCATGCGCGCGATCGGCGCGGGATGGTGACGCGGCCATCGCTCGACGAAGTGCGGGCGTACCGCGCGCATGTCGATGCGGCGCTGCTCGATGCGCTGCCCGGCTTGTCGGAGGATGCGCAGGCGCTGGTTGCGCTCGGGTGTCATCACGAGGAGCAGCACCAGGAATTGCTGGTGACGGACATCCTCCACATGTTTTCGGAGAACCCGCTGGAGCCAGCGATGTGGCCCGCACCGCGGAAAGTGCCGGTCGAGATGCCGGGGCCGATCGGCTGGATCGCGCGCGAGAGCGGGATCGTCGAGGTCGGGCATGACGGCGACGGGTTCGCGTTCGATTGCGAGGGACCGCGCCACGCCGCTTTGCTCGTGCCGCATGCGATCGCCGACCGTACCGTGACGAACGGCGAGTGGGCCGCGTTCATCGCCGACGGTGGCTATACCGAAGCGCGGCATTGGCTGGCGGATGGCTGGGCTTGGGTGAAGGCCGAGGGCATCGTCGCGCCGCTCTATTGGGAGAAGGGCGAGGCGGGCTGGACACGGTTCGGGCTCGACGGGCGGCGCGCGATCGATCCGGCGGCGCCGGTGACGCATGTGAGCTTCTTCGAGGCGGATGCGTATGCGAGCTGGGCCGGCGCACGCTTGCCGACCGAGTTCGAATGGGAGGCTGTAGCGGCTGCGCATGACGCGAACGGCGGCAACCAGATGGACGTAGCGGGGCCGGTCGAGCCTCGTCCGGCGGCAAACGGCCCGGCGTTCTTCGGCGACGTCTGGGAATGGACCGGCAGCGCGTACCGGCCGTATCCCGGGTTCGTGACGGCGGCGGGTGCTGTTGGCGAGTATAATGGCAAGTTCATGAGTTCGCAGTTCATCCTGCGCGGGGGCAGTTGTGCCACGCCGCGTGGCCATGCCCGGCCGAGCTACCGCAATTTCTTCTATCCGCACCAACGGTGGCAGTTCACCGGCGTGCGTCTCGCGAAAGATATCTGATGTTGAAGCCTGAGATCGAGGACGGCCAGCAGACGCTCGCCGATCCGCAATTCCGTGCCGATGTGCTGGACGGGCTCGCGCGGCGGCCGCGGGCGATCCCGGCACGGTGGTTTTACGATCGGCGCGGGTCGGAACTGTTCGAGAAGATCACCGACCTCCCCGAATATTATCCGACGCGGACCGAGCGATCGATCCTGGAGACGGCGTGTCCCGAGGTGGCGACGCTGGCGGGCGCAGGGCGTGCGGTCGTCGAGTTCGGCTCCGGGTCGTCGACCAAGACGCCGATCCTGCTCGAGGCCGTAGCGCCGTCGGTATACGTGCCGATCGACATCTCGGGCGACTTCCTGCGCGAGTCGTCGAAGGTGCTGGGCGATCAGTTCCCCGACCTGCTGGTGCTGCCGTTCGAGGCGGACTTCATGCGGCCGTTGAGCTTGCCGAAGACGATCGCGGACACGCCGAAGCTGGGGTTCTTTCCGGGGTCGACGATCGGCAACATGATCCCGCTGATGGCGGTCGATCTGCTGCGCGCGATGCGATCTTCGCTCGGCGTCGGCGCGATGCTGCTGATCGGGATGGACCGGATCAAAAGCGAGGACGTGCTGGTGCCGGCGTATGACGATGCGCAGGGCGTGACCGCGGCGTTCAACCTGAACCTGCTCGAGCGGATCAACCGCGAACTGGACGGCGATATCCCGGTCGACGCGTTCCGGCACAAGGCGGTCTGGAACGACGATCGCGCGCGGATCGAGATGCACCTGGAGGCGACGCGCGACGTCGCGTTCACCGTCGACGGGCGGCCGTTCGCGTTTGCCGAGGGCGAGACGATCCACACCGAGAATTCGCATAAATACGGGTCGCGCGATGCGCGGATCCTGTTGCGGTCGGGCGGGTGGACGCCGGTGGCGGCGTGGACCGATCCGGAAGGGCTGTTCGGGGTGTACCTGGCCGAGGCCCAGATGGAGCGGCCGGCGCCCTGAGGTAGGGGGCCTTCCTCCACCCACCATATGTGGACGGGAACGGTCCATGGGATACGCGAAGCTTGGTATCCGGCGCTAGGCGATCGCCGACGAGGCAGATATAGATCGCTGCGTGCAGGGAGCGCTCCGACGTCAAGTCGAGGCCTAGCCGGGAATACCCCAATTCGCCTCCTCGTTAGCCGATGCCGCGGTGCGAACGAGATGCTCGACGTAATGCTGGAAGATCGGAACCGTGAAGGTGACCAGCGTCGGCTCGCCCCCCGGTTCCTTGAACGTCAGCACCACGAAGCGCTGGCCGTCTTCGTCGAGAACCAGGCCGGCTTCCATCGCGCCGGGGCCGCTCGGAGTAATTACGGTCACTGCCATGATCGTCCTTCGTTGTCGGGTCTTCAGGCGCCCATAACGCCCTGTCGCACCGAGTCCAGGATCACCGGGATATCGCCACCCGTCAGCCTCCCATGTTCCTGGCATCGGCCCGGCGAAGATCTCGGATTTCCTCCCAGGTTATCGGTCGGTCCCGGCCTGCGCACTGGATGATCAAGTCGGCTGCCTCGGCATCGTCATACCCGTCGAACGCCCGGACCATCTCCTGCAACGATCCGCTGGCGACCGACTTGCCGACGTCCTCTTCATTCGCCGCATGCTCGCGCACTACTTTTGCGGGCATATTCCACATGGTCTTCAACACGATTACGGACTCCGGCCCCCCGGTGGACCACCGTCGTGAGCCGTGACGGAGCGTGCGTCCATAGTGTCGGCTGGCGGTATGCGATCGCTTCACGCGGCGGTACGGTGAACCGATCGCGCGGCCGGTTGGCGCATCGCAGGCGGCGACGCGATCGATCGCTACCCGATAGTATTGGCGCAGACTTTGCCGCACCGCGCCGTCGAGCCTTACTTTCCGCCCTCTCTTCGCGTCAGAGCCGCGACACAACTCGCGCGGTCGATCGTGCTGCCATCGGGCTCGCGCGCGTCGAGATAGGTGACGCGGGGTGCATCCGATCCCTTGGGATAGAGATACGCGTCGAGCACGCAGATGCCGCTCTGGAACTGAAGCTTGCGTGCCGCACCTTCGCGGACGTCGGCGTCGGGTTGTCCGAAAAGTCTCGTCAGGCCCGCGGCATCCTGGCCCAGCACGCGTTCCAGGCCGACGCTCGTGTAGGGGATTGCGGGGCGTCCGACCGAGGGCTTGGCCACCGGTGCCGCGCAGCCGGCGAGACCGCCGCCGAGTGTCAGCGCGATGGCTATGGTGGTCAGTCGCGTCATGGCCGGCCCTTGCGAAAATATTGGGTGCGAGAATATTGGGTGTGGAAGTAATGCGTCGCCATCGCCGCACCGAGAACCGGGGCGGCGATGTTGACGACCGGAACCACGAACAGCCCGGTGTTCGCAAGCCCCAGCACGAACCGCCCCGGCCTGGTCGTTGCACGCCAGCCCCGCATCGCCCCCGCATCCATGTGCCGCGCCGCCACCATGTCGCCAAGATCGCGCCCGAGCAGCCAGCCATTGACGACGAAGAACGCGGCGGCGGTGCCGACCCCGGTGACGAGCAGCGCGACGTAGACCGGCAGCATCAAAAGGTTGACGAGGACCACGCGCGCGGCGGAGCGCAGCCCCATGCCGAGGCTACGCGCCAACGCGACGGGGCGAGCGGTCCTGAGCGCGTCGGGGTAATGCCGAGCCTCGACCGCTTCGACGACCTCGTCCGCGAACACGCCGACGACCGCGATCGCGACGGCGCGGAATAGCAGCCACAGGGCAAGGACCGTGACGAACAGCGCGAACGCGGCGGCAAGGCCACCCGCATGCCAGTCGAGCCAAGCGGCCAACGCAGCTTGCGTGCCCCACCAGGTGCCGACGCCGAGGAGAGCAAAGACGAGCAGGGTGACCAGCATCGACTTGACGAACACGCGCAGGACGGGCGGATCGGTAAGCTGGCCAAGCGAAAGGAAGAGCGCGCGAAACATCGGCTCGGGATGGCGCGCGGGCACGGCAAGGTCAACGCGCGTTTCCGCCATGTCTCCGTCGTTTCGGCAGCCCGACCTTTTTCGTTCCCCCGCGGATGCGGGGGCCCAGCCAATCCACGAACATCGCCCGAAACCCTCGCCCCCCGCGTTCGCGAGGGAACGGCAGCGCGCGGTGAGGCTGTCGCGCAGGTATCGACGTCTTCGGCACGGCGAGAACCGTTGGACCCCTCAGAACCGGAGAAACCACACAAACCGCAAACCAAGGCCACCACCCCGGCAAAGGCCGGGGCCCAGTCGGGGGACGGAAATGATGACGGACGGCGTTCCGTTACAACCACCTCTCCACCTGGGCCCCGGCCTTCGCCGGGGTGGTGACCTGACCATAGCTCCATCCGATCGACGATGTTGATCGCTTCCACGTCGGTCACCACCCCCACACCGGTTGCGCCAATCCCCCCCGCCATTTACGGCACTCCTTTACCGCCCGCCCGGAGAGTTCCCCTTGCCCAACCCAACCTATGACGTCGTCGCGATCGGCAATGCCATCGTCGACATCCTCGCCACCGCAGACGACGCGTTCATCGAAGAGATCGGCGTCGCCAAGGGCTCGATGCAGCTCATGTTCTCGTCCGAGGAAGCCGACGCGCTCTACGCCAAGATGGGCCCGGGCATGGAGATATCCGGTGGCTCGGCTGCCAACACCGTCGCCGGCATCGCCGCGCTCGGCGGCAAATGCGGGTTCATCGGCCAGGTCGCCGACGACCAACTCGGCCAGGTCTTCGCGCACGACGTCCGCAGCATCGGCATCGAGTTCGCCACCCCCGTCCGCGCCGGCGACCCGACCACCGGCCGCTGCCTGATCTTCGTAACGCCCGACGGTCAGCGCACGATGAACACCTTCCTCGGTGCCGGCCAGTTCCTCCCCGCCGCCGCGATCGACACCGCGATGATCGCCGACAGCGCGATCCTGTATCTCGAAGGCTATCTCTGGGATCCCGAAGAGCCGCGCGCCGCGATGCGCGCCGCGATCGATTGCGCCCGCGGGGCAGGGCGAAAGGTCGCCTTCACGCTCAGCGACGTGTTCTGCATCTCGCGCCACGGTGGCGATTTCCGCCAGCTGCTGTCGGACGGCCTGATCGACATCCTGTTCGCCAACGAGAGCGAACTCGCCGCGCTCGCCGAGACCGACGAGTTCGACTCAGCGGTCGCCAAGATCTCCGCGCAGGTCCCGACCCTGGTCGTCACCCGCGGCGAGCACGGCGCCTGCGCTATCCAGAACGGTACCCGCGCCGAGGTCAAGGCCGAGCCGATCGCCAAGGTCGTCGACACCACCGGCGCCGGCGACCTGTTCGCGGCGGGCTTTCTCCATGGCCAGGCACAGGGCTACGACCTGAACGCATCGCTGAAGCTCGGCGCGGTCTGTGCGGCGGAGATCATCAGCCATGTCGGCGCCCGCCCGATGGTCGACATGAAGGCGCTCGCCGCCAAGCATATCGGCTGAAGCCTGTGTCCCCGCGAAGGTGGGGACACAGACTGGGCTCCCGCCTTCGCGGGAGAACAAGCCTGGGCACGAAGACATAAAAAAGGGCCGCGGGAGTTTCCTCCCGCGGCCCTTTTTCGTGACTTAATCTAACCCAGCCTCAGTGGTGGGTCGGACCGACATACTCGCCCATCTCGGGACCAGCCTCGTCGTCCAGCCCGTGATACAGCCGGCTGTTGCGCATTCCGTAGGCGAAATACATCACGATCGCGGCCAGCGTGTACCAGAAGAAGAACACCAGCACGCGGTACTCGACCGTCAGGATCAGCGCGCCGCACGCGACGATGCCGAGCGCCGGCAGCACCGGGTACAGTGGCACCTTGAAGCCGCGCGGGATCTCCGGATGCGTGCGCCGCAGCCAGATTACCGACAGGCAGACGATCGCGAACGCCGCTAGCGTGCCGACCGAAGTCATGTCGCCGAGCACGTTGATGTCGAAGAACCCGGCCGCGAACGCGGTGATCAGGCCGACCGCCAGCGTGTTGACCCACGGCGTCTTGAACTTCTTGTGCACCGTCGCGAACACGCGCGGCAACAGGCCGTCGCGCGCCATCGTGTAGAAGATGCGGGTCTGCCCGTACATCAGCACCAGTACGACCGAGGTCAGGCCGATGATCGCGCCGGCCTTGATGATCTGCGCGAACCACGCCCATTGCGGGCCCAGAGCGTCGACCGCGACCGCGACCGGATCGGGAACGTTCAGTTCCTTGTAGTTGACGATCAGCGTCATCACGATCGAGACGAGGATGTACAGGATCGTGCAGACCACGAGGCTGCCGATGATGCCGACCGGCATGTCCTTCTTCGGGTCCTTGGCCTCCTGGCCGGCGGTCGAGACCGCCTCGAAACCGATATAGGCGAAGAACACGATTGAGGCCGCGCGGAACACGCCGCCCCAGCCGAACTCGCCCTTGTCACCCGTCGCGGGCGGGATGAACGGCTGCCAGTTGTGCTTCAGCGTGTCGAAATGCTGGATCACGAACCAGCCGCAGATCAGGATGAACGCGATGATCACGGTCATCTTGATCGCGACGATCACGTTGTTGACCTTCGCGCTCTCGGACACGCCGACGACCAGCAGGCACGACAGCGCGATGCAGATCAGGAACGCGGGCAGGTTGAACAGATATTCGACCGGTGCGCCATTCACGAGGATGTCGACGCCGGCCTTCTGGACATGATGGCCGGTCGGGCCGGTCAGCTCGACCGGGATGACCACGCCGTAATCGCCGAGCAGGCTGACGACATAGCCTGCCCAGCCGACCGCGACGACCGAGGCGGCGAGGCCGTATTCGAGCAGCAGCAACGCACCCATGATCCACGCGGCGAACTCACCGATCGTGGTGTAGCTGTAGGTGTAGGCCGATCCGGAGACGGGCAAGGTCGACGACAGCTCGGCATAGCAAAGCCCGGCGAGCGCGCAGACGATGCCCGCGACGAGGAACGAGAGGAGCACGGCGGGGCCGGCATGCAGTGCGGCGGCGTTGCCGGTCCGCACGAAGATGCCCGCGCCGATGATGCAGCCGATGCCGAGGAACACCAGGTTCCAGGCACCGAGCGTGCGCTTGAGTTCGCTGGTCTGCGTCTCGCGCTGTACCTGCTCCACCGTCTTGCGGAGCGTCATACGCGACAGCAGACCCATTGCGGGTCGAGTGGCCATCAAATCTCCCTTGGCCGCCCCCCGGCGGCGCGGTCTTTCGTTAAGGCCGCAAGCCTAATGGCAATTTTATTACGTGCAATCCTTTAGTGCGGCAAAGCTGCCCTATCCCTGATCCGGGCGCGCAAGCATCGGCCCGAATGGGCGGCCGCCGAAGACATGAACATGCAGATGCGGGACTTCCTGGTTCCCGTGCTGGCCGATATTGGCGAGCAGGCGGTAACCGGGTTCGACGAGTCCCGCGGCGCGCGCGACGGTGCCGACCGCGCGGATGAAGCCGGCAATCTCCGCATCGGGCGCACGTGCGGAAAAGTCGTCCCACGACACGTACGCACTCCGGGGGATCACGAGCAGATGGGTCGGCGCCTGCGGGTTGATGTCGTGGAAAGCGATCGCGAAGTCATCTTCGTACACCCGCTTCGACGGAATCTCGCCACGCAGGATCTTCGCAAAAATGTTCTGGTCGTCATAAGGCTGGGTGGCGTCGATCGGCATGGGCAAGCTCCTTTCGCGGGAACATACCCACTTTCGTCATCCTCGCGAAGGCGGGGATCCATATCCTCGAACGACCGCACTCTCATCGTGGCGCCAGCCAGTATGGCTTCCCGCCTCCGCGGGAATGACGGATGTGGCGTTAGCTCGTCCGACCGGCCTTCTCGGCCAGCCCGCCAACACCTTCGCGCCGTTCCAACTCCGCGCGCACGTCGGCGAGGCTAAGCCCAGCATCCGCCAGCAACACCGCCAGATGAAACATTAGGTCCGCCGCTTCCGGCACAATGCTCGCCTCGTCGCCCGAGCACGCCGCGATCACCGTCTCGACGGCTTCCTCGCCGAGCTTCTGCGCGATCTTGGGTCGGCCCTTGGCGAACAGGCTCGCGGTGTACGAGGTGTCGGCGGGCGCGTCGCGACGCGCGCGGATGGTCGCCTCGAGGCGGTCGAATACGGGGTCCATGCGCGGCGTGCTGACGCAGCGGGGAGGGCGGGTCAATCCTCCGCAGGCGGTTTGGTCTTGGCGAACCGCTTCCGCAACGCTCGCCGGACGAGGAACACGCCCATCACCGCGAACACGAACAGCGCGACGTCCGACAGTTCGGGTCCGGTCCGAGGATGAACGATACCGCTATGCCCCGACTGCACCGCTAGGAGGGGCAGGGCGATCATCCGGTCAGGCCGTCCGGTACCGTCAAGCGTGCACCGGCGAGCGAACCGGGATTCCCGCCGCCGCCAGCGCCTCATGCGCGTCGCCGATCGACGCCTGCCCGAAATGGAAGATCGACGCCGCCAGCACGGCGCTAGCATGCCCGTCGCGGATGCCCGCGACCAGGTCGTCGAGCCCGCCAACGCCGCCGCTTGCGACAACCGGTACGCTTACCCGGTCGGAAATTGCCCGGATCAGGTCGAGGTCGTAGCCACTCCGCGTCCCATCCCGGTCCATCGATGTGACGAGCAACTCGCCCGCACCGAGTTCGGCGAGCTTCAGCGCATGCGCGATCGCATCGATCCCGGTCGCGCGGCGGCCGCCATGCGTGAACACCTCCCAGCCTTCATCCGACCGCCGCGCATCGACGCTGGCGACGCAGCACTGGCTGCCGAACCGCTCGGCGATATCCGCTACCAGTTCGGGCCGCTCGACCGCCGCGGAGTTCACGGCCACCTTGTCCGCCCCCGCCAGCAACAGCGCCCGCGCATCGTCGGCGGTCCGCACCCCACCACCGACCGTCAGCGGCATGAAGCACACCGCCGCGGTCCGTCGCACGACGTCGAGGATCGTCCCGCGACCCTCATGGCTCGCGCCGATATCGAGGAAACACAATTCGTCCGCCCCGGCAGCGTCATACGCCCGCGCCTGCTCGACCGGATCGCCCGCATCGCGCAGTTCGACGAAGTTCACGCCTTTCACCACGCGCCCATCGGCAACGTCGAGGCACGGAATGACGCGCGCGCGGACCGTCATGCGCTGTGCCGCAGGTTTTGTTCACGCGGAGACGCGGAGACGCGGAGACGCGGCGGAGCCGCTAAGAATGATTCACGCGAAGGCGCAAAGGCGCGAAGAGTAAGAAGGAAAGGTAGATCGAACTTCTGCTCACTCTTCGCGCCTTTGCGCCTTCGCGTGAACGAATCACTGCCTGCGGCGCCACAAGTCGCTCTGCGTCCTCCGCGCCTCTGCGCGAAACCACTATCTCCGCGTCTCCGCGTCTCCGCGTGAATCATCCTGCTGCCTTAGCCACGCTCAAAGCCGCCGCGAGATCGAGCCGGCCGTCGTACAAAGCCCGCCCCGTGATCACACCCTCGACCCCGTCCCGCACATGCAAAGCCAGCACGTGGATCTCGGCAATCCCCTTCACCCCGCCGCTGGCGATCACAGGAATGTCCACCGATCGCGCCAGATCGACCGTAGCATCGACGTTGCACCCCTTTAGCATTCCGTCGCGCCCGACATCGGTGAACAGCAACGACGCCACTCCCGCATCCTCGAACCGCCGCGCCAGATCGACCGCGCTCGTGGTCGACACGTCAGCCCAACCCTTGGTCGCGACCATGCCGTCCTTCGCGTCGACAGCGACGACGATCCCACCCGGAAAATCCTTCGCCACGCCGCGCACGAACTCTGGGTTCTCCAGCGCCGCCGTCCCGATCACGACGCGCGAGACGCCCAGGTCGAACCAGCCCTCGACGCTAGCCCGCGTCCGGATCCCGCCGCCGAGCTGCACATGCCCCGGAAACCGCGCGACGATCGACCGCACCGCATCGCCGTTGACCGAAGCCCCCGCGAACGCCCCGTCGAGATCCACCACGTGCAGATGCTCCGCCCCCGCCTCGGCGAACAACATCGCCTGCGCTGCGGGATCGTCGCCGTACACGGTCGCGCGGTCCATATCGCCCTCGGCGAGACGGACCACCTGACCCGCCTTGAGGTCGATCGCGGGGAAGATAATCAGGCTCACGGCCGCCACTCCAGGAAACGTTCGAGCAAGGCCAGGCCGTAGCGCTGGCTCTTCTCAGGATGAAACTGCACGCCGATCATTGTGTCACGACCGATCGCCGCAGTGACGGGACCGGCATGATCGGTCGTCGCGAGCACGTCGGCGCCTTCAAAGGCGAAGCTATGCAGGAAATACGCCTCGCCCGGCTCGATCAGCGGATGCGCCACGGAGGGAACGACGTCGTTCCAGCCCATGTGCGGGACCTTCGCCTCCATCGTCCCCGGCTCCAGCCGCCGCACGCGTCCCGACACCCAGCCAAGCCCGGCATGAGTCCCCATCTCCTCGCCCGCATCGGCCATCAACTGCATGCCGACACAAATGCCGAGAAACGGCGTACCCTCGTCGCGCACTCGCCGGTTCAAAGCCTCGACCATCCCCGGCACTGCGCGCAACGCCGCCGCGCAAGCGCCGTACGCGCCAACACCCGGCAACACGATCCGGTCAGCTTTCGCAACGACATCCGCATCCGAAGTTACGATCAGATCGACACACCCAGCCGTCCGCAACGCGTTCTCGACCGAATGGAGATTGCCAGCGCCGTAATCGATAAGCGCCAGCGTCACGCGAGTAACTCGGCGATCCCGGGCAGGACCATGCTCGCGGTAAACGCGCTGATCTCAGCCGTCGCAAGTCCGCTGCTTACGAACGGATCGGTCGCCACCACCGCTTCGACCGCCGCCTTCTCGCCGCGGATCAGGATGACCCCGCCGGTACGCGGAATTTGCCGGCCCGAAGCGAGAAACACCCCCTCCGCATAGCCCTTGGCGAGCCATGCAACGTGCTCCTTCATCCGCGCATCGATCGCGTCCAGTGGTGCGACGTAGGTCAGCACGACCACGCACATCGGCGCGTCGGTCCGCGCAAACGGCTCGCTCACAGGATTCCCTTGGTCGACGGAATCGCGTCCGCCTTGCGCGGATCGATCTCGATCGCCGCCCGCAACGCCCGCGCCACACCCTTGAAAGCCGCCTCGGCGATGTGGTGGTTGTTCGACCCGTACAGCGTCTCGACGTGCAGCGTGATCCCCGCCGCCTGTGCGAAGCTATGAAAGAAATGCTCGAACATCTCGGTATCCATCCCGCCGAGGCGCTTCTGCGAGAACAGGTCCTTCCACACCAGCCACGGCCGACCGGAAATATCCAGCGCCACCCGCGTCAGCGTCTCGTCCATCGGCGACAGCGCATCGCCGTACCGCGCAATCCCCCGCTTATCGCCGAGCGCCTGCGCGAACGCCTGGCCGATCGCGATGCCGGTATCCTCGACGGTGTGATGCTCGTCGATGTGCAAGTCGCCCTTGGTCCGCACGCGGATATCGATCAGCGAGTGACGCGACAATTGTTCGAGCATGTGATCGAAGAAACCGACCCCGGTCTCGACGTCGTACACGCCGGTCCCATCGAGGTTCACGGTGACGTCGATCGCCGTCTCGGCGGTGGAGCGGGTGATCGTGGCGGTGCGCATGCCACCTCCCATAACGTCCGCCACGACGCATGCAATCTTGACCGGCATCCGAATGGCGCTACCCAAGGGATATGACCGATGGACTGCCCGATAGCCTGATTCCGTACGACGAGATCGTACAAGAAGCCCTGCGTGCCGTGGTCGGCCGCGTGCTCGGTTCGGTCGCGGAGGCCGGCGGGCTTCCCGGCGAGCATCATTTCTACATCACCTTCAAGACGCAGGCACCGGGAGTCGACATCCCCAAGCGCCTGATCGAGCGCTTCCCGGACGAGATGACGATCGTCATGCAGAACCGCTACTGGGACCTCATCGTCGACGACGAGCGCTTCTCGATCGGGCTCAGCTTCAACCAGGTGCCGTCGAAGCTGGTGATCCCATACTCGGCGATCACCGCGTTCCAGGACCCGGCGGTAAGCTTCGAGCTCCGCTTCCAGGCGCAGGAAGGTGCGGAAGACGCACTCGGCGACCATGACGAAGCGGAAAACGACGGCCCGACGGCTGTGCCGATCGAAGACGGCTCGAACGTCGTCGCGGTGGATTTCAAACGGAAGAAGTGAACCTCTGAACTCCCTCTCCCCGTCGGGGAGAGGGAAGGGGCCCGCGGCACTTGCCGTGGGAAGGGTGAGGGGAATTGGGACGCGCGTTCCGAGCCTCAAGCCCCTCACCCTTCCGTCGCCTGCGGCTCCTCCCTCCCTCTCCCCGAAGGGGCGAGGGATCCCGCACACGCTACGGAAGGTTCTCCCCGCATGACCCAAACCCGCACAGAAACCGACACGATCGGCCCGATCGAAGTCCCCGCCGACGCCTATTGGGGCGCCCAGACCGAACGCTCGATCGAGAACTTCCCCTTCGCCACCCGCGAACGCATGCCGATCGAGATCGTCCACGCGCTCGCCCTCGTCAAACAAGCTGCCGCGCGGGTGAATCGCTCGCACGGCCTCGACGAAACCATCGCCACCGCGATCGACTCCGCCGCGCAGGAAGTCATCGACGGCAAGCTCGACGACCAGTTCCCGCTCGTCATCTGGCAGACCGGCAGCGGCACGCAGTCGAACATGAACGCCAACGAGGTCATCGCCGGCCGCGCGAACGAAGTCCTCACCGGCACCCGCGGCGGCAAGTCGCCGGTCCACCCCAACGACCACGTCAACATGAGCCAGTCGTCCAACGACAGCTTCCCCACCGCGCTCCACATCGCCGCCGCGATTGCCACCACCCACCGCCTGATCCCCGCGCTCGACAAGCTGCACGCCGCGCTCGACGCGAAGGCCAATGCCTGGGACGACATCGTCAAGATCGGCCGGACGCACCTGCAGGACGCGACACCGCTGACGCTCGGCCAGGAATTTTCCGGCTATGCGAACCAGCTCTATCGCTGTCGCCACCGGATCGAGCCTGCGATCAGTCACGGCATGGTGATCCTCGCGCAGGGCGGCACCGCAGTCGGCACCGGCCTCAACGCCCCCGCCGGCTTCGGCGACGCGATCGCGCACGAACTGGCCGGGATCACCGGCCTGCCGTTCGTCAGCGCGCGCAACAAGTTCGAGGCGCTCGCGTCGAACGACCCGCTCGTCCACCTGTCCGGCACGCTCAACACGCTGGCGGTCGCACTGACCAAGATCGCCAACGACATCCGCCTGCTCGGCTCGGGCCCGCGCTGCGGCTTCGGCGAGATCGACCTCCCCGCGAACGAGCCCGGCAGTTCGATCATGCCCGGCAAGGTCAACCCCACCCAGTGCGAGATGCTGACGATGGTCGCGGGGCAGGTGATGGGCAACCACGTCGCGGTCACCGTCGGCGGGATGCAGGGCCATCTCGAGCTGAACGTGTTTAAGCCGCTGATCGGCGCCAACGTCCTCCGCTCGATCGACCTGCTCTCGACTGCGATGGAAGGATTCGCCGAGCGCTGTGTCGACGGCATCGAACCCAATCGCGGCCGCATCGCGGACCTGCTCGACCGCTCGCTCATGCTCGTCACCGCACTCGCCCCCGAGATCGGCTACGACGCGGCCGCGAAGATCGCCAAATACGCGCACGCCGAAGGGCTGACGCTTAAGGAAGCCGGCCTCGCGCTGCGGTTGGTCGATGCCGAAACGTTCGACCGCGTCGTCAAACCCGAATCGATGCTAGGCCGCTGACCGTTCTCCTGCGCACGCAGGAGCCCAGGGTACCAACCGAACCGCCCGCGACCCTGGACTCCTGGGTGCGCAGGAGAACGCGGGCGCGGGGGAACCCAATCCTCCGCCAAACGCTAACCCGCCACACGGACAGGAGAAATTACGTGGGCGCAACGACCATAGGCGCGCTGATCGGCGCAGGCATCGACTCGCTCAGTGGCGACGACGGCAACGCGGACGGCGCGATCATCGGTGCGATCACCGCCAACGTACTCAAGATCGTCGTGCCGCTAGCCGTGACCTACGCGATCGGCTGGGCAGTGCTGCGCGGTGCAGCGGAACTCAAAGACCAGGTTCTCGGGGAGTCAGAAGCATGATCGGACGTATTATCAGTGCATTGGTTGGCCGCGAGATGGGCCGTCGCGACGGTTCGGGCGGCGCCTCGGGCGCAGTAAAGGGTGTCGTGGCTATGGGCCTGATGCGTCGCATGGGCCCGCTCGGCATGATCCTCGGCGGCGGCTACGCGGCCAAGAAGGCCTATGACCGCAACAAGGCGCGCAAGGCCGGCTATTAATCCGCCTTCGTAATGCCACGCGCGGGCCGCGCATGGGTTGACGCCCATATGCGGTCCGCGGCAAGGGCGCGCATGCCCCACACACTTCCGTCCGACCCGCATGGTTTCCGTCGTCGCGGAGTCCTGTTCGTCCTGTCCTCGCCGTCCGGCGCCGGCAAGTCGACCATCGCGCGCAGATTGCTCGCGGACGAGCACGAACTCGAGATGTCGGTCTCGGTCACGACCCGGTCGGTGCGACCCGGCGAAGTCGACGGCAAGGACTACCATTTTACCGACCTCGAGGGCTTTCGCGACATGGTCGCGAGGGACGAGTTTCTCGAATGGGCGCACGTCTTCAACCACCGCTACGGCACACCGCGCGCGCAGGTCGAAGAACTGCTTGCGGCCGGCAAGGACGTGCTGTTCGACATCGACTGGCAGGGCGCGCAACAGCTGTTCCAGATCGCCGGCGGCGACGTCGTCCGCGTCTTCATCTTCCCGCCGTCGATGGAAGAACTCCACCGCCGCCTCACCAGCCGCGGCACCGATTCGGAAGAAGTGATCGAAGCCCGCATGTCGCGCGCGGCGAACGAGGTCAGCCATTGGGACGGCTATGACTATGTGCTGGTCAACGACGACGTCGACAGCTGCATCCGCGGCGTAAAGACGATCCTGGCCGCCGAGCGGTTGAAGCGCTCGCGCCAGACCGGGCTGATCGGTTTCATCCGTCGCCTGACGCGCTAACCTGCCAACCCGTTCTCCTGCGAACGCAGGAGTCCAGGGTTACAGGCCGTAGCGTTTGGTATCCTGGGCTCCTGCGTTCGCAGGAGAACGCTTAAAGCAGCCCCAGAAACTTTACCCCGACCCCAAACTCCTTGCGCTTCAATTCCCGCAACTCCGCCGCCTGCCAGTCCTCCCCCCACATCTCGACCGACCAGTCCTCGTCGATCCCCGCCGCCGCCCAGGCCGCATCCGCATCGATCTCACCCTCGATCAACGCCAGCCCGATCACCAGCGACCCGGTCAGCGTCACCACCGGCGACAACCCGGCAAGCCGGAAATCGTCATACGCCGCGACCGCTTCATAAAGCCGCGCGACCGTCGCCGCCGGTTGCGCGACGTGCATCACGCCCGCCGTCACCGCGAAAGTCACGTCATACCGCCCCCGCGCCCAAGCCAGCAGCGGATCCCACGCCGCCGCCTGCCGTTCGACCAGCAGCGGCGGCCCCTCCGCGCGGTAGCAGAGCAGGTCGCTCTCGCCATACGCCGCCAGCCGCGCGGCGAACTGCGCCGGATCGTTCGCGATCGGATCGGTCGCCGCATTGGCCAGGCCCGTCAACGGCATCGTCCGCGGATCGATCGTCTCCCCGACCGCGCGCCATTCCTCCGCGACCGCCTCGGCCAGCGCATCGCTTGGCAACGCCAGCGGTCGCCGCCCGGGCGTCCGCACCGGCTTGCCGTCGAGCGTCACCACCCGGTCCGCATCGATCGCGACGTCTGTCCAGAACCGCTTCATGCGTCAGCACTCCGCCAGCGATGCGCCAAGCTGCGCGGCACGATCGCGATCATTGCCATCGCCGACAACACGATCGCCGTCCCGAGAATTTTCGGCCCGAGATCATGCGCGCGCGCGATCAGGATCAACCCGAGCAACGCGCCCGCAACCCCCGCGAGCCGCACTGCGACCAGCACGAACCAGCGCCGCTGCGCCAGCTTGTCCGCATCGGTCATCGTGGCGCCACCATATGCAGCAAGTCCGGCACAGTCACCGCAACAACATCCGCCCCCGCATCGGAAAGCTCGTGCACGTCGTGATACCCCCACGCGACCCCGACGGCGCGCACACCGGCCGCGCGGGCCATCGCCATGTCGAAGCTCGTATCACCGATCATCGCCGTCGTCTCCTGGGACGCCCCAGCCTCCGCGATCGCCGCGAACAGCATCGCCGGATCGGGCTTTGACGGATGCCGGTCAGCGGTCTGAAGCGTCACGAACCGATCGGTGATCCCGTGCGCGGCGAGGATATGCGCGAGCCCGCGATCGGACTTCCCCGTCGCCACACCTAGCAGCCAGCCGTCATCGGCGAGCGTCTCGATCACCTCGGCAATCCCCTCGAACAGCGGCTCGTCGGCCAGCTCGCCACTCGCCCGCATCGCATGGAACGCATTCTTGTAGTCGGTAGCGAGCGACCGGTGCCGCGCATCGTCCGCCTCCGGCAGCAACACCTGCATAGCCTCGACGAGACTCAAGCCGACGATCCGCCGAATGTCAGCGCGCGGTGGCGAGACCAGTCCGGCGCCTTCGAACGCGCGTTCGCACGCGACGCAGATATTCGCCTGGCTGTCGACAAGCGTCCCGTCGCAATCGAACACGGCAAGACGGATCATGAGATTTTCCAACGCATCGCCGCCTCGTAGATCACGCGTGCACGCGAGGGAACGCCAAACCGGAACGCGCACGCCTGCGAACGGTTCGTGTCGGATAGCTCTGGAGACTCAACGATGGCGCACGCACAGACCGACACCCCGAACATCTGGGCCGCCGCCGCTGCGGGCTTGGTCGCCGGCCTCGCCGCCTCGTTCGTGATGGACCGCTTTCAGGCCGGCGTCGCTGCGCTGTCCTCGTCGGAAAGCGACGCGGAACCCGCGACGGAGAAGGCGGCGGACAAGGTGTCGCAGGTGGTGGTCGGCCACGACATCCCCGACGATCGCAAGCCGCTCGCCGGACAGGTCGTGCATTATGCACTCGGGGCAGGGCTGGGGATCGCCTACGCGGTGGCGGCCGAATACCGGCCTTCGGTGACCGCTGGCTACGGCACCGCGTTCGCTGCGGCGACGACGGCGTTGCTTGATGAGGCTGCGGTGCCGGCGGTGGGTCTCTGTGATGCGCCGTGGAACACCGCGCCGACCACGCATCTGTATAGCGCGGCGTCGCATATCGTGTTCGGGACGGTAACGGAGGGTCTGCGGCGGTTGCTGCTGGGTTGGCTGAAATAGGGTCAGTCTAGTTCCCCCACGAAGGCGGGGGCCCAGGAATCAAGCAGCGCCGACGATCGTGGCCCCTGGACCCCCGCCTTCGCGGGGGAACGGAATGTGCTGAGAAGCTACCGCTAACCAACCATCCCACCCCGGCGAAGGCCGGGGCCCAGTTGGAAAGGTGGCAATAACGGAGCGATGCCCTCCGTTAGCAACGTCCCCCAACTGGGCCCCGGCCTTCGCCGGGGTGGCGCAATATGGTTAGGTCTGATTGCCCAGTCTGACCACTTCACCCTCTCCCCTCGGGGGAGAGGGAAGGGGCCCGCGGCTGCTTGGCCGTGGGAAGGGTGAGGGCACGCGTCAGCCGAAGAGCATCAATTACCGGCTCCCAGGCCCACTCCGAGGCCCAGGCTTCCCAGCCCCACCCGGACGCCCACGCCCAGCAGGCTTGGCCCCCTCAACCCGAGGCCCACTCCGCGGCGCCCCGAACTTCGACCCAGCCCCGGTCCGAGGCCCACCCGTCTTCGGCGCAGGCTTGCCGGTCGCCTTCTCCTCGACAACCCCACGCCCACGCCGCTCACCCTTACGGTCTTTCCGCACCGACTTCGCATGCGCCCTAGCCCGCGACTTCATCTGCTCGCGCGTCGGCGCGGTCTTCTCGTCGAGCACCAGATCGTCGCCCAGCTTCTCCTCGAAACCCAATTGCTTGAGACTCTCGGCGAAATGCGTCGGCAACTCGGCGGTGACGTCGATCGACCCGCCATCGGGATGATCCACCTTGATGCGGCGAGCATGCAGATGCATTTTCCGCGAGATCCCGCCGGTCAAAAACGCAGCAGCCCCGCCGTACTTGCCATCGCCGACGATCGGATGCCCGATCGCCGCCATGTGCACGCGCAACTGGTGTGTCCGCCCCGTAAACGGCTGCAACTCGACCCACGCCGCGCGGTTGCCCGCGCGTTCGATCACCCGGTACCGCGTCCGCGCCGGCGCGCCTTCGGCCTCATCGACGTGCATCTTCTCGCCGCCGGTGCCCGGCTGCTTGGCGATCGGCAGCTCGATCATGCCGTCCTCGATCGACGGCACGTCGACTACCAGCGCCCAGTAGACTTTCCGCGCGGTCCGCCCCGAAAACGCCTTCGCGAAGAACGCAGCAGCCCGCGACGTCCGCGCCACCAGCAGCGCGCCGGACGTGTCCTTGTCGAGCCGGTGGACCAGCTTCGGCCGACCTTCGTTGTCGTACTGCAACCCATCGAGCAGCCCGTCGACATGCTGCTTCGTCTTGGTGCCGCCCTGCGTCGCCAAGCCCGGCGGCTTGTTCAGCACGAACGCCTGGAAATCCTTGTGGATAACCATGGACTGCGCGAGCTCGGTCTCCTCGTCCGACAGGATCACGCGTTCGCGGACGCGCCTGGGCTTGTCGACGTCGGCGGCGGCCTTGTCGGCTTCGGGCGGCGGCACGCGCAGCATCTGGCCCGCCGCGATCCGATCGCCCGGCGTCGCACGCGCGCCGTCGACGCGGAGCTGCCCGGTGCGCGCCCACATCGCCACCGTCGTGAAGCTCGTGTCGGGCAGATGTCGCTTGAACCACCGGTCGAGCCGGATGCCGTCATCGTCGAACCCGACGTTGAATTCCCGAAAGCCGGAATCGCTATCGCTTTTGCCCGCAGTCATGCGACGGCCCTTACTGCGGAGAGACCCGCGAACAACGCGGCGACCGAACCGATCACCGACACCAAAACATACCCGAACGCGACGCCGAATGCGCCCCGCTCGATCATCGTGACGACGTCCAGCGAGAACGCCGAGAACGTCGTGAATCCCCCAAGCACGCCCACGCCGAGCAACAGCCGCCACGTTTCCGAAGCGGTATTGCGGGCGAGTACGCCGACCAGCACCCCCATCAGCAACCCACCGATCAAATTCACGGCGAGCGTACCGAAGGGATAGTCAGGGCCGAGCAACGACAGCATCGCGCGGCCATTCAGATAGCGCGCGCCGGATCCGACCGCACCACCGACCATGACATAGAGAAGGGGAAGCATTCTCGCGCCCTAGCGTGAATCGGGCAAAACGGAAAGGTGGGGTTGGAGGGTAGGGGTGCGCGCGTCATCCGGGTCAGTTCGAGATCACCGTGCGAGCCCTGTCCAAAAGCTTGTTTCCCCGCGAAGGCGGGGACCCAGACTGGGCTCCCGCCTTCGCGGGAGAACAAGGAGTGAGAGGCGTCGCCCCCCAACACGCCACCACGCCATACACCACCACCCCGGCGAAGGCCGGGGCCCAGTTGGAAAGGTGGCAATAACGAAGGACCGCGCTCGGTTAGCGACGTTCCGCAACTGGACCCCGGCCTCCGCCGGGGAGGTGAATCTCAAGCGAAGATTGTCGGGAGGCTTTCAGTAGCGCCAAACCGCTCGTCACCGCCCAGCGTTGGAAACCAGATCCACATCGCTCCCGCCACCAGCCCGCGTCGTCACATACACCACATAAGCGTCATTCCCCCGAACCCCGCCCAGCACATGCTGCTTGCCGTCGGTGCTATGCCCAGCCGAATACCCCGCCGCGCTAGCCTTCGTGAAATACCAGTCGAGCATCTTCTGCATCGGCGCGGCGCTCGCGAAACTCACCACGCGCAACCGACACCCATCGCGATCCGCCCCCGCAGCCTCGGTCAGCCGCGCCGCCGGATACAGCGGCAGGTCCGCCGGCAACCGGTTCGCCCACCCCGCCGAATAGCCGATCTTCTGCGCACAGACTCCCGCATCCGGCGTCGTCTGCCGCTCCGCCAGCGCCCCCAACGTCAAAGCGCCGTTCGCCGACTTGCACTCCGGACAGTCGTTAGACGCTGCCGGCGCACGCTTGAGAATCCGCGGATCGACCGGATCCGCCTTGAGCGGACCCTCCGGCGGCACCGCGCCACTATCCGGCCGAGGCGGCGGCCGCACCGCGTCGGTATTCGATGACTGTGCCAACCGGGGATCGACCATGATCTGCCCCCCCAGCGACGACGTCAGCGCCGGATCGCGCACCGCGCCATTGGTCAGCTCTGCATCGAGGCTGTTGAGATCCTGCTGATCGGTCGACGACCGTCCACACGCGGCCAGCGCGAGCGGCAAAAGAATCAGGGCGGGGCGCAGGGGAAAAGTCATCACTGCCATCCTATGCGCGAAAGATGGTGAAGAAAGCGTTTTCCACACACCCTCAATCCTCCCCCTGGCGGGGGAGGGTCGTAAGGGCCCGCCAAGTCTTGCCCGAACCCCCGCGACTCGCCATGTTCACCCCATGCTGAACATCGTCTCGATCCTCATCGGCCTCGTCACCCTGGTGCTTGGCCTCGTCGCGTTCATCCCGCTGCTCGGCTGGATGAACTGGCTCGTCATCCCGATCGGGATTGTCGGTGCAGCGGTTGGCGCGCTGTCGTCGAGCACCGGCGGCCGCAACCTCAACATCGTCCTGATCATCATCTTTGCGCTCCGCCTGAGCCTCGGCGGCGGCATCATCTGACGCAAGAAGGGCCCGGCGTTTCCACCGGGCCCTCCTGATTGCGAAACCTACCCGCCGTTATGCGGCGAGGTTGTGCTCCAGCGTGATCTCGGCGTTGAGCACCTTCGACACCGGGCAGTTCGCCTTGGCGTCCGCGGCGATCGCCTCGAACTCTTCCTTCGAGATGCCGTCGACCTTGGCGTTCAGCGTCAGCGCCGACTTGGTGATCTTGAACCCGTCGCCGTCCTTGTCAAGCGTCACCTTCGCCGACGTCTCGAGCGTGCCGGCCTCGTAGCCCTTGCCGGCGAGCGCGAAGCTCAGCGCCATCGTGAAGCACGACGCGTGGGCGGCCGCGATCAGCTCCTCGGGGTTGGTGCCGGGCTCGTTCTCGAACCGCGTGTTGAAGCCGTACGGGCTGTCGGACAGCACGCCCGACTGGGTCGAGACATGGCCCTTGCCGCTCTTGCCGAGGCCTTCATACTTTGCCGAACCGCTGCGTGTGGTCATCGTTTTGATCCTTCATCGGACAAGAAAAAAGGCGTCGCGGTTTCCCACGACGCCCTTCCCCAACGCGCAACTACCGAAATAGCGGCATTGATTTAGCCGATGAGTGTCAGCGGCAACGACGGTTGTTGTTGCTCGTGCCCTTGTCGATCGCGCGACCGGCGAGACCGCCGAGGACGGCGCCGCCCAGCGTGCCGACCGTGCGGTCGCCGCGGGTGTCGACCGTGCGGCCGAGCAGTGCGCCACCGACGCCGCCGATGATCGTGCCGGTCGTGCCGTTGCTCTTCTTGCAATAGACGCGGCCGTCGCGACCACGCCATTCGCGACGATCGCGCGCATCGGCGGCCGACACGGGAACGAGGACGGTCGGCAGGACCATTGCGCTGAGGCCCATGGCCAGAACGAACTTACGCATCATGTAACTCCCTAGTGAATTGATCTGCTGGTATAACGAAGCCTCTATAGCGCCAGTTGCATGAACCAAAAACAACACCGCGTTCATGCTGCCGTTCATCTTCGGGACCGGTATCGGACGTTGCTGTTTACGGCCGACGGGCATCATTCCGCGGTCCCGCTTTACGCTGGATGGCAGGCCGGTTACGTCGCCGCGATGTTGCCTGTGCCCTTGCCCGTCGAGATCCTCCCCGTCGCCGCGCCCTGGTTCGACCTCGCAGGCCTAGCGGTGTTCGCCGCGTCGGGTGCGCTTGCCGCGGCCAAGCGCGGCCAGACGTTCGTAACGCTGGTGTTCTTCGGGCTGATCACCGGCGTCGGCGGCGGCACGGTGCGCGACCTGCTGATCGGCGCGCCGGTGTTCTGGGTACACGACGCGCGCGCCGCGAGCGTGTGCCTCGGCATGGCGCTGCTGATCTGGGTGACGCCCGAGCGGTGGTGGAAGGACGAGGCGCTCGGCTGGTTCGACGCGGTCGGGCTCGCGGCGTACGCGGTCTACGGCGCGGCGAAGGCGTTGGGGTACGGCGTGCCACCGGTACCGGCGGCGCTGATGGGGGTGATGACGGCGTGCGTCGGCGGTATCATCCGCGATGTGCTGGCGGGGGAACCGTCGATCCTGATGCGGCCGGAGTTGTACGTGACCGCGGCGGCGCTGGCGGCGGCGAGCTATGTAGGGCTGGTGTTGCTGGGGGTGCCGCTTGCTTTAGCGGCGGTTATCGCGGCAAGTGCGGGGTTCACGTTAAGGGCCGCCGCGATCCGCTTCCATCTGGCGCTGCCTGCATATGGTGGACGCCGCTAACCCACGCAGCGTGTTACGCTATCACTTGTTTCCCCGCGAAGGCGGGGACCCAGTCTGGGCTCTCGCCTTCGCGGGAGAACAAGGATGGGTGGACCGGTGGTTGGGCTTGAACGGACGGCCCTATCTAGCTCGTTCTGATGCTGAGGCTGGTCTCCATCCGTGGGCAAAGCACTACCCAACACCCCAAACCACCCCGGCGAAGGCCGGGGCCCAGTTGGGAGACGTCGCTGAATAGCGTTGCGCTCCGTTACTCCAGCTTTCCCAACTGGGCCCCGGCCTCCGCCGGGGTGGTGGCTCCGCCGGCGGTGCCGCTCGGTCGGCGGTCAGGCCTCCACGAAAAGAAAAACTACCCCCGCACGACCCCAACATCCGCAAACCGCCGCGGCTCCACCGGCGGCACCGCAGGCTCATTCAGCGCGCACTGCCAATGCCCGACATCGATCCACTGCCCGTTCTTGTACCCGACCTCGCGGTACACCCCCGCGCGGCGAAACCCGACCGCCTCATGCAGCTTGATCGACGAATCGTTCGGCAACGCGATCGCCCCGATCGCCTGCGTAAACCCCTGAGCCCGCAACGTATTGATCAGCGCCTCGTACAACAGCCGCCCCGCACCCTGCCGCTGCGCCGCATCCGCGACATACACCGTGGTCTCGCACGCGAACCGATACGCCTCGCGCTTGTGGAACGCCGACGCATAAGCGTACGCCAGCAGGCCACCCTCGATGCCGATCGTTGCCACCAACCAAGGATACAGCCCGTCCGACGCCGCCATCCGCGCGCGCATCTGCCGCGCATCGGGCGCCTCGGTCTCGAACGACACCGTCCCGACCAGCACGTGCGGCGCATAGATCGCCGCGATCGACGCAGCGTCCTCCGGCACCGCCGCCCGAATGACGATCCCGCCGCCGTTGCCAGTTGCGGGGATCGCCATCAGAACCCGATCCGCGCCAACAGCAGATCGAGCAGCTTGGCATCCCCGAGCCCCGCAGCCGTCGGCCCCATCCCGCCGCACTCCAGGCAGCGCGCCTGGATCGAGCCCGACGTCGCCAGCCGCTTCATGTCGCCCACGGCGCGCGCGAGCATCTGGCGTCGGTCCGCCGCCACATGCGCGAACGCATCGCCGCCGGTCGCGCCATCTGCAGCGTCATCCTCGTCGCCCCTGAAATCCTGCGCGATCGTCGCTAGGAAGCCCGGCTTCTTCTCCAGATACTCGGCATGCACCTTGGCGGGATCGAGCTTGGCGCGCTTGGCGGCCTCGTCGATCGCGTCCTGCAACGTCCCGAACCGGTCGACCAGCCCGATCTGGCGTGCGGTGCCACCATCCCAGACGCGGCCCTGGCCGATCTCGTCGACCCGTGCCGGCGTCATCTTCCGCGAGGCGGCGACGCGCGAGACGAACTGGCGATAGCCGTTCTCGATCCCAGCCTGCGCGATCGCGTCGAACATCGGCGTGGTGCCGCCGGTAATGTCGGGCTGGCCCGACAGCGGCGTGGTCTTCACGCCGTCGCTGGTCACGCCGATCTTGGCGAGCGCGTTCTCGAAGGTCGGGATGACGCCGAAAATCCCGATCGAGCCGGTGATCGTGCCGGGCTCGGCAAAGATCACGTCGGCCGGCGTCGACACCCAGTAACCGCCGCTCGCAGCCAGTCCGCCCATCGACACGACGACGGGCAGCTTCTGCCGCTTGGCTTCGAGGATCGCGAGCCGGATCTGCTCCGACGCCAGCACAGACCCACCCGGCGAATCGACACGCACGACGAGCGCCTTCAGCGTCTTCTTGGCAAGCCCGTCGAGTACCGCCTTCTCGATCGTCTTGCCCGCGGCCTTGCCGGGGCCGCTCTCGCCGTCGACGATCTCGCCGGCGATCGTCAGCACGCCGATCGAATCGCCCGCGGTGGGGAGGGGGTTGGCCTTCACCCACGCGTCGTACTTGATCGCGGTGTAGTTGCCCGCCGGCTTGTTCGCGTCGCTGCCGGCATATTCCGCCACGCGCCGGCCGAAGCTGGTCCGATCGCCGAGCTTGTCGACGATGCCCGCGCGCAAATTCGCCTCGGCGATGTTGCCGTTCGCCGCGAGGATGACCTTGTCCGGCGCGGTCATGAACTGCGCGATCTGCGCCTTGGGGCGTGCTTTCGCGACGGCCTCACGCCACTGCGCGAACAACGTGCCGTACAGCGCGGTGCTGGCGGCGCGCGCGTCGTCGCTCTGGTCGGCCCGCGTGTACGGCTCGACGAACGACTTGTAGCGGCCGACGCGGTAGACGTGCGCGTTGACCCCGAGCTTGTCGATCAGGCCCTTGTAATACAGCTGGTTGCCGCCCGGCCCCATGAAGATCGTCCCGCCCAGCGGATTGACCCAGACCTCGCTCGCGTTCGCCGCCAGCCGGTAGCCGGCATCGGTGTACGCGGTCGCATAGGCCAGCACCGGCTTGCCACTAGCCCGCACCCGCGCCAGCGCGTCGCCGACCTCGCCCAGTGCCGCGGGATACGCGCCGCCGAAGCTGTCGAGATCGAGCACGACGACCTTCACGCGCGCATCGGTCCGTGCGGTGTCGATCGAGCGGACCACGTCGCGCAGGCGAAACTGCCGCGTCCTGCTCTGCCCGGAAAGTGCCGCGAACGCGGCCTGCTCCTCGGGCTGCTCGACGATCGAGCCGTTGAGATCGAGGACCAGCGCGCCATCCTTGATCGCCGTCGTGCTCTGCCGCGCGTTGAGTGCCGCGAAGATCAGCCCGAAGAACAGCAACATCGCGATCAGGACGAGCGCGTCCTTGATCGCCACGAGGAACTTCCACACGCCCCGGACAAGCCGCCACTTCCGCCGCGGCGGACGGGCAGGGTCGACATAGGAGGGGGCGTAGGACGGCGCAGCGGTATCGGTCATGGGACCAGAGCTAGAGCATGCGCGGACCGAGGTAAATGCCCTGTATTACGCGTCCAACACAGGAAGCGTTCTAGCCCGCGCATCCACCCCAACCACCACGCAGTTCCCCTCCCGCTTGCGGGAGGGGTTAGGGGAGGGGAGTCCCACGAGCACCCGTCCGAGAAACCCCTCCCCCTACCCCTCCCGCAAACGGAAGGGGAGCAGAAGAGAGTGGGCCCGTCTGGCCTCGTGTTCTCCTGCGAACGCAGGAGCCCAGGATACCAAGCACCGCCCTCCGTCACCCTGGACTCCTGCGTGCGCAGGAGAACGGCAGTGCTCGGCAGTGCCGTGGCTCACCCCCCTCAGCCACGCCGCCCGAATACCACGCCCGCCCGAAAAAATTCGCTCCCGGAACCTTTGACATGCCACACCACGAGGCACATATGCCGTCCGTTGGCACTCGATAACCTCGAGTGCCAGAAATCTGTCACAATCCAAAAGGACATGGACCCCATGAACTTTCGTCCGTTGCATGATCGCGTGCTGGTGAAGCGCCTCGAAGCCGAAGAGAAGACGGCTGGCGGCATCATCATCCCCGACACCGCCAAGGAAAAGCCGCAGGAAGGCGAAGTCGTCGCCATCGGCACCGGCACTCGCGCCGAGAACGGCACGATCACCCCGCTCGACGTCAAGACCGGCGACAAGATCCTGTTCGGCAAATGGTCGGGCACCGAGGTCAAAGTCGACGGCGAAGACCTTCTGATCATGAAGGAATCTGACATCCTCGGGATCGTCGGCTGACTTCTGCCGGGTTACCTTGGTGTAACCTTATCGTGACTTTTAAACTTATACGAAAGGGCAGCTGACATGGCTTCCAAGGACGTAAAATTCGGTCGTGACGCGCGTGAGCGCATCCTCCGCGGCGTCGACATCCTCGCCGACGCGGTCAAGGTGACCTTGGGCCCCAAGGGCCGCAACGTCGTCATCGACAAGAGCTTCGGCGCACCGCGCATCACTAAGGACGGCGTCACCGTCGCCAAGGAGATCGAGCTCAAGGACAAGTTCGAGAACATGGGTGCGCAGATGCTGCGCGAAGTGGCCTCGAAGACCAACGACATCGCCGGTGACGGCACGACCACCGCGACGGTCCTGGCGCAGGCTATCGTCCGCGAGGGCATGAAGTCGGTCGCAGCGGGCATGAACCCGATGGACCTGAAGCGCGGCATTGATCTCGCCGTCATCAAGGTCGTCGAGGACGTCAAGGCGCGTTCGAAGCCGGTTTCGGGTTCGAAGGAAGTGGCGCAGGTCGGCATCATCTCGGCAAACGGCGACCGTGAAGTCGGCGAGAAGATCGCTGAAGCCATGGAGAAGGTCGGCAAGGAAGGCGTGATCACCGTCGAGGAAGCGAAGGGTCTCGAATTCGAGCTCGACGTCGTCGAGGGCATGCAGTTCGACCGCGGCTATCTGTCGCCGTACTTCATCACCAACCCCGAGAAGATGACCGTCGAGCTTCAGGATCCCTACATCCTGATCCACGAGAAGAAGCTCTCGAACCTGCAGGCGATGCTCCCGATCCTGGAAGCCGTCGTTCAGTCGGGTCGTCCGCTCCTGATCATCGCAGAAGACATCGAGGGTGAGGCTCTGGCCACGCTCGTCGTCAACAAGCTGCGCGGCGGCCTGAAGGTCGCAGCGGTCAAGGCACCGGGCTTCGGCGATCGTCGCAAGGCGATGCTTGAGGACATCGCGATCCTGACCAAGGGCGAGATGATCTCGGAAGACCTCGGCATCAAGCTCGAGACCGTCACGCTCGGCATGCTCGGCACCGCCAAGCGCGTCACGATCGACAAGGACAACACCGTCATCGTCGACGGTGCCGGCGATCACGACACGATCAAGGGCCGCACCGAAGCGATCCGCCAGCAGATCGAGAACACGACCAGCGACTACGACAAGGAGAAGCTCCAGGAGCGTCTCGCCAAGCTTGCCGGCGGCGTTGCCGTGATCAAGGTCGGCGGCTCTTCTGAAGTCGAAGTCAAGGAGCGTAAGGACCGCGTCGACGACGCGCTGCACGCAACCCGCGCAGCCGTCGAAGAAGGCATCGTCCCCGGCGGCGGTACGGCTCTGCTGTACGCAACCAAGGCTCTCGACGGCCTCGAGGGTGCGAACGACGACCAGACGCGCGGTATCGACATCGTGCGCAAGTCGCTGACGGCTCTGGTTCGCCAGATCGCACAGAATGCGGGTCATGACGGTGCGGTGGTTTCGGGCAAGCTGCTCGACGGCAACGACACGTCGATCGGCTTTAACGCCGCGACCGACACCTACGAGAACCTGGTGGAAGCCGGCGTGATCGATCCGACCAAGGTCGTCCGCACCGCGCTGCAGAACGCAGCATCGGTCGCAGGCCTCCTGATCACGACCGAAGCGGCCGTGAGCGAAATGGCCGAAGACAAGCCCGCCATGCCCATGGGCGGCGGCGGCATGGGCGGCATGGGCGGCATGGACTTCTGATCTTGGACCGGGCCAGCGAGAGCTGGCCCGGACACAAGATCAGAACGGCCGGCGGGCTGGGCGGCGCAAGCCCCCAGTCCCGTCCGACGAAAAGGGCCGGCTTCGCCGGTCCTCCGTTTCGAACAAGACGACCAAGGCAAAGGGCCGGGGAGCAATCCCCGGCCCTTTGTTTGTCCGCCCGCAAGTGGTAAAACACACCGATGCGGCACGATCCCCTCTACAAGAAGATCACGGTCGACGAGTTCCTCGCGATCGACTTCGGCACCGACCGCAAGTTCGAATTGGTAGACGGCGTCATCCGCATGACGACCGGCGGCACTCCCGCCCATTCTCGGGTGGCTACCAACATCCTCGTATTCTTAGCCGGGAAGCTCCGCGGTACGGGATGCCGAGCGTACAACTCCGACATGGGTGTACGGGTCAATGACACCGATCTGCGCTACCCCGACGTCAGCGTCTTCTGCGGGAATCCGGCAACTCGCGAACGCGAAGAACAGCGCGTATTCAGCGATCCCCAAGTGATTTTCGAAGTCCTCTCCGGCTCGACCGCGAAGGTAGACCAGGGCGCAAAGCTCGCCGAATATCGCGAACTCCTATCGGTCAACACCATCGTCTTCGCCGACCCCGAAAACGAACTGACCGAGTCGTCCAACGTCTCGGACCAACGACGTGGCGTGACGACATGTTCGCCCAGCCGCACGACGTAGCGCTGCCGGCGTTAAACCTGACGATCCCCCATACCGAGATCTTCGCCCGGGACTGACACGCGCTACTTTGCCACCACTTCGTCCGCCGAAATCTGGTCCAGCGCCCGCCACACGACCGGCGCGATGTGGCCCAGGTCGAAGCTGTGATACGCCTCGCCGTCGATGGGCACGACCAACGCCTTGCCGCCAGCTGCCGCGCGTAACCGCTCCGCCGCGGCGAACGGCACGACCTCGTCCTTGCGGCCATGCATCAGCAGCACCGGCACCGTCACCCGCCGGATCGCCGCGACGTTGTCGAACGCGTTCGCGTAAAACGTCCGCGTCATGCCGGGTACGAACCGCGCGAACGAGTCGAACGCCCCCAATGTCACGACGCCATCGATGTCCGGTACCTCGGAGAGGTCCGCGGCCACGCGTAGCGCCACCGCCGCTCCAAGCCCGTCGCCGAAGACGAACCGCTTGCCGTTGGGCACCAGCTGTTTCGCCAGGTCCACGAACGCGCGGCCATCCTGGTACAGCCCGCGTTCGTCGGGAGTGCCGGAATTGTCGCCATAGCCGCGATACGACGCGACGAGTACGCCACGGCCGTCGCGGGCAAAGGCCTGGGCGGCCTTCGCAGCGACATCGCGATTGCCCGCGCGGCCCGGTAGGTAGATCAATACCCCACCGTTCGCGGTTTCGGGCGGCCAGAACCAGCCCTTCAATATGACGCCGTCGGCCGACACGGCCTCGACCATCCGGGGCGCCCGCCCGGTCCATGTCGGTGTCGCGGCAACCGGCACCGGCCGGTACAGTGCTTGCCCGACCGGGTTGACGCAACCGGCGAGCGTTGCGGAGAGAAGTGTCGCAGAAGTCAGCGAAAGCCAAACCCGCCAGGAATGCCCAGATTTGCATTCGCGCAAGCCAAGCCTGCCGTTCGCCGCAGCATTTATCATCACACCCTCTCTCATTGCGCGAACATTACGAACGGGCCGCCAATGAGGCACCAGAAATTCTTTCCAACTCAGAGGTTTGTCATTCAGTTCGCCCAATGATCACGCGAAGGGTGCAACGGTCCCGGGTTCCCGCTACCATCGCGGCATGACCGCAGGACGCATCGATCAGTTGACCGAGGCCCAACGCGCCTGTCTCCGGCTCGTACTCACCCATCACAATTCCAAGGAGATCGCGCAGATCGTTGGCGTTTCGCCGTCCGCGATCGACAAAAGGATCGAGCGTGCGATCCAGATCCTCAGGGTCGGAACGCGATTCGAGGCCGCGCGCCGGTTACAGGATCACGAGCGGACGTTGCCCGACCAGGGCGCCTTGGCCCGTACTCATTTGCCGCCCGATCTCGTCGTCGTCGTCGAGCCAGTCACGACCCCGGAACAGCCTCCGGCATACGAACGGCTACCATCCGAACCACTCGACGTTCCCTCCATCCCCTACAAGCCTGCAAGCAGCGGTCAGATCGAGCCGTGGGGGTTTGTTCGCCGCTTCCTCGGGCTATCCGGTGGCAGCGGATCGACGGGGGTGGCGCGCAATCGGTTTTCGATCGGCGACAGGATATTTCGACTACTCGCACTCATGGGACTGATCGCCGTCACGTCGATGGCGGTCGTCAACATGGCGATGACGTTGACGACATTGTTACGATCGAACCGAGACCAGACCGCTCCCGTACACGGCACCGCAACGTCGGTGCCCAGGGGAGGAATTTCGATGTTGAGGGAACGACGCCGCGCTGCCGACAGGGTGGCCAATGACTTTCTCGAGGCAGAAGCTGCGGTCGACAAGGCCGCGATGCTGACGGCGTCGTGCATGGCCACGTTGATGCAGCAGCGGGTCGCCGCGAACCTGCCGCTCGGCACCGGCGCCGCCGCGTTGCAGATGGTATCGCAGGCATCGTTCGAGATGATCGCCGTCCGACAGCGTTTCATCGAAGCGCACCGTGCGCTGGTCGACGTCCGTACCGAGATCGGCCTCGGCCAGTTCTACGGATATGGCGACACGGCGGAATGCCCGCCGAACGAAGGCGCGATGCGGTTCGCGGCCGACTTCGACACGCCGTTCCATCTGGCCGCGGTCGCCTGAACGGCCGACTGACGGTCCTGCGGAGATAAGAGTTGGATCGGGTCTGGGCTTTCTACGCGATACAGTTGACCGCGTCCGGCTACGCGCTCCTGCGGGGCGGGGCACCGGAGCGGTTGACAGGCCTGGCCTTGTTGCTGGCAGCGCTATCTACGAGCGTCATCCAGCGCGACATTCCGGTATTGTTCGCCGGGATTGAGGTCGGTGTCATGGTCGTCGACCTGATCCTGCTCGTCGTGATGATCGCGATCACGTTGCATGCCGATCGCTTCTGGCCAGCCTGGGTCACCGCGCTCCACGCGTTGGGGACGGGGGCTCATCTGGCCAAGGCGATCAGCCCCGACGTCATCCGCCTCGTCTACGCCGTCCTTTCCGCCGTCTGGAGCTATCCCATCGTTCTGCTTCTCGTGATCGGGACGGTCAGGCATTCGCGACGGATCCAGGCCCAGGGCTGGGATCTCGACTGGAGCCGTCAGGACCAAACGATCCGATAGGCGAATTCGGAAGACGTTTATGACTTACGCACTTGCCGTATCACCCATCAACAGCGCCAAGCGTGCGACCCCGTTCGCGATATCGGACACCGCGCTGGTCGATGCGGCCCGGCGGTTGTACGACCTTCGCAAGGTCCGGGACGCGATGCTCGGGAACGCGCTGTTTTCGGAACCTGCATGGGACATCCTGCTCGACCTGTTCATTTCCGAACACGAGCAGCGGCGGCTCAGCGTATCGGCGGTTTGTATCGGCGCACGGGCGCCATCGGCCACCGCACTGCGCTATCTGACGATGTTGCAGGATGCCGATCTGGTGGAACGCATTCGCGACGCACGGGACGGGCGTCGTTCCCACGTCCAGCTCACCGCGCTCGGCCATCTCCGCATGGCGAACCTGCTATGCCGTCTGATCGACGCCTGATCCGGGCTAGGACCAGGCCGAACCGTCTACCCGCAGGGGGCGGCCTTCGATTGACGGGCACCACGATCTTCGTCAGCGCGCCCACTGCCGGGTATGCCGTGCAAATGGGGTCGCACCGGCTATAGGGCCGCAACCGTCGTGAGGGACCGCGGTGGCGCGGTAGGAGGGGTAGGCTAGTCGCTGCCGATCAGGCATGGCGTTCGCATCTAACGAGGTGAGCGAACAGATGGACGAACGAGCGACGATGCCGCGGATTGCGGGGCCCGAGGATCATGTCGTCGTCGTCGGAGGCGGGTTCTCCGGCGCGTTGTTCGCGGTCAATCTGATGCGGCATGAGGGCCCGCGCGTCACGCTGATCGAGCGGCGCGACCGACAACTCGCGCGCGGCGTGGCGTATAGCGCGGCGCATTCCGATCACCTGTTGAACGTCCGTGCGGGGAACATGAGCGCGCTGCCCGACGACCCCGACCACTTCGTTCGCTGGCTGGAGGCGCACGGCAAGGGCGACCGCAAGACCTTCGTGCCCCGCACCACCTATGGCGCATATCTGCGCGAACTGCTCGATGCGGCGATCGCTGACTCGGACGGGCGTCTGGTGCATGTCGAGGGCGAGGTCTGCGCGATCGATCCGGTCGAAGGCGACGGCGTGACGCTGACGATGGCGGATGGGCGCAAGATCGCCGCCGATACCGCGGTGCTCGCACTTGGCAATTTGCCACCGCATACGCCGCCGGGGTTGAAGCCCGATGCGCTGCCAACCGGGGTCTATTACGCGGACCCGTGGGCGGCCAACCTCGCCGAGGGGCTGGGCGAAAACGACACCGTCGTGCTGGTCGGAACCGGGCTGACCGCGATCGACGCGGCGTTGCTGCTCGATGCGCAGGGGTTCGCCGGAAATATCTTGGCGATGTCGCGGCGCGGATTGTCGCCGCGGCGGCATGTCGATGGCGCGCCGGCGCACCGTGGCGTTTCGGACAAGCCCCAGGGTGGGCTGACCGATCTCGTCCGCCATGTTCGTGCACGGGCGGCGGAGGAAGGCTGGCGCTGCGCAGTCGACGAGCTTCGTCCGGTGACGCAGATGCTGTGGGCGGCGGCGTCGCAGGAGGTGCGCGGGCGCTTCCTTCGTCATCTACGCCCGTATTGGGATGTCCACCGCCACCGGCTCGCACCGGCGGTGGCGGACCGGGTCGAGGCGCTCGTCGCGACCGGGCGGCTGAGCTTCGCGGCGGGCAAGATCGTGTCCGCCGAAGCCGACGGGACGCAGGCAAAGCTGACGTGGCGGCCACGCGGCGAGACCGACCCGGTCGTCACGCGCGCGGCGCGGATCGTCAATTGCACCGGGCCGCAGGGCGACCTGCTGCGCTCGGAAGAGCCGCTCGTGAAGCACTTGCTAGCCGCCGGTGCGATCCGACCCGATCCATTGCGGCTCGGCGTCGACGTCGATGCGCAGTCGCGGGCGATCCGCGCCGACGGGACGCCCGACGACCGGATCCACTGCATCGGACCGATGACTCGCGGCGGCCTGTGGGAGGTCGTCGCGGTGCCCGATATCCGCGTCCAGAGCTGGGATCTCGCGCGCCGCCTGTCCAACGCGCAATGGGTCGGGGGCGAGGGCCTTTGACCGCGATCCGCCGCTTTTTCTCGGGTGATGCAGCGGGCGCCATCGTGCTGCTCGCGGCGGCGATAGCGGCGCTGATCGTCGCAAATTCACCGCTCGCGCCAACGTACTTCGCGACACTGCACCACGCGGTCGGCGGGATGAGCGTCCATCACTGGATCGACGACGGCGCGATGGCGCTGTTCTTCCTGCTGATCGGATTGGAAGTGAAGAGCGAGTTCGTCTCGGGGCATCTCTCGACCTGGGGCGAGCGCATCATGCCCGGTGCGGCGGCGCTCGCGGGCATGGCGGTGCCGGCGTGTATCTATCTGCTCGTCAATATCGGCACGCCAGCGAACTTGCGCGGCTGGGCGATCCCGGCGGCAACCGACATCGCGTTCGCGCTCGGCATCCTGGCCCTGCTCGGGTCGCGCGTGCCGACCTCGCTGAAAGTATTGCTGACGGCGATCGCGGTGATCGACGACCTGCTCGCGATCCTAGTCATCGCGCTGTTCTACACTGGCCATATCGCGCTGCTGCCGTTGCTTGCGGCGGGGTTAGGGCTCGGCGTACTCGTCGTCCTGAACCTTTCGGGCGTGCGGTCGCTGGTGCCGTACCTGCTGATCGGCGTCGGCATCTGGTACGGCGTCTTGTTGTCGGGTGTGCACGCGACGCTCGCGGGTGTGGCGGTCGCGTTGACGATCCCGCTGCGGACCGGGGACGGGCAGCCGCCGCTGAAACGGCTTGAACACGCGCTCCAGCCCTGGTCGAGTTTCCTGATCGTGCCGGCGTTCGGGTTCGCCAATGCGGGTATCGCGTTCGGCGGGATGGTGGCGGCGGACGTGATCTCGCCGCTGCCGGTCGGGATCATGCTGGGGCTGTTCCTCGGCAAGCAGATCGGCATTTTCGCGACGATCCGCGGTCTCGTGACGTTCCGGCTGGCCGAGGCGCCCAAGGACGCGAGTTGGGCACAGGTGTACGGCATGGCGGTGCTGTGCGGGATCGGCTTCACGATGAGCCTGTTCATCGGCGGGCTCGCCTTCGCCGGCGCACCGCACGCGACGGACGCGGTGAAGGTCGGGGTGTTCGCGGGCTCGATCCTGTCGGGGGTTGCCGGCTGGCTGATCCTTCGCCGCACCGCACGATAATTCGACAATACTACGCGAAACATATGCTCCGGCCCGGCAATCGATCTCGAATTGCTACGTCGCCGGAGCCTAATTGCCAGTCCTCGCGAACCGCCATCCTTTCGGCGGCGCGCGCATGGGGACCGCAATGCACATTCTTCGTTTCACCGCCGCCGTCAGCCTGATCGCCGGTATCGCCACGCCTGCGTTCGCACAGGACACCGCGCCGCCGTCACCCGTCACCGTCAGCGGTTCGGTGACGCTCGCGACCGATTATCGCCTGCGCGGCGTTTCGCAGTCGGACAAGGACGGCGCGATCCAGGGCGGGTTGACGATCGCGCACGAGAGCGGCGTGTATGTCGGCGCATGGGGATCGAACCTGTCGGGCTGGGGTACGTTCGGCGGCTCGAACATGGAGCTCGACCTGATCGGTGGCTACAAGCACAAGCTCGCGGACAACGCGACGATCGACGTCGGCCTGACCTGGTACATGTATCCGGGCGGCGCCTCGAAGACGGACTATGCCGAACCCTATGTCAAGCTCAGCGGCACGATCGGCCCGGCAACGCTGACCGCGAGCGCGTTCTACGCGCCGAAGCAGCAGGCGCTCGGCAAATGGTATCGCACCGGCGCCGATGCGGCTGCGGGCGTCTACACTGACGCGGGTGACAAGGAGGACAACCTGTACCTCACCGGCGACGGCGCGTTCGCGATCGTAGGAACGCCGATCACCGCCAAGGCACATATCGGGCATAGCTGGGGCAATGATGGGCTCGGCCCCAACGCGACCAGTGCGGCGCCGACCGGCGACTATTGGGATTGGTCGCTGGGTGCGGACACTACGTATCGAAACCTCACCTTCAACGTGAGCTATGTCGACACCGACATCACGCGTCGCAGTGCTGCGTATCTCCAGCCTAGCTTCAGTCGCGGCCAGGACGGCACCGGATCGATCGCCGACGGCACCGTGGTTGCCTCGCTCACCGCAGCCTTCTGAAAGGAGCCCAGCCATGCAGGACCTTCTCTGGATAGCCATCATGGTCGGACTGGTGGCGGCGACGCTCGCCTATGTCCGCCTGTGCGACAACGCCTGAGCCCATGAGGACACCATCATGACCCTCGACCTCTGGCTCGCCGCGATCGTCGCGCTCGGGCTGCTGTTTTACCTCGTGGCGGTGCTCATCCGCCCCGAACGCTTTTAGGAGCGCGTCCTCATGACATTCGAAGGATGGATCCTCATCCTGGGCTTCGTCGGCATCCTGCTGGCGTTGACCAAACCGGTCGGTATGTGGCTGTTCGCCTTGTACGAAGGCCGCCGCACGCCGATCCACGCGATCCTCGGCCCCGTCGAGACCGGCTTCTACAAGCTCAGCGGCATCGATCCGAAACAGGAGCAGGGCTGGCGCCGATACGCGCTGCACATGATCATGTTCAACGCGATGCTGATGGCGCTGACCTACGCGGTGCTGCGTCTGCAGGGCGTGTTGCCGGGTAACCCGCAAGGTCTCGCGGGGCTCAGCCCCCATCTCGCGTTCAACACCGCGATCAGCTTCACGACGAACACCAACTGGCAGAGCTATGGTGGCGAATCCACCGTGTCGAACTTCAGCCAGATGTTCGGCCTGACGATCCACAACTTCCTGTCGGCGGCCACCGGCATCGCGCTGGCGTTCGCGCTGTTCCGCGGGTTCGCGCGGCGATCGAGCGCGACGATCGGCAATTTCTGGGCCGACATGACGCGCGTCACGCTGTACGTGCTGCTGCCGATCTGCGTCGTGGTGACGATCTTCTACATCGCCAGCGGCGTGCCGCAGACGATGGCGGCCACGGTCGACATCTCCACGCTCGAAGGGCTGAAGCAGACGTTGGTGCTCGGCCCGGTGGCGAGCCAGGAAGCGATCAAGATGCTCGGCACCAACGGTGGCGGCTTCTTCAACGCGAACTCGGCGCATCCGTTCGAGAACCCCACCGCGCTCGTCAACCTCGTGCAGATGCTGTCGATCTTCGTCATCGGCTTCGGCCTGACGTGGACGTTCGGCAAGGCGGTCGGCAACACCAGGCAGGGCTGGGCGATCCTCTCGGCGATGCTCGTGCTGTTCCTCGCCGGCGTCACCATCACCTATGCCCAGGAGGCCGCGGGCAACCCGATCCTCCACCAGATCGGCGTCGCGGGCGGCAACATGGAAGGCAAGGAGGTCCGCTTCGGGATCGCCGCGTCCGCGCTGTTCTCGATCGTCACGACGGCGGCATCGTGCGGCGCGGTCAACGCCATGCACGACAGCTTTACCGCGCTCGGCGGCATGATCCCGTTGCTCAACATGCAGCTCGGCGAAGTCGTCATCGGCGGCGTCGGCGCGGGCATCTACGGCTTCCTGCTGTTCGCCATCCTCGCCGTGTTCGTCGCAGGGCTGATGGTCGGCCGCACACCCGAATATGTCGGCAAGAAGATCGAGAGTCGCGAAGTGAAATTGGCGGTGCTGGCGATCGCCATCCTGCCGCTCGTCATCCTAGGCTTCACCGCGCTCAGCGCCGTGCTGCCGGACGGGCTCGCCGGGCCGCTCAACAAGGGGCCGCACGGGTTCAGCGAGATCCTCTACGCGTTCACTAGCGCGGTCGGGAACAACGGGTCGGCCTTTGCCGGGCTCACCGCCAACACGCCGTATTATAACGGTCTGCTAGGCGTCGCGATGTGGCTCGGGCGCTTCTTCATCATCGTGCCGATGCTCGCCATCGCCGGTGGTCTCGCGGCGAAGAAATACACGCCCGAAAGCGCAGGCTCGTTCCCGACGACGGGTGCGCTGTGGGTCGGCCTGCTGGTCGGGATCATCCTGATCGTCGGCGGCCTGACCTTCCTGCCGAGCCTCGCGCTCGGTCCCATCGCCGATCATCTCGCAATGATCAGCGGCAAAACCTTCTGACGGGACAAGCCAAAATGGCACGCACCCCTACCAAGTCGCTGTTCACAGCCGACTTGATCGTTCCCGCGATCGGCGACGCTTTCCGCAAGCTCGATCCGCGGCAGTTGATCCGCAACCCGGTGATGTTCGTCACCGCCGTCGTCGCCACGCTGTTAACGATCCTCGTCAACGTCGGCGGCGACGGGCTCTCGGTCGGCTTCAAGATACAGCTGGTGATCTGGCTGTGGCTGACGGTGCTGTTCGGCACCTTTGCCGAAGCGCTAGCCGAAGGCCGCGGCAAGGCGCAGGCCGCGTCGTTGCGCGCGACCAAGGCCGAACTGACCGCCCGCCGCATGAAGGGCGACCAGGTCGAGTCCGTCCCCGCCAGCATGCTCCGCGCCGGCGACATCGTGCTCGTCACGATGGGCGACCTGATCCCGGCGGACGGCGAAGTCGTCTGGGGCGTCGCCTCGGTCAACGAAGCGGCGATCACGGGCGAGAGCGCACCGGTGATCCGCGAGGCGGGCGGCGACCGCTCGGCGGTGACCGCGGGCACGCGCGTCATCTCCGACGAGATCCGCGTGAAGGTCACTGCCAACCCTGGCGAAGGCTTTCTCGACCGGATGATCGCACTCGTCGAAGGCGCCGAGCGACAGAAGACGCCGAACGAGATCGCGCTCACGCTGCTGCTCGTCGGCCTGACGATCATCTTCCTGATCGCGGTCGGGACGATCCCCGGTTTCGCGAGCTATGCAGGCGGTAGCGTGCCGGTCGCGATCCTGGCGGCGCTGCTGATCACGCTGATCCCGACGACGATCGCGGCGTTGCTGTCGGCGATCGGGATCGCGGGGATGGATCGGCTGGTGCGCTTCAACGTGCTGGCCAAGTCGGGCCGTGCGGTCGAGGCGGCGGGCGATATCGATGTCCTGCTGCTCGACAAGACCGGCACGATCACGATCGGCGATCGTCAGGCGAGCGAGTTCCGCTCGGTTGGCGGTACGCGCGACGAGGATCTGGCCGAGGCAGCGTTGCTCGCCAGCCTCGCCGACGAGACGCCTGAGGGCCGCTCGATCGTCGTGCTGGCGCGCGAGAAGTTCGGGGTTACGACCAGCGAACTGCCGAGCGATGCGGAGGTGATTCCGTTCACCGCGCAGACGCGCATCTCGGGCGTGATCGTCGGTGGTTCGCTGATCCAGAAGGGGGCCGTCGACTCGATCTTGAAGGCCAATCCGGGGGCAGGGGCAACCGCCGCGGCCACCGAACTGCGCCGGATCACCGATGAGATCGCCCGTGCAGGCGGCACGCCGCTGGCGGTCGCTCGCGATGGGCGGTTGCTCGGTGCGATCTTCCTCAAGGACGTCGTGAAGGCCGGCATCCGCGAACGCTTCGGCGAGCTGCGCGCGATGGGCATCCGCACGGTGATGATCACCGGCGACAACCCGCTCACCGCCGCCGCCATCGCCGCCGAGGCGGGCGTGGACGACTTCCTCGCGCAGGCGACGCCCGAGGACAAGCTCGACCTGATCCGCAAGGAACAGCAGGGGGGCAGGCTGGTCGCGATGTGCGGCGACGGCACCAACGACGCGCCGGCTTTGGCCCAAGCCGATGTCGGCGTGGCGATGAACACCGGCACGCAAGCCGCGCGCGAGGCGGGCAACATGGTCGACCTCGACAGCGATCCGACCAAGCTGATCGAGATCGTCGGTCTCGGCAAGCAGCTGCTGATGACGCGTGGTGCGCTGACGACCTTCTCGGTCGCGAACGACGTGGCGAAGTATTTCGCGATCATCCCGGCGATGTTCGTCGCGCTCTATCCGGGGCTCGGCGTGCTCAACGTGATGCGGCTGGGTTCGCCAGAAAGCGCGATCCTGTCGGCGATCATCTTCAACGCGATCATCATTCCCATGCTGGTGCCGCTCGCGCTCAAGGGCGTCGCGTACAAGCCGATGGCCGCGGGGCCGCTGCTCGCGCGGAACTTGGCGGTGTATGGCCTGGGTGGCCTGATCGCGCCGTTTGTGGGGATCAAGCTGATCGACCTCTTGGTCGGTGCGCTGGGGCTGGCATGATGACAGAGCCTGACCCGTGGCGTGCACATGAACCCTCGCACCGACCCCCAAGACCACCCCGGCGAAGGCCGGGGCCCAAGTGGAAAGGTCGAGGTAACGAAGCGCAACGCAAATTGGCGACGTTACCCAACTGGACCCCGGCCTCCGCCGGGGAGGTGCCTGGCGGGCACGGCCGAGATGCGACGTGTGCCGCCACCCCAAAGAAATGTTCACCCGCCAAGGCGGGTGCCCAGACTGTGTACCCGCCCTCGCAAGGACACATGGAGAAGACAGAATGACCTCCGATTTCACCTCCGCCCTCCGCCCGGCGTTCGTCATGACGATCCTGTTCGCGCTGCTCCTCGGGATCGTCTATCCCCTCGCGATGACCGGGATCGGACAGGCCATCTTCCCCGCGCAAGCGAACGGCAGCCTCGTCATGGCCAACGGCAAGGCGATCGGATCGACCGTCGTCGGGCAGGCGTTCGCCACCGACCGCTATTTCCAGACGCGTCCGTCGGCCGCCGGCAAGGGCTATGACGGCCTGGCTTCGTCCGGCTCGAACTACGGCCCGACCAGCCAGGCGCTGGTCGATCGCACCAAGGCGGACGTTGCCAAGCGCCGCGCGGAAGGCGTGACCGGTCCAATTCCCGCCGATCTCGCCACCGCCTCGGGTTCGGGCCTCGACCCCGACCTGTCGCCGGCCTCGGCCTACGCGCAGGTCGCCCGCGTCTCCCGCACCCGCGGTCTGCCCGCCGACAAGGTCCGCGCGCTGGTCACCGCCAACGTCGACGGTCCGCTGCTCGGGATCCTCGGCGAGGCACGCGTGAATGTCTTCGCCCTCAACCGCGCCCTCGACGCAGCGCGTTGAACGACGACACGCGACCATCACCCGAGGCCCTTCTGCGACAGGCGTCGCAGGAGGGTCGCGGCCGTCTGAAGATCTTCCTCGGCGCCGCCCCCGGTGTCGGGAAAACCTACGAGATGCTCTCAGAAGGCGCGGAACGTCGCCGCGCCGGGGTCGACGTCGTCATCGGCGTGGTCGAGACGCACGGTCGCGTCGAAACCGAAGCGCTGATCAGAGGCCACGAGATCGTCCCACGGAAGGCGATCCCCTATGAAGGCCGCACGCTCGACGAGATGGACCTAGACGCCATCCTCGGACGCGCCCCTACGCTCGTCCTCGTCGACGAACTCGCGCACACCAACGCCCCCGGCAGTCGCCACCCCAAGCGCTATCAGGACGTCGAGGAACTCCTCGCCGCGGGCATCGACGTCTATTCGACGATCAACATCCAGCATATCGAGAGCCTCAACGACGTCGTCGCCTCGTTCACGCGCGTCCGCGTCCGCGAGACCGTCCCCGACAGCATCGTCGAGGCCGCCGAGATCGAAGTCGTCGACATCCCCCCCGACGAACTGATCGAGCGGCTGAAGGCGGGGAAAGTCTATCTCCCCCACGAAGCCACCCGAGCCCTCGCGCATTTCTTCTCCAAGTCGAACCTCTCCGCCCTGCGCGAACTAGCCCTCCGTCGCGCAGCGCAAGCCGTCGATGCGCAGATGCTCGAACACGTCCGCGCGCTTGGCGTCGGCGGCACCTGGGCGGGCGGCGAGCGGATCGTCGTCGCGATCAGCGAACTGCCCGGCGCACTCGGCCTCGTCCGCGCGACCAAGCGGATCGCCGACGCGATGCACGCGCCCTGGACCGCGGTGTATATCGAGACACCCCGCGCGCAGACCTTCGGCGAGCCCGAGCACCGCCGGCTCGCTGCGGTCTTCAACCTCGCGACGCAACTCGGCGGCGATGTCGCCACCGTCCCCGCGACGTCGGTGGTCGACGGCCTCAAGACCTTCACCGCCGAGGCGCGCGCGACGCAACTGGTGGTCGGCAAGTCGACCCGCTCGCGCTGGTTCGAACTCCGCCACGGCTCGGTCGTCGACCAGATGGTCCGCGAGTCACCGGGGATCGCCGTTCACGTACTGCCGATGGACCCAGCCACCGCACCCCGAGGCACGCGCGTGCGGACCGGCGGATGGGGCAGCAAGGCGGGGTACGCGTGGACGACGGCGATGGTCGCGGGCGTCACCGGCGTTGCGAGCGCGCTGTTCCACATCCTCAACCTCGGCAACGTTGCGCTGCTCTATTTGCTGCCAGTGATGGCTGCGGCGAGCCTGTTCGGCCTGCGCACCGGGCTGTTCGCAGGCGTGGTTTCGTCGATCGCGTACAACTTCTTCTTCCTGCCGCCGACCGGCACGCTGACGATCAACAATCCCGAGAACGTGATCTCGATCCTCGTGCTGCTCGGCATCGCGTTCGTGACGAGCCAGCTCACGTCGCGGGTCCGCGCGCAGGCCGATATCGCCGCCGCCAGCGCCCGCACCAACGCCGCGCTCGCCGGCTTTCTGCGCCAACTGACCTCGCTCAACGAACCGGTCGCGCTGGCCCGCGCGATCTGTGAGGAAATCGGACGGTTGTTCGGCGTGCGCTCGGTGATCCTCGTCGCGGAAGATCCGGGCCTCGCGGTACAGGCGGCGAACGGGGCGGATTACCGGCTCGAGACGATGGAGATGGCGGCCGCGCAATGGGCGTATGATACGGGTGCACCGGCGGGGCGTGGGTCGAGTACGCTGGCGGCATCCGAGTGGTTCTTCCAGCCTTTGCGCTCGGGCGAGCGGACGCTGGCGGTGCTCGGGCTCGCGCGTGAGGCGGGAGGCGATCCGGTTCGTTCCGACCAGCTACCATTGCTGATGAGCCTCGTCGACCAGGCCTCCCTCGTGCTCGAACGCGCGCGGCTCGAGGTCGAGATGCGCGACGTCGATGCGGTGCGCGAGCGCGATCGGTTGCGGCAGGCGTTGCTGTCGTCGGTGAGCCACGACCTGCGCACGCCGCTGACGTCGGTAATGGCAGCGGCAGCGGAATTGCATCGCGGCGTCACGCCCGAGCTGATCGACACGATCGAGACCGAGGCGGCGCGGCTCAACCGCTTCGTCGGCAATTTACTCGACATGGCGCGTGTGGAAGCGGGCGCGTTGCGGTTGCGGCTCGAACCGACCGACCTCACAGACGCGGTGGCGGGCGCGGTGCACGACACCAAGCGCGTGCTTGAAGGCCATGCGATCGAATTGGACGTCGCGCCGAACCTGCCGCTCGTCCGCGTCGATCCGCAATTGCTCCACCATTGCCTGCTCAACCTGCTCGACAATGCCGGCCGCTATGCCGACCCCGGCACGCCGATCGTCGTCCGCGCGGAGCACCGCTTCGGGCTGCTGCGGCTGTCGGTGATCGACCAGGGCCCCGGCCTGCCACCCGGCCGCGAGAAGGAGGTGTTCGAGACGTTCCGCCGCCTCGAAGGCTCCGACCGCGCGATCGGCGGCACCGGGCTCGGGCTTGCGATCGTGAAAGCGTTCGCCGAAGCGATGGGCATGACCGTCGAAGCCAGCAATCGCGAAGACCTGGCGGGCGCACGGTTCAGCCTATGCTTCCCCGTGGCCTTGCTGGTGCGTGACACCGATGGAGCGAATCTATGAGCGTGCAGACGGTCCTGATCGTCGACGACGAACTGCATATCCGGCGGCTGTTGAAGAACACGCTGGAGCGGGCGGGATACGGTGTCGAGGAGGCGGTCGACGCGCGCGAGGCGTTGCGGGTTGCAGCGAGCCGGCCGTTGACCGCGGTGCTGTTGGATCTGGGGTTGCCCGACCGTGACGGGCTGGAACTGGTACCGCTGCTGAAGAAGCTCGGCGATCCGATCATCCTCGTCGTCTCCGCGCGCGAGGCGACCGACCAGAAGGTGGCTGCGCTTGATCTCGGGGCAGAGGACTATGTGACCAAGCCGTTCGACACCGAGGAACTTCTCGCCCGCCTCCGCGTCGCGTTGCGCGGGCGAGGGGAGGCGACGTCTCGGCCGACAGTCCTGCGCGCACATGGGGTGGAGATTGATTTCGAACACCGCCTAGTCCGGCGTGGCAACGAGGAGGCGCATCTGACGCGGAAGGAGTTCGACGTGCTGTCGGCGCTGGCGGCGCATCCGGGGCGGGTGGTAACGCATCAGCGGATATTGGAGGCAGCGTGGCCGACCGATCATGACCGCCGGATCGAATATCTCCGCATCGTCGTGCGCAACCTGCGGCAGAAGCTGGAGGGGACGGGGGGAGTCGGCACGGTCATCGCGAACGAACTCGGGATCGGGTACCGGCTGCTCGTCGACGCTTGAGTTGAGAAAACTTGTTTCCCCGCGAAGGCGGGGATCCAGACTGGGCTCCCGCCTTCGCGGGAGAACAAGGAAGCGGGCGGTTCGCTGGTAAATGCACGCAGCCAACCGTCACCAGTGAAGGCCGGGGGATCTCCGCAACAGGTCGCCCCTGCCGCGCGAGGTCCCGGCTTTCGCCGTTATGACGGGGTTGCGCACTACGCGAACACTATGGCTCCCCCACGAAATCAATCTCGAACGCTTATGCGACTAGCGATAGCTGAAGCGTCGCATGACCGACGCCCGCCGACTCCGCACCGATCTCAGCCTCCGCGCTAGCGGAATCCTGTCGCTCGCGATTGCCGTCACCGCGATCTACTCGCTTGCTCGTCTCCACCCGGCAGCCGGCCCACTCGCATTCCTGCTCGCCACGATCGGTTTCCTCTGCGCCAGCGCCGGCGCGATGCTGGTGGTCGTTGGCGGACACATCCACGACCCGGTCAGGATCAGCGCCCGCTGGCAACGCGCCGCGCGATAGGCCGCGCCTGCGGCGGGACCTGTCGACGCGCGCGCCCGCCGGCACTATGCTACCGCGCTGCAGCATGATGACGACAAGGGAGCGCTCTGCATGATCGGTCGACGCGAAGTAGTAACCGCGCTGGGTCTGTTAGGGGTCCTCCCACAGGCCGCCGCCGCGATGCGTGCAGCGCCCGGCAAGGCCGAGCCGTTCTCTTGGGACGCGCTCCAGCAGCGCGCCGCGACGCTCGCCACCAAGCCATATGCCGCCCCTGCCAAGGTCGCAGCCGCCGCCGCGATCGATTACGACAAGGTCGGCAGCATCCGGTTCCGCGCCGACAAGACGCTGGCGGGCGGTATCCGCTTGTTCCCGCTCGGTCGCTATGCGCCGATGCCGGTCGCGATAAACGTCGTCGAGAACGGGCAGGCGCGCCGTGTCGAGTTCTCGCGCGACCTGTTCGAGGCCGAAGAAGGCCACGCCGCTGCGCTCGGTATCGCCGGGTTCCGCGCAATGGCACCGGGCGGGACCAGCGACTGGATGGCGTTCCAAGGCGCGTCCTATTTTCGGACCGCCGGCGCACAGGACCAATATGGCCTGTCCGCGCGCGGGCTCGCGATCAATACCGGGCTGCCCGGCCGCGAGGAGTTTCCCGACTTCACCGAATTCTGGATCGAGCGGACCGGCGCGGACGCGTACACGATCTATGCGCTGATGGACGGCGCGAGCGTCACGGGTGCCTACCGCATCCAGTCGCGACACGTCGCCGGCGCGGGGGTCGAGCAGCAGGTTTCGTCCGTGCTCAACGTCCGCCGCGACATCGAGCGGCTCGGCATCGCGCCTGCGACCAGCATGTTCTGGTACGGCGAAGGCAACCGCGCCGCCGCGGTCGACTGGCGTCCCGAGATCCACGATTCGGACGGTCTGGCGCTGCTCACCGGCGCGGGCGAGCGCATCTGGCGCCCGCTCAACAACCCGCCGCATGATACGCTGGACAGTTTCGCGGACCAGGCGCCCAAGGGCTTCGGGTTGATCCAGCGCGACCGGAATTTCGATCACTACCAGGATGACGGTGCGTTCTACGATCGCCGGCCGAACCTGTGGGTCCAGCCGCAGGGCGACTGGGGCAAGGGCGCGGTGATGCTCTATGCATTCCCGACCAACAGCGAGACGGTCGACAATGTCGTCTCGTTCTGGACCCCGGCAGCGCCTGCGAAAGCGGGGCAGCGGTTGCAGTTCGATTACTCGCTGTCGTGGAAATCGACCGATCCGACCGCCGTCGCCGCGACCGCGCACGTCGTCGATTGCTGGCAGGGCGTCGCCGGCCGACCGGGCGCCGAGCCGGTCAAGGGCGCGCGAAAGCTCGTGGTCGATTTCATCGGCGACGGTCTTGCCGGGCTCGACCGGCAGAGCGGGGTGACCGCCAAGATCGACGTCGTCCGCGGCAAGGTGCTCGCCAACGCGGCCTATCCCGTCGTCGGCCAGAAGAACCGCTGGCGCGTCACCGCCGACGTGGCCCCCGATGCGCAAGGACCCGCCGACGTCCGGCTGTTCCTCACGCGCGGCGGTCGTGCGCTCAGTGAAACCGTCCTGACGCCGATCTTCTGATGACCGTGCTTCCCGCCGTGATGCCCCCCATGATGCCGGGCGAAACGCCGATCGAGATGCTCCCGCAGCGTTTCGACGGGCCGCCGCCGCCCTGGTCCGCACCCGAGCCCGGGCCGGGGATGGTCGTGTCGTCGGACGACATGCTCGCGCGCCGGATCATCCTCGTTCTGATGACCGGCCTGCTGGCGACCGCGGCGTCGTCGGCGGTGCAGGAATCACTGCTCGCCGACGGACTTAGCTTCTGGGACGCGGCGTTGCTCGCGTTGTTCTTCCCGCTGTTCGCGTGGATCGCGTTCGGCTTCATGAACGCCGCGATCGGCTTCGTGCTGTTGATGACCGGCGGGCATCCGGGGTTCGTCCCGACGCCGCGCCAGTCAGAGCCGCTCGAGGGCCGCACCGCGATCCTGATGCCGGTCCACAATGAGGACATCGATGCGGTGTTCGAGCGGATCGCGTGGATGGCGCGTGCGATCGCTACCGGTGGTGTCGCCGACCGGTTCGACATCTTCATCCTGAGCGATTCCGGCGAAGCGGCGGAGGTGGCCGAGATCGCGGCGTGGGAGCGCCTCGCGCCGACGCTCGACTGCGCGCTCTATTACCGGCGCCGGACCGTGAACGTCGGCCGCAAACCGGGCAACGTCGCGGAGTGGATCCGGCGGTTCGGCGGCGGTTACCGCTATATGCTGATGCTCGACGCGGACAGTTTGATGGGCGGCAACACGATCATCGGCATGGCCCAGGTGCTCGAACGGCGGCCTGCGGTGGCGCTGCTCCAGACCGTGCCGGCGGTGATCAACGGCGTGACGTTCTTCCAGCGCTGGATGCAGTTCGCCAGTCGGTTGTATGGTCCGATTTCCACCGCCGGGCTGGTCTGGTGGTCGGGCTCGGAGGCGACCTTCTGGGGGCATAACGCGCTGATCCGGATCGAGGCGTTCGCTTCGAGTTGCGGGCTTCCCGATCTCCCTGGCCGCGCGCCGTTCGGCGGCGTCATTATGAGCCACGACATGGTCGAGGCGGCACTGCTGCGGCGGCGCGGCTGGTGCGTCCACATGCTGATGACCGAGGAGACGTTCGAGGAATACCCGCCCACGCTGATCGACGCGGCGGTACGCGACCGGCGCTGGGCGCAAGGGAATATCCAGCATCTCAGCCTGCTGACGTCGTCGGGGTTCCACTGGATCAGCCGGCTGCAACTGCTGATGGGTGCGTCGGCGTTCATCACGTCGCCGGTGTGGCTGCTGATGATCGCGACGAGCGTGGTGCAGGCGCTGATCGGCGAACGCAACATCGTCGAGGCGCAGACGTCGCTGCAGGTGCTGTTCGTCACGCTGTTGTTGCTGTTCGGGCCGAAGCTGCTGAGTGTAATCTGGGCGATCTCGAACGCGGAGCGGCGCGCGGGGTTCGGTGGGCGACGTGGGATCGTGCGGTCGGTATTGGTCGACGTGCCGTTCTCGATGCTGTCCGCGCCGGTGATCGCTCTGACCCAGACGATGGACCTCGCGGGGATCCTGATGGGGCGGAAATCCGGTTGGGCGCCGCAGAACCGTGACGCGCACGAGTTGTCGCTTGGCGACGTGATGCCGCGCTATCGCTGGCATGTCGGGGTGGGGGTGGCGTTGTTGCTGGTGACGCCGTTCGCCCCGGTCACCGCGGCTTGGCTCGCGCCGGTGACGTTGGGGCTGTTGCTCAGTCCGTTCCTGACGATGCTGACGGCGAGCGAGAAAGCGGGGCGGTGGGCGCTGTCGCACGGGATGTTCGTGGAGCCGGGCGAGCATGTCTCGGTGCTGTCTCGACCATCTTTGCCGGCAACGCAGGTCTGACGCTCTCTACTTCCCCCCTCCTTGAAAGGGAGGGGCCGGGGGTGGGTCGGTTTCCGTATCGCAGAACGGTCGCTGCACAAGCTGGCCTACCCACCCCCAACCCCTCCCTTTCAGGCAGGGGGGCAGGTTGGTCCTGCTATGCCCGGTGTCCACTCAGCTCCGAGCCCGCATTGACCGCGAACCGCCAATTCCAGATCGTAGCCGAGGCCGAAACCGCGGTTACCACCAGAAACGCCAGCGTGAAGTCCGTCAGCGCCGGCCGGGTCGCGCCTGTCCCGAGCATTCCGATGTGCAGCGACGCAGCCCCCACGCAGATGCCGAGCGACAGCATCAGTTGCTGGAACGTCGCGTAGAAGCTCGTCGCGCTGCTCATCCGCGACGACGGGATCTCGTCATACGCGATCGTGTTGTACGCCGAGAACTGGAACGACATGAAGAAGCCCGAGATCATCAGCACGCCGAAGATCGCGGGGATCGGCCAATCCGGGCGGAACAGCCCGGCGACCGCATAGCCCGAACTCGCGCAGAGTCCGCCGACGATCAGGCTGTTGCGGAACCCGAAGCGACGTAGAACGCGCGGTGCGAGGCTTTTCATCATCAGCGAGCCGATCGCGCCGGCGATGGTGATCGCTCCGCTGGCCGCCGCGGTCATGCCGAACCCAAGCTGGAGCATCATCGGCAGCAGGAATGGCTGCGCACCCTGCGTGATGCGGGTCAGCGATCCGCCGATCACCGACAGCCGGAAGGTCGGGATGCGCATCAGCGACAGATCGAGGATCGGATCGCTGCGATGTTTCGCGTGGCGGATATACGCGACGCCCGCAACCAGGCCGACCACGATCAGTACGACGGCGCGCGACAATTCGCCGGTGCGGCTGGTCATCTCGAACCCGAACAACAGGCAGCCGAGCGACACGCCAGACAGGATGAAGCCGGGCACGTCGAAGCGCGCCGGCTTGTCCTCGCGGACCTCGCCGATGAAGCGTGTTACCAGCACGACGCCGAGCAGGCCGATCGGCACGTTGAGGTAGAAGATCCAGCGCCAGTCGAGATACGTCACGATCGCGCCGCCGACCGGGGGGCCCAGGATCGGGCCGATCAGCGCGGGCATGATGAGCCATGACATTGCCTGGACCATGTCCTCCTTGGCGACGCTGCGGAGCAGGACGAGGCGGCCGATCGGGATCATCATCGCCCCGCCGAGCCCTTGCAGGAAGCGCGCGACCATCATGAACGGCAGGCTGGTCGCCTGGCCGCACAACATCGAGCCACCCACGAAGATCAGGATCGCCGCGCGGAAGATCGTCCGCGAGCCGAACCGGTCCGCGAGACGACCGCTCGCCGGGATGAAGATCGCGAGCGCCAGTAGGTACGAGGTCAGCGCCGAACTCATGCTGGTCGCGGGCACGCCGAAATCGCGCGCCATCGTCGGCAGCGCGGTGGCCAGCACGGTCGAATCCATCTGTTCCATGAATAGTGCGCAGGCGATTATCAGGGCGGTGACGCGGTAGTTGCTCGGCGTATGCGGCAACGCGTCCGGGTCCTTGGCGACGCGCGCGATCGTGTCGGCGGCGGGCATGATGCCGTCGCGGATTTCGCTGTTGATCGACGCCAGCCCGCGGCGACGCAGCCTCAAGTCTGCCACCCCCCGCCGAGCGCCTTGAAGACGTCGACCTGGCGATCGACCAGCAGCGCGTCGGACGCGGCAAGGTTCGCCTGCGCGGTGGTCAGCGCCGCTTGCGCCGTCAGCAGCGAGAGGAAATCGGTGCGGCCGAACCGGTACAGCGTACCGGCCTGGTCCGCGGCGCGCGCGGCGCTGGACTGCGCACGGCGGAGCGCGGCGTTGCGGTCGCCTTCACGCGCATAGGCGGAGAGTGCGGTTTCGGTCTGGCGGAGTGCTTCGAGCGTGGTCGAATTGAACTGCGCGAGCGCCTGGTCCGCGCTGGCGCCGGCCTGAGCGATCTGCGCGCGGATGACCGGGCGGTTGGGGAAGCTCCAGCTGATCAACGGCCCGAGCCCGAGATGGAACGCGTTAGTTGAGCCGAGCGACGAGACCGGCCCAGTGAATCCGGCCGAGCCGCCGAGACTTACTTGCGGATAGAGGTTGGCGGTCGCCACGCCGATCCGCGCGGTTGCGGCGGCGAGCGAGCGTTCGGCCTGACGGATATCGGGGCGACGCAGGATCAAGGCGGTTCCGTCGCCGATCGGCAGCGGGCGGGTAAGGGCGGGCGGCCTGGCGCACGTCGCGACGTCCTTGGGATAGTCCGCGGGCGCCCGACCCATCAGCGTGGCGAGGCGGTAGAGCGCGGCGGTGCGCGTCGCGACCTGCGAGGGGATCAACGCCTCGCTCTGGTCTACCGCAGTCCGAGCGCGCGTTACGTCGAACGCGGTGCCGCGGCCGCCGCGTTGCAAGCGCTGCGTCACGTTCAGCGTCTGGCGTTGCAGCGCGAGGATGCGGTTGTTCGCGGCCAGCACCGAGTTCGCGGTGCAAGCGGTGGCGTAGCTGCGCGCGGTCTCCGCGGCGACGGTCACGCGGACATTGTCGCGCGCGGCGGCGACCGCCTCGGCATCGCCCTGTGCCGCCTCGATCGCGCGGCGGATCCGGCCCGACAGGTCGAGCGGGTAGGCGAGCGTGATGCCGAGGTTGTAATCGAGCGTGCCCGGCAGGCTGCCGCCGGTCGTGTAGGGCCGATCAAGCGAGGCGCCGCCGCCGAGGACGGTCGACAGCGTGCGGCCCGCCGCGACTTCGGCGACCACCGCATCGGCGCGGCGCAGGTTCGCGTCGGCGGCGCGGAGGTCGGTGTTGGCGGCTAGCGCTTCGGTGACGAACGAGTCGAGGCGGGCGTCGCCGTATAACTGCCACCAGCGATCGGGAAGGGGGGCGTTGACGAACGCCTTCTCGCGGCCGCTGTCGAAATTGCCCTGGGCGGAGGGGCGGTTGACGACGGCGGACTCGGGGAGCGCATAGTTCGGGCCAGCGGTCGTGCACGCGGCGAGCAATGTGGAGGCCACCACAGCAGCCACGGACGCAACGGCCCCCCTCCCTGAGAGGGAGGGGTTGGGGGTGGGTAGGCCGGCTCGTGGCATAACGGTTCGGACGTGCGGAAGCCGACCCACCCCCGGCCCCTCCCTTTCAGGGAGGGGGGAAGAGAGGGCGTTTCTGAGCGACGTGAGATGGCGACCGAACATCATGCCGTCGTCCCCGGCGCGACCCGCGGCACGACCGTCACCGTCGCAGTCCGCCCGACGATCAGCTGTGTCCCCTTCGGCACGCTGGTCAGCTTCACCCGCACCGGGATACGCTGCGCCAGCCGCACCCAGTTGAAGGTCGGGTTCACGTTGGGCAGCAGGTTGGTCGTGTTGGTCCGCTCGCTGTCGTTGATTCCGGCCGCGATGCTGTCAACGCGGCCGTGCAGCGCCTGCGGTTCGCCCATCAGGTGGACGATCACCGGGTCGCCGACCCGGATGCTGCCGAGCTTGGTCTCTTCGAAATAGCCCTCGACGCGCAGCGAGTCGGTGTCGACCAGCGCCATCGCCTGCGCCCCCGTCGCGATATAGTCGCCGGGATGGAGATCGAGGTTGGTGACGATCCCGTGCACCGTCGCGCGCACCGTCGTCCGCGCGAGATTGAGCGCCGCCGTCGACCGTGCGCTCTGCGCCTGCGCCAGCGCGGCCGACGCGGTCGCCACGCGCGCGACGTTCTGCTCGTGCGTCTCCTTCGCCACAAGATCGCCGAGCGCCAGGTCACGCTGCGCCTCGCGCCGTGCCTGCAACAGCGTCGCGCGTGCGCTCGCGATCGACGCGTCGGACTGTGCCAGCGTCAGCTGGAAGCGCGGGCGATCGACCACGAACAGAACGTCGCCGGGCTTCACCGCCTGGTTGTCGCGCACCGCGACCTGCGTGACGAGACCCGCCACATCGGGCGTCACGCGGACGATATCGGCACGGATATGCCCGTCGCGCGTCCACGGATCGGTCTCGTACCGCTTCCACAGCCACAGCGCGACCAGCACCGCGAGCGCGACGATGATCAGCGTGACGGCCGAGCGACCCAGCGGGGCGAACAGCGATTTGAAGCGGGAAGAGGTCATGCGGAAGGTCCGGTCAGCAGGGCAAGCAGCCCGAGGATGAGGATGAACAGCGCGAGGTCGACGAGCGGTCGATACGTCACCACGCGGTAGGCGCCGGCGAACGCGAGCAGCCGCGTGGCGATGCCGGTCAGGATGACGGCGGCGACGGCGAGCAGCAGGATGCTCGGCAGATAGACGCCGCCGATCGAGATTTCGCCGGTCATGCCGGTGCTCCATACGCTGGTGCTTGCGGGAAGAGATTGCGGCGTAGCGAGGTCAGCGCGAGCACGCCGGTACGGTGGCGATCGGGCGTGCTGGTCGCGAAACCGGTCATCGCGGCGTCGATTCCGGCGAGCAGATCGGGTTCGGGTGGCGCGGGTTCATCCGGACGTAACGCACGGTAATGCGCGCCGATACCACGAAGGACCGGCGTGATCACTGCGGCCTCTTCGGATGAGCCATCCATCCGCAACTGCTTGAGTTCGCCGACCGCGACGCCGACGCGCAGGTCGGTCAGCGCGTCGAGCAGCGGCTTGCCCGGATCCTCGCCCTGCAACGCGAGGCGCGGCGCGAGCAGGCCGATGCGGTCGAGCATCCGGGCGATCCAACCCGCGGCATCGGGGCGGCTCATCGAATCGCTGCGCGCTGCCAGTTCGCGCCAGCCTGCGCGGATCAGTCGCCGCGCGCTGGTATCCGCGCCGATCGTCTGGAACAGGCCGACCGTCACGACCGCGAACAACGTGCCGATCAACTGCGCGATGCCGCCATTGAGGAACGCGTCGAAGCTGCCGCCGAACCGATCGTTGAGGCCGACCGTATTCAGCGCCCCGAGAAGCCCGCCGAGCGTCATCAGCAAGGTTGCCGGACGGGCCAGGAACATCCCTCCGATCAGCATCGGCGGTGCGAGCACGGCGGCGAGCGTCACGAAATCGGTCACGCGCGGCAGGATGGCGAAGGCGTAGACGGCGGATATGACCAGCCCGATGATCGTGCCGTAGAAGAACGCCAGAATCGATGGTGCGGGATCATCGCTGTTGCCGAACAGCGCGCAGCACACGCCCGCGATCAGCACCGCGCCCGCCCCGTCCGACCAGCCCGTACCGATCCAGAAGACGCAGCCGAGCAGAATGGTCGCGACGGTGCCGGCGGCGGCGCGGAGTGCGATGCCGCGGTCACGGTGCAGCGGTCGCTTGGCGATCCGGGCGAGCAGCCGTGCGACCGCGGGTGTGACCGGTGCGCGCGACGGCGACCGCATCTGGTCGCGCAGGTCGCGTGCATTGCGATGCGCGTCGACCAGTTCACCAAGCCGCGCGAGCAGGCTGAGCCGCAACGCATCGCGCCAGATCAGCGTGTCGCCCACCACCGGCTCGAGGACACGCGCCCGTTCGATCAAGGCGTCCGCGGTCGGGCCGCGTTCCGCCACGGGCGGCGGATCGCGCAGCCATTCGCGGACGTCCTCGATCAGAGCGAGCGCTTCGGGGCGGGGCGCATCGGCACCGCGCTTCAGTTCGACGATCCGGTCGTCGACAGCGCTCGCCAGGGGCAGCAACATCGACAGTTCGGCCTGGAGCGCGCGCAGGGTCCGCGTACGCGGCAGCAGGCGCGCGGTGTCGAACGGCAGGTGGATCGACAATTGGTGAAGCTCGTTGATGTCGAGCGCCAGCCGTCGCCGATCGCGGTCGAGCGCGGCATCGGACGCCCCCGCCAGAGAATCCCGCGACCAGCGTTCGGCATCGGCCAGGATCGCGTCGATCCGCGCGAGCAGCGTCGCGGTCACGGTCTGTGGGAAGACGAACCCGTGGATCAGGCTCCCGCACAAAATGCCGATCGTGATCTCCTGCACGCGCAACGCCGCGATCGTGAACACCGCACCCGGCGTCGTGACCGCGGGAAAGCCGATGATGCTGGCGGTATAGCCTGCAAGTAGGAACAGGTACGCGCGCGGCGTCCGGTCGAGCAGCGAAATATACAGGCACAGACCCAGCCACAGCGCGAGACCGAGCGAGAGAAGCTCGGGCGCGTTGACCAGGTTCGGCACCAGCACCACCGCTGCGGCGGCGCCCAGTACCGTGCCGGCGACGCGGAACACCGCCTTCGACAGGACCGCGCCGGCCAGCGGCTGCGCGACGATATACGACGTCGTGACGGCCCAATAGGGTCGCGTCAGCCCGATGCGTAACGCGATGTAATAGGCCAGGAACGCCGCGATCAGGCATTTGACCGAGAAGAGCGCTTCCTTCCCGCCGAACCGGGTGAGGTTCATCGTGCCGGCCTCATCGGGCGTGATCCGCCGTGAACCGTGCGCCGAGCCGTTCCGCGACGTGCAGCGCGGTGGCGAGATCGTCGTCGGACACGTCGTCGAGCATCCCCGCACGCAGGCTTGCGAACTTCGCCTCGATCGTGGTGACGAGCGCACGGCCGCGGTCGGTCAGGCGAATACGGCTGACGCGCGCGTCGGCGGCGTCGCGGCGACGCTCGACCAGTTTGGCCGCCGACATCTGGTCGATCGAGCGGACCAGCGAGGCCTGCGTCACGTCGAGTTCGTTAGCGAGATCGGTCTGGCGGACGTCGTCGCCGAGCCGCCCTACCTGCACCAACGTCCATCCGATCGACGCGGAGACGTTCATGTCGCTGAGCGCGCGATCGGCAGCCCGCCGCCACATCTTCGCGAGCGGCAGGAGAGTGCGAGCGTAGGACGATTCGAGGACGCCGCGAGGGGAAGTCATTAGCGTGCTAAGTAATGGCGATTCCCGATGCTGCAATGCGGAATCGGTTTGTGACGGAAATGTTAGGATTGAGTCGATGCCAAGCTAGCTCTGCCGTCCGAACCTGCGTTGAATTGAAGCCGGAGGCCGCACTAACAAAGCGTCCGTCATCCTGACGAAAGTCAGGATCCAGAGCAAAGCAGGGCAGCGCTCGGTTACCCTGGATCCTGACTTTCGTCAGGATGACGGGAGGAAAGCCACCTCGCATCCTTAAAGCCGGAAACTCTTACTCCACCGCCAGGATTACATGGCTAGCCTTGATCAAGGCCAGCGCCCGCGTGCCGATCTGCAGGTCGAGCGCCTCGGCACTCTCCTTGGTCAACGTCGCGGTCAGCGTCTTGCCGAGCGTCAGTTCCAGCGTCACTTCGCTCGAAATCGCACCGTCCTCGCGCGCGATCACCGTTCCCGCCAGCGTGTTCCGAGCCGACGTCCGCAGGGACTCGTCCCCACGCGCGAGGATTACGAAGCTCGACTTGATCAGCGCGAGCGCGGTCGCGCCCGGCACCAGTCCCAGATCCTCGGCACTGCCGCGCGTGATCGTCGCGACGATCTCCACGCCGTCCGCCAATGCCAGCGTCACCTCGGCATCGATCGTCCCCGGCGTCACGCGCGACACGGTGCCGCGCAAGACGTTGCGTGTGCTCGTCTTCATCCCGATTCCCCATAGCAATGGTTTCAGCGACAGCCCGTTCGACACACTCGCCTCGATCCGCGCCATCGCGCTGGCGAGTTCGGCCTCCGCGACCGCATAGCCGTCGAGCACCGCCACGCCCGCCTCGGTGATCGGGCTCGCGCCACCGTCCTTGCCGCCCGCCGCGGGGAGGACGAGCGGGCGGTCGAACAGATTGTTCATGACCTGCACCGCGTCCCACGCCGCCTTGTAGCTCAGCCCCACGACCTTCGCCGCGCTGGTGATCGAGCCGCCGTCGCGGATCGCGCGGAGCAGCGCGATCCGGTCGGCGCCGACGCGGCCGGTCTGGTCCTTGGCGAGCAGGATCGTGGCGTGGAGGGCGGGGTCCGTCATCCCCGCCTCATACTCACTGCTTGATGCGGAAGGTAAGCCCGATCGTGCGCGGGTCGCTCGGCGTGGCGAGGATCAGGCCCGAATTGCCCGCCTGGATCGTCACGTTCTGGGTGTAATCTTTGTTCAGCAGGTTGCGCGAGAACACAGCGAGTTCCCAGCCCTCCTTCGAGCGGAAGCCCATGCTGCCGTTGACGATCGTATAGCCTTCGATCACCGTGAACGCCGAACCCGAGGGATCGCCGAACTGCCGCGTGCGCGTGTTCGAATCGACGTGCAGGAAGCCGCTGCCGATGTCGGCGATCTGCTGGTTGTAGTCCGCGCCGAGCGTGTACGACCAGCGGGGCAGGCTCGACAGGCGCTGGCCGCTGAGATCGCAGAACGCCGCGGTATTGAAGATCCGTTCGATCGGGCAGGGGGCCGCCGGGTAGGAATTGAACTTGCCGTCCGCGTACGCGACGCTGCCGCGCAGCGACAGGTTGCGGGTGACGAGCGCGGTCGCGTCCGCCTCGAAGCCGCGGACGGTGACCTTCGGGATGTTGGCGAGGTAGGTACGCAAAGCGGCGGCGGCGCGGGTGTCGGTGACGTTCGCCTGGAAATCGGTGACGCGCGTGTAATAGCCGTCGACGTTGAAGATCAGGCGGTCGTCGAACAGCTGCGTCTTGAGGCCGATCTCGTACGCGGTGTTCTTCTCGGGGCGGACGACTGCGGTGCCGATCGCGGGCTGGTTCTGGTCGTTGAGCGGCAGGCCCGACATGTTGATCCCGCCCGACTTCTCGCCGCGCGCGTAGCTGGCATAGGCTAGGACGTTATCGGTCGCTTGGTACGCAATGTTCGCGCGGCCGGTGAGCGCGCCGTCCTTGTCGCTGGCGGCGTAGTTCTGGCCGCGCAGGATCGACAGCTTGGCCGTGTTCAGTGCGGCGTTGGTCGTCTGCAAGCCGCCGAAGGTGAAGGTGTCGTACGTTCCCTCCTTCTCTTCATAGGTATACCGAAGCCCGCCGGTGAGGGTGAGGCGATCGACCGGCTTCCAGTTCACTTCGCCGAATGCCGCATAGCTGTCCGAGCGGAAATCGGTGCGGCCGTCGGTGCCGTAGCCGTCGAGCAGGTTGCTCGGGACGGCGGTTGCGGCGGCGCCGGTGCCCGTCGACGTGCCGATCAGGTAGCGTGCGGCGGCGGAACCGTAGATCGAAATCGGGCGACCGATGACGCGCTGACGGAAGAAGTAGAGTCCGCCGACGTAGCTCAGCTTGTGGTCGCCGTTCGAGGCGAGACGCAGTTCCTGGCTGTACTGGTCCTGTCGCGAGGGAATGTGTTGTTCGGTCTGGATCGAGATGCTGGTGTAGTCGCGATCGTTCGCCGCGTCCCAGTTCCAGAACCGCCACGCGCTGACCGAGGTGAGCGTCGCACCACCAAGGTTCCAGTCCGCGATCACGCCGACGCCGCCCTCGTTGGTGTCGACACCAAGCGCCGCGTCGATGTCGGTCTTGCGGTCGTGCGGATTGGTGCTGGGCGGTGCGTAGTTGAACTGTGCGGCGAGGCCGGTCGGGCCGCCGAACTGGCGCGTGGCCGTGCGGAACACCGCGCCGCTGGCGCCGCTCGTCGGGCGGGTGGCGACGTTGTAATAGACCTGCGTGCAGCAGTTGCTCTGGAAGTTGGTGAAGTCGGCGCTGGCCTTCACCTGGAACACTTCCGAAGGTCGGAACAGCAATTGGCCGCGGATCGCCTGGTTGCCGATGGTGTTCTGATCGCGGCCGGTGACGACGTTGTCGATCACGCCATCGCGGCGCGTGCTGACCACCGACAGGCGACCGGCGAGCGTGTCGCCGATGATCGGGCCCGAGACGGCACCCTTCACCTGGAGGAAGTTGTAGCTCGCATAGCTGATCTCGGCCTCGCCCTGCGTCGTGAAGGTCGGGGCTCGGGTCGTGATGTTGATCGCGCCGGCGGTCGAGTTCTTGCCGAACAGCGTCCCCTGTGGCCCACGCAGCACTTCAACCTGCTGGATATCGCTGAAGTCGAACGCGGCGGTGGCGGGGCGCGCGTGATAGACCTGGTCGACATAATAGCCGACGCCGGGTTCGAGCCCATCGTTCGCCTGGCTGACCGCGACGACGCTGCTGCCGAGCCCGCGGATCGTGAACGCCGTATTGCGGGGATTGGCCGAGCTGTAGTTCAGCGCGGGGACGAGCTGTGCGAGCTGTTGCGTGTTCACGGTGTAGGAGCGGTCGAGCAGCGCGCCACCTACGACGGATAGCGAACCGGGGATCTTCTGCGCGTTTTCTGCGCGACGGCGGGCGGTGACGATCACCTCCATCGAGGTGTCGGGGTCGGCGCTCGGTTGGGCCGTGGTGCCCTCAGTGCGTGTCTGTTCCGGATTGGCGGCGCTGGTCTGCGCGTCTGCCATCATCGGCAGGCACATCGTAGCCAGCAACACGGCACTAAGCCGCGCGAAATCATGTCCCCGCATTGTCGCCACCCCTTCGTTATATAGTCAATCTACATAACGAGAAGTTTCGAAACAGATAGAGGGATTTGCGGACGCGCACGCGCGCGCAACCGCATACCACCCCGGCGAAGGCCGGGGCCCAATTGGGGGACGACGCTTGGCGGGCGTCGGATGCCGTTACTGTGACCTTTCCAATTGCGCCCCGGCCTTCGCCGGGGTGGAGGGCAGCGGCGTCAGGAAAGGAGGGCGACGATCTCCGCCGCGATCTCGGCGGGCAAGCGCGATGCACCATCAGCTACCGTCGACACCGTCGCCCAGCGCCCTAGCAACCCGACCTCGGCCATCGCCGCGTAGTTCGTCCGCACCCGATCCTGCAGTCCGGTATCCGCCTCGTACGCATCGAACGCATCGTCGGTGTAGGACCGCTTCCGCTTCTTCAGGATCAGCCCGCGCGCGATCGCGGCCGGGGTGTCAAGGTACACCGAGAGATCAGGCTTCGGCAGTGCGAACGACCCCGTTTCCAGGTCGGCGATCCACGCCATCATTGCGTCCGCTTCGTCCGCCGGCACCTGCGCCGCCTGATACGCCATGTTCGAGGCGATATACCGGTCGAACACCACCACATCGTTCGCCGCCATCGTCGCCAGCAGATGATCGCGCGACTCCATACGGTCGAGCGCATACAGCACCGCCGCTGCCTTGGGCGACGTGCCCCGCGGCAGGCTGCCGGCCAGCATCGCGCCCAGCGCCCAGCCGCCGACCGTCTCGGTATAGCGCGGGAACGAGACGACATCCGCGGTGCGGCCCGCGGCGCGCAACTGCTCGACCACCAGTGCCGAGGCGGTGGCCTTGCCCGCGCCGTCGGCGCCTTCGATTGCCAGGAGGAAGCTCATGGACGAGCCCTAGCAAGCCTTACCGGCTCACCAAAGCCCGCAAATCTATCAATCCACGCAGCAAGGACGTGCCGCCCGGCGAGGCGATATAGCGCGGCGTCCAGTTCGGTCGGAACTTCTCCTTGTACGCACGCAGCCCGGCAAACCCGTAGAACCGCTCGCCGTGCCGGAACAGGAAGGCGGCAACCTTCGACCAGGTCGGCGACAGGCGCCGCGCCTCGATCCCCGACAGCGGCGCCATCCCGAGCGAGAAATTGCGGTAGCCCTGCTCGTGGCCCCACAGCATTAGCCGCGTGAACAGGAAATCCATGCCACCCTGCGGCATGTCCTCGGCGTGGCGCATCAGGTCGACCGACAGCTCCTGCCTGTTCGGCGTGCCCCAGACGTTGGCGAAGGCAACGATCCTGCCCTCGATCCGCACCACCGCGCAGTCGAACTTCGCCATGTATCCAGGCTCGAACCGGCCGACGCTGAAACTCTTTTCGGCATGATCCTTGTCGGCCAGCCACCAGTCCGAGATCGCCTGTAATTCGGGAATGACCGCCGACATCTCGGCAGCGGGCACGACCGCGAACTCCGCACCTGCCCGTTCGGCGACACGGCTGGCCTTCCGTACGCTGCGCATCTCGGGCGTCTCCAGCGTGAAGCCGTCGAGCTCGACCGTTGCCTCCTCACCGTATTTGACGAGCTTCAGCCCCATCTCGATCGCGATCGGGACGATGCGCAGGCCGATCTGGTACAATAACAATCGGCCCTGCGCAGCGTCGGCGCGGGCGCGGATCGCCCATAACAGCTCGGACCACGCCTCGCTCGGCCCGACCGGATCGCCGAGCACGATCCAGCTCGCACCCTTGACCTGGTACATCAGGAACGCGTCGCCACTGTCCGAGACGAGGAAGCGCTTGTCGCCGGTGAAGGCGAGCATCGCGTCGGTGCGGTCGGCATGCGCGAGTGCGGCGGTCGCGACGTCGTCGGGCAGCATGTCGTGGACCATCGGCACGGGTGCTGCCGCGAACAGCCGCCAGATCGCCGCGCCGATCAGCAACAGCCCGACCGCGAGGCTGGTGCGGAGGAAGCGCGAGGCGTTGGCGTTGGTCTCGAACTGCCACCACAGGTCGCTCGAATAGCCGACGCGGCGGTAGGCGAAGAAGCCGATCAGCACCGACAGCCCGATCGCGGCACCTACGCCAACCAGCCATTCCGGGGACAGCGGCTCCGCGGTCAGTCGCGTCCGCCGGTAGAACGCGGCGCGCGTCCATTGCAGCGCGGCGGCGGTAAGCAGCAGGATCGTCGCCTCCTCGTAATCGAGGCCTTTCGCGATCGACAACAGCGCGCCCGCAACCAGTAGCGTCCGCGCCGCCCAGAATGCGCCGTCGAGCCGTCGATACAGCCCAAGCGCGACCAGCAGCAGCATCACGCCGACGAGGCTCGCCGCGACATGCGCCATCTCGCTGATCGGCAGCGGCAGGATCGTCGCCAGCGTGTCCATGCGACCGGGGGCCGCGGGCAGTGCGCCCGACACGAGCAGCATGGCGCCGCTCAGGAAAACCAGCACGCCCAGCAGCAAGGGCGCTAGCGGCAGTGCGATTGCGAGCGGATCTGTGCCTCGTCCACGCCATTGCCGACCCTCATGGAACGCCATCAGCACCGCGGCCAGGATCAGCGGCGCGACGTAATAGATGATCCGGTAGGCGAGCAGCGCGGCGAGGACCGTCGCATTGTCCTGCGGCATCGTCGCGATGATGACCGCCTCGAACACGCCGAGCCCGCCCGGCACATGGCTGATCAACGCAACGACGATCGCCACCGCGTAGCCGAGGAACAGCACCGGATAGAGCTCGGGGGAGGCATTGGGGAGCAGCACGAACAACGCCGCGCTCGCGGCTGCGAGATCGACCGTCGAGACCAGCAGGAGCGCGAGCGCCTGCCGCCAGTTCGGCAGGGGCAGCCGCCAGCCGAGCAGCCCGATCGAACCGCCCTGGCGGTGACGCAGGACGATCCCCAGCATGACGAGCGGGATGACGATGCCGACGCTGCGCTCGATCAGAGGCGGCATCGTCCACTTCACGATCGGCAGCGTCCCCGGATGGATCGCCATCGACAGGCACGCGACCGTGATTACGCCCGCCCAGAACGTCACGCCGGCTATCAGCACGACGCGCGCCACGGCGGCTTCGTCTAGCCCGGCGCGGCTATACACGCGGTATCGCGCCGAGCCGCCGGTCAGCATGGCCAGCCCGAGATTGTGGCTGATCGTATAGCTGGTGAACGACGCGACTGCAGCGGTCCTCCACGGCAGTGGATGGCCGATCACTTTCAGGGCGATCGAATCGTAGAAGGTCAGCGCGATATAACTGACGACGGTCAGCCCGATCGCCACCGAGAGCTGCGACAAGCCGAGCGCGGAAAACGCGGCGCGGACTTCGGACAGACGGATTTCGGCGGTCAGCTTGTGGATCGCAGCGAAGCCAAGCACCGCTACGATGAGCACCGCCAGCGCGATTAGCGTGCCCCGGCGGTGCGCGATCCAGTCGCGGACCCGAATAACGAACGGACGAGTCGTCATCGGGTCAACCGCGGTGCCAGGTCTGCGTCTTGCACAGGAACCCGCCGATCAGGCAGCCTTTCACGTCGATCGTATTCGCGTCGACCAGCGTCAGCGTCGACCCGAAGGTGCGGCCCATGTCGGGCACGAAGATCTGGCCCGACCATTTCCTGCGGCCGCTAGGGCGATATTCGCGGAGCAAGGCGGTGCCGATCAGTTTCGGCGTGCCGCCATCGCGGGCGTCGGCCTGCGCCTCGTCGCTGGCCCGCACCACCCAGCCGCACAGCCTGTCCCCGCAGGCGCCGGTCTTCACGGCCACGCTGTTCTTCGGGTTGTGCCAGGTCCCTTCCACGGGGGAAGCAGGGGCCGGGCTGCCCACGGCCATCGCGAGCGCCATCATCACAGGAATCATCGGTCGATCCTCAATCCGCGAAAACGAACCGCGCTAGCACTTCGTAGAGCGCATCGGCGTCGCGGTGAAGCGGGTGTCCGCCCGGCAACGCGATCCGCGTCGCATTGGCCTGGGTCAGCAACGGGCACAGGCTGCCGACTTCCTCCGCGCCCTGCACGCATAGCAAAGGTGCCCAGGTCAGCTGCCGCGCAGTCGGCATCGCGTCGACGGTCGGGGTCCAGAGATCGAAGACCTCGCTCGGTGACGCGCGGAACTGCACGTTGTCCTCGGGCACGATCAGCACGACCTTCGCGATCTTCGCGCGCAGTTCGGGCGCGAGATCGACCAGCCCGACATGTAGCATGTCCGCGCCGAACGACTGGCCGATCATCACGACCCGCTCGGTGTGCCCGAGCCGAAGCGCGCGCTGTTCGGCGCGCGCGATCAGCGTCGTTATGTCGGCCGGCGTCCGCCCGGTGCGCAGATAGGTCAGCGTGTTGACCGCAACCACCGGCACGCCGTCGGCCGCCAGCCGCCGCGCGATCTGCGGCGCCATGCCGATCTTGTAGCCGAGATCGCCGGTAAGGAGCACGACGGCGAACGGACGCCGCGGCTTGGCCGGATGGACGTCGGTGAACAGCGGCCCGCCGAAATAGCCGAGCCAGCCCATGAAACCGGTCGCGGCCAGCACGAACGCGACCAGGGCCAGCAGCAAACGGTAGAACCACGTCATCCGCAACCGATTGCACCAGACGAAGTGATCGATAGGTGGAGCGAAGGTGACGTTTTCGTCATGCAGTGGAGCGTCGTGCCGCAATCCTCCAACGCGCGAATTGCCAAGCGACGAAGCACCACCCCGGCGAAGGCCGGGCCCAATTGGAAAGGTCGTCGTAACAGCGCACTGCGTTCCGTTATCGCCGTTCCCCAGTTGGGCCCTGGCCCTCGCCGGGGTGGTAGTTCGGCGGAGTCGATACGCTCAAGCAACCGCCTCACGCCTCAACCCGGATCGTGTGCCAACCGCTCGTGATGCCGGATGACCTCGTCGATGATGAAGCGCAGGAATTTTTCGGAAAACTCCGGATCGAGCTGCGCCTCCGCGGCGAGGTGTCGCAACCGGGCGATCTGGCGTTCCTCGCGGCCGGGATCGGCGGCGGGCAGGCCGTGCGTCGCCTTGTGCCGGCCCACCGCCTGGGTCACCTTGAAGCGCTCGGCGAGCATGTGGATCAGCGCCGCATCGATATTGTCGATGCTCTGGCGGTATCCGGTCAACAGGTCGTCAGCCACCTACTACCCTTTCGTTGGTTCGGCGCGCCTTTTGCGGGCGTGGATCGCGAACGGCAAGGTGTCGCGAGGCGAGGTGAGGCCCGGCAAGGGTTGCTTTGCAGGGGCATAGGCGTCAGAGGCTCGGGAAGATGAGCGCTACCGTCCACCGCCTCGAAACCCTGCGTCCCAATCCCGAGTCCCAGCCGTCGCTGGACCCGATGGTCAAACTCGTCACCGGCGACATGGACCAGGTCAATGCGGTCATTCGCGGCCGGATGCAGTCGGAAATCCCGTTGATACCTGAACTGGCCGGTCACTTGATCGCGGGTGGGGGCAAGCGGATGCGGCCGATGCTGACGCTCGCGAGCGCGCAACTGATCGACTATACCGGGACGCAGCATCACCTGCTCGCCGCCGCGGTCGAATTTATCCATACCGCGACGCTGCTTCACGACGACGTCGTCGACGGCTCCGACCTGCGCCGCGGCAAGCGCACCGCGAACATCATCTGGGGCAATCCCGCGAGCGTGCTGGTCGGCGATTTCCTGTTCAGCCGCAGCTTCGAACTGATGGTCGAGGCGGGCAGCCTCAAGGCGCTGAAGATCCTCTCCTCTACCAGCGCCGTGATCGCGGAGGGCGAGGTCAACCAGCTCACCGCTGCACGCCGCGTCGATCTTGGCGAGGAGCGCTATCTCGATATCATCGGCGCGAAGACCGCGGCGTTGTTCGCGGCTGCTTGCCGGATTTCGGCAGTTGTTGCGGAAAGGCCCGAAGCGGAAGAGGCCGCACTCGACGCTTATGGCCGCAATCTTGGCATCGCGTTCCAGCTGGTCGACGACGCGATCGACTATGTCTCGGACGCGGACACGATGGGCAAGGACGCCGGCGACGACTTCCGCGAGGGCAAGATGACGCTCCCGGTGATCCTCGCCTATGCGCGCGGTTCGGTCGAAGATCGTGCGTTCTGGAAGGATGCGGTCGAGGGTCGCCGCGACAGCGAGGCCGATCTGCAACACGCGATCCGCCTGATCCGCTCGACCCGCGCGATCGACGACACCTTCGCGCGCGCACGGCATTACGGCCAGCGCGCGATCGATTCGATCGGTGGCTTCGCGAACGGCGCCGCCAAGGACGCGATGGTCGAGGCGGTCGAGTTCGCGGTCGCCCGCGCATACTGACGGTCTAGAGGACCGCCGTTCCGGTCTGCGGTAGCGTCGGTGCGATGGCGTCCGGCTTTTTGCCGAACAGTGCGCGGTCTGCGGGTCCGAACGCGTATTTCCACAGGATGTAGAGATAGGTCGCGGCGATCGCGGGTTCGCCGACTGCGAGTTCCACCCATTCGTAGCGCTTGGGCAATGCCGTGAAGCCCGCCCCCACGACGATCGCGGCGAGCGCCGCCCAGATCAGCGGCCAGCGCCACGGCGAGACATTGGCGCCCAGCAGATGGCCGAGCAGCTTTGCCTTGATGATCGAGGTCAGGCCAACCGACAACATCAGCGCGATCGCCGGGCCCGCCGCCTGGTAATTGACCGGGTAGCCCATCGCTCGGATCGTGAAGATCAGTACGAAGCTGAGACCCACCTGGAACGCGAGCATCGCCGCGGAGATCATCAGGTTGCGGTGGCGGGCGATGTAGACGAGCGCAGATTCGCTGACGGCACCGGTCGAGGCGAGCACCTCGGCGGTCAGCAGGAACGCGAGCGCTGCGGTGCCGGCGACGAACTGCGGTCCGACCACGCCCATCACCGCTTCGCCGGGAATCGAGCCCATCAGCGCAAGCCCGCCTTGTGCGGCCATGATCCAGAACGCGACCTGCCGCACCTGGTTGGCGATGGCTGCGCGGTCGTTGATCGCGAGGCTGTGGGTGATGACGGGGCCGAGGATCGGGTCGAAGCTGGTCTTCAATTTCTGCGGCAGGCTCGCGACCTGTTGCGCCATGTAATAGATGCCGACGACCTTGGGCTCGAACATCACGCCGAGGATGAAGCGGTCGACGTTGCGGCTGCCCCATTCGAGGATGTCGGCACCGGCGAGCGGCACGTTGGCGCGGGCGAGCGCGTAGAGTGGACGTAGCTGCGGTTTCCAGCCGCGCGGCACGCCGTAACTGCGCAGGAACGGCACGAGGCTGGCGATCAGCGCCGCGGTCATCGACGCGACGTAGCTGAGGACCAGGCCGTCGCGGATCGTGAAATAGGAAAACGCCCAGGCGGCGATCGAGATTGTCCAGGGCTCGACCACCGCGCGCGCTGTGACCGCGGCCTTGACGTTGAGGCGATAGGCGAGCGCGGCGAGGCTCACGTCGGACCAGGCGACCGCGACGATGATCAGCGGCAGGAACCGGTCGAGCCCGGTGATCGCGCTGTTCGGATACATGATCTGCGGGAAGGTGCAGAGGACTGCGCTGGCGATCAGCGAGGCGACGAACGCGACCGCCATCGCATCCCACACGACGTTGGCGTGCGGGCGGTCGGCGCTGCTGAGTGCTTGGGCGAGCCCTCGCTTTAGCCCAAGCGTCGCGAGAAGCGCGGCGAGTTCGACCACCACGACGGCAATTGCGAAGCGGCCGACGAGGTCGGGGCCGTAGATGCGGCCGGCGATGAACAGGAACGGGATACGCGCGGCGAGGCGGAGGACGAAGCCGGCGATGTTGGTTCGCCCGCCCTTGGCGAGCGTGTCGATATCCTGCGTGGCCGCGGTCACGCTTCTCCCCTCCCTGGAAGGGAGGGGTAGGGGGTGGGTTGGCCAGTGAGGTTCGGTTGCGCCTGCCTCGAGCCGACCCACCCCCGGCCCCTCCCTTCCAGGGAGGAGGGAAGGTTTTTGGGCAGTTTCTGGCTCAATGCGCGGCGCCCCAGCTGAGGCCTGTGCCGATCTCGATGCCGAGTGGGACGTCGAGCGTCACCGCGGGTTGCGCGGCGTTCGCCATGACCTGCTCGATCACCGGTTTGGCTGCGTCCACGTCACCTTCCGGCAGTTCGAACACGAGTTCGTCGTGGACCTGGAGAAGCATGCGGACATTGGGCAGCCCCGCTTCGAGCAACGCCGGCCCCATCCGCACCATTGCGCGCTTGATGATGTCGGCGCTTGTCCCCTGGATCGGCGCATTGATCGCGGCGCGTTCGGCGCCCTGCCGCTCATGCTGGATTTTCGAGCGGATGCGCGGGAAATGGGTCTTTCGGCCGAACAGCGTGGTCGTGAAGCCGCTCGCGCGAACGCTTTCCGTGGTCTCGACGATGTAGTTGGAGATACCGGGGAAGCGGTCGAAATAGCGGTCGATCATCGCTTGCGCTTCGTCCGCCGACACGTCCAGACGCCCGGCGAGTCCCCATCGCGAGATGCCGTAGAGGATCGCGAAGTTGATCGTCTTGGCGCGGCCGCGGGTGTCGCGGTTGACCTCGCCGAACAGTTCCTGCGCGGTGAGGCTGTGGATGTCGTCGCCGTTTGCGAACGCGGCCTTCAGTGCGGGGACGTTCGCCATGTGCGCGGCCAGCCGCAGTTCGATCTGCGAGTAATCGGCGGCGAGGATGACGTTGCCGGGCTCGGCTACGAACGCGTCGCGGATCTGGCGGCCGATCTCGGTGCGGATCGGGATGTTCTGGAGGTTTGGGTCGGTCGACGACAGGCGGCCGGTCTGCGCGCCGGTCAGCGAGTAGGACGTGTGGACGCGGCCCGTCGCCGGGTTGATCTGCGCCTGCAGCGCGTCGGTATAGGTCGATTTCAGCTTCGACAGCTGGCGCCAGTCGAGCACTTTCCGCGCGATCACGGCGCCGGGCGAGTCCTTGTCCGCCGCGATCCGCTCGAGTTCGTTGACGTCGGTCGAATAGACGCCGGACTTGCCCTTTCGGCCGCCCTTGATGCCCATCTTCTCGAACAGCACGTCGCCCAATTGCTTGGGGCTGCCGATCGTGAAGGGCGCGCCGGCGAGCGCGTGGATTTCTGTCTCCAGGCTCGCCATCTGGCCGGCGAACTCGGTCGAGAGCTTCGACAGTTTCGCGGCGTCGACCTTGATCCCGTACATTTCCATCTGCGCGATGACGGGGACGAGCGGGCGATCGACCATCTCGTAGACGCGGGTCGAGCCTTCCGCGGGCAGGCGGCGCTTGAAGCGGCGCCAGAGACGGAGTGTCACGTCTGCGTCCTCTGCGGCGTAACGGGTCGCGGCCTTGAGGTCGATTTCGTTGAAGGTCCGCTGCGTCTTGCCCGTGCCGACGACGTCCTTGAACGCGATGCAGCTGTGCGAGAGATGCGTGGCGGCGAGTTCGTCCATGCCGTGGCCGTGCAGACCGGCGTCGAGATCGAAGCTCATCACGATCGTGTCGTCGAACGGCGCGATGGTCACGCCGCCCGTCGACGCGTAGGCGCGGCCGAGGACGATCATGTCGTATTTGAGGTTGTGGCCGATCTTCAGGACGCTCGGATCCTCCAGCAACGGCTTCAGTTTCGCGAGCACGAGCGCGCGATCGAGCTGGACCGGGTTTTCCGCGAGCAAATCCGTGCCGCCATGCGCGATAGGTACGTAGCAGGCGAGGTTCGGATGCAGCGCCATGCTGACGCCGACCAGGTCCGCGCGCGTCGCATCGATGCCGGTGGTCTCGGTGTCGATCGCGATCCAGCCTTGGTGCTTGGCGACGGTGACCCAGCGATCGAGTGCGGCTTCGTCGACGACGGTTTCGTAGTCGTCGTGCTTGCAGGGCTCGTCCTCGTCGAACTCGGCTGTGCTTGCCGGTTCGGCAACAGGCGCTTCGGCGACCGCAGAGAGCTTGGCGATCAGCGACTTGAAGCCGTGGTGCTCCAGGAATGCCCGCAACGGCGCATCCGGGATGCCCTTAAGTTCGAGATCTTCGAGCGGCTCGGGCAGCGCAACGTCGCATTTGAGCGTGACGAGCACCTTCGACAGACGCGCCATCTCGGCATGCTCGATCAGATTGTCGCGCAGCTTGCCCTTTTTCATGCCGTCGGCGGCAGCGAGCACGGATTCGAGATCGCCGTGTTCGAGGATCAGCTTCGCCGCGGTCTTGAGGCCGACGCCGGGGACGCCGGGGACGTTGTCGACGCTGTCGCCCATCAGCGCGAGCACGTCGCCGAGCTGCGCGGGCGAGACGCCGTGGAACTTCTCCGCGACATGTTCCGCGCCGAGCCGGCGGTTGTTCATCGTGTCGTACATGTCGAGACCGGGCTCGATCAGCTGCATCAGGTCCTTGTCGGACGATACGATCGTGACTTCCCAGCCCTGTGCGAGCGCGGCCTTCGAGTAGCAGGCGATGATGTCGTCGGCTTCGAGTCCCTCGGTCTCGATGCAGGGGAGACTGAACGCGCGCGTGGCGTCGCGGATCATCGGGAACTGGGGGACGAGATCCTCGGGTGGGGGAGGGCGCTGCGCCTTGTACTTGTCGTAGAGATCGTTGCGGAAGGTCTTCGACGACTTGTCGAGGATGACCGCCATGTGGGTCGGGCCGTCGGCGGCGTGGACCTCGTCCGCGAGCTTCCACAGCATCGTCGTATAGCCGTACACCGCACCGACCGGCTCGCCATGCTTGTTGGTGAGCGGCGGCAGCCGGTGATAGGCGCGGAAGATATAGCCGGAGCCGTCGACGAGATAGAGATGGGGCATCGCGCGCGGTCTAGCGGATGCGGGGGCGCGGACCAATGGGCGATGCGTGCTTGTTGGGTATCAGGTAGGGAGAAAAGCGGTGGGGTGTTTGCGCGCTTCAGCTTTCCCGAGAGATGCACCACCCCGGCGAAGGCCGGGGCCCAGTTGGGGGACGGCGATCACAGAGCGGTGCGCGTCGTTACGACCACCTTTCCAACTGGGCCCCGGCCTTCGCCGGGGTGGTGCAGTGGTCAGTGCCAACGCTTCCTTGTTCTCCCGCAAAGGCGTGAGCCCAGTCTGGATCCCCGCCTTCGCAGGGAAACATGCTACCTTACTTCTTGATGAGACCGATCTCGACCAGCCGCTCGTACAGGTAGTCGTGCGCCGTAATCGGGTTCGGATAGCGGTTCGCGTTGTCCGGCGTGATCGTGCCGGGCAGCGTCTCGATCAGGAAATCCGGCGCCGGATGCAGGAAGAACGGCATCGAGTAGCGCGAGTGACCACGGCGCTCGGGTGGCGGGTTGACGACGCGGTGCGTGGTCGAGGGCAGCACGTTGTTGGTCAGGCGCTGAAGCATGTCGCCGACGTTTACCACCATCGCACCCTCGGGCGGCTTGATCGACAGCCAGCGGCCGTTCGCGCGGTCGAGCAGTTCGAGGCCGGCTTCCTCGGCGCCGAGCAGCAGCGTGATGAGGTTGATGTCCTCATGCGCACCGGCGCGGACACCTTCGGCATCGGCGGGGATCGGCGGGTAATGGAGCAAACGAAGTATGCTGTTGCCGTCCTTCACCGCCGGGTCGAACCAGTCGGGCTTGAGCTTCAGGTGGCGCGCGATCGCGGACAGGAGCTTGTCGCCGGCGCGGTCGAATGCGGCGAACAATTCGAGGAAGACCGGCTTGAAGCCCTCGGGGCGCGTTGGCCAGACGTTCGGCGCCATCGTGTCCGCGTAGCGATGCCCCTCGGGGAGTTCGCGGCCGACGTGCCAGAATTCCTTGAGGTCGACGACCTTGGCGTCCTTGGCGATCTCGGTCTTGAACGGCGTGTAGCCGCGCGCGCCGCCGCCGCCGGGGATGTGATAGCCGCGCTTTTCGTCCTCGGGGAGGTCGAACAGAAGCTTCGTCTCGGCCCAGGCGCGCTCGATCAGGTCGGCGGGGATGCCGTGATCGGCGACGATCGCGAAGCCGAACCGCTCGAACGATTCGCCGAACGCGGCGGCGAAGCCATCGGGGTCGGTATCCTGCGTTGCGAGGCTGAGCGTCGGGACCTGGGCGGCGGGCGTATCGAGCATGGGGTGCGTGTCCGGTTTGGGGGATGCCCGATATAGGCGATCGGGGGTGGCGTGCCAAATGCCTGGGTTAGGGTGGGGCGAGATTTCAATCCTCCCCTTGGCGAGGGACGATCGTAGACTAGCCGCTGATGACGATCGTGCCGGTCGCCTTGTCCTTGCCGTCGGGCGCGAGTTCGAGGCGGAAGGGTTTGTTCTCGTCGGTGGTGCCGATCAGGTTCGCGCCCTCGGGATGGACCTGGTAGCCGACCTTGCCGAGCCGCTGTGCAAACCAGTCGCGGACGATCGTCGGGGTGGCGGGGCTGGCGAAGGCGACGCGTAACCCGCCCGCCTTCTCATCGCCGACGATATTGAGCGACTTGATCGACGACCCCGGATACAGGCGCACGCCGTTGAGATCGAAATTGCCCGTGTCGATCTTGATCTTCGGCAGCTTCACCGTGCCCTGGAAGCCGGGCACGTCGATCTTCATCTCGCCGGTCTCGCCGTTGATCGCGCCGAGGACGTTGCCGCCATCGGCGTTGATCGAGACCGACGCATCCTCGTTCGAGCGATCGCAGGCGGACAGTGCTAGCACGCCGGTAAGGCCGACAGCGGCGAGAAAAAACGGACGGATCATGACTGTCTCCGAAGTGTGTTGTTCTGGCAATACAGATAGGAGGCGTTGGTGCATCGCGCAATCGTCACGGGGCGGCGCTGGTTAGCGGGTTCCGCGCGGCCGCCCGAGAGGGTACAGGCGCACGCATCATGCAGACCCAGGATCCCCAATCCGACGCGCCGGCGATGCGCGGCGCGCCGATCGGTTTCGTCGAGTTCGTCGCGCTCGTCGCCTCGCTGATGTCGCTGACTGCGCTCGGCATCGACTCGATGCTGCCCGCGCTGCCCGCGATCGGCGACGCGCTTGGCGTCGCGTCGGAGAACGGCCGGCAATTCGTGGTAACCGCATTCGTCATTGGGTTCGGCGTGGCGCAACTCGTTCACGGGCCGCTCGCGGATCGGTTTGGGCGGCGGACGGTGCTGCTCTGGTCGCTCGTGCTCTACATCATCGCCAACGTTGCCTGCGCGACCGCGGGGAGTTTCACGTTGTTGCTGGCCGCGCGCGCGTTCGGGGGCGCGGTGATCGCCGCGGCGCGGGTTGCGACGATCGCGTTGGTGCGGGACTGCTATCATGGGCGGGCGATGGCGCGGGTCATGTCGATCGCGTTCATGGTGTTCATGATCGTCCCGATACTGGCGCCGACGTTTGGCTGGGCAGTGCTCCAGTTCGGCGACTGGCGCGCGATCTTCTGGACGGTCGCGGTGCTGACGCTGGGCGTTCTGGTGTGGTTCTACTTGCGGATGCCCGAGACGCTGGCGCCCGAGAACGTCCTGCCGATCACGCCAGGGCGGATCCTCAGCGACTGGCGGCAAACGCTCGGCGACCGCAATTCGCTCGGCTATACGCTCGCGTCGACTGCGCTGATGGGCGCGCTGTACGGCTATCTCAATTCGATCCAGCAGATCATGGCGGACGTGTTCCACAAGCCATCGCTGCTGGCTTTGATCTTTGCGACGACGTCGGTGACGATGGCCGTGTGCAACCTGCTCAACTCACGCATCGTGATGCGGCTGGGCACGCGGTTGATCAGCCATGGCGCGCTGTCGCTGCTGATCCTGGTCTCGCTCGTCCATCTGTTCGCGATCGAGATCGGGTTCGAGACGCTGGTCAGCTTCGCGGTCTTCCAGGCGCTGACGCTCGGCTGTTTCGGGCTGGCCGTGTCGAATTTCTCGGCGATGGCGATGGAGAATATGGGGCGGATCGCCGGCACCGCGTCGAGCGTGCAGGGGTTCCTGAGCGTGACCGTCGGTGCGGTGTTCGGCGCGCTGATCGGGCAGGCGTTCAACGGCACGACGGTGCCGCTGGTCGGCGGGTTCCTGCTCGCGGGACTAGCGGCGCTCGTTGCCATCTTGATCACCGAGCGTGGGCGCCTGTTCCGGCCTGCGTCGACGGCGCCCACGCGCGCTTGAAGGAACTAGCGCGCACGTCCACCGTTCGCACCGGGTAAGCCTGCATCACGCGGGCGTCCTGGAACGAGGGAGTGTGACCATGGGCGGACATCAGGTGCCGAGTGCCGGTTCGGGCGACGACGGTTATGACGAAGAGGGCTATGACGAGAGCCAGCGCGCCGAGATCCTCGAGGCCACGCGCAACGGGCCGAGCGACGGCATCATCCTGACCGACCTCGAACCCGATCTGGGCGAAGACGATACCGACGACGAGTCGATCGAAGAGACCAAAATGGACTCCGAGGAGGTCGGCGAGACGGACTCGTCGGTGACGATGGACGAAGCCGACATGGACGAGGACGACGTCCAGGACGAACTCGACGACGACACGATCGACGACGACGAAGACCTGAAGGACGCAGACGACGTCGCGTTGAAGCCCTGAACTATCGGCGGCGCGCCTGCGATGGGCGCGTCGCCCTCAGCCTGCGGCGTTGGCAAGTATCGCCAGATCGTCCGCATTGAACGCAGCTCCGGCGGCGTCGGTCGGTTGTTCGACGACATTGCCTGGAACCGTGTTCGTGGCCACTGGTTCCGGTGCGTCGCTGGCCACGTCATACGCCGTCCACACGATGCCGGCCGCCCAGAACAGGGCCGCCCATCGGCTGCGGAACAGGCGTGAAAACCCCATTGCTGCTGCATCGCACACCAATCGTCACCAGCAGGTAAACGGATGGTGTGAGTATCGGCGCCGGCTGCTTTTTGCCGCTTTTCCGCTGTATTCCTGCCTATGTCGCCACGGCTTGGCCACGGTTCGTTCATCTGAGTGACAGGAACCGTTGCTGTAACGCAACACAGGCGAACAGTTCCCTGGCAGTTCCCTGAATGTGACGTTTTTTGTGCAACCATGTGCCCGCCGGCCTGTTTCGACTTGCCTGGACCGAACCGACGCACCGTGCAGTCGGGGATCCACGCAACACTCGAGATAAGGTCACACCCATGCGTAAGCTTTCCCTGGCAATCGCCCTTGCCGCCGCAACGGTCGCTTTTCCCGCCTTCGCGCAGGACATGTCGGCACCGGCACCCGTCGACAACAGCGCACAGCCCGGCGAAGCAGCCGCTCCGGACGGCTCGAAGGCATTCGGCATCGAGCCGTATTTCGGCGTGATGGGCGGCTGGGAGCAGTTCGACAACGAGCGCGGCCACGGCATCCCGCAGGCGCTGAACGCCGACGGTTCGACCCGTCGCGGCTACAAGCCATCGGGTTCGCTGGTCCAGGGCGTCCTTGGCGTGAACATCCCCCTCGGCCCGGTTTTCGTCGGTGCTGAAGGCAACGTCATCAAGGGCATCGAAGGCAACATCGATTGGGAATATGGCGCAGCAGGCCGTTTCGGCTTCCGCGCTGGCGACAGCGGCCTGATCTACGGCAAGGTCGGCTACCAGTGGGTCAACTTCGACAAGTTCTCGGCACGCTCGACCAACGGCGGCGACACCGGTCGTGACTACAGCGCGATCACCTACGGCATCGGCGCAGAAGTCGGTCCGCAGAGCATCGGCCTGAAGGGCATCACCGGCAACGCAGGCTTCCGCATCCGCGCCGAGGTCAACACCTTCGGCGACGCGCAGAGCTTCCGTCCGATGCTCGGCATCATCACGCACTTCTAAGCCTTTGCCTCGCAAGAGGGAAAAGCTGGGCGCGTAACGAGGGCGGGGAATGGTCAAGGCCATTTTCCGCCCTTCGTGTGTCTGGGGCCGTCGGGCTTTCGAGTCCCGATCGAGCGGTTCGAACGCCCGCCATCGCAGCTTCACCGATGCCCGGATGGCGCGGAAGTGCACAAAGTTCACACGCTGGCGCGGTTGCGCACATCGCTCGACAGCGTCGTAATCGGTCGTCCGAATGCGGATGGATGCCATGCTCACGCCGCATCTGATCACGGCTCGCCGATGTAGGACAGCAGCATCGCTCGTGCCCACGCCGCGTTCCAGGGATGCTGGACGCCCCCATGAAGTTGCTCCGGCACGACGCTGATGCGGCAACGCACACCGGTTATCGCACCCGAGATGTGCATCCGGTCAATGTTCACGATGCGTTCGCCTCGTTTCCGACTCCGCCCGTCGCAACCTTCGCCGCCGTGAGGTGACATCGTCGCGCGCGCGCGTACGCGCGAGGGACGATGGAGTATGTGTTTGATTTCATGCGGTTGCTGAGTGGTGATCGCGCTGGCGCCACGCGCCGCGGTGGATCCGGTCGACGCCCGGCGCCCGGAGTCCTGCTGCAACTCCGCCTGGTATTCTACGGCGTGCTGCTCGGGCTGATGGTGCCGGTGATCCGCCAGATCGACTGGGCGGCTCTGGTGCCGCCAGGCTTGAAGGTCGAATGGCCCAGCGGGTTCGGGATCGCCTGGCCCGCCGGGCATCTGCGTGTGCCGGGCGGCTGGAGCAAGGCCGCGGACGCTGCCGCGGCGGACGCGTCGACTTCCGCAAACGCTGCCGCCGCCGCCGCTTCCACCACCACCGGGGCGCTGGCCACGGCGGCAGGCGTCGCGAGTGCGGCGTCGACCGCCGCTGCCGCCGCCTCCGCGCTGTCGGGCGGCAAGGCGGTATCCGCGCGCTTCACGATATGCGGCCATGCCAAGCGGATCGACTGCATGGTCGACGGCGACACCTTCTGGATGGCAGGGACCAAGATCCGCATCGCCGACATCGACACGCCCGAAACTCATCCGCCCCGCTGTGCGTCCGAAGCGCGCGCCGGCAAGGCCGCCACGCTGAAGATGCAGGCGCTGCTCAACGCCGGCCCCTTCACGCTGGTCCCGATCAAGCGCGACGTCGATCGCTATGGCCGCAAACTGCGCATCGTCGAGCGCGACGGGAAGTCGCTGGGCGAGGCGTTGGTGCGGACCGGGCTTGCGCGGCGTTACGGCGGCGGCAAGCGCGCGCCCTGGTGTCGAACCGGCTGGTTTTGATCCGCGCCCGGTGGTGAGCGCCGTTTCATTCACCGACGTTGCGGTCGAGAACTGGGGTTTCCATCTCTCAGTCCGTCACCAGGCGACCTGCCCGGCTAGTCGAAGCGCTTACGCTCGATCGTGAGCCGAGAATCGTTGCAGAAGCCGCAGTCCTTGCCGACGAAGCGTGCTGCGGCGGTTCGGTCGTTCTTCAGCCGCCAGTCCAGCCACGCGGTTACTACCTCCGCCGCGATGCCGCCGTTGGGCTGCATGTAGGTGCCGCCATGGCCGACCGGTATGTTGACCAGCGCCGCGGGGATCTGGTCGATCCGCCGGAAGTCGTCGGTGCCGTTCGCGGCCGCGATGTCTGTCGGGCCGCCCAGGACGTAGAGGATCGAGCCGTGCAGCGTCTTCAGCAACGCCTTGTCGGACACCACGCCGCCGATCGGGTTCGCGCCTTCGGGAAAGAAGCCGCTGTTCATGATCACCGCGGTCGTCACGCGCGGATCCTGCGCTGCGGACAATGCCTGCAAGCCGCCGCAACTCCAGCCGGACGCCGCGATCTCGGTGGTGGCGATCCTACCCTTGAACGGACTGCCGGCGCGGGCATTCTCGCGCTGCGCCCAGTCGATCGCGTCGGTCAAAGCGCGTGTCGGCGTTGCCGAGGTCAGCTTCGCGCCGGGTGTTGGGGGCGGGGATGGTGTAGCGGCGGCGACTTTCGGCTTGGGGATCGTGCCCGACGCGATCACGAGATAGCCGTGCGAGGCGATCTCCAGCAGGTGGTTGCGCGAACTCGTGCCGTCCGCGCTGCATCCGCCATTGCCGAAGACGTAGATGCCGATCCTGGTCCTACCCAGCGTACCGAGGTTCGCCGGGCGGTAGACGACATGGTCGGGCAGGTCCGCTCGCTCCTCGAAGATGGCGGGGTAGCCGCCCGATCCGCGTTCCTGCGGCGCTGGTCGTGTCGCGGGGGTACCGCCGGTCTGCGCGACCCCGGACGAACCCAGCATCATGACGGCAATCGTAAAGGCGCACGTACGCATGCCGGGTCTCCTGTCGAGGGGGCGTGCCTGCCGCCATTCGCACGGCAGGCGTGGGTAGACGTGGGACGTCAGAACGAGAAGCGGACGCCGACACGGTAGATGCGACCGACGATGTCGTACAAGGCCGGATTGGCATTCTGCGGCGAGGCTGCCGGGTCGTGATCGAACACGTTGTCGACCTTGAAATAGCCGGACACCTGTTTGGTGATGTTGTACGTTCCGCCGACGTCGAGATAGAAGGCGCCTGGCATGAAGTTGCGGTCGATGGTCGGCGCGGTCGTGGTCGACAGCGGGCAGGTGCCGGGCGCGCAGACGACGTACTGGTTGCCGTAATTGCCGTCGCTGAACCAGCGTTCCTGCACCGTCAGGCCGAAGCGATCGTTATTGAACGCCTGGACTGCGAGCAGCTTCCAGCGCGGTGTCGCGCCCAGGTTGACGCCGGCGCCATCGGTCGGGATCGTGCCCGGCAGGCCGGTATCCGTGACGAACTTGCGGATGTGCGTGGCCAGGCCGCGCAGCGTGAAAGTGCCGTCGATGCCGAGCGGGCGCCGCCACCGATAGCTAGCCTCGATATCGAAGCCGTCGGTCTTGATCGAGGCGAGGTTGAACGCCTGTGTGTTGATGAAATTGGGTCCGGCGGTGTTGTTCAAATTATAGGCGCTGCACGTCTCGGGCAGGATATTGCGAAAGCACAGGTCGACGATCTGCGCCGCGCCAAGGCTGGAGATCACGTCCATGACCTTGATATTATAGTAATCGACCGAGGCGCTGAACCCCGGCAGCCAGGACGGGTTGGCGTAGACCGCGCCGACTTCGGTATTGCGCGCGATCTCGGGCGTGAGAGCGGGGTTGCCGATCGCGTTCTGGATGGCGACGACGTTGACGTTGCGCGCAGGGTCGAGAAAGTTCGGCAGCGTCGTCGTCACCGGGGCGGCGAACAGCTCCGATAGATTCGGTGCGCGAACGTCGCGCGAGGTGACGCCGCGCAGGCGCAGGCCGTTGAGCGGCGTGTCCCAGGTTCCGCCGATCTTCCACGTCCAGATCCGGCCCGACGTGCTGTAGTCGGTGATCCGCGCCGCGCCGTTGATGTTGGCCCGGCCCATGGTGTCAGATTTGAAGAGCGGGACGTCGAGTTCGAGGAACGCCTCCTTCACGTCGTAGGCACCGGTGCCGTTCTTGTAGTTGCCGGCGTACCAGTTGTTACCCGCCGCCAGCAGGGTCGGGTCGGCAGGGTATTCGCTGGTATACGGGCTGAGTGCGGAGACGCCGGCGCCGTACGCATCGGCGCGGACCTTGTAGAATTCCTTGCGATATTCGCCGCCGAACGCGACCGACAAGGGGCCTGCCCACAGCTCCAAGGGGGTGCCGGAGAAGGCGAGACTCGCGACGTCCTGTGTCAAATGAAGCCGCTGGATCGGGCCGTTCTCGGGCTGCACGTACCGGCGTGCGGCTTCGGAGGGGGTTGCGCCGCCGATGATGTTGAGCGGTATACAGCCATTGGCGCGCGCGACCGGATTGGCGCAGACGATGGCGCCGTTGAGCGTGATCGCCTGAATCGCCTGGTTGAAGTGCGGCGTGAGGACGATGTCGTCGACGTCGATCGCGGTATCGGTGATGCCGCGCTCGTAATAGGCGTCATAGGTCCAGGGCGAGCCGCCGAGTTGGAACTTGCCCTTCAGACCGCCGACGACACGGTATTGGCGGCGGTCGGTATGGACCTCGGTGTTGGGCAGTACGGCGACGCTGGCGCCGTACTGGAAGTCGGTGATCCCCGCGGTCGCGCATGCCGCCTGGATCGACGCCGGGACGAACGGGTTGGCGCACTGGATCGTCAGGCCGGGTCGGTTGGCCCCGTTGGTGGGCTGGTTGTGCGTCTTCACCTGGCCGACATTGACGCTGACATAGACCTCGTTGTCGGTCGCGAAGTCGTAGCCGAGGCGACCATAGCTATCGAGGCGCTGGATCGCCGATTGCAGCGTGCGGCCGGTATCGATGTTCCCGGACAGGTCGCCGCCGACGCAGAAGCCGGGGAAGCAGCCCTTGACCGCGCCGGACTTGTCCCGCGCGGGCACGCCGTTCGAGCCGTACTGGAACTGGAAGGGGCGCCCGCTCTGGTCGAACGCGGTGCCCTGCAGCGGGCCGGCGGTGATGAGGCCGTATTTGGTGAAGTTGTACGGCTGGGCGAAGTCGCGCATCACATATTGCGGCGATCCGTCGTTGGTGACGTTGCGGTTGATCATCGTCGTCTGCGTGAACCAGTCGCGACCACCGGCGAGATCGGTGCCGAAATCGCCGGGGCCGACGCCCGCTTCCTTGGCATATTCACCGCTGACGACGAGGTGCAGGCGATCGTTCAGGTAGCTTCGCCCTGCGGCGAACTGCGCCAGGCCCTGCCCATCGTCGCCGTAATTGGTGATGCCCCCCTGGATATTGCCCTTGAAGCCCGTGAAATGCGTGTCGGTGATGAAATTGACGACGCCGCCGACCGCGTCCGATCCGTAGGATGCCGACGCGCCGCCGTTGACGACGTCGACCCGCTTGATCAGCAATTGCGGGAGCAGGCTGACGTCGGTCACGCCGGTGTAATAGGCGCCGACGACGCGCTGGCCGTCGATCAGGGTGAGCGTGCGGATCGTGCCGAGGCCGCGGAGTGAGAACGAACTCAGCCCCTGCTGGCCGCTCGACGTGCTGAACGTGTTGGTCGCCGAGCCGCTCGATCCCTGCAACGACGGCAGCTGCGCGATCGTCGTGAAGATGTTGGGCTGCGCGTTGTTCTGGATATCGGCTTCGCTGATGACCGTGGTCGGGGTCGGGGCAGTAAAGCCGCTCGACTGGATACGGGAGCCTGTGACGATGATGTCGGCCGTTCTGACGGCGTCGGACTCGGCGGACTGTGGCGTCTCGACGACTTGCCCCGCGGCGGCGACCGGGTCGGTGGTTTGCGGCGCGGTGGCCTGTGCGAAGGATGGTGCCGAGTATAGCGAGAGGACGAGCGCGACGACGCTGCTGGAACCGGCGATCAGCGCGTGCAAACGACGGGCGGTCGGGCTGGAGCGCGTAGACGTCGACCGCGCCGCCGCTGCCGAAAACCAGGTCTGTTCTGTGCGACGGCCGGCGCGAGCGTGATCCGACGGAGTCGTGATTCTGGAAACCATTGCATCCTACCCCTTTTGACGGCGCGCCATGTCACTGACGTTCCCGCATCGTCATCCCGCAACTCGATGTTACTGTTTGATAACGTTACCACGCAACAATGCGGCGGCGTTGCGGGAGAGTCAATACTCATACTATCAGCGGGGCAAAACAGGGCACGGGGAGACGCGCCGAGAGACTTACGGCGCGGCGTCGTCCTGGGGCGGCGATGTCGACTGCCGCTTGACGATGCCGTGATCCAGCACACGGTCGGCGCGCGTGGGCTGGGTTCTCGGCGGCGTTGCGATCTCCGCGACCAGAAGGCCGAGCGCTTCCGCGGCGAGTCGGCGGACCGGCTGGTGAACCGTCGTCAGCGGCGGCCACAGCATCACGGCGGCGGTGGTATCGTCGAACCCGACGACCGTCAGTTCGCGCGGCACGTCAAGCTGTCGCCGATGCGCGACCGAGACGACAGCGGCGGCCATGTCGTCGTTGCTCGCGAAGATCGCGGTGGGGGGCGGATCGGCCTGGAGCAACTGGTCGCCGGCGGCGAGTCCCGAGGCAAAGCTGAAATCGCCCTGCGCGATCGTCGCGCGAACGCCAGGATGTTCGCGCACCGCGGCGTAGAAGCCGTCGAGCCGTTTCAAACTGGCGACCTGGTCGGGGTTGCCGACGACGAACCCGAGCCGACGGTGACCCATCGCGATCAGCTCGCGCGTCATCTCGTACGCGGCGAGACGATCGTCGATACGGACGCAGATCACGTTGTCGACATCGTGCGCGCCGACCGCCGCCACCGGCACGCGCGCCTTGCGCAACACGTCGAGGACCGCGGCGGACTCGCTCAACGGCGGCGCGCAGATCATGCCGGAGATGCCGGTTGCGACCAGGTTCTCCAGTGCAGCGGGGCTGGGCGGACGGCCGTCCTCGCCCTTCAGCAGGATCAAGCGCGCTCCGCGGATCGAGGCCTCCTCGAACACACCGGTGAGGAAGTCGCTCATGAACGCGGCGCTCGGGTTGGCGTAGATCACGCCGATCTTGAGTTCGGTGGACGTGACCAGGCTGCGCGCGGCGAGGTTCGGCGTGTAGCCGAGCGCGTCGATCGCGTCCTGAACGCTGGCGCGCGTGGTCGGATCGACGCTGGCGCGGCCGTTGATGACGCGCGACACGGTCATCGGCGATACCCCGGCCTGCGCGGCGACATCGATGATCGTCGGGCTGCGCGAGCGCCGAGCGCGTTCCTTCACACCGATCCCTTCAACCCCGCCCGACGATCGTCACGTCGAGCCCCTCAATACGAACCATACACGACGAAGCGACCTAGACCTTTGGCCCCGCGATGCAAGTTGGTCGGATCTCGACCAGAGTATGCCGACCCGCCGAACACTCATGTTGACGTTATCATTAGTCTGCGTAATCTATCTGGACATGCGCTGCGACATCGGGATCGAACCGGCGCGTCGCGATCATCGCCGGAATGGCGAGCACGCACCAAGGGGAGAGATCGATGAAACCGGTCGTCGCAGCGTTCGTCCTGTTCGCGGGTCAAGTCACGGTCTTGGTTTCGGCCGAGGCGCAACGGGCTCAGCCGATCGCCGTCCGGATCGACGCAACGGCGCGGTCTGCGGCCGTTACACCCTATGAATACGGCATGTTCATCGAACCGATCGGCGGACTGGTCGCGCGGACGCTGTGGGCGGAGATGCTCGACGACCGCAAATTCTATTATCCGATCGGCCCGGCCGCCAGCGACGCGCCACCACCGGTCAATGCCGAAGGGCGGCCCGGTGTCGTCTACCGCAAATGGCGCCCGATCGGCGGCGACGCGGCCGTGACGATGGACACGCAGCATCCGTACGTCGGCACGCAGAGCGCGCGGATCGCGGTGTCCCCCGACCATGTCACCGGCATCGGCCAAGGCGGGATCGAGGTCGTCCGCGACCGGCGGTATGTCGGCAAGCTCAAGCTGAGTGGCGAGCCGGGCGTGGCGGTGACGGTAACGTTGGTCTGGGGCGATAGGCCGCAGGACCGGCAGGTCGTGCCGTTGCCGACGCCGGGCGCGGACTGGAGCGAGGCCAGCTTTGCGTTCACGCCGACCGCGGCGGCGACCGATGCACGGTTGGAGATCACCGGCACTGGCCCCTCCACCGGTACGGCCGTGTTTCGGGTCGGCGTGGTGTCGCTAATGCCGGCGGACAACGTCAATGGCTGGCGTGCGGATACGACCGCGATCGCGGAGTCGCTGAACTCGGGCTTCTGGCGCTTGCCCGGCGGAAATTTCCTGTCCGACTGGGACTGGCATGAGGCGATCGGGCCCCGCGACGCCCGCCCGCCGATGTTCGATCACGCTTGGAGCGCGATGCAGCCGAACGATCTCGGCATGGACGAATGGATGGACCTGACGCGTATCCTGGGCGTCGAACCCTATGTCACGGTCAATGCCGGGCTGGGCGATGCGAACTCTGCGGCCGAGGAGGTCGAATATCTCAACGGCGCGGCGACCTCCGAATGGGGCGCGAAGCGTGTGGCGAACGGTCATCCCGAGCCCTACCGCGTCAAATGGTGGAACATCGGCAACGAACCGTTCGGCTGGTGGCAGATCGGCAAGACCTCGCTCGATTACTTCACGATCAAGCACAATGAATTTGCGAAGGCGATGCGCGCGAAGGACCCGTCGATAACGCTGATCGCATCGGGCGCGATGCCCGACCAGTTGCATCCGAAGGGCGTGCAACAGAACTCGTCGATCGAGAGCATCCAGGCGAAGTTCGGTACCGAGGAGGACTGGACCGGCGGCTTCTTCGCCAAGGCATGGGGCAATTTCGACGGCATCACCGAGCATTGGTATGATCGCGCGGAGAAGCGACCCGATGCGCCGGCCGCCGACGAGCTTATCGAGTTCGTTCGTTCGCCCTCGAACCATGTCCGCATGGAGGCGGAGGAATGGGCGATCTACGAAACGAAGTTCCCGAAGATCCGCGCCGCCAAGACGTTCCTGTCGATCGACGAATATGCGTACATGGCGGGGCCGCCGACGCTGAAATCCTCGCTGGCCTATGCGATGGTATTTCAGGAGATGCTCCGCCACACCGATTTCCTGACGATGTCGGCGTTCACCACCGGCGTGTCGACGATGGACATCTCGCCATCCGCCGCGACTCTCAACGCCACTGGCACCGTGTTCAAGCTGTACGGCGAGCATTTCGGCGCCGGGACGGTTCCGCTGAAGGTCGATGGCGATGTACCGCAACCAGAGCCGAAGTACCCGGTCGGCCATGCGCATCCCAAAGTGCGCGCGGGCAGCCCGACCTATCCGCTCGACGTGATCGCCGGGCTGTCGCCGGACGGCACCAAACTGCGCCTCGCAGTGGTGAACGCGACGTTCCAGCCACAGCGACTGAACCTTGCGATTTCCGGCATGAGGCTGCGAGGCGGCGGCAGGCGCTGGGTCATGACCGGCAAGACGGTGGAGGCGGCGAACACCATTGCGTCCCCAAGCGGCGTGACGATCGTCAAAAGCAAGGTGGCGGGGACACGCACCGTGATGGTACCGGCGATCTCCGCGGCGATCTACGAATTGCCGATCGCGGCGGCGCACTGAGCCGGACCGCGACCGCGCCGCGCATGGCTCCAGTTGCTCTCGACCGCAATTCGACGCGTTTTTGCAGCAGCAATGCTTGCCTAAGGCGAGCGTCGGCGGCTACCACGCGATGATAACGTTACCGAGGGGGTGAGGGTGCGGCGCTTCAGGAATATCCGCTGGACCATCATCGGCCTGTTCGTGGTGGCGATGGTCATCAACTATCTTGCACGCAGCGTGCTCGGCGTCGCGGCGCCGGCGATCATGGCCGAGCAGCATATCAGCGCCGCCGAATATTCCTGGATCACCGGCGCATTCCAGATCGGTATCATGTTCCAGCCGCTTGCCGGCTATGTGCTCGACGTGGTCGGGCTGAAGATCGGCTTCACGCTGTTCGTCACGGTCTGGTCGCTGATCACGATGGCGCACGGACTGGCGACCGGCTGGATGGGATTCGCCGGCCTGCGCGGCGCGCTGGGGCTGGTCGAGGGATCGGCGCAGCCCGCGGGTATGAAGCTGGTCGCCGAATGGTTTCCGGCACGAGAGCGCGGTGTCGCGGGCGGCATCTATCAGATCGGGGCCTCGTTCGGCGCCGTGTTCGCGCCGCCGCTGGTCGCCTGGGCGGTACTCAACCATAGCTGGCGCGCGGCCTTCTTCATCGCCGGCGCGCTCGGGCTGGTGTGGGTGATCGCGTGGCTGTTCTGGTATGCGCCGCCCGCAAAACATCGACGGCTGTCGCCGGCGGAACGCACGCTGATCGTCGAAGGACAGGAGGCATCGCTCGCCACGCATCGCAAGCGTCCGCCGCTCGGCGAACTGCTGCGGCGTCGTAACCTGTGGGCGATCGCGGCGGCGCGGTTCCTCGCCGATCCCGTGTGGGGCATGCTGTCGTTCTGGATGCCGCTATACCTCGTGCAGGTGCGCCATTTCGATCTCGGCCAGATCGCGATGTTCGCGTGGCTGCCGTTCCTGGCGGCGGACCTCGGATGCCTGTTCGGGACGATCGTGGTAGCGTGGCTGCAACGGCGCGGCGTCGACCTGATCGATGCGCGGCGTGGCGCCTTCACGGTGGGTGCGGTGCTGATGACGGGGATGATGTTCGTCGGCACGGTGACCAGCCCGATCGCGGCGATCGCGCTGCTGTGCCTCGGCGGTTTCGCGCACCAGACACTGTCGGTAACGGTCATCACGCTGTCGTCGGACCTGTTCCCGCAGGACCAGGTGGCGACCGCGACGGGAATGTCGGGCACCGCCGCCAATCTCGGCGTGCTGATCTTCACGCTGGTGCTCGGCTCGATGGTCGCGGAGGTCGGCTACCAGCCGTTCTTCATCCTGCTCGGACTGCTCGACCTGGTCGGCGCCGCACTCCTCTGGGTCCTGATACGAAAGCCCGCATGACTATTCGAAATCCGATCCTGCCCGGCTTCAATCCGGACCCGTCGATCGTCCGCGTCGGCGACGATTATTACGTCGCGACCTCGACCTTCGAATGGTATCCGGGCGTCCAGATCCACCATTCGCGCGACCTCGCGAACTGGCGGCTGGTGACGCGGCCGCTCAACCGCGCGAGCCAGCTGGACATGCGCGGCAACCCGGACTCGTGCGGAGTCTGGGCGCCGGACCTGAGCCACGCGAACGGCCGGTTCCACCTGATCTACACCGACGTGAAGCGCTACGGCCAGACCACGATCGACGGTGCGCGGGGGGCGTCGCTGCGCGATTTCCATAATTACTGGGTCACGGCGGAGCATATCGACGGACCGTGGTCCGATCCCGTCCACCTCAACAGCAGCGGCTTCGATCCGGCGCTGTTCCATGACGATGACGGGCGAAGCTGGCTGCTCAACATGCTGTGGGACCACCGGCCGGGCGGGCGGCGCTTTGCCGGGATCGTCGCGCAGGAGATCGATCTCGCATCGGGCGACATGCTCGGCGACCGTCGCATGATCTTCGAGGGCACGTCGCTTGGCTTCACCGAGGGCCCGCACCTCTACAAACGCGATGGCTGGTATCACCTGCTGGTCGCCGAGGGCGGCACCGAGCGCAATCATGCCGTCGTGATGGCGCGGGCACGGTCGCTGTTCGGCCCGTACGAGGTGCATCCCGATGGCCCGGTACTGACCGCGACGGGCAAGCAGGGCGTGCAGTTGCAACGAACCGGGCACGGCGATCTGGTCGAAACGCCGACCGGCGAAACCTGGATGGTGTATCTGTGCGGGCGGCCGCTGCCCGTCAGTGACCGGTGCGTGCTGGGCCGCGAGACCGCGATCCAGCCGATGCGCTGGGGCGAGGACGGATGGCTGCGGACGCTCGACGGCGATGCGAGTCCGGCACAGGTCGTGGAGGAGGGTGCGGCGTCGGCCGCTCCCGAACCGCGGCGCGACCGCAGCGTGTTCGATACCGCTATGTTGCCCGAAGCCTTTCAGTGGCTGCGCACCCCGGATGCCGACCAGTTGTTCAGCCTGACCGCGCGGCCCGGCTATCTGCGCCTCTACGGCCGCGAGACGATCGGGAGCCACTTCACGCAGTCGCTGGTCGCGCGCCGGCAGCAGGCGTTCGCCTATGCCGCCGAGACGCTCGTGACGTTCGAACCACGTCACTTCCAGCAGGCGGCGGGGCTGGTCTGCTACTATAATTCGACCAAGTTCCATTATTTGCACGTCACCGCCGACGACGATGGCCGGCGCGTGCTGCAGGTGCTGTCGGCGATACCGACCCCGCTCGGCAGCAGCGTGATCACCCAGCCGATCGCGATCGACGCGGGACCGATCGGACTGCGGGTCGAGGTGGATCACGAAAGCCTTCGCTTCGGATACCGGAGCGCGGGATCGAGCGCGTGGACTTGGCTCGCGGACCGGTTCGACGCGAGTATCCTGTCGGACGAGGCGACCCTGCCGGGCCTGCCCAACTTCACCGGTGCCTTTGTCGGAGTGGCCTGCCAGGATATGTCGGGCGCAGGTGAACCGGCCGATTTCAGCTATTTCGAGTATGTCGAAGCCGGCGGCGACTGAACGGACTGAACGCGGCGTTGATCCCCGTTCAGTCCGTGATTACTGGCCAGCCTTATGCGGCGATCTTCAAGTCCTGCATCACGTCGGCGGTGATCGAGAGGCTCTGCTTGCGTGCTTCGTGGTCGTAGATCGCGCTGGTGACCATGACCTCGTCGACGCCGGTCCGCTCGACGAACGCCGCGATGCCGCGCGCGACCTTGGCCGGGCTGCCGACCGCCGAGCATTGCAGCACGTGGTCGAGGATCTGGTTGCCCTGCGCACCGAGCGACTCGCGGTAGCCGGCGAGGGGGGGCTTCATCTTGCCGGGGTTGCCGGTGCGGAGCGCGACGAACGACTGTTGCTGCGAGGTGGCGAGCAGTTCCGCTTCCGCGTCGGTCGCGGCCGCGAACACGTTGAAGCCGGCCATGACGTGCGGTTTCGTCAGGCGTGCCGAGGGGCGGAAGTCGCGGCGGTAGATCGCCAGTGCGGCATCGAGCGCGTCGGGCGCGAAGTGTGAGGCGAACGCGTAGGGCAGGCCGAGCGCAGCCGCCAATTGCGCGCCGAACGTGCTTGAGCCGAGGATCCACATCTCGACGTCCGCGCCTGCGCCCGGGGTCGCGACGATGCCGGTCTGGCCATCGTTGGCGAAGTAGCTCTGGAGCTCCATCACGTCCTGCGGGAAGGCGTTGGCGTCGGTCTCGAGCGTGCGGCGCATCGCACGCGCGACGCGCTGATCCGAACCGGACGCGCGGCCGAGGCCCAAGTCGATCCGGCCGGGGAACAGCGCGTCGAGCGTGCCGAACTGCTCGGCGATCGTCAGCGGCGCGTGGTTGGGGAGCATGATGCCGCCCGAGCCGACGCGGATGGTCTTCGTGGCGGCGGCGATGTGCGCGATCACGACCGCGGTCGCGGCCGACGCGATGCCGGTCATGCCGTGGTGTTCGGCGACCCAGTAGCGCTGGAACCCGACGCTCTCGGCGTGCCGCGCGAGGTCGGCCGCGTTGGCGAGCGATTGGGAGACGGTGCCGCCTTCGATGACGGGGACCAGATCGAGCAGGGAATAGCGTGTCATGCGGCAGAGATAGGTACCGAGCGGTAGCTTATCCAGTGTTTGGGTCGAATGGTTTGCGACGAAGCCGAACCTGCTCCCCTCCCTGGAAGGGAGGGGTTGGGGGTGGGTCGGGTTCCGCGTGTTCGCCGGGGAGTGGCTCAAGCGGGCCTACCCACCCCCGGCCCCTCCCTTCCAGGGAGGGGGGAAGAGTCAGAAGCCCAGGCTGTACCGCATCGCCATGCCGTAATCGTTGGGGAGCGCGGCGAAGTTGCCGGGGTCGCGGCGGAAGAACAGATTGGTGTCCAGGCCACCGCCGAACGCGGGGAGGCCGTAGCGCAGTTCAACGTCCAACTCGCGGCCTTGTGGGGCGAGGTTGAGGCGTTGCGTGGTCCAGTCGGTGACGGTGTTGCTGGCGTAGTCGAAATAGGTCGGCAGCCCGAGGTCGATCCCGCCGCGCGCAACTCGCAACGGTTGCGCGATGCGGAGGCCGATGCTGTCGTGACCGAACACGCCGTCCTTGCCGATGTCGGCCGCGAACGCGTTGGTGCGGACGAGGCCGTCGCCGCTCAACCCGCCGCGCGCCGCCGCGCGGGTCCAGCCCTGGCGCATCGATCCGCCGATGCTCCAGCCGGCGCCGGCATCGAACCGCGCCTTCGTATCCAGGAACCAGGTCGCCGCGCGTGTCGCGCCCAGCGCCGCGTCGAAGCGCGCGCCGAGAACGGTGTCGTGCTCGTCCATCCGGGTGGCGGCCACCATCGTCGACAGCGCGCCGAAGCGGCGGTCGATGGTCAGAGAGGCGCGGTTGTAGCCGGAGCGCTGCCAGCGGTCGCGCAGGCGGAGGTCGCCGTCACGCTGCGTCAGGACGTCGCCATTCTCGATGCCCGCGGTGAAGCCGAACCCACCGACGCTCTGCCGCATCGCGCTGGAGGCACGGATGTTGCTGTCGAAGCCCATCCCGCCGGCGTTGGCGATCAGGAAGGCGGGCTCGGACTGGCCGGACAGTTGCGCGCTGAGGGCGTTCGATCCCTGCGCGAATCCGAAGCCGAACGACAGCGTGCTGCCGAGCCGCTGCGTCACCATCCCCGCGATCGCCCGCGCGCTGGTCGCGTCGGCTTTCGACAGCGAGGTGCGATCGAGCGCGACGTCGCCGTTCGCGCGCGGGGCTAGTGTCATCGACACGGTCATGCCGCCCTGCGCCAGTGCGACCGTGCGGAACCGCGACTGCAGCGCGCCGCCGAGCGAGCGGTCCGGGCTGCGGCGGGCGATCGTCTTGGCGAGGTCGATCGCGAACGCGCGGCTATAGCCATCGAGGATGACCGCGCCGAGTTCGCCTTGCGCGGCGTCGCCCATCGCTGCGGACAGCGATCCGTTGCCGGTGGTCGAGACGACCGCTTTCGATCCCGCGATCGAGGTCGTGCCGAGCGGCTGGAAGGCGCGCGTCAGGTCGAGCACGCCATTGCCGTAAACCGAGTCCACACCTAGTGCGCCGACGTCGCGTGCGCTCTTGAACAGGATGTCGACGATCTGCGCCCCGCTGAGGTTGGGGAAGGCCTGTGCGAGCAACGCGACCGCGCCGGAAATCTGCGGTGCGGCGAACGACGTGCCGGACCAGAGATAGGCGGTGTCTTTCTGGTCGGGCGCGCGGACACTTTCGCCGACCGCGGTGAGGAAATGCGCGGCGCTGGTGCCGGCGCGGTCGCTGAACGTCGAGATGCCGTCGCTCGCCCCGACCGAGCCGGCGATGATGACCTGGTTTCGGCCCTGCGCTTCGCCGGCGATATTGGTGAACGGATCGGGGTTGGTCGAGCCGTCGTTGCCGGCCGCGATCACGACGACCAGGCCGGCGGCAGTCGCGCGACCGACCGCATCCTTCAGGCTTTGCGGCATCTCGGAGCCGCCGAGCGAAATGTTGACGACCTTGGCACCCGCCGTGCGTGCCGCGTCGAGGCCGCGGGTGATCGCGTCGGTAGGGAATTTACAGCCCGATTCGTCGTCGTCCTTGCTGGCCGTGGCGCAAGTGCCCGGGCGATCGGCGCGCAGGACGATCAGCGTCGCGTCGAACGCCACGCCGTGCGATCCCGCGCCGTTTCTGCGGCCTGCCAGCGTGAACGCGACTGCGGTGCCATGGCCGCCCTCGTCGTCGATCGAGGTATTGCCGGCGACGTCCTGCGAGGCGGACGAGACGCGGCTGCCGAATTCCTGGCTTTGCAGGTCGATGCCGCTGTCGATCACGCCGACGCCGATCCCCTTGCCGGTCGCACCCACCTTGTAAGCCGCAAGCGCGTTCATCGAGACCGCGCCGACGGTGGCGCGATATTCGCTGGTATCGCTCGACGGGGTTGGCGTGGGTGTGGGGGCCGGAGTGGGGGCAGGCGTAGGTGTCGGCGCCGGGGTAGGTGCTGGAGTCGGGGCTGGCGTTGGAGTCGGCGTCGACGCCGTGGGCGGCGCCGGTATGCTGTTGATCCCGCCGCCACCGCCTCCGCAGGCGGCTAGCAACAGGCCGTTCGCCAATGCCGCCGATCTCAGCAGCCCCGCTCTCGTGCCGCGCATCAATCCCGCCCTTTTGTAATTTGCCGTAACGTACTGGAATGCAAAGGGTTACGCGATCGTAAACTTCGGGAATTGAGCCGGCGAAACTCATGGGGAACGTCGTCGACGAAGTTCCGGCTCGTGCACCGCTTGTCGCCGCGCGCCGCGGTCCGTAGAGGTTCCGGTCGATGCCTGTCCGCCTTGACCCCCGCCTAAATCATGTCCGCAACTGGATCTTCGATCTCGACAACACGCTGTACCCGGCGAGCGCGGACCTGTTCGCGCAGGTCGACGCGCGGATGACCGGGTTCATCCAGGACCTGCTCGGGCTCGAGCATGACGAGGCGCGACGCGTGCAGAAGGGGTATTTCCACAATCACGGCACGACGCTGTCGGGGCTGATGGCCGAGCATCAAGTCGATCCGCACACGTTCCTGGCGCATGTCCACGACATCGAGATGGACGTGTTGGAGCACGACGCGCCGCTGGTCGCCGCGATCGCCAAGCTGCCGGGCCGGAAACTCGTCTTCACCAATGGCGACAAGCCCTATGCGCTCAAGATCCTCGACCGGCTCGGGCTCGGCGAGAGCTTCGATGCGATCCACGACATCCACGCGATGAACCTGATGCCGAAGCCGCATGCGTCGGCCTATGCAGGGTTCTGCGCGGCGTTCGACATCGATCCGCGGGAGTCGCTGTTCGCCGACGACATGGCGCGCAATTTGACGCCGGCCAAGGCGATCGGGATGACCACCGTGTGGATCGACAACGGCTCCGAACAATCGCCCGACGCGGCGCGCGATCACATCGATTTTACCGTGCCGGTGCTTGCGCCATGGCTCGAAACCATCCTGGAGACATCATGACCTTGCAGACCATCATCGACGCCGCCTGGGACGACCGCGCGAACCTTGGCCTGGATACCAAGGGCGAGGTTCGCGAGGCGGTCGAGTCCGCGCTGGCGATGCTGGACGCAGGGACCGCGCGCGTTGCCGAGCCGACTGCTGACGGCTGGCAGGTCAACCAGTGGCTCAAGAAGGCCGTGCTGCTCTCGTTCCGGCTCAACGACAACGTCGTGATCGACGGCGGTTCGGCGGGGTCCCCGGGGTTCGACAAGGTGCCGTCGAAGTTCTCGACCTGGGGCGAGACCGAGTTCCGTTCGGCGGGCATCCGCGTCGTTCCTGGCGCGGTCGCTCGCCGTGGCAGCTTCATCGCCAAGGGCGCGATCCTGATGCCAAGCTTCGTCAACATCGGCGCGTATGTCGGCGAGGGCACGATGGTCGACGCCTGGGCGACGGTCGGGTCGTGCGCGCAGATCGGCAAGAACGTGCATCTGTCGGGTGGTGCCGGCATCGGCGGCGTGCTTGAGCCGTTGCAGGCCGACCCCGTCATCATCGGCGACGGCGCGTTCATCGGCGCGCGCGCGGAAGTGGCGGAGGGCGTCCGCGTCGGCGAGGGCGCAGTGCTGTCGATGGGCGTGTATCTGGGCGCCTCGACCAAAATCATCGACCGCGCGACTGGCGAAGTGTTCAAGGGCGAAGTGCCGCCCTATTCCGTCGTCGTGCCGGGCTCGATCGGTGGCGGGGACGGCAAGCCGGCGTTGTACTGCGCGGTGATCGTCAAGCGTGTCGATGCGCAAACGCGTTCCAAAACCTCGATCAACGACCTGCTGAGGGACTGATCGGGTCGACAACCGGATGGCCGCTGCCTATCCGGGACGAAACATACCGAGGAGATAGACTTTGACCGCTGCCGCCAGCCAGGTTCTCGACCGCGTACTCGTCCTCGAAATGGTCCGCGTGACCGAGGCGGCGGCGATCGCCGCCTCCACGCTCGTCGGGCGTGGCGACGAGAAAGCAGCGGATGCGGCGGCGGTCGAAGCGATGCGCGAGGCGCTCAACTCGCTGTACATGGACGGCACCGTGGTGATCGGCGAGGGCGAGCGCGACGAGGCCCCGATGCTGTTCATCGGCGAGAAGGTCGGCTCGGCGATCGGCAAGGCCCCGAAGATCGACATCGCGCTCGATCCCTTGGAAGGCACGACGATCTGCGCGACCGCGGGGCCGAACAGCCTCGCCGTGCTGGCGATCGCCGAAGAGGGCGGGCTGCTCAACGCGCCGGACGTCTACATGGACAAGATCGCGGTCGGGCCGGGCTATCCCGAGGGCATCATCGATCTCGACAAGACGCCGACCGAGAACATCAACGCCGTCGCCGCCGCCAAGGGCGTGCCGGCGCGCGACCTGATCGTGTGCGTGCTCGACCGGCCGCGTCACGAGGCGTTGATCGCGGAACTGCGCCAGGTCGGCTGCGGCATCATGCTGATCGGTGACGGCGACGTCGCCGGCGTGATCGCGACGTCCGATCCCGAGACCACGGTCGACGTGTACATGGGTTCGGGTGGTGCTCCCGAGGGCGTGCTGGCATGCGCGGCGCTGCGCTGCGTCGGTGGGCAGTTCAAGGGGCGGTTGCTGTTCCGCAACGACGACGAGCGTGGGCGTGCTGCGAAGTGGGGGATCACCGATCTCGACAAGCAGTATGACCTTTCGGAACTGGCGAAGGGCGACTGCATCTTTGCGGCGACCGGGGTTACGGATGGGTCGTTGCTGGCTGGCGTGAAGCGCAAGAAGGGCAAGATGACCACCGAGAGCGTGGTGATGCGGGCGTCTTCGGGGACGGTGCGGTGGGTGAAGGGTGAGCATCGGACTGATTGATTTGGCGACATTCCCAGTTGCAAAGTAAGCTCCACCCCGGCGAAGGCCGGGGCCCAGGTGGCAAGGTCGGAGTAACCGAGCGTTGCCCGTAGTCAGCAACGTTCCCCAACTGGGCCCCGGCCTTCGCCGGGGTGGAGCGCTGTGTGAGGGTGGTGAACCAGCCAACAATGGGTCCCCGCGAAGGCGGGGACCCAGACTGGGCTCCCGCCTTCGCGGGAGAACAAGCAGGCCGAGCGGTGGAACGCAGTAAAGGCGAAGTGTCGGCATGATCCTTCCCAACGTCCTCCTCCTCGTCACGATCATGAGCCTCGTCTGGTTCCTCAAGGGCGACCTGCTCGGCTACCGCCGGATCAAGCGCCTCTCCGACACAGCCTCGCGCCAGAAGACCTACCGCCTGTGGATCGCCAAGGCCGCGATCGGCTTCGTCCTGCCGGCGGTGATCGGACTGGCCCTGCTCGGCCGCCTCGACGCGCTCGTCACCGTGCCGCCCGAGTTCGACGCCCTCCGCACGCTCCTGCCCAGCTTCCAAGGCAACAGCCGCGCGGAACTGCTCGGCATGATCGGCGGCAGCGCGCTGGGTGGCCTGATCATCGGCGCGGTGCTCGCGACGCGGCGCAACTGGCGTATCCTCAAGACTGTCGGCAATGTCGGCTCGCTGCTCCCGCGCAACCGGCCGGAGATCGCGCATGCCGCGGCCATGTCGATCGCGGCGGGCATCTCCGAGGAGCTCGCCTTCCGCCTGTTCCTGCCGCTGCTGGTCGCGCTCGTATCCGGTAGCGCGTTCGTCGCGTTCGGCGTCGCGATCGCGGCGTTTGGCGCGATGCATCTGTATCAGGGGCGGGCGGGCGTGATCGCGACCACGCTGGTCGGCGCGCTGATGGCGGCGGTGTATCTGATGACCGGGGAGCTGTGGCTGGCGATGGTCCTGCACGCGCTGATCGATCTCAACTCGCTGGTATTGCGCCCGATGTTGACCGGAGCGTGGCGCGCGGCTTGACTTCGTAGGTCCGGGTTCGTCCAATCGAGGCACGGTCTACGAAGGGAATTCCATGTCGCGTCACGCCCTCCTGCTCGCGCTTGCCGTCACCGCAGCCGTCCCGGCCGCCACGCTCGCGCAGTCCGCGCCGCAAGCCGCCACCCAATCCCCCTTTACCTTCGAAGAGGTGATGGTGCCGATGCGCGACGGGGCGAAGTTGCAGACGGTCATCATGCGGCCGCGCGGCATGACCGGGCCGCTGCCGATCCTCCTCCAGCGAACGCCCTACGGCGTGCCCGATGCGCCGTTTCCCACCACCGATCGCTTCGCGCCGTTGATGAAGGACGGCTATGTGTTCGTGTTCCAGTCGATGCGCGGGCGGTTCAAGTCCGACGGCGTCTTCACGCTGTCGACTGCGGTCCACCCCGGCGATCCTAAAGTGGTCGACGAAGCGACCGACGCCTACGACACTGTCGGCTGGCTCGTGAAGAACGTCCCCGCCAACAATGGCAAGGTCGGCATGTGGGGCGTGTCGTACCCCGGTTTTGCCGCTGCCGTTGCGCTGGCACACCCACATCCGGCGCTGAAGGCGGTATCCCCGCAGGCGGCGTGGATCGATTACTGGCAGTCGGACGACCTGCACCGCAACGGCGCGCTGCGGTTGAGCTATGCGACCGACTGGGTGTCGTCGCTGCAACTCGACAAGACGAAGAATTCCGACTTTGCGTATCCGAGCGATACCTACGATTATTTCCTCAAGGCGGGCTCGGCGGAGGCGATCGATCGCAACGTGTTCAAGGGACGCGTGCCGATGTTCACGTCGCTGCTCGATCACCCCAATCATGATGCGTTCTATACCGCGCAACGCTGGACCGATGCGCTCGGCAAGACGACCGTGCCGACGCTGAATGTCGCCGGGTTCTGGGATCAGGAGGATCCTTGGGGTTCGTGGCAGATCTACGCGCGGCAGAAGCGCAACGATCCGAACCACTTGGCGCAGATGGTGGCGGGGCCTTGGCGGCATGGCGGGTGGCAGGGGGTGGCCGATCATCTCGGGCCGATCCCGCTTGGCACGGCGAGCGGCACGCAGTTCCAGGAGCAGATCCAGGCGCCGTTCTTCGCATACTGGCTGCACGGCAAGGGCCCACGGCCGGACTTTGCGGCGAAGATGTTCCAGTCGGGGTCGAACGTGTGGAAGACCTATGCGGCTTGGCCTCCGACGGGCGCGAAGACGACCGAGCTGTATCTGCATGCGGACGGCAGCCTGTCGTTCACCGCGCCGGCCGCTGGCGAGGGATGTCGCGACTACGTGTCCGATCCGGCGAACCCGGTGCCGTTCCGCCGGCGACCGATGTCGGCGACGTATGCCAGCCCGGACTGGGCGTGGTGGGAGGCGGACGACCAGCGTTTCGTCGATCACCGGCCCGATGTGCTGGGGTATGTGTCGGAACCCCTGACCACGGACCTGACCGTGACGGGAGCACTGTCCGCGACGTTGCGGGCTTCGACGAGCGGGACGGACAGCGATTTTGTAGTGAAGCTGATCGATGTGCTGCCCGACGATACCGAGTCGATGACGGGCCGTAGCCTTCAGCCGGGCGACTATGCCCGGACGCTCAACGGGTATCAGTTGCCGATCGCGATGGAGGTGCGGCGCGGGCGCTTCCTGGCGAGCGATACGGCGCCGCTACCGCTGGTGCCGGGGAAGGTCGTCGCGTGGGACGTGCCGCTGCGTGACCATGACCATGTGTTCAAGGCGGGGCACCGGATCATGGTGCAGGTGCAGTCGAGCTGGTTCCCGATGATCGACCGCAACCCGCAGTCTTTCGTGCCGAACATCGGGCGGGCGAAGGCGGCGGATTACGTGAAGGCGATGCAGAAGGTCTGCGCGGGCTCGCGGATCACGTTGCCGGTTATGCGCTAGGGTTTAACGGTCGATCAGCACGTACGCACCACCCCGGCGAAGGCCCGGGCCCAATTGGGAAACGCTGCTAACGAAAGACAGCGCGTCGTTACTGCAACCTCACCAATTGGGCCCCGGCCTCCGCCGGGGTGGTAGTTCTTTCTCCGATCAGTTCTTCATCCGCCAGCCGGTCTTGAAGATCCATGCGATCGCGATCAGGCATGCCGCGAGGAAGCCCGCCGTCACCGCCAGGCTGACCCCGACCGCAACGTCGCCTACCCCGAAGAAGCTCCAGCGGAAGCCGCTCACCAGGTAGACGACCGGGTTGAAGAGGCTGAACGTGCGCCAGGGCTGGGGCAGCATGTCGATCGAATAGAACGCGCCGCCGAGGAACGTCAGCGGCGTGATCAGCAGCGCGGGGACGAAGTTCAATTGCTCGAAGCCGTTCGCCCATACGCCGATGATGAACCCGAACAGGCTGAACGCGACCGCGGTCAGGATGAGGAACGCGATCATCGCGAACGGGTGCTCGATTCGCAGCGGCACGAAGAACGACGCGGTCGCGAGGATGATCAGCCCGAGGATCACCGACTTGGTGGTCGCCGCGCCGACATAGCCGATCACCATCTCCATCGCCGAGACGGGCGCCGACAACAGCTCATAGATCGTGCCGGTGAATTTGGGGAAGTAGATTCCGATCGACGCGTTCGAGATGCTCTGCGTGAGCAGTGAAAGCATGATCAGGCCGGGAACGATGAAGCTGCCATAGCCGACGCCGCCGACCTGCTGCATCCGGCTGCCGATCGCACCGCCGAAGACGATGAAATACAGCGAGGTAGTCAGAACGGGCGTGACGAGGCTCTGCCACAGGGTGCGCAGCGCGCGCGCCATTTCGAAGCGATAGATCGCCCAGATGCCATGGGTATTCATGCGCGTGTCCCTTCCGTCATGCCGGGCTCGTTCCGGCATCCACCGTTCCGCATAATCTTCGAGCCGTTGGTTTGCGGCACGGTGGACCCCGGAACGAGTCCGGGGTGACGGAGGGTTTTTGAGATGGTCATGCGCGGTCTCCGACGAGATCGACGAAGATGTCTTCTAGGCTCGATTTGCTGGTTTCGAGATCCTTGAAGCCGATGCCGAGTCCGCTGAGTTTGCGCAGCAGCGACGGGATGCCGGTGTGGTCGGCCTGCGCATCGAACACATAGCGCAGTCGCTTGCCGTCGTCTTCCAGCGACAGGTCCCAGTCGGCGAGTTCCGGGGGAAGCGCCGTCATCGGGTCCTGGAGCGCGATATCGAGTTCGCGCTTGCCGAGCTTCTTCATCAGCGACGCCTTGTCGTCGACGAGCAGCAGCTTGCCCTTGTTGATGACCCCGACGCGGTCGGCCATTTCCTCGGCTTCCTCGATGTAATGCGTCGTCAGGATGATCGTCGTGCCGCCTTCGCGCAGGCGGTGGACGAGCTTCCACATGTCGCGGCGCAGCGCCACGTCGACGCCCGCGGTGGGTTCGTCGAGGAACAGGATTTCGGGTTCGTGCGCGAGGGCTTTCGCGATCAGGACGCGGCGCTTCATCCCGCCGGAGAGTTCGCGGATCTTCGCGTCGCGCTTGTCCCAGAGCGAGAGGTCGCGGAGCACCTGTTCGATGTAGTCGCTGTGGCCCGAGCGACCGAACAGGCGGCGGCTGAAGGTGACGGTGGCGAGCACCGTCTCGAACATGTCGACGTTAAGTTCCTGGGGCACGAGGCCGATGCGGCTGCGTGCCTGTTTATAGTCGCGGATCGCGTCGTAGCCGGCCACCTTGATCGTGCCGGCGGACGGCGTGACGATGCCGCAGATAATGCTGATGAGCGTCGTCTTGCCCGCGCCGTTGGGGCCGAGGAGGGCGAAGATCTCGCCCTTCTGGATGTCGAGGTCGACGGGGTGGAGGGCTGTGGTGCCGCTCTTGTAGGTCTTGGTGACGCCCGCGATGGACAGGATCGGTTCGGTCATTGGCACCCCTTTTTCGTGAGGGGAAGATGGGGGTGGGGAGGGGGGAAAGTAAGGGCTCCCGCCCTGTTCTCCTGCGAACGCAGGAGCCCAGGATACCGGGCGTTGCGCCTTGTAACCCTGGGCTCCTGCGTTCGCAGGAGAACGGTTAGCCGGCCCGCGCTGCCGCTACGGCTTTTTGCAGGTCCTCTAGCGGCAACGCGCCGGACAGGACTCGGTCGCCGACCACCCAGCTGGGCGTCCCGGTCATGCCGAGCTTGGCGGCGGTTTCCATGTTCTTGGCGATCTCGGCGTCGGCGGTCTTGGCGAAGCTCGCCTGTGTGGTGTCGACCCCGGCCTTGCCCGCGGCGGCGGCGATCGAGGCGTCGCTGACGGGGCCGCCGGCGTAGAGCGCGTCGTGGAAGGTGGCGAACTTGCCCTGTTGCGCGGCGGCGAGGCTGGCGCGGGCGGCGATGCGGCTTTCGGCGCTGAGGATTGGGAGTTCGCGGAAGACCACGCGGACCTTGGGGTCGGCGGCGATCAGCTTGGCGATCATCGGCAGGCTCGCGCGGCAATATCCGCAATTATAGTCGAAATACTCGACGAGCGTGACGTCGCCCTTGGGGTTGCCGGCCCAGGCGCTGCCGAACGGCGTGACGATCGCGTCGCGGTTGGCGGTGACGGTCTTGCCCGACTCGCGGTCGCGCAGTTTCTCCATCGCCTCAGGGAGGATCTCAGGATGCGCCAGCAAATAGTCGTGGACGATCGATTCGACCTGCGCGCGCTCGACGCCGCCGCCCTGGCGGTCATAGCCCCAGACCGCGAGGCCTCCGATGACGGCGCCGGCAATAGCAATCGCCGGGAATGTAAGTTTGCTCATTTGCGGCGCTTATACTGCTTGGGATTGTCGTCCATCTCGTTCTGCGCGGCCATCGCGATATCCTGTGCGCGGATCCAGTCGGTCGTGTTCGCCGGGATGTTCGCCAGCGCATATTGCGCGCTCGCCGAGGCGGTCCGCATGTCGCCGCCCATGCTCGCGCGTTCGGCGGTGGCGAGCGCGGCGCGCGCCGTATCCCCGGTCAGTTCGTAGACGGTGCCGAGCTGCATCCAGGCGAACGGGTTCTGGTCGTCGCGACCTACCGCGGTGCGCAACACGCGAGTCGCCTCGGGGTAGTTCGCCTTGTTCTCGGTCGCGATCAGCGCGTGGCCGAAGGTGGTGGCGATCAGCGGGTTGTTGCGCGAGCCTTCCGTGGCTTCGCGCAGGGGGACCAGCGATTCGGTCGGCTTGCCCGCCTCGAGCAGGATCTGCCCCTTGATCTCGAGGAAATACGGGTCGGTCGGCTCGGCCTTTACCAGTGCGTTGGCTTCGGCGTCGGCTTTGTCGGGGTAGCCGGCTTTGTGATACGCGTAGGCGCGGGCGTAGTGGGCGTAGATCGACTGGTTGCTGGGCGGGTAGGCTTGCAGCGTCTGGTCGGCGGGCATGACGTAGCCGGCGAGCTTGGCCTTCACGCGGCGGAAGCGTTCTTCGAGCGCGGCGTCGGGCTTGTTGGCCCAGGCGGGCGAGGCTTGCAGGTCGGCGGTGAGCGTCGCGACGCGCTCGCCCGAGAGCGGATGCGACTGCATGAACGGATCGATGTTGGCGGTGCCGAAGCGGTATTCCTGCTGCTGCAGTTTCTTGAAGAAGCTGAGCATGCCGCGGCCGGAGACGTTCGCCTCGCGGAGGAATTTCGCGCCGGTCGCGTCGGCGGTCGACTCCTGGACGCGGCTGAACGAGAGGTAGCTGCCCATCGCCGCCTGCTGGCCCGCCGCCATGATGCCCGCGCCTGCTTCGCCGGAACCGGCCGCCATCGCGGCGAGGCCGAGGACCATCGAGAGCAGGTACATGCCCATTGCGGGCTTGGTGCCGCGGTCGGCGAGTACGACGTGGCCGTCGGCGATGTGGCCGAGCTCGTGCGCGATGACGCCCTGGACTTCGTTGGCGTTGTCGGCGGCCTGGATGAGCCCTGAGTGGACGTAGACGGTCTGGCCGCCGGCGACGAACGCGTTGATCGACTCGTCATTGATGAGGACGACCTTCACGTCGCGCGTCGAGAGCCCGGCCGCCTTGATCAGCGGGTTCGACATCTCCGCGAACATGGTTTCGGTTTCGGCGTCGCGAAGGATCGACTGGGCCTGGAGGGGCGTCGTCCAGAGGAGGAGGGCGGTGGCTGCGGCGGCTACGAAGCGCTTCATTTTACGGGGTATCGTCGATTGGGGGCGGGGGGGCAATGGTCGTGCGGTCGGGCGTGCGATAGAGTGAAGTATAGGAAGTGCAGACGCTGGGAGCGGTTTTGCGGGGGTGCGGGGATGGGGGTTTGGCATTTGGCATTGGGGGAGGGGAGCAGGGTTTGGGTGTGTAGGACAGGGGTTTGAGGGGGGGGGCGCGCGCGCGCGCTGCTTGCTGGTGTTTGCCTGCCCTTGCGGGAGTCGGGCCGCCATGATGTGCCACCTCCCCGGCGGAGGCCGGGGTTCAGTTGGGACACGTCGCTAACTGTGGGCGGCGCTTCGTTATTACCACCTCTCCAACTGGGCCCCGGCCTTCGCCGGGGTGGTTGTGGGTGAGGGAATGCCGAAGTGTCTCACTTTGGGCGCTGGAACCCAAACCTCGCGTCGCTCTCGTGTCTTGTTCACCCGCGAAGGCGGGTGCCCAGTCTGGGTCCCCGCCTTCGCGGGGATACAAGCTTTTTGCCGTTCGCCGTTACCACGGGAGGCTTTGGATGCTGACGGATAGCGTGCGGTCTCACGCCCCTCCCGCCCCCCACAAACGAAAACGGGCGCGGCCTTTCGGTCGCGCCCGTTCTTGATGGCTAGGCTCCGGCGTTAGCCGAAGGTGCGCTGCCACCAGCCGCGACGGGGGGCGCCGTCGGGGTCGTCGTTTGCGCCGTCATCGGTACGGGGGGGCGCGACGTCCTGGGGCTGGACTTCGGCCTTGGGCGGGGTGGTCGCGATCGGCTCGGCGAGCGGCTCGCTGGTCGGGGCGGCATCGCCGGCATCGACCACGGCTGCTTTCCGCGGACGACCGCGGGGCTTGGCGACCTTGGCAGGCGCTTCCTCGACGACCGGCGCTTCCACCGCCGGGGCTTCGACCACCGCGTCCGACGCCTTGCGACGCGCACGCTTGGGCTTGGGCGCCGACGCTTCGATGGTCTCGGCGGGCGTTGCGCTCACCTCGTCCATCGTCGCTTCCGCAACCGCTTCGCGACGGCGACGACCGGGCTTGGGTGCGGCCGGCTCGGCCGCGACAGGCTCCGGAGCGATTGGCGCCGGGACCACGGGCTCCGGTGCAACCGTCTCGGCTTCCGCCTCGATCGCACGTGGCTTGCGACCACGGCGTGCCTTGGGTGCTGCATCGGCCACCGCCTCGGCGATGTTCGCCGCTGCGGCTGCCGCACGGGCACGCGGACGACGGCGCATCTTCGGACCCTCGGCGACTTCCGCTACCGGAGTTTCCTCGACGACCGGTTCGAACGCCGGCTCGTAAGGCGGCTCGGCGTAGGTCGACTCGACCGGCTCATACGCTTCGGGCTCGGGTGCCTCAGCGATCAGCTGGGCATCATCGACGCTGCTGACGGCGACCGACTGGCCGTTCTCGGCACCCTGCTCGTTGCGGCGACCGCCACGACGTCCCCGACGACCGCGACGACGACGACCTTCGCCCTCTGCGCCATTGGCCTGCTCGGATGGCGCACCAGCCGAGACCATTTCGCCACCGCCGACTTCGACGATGTCGCCCTCGACCTCGTCAATCTCTTCGACGTTGGTGTCGGCGTCCTCGAACGTGCCGTCCTCGTTGACGCCCTCTGCTGCACCTTCCTCACCGGGACGTGCGCGACCACGGCGACCGCGACGACGACGGCGCTTCTTGCCGCCTTCACCGTCCGCATCGCGAGCTTCACGCGGCGCACGCTGCTCGCCATTGCCTTCGCGGGGCTCACGACCCCCCTCACGACGGCGCGGCTGCTCGGCTTCGGCCTCCTCGACCTCTTCCTCCTCGATCTCGTCCTCGATCTCCTCGGGGAGGTCGTCCTCGTCTTCCTCGATGATCTGGACGAACTTCGGGGCGTGCGCGGGCGGCGGGCCGCTCGCCTCGACCGTCATGTGCGCGCCTTCCTCGTCCTGGCCGGGGATGATCTCGACGATCACGCCGTAGCGATCCTCGATCTCGGCGATGTCGGCGCGCTTGCGGTTGAGGATGTAGACCGCCGCTTCCTGGCTCGCGCGCAGGGTGAGCAGCGAACCGCGACCGCGGGCGGCTTCGTCCTCGATCAGGCGGAGTGCGGAGATGCCCGACGACGATGCGGTGCGAACGAGGCCGGTGCCCTCGCAATGCGGGCAGGCGCGGGTCGACGCTTCGAGCACGCCGGTGCGCAGGCGCTGGCGGCTCATTTCCATGAGGCCGAACGACGAGATGCGGCCGATCTGGATGCGCGCGCGATCGTTCTTGAGCGCCTCCTTCATCGCCTTCTCGACCTTACGGACGTTGGAATTGTTATCCATGTCGATGAAGTCGATGACGACGAGCCCGGCCATGTCGCGCAGGCGGAGCTGGCGGCCGATTTCCTGAGCGGCCTCGAGGTTGGTCGCGGTCGCGGTCTGCTCGATCGAATGCTCGCGCGTCGACCTCCCTGAGTTGATGTCGATCGAGACGAGCGCCTCGGTCGGGTTGATGACCAGATAACCGCCCGACTTCAGCTGGACGACGGGATGGTACATCGCGGCAAGCTGATCCTCGACGCCGGCGCGCTGGAACAGCGGCACGGGGTCGGCGTAATGCTTGATGCGCCGCGCGTGCGTCGGCATCAGCAGGCGCATGAACTCGCGCGCCTGGCGATAGCCGTCCTCGCCCTCGACGATGACCTCTTCGATTTCCTTGTTGTAGATGTCGCGGATCGCGCGCTTGATCAGGTCGCTATCGCCGTAGACGAGCGCGGGGGCCGACGCCTTGAGCGTGGCTTCGCGGATGCCGTCCCACAGGCGGGCGAGGTAATCGAAGTCGCGCTTGATCTCGACCTTCGAGCGCTGGAGGCCCGCGGTGCGGACGATGCAGCCCATCGACGGCGGCAGCTGCATGTCGGCCATGATCGTCTTGAGGCGCTTGCGATCGCCCGCGTTGCTGATCTTCCGCGAGATGCCGCCGCCGTGCGACGTGTTCGGCATCAGCACGCAGTAGCGACCGGCGAGGCTGAGGTACGTGGTCAGCGCCGCGCCTTTGTTGCCGCGCTCCTCCTTGACGACCTGGACAAGCAGCACCTGGCGGCGATGGATCACGTCCTGGATCTTGTAGCGGCGGCGCAGGTTCATGCGACGCTCGCGCAGGTCCTCGACCGCGGCATCGTCGGCGCTTGGCTTGCGCTTGCGACGGGGTGCTTCGCCAGCTTCGCCGCCTTCGAGTTCCTCGGCGACGTCGGGGTCTACACCGCCATCGTCCTCGAAGCGCTCGATGTCGTCCTCGTCGTCACCCTCTTCGTCGTCCGAGTCGTAGTCGGCGCGAAGTGCTGCCTCCTCGGCGGCGTGCTCGGCTTCTTCACGGAGCAGCGCGTCGCGATCTTCCTTGGGGATCTGGTAGTAATCCGGGTGGATCTCGCTGAACGCGAGGAAGCCGTGGCGATTGCCGCCGTAATCGATGAACGCCGCCTGGAGCGACGGCTCGACCCGCGTGACCTTGGCGAGGTAGATATTGCCCTTGAGCTGCTTGCGTTCGGCACTCTCGAAATCGAATTCCTCGATCCGGTTACCCTTGACGACTGCGATCCGGGTCTCTTCCCGGTGGCGTGCGTCGATCAGCATGCGCGTTGTCATTATAGATTCTCCGCGCGCGCGCCGGGCCTGTCGGCAGCCGTCGCGCGCTTGATGGTGGTGCGGTCGGGCACGGACGCCCGGACTCGCGGATGGTATGCGAAACTGCCTCTGCGCGAAGTGCATGCCGCGGGAACTCTCCCTGCGGCGCCCGCACGACCGCGAGTCCGTCGGCGAAGGCCGGTCGGAGTGCGGGGCGGGGGGAATGCGTCATTCGAGCGTCAACCTGAATTGCCGCGCCGGCGAGGATCCGCAGGCGGGCGTGAAGACCGGCGCGTCGCTGGCAAAATCCAGGCGACACACGGCTGTACGACAGGACTAGCACTGCATACCCGATCTCGCAACTAGCCCCGGAACCGTCGCTTTCGCGGGCGTTTCGGCTCGAATTAGGGGCAGCGAGGCGCAGACTTGCCGGGGCGGCAGAGCCTTGCCGGCCAATACGTGGCAAACGGCAAATTAACCGCACTGCGCAACCGCGTCTTGTGATGCGAGGCGCTATCGCTCGCTCACAGAGATCGGATGTATCGATCAAAGGGGTGTAGCATGGGTTTTCGCTGGACCGGCGGCAGGGCCGCACGGCAAGGACGCGAGGTGTTGACGGTCATCGCCCTCATCGCCGGCTGGCTGGCGAGCGTCCCCGCCTGGGCGGCGACCGTGCAGAGCGTCGCGATCCGGGACGGGCGGATCGTCATCCGCTTCGACGAGGCGGTCGGCGATGCCGCCAGCCGGGTGCTGACCGGCCCGCGCCAGATCGCGGTCGACGTGTCGGGAGCGACTCCGGGGCGGGAGGTCGTGGGGCGCGGGCTGGTGACCGGCGTCACGCAGATGCGCAGCGGCCGGTCGGGGATGCGGATGGTATTCGATCTGGCCGAGCCGGCGATCGTGACCGACGGCGGGTTCGACTCCGATGGGCGCGAACTGACGCTCGCTGTGCGCACGGTCGATTACGATCAGTTCGCGGAAGCCGGGATCGCCGGGCCGCTGAACTTCTTTCCGTTCAATTTCGGGGCTGCGTCGCGGCCGAAGTACAAGGTGTCGGTGCCGGTACCGCCCAAGGCGCGAGGCATGAAACTGCCGCGCGTGCAGGGTGACGACACGCGGCCGCTGGTGGTGATCGATGCGGGGCATGGCGGTGTCGATCCCGGCGCGATCGGGCCGAACGGACTGCGCGAGAAGGACGTGACGCTGAAGGTCGCCAAGGCGATCCGCGACGAGTTGCTGGCGTCGGGGCGCGTGCGCGTGGCCCTGACGCGGAACGACGACCGCTACCTGATCTTGCGCGAGCGGTACGGCGTCGCTCGGCGGTTGAAGGGGGACCTGTTCATCTCGATCCACTGCGACAGCACTGGGTCGGAGAACGCGACCGGCGCGACGGCGTACACCTTGTCGGAGGTGGCGTCCGACAAGGAGGCCGCGCGGCTGGCGGCGCGCGAGAACAAGGCGGACGTGATCTCGGGCGTCAATCTCGGCGAGGCGCCTGCGGACGTGTCGTCGATCCTGATCGACCTCACGCAACGCGAGACGATGAACGCGTCGGCGACCTTTGCGCGGTTGCTCGGGCGTGAGGCCCGGCCGTTGATGCCGTTGAAGGCGAACTTCCACCGGATGGCGTCGTTGATGGTCCTGAAGGCGCCGGACATGCCGTCGATCCTGTTCGAGACGGGGTATATCTCGAACCCGCAGGACGCTGCGTTCCTGGATAGCGAAGAGGGGCGGCACCGGATCGCGGAGAGCGTGACGCGGGCGGTAGAAGTGCATTTCGCGCGTCGGATGGCTACGCGGTAGGTTTGGGTTGCGGGTTGGGCGAGGTCAGCCCGCCCTTCCTTGTTCTCCCGCGAAGGCGGGAGCCCAGTCTGGACTCCCGCCTTCGCGGGAGAACACGCTTCTGGCGGTCGATACGGTTTCCTCACGACCCACATCATGGCACAAGTCGCCCGAATTGCTTTGAGGCTGACCAGATGACCGACGCGACGCGGGGCGTAACCGACACGGGCCCCGAGACCAGCATGCGCGAGCTTACGTTTCGCGGGATCGTGCTCGGCGGGATCATCACGCTGCTGTTCACTGCGGCCAACGTGTATCTCGGGCTCAAGATCGGACTGACGTTCGCGACGTCGATCCCGGCTGCGGTGATCTCGATGGCGGTGCTGCGGTTGTTCAAGGATTCGACGATCCTCGAGAACAACATCGTCCAGACGATCGCGTCCGCCGCGGGCACGCTCGCCGCGATTATCTTCGTGCTGCCCGGCCTCGTGATGATCGGTTGGTGGCAGGGCTTCCCGTTCTTCACGACCGCGGCGATCACGATGTTCGGCGGCGTGCTCGGCGTGCTGTTCTCGGTGCCGCTGCGTCGTGCGCTCGTCGTCGACACCGTGCTGCCGTACCCTGAGGGCCGCGCGGCCGCCGAGGTTCTGAAGGTCGGTGCGGGTAGTCGCGAGGGCGGCGAGGAGAGCGCGCGCGGGCTCGGCATCATCGTCGCCAACGCGGTCGTTTCGGCCGGGTTCGCGATCCTGACGCAGACCAAGCTCGCCGCCGCCGAGGCCGCGACGTGGTTCCGCGTCGGCGCGGGCGCGACCGGGATCTCGGGCGGGCTGTCGTTCGCGTTGCTCGGCGCGGGGCATCTGGTCGGCATCTCGGTCGGCATGGCGATGTTCGCGGGCGTGGTGATCGGCTGGTGGATCCTGCTGCCGATCTTGACCTCGGGCGGGAGCGTCACCGGGACCGCGGAAGTGATCGCCAACACCGTGTTCCGCTCGGACGTCCGCTTCTTCGGCGCGGGAGTGATCGGCGTCGCGGCGATCTGGACGTTGTTGAAGATCGCCGGGCCGGTGGTCGGCGGTGTGCGCTCGGCGCTGGCGGCGTCGGCGGCGAAGCGCGGCGGCGAAGTGCTGGCTCTCGAAGAGCGCGACATTCCGATCGGGATCGTCGGGATCGGGTCGCTGGCGATGCTGGTGCCGATCGGCATCCTGCTCTGGACGGTGTTGCAGGGCGGGCCGCTGGAGGCTTCGGCGGTCGGGCTGATCGCGGGGAGCCTGGTGTTCATCCTCGTCATCGGTCTCGTGATCGCGGCGGTGTGCGGGTACATGGCGGGGCTGATCGGTGCGTCGAACTCGCCGGTGTCGGGGATCGGCATTCTCGCCATTCTCGCGGCGTCGATCCTGCTGGTGTCGTGGTTCGGCCGTGCGGTCGAGCCGGGAACGACGCAGGCTTTGGTCGCGTACGGGCTGATCGTGACGGGGATCGTGTTCGGCATCGCGACGATCTCGAACGACAATCTGCAGGATTTGAAGACGGGCCAGCTGGTCGGCGCGACGCCGTGGAAGCAGCAGGTCGCGTTGCTGATCGGCGTGGTGTTCGGGTCGATCGTGGTGCCGCCGGTGTTGAACCTGCTGGGGAGCACGCTCGGGTTTGCGGGGGCGCCGGGGGCGGGGCCGAATGCGCTGGCGGCGCCTCAGGCGGCGTTGATCTCGGCGCTGGCCAAGGGTGTGCTGGGGGGGAACCTCAACTGGGCGATGATCGGATATGGCGCGCTGACGGGCGTGGTCGTGATCGCGGTCGACGAGTTGCTCGGCAAGGCGGGGAAGCTGCGGTTGCCGCCGCTGGGCGTTGGGCTCGGGGTTTATCTGCCGATGTCGGTGACGTTGCCGGTGACGATCGGGGCGGTCGTGGGGTTTGCATATGATCGCTGGGCGGACCGGGCTCGCGATCCCGAGCTTGCCAGGCGGATGGGTGTGCTGACCGCGACGGGGATGATCGTCGGGGAGTCGTTGTGGGGCGTTGGCTTTGCGGGGATCGTGTACCTTACCAACAAGGAGACGCCGTTGGCGCTGGTTGGCGATGGGTTTGCGAGCGTGGCGCTGATTGGCGGGACGCTGCTGTTCGCGGTGCTGACGTGGGTGATGTACCGGCGGACGATGGCGGCTTCGCGGTAACGCGCGTGCCCTCACCCTTCCCACCCGGCAAGCGCCGAGCGGGCCCCTTCCCTCTCCCCCGAGGGGAGAGGGGGTAGGTAAGCGTGTTTCCCCGCGAAGGCGGGGATCTAGACTGGGTTCCCGCCTTCGCGGGAGAACAAGATTGGGTTGGGACCTTGGTCCATTCCACCACCCCGGCGGAGGCCGGGGCCCAATTGGAAAGGTGGTCGTAACGGAGCGCAGTTCGCCGTTATCTGCGTCCCCCAATTGGGCCCCGGCCTTCGCCGGGGTGGTGCTTTGGTGTGGGCAAGGGGGCTAACCCACTAGCCTCACTTCATCGCAGCAAGCATGTCCTTGATCGGCACGAACGCGAAGCCCACCGAGCTGTCGGCGATTCCGTACGGCATGAAGATCGTGTCGCCATGCTTCAGCGCACCGCAGCTATAGACGACGTTGGGGACATACCCCTCGCGGTCCTGGTCCTTCGCCGCCAAAATCGGCTGGCTCGTCCGGCCGATCACCTTCGACGGGTCGTCCTTGTCGAGCAACACCGCGCCGATCGAGTATTTGCGCATCGCACCCACGCCGTGCGTCAGCAGGAGCCAGCCTTCGTCGAGCTCGATCGGCGGGCCGCAATTGCCGATCTGCACCAGCTCCCACGGATATTCGGGCGTCAGGATCTTTTCGCCGTCGTCCCAGTCGGTCAGCGTGTCGGACTTGAGCAGGAAGAGGTTCTCGCCGTCCTGCCGACCGATCATCATGTACTGGCCGTTCACCTTCCGCGGGAACAGCGCCATGCCCTTGTTCCGCGCGGCGGGGCCGGTCATCGGCACGAGGTCGAACGCGCGGAAATCGCGGGTGCGCATCAGCTCGGACTGGATCACCGAGCCGTTATACGCGGTGTAGGTGCCGATCCACTCGTAATCGCCGTCCTCGTGCTGGAAGCGGACGATGCGGAGATCCTCGAGGCCCTTCGACTGCGCCTGCGTGATCGGGAAGATCACCGTGCCGCTCAGCGTGCTGTCGCGGTGGCGATAGACGGTGACGGGGCCGATCGGCATCTCGTCCTCGCCGCTGCCGACCGCATCCGTCGCGGTCGCGAACGGGGGTTCCGGTGCGAGCTTCATCTGGTTTTCGCAGGTGATGATGCCCTCGCGGAAGGCCACGGAGGAAATGTGACCCTCGCCGACCGCGCGCAGGCTCATCAGGATACGCATCGAGCCCGGCGGCATGCCCGACTGGTCGAAATGCGGCACCGCGCTCGGGTTCATCAGCGCAGCGGCGGCATAGCTGTATTCGTGGCAGAAATACGCGCCGATCAGCTGGCGCTTCTCGTCGCCGATCTCCGCACCATTCAGCCCGAGCATGTCCTCGATCTGGTCGTAGCGCGTCATGAACACGCGCCGCGTCTGCCAGTGGCGTGCCTCGAAATCCTTCAGCACGACCTCGAGCTGCGCGCGCGCCTGTGCGGGCGACATCTCCAGCACTTCGCCGACGAGCCGCTCGGTACGGCTCGGTGCGCCGCCATGACCGCCCCAGGCGATATGGAACGGCCGCACGACGACACGCGAAGGGTCCGCGTGCAGCCGCAGCTGGTGGTTGAACAGATCCATCGTAGCAGTGCCCCGCGTCGTTCCACTCAGCGCACCGTCGCCTGTCAGGCTGTCTCTAGCGTGGCTAGGCGACGACGCGCGCCGCTCCTGCCACGCTTTGCGCTGCCTTTGATACCCCTGAAATGGCACAACTTGCGAGTTGGAGCGCCAAAATCGACTCGGCACCCTGGTTTCGGTTGAGCCCGTTGGGCATCAGGCCGTCATAGCAACCGCCATCCGCGACGCTCGCGAGCGGCAGGTCGAGGTCGTTGACGCCGAGGAACCAGCCGTAGGCGCGCAACGCCTCGTCACGCCAGCGCACGTCGCCGGTCGCGTCGTACGCCGCGGCGCACGCGTCGACGGTGGCCTGCGCCTCCAGCGGCTGCTGGTCGAACTGCAACGGCTCCGCGTAGGGGCGGTTAAAGCTCTCCGAGCCGACCGCGCGAAACCGACCCTCCGGCGAGGTCTGCTTGGCGACGATCCAGTCGAGCGTGGCGAGGCCACAGTCGATCAGGTCCTGACGCCCCAGCGCCTGGCCTGCGCGGATCAGCGCCTGCGGAAGACGCGTGTTGTCATAGGCGAGCACGATCTCGAACCACTGCCATTCCGGACGGCGCGCCTTGGCGAGCAGGTCGAGATGGACCTTGGGGAAGGCTTCGAGGATCGACAGCGACAGCTGGTGACCGGGCTTGGCCTCCAGCATCGCCGCGGCGCCGAGCATCGCGAACGCCTGCGCACGAAGGCTGCCGAGTTCCAACGCCATCGACGCGGTGGAATCGAACATCGCCGTCGCCCAGTCGCGGTGCTTGGCGGCCTGCGCATCGCGCGCGGTGACGCCGAGCGACCAGAGCGTGCGGCCGTTCGAATCTTCCGAGCCCGAATCCTCGCACCAGGTGCGATCGAAGTTCATGAAGTTGCGGAAGCGGCGCGTGTCCGGGTTCCAAGCGTACTGCACGAACGACGCGTAGATCGTCATCCACTTGTCGCGCGTCACGTCGTCGAGACCCGGCATCGCGCTCATCAGCATCAGCGCGCGGCAGTTATCGTCAATACAGTAGCCGTGGCGACGATCGGGGATCGAATAGATCGAATGCTGGAGCATGCCGGTCGAATCGCTCATCCGCTCGACCGCGGCGAAATCAGGCGTCAGCTGCTTCAGCGGGGCTGGCACCTTGGCGAGGCGAAAAGGGCGCGCCGCCACGATCGCACGGATCTCCGTCATCATCGCCTCGGCGAGCTTCGGCCAGATCATCGTGCGGCCGCGCGCATAGGCACGCTCGGCGAGACGGTTGCGATCGCGGTCGTTCGACATCAGCGCATCGATCTCGCGTGCGAACGCATCGACGTCGCCGAACGGGACGAGCACGCCGTGGCCATCCGCGAGGATCTCGGTCGCGTGCACGTACGGCGTCGAGATGACGGGCTTGCCGACGCCGATCGCGTAGCTGAGCGTGCCCGACGTGATCTGCGCGGGGTTGGTGTACGGCGTCACATAGACGTCCGACGCCTGGAGATAATCGAGCAGTTCGCCATGCTCGAGGAAAGCGTCGACGAACGAGACGTTTTCGGCGACGCCCTTCTCGGCGGCGAGCGCCTTCAGCTTGTCGCGGTATTTCTCGCCTTCATACGCGACGAGGTTCGGGTGGGTCGCGCCGAGCACGACGTACAGCAGGTCGGGATGCTTCGCGATCACCGCGGGCAGCGCGTTGATGACCGTCTCGATCCCCTTGTTGGGCGCGAGCAGGCCGAACGTCAGCATGACCTTCCGCCCTTCCCAGCCGAACTTGTCCTTGAGCACGGCGGGATCGAGCAGGTCGCGATCGGGCACGCCGTGCGGAATCATGACGATCTGGCGCGAATTGGCGCCGTAGACGCGCTGGAGGATGTCGCGGCCACGCTCGGCCATGACGACCACGCGGGCAGCGCGACGCAGCAGCCCTTCGAGCACGCGGCGCTCATCGGCGTTGGGCTTTTCGAGGATCGTGTGCAGCGTGACGATAACGGGCAGCGTCGTGCGATCGAGCAGCGCGAGGATGTGCTCGCCGGCCGGGCCACCAAAGATGCCGTATTCGTGCTGGAGCCAGATCGCCTGTGCGCCGCTGGCCTCGATCTTCCGCGCGGTGTCGATATAGGCCGAAAGATCGGGCTCGGGGATCGTGCCGGTGACTTCAGCCGGGTAGTCGTATTTGCCGGGATGATCGTCCATCGCATAGACGTCGACGGCGATCTCGGGGAAGCGCGCGCGCATGGCCGTGAAAACGTCGGTCGTGAAGGTGGCGATGCCACACTGTCTCGGCAGGAAATTACCGATCAGCGCCAGTCGCGCGATATTCCCACCGTCCGCCGGTTTCACCATACCCTGTCCCTCGTTTGAGCGCGCACTTCTGGGAGAACCCGGTCGCGCATCCATTTGAACGGTTCAGGTAGCATAAAGTTTCATCACATACTGCAGTGCAGCACGGGAATAATATCAATCTAAATCAAACCGATATTTCAGGCGCCTCAACCGCGACCGCGATACGAGGCGACTCCCTGGTCCGGCAGCCACAGATCTTGCGGCGGTGCACTCGATTGCCAGAACACGTCGATCGGGATTCCGCCGCGCGGATACCAGTAACCGCCGATGCGCAGCCACACCGGTTTCATCTCGTCGAACAGGCGCTCGCCAATGCCGACAGTGCAATCCTCGTGGAACCCGGCATGGTTGCGGAAGCTGCTCAGGAACAGTTTCAGCGACTTGGATTCGACGATCGTCTCGCCGGGGACATAGTCGATGACGAGGTGCGCGAAGTCGGGTTGGCCGGTGACGGGGCACAGCGACGTGAACTCGGGCGCCGCGAACCGCACGAGATACGTGCGACCCGGGCGCGGGTTCGGAACATAATCGAGCACGGCCTCTTCTGGAGAGGCGGGGAGGGCGCTGTTCTGGCCGAGATGCAATGGGTTCTGGGGAGCGGTCATGTGCCGCCATGTAGGATGCGATGACGCGCAAGAAAACCACACTCGTACCGATCCTCGGCGACCAGCTCACGATCGATCTCGCCTCGCTGCGGGGCTGTGATCCCGAAACCACGATCGTGCTGATGATGGAGGTCGACGAGGAGACGACCTACGTTCGCCACCACAAGCGCAAGATCGCGTACATCCTGTCGGCTATGCGGCATCATGCCGAGGCGCTGCGCGAGGCCGGTTGGACGGTCGAATACACCACGCTCGACGACCCCGACAACGCGGGCAGCTTTACCGGCGAGATCGCGCGCGCGGTCGAGCGGCATGACCCCGAGCGGATCGTCGTGACCGAGGGCGGCGAGTGGCGCGTGATGGCGATGCTCGAAAGCTGGGAGACGCTGTTCGGCATCCCCGTCGAGATCCGCAGCGACGACCGCTTCCTCGCCAGCCATGCCGATTTCGAGACCTGGGCGGCGGAGCGGAAGTCGCTGACGATGGAGTGGTTCTATCGCCAGATGCGGACGCGCACCGGACTGTTGATGACCGCCGGCAAGCCCGAGGGCGATCGCTGGAACTTCGATAAGGAGAATCGGAAACCCGCCAAGAACGACCTGCTGATGCCGCGCCCGCTGGTCTTCAAGCCGGACGCGATCACTCAGGATGTGCTGGCGCTGGTGGCGGAGCGGTTCGCGGATCATCCGGGGAGCCTCGACGGGTTCGAATACGCCGTGACCGCGAAGGATGCGGAGCGGCAGGCGGCGAATTTCTTCAAGCACGCGCTCGCGCAGTTCGGTGACTACGAGGATGCGATGCTCACCGGCGAGCGGCATTTGTGGCACTCGATCCTGTCGCCCTACATCAATTCGGGGCTGCTCGATCCGCTCGATCTTTGCCGGCGGGCGGAGGCGGAATATCGCGCTGGGCGTGCTCCGCTGAACGCGGTCGAGGGGTATATCCGCCAGATCATCGGCTGGCGGGAATATATGCGCGGGATCTACTGGCGCGAGGGGCCGGACTATGTCGAGCGCAACTTCCTCGATCACCACCGCGAGTTGCCCGGTTGGTACTGGACCGGCGAGACCGACATGCACTGCCTGCGCGAGGCGATCGGCCAGACGCTGGAGACCGCGCACGCGCACCATATCCAGCGGCTGATGGTGACGGGCAATTTCGCGCTGCTGATCGGCGCGGACCCGGCCAAAGTGCACCTCTGGTATCTCGAGGTGTATGTCGACGCGTACGAATGGGTCGAACTTCCCAACACGCTGGGGATGAGCCAGTTTGGCGATGGCGGCTTGTTGGGGTCGAAGCCGTATATCTCGTCGGGCGCGTATATCGACCGGATGTCCGATTATTGCGGGACCTGCCGCTACAACGTGAAGCAGCGGATCGGGCCCGATGCGTGCCCGTTCAACGCGCTCTATTGGGATTTCCTCGCGCGGCACGAGGACAAGCTCGGGCGCAACAACCGGCTGGCGATGCCGTACCGCAACTGGGCGAAACAGTCCGAGGCGGACCGCGAGGCGACGCGGGCGCAGGCGGCTGGGTTCGTCGCCTCCCTCGACGCGAGCGGCCCGGCTGGCTACTGACCGATCGAGCACAAGGAGCCGCATATGGACGCGTTGGTAAGCACCGAATGGCTGGCGAACGAACTGGGCGCGAGCGATCTGCTGGTCGTCGACGCGACCTACGCCGAAGGGCGCGATGCAGCCGCGGAGTATGAAGCGGCGCATATTCCCGGTGCGGTGTTCATGAACCTCAGCGAGTTGCGCGATACCGACAGCGACCTGCCCAACACGCTCCCTTCAGCGGAGAAATTCGCGAGCCGGATGCAGACGCTGGGGCTCGGCGATGGTAGCCGGATCGTGCTGTACGACAGTTCGCCCTGGCACACGTCCGCGCGCGCGTGGTGGTTGCTGCGGCTGTTCGGCGCGCACAACGTCGCGATCCTCGATGGCGGGCTTGCCAAGTGGCAGGCCGAGGCGCGCGAGACGGCGTCGGGCAAGGAAACACCGCGCCATCGTCACTTCACGACATGGGCGGACCTGAAGGGCGTGCGCGATCTCGACCAGATGAAGGCGAACGTCGCAAGCGGCGCGGAGCAGGTGCTTGACGCGCGGTCCGCGACGCGCTTCACCGGCGCGCAGGAAGACCCGCGGCCGGGCACCGCACCGGGGCATATTCCGGGCTCGAAAAACCTGCCGCAAGGCGCTGTGTTTAACGCCGACGGGACGTGGAAGACCGGCGACGCGCTGAAGGCGGAGTTCGACAAGGCGGGCGTCGACCTGACGAAGCCGATCGTGATGACCTGCGGCTCGGGCATCACCGCGTCGGTACTGGCGTTCGGCGCGCACCTGCTCGGTAACGACGCGGCGCTGTACGACGGCAGCTGGTCAGAATGGGGCGGCGATCCCGAGACACCGAAAGCGACAGGCACGGCATGAGCGACACGAACAAGCCGGTCGGCGACGCGACCAAGGTCGTGCTCGCAGGTCGTCGCCCGGAATGGACTCAGGGGATCGTTAGCCCACCGGTCTGGCGCGCCTCGACAATCCTGTACGATTCCGTCGGTCACCTCCGCGAAAGCGCCACGCGGGATACGCATAACCGGCTATTCTACGGGCGCAAGGGTACGCCGACGCAGTGGAGCCTCGCCGACGCGCTGACCTCGCTCGAGCCCGGTGCGGAGGGAACGTTCCTCTATTGCTCGGGCGTCGCGGCAATCGCGGCGGCGCTGCTGTCGGTGCTGTCCCCCGGCGACGAGCTGCTGCTGGTCGACAGCGCCTATGACCCGACGCGCGGGATGGCCGGCGGGCTGCTCAAGCGGTTCGGCATCACCACGCGCTATTACGACCCGATGATCGGCGCGGGCATCGCCGACCTGATCGGCGAGAACACGCGAGCGATCTTCATGGAAAGCCCCGGTTCGCTGAGCTTCGAGGTACAGGACGTCCCCGCGATCGTCGCCGCCGCGAAGGCGCGCGGCGTGACGACGCTGCTCGATAACACCTGGGCCACACCATTGTTCTTCCCGGCGATCGAGCGCGGTGTCGACCTGACGATCCTCGCCGGCACGAAGTATGTCGTCGGCCATTCCGACGTCATGCTCGGCTCGGTCACCGCCGGGCCCGGTCACTTCAAGAAATTGCGCGAGACGAGTTTCCAGCTCGGCCAGGTCGCCAGCCCCGACGATTGCTGGCTCGGCAGCCGAGGCTTGCGCACGATGGCGGTCCGCCTCGCGCAACACCAGTCTAGCGCGCTGACCATCGCGAACTGGCTCAAATCGCGTCCCGAAGTCGCGCAGGTGCTCCACCCTGCGCTTCCTGATTGCCCCGGCTACGACCTGTTCGTGCGCGACTTCAAGGGCTCGAGCGGCCTCTTCTCGTTCGTCCTGAACGGCGGTGACGAAGCGTCCCGCGCCGCCTTGATCGACACGCTGCAACTATTCGGCATCGGCTATAGCTGGGGCGGCTTCGAAAGCCTCGCCATCCCCGCCGACCCGCATCGCTACCGCAGCGTCACGAAGCGCGAAGCCGCAGGCCCGATGGTCCGCCTCCAGATCGGTCTCGAAGACCCTGCCGACCTGATCGCCGACCTCGAAGCCGGGCTTGCGGCCTTCTCTGCCGCGCGGACTTAGGCGATTTCCGGCCAAGGCGTGCGCGCGGGGGCGATCACCGAAGCACCGATTTTTGCACCCGCGTTTCAAGCCGAACTGGAAACGCTGTTCCGCTGGCGCCGCGATGTCCGGCATTTTCGGTGCGACCCGCTGCCGGCCGGGTTGCTCGACCGGTTGCTGGAGATCGCCAACGCCTCGCCGTCGGTCGGGCTAAGCCAGCCGTGGCGGTTCGTCACCGTCGACGACCCCGCCCGCCGCCTCGCGGTCCGCGCGGATTTCGAGGCGTGCAATGCGGCGGCGTTGACGACGGAGGAAGGGGCAAGGGCCGCTAGCTACGCGCGGCTGAAGCTTGCCGGGCTCGAACGGGCGCCGTGCCATGTCGCCGTGTTCGTCGAACCCGATCCGGACCAGGGTCACGGACTCGGACGCCGGACCATGCCCGAAGCCGTCGCGTACTCCGCGGTCATTGCGGTCCACACGCTCTGGCTCGCCGCTCGCGCACAGGGGATCGGCCTCGGCTGGGTCTCGATCCTCGACCCGTCGCGGATCCATGCGATCCTCGACGTGCCCGAGACCTGGCACTTCGTCGCATATCTCTGCATTGGTTATCCCGAGACCGACGCGATTATCCCCGAACTCGAGCGCGAGGGTTGGGAAAACCGACGGTCGATCAACGTCCTAGCACGCTGAACGCACGTTGGACGCGCCGGTTGTCTTCGAAATGAGTGTGGCGGTTGCGCAACATGCGTGCTGTCAAAGCCCGATTGTACGCAAGATTCGCTTGTGCGGCGCACCATGGGCTGTCATCGCGGTGTCACCGTTGGAAAGACCGCACTGGGGTTCTGCCCCGAAAGATGCGGCGTCCACGGATGCAGGGCGGACATCGACTTCCGGTATCGAAAGGGAAACGATGCGCTTCACCACACTTCTTCTCGGCGGCATTGCTTTGGCTGCCGCAACGCCAGCGTTCGCGCAGGATGACACCGCACCTCCCAAGGAGGTCACGGTCAGCGGCGCGGTCGGGCTCGTCAGCGACTACCGCTTCCGCGGCGTGTCGCAGTCGGACGAAAATCTCGCCGTCCAGGGCGGCATCACGATCACGCACAAGAGCGGGCTGTACATCGGCACCTGGGGTTCCAACCTCGCAGGCTGGGGCACGTTCGGCGGCGCCAACATGGAGCTCGACCTGATCGCGGGCTACAAGGTGCCCGTCGGCGGCGGCGCACTCGACGTCGGCGCGACCTGGTACATGTACCCGAGCGGCTTCGACAACACCGACTTCATCGAGCCCTATGCCAAGCTGTCGGGCACCGTCGGCCCGGTCGCATTGCTCGCGGGTGTCGCCTACGCACCCAAGCAGCAGGCGCTGGGGCCGTGGTATACCAACGGGGCATCGGCGGCGGCCGGCGTTTACGACCGCGTCAATGCGAAGGACGACAATCTCTATCTCTGGGGTGATATCAGCAGCGGGATCCCCAACACGGGACTGACCGTGAAGGCGCATGTCGGTTATTCGAACGGCAACAAGGGCCTTGGCCCGTTCGCGACCAGCGTGTCGCCAACCGGCGAGTATTTCGACTGGCTGTTCGGGGCGGACTACGTGATCCCGACGACTCCGCTGACGCTGGGCGTGGCGTATGTCGATACCGACATCGGCAAGGGCGAGTCGGCGTATCTTCAGCCGAGCTTCAGCCGTGGCCAGGACGGCAATGGCTCGATCGCCAACGGCAAGGTACTGGTGTCGCTGACCGCGGCGTTCTGAACGCCTGAGAGTGGGCGCGGCGAGCTTTCCGCGCCCTTCAACCTGAAAGCTTGTTTCCCCGCGAAGGCGGGGACCCAGACTGGGCTCCCGCCTTCGCGGGAGAACAAGGAAGGGAAGCTAAGGCTTCCACTGGCATCTCCTGCTCTTCGAACCACATCGTTAGATACAAATAAGGGCGGCCCCGCGAGGAGCCGCCCTTTTTTTCGTCAGCCGCTAGGGCTCGATCAGTTCGCGGTGGTCTTCGCGTCCTGGCCGTCGCCCTCTGGCGCCGCGACGATGTCGCGCGTCGTCGAGCCCTTGTCGACCACCGTCGTGCCGGGATCGCCTGCGCTAGAGCGGATGCCGGGATCGTCGTTGTCGGCGCCCGCATCGGCGACGACACCCGACTCGGCCGGACTGCGCGCAGCGGCCCCACCGAACAGCGCGTCGAGCGTCTGCGCGTTGGCGGCGGTATCCTGCGGGCGGGCGGCGCCGGGCTGCGGCGGGACCAGCGCGAAGTCGGGCGGGATCACCAGCGGCGCCTGGCGCGCGACGGCGAACTCGTCCGGGCGGGCGCGATCGAGGCTTCGGCCTGCCCCGCAACCACTGAGCAGCGCGACGCAGGTGAGGCCGGCGGCCAGGGGTACGAACTTACGCATGGGAATTCTCCACAGGGGGCTTCTCGCGCACGAGGAGCGCCCGAACAAGCAGGACGAGCACGCCGACAGTAATCGCTGCATCGGCGACATTGAAGACCAAAAACGGACGCCACTCGCCGATATGCAGGTCGCAGAAATCGACCACATAGCCGAGCCGGATCCGGTCGAGGATATTGCCGATCGCCCCGCCCAGCACGGAGCCGAGCGCGACCTGATCGGCAGGGTTTTTCTCGCGCGTCATCCACACCGCGACCCCGACCGCGATCGCGCCGGTCAGCAGCACCAGCGCCCAGCGGGTCAGGTGGCCGTCGGCGGGCAGCAGCCCGAGCGAGATGCCGATGTTGGGGACGAAGCGGAGGTCGAAGAACGACGTGATCGTCTGGGAATCGCCGAGCGAATCGATCCCGAGCGGCTTGGTCACCGCCCATTTGCTGATCTGGTCGGCGAGGAAGAGCGCGATCGCCGCCCCGAACCCGGCTTTTGGCAGGTTACGCATCGGCCACTACCTCGTCGCATCGGTTGCAGAGTTCGCCATCGACGGTCACCTCGGGGAGGTGACGCCAGCAGCGGCCGCATTTGTGGAAGTCGGTGCGCGTCACGGTGACCGCGTCGCCCGGCGTGACCTTGGCGACGATGAACGCTTCGGCGAGCGCGTCTGCATCTAGCAGCATCGACGGCACGGTAACTTCGGCCTCCAGGCTGGAGCGCACGGTCTTTTCGCGGCGGAGTGGCTCGATCGCTTCGGTGACGGCCACGCGCAACTGGCGGATTTCATGCCATTTGCTGCCGACCACGTCGTCGGCGTCAAGCGACGGCAGCGTCGGCCACTCAAGGTAGTGAACCGAGCTGTCGTCGCTCGGGAAACGCGACTGCCACACTTCTTCCGCGGTGAAGCAGAGGACGGGCGCAGCGTAGCGGACCAGCGCGTGGAACAGCACGTCGAGGACGGTGCGGTACGACCGGCGCTTGATGTCGCTTGGCGCGTCGCAATAGAGCGAGTCCTTGCGGATATCGAAGAAGAACGCGGACAGGTCCTCGCTCGCGAAGTCGGTCAGCAGGCGCGTGTAGCGGTTGAACTCGTACGCTTCGGCCGCCTGGCGCAGTTCGGTGTCGATCATGCCGAGGCGGTGGAGCACGTAGCGTTCCAGCTCGGGCATGTCGGACACGGCGACGCGCTCCGACTCGTCGAAGTCTTCGAGCGCGCCGAGCATGTAGCGGAACGTGTTGCGCAGCTTGCGGTATGCGTCGGAGGCGGTGGCGAGCACCTCCTTGCCGATCTTCACGTCGTCGAAATAATCCGTGGAGGCGACCCACATGCGGAGGATGTCCGCGCCGGACTCGCCGATGATCTTGAGCGGATCGACGACGTTGCCGAGCGACTTCGACATCTTCCGGCCCTGGCCGTCGAGCGCGAAGCCGTGCGTGAGGACCGCGTCATACGGTGCGCGACCGCGCGTGCCGCAGCTTTCGAGCAGCGACGACTGGAACCAGCCGCGATGCTGGTCCGAGCCTTCGAGATACAGGTTGGCGCGTGTTCCCTCGCCGTAGCGTGCTTCCACGGTGAAGACGTGCGTGCAGCCGGAGTCGAACCAGACGTCGAGGATGTCCTTCACGACCTCATAGTCGGCGAGGTCGTAGTCGGGGCCGAGCAGCGCCTGGTGGCCGTCGGCATACCATGCATCCGCGCCGTTCTGGCGGAAGGCTTCGACGATGCGGGCGTTGACCGCGGGGTCGTTGAGGTACTGGCCGGTGGCGCGGTCGACGAACAGCGCGATCGGGACGCCCCAGGCACGCTGGCGCGAAATGACCCAGTCGGGGCGGCCCTGCACCATCGACGTGATCCGGTTTTCGGAGCGCGCGGGGATCCAGGTGGTCGCGGCGATCGCGTCGAGCGCGATTTCGCGGAGGGTGGCGCCGTTGCCACTTTCTGACTCCCTCTCCCCTGCGGGGAGAGGGCTGGGGTGAGGGGCTGTTCCGGGCGCGGCATTGCTTGGCTGCCCCTCACCCCGACCCTCTCCCCGCAGGGGAGAGGGAGCAGGAGAAGACGAGTCCATCGGGATGAACCATTGCGGGGTCGCGCGGAAGATCACCTTGGCCTTCGAGCGCCACGAATGCGGGTAGCTGTGCTTGAAGTCGTCGCTCGCCGCCAGCAACGCGCCGACCTCGCGCAGGTCGGTGCAGATCGGACCGTCCGCGCTCACGAACTTCTTGTTGATGACGCTGCCCTGGCCACCGAGCCATGCCCAGTCGGCACGGTACATTCCCGCGCCGTCGATCGCGAAGACCGGGTCGATGCCGTATTGCTTGCAGAGTTCGAAATCGTCCTCGCCGTGGTCCGGCGCCATATGGACGAGCCCGGTGCCCGCGTCGGTCGTGACGAACTCGCCGGGGAGGAACGGACGCGGCTTTGCGAAGAACCCGCCGAGTGCGTGCATCGGGTGACGTGCGGTGGCGTCAGCGAGAGAAGAACCCTTCCCGCGCCAAAGGATGGCAGCGCCACCCTCCTCTCCGTCACCCCGGCGGAGGCCGGGGCCCACCTCGCCGCGGTCTCCCCCGTTGGTAAGTGGGTCCCGGCCTCCGCCGGGATGACGAGAGGTGAGGGTACGGGCAAAAAAGCTGTCGATTAGCGCATCTGCGATCAGGTAACGGCGATCGCCGTCTGCCAGCAGAACATACTCGATCTCAGGACCATAGCTCAGCGCCTGGTTCACCGGGATCGTCCACGGCGTGGTCGTCCAGATCACCGCATGCGCGCCGACCAGCTCGGGCGCATTCGGCGCGTCGACGATCTCGAACGCGACGTCGATCTGCGTGGAGACGATGTCCTCATACTCGACCTCGGCCTCGGCGAGCGCGGTCTTTTCGACCGGCGACCACATCACCGGCTTGGCGCCGCGGTACAACTGGCCGCTCTCGGCGAACTTGAGCAGCTCGCCGACGATTGCGGCCTCGGCCTCGTACTTCATCGTCAGGTACGGGTCGGCCCAGTCGCCCATCACGCCGAGGCGTTCGAACTCGGCCTTCTGCACCGCCACCCATTTCTCGGCATAGGCGCGGCATTCGGCGCGGAACTGGTCGACGGGCACGTCGTCCTTGTTGAGCTTCTTCGCGCGGTACGCTTCCTCGACCTTCCACTCGATCGGCAGGCCGTGGCAGTCCCAGCCGGGGACGTACGGCGCGTCCTTGCCCATCAGCGACTGCGAGCGGACGATGATGTCCTTCAGGACCTTGTTCATCGCGTGGCCCATATGGATGTCGCCGTTCGCGTAGGGCGGGCCATCATGCAGGATGAACCGCTCGCGCCCGAGCCGCTGTTCGCGCAGCCGGTCGTAGATGCCGAGCTTGGCCCAGCGCTCCAGGATCGCCGGCTCCTTGGCGGCGAGGCCCGCCTTCATCGGGAAGTCGGTCTTCGGCAGGAAGACGGTATCGCGGTAATCGCGGGCGGGCGCAGGAGTATCGGTCATAAGTGGGCCGGGCTGTAGCCGGTAGCGGCTCACGTTGCCATCCCTCTCCCTCGCGGAGAGGGGCGCGGTTATGCCAGGATCGTCCGCGCGCGCGCGCAGTCGGCGTCCATCTGCGTGATGAGCGCATTGAGGTTGGCGAACTTGGCCTCGGGGCGGAGATACTCGATCAGCGAAACCTCGATCCGCTGGCCGTACAGGTCTTCGCCGAAATCGAAGAAATGCGGCTCGAGCAGTTCCTTGGGCGGATCGAAGCTCGGGCGGATGCCGAGGTTCGCGGCGCCCTTGAGCACGCGACCATCCTCCAGCCGCCCGGTCACCGCGTAGATTCCGTAGGCGGGGCGTAGGTAATTGCCCATGTCGAGATTGGCGGTCGGATAGCCGATCGTGCGGCCGACCTTGTCGCCGTGCTGGACGAAGCCCTGGATCGCGAACGGGCGCGTCAGCAGGCGGGTGGCGGTGGCCATGTCGCCAGCGCGCAGTGCCTCGCGGATGCGGGTGGAAGAGACGGTCTCGCCTTCCAGCTCGATCGCGCTCACCGTTTCCGCGCGAAATCCGTGCGCGGGCCCACGCGAGGCGAGCGTGCGGACGGTGCCGGCCTTGCCCTTGCCGAAGGTGAAGTCCTCGCCGGTGACGACCCCCGCTACCCGGAGGTTGCGTTCGAGCCGTTCGGTGATGAAGCGCTCGGCGGTCAACGCGGCGAGATCGCCGTCGAAATTGAACACGACCATCGCATCGGCGCCGGCCTTCTTGAACAGCTGCTGGCGCTGATCGAGCGTGGTCAGGCGGAACGGCGCGGTATCGGGGCGGAAATGGCGGACCGGATGCGGATCGAACGTCGCGACCAGCGCGGGGCGCCCCTCGGCACGCGCCCAGGCGACCGCGCGCGCGACCACCGCCTGGTGACCGAGGTGAAATCCATCGAAATTCCCCAGCGCGACGATCCCGTTCGCCAGATACGACGGGAGCACCGCACCGCCGTCGAGACGTTGCATGCGCGGGTCAGTAACCAGCCGTCGCGAAAGGCGATAGTCCTTCCGTAACCTTGTTGCCCCGCACTTTCTTGTTCTCCCGCGAAGGCGGGAGTCCAGTCTGGGCTCCCGCCTTCGCGGGAGAACAACTCAGGGGCGGGTGAGCGTGACGAAGCTGTAGGCCGGGCGGTCGTTTTCGGCGGGGTGGTCTTCGCGGGCGATCTCGTGCCAGCCGTCGAAGGCGGGGACGGTCGCGTCGCCGTCGGGGGCGGCGTGGACTTCGGTCAGTTCGATACGGTCCGCATGGGGAAGCAACTGCGCATAGATCTGCGCGCCGCCGATTACCGCCACGTCGTCGCCCGCCATTGCGAGCGCTTCCTCGACCGAATGTGCGACCTCCGCGCCGTCAGCAGTCCAGTTGCTGCGCGTGAGGACGATGTGGCGGCGACCGGGTAGGGGGCTCGGGAAGCTCTCGAACGTTTTCCGGCCCATCACCATCGGCTTGCCCATGGTCAGCGCCTTGAAGCGCTTTAGGTCGGCGGGGATGCGCCAGGGGAGTTGCCCGTCGCGACCGATGACGCCGTTGCTGGCGCGGGCGAGGTAGAAGGTGATCATGCGGCGGTCATGCCGGAATGAGGGGCGGGGTTCTAGTCCGGGGATTATGCCGAAACCTAACCCTAGCACCTCCCCGGCGGAGGCCGGGGTCCAGTTGGGAAACGTTCCCAACCGAGCGCTGCGTCCCGTCATTCCCACCTTTCCAACTGGGCCCCGGCCTTCGCCGGGGTGGTAGAATGGGCGTCGGTATTTGCGCCAATCAACCCGGCGCGTGTTCCTTCACATACGCCTCGGGGTCCTTGTCGACGACCTTCACCCCGTTCAGGTGGTTGGCCTCGAACGCAGCGAACCGCACGCCCAGTTCGTGCCGCTCTTCCAGCGTCGCGTGCTTGCGGAAATCCGTCAGGCCCTGGCGTTCTTCCTCGGCCAGATGATCGCTGTTCGCCTTGTTGCACTCGCCGACCGCCTCGAACCATGCGTCCGAGCCGACCGGGTGCTTGTCGACCGCTTCGCCGGTGTCGCGGATGTCGTTGTGGTCCTCGATCGCGTCTTCGGTTTCCTCGGCGGCCGAGTCGGCGTCGTTGCCGCCGGTGCCGATCTTCATCAGCCGCGGGTAGAAGAAGCGCTCTTCCGCCTCAGCATGCGCGTCGAGCAGGTTCTTGAGGTGGGTCCAGAGCGCCGACAGCGCCTCGGTGTCCTTGGCGTCGATCGAATCGATTTGTGCGAATAGGGCGCGCTGCTGCGCGTGTTCGTCGAGAATGAGCTGTGTGATATCCATGCGCATCTGAACCGCACAGCGCACGGGCGGTTCCTATTGCGATTCGGTCGCGCGGCGCTGCCGCGGCGTCGCTCTCTGTTCAGACCGCGACGGGCGCCTTGATATGCGCTTGCGCGACGTAATCGTGGAGGACGAAATCCTCATACTCGTACGCGTCGATCGAGTCCGGCTTCCGGAGAATCTCAAGGCGCGGGAGAGGTCCGGGCGAGCGCGTCAGCTGCAACTGCGCTTGCTCCAGATGGTTCGAATAAAGGTGGCAATCGCCGCCGGTCCAGATGAACTCGCCGACCTCGAGCCCGCATTGCCGCGCGAGGATGTGCGTGAGCAGTGCGTAGCTGGCGATGTTGAACGGCACGCCGAGGAAGATGTCGCCCGAGCGCTGGTAGAGCTGGAGCGACAGCTTGCCGTTGGCGACGTGCGTCTGGAAGAGGCAATGGCACGGCGCGAGCGCCATCGCGTGGAGGTCGCCGGGGTTCCATGCGCTGACGATCTGGCGGCGCGAGGCGGGGTTGGTCTTGATCTGCGCGATCAGCTCGGCGATCTGGTCGATGTGGCGACCGTCCGCGGCGACCCAGTCGCGCCATTGCTTGCCGTAGACCGGGCCGAGATCGCCCGCCTCGTCAGCCCACTCATCCCAGATCGCCACTTTGTGCTCCTGCAGCCATCGCACGTTGGTGTCGCCGCGGAGGAACCAGAGGAGCTCGACGATGATCGAGCGGAGGTGGAGCTTCTTGGTGGTGAGCACGGGGAAGCCCTGCGCGAGATCGAAGCGCATCTGCGCGCCGAACACGCTGAGCGTGCCGGTGCCGGTGCGGTCCATCGTCTCGACGCCGGTCGAGAGCACGCGGTCCATGAGGTCTAGATATTGGCGCATGCGGGCCTGCGTAGTCGGGTGCGCGGGCGGGCTCAAGCGGATGTAGTTGCGCGTGCGGTCGCCGGTGTCGCGGGGCAGGCGGGTCTGTGCCGCCGTCGCCCGTGCCTTCCCCTCGTATCGCCGGTCTGGGAGAGGCGCACGCGCTGTTTGCCAGCTTGCGTGATGCCACGGTCGAGACGGTAGCGGTCGCGTATCTTGATCCGGATCGGAGGCTTCTCGGGATGCGACATGTCGTCGGGGGGCGGGATCAGGTGACGATCTCGATCCGGACGGTGGCGATGGATGCGCTGGCGTTCGGCGCGATGGGCGTAATTATGGCGCACAACCATCCCAGCGGGGATGCGACGCCGAGCGAGCGGGACGTGGCGTTCACGCGGGCGCTGGCCGCTGGGTTGCGGACGTTGGAGGTTGTGTTGCTCGATCATCTGGTGATTGCGGGGGACGAGCTGACGAGTTTGCGAGCGATGGGGATCGTCTGATTTGTCGCATCTATCCCGACCGAACCTGTGGCTGGCATCAGCGAGATGGGGGGGCGTCTCCCAGATGACGACCCAAAAGCGTGTTTCCCCGCGAAGGCGGGGACCCAGACTGGGCTCCCGCCTTCGCGGGAGAACAAAAAAGGGTGGGCTGCCGTTGGATTGCGGACGACCGGTTCTCAAGTCTGCGACGATGGGTGTGGTGTAAGGAGCGCTAAACCCCCAATTCCACCACCCCGGCGAAGGCCGGGGCCCAGTTGGGGGACGTCGCCAACTTAGCGCCGAACGCCGTTACTGCTGCCTTCCCAACTGGGCCCCGGCCTTCGCCGGGGTGGCGTGGTTGGTTGAGCCACGACCCGAACCAAAGCTCACCCCAGCCGACACGCCCGTATCGCCTCCGGCGCCGGCCGCGGCCCAGTAGCACGAAACGTCGCGATGTACCCCCCGGCCGAGGGCATGTCGTCGGTATCCACCTGCGTATATCCCACCGCCGCGAACTCGCACTTCAACAGTGCCGGCGGCGTGCCGTGGTTCTGCGTCGGGCGGTTCGCATCGACCACCACCACCAGCCCGTCGGGCTTCAGCGAAAGCCGCAACCGCCACAGGAACTCGTAGGGCTGCTCGATCTCGTGATACATGTGCACCATCAGCACCCGGTCGAAGCTCGCCTCGGGCAGTTTGGGATCGTTCGCCTCGCCCAGCTTCACGCTGACGTTCGCCAGGTCCTCGCGCGCAACGCGTTCCGCGAGCTGGTCGCGCACCGCCGGGATGATGTCCTCGGCGAGCACGCGGCCGTCCTTGCCGACGCGCGCCGCGAGGCGGATCGTGTAATAGCCTTCGCCCGCGCCGATATCCGCGACCGTCATGCCCTTGCGGATCTCGCCCTTGTTCATGACCTCGCCGGCCTCGTTCAGCCGGTCGCGCGCTTCCTCGTTCGACCAGCGCGTCGAGACGATCGACGCAACCGGACGATCGGCGGCGGGGAACACCGGCTCCTTGGGCTCACGCTTGATCAGCGGCTTGCTGCCGTCACACGCGCCCAGCACGAGCATCGGCAGGACCATCAGGGCAAGGGCACCCCGCAAGCTCAATCGACGTCCTCCACCTCGACAGCCTCGCCGGTCACGCGCTGCGACAGCGCCGCGGCCATGAACATCTCGAGGTCGCCGTCGAGCACGTCCGACGGGCTGGTCGACACCACGCCGGTGCGCAGGTCCTTCACCATCTGGTACGGCTGGAGCACGTAGCTGCGGATCTGGTGACCCCAGCCGATGTCGGTCTTGCCGGCGTTCTCTGCATTCGCCGCGGTCTCGCGGATCGCCAGTTCGCGCTCGTACAGACGCGCGCGGAGCTGGTTGTATGCCTCGGCCTTGTTCTTGTGCTGCGAACGCTGGTTCTGACACTGCACGACGATCCCGGTCGGAATGTGCGTGATGCGCACCGCCGAGTCGGTCGTGTTGATGTGCTGGCCGCCGGCGCCCGACGCGCGGTAGGTGTCGATGCGCAGGTCGCTCTCGTTGTATTCGACCTCGATATTGTCGTCGACGACCGGATACACCCAGACGCTGGCGAACGACGTGTGCCGTCGCGCCGCCGAATCGTACGGGCTGATCCGGACGAGACGGTGCACGCCGCTCTCGGTCTTGGCGTAACCGTACGCGTTCTCGCCTTTCAGCAGCAGCGTGGCGGACTTGATCCCGGCCTGCTCACCCGAATGCTGGTCGACCAGCTCGACCTTCAGCCCGTGGCGCTCGCCCCAGCGCGAATACATCCGGCTGAGCATGCCGGCCCAGTCCTGGCTCTCGGTCCCGCCGGCGCCGGCGTTGACCTCGATATAGGTGTCGTTGGCATCGGCCTCGCCCGCGAGCAGCGCCTTGATCTTGTCCTTGTCCGCACGCGCGGCGAGTTCGGCGAGCGACGCAACGCCGTCCGCCTCCATCTCGGTATCGCCCTCGGCTTCGGCCATCTCGATCAGCTCGGCGGTGTCCGACAGCTCGCTCTGGATCGCGCGTGTCGCGCTGATCGCCTCGTCGAGACGACGACGCTCGCGCATCACCTCCTGCGCGGCCTTGGGATCGGACCAGAGCGCCTGATCCTCGACGCGCGCGTTCAGCTCGTCAAGACGACGCAGCGCGCGGTCCCAGTCGAGGAAGCGGCGCAGCAGCGCCAGCGCGTCGTTGATGGTGTCTACGTGAGCCTGCGCTTCGGCGCGCATGGGTATTCTCCAAAAATTCCGTCTTCCCGGCGGAGGCCGGGATCGCCGTCCCAAGCGAGCGGGGCGGGTCACCGGCGGGCGCCGGGATGACGTCTATATAAGCGCGCTAGTAGATTCCGCCTTGTCTTTGCAAGAAATCGCTGTCGCGCGGGGCTTCGGCCTTCTTCACCGCGGTCGTCGTCGTGGCAGCCGTAGGGGCGGCATCCGAGCGTCGTGCGGCACGCCGTGGTTCGCTCTCAGGCTTGAACGCCTCCCAGATCACGGCGGGTTTCGGATCGCTGGTATCGGGCCACGTGCCATAGACCGGCCGGCCGCTGCCGCGATCGATCCGGACCATGCGGATCCCGGCCGGCGCGCGGAACGGCAGCTTGGGCAGATCCTCATACGCCTTCACCGCGAACTGCTTGAAGATCGGCGCGGCGAGCGTGCCGCCCTGCGCTGCACCACCGAGGTTCTTCGGGGTGTCGAAACCGATATACAGCCCGCCGACGAACTGCGGCGTGCCCCCGACGAACCACACGTCGGTCGGGCCATTGTTGGTCCCGGTCTTGCCGAACATCGGCCGGTCGAGATCGCGCAACGTCACCGCGGTACCGCGCTGGACGACGCCTTCGGTGATGTGGACCATCTGGTAGGCGGTCATCGCGTCGAGCACCTGGCGCTGGCGCGTGATCGGGCGCGGCATCGGCTTGCCGTCCCAGTCGGGCGCGTTGCAGCGATCGCAGGGCCGCCAGTTCTCCGGCCAGATCACTTTTCCGTGACGATCCTGGACGAAGTCGATCAGCGACGGCGGGCCGCCTCTGCCGTTGTTCGCGAGGATCGAATACGCGTTGACCATCCGCCCGACGGTCGTCTCGCCGGCGCCGAGCGCGTAGGAGAGATAGGGCGCGTAATCGCCGACGCCCATCTTCTTGATCGTCGCGACGACCTTCGGCATGCCGGTCTGCGCGGCGGCGCGCACGGTCATCAGGTTGCGCGACTGCTCGATACCCCAGCGCATCGTATGCGGGCCGGACCCGCGCGAATTGCCGAAGTTGCGGAAGCATTTCTGCCCGAGCCGCGCGCCCTGATACACGCAGAACGGCCCGTCGACGATGATCGAGGCCGGCGTCATGCCGTTGTCGAGCGCGGCGGAATAAACGATCGGCTTGATCGTGGAGCCTGGCTGGCGCATCGCCTGAGTCGCGCGGTTAAACGCCTGCAAGCGGTCGTCGAAGCCGCCCTGCATCGCCAGCACGCGGCCGCTAGCTGGCTCCTCGACAACGAACGCGCCCGAGACCTTGGGGATCGCTCGCAGCGAGAATTCGCCACCGTCCGGCGCCACCGCGATAATGTCGCCCGTCTTGATCGCCCCGAATGCGTTGCCGCCCTTGCCGCGCACCGGCATCTGCGCGGCGTAGCGCGGCAGCGTGCCGGTCTTGCCGGTGCGGAAGCCGAGGCTCCAGGCATTGCCGTCCTTGCCGGTCACGATCGCCGCGACCCAGTCGCGGTAATCGAGCGCAATATTGCTGTTGAGCAGAGGCTGGAGCCAGTTGTCGTCCTCGATCTCCACGTGGCGGATCGGCCCGTTCCAGCCGCGCCCGCTGTCGAACCGCACCAGACCATCGCGCAAGGCTTGCTGCGCGAGATCCTGCAACTTCGCGTCGAACGAGGTCCGCACCCACAGCCCGCCCGAATAGACGCTGTACGGGCCATCCTTCGCGTTTTCGCCGAACTTCGCCATCAGCTGGCGACGGACTTCCTCGACGAAATAGCCGCCGACGCTCTCGAACTTCGGCGTGCGGCGCATCACCGCGCCGAGCGGCTCGGCATTCGCCTGGTCATGCTGCGCGCGCGTGATGAAGCCGTTGTCGAGCATCCGGTTGAGCACATAGTTGCGCCGCGTCATCGCCTTCTCGGTGTTGCGCACCGGATCGTAGTTCGACGGACCCTTCGGCAGGATCGCGAGATACGCCATCTGCGCGAGATCGAGCTGGTCGAGCTCCTTGTCGAAATACGCATGGCTCGCCGCCTCGACGCCGAACGCGTTGCGGCCGAGCGCGATCTGGTTGAGGTACAGCTCGAGGATCTGCTCCTTGGTCAGCGTATCCTCGATCTTGTACGCCAGCACCGCCTCGCGCAGTTTGCGCGACGGCGAATAGGCGTTGCCGATCAACAGGTTCTTCGCGACCTGCTGCGTGATCGTCGAGCCGCCCTTGGCACGCTTGCCGGTGCCGAGCTTGGTCGCATAGTCGTACACCGCGCCGGCGAGGCCGGGGTAGTCGACGCCGTGATGCTCGAAGAACGACTTGTCCTCCGCGGCGAGGAACGCCTTCACGAGCAGCGGCGGATATTCGGCGTAGCTGAGCTCGACGCGCCGTTCGCGCGCGTAGGAATGGATCGGCGCGCCGTCGATGCCACGGACGTTGGTCGGCAGCGGCGGCTCGTAGGTGCGCAACGTGTCCACGGAGGGCAGGTCGCGCATGACCGCGAACCAGAACGCGAAGATCGCGACGAAGCCGAGCACGACCAGCACCAGCGCGGCTTTGGTCCACCGACTCGCCCAGGCGCGCGCGACCTTGCCGCGCAGCCGGTCGGAAGTGCGGCCTGTCGCCGTCGTCGAGGTGGGGGAGGGATCGGACGCCATGATTACTGGTGGAGCGTCTAGCAGGTTCGCGGGCGCTTGCCAGCCTTCGGTGGTGGGGGTGGGGTGGGCTGTCGCAACGCGTTCGGCAGCGATCAACTCGTCTGGTGCCCGGCTCGTCCGGATATGCGCACCACCCCGGCGGAGGCCGGGGCCCAATTGGAGAGGTGGCAATAACGGAGCGCAACAGCAGTCAGCGTCGTTTCCCAATTGGACCCCGGCCTTCGCCGGGGCGGTGCTGTTGGCGGGTAGGTAAGCCATTGACGTCCGTGAGCTCGAACGATCCTCCCCCGCCAGGGGAGGTGGCGCCGAAGGTGACGGAGGGAGAGGACACGGAGCCGAAGTCATCGCTTACCGCCCCCTCCGTCAGGCAAGTGCCTGCCACCTCCCCCTGGCGGGGGAGGATCGAAGGCGCGCGATCATTGGTTTGAACCCGCACCGTCCCAAGGGACCGCCCAAGCAAAACCTGTCGCCAACCCCGCTACTGTGGCAGCAGGCGCGCATGACACCGCCGCCGCTCCCGATCCTAGCCGTACTTCCCGACCTGCTCGCCACCCTCCGCGACCGCACCTCGGCCGTCCTGGTAGCCCCCCCAGGCGCCGGCAAAACCACCGCGGTAGCCCCCGCGCTCCTCACCGAACCGTGGTGCATCGGCGAGATCCTTCTCCTCTCCCCCCGCCGCCTGGCCGCCCGCGCCGCCGCCGAACGCATGGCCTCGACCGCCGGCGAGCCCGTCGGCCAGACCTTCGGCTACGCGACCCGCATGGACAGCAAGCGCTCCGCCGCCACGCGCGTGACGGTCATCACGGAGGGCATCTTCGTCGCCCGCATCCAGGCCGACCCCGAACTCGCCGGCGTGTCCGCAGTCCTGTTCGACGAAGTCCACGAACGCAGCCTCGACGGCGATTTCGGCCTGGCGTTGGCGCTCGACGTGCAAGCCGGCTTCCGCCCCGACCTCCGCATCGTCGCGATGTCCGCAACGCTCGACGGTGCGAGGTTTGCAGCCCTCATGGATGACGCCTCGGTGATCGAGAGCGAGGGCCGCAGTTACCCCCTGACGCTCCGCCACATCGGCCGCCAAGCCGAACTCCACATCGAGGACTCGGTCGCTGCCGCCATCCGCCGCGCACTCGGCGAAGCGGAGGGCGGCGTGCTGGCCTTCCTCCCCGGCGTCGCGGAGATCGAACGCACCGCCGACCGTCTCGCCAACCTCCCCGACGACATCGTCCTGCACGAACTCCATGGCAGCCTCGACCCCGCCGCGCAGCGCGCCGCGATCCTCCCCGAGCCCGACGGTCGGCGAAAGATCGTGCTCGCCACCAGCATAGCCGAGACCAGCCTGACGCTCGATGGCATCCGCATCGTCGTCGACTCCGGCCTCGCGAGACGCCCGCGCTACGACCGCGCCGCCGGCATGACCCGCCTCGTCACCGAGCGCGCGAGCCAAGCGGCCGTCACGCAACGCGCCGGCCGCGCGGCGCGGCTTGGGCCGGGCGTGGCGTATCGTTTGTGGGAAGAGGCGGCGACTGCCGGCCTCCCGCGCTACGATCCACCCGAAATCTTGGAGGCGGACCTATCCGCGCTGGTCCTAGCCTGCGCTCTATGGGGTGTCGGCGACCCGCGCGACTTGCGCTGGATCGATCCACCCCCCGCCGCCGCGATCGACGAGGCGATGATGCGGCTGACGACGCTGGAGGCGATCGAGGATGGCCGCCCAACCCCGCACGGCCGCGCGATAGCCAAGCGGCCGATGCCGCCAAGGCTGGCGCACATGCTCCTGCGAGCGGGGGAGCGCGGGTTGGCAAATGTAGCGGCGCAAGTCGCGGTGCTGCTAGGCGAACGCGGCATAGGCGGCCAGGACGTCGACCTGGAAACCCGCCTCCGCAGATGGAAAACCGAACGCGGTTCAAAGGCGCAGGCGGCGAGAGCAATGGCGGACAGGTGGGCGAAACTTGCCCCCCCTCCCGCAAGCGGGAGGGGGCTGGGGGGTGGGCGCGACATATCCCAAGCGCGCGGCACTGCCGGGTCAGCCCCTCCCCCGACCCCTCCCGCAAGCGGAAGGGGGGCAGAAGTTTGCGTCGCGCTCGGTTTCCCCGACCGCGTCGCGCGACGGCGAGACCCATCCGGCGAAACCTGGGCTTCGGTCGGCGGCCGCGGGTTCAAGCTCGACCCGACCTCGCCGCTCGCGCGCTCCGAATGGCTCGCCGTCGCCGACACGCAGGGCTCCGCCGCCAGCGCGCGCATCCTTTCCGCCGTGGCAATCGACCAGGCCACCGTCGAAACCATCTTCGCCGACCGCATCGAATCCCGCCGCACCGTCACGTTCGACCAAACAACCGGCGGCATCCAAACCCTCCGCGAGCGCCGCCTCGGCGCGATCCGCCTGTCGAGCGGCCCGGACAGCGGCGCCGACCCCGACGCGATCCTTGCCGCGCTCATCGACGGCGTCCACGAGCACGGCCTCGCGCTGCTCCCCTGGAGCGACGGCGCGCAAGCGCTGCGCGACCGAGCCGCCTATGCGGGCGTGCCGCTCGACGACGAAACTTTGCTCGACCGCGCCGACGAATGGCTCGCACCGCTCCTGACCGGCAAGCGCCGACTCGACGCGATCGCCCCCGGCGCGCTCGCCGAAGCCTTGCGCAACCTGCTCGGCTGGGACGCGATGCAGACGATCAACCGGCTCGCCCCGCCCGACTTCACCAGCCCCGCCGGCAGCACGCACGCTATCGACTACGCCGCGGAAGGCGGTCCCCGGGTCGAACTCCGCGTGCAAGCCCTGTTCGGCCTCGCGGTGCATCCGACGATCGGCGAGGCGCGCGTGCCGCTGGTGCTGAGCCTCACATCGCCCGCCGGCCGTCCGATCCAGACGACGCGCGACCTGCCCGGTTTCTGGGCGGGCAGCTGGACCGCGGTGGCGAAGGAAATGCGCGGGCGCTACCCCAAGCACCCCTGGCCTGACGACCCCGCCGCGGCGTCCGCCACGCTGCGGACGAAAAAGGCGGATGCAAGGGCCGCCGGTTCGCGATAAGGGGGGCTCATGCCCACCGCCCGTATCTTCCAGCGCCCCAAGAACGCCATGCAGTCCGGCAAGCACCGGACCGACGCCTGGCAGCTCGAATTCGAACCCTCGGAGCCCAAGCGCCCCGACCCGCTCACCGGCTGGGCCGGCAGCGGCGACACCCGCGACCAGCTGCGGCTGCTGTTCCCGACTGCAGAAGCGGCGATCGCGCACTGCGAGCGCGAGGGGTTCGGCTACACCGTCGTGCCGGCGCCGCAGAAGACGCTGAAGCTGCAGAGCTACGCGGATAACTTCAAGTAAGCCGGCTGGCGTCCCACTAACTTGTTCTCCCGCGAAGGCGGAAGCCCAGTCTGGGTCCCCGCCTTCGCGGGGAAACAAATCTTCTGCGGTTTAGGCGACGCAACTCGTCGCTAGAGTATCGATCCCGCCAGGATCAGCAGCATCTTGGTGTCGATCGCCACGCCAGCCTTCCGCTTCTCCGCCACGAACGCCGGCACGTCCGCCAGCGCCACCCGGTGCACGGTGATGTTCTCGTCGCCATCCCCGCCGCCATCGCCGACCTTCGTAAGCCCGGTCGCGCGGACCAGTGTGAAGCATTCCGACGTCATCCCTGGCGACGAATAGAACACCCCCAGATCCTCGATCGCGTCCGCGCGGTAACCGGTCTCCTCCTCCAGCTCGCGGCCGGCAGCGACCGCGACACTCTCGCCCGCGGTCTCGTCACCGACCAACCCCGCCGGTAGCTCCAGACACGCCCGCCCCAGCGGCACGCGGAACTGCTCTACCAGGATCACATCGCCGTCGTCGATCGCGACGATCACCGCCGCCGCGATCTCGCCTTGGCGCGCGGCGAATTCCCACGTGCCCTCGGTCTGCACGGTCAGGAATTTGCCGGCCCACACGGTCTTGCTCATAGTTCGATCAGCCTGTCCGGAAGTTCGTTCACCGGCGCACCGGTCCTTGGGAAATGCTCGGCCAACACCGCGCCGATCTGCACGACCGCATCCGCCATCCCGTCGGCGGGGCGATCGTCGCGGACGCCAGCGAGTACCGCCGCCATCGCAGCGCCCCAGGTCTCGTTCGGCACGCGCGAGTGGATCGCATCGTCGGCGATGATCTCCGCGCGGTGCTCGGCGAGCGACAGGTACAGCAGCACGCCGGTCGAACCATTGGTCCGCTTCTCGGCCCCCGCCCGGAACAGGAGCAGAGCCCGCCGCCGGACGCGTCGCGCCTTGGTCGCGCCCGGGGTCAGCGCAAGCCGCGCCGGCGTCCACGCCAGCACCAGCCGTACGCCCAAGAACATCAGAGTCACCAGCACCAGCGCCACCACGTACAACGCACCCTGCGGTGCCGCCTGCCAGGGATCGACCAACGCGTAGATATGGTCCGCCGCGACCGGGTGATATGCGAGCAACGCCAGCGTCAGCAGCATCGCCAGCACGCCCCAGTGCATCGACACGTCGTGATACGCATCGGACTGCCGCGCGACGATCGTGACGATCTCGCCGGTCGTCGCGGTCTCCGCCTGCGTGACCGCCGCGGTGACGCGGTCGTGGTCGGTGTCGCTCAATCGCATGTCACCATCCCCCCGATGCGCCGCCGCCGCCGCCGGATCCCCCGCCGCCGCCGCCAAAACCACCGCCGCCCCAGCCGCCGCCGCTATCGCCGCCACCGCCGCCCCAGCTTCCGCCGCCGCCACTACCGCCGCCACAAGTCATCGCGTCGGCGATGCTCCACAGCACGATCGGCAAGGCCCCACTGCCACCGCTCCGGCTGCCGCCATCGACGTAATGCTTGCCGCCCGCGCGCCGCGAGATCATTGGGATGACGATCGCCGCCAGCACGATCCCGAAGAAGATCAGCCCGATCGGCACGCCGCCGCCGCCTGAGTTCGAACGACGATGCGTCTTGTCGTACTCCGCCGCTGCCGCCGTAACCTTCGCGCGCGCCTCCGCATCGGGGAGCGCAAGCTGGTCCGCCACCGCGTTCGTCCCCGCGACGATACCACCAGGAATGTCCCCCGCCTTGAAGCGCGGCAGGATCTGCTGGTTGATCACGACGCTGGAGAACGCATCGGTCAGCACCGGCTCGAGACCATAACCGACCTCGATCCGCACCTTCCGGTCGTTCGGCGCGACCAGCAGGATCGCGCCGTTGTTCGCATCCTTCAGCCCGACGCCCCAGCTCCGCAGCAGGCTATTGCCGTAATCCTCGATCGGATAGCCTTCGAGATCGGGCACCGTCGCGACGACCAGCTGGTTGCCGGTCGTCTTCTGCAGATCGTCGAGCCGCTTGGTCAGTGCCGCTTCCTGATCGGGCGGGATGACGTTCGCAGTATCGACGACGAAGCCGGTGAACTTGGGGAAGGTCTGCGCGGTCGCGGCACCGCTTCCCAGCAGCACCGCCAACGCCAGCGTCAGGAGGTGGCGGAGCATAATGCCCCGATCAGCTCGCGTTGCCGAAGTTCACCGTCGGCGCGTTCTCGGCGCCGGGCGTTGTCGCCGCGAACGGTACCATCGGCTTGGCGCCATAGAAGATCTTCGCGCCGACCGCGTCGGGGAAGGTGCGGATTTTGGTGTTATACGCCTGCACCGCGCCGTTGTAATCGCGTCGTGCGATCGTGATGCGGTTCTCGGTGCCTTCGAGCTGGCTCATCAGCGTGGCGTAGTTGCCCTGGCTCTTCAGCTCGGGATACGCCTCCTGCAAGCGCTGGAGCGATACGCCGACCGCACCCTGGACGCGCTGATACTGCTCCATCTTCGCCGGATCGGAGAGATCGGCGGCCGATACCTGCACCGAGTTCGCGGCGGAGCGCGCCTGCGTCACCTGGACGAGGATGTCCTTCTCCTGCGCCCCCGCGGCCTTCACGGTCGCGACGAGGTTGGGGATTAGGTCGGCGCGGCGTTGATAATTGTTCTGGACGTCGGCCCAGCGTGCCTTGGCAGTCTCTTCCGCGGTCGGAATGCTGTTGATCCCGCATCCGGCCAGCGCCGATGCGAGGAGGATCGCGGCGGTACCGCGGGCGATTGGGGCACGTGACATCGGGGCTCTCCTGAATACCTGTGTCACCCTCATAGGACAGTCCGCAGGGTTGGCGAAACCGAAATCGATGGTTAGCGTTGGCCGGCAACAAAGGGGGCAAACATGCTCAAGGAATTCGCCGGTGTTTAAAGAGTTTAAGGCGTTCATCATGCGCGGCAACGTGCTCGATCTCGCCATCGCGGTGATCATCGGCGCGGCGTTCGGCAAGATCGTCACGTCGCTGACCGACGACGTGCTGATGCCGGTGATCGGCAAGATCTTCGGCGGGCTCGATTTCTCGAGCTATTTCTGGCGGATGGGGCCGGTGCCGGCGAACTATGCGGGCTCGCTCAGCGACTACGCGGCGTTGAAGAAGGCCGGCGTGCCGCTGCTCGGCTATGGCGCGTTCGCGACGCAGCTGGTCAATTTCGTGATCGTTGCGGGTATCATCTTCATGATTCTGCGCGTGGTGAACCGGACGGCGGCGCTGATCGAGCGCGAGACGGCGCGGTTGAAGCGCGAGGAAGAGGCGGTGGCCGTCGCGCCTGCGCCGGAGCCGGTCGAGATCGCGCTGCTTCGCGAGATCCGCGACGAGTTGAAGGCGCGGGGGTGATATACTTGTCCCTCTTCCCTGCGGGGAGAGGGAGAGAGGAGCCGTAGGCGACGGAAGGGTGAGGGGCTTGAGGCACGGGACGGGATCCCAACTCCCCCTCATCCGATGCTGCCGCGCCACCTTCTCCCCTAGGGGAGAAGGATAGGGTTACGCTGCTACCAGTTCCTCGGCGTTGGCATCCGCGAGGCTGGTGCCATCCAGGATCCGCGCGGTCTCGTCGCGTACGCGCATCATCGCAAAGCGGATCGCGCAGTCGGCTTCGCTCTTGCAGTCGAGGCACGGCCGGTATGCGGTCCGGCTCACGCACGGCACCAGCGCGAGCGGGCCCTCGATGATCCGGATGATCTCACCCAGCGAAATCAGATGGCTCGGCCGCGACAGGCGGTAGCCGCCCATCTTGCCGCGATGGCTGTGGAGCAAGCCGGATTCGCGCAGGTCGGCAAGGATCAACTCGAGGAACTTGCGCGGCACGTTCGCCTCGGCGGCGATCCGCGTCATCGGGATGGGAGGGCCACCGGCGGGAGCACCGCCAAGAAAGATCATCGCGCGGAGCGCGTAGCGGGAGCGCTGCGTCAACATAATGCAGGTTGCTATGCACGCGCTTTGTGGCGAGCGAAAGGCGGTTTGGCACGCTGTGTGCTAACCCGAGGGAGATTTATCCGGGAGGGCGCTGCCATCGCGCCAGTCTTTTCATTCGGCCGGGCTTTTCAGATCGATGCGGCCCCCCTATATCGGTCGAGCCGTCGGGGGAATCTTCTCTTGGCGGCTATGGCGATAAACCGTGGCGTGTCATAGACACAGCGGACCCGGGGGCAGTACCCGGCGACTCCACCACCGCCCTCTTCGCAAGAGGGGGACGATGACGGGGTCGAACTAGGATCGACGTGTGTTCAACGACGCTATGTTTCGCTCGGAATGGGACCACCGCAACGGCCCATACACAAGTGCCAACGATAACGAAGCACTCGCAATTGCCGCATAACTGACGGTCTAACGACCTAGGTTATACGGACGAAAGCGCGGTTCGGGCCACACCGGGCAACAGAAGTGGACACCGGCGGTACGGGGGGCACCGAGCAACAGAAGCTCCCCACTACCTGATGGCGCCGACCCGGTCATCCGGCAGGCGCCCGATCGGCCGGCAGCCTGCGGTCAAAGGCCGACAGGACTGGCCAACTGGCATCCGACCTGGCCCGCCCCAACTCTGACTTATTTCAGCAGTTTGCCTAGCTGTGCCGCGGTGTAGGGTTTCTGCACGAAGCGCGCGGCCTCGGGTATCGCCGCCGTCGTGCCGTTGTCCGCACCCGACGTGACTAATATGGTGATGTCGGGCCGTTGCGCATGGACCACGTTTGCGAGGTCGATGCCGTTTAGAGCCCCCGGCATGCGGACATCGGTGAATAGGGACGAGATATCGGGGCGTTCCTCGAGCCTCGCCAGCGCGTCCGCCGCATTGCTAGCCTCGACGACTTCGTAGCCGGCGTCCTCCAGTACGAGGTTGGAATGGACTCGAACAAGGGCGTCGTCGTCGACGACGAGAATAAGCGGCTTCGAAATCAAGGTCATACCGGTTTGAACATCCGGCATGGCGCTGCGTTCCGCGGTTTACCGCGTTCTTGCGCTGCAACGCCGCAGACTTGATCTGGTATAAGAAAAGGGGCCCGGTTTCCCGAGCCCCTCCATCATTGCCGTCAGCAGCAAAGACTTAGTCGCGATCGCCAGTCAGGAACGCCGGAGCGAACTCGGGAGCCTTGTCGCCGTCGGTGCGTGCAGCACGCTCGCCGCCGCCGCCATTGCCGCCGTTTCCACCGCCGTCACGACGCGGACCACGGCCACCGCCGTTGCCGCCTGCGTCACGGCCGCCGTCGCCGTCACGACGCGGGCCGCGCGAGCCACGATCGCCCCCATCACGACCGCCGCCGCCTTCGCCGCGCGGACCACGACCACCGCCGTTGCCGCCAGCATCACGACCGCCATCGCCGTCACGACGCGGACCGCGCGGACCACGATCGCCACCTTCACGGGGCTCACGAGCAGGACGCGTGTCCTCCAGCTCTTCGCCGGTCGTCTGGTCGACGACACGCATCGACAGGCGAACCTTGCCGCGCGGGTCGATCTCGAGAACCTTGACCTTGACCTCCTGGCCTTCGGTCAGAGCGTCAGACACCTTCTCGACGCGCTCGTTCTTGATCTCGGACACGTGGACGAGACCGTCCTTGCCACCCATGAAGTTCACGAACGCCCCGAAATCGACCAGGTTGACGACCTTGCCGTCATAGACCTTGCCGACTTCGGCTTCCTCGACGAGGCCCTTGATCCACTTGATCGCGGCTTCGATCTGCGCGGGGTCGGACGACGACACCTTGATCACGCCCTCGTCGTCGATGTCGACCTTGGCGCCGGTCTGCGCGACGATCTCGCGGATCACCTTGCCGCCGGTGCCGATGACTTCACGGATCTTCGACTTGTCGATCTGGAAGCTCTCGATGCGCGGTGCGTGCGCCGACAGTTCCTCACGGGTGTGGTCGAGTGCCTTGGCCATCTCGCCCAGGATGTGCGCGCGGCCTTCCTTGGCCTGCGCCAGCGCCTTGCCCATGATCTCCTCGGTAATGCCGGCGATCTTGATGTCCATCTGCATCGTGGTGATGCCCTCGGACGTGCCCGCGACCTTGAAGTCCATGTCGCCGAGGTGATCCTCGTCGCCGAGGATGTCGCTGAGAACCGCGAAGTTCTTGCCTTCGAGGATCAGGCCCATCGCGATGCCCGACACCGGACGCTTCAGCGGAACGCCCGCATCCATCATGCTCAGCGAACCACCGCAGACCGTCGCCATCGACGACGAACCGTTGCTCTCGGTGATGTCGCTGAGGACGCGGATCGTGTACGGGAACTCTTCCTTGGTCGGCAGCACCGGGTGCAGCGCACGCCATGCGAGCTTGCCGTGACCGACTTCGCGACGACCCGGCGCACCGAAGCGACCGACTTCACCAACCGAATAGGGAGGGAAGTTGTAGTGCAGCATGAAGTTTTCGTACGACAGGCCGTTGAGACCGTCGATCATCTGCTCCGCATCACGCGTACCGAGCGTGGTGGTGCAGATCGACTGCGTCTCGCCGCGCGTGAACAGCGCCGAGCCATGCGTACGCGGGAGGAAATGCACCATCGCCTCGATCGGACGGATCTGCGTGGTGGTGCGGCCGTCGATGCGGGTGCCGTCCTTGAGGATGGCGCCGCGGACGATCTCCGCCTCCAGCTTCTTCATCAGCTTGCCGGCTGCCATCTGGTCCTGCGGGGACGCGTCCGCAAATGCGGTCTTGCCCTTCGCACGAGCGGCATTCAGCAGGTCAGACCGCTTGGACTTGTCGGTCACCTTGTAGGCGGCCGCGATGTCCTTGCCGATCAGCTTCTTCAGCTTGTCCTTGGCGGTCGAGAGATCAGCCTGCTCGGCCATTTCCCAAGGATCCTTGGCAGCCATCTCGGCCAGATCGATGATCAGGTTGGCGGCTTCGCGGCAGGCCTTGTGGGCGAACTGCACGGCGCCGAGCATGATCTCTTCCGAAAGCTCCTTGGCTTCCGATTCGACCATCATCACGGCCTGGCCGGTAGCGGCGACGACGAGGTCGAGATCGCCAGCCTTGGCTTCTTCCAGCGTCGGGTTGAGGATGTACGCGCCATCGACGTAACCGACGCGTGCTGCGCCGATCGGGCCCATGAACGGCACGCCCGAGATCGTCAGCGCTGCCGACGCCGCGACCATCGCGAGGACGTCCGGCTCGTTCTCGCCGTCATACGACAGAACCTGGCAGATCACGTTGATCTCGTTGTAGAAACCCTCGGGGAAGAGGGGACGGATCGGGCGATCGATGAGACGGCTGGTCAGCGTCTCCTTTTCGGTCGCGCCGCGCTCACGCTTGAAGAAGCCGCCGGGAATGCGGCCGCTCGCGGAGAACTTCTCCTGATAATGGACGGTGAGCGGGAAGAAATCCTGCCCTTCCTTGACGGTCCGTGCAGCCGTCACGGCGCACAGAACGACGGTCTCGCCGAGGGTGGCGAGGACTGCGCCGTTGGCCTGGCGCGCAACGCGGCCGGTCTCGAGCGTCAGCGTCTTGCCGCCCCACTGGGCGCTTACGGTCTTGGTATCGAACATTCTTTTTCCTTCACTCCAAACGCCAGATGCGTTTGGGGCCTATGTGCGGGCTTAGCCGGCCCGCGGCGGTGTGGAGCGAGTTGTCGCTCCTTGCCAGTGCACCGAATTGTGTCCTGGCGTTTGCCTCCGCGCGAAATGCGCGGAATCAAAACCCTATATACGAAAACGGCCCCCCGAGGGGAGCCGTTCGTGTTACTTGCGGAGACCGAGCTTCGCGATCAGATCCAGATAGCGCTGGCCGTCCTTGTGACGGAGATAATCCAGCAGCGTCCGGCGCTTGTTGACCATCATGAGAAGACCACGACGCGAGTGGTTGTCCTTCTTGTGGCCCTTGAAATGCTCGGTCAGGTTCTTGATGCGCTCGGTCAGGATCGCGACCTGGACTTCCGGCGAACCGGTGTCACCCTCGGCGCGCGAATGCTCCTTGACGAGCTCGGTCTTGCGTTCAACGGTAATCGTCATGAATTCATGTCCTCGACATCACAGATTGAAACCGCGAACGACCCGGACGTCTCCGTCCTCGACCTCGACCAGCGCGACCGGGACAGCGTCCAGTTCGGCGAAGTATTGGCCATCGTCTGCGGCGATCCCGGCCAAGATACGCCCCTGTCGGAGCGCCCCTGCCTGGTCGGGGGTGAGGGAGAGAGCCGGGATGTCGTCCAGCGCCACCCTCAAGGGCAGAAGTACATCTTCAAGCGCGGAGGCCTTAGCGAGTTCGTCCAGTTTGTCCAGCGATATCGCGGCGGTGAGGTCGAACGGGCCGGCCTTGGTCCGGCGCAGCATGGTGACGTGGCCGACGGTGCCAAGGGCGAGGGCGATGTCGCGCGCGAGGGAGCGGATGTACGTGCCCTTGGAGACATGCGCGGTAAGCGTGATCTCATCGACCGGCATGTGGGACAGGGGCGCATCCTGCAATTCCTCCCCGGCACGGGGAGGGGGACCGCCGTCCGCTTGGACGGGGGTGGAGGGGGGCTCTCCACCCGCGGTACGCTCGCCGAAGCCCCCCTCCACCAGCTGCGCTGGTCCCCCTCCCCGTACCGGGGAGGATAGCGAATAAATCGTCACATCCCGGCTCGCCAGCACCACCTCATGCCCAGCCCTAGCCAAATCATATGCCCGCTCCCCATCCACCTTCAGTGCAGAATACGCCGGCGGCACCTGAGAAATCGGTCCGGTAAACTGCGCCAGAACCGCCTCCACCGCCGCCAAAGTCGGCCGCACATCGGACGTCGCGATGCTCATCCCCTCAGCATCCAGCGTATCCGTCTGAACCCCGAACATCACCGTAAAGTCATAGATCTTATCGCTATCGAGCATTCGCCCGGCAAGCTTGGTCGCCTCCCCAACGGCGATCGGCAGAACCCCGGTGGCAAGCGGATCAAGCGTCCCCCCATGCCCCACCTTGAACTTCCCATAGCCGCCGCTCCGCAACGCCCGCTTTACCGCCGAAACGCCTTGCGTCGATCCCAAACCCAGCGGCTTGTCGAGAATGATCCAGCCATGCATGCCTTGAAGTCCTTAACCGAGCGCTTCGGTGAAATGCCGCCGGCACAGCGCGACATACCGGTCGTTCCCGCCAATCTCGGTCTGCTGCCCCTCGGCAATCGCCCGCCCGTTCCCATCGACCCGCAAGTTCATCGTAGCTTTCCGCCCACACCCGCAAACCGACTTGATCTCCACCAGCGAGTCCGCCAGCGCCAGCAACCGCGCCGACCCAGGAAACAGCGCGCCCTGGAAATCGGTCCGCAATCCGTAAGCCAGCACCGGTATCCCGATCACATCACAGATATGCGCGAGCTGATCGACCTGCGCGGACGTCAGGAACTGTGCCTCGTCCACCAGCACGCACGAAATCGCGTCCTCGCCGTGCTGCCGAACCACGCAGGCCCCGATATCCGTCCCCGCATCGAACGCGATCGCCGGCGCCTCCAGCCCGATCCGCGACGTGATCGTCCCCGCCGCGAACCGATCATCGATCGCCGCCGTGAACAGCATCGTCCGCATCCCCCGCTCGCGGTAATTGAAGTCCGCCTGCAACAGGTTCGTCGACTTCCCCGCGTTCATGGAGGCGTAGTAGAAATACAGCTTGGCCATGGGGGCAAAGAGCGGGAAGCTGGGGGGATGTCCAGAGCGGTCGCGTGCTACAGCTCGGAATCTCGAAACCAGAAACCTGCTCCTGTCCGACCGTCATTCCACCACCCGTTCGTCCTGAGTAGCTGCTGAGCTTGTCGAAGCGGCGTATCGAAGGATGGATTGGCGCGGGGGACTGTGCTTCGATACGAGCCCTCGATACGGCTCTTCGAGCCTACTCGGTCTCTACTCAGCACGAACGGGGAGGGGGAAGGGCACGAGGAGCGCAATGGCTAGGGAACGGGAGAGAAAAACGTAGGAGGCATTTTGCTACGACCGGCGCAAAGCTCCTACTGTCTGCAAGCAGGCCGCTCGCAGCCCGGCAAAGTCAATCTTCGGTCAGATCCCGCGCAACCTGCGGATCCCGCAACAACTGGTCGATGTGCGTGCCCTCGTCGAAGCTCTCGTCCGCGAGGAATTTCAGCTTGGCGGCATACCGCATCTGCACCCGGTTCGCGACTTCGCGCTGGAGGTAGGCAGTGTTGGTGCGCAGCGCCTTCAGCACCTTCTCCTCGTCCTTGCCGAGCAACGGCTTCACGAAGACGGTGGCGTGGCGGAGGTCGGGGGACATGCGGACTTCGGTGATCGTCACGAGGTGCTTTTCGAGCACCGGATCGTGGACGTCGCCGCGTGCAAGGATGTCCGACAGCGCGTGACGCGCCTGTTCGCCGACTCGCAACGAGCGGACGGCTTTTGCTTCTGGGGTATCGGTCTTCATTCTTCTAACTCCCTCGCCCCTCCGGGGAGAGGGTGGGGGTGAGGGGCTGCCACGAACGCTGTCGCGCGGTACTGCCCCTCACCCAACCCTCTCCCCGCAGGGGAGAGGGCTCTAGGCCTCAAAGCGTGCGTTCGCGCATCTCGACTTCGAACGTCTCGAGGACGTCGCCGGCCTTGATGTCGACGAAGTTCGACGTGAACGTCACGCCGCACTCAAGCCCAGCACGGACCTCAGCGACATCATCCTTGAAGCGACGCAGCGATGCGATTTCGCCCTGGTAGATGATGACGTCGTTGCGCGTGATACGTGCCTTGAGCGCCTTGCGGATGTTGCCCTCGGTGACGAGCAGACCCGCCGCCTTGCCGTGCTTGCCCGCCGAGAAGACCTCGCGGATATCGGCCCGGCCGACGACCGTCTCGAACGCTTCCGGCCCAAGCTCGCCTGCCATCCCCGCCCGGATCTCGTCGATCAGGTCGTAGATCACGTCGTAATATTTGAACGCGACCTTCTGGCGCTCGGCGATCTCGCGTGCCTTGGCGTTCGGACGAACGTTGAAGCCGATGATCGGTGCGCCCGATGCGGCCGCCAGGGTGACATCCGACTCGGTGATGCCACCAACGCCCGAGCTCAGCACGCGCGCCTTGATCAGGTCGGTGGAGATTTTGTTGATCGCCCCGACGATTGCCTCGACCGTGCCTTGCGTATCAGCCTTCACGACCAGCGGATATTCGATCGCCTGCTTTTCCTTCAGCGCCGAGAACATGCTCTCGAGGCTGGCAGGAACCGAAGCGGTCCGCTTGTCGGTCTTCACGCTGCGACGATATTCCGCGACTTCGCGGGCACGGGCCTCGTTCTCGACGACCTGGAACGGATCGCCCGCCTGCGGAACACCCGACAGACCGAGGACCTCGACCGGCATCGCCGGACCCGCTTCCTTGATCTGCTTGCCCTTGTCGTCGACCAGCGCACGGACCTTGCCGCTCTCGCCACCGACCACGAAGATGTCACCGACCCGCAGCGTACCGCGGTTGACGAGGATCGTCGCGACCGGACCGCGGCCCTTGTCGAGCTTGGCCTCGATCACCGTACCCTCGGCGGCGCGATCCGGATTGGCGCGCAGTTCGAGCAGTTCGGCCTGGAGCTGGATCTTCTCGATCAACGCATCGAGACCGATCTTCTTGGTCGCGGAGACTTCGACGTCCTGGACGTCGCCGCCCATGTCCTCGACCACGATTTCCTCGCTCAGCAGGCGCTCACGCACCTTCTGGGCATTGGCGCCTTCCTTGTCGATCTTGTTGATCGCGACGATCATCGGCACGCCCGCCGCCTTGGTGTGGGCGATCGCCTCCACCGTCTGCGGCATCAGGCCGTCGTCCGCCGCCACCACCAGGATGACGATGTCGGTGACGTCCGCGCCACGCGCACGCATCTGCGTGAACGCCTCATGGCCCGGGGTGTCGAGGAAGGTGATCTTCGACTTGTCCTTCAGCGTGACCTGGTAGGCGCCGATATGCTGGGTGATGCCACCCGCTTCGCCGCGCACCACGTCGGTGCCGCGCAGGGCATCGAGCAGCGACGTCTTGCCGTGATCGACGTGACCCATGATCGTGACGACCGGCGCGCGTGGCTTCAGCGTCTCCTCGGCATCGTCGATCGTGTCGTTCGCCAGATCCTGGTCGACATCGCTGACGCGCGTCAGGTTGTGGCCGAACTCGGTGACCAGCAACTCGGCGGTATCCTGATCGATCGTCTGCGTCATCGTGACAGGCATGCCCATCTTAAACAGCGCCTTGACGAGGTCGGCACCCTTCTCGGCCATACGATTGGCGAGTTCCTGCACCGTGATCGCCTCGGGGACGACGACGTCGCGGATCTGCTTGGCCTGCGCCTCGCGCGGACCACCGGTACCACGACGCTCCTTCTCGCGAGCCCGCTTCAGTGCGGCGAGCGAGCGAGCGCGTGCACCATCACCATCGCCGAGCGCGCGGTTGACGGTGAGCTTGCCCGAGGTGCGACGATCGTCACCCTTGCGGTCACGCTGCTGCGGACGCGCAGGCACGGCGTCGCGACGGACGCCACCAGCCGGAGCATTGACGCCGGTCGCGCCGGGGCGCGCCGCGGTCGTGCCGGCATTCGCAGCCGTGGTCGGCGCTGCGGCAGCGGGAGCTGCAACAGGCTTTGGCGGCGGCGGAGGACGCTCGGGACGTGCCACCGGCGAGAACCGGCGCGGTGCCGGGAACGCCGGATCGCGGGTCAGTTCGAGAATGGGCGGCGGTGCCGGCGGAGCAACGGGGGCAGGCGCAGGCTTGGGAGTTGGTGCAGGAGCAGCCACTACCGGAGCGGGCTTCGGCGCAGGCGCGGGTGCCACTGCAACTGGAGCCGCAGCAACGGGGGCCTCGACCGGAGCCGGCGCAGGCGCTGGCGTCGGAGCCGCGACCGGAGCGGGCGCCGCTTCGACCACAGGGGCGGGAGCTGGTGCGGGCGCAGGGGCCTCGACCGGCTTCGGCGCCTTGGCTTCAGCCTCGGCACGCGCACGATCGGCGACGCGATTGCGCTCGTCTTCGATCGCCTTGGCCCGTTCGGCCTCCTGGCGACGACGCCCTTCTTCCAGCGTGTTCATGCGCTGCTCTTCGGCCTCGCGGAGCAGCTTGGCCTGGCGTTCCTGCGGCGACAGATTGCTCTGCTGCTGACGCACGGGAGCGGGCGCAGGCTGCGGTGCGCGCGCCTGTGGTGCCGGCGCTGCGGGGGCAGCCGCCGGGGCGGGCGCGGCAACCGGTGCGGCATCCGCGACCTGCACGTCGGGCTCGCCCGGACGGCGCAGGACGCGCGCGCGCTTGGTTTCCACGATCACCGTATTCGATCGGCCGTGGCTGAAGCTCTGCTTCACCTGGCCGGTCTCGACCGTGCGCTTCACACCCAAAGGTGCGCGCATGCCAAGTTTCGGCTTCTCGTTGTCCGTGTCGCTCACTCAAATTCCTCAGTCATGTCCACGGCCGGGCGTGTTCCGGTCGATCCGGACGCCTGTTGTATCGGTGGCGCCCCATTTTGTGGTGACGCCGATGCGCCCTGCGAGGCCGTTTCGCAAGACACGGAAGAAGGTTCGGGGCCGATAAAATGCAGCCAACGGTCGAGCGCTTCGCTCACCCGCTTTGCTGCAGCGCGGTCGGTCAGGCCAATGTGTACCACATTTTCCCGCCCCAGCGCCAACGCCAATATGGTGCGTGACACAGGGAGTGCCAACCCCCGCAAGCCCGAGCCCTCGACATCGTTGCCGATCCGCCACGCCTGATCGAGCTTGCGGTTACCATCCTCGGCAGCGTCGGACGCGTGATACAGCGCCTTCAGCTTGCCCTGACGTGCGTTCTGCTCGATCCGGTCGGAGCCGATCAGAACCGTCCCCGAGCGCGACTCGAGCCCGAGCCGGTCGAGCGCGTTACGCTCCAGCGCGGCTTCGATCTTGGCGGGAAGCTCGGGATCGATGGTGAACTCGCCGGTCTTGAACGCGCGCGAAAGAGCGCCCTTGAGCTTACCCTTCTTGATCGCGGCTTCGAGCTCGACTCGCGTCACCCCGATCCACGCGCCGCGGCCGGGAGCCTTGGCGCGCACGTCGGGAAGGATCTGGCCATCGGGCGACAACGCGAGTCGCACCAGATGCGGCCGCACATCGCGCTCGCCGGAAAGAGTGCACTTGCGAACGGGCATGTCATCATCCCCCTCCCGCAAGCGGGAGGGGCTAGGGGTGGGCTCGCGCTCACCCTTATTGCCGCCCTTAGCCTTAGCCTTGGACGCGTGAGACTTGGCCGAAGCGTCGCCCTTGGCCGAAGCCGGGCGCCCACCCTTCGGTCCCCTCCCGCTTGCGGGAGGGGAGGAAGGAGTAGTGTCGGTAGCGCCTAGCGCCTCATCGGGAGGGTTCCGCATGTGCGTCCTCCTGCGCCGGAGTCTTCGCTGCGTCGCGGTCGACCAGCAACTGGCCGCCCGCGCCGTAATTCTCGGTCGAGACCTCTTCGATCACGATCTGCACCGCAGCCGGGTTCTTTCCCAGCCGCTGCACGAGCGACTGGGTGACGTCGGCGACGATGCCGGACTTCTGGTCCTTGGTGGCGGACCCCGAGATGCGGATGCTGACGAAGGGCATCAGGCCTTGTCGCCCTCGCTCTTCGTGTCGGTCTTGTCCGCCGCGTCTTCAGCCGAAGCGTCCTCGACCGAAGCGTCCTCGACCGCAGCGTCCTCGACCGAAGCGTCGTCCGCGGAAGCGTCCTCAGCCACAGCTTCGTCGGCCGTCGCCTCTTCCGTCGCAGCGTCCTCGACCACGGCGTCGTCAGCCGAAGCCTCTTCCACCGGAGTCTCGTCCGCCTCAACGTCGTCAGCCTCGGGAGCCTCGTCCTCGAACCAGTGCGCACGCGCCGCCATGATGATCTCGTTGCCCTGCTCGTCGCTCAGGCCGTACTCGGCGAGAATCCCGCCCTTGGGCTCAGGCCGCTTCGGCACGTCCTCGTTGCGACGACGTGGCTCGACGCGCTTCTTCTCGACCAGCTCGTCGGTCGCGAGATCGGCGAGATCGTCGAGCGTTTTGATGCCCGCCTTGCCGAGCGTGACCAGCATCGCCTCGTTGAGATACGGCATGCCGGCAAGCGCGTCCTCGACGCCGAGCGCGGTACGCTCTTCGCGGCTCGCGGCGTCGCGACGCTCCAAAGCCTCGGTCGCGCGGTTCTGCAACTCGCCCGCCAGGTCCTCGTCGAAGCCCTCGATGCCGGCGATCTCCTCGACCTCGACGTACGCGACCTCCTCGAGGTTCGTAAACCCTTCGGCGACCAGCAGCTGTGCGAGCGTCTCGTCGACGTCCAGTTCCTTCTCGAACATCGCCGAACGCTCGACGAAGTCCTTCTGGCGCTTCTCCGACGCATCCGCCTCGGTGAGGATATCGATCGCCTTGCCGGTCAGCTGCGACGCAAGCCGCACGTTCTGGCCACGACGACCGATCGCGAGGCTGAGCTGGTCGTCGGGAACGACCACCTCGATGCGCTCTTCTTCCTCGTCGATCACGACGCGTGACACCGAGGCCGGCTGCAATGCGTTGACGACGAAGGTCGCGATGTCGGGCGACCAGGGGATGATGTCGATCTTCTCGCCCTGCATTTCCTGGACAACGGCCTGGACGCGCGAGCCCTTCATGCCGACGCACGCGCCGACCGGATCGATGCTCGAATCATGCGAAATGACGCCGATCTTCGCGCGCGAACCCGGATCGCGGGCCGCGGCCTTGATCTCGATGATGCCGTCGTAGATCTCGGGCACTTCCTGCGCGAACAGCTTCTTCATGAAGTCGGGGTGCGCGCGGGACAGGAAGATCTGCGGCCCACGGTTCTCGCGGCGGACGTTGAGGATCAGCGAGCGGATGCGGTCGTTGACGCGCACCACTTCGCGCGGGATCTGCGCGTCGCGGCGGATCACGCCCTCGGCGCGGCCCAGGTCGACGACGACATGGCCGAACTCGACGCGCTTGACGACGCCGGTGATGATCTCGCCCGCGCGGTCCTTATACTCTTCGAACTGGCGCTCGCGCTCGGCGTCGCGGACCTTCTGGAAGATGACCTGCTTGGCGGCCTGTGCGGCGATGCGGCCGAACTCGATCGGGGGCAGCGGATCGACGATGAAGTCGCCCAGCGCCGCGTCCTTCTGGAGCTTCTGCGCGCCCTTGACGTCGACCTGCTTGAAATAATCGTCGACCGCCTCGACCACTTCGACGACGCGCCACAAGCGCAGATCGCCGGTGTTCGGATCGAGCTTCGCGCGGATGTCGTTCTCGGCGCCGTAGCGCGAACGGGCGGCGCGCTGGATCGCGTCCTCCATCGCCTCGATCACGATCGCCTTGTCGATCATCTTCTCCGACGCGACCGAATTCGCGATCGCGATCAGTTCCGCGCGGTTTGCGGTGACTGCCGTGGCCATCAATGCTGTCCTTCTTCGGTGTCGGCCTCGTGAGCATCGGGCTCATCGGTGGGCGTGTCTTGATAGAAAACTTCGTCCGCGCCTTCGGTGGAAAGCGGCGCGGTCGCGGCGATGAGACGGTCGGTCATGACGAGCTTGGCGTCAGCGACCTGCGAAAAGTCGATCGTCATGAGCTTGTGCTTGTTGACGTCGACGGTGATCTTGGTCCCCTCGACGCCCATCAGATTGCCCGAGATCTGCTTGCGGTCCTCGAACGGCTCGACGAGGCGGATACGCGCCTCCTGGCCTTCCCAGTCGGCGAAATCCTGCAGCCGGGTCAGCGGACGATCGATACCAGGGCTCGATACCTCAAGACGATACGCGTCCTCGCCGACCGGGTCCTTGCCCTCGGCTTCGAGAGCATCGAACTTGTCAGAGATCCGGCGCGACAGCTCGGCGCAATCCTCGATCACCAGCTGGCGGGTGTCGGGGCGCTCGGCCATCACCTGCAACGTCGGATCGGACTTGCCGCCCTGCATGCGCACGCGCACGAGGCTGAGGCCGAGCGCGGTCGCCTCGGGTTCGATCAGGTCGGTCAGCAGGGCGATATTCGCCATCGAAATTCCAAACAGGGCCAAAGCACAGGTGATTGCCGCCGCGGAGCAAGCCCCGCAGCCTCTTCATCTGGCGATGTAGAGAAGTGGTGCCTCTATACGCGGGGTGGTGTCGCTCCGCAAGCCGGGGCAACCTTCATTGGTAACGCCGCGTTTGCGGAGAGATTTCCGGGAGAAGATCATGATTCGCAAAACGCTGTTCGCCACTGGGTTGCTGACCGCCACGCTGCTCGCCTCGACCGCCTGTTCGGCTCAACCGGCTGCGGCGGGGAAGCCGTTCAAGGAGACGGTGGTCGCCGACTTCGATTCGCCTTGGGCGATGACGTTCCTGCCCGACAAGCGCATGCTCGTGACCGAGAAGAAGGGGCAGATGCTGCTGGTCTCCGCCGACGGCAAGTCGCGGCAGACGGTCGCAACGCTCACCGTCGATTCGGCCGGGCAGGGCGGCTTGATGGACGTCGTCCTCGCGCCCGACTTCGCGACCAGCCAGCGCGTCTATTTCAGCTATTCGACCGCAGGCGAGGGCGGCAAGGGCGTCGTCCTCGCGCGCGGTCGCCTGCGCGCGAACGGGGGCGGCGGCGAGCGTCTCGGCGAGATCGAGGTGATCTTCAGCGCGCGGCCCTTCGTGGAGGGGAACGGCCACTACTCCGGTCGTATCGCCTTCTCGCCCGACGGCAAATACCTGTTCTTCACCAACGGCGAGCGCCAGAAATTCACCCCGGCGCAGGACCCGAAGATGACGCTCGGCAAGGTGCTGCGTCTCACGCTCGACGGCAAGCCCGCCCCCGGCAACCCGCTCGTCGCAAAGGGCTTCGCGCCCGAGATCTGGAGCTATGGCCACCGCAACCTGCTCGGCATCGCGTTCGACAAACAGGGCAATCTCTGGGAGCAGGAGATGGGGCCAAAGGGTGGCGACGAGGTCAATTTGATCAAGCCCGGCCTCAACTACGGCTGGCCCAACGCCTCGAACGGCAGCAATTATGACGGCACCGACATCCCCGATCACAAGCCCGGCGACGGCTACGAGCCGCCCAAGGTGTTCTGGAACCCGGTGATCTCGCCCGGCGGCCTGATGATCTATTCGGGCAGCATGTTCCCGCAGTGGAAGGGCGACGCGTTCATCGGCGGGTTGTCGTCGAAGTCGCTTGTCCGCGTCCACCTGACCGGCACGAACGCCGCCAAGGGCGACCAATGGGATATGGGAGCAAGGATCCGCGAAGTAGAGCAAGGCCCCGACGGCGCGATCTGGGTGCTGGAAGATGGCGGCGACTCGCAAGGCCGCCTGATCAAACTGACCGCGAAGTAGGTCACACCAAGATCCCCCTCCCGCAAGCGGGAGGGGCTAGGGGTGGGCACGCGCTCACCTCGATTGCTGACGTCGCAGTCTGCGCACTCGTCACATTAACGTCAGCCCACGCGGAAGCCGCGTGCCCACCCCTCGGTCCCCTCCCGCTCGCGGGAGGGGAGGAAGATCAGTCGCGCACGATCAGATAATTCATCCGTGCCGCGGCAATCGGTTTCTCCCGCTCGTCCTGCCACGCGGTCGCCTCGACATTGGCCACCCGCGTCCCCAACCGAGTCACCACGCCCGCCGCCCTCGTAGGCTTGTCCCGACCACCCCGCATGAAATCGACCGTAACGTTGACCGGCTTGATCCGCGGGTCGGAGCCAGTGGCACCCTCAGCCTCCAACGCATGCTGCAAAGCCGCAATCGCCGCCATCTCCAGCAACCCCGAGATCGCACCCCCATGCAAAAACCCAGGCCGCCCCAGCACGTCATCCGCAAACGGCATCAGCAATACCGGTGGCGCGCCGTCCTCGGCTTCGACCGAAACGCGAAGAATCTCCGCATAGGGCGGCAAACCGATGGTCATGCCTCGGTCCTCCTGTTGAGACCCATGCCGGCGACATCGCCCACCACCATGAACGTCCCCGCGACATGCGCGAGCGGATCGCCCGGATCGCCGTCATGCGCCTGCCCGCGGACGAACGCGATCGAGCGCGTGATCCGGTAACACTCCCCGCGCCCGATCACCGTCTTCCCCGGCGTCGCCGGCCGCAGGTAATCGACCCGCAGGTCGAGCGTCGCATGCGGCACGAACGCATTGCGTTTGATCCAGATGGCCAGACTCGTCGCCATGTCCATCATCGTGATGATCGGCCCCGACGCGATCACGCCGCTCGCGCGGTCGCCGATCAGCCGTTCGTCATAGGGCAGCGCAAGCTCCGCCCAGTCGTCGCCATGCGCGTGATAACGCATTCCCAGCGCGGCGCCGTGCCCGCCGAACCCGCGCGTCGCAAACCATTGTGGATCAAAACCAGCCATGCGCGGAGCCTCTACACGCCGTGTGAGCGCGCGCAACATTGCGGGGGAGGGCAGGGGCGGTTAGCGTTCGAGAAAAGATCGAGAGGATCGCCACTATGAACGACCGGGTCACCATCACCGTCACGGACGGCATCGCCGACGTCCGCCTCGCGCGCGCCGACAAGATGAACGCGATCGACCCGGCGATGTTCGAGGGCATCGCCGCCGCGATCGACCGCCTCAAGGGGATGACCGAAGTCCGCTGCGTCGTCCTCTCGGGCGAAGGCAAGGCGTTCTGCGCCGGCCTCGACATGGCGTCGATGGCGAGCGGCGGCTCGGGACTGGCGCTAGGCGACCGCACCGACGAGGGCGCCAACCTCGTCCAGCAGGTTGCCTGGGGTTGGCGCACCTTGCCGATGCCGGTGATCGCCGCGGTCCACGGCGTCGCGTTCGGCGGCGGCTTCCAGATTATGTCCGGCGCCGACATCCGCATCGCGCATCCGCAGGCGAGGTTCGCGATCCGCGAAAGCTATTGGGGCCTGGTCCCCGACATGGCCGGCATCGCGCTCTGGCGGACGCTGGCCCGCGACGACGTGCTGCGCGAACTGACCTACACCGCCCGCGAGTTCGATGGCGCGGAGGCGTTGCGCCACGGCTTCGTCACGCGGCTGTCGGAAGACCCGCTCGGTGAGGCGATGATGCTCGCCCGCGAGATCGCGGCGAGGAACCCCCACGCGATCCGCGGCTCGAAGGCGCTCTACAACCTTGCTGCGGATGCCGATGCGGTGGCGGTACTCCACGCGGAAACCGAAGAGCAGCTGAAGGTCATCCGCACCCCCAACCAGGTCGAACAGGTCCGCGCGAATATGGAAAAGCGGGCGGCGGTGTTCGAGGACTGAGCCCACCCTGTCGTCAGGATGACGGAGGGGGCGACGTTCCGCCCCACTTCTACCACCCCGGCGCAGGCCGGGGCCCAATTGGAAAGGTCGATGTCACGGAGCGCCGTCCTCAGTCAGCACCGTCCCCCAATTGGGCCCCGGCCTCCGCCGGGGTGGTGCAACAAACGGGCGGCGCATTGAGGCGGAACGAACCTCCTACTTTACCTTGTCGTACGGCGTGAAATCCCGAAACCGGCAATACCCCGACGGGATCGACATACCCGCCGACACCGTCCGGAACCGGTCGTTCCGACACAATTGCCCCCCGTAAACATCGACGATCAACGTATCGAGCGGCCGCAGCGAAGGACATTCGCCGACCGGCCCGGTCTTCCAGATCCGCTTGCCCGACTGCCGATACAGGATCGTCTGCGAATCGACGATTTCAGGCCCGTTGAGTTGTTGAAGATCAATGCACCGCACCGGCGTCCCAGCGACCCGGCCTTCCAGCGGATCAGACTTTCCCGCCCCGAGCATTCCCACCGTCAGCAGCGCCACCGACGCCAAAATAGCGCCGCGCATCACGGCTTCCGATACGGGACGAAGTCGCCGAAGCTGCAACTCCCGGTCGGAAAGCGCGACGCCTGGTCGAACGTCTGCGCGATGTCACCACGGCAGAGTTGCCCGCTCGGCGTCCGCGTCACGAGGATATCGCCGCGCGCGATTCCCTCGCACCCACCGGCGGTATCGCTGCGATACACCAGCCCGCTATTCACCCGGTACAGGATCGTCGCGCCGTAGCCCGAGCTCTGTTTCTGCGGAAACTGGGTGAGACACGTTTCGGGTTTGCCCGGTACAAGTCCCGCCAGTTCCTTGGCGAGTTTCTCCTGCACGCCCGCTTCACGAACCTGCGCGCGTTCGACTTCCGCCTGGGTCTGCGTACATCCCACCAGCATCATCGCGGGCAGCAACATCATCGGTAAGGCTCGCATAGTCATCGAAACGCTCCTCGGGATCTTGCCGCTATGCCGCTATTACGCGCGAAACGAGTCCTTGGCCGCACGATATCCTGCGAACTGTTCGAGCGACGTCGCGCGGAGGAACGGATTGGTCGCCCGCTCGCGCCCGATCGTCGTCGGCACGGTAGGCTCACCCTTCGCGCGCAACGCGTCGACCTCGGCCATACGCGTCACGATCGCCGCATTGTCCGGCTCGGCGACCAGCGCATAGCGCCCGTTGCTCTGCGTATATTCGTGCCCGCAGAACACCTCGGTCTCGTCCGGCAGCGTCGCATAGCGCTGCATGTTCGCGAACATGTCCGCCGGCGTTCCCTCGAACAGCCGGCCACACCCCATCGCGAACAGCGTGTCCCCGGTGAAGATCGCCGCGTCGTAGGCAAAGTGGAACGCGATATGCCCCTGCGTATGCCCCGGCACCGTCATCACGGTTGCCTCGTGCGCACCAAGGCGGACGACGTCGCCCTCGCCGACCTGCTCGTCGAGCGTCGGGATCTTGTCCGCCTCCGCCGCCGGGCCGACGACGGTAGCACCATACGCCTTCATCTCGGCGTTGCCGCCGGTATGATCAGGATGCCAGTGCGTCGTCCACACCCGGTCGATCCGCCAGTCGCGCTTCTTGGCGGCAGCGATCACCGGCCCCGCCTCGCCCGGATCGACTACCACCGTCTCGCCCGAGACGGTGTCGTGGATCAGCCAGGCATAATTGTCGGAAAGCACCGGAACGCGGACGATATCGAGCATCAGCGTGTCACCACTTGCCGGTGTTGGGCATCGACGCCCACGGCTCGGCGGGATCGAGCGCGCCATCGGCCTGCAACAGCTCGATCGAGATGTTGTCCGGCGTCCGCACGAACGCCATGTGGCCATCGCGCGGCGGCCGGTTGATCGTCACGCCCGAGTCCATCAGCTGCTGGCACGTGTCGTAGATATTGTCGACGCGGTAGGCGAGGTGACCGAAGTTGCGACCCTCGCCATACTCCTCGGGATCCCAATTGTGGGTGAGCTCGACCTCCGCGCCCTCGTCGCCGGGGACGGACAGGAAGATCAGCGTGAACCGACCCTTCTCGTTCTCCATCCGGCGAACCTCCTTCAGGCCCAGCGTCTCGAAGAACGCGATCGTCTTCGCCGGGTCGCTCACGCGGATCATCGTGTGGAGGTATTTCATGCTTGCTCCGAGGGTTGTTCGGACCAGCAGATAGGGATGGCGGCGAAGTCGTGAAAGGGTGCGATCGACCGCCCGAGCCCTATTCCTCCGACCGGATCAGCACCGCCTCGCCGATGAAGAAGAACAGCAGGAACGGCGCCCAGGCGGCAAGAAACGGCGGATAGGCGCCGAGATTGCCCATCGCGAGCGCGAAATTGTCCGCGACGAAGAACGCGAAACCGAGCCCCATGCCGATCACGGCGCGGACGAACAACTTGCCCGATCGCGCGATCCCGAACGCCGCGACCGCGCCCAGCAGCGGCATCAGCACCGACGACAGCGGCCCCGACAGCTTGTGCCACAACGATCCTTCGAGCGCCTTGGTTGGCCGCCCCGCATCGGACAGGTCGGCGATCGCCGCCTTCAGCGCGCCGAACGACAGTCCGTCCGCATCGACGCTCGCCAGCGTGAACTGGTCCGGCCGCACATCCTTCGCGATCACGACCGCACCGAGGTTCGCGACGGTACCGCGCGCCACGTCGAACCGCGTCGCCGGCCCGACCAGCCAGCCGCCACCGCCACGCTTGCCGTGATCGGCGCGCAGGATCGCGACGAGGTTGCCACCGGTGCGATCGTACAGCGTGATCCCGCCAAGCCGGGTCGCATTGCCGCGCCCGCGGATCTGATTGACCTCGATCAGATCGTCGCCATCGCGCACCCACACGTTTGCGCGGTCGCCGCGATCGATCGGCAGCGGGCCGTAATTGACCTTCTGCCACTGGTTCAGCGTCGCGGTCGATCGCGCCACCACCCGGTCGTTGAACGCGAAACTGATCACCGCCACGCCGAGGCTCGCCACCAGCAACGGGGCAAGCACCTGGTGTGCGGAAAGGCCGGAGCCCTTGAGCGCGACGATCTCGCTGTTCTGGTTCATCGTGATCAGCGTCAGGATCGTCCCGAGCAGCACGGAGAAGGGCAGGAACCGCGACACGATCTGCGGCACGCGCAACGCGACATATTGCCAGACCTGTGAATCGCCATTGCCGGGATAGGCGAGGATGTCGCCGGAGTTGCTCAGCAGGTCGAGCGCCTGGAGTACCAGCACGAGCGCGGCGAGCACCGCGAACGTCCGCACCAGGAACATCCGTCCCATGTAGATCGCGACCGTCCGCGACGGGAAGAAGCTGATCAGGTTCATGCGGCTTTGCTCTTACGGAAGCCCGGGATGCGCTTGGTGATCGCCTTGAACGTCTTCGAGAAGACGCGTTCGAGCGCACCGATCGGTTGCCCGCCGGGGACATAGGCGATCGTGTAGTACATCCACAGGATCAGCCCGGCGAAGATCGTGAACGGCACCCACAGCGCAATGATCGGATCGATCCGGCCGAGTTCACCGACGTCCGCCGCATACTGGTTCACCTTGTGATAGGTGACGATCATCACGATCGACAGGAACACGCCGAGCGCGGACGAGGATCGCTTGGGCGGCACCCCGAGCGCAAGCGCGAGCAGTGGCAACAGGAACATCGTCGCGACTTCGGCAAGGCGGAAGTGGAACTCCGATCGGCTGCCATCGCGTTGCTCCAGCGTCTTGCCACGCTGGCCCTGCTTGGCGAGTTCGGGCAGCGTGTATTCGAGATTGCGCCCGCCTCGGACGCGGAAGCTCTCGAACTTGGGCAGGTTGATCGGCAGGTCGTGGCTGGTGAAGGTCAGCACGCGCGGCGTCTTGAACTCGGGCCGGTTGTGGACGAGCGTACCGTTGGCGAGCCGGAAGATGATGACGTTGGGATCGTCGGTCGCGAGGAACTTGCCCTTCTCCGCGGTCACGCCCAGCCAGTCGCCGTTCGGGCTCTGCGCGTGGACGAAGATGCCCGACAGTTCTCGGCCCTTGTCCTTGCTCTCCTCGATCCGCAGCGTCATCTTGCTGCCGAGATTGGTGAACTCGCCGACCTTGATCGACGCGCCGAGCGCACCGGTGCGCAGCTCGAAGCGCAGGCCTTCGTAATAATAGCGCGCGATCGGCTGGACATAGCCGACGATCGCGAGGTTCAGCAGCGCCAGCGCGATCGTGTACATGTACGGCACGCGCAGCAGCCGATTGTAGCTCATCCCCACGCCGCGCAGCACGTCGAGCTCGGACGAGGTCGACAGCCGCCGGAACGCCAGCAGGATGCCGAGCATCAGCCCGATCGGAATGCCCAAGCCCAGATATTCGGGCAGCAGATTGGCGAGCATCCGCCACACGACGCTGATCGGCCCGCCTTGCGTCGCGACGAAATTGAACAGCCCGAGCATGCGATCGAGCACGAACAGCATGACGGCGATCAGCAGCGTCGAAAAGAGCGGCACCGCGATCAGCCGGGCCATGTAGCGGTCGATGGATTTCATGCGCGGGTTGGGCTCGGTATGCTGGGTCGCGCGGGTATAGGGGCGCACGCGCTATGCGTCATCCTCAATCGCAACACGTCAGTGAACGCTCATTCCGCGGCGATCGGCTGGTCCGTCTCGCGGCGCTCCGCGGCCATCGCCGTCACGACCGCGCGCTCCAGCCCGTTGAGCGTGAAGGGTTTACGCAGCACCTCGTGCCGGCCGAACTGCGCGACGTTCACTTCGCCGGCAAACCCGGTGACGAACAGCACCGCGACGTTCGGATAGAGCGGGCTTAGCGCCGCGATCATCTCCGGCCCGGTCTGGCGCGGCATCAGCACGTCGGAAATGATCAACCCTATCCCCGGGTTCGCCGCCAGGAGCGCAGGCGCGGCAAGCGGATCGTCGCACGCGATCGGATGATGCCCGATCTCCTCCAGCGCGCCGGTCGTCGCGGCCAGCACGCGCGGATCGTCCTCGACCACCAGGATCTGCAACGTCTCGGGCATCGTCGGCGCGATCGGCTCGGCCATCGCGATCGGGACGGTCGGCAGGGGGAGGGCGACCAGCTCGGCAGCGCGCGGGAAATAGAGCGTGACAATCGTCCCTTCGCCGGGGGCGGAGACGATGCCGACTTCGCCGTGCAACTGCTGGGCCAGCGCGAAGATCTGGCTCAGCCCGAGCCCGGTGCCCTTGCCGACCTCCTTGGTGGTGAAGAACGGCTCGAACACGCGCTCGGCGACGTCGGGCGCCATCCCGCAGCCATCGTCGCCGACCATGATCGTGACGTAGTCGCCCGCCGCGCACCGGCCGACCTGCTCCGCCGCCAATGTCGTCGTGCCGGTCGCGACGGTCAGCGTGCCGCGCCCGTCCATCGCGTCGCGCGCGTTGACCGCGAGGTTCAGGACCGCGTTCTCCAGCTGTACCCGATCGGCACGGACGCACCCGCCGGCCGCATCGTCGCGCACGATGACGGTGATCGCGTCCCCCAGCGTGCGGTCGAGCAGGTCCGACATCCCCGCGACCAGCGCGGCGGCGTCGATCGTCTCGGCCTTCAGCGAATCCTCGCGACTGAAGGCGAGCAGCCGGCGGGTAAGCGCCGCCGCGCGATTGGCACCCTCGGTCGCGCTGTCGATATGGCGACGCACGCTGGCCGGATCGCTCGCGAGATTACGGCGCGCCAGTTCGAGACCGCCCAGCACCACCGCCAGCATGTTGTTGAAGTCGTGCGCGATCCCGCCGGTCAGCTGCCCGACCGCCTCCATCTTCTGGATCTGGCGCAGCTTGGCCTCCTGCACGCGCAGTTCGGCGGTGGCGGCAGCGACCGCGGTCGTCAGCTCGTCGGCGCGCTCGCGTTCCAGCTCGGCATCGGCCAGCGCGGTCGCCCGATCGCCGACCGCACGGATCGTGAACCAGCCCAGCACGATCGCGCCCAGCACGATCAGCACGCCGAATATCGCGAGCACGCCCGCGACCCAGCTCGACCGCTCGACCGACCCCATCGCCGCCGCCGTCCGGTCGTCGAGCAACGCGCGCTCGCGTGCGATCAGCGTGTCGAGCGTCGTGTTGATCTCGATGAGCGTCGGCGCCTTTCGCCCCTGGTAATAGCGTGCGAGCGCCTGGCCGTTCTTGCCGTAGCGCGTGTTGAGCGCCGTCAGCGACAATTCCCGCCCGCGCGCGTCATAAGCGGTACGCAGCCGATCGACTCGCGGCTGCTGCTCGGGATTGTCGTTCGTGATCTGGTCGAGCCGGTCGATCTGCGTCCCCGCGAGCAGCCATTCGTCGAAATAGAGCTGCCCGAGCTGCTTGTCGCCGCTGATCACGTAGCGCCCGAGCGACGCCTCCGACCGCGCGATCGTCCCGGACAGCGTCCGCGCGAGAATCATCACGTCATAGCTGTGCGCCTGCAGCGCTAGCGCGCGATCCCGCTGGCGATTGGCGTGGCCGAGCGTCACGATCAGCGCCACGAGCACCGCCGCACCGAGCAGGCCCATCACGACCAGCATGGCTGTGCGCCACCTTGCCCCGCCCACCTGGGCCGCAGTCTCGACCTCGTCTTGCGTCACGGCCGGCATCCTAACGCGTCGTTGCCCACACGCAATGACTTGGAATGCCGGTACCGATCGAACATTTCACGGATGTTTCCTCCTCCTCGCGGGAGGGGGAAACCGTCAGCCGATCACGCCGACGGCGCGGCCAGCGGTCTCGAACATCCCGAGGATCGTCGTGATCTGCTGGTCGGTATGCTCCGCGCACAGCGAGCATCGCAGCAGGAACGTCCCAGCCGGAGTCGCCGGCGGGCGCGCCATGTTGACGTAGAGACCGCCCTCGAGCAGCGACTGCCAGATCGCGATCGCCTGTTCCTGGTCGGTCAGGATCACCGCGATGATCGCCGAATCGGACGTCTCGGTGCCGAGCTTGAACCCCATCGCCTTCAGCCCGCCGTGCAGCCGGCGCGCGTTCTTCCAGAGCTGCGTGCGCTTGTCGTGTGCGGTCATCAGCTTGCGGATCGAGGTCGCGGCGGTCGCGACCACCGACGGCGGCAGCGACGCGGTGAAGATGTACGGACGGCAGGCGAACCGCACCATCTCGAACTTCGGGTGGTTCGATACGACGAACCCGCCGACGGTGCCGACCGACTTCGAGAAGGTGCCGACGACGAAATCGACCTCGTCGGTGAGCCCCATCTCCTCGTACACGCCGCGGCCATTGGGGCCGAAAAAGCCCATCGAATGCGCCTCGTCGACCAGCACCATGCAGCCATGCTTCTTGGCGACCGCGACCATCTCCTTGAGCGGGGCGATGTCGCCGAGCATCGAATAGACGCCTTCGAGCACCACCAGCTTGCCGGCTTCCTTCGGCAGGCGGCCGAGGCGCTTGTCGAGATCGGTAACGTCATTGTGACGGAAGCGGACGATCTCGGCATTGCCCTGCTTGCAGCCGTCGTAGATCGACGCGTGGCTGTCGGCGTCGAGGATGACGTATTCGCCCTTGCCGGCGAGCGTCGAGATGATCCCGAGATTGGCCATGTACCCGGTCGAGAACACGATCGCGCCGGTCATGTCGTAGAATTCGCGGAGCGCCTGCTCGACGTCGATATGGTCGTGGAACGTGCCGTTGAGCATCCGGCTGCCGTTGGTGCCCGACCCGAACGCGTCGAGCGCATCCTTACCCGCCTGGATGACGTCGGGGTCGAACGTCATGCCCATGTAGTTGTACGTGCCGAGCAGGATCGTGTCCTTGCCGCGGATTACCGCCTGCGTCGGGCCCTTCACCTCGTCCATCACGATCGCGAACGGATTGCGCACGCCACTGGCGATCAGCGCCTCGCGTTCGGCGATCAGCGCGTCGAATTTCGACATGAGGTCACGTTCGGGAGCGACCTCCGGAGCGTCGACGGGGAGGGCGTGGGCAGTGGTGGCGGCTTCGGTCATCGTCATTCGGCCTTGAAAATTTCCGTTCGTCCTGAGTAGCGGCTGAGCGAAGCCGAAGACGCGTATCGAAGGGCAGGTGGTTCGATACGGGCCCCTTCGACTGCCTGCTATGGCAGTCGCTCAGGGCAGGCTTCGCCATGCTCAGTCCCTACTCACCACGAACGGGATATTTTTGGTTAGTCCTGCTTCAGCTTCGCGACCGCGTCGACCAGCTGGCCGACCGTCTCGATCTCGGCCTGCATGTTCATCGTGATGATGATGTCGAATTCGTCCTCGATCGCCGCGACGAAATCCATGACCGTGAGGCTGTCCCACTCCAGGTCGCCCTGGAACGTCGTCGCATCGGTGAGCGGGGCGCCCTTCTTGTTGAACGGCTCGATCTGCGCGGTGACGGTGTCATAGATCTGCTGACGGTCGCTCATGATAATCCCTTCGGTGTCGCAAGCATCCCTGACAGGAAATTGCGGCGGCTTTTCGGCGCTATAGCAGCCCGGCGGCGCGATACCATGCGGCGGTTTGCGCCAGCGCCTGCGGGGTCGGGACGGACGGCGTCCACAGCGCGGCCGGCGGCGGCTTGTGCGAGACCCAGTCGGGGTGGCAGAAATAGCTGACCCGGTCGCGCGTCAGCTTGGCCTTGCCGCGGCGGACGAGCCGGTCGGCGGCGGACGCGAGCTTCAGAAGCGCACGGGGTGTGGAGAACACCTTGACCGACTTGCCGACCGCCCCGTTCACCGCCGAGCCGATCGCGCGCGCGAAGTCACGGTTGTCCCAGCCGTTCGGCACCCCGTCGTCGGGCTCCATGATCGACGGCGCATCGGGGATGTCAGCAAGCGCGAGCAGCAGCGTCGTCAGGTCCTCGACATAGAGCAACGAGACGCGCGTATCGGCGGGTGGCATCGGCACGTAGCCCAAGCGTGCCGCCTTGAAGACGTCGAGCAGCTCGTGGTCGCGCGGGCCGAAGATCGCGGGCGGACGGACGATCGTCCAATCCAGCCCCGACGTCTGCACGCGCGTTTCCGCCTCGGCCTTCGACCAGCCATAATTCGACAGCGTCGGCTCGCGCGCGGCAAGCGAGGAGACGTGGACGAAACGGCGGATGCCGGCCGCCCGCGTCGCCTGAAGGATGCCCTCGGTTCCGGCGACGTTGCCCTCGGCAAAGCCCGCACGGTCGGCCGCGTTGACGACACCTGCGACGTGGATCACCACATCCGTGCCTTCGACCAAGGTCGCGAGGCTCTTCGGGCGATCGAGTGCGCCTTCGATCCAGGTCACGCCGATGCGCTTGGCCTGCGGCTTCCGTGCGAGCGCACGAACCGTGTGCCCGGTCTCAAGCGCGTGATCGATCAGGTGGCTGCCGACGAACCCGGTGCCGCCAGTGATCGCGAGAATCATGAGCCCATTCCCCAGACAGAAGCTTGTTCACCCGCGAAGGCGGGTGCCCAGACTGGGCACCCGCCTTCGCGGGTGAACAATGCTTGGCCGGTCATACGAGCGCCAGATGATTGCGGTGCACGAGCGCGGATCTTGGAGCGTAGCCAAGGATGGCCGCATGATCGTCGCTATGTCGACCAAGCAGGCGCGCGGTATCTGCCGCGTCATATTCCGCAAGCCCCCGCGCGACAGTCCCGCTCGGCCCTTCGATCGTCACCAGATCCCCGCGCGTGAAACCGCCATCGATTCGAGTCGCGCCGGTGGCGAGCAGACTCCGCCCCTGGCTGAGTGCCGCCGCAGCCCCCGCATCGACATGGATCGCCCCCTTAGCGGTCAGCCCACCCGCCAACCACGCTTTCCGCGCAGAAGCCGTCCGCTCGGCCGTAAAGATCGTATGACGGGCAGGGGTGGACAGCGGATGCTCGATCCGACCCGACGCGATCGCCAGAGGAATGCCAGCACCGGTCGCGATCCGCGCCGCGGCGATCTTCGAGGCCATCCCGCCCGAACCCATCCCCGAGCCCGACCCGTCATCCGCCATCCCCGCAACCGCATCGATCCGCGGCACGCTGGCGATATGAGTCGCGGACGGATCGGCATGCGGATTGGCGGTGTAGAGCCCGTCGACGTCGGACAGCAAGATCACGCCCTGCGCGCCGGCGGCCTGCGCGACGCGGGCAGCAAGGCGGTCATTGTCGCCGAACCGGATTTCCTCGGTGGCGACGCTGTCGTTCTCGTTAATGACGGGCACGACCTTGAGCGACAACAGACGGTTGAGCGTCGCGGCCGCGTTGAGATAGCGGCGACGGTCTTCTAGGTCGTCGAGCGTGACGAGAATCTGCGCAGCGTTCAGCCCCTGCGCGGCAAGCAGTTCGGCCCAAACCTGGCTAAGCGCAATCTGGCCGGTCGCCGCGGCGGCCTGCGCGTCCTCGAGACTGGCCCGACCGCCCTTGGCAAGACCAAGCCGGCGCGCCCCCAAGGCAATCGCGCCTGACGACACGATCGCAACCTGCTGGCCTTCACCGGTCCGAGCAGCAATGTCAGCGACAAGTCCAGTCAGCCACTCCCGCCGAACGCTCCCATCAGGATCGACCAGCAACGCCGACCCGATCTTCACGATCAGCCGCGCGCACGAAGACGGTGGAAACATCACGCATTCCCCTCCCGCTTGCGGGAGGGGTTAGGGGAGGGGCGGGCGTGACCTGTCGGCAAGAAAGCCCTCCCCCGACCCCTCCCGCAAGCGGGAGGGGAGAAATCGAAAGCCAACCCTCTCCCCGCGGGGGAGAGGGCCAAGACGGCGCCTACAGCGGCGACCATGCGACCGGCACTTCGCCTTCTTCCAATTCCTTCGCCGCGCCCGGAGCAGGGCCGATCGCCTCGATCAGCTGGTCGAGCACCGCCTCGATACCAGCGCCACTCGCCCCCGAAATCGCCATAACCTCGGCACCGCTCGCCTCAGCCAGCTCCGCGGACAATGCCGCGATCAGCTCAGGATCGAGCATGTCGATCTTGTTCAGCGCGACGATCACCTTCTTGTCGGTGAGCCCCTCGCCGTAATTCTCCAGCTCGTCACGCACGATCCGGTACGATTCGGCCACGTCACGGTCGTTCGCATCGACCAGATGCAGCAGCACCCGGCAGCGCTCGATATGCCCGAGGAAACGGTCGCCGATCCCCGCACCTTCGGCCGCGCCCTGGATCAGCCCCGGAATATCCGCGACCACGAACTCGCGCTGCTTGTGGCGCACCACGCCCAGCTGCGGGCGGGTGGTGGTAAAGGCATATTCGCCGACCTTGGCCTGCGCGTTGGTCACCTGGTTGATGAAGGTCGACTTGCCCGCATTCGGCAGCCCGACCAGACCCGCATCGGCGAGCAGCTTCAGCCGCAGCCAGACCCATGCCTCGCCGAACGGCCAGCCGGTGCCGTGCTGGCGCGGGGTGCGGTTGGTCGATGTCTTGTAGCTCGCATTGCCGCGCCCGCCGTCGCCGCCGCGGAACAGCACTTCGCTTTGGCCGACCTCGGTGAAGTCGATCAGTACCTCTTCCTTGTCCTCCGACAGCACCTGCGTGCCGAGCGGGACGCGGATGACGAGGTCCTTGCCGCCTGCGCCGGTGCGGTTCGAGCCCGATCCGCCCGAGCCGCGTGGCGCGCGGAAATGCTGCGTGTAGCGAAAGTCGATCAGCGTGTTCAGGCCGGCGATGCATTCGAACACGATGTCGCCGCCCTTGCCGCCATTGCCGCCATCGGGGCCGCCATATTCGATATATTTCTCGCGGCGGAAGCTGACGGCCCCGGGGCCGCCCTCACCCGAACGTACGTAGATCTTGGCTTGGTCTAGAAAATGCATCGCCGCCCCATAGCGAAATTGGCGAAAATCTCCACCCTCTGCGATTCGCCTCGCGATTCGAGCCCAGATCCGGTGTGCTCAGCAGCGGGCAGGGGCAGCCGCGTCCTTGCTGGCGAGCAGTGCGTCGAGCGCGAGTTCGCGTGCCTTGCCGACCGGGAGGCCGAGCGCGCGCGCCATCGGTGCCCCCATCAACGCATCGCCAAGCGCCATCAGCACCAACGTCAGAGTCTGTTCCTGGATCGGCTGGTCGCCAGGCATGTCGCCCTCCGCCAGTTCGTCGACGAGGTCGTGGATCGCGGTCAGGATCGGATCGAGCGCATTGGTATTGCCCGACAGGATCATCCAGCTCGCCAGCGCCCCCGCGCCGCCCTTGCCGAACGCGTCGAAGGTCATCTCGACGACCTCGCGCGGATCCAGCTCGCCCGCCCGCACGCGCAGCACGGCGGCGCCGATCGTGCCGACGATATCCGCCGCCATCCGCGTGATCAGCGCAGTGTGCAGCGCCTCCGCCGAGCCGAAATGGTGGAGCAGATTGGCGTGCGTCCGCCCGACGCGGCCTGCCACGGCCTTGAGTGTGACGGCGCTCGGGCCGCTCTCGACAAGCAGGGCTCGCGCAGCCTCGACGGCGGCTTCACGCGATTCGGTGGGGGAGAGTCGCTTGCGCGGAGTTGACGTCACGGACCGGGAAACCTATTTACATCAATGTAAGTAACGAGTGTTCATTCCTGTTTGGAGGTTTCCGTGGCGAAAGCAACCACGCCTGCCGATCTGACGATCACCCCGCGCGACCGCCGCTTCGGCCGCGGCGCCGCGATTCGCCGCTGGTGGCTGAACGACGATCCCATCGCGACCGCGTTCTACAACGCGTTGTCGGTGACGTTCCCGAAGGGCGAGGGCTATTTCGTCGACAGCGTGCGGAAGTTCCGCGAGGGCACGCCGCCGAAACTCCACGCCGAGATCAACGCCTTCATCAAGCAGGAGGTGATCCACACCCGCGAGCACGTCGCGTTCAACCGCCACGTCGCCGACCAAGGGTATGACGTCGCGCCGCTGATCGTCGATGTCGATGCGGCACTGGCGCTGACCAAGGGGCGTCCCGAGATCGCGAGCCTCGCCGCCACCACCGCGCTCGAGCATTTCACCGCGATGCTGGCGCACGAACTGATCGCGAACCCGAAGCACCTCGCGGGCGGTGACCAGCAGGCGGCGGCGCTCTGGTTGTGGCATGCCGCCGAGGAGATCGAGCACAAGGGGGTCGCCTACGACACGTGGCTCCACGCAACGCGGGACTGGCCGCGGTTTACGCGCTGGCGGGTGAAGTCGCTGGTGATGCTGATCACGACGTGGCGGTTCTTCACCGGACGCGCACGGGGGATGGCGGAACTGTTGCGGCAGGACGGGCTGACCGGGCCGAGGATGTGGGCGCGGATGGCGTGGTATGCGTTCGGCAATCCGGGGATGGCGCGCAAGATCGCAGGCGTGTGGGCGGCGTATTTCCTGCCGGGGTTCCACCCGTGGAAGCACGACGACCGCGCTCTGATCGGTCTGGCGGAGAGCGAGTATGAGGCGGCGGTGTTGCCGGTTGCGAAGCGGGCGGTGGCGGTAGCCTGAGCCTCGGCCTGCAAGCTCCAAGCTTCTCCGCTACTTCCTAGTCCTCCCGTGAAGGCGGGAGCCCAGGATACCAAGCACCACCGCCCGTGATTCCTGGACCCCCGCCTTCGCGGGGGAACAGCTATTGCTAGAGCAGCAACTCACCTGAACTGAGGCGCCACCCCGGCGAAGGCCGGGGCCCAATTGGGGGACGTTGCTAACGGAGTACATCGCTCCGTTACTGTGACCTTTCCAATTGGGCCCCGGCCTTCGCCGGGGTGGTGTGCCATCGTACGGCGACGGTGCTGCGACTCACGCCGCCAGCGGCATCGGCGCACATCGATCGTCATCCAGATCCAGCTCGAACATTACCGCAGGCGCTTCCCCACCACGGCCCCGCGAAGTTCGCGCCTCGACCCGCCCCGTAGGCCGAAACCCGAGCTTAGCCAGCACGCGCCCCGACGCCGGGTTATCGACAAAATGAAACGCATCCAGCCGCCGCAAGCCAAGCGCATGCCGCGCCATCGCCACCACCGCCTCGCCAGCCTCGGTCGCATAGCCACGACCCCAGGCGTCCGGCGCCAGCCAATAGCCGAGTTCGTGCCCCGCATCCGCCGCGCGGATACCGATCCCGCCGACGAGTCGCGGCGCACCCGCCTCCATCGTCTCGATCATGAAATGGGGATCGTGCGGCCCACGCGGCTGCGCCAGGAACGCCTCGGCATCCCCCAGCGCGTAAGGCCAGGGCGCCCGCGCCAGCTTGGCGATCACCGACTCATAGCCGATCGCCCGCGCTAGTGCAGGCGCATCCTCCGGCCAACCCGGCCGTAATGTCAGTCTCTTGGTGCGCGCGAACACGTCTCTCTCCTATCGCGTCATTGGCTGCGCGCATGCCACGTCGGGATGACGGGACCGCGACAGCCGCGTGGAGGGAGCAATAAAAAAGGGAGCCGGGGTGACCCGTCTCCCTTGTTCAGGTTCGCTTTCGCGACCCGGGTCACCCTGGTGGGCAACCCGGATGGTTACCCGATGTTATTCGGCTGCTGCTGCCATGTCGCCAGCATCTTGGCCAACGTCGTTCGCTGCCAGCTCGACCGAGCAGAACTTGCGCCCGAGTTTGCCCTGGCTGAACACGACGCGGCCATCGACTAGCGCGAACAGCGTGTGGTCGGTGCCGATACCAACGTTCGTGCCCGGGTAGAACTTCGTCCCGCGCTGACGCACGAGGATGTTGCCGGCGACGCACGCCTGGCCACCGAACTTCTTGACGCCGAGGCGACGACCGGCCGAATCGCGACCGTTGCGCGAAGAGCCGCCTGCTTTCTTATGTGCCATCTGAAGCTACTCCTTATGCCTGAGCGGCCGGGGCGGTGTCGCCCTCGTTGCGCGCCGAGTTCGCCTGGGCAGTCTGGCCGCCAACGCTGACGATCTTCAGGATCGTATGCTGCTGGCGATGGCCGTTCTTACGACGATAGTTATGACGACGACGCTTCTTGAAGACGATGACCTTGTCCGCCTTCGCCTGCGCGATGATCTCTGCGGCGACGACGAAGCCCTCGACGGACCGCAGCTCCGAGCCTTCGCCCGCCAGCAGAACGTCACCCAGCGTCACCGACGCACCTGCATCGCCCTCGATCTTCTCGATAACGATCTTATCTCCGGCGGCGACGCGATACTGCTTGCCGCCCGTGCGCACGACTGCGAACATGGCCCTTGTCACTTTCCAAATACGTGTATCCCACGAACGCAGGGTCCGCCGGAAGAAGCCGGGCAGCTAAGCGAGGGGGGGAGAGTTGTCAACCGCGAAGGGGCGGGAAAGAGGGGGCGCGTAGGGTCGTCCACCACAACTGCACAAGATTTTCGCCGCGAAGGCGAGGCCCAGACTGGACGCCCGTCTTCGCGGAAGAACAAACTTCACTAAATCAAAGCGATTCGCTCTTAGTGCCGATGAACCTGCCGCAGCGCGTACCGACCATCCGCATAGTCACTGAACAGCCCGTCAATCGCCGGATGGTCGACCGGCTCGTCGCTGTCGTCCGGCACCAGGTTCTGCTGGCTCACATAGGCGACGTAGCTCGACTCCATGTTCTCCGCGAGCAAATGGTAGAAAGGCTGGTCCTTGCGCGGACGAATGTCCTCGGGGATCGCCGCATACCATTCGTCGCTGTTCGCAAACACCGGGTCCACGTCGAAGATCACCCCGCGAAAATCGAACAGCCGGTGCCGCACGACGTCGCCGATCGAGAAATTCGCATGCGAGATCGGCGGTGCGACCACCTCGGCGGGCACGATCGGGCGGGTGATGTCGTGAGCGATACTGTCGTGTCGGGGCATATCGAGCAATTTAGGGTTTGTTTTGCGCCGCACAAGGAAAACGCGTCGAGCGGCGCCCGGAGCGCTCAAAACCCTCTTGCATCGCTGGGGCCCTTTCATTAGAGGCCGCGCTTCGACCGATCGGAGGCGCTGTTCGCAGAGCTTCGGATGACCTGCGGAGAGGTGGCAGAGTGGTCGAACGTACCGCACTCGAAATGCGGCGTACCCGCGAGGGTACCGTGGGTTCGAATCCCACCCTCTCCGCCATTTATTCCCTATACCACCGGACATTCGCCGTCAGGCGCACTCCCAATTGGGCGGTCCCACGCGCATACGGCGATGGCAATGCCCTCCGTCGCGGCCTAGACGATGGGCGGTACGACCGCCGCCGCCGCGTCGTCGAGAAGGATGCCGCACCAAGCCTATGATATCGACCGACCAGGCACTGGCAGACCTTGGCTGGACTGCGCATTTCGCAAACCAGCTTGCCGAAGATGAGCTTCAATATTGCCACCCTGTCCGCGTGATGGCGGTGCACCGCGGCAAGATCGCGGTGTCCGGCGCCAAATCGGACGGTTTCGTCTCGCCCTATATCGCGGGCGCGCAGCCAGGGGACGATCACCCGACGGTCGGCGACTGGCTGCTGATCGACGATCGCACGCAGGAGGCGACGCGCGTCCTTCGGCGCATGAACCTGTTCAAGCGACGCTCGCCGGCCGATCCGCGGAAAGATCAGATGATCGCCGCCAATGTCGACACCGTCTTCATCGTCGCATCGTGCAACCAGGATTTCAGCATCGCCCGGCTCGAGCGCTATCTCGTGCTGGCGCGCGAGGTGGGGGTGCCCCCGGTCGTCGTCCTCACCAAGGCCGACCTGACCGACACGCCCGAGCAGTTCGCCGCCGCCGCGCGCGCGATCGAACCGGGATTGCTCGTCGAAACCGTCGACGGGCGCGACCGGGCGGACGTCAAGCGGCTGGCGGCATGGTGCGGGCCCGGCAAGACCGTCGCGTTCCTCGGTTCGTCCGGCGTTGGCAAATCCACGCTCGTCAACGCCTTGCGCGGATCGGACAGCATCGGAACGCAGGCGGTGCGGGTCAAGGACGGTACCGGCCGCCACACGACGACGGTGCGCGAGATGCACCGGCTCGACCAGGGCGGCTGGCTGCTCGACCTGCCCGGTATGCGTGAGCTGCAATTGTCGGAGGCCGCGACCGGGCTGGCCGAGGTGTTCGACGATATCGCGCTGCTCGCGCAGGAATGCCGCTTTGCCGATTGTTCGCACGGCGTCGAGCCGGGATGCGCGATCCAGGCGGCGATCACTGCGGGGACGCTGGCACCTGACCGCTTCGAACGCTGGCGCAAGCTCAACGCGGAGGAAAACGGCGCCGCGTCACGGCTGACGAAGCGCCGGACGCGGTAACGCAGGCGCCGCGCCGCGACGTTTTCAAGGGATCGGACGCGGTAGAGCATCAGAGCGCAGCGTCTCGACTGTATTGTCGAGGCGGCCGCGACAGCAGCTCAAGATCTGACCAAGTATAGCCGGCCGCTACGATCTACGCCGGACAAGCAAACGCCCGGACCGTTGCCGATCCGGGCGCCTGCGTGACGATCGCTCGTCAGCCCCCATTTTGTCGCTCTCGCATCTCGTCTTGCGACGGAGCGGAAAAGCAGTCCCCGAACCACGGCCGTTGCCTGTGTCTCAGCGAGTTTGTTGCTAGTTATGTCCGTGGATTTTGTCACGGTCTTTGCGCGGGGCGGCTCACGATTGAACTGCGCCTGTGGCGATTACGCAACAGACCAATCTAGACACTTCCGGATCGGTACTATTAGGTCTGCGGCGGGGGATGCCGCAGCGCTACGCAAGGCCTGGCGCACAGGGGCCCGGCAGTTGCCTCGCAACGGGCCGCGTCCTAGAGCCGCTGCACTCTATCCCTAACGATCGAACCTGGCCGCCCATGATCCTGTCCCGCTACGAACGGATGATAGCCCGCCGCTATCTGCTGCCGGGCAAGGGCGAGGCGTTCATCTTCCTCGTCGCCTCGATCAGCCTGGTCGCGGTCATGCTCGGCGTCGCCGCGCTGGTGATCGTGATGAGCGTGATGAACGGCTTCCGCGCCGAACTGTTCGACAAGATCGTCGGGCTCAACGGCCATGCGGTGGTGCAGGGCGTCGGCAACCGGCTTCCCGACTGGCGCGAGATCGTCGCGCAGGCGCAGAAGACGCCGGGCGTCACCAGCGCGCTGCCGCTGATCGAACAGCCGCTCGCCGCGACCTATAACGGCCGTGCCGAGGCGGTGCTGGTGCGCGGCATGCGTGTCGACGACATCCGCCGCAATTCGACGATCAGCAACAAGGTGATCATGGGCTCGCTCCAGTCGATTACGCAGGGCAGCGGCCGTATCGCGATCGGCTCGCGGCTCGCCGAATCGCTCGGTGCGCAGGTCGGCTCGGAGATTTCGCTGTTCAGCCCGCAAGGCCAGACCACGCCGTTCGGCACCGTCCCGCGGATCGTAAGCTATACGGTCGGCGCGATCTTCGAGATCGGCGTCTACGATTACGACAAGGCGTACATCATCATGCCGATCGAGGATGCGCAGACGCTCCTCCTGATGGGCGACGCGGCTGGCATGGTCGAGCTGAAGACGGTCGATGCGGACCGCGTCGGCGAGATCCTGAAGCCGCTCGCGGACAAGATCGGGGGCAACGCGGTGATCGCCGACTGGCGGACGATGAACGCCCAGCTGTTCGAGGCACTCGCGGTAGAGCGCGTCGCGATGTTCACCGTGCTGTCGATCATCATCCTGGTCGCGGTGTTCAACATCCTCTCGTCGCTGATCATGCTGGTCCGCGCCAAGACGCGCGACATCGCGATTTTACGCACGATGGGCGCGACGCGTGGCTCGATGATGCGAATCTTCATCGTCGTCGGCACCACCATCGGTGCGCTCGGCACGGTCGCGGGCCTCGTGCTCGGCTTCATCTTCCTGTTCTACCGGCAGGGCGTAGTGAATTTCGTCCAGCTCCTCACCGGCCAGAATCTGTGGGACCCATCGATCCGCTATCTGACCGAACTCCCGTCGAAGACCGACCCCGTCGAGATCGTCGTGATCGCGCTGATGGCGCTCGTTTTCAGCTTCCTCGCAACGCTCTATCCGGCCTGGAAAGCGGCGAGTACCGACCCCGTGCAGGTGCTGCGTTATGAATGAAGGCCTCAAAATCGATCGCCAGATCGAGAAGTTCGACGATTACGTCCTCCAGACCAGCGGGCTGACCAAGAGCTTCACGCAGGGTGGCGCGACCATCGACGTGCTGCGCGGCGTCGACCTCGCGATCGCACCGGGCGAGATCGTCGCGCTGCTCGGGCCATCGGGCTCGGGCAAGTCGACGCTGTTGCAAGCCGTCGGCCTGCTCGAGGGCGGCTTCCAGGGATCGATCAGGATCGCCGGCACCGAGGCGGCCAAGCTCAACGCGCATGAGCGCACCGTGGTACGCCGCGACAGCCTCGGCTTCGTCTACCAGTTCCATCACCTGCTGCCGGATTTCAACGCGACCGAGAACGTCGTCCTCCCGCAGCTCGTCCACGGTGCCACGCGGGTCGAAGCGGACAGGCGCGCGGCTGAACTGCTGACCCAGCTCGGTCTCGGTCACCGCCTGACGCACCGCCCAAGCCAGCTTTCCGGCGGCGAGCAGCAGCGCGTCGCGGTCGCCCGCGCGCTCGCCAACAAGCCCGCGCTGGTGCTGGCGGACGAGCCGACCGGCAACCTCGACGAGCATACCGCCGACATCGTCTTCGCCGAGTTCATCCGCCTGGTCCGCGAACAGGGCACCGCGGCGGTGGTCGCGACGCACAACGAGCGGCTCGCGGCGCGGATGGACCGCGTGCTGCGACTGCATGAGGGACGGCTGGCGTGACCTGGGGCGAGACGCCGACGCTGACCGGGCGTCACGTCACGCTCCGCCCGCTGGTGCGCGACGATGGCGCCGCGCTGGTTGCGGCCGCGTCGGCGGACGGGCTCTGGGACCTGTTCTACGCCGGCGTGGCGAAGCTGAAGGACATCGACGGATGGTTCGCGGAGGTTTTCGCGGAGCAATCCTATGGCCGTGCGCTCGCGTTTACCGTGCTGGATCCCGCCGGGCAAACGATCGGCACCACGCGGCTGATGCGGATGAACGAGAAGAACCGGCGGCTTGAGATCGGCGGCACCTTCTACGCCAAATCGGTTCAGCGCACCGGCGTCAACACCGAAGCCAAGCTGCTGCTGCTGACCCACGCCTTCGATGCCCTCGGCTGCGAATGCGTCCAGATCCGGACCGACTCGCTCAACAAGAACTCCCAGCGCGCGATCGAGCGCCTGGGTGCCAAGCGCGACGGCGTCCTGCGCGGGCATCAGGTGACGGCCGACGGCCGCTTACGCGACACGGTGGTCTACAGCATCCTCCGCCACGAATGGCCCGGCGTGCGCCAGAACCTGACGTATCTGCTGGCCCGAAACGAGGACCGCCCATGACCGCGATCACCGACTTCACCGTTAAGAGCGCCGACGGCAGTGCGGCTTCGCTAGAACCGTATCGCGGCAAAGTGCTGCTGATCGTCAACACCGCCTCGAAATGCGGCTTCACCCCGCAATATGACGGCCTCGAAGCACTCCATCGCGACTATGCGGAGCGAGGGTTCGAAGTGCTCGCCTTCCCCTGCAACCAGTTCGGCGGGCAGGAGCCGGGTGACGCAGCCGAGATCGCCAATTTCTGCACGCTGACGTATGACGTGACGTTCCCGGTGTTCGCGAAGATCGACGTCAACGGCTCGGACGCGGACCCGCTGTTCGAGCGGTTGAAGTCGGACGCGCCGGGCGTGTTGGGGTCGAAGGCGATCAAGTGGAACTTCACCAAGTTTCTGGTCGGTCGCGATGGGGTTGTGGTGGATCGCTACGCTCCAACGACCAAGCCCGAGGACATCCGCAAGGATATCGAGAAGCTTCTGTAAACCACAGGGGCACTCCCCATACCACCACCCCGGCGAAGGCCGGGGCCCAATTGGGGGACGGCGGTGAAAACCGCTGCGCTCCGTTACTGCAACCTCACCAATTGGGCCCCGGCCTTCGCCGGGGTGGCGCTTTCTCGCGGGGAGAGGCCAAGCATCCCAACGTAGCGTGTTCCCCCGCGAAAGCGGGGGCCCAGACTGGACTCCCGCCTTCGCGGGAGAACAAGCAGTTCGCGGGGAAAGTCAGGCGGTCACCGAGAAAGCCGGCGCCCCCTTCTTATGCGCAAGCGCGGAAGCAACCGAAGTCACTCCACCAAACAAGAAGCTGATCCCCAGCACATACCCCGGCAGCGTCAACGCCGACCAAGGCAGTGTCGCCAACACGATCACCGCCAGCACGATGTTCACCACCCCCAGCACAATCATCAGCCCCTTACCCCGCCGAAACCGCGCCCCAAGCCCGATCTCCAGCGCCCCACGAACACCAAGCCAAACCGCAATCAGCAACGTCAGCGAGATCGCGCCCGTCGCCGGCTCGAACGCCATGATCAGCCCGATCACCAGCGACACCACCCCGAACCCGATCGCATAACCGCGCCCCTCATGCCCCTTGCCGGCAAACCCCGACACGATCGACACGATCCCGGCTGCGATGAGGAACGCCCCGATCACCAGCGTCGCGGCATAGGTTGCGGAAAACGGCGACGCGAACGCCATGATCCCGAGCACCACCGAAAGCAGGCCATACGTCAGGATCCACCCCCAGCCGGCACCCGCACGCGGCGTCCCCGCTGCTGTGGTTTCGGTATCGGCAAAGCGCCCGCGTGGATCGGTCATGAAGAATGCTCCCAGAAGTCCCCGCCGCAACGGCTCGTCGTGTCCACGGTTCCGATCGGACTCATCCCGGCTGGTCGAATCACGCCGCAGCGCCTACCTCCGGTCGATGCATTCCGGTTACGTCCCCCTTCGCGTTTTCTCCTGCTACACCATGCTCGACGGCGCCATCGATCCGAAGGCGATCGCCAAGCAGGCGCGCGCATTGGGCTTTCCCGCCGCCGCGCTGACCGATCGCAACGGGCTCTACGCCGCGATGGCCTATTCGGACGCCGCCAAGAAGGACGGCGTCCAGCCGATCATCGGCGTGATGCTCGGCGTCAGCCGCCCCGACATGCCCGACGGCGTCGCCACCCCGTTCGACTGGATCGCGCTCTATGCGCAGGACATGAAGGGCTACGACAATCTCTGCGCACTCGTCTCGATGGCGCATCTCGACCGCCCGATCGAGATGCCCGCGCACGTCGACTTCGCCGCGCTCGAACGCCACACCGACGGCCTGATCGCGCTGACCGCAGGCGGCGAGGGTGGTCTCGCCCGGCTGTTCGCGGAAGGTCAGCCCGACCGCGCCCGCGCGTATCTCGACCGCCTGCAAGGGTTGTTCGGCGACCGCCTCTACATCGAACTCTCGCGCCGCAACGATGCTACCGAGATGGCGGCTGAGAACGACCTCATCGACATCGCCTACGAGCGCAATCTCCCGCTCGTCGCGACCAACCCCTGCTGCTTCACCGAGAGCGCGTTCGGCGACGCACACGACGCCATGCTCTGCATCGCGCACTCGACCTATGTCGAGACCGAGGACCGCATCCGCAGCTGCCCAGAAGCCTGGATGAAGCCCGCGCCGGTCATGCACGAGATGTTCGCGGACCTGCCCGAGGCGATCGCCAACACGCTCGTCGTCGCGCAGCGCTGCGCGGTGATGGCACCGTATCGGAAGCCGATCCTCCCCAGCCTCGCCGGCGATATCGAGGGCGAGGCCAAGCTCCTCCGTGACGACGCCGAAGCCGGCCTCGAAGCGCGTCTCGCCCGTATTACCGAACTTCACGGCGAAGGCGAAGACGGCTGGCGCGACGTGTACCGCAAGCGCCTCGCGTTCGAAGTCGACGTGATCGTCCAGATGGGCTTCCCCGGATATTTCCTGATCGTCGCCGACTTCATCAAATGGGCGAAGGACCACGACATCCCCGTCGGCCCGGGCCGTGGTTCGGGCGCAGGCTCGGTCGTCGCCTGGTCGCTGACGATCACGGACTTGGATCCGATCAAACTAGGCCTGCTGTTCGAGCGGTTCTTGAATCCAGAACGCGTGTCGATGCCCGATTTCGACATCGATTTCTGCGAAACCCGCCGCGTCGAGGTGATCCGCTACGTCCAGGAGAAATACGGCCGCGATCAGGTCGCGCAGATCATCACCTTCGGGAAGCTGAAGGCGCGCGCGGTGCTTAAGGACACCGGCCGCGTGCTGCAGATGAGCTACGGCCAGATCGATCGTCTCGCGAAACTGGTCCCGAACCACCCAACCGACCCCTGGACGCTGGAACGCGCGCTCAACGGCGTCGGCGAACTGGCGAAGGAATACGCCAACGACAACGGCGTCCGGAAGCTCCTCGATCTGGCGATGAAGCTGGAAGGCCTGCCCCGCCACTCGTCGACGCACGCCGCCGGCGTGGTCATCGGCGACCGGCCCTTGGCGCAGCTAGTCCCGCTCTACCGCGACCCTCGCTCCGACATGCCCGTTACGCAGTTCGACATGAAATATGTCGAGGGTGCCGGCCTCGTGAAGTTCGATTTCCTCGGGCTGAAGACGCTGTCGGTCCTCCAGAAGGCGGTGCAGCTGCTCGCCAAGCGCGGCATCGTCGTCGATCTCGATGCGCTGGAATGGGACGACGCTGGCGTCTACGCGCTCCTGCAAAAGGGCGACACGGTCGGCGTGTTCCAGCTCGAGTCGGAGGGCATGCGCCGCACGCTGTCCGCCGTCCGCCCGTCCAATTTCGGCGACATCATCGCGCTCGTGTCGCTCTACCGACCGGGCCCGATGGACAACATTCCGTCGTTCGGCCGCCGCAAGAACGGCACCGAGGCGATCGACTACCCGCACCCGCTGCTCGAACCGATTCTGGCGGAGACCTACGGGATCTTCGTCTATCAGGAGCAGGTCATGCAGGCCGCGCAGGTCCTCGCGGGCTTCTCGCTCGGCGGCGCCGATCTGCTGCGCCGCGCGATGGGCAAGAAGGTGAAGGCCGAGATGGACGCGCAGCGCGCGGGGTTCGTCGAGGGGTGTCTCACCGTCAACGGTATCAAGAAGGCCGAGGCGAACGCGCTGTTCGACTTGATCGACAAGTTCGCCGGCTACGGCTTCAACAAGAGCCACGCCGCGGCTTACGCACTGCTCGCATACCAGACCGCGTGGCTCAAGGCGCATCACCCGCACGAATTCTTCGCCGCGTCGATGTGCTACGACCTGCACCAGACCGACAAGCTCGCGATCTTCACCGACGATATGCGTCGTTTGGGGATCACCGCGCTGCCCCCGTGCATCAACGCGAGCCAGGCGGAATTCGACGTCGAGGTGTTGCCTGACGTCGAACTCGCGCCCGAACCCGAAGCGTGTTCACCCGCGAAGGCGGGTGCCCAGACTGGGTCCCCGCCTTCGCGGGGAAACAATCTTGCTGTTCGTTACGCGCTAGGCGCCCTCAAGAGCGTAGGCGAAGGCGCAATGGAGAAGCTCATCGTCGAGCGCGTCCAGAACGGACCGTTCGCCGGCCTCGACGATCTCGCCAAGCGCGTCGATCCGCGCCTACTCAACAAGCGCCAGCTCGAAACGCTCGCCGCTGCCGGTGCCTTCGACGGCCTTGACCAGAACCGCGCCGGCATCCACGCCACCGCCGAAACGATCCTCGCGATCGCCGCGCGCACGCACGAACAGAAGACCAGCGGGCAGGGCGGCCTGTTCGGTGACGCCGAACCTGCCGGCGACGCGATCAAGCTGCCGCCATCGGTCCGCTGGACGCTCAGCCAGCGCATGGACCAGGAGAAGGAGGCGTTTGGCTTCTATTTCTCCGCGCACCCGGTCGATCGCCATCGCCACATCGCGGTCAGCCACGGCGCCCGCGCCTACACCGCGCTGTCCGAGCTCAACATCCCCGACGACGGCAGCCGCGCCGGCGCGACGATGGCGGTGCTGGTCGAAGACGCGCGCTATCGCACCTCCGCACGCGGCAAGCGTTTCATGATGGCGCAATGCTCCGACGCCAGCGGTCAGTTCATGGCGACCTGCTTCGACGACCAGGTCTCGCGCGATCTCGAAGAAGCGGCCAAGGCCGGCGGCTGCGGCCTGATCACCGTCGAGCTCGATCGCAAGCCCGGCGAGGACACGCCCCGCGTCAGCATCAAGCGCATCCAGCCGTTCGAAGGCCTCGCCAACCTCGCGCGCTTCCAGGTGGTTGTGACGATTTCCGACATGGCCGCATTCGCCGGCCTCGCATCCTTGCTCGCCGAGCATCGGGGTGCGCGCGGAGAGGTCCGCGTGCGCGCGCAACTCCCCGATGGCGAAGTCTGCATCCTGCTTGGGCGCGATTTCCTGCTCGACGCCGAACTTGCAGAGCACATCGAGTCGTTGCACGGTGTCACCAAGGTGGAGCTGAAGACCTCGGAAACGAGGCTTGCTCTGGTCGGCTAACAGCTTGGGAGAGCACGAATGCTTGGTGGAATGCAGGATTTCGAACTTCGTGTTCCCCGACTGATCGACCACGCCGCGCGCGAACACGGGGGCCGTGAACTCGTCAGCTATTGGGCCGACGGCCGCGAGACGCGCACGAACTGGGCGGGCATCTCCCGCGACGCCCGCAAGCTCGCGCAAGCCCTCGAAAAGCTTGGCGTAGCCCCCGGCGACCGCGTCGCGACGCTGGCGATGAACCACGCGCACCACCTCGTCGCCTGGTACGGTACGATCGGCATGGGCGGCGTGATCCACACGATCAACCCGCGCCTATTCGACGAACAGCTCGTCTACATCGCAAACCACGCCGAAGACCGCGTGATGCTCTACGACAAGGCGTTCCAGCCGCTCGTCGATCGTCTGCGCGCGCAATGGACCAGCATTCGGCACTTCATCTGCTTCGACGATCTCGGTCCCGACGGCTTCCAAGCGCTGCTCGACGCCGAGGACGGCGATTACGAGTGGGTCGAAGGCCCCGAGCGCGAGCCGTGCATGCTCTGCTACACCAGCGGCACCACCGGCAATCCTAAGGGCGTGCTCTATACACACCGCTCGACGCTGATCCACGCGATGGCCGAGGTCGCGCCTTGGGTGTTCGATCTGTCGCCCAACGCCGTCGTGCTCCCGGTCGTGCCGATGTTCCACGCCGCCGCCTGGGGGCTGCCGTTCGCCTGTGCGCTGTCGGGGGCGAAAGTCGTCTATGCCGCGGTCAACGATCCGGCCGTGCTGTGCCGCCTAATGAACGACGAAAAGGTGACGCACTCCGCCGGCGTCCCGACCGTTTGGCTCGCGATGTTCGGCCACATGGACGCCTCGGGCGACGCGCCGCGCCACCTGAAGCAGGTGACGATCGGCGGCTCGGCAGCCCCCCGCGCGATGATCGAGCGGATCATGGGCATGGGCGCCACGGTCAAGCACCTCTGGGGCATGACCGAAACCTCTCCCATCGGCACGGCGGGCTTCAATCCACCGCACTGGGACGACATGAGTAATGACGAAAAACTCGACCTCGTCGGCAAGCAGGGCAGCGTCCCGTTCGGCATCGAACTTCGCATAATCGACGACGAAGGCGTGGTCCTCCCCCGCGACGGCTCGATCGCCGGCCGGTTGCAGGTGAGGGGCCCCTGGGTCGTCCAACGCTATTTTGGCGCCGACCAGGATGCGGTCGACGCGTACGGCTGGTTCGATACCGGAGACGTCGCGATGCTGCACGTCGACGGCACGATGCAGATCACTGATAGGTCGAAGGACGTCATTAAGTCCGGCGGTGAATGGATCAGTTCGGTCGACCTCGAGAACGCAGCGGTCGGCTGCCCGGGCGTTGCGGAGGCAGCGGCGATCGGCATCTACCACCCGAAATGGGACGAGCGGCCTTTGCTGCTGGTGGTCCGCAAACCCGGCAGCGAGGTCGGCGAAGCCGAAATCCGGGATCACCTCGCCAAGCACGTCGCTAAATGGTGGCTCCCCGACGCGATCGTCTTCGTCGAAGACCTGCCCCACACCGCCACCGGCAAGCTGCTGAAGACCGCCCTGCGCGAACGCTTCAAGGATTTCGCGCTGGCGGCCTAGTGACCGCGATATCCCGTACCCCCTGTTATAACCGTCCGCGGTGAACCACGGCGCGGCACTCAAGCCGCCCGAGGCGTTCGCTTCGCTTTTCGGATCCGAGGCTCGGTAATCATGTCCGCCGCCTTCTTGATCTCCTGCCGCAACTCGTCCCGCTTCTCATGAATCGAAGCGATCACCGGCCCCATCGCAACCCCCAGATCGACCAGCACCGCCTCCGCCAACTGCAGCGAACTCTCGAGCGTCTCCGGCACCGCATCCGTCACGCCAGCCCGGTACAGCTCCGCCGCATGCGCCGTATCCCGCGCGCGCGCAACGATAGGCAAGTCCGGCGCCAACGCCCGGACCCGCCGCGCCAGCCGGACCGTCAGCACCGGATCGTCCATCGTCAGGATCAGCGCCTTGGCGGTATGCAGCTTTAACCGATCGACCAATTCCGCCCGCGCGACGTCCCCGAACAATACCGGGTGTCCTTGCGCCCGCGCGGCCTCGACCGCGTCGATATCCGCCTCGACCGCAACGTATTTCTGCCCGTGCACCGCGAGCATGTCCGCCACCATTCGGCCGACGCGACCAAAGCCGATGACGACCGTTCCCGGACCGTCGTCGTCGATCTCGACATCGCCGGTGTCGGCCACCGACCGGCTTTCGAGTTGGCGCGAAGCGGTGCGGCCGAGCTTTGCCAGCAAGGGCGTGATCGTCAGCCCGATCGCCGTGACCGTCTGCCAGAACGTGGCGGTCGAGGGCAGGATCAGTTGCGCTTGTGCGGCCGTCGCGAGCACGATCAGCGTCGTCTCGGACGGGCTCCCCATCAGCAACCCCGTTTCCGCAGCCACCCCGCGCCGCGAATTGGCGACCCGCAGGAACAGGAACGTCACGATCGCCTTTGTCGCGACCACGCCTGTCACCGCGAGTAACAATGATGGCCAGTTCTGCGCGATCAGGCGGAGGTCGAGGCTCATGCCGACGGTGATCAGGAACACGCCGAGCGCGAGGCCCTTGAACGGCGCGGTGATGACCTCGACTTCGCTATGATACTCGGTCTCCGCGATCAGTAGCCCGGCCAGCAACGCGCCGACGATTGGCGACAGGCCCGCGGCGGTGGTCGCGACGCTCGCAACGATCACCACCAGCAGCGACGCGGCGAGGAAGAGTTCGGGGCTCTTAGTGCGCGCGGCCTGCCCAAACAGGCGGGGAAGGACGACCCGCCCGCCGATATACATCGCGACTACGGTCAGCCCACCGCGCAGCGCGACGCCGGCGATGTTGGACCAGCCGTCTGCGCTCGCGGTCGGCGCCAGTGCGCCCAGCACGAAGATGATCGGTACGAGCGCCAGGTCCTCGAACAACAGCATAGCGAACGCACCACGCCCGACCGCGCCGGTGGTGCCGACGAGCGGCAGGACAAGCGCGGTCGACGACAACGCCAGCGCGAATCCCAGTCCAATCGCGCCGGCCCAGCCCTGGCCGATGAAGTGCAAGGCCGTACCGATTATCAGTGCTGATCCGATCAGTTCGGCGGCTCCGGTGCCGAACACCAGCCGCTTCATCGACCACAGGCGCTTGAACGAAAGCTCAAGGCCGATCGAGAACAACAGCAGGATGATGCCGAACTCCGCGAACGGCTCGATCGATTCCGGGTTCGATATGGTGAGATAATACAGCCACGGCGCGGAGCCAGTGAGCGAACCTAGGCCCGCGGGCCCGACCAGCAGGCCGACCAGGATGAAACCGATGACCGGGCTGACCCGGAACCGCGCGAAGGCGGGAATGACGAGGCCCGCCGCGCCGAGAATGACGAGCGTGTCGCTGAAACCTTGATTGTCGAGCCGTAATGCCATGCTAGTCTTAGACCAGCCTTGCGGCGAGGCGGCTAGGCTGTTTGTGTCGTAGAGGGTCGAAACGCCATGCACGTGCGAACACCGAAACGGGCATGGACGCTATGGATCGTCGGGGTCGTGCTGGCCTGCGCGCTGATCCCGCTGATCATGTACCACGGCCATCTCTATTATGCGGAGGGCGGCACGAGCGTCGACGGACCGGCGATGCTCTTGATGTCGGTGATCATGACCAGCCCAGGCTGGGGCGTCATCTGGCTGATGATCCTTGCGCCCTACCTTGTCGGCTATCGCGGGGCGGGACCGTTGACGCTGCGCGTCGGTGCCACTTTCTTATCGATCCTGTTGTCGACGATCGCATTCGGTCTGACCGGGCTTTTCCTATGGCTCGCGTGCGCCCGGGTCGATTTCTGGAGGCCGTCCCGCATACCGTTCACGGCGCATCTGATCGGCTGTGCCGTGTATTTCCAGTATCTCCGCGCCGCGGCGGTCAACCGGAGCTTACGCGTCGGATCGCGGTGAATGAGACCGGGCGGCGTTGCACCGCCCGGTCGTCGGCTCAGGCCCAGTTGGCCATTTCGGTCTCGAGGTTCGCACGGACCTGCTCGAAGAACTGCTCGGTCGTCATCCAGGGCTGGTCGGGGCCGATCAGGATCGCGAGATCCTTGGTCATGTGGCCGTTCTCAACCGTCTGGACGCAGACGCGCTCGAGCGTCTCGGCGAACTTCGTGACGTCGGGCGTGTCGTCGAACTTGCCGCGATACTTCAGGCCACCGGTCCATGCGAAGATCGACGCGATCGGGTTGGTCGAGGTCGCCTTGCCCTGCTCGTGCATGCGGAAGTGACGCGTGACGGTGCCGTGCGCCGCCTCGGCCTCGACGGTCTTGCCGTCCGGGGTCAGCAGGATCGAGGTCATCAGGCCGAGCGACCCGAAGCCCTGTGCGACCTGGTCCGACTGGACGTCGCCGTCATAGTTCTTGCAGGCCCAGACGAACTCGCCGTTCCACTTAAGCGCCGAAGCGACCATGTCGTCGATCAGGCGATGCTCGTAGACGATCCCGGCTTCCTTGAACTTGTCCTTGAACTCGGCTTCGAACACCTCGGCGAACAGGTCCTTGAAGCGGCCGTCATAGGCCTTCAGGATCGTGTTCTTGGTCGACAGGTACACCGGCCACTTCAGGTTGAGGCCGTAGTGCATCGACGCGCGGGCGAAATCGCGGATCGAATCGTCGAGGTTGTACATCGCCATCGCGACGCCCGCCGATGGGAACTGGAACACCTCGCGGTCGATGACCGTGCCGTCGTCGCCTTCGAAGACGAGGCGCAACTTGCCCGGACCCGGGACCAGATAGTCGGTCGCGCGGTACTGATCGCCGAATGCGTGACGGCCGACGACGATCGGGTGCGTCCAGCCCGGGATCAGGCGCGGGACGTTCTTGATCACGATCGGCTCGCGGAAGATGGTGCCGCCGAGGATGTTGCGGATCGTGCCGTTCGGCGACTTCCACATCTTCTTCAGGCCGAACTCGGTGACGCGCTGCTCGTCGGGCGTGATCGTCGCGCACTTCACCGCGACGCCGTGCTTCTGCGTGGCGAGCGCGCTGTCGATCGTGACCTGGTCGTCGGTCGCATCGCGATGCTCGACGCCGAGATCGTAATAATCGAGCTCGATATCGAGATACGGCTTGATCAGGCGCTCGCGGATCCATTCCCAGATGATCCGGGTCATCTCGTCGCCATCGATCTCCACGATCGGATTCTTAACCTTGATCTTCGCCATATCCGGGTCCTTCGGGGGAGGGGTTTGGGAAGCGTCTAGGGGAGCATGTCGCGGCGATCAACCACTGGTCCTGTAAGGAAAAGCCGGTTCATCGTTGTATCGCGCGTCCTGCACGGATAGACCCGCGGGTTATGGCATCGCTCGACAAGCCGCCCGTCACGACCTCCACGGTCAAATGGCGATTTCCCGCAGTCCATCCGGAAGGCCACAAATACGTCGCGATCGCGACCGGCATCACGCTGCTGCTGACGATCATCAGCCACGTGCTGTTCTGGCCGATGGTCGGCGTCGTGATCTGGGTCGCGACGTTCTTCCGCGATCCGATCCGCACGACCCCTCAGGGCGAAGGCCTGATCGTCGCTCCCGCCGACGGGCTGATCACGATGATCCAGCGCGTACCAATCCCGCGCGAGCTCGCCGGCGAGAACGGTCTTGGCGACGCGCCGCTGGTGCGCGTGTCGATCTTCATGTCGGTGTTCGACGTGCACATCAATCGCACGCCGATCGCCGGGACTATCCGCCAGGTGGTCTATATCTCGGGCAAGTTTCTCAACGCGGATCTCGACAAGGCGAGCGACGAAAACGAGCGCCAGCATTTCGTCGTCGAGGACCGCAACGGCATGCGGATCGGCTTCACGCAGATCGCCGGCCTGGTCGCGCGGCGTATCCTTGGCTTCGTGAAGGCCGGTGACATGGTCGCGGTCGGCCAGCGCATTGGCCTGATCCGGTTCGGCAGCCGAGTCGACGTATACCTGCCCGATCACGTCGTCCCGCAGGTGTGTCTCGGCCAGCGCAGCATCGCTGGCGAGACCGTGCTCGGTCGCGTCGGTGGCGTTCCGGTCGGTGGTATCGCCCAGTGATGGACCGCGACGGTTCGATCGATCCGATCGAAGAGCGGGGCCGGGGGCGGTTCGGTCGCGCACGTCGTGCACCGCGCGGACTTCCCCTGCGCGCCGTCGCTCCCAACGCCGTTACCGCGCTAGCCTTGTGTTCAGGCCTCAGCGGCGTGCGGTTCGCGATCGGTGGGCAGTGGGAAAGCGCGGTCGCGATGATCATGGTTGCGGGCGTGCTCGACGGACTCGACGGTCGAATCGCCCGGATGCTGCACGGCGAAAGCCGGTTTGGCGCCGAGCTCGATTCGCTGTCCGACGCGATCTCGTTCGGCGTCGCGCCAGCGTTGATTGTCTATCTCTGGTCGCTCACGGCTTTGCCGCGTGTCGGCTGGATCTGCTCGCTGATCCTCGCCGTGTTCTGCGCGCTGCGTCTCGCACGCTTCAACGCCAAGATCGACGAGAGCCACCAACCGCACAAGTCGGCGGGCTTCCTTACCGGCGTCCCGGCTCCGGCTGGCGCAGGACTCGCGCTGATGCCGATGTTCTTCTGGTTCTGGACCGACGAACCCAAGTTCGCGTCGCCGTATTTCGTGGCACCCTGGGTTGCGTTCGTCGCGCTCCTGATGGTGTCTAGTATCGCGACCTACTCGTGGAGTTCGGTCAAACTCCGCAGCAACATCCGGTTCGAGGCCATCGCTCTCGTCGTGCTGCTCGGCGCTGCCATCGTGAGCGCGCCGTGGCATACGCTCAGCATCATCTGCGTGCTGTACCTGCTCTCGATGCCGTTCAGCATCGCGAGCTACGCCAAGATCAGGCGGCAGCGTTCCAGCGGCGGGCGGGCACCGGAGCCGACGTCGAAGCCCAACGCCTGACCGCAATTCGGCGCTCCGCAACGGCCAACGTGCGGAGCGGCTGGAACGCGGGTTCGACGTTGCCCATCGCGAGGCGGACGATACGGTCCCACTGCGGCGCGATCGACGAGACGATCATCATGCCCGCGACCGCGAATGCACCAGCAAAAACCATGAAGCTCAGAACCAACATCACGTCCGCCTTCCTATGAGTTGCGAACAAATTCCTAATATCCGCAAACACTTGGTCAGAAACATCGTTCCACTCGTCGCATTTCGAATCCCGTCATGCCGGGGTGATTCCGCGCCGAGTCGAACATCTGTTCCCCTCTGGGCCCTTTATGTTCTCATTGCGTTCCATGAGTCAAGCGGGCCTTGTGCGATTGCTTTTCGAATAGAGCCACGCTAAGGGCCGCGCCTCTAACCCCGCATGGGAGGCATCATAGCCCGGTGCGTCATGGTCATTCGGCCACGACGTCATCCGCTTCCCAGAGGCACAACCGGAAGGATATATCCCTATGGCGGCTCCAGTCGTCTCCATGCAGCAGCTCATCGAAACGGGCGCGCATTTCGGCCACCAGACTCATCGGTGGAACCCCAAGATGAAGCCTTACATCTTCGGTGATCGTAACGGCGTCCACATCCTCGACCTTTCGCAGACCGTGCCGCTGTTCGCGCGCGCGCTCGAATTCGTCTCGTCGGCTGTTGCCGGTGGTGGCAAGGTCCTGTTCGTCGGCACCAAGCGCCAGGCACAGGATCCCGTCGCGGACGCAGCGCGTCGCTCGGGCCAGCACTTCGTCAACCATCGCTGGTTGGGCGGCATGCTCACCAATTGGAAGACCATCTCGGGTTCGATCAAGCGTCTCAAGACGCTCGAGGAAATGCTGTCGGGCGACACCGTCGGCCTGACCAAGAAGGAAGTTCTCCAGCTTACCCGCGAGAAGGACAAGCTCGAGCTTTCGCTCGGCGGCATCCGCGACATGGGCGGCATTCCCGACGTGATGTTCGTGATCGACGCGAACAAGGAAGAGCTGGCGATCAAGGAAGCCAACACGCTGGGTATTCCCGTCGTCGCGATCCTCGATTCGAACGTGTCGCCGGACGGCATCGCCTTCCCGGTTCCCGCGAACGACGACGCAGCCCGCGCCATCCGCCTGTACTGCGAGGCGATCGCGATCGCAGCGACGCGCGGCGGCCAGGAGCAGCAGCGCCGCACCGGTGCCGACATCGGCGCGATGGTCGAGCCGCCGAAGGAAGAGGCACTGAGCGCAGAGCCGACCGTCGAGGCTACGGCTGACACGGCACAGGCAACTGCGAATGCCGATACCGCTGCAGAATTCGCAGCCGAGGGTGAGCGCCAGATCGACGCATAAGCGTCGTCGCCGAACCGTCATGCGGGCGGGGTAGGGCGAAAGCTCTGCCTCGCCCGCAACCATATTCAGACCTAAAAAGGATTAGAGACATGGCCGATATCACGGCAGCGATGGTCAAGGATCTGCGCGAGAAGAGCGGCGCGGGCATGATGGATTGCAAGAAGGCGCTGAGCGAGAACGCCGGCGACATGGAGCAGGCAATGGATTGGCTGCGCACCAAGGGGCTCGCAGCCGCCGCCAAGAAGTCCAGCCGTACCGCGGCCGAGGGTCTGGTCGGCGTCGCCGTGTCGGGCACCAAGGGCGCAGCGGTCGAAGTCAATTCGGAGACCGATTTCGTCGCCAAGAACGACCAGTTCCAGTCGTTCGTCCGTGACGTCACGCAGATCGCTCTGGCAACCGGCGGCGACATCGAGGCGCTGAAGTCGCAGGCGATGCCATCGGGCAAGACCGTCGAGGAAGTCCTGACGAACAACGTCGCGACGATCGGCGAGAACCAGTCGTTGCGCCGCTCGCGCACGCTGGAAGTCAGCAAGGGTGCGGTCGTTCCGTACATCCATAACGCGGCGGCCCCCGGCCTCGGCAAGATCGGCGTTCTCGTCGCGCTCGAGTCGGAGGCTTCGGACGAGGTTCTCCAGGCACTCGGCAAGCAGCTCGCGATGCACATCGCAGCCGCGTTCCCGAAGGCATTGAACGAAGCCGACCTCGACGAGTCCGAGATCGAGCGCGAGCGCGCGATCGCGACCGAAAAGGCCGCCGAGTCGGGCAAGCCTGCCGATATCATCGCCAAGATGGTCGAAGGCGGCATCGCCAAGTACCGCAAGGAGCATGCCCTGGTCAGCCAGCTGTTCGTGATGGACGGCAAGACCAAGATCTCCGACGTCGTCGCCAAGGCCGGCAAGGATGCGGGCGCCGAGATCAAGCTGGTGGACTATGTCCGCTTCCAGCTCGGCGAAGGCATCGAGAAGGAGCAGTCCGACTTCGCAGCCGAGGTTGCTGCTGCTTCGGGCGTTCCGCAGGCGTAAGCCGACTTCCTCCCTCGCCCCAACGGGGAGAGGGAAGGGGCCCGCGGCCACTTGGCCGTGGGAAGGGTGAGGGGAGTGGTGAGGTCTCGAACCTCACTCCCCCTCATCCGGCCCTGCCGGGCCACCTTCTCCCCGAGTGGAGAAGGGTAGCGGGGTAGCCTTCGGGCTGCCTCGTCATCCCCGCGTAGGCGGGGATCCATATACTCCGGAGCTGGTGATCCATTGGGACGCCAGCCCAAATGGGTTCCCGCCTCCGTGGGAATGACGATAATTCTCTGGTGCGCGAGTATCGCGAACGACGATTTTCCGTCTCATCTCCATCCAGTTTCGATGCACGCGCCGCACAGCGCTTCACATCCCGGGCCTCGCCGCCTAAGGTCCGCGCCGCCCCGCCAATCACAATTCGAGATTTATGACGCCTCCGCGCTACAACCGTATCCTGCTGAAACTGTCGGGCGAAGTCCTGATGGGGCCATCGGGTCTTTCGATCGATCCGACCGTCACCGCGCGCGTCGCGCAGGAGATCGCGGACATCAAGGCGAAGGGCTACGAGATCTGCATCGTCGTCGGCGGGGGCAACATCTTCCGCGGCATGGCGGGGGCGGCACGCGGCATGGACCGGGCGACCGGCGATTACATGGGCATGCTCGCGACCGTGATGAACGCGCTGGCCGTACAGAACGCGCTGGAGCAGATAGGCGTCGACACGCGCGTCCAGTCGGCCATCCCGATGGCGTCGGTCTGCGAGCCGTTCATTCGCCGCCGCGCCGAGCGTCACCTGGAGAAGGGCCGCGTCGTGATCTTCGCGGCGGGCGTCGGCAGCCCCTATTTCACCACCGATTCTGGCGCCGCGCTGCGTGCTGCCGAGATGAAGTGCGATGCGCTGTTCAAGGGCACTTCGGTCGACGGCGTCTATAACGCCGACCCGAAGACGCACCCGGACGCAGTGCGCTACGAAACGGTCACGTACAGCCGCGTGCTGTCCGACGACCTCAAGGTCATGGACGCGAGCGCGATCGCGCTGTGCCGCGACAACAACATCCCGATCGTCGTCTTCAACATCCGCGAACCCGGCAATCTCGCCGCGGTCTTGGCGGGTGATGGCGTGTCGACGATCGTCCAGAACGAGCAGGAGCTTTAAGATGGCTGCATACGACAAGACCGACCTCGAACGCCGCATGGCGGGTGCCGTCGAAGCGCTGAAGAGCGATCTCGCCGGCCTGCGCACGGGTCGCGCGTCGACCGCGTTGCTCGATCCGGTGATGGTGACGGTGTACGGCTCGTCGATGCCGCTGAACCAGGTCGCGACCGTCTCGGCGCCCGAGCCGCGGATGCTGTCGGTGCAGGTCTGGGACAAGTCGAACGTCGGCCCGACCGACAAGGCGATCCGCTCGGCCGGCCTCGGGCTTAACCCGATCGTTGACGGCCAGACGCTGCGCCTGCCGATCCCGGATCTGACCGAGGAGCGCCGCAAGGAACTCGCCAAGCTTGCCGGCCAGTATGCCGAGAAGGCCCGCATCGCGGTCCGCAACGTCCGCCGCGACGGCATGGACTCGCTCAAGGTCGACGAGAAAAAGGGCGTGTTCGGCGAGGACGAGCGCAAGCGTCACGAGACCGAAGTCCAGAAGCTGACCGATAGCATCATCGCCGAGCTCGATACGACTGCGACCGCCAAGGAAAAGGAAATCCTGGGCAAGTGAGATTGCAGGCCTCCTCGGCCGCGCCGCTCGCTGCTGTTCCTGTGGGCGCCGTTCCTGCAGGCGGGGCGGTGCCGCGTCATGTCGCGATCATCATGGACGGCAATGGCCGCTGGGCGAAGAAGCGGTTCCTGCCGCGCTTCGCCGGGCACAAGGCCGGCGTCGAGGCGGTGCGCAAGGTGACGCGCGCGGCGCGGGCGATGGGGATCGAGGCGCTGACGCTGTACGCATTCTCGTCGGAGAACTGGCGGCGCCCGGCCGAAGAGGTCAGCGACCTGATGGGGCTGCTGCGGCATTTCATCCGCAGCGACCTCGACGAACTCGCGCGCGAGAACGTCCGGCTGCGCGTGATCGGGGATTACCATAGCTTTTCGCCGGATCTGGTGGCGATGGTCGACGATGCGATCGCGCGGACGGCGGGGAATACCGGGCCGATCCTGGCGATCGCGCTGAATTATGGCGCGCATGCCGAACTGGTGGGCGCGGCACGGCGTCTGGCGGAGCGCGCGCGCGATGGTACGCTGGATCCGGCGAGCATCGACGAGGCGACGATCGAAGCCGAACTCGATACGCACGACCTCCCGCCGCTGGACCTGATGATCCGGACGTCGGGCGAGCAGCGCTTGTCGAACTTCCTGTTGTGGCAAGCGGCGTATGCGGAACTGCTGTTCGTCGACACGCTCTGGCCCGACTTCGACGCCGCCGCGCTCGCCGATGCTGTCGCGGCGTTTGGTCAGCGTCAGCGCCGCTACGGTGGTCTGTGAACCTCACCGACCCTGAAAAGGCGCCCGATCAGGCGTTGCGCACGCCGTCCAATCTCCAGCTCCGGATGATCGCCAGCGTCGGCATGATCGCGGTGGCGAGCTTTGCGCTGACGCTCGGCGGGATTGCGTTCTGGGTGCTCGGCGTGGTCGCCGCGCTGTTCATGATGGCGGAATGGTCGATGCTGCAAGGCGCCGACGCCAAGACCAAGCGGATGACGCAGTTCGCATTGTCGGTGCCGCTCGCGCTGATGGCGCCGGCGTCGCTGATCCTCGTGATCCACGATTTCTTCACGCTGGGCCTGCTCGTGGGGGCGGCGTTCTTCGTCGTCATCACGACTCGCAAACCCAAGCTGGCGCTGGGCATTATCTATTGTGGTCTCCCCGTCTTCGCGCTGATGATCATCCGGCGGCAGGACGAGGGCATCCTCTACACGCTGTGGGCGCTGTCGCTGGTTTGGGCATGCGATATCGGCGCGTTCTTCACCGGGCGCACGCTGGGCGGTCCCAAGCTTGCGCCGGTGATCAGTCCGAACAAGACATGGTCCGGGCTGATCGGTGGCGTTGTGCTGGCGAGCGCGGTCGCGGCCGTGCTGCACACGCAATACGGCCTGCCGATGCGGATGACGCTGGCGACACCGGTACTCGCCGTGCTCGCGCAGATGGGCGATCTCTACGAAAGTTGGTTGAAGAGAGTGGCGGGCGTGAAGGACAGTGGCAATATCCTGCCGGGGCATGGCGGCGTGATGGATCGCCTCGACGGCCTGGTTCCGGTCGCGCCGGTCGCGGCGTTCCTCGTCCTGTTGCCGCACTTCTACGCATGAAAAGCGTCACAATTTTGGGGGCGACCGGCTCGGTCGGTACCTCGACGCTCGACCTGATCGAGCGGGAACCCGATCGCTTCCGCGTCGTCGCGCTGACCGCCAATTGCGACGTGACCAAACTCGCCACCGCCGCGATCCGTACCAACGCCGAGTTCGCCGTAGTCGCCGACGAAAAGTGCCTGCCGGAGTTGCGCGAGGCGCTGGCCGGCACGCGGATCCGCGCGGGCGGTGGTGCCGACGCGATAGCCGAGGCTGCGTCATCGGGTGCGGATTGGACGATGGGCGCGATTGTCGGGTGCGCGGGTTTGAAGCCGGTGATGGCGGCGATCGAGCAGGGCGGTACCGTCGTCATCGCGAACAAGGAGCCGCTGGTCTCCGCCGGCGACGTGATCCTTGCGGCAGCCAAGCGCACCGGCGCGACTCTGTTGCCAGCCGACTCCGAGCACAATGCGATCTTCCAGTGCTTCGATGCGACTCGCCCCGAGCGCGTCCGCCGGATCATCCTCACGTGCAGCGGCGGGCCGTTTCGAGACTGGACGACCGAGCAGATGCGTGGCGTCACGCGAGAACAGGCGGTCAAGCATCCCAACTGGTCGATGGGCGCGAAGATCTCGGTCGATTCGGCGACCTGCATGAACAAGGGCCTCGAACTGATCGAGGCCGCGCGGCTGTTTCCGATCGCGCACGGCCGGATCGAGATCGTCATCCACCCGCAATCGGTGATCCACAGCCTGGTCGATCACGTCGACGGATCGGTCCTCGCCCAGCTTGGGCCCCCCGACATGCGGACGCCGATCGCGCACACGCTGGCGTGGCCTGACCGGATGACAACGCCGATGGCCCCGCTCGATCTCGTCGCGATCGGCCGACTCGACTTCGAGGCTCCCGACCCGGTTCGCTTCCCCGCGTTGCGGCTTGCCCGCGAGGCACTCGACGCAGGTGGCGCTCGGCCGGCAATTCTCAATGCCGCCAACGAGGTAGCGGTCGAGGCATTCCTGCAACGACGCATCGGCTTCCTCGAAATTGCCGCAATCGTCGAACATACGTTGTCGTGTTATGACCCGGCCGCGCCGGAAAGCGTCGATGCCGTGCTGGCGATCGACGCCGAAGCGCGGATCTTGGCCGGCGAGCGTGTGAAGGATTACGCGGTTTGATCGAAACACCCGGTGTCCTGCTGACCATATTGTCGTTCGCCGCGGTGATCGGCCCCCTCGTGTTCGTGCACGAGATGGGACATTACCTCGCAGGGCGCTTTTTCGGGATCAAGGCGGATGCCTTCGCGATCGGCTTCGGCCACGAGATCGCAGGCTTCACCGACAAGCGCGGCACGCGGTGGAAGTTCGGTTGGCTGCCGCTGGGTGGCTACGTGAAGTTCGCTGGCGACATGAACCCGGCCAGCCAGCCCTCCGCGGAGTGGCTGTCGCTACCCGCAGAAGAGCGTCAGCGTACGTTCCAGTCGAAGCCGGTATGGCAGCGCGCGATCGTTGTCGCAGCCGGCCCGGTCGTCAATTTCGTCGTCGCGATCCTGATCCTGGCGGGCTTTGCATTCGCGTACGGCGACATCCGCATGCCCCCGATCGTCGGCGGTACCGTCCCCGGTAGTGCAGCCGCGGCAGCCGGCCTTCAGGCTGGTGACCGGATCACGGGGATCGGCGGCCGTTCGGTCGAGACGTTCGACGACATGGCACGCTATGCCCGCATCCGTGCCGGCGAGCGGACCCGGATCGACGCCGTGCGCGGCGACCAGGCGCTGTCACGCGACATCGTCATCGGTACCGAACTCCAGCGCGATCGCTTCGGCAACGAATATCGGATCGGTCGCCTCGGCATCGCCGGCAGCAAGCCGATCATCGTTCCCGTCAGCCTTCTCGAAGCACCGGTCGTCGCAGTGAAGCGGACCGGCGAGATCGTGTCGATGATGGTCGAGACTCTTGGTCAGGTCATAACCGGACGCCGTTCGGTCAAGGAACTCGGCGGGCCACTCAGCATCGCCAAGGTGTCGGGCGAGCAGATGTCGCTGGGTCTCGACGCCTATGTCTTCCTGATCGCGCTGGTGTCGATCAATCTGGGGTTCATCAATCTGCTGCCAGTGCCGATGCTCGATGGAGGCCATTTGTTCTTCTATGCGATCGAAGCGGTGCGCAGGCGCCCGGTCGAGCCGCAGGTTCAGGAATGGGCGTTTCGTGGCGGTCTTGCGGCAATCCTCGCGCTGATGTTGCTCGTGACCTTCAACGATCTCGGCAATTTCGGGCTCTGGAAGAACTTGGCCGGCTTGATCGGCTGACGACGATAGGGCAGGGCGGGCGCGCCTTGTATGTGCACGTTTTTAAGGTGGGTTTGGTGACAGCGATCAACGGTTACGATTTCGCGCGTAAGGGCGCCCTGCTGCTTGCAGGAACGATCCTGTCGGGCGTCCCCGCCTTTGCGCAGACGGCACCCGCCGCCTCGCCTTCTACCTCGCCCGCCGGAACGGCGACGCGGAGCGGTGCGACGCGAGTCGCTCCGCCGGTAGTAACGCCCGTCGGCACGCCGGTATCCGTGCGGACGATAAAGACTTTGCGCGTCGAGGGATCGCAGCGCATCGAGGGCGAGACGGTGCTGAGCTATACCAAGCTGCGCGTCGGCATCCCGTACACCGCCGAGACGCTCGACCAGGCGCTGAAGGACCTCCAGGCCAGCGACCTGTTCGCGGATTACTCGATCGCGGGTGTCGAGGACGGCAACATCGTTCTCCGCGTGCGCGAGAACCCGATCATCAACCGCGTGATCATCGAGGGCAACAAGGCTCTCAAGAGCGACAAGATCACCAAGGAGATCAAGCTCGCGCCGCGCCAGATCTTCACGCGCACCGCAGTCCGCCAGGATATTGCGCGGATCATCGAGCTGTATCGTCGCCAGGGCCGCTTCGCCGCGGTGATCGATCCGAAGATGGTCAACCTCGACCAGAACCGCGTCGACGTCGTGTTCGAGATCAGCGAAGGACCGAAATCGAAGGTCCGCCAGATCAACATCCTCGGTAACGAGGTGTTCTCCGACGACCAGATCCGCGGCCAGATGGCGACCAAGCAGTCGCGCCTGTTTCGTCTGCTCTCTTCGGCGACCAGCTATGATCAGGATCGCCTGTCCTACGACCAGCAGAAGCTTCGCCAGTTCTATCTGACGCAGGGTTATGCCGATTTCCGCGTGACCTCGGCGGTCGCCGAGCTGACGCCGGACAAGAAGGACTTCATCATCACGTACGTGGTGGAGGAGGGTAAGCGCTACAAGTTCGGCGACGTCACCGTCGACAGCCAGATCCGCGACTTCGACAATACCAAGCTCGCCGCCTCGCTGCCGCTGAAGAAGGGCGACTGGTACAACGCTAAGCTGGTCGAGGATTCGGTCGACAACCTCAGCCAGACGGCGGGCCTGTTCGGCTATGCGTTCACCGAGGTGAACCCGGAGTTCCAGAAGGACTCCGAGACGCTGACGATGGGGATCAACTTCAACATCGCCGAAGCCAAGCGGACCTATGTCGAGCGGGTCGAGATCAACGGCAACACGCAGACGCAGGATAAGGTCGTGCGTCGCGAGATCCGTCTGGCCGAGGGGGATGCGTTCAACAGCTTCCAGGTGAAGCGGTCGCAGGATCGCATCAACTCGCTGGGCTATTTCCAGGACAAGATGGAGATCAAGCAGCTGCCGGGGTCGGCGCCCGATCGCGTTATCCTCGAGACCAACCTCGAAGAGAAGTCGACCGGCGAGCTTCAGCTTTCGGCGGGGTATTCGAGCCTCGAGCGCTTCATCATCCAAGCGAACATCACGCAGCGCAACTTCCGCGGCAAGGGCCAGGAACTGCGCGCCGGTGTGAATTATTCGAGCTATTCGAAGTCGATCGAGCTGGGCTTCACCGAGCCGTATCTGTTCGACAAGAACATTGCGGTCGGCGGCGATATCTTCCGCCGCGACTACAACTCGTTCAACTATATCGGCAACGATCGCCAGACGACTTATTCGCAGGTGTCGACAGGCTTCCAGCTTCGTACCGGCGTGCCGCTGACCGAATTTTGGTCGCTGTCGGGGCGTTACGGTCTGTCGTACGACGAAGTTGGGCTCAGTGAGGGCACCTATTTTACCGACGGGAAGTGCGACATCCTGAAGGCCGGGCGATACCTTTGCGAAGCCATCGGCAATCGCTGGACGTCGTCCGTCGGCTATTCGCTGAGCTATGATACGCTGAACAGCCGCCTGCGCCCGACCGCGGGCTCGCGCTTCTCGTTCAGCCAGGACTTTGCGGGTCTCGGCGGCGACGTGAAGTACATCCGGACGCGCGCGGAAGGCGCGAAATACTGGAATGCGGGCAGCGGCTTCATTCTGTCGGCGATCGCGGAGGGTGGCTACATCAAGTCGCTCGAGGGTAGTCGCGGCGAAGGTATCGACAAGGTCCGCATCACCGACCGCTTCTATCTGGGCGAGCCTCAGTTCCGCGGTTTCGACATTCGCGGCGTCGGCCCCCGCGTGCTGCGCGTTCCCTACACCACCGACGCGACGACGGGTAAGCAGGTCCTGGTCACCGACCGCAACCAGTTCATCGACGATGCGCTCGGCGGCAACGCCTATTACCTCGGCCGTATCGAGATGGAGATCCCGCTTGGTTCCGGCGCGCGCGAACTCGGGCTGCGTCCGTCGATCTACGTCCAGGCAGGCTCGCTGTTCAGCATCACGCGGCCGAACCTGACCGTACCGGCGCTCGGACAGCCGGGCTCGTACCCGGTCGCAGCGGACGGTACGATCCTGCCATTGTTGACGCCGATCAAGAACGCGGCCGGCGAAACGCAGTATGTCGTACCGACGCCGACGACCGGCACCGATCCGAATGCGGGGGCGATCACCACGTGTCAGACGGGCTTCGGCGCCGGGTGCGTCGGCACCTCGGCGAACACATTGTATGCGTCGTCTTATGGACCGTATAACGAACAGTTCCTGGGTAACTCCGCAAAGCCGCGCCTGTCGGTCGGTATCGGCGTGAACTGGAATTCACCGTTTGGTCCGCTCCGGATCGACTTGGCGCGTGCGTTGCTCAAGCAGCCGGGCGACGACCCCAAACTCATTACTTTCAACGTAGGGACACAGTTCTGATGACGACGTTCAAGACGCTTCTCCTCGCCGCAGCGCTCGTCGCGCCGGCTGCCATGACCGCGACCGCTGCCGATGCGCAGGTTTCGGGCATCGCCGTCGCCGACGCGCAGGGCGCGATCGCCAACTCGAAGGCCTGGAACGCCGCGCGCGCCCAGATCGAGACGACGTACAAGGCACAGCTCGACCAAGCCGAGACGCGCCGCCAGGCCGTGGCCCGCGAACTCCAGCCACTGGTCACCGCGTTCCAGACGGCCCAGCGTGCGCCCGGCGCCAGCGAAGCGACGCTTCGTCCGCAGGCCCAGGCGATCCAGACGCGCGAGAATGCCGCCAACCAGGAACTCGCCCGTCTGACTCAGCCCGCACAGCGCGCGCAGCAATATGCGATCGAGCAGATCCAGGCGAAGCTAAGCGACGCCGTGACCGCAGCGGTTCGTGCCAAGAACGTCAGCCTGTTGCTGCGTCCCGAGGCAGCACTGTTCGCACAGCCGACCGCCGACATCACCGCGGCGATTACCACCGAGCTCGATCGCCTGGTGCCGTCGGTCAGCACCGCGGTTCCCGCGAACTGGCAGCCGAACCAGCAGGGTGGCCAGCAGCAGGGTGCCGCTCCTGCCGCAGCGGGTCGCGCACCTGCTGCAACGCGTACGCCGCAGGGTCGCTAAGTCACACCGATGACCGAGACTGTGAACGACACGGCCAAGACCGGTCTTGGTCCGCTCGATATCGGGCGCGTCATGGCCGCGTTGCCGCATCGCTATCCGTTGCTGCTGGTCGATCGTGTCGAGGACCTGGT
>NZ_CM155283.1:0-1702500 GCF_056680455.1 Sphingomonas sp. AP28 | reverse complement strand
AACCAAACTCCGAATACCTAAGAGTGATATGCGGGAGACAGACGGCGGGTGCTAAGGTCCGTCGTCAAAAGGGAAACAGCCCTGACCTACAGCTAAGGCCCCCAAATCGTATCTAAGTGGGAAAGCATGTGGGACTTCCAAAACAACCAGGAGGTTGGCTTAGAAGCAGCCATCCTTTAAAGAAAGCGTAACAGCTCACTGGTCTAAGCAAGAGGTCCTGCGGCGAAGATGTAACGGGGCTCAAGATACGTGCCGAAGCTTAGGGTGTGCCACTGATGTGGTACGCGGTAGCGGAGCGTTCCGTAAGCCTGTGAAGCGATCTGGTAATGGGTCGTGGAGGTATCGGAAGTGCGAATGCAGACATGAGTAGCGATAAAGAGGGTGAGATGCCCTCTCGCCGAAAGACCAAGGGTTCCTGCGCAAGGCTAATCCGCGCAGGGTGAGCCGGCCCCTAAGACGAGCCCGAAGGGGGTAGTCGATGGGAACCACGTTAATATTCGTGGGCCTGGTGGTGTGTGACGGATCATGTGTGTTGTCATCCCTTATCGGATTGGGATGGCTTCGAAATGGTTCCAGGAAATAGCCCCACCGTATAGACCGTACCCGAAACCGACACAGGTGGTCAGGTAGAGTATACCAAGGCGCTTGAGAGAAGTGTCCTGAAGGAACTCGGCAAATTGCCTCCGTACCTTCGGAAGAAGGAGGCCCTCACTATGCGCAAGCACTTTGAGGGGGCACAGGCCAGGGGGTAGCGACTGTTTAGCAAAAACACAGGGCTCTGCTAAGTCGGCTTCAAGACGACGTATAGGGCCTGACGCCTGCCCGGTGCCTGAAGGTTAAGTGGAGGGGTGCAAGCTCTGAAATGAAGCCCAGGTAAACGGCGGCCGTAACTATAACGGTCCTAAGGTAGCGAAATTCCTTGTCGGGTAAGTTCCGACCTGCACGAATGGCGTAACGACTTCCCCACTGTCTCCAGGACATGCTCAGCGAAATTGAATTCTCCGTGAAGATGCGGAGTACCCGCGGTTAGACGGAAAGACCCCGTGCACCTTTACTGCAGCTTCAGAGTGGCATTAGGAAGAAACTGTGTAGCATAGGTGGGAGGCTTTGAAGCATCGGCGCCAGCTGATGTGGAGCCATAGGTGAAATACCACCCTGTTTGTTTCTGATGTCTAACCTCGTTCCGTAAGCCGGAACAGGGACCCTCTGTGGCGGGTAGTTTGACTGGGGCGGTCGCCTCCTAAAGAGTAACGGAGGCGCGCAATGGTGGGCTCAGGACGGTCGGAAACCGTCTGTTAGAGTGCAATGGCATAAGCCCGCCTGACTGCGAGACTGACAAGTCGAGCAGAGACGAAAGTCGGTCATAGTGATCCGGTGGTCCCTCGTGGAAGGGCCATCGCTCAACGGATAAAAGGTACGCCGGGGATAACAGGCTGATAACCCCCAAGAGCTCATATCGACGGGGTTGTTTGGCACCTCGATGTCGGCTCATCACATCCTGGGGCTGGAGCAGGTCCCAAGGGTTTGGCTGTTCGCCAATTAAAGTGGTACGTGAGCTGGGTTCAGAACGTCGCGAGACAGTTTGGTCCCTATCTGCCGTGGGCGTCGAAATTTGAGAGGAGTTGACCCTAGTACGAGAGGACCGGGTTGAACATACCTCTGGTGTACCAGTCGTTCCGCCAGGAGCGCAGCTGGGTAGCTATGTATGGACGGGATAACCGCTGAAAGCATCTAAGCGGGAAGCCTCCCTCGAGATAAGATTTCATAGAGCCGTCGGAGACCACGACGTTGATAGATCGGATGTAGAAGTGCGGTAACGCATGGAGCTAACCGATACTAATTGCTCTATTCGCGCTTGAGAGTCTCACACCATCAATGACAACACTGGGCAACCAGCTAGCCATTCGATAGTGCGGATGATTAAGACGACGCCAGATTGCCAATCCCCTCGCCGTCGAGGGATTGGTCACAAATATACCACTAACCTTGCACGGTATCGATTTTAAAACCCTCAGGCTTCGCCGCAAGGCGAAACCCGAGGGACCCAGATATGAACGCAAACGCATGTCGCACCGGCTCCATTGCCTGGTGGCTATAGCGTCGGTGTCCCACCCGATCCCATTCCGAACTCGGCCGTGAAACCCGACTGCGCCAATGGTACTATCGCTCAAGCGATGGAAGAGTAGGTCGTCGCCAGGCATTGAAGCTCGTGCAACATGCATTCACACCATATCACAAACCCATTCACAAACGTCTCATACACTCAGTTCCGCACATGCGGACACTCGGGCCCCATCAAAGCACAGCTTGATGGGATCTTGGCGCGGGGTGGAGCAGCCCGGTAGCTCGTCAGGCTCATAACCTGAAGGTCACAGGTTCAAATCCTGTCCCCGCAACCAACTCTGTCACAAAAGCTCCTGTCCCAATGGACCGGGGCTTTTGTGTGTTTGGCGTGCAGGCACCCTTCGCAAACGCCAGCATCCGGTAGAGATCGCCGTGCAACCGAATGGGCCGGCTTTTTCCGCCACGCGCGCTACCTGCCTGCACCACGATCCTCTCGATGAAAGGACGGATCGTCTGCCGAACAACTGCTGCGTCACATGAGGCCAGATGAAAATCCAGTTTCGTTGGCAGCCTCATAACCTACGATGCCGCGTCGTCGGTGAACGGCGGACATCGTCGTCTTCCTTACTCGGGTGACGATGTCGGCTATGCCGGCGCGGCGCTGGGCAACGTCGTGCTCGGATTACGCACGTTCGGCGAACTCGTCCCGAGCATTGGCTTTCGAGTTCCTTCAACGGGTCACCACGTTCGACCGCATTGGGGCAAGCTTGGCAAGAAAGGCGTTCTGGGTCGGAAAAGTTACGCCTTCGCGACGCATCGCCACTTGGAGGTTTTCGACCAGCGCGTTCATGTCCGTGGCCTGGATGCCGAGGTTCTTGTGCGCGGTCGCCATGTCGCGACCGGTGTAATGGCAGTCGCCGTTCAGCAGGACGCAAAACTGTTCCTTGAGCGTGCGGCGTAGGCGGATCATGTCTTGACCCTTGAAGATATCGCCGATGCGCGGATCGGCCTGGCTCGTCGCTACCAGGTCGTCGACTATCCGGTCGATGCCGGGCCTGCCGTGAAAGGCCTTGAGCATGGCAACGCCCTTGAACGGACGGCCGCCGGCATTGGCGTCGCTCATCGCATAGGGCGCGACTTGGTCCTCGCCGAGATGCGCGGGTGTGACCTGGAGCAGGACGAGGAGGGTCAGCATCAGCATCGGAACGGTCCTAAAAGGCGGTCTGGAGCGATAGGAAGCCGCCACGTTGAGGCTCGGCCGTCGCGATCGATCCGAGATCGACATAGGCTGCGGTCGCGGTCAGGTTCCTGTTGATGGCATAGGCTACATAGGCAGTCTTCCAGTCGTTCTCCGTGGCGAACCCGAGATTGTCGGGTTTCGACCGGTATTCGGCTCCGACCACCAGCTGGCGAGAGAGTTGATAGCCGAGCGTGCTCTCGACCTGGACGGTGCGATTGCCGCCTTTGTCGCCGCCGAAGCCGAGCAGGCCGTTCTGGTTGGCCTTGGTGTAGCGGATCGTGGTGCCGACGAGGATGCTCTGCCGCAGCAGGAGCTTGGTCGCGGCTACGTAGACGTCGGTGCCGCTTGCGTGCCGTCCGCCGACCGCGGCGACGATCGGCGCATCCAGGTTATGCTTGTACTGCATCCCGATCGCGATCTGCGGCAGGTATGCACTGCCATAGACGGCATCGCCGACCAGGCGAAGTTTCGCGCCGAACACATCCTGGTTCAGCGTGTAGCCGCGACCGATGCCGAGCTTTGCACCGACCGCTCGCGTATCGAGATTCTGGCGGGCGTAGCTCAGTTCCAGCCGGTCGTGGATGCCGATCGCGAGGCCGTGGCTTTCCCACCGATAGTCGGGCAGCAGGATGACCGAGACGTGCGCGGATCCACCGATCCCGTCGGCGGTTTCGTTTCCCGCGACCAGTGCCCAGGTCGAGATGCCGCCGCCCGAACTTCCCTCGATCGTGGTGACACCGTTGGTCAACGGCAGCTTGCCGCCGGCACGACCCTCGCGGGCCGCAGCGGGGCTCGCGATCGTCAACAGCCCGGCAAGCAGGATGGCGGCCATGGTCGGAGCGGGAGAACGAATCATACGTATGTCATGGAGGTCATTGGTTAATTCTTGGTCTCGCTCGCGGCGGTATTCGGCGCATGGCCGCCCTGAAAAGGAGGGGAAGATTGCCGGTGACGTTTACGGGATGGCAATCATCGGACCCTTAGGGCTCGCTTATGCTCGCTCCCGTACTCCGCTCATGTTCGTTCATCGCCGCGCTGGCGGTGCCTATGGTCGCCCATGCCGCGACGGTGGCGATAGATGTCCGCGGGTTCGACGGCAAACCGCTGGCGGGCGCGGTCGTGACGATCGATACGCCCAAGGCACCGGGCGTGACGGTGCGTGGCCCGTACATGATCGAACAGCGTGACATCGCGTTTCAGCCGCATGTCCTGATCGTACCCGTCGGCGCGACGGTAGGCTTCCCGAACCGCGACCGGGTGCGTCACCATGTTTATTCGTTTTCGAAGACCAAGAAGTTCGACCTGAAGCTGTACGGGCAGGAGGATTCGCGGACCGTGCTGTTCGATCGCCCTGGCGTGGTCCCGCTCGGTTGTAATATCCATGACTCGATGAACGGATTCGTCTTCGTGACCGCCACCCCGTTCGCCGCGCTCACCGATCAGGCCGGCCATGTCAGCATGACCGGCGTCCCCCCGGGCGCCAGCGTGGTACGCGTGTGGCATCCATCGATCCGTGCGCCCGGCAGCACCGCGTCGCAGCCAGTAGATGTCGTCGCAACAGGGTTTGCGACCACGTTCGCGCTGCATCGGTAATGCATATCCGCAAGCCGCAGTTTCGTCATCTCCGGACCAAGCTGTCGGTCCTGTATGCCAGCCTGTTCGCCGTGACGTTGGTGCTGCTCGCGGTCGTCGCGCAGGCGATGATCTGGACGCACGCGCGCGACTCTGTCCGCGATGAGCTCATTACCAGCGGCAGCGTTTATGACCGGATCTGGCTGCTTCGCTCGCGATCGCTGATCGCATCCGCCGATCTGCTGTCGCGCGATTTCGGGTTTCGTGCAGCCGTCGCCAGTGGGGACAAGCCGACGATCACCTCCGCCCTCACCAATATCAGCAATCGGGCCGAGGTCACTGCGGCGTTCGTCGTCGATCAGGAGGGAGGGGTTGCCGGTCCCTCGGGGCCCCTGGCGGCGACCGTCGCGCGATTTCCGTTCGCGATCGCCAATGGCCGGCGCGATGCGGTGGTGGTCGTGGCGGGGCAGGTGTACCGCCTGATCCTCTCACCCGTGATGGCGCCGACCCAGATCGGCTGGGTGGTCTTCGCGGTGCGCCTCGACAGCACGGAGATGAACGCGCTCGAACGACTGTCCGCGATCCCGCTGATCGCAACCATGATGCGCAGCGACAGCCAGGGGCGTTGGCACGCTGTGGACATGTCGATCAACTCGGATGCAGCGATCGACGGCTTGGTCGGCGCGTCCCAGTCCACGCGGACGCTTGCCACGCTCGATCTCGCGACGGGACACGCCTTCGCGATCGCCAAACCGCTTGCGGGACTGACGCGTCGCCCGCAGGCCGCGATCCTGATCCGCTATCCGCTCAACGCCGCGCTGACCCCGTATCTGCCGTTGCAGGCAGGCATTGCGCTGGCCGGGCTCGCCGGGTTGCTGCTGGTCGTGTTCGGCAGTCGACGGCTGGCGATGGGGATCGCCGGCCCTATCGCCGCGCTCGACGCTGCGGCGCGCGCGCTGGAGGAGGGCAGTCGCGCCGATATCGTGGTGACCGGGCGCGACGAGATCGGGCGGCTCGCGGCCAGCTTCAACCGAATGTCGGCCGGTATCCTGGAACGCGAGAGCCGGATCACGCATCTCGCGTTCCACGACGTCCTGACCGGCCTGCCGAACCGGACCTATTTCCGCCAGTCGCTCGACCAGGCGATCCTTCAGGTCGCGCGGACCGGCGGGGGGATCGCGGTGCTGTGTCTCGATCTCGATCGCTTCAAGGGCGTGAACGATACGCTCGGCCATCCGGTCGGCGATGCCCTGCTGAAGGCGATCGGCGCGATGTTGGCCGAGGTCGCGCCCGACGGGCTGGTTTCGCGCCTCGGCGGTGACGAATATGCGGTCATCCTGTCGGGTCAGTTCGATGCCGATCGCCCGCGTGCCCTCGCGCAGGGCATCCTGGACATGATGCGCCTGCCGATCGAGGCTGATGGCCACCAGATCGCGACCGCGGTCAGCATCGGCATCGCGATCGGCCCGGCGGACGGCGAGGACGCCGACGAACTGCTCAAGAATGCCGACCTCGCGCTGTATCTTGCCAAGGAAGACGGTCGCGGGGTGTTCCGGTTCTTCGAGCCTGCGCTCGACGCAGCGGCGCGCTGGCGTCGGCAGGTCGAACTCGACCTTCGCGAGGCAATCCAGGAAGGCCAGTTCGTCCTCCACTACCAGCCGGTGTTCGACCTAAAGGCGGACCGGATCGGCGGGTTCGAAGCACTGGTGCGTTGGTATCACCCGGAACGCGGCATCGTTCCTCCGGTCGAGTTCATCCCGATCGCCGAGGATACCGGGCTGATCATCGCGATCGGCGAATGGGTGATGCAGGAGGCCTGCAGGCAGGCGATGCACTGGCCCGAGCACATCCGCGTCGCGGTCAACGTGTCGCCGCTACAGTTCCGCAACACCGGTTTCCAGGCGATCATCCTCCAGGCGCTGGTACATAGTGGCCTCGCCCCCAATCGGCTCGAGATCGAGATCACGGAGTCGGTATTCCTCGACGGCGAGGGCCCAGTGATCGCGTTGCTGCATACGCTGCGCGCAATGGGGATCCGCGTCGCGCTCGACGATTTCGGCACCGGATATTCGTCGCTCAGCTATTTGCGCAGCTTTCCGTTCGACAAGATCAAAATCGACCGCTCCTTCATCACCAGCATTGCCAGCGATCCGGGCGCGGCAGCGATCGTGCGGGCGATCGTCGACCTGGCGACCGCCCTCGACATGGAAACGACCGCCGAGGGGGTCGAGGATACCGGCCAGCTCGAATTACTGCGCGGGGAGGGCTGCGGTAACATCCAGGGCTACCTTTTTAGTCGGCCGGTTGAGAGTTCCCGTATCGCGGGGTTGCTCGAGAATAGAACGAGCCGGGCAGCTTAGTATTACGGCTTAAACGATAATGACCGTTCAAGGAACGATAGAAATAAGAAGTTTCTACATCAATGATTATGATCTGCTACCTAAGTGTCCACATATGATTATATCCTGCACAATATTACACGGTTTCTAAACTGATAACCAGATCTATGGCGATGATGGGTAATGTAACCACCATCACAGTCTCTAAGCTCGCATTTGATACCGAAACGAAAGAAACTGCGATGACGTCGGTGGAATGTGGGTGGACCGATAACCGTATCGCCCAAACTTATTTCGGTATCTGCGCGCGCTTCGTATGCAGAAAGCCGCCTTGGTTCGCAGTTAGATTACAAAAGGCTTGATAATATCGCCTATCTTCGTTATCGCGGATGATTACCCATCGGAAATGAGGTACGACGACAGCACGGTTTGGAGACCGTGCATCTCTTCGACGCGGCAGCGAATGCTGAATGTTTCGGGGACAGTCTTTCCATCTGCGTGATCTGTTGCCGTTGGACAACCGGCATGGTGTGGCGTGCGTGCGGGTCGCAAGTGCCGGAGAAACCGTTCGTTTAACCTTTCGCGGCTAAGCGGAAATCATGTCGACGTCTTCCTTTGCGCCAACGACGGCAAACGCCGATCACCGCCAAAATACCCTGTCCGCCGCGGTCAGGGGGTGTCGACACCATCTGGTATTCGCGGCGATCTTCTCGGGACTCGTCAACGTCCTGTACCTCGTGCCATCGATCTTCATGTTGCAGGTTTACGACCGCGTGGTGCCAACAAGGGGCGGAGCGACTTTGTTGCTGCTGACGCTGATCCTCGTACTCGCGCTCGTGGTATTCGCGATCCTCGACGCGGTCCGGATGCGGTTGCTATTGCGCGCGAGTATGCGGTTGGAACGGCAGGCGGCGCCCGGCATCTTGCTGCGGATCCTCGGTACCGTCGGCGCGACGATCGGCCAGCGCGGTCAAGCTATGCGAGATTTCGATACGATACGCGGCACGCTGACCGGGCCGACGATCATTGCGCTGTTCGATGCGCCCTGGGCACCGATCTATATCGGCATCGCGTTCCTGCTCCACCCGTGGATTGGCGTGCTGGCACTCGTAAGCGCCTTGCTGCTCGGCGGCATCGCGATCGTTAGTGACCGAGTAACTGCTGGCGCCGCGCGAGATACGCATTCTCGCGCTGTACTGGCGACGCGCGAACAGGACGTATCGATCCACGGATCTGAGGTCGCGCGGGTGATGGGGATGCGCAACGCGCTGATCACCCGGCATCTGCTCGAGCGCGCCGAACTTGTCCGTCGCCAGTCAGCGCTGGCCGGCACCGCCGGGCATTTTCTCGCGATTACCAAATTCCTGCGCCTGCTGCTGCAGTCGCTCGCGCTCGCGCTGGGGGCGCTGCTGGCGATCCGGCAGGACATCTCGGGCGGTGCGATCTTCGCAGCGTCGCTGTTGCTCGGGCGTGCGCTGCAGCCGGTCGAGCAGATTCTCGGCGCGATGAAGCCGCTCACTGCCGCGCGCAATGCCTACCGCGATCTCGACGCGTTCTGCGCGATGCCGGGGCCGTCGATCGAGGCGACGACGCTGCCGACGCCGGTCGGCCGGATCGACGTACGCGGCGTCACCGTGCGCGCCGAGGGCAGCGACCGGGCTTTGCTGTCGGACATCAGTTTCTCGGTCGAACAGGGCGAGATCGTCGCACTGGTCGGTCCAAGCGGCGCCGGCAAGTCGACCCTGCTCCGTGTGCTGTCGGGCGCACTGTCGCCCGATACCGGCGAGGTCCGGATCGACGGAGCAAGCCTGGCGGATTGGAACCGCGAGCAGCTTGGCCGTCACATCGGCTACATGCCGCAGTCGCCATCGCTGTTCCCGACCTCGGTCCACACCAATATATCGCGATTCCAGTCGGTCCTCGCGGGCGAGAGCGAACGCCTCGACGCGGCGGTGGTCGAGGCGGCGCAGGCGGCGGGCGCTCATGAGGTGATCCTCGGCCTGCCCCAAGGCTATGCGACGATGCTCAGCATGGCGGACGGATCAGGGCTGTCGGCGGGGCAGAACCAGTCGGTTGCGCTCGCGCGCGCGCTGTTCGGCACGCCGACGATACTGTTCCTCGACGAGCCCAATGCGCATCTAGACAGTGACGGCGAAGCGCGGCTGGTTACGACGCTCGCGGCCCTGCGCGCGCGCGGCGCTACGGTGATCGTGTCGACGCATCGCACCGGGCTGCTCCAGGCGGTCGACAAGATCATGGTGTTGCGGGGCGGCACCATCCAGCTGTTCGACGACCGCGCCAAGGTGGTGCGTCCCGCCAATACCGGCCCCGTCGCAGCGACCGGAGGCGCACGATGATCCCCGCCGAACTGGCCAGCCCGGTCCCGGCCGCGGGCGGTGCGAGCCTCGCCGATCGCCTTCGCCTCGACGATTCGCCGCGCCATGCCATCCTGGTCGGCGGCGTGATCGCGATCCTGTTCTTCATCGTCGGGCTCGGCTGGGCGGCGTTCGCGCGGCTCGACGCGGCGGCGGCGGGGGACGGGCAGGTGGTCGTCGCCGGCAATCGCCAGACCGTCCAACATCGCGAGGGCGGGATCGTCGCGGCGATGAGGGTGCGCGACGGCCAGCACGTCCGCGCCGGCGACATCCTGTTCCGGCTCGAAGGGGCCGAAGTCACCGCCAGCGAGCGCGCGCTCGCCGCCAGCGTCATCGACCTCCAGGCGCAGCGCGCACGGCTCGAAGCCGACGTCCGCGGCGGTGCGATCGTCTGGCCCGCCGAGTTCGCGTCCGCCCAGGGCGACGACCGACGGCTCGTCGATCGCGCGAAATCTCTCCAGATCGCGCAACGCACCGCGCGCTCGGCCGCCCTGGCCGCGAACGGTGCGGTACTACGCCAACAGGCGGCGGCCGTCGCGCAGCAGACGACCGGGTTCAACGCACAGGCGCAGGCCACCGCCCGCCAGCGTGCGTCGCTACGCCAACAGCTGGAGAGCACGCGTGCGCTTGCCGACCAGGGCTACGTCTCGCGCAACACGGTGCGGGCAATCGAGCGCTCGATTCAGCAGCTCGAAGGGACCGACGCCGACTATGCTTCACGTTCGGCCGCCGCGCGCGAGCAGATCGGTCAGACCCGCGCGGAGGGCGTCCAGACGCGCCGCAAATACGTCGAGGACAGCGCGACGTTGCTCCGCGACACGCAGTTCCAGCTGAACGAGGTGATGCCCAAATTCACCGCCGCGCGCGAGCAGTTGGCGCGCACCATCATCCGCGCCCCGGTAGCTGGGCGCGTTGTAGGTCTGCGCGTGTTCTCCGTCGGCGGGGTGATCCAGCCCGGGCAGGCGATTCTCGACATCGTCCCCGACGCCGCACCTTTGGTGGTGCGCGCGAACTTCTCGCCGGCCGATATCGACGGCGTGTTCACTGGCCGGGAGGCTGAAGTGAAGTTCCTGTCGCTGCACGAACGCGATCTGCCCATCCTGCTCGGCACGGTCCGCACGGTGTCCGCCGATTCGCTGCGTGACGAGCAGACGGGCCACAGCTATTTCAGCGCGGAGATCACCGTGCCGCGCGACCAGATCGCCAAGATCGAGGCGGTCCGTGGTCGCGACACCGGAATACGCGCGGGCGTGCCCGTCAACGTCATGGTCAAACTTCGCTCGCGCACCGCGCTCGACTATCTCCTCGATCCGCTGACCGAAGCCTTTTCGAGGTCGTTCCATGAACGTTGATATGCTTCGTCTCGCAGGCGCGCTGCTGCTGCTGCTCCCCGCAACGCCGGCGGTCGCGCAGACGGCCTCGGAAACGCAGGTCGCCGCGCCGGAGACGCTCGGCCAGGCGATCGCCGACGCCTATCGCACCAATCCCTCGCTGGAAGCGCAGCGGGCACAGCTTCGCGCGCTCGACGAACAGATCGTCCAGGCAGGGGCGGCGTATCGGCTGACCGCGGGCGTCAACATGTCCCTGCAATATCAGTCGCAGGACCAACGCGGCCTGCTGGGCGACTTCGCGGTCGCGCGTGGGCGGACGATGGGGGCAAGGCTGACCGCGTCGCAGATCCTGCTCAACGGCGGTCGTACTGCGGCACAGGTCTCGGCGGCCGAAGCGACCGTGTTGGCGGGTCGCGAACGATTGCGTGAAGCCGAGAACGCGATCCTGCTCGAAGTGGTCGACGCGTTCGTGTCGGTGCGGCGCGATCAGGCACTGGTCGCGATCCAGCAACGCTCGCTCGACTCCTACGGGCGGCAGGTAACGCAGGCGATCGCGCGAGAACGCGGCGGCGACCTGACGCGGACCGACATCGCGCAGGCTCAGGCGCAGCGCGAGATCATTCGCGCCCAGCTGGCTCAGGCGACCGTCAACCTCCAGGCAAGCCGCGGACGGTTCGCCGCGGTGGTCGGGCGCAACCCCGGCACGCTGCTGGTGCCGCCGACGCTGCCGGGCCTGCCGCGATCGCTGGATGCTGCTTTCGTGGTGGTAGAGAAGGAAAGCCCGAGCCTGTGGCAGGCGATCCTCGCGACCAAGGCGGGTGACGCCAGGATCGCAGCGCAGCGTGCCGAACGTGCGCCGATCGTCGCGCTATCGGGCAGCTACGGGTATGGCAGCCCCTACACGTACCAAGTACGCGATCTGGGCGCGCAGGCCACCGGCGCAGTCACGCTGACGATGCCGCTGCTGACCGGCGGTGTGATCGGATCGCGCGTTCGCGCTGCCGTTGCCGAACGACAGCAACTCGGCTTCGAGGTCGAGACTGCGCGCCGCGCTGCGCTGATCAATGCGCAGAATGCATGGAACCAGGCGGTCGCAGGCGGCGAGCAGATGGCGGCGGGGCAGCTTGCCACCGAAGCGGCGGAGTCCGCGCTCATCGGCGTCCAGCGCGGGTTCGCCGAGGGTTTCCGCTCCAATTTCGAGGTGCTTGATTCGGAGCAGCGGCTGCTGACCGCGCAACTCGTCTTCGTCAACGCGACTTATGGCGCTTACGCCGCCGAAGCGCGGTTGCTGGCGACGTTGGGCCGGCTTCAGGCCGCGGCGATCGACCAGGGGGTACCGACCTATGATCCGGCGCAGAACACGCGGCGGGTGCGGGCGAAGACGTTCGGCCCGTTCGACCCGCTCCTCGCCCCAATCGATCGCGCGCAAGTCCCGAGTTCAGCCGCCGGACCCGCACCGCGGCTCGCCCCTGCGACCGATACGCAGATCCGGCCCGCCATCGTGCGGGCGTTGCCCGGCCCGCTTGGCACCGCCCTGCCGATCGTGGCCGTTCCGATACTGTCAGGCCCGGCCGTCGCCGACCTGAGCGACACGGCGGTCACCGGCGGGGGCTGATTGCAGGCCCCGTCGCTCAGTTCGGCGCGCTGGACGAAGCCATGCATACGTGACCGCGTTCGGTATGAATCTAATCCTCGCTCGCCAGGGGGAGCTGGCGCCGAAGGCGATGGGAGGAGGATGAGCGACAGCGGTGACGTGCCGCTATCGCTCGAGCCCCTCCGTCCGGTAGAAGTGTGCTAAATCCTGCCGCGTCGACAATCTAAGCCTAGGCAAGCCGATCTCCTCGAATAGGGTCGCGTACCGCCTGCGATTGCACGGTGTCGTGACGACGATGTGCCGGATCATCGCCCATCTGACGCTGTCGCTGGCGCCATCCAGCGCGCCGTGTCGCACCCGTTCCAGCCAGGATCGGCGGAAGTAACGCAGGACGCTGGTGACCGTCGATGCTTCGAGCAGGATCACGCCGGTCGCCCGCGTGAGGCGTTGCGGCAGGCATCGCGAATAATTGCCGTCCATGACCCAGCGCGACTTCAGTATCGCATCGTCGTGCAAGGCAAAGAACTCGTCGTCCGGGCGCGGCTTCCAATCCGTGTGCGGCTGGTGATGAAGCTGGTCCAGATGGATGGCAGGTAGCCCACGCGAACGCGCGATCGCTACTGCCAGCGTCGACTTCCCACTATTGGAAGGTCCCATGATGCAGAGGCGCGGGCCGAGGTCATCGAGCGTCATCCTGCACCCTAGTCTGCGATCAGCGTGCCATACAATTTCGCATAGGCACCGATGATCGTGTCGTGATCGTAATCGCGCCGCACCCTCTCGCGCATCGTCTCGCCCATCGCGCGCCGCATTGCCGGATCGCCCGCGATCGCCAGGATCCCCGCAGCCGTCGCGGCCGGATTGACCAGCGGCGTGACGATACCGCCATGCCCCGAGTCGGTGCCGCCACGCCCTTCGATCATCTCGCGGCAGCTGCCGACATCGGGTGCCACCACCGGGATGCCACAGGCTCCACCCTCCAGGATCACCAACGGTTGCGCTTCCGACAGGCTGGTGAGGACGAGCAGGTCGATCTTCGCCATCCAGGCCTCGATCTTTACGCGTCCGGCGAACCGGAACACCGCGCCTAGCTCCAGATCCTCGACCAGTCGCGTGCATTCCGCCGCATATTCGGGGTCCTCGTCCTCCGGTCCCAAGACGACGAAACGGATATTGGGGCGTTCGGCATGGGCGATCGCCGCCGCACGAATGAAGGTCTTCACGTCCTTGATCGGCACCACCCGGCCAAGCAGTGCGACCAGCGGATGCGCCGGATCGCGTTGGTCGGGCAGCGCCGCAAAGCGTTTCGAATCGATGCCGTTGGGGATGACCCGGACACGGTCGGCGGCGGCGCCAAGTCGACGCTGGACCGCGGTGTTTTCGCCGTACAGTGCGACGATCGGATCGCAGCTGTCGTAGCAGGCGATGGCGTAGCTGGTGAATGCACGCACCCACAGGTCGCGCAGGTCGCGGACGCTGCGTTCCAGTTCTAGCCCGGTGTCTACCTGATCACCGATCCAGTCCGCCATCATCACCTCGATCTGGCGTTCGAGTAGATAAATGCCGTGCTCGGTAATGAACGACGGGCGCCCGGTCTGGCGCGCTGCGCGTGCGGCGAGCAAGCCGGCGAACCCGGTGGAGATCGTGTGATACGCCCTTGCGCGCGGCAGGGGCGTCGTCAGCACCGCGAGCAACCCGCCCAGCAGCACCCGCATAGCCCAGAAATAATGATGGAACGACGCCCTCGGCAACATCGCCTGATAATGGCGCTTGAGCCGCGCAAACACCGCGGGGTGTGACAGGATATCGCCGGGCGCTGGCGGCCGCGCGATGCCGCCGATCACGTCGATGAGAGTCGCGAGCCGCTCTGCGCCGCCGGTCGCGACGAACGCCACCAGCGCATCGGCGATCGGCACCGCGACGCGATCGGGGATCGCGCGTGGTACGGCAGGCTCGGGCGCCAGACCGATCTCGACCACCGCAACGACGTTGGGCGGGGGCTTCAGCTGGAACGGGAGCAACTCCGCGCCGGGTTTGATCGCCGCGATCACGAACCGGACGTCGGGAAGATGCGTTATGAGATCCTGCAGCCAACCGGAAACGCCGCCGATCACATAGGGATAAGCACCCTCTACGATCAGGCAGATGTCGGCGTCGGGTATGTCGAGTGACGTCTGCCGAGACCTTTCGGCTAGCGCCGAGGGGAGGATCACGCCGCCGCCCCCGTCAGCCACCAGTGTGCCAGCGTTTTCGCGCTACGATCTTTGTTGCCCACCGGGTCATCTGACCGTTCCGACGTCGCGTCGACCGCCGCCGCGATGCGATCGATCGCGTCGTAATCGCCTGCGGCCCACATTGCCTCCATGCTCAGCGCGTCGCGCATCTGCGAACCCGGACCATCTGCTTCGCGAGATACCGAGGCGACCATCAACGCGACGGCATCGTCGCGGAGGTGAAGGCGTTGAGAATCGGATAACAGGACGTCCGAGCGTGCGTGGTCCGCGAGTAACTTCGCCAAACTCGCTGCGGCGTTCGGATCGTCTCCATCGGCGACGCGTACCGAAAGACGCGCTCGCGCCAGCACAAGATTCTCCGAGACCCGCGCCGAAGCGGCTGCCGCCAGCGCGCGGATGGTCTGGTCTCCATCGGTCAGCGCCAATGCGATGAGCGGCGACAGCGCCGGCTCGAATGATCGAACGACGGTTTCCAAGGCACGCCGCCGCTCGGCAACCGCGCCGTGACGCATGATCGTAACCAGTGAACTCAATGTATCGGGCGTCGCATGATGGACCCGTCCGTCAAGCATCCGCGCGACGGCGAGGCGCGCGCCGCGCTGTGTCGAACGCCCCGCTACCGGACCGAACATCTCGTCGCCGCTGCGTTGTACCGACCATCGAGACACACGCGCGAGCGGCAGTGCAGCCAGTAGACCGAGCGGCCCCAGTGCACCGAGCATGGCAGGCGCGAACCCGGTCGTCGGGTCATGACGCAACCACGTGACGAACCCAACCATACTCAATATCGCATGAGCCGCCAGGACCCAGCCGATCGCAATCCCGAACATCCAGAAGGACGTGAGGACGATTGTCTCCAGACCCGCGAGAGCGAACAGGCGGCGCCTCATGCGACCAGCCCGGCGGATCTCAAAGGCTGCTGCGTCGCGTGGAGGGTGTCGGCGAGCAGGGGCGTCAACCACGCGGCGATTTCCGCGAGTTCGGCGGTCCGGCTTGCGCTGAGTGTTTCGAAAGGCAGCGCGTGGAGGACCAGGCAGCCGACGACTTCGCCCGTATCCCGATCGGGCAACGCGAGCGCGGCGACGCCGATACCGTCGAGCACCCGGCGATCGCTGCGTTTTGCGACATGCAAGAGTCCGTGGTGCCGTTCGACCCGATCCATCAACGACGCGGGCAATACGTCGCGTCGCCCTGCGGTGACCGGCCCGCGGATCCAGGCGCGTGCCTCGTCGCCATTGACGCGGTAGCACGTGAAATCCGGGGTCCGAGCCGCCAAGGTAATGAGCTCGCCAATCGCGCTACGTCGCACCGCAGGTTCATGCGAGCACAGCCGCGCTGCCGTTTCGATCGCATGGCCGACGGTATGCGCTTCGGTCGCGATCTGGACCTGCAACTGGCGATTGGTCTGCGACAACGTCGCGAACGCCTCGGTCAGGCGTGCCAGGTTCCGCGTCGCTATCCTGCCCCGCTTTTCCAGCCGGTCGTGGCGACCGGTCCGCATGATCGTCACTTCACCGATGATCCCCGCCGCGACGAACCACATCAATGGCTGAAGCGAGAGATGGAACAGATGGTCGAGATAGTCGCGTTCGCCCGCGCTGTCGTGCACGTGCGCAAGCCACAATCCCGATGCGATCGCCGCGGCGAGGACGCCGGGGCCAGTGCCGTAGGCGAGCGCCATGAGCAGTACCGGCAACCAATACGGATTGGGCTGGACGTCCGCGAAGCCGGTTCCGCCCGTCAGCCACCAGTCGAGCGCGATCAGTGCGGCAAACGCGATGCCAATCTCCGCGGCGATCCGTGCCGGCCGTCGCCACCGGGTCTGCCACGTGGGCGCTTTATCGTCGTGCGTCACTGCGTGTCCCCAAGGCTGCGTGTCAGCAGCGCTCGTGCGTAGAGTTGGCGGCCTGAGAAGCCGGGTCGGGCGATCGAGGTGATGCCGCCGCTGCCCTCGACCCGCCATGCGACGCCGATCGGCGCCGCGATGCCGAGGCTGGCGGTTGGGCCGTCTCCACCGAACCGGTCGACGGTCCAGCCTGCCAGTGCGGTCATCTGCACCGTGCCGAGAGCGCTACTGACGAGCCCCTGGACGGTATGGTTCTCGCGCGTCGCGAGCGGAATAATTCCGAGGCTGTCCGCGCCGAGTTGCATCCGCTGGACGTATTCCGCCTCGAACCGGTAGGTGAGGCCGAGTGCGGGAAACTGGCGCCGTATCAGGTAATCGAGCCCACCGTTCGCGACGATCGTGTCGCTTGCGCCGCCGCGGCCGGCAAGCCCGTAGCGGTTCGCGCCGATATCGGCTTGCGCGACCAAACCCGGAGTCAGGCGATAGGTGACGCCAAGCAATGCGCGAGACAGATAGCCGCCAGCCAGGACCTGGGCCGGGGTCGAGTAGTCGGGCATATGCCGGGTCAGCGTCACGCGGAACTGCGCGTCCGCGGATCCCGCCACCGCCTTCGCACCACCTCCGGTGACTCCGTCATCGAGCGCGGCAGAGGCGAGCAACTGTACCCGAACCGCACCGTCGAATGCTGCCGCCAACGAGGCGTCGAGGACGGTGTCGCCTGCGCGCCTGGTCTGCGTGTCCGCATGGACGCTGCTGACGACACGGCGGAGTCCACCACCAGCTACGATCGAGTCCCCGATCGCCGCATCGATCCGCGCGCCGAATTCGGCCTGAGACAGGTCGCTGCCATCGCGCGCAACGACGCCGACGCTCGCCGTCCCCGGCGCCGCGGCAATCGCCCGCCGAGCGGTCAGGTCGTCCGCCGCGAGCGCACGGTAGTCGCGTGCCGCTCCTTGGACGTCACCATCGGCGAGGCGCGTATCGGCAAGCATGCGCGCGACGCGCCGGTCGGTCGGGTAGCGTTTCGCCAGAGCCTTCGCGGCGCGCAGGGCCTGCCCCGGATACCCCGCGGTTGCGTCCGCCTCGACAGCGGTCAGCGCGGCATCGGATGCCTTGTCGTCTACGATTTCCACAAGCGCATCGTCCGACGCCGGCGGCGAGAAGGTGAGCGCGATCAGCGGGCCCGCCTGCCGCCACGTCATCGTCCAACCGGTGGCTGGACGGAGGACGAGGCTGTTGTCGTTCCAGCGCAGATCACCGATCGCATCGCCCGCCGTCTCACGGAACGCGTTGATCCGGTCCAAGGTCACGGGTCGGTCGAAGCGCGCAACCAGTTCCCCGTCGCGCTCATCGATCCGGACGACGGCATCGTCGGGCCAGGCGAGTACGGATTCGGGCACCACGACCCGGCTGTCCGTGAAGACGGTACGCGGAACGATCAGTGCCGGCGCGTCCGTCAAAGTGAGAAGCAGTGCGATCATTGGGCCAACACTGTCCGCGCACGTCCAGCCTGACCCTGCGCGATCAACAAGCGAGCGTGTTGCGCGGCGATCGATTGGTCGCGCGGGATTTCGGCGCGCAGCCTTTCGACGAGCGCCAAGGCGTCGGCCCGGCGGCCGAGCTTCTCCAGAATGTCCACGCGAGCCTTTCTGTCGGCTGGCGTCTGCGCGAGCGCGCGTTCCAGCCAGGGGCGTGCGGCACGATCGCCTCCAATGCGCGCCTGCGCGTCGGCCATCAGCCGCAGCGCCGCCAGATCGGTCGGCGCCGTCTTTAGACGTTCGTCCAGCCACTGGGCCGCGCCTCGGGCATCGCCGGCGTTCCACGCTGTCCAGGCAAGGTCGAGCTGATCCCGGGGCGCCGCGACCCCCAAGGCGATCCGGCGTCTTGCAATCGCAGCCGCTTGTGCCGGTTCGATCTTCGCGGGGGTTGCAGCGGAAAGCGCCCGGACCTGCGTTGCATCGAGCGCGCGACCGTCCAGCAACGCCGTCAGCATCGCGCGACCAGCGGCATCATTGCCAGCCGTGCGCGCCAGCGACAGCCGCATCAGCATCACGTCGGTTTGGTTCGCGAGCGGATGCCGCGACAGGAACGCCAGCGCCTCGCCCGGTCGCTCGCGCTCGGTATAGCGTACCAGCCAGGTGCGTTGCTGGGTCGCGCTGCCCTGCAAGCTTTGCTGTTGCAACCAAGCGATATCATCGGCCCCTGGTCGCGGCCCCATCAGATACAGCAAGCGCTGTGCGGCCGGCGCATCGGGTGGCTGCCCGGTCGCTGCACGCTTCAGCACCGCCACCGCATCGGCGCGGTAGCCGGACGCGAGCAGCCGTTCCGCCTCCCGCTCGGGTTTCGCGCCCGGTATAGCAGCGCGTGCCAGCAACTCGCTACGCAGGCCGTCCCGGTCGCCTGCTTCGGTCAGGATCGCCTCGCGCGCCGCCGGTCGTTGCTCGATCGGCAGATAGTCGGTCGCCCTGAGTCCTGCCGCGGTATCCTTCGAATGTGCGGCAATGCGGATCGCGAGCCAGGGATCGGACGCACGCCAATTCGCCGTCGTTGCCGTGTCGAGCAGCACGATCTGGTCATTACGCCCGGCCTTGTCCGCGCGACGCGCAAGATCGAGCGCCAGCGTTGTATCGGGCGGCGGGATGACGTGGTTGGCGGCCGCCACGATCACGAGGTCGGGGCGGTCGATCGCGTAGGCGGCAGCGACAATATCCGCCGCCGGCGCCGAGCCACGCTTTTGCGCGGCCTGCGCTACGAGCGCCGCCGCATCCGCGTTTCGCCCCGTCTGGCGAAGAAGGTCGATACGCAGCCGCCATGTCGCTGCGGTTGCACCGTCGGGCCGTGCCTCGAGATAGTCGAGCGCCACCGCCGGCCGCTTGGCCGCAACCAGATCATAAGCGACCTGCGACGTCGTGACCGACTGGCCGTCTGCGATCAGCTGCGTGGTCAGCGCGGCGAGCGTCGCCGCGTCGGCGGTCCCGATCTGCGCTGCGATTGCCGGATGCGCGGGCGGGAGCACCGGCGGTGTTACGGGCGCCGACGGAAATGAACTGCTGGCCGCCGGCACAGGCTGCGCGCGACGTTCGGCGTGAAGGATCTCGCGGTCGTTCGGCAGCAGCAGCAGCCCGCCCGCAAGCAGGCCGAGCCCGGCGAGGGTGGGCAGGACGATGGCAAGCCGCCCGCGTCGGCGGTCGATCCTCATCAGGTCGGCTCCCGCACCAGTCGGTCGAGCGCCAGCGTCGCGACATAGGGGCTGAACCCGGCTGCGCGCTCGCGGGCATACAGTGCCGCGACCTGCTTCGTATCGGCAGGATCCCAGTAATCGAGCGTCATCAGGCTCAGCGCCGGGTTCCGAACCTGAGCCTCGCGCAGGCGACCGGCTTGCCAAGCCCAGTCCTGATCGCTGAGCAGTTCATAGTGCTTGGACGCGAAGTTCCAGCGCGACGCCATCGCCTCGCCAAGCAGGTAATCGATCTTCGGCGCGACGTCCGGCAACACTGCATAGCCGCGATTGAGCATGATGCGGATCTTGGGGAAGCGAGCACGCACGGCTGCGATCAGCGACGCGCCTGCCGCTACCATGCCCTTGTTGGCCACCGGATCCTGCCGCTCCATCGCTTCGGCGTTATCCATCGTATCGATGAAGATACCGTCATAACCGAGCGCCAATATCGCGGGGACGAGCTGGTCGAGCACGATTGCACGCCATGCCGGATGACGCAGGTCGGCCAGCCGCGCGTCAGGCCAGTTGGGGTTGGCGGCCCTCAGCGCGCCGGCCTTTTCGAGCGCGGCGAAATACGGCCGACTGCGCTCGACTTCGCCGAAGCTGACATAGCCCAGCAGGATACTGCCGGGACCCCGGAGCGGCGCGATCGAGCGGGCGTGGTGCGGCTCCAGCACCAGTAGAGTGCACGCCCTTGCCAATGCGGGATCGGTTGCTGCGCCATAGTCGACACCCCAGCGCAGCGCGGCGTTCGCGGATGGCTTCGGGAAAGCATCCGACCGCGACCGCATACCCAAGGTCAGCGCCGTTGCGCCAAGCGCCAGCCGCCGCATGATCCGTCGACGCGCCATGTCCGTAATTCCCGTCACAACAAACGCCCCCCATGCCCCACGACAGAGGGATTGTTGCCTACGAACAGAAGATAGGTGAGGTTGACCGTGGCCTCCGCGACCAGCGCGAGGCCGACGGACGCACCCACCACCGCGCCGGCCATATAGCCCCAGCCGAATGCTGCAAACCCTGCGTCCCACTGAAGCAGCGTCGCGACGCCGCTGCCGATCGCGAAGGCTGCCCAGGTCAGCAGGATTCGCCCGAACAGGTCATAATAGGCGAGTACGACCGTCGCCGCGATCACCACCAGGTGGAAGACGGTGCCGAGCGAGGTCTGGCGAAACGCGAAAATCGCGCGTGCGTCCGCCCCGATCAGTTCGAACAGCGGCACCGCGAACACCCAGGCAAGCGCCGCGACGAGCGCCTGCACCAGCAGCATGATCCGCAACCCGTCGAACATCGTCCTCGCGAGTTCGCTGCGCGCTTCCTCGATCCTTTGCAGCGTCGACGTACCCGTGCACCGGACGATCATATCGCCAAATGCGCGATCGAACCGTGTCTCGGTGACAATGAGCAACAGGGTCAGGCCGGGCACCATCGTCAGCAGCCCAAGGAAACTGCCTTGGTCGTTGATCGGGTTCAGCCGCAACAGCCCGATCGCCCGGATGCTGTCGGGTCCGAGCCATAACAGCCATTTGTCGATCCAGATCGCCGCGACCCCGGCGACACCCGCCGCCGCCACGATCTGCGCAAGCCGCGGCGTCATCGCATCGCGAGCGGGCAGCACGGGTGCGGCGGAGAAATGCCGGCGGATCACGATCATGATCGCTGCCAGTGTCAGCCCGACGCCACCGGCTATGATCGCCAGCACGACCGCGACTTCCGGCTTGGGCATCAGCGCTAGCAGCGCCGTCGCCACTCCGATTCCGAGCAGATAGGCGAGGGGGATCGCGCGATATCGCCGCAACGCCGTCAATAAAGGCGCCGCGATCCAGACTTGGGTGAGCCAGGCGAGGATCAGCGTCGCCAGCGCTGCCTCGATAGGCGGAAGGCGGGCGAATATGCCGAAAATCAGCGCGCCGATCGCCAGCGCGATGCTCCCGCCGGCTGCCAGCGCAACCAGCATGACCCCCGTCACACCGCCCGCGTCACGAGCGAAAATGCGGTCCGCGACGATGCGCGTCGCCAGGATGCCGACCGGTGCCGCGGCCAGCGCGGACAGGCTGAACGCATAGACCAGGATCGTCTGGACGGTCCGCGCGCCCGCGATGCCGAGATGCGCGGTCGACCAGTGATTGAGCAGCGCCATCGCCGCCGCGGTGATCAGCCACGGGCCTGCGCTGATGACCGCACCGAACGCAGCGGCACCGACGATCCCGCCAACGCCGCCGTCTCGTGCGGTCTTCGCAAGTTGAAAGCCTATGCCCGCCATGACAGCTACGGCTCATGCCGTGGATTACATGAAGAAATCGTTTGCCGTCAGGACGTGATGGCCAGTCAGCGCGATCGAGAAGTCCGCTGCCGATCCGCTGTCGGTATTCCCCTCGACGATCGTGAATTCCTTGCCGCCGATCATCTGATAGCTGTATCGCAACTGGCCCGGCGCGGTGAACCTCGCGGTCGTGCCGATGAACGTGAAGGCCTGGTCTCCCCGCGCGAACAGCGAACTGTTCGCGTCGATCATCGACAGGTCGATCTTGTCCTGGCCGACGGTGAAATCGGTGATCACGTCGCGTGACGTCGATGCCAGGCTGTCGCCCTTGACCTCGAAGCGAAAGATGTCCGCACCGGCACCCCCGGTCAGGGTGTCCATGTCGTCACCGCCGATCAGGATGTCGTTGCCGTCGCCGCCGTTGAGGATGTCGCGGCCGTCACCGCCGATCAACGTGTCGTTCCCCGCACCGCCGTTCAGCGTATCGTTGCCCAGACCGCCGATCAGCCGGTCGTTGCCACCCAGGCCGTTGAGCACGTCGTTCCCCCAACCGCCATCGAGTACGTCCTGCTCGCCGGTACCGTTGATCGTGTCCGCCAGCATCGTCCCGGTCTTGGTGATGCCGACGACATCGGTGACCCCGATCGTCAGCGTTTGCGTATCGATCGCGCCGCGCGCGTCGGTCGCGACGACCGTCACGCCGTAGATGTTGTCGCGATTGGCGTCGGTCGGCGCTTCATAGTCCGGCGCGGTGACGAACTTAAGCACGCCGGTGGTCGCGTCGATCGAGAAATTGGCACCGTCGCCGCCCGCACCGATCGAGTATTTGATCGAATCGCCCCAGGCGATGTTCGCATCGGTAGCGGTGATCGTGGTCAGCGCCGCGGTGCTGTTCTCGGCGATCGACAATGATCCGGTCGTGCCGCCGCCGAACGACGTCAGCACCGGATCGACGTTGGCCTGATGGCCGATCTTGACGTCGTGGACGCCGATCGCGCCGAGGTCGATCGTCAGGATCTCGCCGATCTGGCTCGTGATCTTGCCACCGCTCAGCGTCGTCCAGTCGGTGCCGGGCGCCTTAAGGTCGACCGTCACCTTGCCTTCGCCCTCGACGGTGAAGGCGAGGTCGCGCCCGTCGCCGCTCAGCGTCGTCAGCGTCGCGCGCATTGGCAGCGCGGTGATGTGGGTCACGTCGTCGGCGACCGCGCCCATCGTGATAGCATAGGTGCCGCCGGCCTTGGGCAGGAACACCGTGTCGGCGTCATAGGCGTACCAGTTGGCGACGCCCCTGATCACCTGCCCGGTGCTCTGGCCGTCGACGTCGAGCGAGAAAGTGCCGGTGGTGGCGCCGACCGTCGCGGTGATCGTGTTGCCGACCACGCTTGAGGTGATCGTCGTGTTCTGGAACGCGCTGACGCGCGCTGCGAGATCGGCAAGCGTCACGAACTCGACGCCAGCCGCGGAGGCCTGCGCGATGAAGGTGGTGAACATCTGCTTGGTGTAGAGGCTGGTCGCGCCATCGGCGGCCCACATCGTCGGGCCATAGTCATGCCACGGCCACACGATCACGGGCGCATCGGCATTGGCGGTCAGCGCGCCGAATTCCTTCGCCCAGGTTGCGCTCGCTTCGGCGACGGTCTTCTTCTGGAACTCGATCAACGAGAAGTCGAACGACGTGTTCGGCGCGATATACACCTTGTCGTCGGCGGCGTTCTGCGGCGTCATGTAGCCAAGCGCGTTGGGATAGCCTGCGCCGACGCCCGAATAGCCGCCGCTGAGGTATGTCACGTATTTCAGGATTTCCTGGCTCGTCGCGATCTGCTCGGGCGCGCCCGGCACGGCAGCGCCGCCGACCGTGACGGTCTTGCCGAGATACGCGCTCAGCTGCTTTTCCAGCTCGGTCCGCGACTGGCCGAACTCGAACGCGATCTGCGCGTCGGTCAGCAGATTTGTGTCCATCGGATGCGTATAGCTGTGCGTGCCGATCTCGTTGCCCGCATCCATCAGCGCCTTGTACACCGGCAGCGAGACCGCCCAGTCGGTCGCCTCGCCATTCGCCGGATTATTGCCGATGTTGACGTAATAGCTGCCGACGAAATTATAGTTGGTTTTCCATTCGGTCAGGATTGGCAGCAGCTTGTCGTAGATGCCGGGCGCAGCGCCCGCTGGATTGACCTCCTCGGTCTGCTTGCTCTGGTCCATGTCGACGCGCGACGCGAACAGCCCGGCCTGGCGGGTCATCTGCAATCCGACCGACAGGCCGCTGCCATTGACCGAATAGTCGATCGCCTTCTGCAGCAGGTTGTCGTCGGCCATCACTGCCTCGCTCGAGAACAGCACGTTGCGCCCACCGGTCTGCGTCGCGATCGCCGCCGCATAGGTCTGGCCGCCGACCGTCTCGGTCGCGATCGTCGTGCCGGTGCCGCTGACGCTGGTGAACGCGTTCCAGCCGACGCCGGTATATTGGCGGACGATCTGTCCATCGGCATAGCCGTCGAGCACGAGATGCGACGCGTCGCTCGCCTTGACCGTGACGTCGGCGGGAAAGCCGCCGGCGACGCGGGTCGCGTCGAACAACAGCTTCATCCGCGAATACGAATCGCCGGCAAGCGCGGTGTTGTCCGCGCCGTTGGTCATGAACTCGCCCGCCGCGACCAGGCCGATGCCGAACTGCTTGGTCGCCTGTTCCAGCGTCTGCGCGATCACGTCGGCCTTGCTCGCCTCGACGTTGCGGAACGACGGGAAGACGATCGTGTCGTACTTTGCGAGCGTCGCGAGGCTGGTCAGGTCGCCTTCGGTCAGGATGTCGAAAGGTACGCCGGCCTGCATCGCCTGAGACTGCGCCGCCATGAACAGTTGCGAATAGGCGGTCTTGCTGAAATAGGCGTTGGCAGTCGAATCGGACCAGACGATCGCGATCCGGTGCGACGGATCGGCGACGATGCCGGTATCGTTGAAGACGGTGAACGCGGGGTTCGAGTAATTGCCCGGCAGGAACGCAGTGTCGTTGACGTCGTAGATCGTGTCGATCGCCTGCGGATTGCCGATCGCCGCCTTGGGCACCTTGAACTCGACGGTCGTGCGATCCGCCGACCATGCCGCCTGCAAGCCGCTCGCGACCAGCGTCTGCCCCGCCGCTCCGCTAAACAAGGAAACCGTCCCGTCGGCCGCGAAGTTGACATTGTACTCGGCGCCGCCGGCAAACCCGAATACCTGATACCCGGTCTTCGCGTTGCGATCGGTGTTAAGCCACGCAGTGGTGTTCGCGCCGATCGCGGTGGGGGCGCTGATCGCGAACGCGAAGTCTGCGCCGTCGCTGCGCGCATAGATCGCATAGCCGGCGCCGAGCCCACGGTCGACCCGGTCGCCGACGGTCCAGTCGTTCAGGTTGCCATCAAGGGTCACCGGTGCTGCGTTCGCCATCATTCGTCCCCGCTTCCATTACGGGCTTCATGAGGGCGCTAATGGCGGCCATCACAAAGCTGGAGGGCTCCGTAGCGAATACATGCGGTCTTTCGAACAGCTTAGATGCTCGGCTTGCACCGTACCTGTATCAACGTGGCACGGGGAAAGCTCCCCTAAACCCAGTAACCGGCATACGGGTTTCATCCGGGTCGAAACGAATGAAATTTCAGAGTTGAAACGCGCAAAGGAAGGGGGGTGAACTCCTGTCCAATCGCAGAATGGACGCGAGACGTCGATCGGCTAGCGGCAGGCGGGGCTGTGGGTTTTTCCGCCAACTCGCGTTCGGCCAAACCCGTCCGATTAGGCCGCGGGCGCACGCGCGGGGTTGCCATCCCTGTCCCCGCATCGCCATAGGCGCGCGTTCATTGAAGGACGACGCATGCAGATGGACGCTGGCGGCCCCGCTTTGGGGCTGGACTTCGGCACGACCAACAGCGTCGTGGCGCTGGGAACGCCGGGTGGCACCCCCGAACTGGTGACGTTCGCCGCCCCTGCCGAGACGAGCCCGGTGTTCCGCTCGGCGCTGTGCTTCTGGCAGGACGACAGCGGCAAGGGGCTTGCGTCGGATGCGGGGCCGTGGGCGATCGCCGAGTATATGGAGTATCCGCTCGACAGCCGGTTCATCCAGTCGTTCAAGTCGGTCGCGGCGATGAAGACGTTCGAGCAGGCTTCGGTCTTCGACAAGCGTTATCGCTTCGAGGAAATGGGCCAGCTGTTCCTCGAGAAGCTGATTTCGCATGCTGGCGGCAAGCTTGACACGCGGCCGCACCGGATCGTCGTCGGCCGGCCGGTCGAATATGCCGGCGCGCGGCCCGATGAGGCGCTGGCGCGTACGCGGTATGACGCGATGTTCAGGGGTTTTGGGGCGGAGATCCATTACGTCTACGAACCGCTCGGTGCTGCCTACAGCTATGCGACGCGGTTGACCGAGCCGGCGACCATTCTGGTGGCGGATTTCGGCGGTGGTACGAGCGACTTTTCGGTCGTCCGTGTGGCCGAGCCGGGCGCGGCGCGACGGTGCACGCCGCTGGGGCATGCCGGTGTCGGGATCGCCGGCGATCGGTTCGATTACCGGATCCTCGACCGGCTGGTGCTGCCGATGCTGGGCAAGGGCGGCGCGTACAAGTCGTTCGGCAAGGAACTGGAGATTCCGCGCGCGTATTTCGCCGACTTCGCGGACTGGTCGCGGCTGGCGCTGATGCGCAACCGCAAGACGATGACCGAGCTGGAGCGGTTGCAGAAGACCGCGGTCGATCCCGACGCGATCGGGCGGATGATCGCGGTGATCGAGAACGAACTTGGCTATCCGCTGTACGATGCGGTCGGGTCGCTCAAGCGGGCGCTGTCGAGTGGCGAGGATGCGCATTTCCACTTTGCGGGCGCGGGGCTGGAGATCGAGGCGGACGTGACGCGGGCGCAGTTCGAGGGCTGGATCGCCGACGACGTCGTGCGGATCGAGGTGGCGGTCGACCGGGCCTTGGAGGTGGCGAACGTCGGTGGCGACGAGATCGACCGGGTGTTCCTGACTGGCGGATCGTCGCTGATCCCGCGCATCCGCCGGATCTTCGTCGAGCGGTTCGGCGAGGCGGCGATCATGAGTGGCGGCGAGCTAACCTCGATCGCGCATGGGCTGGCCTTGATCGGTGAGCAGGACGATATCGCGGCTTGGGCGGCATGATCCCGCGCGTGCTTCTCGGGACGGCGCAGGTGCCGGGTGGGGGTGACCTTCGCTTGCTTCAGCGTGGCGCCGAGTTCTCGATCATGCTCGGTGCGAACGAGTTGATGAACAGCCGGCTGAGCGGATCGGAAGAAGCGCTGGCGGAGCAGGCGTGCGACCGGATCGGTGCGCCGCCGGGTGTTCGGATGCTGATCGGCGGGCTCGGGATGGGGTTTACGCTTCGCGCGGCGCTGGCACGGCTTGGGCCTGACGCGGCGGTGGCGGTTGCGGAGATCGTGCCGGCGGTGGTCGAATGGGCGCGCGGGCCGATGGCGGTGCTGCACGGGGACAGCCTGACCGATCCGCGGACCCGGATTTTCGACGGCGACGTCGCCGCGGCGATCGCGGAGGGTGATTGGGACGCGATCCTGCTCGACGTCGACAACGGTCCGGACGGGATTTCGCGGCCGGGTAACGATCGGCTTTACGGCGCGCGTGGGTTGTCTCTGGCGCGGGCGGCGTTGCGGCCGGGCGGGGTGTTGGCGGTGTGGTCGTCCGCGCCGAGCAAGCCGTTCGCCACGCGACTTGCCGAAGCGGGGTTCGCGGTCGACGAAGTGATCGCGCGGGCGACGCGGAAGGGCGGCGCGCGGCACACGATCTGGTTCGCCACCAAGCCATGATCTGGCGCTGGGCTGTTTTGGTCGCGCTGTCGGCGGTGATCGCGGGGCTGCTGGAGGTCATCGGGTTGCCTGCTGGATTGCTCCTCGGGCCGATGGTCGCGGCGGTCGTGCTGGCGGTGCGGGGGTGGTCGCTGAGCGTGCCGACTTCGGCGTTTCGCGGCGCACAGGCGGCGGTCGGGACGCTGATCGCGGGGTCGATCACGACCGGGATCGTCGCGACGGTGGCGGATCACTGGCCGGTGTTCCTGATGGTCAATTTCGTCACGCTCGCGGCGAGCAGCGTGCTCGGGTATCTGTTGAGCCGGTGGCAGGTGTTGCCGGGGACCGTCGCGGTGTGGGGATCGACGCCGGGTGCTGCGAGCGCGATGGTGTTGATGGCGCAGGCGTATGGCGCGGATTCGCGGCTGGTCGCGGTAATGACGTACACGCGGGTCGTGAGCGTGGCGGTGGTCGCCTCGGTGCTGGCGGCGGTGATGGTCGGCGGCGGGAGTGGGCATCATGTTGCGGCTACGTGGTTCGCATCCGTAGACCCGCTGGTCGTGCTGCGGACGATCGCGATTGCCGGTGTTGGCGCGAGCGTTGGCGTCGCGTTGAAGCTTCCCGCCGGCGCGCTGCTCGGGTCGCTGGTGGCGGGGGCGGCGCTCAACGTCACTGGCGTCGCGCAACCGGTGTTGCCGCAGTGGCTGCTGGCGATCAGCTATGCGGTAGTCGGGTGGCGGATCGGACTGTCGTTCACGCGCGATACGCTGCGGGTGGCGGGTAAGGCGATGCCGCGGATCCTGTTGTCGGTGGCGTTGCTGATCGCGTTCTGCGGCGGGATCGCGGCGGCGTTGACGCGCTGGTGGGGGATCGATCCGGTGACCGCGTATCTGGCGACTAGCCCGGGTGGGATGGATTCGGTCGCGATCATTGCTGCGTCGAGTCCGGTCGATGTGCCGTTCGTGATGGCGCTTCAGGTGCTGCGGTTCCTGGGGGTGTTGCTGATCGGGCCGCCGCTGGCGAAGTTCGTGGCGACGCGGCAGGGCGGTGTGCCGCCGCCGGTCATTCCGACCTGAATCTGATCCTCCCCTGCAAGGGGGAGGTGGCTGGCTCTTGCCAGACGGAGGGGGAGGCATGCGACACGCCTGTTCCGAGTCCTCCCCCTCCGTCACCTTCGGTGCCACCTCCCCCTGGCGGGGGAGGATTGAGAATTACGTCTTCGTTGGGCGGTACGCCTCGACGTCGATGTCGTGGCGCTTGAGCTTGTCGTAGAACGTCTTTCTCGGGATGCCGAGCGCGGCCAAGGCCGAACGGACGTCGCCGCTGACCTGTTGCAGCACCGTGCGGATCGTTGCTTCCTCGAATTTGTCGACGCGGGCGGGGAGGGGGATGTCGCTGTCTTCGTCGACCGCCTCTTCCGCCTCGACTCGGAGCACGAGACGCTTGGCGAGGTTGTCGAGTTCGCGGACGTTGCCGGGCCAGTCGTGCTGGCCGAGATAGGCGAGCGTGGCGGTGTCGATCGTCGGGACCTCTCGCCCGAACCGTTCTGCCGCCTGGTGGAGGAGGTGGCCGAACAGCAGCGGAATATCGTCGCGACGTTCTCTGAGCGGCGGGATGCGCAGGCGTACTGCGTCGAGCCGGAACAGCAGGTCGGCGCGGAAGCGGCCTTCCTCGACCGCCTGTTCGAGGCCGGGTTTTGCCGCGGCGATCACGCGGAGGTCGAGCGCGCGGGGCAGGTCGCCGCCGACCGGCATCACCTCGCGTTCTTCCAGTACCCGCAGCAGCTTTGCCTGGAACGCCGGCAGCGTGCTCTCGATCTCGTCGAGGAACAGCGTGCCGCGGTTCGAGGCCTCGATCCGGCCGGTGCGCGGCAGGCGGGAGTCGCCGTCGTGGCCGAACAGCTCGATCTCGGCGACCGCCTCGGGCAGCGCGGCGCAGTTGACCGCGACGAACGGGCGGGAGCGGCGGTTGCTCCAGCGGTGGAGCAGGACCGCGACGAGTTCCTTGCCGGTGCCGGTTTCGCCTTCGACGAGCACGTCGATGTCGGCCTGCGCGATCTGGCGCATCGTTTCGCGGAGGCGGACCATTACCGGGGTTTCGCCGATCAGCGGTTCGGCGCCGACCGTTTCCTCGGCGGCGGCGCGGAGACGGCGGTTGTCGAGCACGAGGCGGCGCATTTCGAGCGCTCGGCGCGCGCCCGCGATCAGGTGATCGGTCGCGAAGGGTTTCGGGATGAAGTCGAACGCGCCGTTCTTCAGCGCGGCGACCGCCATCGCGACGTCGCCGTGGCCGGTCATCAGCAGCACGGGGATCTCGTGGTCGATCGCGGCGATCCGGCGGAAGAGTTCGAGCCCGTCCATCTTCGGCATGCGGATGTCGGACACCACCGCGCCGTCGAACCCGGCGGTCACGCGGGCGAGCGCGACGGTCGGGTCGCGCTCGGCGATCACGGCGATCCCGGCGAGTTCGAACGATTGCTCCAGCGCACCGCGGAGGACGTCGTCGTCGTCGACGAGCAATACCGCCTGCTCGCTCATGCCTTCACCAGGATCATACGGAAGATGGCGCCTTCTGGAGCGGGGACGAGGTCGAGCGTGCCGCCGAACTCGGTCATGATGTCGCGTGCGATGCCGAGGCCGAGCCCGAGGCCGTCCTTCTTGCTCGTCGCGAACGGGGTGAAGAGGTGGTCGGCGATGTCGGCCTCGATACCGGGGCCGTTGTCGGCGACGGTCAGCACGACATCTCGGCCTTTACGCCCGACGGTAACGCTGACGCGGGCATCGCGGCGGTCGGCGACCGCGTCGAGCGCGTTCTGGAGGAGGTTGACCAGCACCTGCTCCAGGCGGACGCGACCGGCGATCACCGTCAGTCGCGCTTCCGGACCGTTCGGCAGGTCGAGCGTCACGCCCTTCGCGCGGAAGCGGTCGCCGATCAGCAGGCGGACGCCGTCGATCGCCTCGTCGAGCGCGACGGGGCCGATCGAGCCTGCGCCGCGCCGGGCATAGCGCCTGAGCCCAGCGGTGATCGTGCCGATCCGGCTGGTCAGGTCGACGATCGACTGGAGATTGGTTGCCGCGCGCGCAGGTTCGCCGCGGTCGAGGAAGGCGGCGGCATTGTCGGCGAAGGTGCGGATCGCGGCGACGGGCTGGTTGATCTCGTGCGCGACGCTGGCGGTGATCGTGCCGATCGAGCCGACGCGGTTGGCATGGGCGAGTTCCTCGCGTGCCTGGCGGAAGCGCTGGTCGGACGCCTCGCGCTGCTCGACCTCGATCTGGAGGCGGTCGGCGGTGGCGCGGAGTTCGGCGGTGCGGCGCGCGACCTCCGCCTCCAGTTCCGCGCGCGCGCCGACGTTGCGCTTGCGTCGCTCGTAGAGCCACCACGCGCCGAGCATGGCCGCGATCGTCAGCATCGCGGCGATCGCGGTCGCCCAGCGCGTGCGTGCCGCGGCGGTGCGTAGCGCAGCGTCGAGCGGCTCCATATGGACCAGCCGCCAGCCCGAGATCGGTACAGGCAGCGACACGGTAATCGCAGGCGATCCGTCGGGCAGCCGCGAAACCCCCTCGGCGAGCGTCAGTGGGGCGGGGGCCAGCGGCGACGTCCCGAACTGGCGCGTCTCGACCAGCTCGGCGCGACGCGAGGGCGAGAGCGGGCGGGTGGTCCTAAATTCGAGCTTCGGATCGCTGGAGATCAGGATGATGCCGTCGGGATCGGTGACGAAGGTCGCCATCCGGTCCTGGATCCACGCGCGCGCGATCTTCTCGAACTCGACCTTGACCACGACCACGCCGAGCGGTCGCCCGGCGCGGTCGATCCGGCGTGAGAGATACAGGCCGGGGCGCCCGCTGACGCTGCCAAGCGCGAAGAACTCGGTTGCGCCCGACGCCATCGCCTTGGTGAAATAGTCGCGGAACCGGTAGTCGTGGCCGAGGAAGCTGTCGGGGCGCCCGGCGTTCGAGGCGGCGATCGTCATGCCCTGCGTATCCAGCGCATAGATCACTGGGGCGCCGGTGCGTTCGGCCAGCAGCGCAAGCTTGGTGTTGAGCGCGGGGTCGACTTTGCCCGACGCGAGTGCCGCGCGGACGTCGGGGTATTCGCCGAGCATGATCGGCAACAGGCGGTAGGTCTGCAACTCGGCTTCGAGCAGGCGAAGGTTGCTGCGCGTCTGCTGGACCGCGCGCATCCGCACGCCCGCGCGCGCATCTTCAGCGGCGCGCTGGCCGTAGATCGACGCGACTCCCGCGACGATCGTGCCAAGCGCCGCGAACGCCATCAGCACCGTCAACGCCGTGACGAAAAGGGAGGATCGGAGTCGCGTCATTTTGTGCGGATTATCACACACGCACCGCCCGCACCATTGATGAAATGCGGCGATTTCCACACGTCCGAACAATGGGTATGCTAATAAATGGCTAAAAACCAACGTTCTAGGCGCTGAAGGCGCTGCGCTTGTAGTCCTGGGTTCGGCCCGGCATTACCGTCGCACACAACGTCCCGCGTGATGGGACGAGGATAGCAGGAGGCGATGTTGACCCTACCCACCCAGGCATATGGCGTCGCGGAAACGCCCGCGCGGAAGCGCTGGAGCGGCCAGCTCTATATCCAGGTCCTGATCGCGATCGCGCTCGGCGCGGCGCTCGGGCATTTCTACCCGACGTACGGCGCGGCGCTGAAGCCGCTCGGCGATGCGTTCATCAAGCTGGTGAAGATGATCATCGCCCCGGTGATCTTCCTGACGCTCGTCACCGGCATCGCGGGGATGAAGGAGCTCGGCTCGGTCGGTCGCGTCGCGGGCAAGGCGTTCGCGTACTTCCTGTTCTTCTCGACGCTGGCACTGATCGTCGGCCTGATCGTCGCCAACGTCGTCCAGCCGGGCGCGGGGATGAACATCGACGCTGCCACGCTCGATACCAAGGGCATCGCGGATTACACCGTGAAGGCGCACGAGACGACGATCACCGGGTTCCTGATGAGCATCATCCCGGACACGATGGTCAGCGCGTTCACGGAAGGGAACATCCTCCAGATCCTGCTCGTCGCGATCCTGTTCGGTATCTCGCTGAGCCTGGTCGGCGAGCCTGCCAAGCCGGTGCTGAACTTCCTCGAGCGCCTCAGCCTGATCGTGTTCAAGCTGGTCGGCATCCTGATGCGCGCAGCCCCGCTCGGCGCATTCGGTGCGATCGCGTTCACGATCGGCAAATACGGGATCGGCAGCCTTGCCAATCTCGGTGCCTTGGTCGCGACGTTCTATCTTACCGCGGCGCTGTTCGTGATTGTCATCCTCGGCACCGTCGCACGGCTGACCGGTTTCTCGATCTTCAAGCTGATCAAGTATTTGAAGGCGGAACTGCTGCTGGTCCTCGGTACGTCGTCGTCGGAAGCCGCGCTGCCGAACCTGATCCAGAAGATGGAAGCGGCAGGCTGCGAGAAGTCGGTGGTCGGGCTGGTCGTGCCGACCGGCTATTCGTTCAATCTCGACGGCACGAACATCTACATGACGCTGGCGGCGCTGTTCATCGCGCAGGCGACCAACACGCACCTGACGCTCGGCCAGGAACTGTTGCTGCTGGTCGTCGCGATGATCTCTTCGAAGGGCGCGGCGGGCGTAACCGGCGCGGGCTTCATCACGTTGGCCGCGACACTGTCGATCGTGCCGACGGTGCCGATCGCGGGCATGGCGCTGATCCTCGGCGTCGATCGCTTCATGAGCGAGTGCCGCAGCCTCACCAACTTCATCGGCAACGCGGTCGCGACGATCGTCGTCGCACGCTGGGAGGGCGGTCTCGACCGCGACAAGCTCGACGCCGCGCTGTCGGGCAAGCTTCCCGAGTTCGTGCCGGCGGCGATCCCCGCCGCTGCTACCGCCCATTGATGCCGGCGGGGACGGCCAGTCCGTCCCCGTTCGCCAGTACCGGAACTTGCTTATGACCTCGATGACGATGCGCCGCTTGCGGCACGCGGCTGGCCTTGCCACGTCCGCGCTCTCGATCTTCGCGTTTGCGAATGTCGCCACCGCACAGGCCGAGGCGCCGCCGTCACGGCAGGCCAATGTCGGCGCCAAGGACGTGTCGAGCACTGCCGAAGCCTCGCCGATCGCCGAGAGCTATCCCAACGCCGCGATCGGCGACGGCGTGACGGCGGGCGGCTACAACCAGTCGCGCTGGGCGGAGGACTGGTCGAAGCTGCGCGATCCGAAGAAGCGCAAGGACATCGTCGACCAGCTCAAGTTCATCTCGATCGCGGGCGATGGCGACGTCTATCTGACGCTGTCGGGCGAGGCGCGGTTCCGCGTCAACGAGACCACCAACCCCAATCTGCGCGATGCCGAGGCACAGCGGCAGGATATCCTTCGCCTGTTCGGGGGTGCCGATCTGCACGTTGGCGAGCATCTGCGCTTCTACGGCGAACTCGCGCATGGCACGCTGGAGGGGCAGAATCTCGGAACCGCGTTGCCGAACCTGCGCAACAAGCTGGCCGTGCAGCAGGCGTTCGTCGACCTGACCGGGACGGTCGCCGATGTCGATGTCGGCGTGCGCTATGGCCGCCAGACGTTTGCGGACGGTCCCAACCTGTTGGTCGTGCCGCGCGACAACAACACGCTGTTCTTCGGATTCAACGGCTTCCGCGCCTGGGCGCGCACCGCAGGCGTCCGTGCCGACGTGTTCGACTTCAAGCCGACTGCGTATGGCAATGGCGGTACGCAGGACGACAATGCGGAGAGCGCACGGCGGTTCTCGGGCATCTCGACGGGCATCGTCGTGCCGGAGACGCTGTTCGGGGGCTCGAAGCTGTACGTCGATCCGTTCCTCTGGCGCCTGCGCAATCGCGCGGCGGTATGGGGGACGGACAATGCGCGCGAAGTCCGCAATTTCTATGGCCTGCACGTCTGGGGCGATGCGGGGCCGGTCAATCTCGATTGGACGATCAATTACCAGGGTGGTTCGTACGACAACCGTTCGATCAAGGCGTGGCTGATCCTGCTGGCGCAGACCTACAAGCTCGGCGAGGGCAAGTCCGCGCCGCGCGTCGGCTTCCACGCCGATTATGCGAGCGGCGGCGGCGCCTACGGTAACGGCACGTTGCGCAACTCGTTGGCGCCGTTCGGCAACAACATCTATTACAGCTATCAGCTGTTCGCGACGCCGACCAACCTGCTCGCGCTGGCGCCCAACGTGACCTTCACGCCGTTCGGCAAGCTGCGCATGACGGCCGAGTATCAGCGCTCGTGGCGCGATACGACGAGCGATGCGGTGTACCGTGCGAACGGCACCGCGTTTGCCGGCACGCAGAATTTCGGGGGCAAGAAGATCGCCGATACGCTGCGGTTCCAGGCGGTGTACCCGTTCACCTCGCGGCTGTCGTTCACCGGGCGTTACGAGCATTTGATCGCGGGGCCTGCGCTGACGAATGCGGGGTATAAGAACTCCGATTTCCTGGCTGGGTGGATCAGCTACCGGTTCTGATCCGCTCCGTCATCCTGACGAAAGTCAGGACCCAGAGCCAGGACCGTTAGCGCCTGTTACCCTGGGTCCTGACTTTCGTCAGGATGACGAGTGGGCGGCGATACCGTCTGGATTAACCTGCGTCGTACGGCACCACGTTTTCTTCGTTTTGGACCATACCGGTCCTTCAATTCCGCGATCGACTGTGGCACATGGACTCCAACATCAGGAGTCACATGGCCATGGATCTCAGCTTCACGCCCGAGGAAGAATCGTTCCGCGACGAAGTCCGCGCGTTCTTCCGAGACAAACTGCCCGCGCGTCTCTCGACGCTGGTCCGCGAGGGCAAGCGGCTGCGCAAGTCGGACATGGAGGAATGGCACGCGATCCTCAACGAACGCGGTTGGCTGGCGAACCATTGGCCCGAGCAATGGGGCGGTCCGGGCTGGAGCGTGATCCAGCGCTTCATCTTCGACAATGAGTCCGCGCTTGCGCACGCACCCCGCGTTGTGCCGTTCGGGGTGAACATGCTCGGGCCGGTGCTGATCAAATATGGCTCCGAAGAGCAGAAGAAACAGTGGTTGCCGCGGATCCTCGACGGCTCCGACTGGTGGTGCCAAGGGTATTCGGAGCCGGGCGCGGGCTCCGATCTCGCGGGCCTGAAGACGACTGCTGTCAGGAAGGGCGACGTCTATGTCGTCAACGGCCAGAAGACCTGGACGACGCTCGGGCAGCATGCCGACATGATCTTCTGCCTCGTCCGTACCGACGCGACCGCTAAGAAGCAGGAAGGCATCTCGTTCCTGCTGATCGACATGAAGTCGCCGGGCATCGAAGTCCGCCCGATCACGCTGATCGACGGCGAGCAGGAGGTGAACGAGGTGTTCTTCACCGATGTCGAGGTGCCCGTCGCCAACCTCGTCGGCGAAGAGAATATGGGCTGGACCTATGCCAAGTACCTGCTGACCTACGAGCGCACCAACATCGCCGGCGTCGGCTTCTCGATCGCGTCGTTCGAGCGGCTGAAGGAAGTCGCGCAGATGCAGAAGAAGGGTGGGCGCTCGCTGGCGGACGATCCGCTGTTCGCGGCGCGGATGGCGCGGGTCGAGATCGATCTGGCGAACATGCAGACGACCAACCTCCGCGTGTTGGCGGCGGTCGCGGGTGGCGGTGCGCCTGGTGCGGAAAGCTCGATGCTCAAGATCAAGGGCACCGAGATCCGCCAGGAGATCACCTCGCTGACGCGTCGTGCGTATGGATCATACGCGGCGCCGTACATACCCGAAGCTCTGGAAGCCGGGTGGAACGGCGAGGATGTCGGCCCGGAGGACGCGGCGATGGCGGCGCCGAGCTATTTCAACAACCGAAAGCTGTCGATCTTCGGCGGGTCGAACGAGATCCAGAAGAACATCATCTCCAAAGCCATTCTGGGTCTGTGATACCATGAACTTCGAACACACCGATGACCGCCGCATGCTCGCCGACACGCTCGTGCGGGCGCTGCGCGATGGGTATCCGATCGAGACGCGCAATGCGGGCGCGTATGGCGAGGCGGGGTATGACCCGGCGGTCTGGCAGCAGTTGAGCGAACTCGGCATCGTCTCCGCGCTGTTCGACGAGGCGGCGGGCGGCTTCGGCGGCAGTGGGTTCGACATCATGGTGGTGTTCGAGGCGCTCGGCCGCGCGCTGGTGGTCGAGCCGTTTCTGGGCGCGCTGATGGCGGGGCGAGCACTGGCGAAGGCCGGCGGGCATGACGAGACGCTCGCCGGGATCGTGTCGGGCGAGACGATCGCCGCGTTCGCGCATGATGACGGCGCGACGCCGGTGACTGCGACGGAGAGCGGCGATGGTTGGACGCTCAATGGGACGAAGGCTGTCGTTTCGCAGGCCGGTGCGGCATCGGTGTTCGTCGTGACGGTCGAGCAGGATGGCGACCCACTCGTGCTGCTCGTGCCAGCGGGTACGGCGGGCGTATCGGTTCGCAGCTTCAACGTCGTCGAGGGTGGCGCAGCCGGTGACGTGACGTTCGACAACGCCACTGTCGGCGCCGATGCGCGCGTTGGTGACGAAGGGCAGGGGCGGGCGATCGTCGATGCGGCGGTTGGGGCAGGGCTACTCGCGCTGTCGGCCGAAGCGGTCGGCGCGATGGAGTTCGTCAAGGAAGCGACGCTCGGCTACCTCCGCGACCGCAAGCAGTTCGGCGTGCCGATCGGCAAGTTCCAGGCGCTCCAGCACCGCATGGCGACGGTGTTGCTTGAGATCGAGCAGGCGCACTCCGCGGTGATCAACGCGGCGTCGGCGTTCGACGGCGACGATGCGAAGGCGCGCGAGCGGGCGTTGTCTGCGGCGAAATACACGATCGGGCGGACTGGCGCGCTGGTCGCGGAAGAGACGATCCAGCTTCACGGCGGGATCGGCATGACGTGGGAATACGCGGTGTCGCACTACGCCAAGCGGCTGGTGATGATCGATCACCAGCTGGGCGATGAGGACTATCACCTGCAACGGTATGTGGCTTTGGGCTGAGCGGGTTCGAAGCGTGGCCAAGCCGCAGGTGGGCTATATCAGCTGACCTAGGTTGGTTGAGCTAAGGTCGGCTCCGACCACACCGCGTTCCCCTCCCTGAAAGGGAGGGGCTAGGGGTGGGTAGGCTGCTTGGGATACTCGGCGCCAGCCAACCGGCCCACCCACCCCCAACCCCTCCCATCCAGGGAGGGGGGAGGTTCGTGCTGCTCCCGGTCGGTTCGCTTTCTACCGGGACAACATGAGCCGACCCGGTCTTGGCCGCTCATCCCCCCTTCCAGCAAGGGGAGTGCGTCAGGGCTGGAGCTCGGTTTCGGTTAGATCCCGTTCTGCGAAATCCCGCTCGATCGTCGTGCGCGACCTGATCATCGGCCGCAAGCGTACCCCCAGACAGATCACGGTCGGCCACAGCAGCGTGTTGATGATATCCAGCGAGGTATCCTCCCACCGCCACGACCCGAAGTTCAGCCGGTCCATGATCTCGTTGAACGCCTCGCCCGCGACGACCACCCACCACGGAATGAACGTCCCGAACGACCGCCGCGTGATCAGCCGCGCGATCATCAGCAGCGCCATGCCGGCGTGGATGTGGAGGATGATGTCGGGCAGGCCGGTGCCGTCGCCGATAGCGTCGATCATCTGGTGATAGAGTTTGGGGATCACGTGCTGCTCCGGCGTCGGCGATGCTGCCGTGCAACATCGATCTATACGGCGCTCAGTCGAGAGCGGCAATCGAAGGGGACGGCACGCCCAGCATCAGGGGCTTCAGTTCGCCGATCGTCGCGTCCAGCCAGGCGATGAACCGGTCGATCCGCGCGATCCGGCGGACGTCGCGGTGGACGACCAGCCAGAACGAGCGCTGGATGTCGACTGCCTGTGGCAACACGCGAACCAGCCCCGGTACGCGGTCACCAATGAAGCACGGCAATATCCCGCACCCCGCGCCCGCGGCGATCAGCTCGGCCTGCGCGACGATGCTCGAACTGCGGATCGAAGCATCGAGCCTGCCGTCGATCTCCGCGAGATAGCGGAGTTCGGGGGCGTAGATCATGTCGGGGACATAGCCGATCAGGCGGTGCCGCATCAGATCCGCGGTCGTCGCGATCGGTCCCGTCCGCGCGAGGTGATCCGGATGCGCGTAGAGGCCGAGGTGATAGTCCGTCAGCTTTCGCGCGACCAACGGCCCACTCTTCGGGCGCGCCAGCATCACCGCGATATCCGCCTCTCGCCGTGAGGGGTTTAGGAAACCGGTCGACGCGATCAGGTCTATCGCGATCCGCGGATGCTGGTTGGTGAACGACGCGAGACGCGGCGCGAGGATGCGGCTGCCGAACCCTTCCGAGACGCTCAAACGGATCGGCCCCGCGAGCACACCCGCGTCGTTGCCGACCACCTCCTGGATGCCGAGCGCGGACGCCTCCATCGTCTCGGCATGGTCGAGCAATGCCGCGCCGCGCTCGGTCAGCGCGTAGCCGGCCACGGTCTGTTCGAACAACGTCGTCTGGAGTCGACGTTCAAGTCTTTGCAGCCGCCGCGAGACTGTCGTCGCGTCCTGCCCGAGCAGTTTGGCGGCTGGCCCGAGCCTGTGCGTGCGCGCCAGAGCGAGGAAATACCGGACGTCGTCCCAATCCATGAACGCCTCACCCCATGCTGCACATTTGCAGAGCGTATCTGCAAACAGCCCCACTTGGCTGCGAAACGCTTATGGCGGACGATGCGGGCAACTAGAAGAGGATGCCCATGCGGACGATCGAGAATTTCGTGAGCGGTGCAGCCAGCACGGCCGAGCGCTTCGGCGACGTGTTCGACCCGAATTCGGGTGAGGTGCAGGCGCGCGTGCGGCTGTCGGGTGCGACCGATCTGGACCGCGCGGTCGCCGCGGCGCAGAAGGCGCAGCCGGGGTGGGCCGCGACTAACCCTCAACGGCGTGCTCGCGTGATGTTCGAGTTCAAGCGGCTCGTCGAGGCGAACATGGACGAACTCGCACGGCTGCTGTCTTCCGAGCATGGTAAGGTGATCGCGGATTCAAAGGGCGATATCCAGCGCGGGCTCGAGGTCATCGAGTTCTGCTGCGGCATTCCGCACATCCTCAAGGGCGAATATACGCAGGGCGCCGGGCCGGGGATCGACGTCTATTCGATGCGCCAGCCGCTTGGCATCGGCGCGGGGATCACGCCGTTCAACTTCCCGGCGATGATCCCGTTGTGGATGTCGGGCGTCGCGATCGCCACGGGCAATGCGTTCATCCTCAAGCCCAGCGAGCGCGATCCGTCGGTGCCGGTGCGGCTCGGCGAATTGTTCGTCGAGGCGGGGCTGCCCGAGGGCATCTTCCAGGTCGTCCACGGCGACAAGGAGATGGTCGACGCGATCCTCGATCACCCGGCGATCTCGGCGGTGAGTTTCGTCGGCTCGTCCGACATCGCGCATTACGTTTATCGGCGCGGCGTCGAGGCGGGCAAGCGCGTCCAGGCGATGGGTGGTGCGAAGAACCACGGCATCGTCATGCCCGACGCGGACCTCGACCAGGTCGTCGTCGACCTGTCGGGCGCGGCGTTCGGGAGCGCGGGCGAGCGCTGCATGGCGCTGCCGGTGGTGGTCCCGGTCGGCGAGAAGACCGCGATTGCGCTGCGCGAGAAGCTGATCCCGGCGATCGCGGCGCTGCGCGTCGGCGTGTCGACCGACAACGACGCGCATTACGGCCCGGTCGTGAATGCAGCCCACCGCAGCCGGATCGAGAACTGGATCCAGACCGGCGTCGACGAGGGCGCGGAACTGGTCGTCGATGGACGCGGGTTTGCGTTGCAGGGGCACGAGAAGGGCTTCTTCATCGGCCCGTCGCTGTTCGATCACGTGACGACGGAGATGTCGGCGTACAAGGAGGAGATCTTCGGGCCGGTGCTCCAGATCGTCCGCGCCGCCGATTTCGAGGAGGCGGTCCGGCTGCCGAGCGAGCATCAATACGGTAATGGCGTCGCGATCTTCACGCGCAACGGCCACGCGGCGCGCGAGTTCGCGGCAAGGGTGAACGTCGGGATGGTGGGGATCAACGTGCCGATCCCGGTGCCGGTCGCGTATCACACCTTCGGCGGCTGGAAGCGCTCGGCGTTCGGCGACACTAACCAGCACGGCATGGAGGGCGTGAAGTTCTGGACCAAGGTCAAGACGATCACGCAGCGTTGGCCGGACGGGTCCGCGCTGCCAGCGATGGCCGAGGATGGCGGTCCGGCGCGCAATAACGACGCGTTCGTCATCCCGACGATGGGGTGATTGGGGTGCGCTTGAGAACCGTCGCCCTCGTCGTTCGCGACTATGACGAAGCGATTGCGTATTTCGTCGGTACGCTGGGCTTCGTGCTGGTCGAGGATAGCGATCTGGGCAGCGGCAAGCGTTGGGTGCGCGTCGCTGCTCCGGGCGGCGGTTCGGCGCTCCTGCTCGCCAAGGCGGTTGGCGATGAGCAAGCCGCGGCGATCGGCAGGGCCGGTGGCGGGCGTGTTTCCTATTTCCTGAACACTGACGATTTCTGGGCGTCTTACGCGGAGTTGAAAGCCAAGGGCGTTGATTTCGTCGAAGCACCGCGCGACGAGCTCTATGGATGGGTCGTCGTGTTCGCCGACCTGTACGGCAACACATGGGATTTGGTCGGATTGACCGCAGACGCAAAAGCCAATGGAGCTTCCTCGTGACCAACCAGTTCGACCTCACCGACGACCAGCGCGAGATCCAGGAACTCGCGCGCCGGTTCACCGCCGACCGGATCACCCCGCATGCGGCCGAGTGGGATGAGAAACACATCTTTCCGCGCGAGACGATCAAGGCCGCGGCCGAACTCGGGTTCGCGGCGATCTATGTCAGCGAGGAGAGCGGGGGGATCGCGCTCGGGCGGCTCGAGGCGGCGCTGATCATGGAGGCGATGTCGTACGGGTGCCCTTCGACGTCCGCTTTCATCAGCATTCATAACATGGCGGCGTGGATGATCGACCGCTTCGGATCTGCCGCGGTGAAGGACAAGTACCTCCCCGATCTGGTGACGATGGACCGGCTGGCGAGCTATTGCCTGACCGAGCCGGGGTCGGGTTCCGACGCGGCTGCTTTGAAAACGCGTGCTGTGCGTGACGGCGACGACTGGATCGTGACCGGCTCGAAGCAGTTCATCTCGGGCGCGGGCGAGAACGAGGTGTACGTGACGATGGTCCGTACCGGTGAGGACGGGCCCAAGGGGATCTCCTGCCTGGTGATCGAGAAGGACATGCCGGGCGTGTCGTTCGGCGCGAACGAGAAGAAGCTCGGCTGGCATTCGCAGCCGACGCGGCAGGTGATCTTAGACGGCGTCCGCGTGCCGGGGGCGAACATGGTCGGCGGCGAGGGCGAGGGCTTCCGGATCGCGATGATGGGCTTGGACGGCGGGCGGCTGAACATCGGCGCGTGCTCGCTTGGCGGTGCGCAGCGGTGTCTCGACGAGGCGATCGCGTATACGAAGGATCGGAAGCAGTTCGGGAAGGCGATCGCGGACTTCCAGAACACGCAGTTCATGCTGGCGGACATGGCAACCGAGTTGGAGGCGGCGCGCGCGTTGCTGTACATGGCAGCGGCGAAGGTGACGGCGAACGCGCCTGACAAGACCAAGTTCGCGGCGATGGCGAAGCGGCTTGCGACGGATACGGGGTCTTCAGTGGTCGACCGTGCGTTGCAGCTGCATGGCGGCTATGGGTATTTGCAGGATTACCCGATCGAACGCTTCTGGCGTGATCTGCGGGTACATTCGATCCTCGAGGGAACGAACCAGGTCATGCAGATGATCGTTGGCCGCGAGCTGACGCGGCAGTGAATCCGCGCAGCCGGAATCTCGATCTTTGCGCCTTTGCGCCTTCGCGTGAACAAGAAGATTCTGATCACGCGAAGGCGCAAAGTCGCGAAGAGTTTATGCGGTGGAGCAATCGTTCATGACCGATGATCTGATCGTCGAGAGTGGAGGGCCTGTCGGCCGGATTCGTCTCAATCGACCCAAGGCATTGCATGCGCTTAACTTAGCGATGTGCGAAGGCGTGCTTGAGACGCTGGAGGCTTGGCGTGGCGATGCGGCGGTCGAGGCGATCGTGGTCGATCATGCCGAAGGGCGTGGGTTCTGCGCTGGCGGGGATATCCGCATGCTTGCAGCCTCGGGCGCGACCGATGGCGTCGAGGCGCGGGCGTTCTTTCATGCCGAGTACCGCATGAACCATCGACTATTCACCTATGCCAAGCCGATTGTGGCGTTCATGGACGGGATCACGATGGGCGGCGGCGTTGGCCTGGCGCTGCCGTGCCGGTTCCGCGTCGCGACCGAGAACACCAAGTTCGCGATGCCGGAGACGGGGATCGGCCTGTTCCCGGACGTCGGTGGCGGCTGGTATCTGTCGCGGTTGCCGGGGCGGATCGGGCAGTATCTCGCGCTGACCGGGCACCGGATCAACGGTGCCGATTGCTTGGCGTTGGGTCTGGCAACGCACTATTTGACGAGTGGTCGTCTCGAAGGCGTGAAGGATTGGATCGTCGAGCGTCCGCGCGAGATCGACCTGATCCTCGCAGGTTCGTCCGACGTACCAGACGATGCGGAGATCATGACGCACCGGGACGACATCGACCGACTGTTTGCTTCGGACGTGCTGGAGGACATCTACGCCGCGCTCGAAGCCGATGGCGGCGAGTGGGCAACGCAGACGCTCGCGACACTGAAGACCAAGTCGCCGCAGACAATGAAGGTCTCGCTTCGTCTGCTCCACGAAGGCGCCGCGATGGCGAGTTTTGCGGACGAGATGCGGCAGGAATATGCGATCGGTGCGCATGTCGTGCAGCGGCATGACTTCATCGAGGGCGTGCGCGCTGTGATCGTCGACAAGGACAACGCGCCGCGCTGGGATCCGGCGACGCCCGAGGATGTGACCGATCACGTGATCGACCAGATTTTCGCGCCGTTGCCTGAAGCGGAGGCGTGGACGCCGGGCTGATACGTCTAAATGTTCTCCCGCGAAGGGTTTCCCTTCAAAGTACTACTTTGAAGGGGCCCCGAAGGCGGGAGCCCAGACTGGGTCCCCGCCTTCGCGGGGATACAAGGAGTAAGTGAATGACCTACGAAACGATCCTCGTCGAGCAGCGCGGTGGCGTCACGCTCGTCACGCTGAACCGTCCGCAGGCGCTGAACGCGCTCAATTCGCAGGTGCTCGCCGACCTGATCGCCGCGTTCGCCGCGTTCGATGCGGATGCGTCGCAGGGCTGTGCGGTACTGACTGGTAGCGCCAAGGCGTTCGCGGCGGGGGCGGACATCAAGGAGATGCAGTCGCAGGGCTTCGCGGAAATGTACGCGAGCAACTTCTTCGCGGGGTGGGAGAATTTCACGCGCACGCGCAAACCGATCGTCGCGGCGGTCGCGGGCTATGCGCTCGGCGGCGGGTGTGAGCTGGCGATGATGTGCGACTTCATCCTTGCCGCCGATACCGCCAAGTTCGGCCAGCCCGAGATCAAGCTCGCCGTGTCCCCCGGCATGGGCGGATCGCAGCGGCTCACGCGCGCGGTCGGCAAGGCCAAGGCGATGGAGATGTGCCTGACCGGGCGGATGATGGACGCCGCCGAAGCCGAGCGCGCGGGGCTGATCTCGCGGATCGTGCCGGCGGACGATCTGGTCGAGGAGGCGGTGAAGACGGCGACCACGATCGCCGCGATGGCGCCGCTGGCGGTGCTGGCGAACAAGGAAATGGTCAACGCGGCGTTCGAGACCGGGCTCGCGATGGGCGTTCAGTTCGAGAGGCGGCTGTTCCACGGACTGTTCGGGACCGCGGACCAGAGCGAAGGCATGGCCGCATTCGTCGAGAAGCGCGCCGGGACCTGGACGGGGAAATGATCACCATTCCCCTCCCGCTTGCGGGAGGGGTCAGGGGAGGGGCGTGCCGCGACTGCCGACGCTTTGATTGTGGCACCGCTCTCCCCCAACCCCTCCCGTGAACGGGAGGGGAGCAGAATTTAGGAGAGAGAACATGGCACGGATCGGTTTCATCGGGCTCGGCAACATGGGCGGCGGGATGGCGGCGAACCTCGCCAAGAAGGGCCACGACGTTCGCGCGTTCGACCTGAGCGCCGACGCTCTGGACAAGGCGAAGGCCGCCGGATGCCTGCCGGTCGCGTCCGCCGCCGAAGCCGCGGACGGTGCCGAGGCGATCGTGACGATGCTCCCCGCCGGCAAGCATGTCGCGGAGGTCTATGACATGCTGTTCGGGGTCGCGTCGCCGTCCGCGATCCTGATCGACTGCTCTACGATCGACGTCGCGACCGCCAAGCAGGTCGCCGCAGCCGCGCAGGCCAAGGGCCTCGTTGCGGTCGACGCGCCCGTCTCGGGTGGGATCGGCGCGGCGAATGCAGGCACGCTCACCTTCATGGTCGGTGGCTCGGCGGAGGCGTTCGACCGGGCGCAGGCTATCCTCGCCGACATGGGCAAGGCGGTCATCCACGCGGGCGGGAACGGCGCGGGGCAGGCGGCGAAGATCTGCAACAACATGATCCTCGGCGCGACGATGATCGCAACCTGCGAGGCGTTCGTGCTGGCGGAGAAGCTAGGGCTCGATGCGCAGGCGTTCTACGACATCGCCAGCGTCTCGTCGGGGCAGAGCTGGTCGATGACGACATATGCACCGCTGCCGGGTATCGGCCCCGATACGCCCGCCGATCACGATTATCAGGGCGGCTTCGCGGCGGCGCTGATGTTGAAGGACCTGCGGCTGGCGATGGCAGCGGCGAAGGATGTCGGCGCGGACACGCCGATGGGCGCGAAGGCGGCCGAGCGTTACGAGGCGTTCGCCGAGGCCGGGCAGGGTGGGCTCGACTTCTCAGCGATCATCCGCACGTTGCGCGGTTAGGCCTTAGAGGAAGCGGACCAGCATCAGCAGCAGGCCGAGGATCGACACCATCCAGCACAGGCTGCGAACATATTTGATGCCGAACAGGTACAGCGGGATGTACGCGATCCGCGCGCCGAACCAGAGCCACGCCCCGATCGCGCCGAGCCCACCGGTACGATCGGTCACGGCCAGTCCCAGCGCCAGCGCGATGAAGACAGGATAGGTCTCCTGGAAATTCTCCAGCGCTCGCTCGGCGCGACCGGCCATCTCACCGAGCGGCTTCTGCTCGCCATCGCGGGGCCCGGCGTTCCAGTCGAGCCCGCGGTCGCGCGTCGCGGTCTGCCCCTGGATCATCACATAGGCGAACAGCAGCACGGTGGACCAGCCGAGCAGCAGGAGTTCTGTGGGTAATGGCGTCATGATCGATCTCCGCAGGGCAGCGGGTCTCGAACGCCGCTATGCCAGCGAGGTTGCGCCGGACTTGAGCGGGATCGCAAGCTGCCGTGCATCGCGCGCGCGGTGGAAGGCACGGTCGGCGTCGTCGATCGCGCCCAGCAACGCCCCGAAACACGGCATTTCGTTGATCGGGTAGACGCGTGACAGGTCATGGCCCAGCGCGAAAACATCGTGCTGCGTGAGCAAACCGATCGCGACGATGCGGTCTTGATCAGGCATAGGTTAGGCTCCAGTGGTGTAACACACGTTAACACAACGAAGCGGCTATGTATCGCTGTTGTAAGACAAAGCGGCCAAGCGAGCCCTAGCCGAGGCCAAGTCGCTCGCGCGCCTGCCAACGGGCGATCATCAGCACGGCGACCACCGCCAATCCGGTTGCCAGCCCGGTCCAGATGCCGACGCCGCCCCAGCCGCGGCCGAATGCCAGCCACGCGCCGACGCCGATGCCGATCCCCCAATAACCGATTGCGGCGAACAGCATCGGGACCTTGGTATCGCCGAGCCCGCGCAGCATCCCGGCGCCGACCACCTGCGCGCCGTCGACCACCTGGAACACTGCGGCGACTGCGAGCAGCGAGATCGCCAAGGCGACGACCGGCGCGTTTGCGGGCGCGTCGACGTCGAGGATGATGCCGATCAGCATCTGGGGGGCGAGGACAAGTAGGGCGGCGGTCAGCACCATGAAGCCCTCGCCGATCGCGAACGCCGCCCAGCCGGCACGGCCGATGCCCGCGCGGTCGCCGCGACCAGAGGCTAGCCCGACGCGGACGGTGGCGGCTTGGGCGATGCCGAGCGGGACCATGAAGGTGACGCTGGCGATCTGGATCGCGATCGCGTGCGCGGCCAGCGGTACGGTGCCGAGCAGCCCCATCAGGAACACCGCGGCGATGAACACGGTGGACTCGAACCCCAGCGTGATCGCGATCGGCAGGCCCAGCGTCCAGACCGCGCGGTATCGCGGCCAGTCGGCGCGCCAGAACCGGCCGAGCAGGCGGTAGCGGCGGAACGGCCTCGCGTAGACGATGACGGTGGCCATCGCGACGAAGCTGAGGCCGTTGGCGATGCTGCTTGCCATCCCCGAGCCGAGCAGGCCGAGCGGGGGGAGGCCGGCGTGGCCGAAGATCAGCAGCCAGTTGAGCCCGGCGTTGACGACCAGCAGCCCGACCATCACCACCAGCGACCAAGCGGGTTTCTCCAGCGCGGCGACGAACGCGCGGAGTACGAGGAAGCAGAGGCTGGGCAGCATTCCCCACATTACCGCGCGAACGAACCGCGCCGCTTCGTGCGCGAGCAGGGGGTCCTGGTCGAGCAGGTGGACGAGGATCGGCTCGGCATTCCACAACACGATCCAGGACGGAACGCAGAGCGTGGCGGCGACCCAGATTGTCTGGCGCACCGTCCGGCGGATATCGCGCACAGCATGCGGCCGCGCACCCCGCTCGCGTGCGATCATCGGGACGGCGGCGGTGGTGAGGCCCATCCCGAATATCAGGAAGACGAGGTAGAGATTGAGGCCCAGCGTCGCTGCCGCCAGCGTGTCCGACCCGAGCCGGCCCAGCATCGCGACGTCGGTCCCGCCGACGAGCGCCTGCGCGAGGTTGGCCGCGACGAGCGGCCAGGCGAGTTTCAGCGTCGCGGCGAACTCGGTACGCCAAGGGCGGGGCGGGGTGGACGTCATGCGGTGGCTTTAGCCGGGTTGGGCGGCTTGTCGATCGCTCGCGTCGATCCTCTTCCTGGTAGGGAAGGCGACGCATGGGAGGACACGCAACGGATGTCGTTCATTCCTCCCCCTCCGTCAGGCCGATGCCTGCCACCTCCCCCTGGCGGGGGAGGATCGATATGGTGGACTGTGGCGTGCGATTGTGCGGTTGAGGCCGTCGAGGTTCATTAATTCCGTCATCCTGACGAAAGTCAGGATCCAGGGTAACGGATGGTGGCCCATATGGCTCTGGATCCTGACTTTCGTCAGGATGACGGGTGGCAGTGGCGGGAGTGCACCCGACCGTTAGCCGATGCCTATCCTACCGCATCAACCCGGCTGCGCGGAGGGCGTTCTCGATCGTCGCTTGGATACCGGCGGGCGCCTCGGCGCGTGGCTTGGGCGCGGATTTTGGCGTAACAGGAATCGCTATCTTGGCGACGCGTTCGACCGGGGCCGGCTTAGCCGCAGTCATCGTCCTCCCATCAGCAACCAGGCCCCAGGACTTCGCGATCACCGCCGTGCTCGAAAGCCCGACATCAAGCATGAACGGCCCCGCAGCGCCCAGGCGCTCGCCGTGCAACGGATCGATCGGCGTGCCGTGGCCCATGCCTGGGACGGTCCAGTCCTCGACGACGTCACGCCCTTCCGCATCCGACCAGATCCGGTGGACGGCGGTACCTACCCTCTCCGTGCGCACCGCTTTGGCGTCGACGCCGTGGACGCCGCGCCACTGCCGTGCGATCGTGTCCGCGTTCGCTACGCTCACCGTCGCGTCCGCGCCGCCGTGCCAGATCGCCAGCGTCGGCCAGCGCCCGTCATGCCCACGCGCGCCGCTGCGGACCATGTCGACCAGCGTGGTGTCGCTGGTGTCGCCATGCCCGCGCATCCGGTCGAGCGCCTGCGACACGCCGGTCGCGGTGCCGTAGGCTAACCCGCCGATCACCGCACCGCCCGCGAACAGGTCCGGCCGCGTGGCGAGCATAGCCATCGTCATCGCGCCGCCCGCGGACAGGCCGGTAACGTACACGCGGCTGCGGTCGAGGCCGTGGCGGGCGATCATCGTCTCGGTCATCTGCGCGATCGATTCGGCCTCGCCGCCGGCCTGTGCGGTGTCCTCCGAGGCGAACCAGTTGAAGCAGACGTTAGGGTTGTTCGCACGCGTCTGCTCCGGGAAGACCAGCGCGAAACCCGCGCGATCGGCGAGCTTCGACCAGCCTGAGCCGTGGTCATACCCTGCCGCCGTTTGCGTGCAGCCGTGCAGGACTACGACAAGTGGCGCATTCGATTGCAGGTCAGCGGGAACGTAGCTGAAGCCGAGTAGCGCGCCCGGATTGGTCCCGAACTCGGTCAGCGGCGTCAGGCGGCTGGGCGCGGTGTCGCGCTGCGTCGGCGCTCCGGCGCGCGCCATGCGGGCGAGGGTATCGGCGATGTTTCTCACGGTAATCGAGCCTTTCGTCGCCAGCGTACTTGGCCGCGATCTTATCTCAACGTCGCACGTACATCATTTGTTGCTGCAGTGCAGCAAGAACGTCAGGATCAGTGCCGGATTGTATCGCACGCTTCGGCGATCGCCGCATAGATGCGGTCCAGATCGGCGTCTTCGATACAATAGGGCGGCATCACGTAGACGGTGTTGCCGAGCGGGCGGAGCAGCAGGCCGCGCTCGCCGAAGAACTTGAGCAGGCGCGGGCCGGTCTGCGACAGATAGCCGTCCTCGCCGCGGAGTTCGACCGCGGTGATCGTGCCGATCTGGCGCGCGTTGGCGATGCGGGGGTGGCGGGCGAGAGCTTCCAGCCGCGAGGCTTGGCGTGCGGAGAGGTTCGCGACCCGGTCGCGCACCGGTTCGTCGCGCCAGATCGCGAGGTTCGCATTGGCGGCGGCGCAGGCGATCGGGTTGGCGGTGTAGCTCGACGAGTGGAAGAACATCCGCGACCTGTCGGTGCCGTAATGCGCCTGGTAGATCACCTCGGTCGCCATCGTCACCGCGAGCGGGATCGCGCCGCCGGTCAGCCCCTTCGACAGGCAGAGGATGTCGGGCACCACGCCGGCCTGCTCGCAGGCGAGCAAGGTGCCGGTGCGGCCCCAGCCGGTCATCACCTCGTCGGCGATGAACAGAACGTCGTGCGCTGCGCAGATGCGTCTCATCTCGGCGAGGACGTGGGCTGGATAGATGTGCATCCCGCCCGCGCCGAGCAGCAACGGCTCGACGATGAACGCGGCGGAGTGTGCGGCGCAGGCGGCCTCCAGCGCGTCGAGCGTTGCCTGTTCGTGCCCGGCGGCGGGGAAGGGGATCGTGCCGACGTCGAACAGCAACGGCGCGTACGCCCGGTTGTAGACGCCGCGTGCGCCGACCGACATCGCGCCGATCGTGTCGCCGTGATAGCCGTGTTCGAGCACGAGAATGCGGTGGCGATCCTCGCCCCGATCGAGCCAGTAACCGAGCGCCATCTTCAGCGCGCACTCGACGCTGGTCGAGCCCGAGTCCGAGAAGAACACACGAGTCAGGTCCGGCGGCATGATCGCGGTCAGGCCGCGCGCGAGGTCTTCGGCAGGCTGGTGCGTCCAGCCGGCGAAGATGATCTGGTCGAGCTTCCCCGCCTGTTCTGCGATCGCCGCCATGATCCTGGGGTTGGCATGGCCATGCGTCGTCACCCACCAGGACGAGATCGCATCGACGATCCGCCGGCCATCCGACGTGTAGAGCGCGGCGCCCTCGGCATGCGTGACAAGCGGGATCGGCTCGCGCAGGCCGTGCTGCGTGAAGGGGTGCCAGACGGGGGAATCGGTCACTGGAACGCCTTCAGGTCGAAGTTCGCGGCGAACGCCTCGGCTAGGTTCGCTGCGTTCAGCGGATCGAGGCGGGGCAGGCGGCCGAGCCGGCGAACCTTGCCGAGTGCAGCGATCGTCGCCTCGCTATCCTCGACCGCGTCGCCGACGAAGGCGATGCCGAGGATGGGGACAGCGCGGCTGCGCAGTGCCTCGATCGAAAGCAGGCTGTGATTGATCGTGCCGAGCCCGGTGCGCGCGACGAGCACGACCGGCTTGCCCCATTGCGCGAAGAGGTCGGCGAAGATCAGGTCGCGTGTCACGGGGACCATCACGCCGCCCGCGCCCTCGACCACCAGGGGGCCATCGACTTGGGGTAGCGCAAGCCGGTCCGGATCGATCGTCACGCGGTCGATCTCGGCGGCGAGATGCGGCGAGCACGGGGTCGTCAGCCGGTATGCTTCGGGAAGGACGTGGTTCGCGGGCACGCCGAGCGTTACGACCGAGGCTGCGTCGCTGCCGTCCGCAAGCCCCGCCTGCACCGGCTTCCAGTACCGCGCGCGCAGTGCAGCGGTGAGTCCGGCGGCGAACACGGTCTTGCCGATATCGGTGTCCGTTCCGGTAACGACGATCGTCATTTCAAAGCCTCTTCCATGACCTCAGCCAGAGCCTTAATATCCGCGAGCGTCGCGTTGAGCGTCAACGATATCCGCAACCGCGACCCCCCCTCGGGCACGGTCGGCGGCCGAATCCCGCGCACGTCGAACCCTGCCGCCTGGATCGCGCCCGCGACGCGCATCGTCCGCGCCGCATCGCCCAGCACGAGCGGCAGGATCTGCGACCCCGTCGCCGCGACGCCGTAAGGGGCAAGCACGCGTTCCGCCGTCGCGATCAACGCCCAGAGGTTTTCCCGCCGCGCTGGTTCGTCCGCGACAATCCGCAGAGCCTCGCCGACCGCCAGCGCCATCAGCGGCGACGGCGCGGTCGAGAAGATGAACCCGCGCCCGCGGTTGACGATGAACTCGCGCATCACCGCCGGTCCGCACAGCAAAGCTCCCTCGCACCCCAGCGCCTTGCCGCAGGTGCGCAGGGTGATGACGTTCTCGCGTCCGTCGAGCGCTTCGGCGAGCCCGCGGCCCTCGGCGCCGAACACGCCGGTCGCGTGCGCCTCGTCGATCAGGAGGACGGCGTCGTGCCGATCGGCGATCTTGGCGAGTGCCGCGAGCGGGGCCTGGTCGCCGTCCATGCTGTAGAGGCTCTCGACCGCGATCCACACGCGCCCCGTCCCGCCCGACTCGCGCCACGCGGCGATCGCATCCTCGAACGCATCGGCATCGTTATGCGTCGCGGCGACGAAGGTCGCTCGCGTGAGACGCATGCCTTCGTGCGCACTTGCGTGGATCAGCGCGTCGTGGACGATCAGGTCGCCGCGCTGGGGTAGGGTCGCGAACAGGATCGTGTTGGCGACGTAGCCGCTCGCGAAGAACAGCGCCGCCTCGGTCCCGAAGAACCGCGCGGCCTCCGCTTCCAGCGCCTCGTGCTGGGGTGCGTTCCCGCGCAGCAACCGCGACCCGCCCGATCCTACCGGCACGCCGCGCTGCAACGCGTCGGTCATCGCCGCGCGAAGCCGGTCCGATCCGGCAAGTCCGAGATAGTCGTTCGAAGCGAAATCGACGCCCGTACGCGGCCGGAGCGATCGGTACCGGTCAGCGGCCGTCAGTCTGGCGAGGTCTCGTTCCTGTTCGGCAAACATCATCGCGCGGCCCTACCGCCATCGCACCACGAAGACGATAGCGCGGTTTACCCAGCGTTCCACGTCTCGATGAACGTCTTCGCTCGTGCGCCGACGTCCGCTGCGGTTATGCCGGGTGCGAACAGGGCCGAGCCTAGGCCGAAGCCAACGGCGCCGGCTTTGCGCCAGTCCGCCATCAGTTCCGGCACGATCCCGCCGACCGGCAGCACGCGCGTGTCCTTGGGGAGGATCGCGCGCATCGCCTTCAACACCGCGGGGCTCGCGGCTTCGGCGGGGAATAGCTTCAAGGCCGCCGCGCCTGCGTCGAGCGCGGCGAATGCCTCGGTGGGCGTGGCGATGCCGGGGAGCGCGACATAGCCGCGCTCCGCCGCTGCGGCGATCACGCGGACGTTCGCGTTGGGGGCGATAATCAGCGTGCCGCCCGCCGCGCCAACCGCCGCGACGTCCTCGACACGCAACACCGTGCCTGCGCCGACGACCGCACGTCCCTCGAACCGACGCGCCAGCCGGGCGATGCTGTTGAGCGGATCGGGCGAGTTCATCGGCACTTCGAGGATCGTGAAGCCCGCCTCGACCAGCGCATCGCCGATCGCCTCGACCTCATCGGGCTTCACGCCCCGGAGGATCGCGATCAGCGGGCATTTCGCGAAGGCGTCGTCGAAAGCTTGGCGGTTGGTCATGCTGCAAAATCCTGGATGCGGGTGATGCCAGCAACGAACGCGGCCTGGCTGTCTACATGGTGCGAGGTGCCGCCGAGTGCATCGATCGCGCTGGCATACAGCGCGCCGAGGGTTGCGTCGGCGAGGATGTGGACGGTCGCGCCTGCCTCTATCCGCGCGGCAGTGTCCGCACCGATCAGCAGCCCGCTCGCGAACGAGGCGGCGTGCGCATCGTCGGCAAGTCCGAGTACACCGCGCGCGCGGATCGCGAACAGGCTGGCGGCGAGATCGCGTTTCGCGCCCTCCGCAACCCCTTCCAGAAACGCCGTACCCGGCTCGACCGGATGACCGAGCTGCCGCGAAAGGACGCCGTGCGCGCGAAGCAACGCAAACAGCTCGCCAGTCATCGAGGTGGTGAACCGCGTGATCGCCCCACGCTCGACGGTCGCCCATTTGCAATGCGTGCCGGGCTGGCAAAGGAGCGCATCGGCAGGCACCAATTCGGCCGCCACCGCGCCGAGGAGCTGGACCTCCTCGCCGCGCATGACGTCGGCGTGCAGCCCGTCGCGGTACGAGAGGCCGGGCACGATCGCGGTCCGGCCGTCGATCCGGTCGAGCGCTGCGGCGATCTCGGCAAGTCCCACGGGCGCTGCGACATAGGGCACGCTACGCCACCCGATGTTCGATCCGACCATCCCGGCGAGCAGCATCGGCAGGTCGCCCAGGCGCGCGCGAATACCCGCGACCTCGGCCTCGTAATCACCCGCCGCGACGTTGGCCGCGCCGCGGTCGTCGCGCTCGGTCGCAGCGACTTTTCCGTTCTCGATCCGGAACGCCCGTCGATTGGTCGTGCCCCAGTCGACTGCAATGAATGCCCGCATAGTGTCCCTCGACGTAGTTACAGGCGTCGTTTCGCGCGTACGGCGCCCGCTGCGTTGCCAATTGTACGATGAATACGCCGCGGCTTCCATCGGATATCGTTTCGGTTCGCGGCAAGACGCGTGACACCAGCACCGCGTTGCGCCAAAACCCCGCCAATGGCGATCGATACGACAGACGGCGACGTTCTTCCCACCACCACGATCGTGGGGCGAAACCTGACTCACGGGATGCTCGATACGCTCGGTCGGGCAATCGTGACCGGACGGTACGAACAACGGCCGTTCCCGACCGAGGCGGAGATCGCCAAGACCCACGGCGTCAGCCGCTCGGTGACACGCGAGGCGGTCAAGATGCTGACCGCCAAGGGACTGGTCAGTGCCAGGCCGCGTCAAGGGACGGTGGTGCAGCCCGCCAGCGCCTGGAACCTGTTCGACACCGACGTGTTGCGCTGGACGCTGGAGCGCAAGTTCTCGGTCGAGTTGCTACGCCATTTCAACCAGTTGCGGATCGCGATCGAGCCGGAAGCAGCGGCGCTGGCGGCGCGTTTCGCCGATGCTTCAGATGATAGCGCGATCCGCAACGGCCTAGCGCAGATGGAGGCGGGCGAGGACGGGACGGCCGATCCGCTCGAGGCCGATATCGCGTTTCACATGGCGATCCTGCGGGCGTCCAAGAACCCGTTCTACGCGCAGTTCCAGTCGGTGGTCTCGACCGCGTTGCGGACGTCGATCCGCTTCACCAACCGGATCAAGGGCCGTTCCGCCAACATTCCCGATCACGCCGCGGTGGCCGACGCGATCACCGCCCGCGACCCCGCCGCGGCACGGATCGCGATGGCACGGATCATCGGCGACGTGCTGACGCTGATAGGCGACGAGTAAGCCCCGCCCGCGCGATCGCGGACCGAGCGAACGCGCGCGAACCTGATACGATAACTGAGAGGATTTCTAATGGCGACCGAGGCAGTGTCCGCGAGGCCGATACGGCTGGCGATCATCGGCGTGGGCAAGATCGCGCGCGACCAGCACCTGCCGGCGATCGCCAACGATCCACGGTTCGAACTCGTTGCCGCCGTCAGTCGCAACGCGGTGGTCGACGGCGTGGCCAATTATCATGACATTGCCGAGTTACTCGTGGCTGGACACGATTTGGACGCTGTCTCGATCTGTACGCCGCCGGTCGGTCGCTCCGCGATCGCGATGGCCGCGCTCGATGCCGGGCTAGACGTGATGATGGAAAAGCCCCCCGCCGCGACGTTGTCCGAGGTCGCGCGGATCGAGGCGCATGCGGTTGCCGCGGGCCGGTCGCTGTTCACCACCTGGCATTCGCGCGAAGCGGCCGGCGTCGCGCCGGCGCATGCGTGGCTCGCCGATCGCACGGTAGAACGCGTCACGATCGCCTGGCGGGAAGATATCCGGCGCTGGCACCCCGGGCAGGACTGGATCTTGGAAGCCGGCGGGTTCGGCGTGTTCGATCCCGGTATCAACGCGCTGTCGATCGCGACCGAGATCCTCCCCGGCGACTGGGTGGTGCATCGTGCGGACCTGCATGTGCCGGACGGCCGGATGTCGCCGCTGGCTGCCGATATCGATCTCACCTGTGGCGACATCCCCGTGACGGCGGCGTTCGACTTCCTGCATGAAGGCCCGCAGCAATGGGACATCGTCGTCGAGACCGACGGCGGTACGCTCAAGCTGAGCATGGGCGGCGCGATTCTGGAAGTCGACGGCGAGGTGACCAAGGCGCCAGACGCGGAATATCCCGGGCTCTATGCCAAGTTCGCGGCGCTTGTCGGCTCGCGCTCGAGCGATGTGGACGTTACGCCGCTGCGGCTCGTGGCGGACGCGTTCCTGGTCGGACGACGGACGATCGTTCCTGCCTTCGAATGGTGATCGAATACCCTGATCGAGGATAGTATCGCCGGAACGCACGCTGCCTGCATCACGTTCATCCTCGAAAGAAGGATGCGTATCGGTGCTTCAGATCAGTCAAGACGTCGAGAATACGGATGTTGCGCCAGCGATAGCGGCGAAGTCTAGCGCGGTGGCGCCGCTGGCGGCGGCGATCGTCGAGCGTTTGTCTGACGGGAACCTCGTCTACGTCGCGGCGGACGATCAGCGTGCGACGGAGATCGCGACCATCGCGGCGGCGCTCGCGCCCGATGCGCTGGTCGTCCATGTGCCGTCGAGTGACGCTCTGCCGGGCGACGATGCGCCGGCATCGCCTGCCAATGTCGGACGTCGGGTTGCAGCGTTGCGGCGGCTGCGCGCGGGGGCCGAGAGTGAGGCGGCGCCGATCCTGGTTGTCACGACTGCCGAGGCGACGGCGGTCCGCTATCCGCCGCCGCCAATGTTCGACGTCGCGCCACCGCGGCTGCAGGTCGGCGATCCGATCGACATCGAGGCGTTTGCCGCGATCGCCGAGGAGGTCGGCTACCTGACCGACGATCGAATCGACGAACCCGGCGAGATCGCGGTACGCGGTGGCGTGATCGACGTGTTCCCCGCGGACCGCGAGACTCCGGTCCGGATCGAGTTCGCCGATGGCCACATTACCGGGCTTCGCGATTACGATCCGGTGTCTCAGCTCGGCCTGGGCGACGTCGACGTCGTCGAGATCGGCCGCGCGACCGAGCCCGTGGTCGAGAAGGGCGTGTCGATCCTCGCGCACCTACCGGATGCAGCGATCGCGTTCGACCGGGATGCGGAGAAGCGGCGCGATCGGTTCCTTGCCATCGCCGCGGATGGATTGCCCCGGCGTCGTGCCTCCGCCGATCTGGTCCTCGAAAAGGTCTGGGCAACCGAGATCGCGAAACGTGAAACGGCCGCGTTCGACGTCGGCGACGAAATGCCCCCACGGTTCATCGAACGGCGCGATCCGGCGCGTGCGTTCGCCCGGTTCGCGAAGGACGCGCTCGCGGATGGGCGTCTGCTGGTCGTGGGATCGCCGCGCGACCTGCGGTTCCTCCAGCCCAGGCTCGAGCGAGCGGCGAAGATCACCTTCACGTCGGTCGATCACTGGACGGACGTCGTTTCGGCGAAGCCCGGCACGGCGATGTTGCTGGTCGCCCCGGTCGATCGCGGGTTCGTCGCGAGTGGGACCGCGGTCGTTGCCGGCGCGGACCTGCTCGGCGGGCGGGCGCGTGGGGACGAGATCGCAGGCGGCAGCGCGGGCATGCTGCCGGGACTGACCAGCGAGCTGCGATGCGGCGACGTGATCGTCCACGAGGAGTTCGGGATCGGCGTCGTCCGCGGGCTCGAGATGCTGCCGGGGACCGATGGTGACGCGATCATCCTCGAATATGCCAAGGAAGGCCGCCGCCTGGTGCCGGTGCGCGAGGCCGACCGGATATGGCGGTACGGCGCGGAGATCGAGGCGGTCACGCTCGATTCGCTCGACGGCGCGTCGTGGCAGAAGCGGCGTGGCGCGATCGATGCCGCGATTGCCGAGAGCGCGCGGGATCTGGCCGCCATCGCTGCCGAGCGCGACGCACGGACGACCGATCCGATCGAGCCCGACCGCGCCCGCTACGAGAAATTCGCCGCGGGCTTCGCGTTCACCGAGACGCCTGATCAGGCAAAGGCGATTTCGACGACGCTGGCGGACCTTGCGAGCGGCAAGCCGATGGACCGACTGATCATCGGCGACGTCGGCTACGGCAAGACCGAGGTCGCGTTGCGAGCCGCTGCTGCCGTTGCGCTGGCCGGGCGCCAGGTTGCGATCGCCGCGCCGACGACGGTGCTGGTCCGCCAGCATATCGAGACGTTCTCGAAGCGGTTCGAGGGGACCGGCGTGGCCGTTGCCGGCCTGTCGCGGCTGTCGAGCACGGCGGAGAAGGCAAGGGTTCGGGCGGGGCTTGCGGACGGATCGATCGGCGTCGTGATCGGCACGGGGGCGATCGCCGGCAAGGGCGTCGCATACAAGAATCTCGCGCTCGTCGTGATCGATGAAGAGCAAAGGTTCGGCGCGGCCGACAAGGCCAAGATGCACGCGCTGGGGGCGGGGCATGTCCTGACGTTGAGCGCGACGCCGATCCCGCGGACGCTGCAATCCGCGATGATCGGGTTGCAGGGCTTGTCGGTCATCGCGACGCCGCCGGCACGTCGCCAGCCGATCCGCACGTCGGTGGCGCAGTTCGACGACGCGACGGTGCGCGCGGCGCTGCGTCGGGAGCGGGCGCGCGGCGGACAAAGCTTCGTCGTGGTGCCGCGGATCGACGACATGGCGCCGCTTGCCGCCAAGCTGGCCAAGCTCGTGCCCGAACTCGGGCTGGTACAGGCGCACGGGAAAATGCCGGCGGGGGACATCGATGAGGCGATGGTGGCGTTCGCGGCGGGCGATGGCGACGTGCTGCTCGCGACCAACATCATCGAGGCCGGGCTCGACGTGCCGCGCGCGAACACGATGATCGTGCATCACGCGGACCGGTTCGGGTTGTCGCAGCTGCATCAGTTGCGCGGACGCGTCGGCCGCAGTGGACGGCGGGGGCAGGTGATGCTGCTGACCGACGGCGAGGCGACGATCGCGGAGGCGACGCTGAAGCGGTTGCGCACGCTCCAGGCGTTCGACCGCCTGGGCGCGGGCTTTGCGATCAGCGCGCGCGACCTCGATCTGCGGGGGGCGGGCGATCTGGTCGGCGAGGCGCAGGCCGGTCACATGAAGCTGATCGGGATCGACCTCTACCAGCATCTGTTCGGTCGCGCGTTGCGGCTGGCGCGGATCGACCGCGAGGGCGGTGCGCCGATCGACGACTGGGTTCCCGAGCTTCACCTCGAACTGGGCGGCAGCCTTCCCGAAGCGTGGATCCCTGAGATCGAGGTGCGGATGTCGCTCTATGGCCGGCTTGCACGGCTGGAGGACATCTCGGCGCTCGACCTGTTCGAGGTGGAGCTGGACGACCGGTTCGGCAAGGCGCCCGAGGCGGCACTGCGACTGTTGCAGGTGGCGCGTATCCGGATGATGGCGCGTGAGGCGGGCGTACGACAGATCGACGCAGGTCCCGCTGCGATCGCGTTCACGCCGCACGACCGGACTGCGGCGAAACCGCTCGACGATCTGGTCGAGAAGAACGGGCGCTGGATCGCCGCCGAGGGCATTGCCGACCCGATCGCGCGGGCAGGGCGGATCGAGGAACTGCTGGACGCGCTGATCGGCTAGGCGCGTTCGGTTACTCTGCGGCGGCGGCGAGCGGGAGGGGCAAGGCCTCGTCAGTGAGTGCCGCCAAGATCGCGCGTACGAGGTCGACGACGCGGGCGAAGCCGGCGCCGGGCGCGTGGAGCTTGCGATCGAGGTACAGCGTGCGATCCAGTTCGAACTGAACCGCGTGAACGTTTGCGGCCGGACACGCATGGCGTTCGAGGATATGGCCGCCCGCATAAGGCGCGTTGATCGCGGTCGAGAAACCGCGCGCGACGCACTCGGCTTCGATTCGCGCGACGAAGCGTGGCTCGGCGGAATGGCCGAACCGGTCGCCGATCACGATTCGCGATCCACCCGGCCCGAGCGGCGGCATCGAATGCACGTCGAGCAACACCGCCACGCCGAACCGGTCGTGCGCCGCCTTCAACGCCGACGCGAGCGCCGCATGGTACGGGCGGTGATCGTTGGCGATCCGCGCGGTGACGTCGGCATCGGTGAACCGCCGCGCCCAGAGATCGCCCGCCCCCGATGCGCGGCGTGGGACAAGACCGAGCCCGCTGCGCAGCTTGGCGGATTGCTGGGCGAGCGGCAGCGACGGCGCACCCTCGTCGAGCAGCGGATCGCGTTCGTCCTCGCGCCGATTGAGATCGATCCAGGCGCGCGCGCGCGTCTGGACGATCGTCGTCTGGTCGCTCCGTGCGGCACGCGCCACCGCATCGACCAGCCGGTCCTCGAGCGGCAGCAGCCCGGCAAGCGGCACGCGCAACGCCGTCTTGAGCGCGAGCGGATAGTCCCGGCCTGCGTGCGGGACGGACACCACCACCGGGCTCACGGGCGGCATTGCGCCTAGGCGCTCGAAGGAAGAAGACTGCATCGCACCACGCTAGGGCCAGCACCCGGCATGGGCAATCGACCTGGATATGTTAACCATTTTCAGGGTAGGGCGGCCGCGGAATGTGCGTGTGAAAACGGGACTTTAGATCAATGTTACGAATTCTGCTGGCCGAGGACGATCAGGTCATGCGCGAGTATCTGACTCGGGCGCTCGAACGCTCGGGCTATGCGGTGACCGCAGTCGACCGGGGGACGGCGGCGATTCCGTTGCTCGAAACCGAGACGTTCGATTTGCTGCTGACCGATATTGTCATGCCCGAGATGGATGGCATCGAACTGGCGCAGAAGGCCGGCGAGATGTGCGCGGACCTGCGCGTGATGTTCATCACCGGCTTTGCGGCGGTCACGTTGAAGGCCGGGCGGGCGATGCCGCAGGCCCGCGTGCTGTCCAAGCCGTTCCACCTGCGCGACCTGGTCGCCGAGGTCGATCGGCTGTTCGAGATGGATAATGTGACGGGTATGCATTGAGGGCTTGCACGCCGCGAAGAGCGCGGCTAGTGGAGCCCTCCGGCGGGCGTGTAGCTCAGTGGTAGAGCACTGTGTTGACATCGCAGGGGTCGCAAGTTCAATCCTTGCCACGCCCACCATAGAAAGCCTTGGAATCCTTCGGGTTTCCAAGGCTTTTTACGTTTTAGAAGCCCTTTAAAACCGCACCTTGCGCGCTCCTGACACACTGGTGACACAGGAGGGTCCCTTGGCGACCATAAGTAAGAGATCGAAAGGCTGGTTCGTCCAGATTCGCCGCAAAGGCTACGAACCGGAATTTAAGACGCTGCCGACAAAGGACGCTGCGGAACGATGGGCGCGGGAGCGTGAGGCACTTATTGATCAAGGAGGGCGGCCTGTCAGCCGCAAGGACCTCCGTACAACAACCTTAGGGGACCTCATCCGCCGTTATGTGAAGGAGGTAACCCCTTCGAAGCTTAGCGCCGATACCGAGCGTCTAAGGCTCAACAAGATGCTTAAAGCCCCCCTTTGTAGCATCACTCTAGTAGACCTCTCTTCCGCTCCTGTAGCAGCGTATAGGGATAAGCGGGCGTTAGAAGTCAAAGCAGGAACGGTGGCGCGGGAGTTATCCCTGCTGCATAACGTCGTTGAGGTCGCCCGCAGAGATTGGTCGGTCGGTCTTACGTCGAATGTGGTGGCACAGGTCCGCCGCCTACCGGTAAAGAATGCGAGGGACCGTCGCCTTCATCCGGGCGAGCTTAAGCGGTTAATCGATGCCTTACGGTCGACCCGTAACAAGCTGATCAAGCCTGCGGTTCTACTGGCCATAGAAACCGCAATGCGACGTGGGGAGTTGCTCAACCTAACGTGGGATGCAGTCGACCTTCAAAGCCGTACTGCTCATATACCCCATACTAAAACCGGCTATGCCCGGACCATACCGCTAACCGATCAGGCGCTAGCTATTTTAGCAGAACTGCCACGTAGCGACGACAAGGTTCTCCCCCTCTCTGCTATGGCCCTCCGGTTGGCATGGAACCGGGTAAGGGAACGTGCTGGTATGCCGGACCTCCATTTTCATGATCTTAGGCATGAAGCGATAAGTAGGTTCGCTGAAATGGCCCTTACTACTGTGGAGCTATCAGTAATTAGTGGTCACCGTGATCCTAGAATGCTGTTCCGTTACGCGCATCTTAGACCCGCTGACTTAGCAAGGAAGCTTACCGGACGTTCTTGGGAAGCCGAGATCGGTTAGCAACGGTGTGAGGATCGCGATTGTGAAGTTGAATTCCTTTGTCTTGATCCTTTCCGACCAACCTAAAAGTAAGATTCCACCCGTGAATATCGGACTTACAACGTACTTCTTATTTAGAAAGCAATTAATTAAACCTAATTCGCGGTATTAATAAACACACTTTCTACTACCGCCTTAAATATAGACTATACAAAAATAAACATGCCGCACGATTTTATCTTGACGTGGGCGGCGGTCAGCGCCAGATGGCGCCGCACCGCCAACTTGAAGATTGAAAAGTACATCTTCCCCTATATAGAGATACAGAGGTATGTTTACTTTACATAGCCGAATTAGCCATTCTCAATAGCTAATATCAGGTATCTTATAATGCATGTATTTAACGATGAACATGGTAAGCTCTATAATAGGGCTTATCAACTAACCCTAAGAAGGTTGGAGTTGTATGGATCAATGCTATCCAACCCTATTAGGTTCTCAATCTCCTCTCTAATTCTTGCTTTGGATAGCGGATTGAGAGGGACCCTTCCTCCTGCCTATTACCTTAGCTCCCTTCCTCCCGGCACTGGAAAAACGGAAGCAATCTCTTCCTTCATCGCGGCATGGAAGAATGAAGGCTTCAGTCCCGATAGCAGTATTATTCTTTGCTTCCAGAGTAAGGAAGAAATACGATCCATGATCGGCAGGCTGGCCCTCGATGATTCAGATTTCGCATGTTATACACGCGATGACGACCTCAACGCCCTTGGTCGCGGTAAGGACGATGCCCGCAACGCTCGCATCCTATTCACCACTCAACAGATGATAATTAGCCGAACCAAGACATATAAGTTTGGTTCGGTCCAAGACCTATTTTACATAGACGGTCCTCGACCCCTTCGTATTTGGGACGAGAGCATGACTCTTGCCCAATCCGTTACCGTACGTTGGACCGCAATCGTAGGTCTATATGAAGCTATCCAGCATTCTTACAGAACTCTTGCCGACATTCTTTGCGGTTTGATCGAACAAGGGGAGACAATGGACGAAAGCGTCGTTCGGGTTCCTAGGGGCATAAAAGACGCCGCTAAAGAGCTTATCAATGCCGCCCGCCTTGACCCTCACCTTCTTGCCCCTGATCGGCGACGGACGCTTGACGGGCTGCTTGCACTAGAGGGGCGCTCGGCTTGGCGGGTTGCTGGCGACTATGGGGCACGCGCGCTTGTAGGGGCTACCAGGGCCCTACCAGATGACTTTGCTCCCGTTATCATAACGGACGCCTCTGGCGCGGTACGTGGCACCTACGAAGCTATGGAACGGGGTATTGGAGGGCTAGTTCGCCTGCCCTACTTCCCGAACGATTACAGCAAGGTTCGTATCCACCTATGGACAAGGGCAGCAGGCAGGAAGGCGTTGGGGGTGCCCGCGAACCGTGACAGGATATTCAGAACGATAGCCAAGCTGATCGCGACCAAGCCGGAGGAAGAATGGCTTGTAATCGGTCCAAAGACCGTAGGGTCGCTTAGTACCGAAGTGGAGCTAGCGCAGTACCTTCCAAACGGCGTGTCCGTATCCTTCCTGAATTGGGGGCGTCACCACGGAACGAACCGGTACCGAAACGTTAAGAACGTTGTAGTCGTAGGCACATATACATACCCGAAGGAAGCTTACACCGCATTGGAAATCGCCGCTTCGGGCGTGCCTATAGAAGATATGGACGCCTTCCGCTGGGAAGAAATGCGAGAAGCCGAGATCGCCCATAACATGTTGCAAGGAATGCTAAGAGGTAATGCTAGGAATAGCGATCATGGCGTAGCGCATGATTGTGACATTTACCTCATAGCGCCCGCATCGCCTGACATGGAAAGAGTGCTTTCGACTGTCTTTCCTGCTGCCGTTTTCGATGAATGGGGCGAGGTCAGAAGGGACGGACTTACCGGGCAGGCGGGCAGACTACTCGACGCCTTGAAGGCCCATTTCGCCGACCCTCTGGCGCCCAAGCTGCCAAAGCAGGCGGCACGGATCGCTGCTGAAATCGGTAATACGAAACAGGGTCTTGCCAACGTGCTCGCGCGCAGTGAAGTGAAGCGTGCTTTGGAAGAGGCAGGCATAGTTACCAAGACACGTCATTTCGAGCGTCGCTTGTGACGGCATCGCGAGTCAAGGCTGCACAGCGAATAGCTCGTTAGAAGGGGCAGCCGGCCGCCAGGCAACGTGCATTGACAACGATCTTACAATAGAGCGCACACATCCTCTATAGCATCATGATGTATAGTTCCCAAATGGCGCCCTGATCATTCTATCAACCGTTCGATCAGTTGATTTGCTTAAGAATGTTATACTTTGCTCCTTTCCAAATACATCCCTATAAATCGCCTTTCCATAAACCCAGAACCTTAAATTGCCCTGCCTAATTCCTGCACACTCTATATCTAATAACCTGATAGGTCTAGCGTGACTGGTTGAGTCGCCTGACCCTAGAACAGCTTTACTTCCCGCGAAAACATGATTGTCCAAGTTGAAAGTATCCGATGGCATATCGCTCGGTAAGACAATGGTTTGAATAAAGACCGACAGCTCGCTGGCTGGCGTCGACCCCTTATTAGAGAACTCCCACTGCAACTTGAAATCGTTGCCGTTCAACGGTTCAACAGCTTTGATAGAAACAGAAAGATAGGCACGAAGTTCGATGTAAGCCATGCGCTGTGACAGTTCGTTTGCATCGCTCGCCACTTTCAGCGCCGCTCCGTTGAGGCGTAGCGTGTGGATGAGGGCGATCAGTCCTGCTACGCTTACTACTGCTTGAACGCCCGAAAGCATGGTTGCCCAAAACGCCCATAATGCGGAGTTCTCCGTTGCTGCTAACGCCCGAGCCTCGCTTTCAGGCTTCCCACATGGCGCGGGGTTGCGGGTACGATATTCCGCAAAATACGGGATACCAGCTAAAGGCGTTGGGATAGGTCGACTGTACCCGTCTCGACAGCTTATTACCTTATACGCGGTCGGCGCTAATACCCAAGCCGTTAGCCCGCTTGTAGTGACGACCAGTCCTAATATTCCAGTAGCTATGTAACCGAGCTTTGCCGTCATGCATTGCAGTTACCTCAAAGGGTGTTGGACACGCTATCATTAGTTGCGACGAACCCATTGCACGGTAGGCGATCCTACGGGCGCCGCCGACGAAATTCAATTTGAAGCGGCAGCCGGGCCCCAGCCAGCGCGCACTGGGGCGGGAGGCAGGCAACCTACCTCTCCCACCCCTTGGCGTCGTACAGGTCTTAATCGGACCGATACGCTGCAAGCAACGGCCCTACATGTGCGAGGGTAAGCCTGCTAAGTGCCTGTGAGCTTACGGATAATCCGGGTATCAGCCTGTGAATGGACGGGTTTGGCGAATGGACCAAGTCTCTAGGACTTCGGCCTGTTCAATATGCCGTTACGGCACCACCGAGGCCTCATCACCCCTACCCGATTGTGCTGCCTTCATATCGCCTCTCAAAGAGGCTGAGCTGCCCCCTTCTGAGCGGTCCATCGACTATGAGAGTCTGGATCAAGGAAGGGACGACGAATGCCTGCGAAAAAGCACAAGCCGGAAGAGATCATCGGGAAGCTGCGTGAAGTTGAAATCGTCCTGGGCCAGGGCGGGACGACCGCCGAGGCGTGTCGGCGGATCGCGGTCAGCGAGCAAACCTATTACCGCTGGCGCAAGGAATATGGTGGGCTGAAGACGGATCAGGCTCGTCGGATGAAGGATCTGGAGAAGGAGAACCTGCGGCTGCGGCGTGCGATCTCCGACCTGACACTGGACAAGCTGATCCTGCAGGAGGCGGCACGGGGAAACTTCTAAGCCCCGCGCGGCGCCGACGCTGCATTGACCAAGTGAAAGAGGTGCTGGACGTATCCGAGCGACGGGTGTGTCGCGTGCTCGGGCAGCATCGGTCGACGCAGCGCAAGGTGCCGTGTGGGGCAGATGACGAACAGGCGCTGACTGAGGACATCGTTGCGCTGGCCGGGCAGTATGGACGCTACGGTTACCGCCGGGTGACCGCACTGCTGCATGCCGCGGGGTGGTCGGTGAATCATAAGCGTGTCGAACGCATCTGGCGGCGTGAGGGGCTGAAGGTACCACAGAAGCAACCCAAGCGTGGCCGGCTGTGGTTAAACGACGGCTCGTGCATCCGGCTGCGGCCGGAGTATCCGGGGCATGTCTGGGCGTACGACTTTGTCGAAGCGCGAACGCACGACGGGCGCAAGTTCCGGATCCTCACGATCATCGACGAGGCCAGCAGGGAGTGCCTGGCGCTGACCGTCGCACGTCAGTTGAAACACGAAGACGTGCTGGCGGCGCTTGCCGAGCTGTTCATCGCGCGAGGTCCGCCAGCGCATATCAGGTCGGACAATGGCAGCGAGTTCATCGCTACCGCGGTCCAGAAATGGCTCGGCCAAGTCGGCGTGAAGACGCTGTACATCGCGCCGGGCTCGCCATGGGAAAACGGCTATAACGAGAGCTTCAACGGTTCGCTTCGCGACGAGCTACTCAACGGCGAGATCTTCTACAGCCTCGCCGAGGCAAGGGTGCTGATCGAGGCGTGGCGGCGTCACTATAACACCGTCCGACCACACAGCAGCCTGGGCTATCGACCTCCGGCGCCAGCAGCAGCGACCCCGCCATTGCCGGCCTCCGGCTCCGCTTCGCTCCACCTACGCCCGGCAATGGCGGCGGAGGCGACGATGCACTAACTATCTACCCGGACCACCCGGTGGGGGCTGCTCAAGGCAAGAAGCCTTTGTCTAAGGTCGAATGTTATAGTTTTTCTATGAGTCACACAATCGACAGTCTGACGGTCGGGAAGGAACTTGATACAGTAGTTCGATTTGTCATCTTCCCCCGTTGCCTTCATAACAGAAGCTATCAAATTTAAGCTCCCTGCACTCCAAAACGACGCATTATCACTCAATGTTCTTCTAAGTTGATAAGACTGCTTAAGTCTCTCTTTCGTCGTATTTCGTAGTACGTTGTGTAGGCTGCGATGCAGCTCCAGGGGTATGTCGCTACGTGTTAATTCTTGGGCAGAAGAGCGTATAGCTAGTCCGCTGCTAATGAAGTCAGATATCGCCGCATCAATTAGTCTATATTGCTGTAGTTGCTCCGTATACTCTGCAACTTGAAAAGGCGTTAAACGCTGCTCATTCATCATGACTATTTGCCGATAGGAAAGAAAGGCGCTTAGCGCGGCAGCTAGCCCGCCAATCATCGAAGCTATAGCGACGACAAGCTCCAACGAGCCACGGGTGGCTTTCACAGGCCTCTGCCGTGCCAAGGCTCGCGCTCGGGCAGCAGCAAGGACGCGGACGTTTGGAGGGCCATTCATCGGGTAACTAGTAAGAGTGCCAAACTCCACTCACAAGACAAGGTGCCTGGTTCCTTTCAAGGAAGGCGAGGGAGCCGATCGCCGGGCATGTACAAGAAGAAAAGTATGACGGGCGCTCACCACGAATGCAGCGCTACGTAGACCTCATCGCGCGATGGGGTGCGGAGGGCATCAGGGAGAGCAGTACCTCTTCACCGTTGCCTTGGAGAGGCCAAACTGCACGGCAGTGGCAGCGATGCTGGCACCATTTGCCTTACGCCAAGCGACAACCGCTACGCGATCACCCGCAACAGGGCGACCAAGGCTAACCTTCCCTCTGTGGGTTCGCCCCGTTACAGCTAAGGCGGCCTTTGCCGCCGTTCTACCGGCGTCACAGCGCTCTTTTATCCGTTGCCGCTCCATATCTGCGATCTGTGCAAGAACCGCTACGACAAGCTCCCCTACGCCTCTGCCGATCGGACCAAGCCCGCGGACGTCCACCGTCACACCCTTATCTAGAAGGTGACGGATAGTGCGTTGGATATCGAGCGCATCGCGACCAAGCCTGTCGATCGCATAAATAGCAACGCAATCGCGCTCACGGACGTAGGACAGGAGGGCCGCGAAGCCGGGACGATCCGCAGCGAGAACCGCGCCCGATACTCCCTCATCAACGAATTCCTTATCAGAAGCGCCAAGGGCCTGTCGTTGGGCTTCAACGCTCTGGTCGTCCGAAGAACAGCGCAGGTAGGAAATCCGGGTCATGATGTGCTCCGAGTCGCTCATAAGATATGCGTCTTTATGAGCTAGTAGGCTCATAGAGTCGAGTCTATCTTATGAGCCAGCAAGATAGCGGAATAAGACCATGGCTCAAAGCGTACACCTTAAGAGCTACAAAGCTGGGGTAGGAAGTACCGTTAGGACTTCTAGGTACTAAGCATTGCGAAATTCTGGACACCCTTTAGTAACGGGCCTCCCAACGGACGTGAAGCGGCAGCACTCCGGCTAGCCGCGCGAACTACGAAAGGAATTATACGAAGGATGAATAATGACTACATATACCTACACTCGAAAAGATGCGATCGATGCTAAGTGTCGAGACTGTAATTACGATGAATACTCGGCTGGAACATTCAAGGAGCAGACCGCAGCGTGCGTCTGCGCGAACTGCCCCCTCCACAGCTTCCGTCCGATGCCAAGACAATGTCGTGTCGGCGGCCTTCCTGACCCCGTCGCTATCGCTGTCATACGAGCGAAGCTTGAAAGGATAGATCGTGAGCAATCACGCCGCTAACCTCTAGACACCCAATCTCCAGTTTGATCGCAAAATCCCGTCAAACGACGCGCCAGAGACGCGAAAGGGCCGGTTCCGCAGGAATGGGCCCCGTCGCGCCGACCGAGCATGGAGCGTTCTAAATGACATAGTTCGGGCGATTGGCCCCGGTCGCCCTCGCATAGTCAGGTGGACGATCGTCCGGCTCGGTGTGCGCTGCCGTCAACCTCCCCCAAGCGTTCAGAAGGCTGCCGATCGGATGAGCTTGGGAGATCGGTGCTAGGCGAGATATACCCTACGAGCGTCACCGAGAATACGGAGCAAGAGATGCCGATAGAGCTAACAGAAGCTACGAACGTGCAGACCGGTAGTCAGGCGGCTAGCGAAGCTGGCGCTCCCACTCCAACGCAAGCCGCGCTCGGGCAGGTACTTGAAGAATTCGACGTGCAACCAGTCCTGTTTATAGGAGCGGGCCTAGCGAGGCGCTATCTAGGCGCGCCTGACTGGGAAGGCGCGCTAAGGCACGCACTTGAAGCTATGGCGGGTGACGCTCCTGCTTACTCGTACTTCGTGCAGAAGTACGGGGATGATATGGTATCAATCGGAACAGCAATTGGTGACCTGCTGTTCGAATGGGCGTGGACGAAAGGAAAAGGGCATTTCGACGCCGCCTTATACGAAGTCGAAGACCGATACTGAGCAGCCCCCACCGGGTGGTCCGGGTAGATAGTTAGTGCATCGTCGCCTCCGCCGCCATTGCCGGGCGTAGGTGGAGCGAAGCGGAGCCGGAGGCCGGCAATGGCGGGGTCGCTGCTGCTGGCGCCGGAGGTCGATAGCCCAGGCTGCTGTGTGGTCGGACGGTGTTATAGTGACGCCGCCACGCCTCGATCAGCACCCTTGCCTCGGCGAGGCTGTAGAAGATCTCGCCGTTGAGTAGCTCGTCGCGAAGCGAACCGTTGAAGCTCTCGTTATAGCCGTTTTCCCATGGCGAGCCCGGCGCGATGTACAGCGTCTTCACGCCGACTTGGCCGAGCCATTTCTGGACCGCGGTAGCGATGAACTCGCTGCCATTGTCCGACCTGATATGCGCTGGCGGACCTCGCGCGATGAACAGCTCGGCAAGCGCCGCCAGCACGTCTTCGTGTTTCAACTGACGTGCGACGGTCAGCGCCAGGCACTCCCTGCTGGCCTCGTCGATGATCGTGAGGATCCGGAACTTGCGCCCGTCGTGCGTTCGCGCTTCGACAAAGTCGTACGCCCAGACATGCCCCGGATACTCCGGCCGCAGCCGGATGCACGAGCCGTCGTTTAACCACAGCCGGCCACGCTTGGGTTGCTTCTGTGGTACCTTCAGCCCCTCACGCCGCCAGATGCGTTCGACACGCTTATGATTCACCGACCACCCCGCGGCATGCAGCAGTGCGGTCACCCGGCGGTAACCGTAGCGTCCATACTGCCCGGCCAGCGCAACGATGTCCTCAGTCAGCGCCTGTTCGTCATCTGCCCCACACGGCACCTTGCGCTGCGTCGACCGATGCTGCCCGAGCACGCGACACACCCGTCGCTCGGATACGTCCAGCACCTCTTTCACTTGGTCAATGCAGCGTCGGCGCCGCGCGGGGCTTAGAAGTTTCCCCGTGCCGCCTCCTGCAGGATCAGCTTGTCCAGTGTCAGGTCGGAGATCGCACGCCGCAGCCGCAGGTTCTCCTTCTCCAGATCCTTCATCCGACGAGCCTGATCCGTCTTCAGCCCACCATATTCCTTGCGCCAGCGGTAATAGGTTTGCTCGCTGACCGCGATCCGCCGACACGCCTCGGCGGTCGTCCCGCCCTGGCCCAGGACGATTTCAACTTCACGCAGCTTCCCGATGATCTCTTCCGGCTTGTGCTTTTTCGCAGGCATTCGTCGTCCCTTCCTTGATCCAGACTCTCATAGTCGATGGACCGCTCAGAAGGGGGCAGCTCAATACATATTCCTTAAGATTATCGTCGCTTCTCATATAAGCAGCCTCGGCCTGCCGGAAGCCGATACCATGACTCCTGACATGCAGGAAGAGATAGAAGCGCTTCGCTCTATCAGGCCACACGCGATCATAACAACTAATTATGACAACATGTTAGAGGATGTATTCAAGGGTTACGAACCGATCGTCGGAAAAGGTGTACTGCGTTATGACCTGAACTCGTTCGGTGAGATATTCCATATACACGGTATAGCAGGTGACGCTTCTAGTTTGATACTTACCGAACCAGACTATAAGAATTGGGAGCAGCAAAGCCGGTACTTCGCCGCAAAGCTGCTGACTTACTTCGTCGAGCACCCGGTATTCATCTTTGGCTACGGCTTGGGCGATCCTAACGTTCGAAGCCTATTGCAAGACATTGGGCGAATTACAGCAGACGATGACGGGTTGATTAGCAACGTTATTCAAATTGTCTGGCACGCGGAGAAGAAGTCTTATTCGGAGCAATCCGAGTTTGTGATCGACGATGATAGCTCTGGCAAGCAGTACAGGCTTCGCATCTTCAATGTAACATCGATGAAGGATGTGTTCGATGTACTTTCAGCTAGGCATGAGCTAAAGCAAGTAAATCCGGCAATGCTTAGAGCTTTATCTGCGAGACTAATGAAGCTAACCCGACGTGACATACCCGGCGGCACCATCGAGGTAGATTACGCGACTCTAGAGAAGGTGGCAAGTGATGATAGCTACCTTCCTGCAATGCTCGGACTAACCTTTGCCGACTCTGATAACAAAACTCATCCTTTTACCATCAGTCAAGTAGCAGACGAGATGAAGCTAAAAGGATGGAACGATGTCGACAAGATAATAAAGAAGATTAAGCTCGAAACAGGTATCAACCTACGCTCTTCGGATAACCGCTACCATGAGAGGATAAAAACCGGCAAGAACGAAGCATCTGCGGTCCGTAAATGGTCACATGAGGCGCTGGACCTTTTCAAGTCAGTCCTTGAAGGTAAAGCGTACAAGGTAACCGAGTAGAAGGGCATAATCGCGAAAGCTGTAGGACCATGTGCTAACGCAGCCAAGCAAGCGAAGCTCGAAAGCATCGACCGCAAATAACCTTACAGTTGACCTACTGCCGCCCGCGTGTCGTTTGACCGTAAAACTTGGCTAAACGACACGCCATAGACGCGCTAAGGGCCTGCATGGTTGTACGGGGTCAACGGATGCCTATAGAGCGTTTGGCGCGTGAAATGCTGCATTCTGGCGTCGCGCAAGTGGGCGGCACGAGAAGCCGATTTATTGGTTTAAAGTTCTCCCCGCCGCGCTAGCTCTTCTAGGATTACTGGGACAGCGTCATCAAGGGCGTTGCCAAATTGATCAAATTGGTCTTCTAGCTGGCCATCCGTAAGAAGGGCGCGTTCACTTACTCGCCACGCTCGTACCTGCCGCTCGGGATGGCCGGGTGCGATGCGCGGTACACACGCGACGATAGCGTCTGATCCTTCAAAGCCTTCCTGCGTAAGGATGGATCGATGAATCAAAGTGGCGAGTAACTGCCGTTGATAGTCCGAGAACGGAAAGGATGCCCATCCTATTACGAAAACTGGCGTTAGTTTCCCGTCCTCTAAAAAGATGAACGTCGGCTTCACAGGGACTACCATGCCGCGTCCGATCGGATACCGAGCTTCCAAGCCGTGAAATACCTGGATGCCCTTGATATTAGAGGCATCCAGCCAAGGAAGAAGCGCCTCAATGATCTCTTTGCCAAGCCGACTAACGTAAGGGTTAGGTATCAGAGCGACTGCCCGTTCGACGTCCGCCTTGGACATCCCGTACGTCACATAGTCAGCGATCACCCCGTATATCTTTGTCAGAGCGTGGCGTGGCTTACCCAAAACAAACCGTGTGATCCGTCGCGAGGTTTCGTCACGGCGACGATCATTTAGCCGTACCCAGTTAGGGAGGGACGGAGGTCTACGGACTTGCGCGATACGCTGTTCAGCGGACTTCATCGACCTTACCTCGCGTTGGAACGACTCGAAAGTATTTGATCAGGAGTGATTTCCATACCTGGATTCGCATGGCCTTGATACCACCACACACGATGCCACGCTCCGCCTTCGATATGCGATCGATGCCTAAGGCTTGCGGCGCTTAAAGGCATCAGCGGTGCAAGAACTGTCTTAAGCACCGATGCATCGGCGGGACTTATGCTTACAGTCGACGTTTCGACTTGCATCGTCGCCGGCGAGAAGAAACTTGCTCGACTTCGAATTGGTCTGTCACCATTATCTTTGAAAGCTTGGTAAACTTCTCGGAATACTGGACCGTGTTCCCACGCCTCTATCTTGGCGTTCGTGATCAAGACGCCAGATCGGGCAAGGCTTTCTTCGTACGCGAAGTAAAGAAGCTTATTGAGAGCCATGTTAGTGATCGGCAGACCTAGCTCATCAGCATAGTCCAATATCCAATTGGCGAGTCCCCGCACGCTGTAACCGCGTTGATCGGACTTTGCGGACGGTGGAACGCTCATGCCAACCTTATGCAACGTGAACAAAGCGCAAACAAGCGCTCGATCATCGGCACGGGACGGCGCTGGCAATCTGGACCCTCCGTCCTAAACAGGGCCTGTTTTAGACAGCTACAGCGCCCAAATGCTCCGGCAACGTCATTTTGCCCTGCGGCGTAAGCGATTGCTGCTGTATGGTCCTTCTAACACCCGAGTTGGGGGGGGGGCTTCCGTTTTTGTGACACAACAGCAACACATTGAACGCTTGCCCGGCACAATCGAAGTGCGATAAACGTGATCTAGGAACGCATTAAGTTGCGGTCTTAAAAGGCTTTTTATGTGGCGATGTGGTGCTCGCACTGTGTTGACATCGCAGGGGTCGCAAGTTCAATCCTTGCCACGCCCACCATTGAAAACCCCGCTAGTCCCATGGACTAGCGGGGTTTTTATTTGCCTAGAGTGCAAGCGGGGTCCCCGGAGGCACCCTCGCCTCAGGCGGGTATCTGGTCGATCGTAGCGGTGTTTTCGGCCTTGATGCCGTTCTCGCCGTGCCGCAGCTTCGACAGCGCCTGATAGACCTGTAGGCGCGCACGCATCACCGAGCCGAGCGGGCGATGCGCCGCGAGTGCGTGCGCGGGGCGGAACGTCATCACATCGTCGAAATACCGGACGCGGGCGGCGCTATAGGCTCCCTGTCGCGGGATGCGGATCGTTCCGACCGTCAGGTAACGGCTGTCCTCCTCGGGCCAGTCGACCGACGTATCCTCGATCGGCTGCGTCTCGGCGTTCGCCCAGAGCTGCACGCGCAGTTCGAAGACCGCATCATGTTCGCCGAAATAGCCGACGGCGGCGTGACGGAAACCGTCCTCATCCTGCTTTGCGTCGAGTTCCCAGTCCTTCAGCGCGGCCTGTTCGGGCGAGGCGGGGAAGGCACCGAGCTTCGCGACGTAATCGCCGTAACGGATCGGGCATTGGCTGAAATACGGTTCGGCGAGCGGATGGCTGAACGGGTGGCCGAAAAAGTCCGCCTTGGGGCTCTCGGTGCCGACCGCGTGCAGCGCCTTGTTCACGTTGCGCGCGAGGCTCGACACCGCGCTCTTGAAGCCCTCCGGCAAGGGCACTGCCACACCGATCTTCTTGGCGTCGCTCAGGAACCCCTGCGCAGTGCCGGACGGAAACGTCGTGCCCGTCGCGAACACGAAATCCTGCGTGTCGGCATCGTGGCCCGACAATTTTTCGCCCGGTACGTCGAAGACTTTGATCGCCATGCCGCGGTGCGTCGAGACGCGGTCGCCGAGCGTCTCGCCGGGTCCCTGCGCGAAGCGGATCGCGACGGGGTGCGTGCCGGGCGTCGCGAACACGCCCTGCGCGAGTTCGGGAGGCAGGCCGGGCGCGATCGTCAGTTCGCCGATCACGCACGCCGAACTCTTCGCGTGGCTCGCGCGGACCGCATGGCCCTCGCGTTTCTCGACGGTTTCGGTCTGCTGCGACATGCCCTGGATGATGCCGTCGATCGATTCCTGCTCGTCGGGCTGGGTCGTCTCGATGTCGTCGCTGTAGCGGAGATAGGTCATGTCGGGCCTCACTTTCCGGGTGCGAACGAGAACAGCTCGGTCTTGAGCGACGCGGGCGCACCGGGCTTGAACCAGTTGGTGTCCTGGATGTGGCTTGCGGTGACGTAGATGCGGCCGTCCGGACCTTCCGAGAACGTGTCGGGCCAGCGCAGGCGGGCGTCGGTCAGCACCGGCTCGACATGATCGCCGACCAGCCGAGTGATGCCGTTGTTGACCGGCGACGTCAGGTAGAGCGTCCCCGCCTTGCTCATCCACAGGCCGTCAGCGACGTGGGTCTGCGCGACCGTCTTCACGCCCGCGGCCCGCGTTGCCTCGCTGACGCCTTCGCGCAGCAGGGCTGTGTCGATCGAGTAGAGCGTCTTGCCGGTGAGCGCCTGGTAATAGAGCGTCTTGCCGTCGTTCGAGATCGCGATGCCGTCCGCGGCGAACGCCGGCTGGCGACCGTCGGGACGGACGAGCGGCTTGCCGTCGGTCATCACCTTCACGGTCTTGTCGATCTGCGTCGAGCCGTGGCCGTCGAGCGCGCGGAAGCCCTTGCCGGTTTCGAGATCGATGACGATGATCGCGCCGCGCGTCCCGGAATCGGTGATGTAGCCGGTCTTGCCGTCGGGCGAGAAGCGGATGTCATTGAGGTAGGTGCCCTGCAACGCGACGTCGAGCGGCACCTTGATGACCTTGGTCACGCGGTTGGTGGCGAGGTCGACCTTCACTAGCTTGGGCGCGCCCTCGAGGATCTTCTCGTTACCGGGCGCGCCGGGATCGAGCACCCAGAGGTTGCCGTGGCCGTCGGGTACGATCGACTGCACGCAGACGAAGTAGTCGCCGACCGGCATCTCGTTCGACTTCGCGTTGCGCCAGCTGTTCCACTTGGCGTCCGGATAGGCCTTGAGCGAGCCGTCCTTCATCACTTCGGCGACCGAGATCGGCGCGTCGTCGGTCCAGCGGGGGAAGTTGACGAAGCGACGGCCGTCGGCGGTGACGGCGACGCCGGTCGCTTGGTGATCGAACTGCGCGACCTGGGTAAGCGGACGGCCGCTGATCTGCGATGCGGTCTGCGCGCTGGCGACGCCGATCGCCGCGGCGGCGACGACGGCGATCGCGGCAGCGCCGGCGAGGAAGGGCTTGGTCTTGGACATAATAAGGCTCCGGTCGGTGGTGTCGGACAGGTCGGCAGGATTGCCGGTGAAAAGCTGGATGAGATGGCGCGCGACCGCGTCGGGGGCTTCGCGCTGGATGAAATGGCCGACGCCATTGAGCGTCACGAACGCGAACGGCCCGGTGAACTTGGCCGGTACCGTGGTGCTCGCCGATGGCGGGTTCACGCCGTCGACCGCGCCCTGGAAATACATCGTCGGCAGCGAGAGCGTCTTGGTCGCCTTCACCTTGTCCTCGAGCCACTGGCTGCGCGGATCGGGCTCGGCCTCGTTCCAGCGCGCGCGGTAGCTGTGCAGCGTGACGTCGGCCCAGTCGGGGTTCTCGAACGAGCGTGCGACGCGCGCGAAGGTCGCCTCGTCGAACCAGCCGGGGGGCGACCAGTTGACCCAGTGGATGTGCGCGAAGCCCTTGTGGTCGTCGCGCACGGCCTGCGCACCGCGCGCGGTCGCCATGAACCAGTGATACCATTGACGCTGCGCCTGCTCGAATGGCGGCGTCGGCATGCCACCGAGCCGGGGCGGGGTCGCGAGCATCGCCATCCGCTCGACGCGGTCCGGCCAGCCGACCGCGAGCGCCTCCGCGGTGTTCGAGCCCCAATCGTGCCCGGCGACCATGAATCTCTCGATCCCGAGCCCGTCCATCAGCGCGATCATGTCCATCGCCAGGATTGCGCTGTTGCCGGTGCGCGGTGCATCGCGCACGAACCGCGTTTCGCCGAAGCCGCGCAAGGTCGGCACGATGGTCCGCAACCCGGCCGCGTTGAGCGTGGGGACGACGTCGTCCCAGGTCGATGCGTCGTCGGGCCAGCCGTGGATCAGCAGGACCGGCTGACCGTCGCGCGGCCCGGTATCGGCATAGGTGATTGCGAGATCGTCGGTGGTCTGGATCGGCATGATGGTCCTCGTCGGATCGGGGCGTCGGGCTCGTGGTGGAAGCTCATGGTGGAGCGGGCCGACGCGAAAGGGTCCTGGTATCGAAACAGTCTCGGGAGGCTGCTGTTCCGGCTGCTAAGCCAATGATTCGCAAAGGTGATCGGGCGGCGCGACGTGGTGGGCCGATTTGAGATCCGCGCGTTGTGGACGGCAGAACTTCAGGAGCGAAATGATGGATTCACGACGTATGGCCGGTGCGGTCGCAGGTGGCCTGGTGGCCGGGCTGGGCATTACTGCGCTGCTGATGGCGGGCGAGCGCAAGAGCGGCGAACCATCCGAGATCGTCACGCTCGAACGCAAGACCGCGGAGAAGCTGGGCATCGACATGCCGGCCGCTGATGCCTTGCCGTCGTCGCGCGAGCAGGCGGTCACGCAGGGCGGTCACCTGTTGCTGTCCGCGGCGGCGGGTGCGGTATATGCCGCGACCGTCGACGAGGAGGCGTCGGTCGTTGGATCGGGCCTGGTGTTCGGCGCGGCGTTCTATGCGGCGATGCACTGGATCACGGGGCCGTTGCTCGGCGTGAAGCCGCCGGAGTGGCAGGCCGATGCGAAGACGATCGGCATGCACAGCGTGAACCATGCGGTGTTCGGGCTGATCACGGCGTTGGGCGCGAAGCTCGCGACCCGGCGCTGAAATCGAGTATTAGAAAACCGTGACGGTGTGCGCCCGTGCGGCACACCGTCACGCGTCACCGTCAGCCTGCCGCGTCGACCTGCGGCAGGTAGGCGGCATACCCGTTGGCCTCCATCTCGGCGCGCGGGACGAACCGCAGCGACGCCGAGTTGATGCAGTAGCGCAGGCCGCCCTTGTCCTGCGGGCCATCCTCGAACACGTGGCCGAGATGGCTGTCGGCACCCGCCGAACGGATCTCTGTGCGGACCATGCCGTGGCTGCGATCGTGGAGCTCAGCGACGTGCTCGGGCGTGATTGGCTTGGTGAAGCTCGGCCAGCCGCAATGCGAATCGAACTTGTCGGCGGACGCGAAAAGCGGCTCGCCCGAGACGATATCGACGTACAGACCGGGTTCGCGCGTGTTGAGATACTCGCCGGTGCCGGGCCGCTCGGTGCCGCTCTGCTGCGTGACGTGGAACTGCTCGGGAGTGAGCTTGGCGATCGCCTCGTCGGTTTTCTTGTAGTCGGTCATGGTGATCCTCTCGCGCTCAGGAGAGCGCCGGTTGGCCGTTCGAGGCGGACAGGCCGCCGTCGACCGGCAGGTTGACCCCGGTTATATAGTGCGCGTCGGCGCTAGCCAAAAACGCGATGGCGCCGGCGATGTCTTCGGGCTGTGCGCCGCGTGCCATCGGGATGCGCTCCTCGAACTTCGCGATCAGGTCGGGCTGGTCCTTCATGCCCGCGGTCAGCGCGGTGTAGGTCAGCGACGGGTTGACCGCATTGACGCGGACGCCGTGCTTCGCCTCGTCCATCGCGAGCGCGCGGGTAAAGTTGGTCACCGCACCCTTGGCGGCGCAGTAGAAGCTGTGGTTCCAGTCGCCGCCGAGGCCCGATACGGACGAGACGTTGACGATGCAGCCCTTGTTCGCGCGCAACGTGGCGATCGCGGCACGGCTCATGTGGACGACGCCGTAGAGGTCGGTTTCGATGACCTTGGTGAATTCGGAGAGGTCGCCTTCGTCGAGCTTGCCGAGATGGTCCACGCCGGCGTCGTTGACGAGCACGTCGATGCGGCCGAACTTGTCGACCGCGCGCGCCACCAGCGCCTCGCAGGCGGCCATGTCGGAAACGTCGGTTTCGAACGTTTCGACGGTCGTGCCATCGAGGCTGGCGGCGACCTTCGCGAGGCCGTCCGTGTCCTTGTCGCCTAGTACGAGCGTCGCACCTTCCGCGGCGAAACGACGCGCGGCGCCTTCGCCGATGCCGGAGGCGGCGCCGGTGATCACTATGATCTTGTCATCGAATCTCATCGATCGGTGTCCTGAAGCGTTGGGAGATACCGCGATGAACGACCGACATGCGTCCGGGTTTCCGTGCTGAATCAAAGGGATCGCCCGTCGGTTCAAACGGCGGACCCCGGTTGAGCTTGCGCGCGTTGATGCGGTCGAACCTGCTTTTCCGGAGATCACCATGCTCGCATCCTTCCTGATGGGCCTCGTCGGTGGCCAGCGCGCGATGACGCCGCTCGCCGCGGTCGCCATCGCCGCCGCTCGCGACGAACTGCCCGCCGACAATGGTGCGCCGAAGCTGCTGTCGCATCCCGTCGTCGCGGCGGGTGCGCTGGCACTCGCGATCGGCGAGATGGCGGGTGACAAGCAGAAGAGCGCGCCCGACCGGATCGTCGCGATCGGGCTGGCCGCGCGGTTCGTCACGTCGGCGATCGCGGGGGCTTCGCTCGTCCCGCGGCGGCAGCGGTGGATCGGCGCCGCGGTGGGTGGACTGACCGCGGTCGCAGCGTCCTATCCCGGCTGGCGCGCGCGGATGGCGGCAATGTCGCGATACGGCCAGACGCCGACGGGGTTCGTCGAGGATGCAGCGGTTCTGGCGGGTGCGGCGGCGATTGCGCGCAACGCGGCAAAGCTAGGCGCGGCCTGACGTCGGACGTGTATTCCGGGCGGGCGGAAAAGCTGCCATGCGGCGGCGATGATCCGTATCTCACTCTCTACGCTCGCCTTAGTGCTAATTTCGTCCGGGAGCGCGGTCGCGCAGACGACCGTCGCGCCTGCCGACCAGCCGGCTGATATCGTCGTCACCGGGCGCGGGCTTGCCGATGCGCCCGGCGATCGTGTGTACGACATCGTCACGATCGATCGCGACCGGATTCAGGCGAATGCGAGCAATCGCCTGGAGAGCGTGCTGGCCGACGTCGCGGGGCTTCAGCAGTTTCGCCGGTCGGACTCGCGCAGCGCCAACCCGACCAGCCAGGGGATTTCGCTCCGCGGGATCGGCGGGAATGCCTCCAGTCGCGCGCTGCTGATCTTCGACGGCGTGCCGCAGGCGGATCCGTTCGGCGGCTGGGTCGCGTTTCCGGCCTATGCGACGGGACGGCTCGGGCGCATCCGCGTGACGCGCGGCGGCGGTAGCGGGTATCAGGGGCCAGGGGCGCTGGCGGGGACGGTCGAGCTCGAGAGTGCGACGCCGGACCGGGCGGGGCCTTTCCAGGGCAGTGTCGCGTATGGCAGCCGGGATTCGGTCGATGCGCAGGGGTCGGCCGCACTGGTACGCGGGTCGGGGTTTGCCACCCTGTCCGGCGCTTACGCGCGGGGGGATGGCTTCACGCCGACCGTCGAGGAGAGCCGGGGGATCGTCGATCGCGCCGCGCCGTACGAGCAGGCGTCGGGGGCGCTGCGGACCGTCGTCGGGATCGGCGCGAAGACCGAATTGCAGATGAATGCGAGCGCGTTCACCGATCGACGCGACCGGGGGAGCGACTTTACCGACAACAAGAGCGAAGGCGCGGATGCGAGCGTCCGGCTGGTCGGGCGCGGGCGCTGGGGGTATTCGGCGCTGGCGTATCTGCAGACGCGGGCGTTCGCGAGCAGCTTCAACAGTATCAATGCCGCGCGGTCGACCGCGATCCAATCGCTGAACCAGTATAATACGCCGGCTACCGGGCTCGGCGGACGGATCGAGATCGCTCCGCCGCTGGGCGAGAGCATCACGCTGCGTCTGGGCGCGGATGTTCGCGATGTCAGCGGGAAGACTCAGGAGCTGTATACGTTCGTCAACGCGGCGCCGACGCGGCGGCGCGAGGCTGGCGGGAGTACGACGACGACCGGCGTGTTCGCCGATGGGAGCCTCGTCGCGGGCGACTTCACTTTCAGTCTTGGCGGACGGGTCGACTGGTGGTCGATCGATGGCGGCTATCTGTCAGAGCGGCCGCTGGCGGGCGGCGCAGCGCTGACCAACCTGCGCTATGCGGATCGCGATGGCAGCGAGACGACCGGCCGGGCGGGCGTGGCGTATCAGCCGGTCGAGGCGATCACGTTGCGCGCGGCCGGGTATCGCGGGTGGCGATTGCCGACGCTCAATGAACTGTATCGACCATTCCGCGTCGGCAACGATGCGACCGCGGCGAATGCGCTGCTGTCGCCGGAGCGGCTGACGGGGGTCGAGGGCGGGGTAACGCTGACGCCTGCGCCGGGCGTGAGCATTGCCGCGACGTATTTCTACAACCGGCTCAAGGACGCCATCGCCAACGTCACGACGACCAATCCGCCGCAGGTGTTGCCGGGTGTCGCCACCTACCGCGTCCGTCAGAACCTCGACGCGATCCGCGCGCATGGGTTCGAGCTGGATGCGTCGTATCGACCGGGGCCGTTTGGCGTGCAGGCATCTTGGTCGCACACGAACTCGAAGGTCGAGGGTTCGGGGATCACCGCCGCGCTGGACGGCTTGCGACCGGCGCAGACGCCGCGTGACCAGGTGTCGGGGACGGTCGACTGGCGGCGCGATGCGGCGGCGGTGTCGCTGACCGTGCGGCATATCGGGCGGCAGTATGACGACGACCAGAACACGCGGGTGCTCGATCCGGCGACCACGCTGGATGCGTATGCCGCGCTCCCGATCATGCGCTCGCTGATGGCCGAGGTGCGCGGGGAAAATTTGTTCAACGAGCGCGTTGAGGCAGGAATCAGCGGCGCGAACGTCGTCGAGCGCGCTACGCCGCGGACGATCTGGGTCGGGTTGCGCTATGGGCTTCGGTAAGAGTCAATCCGCCCGCAGCCAGGGCAAGAAAGACAGCATGTTTCCCCGCGAAGGCGGGGACCCAGTCTGGGCTCCCGCCTTCGCGGGAGAACAAGGTTGAGGAGCGTGCCGTTTGGTACGAGTCACCACCCCGGCGAAGGCCGGGGCCCAATTGGAAAGGTGGCAATAACGAGCCACCGCGCTCCGTTATCGACGTCTCCCAATTGGGCCCCGGCCTTCGCCGGGGTGGTGCGATGGACCGTGAGCCTGCTGGCCCATCAGCAGGCTCCGCGTTGACCCGTGATTGGGGCGCGACTAATGCCACCACCGTGAAGGGTTCCCGGCGACGGGATCAAAGGGAAGTCGGTGCGCGGATATGTCCGCAAGACCGGCGCTGTACCCGCAACTGTGACCGGATAGCGGCCACCCCGATGATGCCACTGGGTTTCGACCTGGGAAGGCGGAGTGGGCGCGGCGACCCGGAAGCCAGGAGACCTGCCTCTCACGGTCGATCCACTGCGCGGGCGGGTGTCCGGCGCGGACGAGTGCTCCGGTCATGCCGGGTTTCCTCGAGCGAGAGACGTCTGGCCGCCCGGCGAATGGTCGCTGGCGGTTCCGTTTAGGACGCAGCCGATGACGAAATTCTTCCTTCTCCTGAGCGCCGCGGCGATCGCATCGCCCGCCTATGCGCAGGACATTCCCGACCCCGACGCTCCCGAAGTCGTCGTCACCGCAACCCGCGCCGCACAACCGCTGAGCGAGATCGGCCAGGCCGTGACCGTGATCGACCGCGCCGAGATCGAGCGCCGGCAGACGGTCGTCGTGTCCGACCTGCTCGCGACCACGCCGGGCGTCACCGTCACGCGCAACGGCACGGTCGGCGCGCTGACCAGCGTCCGCATCCGTGGCGCCGAGGCGGACCAGACGCTCGTCGTGATCGACGGCGTGCGCGTCAACGATCCGTCGTCGACCGGCGGCGGCTTCAACTTCGGCAACCTCCTGTCGAGCTCGGTCGAGCGGATCGAAATATTGCGCGGCCCGAACTCGGTGCCTTGGGGTAGCCAGGCGATCGGCGGCGTCGTCAACATCATCACCGCCGCGCCGACCGAAGGCGTGCAGGCGCGCGCCAACGCCGAATATGGCTATGCCGACAGCGTGTTCGCGAGCGCGGGCGTGTCGGGCAAGTCGGGTCCGGTATCCGGATCGCTGACCGGCGGCTATCTGCGCACCGACGGCATTTCGTCGGCGGCCAGCGGCACCGAGCGCGACGGCTACCGCCAATATGGCGCGACCGGGCGGGTCGGCGTCGAGTTCGCGCCGGGCATCGGCCTCGACCTGCGCGGCTATTTCGCCGACAGTCGCGTCGCGATCGATGGCTTCCCGGCCCCTGACTATGTACTCGCCGACACTGCCGAATATTCGAAGACTCGCGAGGCGTACGGCTATGCCGGGTTGCATGCCAACTTCGCCGATGGTCGGTTCAACAACCGCGTCGCGTTCACGATCGCTGACATCAACCGCGACAATTACGACCCGAGCTTCGGCAGCGATCCGTCGTTCATCGGTCGCGGCCGCAGCGAGCGTTATGAATACCAAGGCGACTTCCGCCCGCTCGACCAGGTCCGAATCGTCGCAGGCGTGGAGCGCGAGAACAGCCGCTTCAACGACGGCTTCACGTTCGCGGACACCGGCATCACTAGCGTGTACGGCCAGCTGATCGTCAAGCCGCTCGATATCCTCACGATCACCGGCGGCGTCCGCAACGACGATCACGACGATTTCGGCAGCCACACGACGTTCGGGGCGAACGCAGCGCTCGCACTACGCACCGGCACCACCGTCCGCGCGAGCTACGGGGAAGGCTTCAAGGCGCCGACCTTGTACCAGCTCTTCTCCGACTACGGGAATCGCGACCTCGATCCGGAGACCGCACGCAATTTCGACGTCGGTGTCGAGCAAGCCTTCCTCGACAACCGCGCCCGCGTCGGGGTGACCTATTTCAATCGTCGCACGCGCAACCAGATCGACTTCCGCGATTGCAGCCCGGCCGAATTGACGACACCCGGTTCGATCTGCGCCAATCGCCCGTTCGGCGTCTACGACAACGTCGCGCGCGCCGAAGCGGACGGCGTCGAGTTTACGCTCGCGCTGCGTCCGGTCGACGCGCTGACGCTGACCGCCAACTACAGCTATATCGACATCGAGAACCGCTCGATCGGGGACAATTTCGGCAATGTTCTCGCACGCCGCCCCAAGCAGACCGCAAGCGTCGATGCCGATTACCGGTTCGCATTCGGGCTGTCGGTCGGCGGCACCGTGACGATGGTCGGCGACAGCTTCGACGACGCCGCCAACACCACGCGCCTCGACGGCTATGCGCTGGCTGGCGTGCGGGCGGAACTGCCGATCGGCGAGCGGTTCGCGGTCTATGGCCGCGTCGATAACCTGACCGACTCGCGGTACGAGACGATCGCAGGCTACGGCAATTACGGCCGCGCGGCCTATGGCGGCGTGCGGTTGCGCCTGAAGTGAGGCGCGGGGCGATCCTCCTCGCGCTCCTGCTGGGGGGCTGCGCAAAACCCCCCGGCGCGGGAGTAGGTGGGGGGATCGTCTCGACCAATCCGTGCGTGGATTCGGTACTGGTCCGCATCCTGCCGCCCGCACGGATCGCCGCGATCAGCCATTATTCGAAGGATCCCTCCGCGACCTCGATCCCGATCGCCGTCGCGCGCCGGTTTCGGGGGATCGCCGGGACCGCGGAGGAGGTGATCGCGCTCCACCCAGATCTGGTCATCGCCAGCACCTACACGCCGCCCGCGACTCAGGCGGCGTACGCGCGCGCCGGTCTGAAGACGCTGCTGGTCGGCATCCCCGACTCGATCGCGGAGAGCCAGGCGCAGGTCACGCAGATCGCCGACGCCGCCGGCGCACCGATGGGCGGCGCGCGGATCAATGCCGAGATCGACCGCGCGGTGGCGCGCTGGAGCCGCAAGGATGGGCCAAAGGATGACATGCCGTCGAGCGCGTTGCTCTATATCAGCGGCGATCTCGCGACCGGGGGGAGCACGTTGCTGAACGACATGATGACGCGCGTCGGCTTCCGCAACGCCGCTGCGACCTATGGCCTGACGCACACCGGCACGCTGTCCGCCGAGACGATCGTGACGCAGCCACCTGCCGTCGTGATCGCTTCCGAGCGCGAAAGCCGCGGTACCGCGCTGCGCCACCGCCTGCTGCCGCGCACACCGCAAGCCGTCTTCCCGCGCGCCCTGATCAATTGCGGCGGCCCGACGATCCCGCCCGCGCTCGAACGCCTCGCCGCGATCCGGGCGAGCGTGTCGTGACCCGCAGGCTCAAGCTCGTCGCGCTGGTCCTGCTGGTGATCGTCCTGTTCGCCCTGTCGCTAGGTTGCGGGAAAGTCTGGGTGCCGGCCTCCGCCTGGTTCTCCAGCGACCCGCGCTGGTGGATCATCCTCGAGCTCCGCCTCCCGCGTGCAGTCCTCGGGCTCGCGCTCGGCGCCACGCTCGGACTGTCGGGCGCAGTCCTGCAAGGCTATCTCCGCAACCCGCTCGCCGATCCCGCCGTCGTCGGCGTGTCGTCGGTCGCAGCCCTCGCAGCGGTTGCGGCGATCGTGTTCGGGCTCGGCTCCGGCCCCGCAATCTTCGTCGCGGCGATGTTGGGCGCAGGCGGCGCGGTCGCCCTGCTCGCCGCGCTGACGTGGCGGTCGCCGAGCGCGATCACCTTCATCCTCGCGGGCACGGTGTTGTCGAGCCTCGCCGGCGCACTGACCGCGTTCCTGATCTCGATCGCGCCGAACCCCTATGCGGTCGCCGAGGTGATCGACTGGATCATGGGTGCGCTGACCGATCGCGGCTGGGACGACATCAAGCTAGCGTTGCCGCCGATGGTGGTCGGCGCGGTATTGCTCCTGCTCACCGGCCGCTCGCTCGACGCGCTGGCGCTGGGCGAGGCGGCGGCGCGGTCGCTCGGGACACGGATGGGCCGCGTCCGGTTGCTGGTGGTGCTCGGCACCGGCCTCGTCGTCGGTGCGGGCGTCGCGGTGACGGGCGTGATCGGCTTCATCGGGCTCGTCGTGCCGCATCTGCTCCGACCGATCTTCGGCCACCGCCCGAGCGCCTTGCTGCTGCCCTCCGCGCTCGGCGGCGCTGCACTCGTGCTCGCCGCCGACAGCCTGGTCCGCCTCGCACCCGGCGCGGGCGAAATCCGGCTCGGCGTCGCGATGGCGATGATCGGCGCGCCGTTCTTCCTTGGGTTGCTGGTCAGGGAACGAGGTCGCGCATGGATCTGATCATCGAGTCGCTGGGCGTAAAGCTCGGCAAGCGCACCGTCCTGAGCGACGTGTCCGCGCACCTCCGCCCCGGTCGAGTCACCGCGATCCTCGGCCCCAACGGCGCCGGCAAGAGCACGTTCGTCAAGGCCGCCGCCGCGCTCGTCGACCGCAGCACCGGCGACGTCAGGCTCGACGCACAGGACGTCGCGACGATGGACCCACGCGCACGAGCCCGCGCGATGGGCTATCTCCCGCAGGACGCAACGGTCCACTGGAACATCGTCGCGCGCGACGTCGTAGTGCTCGGCCGCCTGCCGCATCTCGGCGCGCATGCTGCTCCATCGCTCGAAGATCATGCCGCCGTCGACCGCGCGATGCACGATACCGAGACGCAACATCTCGCCGATCGCCCGGTCGGCGAACTCTCCGGCGGCGAGCGTGCGCGAGTCCTGCTCGCGCGAGTGCTGGCGGGCGAACCGCGCTGGTTGCTCGCCGACGAGCCGCTCGCCAGCCTCGATCCGTCGCACCAGATCGACCTGCTCGCCCGCCTGCGCGGCTATGCGCTGGGCGGGGCAGGCGTAGCGATCGTCCTCCACGACCTCGTCCAGGCGCAACGCGCGGCCGACGACGCGCTGCTGCTCGCCGATGGCCGCGTCGTCGCGTTCGGTCCTGTCGAAGAGGTGATGACTCCCGAGACACTCGGCCACGTGTTCGGGGTCCGGGTGGCGCCGCTGGACGACGGCAATCGCCGCCTGCTCGTCCCGGTCGGCCGCATCGACATCGGCTAGGGCGAGCGACGCGGGAGCCGGTCCGGTGCAGACGAGGTGAAAGATCATCGACGTGCGGAGCCCGGTTCACTATCCCGCGCCGGGTGATCGACATTCCCGCCCCGCTCCGCCTGCGCCTCGACGGCGACGCCCTCGTCCAGAACTGGCGCACGCTCGGCCGCATGAGCGGCACCGCGGCATGCGGCGCCGCGGTAAAGGCGAACGGGTATGGCCTAGGCGCGATCGAAGTCGCACGCCGCCTCGCCGATGCCGGCTGCCGCGACTTCTTCGTCTCCAACTGGCAGGAAGCCGCCGAACTCGCACCGCTCGGCCTGACGGTCTCGGTCCTCCACGGCGTCCGCGAAGAGGATATGCCAGCCGCCGCGGCCGGCTTCGCCCGCCCGGTCCTCAACACCCCCACCCAGGTCGCGCGCTGGAAAGCGGTCGGCGGCGGCGCCTGCGACGTCATGGTCGACACCGGCATGAACCGCCTCGGCGTGTCGGCGGACGACATCGCGGGGGGGCTACTCGACGGCGTCCAGATCGAAACGCTGATGAGCCACCTAGCTTGCGCGGATGAGGATTCGCCGATGAACGCGGTACAGCGCGACCGCTTCGCGGCATTGGCGGGAACTACGACGGCAAAGCGGATGAGCCTGGCCAACTCAGGAGGCATCGCGCTTGGAAAACAATATGCGTTTGACCTGACACGGCCCGGCCTTGCTCTGTATGGCGGCATCCCACGGCCCGAATTAAGCGATCTGATCCTGCAAGTGGTCAGGCCCGAAGCCCAGCTACTACAACGGCGTCGCGTTCCTACGGGTGAGAGCGTCGGTTACAATGCGCAATGGTCCGCGCCTGTCGATACCTACGTGGGGATCGTCAACCTCGGCTATGCGGACGGCTATTGGCGGGGGTTTTCCAATGCCGGGACAGCGTCATCTGTCGCGGGCGACGATCAGCCGGTTCTCGGGCGCGTTTCGATGGATTTGGTGGCGATCGCGCTGGCGGGGGACGAGGTTGAGGGGGACTGGGTGTCGTTCGACTATCGTCTTCCGGCGGCGGCGGCGGCCTCAGGCATGAGTCAGTACGAGTTGCTGACAGGCCTGGGCAGCCGGTTCGTCAGGCTGTGGAACTGAGCGGTCATGCCGCGATTTCGGGGCCGGTCCAGATACTGAACGGTCGCGCGCGAATCCATCGCGTGGCGAGCCACTTGACCCCGGCGGTGACGGGCTCTCCCGCATGTTGCGTCGCGGGGTCGATGGAGCCATCCGCGCGAACATTGTCGAATATGATCGCATCGCCGGTGTGCGGCGTCACCCTGAGTGCGTTGTTCACGAAATAGGTCGCGCCGCCGGCGAAGCCGTCGTTCAGATAGACGAGGACAGTCCGGATGCGCTGGTTGCCTGTGGCCGGCAATGCATCGACATGCGGGCGGAATTGCTGGCCGGGCTGGTAGCGCAATACCGATAACGCTTCGCCTTGCCGCCAGTCTGTCCCGGTGACGGCCGCGAGGCGACGGTTAAGCGCCTGGACGACCAGGGTCTCGCGGGTCGGGCCGATGACGGCGCCGTCGGATGTGCGGACCGGGTTGGCGACGTTACGCCCCGTCCGCGGATCAGCGACCGTTGCGGGTTGGAGCATATCGGCCGCACACTGGGCGATATGGAGGCACTCCGCCTGCGTGAAGAGCCGAGGGATATGCCGAACTTCGGGGTCTGTGCCAATGGTCTGTGCGGGCTGAGAGACGATCGGGAAGCCGTCGTCCGTCAGTGGCATCTTGTCGAGCAAGGTCCGGTGCCGCGCTGCGTTCTCATCTGTTTCGGCAGCCTCGTTCAGCAAGGTACGTGCGCGGGACCAGTCCGCCGGTGCACCACTACCGTTCCCAGTGAGTGCAATCTCGACGAGCGCAGCATCGGGACTGCCCATCGATGTCGCCTGTCGAAGGATTGCGCGTGCTTTTGGTAGGTCGCGCGGTATCGGAGACCCTGAGAGTGTCCATACTGCAAGCCTGAACATGGCGTCGACGTTCCCCGATCGCGCTTGCTGCTCAATCAGCTCGACCGCGTCGCCGATGCGCCCCCTGGCCAGCAACAGATCGGCTTGCGCAACGGGATCGTGGATCATTTGTCACCCATTAAAAAGGGGGTCGGTGGAAACCACCGACCCCCCAATATCGCACGTCTGGTTCGTTTGGAACCGGATCAGAAACGAGCGGTCACGCCCGCATAAAAACGACGACCGACATTGTCGTAAATCCCGCTGCCTGCGCCGATACCGGTCGCGCCCAGCGGAGGGAGACGGTCGGTGAGGTTGTCGACGCCGATGTAGAAGTTCGACCGCTCGCCGATGTCCACGCCGACCTTCATGCCGATGTACAGGACATCCGGATAGAAGGACTGGCTGAAATCGTCGAGATTCTGCGGTGCGCGACCCTGGAATGGCTCCTGGTTCTCGATCGCACCGACCGACTGCTTCGCCAGATAGCGGAACTGCGTGTCCAGGGTGAACTGCCCGAAATCGACACCCAGGTTGACGTTGACCGCATCCTTGGGCTGCCCGAGTTCGCCATTCAGATTGTCGCCGAAATCAGGCTGGACCGGGTTCAGGAAGTTCGTGTTCTCGAACGAGTGGGTATAGATCACTTGGCCGGACACCCGGGTCGATCCGAAGCTGCGCGTGTAGGCGAGGTTCGTATCGATACCGCGAACCTTCAGGCTGGCGAAGTTGAACGGCAACTGCAGAAGGCTTCCCTCGATGATCCGGAAGGCCTGTTCGCCGTTCGGGCCAGTCGCACCTGCAGCAACGCGCGTGAAGCTGTTGCAGAACTGGTTATCCGTGATCGACGGTGCGTCGTAGCAGGTATTGGCGATCGCCTGAGCAGAAGGCGCCGCGATGACCCGGTTGACCTGGATATTATAGTAGTCGACCGACAGGGTGAGGCCCGGTGCAAAGCGCGGCTGGATAACCCCGCCATATGTGTACGAATCCGACTTTTCGGCCTGCAGTTGAGAATTGCCGCCGCTCAGTGTCTCAAGTGACTGCGAGTAAATGTAGTTATAACCGGTTGGTACGCCCGCTGCAGCGCAGTTTGCTGCACGGAACTGCGTACCACGGCCGAGATTGTCCGCAGAGCACGGATCGGCAAAGCCCGGGGCGAAATTCTGACCTGCTGGCGAGAACTGCTCGGAAAGGTTTGGTGCGCGTACTGCACGACCATAGTTCGCGCGGAAGCGGATATCCGGGATTGGCGAATATTCGCCATTGAAGTTGTACGTATAAACGGTTCCTGCCGAACCCTTATAGTCGGAAACACGACCGGCTGCGGATAGCGTCAGGTTATTGATCAGGAAGATGTCCTTGAGCAACGGCAGGCGGATTTCGCCGAATGCTTCCTTCACTTCGAACGACGGTGGATTGTACGCTGCAAGAGCATTGTAGAACGTGTAGCCCGCCTCGACCAGCGGATCAGCCTGGAACTTGTTGGTTTCACGACGATACTCACCACCGATCGAGAAACCTATCGCGCCGCCGGGAAGATTAAAGAACTTGGATGTATCACCGGCGATGGTACCGAGAATGTCCAACTGGGTGATCTTGCCGAACGACTGCGTGTCGCGCAGCACATAGTTTCGTGCGGCATCCGAGATGCTGCCCGTGCCGAACGGATTGAGCGGCTGACATGCTGCGATGTTGGCATTGAGAATTGCCTGTCCTGCGACCGTGGGCAGGCCGGTCTCCGGATCAATTCCAGCACCAACTTGTTGAGCGCTCGACAATCCTCGCGCTGCATTATTCTGCGAACCGCAGACAATCTGGCCTGCGGCGTTACGCTGCGCGTCGAGAGCAAGGCTTAGGCGCTGGACGTCGACATTGCCGAGAACGTTCGTCTTTTCCCGGAACTCGCCATAGTTCGCCGACAGTTCGTAGTTGAACGTGTCGCTGAAGTCGCCACGAACGCCGCCCACGAAACGATAGGTCTCGCGACGCGCATCCTCACGACGCGAGCCGAGATCGGTCAGGTTCTTGCGCAGGATGAACCGCTGCGAGCCGGCATTGATTGCCGCGATCTGGTTCGCCTGGACCTGGGCGGCGGTCAACGTGGCGGTCGGCGCAAATGCGGTGCCGGTCGTGATGTTGATGCCGTTGGTCGCCGACTGCAACGCCTGGGACGTCAGCGTTGCTCGCGAAGTGGCGTCGAGGAACGGGTTGTCGAAGCGCGGGCGCTCGTACAGCGCATCGATCGTGCTGCCAGTGAAGAACGCTGGGCCCGAACCGCCAAGGCTGACAGAATCAACGCGGACATACTTGGCTTCGAAGAACGGCACGAAGGCCGTCGACACGTCGAAATGACCGATGATGTTGGCCGAATACCGATCGATCTGCGGGAGAAGCTGGATAAGCACGCCCTCACGGCGCGTGTTCCCGTTGCCGCCAAGGAACGACCCGGCCGGTGCGCCCGAGGGAGTCGTCGCGTTGCCGCCGGCGATGCCTACCCGCGTGCCGGTCTGGCGCGCGAGAGCGCCGCCGGGCTGAAACAGGTAATTGACGGTATAAGCGCGACCCAAGGGATCCCGAGTGCCAGGAGCGGCCGAAGTCGCCCCAATACCGGCACCTGCGAACGTCACCAGGCCGCCGTCCGAAATCGATCCACTGCGAACGTCACGGAAGAATGTCGCGTCCGGCACGCCGTCGAAGTTCAGGTTGCCGTTCAGGCCTGCGCCGGCGGCGTCGATGTTCGTCGTGATGAAAGCATCATTCTGGCGATAGCTCTTGCGGCTTGAAGCAAACAGCGCCTGCGAGCGAGCGTATTCCAGGTTGACCGCGATATTGCCGCGACCGTCGGCGAAATTCTTGCCGCCCGTCAGGCTGACGAAGTAGCTGCCTGCATCCTTCTCGTCGCTGACGCCGCCCTGAGCGCGGATCTGCAGGCCTTCGAAATTGCTCTTGAGGCGGAAGTTGACGACGCCCGCAAGCGCGTCCGATCCGTACACGGCCGAATTACCACCGGTAACGACGTCGACGGCTTCGAGCAGGTCGGTCGGGATCGTGTTGACGTCGACGGATACGGCGTTGTTCAGGATGTCCGAGCCGACGTGGCGACGTCCGTTGACCAGCACGAGAGTACGTGAAGTTCCCAGGCCACGAAGATCGAGGAGGTTGAGGCCGCCGGTGCCAAGAAAGCGGGTCGAGTTCGATTGGCTGAACGAACTCTGGAGCTGCGGCAAGTCATTCAGCACGTCGCCGATCGAGGTACGGGCCGTCTGGGTGAGTTCAGCAGCGGAGATCGTCGTGACTGGAACGACCGACGTGGCATTTGGCGAGCGGATGCGCGAGCCGGTAACGAGGATCTCCTCACCGCCTCCAGCGGGCTTCCCATCGGCCTGAGTAGCACTGGTCGTCTGGGCAGGTTCCTGCGCCATGGAGTCGCCGGCGACGGGCGCTGGTTCGTTGGTTGTCTGCGCAAACGCACCGTGCGGTAGAAGTGCCAGTGCGCCTACGACCGCCGTAGCGCCAAGGAAGCGATTGAATTTCATGTTTTTTGCCCCGTTTTCTTTGATGGGGCATTGAAACTTGTTCGCGTCGTATGCGCAAGGTTCTGTTCATAATGACGATGTCGGCCGCACCCTTTTACTGCGTCGTGTGACAAAACCGTCACATTCCGTCGTTATGCAAACTTGGCGTCACATATCGTTACCGTTCCAGACACATAGCGATGCCCATGCCGCCGCCGATGCAAAGCGTGGCGAGTCCCTTCTTCGAATCGCGCTTCTGCATCTCGTAGATCAGCGTCGTCAGGACGCGGGCGCCGCTGGCGCCGATCGGGTGGCCGATCGCGATGGCGCCGCCGTTGACGTTGACCTTCGATGCGTCCCAGCCGAGTTCCTTGCCGACCGACAGTGCCTGCGCGGCAAAGGCTTCGTTGGCTTCGATCAGGTCGAGGTCCGCGAGTGTCCAGCCGGCCTTCTCCAGCGCGCGCCGGGTGGCGGGGACGGGGCCGATACCCATGATCGACGGGTCGACGCCGGCCGAGGCCCAGCTCTTGATCGTTGCGAGGATGGTCGAGCCGCGGCGTTCGGCTTCGTCGCGGCGCATCATGACAAGCGCGGCGGCGCCGTCGTTCAGGCCGCTGGCGTTGGCAGCGGTGACGGTGCCGTCTTTCTTGAAGGCAGGCTTCACGCCCGAGACGCTCTCGATCGTCGCACCGGCGCGGATGTATTCGTCGTCGGCGACCACGGTGTCGCCCTTGCGGCCCTTGATCGTGACGGGAGCGATCTCGTCCTTGAAGCGGCCCGAACCGCGCGCCGCCTCGGCCTTGTTCTGCGAGGCGACCGAGAACGCGTCCTGCTCGCCGCGCGTGACCTGGTATTGCTCGGCGAGGTTCTCGGCGGTGATACCCATGTGATAGCCGTTGAAGACGTCGGTCAGGCCGTCGCTGACCATCGTGTCGACGAGGCTGAGATTGCCCATCTTCTGGCCGCCGCGGATCGATTGCGCGTGGGCGGAAAGCGACATCGATTCCTGGCCGCCCGCGACGACGATGGTGGCATCGCCGGTCTGGATCGCTTGGGCGGCGAGTGCGACGGCGCGGAGGCCCGAGCCGCAGACCTGGTTGACGCCCCAGGCGGGAATCTCCTTCGGGACACCTGCCGCCATCGAGGCCTGGCGGGCGGGGTTCTGGCCTTGGGCCGCGGTGAGGACTTGGCCGAGGATCACTTCGGAGACGTCTTCGCCAGCCACGCCCGCCTGTTCAAGCGCGGCTTCGATCGCGATGCGGCCGAGTTCATGCGCGGGTACGCTCGCGAACGCGCCGAGGAAGCTGCCGACGGGGGTGCGCTTCGCGGCGGTGATGACGACGTCGTTCGGGTTCTGGTCGGTCATGTCGGGATCCTCTATGGTTGGACCCCATGTAGGTCAGCCGAGCGCGGCGATCCAGTTGGCGAGCGGTTCCCATAGGCGCGAGCGAGCGGAACGGCCGACGATCATGCCGACATGGCCTGCGCCAAGATCGCGGCGGTCGGCGAGGCCGATCGCGGTGGCGGCGGGGACGATGCGATCGCTTAGCGATACGAACTCGACCGTGGGGCAGGTGAGCGCCAGCGGGTCGACCGGGGTGCCGGCGATGACCCAGCCGCCTTTGCCGGGCAGGTCGTTGGCGATGCAGTCCTCGAACAGCGACGCGGCGGCGGCATAGGGGAGGGGCGCGCCTGCGTTGGCCCAGTCCTCGAGCCGGACGAATGCGCGGGCCGCGTCGCTGTCTGGGGCGAGGTCCGCGAAGGCTTCGTATTTGGCGATCGTGCGCGCAGGGTCGAGTTGCCAGAAGCCGGCCTGGAGCACTTCCATCGGGAGCAGGCCGAGCATCGCGGCGGCGGGCTGGACCGCGGCCCAGGTCGCGGAGAGCGTGGGACGGCCTTCGCCATAACCAGCGAAGTGCCACGGGGCGGCGATCGTCGCCACACCGGCGGTGGGCGTGATCGCAGCGGCGCCCAGCGCGAGCGTGCCGCCGAGGCAATAGCCGACCAGTACCGGCGGCTCGGGCAGTGCGCGCAACAGCGGAACCAGCAACCGCTCGACATGCGCCGCCAGATCGAGGTCGCGGTCCTCGATGCCGGGTGATCCCCAGTCGACCAGGCAAACGTGGAATCCTTGCTTGGCGATCCATTGCACCAGCGAAGACTCGGGCGAATGATCGAGGATGTCGGGCGGGTTTATCAACGATGGGATGAACACGACGGGACGCCCTTCGCCGCCGTAATCGCGCAGCGCGACCCGGCCTGCGCGGTGGATCGCAGGCCGCGGAACGGGGCGTTCCTCTCGCGGTGCGCTCTGATAAGCGCGCAATCCCGCTAGCGCGCGGGCCATGCGTTCCGGCGATGCTGCAGTCTCGTTGCGCAGCACGGAAAGGAACAAGGGTAAGGGCCTCGGACCTTGTTGCGGTGCGTCATCAAAGACTGTAGCCTCCGTTTCAAACATAAGACGGGGGATCCATGAAGAAGCAAAAGGCTGCCGACGGAATCGTCATTATCAAGAAGTACGCAAACCGGCGGCTCTATAACACCGAGTCGTCATCCTACATCACGCTCGATCATCTCGCGACGATGACTCGCGAGGGACGCGACTTCAAGGTGGTCGATGCGAAGACCGACGAGGACATCACGCACAACGTCCTCACGCAGATCATCATGGAGGAGGAGAGCCGCGGCGAGACGATGATGCCGGTGAACTTCCTGCGCCAGCTGATCTCGATGTATGGCGACTCGATGCAGACGATGGTGCCGGGGTATCTCGAGGCGTCGATGGACAGCTTCCGCCGCAATCACGACCAGTTCAAGTCCGCCGTCGAGGGCGCGTTCGCGAATTCGCCGTTCGCCGACATCGCCAAGCGCAACCTCGAAATGTTCGACGCCGCAACACAGGCGATGACGCCGCCCGCACCTGCGCCTGCACCCGCCGCCAGCAAGGACGACGAGATCGCCGCGCTGCGCAACGAACTCGCCAAGTTGCAGGAAAAGGTCGAGAAGCTCGGCTGAACGATGGCCCAGGTTTTGTGGAGTGTGAGCGGCGGACTGGCCGTACTGGCCGTCGCCGCCGGGCTGGGCGAACGTAGACGGCGACGTCGGCGCGATCCGGATTCGGTGGGCTGGGTCGACTGGCCGACCGTCCAGATGCTGGCGCTGATCGGACTTGCGGTGACGATCGGCCTCGCGTTCAAGACCTGAGGTAACCGCGCCTCGTCATCGGGTAGCGTCGGTACGCAGGCGATAGACGCTCTGCGGCAACCCGCCGATCTTCACCGAGCCGACCAGTCGATACCGCGTGGCGATCGCGCGCAGTACCAGCGCCTGGGTCGCGAGGTTCGTGGTGGGCTTGGGCGCGCGTACGACGATCACGCCGGGCCGGGCTGCGAGCAGACGCGCGACTTCCACGACCGGATCGATCCCCGTGCCGTGCGATTCGGCCGTCTGGCCAAGATGGCTGCGGAAGATATAGGGCGTCGGCAGGCAGGACCGGGTCAGGAAATAGAGGATCGGCTCGCTGCCATAGGCGAACATGCAGCCGCGGGGTTGCTGGCCGATCATCTGGACGAGCTGCGCGATCTGGTGCGCATTGCCGCGCCGTCCGATGCGGATGCTGGTCATGACGGTCGCCGCCAGCGCGCCGAACACCAGCACGGCGGCAAGGCGGAAGATGGTCGTGCGGATCGTCGGGCCGCTCAGCCCCGTGCCGGCGGCGACCGACAGCGGCAGCGCGAGGGGCAGCAGGTAGAGCAGCTCGAACGTGTGCATGATGAGGATCGCGATCACCGCCGCCGCGAGCCATCCGAGCGCGAAGCTTCCCGTCCGACGGCCCCGCCATGCAAGCCAGGCGAGCGGCAGGCTCATGCTCACGCCGCCCAGCAGCTTCAGCAGGTTTGAGCTGAGCGTGTCGTCGTCCTGCTGACCGAAGATCGACAGGAAATTGGCGAAGACGAAGGCGTCGCCGTGGCCGGCCGCGGCATAGACTATCCAGGCAAGCGCGGTCGGGAACAAAGCTGCGCCGATCCACAAGGCGGCATCGGCCGCCAGGCGACCGATCGACCGCCCCTCGCGATACGCGGCCCACACCAGCGTCAGGCCGAAGAAGATCCCCTCGAACATCGCGGTGTATTTGATCTGCATCGCCAGGCCGATCAGCAGCATCGCCCCGGCACCGCGCAAGGAGATATGCCGGTGGCCGCGGGTCGTATCGAGTACCATCAGCGCGGCAGCCGCCATCAAGGCATTGCCCCATATTGCCGACTGCCCGCCCGCACCGTCGAACACGATGATCCAGACGAGATAGATCAGCGCCGCGCCGACGCTCGCCACCGGGTTCGCGTCATCGGAGGACAGGCGGCTGACGATCCGCGCGACCAGGAATGCCGTGGCGGTGGCGACGAGCGTCGCGGCAAGCTGGTACATCAGCACGCCATCGCCGCCGACGCTGCGGATGCTGGCGAAGATCAGGAACAGGCCGACCGGCTTGCGATCGAAGATGTCGACGAATGGCCATGCGCCGTGCAGCAGGCGATCGCCGACCAGCAGGTAGAATTGCTCGTCGCTATGGATCACCGGATTGCCGAAGAACGGACTACGGAGGGCGAAGGCGACGAGGAGCAGCAAGATTGCCTGCCCCGATCGGTGACGCAGGCTAAACATGGGCAGTCCTAATAAAAATGCGTCAATTCGAGCTTGCGTATGGTGCCGTCGCACAGTCCGAGCGTCACGACCCGGCCGGGCATGCCCGCCGTCCATGATGCGATCGGGCTCGTCGAATAGCCGGTGGTCACGGGCGTGCCGTCGATCGTGCAGATCAGGTCGCCGTCCTTCCAGCCCGATGCCGCCGCCGGGCCGCCGCGCATCACGTGAAGGACTTTCAGTCGGTCCTTTTCGATGCCGATGAGCAGGCCACTGGTCGAACGCGGCGGCGGCAGGTCGGCCTTGGGACCTCGGCTGAGCACCATCCGCCGTGCGCCGGGATCGAGCAGGACGCGGTAATTCTGGAGGAAGCCGGAGCCGATCCGCCCGGCGGTGCCGATCGCCTGCGAGAAGCCGTCTGCGGGTTCGATCCGAACCTCGGCCTCGCGCGCGATCATCTCGCCGACGCCAATCTCGGGAACGATCGCAAGGCCGCTGACTGCCGGGCCGGCGAGCCCGAACGCGATCGCGCTGGTGGTGCGCAACGCCTTCAGATCCGCCGCCTGCCATCCCGCCGCAGTGACGGTGATCGACGAGCCGTCGCCGGTATCGACCACGATCGGCGCGAGGCGCCGGCCGCCCAGCGTGAGCGCGCTTTCATACACGCTGCGTTCGGCGGAGACGCGCAGCGGTGCGTTCTCGCCCTTGAACGGCAGGCGGCCGGAGCGGAGCAGGCGGAAGCGCTTGGCGGCGTAATCGATGTCGAGCGCATGGCCGGCGAGCATGTCGGCACCGACCAGCAGGTCGACCGCGGAGGCGCTGCCGGTAGCGATCGCGGGCAGGTCGGCGACGGTCACGCCGCCACCGGTCCGCGCAAGGCCACCGAGCGCGACCGAGCGCGTCGGCATCCAGCCGAGTGCGACCGACCCGCCGATCGCGGTCGCGCTGCCACCCGCGACCAGCTTGGCGGGATCGACCGCGGGGGAGGTCTTGGCGAGCAGCGTGAAGCTGACGCCGGTGTCGAGGATCGCGGTCACGTCGCGGCCGTCGAGCTGCATCTTGAAGCGGATCTGGTTGCCGGGGGTGAGGTCGAACGGGATCCAGCGGGCTTCGGCGTCCGCCGCGAGATCGTACACGCCGCGGTCGCGCGCGGCGGGGGAGGTCGCGGATGCCGGAGCGGATTTAGAGGGCTCGCGCGCTGATACGAAGAGGACCCCGATCAGCGGGACGAGGGTGAGCAGGGCACGACGCATGTGGCGCTGTCCCCTAGCGGGTCGGTGGACGGGTACAAGCGGGGGCTTCGCCAGGGCGGGGCGGAGACGGGGTGGATAGCGATGCGGCGTGCTTGCCTGCGAGCAGTATCCTCTTGGCACGGCGCGCTTTATCTTGATCCAGTCAAATTTGGCCTGGCAAAACAATAATTGTTCTCCCGCGAACGCGGGGGGCCAGGGTCACAGGCGGAGGCGTTCGTAACACCTGTGCTCCCGCGTTCGCGAGGAAATGGTAGGAGGGGCGTGCAGTGGCTTGAACGGTCTTGCAATCAGCCCGGCGAACTAGCGTGCCGAGACCAGCCCAACGAACAGTTCGGGATGCACTCAACGCGCAAACAGAACACCACCCCGGCGGAGGCCGGGGCCCAGTTGGGGGACGGTGATGACAGCGGACGGCGCTAAGTTATGACCACCTTTCCAACTGGACCTCGGCCTCTGCCGGGGTGGCATTGGGTGGTAGGCGACGCGAGAATCAGACCTACAGGCACGCCTCCAGATATGCCTGGTCGAACCCGAACTGCTTCGCCTTCTCCAGCGTATACGGCCGCAACCCCATCGAGCGGTATTCACCCAGGATCTTCCCGTCCGCCGACTCGTCCATATACTCGAACTTGAACAGCTCCTGCGTGACGATCACCGGGCCCTCCATGCCGATCACCTCGGTGATGTTGGTCACCCGGCGCGAGCCGTCGCGCAGGCGCTTCACCTGGATGATCAGCTCGACCGAGTCGGCGATCTGGCGCGAGATGGCTTCCTTCGGCACCTTGATGTCGGACATCATCACCATGTTCTCCATACGCGCGAGCGCCTCGCGCGGGGAGTTGGCGTGGAGCGTGCACATCGAGCCGTCGTGACCGGTATTCATGGCGGCGAGCATGTCGAAACACTCGCTGCCACGAATTTCGCCCAGGATGATCCGGTCCGGCCGCATACGCAGTGCGTTCTTGACGAGATCGCGGATCGAGATCTCGCCCTGGCCCTCCAGATTGGCAGGCCGCGTTTCGAGCGGGAGCCAGTGCGGCTGTTGCAGGCGAAGCTCGGCGGCGTCCTCGATCGTCAGCACGCGCTCGCCGGGGTCGATCATCTTCGACAGCGCGTTGAGCATCGTCGTCTTGCCCGAGCCGGTACCGCCCGAGATGACCACGTTGAACCGCGAGGCGCCGGCGATCTTCAGCGCGGTCGCCATTTTCGGCGACATCGATCCGAACCCCGCCATCATGTCGAGCGTGATCGGTTTCGCCGAAAACTTACGAATCGAGATCGCCGTGCCGCGCAAGCTCAGCGGCGGTACGATCACGTTGACGCGCGAGCCGTCCTTGAGACGCGCATCGGCGAGCGGCGAGGTCTGGTCGACGCGACGGCCGACCGAATTGACGATGCGCTGTGCGATCTGGAACAGATGCTCCTCGTCGCGGAACTGGATCGGCGCGAGTTCGAGCTTGCCCTTGCGCTCGACATAGGTCTGGTCGGGGCCGTTCACCATGATGTCGGTGATGTTCGGGTCCGCCAGCAGTTCCTCGAGCGGCCCGAGCCCGAGCAGCTCGTCGACCAGCACCTTCTCCAGCGCGAACTGCTCGCGGCGGTTGAGCGTCAGCTTCAGCTCGGCGAGCACTTCGCCGATGATCGGGCGGAATTCTTCGGCGAGTTCGTCCTTGCCGAGCGTCGCCGCCGCCTCCGGATCGACGCGTTCGAGCAGGCGTGGAAGGACCTGTTCCTTGATCTTGTGGATCGACTGTTCGAAGCCCTCGACCTTGCTGTTGCCGGCCTCGCCACTCGCGTTCTGACGATCGGACAGTCGCTGCATCGCGTCGATCTGCGTCGCGGGCATCATGCCGAAGCCATCGGTCTCGCCCGGCATCGGCAAGGACTCGATCGGCGGGAATTGCGACCCGCCTTCAGGCTCAGACCGCGGCGCGGGTCCGCTGCCCTGCATCGGCCGTGCGACGCCGAATGCTGGCCGGGCCGACTGCCCCCCTCCGCTCATGCCAATACGACGCCCGAATGCGCTCATGCCCAAATCCCTGGATGATTACCCAGTGGGTTACGGGCCAAGGCTTGATAATTCGCTAACCAAACCGGAATGGTGGATGTCGCGCGGTGAGCGCGAAGGGTTGATCGCGGTCAAGAACTCCCCGAAGGCTGGTGCATGATCCGCCTGCTGCTTCTTCTCGCGCTGACCTTCGGGTTGGCGAGCTCCGCGTCTGCGGACGACATCGCCGCCACCGGGCGCGGCGTCGTGCGCGTCGTGACCATCGCGGTGGTCGACGACCAGGTGGTCGGCTTCGGCCACGGCAGCGGCTTCGCGATCGCGCCCAACCGGATCGTCACCAACGCGCATGTCGTCGATCTCGCCGAGCGCTATCCCGACAACGTCGTCGTCGGCATCGTCCCTACGGAGGGCAGCAAATCCTACCAGGGCAAGGTGATCGCGTACGACTCACAGCGCGACCTGGCGCTGATCGAGTTCACCGGCGCGCGCCTACCGCCGAGCGCGCTGTATACCGGGCCGATGACCGAGGGTGATCCGGTCGTGTCGCTCGGCTTTCCGGGGAACGTCGACCTCGCCACCGCTCGGTCGGCGGCGGATTATATTCGGCCGATGACGCCGGTGCGGTCGGAGGGGGTGCTCTCCGGCCGGCGCGTGCTGAGCAGTGTTGAGGTTCTGCTCCACACCGCCAGTATCGCCCGCGGCAATTCAGGCGGGCCTTTGCTCGATCGATGCGGGCGGGTGATCGGGGTGAACTCGGCGATCACGCGCGGCGAGGAGGGCGATTCGACGTTCGGGTTCGCGATTGCGGATACCGAACTGGCGGGCTTCCTCCACGATGCGAAACAACCTTACGCGTCGATCGGGACGGGGTGCACCTCGATCGAGGATCGCTTGCGGCAGGACGCGGATGCGGATGCGCGGGCAACCGCCGATGCGGCGTCCGCCAAGCGCGATGCTGCGACGCAGGATGCGATGACTCGCGAGGTCGCGCTGGAGAAGGCGCGGACCGAGGCCGGGCGGGCACGGGAGAACGTCATGGCGCTTGCCGGGCTGCTGCTGGTGGCGGGGGCGCTGGTGATCGGGAGCGCGGGGCTGCTCGAATCGCGTGGGCAGAGACGGCAGGCGGTTTGGGCGCTGGGTATCGGCGGGTTAAGCGTGCTGGTCGCGATCGTCGTGTTCGTGCTGCGGCCTTCGGGCGAGGTCGACGTGCCGCTGTCGGCGCTGCCGAAGACGCGGATTTCGACGCCCGATGCCGCGCTTGGCAAGCTGATATGCACGCTGATCCCGGAGCGTAGCCGGATCACGATCTCGTCGAGCGAGGACGTGCCGATCGACTGGGGTGCGAAGGGGTGTGTGAACGGCAAGACGCAATATGTCGGCGCGAATGGTCGATGGGACCGCGTGCTGGTGCCCGATGCCGAGCAGACCGTGTCCGTGCTGTCGTTCGATCCGGCGACGCGGGTGTATTCGAACACGCGCTATCTGATGTCGGCGGCGGGAATGGAGGCGGCGCGGACCGCGCGCGGCGTCGTGCCGAACGTGTGCAACATGGACGATGCGGCGCTGGCGCGGCTTGCGGGCCAGCAGGCGGCGGTCCGCGCGGTATTGCCGCCGCTCCCGAACGAGAAGTTGGTCTATTCCTGCAAGTCGGCGCGCTGAGCTTCCGCGGCTAACAGTGCGCGCTTGCGGTCGAGGCCGTACGCATAGCCGCCGAGTGCGCCACCGATGCGCTGCGCACGGTGGCAGGGGATGACGATCGAGACCGGGTTTTGGCCGCACGCGGTGCCGGCGGCGCGGACCGCGGCGGGGCGGCCGGCGAGCGCGGCGAGTTCGCTGTAGGTGCGGGTTTCACCGATCGGGATGGTGCGTAGGGCTTGCCAGATCGCTTCTTGGAACGCGGTGCCTCGGACGTCGAGCGGGAGGTCTTGATCGCGGTCGGGGGATTCCACGGCCGCGACGACGTGTGCTGCCAGGTCCGCGAGGGCTTCGTCGCCCGGCTCGATCGTTGCGTTTGGGAAGCGGCGGCGGAGTTCGTCGGCGTCTTCGTCGAACGATACGCGACACAGGCCCTTGTCGGTCGCGGCGACGAACAGGGCGCCCAAGCTCGTGTCGGCGACCGTCCAGCGAATCATGACGCCTTCGCCGCCGCGCGCCCAGGTGCTGGGGGGCATGCCGAGCCGCTTGGCGTCGGCTTCGTAGAACCGGCTGGGGGCGGAATAGCCGGCGTCGTAGATCGCTTCGGTCACGGTCGAGTCCTCCGATAAAGCGTCGCGCGCCCGCCCGGTGCGCAAAGCGCGGGCGTAGGCCGCAGGGGTGACGCCGGTGGCGCGCTTGAACAGGCGGTGGAAGTGGTGCGGGGCGTAGCCAACTCTGGCGGCGACCTCGTCGAGCGAGAGACGGTCTTCAGCGGTTTCGAGCAGCGCGACCGCGGCGGCGACGGCGATGCGGTCGCGGCCGACTTCGTCCGGGGTGCAGCGCAGACACGCGCGAAAACCGGCGGCGCGAGCGCTCGGCGGATCGGGGTGGAAAGTGACGTTCTCGCGCTTGGGGTGGCGCGCGGGACAGCTTGGCTTGCAGTAGATGCCGGTGGTCTTCACGCCGACGACGAACCGGCCGTCCCACGCGCGGTCGCGGGCTTCGAACGCTGTCCAGGCGGCTTCGGTGTCGGGGGCGATGCTCATTGGATCGGTATAGCCGGTCGCGACGCGCGCGCATCCCGTGGCTTGCGCTCAAAGCGGAGCCAATCGGCGGTCCGGCCGTTCTTCCGTGCATACCCCCCTAACGAAAGATGTCTCATGGCCTCCGACACGCCCGTCTGGTTCATTTCCGGCTGCTCGACCGGTTTCGGTCGCGAACTCGCCAAGCTCGTGCTCGCGCGCGGTTGGCGGGCGGTGGTTACCGCGCGGGACGCCGACCGCGTCGCCGATCTGGCGGAGGGTGCGGAGGAACGTGCGCTCGCGCTGTCGCTCGACGTGACGGAGCAGGCGCAGATCGACGATGCGGTCGCGCAGGCCAAGGCCAAGTTCGGTCGAATCGACGTGCTCGTGAACAATGCGGGCTACGGCTATCAGGCGTCGGTCGAGGAGGGCGTCGAGTCCGAGATCCGCGCGCAGTTCGATGCGAACGTGTTCGGGCTGTTCGCGCTGACTCGCGCGGTGCTGCCGGTGATGCGTGCGCAGAAGAGCGGCAACATCATCAACATTACGTCGGTCGCGGGTCAGGTCGGGTTCCCGGGCTCGGGTTATTACGCCGCGTCGAAGCATGCAGTCGAGGGCTGGTCGGATGCGTTGCTGGCCGAGGTAAAGCCGCTTGGGATCGACGTGACCTGCGTCGAGCCGGGGCCGTTCCGCACGGATTGGGCCGGGCGTTCGCTGAAGCAGACGCCGGTGAACATCGCGGACTATGCGGATACGGCGGGGAAGCGGCTTGACGGTACGCGGGAGGTTAGTGGGACGCAGGCGGGTGACCCGGTGCGGGCCGGCGAGGCGATGATCGCGCTGACGGAGAATGCGAACCCGCCGCGGCACTTGGTGCTGGGGGCTTGGGGATATGACGCGGTGACGAAGAAACTGGCGGAGCGGCTGAAGGAGATCGAGGCGCACAAGGCGGATAGCCTTGGGGCGGATTTTCCAGCGGAGTAATCTCGGAGGAGCGAGGGAGCATTGTTTCCCCGCGAAGGCGGGGACCCAGACTGGGCTCCCGCCTTCGCGGGAGAACAAGGAGGTAGGGGCTGCGTTTACGTTTGTAGCGCCAGTTTGCGCGCGGCCTTCTACCATAGCCACCACCCCGGCGAAGGCCGGGGCCCAGTTGGAAAGGTGGCAATAACGAAGGGGTGTCCTCCGTTAGCGACGTCCCCCAACTGGGCCCCGGCCTTCGCCGGGGTGGCGCCAAACTGGGAGGGCAGTGATCACCCGCCGTTGGCGCGGAACAGTTCAAGCGTCCGCTGCTTGGCAAGATCCGCACTCGGCTCGTGATAATCCTTCCGCCGGTCCGAGTTGAACCCGTGGCCTGCCTCATAGACGTACACCGTCGCGTTCGGCCAATCCTTGGCGATCACCTGCTCGACGCCCTCGATCGGGATACCGTGGTCGTGGCGACCGAAGTGGAGGATCACCGGCACCTTCGGTTCCTCGTCCGCCGCCGCCGGGATCATGCTGCCGTAATAGCCGCTCGCCGCCGCGACACCGTGCAGCTTGGTCGAGGCGAACCACGCGACCGAGCCGCCATAGCAATAGCCGACCACGAACACCGGCCCGGCGGGGGCGAGCGTGTCGATGCAGGTCTGGACGTCCTTCAGCGACAGGTCGAACGGGTGGAGTTGCCGCGCAAGCTCGACGCCGCGGGCGAGGCCGTCGCCCGAATAGTCTGCCTCGAAACCGGGATGCTCGCGGTCGAACAGGGCGGGGGCCAGGACCTCGTAACCGTCGGCGGCGTATTCGTCGCAGAGGTCGCGGATGTGGTCGGTTACGCCGAAGATCTCCTGCACCAGTACAAGGCCGCCGCGACGCTCGCCGGTCGGCTGTGCGTGATAGACCGCGACACTGGCGCCGTCGGACATCGTCATCGTTTCCATCGTGCCGGTCATTCTCTCGTCCTCGTCGATTGGTCGTAACGTCTGCCCAATACCGTCATTCCCGCGGAGGCGGGAACCCATAGTGGCAGGCCGTGCGGTGAAAGCGCTGGGCCCGGAGGATAGGGATCCCCGCCTGCGCGGGGATGGCGGGGAGGGGCGGAATCGTAACCTTCCAACCTTCGATCAATGACAAAACAGTCACAAACCCGTGCCCACGACCGTCCCGCCGGGTTGCCAATCCGACAACCCGATGCTAACCGCGCCGCGTCCCAGGAGAGGTGCTTTCGCGCCCTCTCGTCCTTTGGGTCGGTTATTCGTTGCAGGCGAGGATAGAGGTTCCGTGGAGACATCCGGCGGTATTCAAGCGAGCTTAGGCGGGCGTTACGCGCTGGCCCTGTTCGAACTCGCGCGTGACGCGAAGACGATCGACGCGGTCGAGTCGAGCCTGGCGAACGTGCGAGACGCGCTCGCGCAGTCGGAGGACTTCCGCACGCTGACGTCCAGCCCGATGGTGTCGCGTGGCGCTGCCGTGAAGGCGGTCTCCGCGGTTGCCGACGAACTCGGCGTCGATGCGACCACCAAGAGCTTCCTCGGCGTACTCGCCGAGAACCACCGGCTGGGCGCACTGCCGAAGATCATCAAGGCATTCCGGACACTTGCCGCGCAGCATCGCGGCGAGATCGCCGCCGAGGTGACGTCCGCGCATCCGCTGACCGACGAGCAGGTGATCGAGCTGAAGCATCAGCTCCGCCAGCGCGTCGGCCGTGAAGTTTCCGTCGACCTCAGCGTCGACCCATCGTTGCTGGGTGGACTCGTCGTCCGCGTCGGCAGCCAGATGATCGATTCGTCGATCAAGACGCGTCTCAACACTCTCGCGCACGCGATGAAGGGCTAAGCTAATGGATATCCGCGCCGCAGAAATCTCGAAGATCATCAAGGATCAGATCGCCAATTTCGGCACCGAGGCCCAGGTCAGCGAGACCGGCCAGGTGCTGAGCGTCGGCGACGGCATCGCGCGCATCTTCGGCCTCGACAACGTCCAGGCCGGCGAGATGGTCGAATTCTCGAACGGCGTGCAGGGCATGGCGCTCAACCTCGAGGCCGATAACGTCGGCGTCGTGATCTTCGGGAGCGATTCCGAGATCAAGGAAGGCGACATCGTCAAGCGCACCGGCACGATCGTCGACGTGCCGATCGGCAAGGAGCTGCTCGGCCGCGTGGTCGACGGCCTCGGCAACCCGATTGACGGCAAGGGCCCGATCCACACCACCGAGCGCAGCCGCGTCGAGGTCAAGGCACCGGGCATCATCCCGCGCCAGTCGGTCAGCGAGCCGGTCCAGACCGGGCTCAAGGCGATCGACGCACTCGTGCCCGTCGGCCGCGGCCAGCGCGAGCTGATCATCGGCGATCGCCAGACCGGCAAGTCCGCCGTCGCGATCGATGCTTTCATCAACCAGAAGATCCCCAACGCGGGCGACGACGAGTCGAATAAGCTGTATTGCGTCTATGTCGCGATCGGGCAGAAGCGGTCGACCGTCGCTCAGCTGGTCAAGACGCTCGAAGAGAACGGCGCGATGGAATACACCATCGTCATCGCCGCGACCGCGTCGGACCCCGCACCGCTCCAGTATCTCGCGCCTTACACCGGTGTCGCGATGGGCGAGTATTTCCGCGATCGCGGCATGCACGCGCTGATCTGCTACGACGATCTGTCGAAGCAGGCGGTCGCGTATCGCCAGATGTCGCTGCTGCTGCGTCGTCCTCCCGGCCGTGAAGCCTATCCGGGCGACGTGTTCTATCTCCACAGCCGTCTGCTCGAGCGTGCGGCGAAGATGTCGGACGCGAACGGCGGCGGCTCGCTGACCGCGCTGCCGATCATCGAGACGCAGGCGGGCGACGTTTCGGCGTACATCCCGACCAACGTGATCTCGATCACCGACGGCCAGATCTTCCTCGAGACCGACCTGTTCTTCTCGGGCGTGCGTCCGGCGATCAACGTGGGGCTTTCGGTGTCGCGCGTCGGTTCGGCCGCTCAGACCAAGGCGATGAAGAAGGTGTCGGGCTCGATCAAGCTCGAGCTGGCGCAGTACCGCGAGATGGCGGCATTCGCGCAGTTCGGGTCGGATCTCGATGCGTCGACGCAGAAGCTGCTCAACCGCGGCGCGCGTCTGACCGAGTTGCTGAAGCAGGCCCAGTTCTCGCCGCTGCCATTCGAAGAGCAGACGGTGTCGATCTTCGCTGGCACCAGCGGCTATCTCGACAAGGTGCCGGTTGCCGACGTGACCCGCTACGAGCAGGCGCTGCTGGCGGACATGCGCGCGAACCACGCCGACGTGCTGAAGCTGATCCGCGATACCCGCGACTTGGGTAACGAGGCGAAGGACAAGCTGAAGGCAGCGCTCGAAGCGTTCGCGAAGACGTTTGCATAAATAACTTGTGTCCCCGCGAAGGCGGGGACCCAGACTGGGCCCCCGCCTTCGCGGGGGAACAAGGGAACGAGAATGGCGAGCCTTAAGGCCCTCAAGATCCGCATCGGCTCGGTGAAGTCGACGCAGAAGATCACCAAGGCGATGAAGATGGTCGCGGCTGCGAAACTGCGCCGTGCGCAGGACGCGGCGGTCGCCGGGCGTCCGTATGCCGAGCGCCTCGAAGCGGTGATGGCGAGCCTCGCGGGGCGCGTCGGTATCGCGCCGGGCGCGTCGCCGCTGCTCGCGGGCACCGGCAAGGACCAGGTCCACCTGATCGTCATCGCGACGTCGGAGCGTGGCCTGGCCGGTGCGTTCAACACCAACATCGTCCGCGCGGCACGTCGCAAGGCCGAGGAGCTGATCGCGGCGGGCAAGACCGTGAAGTTCTATGTCGCCGGCAAGAAGGGGCGCGTGATCAAGCGCTTCTTCCCGAACGACATCCTCGCCGATCACGAGATGGGCCAGATCAAGCGGCTCGCGTTCAGCGATGCGCAGGAAATCTCCGAAGACCTGATCAAGCGCTTCGGCGAGGGCCAGTTCGATGTCGCGCACCTGTTCTACGCGAAGTTCGTGTCGGCGCTGGTACAGGTGCCGACCGGCATCCAGATCATCCCGATTCCGCTCTCGGCGATCCCCGGTGCGGAAGCCAAGCCGGGCGCGCCCGCCGAAGCCGTGGTCGAGTATGAGCCCGACGAGGAAGCGATCCTCGCCGATCTCCTGCCGCGCAACGTCGCGATCCAGATTTTCCGCGCGCTGCTCGAAAACGCGGCGTCGGAGCAGGGCTCGCGCATGAACGCGATGGACAACGCCACGCGCAACGCCGGCGACATGATCACGCGCCTCTCGATCCAGTATAACCGTACCCGCCAAGCCGCGATCACGACCGAGCTGGTCGAAATCATCTCGGGCGCCGAAGCGCTCAAGTAAGTCCAAGGAAGCAGACAATGGCAACCGCCCCAGAGACCCTCGGAACCACGCTCGCCCCCAAGGCCACCAACAACACCGGCCGCATCTCGCAGGTCATCGGTGCGGTCGTCGACGTGCATTTCCCCGACAATTTGCCCGCCATTCTGTCGGCGCTCGAAACCGACAATAACGGCAACCGGCTCGTGCTCGAGGTCGCGCAGCATCTCGGCGAGAACACCGTTCGCACGATCGCGATGGACGCCACCGAGGGCCTGACCCGCGGCCAGACCGTCACCGACACCGGCTCGCAGATCCGCGTGCCGGTCGGCCCGAAGACGCTCGGCCGCATCCTCAACGTCATCGGCGAGCCGATCGACGAGCGTGGCCCGGTCGGCGCAGAGACGACCGCCCCGATCCACGCCTCGGCACCGCTGTTCGTCGACCAGTCGACCGAGAGCGCGATCCTGGTCACCGGCATCAAGGTCATCGACCTGCTCGCACCCTATGCGAAGGGCGGCAAGATCGGCCTGTTCGGCGGCGCCGGCGTCGGCAAGACCGTGCTGATCCAGGAGCTGATCAACAACATCGCCAAGGGCCATGGCGGCACCTCGGTGTTCGCCGGCGTCGGCGAGCGTACCCGCGAGGGCAACGATCTGTACCACGAGTTCCTCGACGCAGGCGTCATCGCCAAGGATGCCGACGGCAATCCGCAGTCGGAGGGCTCGAAGGTCGCGCTGGTGTTCGGCCAGATGAACGAGCCGCCAGGCGCACGCGCTCGCGTCGCGCTGTCGGGCCTGACGATCGCCGAGTATTTCCGCGACGTCGAAGGCCAGGACGTGCTGTTCTTCGTCGATAACATCTTCCGCTTCACGCAGGCGGGCGCAGAGGTTTCGGCACTGCTCGGCCGCATCCCGTCGGCAGTGGGCTATCAGCCGACGCTGTCGACCGACATGGGCGCGCTGCAGGAGCGCATCACGTCGACCAACAAGGGCTCGATCACCTCGGTGCAGGCCGTGTACGTGCCGGCCGACGATCTTACCGATCCGGCACCGGCGACGTCGTTCGCGCATCTCGATGCCACGACCAACCTCAACCGTGCGATCTCGGAGCTGGGCATTTACCCGGCAGTCGATCCACTCGACTCGACCTCGCGTCTGCTCGAGCCACGCGTCGTCGGCCAGGAGCATTACGACACTGCGCGTGCGGTCCAGTCGACGCTGCAGAAGTACAAGTCGCTGCAGGACATCATCGCGATTCTCGGCATGGACGAACTGAGCGAAGAGGATAAGCTCACCGTGCAGCGTGCGCGGAAGATCCAGAAGTTCCTGAGCCAGCCGTTCCATGTCGCCGAGGTCTTCACCGGCATCAGCGGCAAGTTCGTCCAGCTCGAGGACACCGTCCGGTCGTTCAAGGCGGTGGTCGAGGGCGAGTATGATCACCTTCCCGAGGCGGCGTTCTACATGGTCGGCGGCATCGACGAAGCCGTCGCCAAGGCCGAGAAGATGGCTTCGGAAGCGTAAGCTACTACTGCTCCCCCTCCCGCAAGCGGGAGGGGGCTGGGGGGTGGGCACCCGCTCTCCACGTCGCGCGACGCTGATGGCGCGAGCCCACCCCCGGCCCCTCCCGCATGCGGGAGGGGAGTGAGACCCAGACATGCTGCATTTCGAACTCGTCACGCCAGAAACGCTCGTCCGCTCGGAGGAGGTCTACATGGTCGTCGTCCCCGGCACCGAAGGCGACTTCGGCGTCCTCGAAGGCCACGCGCCGTTCATGTCGACGGTCCGCGACGGCGGCGTGCAGATCTTCCGTACGCAGAACGGCACGCCCGAGATCATCGCGATCAAGGGCGGTTTCGCCGAGGTCAACGCCAAGGGCCTGACCGTCCTCGCCGAACACGCCGGCGAATAACGCCCGTCAGGCGAGCGCCGGTACTCGCCCGATCGATACCGACGGCCGACGCCGCAACCGCGCCAGCAGCGGCCGCTCGATCCACCGATGCACCGCCAGTCCCAGGATCGTCGACGCGACGATGAACGCCAGCGCGAACGGATAGGGTGACATGGTTGGGGCATAGCCTCCGACCATCCAGAGCAGCGCGATCAGGCAGGGATGGGTCAGGTACGTCGAATAGGACGCATCGCCCACGCGCGCGACGATCCGCTCGAACCGTCCCTCCGCCGATGTGTCGATCACCCCGACTACCACCAGTGCCCAGGGAATGCCCCACGTCCAGGTCCGCGCGAGGCCCGAGGTACCGGCAACGGCAACCTCGATCTGAAGCGATAGCTGGACGCCTAGTCCGAAGGCGATCCCGACCACCAGCAGTACGGTCCCGATGACGAGCGCGGGCGTCGCATAGCGTGCGCTGATCCCGCTGCGCCAAGCCATCCACACACCGACGCCGAGCGCAAATTCGAGCAGGAGCGGGTTCAGCAGCAGCCTCAAAGGTGCCCAGACGGGATGAACGACGCTGCCGATCAGCGCCAGCGCCACCGTGAGGGCCAGCAGCGTTTCGACGCGGCGCTGCGGCGCCCGCATGGCAACCGCCACGATGGCATAGAACGCGAATTCGAACCCGAGCGTCCAGCCCGGATACAGCGCGGGAACATGGTAGCCCGCTCCGTCGAGAACGGGCAGCACGGTGATCGACATCCACGCCGCCGGCACGGTCAACGGGTCGTGCATGATCATCATGTAGACCGCGCTGACGCACGCGAACAACGGTACGATCCGCAACCATCGCTTTGCCAGGAACCGCCATGAATCAGCGTCCGCGGTCGCCAGCGACTGCGCCATGACGAACCCGCTGATGACGAAGAACAGGTCGACCCCGCTCGCACCGAACATCGACAGATTGGGGACCGACGGTACGAACTTGCCGGTCAGCGCAACTGGTCCGAAATCGATCATGTCGGACGCGTGCATCAGCAAGACGAGGGTGGCTGCAAGTGCGCGAAGCCATTGAATGGGGGCGATGCGGGCCGACGACATCCTGGAAGGATAGGCAGCAGGCGTTAAGGCCGCGTTTCCTGCCCGGTCACAAAAAGTTATACGGATCGACGTCGACCGTCACTCGCACCTTCGAAGGCCATTCCAGCTTTCCCAGCCAGTCCCGTATGACGTCCTGCACGTCGAGTGCGCGCCTGGCATGGACGAGCAGCCGGTACCGATGCCGCCCCCGCAACATCGCCAGCGGCGCGGGCGCCGGGCCATAGACGTGCATCCCCTCGACCTCCGGCGCGCTCCGACCCACCAGCTTGGCCGTATCGTGCGCGCAGGACTGATCTTCCGACGACACCACGATCGCCGCATACCGCCCGAACGGCGGCGCGCCCGCATCCTTCCGCGCGTCCGTCTCGGCGGCGTAGAACGCATCCGCATCGCCGGTGATCAGCGCCTGCATGACCTGCGCGCCGGGACTATGCGTCTGGATGAACACGTGACCCGGCTTCTCGCCACGCCCGGCACGCCCCGAGACCTGCCGGATCTGCTGGAACGTCCGTTCCGCCGCCCGCAGGTCGCCACCGTCCAGCCCCAGGTCCGCATCGACGACCCCGACCAGCGTCAGGTTCGGAAAGTGATACCCCTTCGTCACCAGCTGCGTGCCGACGACGATGTCGATATCGCCGGCTCCCATCCGCCCGACGAACTCCGCCGCCTTGGCCGGTGACCAGATCGTGTCCGATGTGACGACGGCCGTTTTCGCCTCGGGGAACAGCGCCGTTACCTCGTCGGCGATTCGTTCGACCCCGGGTCCGCAGGCGACCAGCGTGTCCTCCCCCTTGCACTCGGGGCAGACCCGCGGCGTCGGCTCCGCGTGGCCGCAGTGGTGGCAGGCCAACCGTCGCGTGAGGCGATGCTCGACCATCCAAGCGGTGCAGTTCGGGCACTGGAAGCGATGCCCGCAGGTCCGGCACAAGGTCAGCGGCGCATATCCCCGCCGGTTGAGGAACAGTAACGACTGCTCGCGCCGTTCCAGCGTCGCCTGCATCGCCTTGACCAGACGCGGCGCCAGCCAGCGACCGCGCTCGGGCGGCTCCTTGATCAGGTCGATCGGCTCGATCGTCGGCATCTCCGCCGCACCGAACCGGCCAGGCAATTTTAGTTCCGCATACCGCCCGGTCGCGACCTGCTGGCGAGTCTCGATCGCCGGCGTCGCGGAGGCGAGGATGACCGGGCAGCCCTCGAACTTGCCGCGCATCACCGCGACGTCGCGCGCATGATAATGCACGCCCTCTTCCTGCTTGAAGCTGGTCTCGTGCGCCTCGTCGACGACGATCAGCCCGAGGTCGCGGTAGGGCAGGAAAAGTGCCGAGCGCGCGCCGACCGTCACCAATGCCTCGCCGCTCGCGATCGCCCGCCATGCCCGTCGTCGCTGGGTCGAGCGAAGCCCGGAATGCCACGCGATCGGCTCGCACCCGAACCGATCGTGGAAGCGCTTCAGGAAAGGCTCGGTCAATGCGATTTCGGGGAGCAGGACGAGCGTCTGGCGGCCATCGCGAATCGCTTGTGCGATCGCCTCGAAATAGACCTCGGTCTTGCCTGAGCCCGTGACGCCGTCGAGCAAAGTCGGGTGGAACGCGTGCTCGGCCACCCCTGCGACCAATGCGTCGGCCGCCGCACGCTGGTCGTCGGACAGCGAAGGCTCGTGATGGCGCGGATCGGGCACGGGGTAGGGGCTGTCGATGCTCACCTCGACCGCCTCGATCGCACCGACCTTTGCCAGCCCGCGGATCACCGCGTCGCTGACTTCCGCCAGCGTGGCGAGTTCGCGAATCAGGCCCTGGCGGTCGGCGATCCGTTCCAGTGCCTGTTCGCGCTGTGGTGTCAGGCGCGGCGGCACGACGCCCGTCGCCCGGTACTCGATCGCCGTCCGCGCGCCCTCAAGCGCTGAAGTCGAGGCGAGCGTCATCCGCAGCACCGACGCCGCCGGTGCGAGGTAATAGTCCGCCGTCCACTCGACCAGCCGCCGCAACGGAGCCCCGAGCGGCGGCACGTCGGCTACGGCGAGCAGGTTGCGCAAGCGGTTGTCGCCGACCTCCGCATCCGACGGCATCCGCTCCGCCTCCCATACGACGCCGAGCAGCTGTCGGGGTCCAAGCGGCGCAACGACGACCGATCCCGGTTCGACGGCCATGCCTTCCGGCACGCGGTAGTCGAGTGGCCCGAGGGCGGCGTTGAGGATCAGGACACGGGCACGGGACGACATCGTGTCGGTATATGGGGACAGAACGAGTCTACGGGAACCGCTTACGTCGAGCCGGGTGGTGCGGCGTTACGCGGCGTCGCGGTTTGGCCGCCGGCGTTCACCGACGCGCGCACGCTTCGCCTGGTACAGGATCGTGTCGGCGCGGTGGATGAAGTCGCGGACCGAATGGCAGTCGCGATCGAGTGCGGTAATGCCGACCGTGCCGGCGCTGACCATCGCGAGGCCGTTTAGCGCGATCGGGAAGCGCAACGCTTCTTCCAGGCGCGAGCGGATATGGCCGGGGTTGGCGGCCATGCCGGGATCGTCGATCAGGATCGCGAACTCGTCGCCACCGACGCGCGCGGCGAAGCTGTTCTTTAGCCACGGGGATTTGAGGATACGACCGACGCCGCGCAACACGTCGTCGCCCGCCGTGTGCCCAAGCGTGTCGTTGATCGCCTTGAAGCCATCCAGATCGAGCAGCGCGAGCAACAACGGCGATCCGTCGGCATGAGACCGCGTCATCGCCGCATCCAACGCGCGATCGAAGGCGGCTCGGTTGGCGATCCCGGTCAGCGAGTCGGTATTCGCGGACCGGCGCAGGTTGACTTCGAGGGCATGGCGTTCGGTGACGTCCTGGAAGACCCCGACCAGCGCGACGGTCCGGTCATCGACAGTCTCGCATTCGCCGAGCACCCGCACCCGGCGCTGCTCGCCCTGCGCCGTCTTGAAGTCGACTTCGATGTCGAAAGGTGTCCCCGTCTCAATAGTCTTCTGCAACGATGCATTGATTTCATCGCGTGCATGCGGCGGATAGAATTCCATCGCGACCGGCATGTCGGGCAGGGCGCCGAGCGGCAGTCCATGGATATGATAGACGCCGTCCGACCATTGCAGCTTCTCGTCGGCGAGCGACACGCGCCACGACCCTATCGCCGCCATGCGCTCGGCCTGCCGGAAGACGCGGTCCTGGCGGGCAAGCGCAGCCGCCTGGCGATCGGCGGTCGTGGCGATGGCGATCGCTTGGCGTGCGGCCGACCGCGCTGCGATCATTGCTTCGGCAAGCGTGGCGAGATGAGTCAGAGCGTTGCGGCCGGCATCGTTCAACGACCGCGGAACCGAGTCGACGACGCAGATCGAACCGATCGCATGATGATCGCCATTCGCGTCCTTCGCATGCACGGGTGCACCGGCGTAGAACCGTATGCCGTCGGGCGACTCTGTGAGGGGGTTGTTCGAGAATCGAAAATCCTTCGTGAGATCCTCGACGACCATCGGTCCGTTGCCGCGGATCGTATGGTTGCACATGCCGACATCTCGGGAGATTTCGCCGCGTTCGCCGTCACTTGCGGCCTTGATCCACAGTCGCTCGCTGTCGACGAAGGTTAACATAGCGTTAGGACAGCCGAGCATTTCTGCAGCTAGAGCGACCAAAGCGTCGAATTCACGCTCGGGTTCGCTGTCGAGCAACGCCAGCGCATGAAGCGCTGCCACACGCCGTGCTTCGTCGGAGAAGTTGTCTGCGAAGAGATCGACAGGCGGCATGTGACTCGAATATAGCGGCGGGGTTAATTTTTCTTTGCCTGTTCGGGGCGTTACTGTCCACATATGCATATCGATGAAGACATGGCAGCCGGGAACCTACCTGCGTCGATGCTCTGGGCGGAGCATCTGCAGCGTGATCGGCGTCGGTCGATTCACACGGTTCGTGCTTACAAGGCGGTCGCCGAGCGGCTGACCGCGTTCCTGCATGGCCATTGGGGCACGCGTGTCGATCGTCCGGCGTTTGCTCAGGTGACTGGGGCCGATCTGCGGGGATATCTCGCGCACCGTCGCGGGCAAGGACTTGGTAATGCATCGGCGGCGCGCGAACTGTCTGCTGTTCGGGGCTTCCTCGCCTGGGCCAACGCGGACGCCGAGCAACCACGATTGCGCGGGCCTCGGGTGAAGCGAGGCGTGCCACGACCGATCTCGCCCGCCGAGGCCGTCGCGCTCGCGGAGGAGGTGTCGGACGACGCTGCCGAGCCGTGGATCGGCGCGCGCGACTGGGCGGTGCTAATGCTGTTGTACGGCGCGGGGCTGCGTATCGGCGAGGCCCTCGCATTGCCGGGAGCGGTGCTACCGCTGGGCGATACGGTTCGCGTGCTCGGCAAGCGGGCCAAGACGCGAGTCGTGCCACTCCTCCCGCAGGTACGCGATGCGATTGAAGATTATGCCGCGCAGACGCCATGGCCGATCGAGCGCGATACGCCGTTGTTTCGCGGCGCGAAGGGTGGTCCGCTGTCGCCGGTGATGATCCGGCGTGCGGTGCAGTCCGCGCGCGCGCGGCTTGGACTGGGCGAGCGCACGACGCCGCATGCGCTGCGCCACAGCTTCGCCACCCACCTGCTGGGGCGGGGGGCGGACCTACGTGCGCTCCAGGAGTTGCTCGGTCACGCCAGTCTCAGTTCGACTCAGGTCTATACGCAGGTCGATGCCGCTCATCTGATGGACGTGTACCGTAACGCGCATCCCCGTGCGTGAGAGAGGCGGGGCTAGGCTTTGGGCTTCCAGGTGACGACCCGCCAGACATAGCCAATGATGATGACCGCGAACGTCGCCACCGCGACCGGCCCGACATAGCGATCGAGTTCCTCGAAATGCGAGCCCAGCAGGATGCCGGCATAGGCTAGCACGGTGTTCCAGATCGCGCTGCCGGCAGCCGTCCAGATCACGAACTGCCAGATCGGCATGCAAGTCATCCCCGCTGGCAGCGAGATGACGGTGCGGAAGGTCGGCATGAACCGGAACACGAAGATCACCCAGCCGCCGCGCTTCGTGAAGAAGCGGTGGATCTTCTCGACGTCGGACCATTCCATCGTCAGCCAGCGCCCGTTGCGCTCGATGAACGGACGGAAGCGCTCGTAGCCGATGTTGCGGCCGATATAATACCAGAAGTAGTTGCCGACGACCGAGCCCGCGGTGCCCCAGGCGATCAGCGGCACGACACTCATGTCGCCGCGCGCGACCGCCATGCCGCCGAGCCCCATGATGACTTCGGACGGCACGGGGGGGACGATATTCTCGAGCGCCATCAACAGGAAGATACCGAAATATCCGCCCCAGGCGATGAGATCGAGGATGAATTCGGTCATGGGTATGAGATACTGCCGGGATGCCCGATGGGTTCCGCGAGGTGCCGCTATGAGCGGGACACCCCCGACCGAACGATGTCACCACCCCGGCGGAGGCGGGGCCCAGTTGGGAGACGTCGATAACGAAGGGCAACGCTCCGTTACTGCAACCTCGCCAACTGGGCCCCGGCCTTCGCCCGGGTGGTGGCCTTCTGAAGATTGCGCGTACCAGCTCCAACGCGCGCTGAAATTACCGCGCCGCGACCTTCGCCTCGATCGCATCCCAGATCATGCCGGCCACGTCCGTCCCATCAAAGTTCGAGATCGCCACGATCCCGGTCGGCGAGGTCACGTTGATCTCGGTCAGCCACGTCCCGCCGATCACGTCGATCCCGACGAACAGCAGCCCGCGCTTCTTCAGCTCCGGCCCGAGCACCGCGCAGATCTCGCGCTCCTTGTCGGTCAGCACCGACTTCTCCGCCGAGCCGCCGACCGCGAGGTTCGAACGGATCTCGCCTTCGCCCGGCAGCCGGTTGATCGCCCCCGCGACCTCTCCGTCGATCAGCACGATCCGCTTGTCGCCCTTCGCCACGTCGGGGAGGAACGCCTGCACCATGTGCGGCTCGCGCCACGTCATGTTGAAGACCTCCATCAGCGCCGACAGGTTCGCGCCGTCCGACTCGACCTTGAAGATCGCCTTGCCGCCATTGCCGTGCAGCGGCTTGACCACGATCGCGCCATGCTCGGCCAAGAACTTCCGCGCCTCGTCGAGCGAGCGCGTGACCAGCGTCGGCGGCATGAACTGCGGATAGTCGAGGACGAAGACCTTCTCGGGGGCGTTCCGCACCTGCGCGGGATCGTTCACGACCAGCGTCTTGTCGGCGATCCGCTCGAGCAGGTGCGTCGCGGTGATATAGCCGAGATCGAACGGCGGATCCTGGCGCATCAGCACGACGTCCGCCTGGTCGCCGAGGTCGAGGTTTACCGGCTCGCCTGCCGAGAAATGATCGCCGACGACGCGCTGGACCGTGACCGGATGCGCCTTCGCCCAGACGTGGCCGTCGCGGTAGTTCAGATCCTCGGCCGAGTAGTGGAACAGCTTATGCCCGCGCTCCTGCGCGGAGAGCATCAGCGCGAAGGTCGAATCGCCGGCGATGTTGATGCTGTCGAGCGGGTCCATCTGGACGGCGACGGTGAGGCTCATGCGTCTTCCTTCTGTTCGGTCGAGCGCATGTAGGCGCGGGCGGGCGCGAAGTCACCCGATCCAGGCATTCTCGATATGGCGGGGCCGCGTACCTGGGGCGAGCAGGATGACGTCGACGCGGATATCGTCGCCGGGTCCGGCATAGCGCGGCATCAGATATTCAGCCGCGGCGGCGACGCGGACGAGGCGACGCTCGTCGATCGCGAAGTCGAGTTCGGCGGCGGTCGCGCGGGTTTTTACCTCGACGAATGCGACGAGGTTGCCCTTTCGCGCGACGAGGTCGACCTCGCCAGCGGGCGTGCGGACTCTGCGATCGAGAATGCTCCAGCCCTTGAGGCGCAGCCACCACCCCGCCAGCCGCTCACCGCGACGGCCGGTCGCCTCCGCAGCCTTTCGGTCGTGCGTCCCCTTCCGCTTGCGGGAGGGGCTAGGGGAGGGGAAGGGCGGCACGTCCATGGCATGCCCTCCCCCGACCCCTCCCGCAAGCGGGAGGGGAGATCAGGGCTTGGGCTTCAATTCCAGCGCCCGCGCATACAACGCCTTGCGGTCCAGCCCGAGCTTCTTCGCTACTTCACTCGCGGCCTGCCCGGTCGACAATCGCGTCAACGCTTCGATCAGCGCCGCGTCACCGTCCTCCGCACTCGCCGGCGGCGCCTCGCCCGGCGGTGCGACGACGATCACGATCTCCCCCCGCGGCGGCGCATCCGCGTAGCGCGCGGCGAGCGTCGAGAGTGTCCCCGTCACCGCCTCCTCGAACTTCTTGCTGATCTCGCGCGTCACCGCCGCCTCGCGGTCGCCGAGTCCCTCGGCCAGCGCGGCAAGACATGCGCCCAGTCGCGGCCCCGATTCATACATCACCAGCGTCGCGCGGATCGTCGCAACCTCCGCGATCGCCTCCGCCCGCGCGTGCATCTTCGACGGCAGGAAGCCCACGAACAGGAACCGATCGGTCGGCAACCCCGCCAGCGTCAGCGCTGCCACCGCCGCGCACGGCCCCGGAATCGTCACCACCAGATGCCCCGCCGCCCGCGCATCACGCACCAGCTTGAAACCGGGGTCCGAGATCAACGGCGTCCCCGCATCCGACACCAGCGCCACCGCCTGCGTCGCCATCCGCGCGATCAGCGCCGGCCGCACGCCTTCCGCGCTGTGGTCATGATACGGCACCATCGGCGTCTTCGTGCCGATGTGGCGGAGCAAACCGGCGGTCACGCGGCTGTCCTCGACCGCGATCACGTCGGCGCGGCGGAGGATGTCGGCGGCGCGCGGCGACAGATCGCCAAGATTGCCGATCGGGGTCGCGACGATGTAGAGGCCGGGATCGAGAAGAGTTTCAGGGTTCATGGGGACGGTCATGGCAGACGCGACGACGATACGGCAACGCGCATTCGGCCGGTGGGTGGCACTCGGTGCCGCGTGCTTGCTTGGCGCCTGTCAGACGATAGTCCCGCGCGGTCCGGTCGAGCCGTCGCAGCAGCGCCCGACCACGCGCCCCGTCGATCGCCCCGAGATCGGCGTCGAGACGGGCATCCCGCGCGATGCCGAGCGCAACCGCGTCGCGCTGCTCGTGCCGTTGTCGGGCAGCAACGCGGGGGTCGGCACCTCGATCGCCAACGCGACGATGCTGGCCTTGCTCGACACGCAGAACCAGCGCGTCCGGATCACCAACTACGACACCGCGACCGGAGCCGCCGCCGCCGCGCAGCGCGCGATCGCCGAGGGCGCGCAGCTGATCCTCGGACCGCTGCTCGCCGACGACGTCCGCGCGGTCGCGCCGATCGCGCGCGCCGCGAACATTCCGGTGCTGAGCTTCTCCAACGATCTCGGCGTGGCGGGCAACGGCGCGTACCTCATGGGCTATGTCCCAACCCAGTCGATCGCGCGCGTCGTGGACTTCGCCAAGGAGCGCGGTGTCAGCAACTTCGCCGGCCTCGTCCCCAACGGGCTGTATGGCGAGCGTGCGTCCACCGCGTTCCTCCGCGCGGTCGAGGGCGCGGGCGGTCAGGTTGTCTCGCTCCAGACCTACGCGCGGGGCCCCGGCGGCATTTCCGGCGCGGTCACGCGGCTGGCGGCAAAGGCGCCTTATGATGCGGTTCTGATCGCCGATGGGGGCGCCACCGCAGCCTCGGCGACTGCAATGGTGAAGCGCGGCAGCGGCGCGTCGACGCGCATCCTCGGCACCGAACTCTGGAACTCGGACGCGGGGATCGCCGCGAAGCCTGCGCTGTCGGGCGCGTGGTACGCCAGCGTTTCGGACACGCTGTACCGCCAATACGCCGCAAAATATCGCGCGCGGTTCGGGGCAGGGCCATACCGCTTGTCGAGCCTCGGCTACGACTCGGTCCTGCTGACGGTCCGCATCGCGCGCGACTGGAAGCCCGGCACGCCGTTCCCCGTGAACCGCCTGCGCGACGGCGACGGGTTCGCCGGCATCGACGGCGCGTTCCGCTTCGGCCGCGACAATGTCGCCGAGCGCGCGCTAGAGGTTAAGGAGATCCGCGGCGGCACGACGACAGTGGTCTCGCCAGCACCGGCCGGGTTCGGGAAGTAAGCTCTTCGCCCCTCCCTGGAAGGGAGGGGGTGGCTCGGTATCGGGCGGGTGCGCTGGTAACCAACTGGCCTACCCACCCCTAACCTCTCCCTTCGAGGGAGGGGGATGATCCTGGATAGGTTACGCCGTCACGATCTCAGGCAGGATAGCATCGAGTAGCAACGCCCCCGCCTCGGTAACCCGCAACCGGCCCGGCGAGTGCACGATCAGCCCGAGCGCCTCCAACCGCGCCACCGCCGCCAGATCGACCGGCACCACGCCCGCGTTCAGCGCTGTGATCCGGTCCAGATCGACCCCTTCGGCCAACCGCAACCCCATCAGCAAAGCCTCGGTCGCCCGCGTCGACGGCGAAAGCGGATCCTCGACCTCCATCCCGTGGCCATTGCGCTCGATCGCCGCCAGCCAGTTCTCCGGCTTTTTCCGCCGCACCGTCGCCAGCCCGCCGCGCCGTCCATGCGCGCCCGGCCCGATCCCTGCGTAATCCTGGTACCGCCAGTAAGCGAGGTTGTGTCGGCTTTCCGACCCCGGCCGCGCATGGTTCGACGTCTCGTACGCGGGCAACCCCGCCGCGGCGGTATCCGCACGCGTCGCCTCGAACAGGTCGGCCGCCGAATCGCCATCCGGGATCACGATCCGCCCCGCCAGCGCCTCGGTCGCGAACCGTGTGCCGGCTTCGATCGTCAACTGGTACAGCGAGAGATGTTCCGTCCCAAGGCTCAACGCGCGCGCCAGTTCTGCGCGCCAATCGTCGAGCCGTTGGCCGGGAAGCGCATAGATCAGGTCGAAACTCACGCGCGGAAACACGCTCTGCGCAGTCGCCAGCGCGGCTTGCCCCTCGTTTACGTCATGCGCACGCCCCAAAAATTTCAGCGCCTGATCGTCGAGCGATTGCAGCCCCAGCGACACCCGGTTCACCCCAGCACGCGCCAGATCGGCAAACCGCGCCGCCTCCACCGAAGACGGATTAGCCTCGAGCGTGATCTCGATCCCCTCGGCAAACCCCCACGCCTTCTCCGCTGCATTGAGAACCGCCGCGACGGTCGACGGCGGCATCAGCGACGGCGTGCCACCGCCGAAGAAGATCGACTGCAACTTCCGTCCCGGCAACACGCCCGCCTCATGCGCGAGGTCGGTGAGCAGCGCATCCCGCCAAGCCGCTTGGTCCACCTCCTCGCGAACGTGGCTGTTGAAGTCGCAATACGGGCATTTCGACACGCAGAACGGCCAGTGGACGTAAAGCGCGAGATCAGACGAAGGGCTTGGTGTTTCGAAGACGGGCATTATCTCGCGCATATGGTCGCACGGGGCGGCCGAAGGAAGCGCAATGACGGCACGGATGGGTTTGGCGATCGCCGGGGCGCTTTTGCTGGCAGGCTGCGCCCAGGGCCCCGAGCGAGTCGTCGAGCGTCGCGATACCATGGCGCCGGCACCGCGCGGTGCGAGCCTGCTCAAGACCGCGATGATGGACGGCCACAACGCCGCGCGCGCCGCCGTCGGCGTGGCACCGCTCACCTGGAGCGATACGCTGGCGACCACCGCACGCGCCTATGCCGAGGAACTCGCGCGGACCGGCAAATTCGCGCACGCCCCGCAACCGCAGGGCATGTCGCGCGAAGGCGAGAACCTGTGGACCGGCACGCGCTATGCCTATGCGTATACCGAGATGATGGGCCACTGGGTCGCCGAGAAGCGCGATTTCATCAACCAGCCGACCCCCGGGTTCAGCCGAACCGGCAAGTTCGAGGACGTCGCCCACTACACGCAGATCGTCTGGCGCGGCTCGACCCAGGTCGGCTGCGCGATGGCGAGCAACAAGATCGATGACTATCTCGTGTGCCGCTATTCGCCCCCCGGCAACGTCTTCGGCGAGCGCGCTTATTGATCTGGGATAAGCGGTTAGACCCAGAGTGGTGGCACTTTCTTAAGCGGTCGTCGCTTAATCTGGTTGAATGATACCAGTATCCAAACCCGATGGCTCTCGGCCCACTGGCTGTGTCGGATGCCGAGACGGCGCTGGCCTGTCGTTCGCCTTCTCGATGGCGTTCCAGCCGATCGTCGATGTCGAGACCGAGACCGTCTTCGCCTACGAAGCACTGGTGCGCGGTCCCGAAGGCCAGTCGGCGGCCAGCGTGCTGGGGCAGGTCGATGCGGCGAACCTCTACGCGTTCGATCAGCAATGCCGGGTGCGCGCGATCGAGGCGTCGGTGAAGGCCGGGCTGCTCGATACGCCCGCGCGACTGTCGATCAACTTCCTCCCGAACGCGGTCTATTCGCCGGCAGCGTGCATCCAATTGACGCTGAAGACGGCGGGCGCGGTCGGGATGCCGACCGATCGGCTGATCTTCGAGTTTACCGAGAACGAGGAGATGCTGGATCCCGCGCATGTCGCGAACATCATCGCGACGTATCAGAAGATGGGTTTCGGCACCGCGCTCGACGATTTCGGTGCAGGGCATGCTGGATTGAACCTGCTCGCGCGGTTTCAGCCGGACATCATCAAGCTCGACATGGAGCTGATCCGCGACATCGACACGAGCCTGCCGCGGCGGATGATCGTCGAGGGGATGCTGCGCATGTGCACCGCACTGGGGATCACGGTGATCGCCGAGGGGGTAGAGACGCTTGGCGAGTTCGAGGCGCTGCGTGGTCTCGGCGTGCGGTACATCCAGGGGTATCTGCTGGCGAAACCGGCGTTTGAGGCGCTGCCTACGGTGACGTGGCCGGAGAGGCAACTGATCGCCGTCTGAAGTGGCCAGAAATTTGTGATCCTCCCCCCGCCAGGGGAGGTGGCTGGCCCTTGCCAGACGGAGGGGGAGGACAGGGAAACGCCTGCTTCGTGTCCTCCCCCTCCGTCACCTACGGTGCCACCTCCCCCTGGCGGGGGAGGATCAATCGTTCTGCCCTCGGGGCAAATCAGAACACCGCGGCTTCGAGCAGCTTGAACGCCTCGTTCCGGTGGCTGATCGCGTTCTTCGTCTCGTGCGGCAGTTCGGCATAGGTCTGGTCGTAGCCCAGCGGCACGAACACGGGGTCATAGCCGAACCCGACATCCCCACGCGGCGGCCAGACGAGCGTCCCCTCCGCACGCCCTTCGAACCATTCGACATGACCGTCGGGCCACGCCAGCGCGAGCACGCTGACGAAATGCGCGCCGCGCGTCGCATCCGGACCCTTGGCGACCACCGCGTCCTCGACCTTCTGCATCGCCATCATCCAGTCGCGACCGGTCGGCGTTTCCGCCCAGTCGGCGGTGTAGACGCCCGGATCGCCGTTCAGCGCGTCGACGCACAGCCCGCTATCGTCCGCGAGGGCGGGATAGCCCGACAGGTCGGCAGCCGAGCGCGCCTTCAGCTCGGCGTTCGCGAAGAAGGTCGTGCCCGTCTCGATAGGCTCGGGCAGGTCGAGTTCGGCGGCGGAAACGACTTCCAGCCCACGCCCTTCGAGCAACGCGGCGATCTCGCGGACCTTGCCCTTGTTGTGGCTGGCGATGACCAGCTTGCCGGGGGCGAGCTTGCGGATCGCCTGCGGTTCCTTGCCCTCGCCGCTCACTTGGCAGCCGCTTTCGCCTGCGCCGCGAAGATGTCGGTGCAGCCGATCCGCGCGAGACGCAGCAGGCGAAGCAGCGCCTCTTCGTCGTACGTCGCGCCCTCGGCGGTCGCCTGCGCCTCGGCGATGTTGCCGTTTTCGAGCAGCACGAAGTTCGCATCCGCGTCCGCGCCCGAATCCTCGATATAGTCGAGGTCGAGCACCGGATTGCCCTGGTAGATGCCGCAGCTGATCGCCGCGACCTTCTGCGTCAGCGGGTCGGCGGTCAGCTTTCCGCTCGCGAGCAAGCCGTCGATTGCGAGCCGCAGTGCGACCCAGCCGCCCGAGATCGATGCGGTGCGCGTGCCGCCATCCGCCTGGATCACGTCGCAATCGATCACGATCTGGCGCTCGCCAAGCAGCTTGAGGTCGACGACCGCGCGAAGGCTACGGCCGATCAACCGCTGGATTTCCTGCGTGCGGCCCGACTGCTTGCCCTTGGCGGCCTCGCGGTTGTTGCGCGTGTTGGTGGCGCGCGGGAGCATGCCGTATTCGGCGGTCACCCAGCCTTCGCCCTTGCCGCGCATGAACGGCGGCACCTTCTCCTCGACGCTGGCGGTGACGAGCACTTTCGTGTCGCCGAAGCCGATCAGGACGGAGCCCTCGGCATGCTTGGTGAAGCGCGGCTCGATCGTGATCGCACGCATCTGGTCTGGGGCGCGGCCGGATGGGCGCATAGTCTTATCCTAACGGGAGTGAGTGGTTGCCCGCTGCCTAGCCTTTCGTTTGGTCGCTCGCCAGCCCAACCACCGCCGTCATCCTGACGAAAGCGCCGTCATCCTGACGAGACCTCCGTCATCCTGACGAAAGTCAGGACCCAGAGCCACGCAGGGCACCGCTCAGCTACCTTGGGTCCTGACTTTCGTCAGGATGACGGGTGGATAGGGTACATTCCCCCCTTTGTCCGTCCGTCGATCCGCCCTAGATCAAAGCGATGGCCACGCCCCCCGTCACCGAACTGACCGATCGCGCGCGCGACATTTTTCGTGCGGTGGTCGACAGCTATCTCGCCAGCGGCACGCCTGTCGGGTCGAAGACGATCGCGCAACTCGCCGGCCTCAGCCTCTCGCCCGCCTCGATTCGTGGCGTCATGGGCGAACTCGAAGGCCTCGGCCTGCTCGCCAGCCCGCATACCAGCGCCGGCCGCATGCCGACCGATCGCGGCCTGCGGCTGTTCGTCGATGGCATGATGCAGGCGATGGAACCGTCGTTCGAGGAACGCCAGACGATCGAGGCGCGCGCCGGCGTCGGTGGCCCGGTCGAGGAGGCGCTCGCCGCGACGACGCTCGCGCTGTCGGGGCTCTCGGCGTGCGCCGGGCTGGTGATGGTGCCCAAGCGCGAACTGAAACTGCGCCAGATCGCGTTCGTCGCGCTGTCGCCCGAACAGGCGCTGGCGGTGCTGGTCAGCGAGGACGGCTCGGTCGAGAATCGCGTGATCGCGCTGCCCAAGGGCATGTCGCCGTCCGCGCTGGTCGAGGCAGGCAACTACATGTCGGCGACGCTCGGCGGCCTGACGCTGGCCGATGCGCGGACCCGGATCGAGCGCGAGCTGGCGGACGGTCAGGCGGCGCTCGATGGCGCGGCGCGCGCGTTGGTGGAGGCGGGCATCGCGGTGTGGAGCGAGGATGCCGATCGGCGCCCGGTGCTGATCGTGCGCGGGCAGGGTCGGCTGATCGACGCGGCCGCCGCCGCCGATCTCGACCGGGTCCGCGACCTGCTCGACGATCTCGAGGGAAAGCAGGAAGTCGCGTCGCTTCTGGACAGCGCGCGGGCTGGCGATTCGACGCGGATTTTCATCGGCGCGGAGACCAAATTGTTTGCGTTGTCAGGGTCTTCGGTGATTGCGCGACCATTCCGCGGGTTGGACGGTCGGGTGGTCGGCGTGGTCGGCGTGATTGGGCCGACGCGGTTGAACTATGCGCGCGTCGTGCCCATGGTGGATTTCACGGCTGCCACGCTCGCCCGGTTGATGGGTTGAGCCGGCCCAATTTATAGGGAAAACCATGTCCGACATCGATCAGAACACGCCTGCAGACCTGCGCGAAGAGACCGCCGAAGACGCGCCTGAGGTGGCCGTGAACGACCGCGTCGCCGAGCTCGAGAACCAGCTCGCCGAGGCCAAGCAGAACGTCCTCTACGCACAGGCCGAGATCCAGAACGTCCGCCGCCGCGCCGAGAAGGAAGCACAGGATGCCCGCGCCTATGCCGCCACCGCGTTCGCGCGCGACGTGCTGTCGGTTGCCGACAATCTCTCGCGCGGACTGTCGGCGATCCCTGCTGACCTACGTGCGGATGATAAGATGAAGGGCCTCGTCACCGGGCTGGAGGCGACCGGTCGCGAGCTGGAGAGCGTGTTCCAGCGCCACGGCATCACCAAGATCGCCGCCGAAGGCCAGATGCTCGATCCGAACAAGCACCAGGCGATGCTGGAGGTCCCGAGCGACCAGCCTGCCGGGACCATCGTCCAGGAAATGCAGGCGGGCTACATGATCAAGGACCGCCTGCTGCGTCCCGCGATGGTCGGCGTCGCCAAGGCTGGCTGAATCCTCCCCGGGACGGGGAGGGGGACCGCCACGCGCTTGCGTGGTGGTGGAGGGGGCTCACCTCCCGCGTACCATCTGCGGCCGGGGGCTTACGTCGAGGGTTACGAACGCGGCACGCCCCCTCCACCAGCTGCGCTGGTCCCCTCCCCTTGCAGGGGAGGATTTGAAAGTCAGTTCATGAACCAGAACCTCACCACCGATCGCCAGACCTTCGTCACGCATCTCGAATGCTCGATCACCGGCGAGCGGTATGAGGCGGACCAGCTTCATGGGCTGTCGCGCGCCGGACGACCGTTGCTTGTCCGCTACGACCTCGACGCAGTGCGATCGACGATTTCGCGCGATACGATCGAGGCGCGGCCGACCGACCTGTGGCGGTGGCGCGAACTGCTTCCCGTGCGTGACACGTCCAACATCGTCAGCCTCGGCGAAATCGAGACGCCGCTGGTGCCGCTGACCAAGTCCGGCGGTCCCAACGTGCTCGTGAAGGACGAAGGTCGCCTTCCGACCGGTTCTTTTAAAGCGCGCGGGCTCGTCATGGCCGTCGCGATGGCCAAGGAACTCGGCGTCACGAAGATCGCGATGCCGACCAACGGCAATGCGGGCGCGGCGCTGGCGGCCTACGCGACGCGCTGCGGGATCGAGACGATCGTGTTCTGTCCCGACGATACGCCCGAGATCAACGTCCGCGAGATCGCGATGCAGGGCGCGCGCGTCTGGCGGGTCAACGGCCTGATCGACGATTGTGGCGCGATCGTCGGCAAGGGCGCCGCTGAGGGCCGCTGGTTCGATTTCTCTACGCTCAAGGAGCCGTATCGGATCGAGGGCAAGAAGACGATGGGGCTCGAACTCGCCGCACAGTTCGGCTGGAAGCTGCCGGACGCGATCTTCTACCCGACCGGCGGCGGCACCGGGCTGATCGGGATGTGGAAGGCGTTCGACGAACTCGAGAAGCTCGGCTGGATCGGCTCTGAGCGCCCGAAGATGTTCGCGGTGCAGGCGAGCGGTTGCGCGCCGATCGTCCGCGCGTTCGAGGCCGGCGAGGAACATGCCGAGCGTTGGGAGGATGCGAGCACCGTTGCGGCCGGCATTCGCGTGCCGAAGGCGGTCGGTGACTTCCTGATCCTCCGCGCAGTACGTGAGAGCGGTGGACAGGCGCTCGCGGTCGGCGATCCGGCGATCCTGAAGGCGGTCGATGTGGCCGCGAGGCAGGACGGGTTGCTGCTATGCCCCGAGGGTGGCGCGACGTTGGCCGCCTATCATCAGGCGCTGAATACCGGGTTGGTCGACGAGGACGACAAGGTCGTTCTTTTCAACTGCGCGACCGGGTTGAAATATCCGATGCCCGAGGCGCCGCAAGCGCTTGATAGAACACGACCTATCGATTTCGACGCGCTGTAAACGGCGGATTTCTGGCGATCGGGTGGGTGTCGATCTACCAGATCGGTGGTTGAAATTGATCCATGTTGTCTGCAACGGGGCGCCCTTATTTACAAAAGGGGTCCCCAATGCAGAAAATCGTCCAGGTCGTTTGCGTCGTGCTCATCGCGGCGGCGGTGATGTTCGGCGGTCGCTGGTACATGTACGTTGCGCGCGGCTCGAGCCCGTATGACGAGGTCGGCATCGCGCTGAACGGCTATGCACCGGGGCCGATGCGCGCCTGGGGCTGCCACAAGATGCAGGCGCGGTTCCCGGGCCAGTTGCCGCCTTACGGGTGTGCCGGGCCGGATGGTCGTAACTGGCTGTAACAAGCGTCCGTCATCCCAGCGAAAGCTGGGATGTCCCCGTAATAGCGCGCGCCCTTGCCGCTTGAGATCCCTGCTTTCGCTGGGATGACGGTGGGGGGACGGGGTGGCTGACGTCAGGCCGACACTAACGGTGTAAACGGCAGCACCGTCTCATACTGCGCGAGCGGCGGTGCCCCCGCGACCTTCGCGCCTGCACGCAGCAGGAAGGCGTGCCGCACGATCTCGCCCTGTTGCTCGATGCCGTAGCGGTGCAGCGCCACCCCAGGCCGGAACGCATAGTCGTACCGGCACCAGGGATGCCGCGCCAAGGGCAGGAACACGCCGCGCTGATGCTGCCAGATGTGCGTCATCTCGTGGACGAACAGTCCCTGCAACGTCAGGTTCGCGTGCGCGAAGTCGTCGCACCAGAGGTCGCCCTTGGGGTGGAAGTGGATACACCCCCGTGGCGCCATCACCGTATCGCGCGGCTGGAAGAACGCCCATTTGCTGCGGGCCAGACTCACCGAAGAGTAATCGATCGCGCCCCCGAACACCGATGCCGCGAGCGCCGTCTCTCCCTCGGTCAGCGTGCGCTTTGAGCCTGCTCCGGTCACTTCCCTACCGAGGTTCCCGCCGCGACCACGGTCGCGTTGTTGATGATCCGCGTTCCATCGGCAAACGCGAACGTGAGCGTCACGCGATCGGCGGGCTTGATCCCGGAGTTCATGTCGAACAGCATCACGTGCCGCCCACCCGGCGCGAACGCCACATCCGTGTTCGCCGGAATCTCCACGCGAGTCAGCGGCGTCATTGTCGACATGCCGCCCTTGTCCATGGTCTCGTGCATTTCCGACCGGATCGCGACGTCGGTAGTGGCCGAGATCAGCGTTGCCGGCGTAGGCCCACCATGCACCGTGAAATACGCCGCCGCCGGCCGTCCGGTCACCGCGCCGAGCCGCACCCACGCCCCGTCGACGGACAGTTCCTTGGGCGGCGAGCACGACGCCAGTGCCATCGCGGCAACACCCAGTCCGAAAACGATACGCATAGGTTACTTTTCCCCGGGCCCTGCCTCTTGCGCATCCTATGACGGGTACAATCTTGCGGCAAGCGCGAGGCCACCTATATCGCGCCCATCATCAGAAAGGTTCCACTGCCGTAACGGGGTGGAACCGGTTTCGTATTTTCGTTTCAAGTGAGGGGCTAATCAGAACTCATGGCTAAAGTAATCGGTATCGATCTCGGCACGACCAACAGCTGCGTTTCCGTGATGGAAGGCGGCAAGCCCAAGGTCATCGAGAATTCCGAGGGCGCGCGCACCACGCCGTCGATCGTCGCATTCGCCAAGGACGGCGAGCGACTGGTCGGCCAGCCGGCCAAGCGCCAGGCAGTGACGAACGGCGACAACACCATCTTCGCGGTGAAGCGCCTGATCGGCCGTCGTTTCGACGATCCGATCACCAAGAAGGACACCGAGCTGGTCCCGTACAAGATCTCGCGTGGGCCGAACGGCGACGCATGGGTTTCGGCGGGTGGCAAGGATTACTCGCCGTCGCAGATCTCGGCGTTCACGCTGCAGAAGATGAAGGAAACCGCGGAGTCGTATCTCGGCGAGACGGTCGCGCAGGCGGTCATCACCGTTCCCGCGTACTTCAACGACGCACAGCGCCAGGCGACCAAGGATGCCGGCCAGATCGCCGGCCTCGAAGTGCTGCGCATCATCAACGAGCCGACCGCGGCTGCGCTGGCCTACGGCCTCGACAAGCAGGACGGCAAGACCATCGCGGTCTACGATCTCGGCGGCGGCACGTTCGACATCTCGGTGCTGGAAATCGGCGACGGCGTGTTCGAGGTAAAGGCTACCAACGGCGACACCTTCCTCGGTGGTGAGGATTTCGACAACAAGATCGTCCAGTACCTCGCCGACGAGTTCAAGAAGGCCGAGGGCATCGACCTCGCCAAGGACAAGCTGGCGCTGCAGCGTCTGAAGGAAGCGGCCGAGAAGGCGAAGATCGAGCTGTCGTCGGCGCAGTCGACCGAGGTCAACCTGCCCTTCATCACCGCGGACCAGAACGGCCCGAAGCATCTGGTGAAGTCGATCACCCGCGCCGATCTGGAGCGGATGGTCGAGGATCTGGTCAAGCGTACGCTCGAGCCTTGCCGCAAGGCGCTCGCAGACGGCGGCCTGAAGCCCGAGGACATCTCGGAAGTCGTGCTGGTCGGCGGCATGACTCGCATGCCGCGCGTGCGTGAAGTCGTGAAGCAGTTCTTCGGCAAGGAGCCGCACACCGGCGTCAACCCGGACGAGGTCGTCGCGATGGGCGCCGCGATCCAGGCCGGCGTGCTGCAGGGCGACGTCAAGGACGTGCTGCTGCTCGACGTGACGCCGCTGTCGCTGGGCATCGAGACGCTGGGTGGCGTGTTCACCCGCATGATCGATCGCAACACGACGATTCCAACCAAGAAGTCGCAGACCTACTCGACCGCCGACGACAACCAGGGCGCGGTGACGATCCGCGTGTTCCAGGGCGAGCGCGAGATGGCGGCCGACAACAAGATGCTCGGCAATTTCGATCTGGTCGGCATCCCGCCGGCACCGCGCGGCGTACCGCAGATCGAAGTCACGTTCGACATCGATGCGAACGGTCTGGTCAGCGTTTCGGCCAAGGACAAGGGCACCGGCAAGGAGCAGCAGATCCGCATCCAGGCGTCGGGTGGCCTTTCGGACAACGACATCGACCAGATGGTCCGCGACGCCGAGACCTTCGCCGAGGAAGACAAGAAGCGTCGTGCGGGCGCCGAGGCGAAGAACAACGCCGAGTCGCTGGTCCACACCACCGAGCGTCAGCTGGCGGATAACGGCGACAAGGTCGACGAGTCACTCAAGACCGAGATCCAGGCCGCGATCGACGCGACCAAGGCTGCGGTCGAGAGCGGCGATGCGGACGCGATGACCGAGAAGAGCACCGCGCTCGCCCAGGTCGCGATGAAGCTCGGCCAGGCGATCTACGAGAAGCAGGCCCAGGCGGACGCGTCGCCTTCGGCTGATGGCGGTGCGGCGAAGAAGGACGACGACGTCGTCGACGCCGAGTTCTCGGAAGTCGACGACAACCCGAAGGCGTAACCGAAACTCCCTCTCCCCTCTGGGGAGAGGGCCGGGGTGAGGGGCAGCCACGAGCGTTGCCGCCCGGAACTGCCCCTCACCCAACCCTCTCCCCGGAGGGGAGAGGGCTAAGAGGGCCGCTATGAGTACCCAGACAGATTATTACGAACTGCTCGAATGCGAGCGGACCGCGGATGCGGGGACGATCAAGTCGTCCTACCGCAAGCTCGCGATGAAATATCACCCGGACAAGAATTCGGGCTGCAAGGATTCCGAAGCGCAGTTCAAGGCGGTCAGCGAGGCCTACGAATGCCTCAAGGACCCGCAGAAGCGCGCGGCCTATGATCGCTTCGGCCATGCCGCGTTCCAGAACGGCGGCGGTGGCGGTCACGGTGGCGGTGCGCAGGATTTCGGCGGCTTCAGCGATATCTTCGAAAGCGTCTTCGGCGAGTTCATGGGTGGCGCGCAGCGCGGTGGCGGTCGCTCGGCGGCACGACGCGGCGCGGACCTGCGCTACGACATGGAGGTCAGCCTGGAGGAAGCGTTCCACGGCAAGACGACCGAGATCACGATCGACGTCTCCGCGCTCTGCGACACCTGCGACGGCTCGGGCGCGAAGGCCGGTACCCGCGCGAAGACCTGCCAGCATTGCGGCGGTCACGGTAAAGTCCGCGCGCAGCAGGGCTTCTTCGTGGTCGAGCGCGCTTGCCCGGTCTGCAACGGCGCGGGCGAGGTCATCGCCGACCCGTGCCCGGATTGCCGCGGCGAAGGCCGTGTCGAGAAGACCAAGACGCTCTCGATCAACGTCCCCCCCGGTGTCGACGAGGGCACGCGCATCCGCATGTCGGGCGAAGGCGAGGCGGGTGCCCGCGGCGCGCCGTCGGGCGACCTCTACATCTTCCTCCACGTGACCAAGCACAATCTGTTCGAACGCGAAGGCACGACCTTGTTCGCGCGCGCACCGATCAGCTTCACGGTCGCGTCGCTGGGTGGTTCGCTGTCGATCCCCGGCCTCGACGGCCGCACGCACGAGGTGAAGATCCCCGCCGGCATCCAGTCGGGCAAACAGCTCCGCCAGCGCGGCGCTGGCATGCCCGTCCTGCAAGGCCGCGGCCACGGCGACCTCGTCGTCCAGATCGACGTCGAAACCCCCACGCGTCTCAGCAACCGCCAGAAGGAATTGCTCGAGATGTTCCGCGAGACGGAGACGGGCGATGAGTGCCCGGCGAGCCAGGGCTTCTTCGCCAAGCTGAAGGGCGTGTTCGCCGGGGAATGAACCGAGCTACCATACAGAACTAAAGGGGGGCGCAATGCTGGCGTGTCTTTTCACCGCGATCACCTGTTGGCTGGTCATGGCCACCGCCCCCCAGACGCCGATCGACAAGGCACTGCGCCGAGTGCTGATCGACAACCCTGCGGCGCGGTTGGCACGGTTCACGCGGGGCGATGCAGCGGTCATGGTCCTGCTGATGCTGACGACCGCGATGGTCACGCTCGTCGGCGAAGGCGACGGTATCAGGCTGCTCACGCTGGCCGCCCCCGACGTCGCGATCTGGATCACGACGTTCGAGGTTTCCGCCTATGTCGACATTCTAATGGCGGTAGCTGCTGCAGCATCCAGCTTGCGTGTCCGGAGCTTCGTGACGCGCCGGCTCAGCGTATTCACGCGCCGCCCGGCTGCACAAAAGCACAAGCGCGCGATCCGCTCGCGGAAGAAGCGATTGACGAATACCGATAACGACGATGACAGACATTGGTATGACGCTGCGGTCGCTGCCTGACGGCAAGGCGCGCGAGTTGGGACTTGCCTCGTCCGCATCATTCGCCAGAATGCGGCGTGAACACCGAGGAATGATATGCGCGGACAGGTTTTAGGCGTCGATCCCCGCACGGGCGAAGGGCTCGTCGCGGGACAGGACGGACAACGTTACCGGTTCGCGCGCGAGGACTGGGCGCATCGCGGCGAACCGGCGATCGGCCTTGAAGTCGATTTCGAAGCCGCCAACGACCGTGCGCTCAGCGTCTTTCCGATGCCGACCACACCCGGCCCGCGCCGCGCGGTGCCGCCCGCGGCCGTCGCCGTCCCGACCAACGACCGCAACAAGTACGTCGCTGCGGTCATGGCGTTCGTGATCGGCACGCTCGGCATCCACCGCTTCTACCTCAGTCGCACGGGCTCCGGAATCATCATGTTGGTTCTGAGCATCACCGTGATCGGCCTGGTCATCAGCGCACCTTGGGCCTTAATCGACATGATCCGATATTTGATGATGTCCGATGAGGAATTTGCCGCGCGCTACCCGCGCAAGCGATAGTCACTCACGGGCTTGAAACTCCCGGCCTAGCCGCGCCCCCTCGGAAGGGGGCGGGCGGGCCGATGGATCAAAAGGCGGTGATGACCACCCCGACCACCAGCGCCTGAGCCGCGATCGCCAGCATGGTGCTGGTCACGGTTTCGAACATGCGCATGGGTAGGTCTCCGATGCCGGAACAATATCCGGCAAGCGGGATATGGGCATAGTTGCGTGCTGTCGCAATTTTGTAACACGTAATCGCAATTGCGTTGCGTGCACTTTGGGTTGGCTTGGGCGACACATTTGCCCGACCCACCCCCTGCCCCTCCCTGAAAGGGAGGGGCAGGGGGTGGGTCGGTTTCCGCAAATTCCAGACGGAGGTGGCTCGAACTGGCCAACCCACCCCCAACCCCTCCCTTTCAGGGAGGGGGGAGCGAATCTCACTCGACGAGGTCAGGCCGCGCCGAACACGCGAGCGAAGATCGTGTCGACGTGCTTCAGATGATAGCCAAGGTCGAACTTGTCCTCCAGCTCCGCATCGCTCAGCGTCACTTCCGGATCCGCCTTCAGCAGTTCGAGCAGCGACAACGCGCCATCCGAATCCCACACTTTCATCGCGTTGCGCTGCACCAGCCGATACGCGTCCTCGCGGCTCACCCCCGCCTGCGTCAGCGCCAGCAGCACGCGCTGCGAATGGACGAGGCCACCCATCTTGTTGAGGTTCTTCAACATGCGCTCGGGGTACACGACCAGCTTGTCCATCACCCCGGTCAGCCGCGCGAGCGCGAAGTCGAGCGTGATCGTCGCGTCGGGGCCGATGTAGCGCTCGACCGACGAGTGCGAGATATCGCGCTCATGCCACAGCGCGACGTTCTCCATCGCCGGCGTCACATACCCGCGGACCATCCGCGCGAGGCCGGTGAGGTTCTCGGTCAGCACCGGATTGCGCTTGTGCGGCATCGCCGACGAGCCCTTCTGGCCCGGCGAGAAGAACTCCTCCGCCTCGAGCACTTCGGTGCGCTGCAGATGCCGCACTTCGGTCGCGAGCCGCTCGATCGAGCTCGCGATCACGCCCAAGGTCGCGAAGAACATCGCGTGGCGATCGCGCGGGATGACCTGCGTCGAGACGGGCTCGACCGACAGCCCGAGCTTGCCCGCGACATACTCCTCGACGAACGGATCGATGTTCGCGAACGTCCCCACGGCGCCCGAGATCGCACAGGTCGCGACGTCCTCGCGCGCCGCCACCAGCCGCGCGCGGTTGCGGGCGAACTCGGCATGCGCCTGGGCGAGCTTCAGCCCGAACGTCACCGGCTCGGCGTGGATGCCGTGGCTGCGACCGATCGTCGGCGTCATCTTGTGCTCGCGCGCACGGCGTTCGAGCACCACGAGCAGCGCATCGAGATCGGCGATCAGGATGTCGCTCGCCTTCGCCAGTTGCACGGCCAGGCACGTGTCGAGCACGTCGGACGAGGTCATCCCCTGGTGCATGAAGCGCGCTTCGGGGCCGACGTGCTCGGCGACGTTGGTCAGGAAGGCGATGACGTCGTGCTTGGTCTCGCGCTCGATCTCGTCGATCCGGTCGACCTCGAACGCGCCTTTTTCCCAGATCGCGGCGGCGGCTTCCTTGGGGACTACGCCGAGTTCGGCGAGCGCGTCGGTGGCGTGCGCCTCGATCTCGAACCAGATCTTGAAGCGCGCTTCGGGCGTCCAGATCGCGACCATGTCGGGGCGGGAATAGCGGGGGACCATCGGGTTTCCTCGGGAGCGTGAAGGGTAGGGCGCGACGCGTGCCGTTCGGCCCGCGGTTGCATGCGAAACGCGGTAGCAGGACGCAGGAGAAGGTTCAAACACCCGTCGCAAGGTATAAATCTGGTGATGTCGCGCGTATAGAGTGGGTAAGCGGTTCGCGATGCCGAGTATATCTAAGGCATAGTCGCAACGTCGCTTAGTAGACGCGTAGAACACTACCGGAGAGACGCAATGTTGATATATGCTATGCTGGCCGGCGCGGCACTGGTTGCTGCACCCGTATTGGCGCAGACGACCACGACATCCCCGCAGACTTCGGCGCCGGGCGGTCCTGCTGTCGGGCAGGTCGCCCCATCTGGTACGCCGACCGACGCGGTGCCGATGCAGTCCGCCGCTCGCGAACAGCCGGCGACGGGCAGTCAGGTGGCACAGGTCGTCGACACCGAATTTCCGACCTACGACAAGAACGGCGACGGCAAGCTCAGCGCGACGGAATTCGGCGGCTGGATGGTCGCGCTGAAGAGCAAGACCGATCCGTCGACGAAGCCCGACGCGCCCGAAACCAAAAAATGGGTCTCCGCCGCCTTCGCGCAGGCCGATACCGACAAGAGCAAGTCGCTCACCAAAACCGAGGTCACCAGCTTCCTGTCGCAGGGCTGACGGCCACGGCACGTCCGTAAAGCGCCATCGCACGGAGGATCGAGGTCGTCGGGTTCGCGCCCGGCGGCCTTCGTTACGTCAGCCGTCCAGCGAACCCGTCGCCATCAGCGCGAGGAACGGATCGCGCACCCGCTGCGACGCGCCGTTGAGCAGGCGCCGCATACGCGCATCATACGCATCGACAGGATCGTCCGCGCGCCGGTGCGCCATCGTCCAGGCACCGAACTGCCGTTCGTGGATCGGGATATTGTGCTGGAGCGATAGATCGTAATGACGATCGTCCTGCGTAATACGGCCGAACGTCGCGTCGACGAAAGCGGTCGGTCCCTCGATCACCTGAAGAAAATGCGTGCCGTCCGACCACAACAGCCCGGTGATGTCATGCAGCGCATTATTGTGCCGGGACTGTTGCAATATTCCCACGAGATCGGCCTTGTCGCCGGCTATGGTGCTCGAACTCATGTATAGAATTTGGCGCATCGCGTCTCAGGTCGATAGTGGCGACGATCGCTACTATAGATCGGAGACCTGCGACTTGCGGTAGATCAGTCGGCCTTGCGCACCCGATCTTTCGCAATGCGGGTCTCCGCCAGGATCTGCCCCTGCGCCTCGACAGCAGCGTTCAGCAGCCGATCCGAGGTTTCGGCCGCGGCGTCGGGAGTCAATGATACCGCGACCCCGTCCGGCCCGTCGACCATGACCTGACCGTGCTCGGCGGTTACCTCCGAGGCTTCGTCGTGCAACTTGTTATCCACATGCAATTCCTTCGCCCTGACAACGAAGATACGACTGAAAAGGCACGAGGAGTTTCGGATGTTTCTCCTTTATCTGATTGCGTCAGATCAACCCCTGTGCGCGCAGGCTGACATGGCCGCCGGTACCCATCACGATATGGTCGTGGACGGTGATGCCGAGCCGCTTGCCTGCCTCCGCGATCGTCCGCGTGATGTCGATGTCCGCGCGGCTGGGGGAGGGGTCGCCGCTCGGATGGTTGTGGACGAGGATGATCGACGCGGAGCCGAGGTCGATCGCGCGGCGGATGACTTCGCGGACGTACACTGCGGCCTGGTCGATCGAGCCCTTGCTCATCACCTCGTCGCGAATCAGCATGTTCTTGGTGTTGAGGTGCAGCACGCGGAAGCGTTCGATCGCGTGGTGCGCCATGTCGGCACGGAGATAATCGAGCAGCGCCTGCCAGTTGGCGAGCACCGGACGGTCGCTGACGTGCGATTGCAGCAGGCGGATCGCGGCGGCGTGCGCGATCTTGATCGCCGCGGTAGAGATTTCGCCCATGCCCTTCACCCGGCCGAGCGCCTCGGCATCCGCGGTAAGCACCCCGCCAATCCCGCCGAACTCACGCATCAGGGCCTTGGCGAGCGCCTTGGTATCGCCGCGGGGAATGGCGATTGCGAGTAGGTACTCGATGAGTTCATGGTCGAGCAACGCGTCGCTGCCGCCTTCGAACAGGCGTTTGCGCAGGCGGCCGCGATGGCCCTTCAGATCGTCCCCCCGGACGTCAGCGTCTTCGTCCGGTTCGGCCATTTTGCGATGCTAGCACATCCCTGGGCAATTGCATGACGACCTCGCTCCCGCCTATGCAGAGACCTCGAATATGGCGGAGTGCGTTGGTGAGCGAGACGAGCGAGACGGGGGCCGACCCCGGGGCCCATCCTCGCCGTCCTGCGACCGCACGCCGCGTTGCGCTGGGGATCGCGCTGCTGCTGATCGCAGGGCTGGTCGTGCTGTGGCTGGTAAGGAAGCCAATCGCCGAGGGGTTCATCGACCGCGAACTCGCCAAGGCCGGCGTACCTGCGCGCTACGACATCGCGGACCTCGCGCTGGGCGGCCAACGATTGACCAACGTCGTGATCGGCGATCCGGCGCATCCCGACTTGGTCGCCGACTGGGTCGAAACGCGGACCGGCGTCGGGCTGTCCGGGCCGTATCTGGAGGGCGTGCGCGCGGGGCAGGTCCGGCTGCGCGGGCGGCTGGTGGACGGCAAGGTCTCGCTCGGCGCGATCGACAAGCTGCTGCCGGCGCCGTCGGGGAAGCCGTTCGCGTTGCCCGCGCTCGACGTGTCGGTTGCCGATGGGCGGATGCGGCTGGAGACTCCGCAAGGGATCGTCGGGTTGAAGCTGACGGGCTCCGGCAAGCTCGACAACGGGTTCCGCGGTACGTTGGCGGCGATCAGCGAGCGGCTCGACTTCGGCGGATGTGTGATCGACCGGCTCGCGGCAACGGTGAAGCTGCGGGTCGACGCGGCAAAGCCGACGATAACCGGCCCGGTGCGCGTGTCGCGGCTCGCCTGCGGGACGACGCAGACGGAGCGGATCGTGGCCGATCTCGACGTTGGACTCTCGGCCGCGCTCGATCGCTGGCAGGGCAAGGCGACGCTCAAGACGGGCCCGGCACGGACGCCGGGTGCGACTTTGGCCGGCGTCGAGGGCACGATCGACTTCACCGGAAGCGCGGCGGCGACCGGCGGCAAGGCGGACATCGCCGCCGACACGCTTCGCACCACCGAGGGCGGCGCGCGGCGGGTTTCGTTCGCGGGCACCTACCGGATCGGCGAGCAGATCGCGTTCGACGGGCGTGTCCAGGCGAGCGGGGCTGCCGTGGCGCAGAAGCGACTCGCGGGGCTGGCTGGCATCGGTGGTGCGGCCGCGGGGACGCCCGTAGCGCCGTTGGCGACCGCGGTGACGCAGGCGGTCCAGAAGGCCGGCCGCGGATTTGCCGCGGACGCGGACCTTCGCGTGCAGATCGACGGTGGACGCGGGAAAGCGGTGCTGTCCCGTCTGGCCCTCGCCTCCGCCAGTGGTGCGCGTGTAGCGCTCGGTGGCGGCAGCGGGGTCGCGCTCGGCTGGCCGAACAGTGGCGTCCGGCTCGACACGGTTCTCGCGATGCGTGGCGGCGGCCTGCCCGAGGCGCGCGTGTCGCTCGCGCAGGCGAAACCGGGCGCGGCGATCCGCGGTGTTGCCACCATCGCTCCTTATGCGGCGGGTGGCGCGAGCTTGGCGCTGACCCCCGTCACCTTCAGCGCGACGCCGGGCGGGGCAACCTCGATCGCGACGCGCGTTACGCTTGGGGGACCGATCGGTGCGGGCGGTCCCGCCAACCGGGTCGATGGTCTGTCGATGCCGGTTGCGGCGCTTTGGGACGGTCGTGGGCGATTGGTCGTCAACACCGGTTGCGCGCCTTTGGCAGTCCAGCGCTTTGCGATCTCCGGCCTTGTACTCGATCCGTCGCGGCTGACCTTGTGCCCTGTCGACGGCGCACTGATGCAGGTCAACGGCGCGCGGGTCAGCGGCGGCGCGAAGATCGCCGCGGCCAAGCTGGGTGGTCGACTCGGCACAACCGCGATCACGCTCGCGACCGCGGGAGCGATAGTGCGGCTGGCGGATCGCGGCTTTGCGATCGACGGCGTGCAGACGCGCATCGGCGCGCCCGAACGTGTCACGCGACTCGATTTCGGCACCGTCACCGGTCGCATGACCGGGCAGGGCGTGGCGGGCGCGTTCACGGGTGGCTCGGGGCAGATCGCCAACGTGCCGCTGTTGCTCCGCGAGGCTGCCGGCGACTGGACGCTCGTCAAGGGCGCGCTGAACCTCACCGGCGCGATGGGCGTGTCCGATGCCGCGCCAACGCCTAGGTTCAAGCCGCTCGCCGCGCGTACTGTGACTCTCGCGCTGGTCAACGGCACGATCACCGCGGCCGGCACGCTGTTCGAGCCGACCACCAACACCAAGGTCGCCGACGTCACGCTGACTCATGCGCTGGGTGCCGGTGCAGGCAAGGCGGACCTCAACGTCCCCGCGATCGCCTTCGCCAAGGACAAGCTGCAACCCGACGCGCTCACTCCGTTGACGTTCGGCGTCATCGCCGATGTCAACGGATCGATCAGCGGCGAGGGGCATATCGCCTGGAACCCCGACGGCGTGACGAGCACCGGCGTGTTCCGCACCGCCGGCACCGATCTCGCCGCCGCGTTCGGCCCGGTCACGGGAATTGCCACCGAGATTCGCTTCACCGACCTGCTCAACCTCCAGAGCGCACCGGGGCAGGTGGCGACGATCCGTACGCTCAACCCCGGCATCCCGGTCACCGACGGCACGATCCGCTACCAGACGCTCCCGGGTGCGCGCGTGCGCGTTGAGGGCGGGCGGTGGCCGTTCGCGGGCGGATCGCTGACGCTCGACCCGACGCTGCTCGATTTCTCCGCGCAGTCCGAGCGCCGCATGACGTTCCACGTCGCGAACATGGCGGCCGACCAGTTCTTGCAACAGTTCGATTTCAAGAATCTCGACGCGACCGGCATCTTCGACGGCGTGCTGCCGATGATCTTCGACGAGACCGGCGGTCGGATCGAAGGCGGCGACCTGCGCGTCCGGCCGGGCGGCGGCACGCTCGCCTATGTCGGCGACCTCAGCCAGAAGGATCTCGGCGTCTGGGCGAACATCGCGTTCCAGGCGCTGAAGTCGCTCCGCTACCAGTCGTTGCGGGTCGGCATGAACGGGCCGCTTGCGGGCGAGATGGTCACCGACGTGCGGTTCGCCGGGATCAGCCAGGGCGAGGGGGCAAAGGCGAACTTCATCGTCCGTCGCCTGCAGAAACTGCCGTTCATCTTCAATATCCGGATCAAGGCGCCGTTCCGCGGGCTGCTCGATTCGGCGCAGAGCTTCTACGATCCGAAGCGGCTGATCCAGCGCAACCTGCCCGCATTGCTTCAGCAACAGGCCGCGCCGCCGCCGCCTGACCCAACGTCCAAACTCCCAACCATTCAGCCTCCCGCAAGCAGGATCGTGCCATGACCGAAACAGGATTGAAGAAGCTGGAGCAAAGGCCGATCTTGCGTAGGATGACGAGGACGATCGCGATTTTCGGGCTGACGGCGGCCTTGCCGGGCTGCATCAACGTGTCGGCGCCCGACAAGCCGATCGAGATCAACCTCAACATCAACGTCACGCAGGAAGTGGTCTATCGTCTCGATGGCGAGGCGAAATCGTTGATCCAGCAGAATCCGGGGATATTTTGATATGAGCGTTTTCGCAGGCAGGAGTGGGGCCATTGCCATGATTGCCGCAGCGGCGGTTCTCGGCGGCCTTTCGGTGGCGGCGTCGGCGCAGCGCGATCCGGCCTATGCCGCGGCGCGTGCCGGGGGTGAGGTCGGCGAACAGCCCGACGGGTATCTGGGGCTGGTCGGTGCGGCGAGCGGCGATCTGCGCGCGCTGGTCAACAACATCAATATCCAGCGCAAGTCGGCGTATACGCAGAAGGCGCAGGCGAGCGGTGCGACGGTCGAGCAGCTCGCGTTCACGAGTGGGTGCAACCTGATCCTGCAGACCAACCCCGGCGAGAAGTACAAGACCCCCAACGGTGTCTGGAAGACCCGCACCGCCGGGGCCCCCGACCGCGATTCGCGCTGCGTTTGAGCCTGAGCCACTGACGTAACCGCCTCTCCCTCAACCCCCGTCACCACAGCGAAAGCTGGGGTCTCGTGCGGCAAGGGGACGCTCCAATACCCGGATACCCCAGCTTTTGCTCGGGTGACGGGTGTTGGGGGCGATGAAGGGGCCGTTCCCCCGCGGCGCGAAGTCCCGGCTTTCGCCTGGATGACGAAGAGTGCGGCCGTTCCCACGGTCCGTTCTAAAATCCTCCCCCGCTAGGGGGAGGTGGCTGGCTCTTGCCAGACGGAGGGCGAGGCAGGCGAAACCGCTGATTCGTGTCCTCCCCCTCCGTCACCTTCGGCGACACCTCCCCCTGGCGGGGGAGGATCGCAAGCCCCCATTAATGACACCCCTGTCACACCGGTTGACTTGCACCCCCCCCTTTTCTAAACGGACCGCGCCTTGGCGGGATCGCTCGTCGCTGCTTGCTTCCTCCCCGATGCGAAATCAGGTGGAGGAACGTGCGTGGCGGAGATCGAACCCGGACAGGACCCCCAGGGTGTTGAAGATCCGCGACTTTCCGCGCTCGATGAGCGATTGCGAGAGGCGCAGCATCGGGAAACGCTCGCAAAGGGGCAGAAGGGGGCGGATGCCGAGCGGGGTTACTCGCAAGGCAATCGCGTCATTTCCGCTCTGATCGGGAGTCTCGTCGGCAGTGCGCTGATCGGGTGGTTGATAGACCATTGGTTCGGCACTGGCCCTTGGGGGCTGATCGTGCTGCTGTTCCTCGGGATAGCGGTCGCGTTCAGGCAGATCATTCGAATTTCAGGCGAACGCCCGGAGTAACCGGGCGTTTGTCGTATCAAGACGGCAGGGATTCCACGTGGCGGCAGAACAGGGCGGCAAGATCGATCCGATGCACCAGTTCCTGATCGAGCCGGCGTTCGGCTCGCACTGGATCGTAGGTGGTTACGACCTGTCCTTCACCAACTCCGCATTGTGGATGGTGGTGACGCTGGTCGCACTTTGGGCGTTCATGATCGGTGGCATGAAGCGTGAGCTCGTGCCCGGTCGCTGGCAGATGGCGGTCGAGGGCTTCACCGGCTTCATCTCGGGCATGCTCGAGCAGAATGTCGGCCCGGGCGGCAAGCGCTTCGTGCCGTACGTCTTCTCGCTGTTCATGTTCATCCTGTTCGCGAACATCATCGGGCTCTTGCCGTTCGGCATCGTTCCCGGCGTGCATCCGTTCACCGTGACCAGCCACATGACCGTCACCGGCGTGCTGGCGCTGATCAGCTTCGCGATCGTGCTGCTCGTCGGCTTCGGCAAGCACGGCTTCCACTTCTTCTCGCTGTTCGTGCCGAGCGGCACGCCGGCGCTGATGATCCCGCTGATCTTCGTGGTCGAGCTGATGTCGTTCCTGGTGCGTCCGTTCTCGCTCGGTCTGCGACTGTTCGTGGCGATGACCGCGGGGCATATCCTGCTCAAGGTGCTCGCCGCGTTCGTGATCAACGGCCTGAACCTGGGCGGGATGTATATCGGTCTGGTGAGCGCGCCGAGCATGCTGCTGATGATCGGCATCACGCTGCTCGAGCTGCTGGTCGCCGCGATCCAGGCCTATGTGTTCGCGTTGCTGACGTCGGTCTATCTGAACGACGCGGTCAATCTTCACTAAGTTTTCCATTACCTAACTGACTTTTAAAGGGAATTTACCATGGACGCACAAGCAGCAAAGATGATCGGTGCCGGCCTCGCAGCGATCGGCATGGGCCTCGCAGCACTCGGCGTGGGCAACGTGTTCGCCCAGTTCCTCGCTGGCGCTCTGCGCAACCCGGGCGCAGCCGACAGCCAGCAGGGCCGTCTGTTCATCGGTTTCGCAGCAGCCGAGCTTCTGGGTCTGCTCGCCTTCGTCACCATGATCATCCTGGTGTTCGTCGCCTAACCACTCGCTGATTTGGCCGGGCAACCGCGCCCGGCCGGATTAACGCAGGACAGACCAATGCCCCAGATTTCCCAGATAGCCGCTACCTACGCCTCGCAGATCTTCTGGCTGCTCCTCACCTTCGGCATCCTGTATTTCGGGATCGGCAAGGGAATGGTGCCAAAGATCGTGTCCAACGTGGACTCGCGCGAAGGCAAGATCGCCGGCGATCTGGCGGCGGCGGTCGCTGCCCGTGCTCAGGCCGATACGGTCCAGGCGAACTGGCAGGCCGAAATGGACGCGGCCCGCGTTGCGGCGCAGGCCGAGACGGCTGCCGCTGCGAAGCGTGCCGCGACGGCATTCGAGCAGCAGGTCCATGCGGCCGATGCCGAACTCGCCGAGCGTCTGGGTCATCACGATCTGGCGGTCGCGAATGCGAAGGCCGAGGCGCTCTCGAACTTGCAGGGTGTCGCCGCCGAAGCAGCACAGCAATTGGCCGCCAAGGTCGCCGGCCTCCAGGTCAGCCTGGATGCGGCAACCGACGCGGTACGCAGGACGACGGCGCATGGCTAATCCAGATTCGGCCGCAAAGGTCATCCACGAAGAGGGCATGGCGCCCGAAGGTGCGATCGACAACCAGGGCCTCCAGGGTCACACGACCGCGCCCGGCGGCGTCGAGCATGTCGCCGATCCGACCGCGCTCGGCCTGACCTCGACCGGCTGGGTCGCGGTCGCGATGATCGTCGTCATCCTGCTGATGATCTGGAAGAAGGTTCCAGGGATGATCGGCAAGATGCTCGACACGCGCATCGCCGGCATCCGCACGCAGCTCGACGAAGCCAAGGCGCTCCGTGCCGAAGCCGAAGCTATCCGCACCGAGTACGAGGCAAAGGCCAAGACCGCGCACGTCGAAGCCGAAGCCATGAAGGCCCACGCGCACCACGAAGCCGCGGCGATCATCGCCAAGGCGAAGGCCGGCGCCGAAGACCTCATGACCCGTCGCGCGAAGATGGCCGAGGACAAGATCGCCGCCGCCGAACGTGCCGCGATCGCCGAAGTCCGTGCGCGGGCGGCGGATGCTGCGGCCAAGGCTGCGGGTATCCTGATCGCCGAGCACCACGACGCAGCCGCCGACCGCATGATGGTCGACCGCTCGATTTCGGGTCTAGCCCGCCTCAACTAACCGGGGGCAGCGCTGGAAGCGCTGCCGTTCCCCCGCAAAGGCGGGGGCCCAGGATCTCATAGGACAGCGCCCGCAACCCTGGACTCCCGCCTCCGCGGGGGAACGGTCGTTCGCTTGGCGCTTTTCCTGTTTTGCACAGACGGCCGTCTCTTCCCGGGTTTCCGGCGGCCGAGTCTCCAATCTGAGCCCGTTGGAGAACATTCATGTCCTGGCTCATCCTCGCCGTCGCGGTCGTCACCGAAATCTGCTGGGCGCTCAGCCTGAAATGGGCGGCCACCGTCGCCACGTGGCAGGCCTCCAGCGTCCCGATCATCCTCAGCTTCGTCAACATGGGCCTGCTCGCGCTCGCCATGCGCGGCCTCCCCGCCGGCACCGCCTATGCGATCTGGACCGGCGCTGGCGCGATCGGCGTCATCATCGGCGGCGTCATCCTGTTCGGCGACAAGGTCAGCGGCATCCAGGCCTGCTTCATGGCCCTGACCGTTGTCGGCATCGTCGGCACCAAGGTCTTCGCCCAAACCTGACGTTCTGCCTTCGCCCGTAGGGCGCGTAAGATTGATTCACGCGAAGGCGCGAAGGCGCGAAGGCGCGAAGGCGCGAAGAGAAGATGGGTTCACGCGGAGACGCGGAGCCGCGGAGGTGTTGCGGCTCGGGATGATGTACCGAGCAGCCACGAGTGAATGTAAGCCTTCGGCAGGTTGAGAACGAACGCTGAGTGCTCGAATCTTCTCTCCGCGGCTCCGCGTCTCCGCGTGAACCAACTCCTCCCTTCTCTTCGCGCCTTTGCGCCTTTGCGTGAAAATCACTTCTCCAGCGCCAACGGCGACCGCTGGCATAACCCCCTCGCACTCCCTAGATTCCTCAGCGATGTCCTCCCCCAATTCCCCCGACCGGTTCAACGAAGACAAGTCCACATTCGCCGTCCGCGGTGGTGGTGAAGCGCCCGACCTCGCGGCCGGCGTGGCGGCGATCCGCAACGTGCTCGACACGCTGCCGATCCGCCCCGGCGTCTACCGCATGCAGGACGCGCGCGGCGACGTGCTCTACGTCGGCAAGGCGCGTGCGCTTCGGAACCGCGTCGCCAACTACGTCCAGGTCGAGCGGCTGACGAAGCGCCTCCAGCGGATGGTGTCGCAGACCCGGTCGATGACGATCGTCACGACCAACAACGAAGCCGAGGCGCTGCTGCTCGAATCGCAGCTCATCAAGCGCTATCGCCCCGCCTACAACGTGCTGCTGCGCGACGATAAGAGTTTCCCGTTCATCCTCCTGCGCGACGACCACGCCTTCCCACGCGTCCAGAAACACCGCGGCGCGCGCCGGGCGAAAGGCAATTACTACGGCCCGTTCGCGAGTGCCGGGTCGGTCAACAACACGCTCAACGCGCTCCAGAAGCTGTTCCTCCTGCGCAGCTGCACCGACAGCTTCTTCAAGACCCGCGACCGGCCGTGCCTGTTGTATCAGATCAAGCGCTGCTCCGCACCGTGCGTCGGCCGGATCGACGAGGCCGCGTACCGCGAATTGACCGAGGATGCGAAGGCGTTCCTCGGCGGCAAGTCGACCGGCGTGCAGGCCAAGCTCGGCGCGCAGATGCAGGCCGCCGCGGAGAACATGGACTTCGAACTCGCGGCGCTGCTCCGCGACCGTCTCCGCGCGCTCACCTTCATCCAGGGTACGCAGGCGATCAACGCGGAGGGCGTGGGCGACGCTGATATCTTCGCGATGGCGTGCAAGGACGGCCTCATCGGCATCCAGGCGTTCTTCATCCGCGGCGGCCAGAACTGGGGGCATCGAAGCTTCTTCCCGCAGCATACCAACGACGTCCCGGAGGACGAGGTGCTGACCAGCTTCCTCGGCCAGTTCTACGAGGAGGTCCCGCCGCCCAAGCAGATCCTGCTCGACCGCGAACTGACGGAAGGTGCACTGCTGGCCGAAGCACTAGGCGAACGCGCCGGCTATAAGATCGCGCTGCAAGTCCCGCAGCGCGGCGACCGCCGCCGCCTGATGGATCAGGCCAAGCGCAACGCGATAGAGGCGATCGAACGCAGGCAAGCCGAATCGACCACGCAGGCAAAACTCCTGCGCGAGGTCGCCGACCTGTTCGACCTAGCCGAGCCGCCCGAACGCATCGAGATCTACGACAACAGTCACATCCAGGGCACCGCCGCGACCGGCGCGATGGTCGTCGCGGGGCCGGAGGGTTTCCGCAAAGGCCAGTATCGAAAGTTCAACATCAAGAACAAGGATACCGCGCCGGGCGACGATTTTGCGATGATGCGCGAGGTCTTCACGCGGCGGTTCTCGCGCGCGCAGGCCGAGGATCCCGATCGCGATTCGGGCGACTGGCCCGATCTGGTGCTGATCGACGGCGGCAAGGGGCAGCTCAATACGGTGAAGGCCGCGCTCGAGGAGATCGGCGTCGAGGACGTGTGCCTGGTCGGGATCGCCAAGGGACCGGAACACGGCCGCGATGGTCGCGAGGTGTTCCACATGCTCGACGGCCGCGAGTTTCAGCTTCCCGTCAACGCCCCGGTGCTATTCTACCTCCAGCGCCTCCGCGACGAGGTCCACCGCTTTGCGATCGGCGTCCACCGTGACAAGCGCAGCAAGGCGATCGGCGCCAGCCCGCTCGACGAAGTCCCCGGCATCGGCCCCGCCCGCAAGAAGGCGCTGCTGATGCACTTCGGCACCGGCCGCGCGGTCCGCAATGCGAGTCTCCAGGACCTCCAACAGGCACCCGGCGTGTCGGCAGGGGTCGCGCAACAAGTCTATGATTTTTACCATTCACGGTAGCCGCATGCACTTGGCCGCCGATCGAGAACGCACACATCGCCGTGCGTGCTAAAGAATGATGACGTCCCGGATCGGGAATAATTTATAACTCAAATCAAGGTGATTTGTATAAAATCACAACGCCATTTTCATCACTGATTGTTACATACCAAGCCGTGACTACGCCCGTCTTCCTGACCATCGATACCGAGTTCGCGTGGCGCCACCATGCCGCCGGTCTGGATTGCGACGCGATCTATGCGCGCTCGCTGGAGCCGGCCGGGGTAGGACTGGGCTATCAGCTCGCCGAGCTCGCCCGGCATGATTTGAAGGCGTGCTTCTTCGTCGATCCAATGCCTGCGATCACGTTCGGGCCTGCGCCGATCCGCCGCATGATCGATACGATCCTTGAAGCAGGGCAGGAGGTGCAGCTTCACCTCCATCCGAACTGGACGAGCGCGCTGCCGGGCGATCATGGCGTCGCGCACGACCCGTTCCAGCTCTACATGTACAGTCTGGACGAACAGATCGACCTGCTCGTTCGCGCCACGGAATTGCTGCTCGAAGCCGGCGCGCCGCATCCGATCGCGTTTCGCGCCGGCAGTTATGCCGCGAACGACGATACGCTGACCGCGCTGCAGAGCCTCGGCTTCGCCTATGACAGTAGTCACAACGGGTCGGAGGCGCCGCACGCCAGCCGTATCTCGCTGCCTGCCCGTCAGATAGCCCCGCTTCGCCGTGCGAACGACGACCAGGGCGGGATCGTCGAAGTCCCGGTAACCGTGATCGAGGACATGCGCGGCCGTATCCGGACGTTCCAGCTCTGCGCCCTCTCCGCAGGCGAAAGCTACGATGCGCTCGAACATGCGGCGGTATCGCACCATGCAGCGGTAACGATCGTCAGCCACGGCTTCGAACTCGCTAATCGCCGCGGCACGCGCGCGAACGCCGTCCACGTCCGGCGTTTCCAGGCGCTGTGCACCATGCTCGCGGAAATGCGCGACGTGCTGCCGACCACCCACTTTACCGATCGCCCGACGCTGGAACTCGACCGCGCGGATATTCCCTTGGGGCCAGACCCATTGCGGACGCGGTGGCGCCAGGCCGAACAGCTTTGGTCGAACTGGGTTTCGGAACGACCCAGCGCCCGGCGCCCCTGACGCTTGCTAAGACTGGCGCGCGCTGGCAGTTCGGCTCGCCGGCATGTGGCCTGAAGGGCCGCCGCTAAATCTCTCCTCTCCGGCGAGCGGGAGGGCTACAGGGTGACCAATGCACCTTCGCGCGTCCGCCATCGTCGTCGCCGTTCGCCAGCATGGCGAACACGGCGCGATCGTGCGCGCGCTGACCCGGAACGATGGCGTCCAGCCCGGCTACGTCCGCGGCGGGCGGTCGCGCGCGATGCGGCCGGTGCTGTTGCAGGCGAACGTCATCCAAGGCGAGTGGCGTGCGCGGACCGGCGAGCAGCTAGCGTCCTTGACGGCGGAGTTGGTCCACAGCCGCGCGACGCTCCACGGCGAGCCGCTCGCGGCCGGTGCGCTCGAATGGGCCACCGCGCTGGTCGCCGCCGCGCTTCCCGAGGCACAGCCCTATCCGCAGATCCACGACGCGCTCGACGGCGTGCTGGGTGCGATCGAAAGCGCTCCATCCGCCCGCGGCTGGGCGGCGGCGCTGGTCCGGTACGAATTACTGGTGCTGGCGGAACTGGGGTTCGGACTCGATCTCGACCGATGCGTCGCGACCGGAGCGGAGGACGATCTCGGCTTCGTGTCGCCCAAGAGCGGCGCAGCTGTCTCGCGCGGGGCGGCGTTCGGGTATGAGGGCAAGCTGCTGCGATTGCCGCAGTTTCTGATGAGCGGCGGAGAAGCCGACTGGCCCGATATCTTCGATGGCCTGCGTCTCACGGGACATTTCCTCGCCCGCGACATCCTCGTCGACCGCCGCGCCGATCCACTCGCCGCGCGCGACCGGCTGGTCGATCGCCTGAAAAGGGCGGTTGCGTGAGCGCGCACCGCCCGGCAAGGGGCCGCCAGGAGAAACGCACATGCCCTTGATCGCGATACTGGCCGGCGACGGCATCGGACCCGAAGTCACTGCAGAAGCGCGCCGGGTGCTCGATACGCTCGGTCTCGACCTCAGCTATGAAGAAGGGCTCGTCGGCGGTGCCGCGTACAAGGCCGCGGGTCATCCGCTTCCGCCCGAGACGCTCGAACTCGCCAAGCGCGCCGACGCGATCCTGTTCGGGGCGGTCGGCGATCCCGACTGCGATGCGCTCGAACGCCAGTTTCGCCCCGAACAGGCCATTCTTGGCCTGCGCAAGGAACTCGGCCTGTTCGCCAACCTTCGCCCCGCCAAGTTGTTCGCGGGTCTCGAGGACGCATCCGCGCTCCGTCCAGAGATCGCCCGGTCGATCGACATGGTCATCGTCCGCGAACTGACCGGCGACGTGTATTTCGGCGCGAAGGGCATCCGCACCACCGCCGAGGGCCTGCGCGAAGGTCATGACGAGATGCGCTACGACGAGACCGAGATCGCGCGCATCGCCCGCGTCGGCTTCGAGACCGCGCGCACCCGCAAGAGCAAGCTGCTCTCGGTCGACAAGGCCAACGTGCTGGAGACCTCGCAGCTGTGGCGCGACGTCGTGATCGAGGTCTCGGCCGACTATCCCGACGTCGCACTCAGCCACATGTACGTCGACAACGCGGCGATGCAGCTGGTGCGCAACCCCGGCCAGTTCGACGTGATCGTCACCGGCAACCTCTTCGGCGACATCCTCTCGGACGAAGCGTCGATGTGCGCCGGCTCGATCGGCATGCTGCCCTCCGCCGCGCTCAACGGATCGAACAAGGGCATGTACGAACCGATCCACGGCAGTGCGCCTGACATCGCAGGGCAGGGCAAGGCCAACCCCTGCGCGGCGATCCTGTCCGCGGCGATGATGCTGCGCCACTCGCTCGACCTGCCCGAAGCCGCCGACCGGATCGAGGCGGCGGTCGCCGCCGCGATCCTGAAGGGCGCGCGCACGCCAGATCTTGGCGGCACGCTCTCGACCTCTGCGATGGGCGACGCCATTCTCGCCGAACTAGGCTGACCCGATGATCCCGGACCTTCTCGAACTCGCGATCGTCATCCCGACGTTCAACGAGAAGGCCAACGTCCCGACGTTGATCGCCAAGCTCGACCAGGCGCTGGCCGGGCGCAACTGGGAGGCGATCTTCGTCGACGACGACAGTCCCGACGGTACGGCGGATGCCGCGCGCGAGATCGCCCGGCTCGACAAGCGGGTCCGCGTGATCCAGCGGATCGGTCGGCGCGGGCTGTCGTCGGCGTGTATCGAGGGGATGTGTGCCACCGCCGCGCCGGTCGTCGCGGTGATCGACGGCGATCTTCAGCATGACGAGACATTGCTGCCGGCCATGCTTGATCTATTGAAGGACGGCGATACCGACGTGGTGATCGGTTCGCGTTTCGTCAGCGGCGGCGGCACCGGCGAGTGGGACAGCGACCGCGTCGCCAAGTCGGCGCTTGCCACAAAGCTGTCGCGCCGCGTGCTGAAGTGCGACCTCAACGATCCGATGAGCGGCTTCTTCATGATCCGCACCGACATCGTCCGCCGCCTCGCGCCCTCGCTGTCGGCGATCGGCTTCAAGATCCTGCTCGACCTGCTTACCGCCTCGCCGACGCCGCTGCGCTTCGTCGAGGTGCCCTACACCTTCCGCTGCCGCACCGAGGGCGAAAGCAAGCTCGATCACGTCGTCGCGATGGAATATCTGATCGCGATCTACGACCGGATGTTCGGGCGCGTCGTGCCGGTGCGGTTCGCGATGTTCTCGGCGATCGGCGTGTTCGGCGTCGGCATCCACATGGCGGTGCTGACCGCGTTGTTCGTCGGGTTCGGCACGCACTTCCTGGTCGGCGAGATCGTCGCGACGCTCGCAGCGCTGACGTTCAACTTCTTCCTCAACAACGCGCTGACGTATCGTGATCGGCGGTTGAAGGGGTGGCGGCAACTGGTCGACGGCTGGGTTTCGTTCGCGGTGATCTGCTCGGTCGGCGCGGTCGCCAACGTCGGCATCGCCGCGTTCCTGTACGAGATGCGCGACGGCGCCTGGGCCGCCTCTGCGCTGATCGGCGTGCTGGTCGGCGCGGTCTGGAACTACGCGCTATCCTCGAAATTCACCTGGGGGCGATACTAGGCGGAACCTGCTCCCCTCCCTGGAAGGGAGGGGCTGGGGGTGGGTAGGCCAGCTTGTGTCGCGACCGTTTCACGATCCGGAACCCGACCCACCCCCAACCCCTCCCTTCCAGGAAGGGGAGAATGGCGGCCCTTGGAACAGGGGCACACACCCGCAAGGCTTGTCCCCGGGCTTGTCATCGCGGCTCCCCCCCGGCAAAGCGGCGCGCATGAAGCGCAAGACCGGCCAGGATCGTTCGATCACTCAGAATTGGCGTCCCGCGACGCGCGCCATCCGCGGCGGCACCGCCCGCAGCGAATATGGCGAGACGTCGGAGGCGTTGTTCCTCACCTCGGGCTATTGCTACGACAAGGCGGGCGACGCCGCGGCGCGCTTTGCCGGCGAGCAGGAGGGGATGACCTATTCCCGCCTGCAGAACCCGACCGTGCAGATGCTCGAGGAGCGGATCGCGCTGCTGGAGGGCGCCGAGGCGTGCCGGACGATGGCGACGGGCATGGCGGCGATGACCGCGTCGCTGCTGTGCCAGCTCCAGACCGGCGATCACCTCGTCGGCGGCCGTGCGGCGTTCGGATCGTGCCGCTGGCTCACCGACACGTTGCTCCCGAAATTCGGCATCGCCACGACGATCGTCGATGCGCGCGATCCGCAGGCGTTCCTCGACGCGGTCCGTCCCGAGACGAAGGTATTCTTCTTCGAGACGCCCGCCAACCCGACGATGGACATCGCTGACCTCAAGGCGATCTGCGACATCGCGCGCGAACGCGGCATCACGACCGTGGTCGACAACGCCTTCGCCACGCCGGCCTTGCAGCGGCCGATGGAGTTCGGCGCGGACGTGACGGCGTACAGCGCGACCAAGATGATGGACGGGCAGGGCCGCGTGCTCGCCGGTGCCGTCTGTGGCACCGAGGATTTCATCACCAACACGCTGTTGCCGTTCACGCGCAACACCGGCCCGACGCTATCGCCGTTCAACGCCTGGGTGGTGCTCAAGGGCCTAGAAACGCTCGACCTGCGGATCCACCGCCAGTCCGAGAACGCGATGAAGGTCGGCGAATTCCTCGAAGGTCGCGTGCCCCGCGTGCTGCATCCCTTCCTGGCGAGCCATCCGCAGCACGAACTGGCCAAGCGTCAGATGGACGCATGCGGGCCGATCTTCGCGTTCGAGGTCGAGGGTCGCGAACAGGCGCACGCGTTGCTCGACGCGCTGGAGTTGGTCGATATCTCGAACAACATTGGCGATTCGCGCTCGCTGATGACTCACCCCGCCTCGACCACGCACGCCAGCGTATCGCCCGACAAGCAGATCGAGATGGGCGTGACCGAGGGGCTTCTCCGGATCAACGTCGGGCTCGAAGACGTACAGGACGTGATCGACGACCTCGACCAGGCGTTGCGCCAGGCGGGCCTGTGAAGGCGCTGTTCCCCAACGCGGCGACGACCGATGGGGTGACGGTGCGGGTGTCGGTCAGCTATCTGCCCGAACAGTCCGAGCCCGAGCGCGGCCGCTGGTTCTGGGCCTATCACATCCGCCTCGAGAACGAGGGCACCGAGACCGTCCAGCTGCTCACCCGCCACTGGGTGATCACCGACGGTCGCGGCGCGCGGCATTCGGTCGAGGGCGAAGGCGTCGTCGGCGAACAGCCGGTGATCGAGCCGGGCGCGAGCTTCGACTACGTCTCGGGCTGCCCGCTCGCGACCCCGTCGGGCGCGATGCAGGGGAGCTACCAGATGGTCCGCGAAGACGGCGCCGTGTTCGCGGTCGAGATACCCCGCTTCTCGCTGTTCGCCACCGCGGTGCTCAATTGAAGCGCACGCATCTCCCGCTCAACGGCTTGCGCGTGCTGGACGCGGCGGCGCGGCATCTGTCGTTCACGCGCGCAGCGGACGAGCTGGCGGTGACGCCGGCGGCAGTTGGTCAGCAGATTCGCGCGCTGGAGGATACGCTCGGCGTGGTGCTGTTCCGTCGTACCACACGTGGGCTGGAACTGACGCCGGAGGCCGAGGCGGGCCTCGGCGCGCTCCGCGGCGGTTTCCTCCAGTTCGAGGAAGCGGTTCGCGCGATGCAGGCTGGTCAGTCCTCCAAATCGCTGACGATCGCCGCGCCGCGCGACCTGACCGAGAAGTGGCTGATGCCGCGGCTTGCGCAGATCGCCGAGTCGGATCCCGAATTGCGCTTCGTGCTGATCACCGCCGACGAGAATGTCGACTTCACCGAAGCCAATCTCGACCTCGCGATTCGCTGGGGCGATGGTCCCGGCGAGCATGAGGGCGAGGCGCTCGAGTCGGAGGGCATGGTGACGATCGCCAAGCCCGGCACGGATAGCGAAGCGGCGATCGCATGGTCGGGTGAGGACGGCGTAGCGCTGGTCCGCGTCACCGACGCCGGGCTTGCGATCGACGCGGCGGCGGCGGGACTCGGCCGCGCGACGGTGCCCGAACTGCTTGCTCGCCGCGATCTCGCACAGGCTCGCGTCCAGCTGATCGGCGAGTCGCAGCCTTCGAAGGGGGGGTATTGGCTCGTCGCCCCGCTCCCGCAGTGGCGCCAGAAGAAAGTCCGCGCGCTCGTGGATGCCCTGACCGCGTGAGGCAACCCGGACGCAGACCACGGCGCGCCGGAGTATCGCCGGTGCTGAAGACGCGACGGCTGCGGTTGCGGCCGCTCGTCGAGGGCGACGCGACCGCGCTGCATCCGATGCTCGCCGATGCGGAGCTGATGGCATATTCCGCGGACGGTCCGCTGGGCTCGGTCGACGACGTGCGCACCTATCTCGCCGAGGAAGCCGCCCCCGGCAACCAGCGTACATGGGCGATCACCCGCACCGGCGACGACCGCGCGATCGGCTGGGTCTCTGGCAGCGAGGCCGATGGGGCAGGGGTGACGGAGATCGGCTTCATCCTCGCGCGAGAGGCGTGGGGGCGAGGGATCGCGCGTGAGGCTGTCAGCGCAGTGATAGATCGGTTATTTGCGGAGGGGCGGAGCCGTGTGTTCGCCGACGCGGATACGGAGAATACCGCATCGATTCTGTTGCTGGAGCGCCTCGGTTTCCGCCGCGAGCGCTTGCTGCGGGATGAGTGGGAAACGCATCTGGGGTTGCGCGACAGCCTGATCTACGGGCTCTGTGCTGATAGCTGGCAGGCGGCAGGGCGGGCCTGAGCCCCACTTAATAAGCTGTTCTCCTGCGAACGCAGGAGCCCGGGATCACAAACGCCATCTTCAGTTACCCTGGACCCCCGCCTTCGCGGGGGAACGGCATGGGTTGGCGTTCGCGCTGTATTTGATCAGCCTATGGGGGGCATTTAGCGAAAAGCAGCAAACCCTACCGCGCAACCAACAACGCCAGCGCCCGCCCCATCAGCCCGGCGAATCGAACCTCGTTCACCGCATCATCAGCCCGGTGCCAGTTCCCGGTCGCCGCGTACCAGCGGCCGTCCTTCGCCTGCACCAGATAGTTCAGCGTCAGCACGCCAGGCTCGCCACCACCCTTAAACCCGACATACCCAAATCGCTTGGCGATTGCCGGGTCCACCCCCGCATTGACCGCCAGCACCGCCCGAGTTGTAGCATCCGCCCCCCGCAACCGATCCAGCAGCCCCGCCATCGCCGAAGGACTCGCAAACCATTCGACGCTGTCGATCGCCACCGGCTTCCCCGCGAACACGGTCGGATCGAGCTTGGCGGTCGAAATTTTCACCGCATTGTCGACCAGCAGCGTCCGTCGCTCGTCCACAGACCCCGCTGCCCAAGTATTCGTCAGCGCCGGATCGCCCTTCAACACGAACATCTCGCGCGTCGTCATCACCGGCACGCTGCCGCCCACTGCCGCCGCCATCGCATCGACCTTCGCGCGCCCGAGCGTCGTCAGCAGCGTATCCGTCGCGGTGTTGTCGCTGATCGAGATCATCATCGTCGCGAGCGTCTGCACAGTCACCGGCGACCCGGCGGGCCAGGTCTGCAACACCCCCGACGGCAGGGATGGCGCCCCGACCTTCACGACGTCATCCCAATGCCGCTCGCCGCTCGCCACCTGCCGCGCCAGTTCCGCCAGCACCCAGAGCTTGAACGCCGACCCGAGCGGTGCCGCGACGTCCGCGCGGTATTCGATGATCGGCTCGGGTCTGCCGCTGCCCAACGCATACAGCCCGAACCCGCTAGCTCCCGGCAGCGCACGAAACTCCGCCTCGACCTTCGCCAAAGTATCGTCCCGCGCGCCCGTACCCGTAACCAGCAACCCGGTCGCGGCATGCGGCGCCGCGGGGTCGATCACCAGCCGAACGCTCGCCGTACCCCGCGCATAGCTAACCACCAGATCCGCGGACCATGCCGACGTCGCCGTCAGCGATTCGATCTTCTGCGGCGCACCCAGTGTCGCCTTCAGCTTCTCGACGATCGTTTCGAACTGCGCCTTGGGCACCTTCTCGCGAAAGCTTGCCGCAAAATACGTGTCGTAGACACCACGCCCGTCGAGGATCGCGACCAGTGCATCGGCCTTCGCCCGCAACGCCGGGTCTGCCACCGCGCCCTGCGCCACCGCACTAACCGGCAGCAAGGCCACCGCCAACGCCACCAGCCAGAGCGCAAGCCCACGCATCAGTTCTTCAACTTCCAACCGCTCTTCAGCAACCGGTAGCAGAGCGTCGCCAGCACGAGATCGATCACCAGGATCACGATCCCGCCGATCATCACTGGCGAGTCGGCGATCCCCAGGAACCCGTATCGGAAGCCCGAGATAATATAGAAAAATGGGTTCGCATGGCTGAACGCGCGGAACGCGGGTGCGAGCTTGTCGACCGAATAGAACGTCCCCGACAGCAGCGACAACGGCGCGATCACGAAGTTGGTGACCGCAGCCGCATGATCGAACTTGTCCGCCCAGATCGACGTCAGCACGCCGAGCAGCGCGAGGAACGTCGCGCCCAGCAACCCGAACCAGATGATCGCCAGCGGCGCATGTGGCGTCACGTGTACGCCCGGATACAGCGCCATCGCCGCCCAAACGACGATACCGACGATCACCGCGCGAGTCACGGCGCCGGCTACCAACGCGCCCAGCAGTTCACCCGTCGACAAGGGTGGCTGGAGATAATCGACGATCGTCCCCTGCATCTTGCCGACCAGCAGCGAGAAGCTCGCATTGGCGAACGCCGGGCCCATCATGCCCTGCGCGATGATCAGCCCCGGCGCGATGAAATCGGCGAACGCGACGATCTGCCCATCGACCGGAACCGGGCTTTTCGCGCCCGTCGCGATGGTGAACACGATCAGAAACAGGAGCGTCGTGATCGCCGGCGCCCACACCGTCTGAAGCTGCACCTTGAAGAACCGGCGCACCTCCTTGATATAGAGGGTTCGCAATCCCTCCCAGTTCACGCTCTTTATGACGGGAACGCCGGGGGCGGAATGCACCGCCGAATGGATTTCACCGATTGGGGGCTGGCTGCTCATAGGCGTTGCGGGTAATCGCTGCCGCTGCCGCCCGCAACCCGGCTGAGCAAGACTAAGGAACGAACATGTCCTGGACCGACGAGCGCATCGCGACGCTCAAGACGATGTGGGAGGCCGGCCAGACCGCCAGCCAGATCGCCGAAGCACTGGGTGGCGTGAGCCGCAACGCCGTCATCGGCAAGGCGCACCGCCTCGAGCTGCAGGCGCGCCCGTCCCCGGTGAAGCCGAACGATCCCGAGGCTAAGGCGGCTGCTGCTGCCGAGGCAACGGCGTCGGCTGCTGCGGCGGCCCCCGAGCCGGTCGTGGCACCGGAGCCGGTGGAGGTCGAGGCCCCCAAGCCAGCACTGGTCGCAGAGCCCGTCGTCGCAGCGGCCAAGCCTGCAGCACCGGTGGAGCCCGAGCCGGTCGCCGAAGAGCCTGAAGACGACGAAGACGAGGACGAGGACGAGGCTGCTCCGGCAGTTGTCGCGCCCGTTCGTGCGCCGCAGTCGATCCTGCGCTCGGTCGGTCCAGGCGGCTTCCTCCGCCAGGCACCCGGCGAGCAGCAGCCTCCAAGCACGCCGGCCCCGCCGCGTCGTCTCGTGCCGGCCAAGCCGTCGGCCGAGATGGCGAACAAGACGAGCCTGCTCGAACTGAACGACCGCATCTGCAAATGGCCGCTCGGCCATCCTGGCGAGCCCGACTTCCACTTCTGCGGCAAGGCGGTGAACCCAGGCTTCCCGTATTGCGTCGATCATTGCGGCCATGCGTACCAGGCGCAGCTCCCGCGTCGCGATCGCCGTCCGACGCCACCGCTGCCGTTCGGCGGTCCGCGGCCGAGGTGAGGCGCAGGGCGGTCTGCGTCAACCTGGCGCAGGACTCGCCCAAGCCCGGCCGACGACATGGGCTTTGCCCATGGCTAGCGTGATGTAGAAAAGGCCGTTTCCTCAAGTGAGGAAGCGGCCTTTTTTCTGACTGCTCCTCCACCCCGGCGAAGGCCGGGGCCCAATTGGGAAGGTCATGGTGATGACGGGTTCCGCTCAGTTGGCCGTGTTGCCCAATTGGGCCCCGGCCGTCGCCGGGGTGGTGGACGCGGTTAAGGGCGAGCATCCTCACCATGTTCTCCCGCGAAAGCGGGAGCCCAGACTGGGTCCCCGCCTTCGCGGGTAAACAAAGAAGGGCCGCTTCCCGGCGTGAGGAAGCGGCCTTTTCTACATCAGCTAGCCATGGGCAAAGCCCATGTCGTCGGTCGCGGCGAGCCGCGCCGGCCGGGCTTGGGCGAGTCCGCTGCCAGGGTGGCAGCGGCCGCCCTGCGCCTTAAAACCGAAACGCCACCGTGCCGCGCAGGCTGTGCCAACGGAAGTTGTCATCCGAACGCTTGAACGCCGTCCCAGCCGTGTTCGGCGCGAGCACGAACGGGTTGTTCGCAGGCTGCGTGCCGCGCGTCACGAGAACGCGCGCGTCGTCGTCCTGATACTGGTGGAACATGTATTCCATGCCGACCGAGATGTTCTTGCCGAGCTTCTGCTCGATGCCACCGCCGCCGGTGATGCCGAACTGGTTCTTCTTGCCGCTCTGCGCATAGGCGTTGGCCGTGTTGCTCGAATAGAAATCACGATCGATGCGCGCATAGCCCGGACCGAACGTGCCGTAGAACAGCGTCGTGTTGACCGCATAGCCCACACGGCCACGGATCGAGGCTTCCCAGTCGAGGTCGCGCGTCATCGTGTAGAAGGCGGGGGTGGTCGAGAAGGCGGTGACGCTGTCGCGGATGTTCGACTTGCCGAACTCGCCGACGACGCCGACGACGATGTTGCCACGCTGCTGGTCGATGCCGACGCGCGCGTAATAGGCGGTGTTGTCCTTGTCGTTGCGGCAGCCACGGCCACCGACGGCAGGAGCCGTGCTGCTCCGTGCGGCGCCGTTGCAGAAGCCGGGCGAGAACGCGTTTGCGCCGGCAGCGGTCGTGACGGCATCGCCGAAGCGGCCATCGAGGTTGCGATCGAACAGAATCGACGAACCTTCGTCGTTCGGCTGGACGTCATAGCCACCGGCCGCACCGAAATAGATGCCGCTGAACGGCGCGTCGGCCGTAACTTCCTGCGCAGTGGCAGGTGCTGCGAACCCCAGCGTAGCGGCGCCAGCGAGCGCCACCATCATCGTCTTGCTCATATTCACTCCCGGAAACTTCATGACAGGTTTTTCATAAACGGCGGATCGCTTGAAATTTATCCCCGCACTGCAACAATCTACATCAATGTGGCTTTCCGGTAACACGGAGAACAAACAGAGCCTGTGGCTTTGTCGCGGGCCAGCGGCTACGTTCGCTCCATGGCTGAAGATCTGTTCGCGTCTCCGGGCGCGTCTGGCGGGAAAACCGCTGCAAACACCTATGACGCGTCCTCGATCGAGGTGCTCGAAGGCCTCGAACCCGTGCGTCGCCGCCCCGGCATGTACGTCGGCGGCACCGACGAGCGCGCGCTGCATCATCTTGCCGCCGAAGTGCTCGACAACGCGATGGACGAGGCGGTCGCCGGCCACGCAACGCGCATCGAAGTCACGCTCGAAGCGAACAACCGCCTGACGATCGTCGATAACGGCCGCGGCATCCCGGTCGACCCGCATCCGAAGTTCCCCGACAAGTCCGCACTGGAAGTGATCCTCTCGACGCTCCATTCGGGCGGCAAGTTCGCGGGCAAGGCCTATGCGACATCGGGCGGCCTGCACGGCGTCGGCATCAGCGTCGTCAACGCCTTGTCGTCCGACACCGTCGTCGAGGTCGCGCGCGACCGCCAACTCTATCGCCAGCGCTTCGCCAAGGGCCTGACGCTCGGCCCGATCGAGCATCTTGGGCCCACGCCCAACCGTCGCGGCACCAGCGTCGCCTTCACGCCCGACACCGAGATCTTCGGCACCGAGCTGAACTTCAAGCCGCAGCGCCTCTACAAGCTCGTCCGCTCGAAGGCGTATCTTTTCGCCGGCGTCGAGATTCGCTGGCACTGCGCACCCGACCTAATTGGCGACGACACCCCCGCCCAGGCCGTGTTCCAGTTCCCCGGCGGGCTAGCCGATCACCTTCGCGACCAGATCGCCGGCCGCGAATGCGCGACCTCCGACTTCTTCTCCGGCTCGCAGGATTTCCCGAGCGCGAACGGCGAAACCCAAGGCCGCGTCGAATGGGCGGTCGCGTGGCCATTGTGGAGCGACGGCTCGTACAGCTGGTATTGCAACACCATCCCGACCCCCGACGGCGGCACGCACGAACAGGGCCTCCGCCAGGCACTGGTCCGCGGCCTGCGCGCGTTCGGTGATCTCGTCGGCAACAAGAAGACCAAGGATATCAGCGCGGACGACGTCATGGTCGGCAGCGAACTGATGCTGTCGGTCTTCATCCGCGAACCGCAATTCCAGAGCCAGACCAAGGATCGCCTGACCAGCCCCGAAGCCGCCGGCCTCGTCGAAAAGGCGGTCCGCGATCATTTTGACCATTTCCTCAGCCACAACATGGAGCGCGGCAAGGCGCTGCTGAACTATGTGCTTGAGCGGATGGACGAACGCTTGCGCCGCAAGCAGGAACGCGACGTCAAGCGCAAGACGGCGACCTCCGCGCGGAAGCTGCGCCTGCCCGGCAAGCTCACCGACTGCTCGGCGAACTCACCCGAGGGCACCGAGCTGTTCATCGTCGAGGGTGATTCGGCAGGTGGCTCGGCGAAGCAGGCGCGCGACCGCAAGACGCAGGCGATCCTCCCGATCCGCGGCAAGATCCTCAACGTGGCTTCGGCGACCAGCGCCAAGATCTTCGCCAACCAGGAAATCGCCGACCTGACGCTCGCGCTAGGCTGCGGCACCCGGAAGGACTGCACCCCGGATACGCTCCGCTACGAACGCATCGTCATCATGACCGACGCAGACGTCGACGGCGCGCACATCGCCACGCTGCTGATGACGTTCTTCTTCCAGGAGATGCCCGAACTCGTCCGCCGCGGGCACCTCTACCTCGCGCAACCGCCGCTCTATCGCCTGACCGTCGGCACCAAGAGCATCTACGCGAGAGACGACGCGCACCGCGCCGAACTCGAACGCACCGTGTTCAAGGGCAAGAAGGTCGATGTCGGCCGCTTCAAGGGCCTTGGCGAGATGAACCCGAGCCAGCTCCGCGAAACCACGATGGACCCCGCCACCCGCGGCATGCTCCGCATCACGCTCCCCCAGGAATATGAGGAGCGCGCACAGGTGAAGGACCTTGTCGACCGCCTGATGGGCAACAACCCCGCGCACAGGTTTGCCTTCATCCAGGAGAATGCAGGTCGCATGGACGAGGAAGCGATCGACGCGTGAGGTAATGGTAGAGCTTGTCGGGAACGGGTGGCGGGCTCGTCCTAAACCGACATGAACGCGGCCCGAGTTCGCCAAGCTTGCCACCACCACTGTCTTCACCCGCGAAGGCGGGTGCCCAGCCTGGGCACCCGCCTTCGCGGGAGTACAATCTGGGCACCGTTATGGCTCTCAAACGATCACCTACTGCTTGTAGGCGACCAGCGTCGACGTCTTCCCACGTTTGATGTCGTTGACGTCGATCGTCATCGTCTTGCCGTCGGGCGAGACCGTCATGAGGAATTTGCCGGTCACCTTGCCTTCGAACATATCGGTCTCGTGCAACGTGCGGGCACTGGGCTGCGTCAGGGACACGGTCGTCCAGCCCGGATCGCCCGTTACCGGCACTGCCGGACCGCCGATCGTCGCGGCGAACGAGATGCCGATCGGCGTCGAATAGGTCACCACCTTGCCGACCTGCGCGAACGTGAACGTCAGCCCGCTGTCGGACACCTGCGCATCCTTGGTCTGGCGCCAAGAGCCCGACGTGGCATGCGCGCCGGCAGGGGCGGGGGCGACGCGCTCGCTGACCGACGTGCCGGTGATCGGAACGCCGGTCGTGCCCACCGTCTCGCTGAATGCCGTCGCAATCGATTTTCCGTCGGCAGACACCGTCTCGGTCGCTTCGCTGACGATCTTGCCGCCCTTCTTCGTCGCGTATTTCACGATCGCCGGATCGACGACGGTTACCGACATCTCGTCGTAGTAAGGCTGTCCAGCCACCGCATGCCAGCCACCGTCGGCGACGACCTTCACCACCGGCTTGCAGGTGGCGCAGGTGTAGAGTCCCTTGTCTATCAACGTGCTGGAAGGTTTGGTGGACAATTGACTGGCACTGATATCACCCTTCCAAGTACCCGACAGGACGTCTTGTGCGACTACCGGCGATATCGCGGTCGATACCAATGCTATGACAATTGTAAGTTTGATCATGATTATCTCCCCTGTACTTCGACGAGGTCATTCGAATCGAATCAAAGCACATAGGATTCTCGCGCCGCGTCTGCCGATGCATGCGCTTGTTTAGGGGGATGCGACAGGGCGACGGCGATATAAACTCGGTCAGCTTTGGTGGGCGATGCAAGCGGTGTTGCTCCCGGCGGCGCGCGCTCGTATCAGGCGGTTCGGGCGGCCGATAAGGGTCGCCCTCGCTGTTTGAAGGAGCTTGCCGTCGTGACCATCACCCCGCTCATGCCCGTCTACCCGCGGTGTGGCGTGCGTCCGGTCCGAGGCGAGGGCGCGTACCTCTTCGGCGAGGACGGCCAGCAGTATCTCGATTTCGCCAGCGGCATCGCGGTCAACGCGCTCGGCCACGGCCATCCGCATCTGACCAAGGCGATCGCCGAGCAGGCGGCAACGCTGATGCACGTGTCGAACCTGTACGGATCGCCGCAGGGCGAGCACCTCGCGCAGCGCCTCGTCGACAACACATTCGCGGACACCGTGTTCTTCACCAACTCGGGTGCGGAAGCGGTTGAGTGCGCGATCAAGACCGCGCGCCGCTATCACTTCGCCAACGGCAATCCGCAGCGCCATACGCTGATCACGTTCGACACCGCGTTCCACGGGCGCACGCTGGGCGCGATCTCGGCCACCAACCAGGCCAAGATGCGCGACGGGTTCGAGCCGTTGCTGCCGGGGTTCGCCTATGCAAAGTTCAACGATCTTGAAGGCGCGCTGGCGCTGATCGACGACAACACCGCGGGCTTCCTGGTCGAGCCGATCCAGGGCGAGGGCGGCATCCGCCAGGCGAGTCACGAGTTCCTCACCGGCCTGCGCAAGGCGTGCGACGAGCACGGCCTGTTGCTGGTGCTCGACGAGGTCCAGTGTGGCTATGGCCGCACCGGCAAGTTCTTCGCGCATGAACTGTACGGCATCATGCCGGACATCATGGCGGTCGCCAAGGGTATTGGCGGCGGCTTCCCGCTCGGCGCCTGCCTCGCGACCGAGGAAGCCGCCAAGGGCATGGTCGCCGGCACGCACGGCTCTACCTATGGCGGCAACCCGCTGGCGATGGCGGCGGGCGAGGCGATCCTCGACGTGATGCTCGAGGACGGCTTCCTCGACAACGTCGCCGCGATGGGCGACCGGTTGCGGCAGGGGCTCGAGCAGATGATCCCCAACCACGATCATTTGTTCGACAGTGTCCGCGGTACCGGGCTGATGCTCGGGCTGAAGCTGAAGAGCGACAGCCGCGCGTTCGTCGCGTTCGCGCGCGACAACCATAATCTGCTGCTGGTGTCGGCGGGCGAGAACGTTGTCCGCATCCTGCCGCCGCTGGTGATCGACGAGAGCCATATCGCCGAGTGCATCGACAAGCTGTCGACCGCCGCGCGTGTCTACGTGCCCGCCGCCGACGATTGAAATCTTCCGCTCATCCTGAGTAGCCGTTGAGCGAAGCCGAAATGGCGTATCGAAGGGCCCGCCGATACCGGGCGCGACCTTCGGTACGAGGCCCTTCGATACGGGTCTTCGGCTTCGCTCAGCCCCTACTCAGGACGAACGGTTTTACCGACTAACGGCCTGCATGACTGGAGCCGATGCTTTGACCATCCGCCATTTCCTGAATCTCACCGACGCCGGAGCCGACGGCATCGCCGCGATGCTGGCCGATGCACTCGACCGCAAGGCGGCGCGCGCCGGCTTCCCGAAGGGCCGCGCCGACGCCGATGTGCCGCTCGCCGGCCACACGCTCGCGATGGTCTTCGAGAAGAGCTCCACCCGCACGCGCTTCTCGTTCGACATGGCGATCCGGCAGCTCGGCGGCACTTCGATCGTGTCCGACGGCGGCTCGATGCAGCTCGGCCGCGGCGAGTCGATCGCCGACACTGCGCGCATCCTGTCGGGCTATGTCGACGCAATCATGATCCGCACCGACGATCATGCCAAGATCGAGGAGATGGCGCACTACGCCTCGGTCCCGGTCATCAACGGCCTCACCGACGCGTCGCATCCGTGCCAGATCATGGCCGACCTGCTGACGATCATCGAGAGCGGCAAGTCGCTGCCCGGCCTCAAGGTCGCGTGGCTTGGCGATGGCAACAACGTGCTCGCCTCGATCGTCGAGGCCGCCGGCCTGATGCAGTTCGACGTCGTTGCGGCGTGCCCGCAGGGGTTCCAACCAGAGGAAGAGGCCATCACGCGGTCGTCGGGTCGGGCGCGCGTCGTGGCCGACCCGCGCGAGGCAGTCGAAGGCGCTGACATCGTCGTCACCGACACCTGGATCTCGATGGGGCAGGCGCATGCCGATGCGAAGCTGACGGCGCTCACACCGTACCAGGTCGACGCCGCGCTGATGGCACTCGCCAAGCCCGACGCTAAGTTCCTCCACTGCTTGCCCGCGCATCGCGGCGAGGAGGTCACGCCCGAGGTGATCGACGGCCCACAGTCGCTGATCTGGCAGGAAGCGGAGAACCGCCTACACGCGCAGAAGTCGGTCCTGCGCTGGTGCTTCGGGCAGATCGGTTGACCTGAACGGGCAGGGTCACCATCTGGCGGACGATGAACGATACGCCAAAATTCGACCCTAACGTGACCGATCTCGACCGCGCGCTAGCCTTCGCGATCCCCGCGCGCAGTGCACGCGGCCGGATCGTGCGGCTCGGCACCGCGCTCGACGAAGTGCTCGCCGCGCACGCCTATCCGCCCGCGATCGAGAGGCTGCTTGCCGAGGCGCTCACGCTCGCCGCGCTGATCGGTTCGACGCTCAAGGACTCGAGCGGTCAGCTGACGATGCAGACGCGCACCGACAACGGCGTCGTCCAGCTGCTCGTCTGCGACTACCGTGGCGGTGAAGTGCGTGGGTACATCGAGTACGACGCGGACAAGCTCGCCGAGGCGCCCGCCGAACCGTCGCTGTTCGCGCTGTTCGGCGCCGGCTATCTCGCGATCACGTTCGACATGGCGACCAGCAACGAGCGCTATCAGGGCATCGTCCCGCTCGACGGCGACACGCTGTCGCAGGCCGCGCAGAGCTATTTCACACAGTCCGAGCAGATCCCGACGATGATCCGCACCGGCATGGCGAAGGGCCCAGACGGTCGCTGCATCTCCGGCGGGCTGTTCCTCCAGCATCTTCCCGAAGGCGAGGACGGGCGCGAGCGGTTGCATACCAAGCTCGACCATCCGGAATGGGAGCATGTCGCCACGCTCGGCAACACGATGGGCGTCGACGAACTCACCGACGCGACGTTGCCACTGGAGACGCTCGTCTGGCGCCTGTTCAACGAGGAGGAAGATGTCCGCATTCTCGCCGACATCCCGATCATGCGCGGGTGCCGCTGTGATCCGGATTATATCCGAGGCGTGATCTCGAAATTTCCCCTGGAGGAGCGCCAGTCGATGGCGGACGAGTCCGGCTTCATCATCGTCGACTGTGCATTCTGCGCGACCAAGTTCCCGGTGCCGGTGGAGGATTAAAACCCTCTCCCTGCAGGGGAGAGGGAGGGGCCCGCGCGAAGCGTGGGAGGGTGAGGGCAAGGTTGGGGCGATCACGTGCCCTCACCCTTCCGTCGCCTACGGTTCCTCCCTCCCTCTCCCCCAAGGGGAGAGGGGATGTACGGCGTTAACGGCGTTTTTACGTCTCACCCTTATCTTCGGTTACGTGCTCTTATTCAGCACGTTTTTCTCCCTTGTGGCGCACGTCCGCGCCAAACTCGGGGCTGCCCCGCCGGGCGGCCCCTTTCTTTTTTGTGCTCGCTGGCCTAGCGAGCACGCATCATGACATCCCCTGCTCCCTTTGCGGTCGCCCTCGTATCGGGCGGGCTCGACTCGATGGTATCCGCCGCCCTCGCGCGCGAAGCCGGCCAGCGCGTGCTCGCGCTGTCGTTCGACTATAACCAACGTCACCGGATAGAACTCGCCGCCGCGCGGCGCGTCGCCAGCGCACTCGGTGCCGAGCGCCACATCGTGCTGCCGATGGACCTCTCCGCGTTCGGCGGCTCCGCGCTGACCGCCGATATCGACGTGCCGAAGGACGGCGCGGGTACCGAGGACGGCGGCGGCATTCCGGTCACCTACGTACCTGCACGCAACACGATCTTCCTCAGCCTCGCGCTCGGCTGGGCCGAGGCGGCCGGCGCGCGCGACATTTACATCGGCGTCAACGCGCTCGATTACTCCGGCTATCCCGATTGCCGCCCCGAGTTCATCGCCGCGTTCGAAGGCCTCGCCGAACTCGCGACCAAGGCTGGCGTCGAGGGCGAACCATTCCGCATCCAGGCGCCGCTGCAGATGATGACCAAGGCGGATATCGTCCGCGAGGGCACGCGTCTCGGCCTCGACCTCGGCCTGAGCTGGTCGTGCTACGATCCAACGCCTGCCGGTGAGCATTGCGGCGAGTGCGACAGCTGCCGCCTGCGTTCGCGTGGCTTCGACGAGGCGGGGATCGCCGACCCGACGCGCTACGCCGTAAAGCCGGCCTGACATGAGCTACGCCGTCAAGGAAATGTTCCTCACGTTGCAGGGCGAGGGCGTCAACGCCGGCCGCCGCGCGGTGTTCGTCCGGTTCGCCGGCTGCAACCTCTGGTCGGGCCGTGAACAGGACCGCGCGACCGCGGTCTGCAAGTTCTGCGATACTGAATTCGTCGGCACCGACGGGCTCGGCGGCGGCAAGTTCGCCGATGCGCAGGCTTTGGCGTCAGCGGTAGCGGGCTTCTGGGGAGAAGGGGTGCACGATCGATTCGTCGTCCTGACCGGCGGCGAGCCGATGCTCCAGATCGACGACGCTATCGTCGATGCGCTGCATGCGTACGGCTTCCGCATCGCGATGGAGAGCAACGGTACGATCCCGGCGCATCCGGGAATCGACTGGATCTGCATCAGCCCCAAGGCCGGCAGCATCGTCGTCCAGCGCGCCGGGCACGAGCTGAAGCTCGTCTGGCCGCAGCCGGGCAGTGACATTGAGGAAGTCGAGACCTGGGACTTCGCAAACTTCCTGCTGCAGCCGCTCGACGATCCCAAGGCGGATGCGAACCGTGAGACCTGCGTGGATCTGGTGATGGAACGCCCGCAATGGCGACTGTCGCTCCAGACGCACAAGCTGCTCGGCCTGCGCTGATCGATCGAATAAGGACGCACGGGTAGGGGGCGCTACCGTCCCCCTCCGTCATCCCAGCGAAAGCTGGGATATCCCCGTGTGACTACCGTCATCTGACCCGCAAGATACCCCAGCTTTCGCTGGGGTGACGGACGAGGTTAGGTGGTCGGGATGTCGAATGATGTCGATGCCCGCCGACCGCGTGCTTGGTGCGAAGGGTGCGGACAGATGTGCACCCTCAGATCACTCGACCCTCAGCCGGCAACTCAGCGGGTCGCCATACCCATGCCGGCCGGTGGCCAGTTCTGCGCGCCGCACTTCTTCACGACCCATTCGCCCTTCTTGTTCCAGCAGATCGGATCGAGCCGGATCATCATCGGCGCCGAGCGCTCTCGACCGATGTACCGCGGAAAGCGCTGCTCGCCCCACGGGATCAGGCTGTTGCGCAACTCACGCGAGCGCGCCAGCGCGACGTCGGCGAAATGACCGCGCGGTGCGAACACCGCATCGCGCCCGATCGACCCTGCGGTCTGGCAAAAACCGTACTGCGCCGCCACGGTGGCGAAGCTCGAATAGGTCCGCGTCCCGAACTGGTCGAGCGCGCCCTGACCCGCCCTGGGCCCCGCCGCCTTGTTCACGCGCAGGAAGTATTTGGTGAGCGTGTCGAACGCCCCCTTCAGCTCTTCGCCGTGATCGGCCAAGATCGAATTATAGTTCGGCACGGTCAGCAAAGTCGGTTCGAACTGGCACTGCAACGCCGCGACGTTGAGCGCCGCGCGCATGTGCCATACCAACGCCGCGCGCATTTCCGCCGACGTCGCACCGGGCAGGGGCTGACCAAGGTCGGATTCTTCGCCAGTGACGGCTGCGCCCGAGAAATCGCGCGACTGTAAAAAGAACTGCGCCGACGCCGACTGCGCCATAGCGAGCCCGCTCGACGCCACGCAAAGCGCGAGCGCGGTACGCAACACCTTCATTCCAACCTCCCCAGGGCATTCCAAGTGATCGAATCTAAAGCGTTTCCGTGAAACCCCCAAGCGATTTTAACCTTTTCGACCGGTCGTCCGACGCCATTGTCGGGTGGGAACGTCAGAAATCCGTCGGCGCCGAAACGATCGCTCGACGACGATGCCGCGGGGGCTGCCGTAGAATGCCCAATAGAGGGTGCGGCCGCACGCGCTGCGATCGCCGAAACCATCGCGCACCACCAATAACGAAAAGGGCCGCCCGGTTGCCCGGGCGGCCCTCCACAACGTCGTAGTTTCCTTGCGGAAATTACATTGCGTTGGTGGTCATCGCGTTGTTCGTCATCATGGTGTCGTTCGACATCATCGTGTCGTTCGCCATCATGGTGTCGTTGGCCATCATGCCACCGTTCGACGCACCGTCGACTGCGGTCATGTTGTCGGACATCGTGTCCATGCCCTCAGTGGCGTTCATGTCGGTGACCATCGTGTTGTCGGTCGTCGTCTCGGTCTTCGGACCGCATGCCGAAACGGCAAGTGCTGCGCTGGCGATCAGCGAACCGGTCAGGACCTTGGAAATGAGTGCACGCATGTGGAAGCTCCCTAGATAGAGGATTTGGCTGGCTGCTCGCCCTTAATACCCAAATCGTAGTGGACATTAATCCGATAACGTCTCGCCCTCAAGCCTCGTTTTCTCAAGGACAAGAAACTGTTTCAAGGAAAGCATCGACCGTCAACGCCAAGGCGGCGTCGAAGGTTGCAAGGTCCGCCGGAATGCCGAGCGTTTGCAGGCTCGTAACGCCGTACTCCGGCAGGCCGCAGGGCACGATACCACCGAAGTGCGACAGGTCGGGGTCGACGTTGACCGAGAAGCCGTGGAGCGTCACCCAGCGCTTCACCCGCACGCCGATCGCCCCGATCTTGGCCTCGCGGCCTCGATCGAGCGTCCAGATGCCGACCCGGCCATCGACCGCGAACGCCTCGACGCCGAGTTCGCCGAGCGCCGCGATCACCCAGGATTCGAGCGCGTGGACGTAACACCGCACGTCGCGTCCGCGCTTAGTAAGGTCGAGAACGACATAGCCGATCCGCTGGCCTGGCCCGTGATAGGTGTATTTGCCGCCGCGCCCGGTCGGGATCACCGGAAAGCGCGCATCGATCAGGTCGCCCGGCTCGGCACTGGTGCCCGCGGTGTAGACCGGCGGATGCTCAAGCATCCACAACAGCTCGCGCGCATCTCCAGCGCCGACCGCGACCGCGCGCGCCTCCATCTCGGCGAGCGCATCGGCGTAGGGGGTTAGGCCGGCACTGGTCCGCCATTCGATATCGGAGGGGAGAGGGGTGGTCACCGATCCCAATTGCGCACCCGAATCCGAACTTGCAACCGCGACGAGCGTTTCAACCATGTGGTCAAGTGCGAGGGCTTGGGCTAACTCGCGCTGGAACGGGAATGGCGGGAGCACGGGCATGGCGACGACGGGCGCGAGGACGGGCATGATCAACGCACGCGTGAAGATGGGAACGGTCTGGGATCGCACGATCGAGGTGCTCAACGGACGCACCGGCATGATCGCGCGGATCGCGGTGCTCGGCATCTTAATGCCGACGGTCGTACGCGATGGCTTCGTCGCGTTCTCGTCGCGCACAAACCCGGTTTCGATGCTGGTTGGCGCAGTCCTGACGATCGGCGCGCTGTTCGCGTTGATCTGGGCACAACTCGCGATCGTCGCGATCGCGACCGATCCCGCTGTCGATGCGGCATCCGCCCGTCGCCAGGGAAGCGCGCGCGTCCTGCCCGCGTTCGGCATCACCGTCCTGCTGACCATCGTCGCCGTCCTGCTCGCGATGCCGCCGATCGTCGTTCTGGTGCAGTCCGGTTTCGACTTCGCGGCCGCCGCGAACGGAACGAGCGTCCAGATGACGCCGCCCAGCGTCGGTGCCGCCAGCTTCACCGCGCTCTACGGTCTCGCCTATCTGCTCGTGCTGCTCTGGATCGGCGCGCGGCTGGTGCTGCTCAACCCGGTCATTCTCAACGAGCGCCTCGGTGTCGGTGCGATCCGTCGCTCGATCCAGCTGACCAAGGGGATGACGTGGCGGATCATCGGCGTCCTGGTGCTATTCTGCATCGTGCTGTTGGTAGCGACGGGCGCCGCGCAGTCCGTCACGGGTATCGTCTTCCGTCTCGTGCTAGGCGCGGACTCCGTCGCAACGGCGGCCTTCCTTGCGGGGGTTGCGGGCTCGATCGTCACCACCGCCTTCACGGCGCTCGCCGCCGTCTTCACCGCGCAGCTCTACGTCGCGACCAGAGAGAAACACGCCGTCCCATGAAGCTCGATTTCGCGACCGTTCTCACCGACGCCTGGACGCTGTTCAAACGCGACCGCGACCTGTTGCTGCGGATCGCCGCGCCGTTCCTGTTCCTCCCCGCATTCGCGCTCGCGCTGGTCGTGCCCGATCCGCCGATGCCCGACGCGGCGGCGGGCAACAACGAGGCACAGGCGATGGTCTGGGCCGATGCGGTGCAGACCTGGGCGGCGGCGCATGGCGGCTGGTATCTGCTCGCTTATGTCACGAGCTTCTTCGGCACGTCGCTGTTCTACGCGCTGTATCTCGACCGCGATCATGTCGACCTGCGCACCGCGTTGACCCGCTGCCTGCGGATCTTCCCCCGCTTCCTGCTGGCGATGGTGATCGTCTCGCTGCCGGCGGGGGCAGGGCTGTTGCTGTACGCGATCCCCGGCCTCTACATCCTCGGCCGGACGATGCTGACCGGCCCGGCAATGTTCGCCGAAGCCCCGCTCGGTGCGCTGGCTGCGATCCGCCGCAGTCTCGTACTCAGCCGTGGGTCGGGGCTGCCGCTGATGGGGCTGGCGGCGTTCAGCTACATCAGCGGCTGGCTCGTCGGCGCGCCGTTCATTATGCTCGACCGAGCCCTCCGCGAAGGCGGGCAGGCCAACCCGGTCGCGCTGGCGATCGTCGATGCCGGTGCTGCCGTGGCAGCAATGGCAGCAGGTACAGTGATGGCCCTGATCGCGATCTCTGCTTACCGGCGGCTGGCTAGGTAGGGCGCAGAGTTCAGCGTTCGCCAAGGAAGTAAACTTCCTGCCTCTTGTTCTCCCGCGAAGGCGGGAACCCAGTCTGGATCCCCGCCTTCGCGGGGAAACATGTCTTCTTCCTATGCTCGCTTAGCCAGATACGGGATCTGCGGCGCCGTCTCCGGCGGCAGCAACCCAGACGCCCGCGGGTCCGGAAACGTCTCGATCGTCCGCTTCACCGCCACGAACCCCTGCGCCCGATAAAACCCCAACGCGCTCGGATGATCGAGCGTGCAGGTATGCAGCCAGACCCGCTCCACCCCCTTCGCCCAGGCCCGCGCGCAAGCTTCGGCCATCAGCCACCGCCCATGACCTTGCCCCGCCAGCTCCGGGATCAACCCGAAATACGAAATCTCGCACGCACCCGCCCCGCGAAAGTCGAGTTCGAGCATTCCCACCTCGATCCCCGCGGGATCAAGCACCGCATACACCGCGATCCCCGGATCATGGACGATCGCCGCCAGCGCATCGTCCGCCATCACAAGCCGCGAGAACCACAGCCACGGGCTCCCCACCCGCCGGAATAGCGCGCGATACTTCTCCAGCGTCGGCCGCTCCCACTTCACCAGCCGCAACCGCGACCCGGGGCTAGGTCGCAGGGGTGGCCGCTTGCGCATTTCCAGCGTCGTGACGATCGTCGCGAGGACGTCATCGGCAACCGGGATCAGCGCCACTGGATCACGACCACGTAGCGCGCGGCGGCAGGCTCATCAGGATCGCGTCGATGTTGCCGCCGGTCTTCAACCCGAACAGCGTCCCGCGGTCATAGACGAGATTGAACTCGGCGTAGCGCCCGCGCCACTCGAGCATCCGCCCCTCGTCGGCCGCATCGAACGGCGTATCCATCCGCCGCCGCACGATCCGCGGATAGGCATCGAGAAACGCCTCGCCGACATCGCGCGTGAAGGCGAAATTGCTCTCGAAATCGCCGTCGAGATGGTCGAAGAAAATTCCGCCGACGCCGCGGCTCACTTTCCGATGCGGGATGTAGAAATAGGTCTCCGCCCACTCCCTGAACCGCTCGTAATAGGCCGGATCGTGCGCATCGCACGCCTCCTTCATCGTCGCGTGAAAGTCGGCCGTATCCTCCTCGATCGGCAGCGGCGGGTTAAGATCGCCGCCGCCGCCGAACCAGCGCTTGGTCGTGTTCAGGAAGCGGCAATTCATGTGCACCGCCGGCACGTGCGGGTTGGTCATGTGCGCGACCAGGCTGATCCCGGTCGCAAAGAACCGCGGATCCTCGCCGGCGCCGTGGATCGACTTGGCGAAGTCTCCCTCGAACGTCCCGCCGACGGTCGAGACGTTGACCCCGACCTTTTCGAACACCTTGCCCTTCATCACGCCGCGCACTCCGCCACCGCCGGGTTCGCCTGAAGGATCGATCCGGTCCCACGGCGTGTACTCGAAGCAGGCGTCGGAACCAGCCTCCCGCTCGATCGCCTCGAACTCCGCGCAGATTCGGTCGCGCAGAGATTCGAACCAGTGGCGGGCGGCGGCTTGCTGAGGGTCGAGATCGGTCATGACACCGCCCTTACCAAATCCTCCCCGGAACGGGGAGGGGGACCGTTCGGCTACTTGGCCGAAGGGTGGAGGGGGATTTCCGCGAGCGTTACGGTTGTGATGACGGAGCGGGACGTTCGCGGTGAACCCCCTCCACCATGCTTCGCACGGTCCCCCTCCCCGCGTGCGGGGAGGATCAGCTCGGCCAGCCGCCGGTCTGCCGCAACGCTTCCGCCGCAACGATCCCCGTCGCCACCGAAATATTCATCGACCGCAACCCCGGCCGCATCGGGATCAGCACGCGCACGTCGGCCCGAGCATGCACCGTCTCCGGCACGCCAGCCCCCTCGCTCCCCATCAGCAGCACGTCGTCGCTACGGAACTCGGCCACATCCAGCCTTACCGCGCCCTTGGTGGTCAGCAACACGATCCGCCCCGTCACTTGGCGCAGGAACGCATCCCAATCGGCGTGCCGCACCACGTCGACCGCGCCGACATAATCCATCCCCGAGCGCGCGAGAGCCTTGTCGCTCCACGTGAATCCCATCGGTTCGATCAGGTCGACGCCGATTCCCATGCACGCGGCGGTTCGCAGGATCGCGCCGACATTTCCGGCGATATCGGGCTGGTAGAGGGCAATTCTCATGCCCGATCCCATAGCGTGCCGGATGCCCGGCGGTAACCCAAAGCAAAATGCAGTTGGCAAACCGGCACCCCGCCGTCTATCAAAGGCCAGCCTCCGTGGGGACGGTCGGGCAAGGTGGGCAACGGTTCGTCGAAACCTGAAGCCCCGCCAGGCCACGAAAAAAATAACGTGCAAGGGCGAGATGAATGGCGACAGTCGACGACATGGTTCCTCCCGGCGAATCGCCAGAGCCGTTTCACGAAGAGGCCCATGATCCTCGCCGCCGTGATTTCATCAATATCGCCGCCGTCTCCTTCGCCGGTGTCGGCGCGGTCGCGATCGTCCTGCCGCTGATCAACCAGATGAACCCGAGCGCCGACGTGCTCGCACAGTCGACCACCGAGATCGACCTCTCGAAGATCCTCCCCGGCCAGGCGATCAAGACCTCGTTCCGCAAGCAGCCGCTCTTCGTGCGCAACCTGACGCCGAAGGAAATCTCGGAAGCCGACGCGGTCGACATCTCGACGCTGCGCGATCCGCAGACGCTCGAGCAGCGCACCAAGGCGGGCAAGAAGAACTGGCTGATCACGCTGGGCGTCTGCACGCATCTCGGCTGCGTCCCGCTCGGCGCGGGCGAGGGTGAGAACAAGGGCCCGTTCGGCGGCTATTTCTGCCCGTGCCACGGCTCGGCCTACGACACCGCCGCGCGCATCCGCAAAGGCCCCGCTCCGTCGAACCTCCACGTTCCGGACTATGCCTTCAACTCCGACACCGTCGTCACGGTAGGCTGAGGAAAACACCATGAGCTTTCCCTGGGCCAAGCAATACGAACCGAAGCTGCCGCTGACGCGGTGGCTGGATGAGCGGCTTCCCGTTCCCCGGCTCGTCTATAACTCCCTCGGCGGCGGCTATCCCGTCCCGCGCAACCTCAATTACTTCTGGAACTTCGGCGTCCTCGCCGGCGCCGCGCTGGCGATCCAGATCGTCACCGGCATCGTGCTGGCGATGCACTACGCCGCCAACGGCGCGGTCGCGTTCGACTCGGTCGAGAGCATCATGCGCGACGTCAACGCGGGCTGGTTCCTCCGCTATGCGCACGCAAACGGCGCCTCGATGTTCTTCATCGTCGTCTACACGCACATCTTCCGCGGGCTCTATTACGGCTCGTACAAGGCGCCGCGCGAGATGGTGTGGCTGCTCGGCGTGGTCATCTTCCTGCTGATGATGGCGACCGCGTTCATGGGCTACGTGCTTCCCTGGGGCCAGATGAGCTTCTGGGGCGCGCAGGTCATCACCGGGTTCTTCTCGGCTATCCCGCTGGTCGGCGACACCATCCGGATCTGGCTGCTCGGCGGATTCGCGCCCGACAACGCCGCGCTCAACCGCTTCTTCTCGCTGCATTACCTGCTGCCGTTCGTGATCGCGGGCGTCATCATTTTGCACATCTGGGCGCTGCACATCCCCGGCTCGAACAACCCGACCGGCGTCGACGTGAAGGGCGAGCAGGACACTGTCCCGTTCCACCCGTACTACACCGCCAAGGACGGCTTCGGGCTCGGCATCTTCCTGCTGATCTTCGCCAGCCTGCTGTTTTTCTTCCCGAACTATCTCGGCCACCCGGACAATTACATCCCGGCGAACCCGCTTTCGACGCCCGCGCACATCGTCCCCGAATGGTATTTCTGGCCGTTCTACGCGATCCTGCGCGCCTTCACCGCGGACTTCATCCTGCCGGCCAAGCTGTGGGGCGTGCTGGCAATGTTCGGCTCGATCCTGCTGCTGTTCTTCCTCCCCTGGCTGGACAGTTCGCCGGTTCGCTCGATGAACTATCGCCCCAAGGCGCGGATCGCATTCTGGGTGCTGGTCGCGGATATCTTCGTGCTCGGCTATTGCGGCGGCGCACCAGCCAACGCGTTCTACGTGATCCTCAGCCAGATCTGCGCGGCCTATTACTTCGCGCACTTCCTGATCATCCTGCCGCTCATCTCGCGCTCCGAGCGTCCGCGGCCGCTGCCGAACTCGATCACCGAGGCCGTGCTGGCCAACCATGGTGGCACGAGCCCGGCGCAGACCGCGCTGTCGACTGCGCCCACGTCGCACGGCGCGGCCTCCGCGCCGCACGCCGCGCACTGATACGAACTAGAGGACACACACATGGTTCGTCTCATCGCATCCTTCGTCGGCGCGGCCTTCGTGCTGGTGCTCGGCATCGCGCTCTTCGGCAGCATCTCGGGGGCGATCACCGACCCCGTCGCGCCCTCGGCTGAGAGCGTCGCGCACAAGCACCCCAAGGAACTCGAGCTCGCCTCCAACGGCGTCTTCGGCAAGTTCGACCGTCGCCAGCTTCAGCGCGGGTTCCAGGTTTACAAGGAAGTCTGCTCGGCCTGCCACTCGCTCCGGCTGGTCTCGTTCCGCGACCTGACCAAGATCGGCTATACCGACCCCGAGGTTAAGGCGATCGCCAACCAGTGGGCGATCGAACAGCCGACGATCAACCCCGAGACGGGCGAGCCCGCGACCCGCAAGAACATCCCGTCGGATCGCTTCCCGTCGCCGTTCGCCAACGAGATCGCTGCGCGCGCCGCCAACAACAACGCGCTGCCGCCCGATCTTTCGCTGATCACCAAGGCACGCGAAGAGGGCACGGCGTACGTCCACTCGCTGCTGACCGGCTACACGACGCAGCCCGCCGCGCTGCTGAAGGAGTTCCCGGACATCAAGACGCCGACGGGGCTTCACTACAATCCGTATTTCGCGAACCTCAACATCGCGATGCCGCCACCGCTCACGTCGGATGGCCAGGTCGCTTACGCGGACGGGACCAAGGCGACGAAGGAGCAGATGTCGACCGACGTCGCGGCGTTCCTGACCTGGACCGCCGAGCCCAATCTCGAGGCGCGCCATGCCGCCGGGTTCGCGTCGATCATCTTCATCCTGATCTTCTGCGGCCTCGCCTGGGGCGCCTACCAGAACGTCTGGCGCGACGTTAAGCATTGATGATGGCCGGGCTCCCACGGTAAGGGCGCACGGATAGAGGGAGCGGCGGACGGGCGACAAGCCTGATCCGCCGCTTTCGTTTTGGCCGTCACGCAACACAGCGTCTCGGCACGTCCGCCGCCCCCGCGCGGAGAGAAGGAACGCCCATGTCCGATACCGACGCGCGCAACGCCGATCTGAAGGCCCTTATCCGCACCATCCCGGACTTCCCCAAGCCCGGCATCCAGTTTCGCGACATCACCACACTGTTGCTCGACCCGGCAGGCTGGGCGACCGCGATCGAGCGGATGGTCGAAGCAGTCTCCGGCCCCGTCGACCTAGTCGCCGGAATCGAAGCCCGCGGCTTCCTCTTCGCCGCCGCCTTGGCCGCCCCGCTAAAGGCCGGCGTCCTGCTGATCCGCAAGGACGGCAAGCTCCCCGGCGCCACCATCGCAGAGGACTACGCGCTCGAATACGGCACGGACCGCATCGCGATCCACGCCGACGCCTTCGCGCCCGGCGCGCGCGTCCTGCTGGTCGACGACCTGATCGCCACCGGCGGCACCGCCCGCGCCGCCGTCCGCCTCCTCCACAAGGCTGGTGCGGTCGTCACGCAAGCCCAGTTCCTGGTCGACCTTCCCGACCTGAGCGGCGCGGAAGCACTGCGCACAGACGGCATCGAAGCAACCGCGCTAATTCACTTCCCCGGCCACTGACTGTCCGAAGGACATAACCACATAGCCGTTCCCCCGCGGACGCGGGGGCCCAGCTAAATACCGTAGCATACCGTCACCCTGGATCCCGGCGTTCGCGAGGGAACAGCAAGGGGAGGGCGCCACGTGCGCACAGGCGCTGACCACCAGACGAAACCCCGTCAGACCCCATTCATGGAACTTGCGATACACCGACTCCGTTATGCGATGAATGGCGGCGCGTTGTGTCCGCTCTCCACGTATGGGAGAACTTCCATGTTTATGAAGCGCTTCGGCATTATCGGCCTAGCCTTGGGTCTCGGACTAGGCGTCGCAGGCTGCACTGACGGTTACGGCTATGGCGGCGCAGGCGTCGGTTATGCCAGCGACCCCTATTACGGTGGTGGCTACGGCGACGGCTATTATGGCGCAGGCTATGGCGGCGGCTATGATGGCTTCGCCGGCTATGGCGGCCTGAACTCCTATTACGGCTGGAGCGGCGATTATTATTATCCCGGCTCGGGCGTGTACGTCTACGACCGCTACCGTCGCCCGCACCGCTGGAACGGCAACCAGCAGCGCTATTGGCAGGGCCGCCAGCAATATCGCGGCAACCACAACGACGGCGGTCGCGGCAACTGGGGCGGATTTGGCAACCGCGGCAATGGCGGCCGAGACGGAGGCTGGCGTGGCAACCGTCCAGGCTACCAGGGCAATCCCGGTACACCCGGTCAGGGCCAGTTCGGCAACGGCCGTCCCGGCCGAGGTCCCGGCCAAGGCTGGGATCGTGGCCGTGGTCCCGATCGCGGCCAGTTCGGTCAACCCGGCCAGCCGGCTCAGCCCGGCCAGGTCACCAACCCGCAGCAGCCCCAGGCCCAAGGCGGCTTCCGCGGCAACCGTGGCGACGGCGCGTTCCGAGGCAATCGCGGCGGCGGCGGTCAGCGTTTCGGCGGCGGACAGCGCTTCGGTGGCGGACGTCAGGGCGGTGGCAACCGCGGCGGCGGTCGTCCGGCGCAGTAACTAGAGCAGGTTTGGTTCACGCGAAGGCGCGAAGGCGCGAAGAGAAGGACTAGTTTTTCACGCGGAGGCGCGGAGACGCGGAGAGTAGCTCAGGAACGGCACGGTCCACTCTTCGCGACAGGAAACCCCTCGACGAAGCTCTGCCATCCTAAATCTCTCCGCGCCTCCGCGTCTCCGCGTGAACAAATCTTCTCTTAGCGCCTTCGCGCCTTCGCGTAAAAAACACCAACGTCAGACGAAGAGTCGGAATACGTGAGGGGCGATCGACCGCCAATCAACCGGTCGGCGTGCCAGCAGGGCGGGTAGCTACTAACCCATTAGACACGAACGTCATCACCATCACGTCGTCCTGATTGAACACCCGCATCCGGCTCTTCAAGATCCCCATCTCCGGCCGGCTTGCCGACACGCGCTTCTCCAGGATCTCGGTCTCGCAGCGCAGAGTATCTCCCGGATACACCGGCTTTACCCACTTCAATTCGTCGATCCCCGGCGACCCGAGCCCGGCCTGCTGGTTTTCCTTCAGGTTCGCGACCACCATCGACATCACCATCGCGCACGTATGCCAGCCGCTCGCCGACAACCGCCCGAAATGCGTCTGCGCCGCGGCCTCGTCGGACAGATGAAACGGCTGCGGATCGTATTTCGCGGCGAAGTCCATCACCTCCTCGCGCGTAACCGCGTAGGAACCAAACGACGCGGTCCGACCGACCTCGATATCCTCGAAATACTGCACAACCTCTCCTCTTATCGTTGCAGCACCTTCTGAAAGGGTGCGGCGGTGCCGTCCAGCCCCGCTTCGGCCGGCAACCCGATCAGATCACGCAGCAGAGGCTCGATCGCGACGTTGTCGAAGCTCGGAATGGTCTTGCCCGCCACGAACGCCGGCCCGTTGGCGATGAACAGCGCGCGCATCTCGGGCGCCATGTTGTCATAGCCGTGCATCCCGCCGATCGAAGCCTTGGTCGGCGCGCTCGGATCGACCCGCCAGCCGACATCGGCAAGGCACAGATAGCTCGGCACGCGCGGATTGCGCCCATAATGGAACCGCGCCGGAATCTCTCCCTTCCGCCAGCATTGCAGATGATCGTGGCGGGTCAGCAACCGCGCCTCCAACGCCGCCTCATGCCCCGGCAGCGCGAACAGGGTCGCGTACGGCCCCGTCTCGACGGTGCGATAATCCGCCTTGTCCGCAATCGCGTCGAGCGCCACCACCCGCGTGCTGCTCGTCGCCGCCATGCCGTGATCCGCGACGATCACCAGGTTCGCCCGCTGCCCCAGCGCGGCCAGCCCATCGACCAGCGCGCCGATGCTCGCATCGACATCCGCCACCGCCTGCGTCACGCCCGCGCTGTCCGGCCCACCCGCATGACCCGCGCTGTCGACCGTATCGAAATACAACGTCACCAGCTTGGGGCGGATCGCGGCCGGCCGCCGCATCCAGTCGAGCACCACGTTGACCCGCTGCGTCCCCGAAACCTGCTGGTTGAACTGCTGCCAATCCTCCGGCCGCGTCCCGCCTTCGATCGCACCATGGCTGTTCGGCTTGGCCGTCCCCCCGACCGCGATGTTCGCGCCCGGCCAGAACATCGTCGCAGTCCGGATACCCGCCTTCTCCGCATCGACCCAGATCGGCGAACTCTCGCTCCACCAGAACGGATCGTCGGTCGCCATCGTGAACGTCTCTCCCGGCCGCCCCGGATCCTCCATCTTGTTACCGACGATCCCGCTGCGATCGGGCCGCAGCCCAGTCACCAGAGTCCAGTGATTGGGAAAGGTGATGCTCGGAAACGACGGCCGCATGCTCGCGAACACCCCGCCCGCACGCAGCCGGTTGAGGTTAGGTGTCACGCCACGATCAAGATAATCCGGTCGAAACCCATCGATCGACACGAGAATCGTGACCGGCGCCCGAGTCTCGCCCGGCATCGCAGCCGCCGCCGTCGTGGTCGGAGCAGGCGCAGTAATCGGCGCAAGGGCAGGGGGCGTATACGGATACGCACACCCGGCGAGCGTCAGCCCTAGAAATGCGAGCACAGCCGTCTTCATCATAACCGTTCGTCCCGAGCAGGTGGCGACTTCGCGCGATCCTTACTCGGCACGAACGATGAGAGAAAGCGATCCGTGCGGAGCGAACTTATCCTCGCTTGTTTCCCCGCGAAGGCGGGGACCCAGACTGGGCTCCCGCCTTCGCGGGAGAACAAGAGGTGCTGTCCGATGTTATGCAGCCTACAGCCCCACCGCCAGCTTGCTGAACAAAGTCCAACTCACCGGCGTCTTCCCATACGCCGCCTCCAACGCCGCCGGCTTCGCATACGCAGCGACGGTCCCGCCAAGCGCCAACCCAAGCGGTCCGACGATCGGCGCCCGGTACGCATACCCGACCTCCGCCTTCGTCACCCGGAATTTCCGATCGTGCAGAGGATCGCCCTCATCCGGAAACAGCTCGTCGTTCGCCACATTCTCGAGTCTGCCGAACACCGCATGGCGAGCCGAAAGCTCGTACGTAGCCTCCGCCAGGAACGCGCTAAGCTTCTCCCCAGGCACCCGGTCCTTGAGACTATACGCAAACGTCGTCGCCAGCCCGCCCCGCGCATATTGCACGCTCGCGGTCGAGCGGTTCTCGTCCTCCCCCGGATGCTGCGCCTCGGGTTCCTTCAGCCGCCCATGGCTCACCTGCACCGCCCAGAACGGCGACGGCGTCCACGTCCCCCGCACGCTCCACGAATCGAGCCGCGGCGTCTCGATATTCCAGCGATGCTCGTCCGGCTCGCGCCCCTTGAACGCCGAGGCCTCCAGCTGGAACGCGGGGGTCGCATACCCCGCCGTCACCACGCCGTAGGTGATGTGCGTCGAATCGAACCAGTGATGCGTGATCGGCGACATCGGCTGATACCGCGCCGACCCGCGGTGCATGAACGCGCTCGGCCCCAGCGCCGGCTCGCCGACCGGCCCGCCATACAGGAACAGCGTGTCGCCGTTCCCCAGCCGGTAATCGATCTTCGCGGCAAGCTCCATGAACAGGTCGTGCGGATGCTGCCGATCGACCAGCGGCCGGTCGTTCGCCAGCTCGCCGGTCGCGAACAGATTGGTGTAGCCGCGCGCGCCCATCAGCGGCTCGAGGCTGTTCATAGTCCGCAGCTGGATGTGAAACCGGTCGCCCAGGTCGCGATCCGCCATCAGCATCGCCATCGACTGCACGAACGCCTCGCTCTTCCCGCGCGGCCCCCCTTGGTCGGTCGCCACGCCCCACGCATAGCCATGCGCCATCAGCATCCACTCGCCGACCTGCGCCATATACCCGCGCATCGGCCCCTCCGCGGCCGGCAGCCGCGACGTCCCGCTCCCCTGGCTGTAGAAGCCGGCGGACGTCCCCATCGCCATCCCCGCCATCGCCGAACCCGCCGGCATCTTCGCCAGCGCCGCATCGGACGCCGCGCGATAGGCGGGGTCGGCGATCATCGCATGCCCCATCGCGCCATGATTCATCGCCATCCCGGGCATCGCGGCGTGATCCGTCTGCGCATGATCCATGCCGGAGATAGCCTCGGGCATCGCAGACGATGTGGCCGAAGTCGGAGGAGCGACCGGAGCAGCGTGGCCCATCGCCGAATGGTCCATCGTCGAATGATCGACAGCACTCCCCGGCTGCAACGCGTGAGCCGACGGAGCAGCCGAACGCACACCCGAACGCTTAACCACCGGCCGCGGCTTGGCCTCCTTCACCGTCTTCCTGGGAGCCGCATCAGGCATCGTCATGCCCGGCATGGCCATGGCATGTTGTGCCACCGCACCAACCGGCAACACCGCCCCCACGACACCGCCCGCAAGCAGCATCGCCCTCACGGCCCCAGCTGCGAGAAACCTCGATCGAGTCATCGTTATATCCTTGGAAAAGCCTAAAAATCACGGTGCCTCAGCACCCGACGATCAAGCCTCTCGCGGAGGCCGCAAAGCCGGCGCGACGCCAGTTCCAAGATCCAGCACCGCCACCCGCTCGGTAACCATAGCCGGCTCCCGCAACGCCACGCCGAGCACCCGGGCGGTATTCCAGTTCGAAGGCGGCACGCACCCGATGCACCCATGCAGCGGCGTAGCCTTCCGGTCGGGCGCCTCGTGATCCGGCCGATGGCCCGATATTGCCGCGTGCGTCCCGCGCATCGCCGCCATGTCCATGACGACGGCATGCCTGCGCGAAGCAGACGCATCATGACACGCCGCCGGCGCCACCGCAGGAAACGCAAACGCAGCAAGGAGCAAAGCCAGGATCAGGCGCGCGAGCATGCCGCCGGTCTACCCTCCCGCACGACCCGCCACAACATCGCAGTCTCTCCCCCGAACCCGGCAAACCGCTCGTGGCGCCAAAGCGCAGCCTTGCCCGAAAGCCGCGAAAGGTTCAGCCTCGACCCATGAAGATCCCAAAACACCCCGAACGAACCAAAACCTCAAGCGCCCCCGCCGCCAAAGTCTCGATCAGGATCGGCAAGCGCACCACCTTCGACGCCTCGGTAACAACCGTCGGCCTGCTATCGGTCGGCGCCCTCGTATCCAGCATCCTCTTGTCCAGCGCCGTCATAGTCGCCGCAGCAGGCCGCAAGACCGCAAGACGCCCGCTGGCCTTGTCTGACCATACCAAGACCGACGGCTAGCGCTCAACTGCGGACACTCAATCGCGCGGAATAATTGCCTCAAAGTCGCCGTTCGTTCATCGTTCCCGACAGAGGCGCTAAATCGACGTAGTACGCCAACTGGGATTGCTGCTGATGAAAAACGCGGAAGATAGCTGGTCGGCGGACGATGAGAATAATCGATACGAACAGATCGATCCCGAAGAGGGCTGGGATACAGAGTTGGCAAGCGATCTGGTGCGATCGACGCTATACGTCGGCTTAACGTTTGTCGACCATAATGGCGTCGTTAAAAGGCGAGAACAAATCTTTGGAATAGTCCAAAGCGTTTCCATCACAGCTGGTATAAAGCTGCTGCGGACAAATGGAGAGACGTTCACCATGGCTCCGGTTCTCGACGCGATCGATCCGGGGGATCGGGACCGCTATCAACTCGGTGCCGACGATGAACCTGTCGAAAATCCGGACTTCGTAGCCTGGATAACCGCTATCGAGCCGCTACGTAGTTAACTTGGTCTACTCTGCCGGCACACCTGAATGGCCGTTTATGTAAGCCTGCGCTACAACGCGGAACGTCCGCAATCCTTCCCATAGCAGACATCACGTCTTTGCTGTTTCGCCCCTGCGATAGCAACCGCCGGTAAATATTCGTCAACCACTACGCCCGTATGGTGGCGTCATGGAGCGTTCCTTTATCGCGGTCACGGCGATCGCCTCGACATTGATGTTTGCCGGTGTTTGGAAAGCCACTGAGCCGCAGCCCGTTCCTGCCCCGGCTATCGTCGATACCAAGGCGGTCCCCGACTTGGCGACTGCTGCGCCGCCGGTTGCGCGGCGACGCACTGTCGCGCTTGCCCCGCGAGCCGCCGACGCCGAGCCCTACAACGTCGTTCGACCTGCTTTGGGATCATCGCCAACGGCCCGCCGTTCCACCAACTCCGGGACGGAAAGCTCGGTACTCTACAGCGGATGCCGCGAAGTGCGGGCGGCGGGGGCCGCGCCGCTACACCGCGGTCAGCCGGGATATCGTGCCGGCATGGACGGTGATGGCGACGGGATAGCCTGCGAAAACTATCGCTAACCCGCCACCGCCGCCGAACCCTCAGCTGTGCAGGAAGTGCATCACGTCGCCGTCGTGGACGACATACGCCTTGCCTTCCGCGCGCAGCTTGCCCGCCTCGCGTGCCTTCGATTCCCCACCCAGCGCGATGAAATCGTCGAACGCGATCGTCTCGGCGCGGATGAAGCCCTTTTCGAAATCGCCGTGGATCTCGCCCGCGGCCTGCGGTGCGGTCGCGCCCTCGTGGACGGTCCAGGCACGCGCTTCCTTCGGGCCGACCGTGAAGAAGGTTAGCAGATGGAGCAGCTTGTAGCCCGCGGTAATGACCCGCGCGAGGCCGGTTTCCTCCAGCCCCAGTTCGCCGAGAAACTCGCCGCGATCTTCCGCCGGCATTGTCGCGATTTCCGCCTCGATCGCCGCCGACACCACGACCGCTTCCGCGCCCTCGGCCTTCGCCTTCTCGAACACGCGCGCCGACAGTGCATTGCCGTTCGCGGCATCGCCCTCGTCGACGTTGCACACGTACAGCACGGGTTTCGCCGTCAGCAGCTGCGCCTGCGCGAAGACGCGCGCTTCGTCCTCATCCTTCGGCACGGTCAGCCGCGCGGGCTTGCCTTCGCGGAGCAGTTCGAGCGCCTGGCCGAGCACGGCGGCGCCGATCTTGGCTTCCTTGTCGCCCTGCATGCCCTTTTTGGCGAGGTTCGGCACGCGCTTCTCAAGGCTCTCGAGGTCGCTCAGCATCAGCTCGGTGTCGACCGTCTCGGCGTCTGCGATCGGATCGACCTTGTTGTCGACATGCGTCACGTCGCCGTCCTCGAAGCAGCGCAGCACGTGGACGATCGCGTCGACCTCGCGGATGTTGCCGAGGAACTGGTTGCCGAGCCCTTCGCCCTTCGACGCGCCGCGCACCAGCCCGGCGATATCGACGAAGCCGAGCTGGGTCTCGATGATCTTCTGCGATCCGGCGATCTTGGCCAGCGCGTCGAGCCGCTTGTCGGGCACGCCGACGTTACCGACGTTCGGCTCGATCGTGCAGAACGGATAGTTCGCCGCCTGCGCCGCGGCCGTCTCGGTCAGCGCGTTGAAGAGAGTGGACTTGCCGACGTTCGGCAGCCCCACGATGCCGCAGCGAAAACCCATGATATGCCCTTGGTATAAGAATGTGCGGGCGCTTTAGGGCAGGGCGCGAAGGAAGGCCAGCGGAGGACGCCTGCGCGCATCATCGGCGCCACCTCAATTATCTCCACCACCCCGGCGAAGGCCGGGGCCCAGTTGGGCAACGTCGCTAACGGAAGGTCGGCACGCCGTTATTGCCACCTTTCCAACTGGGCCCCGGCCTCCGCCGGGGTGGTTTCTGATTTGGACGGAAGTCCTGATCGACCCACTCGATTGCCGCAGTGCAGCAAAATAATCATACCGAACGGTAGTTATCATATGGTCGACGATTATATCCCGAGTCCAGCTTGAGATAGATCACGAATTCCATGACCACGACCGCCCACGGCTACGCCGCGCAATCCCCCGAAACACCGCTCGCCCCGTTCAGCTTCGAGCGCCGCGAACCCGGCAAGACCGACGTCGCCATCGACATCGCGTTCTGCGGCGTCTGCCATTCCGACCTCCACACCGCCAAGGGCGAGTGGGAAGGCACGCTCTACCCCTGCGTCCCCGGCCACGAGATCGTCGGCCACGTCACCGCCGTCGGCAGCGACGTCACCAAGTTCAAGGTCGGCGACGTCGTCGGCGTCGGCTGCATGGTCGACAGCTGCGGCGAGTGCCCGTCGTGCAAGGACGGCGAGGAGCAATATTGCGAGACCACCGGCTTCGTCGGCACGTACAACGGCCCCGATCCCGTGCTCGGCGGCCACACGTTCGGTGGCTATTCGGACAAGATCGTCGTCGACGAGGGCTTCGTGCTGAAGGTCTCGCATCCCGAAGCCGACCTCGCCGCGGTCGCACCGCTGCTCTGCGCCGGCATCACGACGTACTCGCCGCTCAAGCACTGGAAGGTCGGCCCCGGCCAGAAGGTCGGCATCGTCGGTCTCGGCGGTCTCGGCCACATGGGCGTCAAGATCGCCAACGCGATGGGTGCCGAGGTCTATGTGTTCTCGACCTCGCCGAACAAGCGCGACGACGCCAAGCGTCTCGGCGCGAAGGACCTGATCGTGTCGAAGGACGAGGCCGCGATGGCCGAGCACGCCAACAGCTTCGACTTCATCCTGAACACCGTCGCGGCGAGCCACAACCTCGACACCTTCACCGCGTTGCTGAAGCGCGACGGCACGATGACGCTGGTCGGCGTCCCCGAGCACGCGCATCCGTCGCCCTCGGTCGGCAATCTGATCTTCAAGCGCCGAGCGATCGCCGGCTCGCTGATCGGCGGCATCGCCGAGACGCAGGAGATGCTCAATTTCTGCAACGAGCACGGCTTGGTGTCGGACATCGAGATGATCCGCATGGACGAGATCGAACCCTCGTATCAGCGCATGGTGAAGAGCGACGTGAAATACCGCTTCGTCATCGACATGGCGACGATGAAGGCGGCCTGATTAGGCAGGGGGCGGTGCTCAACGAGTGCCGCCCCCAACTCCCTCCCCTTCAGGGGAGGGTCGGGGTGGGGCAGTGCCGCGAGCGCATGCATGTGCGGCCAAGCCCCACCCCAACCCTCCCCTGAAGGGGAGGGGGTAAGAAGGCGTCGAATGCTTCCAAAACATCACCACCCCGGCGGAGGCCGGGGCCCAGGTGGGAAGGCTAATCTGATGCAAGGCAGTCCTTCGTTAGCGACGTTTCCCAACTGGGCCCCGGCCTTCGCCGGGGTGGTGCCATTTCAAGCACAGTGCCCGCCCGCCCCAATCACCACCGATAATTGAAACTAATACTGATCCGCTCGCCCTTGGCGGCATTCGGCACGACCTCATGCCGCAACCAGCTCTCCCACAAGAACACACTCCCCGGCTTAGGCTCGGCATAGACGAACGTCCGCAGATCCTCCGCCGCATTCTCCAGCCGCGTCGGCGCCGCCATCATCATTGGCAGCCGCGGATCCTCCAGCTTCAACGCCCCGGCCCCTTCCGGAATCGCCACATACATCGTCCCCGACACGACGCTATGCGGATGAATATGCCCCGAATGCGCGCCCCCAGGCTTCAGGACGTTCACCCAAAGACTGTCCAGCTTCAACTTTCGCCCGCCGAGATCGAACGCGCAATCCTTCGCGAACTGCGCGACATGCTTGTTCAACAACCGCACAAGATCCCCGAACCGCGGATCGCGGAGTGGCAGGTCGTTCAGCGACGCATACGACGTATACCCGCGATACCCATGCGCCTTCGACCACGCGACTCCAGCGCGATCCGCCTTCGCCAGTTCGAGCGCGGCGTCCTCGAGTTCCTCGACCAGATCGTCGTCGCCGAGATCGGCCTCGTAGAACCGCGTGGCAAACAGGGAGCGGGTGGTCATGGCTGCATCCTCAACGCGACATCGTTCATGAAGCGGACGTCGTCGCCTTCCGCCAGCCACTTGGCCTCCGCCGCGACCGCGCCGAGCATGTCGCTCAACGGCTCGATCTCCGCCTTCGCATAATTGCCGAGCACGTACCCGGTGACGCGATCCTTGTGCCCCGGATGCCCGATCCCCAACCGCACCCGGCGAAACTCCGGCCCCAGATGCTGGTCGGTCGAGCGCAGCCCGTTATGACCCGCGGTCCCGCCGCCGGTCTTCACCTTCACGCGGAACGGCGCGATATCGAGCTCGTCGTGGAACACCGTCAGCGCCTCGACGCCGAGCTTGTAGAAGCGCAGCGCCTCACCGATCGCGCGGCCGCTCTCGTTCATGAAGGTCGCGGGTTTCAGCAGCAGGATCTTGGTCGAGCCGATCCGCCCCTCCTGGGTCCAGCCCTGGAACTGCTTCTTGACCGCGCCGAAGCCGTGCACCTCGGCGATCGCGTCGGCGACCATGAACCCGACATTGTGCCGGTGCATCGCATATTGCGCCCCCGGATTGCCGAGTCCCGCCCAGATCTGCACGTGTGATTCTCCAAAAGACCGCGTCGGCCAAACAACCGTGTTCTCCTGCGAACGCAGGAGCCCAGGGTAACGGGCGGCGGCGCTGCTTGATCCTGGGTCCCCGCGTTCGCGAGGGAACAGGAGGGCAAGCCCCATAAAACGAAACGGGCGGGAAAGCCCTAGCTTTCCCGCCCGCCAGATCATCCTAAGACGAAGGGCTGAACCCTCAGTCCTTCTTCTGCGGCGTGATCTTGTCGTCGTGGTTGTCGTCGTCGTTCGGCTCAACGACCGGCTCTTCGTCCGAAGCAGCCTCGGCAGCCTGTGCTTCGGCGACTTCAGCCTCGAGCTCTTCGTCCTCGACGGTCGGCACGGTCGGCGGCACGATCGTTGCGATCGCGAAGTCGCGGTCGTCGATCGCAGGCGTCGCGCCCTTGGGCAGCTTCACGTCGCTGATGTGGATCGAATCACCGATCTCCAGACCGGCGAGCGAAATCGTGATCTCGCTCGGGATGTCCGAAGCGTCGACGACCAGCTCGATCTCGTGGCGCGTGATGTTGAGGACGCCCTTGCCCTTCTTGATGCCCGGTGCGTCGTCCTCGTCGGTGAACGCGATCGGCACCGCGACCGTCACGGTCGAATGCTCGCCGATGCGCAGGAAATCGACGTGGATCGGGCGATCCGAAACCGGATGGAACGAGACGTCCTTCGGCAGCGTGCGCACGCCGTTGACCATCACGACGGAATTCATGAAGTGGCCGGTCATCAGCGCCTTCATCAGCGCCTTTTCCTCGAGGTGAACCGAGGTTGGTTCCTGGTTCAGGCCGTAGATCACGGCAGGCACGCGGCCATCACGACGCAGCGCCCGGGAGGCTCCCTTGCCAACCCGGTCACGCGTCTCGGCTGCGAGCGTCAACTGGTCGCTCATCAATATTCTCCGAAACTCGTTTGTTGTCCTTCCCGCCCACGCCTCCAGGGATGACCATGGACCGGAAGCGCGGGCGCATAGCGGAAGTAGGGGAGAAAAGCAATTCTACCCCTCTCCCCCCGGGGGAGAGGGAGGGAGGCGCGCTTGCGCCGGAAGGGTGAGGGCACGCGCTTGCGGCCGACCGTGCCCTCACCCTCCCACTGCTTCGCAGCGGGCCCCTCCCTCTCCCCGGAGGGAGAGGGATCTAGTGGCATCAATACTTGACCCGCTCAGCCTGCACCCCAAGCTTCGCCAACTGCGCCTGAACGCTGTCCTTACCCGCCAGATGCCCCGCACCGACCGCGATAAACACCGTGCCCGGCGACTTCATCCGGTTCGCAACCCACTCGGCCCACCGCGCATTACGGTCCACCAGCAGCACCTTCGCGACCTCGGGCGAGTCCTTCAAACTGTCGTTCATCTCTTTCGCCAAAGCTTCAGGATCCCCCTTCGCCCACTCGTCGACCATCGTCGCCATCGTGCTCTCGAGCTTGGGCAACTCGTCGATCGTGCTCCCCAGAAACTGGATCTGCGCGGTCTGCGAAAGCCCCCCGAAATACCCGAGCTGCTGCTCCGCGGTCTCCAGCCCGATCACCGGCTTCCCCGCAGCCTTCGCCGCCGCCGTAATCACCTGCTCGGGCCCGTTCGCCGCATCATAGCCAAGCTTCGACAGCGGTGCGATCGACAGGTTGGTCGCCGCCAGCCACGGCTTGAACCGATCGAACGCATTCGCCGGCAAGCCCAGGTCGGTCACCGCCTTCGCATACGCCGTGCGCTTGTCCGCGGGCAGCTGCTCGGTCAGCGTCGGGCCGTCCTTCGACACGCCGGTCGCCATCACCAGCGACTGCATCTTGGCCGGATCCGGCATCACCAGCTCCAGCACCACCTGTTGCGAGCGATCGAACGCAGTCTTCACCGCCTCGTCGAACCACGTCATGCCGGGCTTCAGCACATGGATCGTCCCGAACAAATAGATCGTCGTGTCCTTGTCCTTCACCACCCACAAGGCCGGATCGGCATCGTTCGCGGCTTGCACAGGCTTCGGCGCGACCTGCGCACAGGCGGGCAGGGCGAACGCCATGGCGATGGCAGAGAGCGCGGATCGGAACGAAACGATCTTCGAAAACAGCTTCAAGGGGAGGGCATCCTTATCGTTGGTGCAGCCCATGTAGGACGCCGGACCTTAACGCACCACTTGCCTCCCGCACCCCCATCCGCCAAAGCCCGCGCGTGACCCAACCCCAGATCCAGCCAACGATAAAGCCTCTTAGCTTCCAGCGCATGATCCTCACGCTCCACGATTACTGGAGCGAACACGGATGCCTGATCCTGCAGCCCTACGACATGGAAATGGGCGCGGGCACCTTCCACACCGCCACGACGCTCCGCGCGCTCGGGCCGAAACCGTGGAACGCCGCGTTCGTGCAGCCCTGCCGCCGCCCGACCGACGGCCGCTACGGCGAGAACCCCAACCGGCTTCAGCATTATTACCAGTACCAGGTCATCCTGAAGCCGAGCCCCGCGAACCTGCAGGAACTCTACCTCGGCAGCCTCGCGGCGATCGGCATCGACATGCTGAAGCACGACATCCGCTTCGTCGAGGACGACTGGGAAAGCCCCACGCTCGGCGCCTGGGGGCTCGGCTGGGAGGTCTGGTGTGACGGCATGGAGGTGACTCAGTTCACCTATTTCCAGCAGATGGGCGGCTTCGACATGAAGCCCGTCGCGGGCGAACTCACCTACGGGTTGGAGCGCTTGGCGATGTACATCCAGGACAAGGACTCGGTCTACGACCTGGCGTTCAACGATGCCGGCGTGACCTACGGCGACGTGTTCCTTGAGAACGAGCAGGAGATGTCGAAGTGGAACTTCGAGATCGCCGACACGTATTCCTTGTTCGACCAGTTCCGCAAGCACGTAGCGGAATGCGAGAACAGCCTCTCCGCCAAGCTCCCGATCCCGGCCTACGAGCAGGCGATCAAAGCCAGCCACATCTTCAACCTGTTGCAAGCCCGCGGCGTAATCTCGGTCGCGGAACGCCAAGCCTATATGGGCCGCGTCCGAGACCTCGCCAAAGGCGCCTGCGCCGCCTGGATGGACAAGCACGGATGGGCGGCGTGATGGCTGTTTGTCGACAAGAAGGTTTTTGCGCGCAGAGGCGCAGAGGCGCGGAGCAGAAGGAAATGGAGTCGGCATATCGACCTGCGATCCGGCTTCGGCATGGTGAAAGACGCCTGCGGCGTCAGTTGGTCGCGCGCAGCGCAACCGCTCCAACCTTCTCTTCTACCATTCTCCTCCGCGCCTCTGCGCCTCTGCGCGAAACCCCTTCTCTCTTCTTCGCGTGCGAACCCAAATGACCGACTTCCTTCTCGAACTCCGCTCCGAAGAAATCCCCGCCCGGATGCAGTCCAAGGCGCGTGAAGACCTCGCCAGGCTGTTCGCCGTCGAGCTCGCCAAGGCCGGCATCGCCACCAGCGCCATCGTCACCTACGCGACCCCGCGCCGCCTGACGCTGATCGCGCGCGACCTGCCGCTCGAGACCGCCGCCGTCTCCGAGGAAACCAAAGGCCCCAAGACCTCCGCGCCGCCCCAGGCGCTCGAAGGCTTCCTCCGCAAAACCGGCCTAACCCGCGAGCAACTGATAGACCGCAACGGCACGCTGTTCGCGGTCACCGAGAAGCCCGGCCGCGCCACCGCTGCTGTGCTCGCCGAGGCGATCCCGGCCATCGTCCGCGCGTTCCCGTGGCCGAAGTCGATGCGCTGGGGGGATGCGTCGGCCAGCACTGAATCGCTCCGGTGGGTCCGCCCGCTGCAAGGCATCGTCGCGCTGCTCGGCGAAGAGATCGTGCCGTTCGAGATCGCCGGCATCGCCAGCGGCGCCGCCACGCTCGGTCACCGTTTCCACCACCCGTACCAGATCACGATCGGTGGCGCGCACGACTATGTCGAGAAACTGCGCGCCTGCCACGTCATCGTCGACCACGACGAACGCGCCACGCTGATCCGCGACCACGCCCGCGAAGCCGCCGCGCAGGCCGGGCTCGAACTCATCGAGGACGAAGGCCTCGTCGCGGAGAATGCAGGCCTCACGGAATGGCCGATCCCCCTGCTCGGCCAGTTCGACCCCGCGTTTCTCGACGTCCCGCCCGAGGTGATCCAGCTCACCGCACGCGTGAACCAGAAATATTTCGTCTGCCGCGGGGCCGATGGAAAACTGGCGAACGCGTTCGTCTGTACCGCTAACATCGCCGCGCACGACGGCGGCGCGAAGATCGTCGAGGGCAATCGCAAGGTCCTCGCAGCGCGTTTGTCCGACGCGAAGTTCTTCTACGACACCGACTTGAAGGTCCCGCTCGAAGAGCAGGCGGACAAGCTGTCGAAGATCGTCTTTCACGAAAAGCTCGGCACCGTAGCCGACAAGGTCGACCGCGTCGCGAAACTCGCCCGCTGGCTGGTAGAGGAGGGCATAGTCACTTCTGCTTCTGCTCCCCTCCCGCTCGCGGGAGGGGTCGGGGGAGGGCTTGACGCAACCACCACCGCCGCGTTTGAGGCTAGCCCCTCCCCCGACCCCTCCCGCAAGCGGGAAGGGAGCAGTGAGTTGGCTACCCTCGCCGACCGCGCAGCCCGCCTCGCAAAAGCAGACCTCGTCACCGGCATGGTCGGCGAGTTCCCCGAGCTGCAAGGCCTGATGGGCGGCTACTACGCCGCCGCGCAGGGCGAGCACCCGTCCGTCGCCACCGCCATCCGCGACCACTACAAGCCGGTCGGCCAAGGCGACGACGTCCCCACCGACCCGGTAACGGTGGCCGTGTCGCTGGCGGACAAGCTTGATACGCTTGTGGCATTTTTTGCCTTCGGATTAATACCGACGGGTTCGAAGGATCCCTTTGCTTTACGGCGAGCAGCGCTCGGAACCCTCGCCCTCCTTCAAAGGAATAACATACGGCTACCGTTGGCGACGTTTTTACAGTCTGACTACCTGCCCGATCTTCTGCGGCCGCTAGTCACGGCTGGTTTTGACGTAGATATTAAACGTGATTTCGCAGCATTGAAGCGTAGCGGCTTAGATGCTGAAAACTTTGATGTTCAGCAGTATGTTGCAAAATTGCGCGAGGATTTAATTCCAGTAGGTGTTGCGGACGCGCTAGTGGAATCCGCGTTTGAGATTATTCCATTTTTTATCGACCGCCTCAAAGTCCAGCAACGCGAAGCCGGCGTCCGTCACGACCTCATCGACGCGGTGTTCGCGCTCGGTGGCGAGGACGATCTCGTCCGCTTGCTCGCGCGCGTCCACGCGCTTCAGGCGTTCGTGACCACCGAGGACGGCGCGAACCTGCTCGCCGGCTACAAGCGCGCTGCCAATATTTTGAAGAAGGAAGCGCCTTCTGCTCCCTCTCCCCTGCGGGGAGAGGGTAGGGGTGAGGGGCTGCCAAGCAGTGCAGCGCTCGGTACTGCCCCTCACCCCGACCCTCTCCCCGCAGGGGAGAGGGAGCAGGAGCAGGAAACGCTGTCCTACACCCCCGAACCCGCAGAGACCGCGCTGATGACCGCGCTCGACTCCGCCGAACCCCGCGCAACGGCCGCGATCGCACGCGAGGATTTCGCCGCGGCGATGGCCGCGCTCGCGTCTCTCCGAGCCCCGATCGACGCGTTCTTTGATAGCGTTATCGTAAACGATTCCGATCCCGCCAAGCGATCCGCTCGTCTCGCGCTACTTGAGCGAGTCCGCGCCGCAGTGCACAACGTCGCGGATTTCTCGAAGATCGAGGGGTGATTTGAGGCGAAGTGCAGATGCTCCCAGCGTCTGCACTTTGTGCACTTCCGCGCCGTCTTGCGGGTAAAAACAAACACTTAGAGGACCGACCATGACCCAATATGTGTATCGCTTCGGCGGCGGTGTTTCGGATGGCGGCAAGGGCGACAAGAACCTGCTCGGCGGCAAGGGCGCGAACCTCGCCGAGATGGCGTCGATCGGCCTGCCGGTCCCGCCGGGCTTCACGATCTCGACCGATTTTTGCGCGGTCTATTACGACGAGGGCGGCCAGTTCCCGCAAGGCCTGCGCGACGAGGTCGCCACCGGCCTCGCGCACATCGAGGGCGTCACCGGCAAGAAGTTCGGCGATCCCGCCGACCCATTGCTCGTGTCGGTCCGCTCCGGCGCCCGCGCCTCGATGCCGGGGATGATGGACACCGTCCTCAACCTCGGCCTCAACGACGAGACCGTCGAAGGCCTCGCCGCCAAGTCCGAGGACGCGCGCTTCGCCTGGGACAGCTATCGCCGCTTCATCCAGATGTACGCCGACGTCGTCCTCGAACTCGATCATGGCGCGTTCGAGGAAGCGCTGGAGATTGCCAAGGAAGATCAGGGCTTCACGCTCGACACCGAACTCTCGGCCGACGACCTGCGCAAACTCGTCGCGGAGTATAAGGGCCTCGTCGAGAAGCTCTGGGGCAAGCCCTTTCCGCAGGACGTCCACGACCAGCTCTGGGGCGCGGTCGGCGCGGTGTTCGGCTCGTGGCAGTCGGAGCGTGCGAAGGTCTATCGCCGCCTCAACGACATCCCCGGCGGCTGGGGCACCGCGGTCAACATCCAGGCGATGGTGTTCGGCAACATGGGCGACACCTCGGCGACCGGCGTCGCGTTCACGCGCGACCCGTCGAAGGGCGACCGCGCCTATTACGGCGAATTCCTGATCAATGCGCAGGGCGAGGACGTCGTCGCCGGCATCCGCACGCCGCAATACCTCACCAAGACCGCGCGCGAAGACGCCGGCGCTAAGCCCGCCTCGATGGAAGAGGCGATGCCCGAGGTGTATCACCAGCTCGCCGACGTGTTCGACACGCTCGAAAATCACTATCGCGACATGCAGGACATCGAGTTCACGGTCGAGAAGACCAAGCTCTGGATGCTCCAGACGCGTGCCGGCAAGCGCACTGCCAAGGCCGCGCTGAAGATCGCCGTCGACATGGCCAACGAAGGTCTCATCACCCGCGAGGAAGCGATCCTGCGCATCGAGCCGATGGCGCTCGACCAGCTGCTCCACCCGACGCTCGATCCCAAGGCGCACCGTGATGTGCTGACCAAGGGCCTCCCCGCATCGCCCGGTGCAGCCTCGGGTGCGGTCGTGTTCGACGCCGATGCCGCCGAGAAGAAGGCTGCCGATGGCGTCGCCGTGATCCTCGTCCGGACCGAGACCTCGCCAGACGACATTCACGGCATGCACGCGGCCAAGGGCATCCTGACCGCACGCGGCGGGATGACCAGCCACGCGGCCGTGGTGGCTCGGGGCATGGGCCGCCCCTGCGTTTCCGGCGCCGGCACGCTGTCGATCGACGCCAAGGCGAAGATCATGCGCTGCGGCGGCCGCGAGGTGAAGGAGGGCGACCTGCTCACCATCGACGGCACCACCGGCGAAGTGATGATCGGCGCGGTCGCGACCGTGCAGCCCGAACTGTCGGGTGATTTCGCGACGTTAATGGTGTGGGCCGACGAGGTCCGTCGCCTGAAAGTCCGCGCCAACGCCGAGACGCCGGAAGATTGCCGCGTTGCGCGCGAGTTCGGCGCCGAGGGCGTCGGTCTCTGCCGCACCGAGCACATGTTCTTCGAGAGCAGCCGCATCACCAACGTCCGCCAGATGATCCTGGCGAGCGACGAGAAGGGCCGCCGCGTCGCTTTGGAGAAGCTGCTCCCCGAACAGCGCAAGGACTTCACCGAGATCCTCGAGGTGATGGCCGGCCTGCCGGTGACGATCCGCCTGCTTGATCCGCCGCTCCATGAATTCTTGCCCCACGAGGAATCCGAATTCGCCGAAGTCGCGACTGCGGCGGGCGTCGACGTCGACACCTTGAAGCGCCGCGCGGCGGAGTTGCACGAGTTCAACCCGATGCTCGGCCATCGCGGCTGCCGTCTCGGGGTGACCTATCCGGAGATCTACGAGATGCAGGCCCGCGCGATCTTCGAGGCGGCGGTCGACGTCGCCGAAAAATCCGGCGCAGCCCCGATCCCCGAAGTCATGATCCCGCTGGTCGCCACCCGCCGCGAACTGGAGCTGATGAAGGCCGTCGTCGACAAGGCCGCCCAGGCCGTGTTCGCCGAGAAGGGCCGGACGATCGAGTATCTCGTCGGCACGATGATCGAACTCCCCCGCGCAGCCCTCCGTGCCGGTGAGATCGCAGAAGTCGGCGAGTTCTTCTCGTTCGGCACCAACGACCTGACGCAGACCACTTTGGGCGTCAGCCGAGACGACGCCTCGCGCTTCCTCGGCGCGTATGTCGAGCAGGGCATCTACGCGAAGGACCCGTTCGTCAGCATCGACGTCGAAGGCGTCGGCGAACTGATCGAGATCGCCGCCGAACGTGGGCGCAAAACGCGGGCAGGAATCAAGCTCGGCATCTGCGGCGAGCACGGCGGCGATCCCGCCAGCATCGCGTTCTGCGAAAAGATCGGCCTCGATTACGTCTCCGCCAGCCCCTACCGCGTGCCCATCGCCCGCCTTGCGGCAGCACAGGCAGCACTTAACAAGAAGTGACGTGAAACCCCTCTCTCCCGATCCGCGGGAGAGAGGGGCGGTAGTCAGCTACACCGGCCAGCCGGCGGACCGGCCAACGCGGGCAGGGCAGGCGGGCCAGCCAGCAACGGCGTCGGCCCCGGCAGCGAAAGGTCGACCGCGGGCGCATAATAGGGATCGGCTTCCGCCTCGGGCAACGTCACGAAACGAAACCCCATCTCGCGGTACAGCGCGAGCAGCTTAGGCAGCATCCGCGCATCGAACGCCCCGACATGCATCAGCAGGACATAGGGAATATCGCGCCCAACCTGAGCCTTGGCCCGCGCCCGTGCCGCCAATGCGGCAGCGCGCGCATCGCCCAGAAAGCTGGCCTCCAGCTTGGCGATGGCCCCAGCATCCCGCTTGACCGAGCAGGCGGCATAAACCGGGTTCCAGCTGAAATCGTTGAAGCTCATCGTCACCGCCGCAACCCGATAACCCCGAGTCCGCAGGTCGGCACGGGCGGCGTCGCGAACTGCCGGCGTGCTACCCTCCGAAAGGAACGGATACCGAAACCAGTGCCAGTCGGTCCCCTTAGCGGCGGTAGCAAGCGGCGCTTCGTTCCGCACCACATCGGCGGAAAACGCAGCCGCGCCGACCTTGTCGAGATTGGCATGCGAATAAGAGTGGGTGCCAAGTGGCAGTCCGGCAGCACGCCAAGCCGCGATCGCCCCTGCAGCATCGTCCGGCGCATCCAGCCCGAAACCCGCGTTCAGGAACCCAAAAGCAGGCGCCTTCGCAGCGGCCAGCGCCTCGGTAATCGCCCGGATCACATCCACCCGAGTCTGCCCCGGTATGAGTGGCCCGTGTGCCGGAATATCGTCGAAGGTGATCGCGATGGCAGGCCCCTTGGCCACGCCGCGCTCGGAAGGACCGACCGGCACCGGGGCCGCAGCGCCAATCACCGATCGCGACCGGGCCGACGCACGCGAGCCGCCGAACAGGCTTAGCGGTACGGCGTCGCCCATCGTCTTATAGCCAACTTCGGACGGGTGCAGATGGTCACCCGAGTCATACGCAGGAGACAGCCGATCGGGATGCGCCGGGTCGCGCATCAACCGGTCGAAATCGATCACGGCGTCGAACACCCCGGACGTGCGAATGAAGCTGTTGACGGCCTGCCGATCCGCCTCGTTCTCCGCGGTTGGATGATAATAGGTGTTGCCGCCGAACGGCATCACCGTTCCGCCGATCACCTTGATCCCGTGGGCATGTGCACGCGCGACGACCTGTGAGAAGCCGGCAGTAATCTGCGCGACGATCGCCGCGTGTTGCGAAGGCGTGGCGGGTGCCTCGCGCGTCAGGACGCCAAGGTCGTTGATGCCCTCCAGTACGATCGCCCAGCGCACGCCGCTGCGCGCGATCACGTCGCGGTCGAATCGTGCGAGCATATTGGGACCAAGTCCGTCAAGCAGAACGCGGTTGCCGCCGATCCCCGCATTGACGACGCCGATCGCGCGCGTCGCCGTAGTTCCGCGAAATCTCCGCGCGAGCACGTCGGTCCAGCGGGTGTTGCGCTCGGGCTTAACGCCGTAACCGTCGGTGATCGAGTCGCCGATCGCCACGATCGTACCCGCCGTCGGTGCCGCAGCGACCTCGACATCCGCGATCGCATACCAGTGCGTCGTCGGCGTCGCGCCCGCCCACGTCGCGTCCGCCACCGCGTTGCCGGCCAGCGTGAAACTCCTCGCGCGAGAGCCGGGGTGGCCGGTCTGCGGGCTTGCGGCTTCCGGGAGATATAGGCTGATGGCGAGGTCTGCACCGGCTGCGACGGGCAACGCGACAGCGTCGCTATACATTTCCGCGCCGGGCGGGATGACCGCGTCGCTACGGCCGGAGAAGGTCAGCCGCGCGTCGCCTTCGATCCGCGGCGTACCGGGGGCGACCGATCGGGCGACGTGCGCACCGCCGATCGCGAGGGGACGCGTGCCGAACGCGTTGGAAAGCCGGATGCGTACGCGTTCACCGCCGGCCGAAACCCGCACCACTTGGCGCAGCGTGATCGCACCGGCCCGATCGGCCGGGAGCGCATTGTCCCCCTCGGCGATCATCTGCGCCGACCCCCAGGTTGCAATCCAATGCGCGCCCCGAGCGGGCGTAGTGTCCCGCGCGCCTGCGCCCGTCACGATCAGCGCGCCCAACATCAGCGCTACCGGCCACCGTCTCATCATCGCGTTGTCGTCCTCTCGTATAGTGTCAGCGCGCCGCTATTGCGGATTGCCGGGCGCGTACGGGAAGCGCTGTGCCTTGTACCATGCCAGGTCATGCGCTGGCGCCGCGGCCCCTGCCGGGAGCGGCAGGTCGTTGACCGACATCCAATAGGCAAGGCTGGCATCGCGCCACCAGCGCGCCTCGCGCTCCTGAACCGCGAGATACGTCGCGGTCTTCACCCAGCGCTCGGCATCGACCTCGGTCTTCACGCCGTCCCACTGCCGACGCATGCCGGCCACGTAGCCCACGCCCGCATCGTAATCATGGACCATTTCCGCCCACACCGATCGCCCTGAGTTCGTCCGGTACGTCCAAGGCACATGGTGGAACCACAGCAGGTCGCGCTCAGGGGCAGTCGCAGGATCGGCCAGTTTGCGGGCAAGCTCGGGCGCGTATTGCGTAACCGCGTTGCTCCCGGTCTTGGTCCGATCGAAGCCGATCCCGGCCTTGTCCGCGCGGTGGTAATAGACCGGGTTCCATTCGGGGCGCTTGAGGTCGGCCACCCACGGGCCGGGGCCGTAGTGATGCCCCGTCGCCATGACGTGCGCGAGGCCAAGGGGTGTCATGTAGTCGATTACCGCCTCGCGCGATCCCATCATCATCGCGACCACCGGATCGACGACGGCGGGGGAGGGGGCGAACGTCATCGCCGCCCATTCGCGCGCGATTGGGGCGGCGCCGAGCGTCGGATCCCACGCCATCCGGCCGAACGCGTACCAGTTCGCCTGGTTGAACGTTGACCCTGCCCAGTCACGGTCGCGGCCGATATTCGCCACGCCCGCCATGCCGGTAAGTCTATGACCTTCGACCGAGCCATCGACGACCTTCGCCACGGTTTCGCCGGGCGTCCGCATCGTCTGACTGCCGAGCGTCTCGGCGAACAGCGGCCCGAGATAGGCGAGGTGCGTTGCGAAGCCGAGATACTCCTTGGTGATCTGGAACTCGATCATCAGCGGGGTCCTGGGCATCGCGCCGAACAGCGGATGGAACGGCTCGCGCGGCTGGAAGTCGATTGCGCCGTTCTTGACCTGAACGATGACGTTCGGCGCGAACTTGCCGTCGAGTGGCTTGAATTCGGTATAGGCCTGTTTCGCGCGGTCATCGGGGTCGGTCTCGGCATAGACGAACGCGCGCCACATCACGATCCCGCCATGCGGTGCGACTGCGGCGGCGAGCATGTTGGCGCCGTCCGCATGGCTGCGATGGTAATCGCGCGGGCCCGGCTGGCCCTCGCTGTTCGCCTTGACCAGAAAGCCGCCGAAATCGGGAATGCTGCGATAGATTTCGTCGGTCTTCGCCTTCCACCACGCGGCGACCTGCGGATCGAGCGGATCGGCGGTCTTCAAACCGCCGAGTTCGATCGGCGCCGAGAACCGTGCCGACAAATATACCTTGATCCCGTACGGCCGGAACACGTCAGCGAGCGCGGCGGCTTTCGCGATGTACGGCGCGGTCAGGCTTTCCGTCTTCGCGTTGACGTTGTTGAGGACAGTGCCGTTGATCCCGATCGAGGCGTTGGCGCGCGCGTAGTCGGTGTAGCGCGGGTCGCGGAAATCGGGGAGCGTCCACCAGTCCCACAGCGACGCGCCGGCATAACCACGCTCGACCACGCCATCCAGATTGTCCCAGTGATTGAGCACGCGCAGCTTCACGCGCGGGGTCGAGGTCACGTCGATTCGGTCGATGCTGCCGCCGGTCTGGAGATGTCGCAGCAACGCGAAGCTGCCATAGAGTACGCCGCGATCGGTGTTGGCGGTGACGAGCAGCACGCGGCGGGAGCCGAGCGTGACTGGTCCGACGCGGTATCCCTCGTCGCCGAGCGCTGCCAGGGGAAGGCGGAGTGCTGCGACGTCGGGATCGTTGGTGGTGGCCAGCAGGATCGGCAGCGTGCTCGTCCCGAACAAACCTACGCCGCGGCGTAGTTCCGCGGCGGCCACCTTTAGCGTAGGTGTATCGCCGTGCGCCTCGATCGCGGGTGCACCGCGCGCGCCTGTCGTCGCCGAAGCCGGATATCGCAGCCAGAGATCATAGCCGTCCTCAGCTTGCGCCGGTCCGGTCAAACCAATTACGGCGCCGAACAGAAGCACGAACTTACCGATCCATCGGTCGAATATCGTCATAATCCTCTCCCGCCGTTCCGCACCACATTGACAGGATCGCGGATGATCAGCCATGTTATCGCTATCACGACGACGGCTTCGACAGCAATGCCGCGTTTCACATTAGGAGATAATCTTGGGCGGTACGAAGACAGCAGGGAGTGCGCCGACCTTGATGCCGACGCGGCGTGACCTTTTTGGCCTGCTCGGGTCGGTCTCCATCACAGGGCTCATTCCCGGCGTTGCGTACGCCGCTACCGCGTCACCCACCTACCGAGATCCCCACGCGCCGGTCGATCTTCGGGTCCGCGACCTGATGGCGCGCATGACGCTAGAGGAGAAAGTTGGCCAGACCATTTCCTTGTGGGCGACCAAGGCTGACGTGATGGTGCCGGGTGGGCTTGATTTCGATCCGGTGCGCGCGACCGCGGCGTATCCGGCGGGGTTCGGGCAGGTCACGCGGCCGTCCGACAAGCGCGGCGGGCCGTCGGTCGCAGTGACGGCCGGCGGCACCGGGGCCGCGTGGCGAGGGACGGCTTCGACGATCGCGTTCGTCAACGCGGTCCAGCGCTGGGCACAGGGCACGCGGCTCGGCATCCCGGTGATCTTCCACGAGGAATCGCTGCACGGCTACATGGCGCCCGACGCGACGATGTTCCCGCAGGCGATCGGCATGGCAGGCAGCTTCGACCGCGACCTGATGCGGCGCGGGCAGGCGATCATCGGCCGCGAAGTGCGCGCGCACGGCAGCCACCTCTCGCTGTCGCCGGTCGTCGATATCGCGCGCGACCCGCGATGGGGCCGGATCGAGGAGACGTTCGGCGAGGACCCCTATCTGTGCGGCGAGATGGGGGTCGCCGCGGTTGAGGGGCTGCAGGGCGACAGCACGACGCTGGCGCCGGGCAAGGTCTTCGCGACGCTGAAGCACATGACCGGCCACGGCCAGCCTCAGGCCGGCAACAATATCGGCCCCGCACCGATCGGTGAGCGCGAACTGCGCGAGAGCTTCTTCCCGCCGTTCCGCGCGGTCGTGACGCGGACCGGGATCGGCGCGGTGATGCCCTCGTATAACGAGATTGATGGCGTGCCGAGCCATGCGAACCACTGGTTGCTGGGCGACGTGCTGCGCGGCGAATGGGGGTTTTCGGGTGCGATCGTCAGCGATTACGGCGCGATCGAGGAACTCGACACGATCCACCACGTCGCGCGCGACCTCAACGGGGCGGCGAAACTCGCGCTGGCGGCCGGGGTCGACAGCGCGCTCCCCGACGGTCTCGCCTATCGCACGCTGCCCGCGCAGGTGCGGGCGGGGACGGTGCCGATCGCGCAGGTCGACGCCGCCTGCGCGCGCATGCTGGCCTTGAAGTTCCGTGCCGGCTTGTTCGAGGACTCGGCGGTCGATCCCCGCGTCGCCGCTCGTCTGACCGGTAACGCGGAAGCGCGCGGCGTCGCGCTGGAGGCTGCCCGCAAATCGATGTGCCTGCTGACCAACGACGGCACGCTACCGCTCGCGCCCAAGGGCAAGATCGCCGTGATCGGGCCCAACGCGGCAATCGCGCGGCTCGGTGGCTATTCCGCGCCGCCGCGCCAGACAGTGTCGCTGCTCGACGGCGTGCGTGCGCTCGTGGGGAACGCAGCGACGATCGTCCATGCGCAAGGCGTGTTCATCACGCAGAGCGAGGACCGGTCGCAGGACACGGTGCTGCTCGCCGATCCCGCCAAGAACCGCGCGCTGATCGCCGAGGCGGTCGAGGTCGCGCGCGGGGCGGACACGATCATTCTGGCGATCGGCGATACCGAGCAGACCAGCCGCGAGGGGTTCTCGGCGAACCATCTCGGCGATCGCACTACGCTCGACCTGCTGGGCGAACAGAACGCGCTGTTCGAAGCGCTGCATGCGCTGGGCAAGCCGATCGTGATCGCCGCGATCAACGGCCGTCCGCCGAGCTGGCCGAACGTGATGGCGAAAGCGAACGCGGTGCTCGAATGCTGGTATCCGGGGCAGGAGGGCGGCACCGCGATGGCCGAGGCGCTGTTCGGGCGGATCAATCCGGGCGCCAAGCTGCCTGTGACGGTGGTGCGCGAAGTCGGCCAGGTACCGTTCTACTACAACCGCAAGCTGTCGACCCAGCGCGGTTATCTGTTCGCGGAGACGGCGCCGCTGTTCCCGTTCGGCTACGGGCTCAGCTACACGCGCTTCGAGGTGAGTGCACCGCGGCTGTCGGCGGCGAAGATCGGCATCGCCGGCAGCGTCGGGATCGAGGTCGACGTCGCCAATATCGGTCCGCGTGCCGGCGACGAGGTCGTGCAGCTGTATGTGCGTGACCAGGTTTCGTCGGTCGCGCGGCCGGTCATGGAGCTGAAGGGGTTCGAGCGCGTGACGCTTGCGCCCGGCGAGCGGCGGACGTTGCGCTTCACGCTCGGCCCCAATGCCTTCGCGCTGTGGGACGTCGACATGCGCGAGGTCGTCGAGCCGGGCCTGTTTACGATAATGGCCGGGCCGAGTTCGGCACAGCTGAAATCCGCCATTCTCGAAATCGCCTGAAGGACCTTCGATGCCCAAGATCGTTTCCGCCCGCGTCATCGTCACCTGTCCGGGCCGCAATTTCGTCACGCTGAAGATCACGTGCGAAGACGGTACCACCGGGCTTGGTGACGCCACGCTCAACGGTCGCGAGTTGAGCGTCGCGAGCTACCTGACCGACCATGTCGTGCCGTGCCTGATCGGTCGCGACGCGCACCGGATCGAGGACGTCTGGCAGTATCTCTACAAGGGTGCGTATTGGCGGCGCGGCCCGGTGACGATGGCGGCAATCGCGGCAGTCGACACCGCGCTCTGGGACATCAAGGGCAAGCTCGCGGGCATGCCCGTGTACCAGTTGCTCGGCGGTGCGGCGCGCGATGCGTGCATGGTCTACGCGCACGCCAACGGCACGACGATCGAGGACACGATCGCGGTCGCGAAGGCCGAGCAGGCAAAGGGATACAAGGCGATCCGGCTGCAATGCGGCGTACCCGGTCTCGCCTCGACCTACGGCGTCGCCAAGCACGGCGCGCGCTACGAACCCGCCGACGCCGACCTGCCGAGCGAGAGCGTGTGGTCGACCGAGAAATACCTTCGCGTCGTCCCCGAACTGTTCAAGGCAGCGCGCGAGGCGATGGGCTGGGACGTGCATCTGCTCCACGATATCCACCACCGGCTGACGCCGATTGAGGCGGGGCGGCTCGGCAAGGCGCTCGAGCCGTACAACCTCTTCTGGATCGAGGACCCGACGCCGGCCGAGAACCAGGAGGCGTTCAAGCTGATCCGCCACCACACGACGACGCCGATCGCGGTCGGCGAGGTGTTCAATTCGATCTGGGATGCGAAGGACCTGATCCAGAACCAGCTGATCGACTATATCCGCGCGACCGTCGTGCATGCTGGCGGCATCACGCACCTGCGCCGGATCGCGTCGCTCGCCGACCTGTATCAGGTGCGGACAGGGTGCCACGGCGCGACCGACCTGTCGCCGGTGGCGATGGCGGCGGCGCTGCATTTCGGGCTGTCGGTGCCCAATTTCGGCGTGCAGGAGCATATGCCGCATACCGACGAGACCGATGCGGTCTTCCCGCACGCCTACAGTTTCGACGACGGCATGATGCATCCGGGTGAGGCGCCGGGGTTGGGCGTCGACATCGACGAAGATCTCGCCGCGACTTATGACTATAAGCGCGCGTATCTCCCGGTCGCGCGTCTCGAGGATGGCACGCTGTGCAACTGGTGACCGCCGCCGCCGCGATCGAGAAGCCGCGCGGCAAAGTCCGCTGGATCGTCTGCGCGCTTTTGTTCGCCGCGGTTGCGCTCAGTTATATCGACCGCTTGGTGCTACCGGTGCTCAAACCTGAACTCCAGGCGCGCTACAATTGGAGCGAGCAGGGCTATGCCGATCTCGCGATCGCGTTCCAGGCTGCGTACGGCATCGCCTATGTGCTGTTCGGGCGGTTCGTCGACCGGGTCGGCGCGAAGATCGGCTATGCGGTCGCGGTGACGCTGTGGACGATCGGTCACGTCGCACACGCGCTGTTTACCAGCGCCGGCATGATGATCTTCGCACGCATCCCGCTCGCGATCGGCGAGGCCGGGGCGTTCCCCGCCGCGCTGGCCGCGGCCAACGAATGGTTTCCGCAACGCGAGCGGGCGCTGGCGATCGGCATCTTCAACGCGGGCTCGAATGTCGGTGCGATCCTGACGCCATTGATCGTGCCGGTGATCGCAGTGACGTTCGGCTGGCGGATGGCGTTCATCGCGACCGGGGCGCTGACCGTGATCTGGCTGGTGGCGTGGCTCGCTTTCTACCGGTCGCCGCGCAAGCATCCGCGCATCACGCCCGAGGAACTGGCGTGGATCGAGGCCGATCCCGTGCCCGCTGCCAAGCCGGTCCGCTGGCGCACGCTGCTCCGACTGCGACAGACCTGGGCGTATATGCTCGGTCGGTTCCTGATCGATCCGGTGTGGTGGACCTTCCTGTTCTGGCTGCCCGACTTCTTCAACCGGCAATACGGCGTGAAGATGCTCGATTTCGGTCCGCCGCTGGTCGCCGTGTACGTGCTGGCCGACGTCGGATCGGTCGCGGGCGGCTGGTTCTCGTCGCGGCTGCTCGCACGCGGCCAGACGCCCAACCGTGCGCGCAAGACCGCGTTGTTCGCCTGCGCGCTGTTCGCGTTGCCGATCATCTTCGCCGCACAGGCACAGGGATTGTGGTGGGCGGTCGCGGCGATCGGCCTCGCCTGTGCGTGTCACCAGGGCTTCTCCGCCAATGTGTACGCGATTCCCGGTGACCTGTTCCCACGCGGCATGGGCGGATCGGTGATCGGTCTCGGCGGGCTGGCGGGGGCGTTCGGCGGCATGCTGATGGCCAAGTTCGCTGGCACGATCCTCGCCGGCGTCGGCAGCTATGGTCCGATCTTCGCGGTCGCCGGATGCGCCTATCTCGTCGCGTTGCTGGTTATCCACCTGCTCGTCCCGCACTATACCCCCGTCGATCCGGAACGCCTCGCATGACCCATCCGCTACGCCTCCACCCCGACCGCCTGTTCCCCAGCGACGGCCGCACTCGCGACATCGCGCGCGCGCTGCATGCCGGGGTGAAGGACCTGCCGATCGTCAGTCCGCACGGCCATACCGATCCGGCTTGGTTCGCGGGGAACGAGGCGTTCAGCGATCCCGCCTCGCTGCTGATCGTCCCAGATCATTATGTGTTCAGGATGCTCTACAGCCAGGGCGTGCCGCTCGACGCGCTCGGCGTGCCTACAGTGGATAGCAGCCCTACCGAGAGCGATCCCCGCGCGATCTGGAAGATTTTCGCGGCGAACTATCATCTGTTCCGCGGCACGCCGTCGAGAATGTGGCTCGATTGGGTGTTCGCAGAGGCGTTCGGGATCGACGTCCGCCTCGAACCTGCGACCGCGGATCTGTATTTCGACACGATCGATGCTGCGCTGAAGACGCCTGAGTTCCGCCCACGCGCACTGTTCGACCGGTTCGGCATTGAGCTCATCGCGACCACCGAAAGCCCGCTGGACCCGCTGGAGCATCATGCCGCGATCCGCGCGAGCGACTGGAACGGCCGCGTTGTCACCGCCTATCGTCCCGACCCGGTCGTCGATCCCGAGACGCCGGACTTCGCCGCCAACGTCCGCCACTTCGGCGAGACCGCGGGCGAAGACGTCGGCAGCTACGCGGGCTATCTTGCGGCGCACCGCTTCCACCGCGCGCGCTTCCGCGATGCTGGCGCGACCTCGACCGATCACGGCCATCCTTCGGCTGCGACCGCAGACCTGACGCCCGCCGAAGCCGAGGCGCTCTATGCGCGCGTCATGGCGCAGCCGACCGCCGCAGACGCCGAACTCTTCCGCGCGCAGATGCTGACCGAGATGGCGGCGATGTCGGTCGAGGACGGCATGGTGATGCAGCTTCACCCCGCCGTCTCGCGCAGCCACAACGCCTCGGTGCTCGCGCGCTTTGGTCGCGACAAGGGTGGCGACATTCCGCTCCCCGGCGAGTTCGTCCGCGCATTGAAACCGCTGCTCGACCGGTTCGGCAACAACCCGGCGCTGACGCTGATCCTCTTCACGCTCGACGAGGACACCTACGCGCGTGAGCTCGCCCCGCTCGCCGGGCATTACCCGTCGCTGCGGCTTGGCCCGCCCTGGTGGTTCCACGACAGTCCGGAGGGCATGCGCCGCTTCCGCGAGCGGGCGACCGAGACCGCCGGCTTCTACAACACGGTCGGCTTCAACGACGACACCCGCGCCTTCCTCTCGATCCCGGCGCGGCACGACGTCGCCCGCCGGATGGACTGCGCGTTCCTTGCCAAGCTCGTCGCCGAACACCGGCTCGAAGAGGACGAAGCGCACAAAGTCGCGCGCTTGCTCGCCTATGATCTGGTCAAGCAAGCGTACAGGCTTTGATAGGGCTCGAAGGATGCGCCCGCGGCAAAGACGGTTGCAATCCCGGCCTGATCCCGCTCGCCGCTGACCTTCTCCCCTTCCTCAAAGGGAGGGACTGGGGGTGGGTGGGCCGGCTTTGGTCCCAGAGTGTCTGAACAAACGGAACCTGACCCACCTCCGCCCCCTCAGGGAAGGAAGAAGATTATGCCGCTGCCCAACTGCGAGGTATAAATTCGCGCCTTAGGGCAAGGACGCTTCGCGCAAACAAAGGTCAGGACGATATGAACATGGGCATTGCCGGACAGGCCGAGGTTCCGCCGACGCACCACGACCTGCGTACCCACTGCCCCGCCGATGTTTGAGGATCGCACAGTCGGTCCCTTCCGACCGGGACGTCGCGAGATCCTGTTCGGTGCGGTGGCGATGGCCGCCGCGCCAGCCTTTGGTGCCAGCCTTGCGGCATCGCCGGCCGAGCCGCGCATCGAGCGGATATCGTCGGCATTCGACCGGATGGTCGCGCCCGGTACGCGGGTCGAGACGATCGCGACCGGGATACGCTGGGCGGAGGGCCCGGTATGGGTCGAGACCGGGCAGTATCTGCTGTTTTCCGATCCGCCTGCCAACATCGTTCGGCGCTGGCGCAAGAATGGCCCCGCCGTGCCGTTCCTCGATCCGTCGGGGGCAGGTGGCACCGATCCGAAGCTCGTCCGTGAGCCAGGTGCGAACGGACTGACGCTGGACCGTGAGGGCCGGCTGTTGATCGCGAACAGCGGCGGGCGGTCGATCGACCGCGTGGATCTGGTGACGCGGCGGCGCGAGACGGTCGTCGACCGGTATCAGGGAAAACGGTTCAACAGCCCGAACGACATGCACGTCGCGCGTGACGGGACGCTCTACTTTACCGATCCGCCGTACGGCCTGACCGAAGGCGATGCGTCGGCTCTCAAGGAACTGGCTGTGAATGGCGTCTATCGCGTGCGGCCGGGCGGTGCGGTCGAACTGCTGGACGGCAGCCTGACCCGACCGAACGGAATCGCGTTGTCGCCCGACGAGACTCGCCTTTACGTGTCAGTGTCCGACGAGGTCGCGCCGAGGATCATGGTCTACGACGTGGATGCGAAGGGCGTGCGCAATGCCTGCGTGCTGCTCGATGCCAAGGCCATGAAGGCGCGGGGCGGGGCGGGGTTGACCGACGGCATGAAGGTCGCGCGCGACGGGACCTTGGTGTGCTCGGTACCCGGCGGCATGATGTTCATGACCCCCGATGCCGAGCCGCTGGCGCTGGTGACAACCGGTGCGCCGATCGCCAACTGCGCATTCGGGGAGCAGGGGCGAGCGCTATACATGACGGCCAACGACCGCGTCCTGCGCCTACCGCTGCGTGCGGGATGGCAGAGCCGAGGCTGATCGTTGCAACTCGGCGGGGCTCGTACCCGTTGCGAAAGGACCTCCCTTGCGGAGGCCGGAGCCCAGGTGGGGAACGAAGGTAACGACGGACGCGCCTTCGTTACGTCGACCCTCCCGACTGGACCTCGGCCTTCGCCGGGGAGGGGGAGTTTGGGGATAGCAATATTGCTTGAGTCCGTTTGGGTAATAGAGCGGTTTTAGGCCCGTCACGCTTTGAAAGCATCGGGTTCAGACATGCCCTGCGGCGCTAGAATTCCTGCTAGGGGTGGCTCTACCGGGGGATGGGTGATCAGAATTGCGCGCGGACGCCGAGCCGCTAAATGCGACCGCGCGTGTTGTACTGCGCGGGGTTCACGTCGAGGCCGGTGTTGGTCTGCGGCGCGGCCTCGGGGTCGTGGTCGAACAGGTCGGCGACCTTGAAGACCATGCCGACCTGCCTGGTCCCGCTCGCGGATCCGCCACCGAGGTCGATGAAGACACCGGGTCCAGACATGCCCTGCAGCGCAGAAATTCCCCGGTAGCGGTGGCTCTACCGGGGAATGAGCGATCAGAATCGGGCGCGGACGCCCAGGCGGTAGAAGCGGCCGAGCGTGTCGTACAGCGCCGGGTTCACGTCGAGGCCGGTGTTGGTCTGCGGTGCGGGCTCTGGATCGTGATCGAACAGATTGTCGACCTTGAAGAACATGCTGACCTGCTTGGTCAGGTTCACCGAACCGCCGAGGTCGATGTAGAAGGCACCCTTCATCTTGTTATAGTCGATGGTCGGGTGGTTGGCGGTCGAGGCCGGGCAACCGGTGGTGCAGACGACATATTGATTGCCGAACACGCCGTCCGAGAACCAGCGCTCCTGCAGGTTGAGGCTGAAGACGTCGTTGTCGTAGCTCTGCGTCGCCAACCACTTCCAATCCGGCGTCGCGCCGTTGTTGGCCCCGGCCTGGTCGACCACGTCAACGCCGGCGATCCCGGCGTCGACGAGGAACTCCTTCACATGCGTACCCAGCACGCGGAGCGTGAAGTTGCCAGGAATGCCGAGCGGCTTCTTCCACTGATAGCTCGCCTCGATGTCGAACCCGCTGGTCTTCCACGATGCCAGATTGAACGGCTGGACGTTGATGAAATTGCCGCCCTGGGTCGGGCTGTTCAGCACGAAGCCGCCGCAGAACGCCTGATTGCCCTCGAAGCAGAAGCGGACGATCTGGTCGGGCGACAGCGTCGAGACGACGCCGTCGAGCTTGATCTTGTAGTAATCGAACGACAGGCCGAGACCCGGCGCCCATGACGGGTGCGACAGGACGATACCGACCTCGGTATTGCGCGCGATTTCCGGCTTCAGATTGGGGTTGCCGATCGTGTTCTGGAATGCCTGCACGCCGCCGGCGGGCGGGAAGGGGTTGGTGAAGTTCGGCAGCGTGGTGACGGTCGGTGCGGCGAACAGTTCGGACAGGTTCGGCGCGCGGACGTCGCGCGACGTGACGGCGCGCAACCGGATGCCGTCGAGCGGCGTATCCCAAGTGCCGCCGGCCTTCCACGCCCAGACCGTGCCCGACGTTGAGTAGTGCGTCACGCGACCGGCGCCGTTGAGGTTGGCACGACCGATGGCTTCGCTGTTGAACAAGGGCAGGTTGAGTTCGAGGAAGCCTTCGTACACCTCGTACTTGCCGCGGCCGTTCTTGTAGTTGCCGGCTGCCCAGTTGCTGCCCAGCGCGGAATTCAACAGTGGATCGGCAGGATAGGCGGTGCTGTTGGGGCTGAGTGCGGTGACGCCGGCGCCATAGGGATCGCCGTGGACGTGGTAGAATTCGCGACGATACTCGCCACCGAAGGCAACCGACAACGGCCCGGCCCACAGGTTGAGTGGCTCGCCGGAGAAGTTGAGGCTGGCGACGTCCTGCGTCAGCTTGGTGCGCTGGAGCGGGCCGTTGGCAGGCGTGACATAGGCGAGCGCCGATGCCGACGGCACCGCACCGCCGAAGATGTTGATCGGCTGGCATCCGGCGGCACGCGCGGCCGGATCGGCGCAGACGATCGCGCCGTTCAGCGTGATCGCGTTGGTCGCGGCGACGTAGCGCGGCTGCAACACGGTATTGTCGACGTCGATCGCCGCCAGCGTAATGCCGTGTTCGTAATAGGTGTCGTAGTTCCAGGGCGTACCGCCGATCTCGAACTTGCCCTTCAGGCCGCCGACGAAGCGGTATTGGCGACGGTCGGTCTGGACCAGCGGATCGGGAAAGTTGCCGTTGCTCGTACCGAAGCCGAACTGCGTGATTCCCACGGTATTGGTGGCGGGATTGATCGCCGTCGCACAGCGATCACGCACGAGCTGCGGTAGGAAGGGGTTGGCGCACTGCACGGTCAGGCTGGCGCGGTTGTAGCCCGGGCTTGGCTGGTTGCTGGTCTTCACTTGCGCGATGTTGACGGTCACATAAGCTTCGTTGTTCTCCGCGAAATCGAAGCCTATCCGCCCGAAGCCGTTCAGTCGCTCAAGCGACGATTTCAGCGACGCGCCCGAGCCCGGCGCACCGCTCAGGTCGCCGCCAACGCAGAAGCTGTTGCCGGGGAAGCAGCCGGTAACGCCGGCCGGGGCATTGTTGTTCGGAACGTTGCGGACCGGGACGCCGTTCGAGCCATAGTTGAAATTGTACGGCGCGCCGTTCTGGTCGAACGCGATGCCCTGCAACGGGCCGTTGTTGATCAGACCGTAGCGCGCATATTGATAGGGCTGGGCATAGTCGCGGTAGTTGAACTGCGGCAGGCCGTTGTTCGCCTGTCCGGTGTTGACGAGCGTGGTGGCGCGGTACCAGTCGCGCCCCTTGGCGAGATCGGTGCCGAAATCGCCCGGGCCGACGCCGTCCTCGTCGTCATACTCGCCGCTGACGATCAGGTGCAGCTTATCGCCGAACAGCGACGTGCCGAACGCGGCCTGGACCAGGCCCTGCTTGTCGTCGCCGTAATTGGTGATGCCGCCCTGGACGTTCGCCTTGAAGCCCTTGAAGCGCGTGTCGGTGATGAAGTTGACCACGCCGCCGACCGCGTCCGAGCCGTACGAGGCGGATGCGCCCCCGGTGACGACGTCGACGCGCTTGACCAGCAACTGCGGGAACATGCTGATGTCGGGCACGCCAGAGACGTTTGCGCCGACGACGCGCTGGCCGTCGAGCAGGGTCAGCGTACGGATCGGGCCGAGGCCGCGGAGCGAGAAGGAGCTCAGTCCTTGCGTACCGCTGGACGTGCTGAACGTGCCCGTGGACGCGCCGGTCGAGCCTTGCAGCGACGGCAACTGCGCGACCGCGTTGAAGATGTTGGGCTGCGCGTTCTTGAGGATCTGGTCCTCACCGATCACGGTCGTGGGCGTAGGTGCGTTGTAGCCGCTCGAGACGATGCGCGATCCCGTGACGACGATGTCCTTGTCCGGCGCGGCCTGGTCCTCGGCGGCGGTCTGCGGGGTCAGCGTCTGGGGCGGCGCTGCCGGATCGGCCGATTGAGTCGAAGCGGGCAGGTCGGACGGCGGGGCAATTGTCTGGGCTGCGGCAGGGGCGCAGAGCAACGCGGTGGCCAGCACGATCATGCTGGTTGCGTTAACATTGAAAGATCCGACTGACCGTCGACCGCGCGTAACCTTGTTCATCCGTCCATCCCCTTGTCGCACGTGGCGCGTGCCGTGGTCCGGCTTGGCGACGTGTCATTCTTGTCGTTCTCTACGATATACCGAGCGCGGTATCATCTACGACCATGGTCGCAGGTGCGGCGCGTGAGCCGAAGCCTGACGCGTCAGGGCATCAGGCGCTTGCGGCCTTGCGACAGGTGCCAGCGCATCGCCAGCGCGGCGCCGTCCGCATCCTGCGCACGGATGGCTTCGACGATCGCGTCGTGCTCGTCCATCATCGCCTTAATCACTTCCGGCGCGCGCGACCGCGAGATGTCGACACCGGCGCGCAGGATCCGCATCACCGCGTCCTGGAGGTGATCGAAGACCGGCAGGAACGCGGCGTTGGCGGTCGCCTCGGCGATCGCGCGGTGCAGCACCCAGTCCTCGTCATGCGCCGGCGCGTTCGACAGCAACGCGGTCCGCAACGCCTCCAATGCGTGCTCGATCGCGTCCAGCTGGTGGTGCGACCGGCGTTGTGCCGCGAGCCGCGCCGCCTCCGCCTCCAGTACGAAGCGGACTTCGTAGGTGCCGAGCGTCGCCGCAATGTCGGCCATCGGCATGTGCGACCCGAGCCGCTCCGACGGCCGTCGCTTGACGTAGGATCCCGCGCCGCGCCGGGCCTGCGTGATGCCGTCGGACGCGAGCCTCGCGAGCGCCTCGCGGACGATCGTGCGGGACATGCCGAACATTGTCGCCAGCTTGTCCTCGGCCGGAAGCCGGTCGCCGACCGCGAGCTGTTCGTCGAGGATGATTTGGACGATCGCGGTATAGGCGCGGTCCGCCAGCCTTGTGCCGTTCGCGGCGGGCTTGTCCGGAACGATCGGCGGCGGGGTGCCCGGGGTCTCAGACGACATGGCTGAGCGCCAGGACGAACGCGAGGCCGACGACCGAGATCGACGTCTCCAGCATCGACCAGGTGCGGAACGTGTCCGCGGTGCTGGTGCCGACATAGCTCTTGACCAGCCAAAACCCCGGATCGTTGACGTGGCTGAAGAATACGGAGCCCGCGCCGATCGCCAGCACGACCAGCTCCGGCGACACGCCCGAGCTGGCGACCACGCCCGGCATGATGCCGACCGCGGTAATCGTCGCGACCGTTGCGGACCCAGCCGCGAGGCGGATGCCGACGGCGACCAGCCAGCCGAGTAACAGCGGCGAGATCGAATACATCAGCACGGTGCGCGCGAGCAGGTCGGACAGGCCTGCGGTCACCAGCACCTGCTTCAACGCGCCGCCCGCGCCGATCGCGAGCAGGATCGCGCCCGCCGCGCCCATCGTCTCGTGCCACACCGCGTTCTGGATCGCAGCCTCACGAAGCCGCCGGCCGAACAGCAGCGGGAGTGCGATCAGGTTGGTCAGCAGCAGCGCGACGACAGGGTTGCTCGCGGCGACCAGCCATGCTGTTCCTTTCATACCCGGGATCATCTGGCCCAGCTCGCCGGTCGCGATCATCAGCACCGGCAGGAGCACGATCAGCAGCGACCACAGCCGCAGCGGCGGCGCGATGCCCAGCCCCGGATCGTGCAGCACCGGCGCTTCGAGTCGCACGCCGCGGGTCGTGAACTTCCCCAGCAGCGGACCGGAGATGATCGCCGTCGGGATGGCGATCGCGATGCCGTACAACATGGTCTTGCCGAGGTTGGCGCCCAATGCCTCGACCGCGAGCAGGGGGCCAGGATGCGGCGGGACCAGCGCATGGACGACACCGAGCCCCGCCAGCGCCGGCATGATCAGCCTCAGCTTGGCGGCATCGCGTTCTGCGCCGTCCTTGCCGGTCATTTCCTCGGCGGCCGCGACGACGATCGGCAGCAGCAGGACGAGGCCGGTCTCGAAGAACAGCGGCAGGCCGACGATAATCGCGATACCGAGCGTCGCCCAAGGTGCTGCCTGCTTGCCGGTCAACTGCAACGCGCCTTTGGCAAGCGACGCCGCGGCCCCCGACAGATGCAGCATCGCGCCGAGCGACAGGCCGAGTGCGACGACCAGCCCCGTGCCGCCGATGATGTCGCCGACCCCCTTCTGCACCGCCTTGGCGACATCGGGGAGGGGGAGTCCGGCGAGCAGGCCGACGGTGAACGCGCCGCACAACAGGCCGATAAAGGGGTGGAGTCGACCGCGAACGATCATCAGGACGGCAAGGAATATCCCCGCGAGTGCAGCGATCACGAGTCGCATGTCGGGGCTGATCATCGGCATGCGGGTCGCAGTTGCGCGCGCTCGTCCAGTGCTCGTGACATTACGCCCCTCCCGATAGTCGGCGGCGCGTTCGCCTGCCGAATTGATTGAATATCTGTACGACAGGTCTTTTCGATCTGACAACAAAAAAGGCTTGATTGCGTCCGATCGCACGGCCCATAGTCAAAACCTGTCCAACCGAATCCGCGTAACGGATCACTGGATCAACAGCGACAGCCACCGCGTCTCGGCCACCCATCGGCCGCTACGACTTCGGCCGGCGCACAGGGAGGGATGACCATGGAACGGCCTGGATACGATACGCATCAAGCTTCGGTCGCGACCACTGCCGCGACGTGCGCCGCGTCGCCGCGCCTGACGCCGACGCAGATCAGGGTCCTTCGCGGGGTCCATTCGGGTCTGCTCAACAAGCAGATCGCCTTCGATCTGGGCATCGCCGAGGCTACCGTGAAGGTCCACATGACCGCCCTGATGCGCAAGCTGAACGTCCGCAACCGGACGCAGGCCGCGATCGTCGCGCAGACGCTGGCGATCTGACACTTGCCTTCGATTTCCCTCTGGCGGGGAGGGGCGAAGGGCTACGAATACGACCTTCGTCGCAGATGAAGCGGGCGTCCACGAACGGTAGGACTGCTGTCCTGATAACGGGAGACGGACGATGGTTGCGAAATGGCTGCTCTGCGGAACGGCGCTTCTTGTCGCCAGCCCGGCCGTTGCAAAGACCGTGGCTGCAAAGACGGCGGCGCCAACCAAGTCGGTCTCGGTCTATCTCAGCCAGCCCAACGATCCGCAGGCGGTAACCGTCAAGGGCGTCGGCGATGGCCGCGCGGACGACAGCGCGGCGATCCAGCAGGCGATTGATGCGGCGGCGGCTCGTGGTCATGGCGGCGTCGTTTTCCTGCCGTCGGGACGCTACCGGATCACCCGCACGATCTTCATCCGGTCCGCCGTCCGTGTCTTCGGCGTCGGCGCGACTCGCCCCGAGATCGTACTCGCCGACAACAGTGCCGGCTTCGGATCCGGCGTGGCGGCGATGGTCAGCTTCACCGGCGAGGATCAGTACCGCGTCGGCAAGGCGCCCGTACCGCCGCGCACGAGCGTGCCGTTCGATCCGGCGATCTTCGACGCGACATCGAGCACCTTCTATTCCACGCTGTCCAACGTCGATTTCCGAATCGGCGACGGCAATGCCGGCGCGGTCGCGGTGCGCTTCCGCGTCGCACAGCACGGCTATCTGCGGCACATCGACTTCCACATCGGCTCGGGTCTTGCCGGCGTCTACCAGGCGGGCAACGAGTTCGAGAATCTGCGCTTCTTCGGCGGTCGCTACGGCATCATGTCGGAGAAGACCTCGCCCGCGTGGCAGTTCACGTTGCTCGATTCGGAGTTTCAGGGTCAGCGCGACGCTGCGATCCGCGAGCACGAGGTCGATCTGACGCTGGTCAACGTCGCGATCCGCGATACGCCGGTCGGGATCGAGATCGACCGCGGCTATTCGGACTCGTTCTGGGGCAAGGACGTCCGGTTCGAGAACGTATCGCAGGCGGGCATCGTCGTTTCCGCCGAGAACAGCGTCTTCACGCAGATCGGCTTCGACAATGCGGTCGCCAGCAATACGCCGACCTTCGCGCGCTTCCGCGACAGCGGCAAGACCGTCGCGGCGGCGGGGCCGACCTACCGGGTCGCCGACTTTTCCTACGGTCTGAAGCTGGCGGGCCTCGGTACGATCGGCGAATATGCGACTGACGTTTCGATCGCGCCGCTGTCTCGATTGCCCGCTCGACGCGCGCCTGCGATCCGGGCCATGCCAGCCGTGCGCGAATGGGCGAACGTGCATGATTTGGGCGTCAAAGGTGACGATACCACCGACGACACCGCAGCCTTGCAGCGGGCGATCGACACCCACCGGGTGCTGTATCTCCCGGTCGGTCGCTACCGCGTCACCGACACGCTGAAGCTGCGGCCCGACAGCGTGCTGATCTCGCTACACCCGAGCCTCACGCATCTCTATCTCCCCGACGAGACGCCCGCGTATATGGGTGTCGGCGGTCCGAAGGCGCTGCTGGAGAGCGCGAAGGGCGGCAACGCGATCGTCTCCGGCCTGGGCTTATGGACCGGCGGCGTGAACCCGCGTGCGACCGCGCTTCTCTGGAAGGCCGGCGAGGCGTCGATGATCAATGACGTCAAGATCCAGGGCGGCGGCGGCACCGTGCTGACCAAGGGCAGCCCGATCGGCTTCGGCGATCCGCGCGCGCGCTTCGACGGTCAGCACCCGAGTATCTGGGTGACCGACGGCGGCGGTGGCACGTTCGCGGCGATCTGGTCGCCGAACACGCTGGCCTCGGCCGGCTTCCACGTCTCGAACACCAAGACCCCCGGCCACGTCTACGAACTCTCGGCCGAGCACCATTATCGCGCCGAGATCGTCCTCGACAACGTTGAGAACTGGGAATTCCTCGCGCCGCAGACCGAGCAGGAGGTGCGCGACGGCGTCGACGCGATTTCCACCGAAATCCGCAATTCGCGCAACATCCTGTTCGCCAATTATCACAGCTACCGCGTCACGCGGTCGATCAAGCCGATGGACGCGGCGGTAAAGCTCTACAACTCGGGCGAGATCCGTTTCCGCAACGTCCATGTGAACGCCGAAAGCGGGTTCGCGAGCTGCGACACGAAGGGCTGCGGCACGTATCTGCGCGCGAGCAAGTTCCCGTTCGAGAACACGATCAAGGACATGACGCGCGGGCAGGAAGTGCGCGAACTCGAATTCGCCAAGCTCGACGTGCCGGCCGCATCGGCGACGGGAGTGCGAACTCCGATACCGGCAACGCCTGGCGTGGAGAAACTGGCCGATGGCTTCCATTCGATCGCCGGCGGTGCGGTCGATGCGCAGGGCAAGTTGTACTTCATCGATCGCCGCTTCCAGCGGATCCATGGCTGGTCGAAGACCGAAGGCCTGTCGATCGTGGCGGAAGCGCCGCTCGACGCGGTGAACCTCGCCGTCGACAAGTCCGGCAATCTGCTGGTGCTGTCGTCGGCCGGGCGAGACGGGACCGTCTACAGCATCGATCCGACCAAGCCGGCTGACGTTCGAGTCATCGCACCGACCCCAGCCAAGGCGAGACGCGGTGCGGCGACGGTGCTGCCCGTCAACGTCTGGGCGAACGGCGAGTTCGCCGACCGGATCGATCCGACGACGTACCAATATCCACCGCTCGCCGATTTCTTCACCGGCAAGATGGGCGAGGCGAAGGCGCAGGAATATGTCTCGCCCGACGGTTCGCTGGTGCTGCCGGCGTTCCGCGTGTGGAACCAGGGGCCGGACGATCATCAGGGTTGGCGCTGGTCCGATACGCTCGACTCTTACGGGTTCGTCACGGCGCCCCCCGGCGAGCGGGTGGTGCTGACCAACGGGTCGGAGAACCGCACGTATAGCGGTCTCGTAGGCGACAATGGCCGGGTGACGGACCTCAAGGTCGTCGCACCGCGCGGCGGCGAGAGCGCGACGCGCGATGCGGCTGGCAACCTGTACGTCGCCAATGGACAGGTGTTCGTCTATCGGCCGGACGGCTCGCTGTTACGCCGTATCGACGTCCCGGAACGTCCGCTGCAACTCGTCATCGGTGGCGCGGATCGTCGCACCTTGTTCATCCTGGCGCACCACGCACTTTACTCTATCGGACTGTAAGCGCGTCGGGCGATCGGTCAGATCGCCCGCTTGCGCCGAACCAGGCTGGCCGTCTGGATCAGCGTCGCCAGCGCGGTCAGCACGATGCCGAGCATGACTACGCCGGACCACCCGGCCGCGGCCCAGGCTTGCGTTGCGGCGGCGGACCCGACCGCGCCGCCCAGGAACATCCCGCCCATGAAGATCGTGTTGAGCCGCGCCCGCGCTTCGGGGCGCAGCGCGTAGACGATGTGCTGGTTGGAGACGAGCGCGCTCTGGACGGCGAAATCGAGCACGATGACGCCCACGACCATGCCCGCGATCGACGTCCACACGCCGAACAGGATCCACGACACCAGCGTCAGCGCTGCGCCGAGCGCGATCACCATGTGCGGGCCCTTTCGATCTGCGTACCGTCCGGCGATCGGTGCGGCGAAGATGCCGACTGCGCCGACGATGCCGAACAGCCCCGCCACGTCGGCGCCCATCGCATAGCGCGGCTCCTGAAGTCTGAGCGCGAGGATGGTCCAGAACGCGGTGAACGCGGCGAAGATCAGCGATTGGGTGACGGTCGCCAGCCGCAATGCGCCGAACTCGCGCCACAGCCCGACTAGCGAGCGGAGGAGACCGCCATAGGACAGCGTAGCGGCGGGCTGGCTGCGGGGCAGCTTGATCGCCATCCAGAGGCCGACGGTGAGCGCCATCGGCACGCCGAGCCAGAACATCTCGCGCCAGCCGGCATGCGTGGCGACGAAGCCGGCGAGTGTTCGGCTCAACAATATGCCGCACAAAAGGCCCGACATGACCGTGCCGACGGTTGCCCCGCGTCGGTCCGGCGCGGCGAGGTTGGCGGCTAGCGGAACGATCTGCTGCGCGACCGTGGAGGCGATACCGACCAGAAGCGATGCGGCCACGACGAGCCCCGCGGTGGGCGCGATCGCGGCGGCGACCAGCGCGGCGGCGAGAACCGCGAACTGGATCACGATTAGGCGCTTGCGCTCGATCAGGTCGCCGAGCGGTACGAGGAAGAAAAGGCCCGCGGCATAGCCGAGCTGCGTCGCGGTGGGGATCAGCGTGGACAGCTTGCCCGGCAGATCCTTCTCGATCACGCCGAGCATCGGTTGATTATAATAGATGTTGGCGACCGCGACGCCGGCAGCGGCGGCCATCGCGAACGTCACGCTGCTGGTCAGGACATAGCCCGTCGTACGAGGTTCCGGGCGGTCTTGCGCAGTCGATGTCATGGTCAATTCCGGTGTACGGCGCTGCACCTGACGGGCGCGCCATACTTGCAGGTGAATGGGTCGGGCTGTCGATAGCGCGCGGCGACGCGCATTCGGGTTAGATGGGCAGTTCGCCCGTAAGGTAAAGTGCGGACGGTAGGCTCGACGGCAGCGTAGGTTCAGGCGCGGCACGCGTTGCGGCGGCGTGAAGCCACTCCGGGCCACCGTCGCGGTGTCGGGTCGAGCCGTCCGACCGCGTCGGCACCTTGCCGTAGATCGGCGGCCCGTCGCGGCCGGGCGATCCTGCACCGAACGACGCCGCGATGTTGCCGTAGGTCGACGGATCGCGCCCGTCGAGACTGAGCCGGTCGTTCAGGTAACAGGCAGTCGCCCATGCGGTCTCGGGATCGGGCGTCAGGGCGATGATCCGCTTGGCCCAGTACATCCGCAGATTATTGTGCATCCAGCCATCGACCAGGAACTGGCGCTGGCAGGCGTTCCAGGTCTCGTCTCGCGTGGTCCCGGCGAGCAAGTCGGCTAGCGTTTCCACTTCGGGACGCGGGTCCGAAGCGTGCGCCCCGAGCGTTTCGCGGGCCCAGTCGGATACGCGGTCGTAGCGCTCGGGCGAAGGGAGCGCGTGGGCTTGGTAGTGAAACCACTCGCGCCATGTCAGCAGTTCGTCGGCGAACTTGGTTTTCGCGGCGGCAGGCGCATCGGCGGCGTCGACGGTAGCCATGACTTCGCGCGGGCCGATCACGCCGAAGTGCAGATAGGGCGAGAGCATGCTTGCGCCGACAGGTTTGGTGGCGTCGTTGCGGGTCGTCGCATAGGTCGGCAGCACCGTGTCCATCAGCCGTTCGAGCTTCTTCAGCGCACCGTCGCGACCGGCGGGGAAGTCGGGACTGAGCGCAAGCGAATGGTCGATCGCGGCGTGCTCGACCAGACGGTCCAGATCGGCATCGCTACAGGATTCGAGACGATCGGAGGTGAAGGGCAAGGGGCCGTCATACGCGGCGACCCCCGGCTGAAGATCGGCGATCGCCAGCCAGTCGCCCCGCACCGGCTCATGCTTTCGCCGGAACGCTGTCGTCGAGCCGATGCCGTCGCCGAGCACCGCGGGTGGCACCACGCAGGCGGCGTTGACCGCGAACATCGCGACGTCGGTGCGGGCGGCGACGCGGTCCGACTGCCAGCGCGCGACGAAGGTCGGCTGGTCCTCGACGAATACCGCGGCGCTGTCGGCGGCCAGACGGTAGACAAGGCCCTTCTCGCGCGCGTCGTCGCGGTCGACATGCTGGACGCAGGCAAGACCGCGCTGGCGACAGTCTCGCGCCAGATCGCGGCTCGCACCCAGAATGAAGCGGTGAAGGCGATCGGACGCGTAGGGGTAATCCTCGCGCAGTCCGTGGTAGACGAGGACGGGCAGGCCAAGCTCGTTGCCGAGGTGAATCGCCGCGTCGATCACCGGATTGTCGCGGGCACGCAACGCCTGTTGCAGCCAGCAGAGGACGTAACGCCCGCTTGGTCGGATGTCGGCTGCGTTCATCCGACGAACGCGAGGCGCCTCCGACCAGGATTGTAGTGACGGGACGTTCGAAGCTTGCGGGAATTGCGGTACCATTGTCGCCCAACACGCAGGCTTCGCTCTACGATCCCTTAAGGTCGTGAGTATGTCATTGCATCGAGCGCTTCGGAGATCAGCGCGGCGACGACAGTCTGGCCAAGCGCATCCGCCTCCACCAGGGCATCCTCAAGATGCTCGCGAAGCCGTTGATCGGGATTTAGCATCCGTTGTGGCATATCCGAATATACCGACCGCAACGTCTGACTACAGAAGTTGTCTCTTCGGCTAGTCCCGCAAAAATAACGTTTCGGCCCGCTAATTCTAGAATACGGTATCTCTACCTTACACGTCTGCCCGTCTCTCGACTCATAAATCGCGGTAGTAAAATATCTCTGGTTCGTTTGCCGGACGTAAACCGACGATCTGCCCCGCCGGTTGCCAGTTGGTAAGCCTCAAAAGTCCGACCGCTGCGCTGTTGTCGGCACCCGCTGAAATGAAAACCCGGCCGTTCAAGATCGATTTCAGTTCGGCTATCAACGATTGGGCGATCCCGTGGCGACGATAGTCGGGGTCGACGACCAGTTTGTTCACATAGTCCATGCCGATGCATCCGCCGGTCTGCCACGCGATATAGCCTGCGATGACGCCATCCACTTCGGCGACCAGCATACGGCGCTCGACGATCTCCGCGATCCGGTCTCCGGGAAAGGAATCGAACGCCATCAACCGGGACAGGTCATACGGTTCGGCGGCTCGGATCGCGGTCATGGTCTCTCCCTGCTGCACCCGATCGCTGGTTCCAGGTCGGCGGCTTGAAGGGCAGAACGGACGTTCCGGCTGGAAGTCTCACGAGTTGCTTTAGATCATAGAGATTCCTGGTACGTTCTCGCTTCGAGCAGCGGCCGTGCGCGAACGAGTTGCCTGGACCGTGTTCGCGCGGATAAGCTGGCGCCATGGAAAACACCGCACCGCAGCTCGACCTGTTCACCCGCCTCGAAATCGCGATCGAGGAACGCAACGAAGCCGCCGAAGCCTTCGACGTCTTCAAGCAGGATGCCGTGATGGCACACGCTCCAGCCGCTGGTGCGGAGCCGACCGTGACGAGCGAGGATGCTGCCGATGCTGCAGCGGGTGAGGTCGACGACTTCAACGCCGAAGTGAACGCGCTGCTGCAAGGCGCGACGGACGCCGAGCTTGCGGGCGCGTACGAACAGTCGGGCGGCGAGGTCGGCAACCCGGTGGCCGAGGCGCTGCTGGGCGAGATCAAGCGCCGCGAGGGTCGCGCCTAACCTCGCCAACTGTCGCTGCCGGCGAGACAATTTAAGGCGCGATGAGTCTAAATGCCGCGCTGCAACGTATTTGTAATATCGCTGCGGCGTTGGCACTCCCTTGCCGACCCGGGCGCTGCTCGTTCGTCGAGCTGCCGAGGCGGTCGGCCTACCTTGTTTTCACAGCATGTTTTCTGGGTAGGCCGGCCGCTGCGCGCCGTTCTTGGGGAGGGTCTCGAGGTTCGCCAGCGCACGGCGTGCGACACTCCAGCCAGATCAACGCGATAGCGCTTTCCACCGCCCGCCCAACCGCCTAAGCGAAACGCATCCCCGGGGGGCCGCTCATGCGCGGCTGAGAGGTGGGCAGCAGCCCATGACCCGCTGAACCTGATCCGGCTTATACCGGCGTAGGGAGGGTCTGCGGCTGGCCCGTCGTCCCTCCGATTGGAGTGGACGTGACGTTTTTAACTGCTGGTTGTGTTGTGACTTCCGTTGGGCGCGAGCGTAGGCTTTTAGGCTGTGTCGTGCTGTCCCTGGCGACGAGCCTCGCCGCATTGTCGGCAAATGCGCAGGTGGCTGATCCCGGCGAACCCGCTGAAATACGGGTTGTCGGCAAGCAGGATCCGGCCGGCCTGCTCCCCGACCAGAAGGTGCCGCGCGCGCAAAGTGCGATTTCGGCCGACTTCATCGTCAAGCAGGCGCCGACGCTCAACGCGTTCCAGCTGGTGACGCTGTTGCCCGGCGCGAACGTCGCGTCGAGCGACCCGTACGGCCTGTCGACGAGTTCCAGCCTCACGTTGCGGGGGCTCGGCCAGGACGAGATCGGCGTGCTGATGGAGGGCGCGCCGCAAAACGACATCGGCTATTATTACGCCTATCCGTCGCAGTTCGCGGACCCCGAGAACCTCAAGCGCATCTCGTTGGCGCAAGGATCTGTCGATATCGATTCACCGACATTGGGCGGCGCGGGCGGGCTGTTGTCGCTGTCGCTGGACGATCCGAAGGCGCGTCCCGGCGCACTCGTCGACCTGTCGCTCGGCAGCTATTCGGCGCGACGCGGCTTTTTCCGCATCGATAGCGGGACGATCGGCAACACCGGGCTGAAGGCGTTCCTGTCCTATTCGAACACCCGCGCCGACAATTGGCGGGGTGCCGGTTTCGACACGCGCCAGCATATCGACGCCAAGCTGCTCAACGAATGGGGCGCCGGCAACCGCGCCAGCCTTGCGCTGTCCTACAACGATGCGAACTCGTCGAGCTACCCGAGCCCGACGCTGGCCGAGTGGAACGCGCAGGGTCGCGGCTTCAATTACGACAAACGCTACACGGAGGGGAACACCAACTATTGGCGGCTGTACCGCGCGCCGTTCCGCAACCTCTACGCCTCCGCGCCGGTGCATCTGGTGCTGACCGATCGCCTCGCGCTCGACACCACCACCTACCTCCAGTTCGGCTACGGCAACTCGCCCTACGGCACGCAGCTGACCACCGAAGGCAATTTCCTCGGCACCGAGGAACTGGCGCAGCCGATCGCGCTGCCGGGGGCAGTCGACGGCGTTGCGACCGTGCTAGGCAACTATACCGGTGACCAGATGCGCACCGGCAACGTCAGCAAGCTGACCTTCAAGACCGGCACACACACGGTCACCGCCGGGCTCTGGTTCGACTACGGCACCGACCGCGTCACGCAGTCCTACACCTCGGTCGACGCCGATGGGCAGCCGACCGACCGCTGGGGCTACCGCGCAAAGGCGATCCGTACCGTCGACGGCCGCCTGCTCGCCTACGAGAACCAGCGCACCGTCACCGTCACGAAAGGCTTCTTCCTCGCCGACAGCATCGCACTGACGCCGCGGCTGACGATCGACGCGGGATTCAAGGGTGTCAACGTCCTGCGCAACGGCCGCAACTACCTGCCCGGGCCGCAGGACAAGGTGCGCAACGACAGTTTCGCCGCGTTGCCCCGCGCCGCGATCCACTACCGGATCGACGATCGCCAGCAGCTGTTCGCCAACATCACCACCAACTTCCGCACGCCCAACGAGTTCACGCTCTACAACAGTTATTACGGTGGCGAAGTCGTCGTGCAGGGGACGAACGCGCTCAAGAACGAATATTCGGTGTCGCAGGAGATCGGCTATCGCTTCATCGGCGAGCAGCTCTCCGCCTCGGTGACCGGCTTCCACTACAAGTTCCGCAACCGCCAGCTCGCGACCGTGCTCGACCAGGGCGGCGCGCAGGTCAACGCGACACTCAACGCCGGCGGCCAGACCTCGTACGGCGTCGATGCGGAGATCGACTACCGCCCGGTCGCAGGCGTCAGCCTGTACCTCTCGGGCGAATATCTGCGCGCGCGGATCGACGACGACTTGCCCGTCGGCGCGGACTTCCTGCCGACCAGGGGCAAGCACGCGGTGTCCAGCCCGACCGTCCAGTTCGGCGCGGGTGGGATCTACGACGACGGGCGTTTCTTCGGGAGCGTCGCGTCGAAATATATCGGGCGGCAATATGCGAGCTTCATGAACGATGAGCGCATCAAGGGCTATGCGACGCTCGACCTGTCGGTCGGCATGCACCTCGCCGACTGGCTCGACGGCAAGCGCACCGACCTGCGCGTCAACGCGATCAACGTCACCGATCCGCATGTCCTCGCCGGCGTGCAGTCGGTCAGTACCAATGCGCAGGACACGATCGGCCGCAACGGCACCGTGATCGCCGGTTCGCCGCCTGCCTATTACATTGGCAGCGGCGCTGCGGTCATGGCGACGATCTCGCGGGCGTTCTGAAGTGGCGTCGCAGCTGAAGCATCTGGTCCACGGCATGGGTACGACGCTGGAGGCGCCGACTTGGCCCGCCATCGCTGCAGACGAGGCCGAGGCGGTGCTGGCGCATTTTCCGGCGGCGGGGCGGATGACCGGGCTGCACTGGCATTCCCCGCGACCGTTTTCCGCCGCGACGCTGGTGTACACAACGAACGGTGCGTTCCTGTTGAAGCGCCACCATCACCTGGTCCGCACGGTCGAAGGGCTGGCCGAGGAACACGCGTTTATCGCGCATCTCGCCGGTGCGAGCGTATCGGTGCCCGAATTGATGGCGACTGCACAAGGGGCGAGCGCCGTCGCGATCGGTCCGTGGTCGTACGAACTGCACCGCCAGGCGCCGGGGGAGGATTTGTATCGCGACCGGCTGTCGTGGACGCCGTTCCTGTCGCTCGACCATGCCCATGCCGCCGGCGTGGCGCTGGCGGAACTGCACGTCGCGGCGCGCGGGTTCGATGCGCCAGCGCGACGCCGACACCCCCTGGTCGCGAGTTTCACGATACTCCCTGCCGCCGATCCCGTGGCCGCAGCGTGCGCCTATGTTTCCGCCCGCCCGGCGCTGGCTGCGTTCCTTGCGGACCGGCCATGGCAGGCGCAACTCGCGCGATTGTTCGCGCAGGCCGATAGCGACCTGTCGTCGCTTCTCGCGAAACAGGTGCCGTTATGGACGCACAATGATTGGCACCCCTCCAATCTTCTCTGGACTCGAGAGGGCGCGGTGCGGACCGTGTTCGACTTCGGGTTGGCGGATCGTACGAACGCCGTTCACGACATCGCGACGGCGATCGAGCGGACGGCGGTGCGGTGGCTGGACCTGGGGCAGGGGGCGGACGATGCGATCGCCGATCCCGAGACGGCGCTGGCGCTGATGGCGGGCTATGCCACTGTCCTGCCGCTGCGCGATGAGGAGATCGCCGCGATCGTGTCCTTGTTGCCTTTGGTCCATGTCGAATTCGCGCTGTCGGAGGCCGATTACTTCACCGCCGTCGTGGCGGACACCGCGTCCGCCGCCATGGCTTGGGATGATTACCTGATCGACCATGCGGCGTGGTTCTTCTCGCCTCCAGGCCAGGACTTCCTGCGGCGGATCGCGCCGTCATGACGCCGCTCGAGATCGTTGCGGTCGCCGTCAGTTTCGCCGGGATATGGCTGACCGCCAAGCGCAACATGCTGTGCTGGCCGGTCAATTTCGTCGCTTGTGCGCTTTACTTCAAGCTGTTCCTCGACGTACGGCTCTATGCGGACATGGTGCTTCAGGCGCTGTTTGCGATCGCGATCGTCTATGGCTGGCTGGCATGGGCGCGCGGCAAGGACGATAAAGGCGATGTCGTCGTCGAGCCGTTGCGGCCATCGCGCGCGCTCGCCGGTCTCGGCGCGGGCGCGGTCGGGGCGTTCGTGATCGGCTGGTTCATGAGCCGTTACACCGACGCGGCATTGCCCTGGGCCGACGCGACGCTCAGCAGCTTCAGTCTGGTCGCGCAATATTGGGTCGCGCGGCGTCATGCGGCGAACTGGCTGCTGTGGATCGCGGTCGACGTCCTGTATGTCGGGATGTTCGCCTACAAGGGGCTCATGCTCACGGCCGGCCTGTACGCGGCGATGGTCGTGCTGGCCGTGATCGGATATCGGCGCTGGCAGGCGCGCTCCATCGGCTAGCGCGCGAAACGGAGATTGGGCGTTGGCGGACAAAAAGGACTGGGACGGCGACGCGGTCCGCAAATGGCTGGACGCACGGGGGATTGCCGCACGCTCCGAGCAGGTTGTAGCCGAGCGTGGCGGCCGTGAATTGCAGGATGACTGCGACAAGGCATCAGCCGAGGAAATGGTCTGTGCGCTGATGAGCCGGAGGGGCGTAGCGGACAGCCAAGCCGCGTTTGCTACCGCGCTTGCTGCGCTGTTGGAGCGAGACGAGTATATCTGGCGCGGCGTCTACAACGATACCCGCTTCGACCGGCACGTGCGATCCTACGCTAGAAAGCTCGTTAAAATGGCGAAGACGAACACCGGGTTCGAGAACGTCGCACATTACCAATAGGCTTCGATAGGCCGGCCCGCTCGATGAAGAGCGGGCCGCATTTTAGCGATTAGCGACGGTCGAAGTCGAACCAACCGCGCTTCGTGCCGTCAGTGTTGTACGCCGGGCGCGCCGACGACGCGGCTACGGGACGCGTGTCGGGCGACACGAAGATCGAGCGATCCTCGACCGGCGCACGGGTCGTCGTCACGGGGGCGACCGGCGCTACCGGCGTAGCCTTTACCAGCCGCGCATTCTCATGCTCGGCCTCGACCGCGCGCTTTTCAGCGGCGGCGGCGCGGATGTCCGCATCCTTCTTGGCGGCCGCGTGCGCGTCACGTTCGGCATGATAGCGCGCCTTCCACTTCTTGCCACCGGGATGGCTCGCCAATCCGAACAGCCAGCCGGCGACGAAGATCAGTGCGAGCGCGGCGAATTGCGTGGGCGTGGAAAACAACGGCATCTGGAAAACCCTCCTGTTACGGGGGCTCAACGATCCGCCCGCGTTGCGGTTGCCTTAGCCCTTGAGCAGCGCGTCGGAGATCGAACAGGCGGCTGGCCCGAGGATGACCACGAACAGCACCGGGAGGATGAACAGGATCAGCGGCACGGTCATGATCGCGGGCAGACGTGCCGCTTTCTCCTCGGCACGCATCATGCGTTCGTTGCGGAATTCGCCCGACAATACGCGAAGTGCGGAGGCAAGCGGCGTGCCGTATTTCTCGGTCTGGATCATCGTCGTGACGACGCCCTTCACCGCGTCCAGCTTCACGCGCAACGCGAAGTTCTCGAACGCGCTGCGGCGGTCGGTCAGGAAGCCCAACTCGATCGCGGTAAGGGTAAATTCCTCGCCCAGTTCGGGATAAGCACGGCCGAGTTCGCGCGCGACGCGGTGAAAGGCGGCATCGACGGTCAGGCCGGCCTCGGCGCAGATCACGAGCAGGTCGAGCGCGTCGGGAAGCCCCTTGCGGATCGCGTCCGAGCGCTTCTTGATCTTGTTGTCGAGATACAGGTCGGGTGCCTTGTAGCTCAGGATGAAGCTCATCGCGACGAGTCCGTATTTCTTCAGCGGGCCCCAGGTCGCGAAACCGTCGGTGCCATAGACCCAATAGAGCATCGCCCCGCCGATCACGATCGGCAGCACCAGCCGTCCGAAGATCACCGCCGGCGCCCATTCCTTCGAACGGATGCCGGCCTGCATCAGCTTGACCTGGACCGCCTTGACCTGGCTGTCCTGCAGCACTTTCATCGACGACAGGATGCCGCGCATCCGGTCCGCAGTGTCGTTGCGCGTGACCAGTTTGGCGCGGCGCTTGGTCGAGGCGGTGATGCCGGCCTTTAACTGTTCACGTCGGTCGTTCAGCGCCTTCACGCGCTTCGCCATCGGATCGTGGACCGTCGTCACCGCATAGATCGCGATCATCACGGCGAACGCGGCGACGCCCGACAGGATCGTCGCGACCCAGAGTACGTCGATCCCGAGCAGGGTAGGTCCGGCGGTCTCGCCCATCGTCAGTCCCTCAGATCTCGAAGTTGATCATCTTGGCCATGATGAAGGCGCCGATCGCCATCCATGTCATGCCCCCCATGCCGATCATTATCAGCCGCTCGTCGACGAAGAACCGCTGCATATAGGTGCCGTTGATGAACCAGATCAGCCCGAACACGATGAACGGCAACGCGCCGATGATGTAGGCCGACGCCTTCGATTCTGACGACATCGCTTTGATCTTGAGCTTCATTTGGCCACGCATGCGTAGCACGTTGGCAAGGTTCGCGAGCGTCTCCGCGAGATTGCCGCCGGTCTCGCGCTGGATCGCGATGGTGATAACGAAGAACTGGAATTCGGGCGTGCCGAGCCGGTCCGCGGTCTCCTGCAGCGCGGCGTCCATGGTCCGGCCGATCTTCATCTTGTCGCTGACCGAGCGGAATTCCTCGCCGACCGGGCCGTCGAGTTCCTGGCCGACGACGCCGATCGTCTCGCTGATCGGCAGGCCGGAGCGCAGGCCGCGGACGAGCAGTTCGATCGCGTCGGGAAATTTCGTGGTGAACTTGGTGACGCGCCGCTTGATCGTCTTACCGACGACGAGATGCGGCAATCCGACTCCCACGAACAGGCCGAACAGCAACGCGAGCAGGATAGGCATGCCCTTGAACAGCATGAGCATCGCGACGACCAATGCGATCCCCGCGGTCGCCATGCCGTATTGGCCGACGGTCCAGTCCTTGCCGGTCATCGCGAGCCGCTTGGCCAGCAATACCGGGTTGGGCAGGATGCGACCGAAGGCCACGTCCATCTTGGTGTCGCGCGCGTTCGAGATGCGGCGCATGTGCGCATCCGCGACCGATACCGTGTCGTTGTGCCGATCGCGCAACGATACGAGGCGACGGGATTTCGCACGGCCCGCGGATGGCCCGGCGAACGCGAACACGATCATCCCCAGCACGATACTCGCGCCGATCATCACGAGCAGAAGCGGCGCCATGCCGGTCATCGCGCCATGTCCATCAAACAAGCGTCCACCCGCACGGTCATTTCGCTTTTGCCGGCTTCAGGGTGCGCTTCGTCATCAGGCCCCGCAGTTCGCCGAACTTGCCCATCAGCGACCGGCCCCGTTGGGTCTTGGCGCCGTCGATGCCGCAGTCCGCAACCGCGGCGGCCAGCGCGCTGGCGAGCGCAACGATCGGGGCGACCGTCTTGCTGGTCTTGCCGACCTCGACCATCGGCTTGCCCAGCTTGGCCGCTTGCGCCGCGAGCTTCTGGTCGAACGACACGAGATAATCGATCTTGCGCTCGATCGAACCCTCGAAGTCCTTGCGGCTGATCTCGAGCAGTCCGCCGGTGTGGACCCGGTTGGCGACCACGAACAGATCGATCTGCGATGCGTTCGTCTTGAGCCACGACAGGATGCGGATCGTATCGCGCGCCGCGGCGAGCGTCAGGTCGGTGACGATCACCGCGAGCTTCACGTCATTGATCAAATGCGGGTGCTGGATCATCATCGCCCGCGGCAAATCGACCACGGTGCATTCGAACGCGGCGCGCATTTCCTCCTGCAACTGTTGGAAGGCGGAGCCGTCGGTGACCAACGGCGTGCTGATCGGCGCTTCGGCACTGAGCACCGATAGGTTTTCGGTGGCCTTGACCATCGCCCGTTCGATGAACAGCCCGTCGATGCGGCTCGGGTTCTCGATCGCGTCGGTCAACCCGCGACCGGGCTCGAGGTCGAGGCTGAGCGCACCCGTGCCGAAATGCACGTCGAGGTCGAGCAACGCGGTCGAGCGCTTTTCCTTGTCCGCGAGCAGCCACGCGATCGAGGTCGCGATCGTCGATGCGCCGACGCCGCCGCGCGTGCCGATCACGCCGACCGAACAATGCGGACGCTCCGGCGACAGGTCGACGGGCTTCGGCGCATTGAGCATGATCTGCGCATGGACGAACGCCTCGCGCAGCATGTCGGGATGGAGCGGCTTCAGGAGGTAATCCTGGATCCCGCTGGCAACCAGATCGCGGTACAGGCGGACGTCGTTGACCTGACCAGCGGCGATCACGACCGTGCCGGGCTCGCAGACTTCGGCTAGCGCGTGGATGTCGTTCAGCGGATCGCCCGACTCGGCGAGATCGACGAACAGGATCTGCGGCGATGCGGCAACCGACAGCGACTGGATCGCATTGCGCAACCCACCCTTGTGGATTTTCTCCACCGCCCAGCCCAATTCGGTCGCGATCGGGCGCAGTGCCGCGGCGGTCGTCTCGTCACAGACATAGGCGGTGAAGGGATCACGACTGGCGACGCCTGCAGGCTTCCACGGAGCGTTCATCACTTGCCTCCCGGCGTGGTGGCGGCCAGCGAACCGGCGCCGGTCGGTGCCTTCTTGCGATACGTGTCGATCGCCTTGTACGAGGCAGCGGCATCGGTGGTTTCCGCCCCTTCCTTGCCCCGGACGAGGTCGGCCGGATTGGCGATCATCGCCGCCAAGTTGCTGTTGATCGCGCAGCCGAAGTTGGACGATGTGTTGGCTTCGAACTCGTTCGTCGCGTCACGCGACCAATCCGGGCAGTGCGGCACTTTCGCGCGCATCCGGCTGACGACCACACGGATCGTTCCCGGCGTGACTGCCGCGGGCGTGATCGGTGCATCCTCGCTCAGCAACAAACCATACGTCGCAACCACCGCGGCAACGTCACCACGCGAGGCCGGCGCTTCATCGGCAGGATCGTCGATCGCCACGAGGTCGCCATAGCCGAGTCGCATCGCGCTCATCCAGCCGGCAAGCCGTCTCTGCTCGCCCGCAGCCAGTGCGCCGCCCGACACGCCCAGATCGAGCGCGTAGTCGGACCGACTGACGACCGGCTGGTGGACCGATTCCAGGCCGCGATTTTCCGTGCCCATGCAGCCACCGAGCAACAGCGCGGGGACGAGGGACGCTAACAGGATCGACTTGGTGATCATCGGAAATCCTCGATGCGGTGGTCGCGTGCGGCTGAACCGCGGTGTTCGCGAGCGACGGAGCAGGCGCCGGCTCAATTCGAAAAGCCCGGCATGGGTGCGGCGCCGTTCCTGGTCTTGGCGTTTTTCCCGGTCTTGGCCGTTGCGGTCATGTCGGCCTCGCTGCGACGCACATCGCTACCCGGCATCGGCATGACGGGCGCCGCGACGCCGATCGCCGGCGGGACATAGGATGGTCGGGCGATCGTCGGCACCGGTCGCTTGCCGCCGCCGCTGGCGCTCAACGTTCCCAACAGCACGCGGTCGATATCGGCAGGTGCCCGCGCGCCATCGGTCGGCAACGCGATGTCGCTGGCGTTGTTGACCGGCTTCACCAGGTACGGCGTGATGACGATCACGAGTTCGGTCTCGTTGCGCTGGAACGCGTTGGAGCGGAACAGCGCGCCGATGATCGGCAGGTTGGAAAGACCCGGCGTCTTGTCGTAGCTATTGTTGTTGTTGTTCGAGAGCAGGCCGCTGATCATCATGCTCTGGCCCGAGCCGAGTTCGACCGTCGTCTCGGTACGGCGGGTGGTGAGACCCGGCACGCGCGTCCCACTGAGCGTGATCGCGTTCGCATAGTCGAGCTGCGAGACCTCAGGGCGTACCCGCAGCGAGATTCTACCGTCAGACAGGACCGTCGGCGTATAGGCGAGGCTGATGCCGTATTGCTTGTACTCGACCGAGATCGTGCCGAGCGCCTGTGCCAGCGGGATCGGGATCTCGCCGCCGGCCAGGAACGTCCCCGTCTCGCCCGACAGCGCGGTCAGGTTCGGATTGGCGAGCGTCGTCACCTGACCGAGCGTTTCACCGAGATCGATCGCGCCGAGCAGATCCATCCCGAGCAGGCGCCCTGCCAGACCGACGGTCGACCCGATCGCTGCCTTGGCGGGAAAGCCGAACAGCGTGCTGCCGGGATATGCGCCATTGGCATCGATCGGCGTGTTCGGTGCACCAATGACACCCGGCACGGTCGTGATGCTGCCCTGCCGACCCTGCGCGATGTTGAAGAGGAAGTTGCCCGAACTCCGGCTCGTCAGGTTCACCCCGATGTTCTTCACGAAGTTGCGCGTCACTTCGGCGACACGTACCTGGAGGTTCACCTGCAGAGGCGTGGCGGTCTTCAGGCGCGACAGGACCTTGGTGGAATCGCCGACGAACGCCTGCACCAGCCGCTCGGCTTCGGCCGCATCCTCGGGGGCGGCGACCGTGCCGGTGAGCAGGATCAACCCGTTCATCGGCGTCGCGACGACCTGCGCTTCCGGCATCGCCAGGCCGAGCATCTGCTGGACCGAGTCGAGATTGTTGCCGACACGAACCGTCGATGCATAGACGACCGCGCCACCCTTCGCCGTCGCCGAGATCGTCGTCTCGCCGGTCTTCTTCCCGAAGATGTACAGCTGAGTGGGCGAGCGGACCTGTACGTCGGCAATGGTATCGTCGGCCACGAACAGGTCGCTCATCGGCCGCGTCAGCGTCACGAGGCGCCCGCGACCAGTGTTGACCTGCACGACGGGCAGCCCCGACGATGCCGTCTGCACGCGACCCTGCGCGCGTTGGGCCATGGCAGGAACGGAGGGCGCGGCGGTCGTTGCGGCCAGGGCGACTGCGAGTGGCCACAAGATCTGCCGCCCAGCCGGCGAAGCGGCGCGCGTCATGGAGATACGCATCTTAATTCTTCCCCCCGACCGGAACGACGGTCACTGCGTTGCCGCGGGCGACCCGTACTGCCGGGCCTTGCATCACGACGGTCGCGCCGCCGCTCGGCTGTGGACTGTTCATGACCTGCATCCCGCCACCATTGGGTCCGCCGCCTTCCGGTGGTCGGCCGGGAACCGTGCTGCGCCGATAGCGCGAGACGTCGGCGCCGGTCTGATAGCTGGACGCGCCAGAGATGGGCTGGCTGGCGACCCGCACCAACATCGCCTTCTCGGCCTTCGGATCGGTGCCGTTGGGCACGCTCACGGCGCCCGACGCAATCGCCTCCTCCAGCTCGGCGGAATTGTCGGCGATCGACCGCAGCGACAACGACAGCGAGCCGAGCGTCTGCGCGAGCGCGACCTGCTCCGCGATTTTCGGCGTCGCCTCGATCGTCACGTTGGAGAAGGTCTTGACCTCGGTCTTGCCGTCGGATCCCACCAGATTGTCGGTACGCTGATCGGTCGCGAGCACGCGGATGTTGCGCAGGATCGTCTCCGACACCTTGAGCGGCTCTCCGTCGCCACCGCCCTTCACCTCCTGGGTGAGGACGAGATCGATCCGGTCGCCCGGGAACACGAAACCGGCGACTGCGGCCTGTGCCGACACTGGAACGGTGACCGCGCGCATGCCGGGCCCAAGCGCGGCGGCGAGGAACCCGCGATCGCCGGGCTTGACCAGCGCACCCTGCGTCACCGGCTGCCCGGCGGTGATGATGCTGCGTACCACCGTGCCCTGAAGCGATTTCAGGTCGGTCTTGTCGCGAAGGTAATAGGCGTTGTCGACCAGCTCCTTTGGCCAGGGCTGGAACTTCAGCGCGGTCGCGTCAAGGATGGTGCCGACCGGAAGCGAGCGCGTTGCCACCAGCACTTCGGGACCGTCGATGACCGGCGCGGCGATCGCCACGGCGCCGGCTTGCGGCGTCGAACTGCCGGCGATAAGCGTGCGAGCAAAGAAAGCTGTGATCGCAGCGACTATAAGCGCGCCAACCAGCAAAATGATCTTGCGTGTATCCATGACTAGATCGTGCCTTTCAGGCGCCGCGAATGTACTTCGCTGTTAATCATCACTGAAACTGGTTAAGGAGTGGTTCGCGGAATGCGAGAAGGCCGGCGATTGCTATTGCGACGCCGTAGGGAACCTCGACTTGCCCGATGTTTTTCTTTGCACGATGTTCGATCATCATGACCACCGTGACGAGGCCGCCGCAGATCGACATGACCATCAGCATCGACAGGAATGCAGGAAACGGCAGCCATAAGGCGAGCGCGACGATCAGCTTCACGTCGCCGCCGCCCATCATTCCGAAGTGGAACGCGAGTAGGAAGAGCGCGAACACACCGAGCGCCACGCCGATCTGCAGCGCCATGTCGGGCCACGGATCGAGGCCGTTGGCATACCACCAGACCGGCGCCAACAGTGCGACGGCGGCGGTTTTCCAATTGGCGATCTCGCGGGAGCGCGCATCCTGGATGCCTGCCGAAACCAGCAGGCCGCCGACCACCAGAATCAAAATTGAAAGAGCAATGTTCCATCCCATCGGCTAGTCCCTAACGGACATGGCTTTCGAAAAAGTAACCGTGCTTGGAGGAATTTCGAATGATGCCACGGGCTTGCGCATGACGAGCGACTTGGCAGCAGTGCGCCGGGCGATTCCGGACGACGCGCGCATCGGCTATTGGACCACGCCCGACGGCTGGAAGCTGCGGAGATTCGACTGGCCGGCACGGGCGCCGCGCGGCCGGATGCTGTTCCAGACGGGGCGGGGCGATGTCTTCGAGAAGTATCTCGAGACGTTCGCGCATCTGCATGCGCAAGGATGGTCAGTGACCGCGTTCGACTGGCGCGGACAGGGCGGGTCGGGGCGTTTGTCGGGCGATCCGCATGTCGGGCATGCGAGCGACTACCGCGTGTTCGACGCCGATCTCGCCGCATTCTGGGCCGACTGGAGCGCGAAGGCGGCGGGCGGCAACGTGCCACGCGTGGTGCTCGGCCATTCGATGGGCGGGATGATGGTGATGCGTGCGCTTGCCAATCGCACGATCGATGCCGATGCGGCGATCCTGGTGGCGCCGATGATCGGTTTGAAAGCACCGTTCGGGGCCACGGTCAGCGCGCGGATCGCGCGGTGGATCGCCGGTCGCGGCGATCCCGCGCGGGCGGCGTGGCGCAGCAACGAGCGGCCGGGATCGGTCGCCTCGCGCCAGTCGCTGCTGACGCATGACGCCGATCGCTACAGCGACGAGGGATGGTGGCAGGCGGCGCATCCCGAACTCGTCCTGGGGCCGCCGAGTTGGGCCTGGCTTGCGGAAGGGTTCGCCGGCGCTGCGGCGCTCGCGACCGATCCGCGAGTCGAGTCGATCGAGACGCCGGTGCTGGTGCTGGTCGCGGAGGCCGACAAGCTCGTCGATCCGCGTGCCGCGCTCCGGCTCGCGGCGAGGCTGCCCGATGCGCAGGTGGTCCGCTTCGGTGGCGAGTCCGCGCATGAGATCCTGCGTGAGGCGGACGAGGTCCGAAACCGCGCGCTGTCGGCGATCGATTCGTTTCTGGCCGCGTGCGCGGTCCGACGGTGACGAACGTGTACGACATCGCCATCGTCGGCGCGGGGATGGCGGGGGCGAGCCTAGCTGCGGCGATCGGGTCGCGGGCCCGCGTCCTTGTTCTCGAAGCGGAGGATGCGCCGGGCTATCACGCGACGGGGCGCTCGGCCGCCTTTTGGTCGGAGACCTATGGCGGGCCGGCTATCCAGCCGCTTACCACGGCGTCGGGCCCGTTGCTGCGTGCCGGCGGGCATCTCGCGGCGCTTGGTTCGCTGCACATCGGTCGCGCCGGGGACGAAGCGGCGATGAACGCGTTCCTTGCCGAGTTCGCGGATAGCGAGGTGCGTCTGGACCAAGTCGATCCTGCCACCTTCGTGCCCGGACTGCGCCCCGAATGGACGCTCGGCGTACAGGAAGCGAGCTGCGCGTATATCGACGTCGCCGCACTCCACGCCCAAAGCATCGCCACCGCGCGCCGTGCCGGTGCTGTCTTCGTCACCGATGCCGCGTTTACGGGGGCGGCGCGTGCCGACGGTACATGGACGATCGAGACGAAGGCGGGCGTGTTCCAGGCGCAGACGATCGTCAACGCGGCCGGGGCATGGGCGGATACGGTCGCCGTGCAGGCCGGCGTGCGCCCGCTCGGCTTGCAGGCCTATCGCCGGACTATGGCGCAACTGCGTACCGAGCCGGGTACCCCGGCCGGCATGCCGCATGTCGCCGATCTCGGCGGGCGCTTCTATTTCAAGCCCGAACCCGGCGGGCGGCTATGGCTCAGTCCGCATGACGAGACGCCGACGGACCCATGCGACGCAGCCCCCGAAGAGATCGATGTCGCGATCGCGATCGATCGGTTCGAGCAGGTTGTCGACTGGCGAGTCGCCGCCGTCGAGCGACGCTGGGCAGGGCTGCGGACATTCGCGCCCGATCGCCTGCCGATCTATGGGTTCGACCACGACGTGCCCGGCTTCTTCTGGTGTGCGGGGCAGGGGGGCTTCGGCATCCAGACCGCACCTGCCGCCGCGTTGCTTGCCGCTAGCCTGGTGCTGGGGACCGACCCGGACCCCGCTGTCGCTGCAATCGATGCGGCGCGCTATTCGCCCGCGCGGTTCTAGGTCTACTTGCGTCCGGCAGCGACCGCCGCGTCGCTCGCCAGCTTGTCTGCCCGCTCGTTCTCCGGGTGGCCGGCATGACCCTTGACCCACTGCCACTCGATCTTGTGCCGCGCCACCGCCGCCAACAGCGCGTGCCATAGTTCGGCGTTTTTGACCGGTTTCTTGTCGGCGGTCTTCCAGCCGTTGCGCTGCCAGCCCTTCACCCACTTGGTGAGGCCGTCCATCACGTATTTGCTGTCGGTGTACAGCGTCACCGCGCATGGCCGGGTCAGCGCGTTCAGCGCCTCGATCGCCGCAGTCATCTCCATCCGGTTGTTGGTCGTCGGATTTTCGCCGCCCGCCAATTCCTTCTCGTGCGCGCCCATGCGGATCACCGCGCCCCAGCCGCCGGGGCCCGGATTACCCTTGCACGCGCCGTCGGTGAAGATCTCGACCTTGGTGATGGAAACGGGAGCTTCGTCAGTCATGCGAATAGATCGTCCTTGCGATACGCCTCGAACCGCCGCCAGTACGCCAACGGATCCTTGCGCGTCACCAGCGCATCCGCCGGCGTGTTGAGCCAGTCCCACGCCCGCGTCGCCAGGAAGCGGAGGCACGCCCCCTGCGCCAGTACCGGCAGTGCGGCGCGCTCGGCGGGGGACAGCGAATGCCGATCGACATAGCCCGCGACCAGCGCCTTGCCGACCTCTGCGTCGTAATTTTCGCCGTGCGCATCGAACGCCCAGGCACTGTGCATGATCGCCAGATCGTACGCGCGGACGTCGGTGCACGCGAAATAGAAGTCTATCAGCCCCGTTACCCGGTCGCCAAGCATCAGCACGTTGTCGGGAAACAGATCGGCATGAATCACGTTGCGAGGTAGGTCGGCGGGCCACGCGGCGACTACGTCATCCGCCGCCGCACTCACCATGTCGAACAACCCGGGCTCGATCGCATCCAGATCCCGGCCGCACTTCGCCAGCAACGCGCGCCACCCATCCGGCCCTAGCGTATTTGGGCGCACACCATCGAAGCCGGCAAGGCTCACATGCATCGACCCCATGGCGGCACCGGCCGCGCGTGCCTGCGCTTCGGTCGGATGCGACACCGACACCCCGGTCAGGAACTCGATCAGGCACGCCGGCCGCCCGCACAACTCGTGGATCAGCGCACCGCTGCGATCGGGCAGCGCACGCGGCACTGGATTCCCGTCGACCGCAAGATGATCGAGCATCGCCATGAAGAACGGCAGATCGTCCGCCGACACGCGCTTTTCGTACAGCGTCAGGATGAACCGCCCGGTCGTTGTATCGACCAGATAGTTGCTGTTCTCGACTCCCTCGGCGATGCCCTTGGCCGAGACGAGGTCGCCGTGATCGAACTTGGCGAGGAACGCGCCCAAAGCCTCAGCCGAAACCTGCGTATAGACCGCCATACTAGGCGGCCGCCTCCAGTCCGCGCGGCAGCTTGAACGCGATCGTCTCGCGGTTTGTCTCGACCTCGCGCTCCGTTACTGTGAAGCGCTCTGACAGCCGGTCGACCAGTTCGCGGACCAGCAATTCGGGCGCCGAAGCGCCAGCCGTGATTCCCAGCGTGCCGACGCCTGCGAGGAAGTCCCAGTCCAGTTCGCTCGCGCGCTGGATCAGCATCGCGGGCGTTCCCTCGCGCTCGGCGACCTCGACGAGTCGTACCGAGTTGGACGAATTCGGCGCGCCGATCACGAGCACCGCGTCAACGCTATGCGCGATCGCCTTGACCGCAGTCTGGCGGTTCGACGTCGCGTAGCAGATGTCCTCGCCGCGCGGCGGCAGCATCTGCGGGAAGCGGCGCTGCAACGTCGCCACCACCGCGGCCGTGTCGTCCACCGACAGCGTCGTCTGCGTGAGGAAGGCAAGGTTGGTATGATCGATCGGCATGAACACCTCGGCGTCCTCGACCGTCTCGATCAACGACATCGCGCCTGCCGGAACCTGTCCGAACGTGCCGATCACCTCGGGATGCCCGGCATGGCCGATGAACACGATATGGCGCCCCTGCGCGACCAGTCGCTCGGCCTGGCGGTGCACCTTCGACACCAGCGGGCACGTCGCGTCGAGATATTCGAGACCGCGATTCTGCGCGTCGAGCGGCACCGACTTGGGCACGCCGTGCGCCGAGAACACGACCGGGGCACCATCGGGTACCTCGTCCAGTTCCTCGACGAAGATCGCGCCCTGCACCTTCAGCGTGTCGACGACGAACTTGTTGTGGACGATCTCGTGGCGGACATAGACCGGCGCCCCGTGTTTCTCGATCGCCAGTTCGACGATCCGGATCGCGCGGTCGACGCCTGCGCAAAAGCCTCGGGGTGCTGCGATCAACAGTTCGAGCGGCGGCTTGTCGATTGGGCTCATGATGCCATGCCTCTACGCGATTGCTTGCCTGGACGATAGCCGGTTCCTATGGTGCGCCGCGACAGGGGCCGCTTGCGACATGCGGCGGCCCTTTCGCTCGTTCGAGAAGGTAAGCGTCGCCGTGAAAGCCCCTATCCTAGCCGTTTCTGCGTGTGCGATCTTGTTGAGCGGGTGCGCCGGCAAGGGCGAAGTCGATGCGACCGGCGGCATTTCCGCAGTCCGTTCGGTCTGCCCGCCCGTGGCGATCCCGGCTGCAACCGGCGACATCACGCTGTTCGATCCGGTCACCAGCCGCGACCAGGCCGCGATCGACGTCGCCGCGTACATGACCAACGTCAGATCGACCTGCGCGGATGCGACCGACCAGGTCGTCACCAACGTGACGTTCGATATTCGCGCCCGCCGGACGCGCACCGAGGCGGCGCGCGACGTGACATTGCCGTATTTCATCACCGTCGTGCGCGGCGGCAGCGCGGTCGTCGCGAAGCGTATCGGCCGTGTGGCGTTGCACTTCGACGCCGGGCAAGCGCTGGCTTCGGCGTCGGGCACGACTACCGCCACCGTGTCGCGCGCGGCGGCGACTTTGCCGGAAGACGTTCGGGAAAAGCTGACCCGTCGGCGCAAGGCGGGCGATCAGGATGCTGCGGTCGATCCGCTGAGCACGCCGGAAGTGCGCCAAGCCGTGTTGCGTGCGAGCTTCGAGGCGCTGGTCGGGTTCCAGCTGACCGACGATCAGTTGAAGTATAACGCCACGCGCTAAATGCGCCGTGCGGCTATCGCCCACGGGATTGCCGGAACGAAAGTACGGCCCCCTCTTCGCACGAAAAGGGGGCCGTAATCTTACTTGTCGCTGCGGACCAGTTCGGTCGCGGCGAGGTGCTCCGCCAGGAACCACACCTGCGGCTCGTGCGTGCGAATGATGTTGCTCACCAGCAGATCGTTGGTGCCGTCGTCACCCGATTCGTCGGCAGCTTCGGCGCCTTCATGAGCCTGACGCAGGATGATTTCATGCGCTTCGAGCAGGCGCGCGAGCTGCGTCGGTACGTCCTCGCGACCCTTTGGCGGGCGGGGGATCGTCGTCATCTCCGCAACATCGTGCGACATCGCGATCGAGATACCGCCAAGCGCCATGATGCGTTCGGCGACGAGATCGACGAGTGCTGCCTGCTCCTCGTAATGCTTGTCGAGGAGCAGATGCAGTTGGTAAAACGTTGCGCCCGACATCTGCCAGTGATGCTTTTTGTACATGTCGCGAATCGTCATCGTGTCCGCGAGAACCTGATTCAGCGTCGCGACGCTCTGGGCGCGGGCATTGTCCTCAAGTGCGATCGGCAGGCTCTTCAGCGTGCCATACGGCTGGATCTCGCGATACTCGACCTTGTACTGGGGCTGTGCCTCGACCGAAACATCGGTGTCTGCCTTGATCAGCTTCGCGGGTTTCTTCGCCATTCGGAATTCCTGTCTGTTCGGGTGAACTCGACCGGCATAACGCACGAACGGACGGATCGACAGCAGATCAAATCCTCGTTCAGCGTGATCGTCAGAACCGACCTGCTCTTGACTGGACGGCGTCGGCGAAGGAAGCGGGCGCGGTAAACGTGTTGGGAGTTGAGGATGACGGAAGCACCGCTGGTCGCAGGTATCGAACTTGGCGGCACCAAATGCATCTGCATTCTTGCGCGCGGACCCGACCAGATCGAGGAAACCGTGCGGATACCGACCACGCGCCCCGAAGAGACGCTGGCCGCGATCGAGGCAGTGCTGGACCGGTGGAGCGGGTTCGTGGCGATCGGTATCGCGAGCTTCGGGCCGGTCTCGATCGATCGCCATTCGGGCGATTACGGCCATATCACCTCGACGCCAAAGCCGGGCTGGGCCGGGACCGACATCGCGGGACGGCTGAGCCGGCGTTACGGCGTGCCCACGGGTTTCCATAGCGACGTAGTCGGCGCGGCGCTGGCCGAGGCGTTCTGGGGCGCGGCGAAGGGTTTGCCGGACATCGCCTATGTCACTGTCGGCACTGGTGTCGGCGCCGGCATGATCGCGGGCAACCGGCCGGTCGACGGGCTGACACATTCCGAACTTGGCCACATCCGCCCCGCTCGGTTCCAGGGTGACGACTGGATCGGCAATTGCCCGTTCCACGGCGCGTGCATTGAGGGACTGGTCGCGGGCCCGGCGATCGCGGCACGGATCGGCTTTCCGGCGGACGAAGCTCCCGCCGAGCATCCGGTCTGGGACAACGTCGCCGACGCGCTCGGGCAGCTTTGCCACACCCTCGTGCTCACCGGCATCCCCCGCCGGATCGTTATGGGCGGCGGCGTGATGGGCGCATCGCACCTGTTCCCGCGGGTCCGTGCGGCGATGACGCGGAGCCTTGGCGGATATATCACGCTGCCCGAGGTCGCGCTGGTCGATACGTTCATCGTGCCGCCCGCCTTGGGCAACAACGCCGGGCCGCTCGGCGCAATCGTCTTGGGCGCTCAAGCGCTTGGACATAAGTTACAAACATCGTTCACAGCCTCTTAACTGATTTAGGTTACTATCCTTCGTAACGATGAAGGCACTTGGCGTACCGCAAGGCACGGATGCGGTGGCCGGTGAAGGACGGTAACGATGCGCATTCTGATCGTGGACGACGAGCCAGCGATGCATGACAGCTACCGGCGCAGCTTCGCCGGTCAGCGGTCGGAGAGCGGCGGGGCGCTCGGCGCGATGGCGGCGGACCTGTTTGGAGGATACGCCAGCGATCTGCGCCGCGGAGACATCGCCGGCTTCGCGCTGACGCATGCGCATCAAGGGCTGGACGCGGTTGCGGACGTCGCGCGGGCGTTGGCGGACGGCGAACCTTTCGCGGTCGCGTTCATCGATATCCGCATGCCGCCCGGTATCGACGGGCGCGAGACGGCACAGCGCATCCGGGCGCTCGACCCGGAGATCAACCTCGTCATCGTCACCGGCTTTTCCGATTTCTCGCCGATCGAGATCAGCAAGATTGCCGGGCCCGCCGACAAGATCTTCTACATCGCCAAGCCGTTCGAGGTCGCCGAGGTGACACAGACCGCGACGGCGCTGGCGAAGCGGTGGGAAATCGATCGCGAGCTGAAGGCGGCCCGCGTCACGCTGGCCGCGCAGGTTGTTCAACTCGAAGAGCAGAGCGCCGAACTCGCCGCGAACGAGAGTCGCGCGGTGCATATGGCGACGCATGACTCGCTGACCGATGCGCCGAACCGGCTCGCGTTCCTGCGCGCGCTTGCCGAACGAACGCGCGCGACCGGGCTGTTCGCGACGGTTATGGTCGATCTGGATCGGTTCAAGCTGGTCAACGACACGCTCGGCCATCTGGCGGGCGACGCGCTGATCCGCGAGATCTGTGCGATCCTGCAACGATCGGCGCCGGATGGCGCACTGGTTGCGCGGCTGGGCGGCGACGAATTCGGCATCCTGTTCGAGACGTCCGGCGAGGCGGCGGGTGTCATGGCGTGCGAGCAAGTCGTCGCGGCGTGCTCGGTCACCCTGCAGGTGTTCGGCAATTCGGTGCAGGGCGGCGCGTCGGCGGGTGTGGTCGTCAGCGAGGGTGGGCAGGGCCGCGATCCGGTCGATGTCATGCGGCGGTCCGACCTCGCGCTCAACGACGCCAAGCGCGGTGGGCGAGGGATCGTCCGCCTGTTCGACGAAAGCATGGACGAAGGCATCAGCTTTCGCCGACGGGTCGAGGGTGGGCTGAGCCAGGCGATCGCGAAGGGCGAGTTGAGCCTGGTCTACCAACCGATCGTGTCGCGCGACGCGGTCGAGGTGATCGGTTTCGAGGCGCTCATCCGCTGGAACACCGACGAATATGGCGCGATGAGCCCGAGCACGTTCATTCCGATCGCCGAGGAATCGAACCTGATCCACGAACTGGGCGACTGGGTGCTGGGCGAAGCGCTGCACGTCCTGAAGCAGTGGCCCGGTCAGTATGTCTCGGTCAATTTCTCGCCGCGCCAGTTTCGCCGGCACAATTTCGTCGGGCATATCATGGAGAGCGTCGAGCGCGCCGGGATCGAGCCTGCGCGATTGCAGATCGAGATCACCGAAACCGCGATCTTCGACGATGCCGAACGGGCTGCGGAAACGCTCTACAAGCTGCGCCAGATGGGCTTCCGGATCGCGCTCGATGATTTCGGAACGGGCTATTCGAGCCTGTACAACATCCGCAAGTTCGCGCTCGACTGCCTGAAGATCGACCGCTCGTTCATCGATGGGATGGGTCGGGAGCGTGAAAGCGCGGCGATCGTGCATTCGATCATCCATCTCGGTCGCGCGCTGGGGCTGGGCGTGATTGCCGAGGGGGTCGAGACCGACGCTCAGGTCCAGGCGCTCAAGCTGGCTGGAGCGAGCCATTTCCAGGGCTATTTCTACTCGCGCCCGGTTGCCGCGGATGTTGCACTCGAGATGGCAAACGCGCGCTATCTCGGCGGCGAAGACGATGTGGCCGGTGACGGACCGACGGCACCGCGGCAATTGGGCAACGGGATGCTGAACTGATGCCGACCGTCGGAATGGGTCGCGTTCCGGCGACGCTCGGGCGGCAATTCGGCAAGGTACGGCGGCCTACGTCGCTCGGTGCGAAGCTCGTGCTGATCATGACGGTAGTGGCGCTGTGCGGGACGGTCGCGATCACGGTGCTGTTGGCGTCGATCATCACGCCGAGCTTCACCAAGCTCGAGGACGCGGCGGTCGCTGGGCAGGTGGAACGGACTCGCGCGATGCTGTCCAGGTACGCCGCCGATGTCCAGGCGGAAGCGCGCCACCACCGTGATGCAACAGGGGTGGGCGGGGGCCAACGGGGGTCCGGTAGTAAAGCTACGCCCGCTGCGCGACCTTTCGTCGCCGACGGTATTGCCGAGATAACGGCTGAAGGCCGTATCGACCGCACCGGGTGGAACGGACCCGCCGGTTCGAGCCTGCGGGGCCAGTGGGTCGAACTGCTCGGGCGCACGGACTTCGCGCGTGTTCTTGCCGGTCGGCGATCGGCGCGGTTCTATGCACGACTGGGGGATAGCGTCGCTGCGGTCGGCATCGCGCGAATGGGGGGGGCGGCGCGCACCGATCCCGTGCAGGGCTATGTCGCCATCGCGCGCGTGATCACCGCTAGGCAGCTTTCAGAGACGCTGGGTGTCGAGGCGGCTATAGATCTTGGCTCGGGAAATACGGCGGCGGCGACATTCCGCGGCTCCAGAGCGGCGATCATCGTGCCGATGACCGGCGCCGATGGACGTGTCGTGGCGACGACCCGGTTCGACGTGCCGGACAATGTGGCGAGACTGAGCCGGCGCGTGCTGGTGCTCGCGGTGGCTGGATCGATCCTGCTTCTCCTGCTCGTCCTGATCGTGCTGCGTCGGCTGATCGCGCAACTCGTTCTGCGTCCCCTGTTGCGGATCGAGAACCATATGCGACGCGTGCGCGCGTCGGGATCGCTTGCGCTGCTCGATGAGGACGAGCGGCGCGACGAAATCGGTTCGCTCGGCCGCAACTTCAACGCGATGTTGCAGCAATTAAAGGATTTGCGCGAACAGATCGGCGTGCAGTCGTTCGATCTGGGACGGAGCGAGAGTGCGGTGGCGGTGATGCACAACGTCCGCAACGCGCTTAACCCGATCAGCACGATCCTGAGCCGCGAGATCGCGCAGGCGCCGCCGATCGACCGCGCCACGCTCGACCGGGCGATCGAGGAACTCACGCGAAGCGATGTTTCCGACGAACGCCGCCAGAAACTTGCCGCGTTCGTCTCCGCAGCCATCGACGCGGACGACGCCAACCGCGATTCCACCCGTCACGAACTCAGCATTGGCCGCGAGGCGATGGGGCATGTTCTGGAAATCATCGGTCAGCAGCAAGAGGCGGCACACGAACGCCCCGCGCTGGAGATATGCGACGTCACCGCGATCATCGCGCGCAACGCGACGATCGTGCGCTATCTCGACGGTGCCTCGATCGCGTTCGGGTTTCCGGCTGGGCCCAATCTCGTGATGGCTAATCGGCTGATCCTGAGCCAGGTGATTGGCAATCTGTTCGCCAACGCCGCCGAGTCGATCGTCGCGCGGGGAACCGGCAGCGGATCGATCGTTACCACCATCGATCAGGTCGACGGCCGTGTGACGATCGAGATTCGCGACGATGGCGAAGGGGTCACGCCCGAGGTCGCGGCGACATTGTTCCACCGAGGCTTCTCGACGCGTGCACATAAGTCGGGCGGGCTGGGACTGCACTGGTGCGCCAATTCGGTGAACGCGATGCAGGGTTCGCTGCGTCTGGAGAGCGAAGGGCCGGGGCAGGGCGCGGTTGCGATCCTGACCCTGTTGGCGCCCGATGTAGGGGTCGTCGACGTCGGTTGAACCTACAACAGGCTTGGCTGCACTTCGTCGTCTTCGCCCATGATGCCCGACAAGGTGAGCCCGAGCAGGCGCACGCCGTCCGGCACGGGCAATTGCGCCATCAGCAGGTCGAGCCCTGCCGCGAGGAATGCGGCCTTGTCCGTCACCGGCGCCTGTGATGATCGTGCGCGCGTGATCGTGCGGAAGTCGGCGTGGCGCAGCTTGAGCGTGACCGTGCGACCGCGGGTGCCGTGCCGTTCGATCCGCACCCAAGCCGCATCCGCCACCCGGTGCAGCGCCGTGCGCAGGTCCTCCGCGGTCGTCAGGTTCGTCTCGAACGTCCGCTCCGCGCCGGCCGACTTGGCGGCGCGGTTGACGCGCACGGGCCGGTGATCGATGCCGCGCGCCGCGCCGTAGAGATAGTCCGCATAGCTGCCGAAATGCGCCTGTAGGAACGCGAGCGTCATGCCGTAAAGGTCCGCGCCGGTGAGGATGCCGAGCCGTTCCATCTTCTGCGCGGTCACTGGGCCGACACCGTGGAAGCGCTTGACCGGCAGCGACTGGACGAACGCCGCGCCGCGCTTCGGCGTGATGATGCAGATGCCGTCGGGTTTGTTCTGGTCCGAGGCGAGCTTGGCGATGAACTTGTTGTAACTCACCCCGGCGGACGCGGTGAGACCGGTATCCGCCTTGATCCGCGCGCGAATTTCTTCCGCGATCGCGGCCGCAGTGCCCAGCCCGCGGATGTCCTCGGTCACGTCGAGATACGCCTCGTCGAGCGACAGCGGCTCGATCAGGTCGGTATAGTCGGCGAAGATCGCGCGAATGCGGTCCGAGACTTCACGGTACACGTCGAACCGGGGGGGTACGAACACGAGGTCGGGACATTTTCGGATCGCGGTGACCGACGGCATCGCGCTGCGCACGCCGAACGCGCGCGCCTCGTAGCTCGCGGCCGCCACCACGCCCCGCGCGCGAGATCCGCCGACTGCCACCGGGCGGCCCTTGAGCGAGGGATCGTCGCGCTGTTCGACCGACGCGTAGAAGGCGTCCATGTCGACATGGATCACCTTGCGCTGCGCCGGCGGCTGGGTAGGAGGAGCGGCCATCGTCATCCCAGATAGGGCGGCTGGGCGCGACGATACAGGGCATTCACGCAACCAAACCGCGCGCCACGCATATCAGTCGGCAACGGACGAAGGGATACCGATGCAGGTTGGGACGGAGTGCTGGCGGATCGAACGCGCCGAGCGGATGGCGGTGATCGTCGATGCGGCGGACTATTTCCGGACGGCGCGCGTCGCGATGCTGGGGGCCAAGCGCCGCATCCTGCTGATCGGCTGGGACTTTGATGCGCGCATTTCGCTCGAGCCAGGCGTCGATCGGCCGGGCGAACCCAAGACGCTGGGGGCGTTCATGCACTGGCTGGTCGAGCGCGAACCCGAACTCGAGATCTTCGTGCTGCGCTGGGATACCGGGGCGATCAAGTCGCTGTTCCGCGGATCGACGCTGTTCACGATGATCAAGTGGATGCGGCACAAGCGGATCCATACCAAGCTCGACGGGCATCATCCGACCGCGGCATCGCATCACCAGAAGATCGTCATCATCGACGATGCGCTGGCGTTCTGCGGCGGGATCGACATGACCGGGGACCGCTGGGACACGCGCGAGCACCGCGACGGCGATCCGCACCGCGTCCAGCCATCGGCCAAGCCGTACAAGCCGTGGCACGACGCGATCAGCGCGGTGCAGGGCCCCGTCGCGCATGCGCTGGGCGAGCTGTTCCGTCGGCGCTGGCGACTGGCGGGGGGCAAGCCGATGGCGGCGGGCTTGGCCGGTGGGACGTTCTGGCCTGAGGGGCTTGCGGTGGATTTTCGCGATGTCGATGTCGGCATCGCGCGGACCGAGCCGGAGATGTCGGACCAGGCCCCGGTGTACGAGAGCGAGGCGCTGTTCCTCGGGCAGATCGCTCGCGCGAAGAAGCATCTGTATATCGAGAGCCAGTATTTCGCGTCGCGGAAAGTGGCGGAGGCGGTGGCGAGGCGGCTCGACGAGGCAGATGGGCCGGAGATCGTCATCATCAACCCGACCGTGGCGCAGGGGTGGCTGGAGCCGCTGGCGATGGATACGGCGCGGGCGCGGTTGATGGAGGCACTGCACCGGCGTGACACGCACCGGCGGCTGCGGATGTATCATCCGTACACGAAGGACGGCGCGCCGATCTATTGCCACGCCAAGATCCTGATCGCGGACGACGACGTGTTTCGGTTGGGGTCTTCGAACGTCAATAATCGGTCGCTGCGGCTCGATACCGAGTGTGATCTGGCGATCCGGGCTACCGACGCCGCGACCTCGGAGGGGATTGCGGCGATCCGAGACGGGCTGATGGCGGAGCATCTGGGCGTTGCGGTGGAGGTGGTCAGTGCGATGATCGCCGAGACCGGGTCGTTGATCGAGACGATCGAACGGTTGCGTCAGGACCGGGTCGGCGTGAGCAAGACGCTTCGGTGTTACGAGGTGCCCGATCTGACTGCGGTCGAGGCTTGGCTGGCGGATAACGAGGTGCTGGATCCGGAGGGCCCCCAGGAGATGTTCGAGTCGCTCAGCAAGCGGGGGCTGTTCCGGCGGTGGCGGCGTAAGGCTTAGGGCGGATTTCAGTATCCTCCCCCGCAAGGGGGAGGTGGCGCCGTAGGCGACGGAGGGGGAGGATGCGCAACCGACGTTTCGCTTTCCTCCCCCTCCGTCTGGCGAGGGCCAGCCACCTCCCCCTGGCGGGGGAGGATGAGAGGGGCAGCTTGGCACCCCATAACTAGAAATAAATAGGAAAGGCCGCGGCACCCCCCGATGCCGCGGCCTTCGTGCGCCCGAAAACTGGGGAGTTACGCGACCTGGGATTCGAGCACTTCGTCGGGTTCGCGCAGCACGTAGCCGCGACCCCAGACGGTCTCGATGTAATTCTCGCCGTCGCACGCGAGGCTGAGCTTCTTGCGGAGCTTGCAGATGAAGACGTCGATGATCTTCAACTCGGGCTCGTCCATCCCACCGTAGAGGTGGTTGAGGAACATTTCCTTGGTCAAGGTCGTGCCCTTGCGGAGCGAGAGCAGCTCCAGCATCGCATATTCCTTGCCGGTCAGATGAACGCGGCTGCCGTTGACCTCGACGGTCTTCGCATCGAGATTGACCGCCAGCTTGCCGGTGCGGATGACCGACTGGCTGTGCCCCTTCGAGCGACGGACGACGGCGTGGATGCGCGCGATTAGTTCCTCGCGGTGGAACGGCTTGGTGACATAGTCGTCGGCGCCGAAGCCGAAGCTCCGTACCTTCGAGTCCATCTCGTTGACGCCCGACAGGATCAGCACCGGCGTCGCGACACGGGCGACGCGCAGGCGCTTGAGCACGTCATCGCCATGCATGTCGGGCAGGTTGAGGTCGAGCAGGATGATGTCGTAATCATACAGCTTGCCCAGATCGAGGCCTTCTTCCCCGAGATCGGTGATGTAGACGTTGAACCCTTCGGTCGTCAGCATCAGCTCGATAGCCTTGGCCGTCGTCGGCTCGTCCTCGATCAGCAGCACTCGCATGCGTCGTCCCCTGTTCGCGAGACCGTCCGACACCCCATGTCAGCCGCTCGACTTCCATTCATTAACCACACAACATCTGAAGGCAAAAGGTTAATTTCGAACTAAGGTTGACGCGGCGAATCGCGCTGTTCGCCAGCGAGCGGTTGAATTTCTTACAAATCTTCGGCCGGGGGGCTCGGCGTGAGGTGGGGGCCGAGCAGCGTCCGGTGGACCGTCTTCGGGATATCCTCGCCGAGAACCTCGCGCAGATACAGGCTGCGGACGAGCGTGAAGATCACCACCAGCAATGCGGCCGAAAAGAACAAGCCGAACAGGCCGAAGATCGTGCCGATACCGATGATCGCGAAAACCGTGATCGCGGGCGGGATCGAGATCACGCGGTTCTGGACGTACGGCGTGATGAAATTGGTCTGGACGAGCCGCACGACGGCATAGGTGACGAGCGTACCGACGATCGACGAGGTCCCCTGCGTCGCGGCAAGCCCGAGCGCCGGGATCATCGCTGCGGTGGGGCCGATATACGGAATGAACTCGGACAATCCGGCGAGCAGGCCAAGCGCGGCGGCGCTGGGAACGTTCGACAACCAGAGCCCGATGCCGACCAGGATTCCCATCGTCGTCATCAGGATCAGCGACGAGCCGAGCCACAGCCGGAGCGTCGAGCCGACGTCGAACAGCGCATCCTCGACCGCGGCCCGCTTCGAGCGCGGGATCAGCAGCAGGAAACCGCGCTCGTACACCTTGGGATCGGCGGCGAAGAACAGCGCGCCGACCAGCAGCAACAGGCAGTTGAGCACGAGTTCGCCCGCGCCCGTCACGAGGCCGCCGACGTCCTGCGCGACCTTCGACCCGGCATAGGCCTGCTGCACGGCATCGACGAGCTTCGCGCCGACCGCGCTTTGCGAGAGATACGCGGCGAGTTGGTCGAGCAGCGCCGGTGTCTGGGCGATCAGGACGTTGACCTGGCTGCGGAACTGCACGCCGAACAACCAGACGAGGAACGCGATGACGCCGAGCACGGTGGCGATGCCGAGGCCGAGCGCGGGCTTGCGTGGAACGCGGAGATGGTCGCGGTAGAGATCGGCGATCGCGTGGATGACGATCGCACCCAGGATCGATCCGAAGGCGAGGATGAGCAGGTCGCCCGCCTTGTAGAGCGCCGCGACGACCGCGACGATCACGATGGTCAGGATGACGCGACGGATGAAGCGCGAATCGTCTGCATCGGGGGCCAGGCGGTTCATGTTGCGGCCCGCCGAAAAGTTGGAAGTTCACAAAGTGCACACGCTGGCGCGGTTTGCGCGGATTGTGCACTTCCGGCTTTTAGAGCCGATCCTTGGCTGGCTTGATGGCGGTTTTGCGAGGAGGGCGGGGCGATCATCTTGCGACCGTGGCAGATCGTCGCAGCGTAGGACAGTCGTTCCAAGGACTTAAGGTACGTTCCGGAAACGACGCTCGCTGATCCTCCCCCGCAAGGGGGAGGTGTCGCCGAAGGTGACGGAGGGGGAGGACACGCAACGGCAGTCATCGCCTGCCTCCCCCTCCGTCTGGCAAGTGCCAGCCACCTCCCCCTGGCGGGGGAGGATTGTAGAATGGACGTGGGTATAGCTTAGAGCGCGAGGTCGGGGCTGCGGTCTGGCTTTACGCGCATGGCCGCGGGGCGTGGGCTGGCTGCGACGCCGACCGTGGGCGAGGGGATCGCGAGTTGCAGCGTGTCCGCGGTCGAGGCCCAATGCTCGGCCAAGACGTCCGGAGTCTCGTTGAGCATCACGCCGTAGGTCGGCACGATCTCGCGGATCTTCGCCTGCCAGCCGGCGGTCGCCAGATGGTTCGGGAACACCTTCTTCAACAGGTTGAGCATGATCGACGGCGCGGTCGAGGCCCCCGGTGAGGCGCCCAGCAGCGCGGCGATCGAGCCGTCCTTCGACGCGACGATCTCGGTGCCGAGCCGCAGCACGCCGCCCTTTTCGGGATCGCGCTTGATGATCTGGACGCGCTGACCCGCCTGCCACAGGCGCCAGTCGGCGTCCTTCGCACCCGGGAAATACTCGCGCAGGGCGTCCATCCGGTCGCTGTCCGACATGATGAGCTGGCCTGCGAGATATTCGACGAGGTCGAAATCGTCCCAGCCGACCGCGAGCATCGGCCGGAAATTGTCGAGCGTGACCGACGCCGGAAGATCGAAATACGAGCCTTCCTTGAGGAACTTGGTCGAGAAGGTCGCGAACGGGCCGAACAACAGCGCCTGCTTGCCGTCGAGGAAGCGCGTGTCGAGATGCGGCACGGACATCGGCGGCGAGCCGACCGCGGCCTTGCCGTAGACCTTGGCGAGATGGCGGTGCGTGATTTCAGGCTTGTCCGCGACCAGGAACGAGCCGCCGACCGGGAAGCCGGCATAGTCGTCGGCCTCCGGAATGCCGGACTTCTGGAGGATCGGCAGCGCGCCGCCGCCTGCGCCCGCGAACACGAAGCGCGCCTTGATGACCTGCTTCTCGTCGGTCTTCATGTCGCGCGCGGTGACGCGCCAGCGCGCCTTCTTGCCGCCGATCGTCTCGCGTTCGAGCGAGCGGACCTCGTGGCCCGTGGTCAGCGTGAAATTGTCCTGCTTGGCGAGCGAGGCGATGTACTGGCGCGTGACCTCGCCCCAGTCGCAGTCGGTGCCGAGCGGCGAGCGCGTCGCGGCGAGCTTAGTGCCGGGCGCGCGGCCCTCCATCATTACCGGCACCCACTGCGAAATCTGCTTCGGGTCGGTGGTGAATTCCATGCCGGAGAAGAGTGGGCTCGCCTGGAGCGCGGCGTGGCGCTTTTGCAGGAAGGCGACGTTGGCATCGCCCCACACCAGGTTCATGTGCGGCGTCGAATTGATGAACGAGCGCGGGTTGGCGAGGATGCCGGTATCGACCTGGTGGCTCAGGAACTGGCGCGTGACCTGGAACTGCTCGTTGATCTCGACCGCCTTGGCGATCTCGACCTTGCCGTCGGCCGTGTTGACCGGCGTATAGTTGAGTTCGCACAGCGCGGAGTGGCCGGTACCGGCGTTGTTCCAGCCGTTTGAGCTTTCGTCGGCGACCTTGTCGAGGCGTTCGACCATCTCGATCGTCCAGGTCGGCTCGAGCTCGCGGAGAAGGACGGCGAGCGTCGCGCTCATGATGCCGCCGCCGATCAGCAGGACGTCGACGGTGCGCTCGGTGGTCGCGGCGTCGGCGTGCGCGATCGGCAGCGCGGCTGCACCGCCGGCGACGATCGCCGAGCCGAGCAGGTTGCGCCGGGTCACGCCGGTCTTGGTTTCTGGGGAGATCGTGTCGTTTGCGTCTGGCCGCATGGTCATGCCTTTTCGTTTCGGCATGGTCCGCTGTCCCGACACAGGCCGAAGACGACGAGAATCCATGACCGGATTATCGGGTCAGCCACGCGGAAATCACGGAATCGATACATGAACTACCGACTGAGCGCGGCCGCTGCTCAAAGTCCTCATCCCGGTATCGGGTGTCGTTGGGATCGCGCTGGGGTGCAAACTCGAGCGTCTATCCAGCCTCTTACATGGCATCCGGCCCGGTTTTGCGCAAGGTCGCCGCTTTACGCTTGCCCTGCATTGGGGTCGCGAAGGCGTGCTGCAAGGAAGTCTATCAGTGCCTCGACGCGCGCCGGGCGGAGGGGGCTCGGCGGGGTAAGAAGATGGAGTCCGATCTTCGCGGGCGCCCAGTCGTCGAGGATCGTGACGAGTGCGCCGGACGCGACATGGCGGTCGACGATGAAGTCGGGCAGGCGCGCGATGCCGAGGCCGGCGATCAGCGCGGGGACGATCGCCTCGCCGCTGTTGGCGGTGAGCTGGCCTTGCAGGCGGACCGAGACGTCGGCGCCGCCGGGGCCGTGGAAGCGCCACGGGCCGACGACGTTCGAATAGCCGACCAGCTGGTGCTCGCCGAGTTGGGCCGGGTGCGACGGGGTGCCGTGCTTGGCGAGGTAGCTGGGTGCGGCGACGGTGTGCGCCTGGATGCTGCACAGGCGGCGCGCACGGAGCGAGCTGTCGGGAAGCTCGGCGATCCGCAGCGCGACGTCGAACCCTTCGGCGACGATGTCGACGCGCGCGTCGGAGAGGTGGAAATCGACCTCGATACCCGGGTGCGCGACGAGGAACTCGGCGAGGATTGGCGCGACGTTGGTGACGCCGAAGCTCATCGGGGCGGCGAGGCGGACGCGGCCGGTATGCGCGCTGGCGGCGTCGTGCGCGGATTCCTCGGCGGCGCGGGCTTCGGCGAGGATGCGCGCGGCGTGCTCGGCGAGCGGCTTGCCGGCTTCGGTGAGCGCGAGGCGGCGCGAGGTGCGGTGGAAAAGCGACTGGCCGAGATGCGCTTCGAGACGGGTGATCGCCTTCGACACGGTCGCCTTGCTGAGCCCGACCGCGTCGGCGGCGGCGCTGAACGAGCGGTGCTCGACGACGCTGGCGAAGATCGCCCAGGCTTCGAGATCGGGCAGGCGCATGTGGGGGTCTCCGCAAACATCCGTAGAATACCACCCCGGCGGAGGCCGGGGCCCAATTGGAGAGGCCAATGTAACGACGGACGGCGCGTCGTTATCGATGTCCCCCAATTGGGCCCCGGCCTTCGCCGGGGTGGTCGATTGGCCGGTACAGGATAGCCACCGAAACGATCGGTTTCCAGCGTTTCTATTTACGCCGTAATCGCAGCGCCTATCTTGGGATCAACCAGTGGAGACCTATCATGACGACCACGACCCTTTCCAAAGTAGACCGCCGCCCCTTCGACAGCCTAGGCCATGCCGATCATGGCTGGCTGAACGCGCGGCATCATTTCTCGTTCGCCAGCTATTACGATCCGGCCCGGATGGGCTGGGGCGCGATCCGCGTCTGGAACGACGACCAGATCGCTGCGAACTCGGGCTTCCCGCCGCATCCGCATCAGGACATGGAGATCATCACCTATGTCCGCAGCGGTGCGATCACGCATCAGGACTCGCTCGGTAATAAAGGCCGAACCGAGGCTGGCGACGTGCAGGTGATGAGCGCGGGCACCGGCGTGCGGCATGCCGAGTATAACCTCGAGCCCGAGACGACGACGATCTTCCAGATCTGGATCGAGCCGTCGCGTAAAGGTGGCGCGCCGAGCTGGGGTGCCAAGCCGTTTCCGAAGGGCGAGCGCTCGGGCCAGTTCGTGACGCTGGCCAGCGGGTTCGAGGGTGACGGCGATGCGTTGCCGATCCGGGCGAATGCCCGCGTGCTGGCGGCGACGCTCAAGGCCGGCGACAGCGTCGACTATGCGGTCGGCGAGGGCCGCCATGTGTATCTGGTGCCGGCGACCGGTGCGATCACGATCGGCGACGACGCCTTTGGTGCGCGCGACGGAGCGGCGCTGCTGGGCGGTCAGACGGTGACGATCAGGGCTCGGGAGGACGCCGAGATCGTTCTGGTAGACTCGGAGTAAGCACTTCCCCCTTCCCGCTTGCGGGAGGGGGCAGGGGGTGGACTCGCGCTCACCTCCCGCTGTGACCATCGTTGAAGATACGCACTACGATCCGGCTCGTTTGACGAAGCCGGGTGCCCACCCCCCAGCCCCCTCCCGCAAGTGGGAGGGGGAGCCTAGAAGAAACGCTCCCTCCCGCTTGCGGGAGGGGGAGCCAAGAAGGAAATGCCCATGACCAAGGTTCTCGTGCTCTATTACTCGTCCTACGGCCATATCGAGCAGATGGCGGATGCCGTCGCCGAGGGCGCGCGTGCCGGTGGGGCCGAGGTCGACATCCGTCGCGTCGCCGAAACCGCTCCGCAGGCGGTAATCGAGGCTGCGCACTTCAAGACCGATACCGCGCATGCCGAGATCGAAGGCCCCGCCGCGCTCGAGCAGTATGACGCGATCATCGTCGGTGCGCCGACCCGCTTCGGCCGGATGCCCGCGCAGATGGCGCAGTTCTGGGATACGACCGGCGGCCAGTGGTTCTCGGGCGCGCTGATCGGCAAGGTCGGCGGTGCGTTCACCTCGACGGCCAGCCAGCATGGCGGCCAGGAAACGACGTTGTTTTCGATCATCACCAACCTGATCCATCACGGCATGACGATCGTCGGGCTCGACTATGGCTTCCAAGCGCAGATGGGCGTCGACACGGTCAAGGGCGGCTCGCCCTACGGCGCGACGACGATCTCGGATGGCGACGGCAGCCGGATGCCGAGCAAGGACGAACTCGATGGCGCGCGCTACCAGGGCAAGCGGATTGCCGAGACGGCGGCCAAGCTGAAGGGCTGATCCCCCGAGACTCCGGTGGCTGGAGAGACGAAACTTACCCCGCGGTAAGGGCGTTTCCCCACCACCGGAGCATTTCGCTTCGCGTGCACCAGCTATGCGAGGATATGATCATGGGCCTGTTTTCCAAGGACATCGCGACGTTCGAAGACCTGTTTCTGCACCAGTTGCAGGACGTGTATTATGCCGAGCACCAGATCACCAAGGCACTGCCGAAGATGACCGACAAGGCGACTGCGCCGGGTCTGAAGGCCGGGTTCGAAACGCACTTGCGCGAGACCGAGGGACAGATCGTTCGGCTCGAGCGGATTTTCGAACTGCTCGGCGAGAAGGCAAAGGCCGTAACCTGCCCGGCGATCGACGGGATCATCAAGGAAGCGAACGAAGTCGCGGGCGAGATCGCCGACAAGGCTGTCCTCGACGCGGCGCTGATCGCGTCGGCGCAGGCGGTCGAGCATTACGAGATTACGCGCTATGGCACGCTGATCGCGTGGGCGAACCAGCTTGGTCGCAGCGAGATCGCGGCGATCCTGAAGGAAACGCTCGACGAGGAATATGCGACCGACGACAAGCTGACCGCCATGGCGACGTCGAAGGTTAATCCGAAGGCCGAGGCGGTGACCGCCTGAGACTTTCGCGACGTGAGTAAGGAAACGGGCCGGCGATCCTGCGATCGCCGGCCCGTTTTTCGTTCAGGCCTTCTTGCGCGCGCGCTTGGGCGCCGCGGCGGCGGCGACGTCCTCTTCCTCGTCGGGTGCGTCCTCACCGGCTTCGGTCAGCGCTTCGCCGAGTGCCTTCAGCTTGTCCTGCGACTTGTCGGCCTTGTCGGCGATCTTGGTCGTCGCGGTGCCGAGGCGGTGGAGCAGCGCGTGGACGCGGTCGGCGTCGGGCGTGTCCTTCTCCAACTGCTTGCGCAGCGAACCGAGGTCGCGAAGGATGCCCTTGGCGCCGGAGACTTCGGTATCGGCCAATGCGGCTTCCCAATCCTCGACCATGTCGGCACCCTTGGTAGGCTTGGTCGCGTCGAGCCCGCGATTGATCGCGTTCATCGTTCCTGCAAATTTAATGGCCATGTGATCTCTCTCCGCATGCCTTTGTGGCAACCGTCAACGCGACGTAGCGGCGGAAATGTCCCCTCGATCGTATCGACTTCGATCAGTATCGGGGCCCAAGTTAACGCAGGATATCGCGCCCCTGCGCCTGCCGGATGACGTCGGTGAGCGCGGCGTTCGGCACGCGGTCGGCGAGGACCGGCGAGCAGGCGAGCAGGCCGTTGGGGCAGTAGCGATCGTCGTCCCAGCCGGGGTGGTCCAGGATCGGGTAGAGGCACACGCCCTCGATCGGCACGCCGAGCGACTGAGCGATCTTCACCTCGCGCAGGATCATGCGAAGCCAGGCAGGGCGGGCGCTGCCTTCGATGCCGGTTTCGGCGATGAAGATCGGGCGGCCGTAGCGCGCATAGGCGTCGGCGAGGATCGCATGGAGCGGGCGGCTGAGGGGGTGGTCGTACGACAGCGGTGGACCGCCGTGGATCCACTGGTTGTTGTGGTAGAAGTTGACGCCGACGATATCGAGCAGCGCTGAGCGGCCGCCGATCTGGGGCCACGCCTTCCCTGCGATCATGTCCCAGGCCTGGTATTGTGCGAGGCGGTGGCCTTCGGCGGCGGGGGCGTCGTGCGGGCGGGTGGGGTCGGTTATGACGTTGATGACCGGGTCGGCGTGGACGAACCTTGCGGCGGGGTCGACCGCGAGGATCGCTTCCATCGCGGCGATCGAGGCGCGGGCGAGCTGCACCTTCAGTTCGTAGCCGCGGCGTTGCGCGAACGGGTTGAGATAGGCTGCGTCGCCGCCGCCCCAGGCGAAGAACGAGATCTCGTTGACGGGGGCGTAGAAGCGGGTCTCGCCAGGTGCGGCCGGGCCGATGTGGCGCGCGGCGGCGGCGGCGAAGGCGGCGAAGCGGGTGACGAAGGCAGGCGTCCAGATGTCGATGTCGTCGGGCCAGCCGTAATGGAGCAGGTCCCAGATGACTTCGGTGCCGATCGTGTTGGCTGCGTCTAGCTGGCGGTCGAGGCTGGACCAGTCGTAGCGGCCGGGTTCGAGCTCGATCAGATGCCAGCGCAGGCCGTCGCGGACCGTCAGGATGCCAAGCTTGGCGAGTTCATTGTAATCATGCGCGGCGAGGGTGTCGTGATGGCTGGCGGCGATGACGTCGACGCGCTTGCGGTCGTGCGCGCGGCGGTGCGTGGAGGATTCGAAGCCGCCTTGCAGGAAGCTGCGGAAGAGGCCGGTCGGGCTAGGCAGGGGTGGCCGGTCGGACAGGACTTCGGCGAACAGGGCTTCCCAGCGGGGGACTACGGCGGCGACGGCGTACTCGCTGTCGACCTTGGCGCGGAGGGCGGTGCCGAGGCGGGTTCGGAGTGCTGGGTCTTCGAGGAGCTTCGTGATCGCGGCTGCGACGGCTGGCGGGTCTTCGTGGGGGACGAACAGGCCGCTGACCCCGTCGACGATCTGTTGTTCCGAGCCGTTGTCTCGCGTTGCTATGACGGGGAGGCGTGCGGCGCCGGCTTCGGCAATGACATGCGGCATACCTTCGCCGCGGGAGAGCCAGACGAAGATGTCGAGCGCGGCGAGCAGGTCGGGCACGTCGTCGCGGTCGCCGAGGAAGGTCAGGGCGGTGTCGAGGCCGAGCGCGTGCGCGCGGTTGCGGAGTGCTGCGGCATATTCGGGAATGAAGGCGTCCGGTCCGCCGATGACGACGAAACGCGCACGGGGGTGGCTAGCGTGGACCAGTGCGGCGCCTTCGATGAAGTCCTCGACGCGCTTCTTCGGGTCGAGTCGGCCTAGCCAGCCGATCAGCGGTACGTCTTCGGCGATCCCTAGCGTCGCACGGACCGGCGCGTGGCGCGCGGGGTCGAAGGCGCGCGTGTCGACCATCGACGGGATCTCGACGGCGTGGTGTTCGCGGCCGGGCATGCGGCTGGCGGCGGCGTCGCGGATCGAGGCGCAGACGCCGACATAGCGCGCGGTGAAATGCTTGGGGCCGGCGAGCGCTTCGGAGACGAGGCCGCCATGCTCGATCAATGGCGGGCGAAGGTGCATGCGTTCGAGCGCGGGATAGATGTCCGCGACGTTCTGGCACGAGACGACGACGTCGTACGCGGGCAGCTTGCTCGCGAGGTAGGCGACGGTCTCGTCGAAGCCGAGCGCGTAGGGCGTGCGGTCGACGGGGACGCCGATCGCTTCCAACTGCGCGTGCGTCTGCTCGGGCATGCCGTCTTTTCGGAAGCAGGCGACGACCTCGATTCGGTAGCGTGTCGGGTCGAGCGCCTGGGCGAGCAGGCGCACCTCCGTCTCCTCGCCGCCGACGACGAGCCAGGCGAAGACGAACAGGATGCGGATCGGGCGGGCGTCGGCAGTGAGTGCGGTGCTCAATCGCCGACCTTGAACACGATCTGGAGGAATTCGGGCCGCTCGCCGACCAGCTTTGCGATGAAGGCGGGGGCGTCGTCATAGGGCACGACGTGCGTGATGAGTTGCGCGCGGATCTCCGGGCCACGCGCGAGCAACAGCTTCACCGTCTCGTTGGCAAGGCGGCGGCGGTCCCATTGGAAGCCGAGCCCGCGGGGGACGCGGTTGATCTGCGCGCAGCGGAGGTTGAGGCCGTTGTGGTGGAATTCCTCGCCGAGCCGGAGCCGGTCGGCGCCACCCTGGTAGAAAGCGAGATCGATCACCGTGCCTTGTGGCCTCAGCGCGCGCATCGCGGCGTGGAGGCTGGCGGCGTCGGCGCGAGTCTGGAACACGACGTCCGCGCCGCGATCGTCGCCGCCGTGGAGCCAGCGTGCCTTGGCGTAGGCCCAGGCCTGGTCCTCGGTCATCGCGGTGATGCCGAGGCATTCGGCGCGCAGGCGGCGGAAGGGGGACGGGTCGGCGATCACGACTTCGCTCGCGCCGGCGGCCTGGGCGAACAGGGCCGTCAGCATGCCGACGATGCCTGCACCGATGATCAGCGCGGGACGTCCGCGGATGCCGTCGCCGAGGTTGACGACGTTGGGGCCGAGTAGTTCGGCGTCTGCGTGAAGAATGCCGTTGGCGGCGATCGGCCCCATCTGGCCGATATAGATGCCGAGGATCGGATCGAGCTCGGGCGGGAGCTTGGTCAGCAGGTCGTTGAACGGGTCTGCGGTGTGGCCGGTCTTGTGGCCGAAGACGGTGCCGACGACGTCCCCATTGGCGAAATCGTCGACCCGGCTGTCGCTGACGCGCGCGCATTCCATGTAGCCGAGGAACGGCACCGGATAGTGCGCACTCGGTTCGCCGGGGACGAACACGCCGCGGCCTGCGTCCCAGCGGGAGTGGAGATACGGGTTGCTGTTCTTGACGAAGGTGAGTTCCGTGCCGGCGGAAAATCCGGTGTAGAGCAGGTCAAGGCGGACCTGGCCGTCGCCCGGAGGTGCTTCGTCATAGCCGAAGAAATAGGCCTGGCCGGGGCGTTCGACGCCGAGCGAGCGGACGTGGCGCCACTCAGACATGGATCACCTCCCGCTCGCGGACGTCGATCGCTCGGCCTTCGACGGCGGAACGTTCGATCGCCAGCGCGAGGCGGAGCGTTTCGAGCGCGGCGGGATAGGGGCAGCGGATCCGGTTCTCGCCCCCACGGACCGCGTCGATGAAGTCGCGATCCTCGAGCACGACCGGATCGCTGCCGGTGCCGCGAACAGGGCGACCGCGACCGATGTCGATCATCACGTCGCGATCGGTGAGTTCGATCGCGAGGCCTTCGCCGAAGAGGTGGAGGCCGACGCGGTGGTTCCAGTTGAGCAGGCAGGTGGAGGCGAAATTGGCGATCGCGCCGCTGGCGAAGGTGAGCATCGCGGTACTGGTTGTGGCGACGTCGAGGCCGGGGAAGGCGGCGCGATCGATGTGGCCCGACTGGCCGTAGACGCGGACGACGTCGCCGACGAGGTAGCGCGCGAGATCGACTAAGTGCGTCGTCTGTTCGAGCATCTGGCCGCCCGAAGCGTCCTTCTTCCACCACCAGCGCGGTGGCGGGGTGGAGTCGAGCCAATAGCCGGAGAGCAGGCGGGCGGGGGTTGCCGAGAGCAGCGCCTTCACCTCGTCCACGGTATCGAGATAGCGCCAGTGATAGCCGACCGCGGTGACGAGACCGAGCCGGTCGACTGCGGCTGCGACGTCCTCTGCGGTGCCGAGGTCGATCGCGACGGGCTTCTCGACGAAGAACGGCAGCTTGTGTTCGATCGCGAGGCGTTCGGGTTCGCCGTGCGCGAACGGGGGCACGCAGATGTAGAGCGCGTCCAGCTCGACCGCGGCCAGCATCGCCGCGGCATCATCGAAAGCGCGCGCGCCGAAGCGGGCGGCCGCCTCGGTCGCGCGGGCCATGTCGACGTCGGCGACCGCGACGATCGCGACTTCGTCGAACTGCTCCAGCACGCCGAAATGGCGGTTGGCGATGCCGCCCGCGCCTATGAACCCGATCCGTGTCCGCTCCACGCCGTCTCCCTTTGTGTTTTGGTCTTGCACGGCGGCGTAGACCGCGCGCGTGTCGGCGATCATGCGATCCGCCGAGAACAGGTCCTGCTGGCGCTCGATCGCGGCGTTGGCCATTGTTTTTAGGCTGTCGCGGTCGGCTAGCAGCGTGACGATCGCATCGGCGAAACTGGCCGGGTCTGCGGCGGTCAGGCGACCGGTGACGCCGTCCTCAATCGCTTCGGCATTGCCGGGCGCGACGGTGGCGACGACGGGGAGGCCGGCGGCCATCGCTTCGAGCGCGACCAGCGGCAGGCCTTCGAACGCGGACGGCAGGACGAGCAGGTCGGCGAGCGTCATCAGGTCGGCGACGTCGCTGCGGGTGCCGAGCATGCGGACGGTGCCAGCGAGACCCTTCGCGGCGATGGCGCGTGCGGTTTGCGTCAGGAGGGGGCCTTCGCCGGCGAGCAGCACGATCAGGTCCGGGTGTGCGGCCCGGATTGCGGGCAACGCGTCGAGCAGGAGCGCGTGGCCCTTTTGCTCGGCGAAGCGCGCGACCATGAGCAGGACGGGGGCATTGCCAACACCCCATTCGCCACGGAGGGCTTCGCGTGGACGCGACGGTCTGTGTGCGCCTACGCCGTTGTGGATCGTCGCGACGAGGGCTGGATCGACGCCGGCCGCGCGGTGGCTGTCGCCGACTGCGTCCGACACGCAGATCAGGCGTGCGAGCGCGGCCGAGGTATCGCGGTGTTCGTCGCGTTGGGCGGGGTCGGTGAGGAGATAGGGGAGGTGCTCGGTGCGGATAACCGGCACACCCGCGGCGTGAGCGGCGCGGACGGCGGCGTGTCCTTCCCAGCCTATGCCGGCATGGACGTGGACGATATCGGGCGTCGCGCGGTCGAGCCAGCGGGCGAGGTTCGCATCGTCGTCGAGCGCCTTGACTGCGTAACCCTTGGCGGCGGCGTGTTCGAGCAGGCCGGTGCCGGGGCGGGCGGCTACTACGATCTCGTCTCCGCCCAGTCCTTCGGCGAGCGTCATCATGTGCGCGCCGACGCCGGACGGGGCGAGGCTGTCGGTCAGCAGGCAGATGCGGGTCATTCGGCGGCCATCACGGGGGTTTCGAGGACGGCGGACTTGGCCACCATGCGGCGATAGGTGGCGAGTGCCTGCCCCACGACCTGATCCATATTGTAGTAGCGATACGTCGCGAGCCGCCCGACGAAGGTCACGCCCTCCTCCGCATCGGCGAGTGCCTCGTAGCGTTTGAACAGCGCCTGGTTCTCGGGGCGGGGGATCGGGTAATACGGGTCGCCCTCCGCGCTTGGGAATTCGTAGCTGATGCTGGTCTTCGCGTGGAGCTGGCCGGTCAGATGCTTGTATTCGGTGATGCGGGTCTGCGGCACGGTTTCGTCCGGGTAGTTGACGACGGCGACCGGCTGGAACTGCGCGACGTCGTGCGTCTCGTGGCGGAACTGGAGGCTGCGATACGGCAGCTTGCCGAAGCGGAAGTCGAAATATTCGTCGATCGGGCCGGTAAATACGATATGGTCGACGTCGACGCGGTCGATCACGTCGCGATATTCGACGCCGAGATCGAGCGTGATGCCGGGGTGATCGAGCATCGCCTCGAACATCCGGGTGTAGCCGTTCGCCGGCATCGCCTGGAATTTATCGGTGAAATAGCGATCGTCCGTCGAGGTGCGCGTGGGCACGCGCGCGGTGACGGCGCGGTCGAGTTCGGACGGGTCGAGGCCCCATTGCTTCCGCGTGTAGCCGCGGAAGAACGTCTCGTAGAGATCGCGACCGACCGCTGCGACGACGACGTCCTCGGAGGTGCGGATGTCCTCGACCGATTCCGCGCGGCTGGCGAGGAAGGCTGCGGCTTCCGCGTCGTCCTTGAGCGACAGGCCGTAGAGGTCGTTGAGCGTGGTGCGGTTGATCGGCATCGGCACGAGCTTGTCGTCGACGTTTGCCAGCACTCTGTGTTCGTAGGGGCGCCACTCAGTGAAGCGCGAGAGGTAGTCGAACACGTCGGCGGAATTGGTGTGGAAGATGTGCGGGCCGTAGCGGTGGATCAGCACGCCAGCCGCGTCATGCTCGTCATACGCGTTGCCGCCGATGTGCGGGCGGCGGTCGACGACGAGGACGCGCTGGCCGCTGTCGCTGGCCAGGCGTTCGGCGAGGACCGCGCCGGCGAACCCTGCGCCGACGATCAGCGTGTCGTAGCGTTCGCGTTTCGGCGCGGGGGCGTATTTTTTACCGTTTAAGATGCGGTCAATCTCGGTTGCCATGGCGGTTTGCGTGCGGTCCCAGGATTGCGTGGCGAGCAGGCGGTCGGCTTCGTCGCGCCATGCGCCTTCGCGGGGGAGCGTGAGGGCGGCCTCGCACGCGGCGACGAACGCCGGCGCGTCGGACGCGATCGAGACGGCTGCTGCGTCACCGTAGTGGCGGATCACGTCGACGATCGGCGTCGAGACGACGGGCAAGCCGCCGGCGAGATATTCGGGCGTCTTGGTCGGGCTGATGAAGCGTGTCGCGGCGTTGATCGCGAACGGCATCAGCGCGACGTCCCAGCCCGAGAGATAGGCGGGAAGTTCGTTGTAGCCGCGCCCGCCGAGCCAGTGGATGTTGGCGCGGCGTGGCAGGTGCGCGGGGTCGATCTTCACGACTGGGCCAATCATCACGAACGACCAGTCGGGCCGCTCAGCGGCGACGGCGTCGAGCAGTGCGAGGTCGATGCGTTCGTCGATGACGCCGAAGAAACCGAGCTTCGGGCCGGGAATGTGGCGCTGGTCCTCAGGTTCGGTGTTGCCGGTGCGGGCTTGGGCAAAATGCGCGACGTCGACGGCGGAGGGGAAGGCGTGGACGTCGCGGTGGCGGCCGCGCTTGGCTTCGTACAGGCTGTAGCCGCCGGTGAACACGACGTCGGCACGCGCGAGCAACCGGGCTTCGCGGTCGAGCAGGGCGGGGTCGGCGAAGCGGAACGCGGACAGTTCGTCCATGCAGTCGTAGACGACCGCGGCGGCGTCGAGATGCTCGGCGAACGGGAGCATCATCGGCGTGTAGAACCAGAGCACCGGCTTGGTCCGGATGCTCGTCGCGACAAGCATGTCGAGAAGTTGCCGCAAGCCTGCCTCGACCTGCTCGGCACTCCACCAGTGCGGAAGGCGCGGGCGCAGTGCGATCACGTTGTCGGCGGGAAACGGGTGGTGTTCGAGGAAGGGCAGCGGGTGGTCGCAGAGGATGTGTTCTTCCCAGACGAACACGCTCTGGGTTTGCGCGAACCGCTTCATCAGATGCTGCGGGCGCTGCGTGACGAAATCCCAGCGGAGATGCGAGAAGCAGATCAGCGGCGGCGGCGGGCTCGTATCGTCGGTCGTGGCGAGGCTGGGGGTAGGTCCGATACCGTGCACGCTCTTCCAATCCGCGAATCCGCGGTCATCCGCGTTGTTAATCGAACCTAAGCCCACGCTTCAGACCTGACTATGCAAATGTAATTGCTTTGCATCATGTATTTGCTGGATAATCGCACCCAAACGCACAACGCTATGCTGCCAAGTCCAACGCTCCAATACGGCGTCGCGGGGCCGGAATTCGGCGTAGGTTTCACGCATTGTAAGGATCGCATCGGCAAACCCGGTTGTCGAAGCGGTCATGCCGGTCTCGGGCAGGATGAACTGCAATCCGCAGCGTAATCCCGCGTTGGCGAGCACCGGCAGGCCGGCGAGCATGTATTCGGTGAGGATCGCGGGCGCGCCGTCGTCGATGCCGCAGACGACTCCGAACCTGGCGCGGTTCATCAGGCGGTTGACCTCGTCTATGGGTACGCCCGGCGGTCCGACGAATTCGATCGAGAGATTCTGGTCACGCGCGCGTTGGCGGAGTGCGTCGGCATCCTCGCCGTAGCCGAAGACGCAGAGCGCGCGGACGTCGCGCGGCAGTTGTGCAAGCGCGTCGAACAGGATGTCGTGGCGCTTATACGGCTGCGCGGCGGCGACGTAGATCAGGTCGACATCCTTGGGCGTGCCGAGCGGACGGAACTGGTCGACCGCGGCGAACTCGGGGCCGACCGGCAGGATCACGGTGCGCATGCCGGGGTGGCGGGCCTCGACCTCGTCGGACTGCCACTGCGCGCCGGTGATGACGAGATCGAAATGCTCGCTGACTTCGGGCGGTACGCGCAACGAGGGCGCGTCGATCGAATTGTAGAGGATGATGCTGTTCGCACAGAGCGCGAGGAGCTCGGGCGCGACGCCTAGCCCGAGCACGACCAGGATGTGCGGTGCACCGAAGGTCCGCACGAAGTCGAACATCTCGGTGGAGGCGAACGGCGCGCAATCGTGGTCGAGGCGGAAGGCGCGGCGCGCGAGCACCGGACTGTCGCGGTGGAATGGTGGGTCGCCTTCGCCGCGCCAGTGATGCCAGATCTCGGCCTGCTCGACGATGCCGGCCGCGACGAGCGCGAGCGGAAGGCGTTCGAGATACCCGCCGGCGACGGGCTCGCGGTGGCCGGCGGCACCCGTCCAGGGTCGGCTCACGGGATCGATCGCGCGCCATGCCGATCCGTCGCGAGGAGGCGGTACGGTGAAGGGATCCGCAGGGGGCCAGCCGTCGACCCAGTCGCTGATGACGACGACCGATCGCCGTTCGCTCAACGCCACCATGCATGCATCCCCTGCATCGGTATCTCCCCTAGGTCTTGCTCCCTTTGGTTGCAGGACAGGCGCTTAACGGGCGAAATCGAGGAACGGGATCATGCAGCTCAAATTTTATCCGCGCGCGTATTCCCAATCATGCTCGACCGGCGGCGGGGCTTGCGCCGCGATCGACCATGTGTCGCTCGGTCCGATGCCGATCCTGGGAGCGCCCGATGCGCTGAAGGTGTCGGGCGTGTCGCTGAGGCTGAACGGGCGCGGTGCGGCGCGGGTTGCGGAAGTGCGCCGTTCACGCTCGCGGCCGGGCGGACTGCGGCGAAGGACGTGTTCCTGTCGCCCGCCGATCTTGCCGATGGGCAAGGCAGGGCGGGGGACGCGCGTCTGGTGTCGGTGCCGGCCGCGACGGTGACTCTGTCCTCGCTTGCCGATGCGGGGGTGCCGACGTGGAATATCGTGCTGTAGGCGGTGCTGCTCGCGGCGACGGCATTGCTGGCCGGGGTGGCGTGGATGTTGTGGTGGCAACAGGCGGTGCAAACGCCGCGCGATCCGCACTGACGGTCGGGGTCTTAGGTATCGGCCCGCCGCGTGCTTTCAGATCACGCGGCGGGCCGGCCCCTACGGCCGTTCAGCTTTTCACGAACGCCAGCAGATCGGGGTTGAGGACCTCGGCGTGCGTCGTCAGCATGCCGTGCGGAAAGCCCTTGTAGATCTTCAGCGTGGCGTTCTTGAGCAGTTTCGCCTGCACGAGCGAGGCGTCTTCATAGGGGACGATCTGGTCGTCATCGCCTTGCAGCACCAGCATTGGCACGGTGATCGCCTCCAGATCCGCGGTCTGGTCGGTCTCCGAAAACGCCTTGATGCCGTCGTAATGTGCGAGCGCGCTGCCCATCATCCCCTGACGCCACCAATTCCGGACGACGCCATCCGAGACGACCGCGTTCGGACGGTTGAAGCCGTAGAACGGCCCCGATGCGACATCGAGGAAGAACTGCGCGCGGTTCTGGGCGAGCGCCTTGCGGAATCCGTCGAACACCGCGATCGGCGTGCCGCCGGGATTGGCGTCGGTCTTGACCATCAGCGGCGGGACCGCGCTGACGAGGACGGCCTTGGCGACGCGGCCCTGGGGCTGGCCGAACTGCGCGACATAGCGCGCCACTTCGCCGCCGCCGGTCGAGTGGCCGATATGCACCGCGTTGGTCAGGTCGAGATGCTCGGCGACGGCGGAGGCGTCGGCGGCATAATGGTCCATGTCGTTGCCGGTTTCGGCCTGTGACGAGCGACCATGCCCGCGGCGATCATGCGCGACGACGCGGTAGCCCTCCGCGAGGAAGAACAGCATCTGCGTGTCCCAGTCGTCCGACGACAAGGGCCAGCCGTGATGGAACACGATCGGCTGCGCGTCCTTCGGTCCCCAATCCTTGTAGAAGATGTCGACGCCGTCTTCGGTCTTGATGAAGCCGCTGCTCATTTCGGTAACTCCGTCTTGTCATGGAAGTGCAAGGAAGCGTGCGATTCAGGGTCAAGCCTCTCCGAACACAGGTTTTCCTGATCTGCCGGGCGTTTATCACGTCTACAAATGGCAAACAGAAACTGCGTCGTCAGAGGAATGACACGCCGCGACACGATGTAAAAGCCCGGATCGGACTGGGATAGATCGGTCAATCGTTTATAGGTCATAGTATCGCAACGGCTGAGACCGAGCCGGTTTATTGCAAGATACTGAGTTCACATTTCTTATTGTGGCCAAGCTCACGGTGAGAGCTGGCGGGGGGCGACTATGAGCGGACGACGACTGGGGCCGGGCAGAGTCGAGGCCTTCACGGACGGCGTGGTCGCGATCATCATCACGATCATGGTGCTGGAACTGAAGGTGCCGGAAACGGGCGACCTGCACGCGTTGATCGGGAGTGCGCCGGTGCTGCTGGCGTATGTGTTGAGCTTCGTGAACGTCGGGCTGTTCTGGAACAATCACCACCACATGTTTTCCGCGGTCGAGCGCGTCGACGGGCGCGTGATGTGGGCGAACCTGTTCCTGCTGTTCTGGCTGAGCCTGGTGCCGTTCGTGATCCGCTGGCTCGACGAAAGCGCGTTCGCGGCGGGGGCGACGGCAGCTTACGGCATCGTGCTGGGCTTGGCGGCGATTGGTTATTCGCTGACCGAACGCGCGATCATCGCCTGCAACGGCAAGGAGTCGGCGGTCGCGCGCGCGATCGGTTCCGACTGGAAGGGGTGGGGCAGCATCGCGCTCTATTTCACCGGCGTGCCGCTCGCGTTCGTCAGCCGCTGGTTCGCGATCGCGTTGTACGTGGGGGTGGTTGCGCTGTGGCTCATCCCCGACCGGCGGATCGTGCGCGCGTTCGAGGATGAGCTGCGAGGCTGAGTCCTCCCCCTCGAGGGGGGAGGATTTGCGCATCATTTCCTGGTGCGGAGGCCCCATAGCATCGTCCCGACCAGCGCGATGCCGGCCGCGGTGCCGCCGACCGCGACCGCGGCCATGACCGGCGAGATGCTGCCGTCGGCGCGGTGGAGGTGCGGGCGCAGGTTCTTGAGCAGCGGCTTGCGGCCCGACAGTCCCTCGAACATCTCGCCCGGACCCTCGGGATCGAGGATCTTGTTGTCGGCCAGCCACTCGCGCACCGAATCGAGTTCGGGAACCTCGTACGGGCGAAGCGAGCGGCCATCGCCGCGCAGCAGTTCGATGGTTTCGATCAGCGAGCCGGTTTCCGCGATCGACGTCTCGATCGTGGCGACGTCGGTGTCGAGATGTTCGGCGAGCAGGCCGTTGCGAATGCTTGCGATCGTGTCGCGCTCACCGGCGTTGCGGTCGCGCGCGGCGTCGATGACGACGTCGCATTCGCTGTCGAGCCGCAGCGAACGGTTGTTGAAGTTGGACGAGCCGACGCGAAGCACCTCGTCGTCGACCACCGTCACCTTGGCGTGGACGTAGATCGGCTGCCCACCCGCGGTGAAAGGGTGGTAGAGCCGCAGCCGATTGTGCGGATCCTGTTCGTGCAGCGCCTCGACTAGACGTGCACGTGCGGAGTCCATTGCGATCGGTTCGAGCCAGCCCTCCGCCGTGGTCGGGTGGACGATGACGAACTCGGGACCGTCGGGTTCGCGCAACCGCTTGCCGATCGCCTCGGCCACCTTGCGCGACGCGAAATACTGGCTCTCGGCGTAGAAGAAACGCTTCGTCCGCGCGATCAGGTCGACGTACAGCGCCTCGATGTCGTGGCGGGGCTCCTGCTCGGCCATTTCGGGTATCGTAAGCGCGATGCCGACTTCGACGTCGGTGAAATCAGCCTTCACGTGATCGGGCCAGCAGTCGGCGCCATCGGTCACCGGCTCCAGCGCGCCACCGCCGGACACTTCCCAGCGCCCACGGCACATGTCGCCGAGTGCGCGTGCGACCGGGCCTTGCAGGATCGTGGTCGCGTCGTGCCACGGACCGTAGGGCGAGCCGTCGGGCTCGATCCGGCGCGGTTCGTCGTCGGCATGCGCGCGCGTGTCCCAGCGGTCGACGGTCATGTCGATCCCGCCGCAGAACGCGACGTCGTCGTCGATCACGACCACTTTCTGGTGATGCGAACCGGCGGGGGGATGATGGCCGTCGAGCCGCAGATGGACCTGCGGGTCGCGGATCCACTTGGCGATGCGCAACAGCGTCTGGCCGTGGAACAGCGTCTTGATCGCGCCGGTATCCCAGCGGAGGATATGGATGTTGAGCCCCGGCGTGCGGCGCGCGAGCCAGGTGACGAATTCGCCGACCCGCTCGGGACCGCCATCGTCGTCGTCCCCGCCGTCGTCGCCGCCACCGAAGCGGATGCGCGCGTCGAAATCCCAGCCGACGAGCAGGATCTGCTTCCTGGCCTTCATCATCACCGCGCGGGCGGCTTTGAAATAATCGTCGGCGTCGACGATGACGGTGGCCTGCTTGGCGGGTTCGATCCGCCAGCAGTTGCGGCCGGGCTCGAGCAGTGTTCCGTGAGAATTCATGATGCTGCCATCGCAGGCTTGGCGCGATCAGCCAACCCACGGAGGCGCGTTTTGCCGCTCGATGGACGAACTGCGGGCAGCATTCATTATAAAATGTTCGTGGCGCGCACGCACAATGGGTATCTTATTCGGACAGTTCGTTCTCGGCTGCGTCGAGCGCCTGCGCCAGCAAGGCCGCCACGAGATGGTCGTCCTGGGCGTCGGCAAGTTGCAACGCACGGACGATGGCAATGCGAAGCGAACGGCGATCCTGTTGCGACGTGGTCATCTCGGTACCCTTGGATTTTTATCAGGTCCTCGCCGCAGGTCCTTACCCGGTCGGCAGCGACGATGTAACCTGTTTGACGAACGAACGGCCGCGCGATTGCGCGGCCGTTCGCCGAATGGGATGCCGTCCCGTTACGCGGACGGCACCCGTTACATGAACCGGTCGCCGTATCAGACGGCGTCGGTGTAGACGCGGCGGCGGGCGGCGGTGGTGGCACCGAAGCCTGCAGCGGCAGCGCCGATGAGCAGCGCGATCACGATCATGAACGACGTACCTGCGGCTGCACCGGCGGCGGTGTCGGTCGCCGACTTGGCGGTCTCGATCGTTTTGTTCTTGGTCTGGACGAACTGAGCCTTGGCGCGCGTCACCTGGGCCTGAGCCTCCGGACGGCTGATCTTGCGCTGTGCGGCGACGATGTCGACGATGCGGCTTTCAGCCTGTGCGCCGTCCTGGCCACCCTTTGCGAGTGCCGGCAGCTCCTTGGCGATTTCCTTCTGGGCCTGCTCCGGCGTCATCTGCGCAGGGTCCGACGGTGCGTCCGACAGATACTGAGCAGCTTCCTGGCGAACGTCGGTGACGTCGACATTGGCGACGTCGGCAACCTTCGGGGCTGCTGCGCCGATGCCGGTACCGGCTGCCGATGCGACCGAACCGACGGTGCGGAATGCGCCGCCGATGATGCCGCCGACGGCCGAGGTGAGCAGGTACATGGTTAGGATCAGGGTGACGCCCCAGACGACCAGGCCGTGGATCAGGCCGTCGAACCGGTCATCCACGCCAGCGCCGCGTGCTGCGGCATAACCGCCTGCGCCCAGCGCGATGACCGTCGTGATGATCCAGTAGATCCCTGCGCCGATGCCAAAGCCGGTCGCGCCGGGGGTCGTGCCCTCGACCGGATCGACCAGGCTGAGGCCGATGCCGGTGCCGAGGATGCCGAGCACGAGCTGAATCGCGATCGCGATCACGACGCCGGCGAAGATTGCGCCCCACGAGATGCGGGTCGGGGTCTTCACGCGACGGAAGTCGTCCGTCGGCAGGACGCCGGGATTTACATGGTTAGCCATAATTCACTCCTGTTATTCACGAAATTCGAGGAACGGCGTCAGTCTTTGCCGTGCCTATCGATGGGTGTGTCGATCTGTTTGTCGGCCTTCGCGGTTCCGGCCTTCGAGCCCTTGCCAACCTTCGAGGCTTTGTCGGCCTTGGCTTCGCGGGCGCCGGCTTCGCTTTCCTGCGAGCCGCGCTGTTCGATCGCGGGGTCGCCGATGATCTTGCCGATCGCCTCCTGGATCGAGCCCTTCGCCTGGCGGGTGCGGGCTTCGTCCTGGTCCGATTTGTCCTTGTCGCGCGTCATGCTGCGATCTCCTTCGAAGGCGCCTTGAGGTGGAGCGCGTGCGGGATGGAATCGCCGTCGAACCCCCGCGCGCGCGCCCAGGCGGCGGCGGCGTTGCGGCGGTTGACGCCGATCTTCGAATAGATCCGCGCGACATGGTTGCGCACGGTGTTGCTTGAGACGTCGAGCGTGCGCGCGATCGACTTGTCGTCGAGCCCGCGACAGATCAGCGCCAGCACCTCGCGCTCGCGCTGCGTCAGTTCGTCGAGCCCGACGCCGACCGGCTCGGCGTTCGGCGTGCGGATCCGCGCGAGCTTTTCCATGATCGACCGGCTGAGCCAGCTCGTGTCCTTCATCACCGCCTCGATCGCGTTGACGAGTTCGCGCTCGGACGCTTTGCGCGTGCTGATGTCGCGCATCGCCCACAGCACGCACGCTTCGTCGTCGAGCTGGATCGGCTCGGTCGAGACGATGCAGTCGATGATGTCGCCGTCCTTGCCGCGGATGCGGACTTCGCGGTCGCGGATCGGTAGGCCGGCGTCGATATCGGCCTCGATCGCATGGCGCAGCGCGGGCGTTTCCCACAGGTCGACGTCGCCGAGCGGGCGACCGATGATCTCCGCCGAAGAATAACCGGTGAGGCTGGTGAAGGCCTCGTTGACGTCGCACAGCCGGTGACCATCGCGCGCGCCGATCGCGAGCGCGACGGGTGCGAGCGAGAAGGTCCGCATGAAGCGCTCCTCGCTATGGCGCAGCTGCGTCTCGGCCTTGCGGCGTGGCTCAAGGTCGGCGAAGGTGAACAGCATGCAGGGCTGATCGCCCATGTCGATCGGCTGGCCGGCGACGATCACGAGCTTCGTCTCGCCGTCGGGAAGGCTGAGCTCCGCCTCCATCTGCGGGATGGTGCGGCCCTCGGCGAGGCGCTCCTTGCCGAGATCGCGCTTTTCGCCGCGTTCGAGTACGTCGATATCGTAGACCGTGCGCGACAGTACGGCATCGCGGTCGTGCCCGGTCATGTCGATGAAGCCCTGGTTGACCTTCACGAAGCGAAGATCGCACAGGCGACAGATGACCGCTGGCGCGGGGTTCGCGTTGAACGACTGTTCGAAGCGATCCTCGGCCTCGAACTGTGCGGACACGTCCTGGATGATCATGACGAGGCATTCGGGCTCGTCGTCGTCGTTAGTCAGGACGAGGCTGCGCACCTGATGCACCCAGCGGGGTTCGTCCTCGCCGGCGACCGCGACCTCGACCACGACTTCGGAAAAGGCCTCGCCCGACACGACGCGCTCGATCGGGTAGTCGGCGTCGTTGAGCTTGTGGTTGTTGCGGTAGCGCAGCTGGAATCGCTGGCGGTAATCGTCGACCGTGGCACCGAGATCCTCGACCGAGTCGACCCCGTGCATCCCGAGTGCGGCCGTATTGGCCCACAGGATGTCCTGATCGGGATCGACGAGGATGACGCCTTCGTCCAGCCCCGCGATGATCTGGCGCAGGTGGCGCAGATCGGGGGAGTCACGAAGCGACTTGAGAGGCGGCGCCACGGTCATGCGATCAGTCGCGTTGGCCGTGGACGAGCCATGCGAGGCCGTAGCCGATCGCGGCGGCGCCGAGCGCCCAGAGGACGGGCGCGTCCTTGGCCGATGCCTGCGCGGTCGAGGCGGCACGACGAGCGGCGTCGGCGGCACGATCGCCGGCTTCGCGCGCTTCGCTGCCGATCTTGTCGGCGAGTTCGGGGGCACCGTCGACGGCGTCCTCGATCGCCGACTTGGCGCGGCCGTACAGGTTCTGCGCACCGCCGGCGACCTGGTCGACGACGCCGTCGACCTGCCAGTCGCGGCTGTTCACGGTGTCGCCAACAGCCTTCTCGACCTTGCCGCCGACATAGCGGGCGCCGCCCTGGAATTCGTCCTTGTTCATGTCAGATCCTTACGTTTGGAATTGGGTGGAGAAGGCCTGCGTTACGGCAGCACGCCGCAGCCCGCGGCGGCCTTGCCGACTTCGAGCGCGATCTTCGGGTCGCGGAGTTCGGAGGCGACGCGGATGAGATCGGACGGGGTGAGCACGCCGGGCGTGGTGTCGCCCTGGCGGTACGCCGCGGCGGCCTTGCCCAGACGCTGCAACTGGCTGAGCGAGAGGTTCGCCTGGAGCCGATCACCGACGCAATCGGAGCGCGATTGATCGAGCCCGTAGCGCTGGAGCCCAGACGAAATGCGGGTCGCGGGCGCGGCGCAACCGGCAATGGACGCCAGCAGGGCCAAGGCCCCGGTGGCGGACGTCATGCGCTTCATGTGAGCAGCTCCAGTACATTGCCGCACGCGGGGTATCGCGACGGGACTGGACGCATAAACCTAGCAGTAACTACTTGGTTCCTGGTAGTTTTGTGTAGGACTACTAGCTGTAATGTACCATATCAGGACGTCGCACGCGCCGCATAGAGCCGCGCGAACCGCAGATTGAGCGACCGCGTGCTAGAGTCTTCGGCGACCTTTGCGCGACCCTCATGCCACTCGGCTCGACGCTGAAAATAGCTCGAATCGTCGCTGTCGTCGGCGGGGAAGCAGGTGTCGTCTTGATCCGTCGTCATGGCATTGCCCTTGGTAACCTGCGCCTTCAGTACGAAATTGCAGGCGGCCGCGCGTGATCGGAAACGACTAGGCGACGGAGTAGTATGATCAGTCTGGCGTCAGGGGTAATGACTCTGCGGGGGCGCCGCCGCGGCCGAGTTGGCCGGGCGACGATGTCTGTTCAGGTGGCTTCTAATACCGCAGGGATCGGTGCGAATTATTTCGCCATTGCCGCGGATTGATCGAGCGGCACCACCGGCAACCAGACCGCGCTCGCCGATGCGCCGCCGCGGACGATCGTCACCGTTGCCGGCTTATAGTCCGTTTTCTTCGCGAGGAAGATGTTCGGGACGAAGGTCTGCGGGTTGCGATCGTAGAGCGGGAAGAGGCTCGACTGGACCTGGATCATGATCTTGTGGCCCGGCTGGAAGACGTGGTTCACGGTCGGCAGGCGGAACTTGTATTCCTGCACCTTGCCCGCCGGGATCGCGGTCGGCTTGGCGAAGCTCTGGCGATAGCGACCGCGGAAGATGTCGAGGCTGATCGGCAGTTCGTATCCGCCCATCTTGGGATCGGTCGCGTTCTCGGCGGGGTAGACGTCGATCACCTTGACGACGAAATCGCCGTCGGTGCCGGTCGTCTTTGCGAAGATGTCGGCGATCGGCGCACCCGACACGCGCACCGGCGTGGTCAGCGCCTCGGTGGTGTAGGTCATCACGTCGGGACGGCCATCGACGCCGCGCTGGTCGCTGACGAGCCAATCGCCCCAGCGGCCGTCGCCGAAGTTCACCGGGCGTGGCAGATGCGGCACGGGCTTCGACGGATCGGAGACATAGCTATCGCCGCCGGTCGTCGCCTTGCCGAAGCCGAGCGCACCGCCCTCCTGCAGGTAGATCGGCTTCAGCGGCGACGTGCAGCCCGTCTCGCACGCGAGCGGCCACGTCGCGAACTTGTCCCAGTGGTTCTCACCAGTGTTGTAGATCGCGGCGGCGGGCAGCGTGACGGCCGGGCCATCCTTCAGATACTGGTTGAAATAGGGGAGCAGCATGTCCTCGCGGAATTGCTGCGCGGTGTCGCCATTCCACTGGAACGGCCCGAGGCTGCGGCCCTCGCGGTTGATCTGGCTGTGGCGCCACGGCCCCATCACGAGGTGGTTGTTGCCGAGCTTGCCCTTGGCTTTCAGTGCCTCCCACGCGGTGATCGCGCCGTACATGTCCTCCTGGTCCCAAAGCCCCTGTTCCCAGATCGTCGGCACGTTTGACGGGTTGGCGGCGAGCAGCTTGTCGAGCGCCTGGCCCTGCCAGAAGCCGTCATAGGCGGGGTGCGACACCATCCGCTGCCAATAGGGCAATTGGTCGTAGCCGGACTTCTTCGCCCAGTCGCCGGCCGAGCCGACCTCGCGGAAATTCTCGTAATCGTCATAGCCGCCGGTGGGTGGCGCCTTGCCCGCGCCCTTGTAGCCGGTCTGGCTGCCGAGCCAGGCGATATTGGCGAGGCGGAAGGCGCCGTAGTGGAACCAGTCGTCGCCCATCCAGCCGTCGATCATCGGGCTCTCGGGCGCGGCGACCTTCAGCGCGGGGTGCGGGGCGAGCAGCGCCATCGCGACCGTGAAGCCCTCGTAGGACGAGCCGATCATGCCGACGCGGCCGTTAGATTCCGGCAGGTTCGCCTTGTTCACCAGCCAGTCGATGGTGTCGTACGCGTCGGTGACGTGGTCGACCTTGGTCGGGTTGAGCGAACCGATGACGGGGCGCGTGACGACGTACTCGCCCTCCGACCCGTATTTGCCGCGGATGTCCTGATACACGCGGATATAGCCCGCCTTGACGAACATCTCGTCGGCGAGCGGCAGCGTGGCGAGGATGCTCGCACTGTCCGAGCGGTTCGCGCGACCCTTGGCGTTGTAGGGCGTGCGGGTTAGGACGATCGGCGCGTTCGCTACGCCCTTGGGATAGACGATGACGGTGTAGAGCTTGGTCCCGTCGCGCATCGGGATCATCACCTCGCGCTTTACATAGTCCTGCGCGGCGGTCGGCGGCACGAACTTGGCGGGGATGTCGCCGCCGACGGGCGCGGTCTTGTCCTGCGCGATGGCAGTGGTGGCGAGGGCGATCGAGGCGAGCAGGACGAATTTGACGGACATGGCGAAGGGCTCCGGAAGCGTTGGAGCGAAGCTAGGCGCAACCGGGGCGCGGGGGCAATCGGTCTGACGGTCTTTAGTGGCGCGTTGGGATCGAAGCCGTGGTCGAGGACGAGAACGGCCGGGCCTTCGCGCCCTTGCCCCAGAGCTTGTTCGGTTTCGCGGCCATCACGAAGCGGAGTTCGCCGCCCTGGCGGATCTCGTCATCGCGCAGATAGCTGCGGGTGAGGGGTGTGCCGTTCAGCGTGACGGAGCGGATATAGGGGTTGGCGTCCGACAGATTATCCGTCCGGATCGCGAACTGCTTGCCGCGGGGCAGCGCGAGCGTCGCCTGCGACAGGAACGGGCGGCCGATGACATATTCGTTCGATCCGGGCGCGACCGGGTAGAAGCCGAGCGCGGTGAAGACGAGCCATGCGGACATCTGGCCGAGATCGTCGTTGCCGCTCAGCCCCTCGGGCTTGGCGCCGTATTGGCTCCGCACGATCTGACCCAGCCGCTCCTGCGTCCGCCACGGTGCGCCGGCGTAATTGTAGAGATAGGCGACGTGGTGGCTCGGTTCGTTGCCGTGGATATATTGGCCGATCAGCCCGGCGATATCCTCCGCGTGGCTGTAATCGACCTTCGAATTGTCGAAGTCGAACATCGCGTCGAGCTTCTTCACGGTTTTCGCATCGCCGCCGAGCAGCCGGAACAGCCCCGCCTGATCCTGCGGCACGAACCAGCTATATTGCCACGCATTGCCCTCTGTATAATCGGAGCCGTAATTGATCGCGGTCGGATCGAAGGGCGTGCGGAACGTTCCGTTCGCCAGCCTTGCGCGCAGCCAGCCGGACTTCGCGTCGAAGCTGTTGCGCCAGTTGCCCGCGCGCTTTTCGAACCGCTCGGCGATGGCGGTCTTGCCCATCCGCCGCGCCATCCGTGCGATCGTCCAGTCGTCATAGGCGTATTCGACGGTCTTTGATGCGGCCTCCGGCTCCTTGTCGATCGGGACGTAGCCGCGCTTCATATACTCGCCGAGCCCGCCATAGGAGGCGTGGTCGGCGCTCGCGACCATCGCCTGCAACGCGGCGTCCGCGTCGAAGCCGCCAATGCCCTTCATATACGCGTCGGCGATAACGGGGACCGCGTGATAACCAATCATCGTCCACGTCTCGCGCCCGGCGAATTGCCAGACCGGGAGGATGCCGTCGGGGCTGTGCTGCTGACTGGCGATCAGCGAGCGGACGATGTCGCTGTTGGTCTTCTCGGGCTGGATCAGCGTCAGCAACGGATGTTCGGCGCGGAACGTGTCCCAGAGCGAAAAGGTCGATCGGACGGTGAAGCCGGACGCCTGGTGCACCTGGTCGTCGGGGCCGCGGTAGCGCCCATCGCTGTCGCTCCAAACGCTGGGGGCGAGCAGGCTGTGGTAGAGCGCGGTCGCGAAGATGCGGCGCATTGGTGGGGCCGCCTCGAACTTGACGGCGCCGAGCGCGGTATCCCAGTCGCTTCCAGTCTTGGCTCGGACAGCGTCGAAGCCGCCGGGTTCGCTGTCGAGGTTGGCGAGCGCGCCGGCTTCGTCGACGCCGGAGATCCCGACCTTCACTTCTAGAGGAGCATCGAGCGGCCCGAAATCCAGCCGCGCTTCCAGCGCCTGGCCGAGCTTCTCCGCCAGCGCATCGCTACCGCGGCCTGGGCCCTGGAAGCCCTTGTACGGGATATCCTTCTCGCGGTTGACCAGCGCGTGGCCGACCAATGGAGCGGAGAACCGCATCGCGAAATAGAGTTTGCGGCCGGGCGCCCAGCCGCGCGTCTCGCGGAAGCCGGTGAGCACGCCATCGTCGCGCAGGTGCAGCCCCGACCAGAGGATCTTGCCGGGGTAATTATACAGTGACGACCGGAGATCGACGACGATGTGCGCGGCCTTGCCCTTGGGGAAGCTGTAGCGATGCACGCCGATCCGCGTGCCCGCCGTCATCTCCGCGCGTACGCCCGGACCGTCGAGCGTGACCGCGTAATAGCCCGGCTTGGCGACCTCGCTCGCGTGCGAAAAGCGCGAGCGGTAGCCGGGGGCCGCGGGCGTGCCGGGGTCCATCGGCACGGTCTCGCCCGATACCGGCATGACGAGGATGTCGCCGAGATCGGAATGCCCCGCGCCCGAGAAATGCGTGTGGCTGAACCCCTCGATCGTCGGATCGTCGTAGCGATAGCCGGCGGCGTGGCCGTAGCAGGTGCGGATCACGCACGAGGTATCGGTATCCGGCGACAACTGGACCATGCCGAACGGCGCGACCGCGCCGGGGAAGGTGTGGCCTTCGCCGCCGGTGCCGATGAACGGATCCACCGCATCGCTCGGTTTGGTGGCATCCTGTCCGAAGGCGGGGCCGGCGAGGATCGTGGTGAACAGCGCACTCACGAAGCACGATCGCGTGAAGATGGACATCGAGGTCACCCGTTCGGAGGGGAATAAGCGGGGAAGCTTGCCGGGTGCCAAGTGAACCATGTCGCGCACATCCCCTCTATTCGTTCGGTCGCCAGACTGGCTTCATCGCCAGCTCTTGCGCAACCGCAGAAGTGGATTGGAACATCAAATTGGATAATTCAAACGAACAGTTTGAAAGCGGGGGGATGCAGAAGATGGTCTTTAGACCGGGCCGATATGCCGCGCGTTCACTGAACGCCAATAGTGTGCGCTTGCCAAGCCTCCGCAATCGCGGGATCACTTCGTCGCCAACGCTGAAGTCGCTATGTTGCAGCGCAGTGCGGCTTCGCCTTCTGTTCTCGAACCTGGATTATTGGTCCGCATGACTCTTCAAACGCCGCCGCGTCTGTCGGGGACCAACCTCGAGCGCGCCGCCGACCACAACCAGCGCGTGACGTTGCATGCCATCCGCCTCGGCGGATCGCTGACGCGGATCGACCTTGCACGGATCACCGGGCTGACCGGGCCGGCGATCGCCAACATCACGCGGCGGCTGTTGCAGGAGGGGGTGATCGAGGAGGCGGGGCAGCGCCGCGGCGGGCGCGGCCAGCCGCCGACCAAGCTCGTCGTCCGCGCCGATGCGTGTTACTCGATCGGCGTCAATATCGACCGCGACCATATCACGATCGTGCTGGTCGATTTCCTGGCACAGACCCTTGCGCGCAAGTCGATCGAGATCGGCTTCGCGCTGCCCGACGACGTCCGCGATCTCTTTCGGCGTTCGGTGCGCGCAATGCTGAAAAGCGCGAAGGTCGATCCTGCCAAGCTGGTCGGCATCGGTGTCGCGCGGCCCGATGACCTCGCGCTGGTGGCGATGCCGGGCCGTCCGGCGGCCTATGCGGCGTGGGACGGGATCGACATGGCGACGCTGTTCGAAAAGCCGCTGTCGCTGCCCGTGTTCGTCGAGAACGATGCCGCCGCCGCGGCGATGGGCGAAATGCAGCTCGGCTTCGGACAGAATTACAGCAGCTTTTTCTACATCCTCGTCTCGTCGGGGCTGGGCGGCGGCTTCGTTGCGGATGGCGCGTATGTTCGCGGCACGCACGGGCGCAGCGGCGAGCTTGGTTTCATGGCGGCTGGCGGCGGCAAGCGGGGGCGCGAGACCGTCCAGAAACTGGTCTCGCTGTCGGGGCTTGCCGAGCATCTGGCGAGTGCGGGGTTCGAGATCGGGCAGGTGCTGCACCAGGCCGAGTGGGCACCGGATGTCGAACGCTGCCTGGAGGAATGGGTGGAGCGGGCGGCTCACACGCTGTGCACACCACTCGACGCGATCAACTGCCTGATCGATCCGGCGGTGATCCTGATCGGCGGGCGCCTGCCGAGCCGGTTGGTGGAACGGGTGGCGGAGCGCGTCAACGCCTTGATCCGGGACGCGACCGATGCTCCCGCGATCGCGCCGGTCCGCCGTGCCGCGTTGTCGGAGGATGCGCCAGCGGTCGGTGCGGCGATCCTGCCGTTCAGCCACTTCCTGCTGCCCAAGGCCGGGGCGCTCTGGAAAGATTCGGGCGCGCCCGCGGACTGACGCCGGCCGCCAATTCAGCACTTTGATATCCGAGTGAGTTGCCCGGAACGCATGGCGTTGCGGAGGCGGACGGCTGTCTTCGCGGCGTGCGACTATTTGAGAACAAGCGAAAATCATGGTGATGTCTTCATCCAGACTATCGACACGCCAACGGGTATTCGTCAAGTTATGTCCGCAACGGGCCAAAACTAGATCAACAATCTATTTGACAATTTGCTTTTGTAATTGGCAGATAGACGCGTCGAGACTGTGCACCGACAGAATCCGATTCAACCGGACAGCCCAACCGAAAACGGTGGGCAGGCGCGCTATTCGCAGGGGTAAGTGAGGGGGCGCAGGCATCCTCACGAGGAAGAGGAAAGTCTGATGACCGCAAGCATAGAATCGTGCTCGATCGTGGCGCGTCGCCATCGTCCGTTGTCGTTCCTGTTGGCCACGGTCAGTCTTACTGCTGCGTTGGCCGGTGCCGCGCAGGCTCAACAGGCCGCGCCCTCCGCTATGCCTCCCCAGAGCGCGACGCCGTCCGACCAGGCGGAGCCCGCCTCGACTGCTACGGCGGAGTCCGGGCAAGCCGCCGGCACGACACAGCCGGATGGGTCGGCGCAGGACACCGCCCCTGATCCAGCACAGGACATCGTCGTTACCGGGTATCGGCGCTCGATCGAGAAGAGCCTCACCCAGAAGCGCGAGGCGAACGCGTTCGTCGACGTGATCACCGCCGAGGACGTCGGCAAGTTCCCCGACAAGAACGTCGCCGATGCGTTGCAGCGCGTGCCGGGCGTGGTCATCACCCGCGACGGCGGCGAGGGCAGCCGGGTCAGTATCCGCGGCCTTCAGTCGGGCCTGACGCTCACCTTGCTCAACGGCAATTTCCTCGCCGGCGCCGACAGCGGTGAGCCGCAGCGGTCGTTCAACTACGTGCTGTTGCCGTCCACGTTCATCGCCAGCACCGAGGTCTACAAATCGCCCGAAGCGCGGCTTGAGGAAGGCGGCGTCGGCGGCACGATCATCCTCAACACGCGGCGGCCGTTCGACGTGCCGGCGTGGTCGGGTTTCGTCTCCGCCGAGGGGACGTATTCGGACACGACCGAGAAGTACGAACCGCAGCTTGGCGGGCAGGTGTCGTGGAAGAACAAGGAGGAGACGTTCGGCCTGCTGGTCGGCGGCGTCTGGCAAAAGCGCACCAACCGCGAGCTGCGCAGCTCGTCCGAGAGCTGGCTATGGTGGAGCGATCGCGACGCGCAGGGCAACGTCCTCAAGCCCGCGACCGACGTCGACGGCAAGACCTTCGCGAACAACGACGCAATCTCCTACTGGCCGGGCCAGGGCACGACTGCGCGCGATGGCACGCATTATTCGGGCTATTGGGCGCCGCAGTCGGTCAACGCCGAAGTCTTCGACCAGGAGCGCGAGCGGTACGGGATCCAGGCGACCGCACAGTTCAAGCCGTTCGAGTCGGTCACGGTCACCGCGAACTATTTCCGGTTCGGCTATAGCAGCAACTTTACCTCGAACGTGCTGAAGATCCCGGAATGGGGCTACGACAATTTCTTCACCGGTGCGACGTTCGACAAGAGCGGGACGATCTTCCAGTCGGCGAACTTCGCGGTGCCGGCGGCGGGGACGGGCTGCCTCGCGCGCCCGACCCCGTGCACGATGGAGACGCCGCAGATCGCCGGCACGTACAGCCGCGAGAAGCAGGTTTCGAACACATTCGAGACCGAGGTCAAATATAGCCAGGATCGCTTCGACGCCGTCCTGAAACTGGGCAAGACCAAGTCGAGCGGTGGCCCGTCGGTGCGCTTCAGCGTCGCCGCCAAGCCTCGCCTGACGACGCCGGGCCGGGAGCAGAACGGCAATCTGGTCAGCAACTGGGACATCTCGGACGGCATCGCCAATTTCGAGTTCTCGCCCGAGCTGCAGAACAACATCCGCAACGGGATCGCGCAGATCGACGTGGGCTCGACCGGATCGAGCTTCGTCAACAGCGATCTCGGCCAGCGTTATGCACAGCTCGACCTGACAAGGCGGTTCGACGGGTTCCTGAAATCGGTGCAGATCGGCGGCAAGTGGCGCGACCTGAAGATCGGCCGCGAGACCGGTCGCAACGACTGGTATGCCGATCCGGCGACGCTGCTCCGCTATCAGGATACCGCAGCTGGCGCCGTCGCGCGGCCCGAATTCTTCTACGCGAACCAGATCGGCAACATTAACGGCGGCTTCAACGCGAACGTCGTGCCGGGCATCAATTTCGACGAATATCTCAAGTATCTGAATTCGACCTACGGCCAGGCGGTGCGGGTCTACGAGCCCGACTTCGTCTACGCGCTGGGGGAGCGGGTCTTCGCCGGTTACGCGCAGGTGAACTTCGGGACCGGTGGACTTCGCGGTAACGTCGGCCTCCGCATGGCCAATACGAAACAGTCGGGCAACACGTCCGATCGCCTGCAATATCTCAACGACTATTGCGTCAACGGGCCCGGTGGGGCGGCCGATCCCAACCGTCCGCTCGGCCCCGATGGCAACTGCCAGGTGCTGCCGCTCAGCGTGCGCGAGACGATCGTCAACACGCGTGCCGACCAGTCGAAGACGTACACGGACTGGCTGCCGAGCTTCAACGTGTCGTACGAGGTCACGCCTGATCTCCTCGTTCGCGGCGCAGTCGCGAAGGTGATCGCGCGGCCGTCATTCGAGAATCTGGGGTCGCAGCGGTCGCTCACCTTCCGCTCGGATGCGTATGCGTTCGATCGTGGCCAGTTCGGTGAGTTCGCCGGCTGGTCGGGCAGCGGCGGCAATTCGGACCTGAACCCGTTCTCGGCGTGGCAATACGACCTTGGCATCGAATGGTATTTCCACCGCGGTTCGGTGCTCGGCGCGACCTTCTTCCGCAAGGATGTGTCGGACTTCGTGGTGCCGTTGGTGCTCAACGTCACCCGCGACGTCAACGGAACGCAGCAGTTGATCCAGCCTTACTCGACCGTCGCGAACGGATCGAATGCGCGGTCGCAAGGTGTCGAACTGTACGCGCAGCACACGCTGTCGTTCGGTCTCGGCGCGCAGGTCAACTTCACCTATAACGACACGTCGGTGGCGGACGTGACGCTCGACGGGCAGAAAGTCGGTTCGTCCGCGCTCGTCGGCAGCGCCAAGACGCAGGTCAACGCCTCGGTCTTCTACGAACACGGCAAGGTGCTGATGCGTGCCTCGTACAACCGGCGGGGCGAAGTCGTCGGCGGGTTGCAGTCGGGCCTGAACGAATACACCGATCCGTATGCACAGGTCGATCTCAACGCCGCATACGCGCTGACCGACCGGCTGAACCTCACCGCCTCGGTGATCAACCTCACCAAGGCCGAGGAAAGCCGCCATCTCGGCAATGATACGAAGGACCGCTTCACCTACCGGAATTACTTTGGGCGGCGGGCCTATGTGGGCGTGTCGTTCAACTTCTGATGACCTGGTTTGATCGGCTTGTCTCTCGGGTGGCGCCTTCGCGGCGCTACCCTCCCTTTTCTCGCAGCGTCGCGTCACCGCATGTGGGCGAAACGCGCGGACGGCGCGGGGTTCGGATCGCGCTGACCGCGTCCGCGCTGATGATGTGCGGGCTGGCGAGTGCGTCGAACCCGATCGTTCCCGGCTGGTATGCTGACCCCGAGATCCGGGTATTCGCCGTGCGCTACTGGATATATCCGACCTATTCGGATCATTACGGCAAGCCCGACGTCACCAGCCGTTTCTCGGCCGCGCAGAAATTAGCGCGGCAACGCAAGACGGTCCGTCCGTCCTACGGCATGCAGACCTTCTTCAACGCGTTCTCGTCACCCGATCTGGTGCACTGGACCAAGCACGACCATGTGTTCGACGTGCGGAACGCCGCCTGGGCGGCCTATGCGATCTGGGCGCCATCGGTGATTCAGGCGAACGGGCGCTACTACATGTTCTTCAGCGCGAACGACATCCAGAGCGATGCGGAGGTTGGCGGGATCGGCCTCGCGGTCAGCGAGCGGCCCGGTGGTCCGTTCAAGGACGCGATCGGCAAGCCACTGGTCGGCGCGTTCCACAACGGCGCGCAACCGATCGACCCGTTCGCGTTTCGCGATCACGATGGCCAGGTCTATCTGTTCTACGGCGGCTGGAAGCATTGCAACGTCGTCCGCCTCAGCCCCGACCTCAAGCGCATTCTGCCGTTCGCCGATGGCTCGACCTACAAGGAAGTGACGCCGCCCGGCTATGTCGAGGGCTCGTTCATGATCGAGCGCAAGGGCGTCTATTACCTGATGTGGTCGGAGGGCGGCTGGACCGGCCCGGACTATAGCGTCGCCTATGCGACCGGGCCGGGGCCGACCGGGCCGTTCACGCCGCGCGGCAAGATCCTGTCGCAGGACCTGCGCATCGCGCGCGGGGCGGGGCATCACTCGGTCGTCAACGTCCCCGGCACCGACGACTGGTACATCGCGTATCACCGCCGTCCGCTCGACACCGATCGCGGCGAACACCGGCAGATCGCGATCGACAGGATGGTCTTTGCCGCCGATGGTCGGATCGAGCAGGTGGTGATGACCGATGCGGGCGTGAAGCCGCGATCGATCGGCGTGCAGAAGCCGACACGAAATACAGGGAGAGCGATGTGATAAACAGGGCGATCGCCAATTTGCGCGGCACGGTAGCGGCGGTTGCGTCGCTCGCTCTCGTCGCGCCCGCGCCGATTCTGGCCCAGACCAAGGCGACGGCCGCCGCGTCGGCCAACGGCGCGATGCAGCCGCAGGACCAGCCTTCGGTCGATCTGGTCAACCCGCTGATGGGGACCGATTCCGACTACACCTTGTCCTACGGCAATACCTATCCCGCGGTGGCGGTGCCGTGGGGGATGAACTTCTGGACGCCGGTTACAGGCAAGACGAACAGCGGCTGGGGCTACACCTACGACGCGAACAAGATCAACGGCATCAAGCAGACGCACCAGCCCAGTCCCTGGATGAACGACTACGCCGCGTTCTCGCTGATGGCGACGACCGGTGCGTTGAAGGTGAAGGAGGACGAACGCGCGTCCTGGTACAGCCACAAGGCGGAGGATAGCCGGCCGTACAGCTACAAGGTCTACCTCGCCGATTACGACGTATCCGCGGAAGTGGCGCCGACCAACCGCGCCGCACAGTTCCGCTTCACCTTCCCGCAGAGCAACGACGCGCACATCATCCTCGACGGCTATGCCGGCGGCTCGATGGTCTCGATCGACAAGGCCAAGCGCCGCATCTCCGGCTATGTCCGCAACAACCACGGCGGCGTGCCGGACAATTTCCACAATTACTTCGTCGCCGAATTCGACCACGACTTCACCGTCAGCCAGACCTGGGACGGCAAGGGCCAGGTCAGCGCGACGTCGACGCGCGAGGGTGACCATGTCGGCGCGGTCGTCAGCTTCAAGACGCGTAAGGGCGAGCAGGTCGGCGTCAAGGTCGCCTCGTCGTTCATCAGCCTCGAACAGGCCGAGCGAAACCTGCGCGGCGAGATCGGCGGCGACGGGTTCGAGCAGACCAAGACGAAGGCGAAGGCGATCTGGCAGCGCGAGTTCGACCGCGTCCAGGTCACCGATCCCAACCTCGACAACCGCCGGATCTTCTACTCGGCGCTGTACCGCATGCTGCAGTTCCCGCGGATGTTCCACGAGGTCGATGCCAGGGGCCAGACCGTCCACTACAGCCCGTATGACGGCAAGGTGCACCCGGGATTCCTCTACACCGACAACGGTTTCTGGGACACGTGGCGCGCGGTCTTCCCGTTCTTCGCACTGATGTATCCCGAGCGCGACAGCGAGATCATGCAGGGGCTGGTCAACACCTACAAGGAGTCCGGCTGGCTGCCCGAATGGGCGAGTCCCGGCCACCGCGACGTGATGATCGGATCGAACTCGGCGAACTTGATCGCCGACGCGTATCTGAACGGCGTGCGCGGGTTCGACGTCGAGACGCTGTACCAGGCGATGGTCAAGAACGCGACGACCTCGCAAGGGAGGCCGGTCGACAAGAAGGGCAAGGTCGTCGGCGCGGTCGGGCGCGAGGGCGTCGAATACTACAACCGGCTCGGCTATGTGCCGTATGACGTCGGCATCAACGAGAATGCCGCGCGCACGCTCGAATACGCCACCGCGGACTTCTCGATCTCACGGCTCGCGGCGGCACTCGGCAAGACCGAGGATGCGAAGCTCTACGCCACGCGCGCGCAGAATTACCGCAAGCTCTACGACACGCAGAGCGGCTGGATGCGGGGCCGCAAAAAGGACGGCAGCTGGTCGACGCCGTTCAGCCCGTACAAATGGGGCGACGCGTTCACCGAGGGGAATGCGCTGCATTACAGCTGGTCGGTGATGCAGGACGTGCAGGGGCTGGCCGACCTGATGGGTGGGCGCGAGGCGTTCGTGAAGCGGCTCGATTCGATCTTCACCACGCCGCCGATCTTCGACGACAGCTATTACGGGCAGACCATCCACGAGATCCGCGAGATGCAGATCGTCGACATGGGCCAATATGCGCACGGCAACCAGCCGATCCAGCACATGACCTATCTCTACGACTGGGCCGGGGCACCGTGGAAGACGCAATATCACGTCCGCGACGTGATGAAGAAGCTCTACTCGCCCGCGCCGGACGGCTATCCGGGCGACGAGGACAACGGCCAGACCTCGGCGTGGTACGTGTTCTCCTCGCTCGGCTTCTACCCGGTCACGCCTGCGGTCGGGCAATATGCGATCGGCAGCCCGCTGTTCCAGACCGTGAAGCTGACCATGCCGGGCGGCAAGACGCTGACGATCGAGGCGGCGAACAATGGCCCTGGCAACGTCTATATCCAGTCGGCGAGCTTCAACGGCACCCCGCACGACAAGCCCTGGCTGACGCGCGCGGCGTTGCAGCAGGGGGGCACGCTGCGGTTCGTGATGGGGCCGACGCCGAACACCGCCTGGGGTGCGGCAAAGGCCGATGCGCCGTTCTCGATGAGCGCACCGGTGGCGGGACGTTGACCGTGGAGACCGGAATGCGCCTTCGTCGACGCGACGTGATGACGGGCGCCGCCGCGCTGGCCGTCACCGCCAGCCTCCCGCGCGCTGCGTTCGCCGCTGCCGCCGCGCCACTCGTGAGCAAGCGACCGCCGCGCGGCCAGCGCCGCTTCGTCAGCCCCGCGGTCGAGGCCGAGATCGCGCGCGTGAAGTCGAAGATCGCCGACCCCGAACTCGCCTGGCTGTTCGAGAATTGCTATCCCAACACGCTCGACACCACGGTCAAGATCGGCACGGTCGATGGCAAACCCGGGGGCAAGCCCGACGCGTTCGTCATCACCGGCGATATCGAGGCGCTGTGGCTGCGCGACAGTTCGGCGCAGATGCAGACCTATGTGCACCTCGCGCCGAAGGATGCCGGCCTGCGCCGCGTGTTCACCGGGCTGATCGCGCGGCAGGCGCGCTGCATCCTGATCGACCCTTACGCGAACGCGTTCATGGAGGATCCGACCGCCAGGTCGAACCTCGGCGCGCGGACCGACCAGACCGACATGAAACCGGGCGTCGCCGAGCGGAAGTGGGAGATCGACTCGCTCTGTTATCCGATGCGGCTCGCGCACGGCTATTGGACCGCGACGCGCGACAAGACGCCGTTCGACGATCTGTGGGCAAAGGCGATGCGCCGTGCGGTCGCGACTTTCCGCGAACAGCAGCGCAAGGACGGCAAGGGCCCGTATCATTTCCAGCGCCTGAACGTCTCGCCGACCGAGACGCTGATGTTCGAGGGCTACGGCGCCCCGACGCGGAAGGTCGGCCTGATCCATTCAATGTTCCGCCCGTCGGATGACGCGTGCCTCTATCCGTTCCTGATCCCGTCGAACCTGTTCGCGGTGTCGGCGCTGCGCATGCTTGCGACGGTCCAGCGCGAAGCGCGCGGCGATATGGCGGGCGCGACTGACAGCGAAGCGCTTGCGAGCGAGGTCGAGGCGGCACTCCGCGCGCATGGCCGGATGCCGGACGGGCAGGGCGGCGAGGTCTGGGCGTATGAGGTCGATGGCTTCGGCAACGCGATCTTCATGGACGACGCCAACGTGCCGAGCTTGTCGGGCCTGACGCTGCTCGGCGCGGCGGATCGGAGCGACCCGCTGTTCCGCCGCACCGCCGCGCTCGCGTGGAGCGATCGCAACCCGTATTTCTTCACCGGCACCGCCGCGCGCGGGATCGGCGGCCCGCATATCGGGCTCGACATGATCTGGCCGATGTCGATCATCACGCATGCGATGAACAGCGACGACGACGCCGTGATCCGCCAGTGTCTTGCGTGGCTCAAGACGACGCATGGCGGCACCGGGTTCATGCACGAATCCTTCGATAAGGACGATCCGGCCAAGTTCACGCGCAGCTGGTTCGCCTGGGCCAATGGATTGTTCGGCGAGCTGATCCTCGACCTCGAGCGCCGCAAGCCTGCCTTGCTGGCCGCGCATTACTGATATGGAATACGGGAGACTTACATGACCACCGCCAACCGCCGCCAAGTGCTCGCCGGCACCGGGCTTGCGGGCCTCGCCGCCGCGTTGCCCGTCACCAACGCGGCGGCCGCGCAGGCGCCGGTCGCGGGCAAGCCCGATTTGTTCGTCGGCACCGGCGGCCACGGTCATACCTATCCCGGCCCATCGCTGCCGTTCGGGATGGTGCAGCTCGGCCCCGATACCGACAACAGCCGCTGGGATGCGTGCTCGGGCTATCACCAGGACGATGGCTCGATCATGGGCTTCAGTCACACGCATCTGTCGGGCACCGGGATCGGCGACATGCTCGACGTGCTGGTCGTGCCTACGCGCGGACCATTGCAGCTGAAACCCGGCGCGCTGGGAAAACCCGAAGAGGGGTATCGCCAGCGTTTCACCGACGAACTCGCCGAGCCCGGCTATTACCGCGTGAAGCTCGAATCGGGCGTGCTCGCCGAACTCACCGCGACCGCGCGGACCGGCCACCACCGCTACACCTTCCCGCAAGGGCCGGGGCACATACTGGTCGACTTCGCGCACATGATCCTCGACGTCTGGGACAAGGGTACGTTGATCGACGAGGCCTCGCTGGCGATCTCCCCCGTCGGGATGCTGACGGGCAGCCGCCGCGTCCATCGCTGGGCAAAGGGCCGACGCATCCATTTCGCGATGCAGCTGTCGCGCAAGCCCGACCGCGTCCAGTTCTTCGGTGACGACGACGCGGCTGCACCCGCGGGCGCGAAGGGCGTTACCGGCAACCGCCTGAAGGTCGCGTTGTTCTTCGACCAGGCGGGCGGCGCGCCGATCCTTATCAAGACCGGCATCTCCGCGGTCGACGTCGCCGGTGCAAAGGCGGCGCTCGACGGCGAGGCGGCAGGGTGGCAGTTCGACGCGGTGCGGCGCTCGGCGGCGCGCACGTGGCAGGCCGAACTCGACCGCGTCCGCGTCGATGGCGGCACGCCCGAACAGCGCACGATCATGGCAAGCGCGCTGTATCACGCGTTCCTGTCGCCGACGCTCTTTACCGACCGCGACGGCCGCTATGTCGGGCTCGACCGCAAGGTGCACCAGACGACCGCCGCCGAACCCGCGTTCAGCACCTATTCGATGTGGGACACTTACCGCGCGCTGCATCCGCTGCTAACCCTCGTCCAGCCCGACAAGGCGGCGCAGTTCACGCGCGATCTCGTCCGCCAGACGGTGCAGAGCCCGACCGGATCGCCGGTCTGGCCGCTGCAGGGCGTCGAGACCGCGTGCATGATCGGCTGGCATTCGGTGTCGGTGCTCGCCGAAGCCTGCGCCAAGGGGATCAAGGCGGATTACGCCGCGGCGTGGCCGCAGATCCGCAGCCGCGCGTTCGATCGCAATTTCCCCGACATCGACAGCACGCTCGGCCGCGGCTTCTATTACGACCTTGGTTTCGTGCCCGCGGACAAGACGTGGGAGTCGGTCAGCCGCACGCAGGAATACGCCTATGACGACTGGGCGATGGCGGTGCTCGCCGACGCGGCAGGCGCCAAGGCCGACGCCGCAGCGCTCCGCACGCGCAGCCTCAACTACCGCAACGTCATCGATCCCAAGATCGGTTTCGCCCGGCCGCGCTTCGCCGATGGCAGCTGGTGGGCCGATTACGATCCGATCCAGCTCGGTCATAACCCCGACAAACAGCGCGACTATACCGAGGCGAACGGATGGCAGGCGACGTTCCTCAACCAGCACGACGTCTACGGCCTGATTGCGCTGTTCGGTGGCGATGCGGGGTTCGTGACAAAGCTCGACGCGCTGTTTACCGCGCCGTCGACGCTCCCCAAGAATGCGCCGCCCGATATCACCGGGCTGGTCGGCCAGTACGCGCACGGCAACGAGCCGGACCAGCACGCCGCCTATCTCTACGCCTATGCGGGCGCGCCGTGGAAGACGCAGGCGATGGTCCGTCGCCTGCTGACCGAGATGTACAAGGCCGAGCCCGACGGCGTCATCGGCAACGACGATTGCGGCCAGATGAGCGCGTGGTTCATCCTGTCGGCACTTGGCTTCTATCCGGTCGATCCGGTCAGCGGCGTCTATGTCTTCGGTTCGCCGCTGTTCGACGCGGCGCAGGTCGATCTCGGCCAGGGACGCACGTTGCGCGTCGTTGCGAAAGGCAACGCGCCGGCCAGCCCCTATGTCCAGTCGGTCCGTTGGAACGGCAAGCCCTGGACACGGAACTGGATCGCACACGCCGACATCGCGCAGGGTGGCGAACTCGAATTCACGATGGGACCGAAGCCGTCGTCGTTCGGCACCGCCAAGGCAGACCGCCCGCCGTCTTTCGGATCCCGGCCGTGATAAGGGTGCTTCGCCTGCGTTCGGTCAGCCGTCGAGCCCGTACCGCGCCGCGCGTTTGGCGACGTTCGGGTTGATCGCTAGCGCGGCCTTGCGGTCCGCGTCCGCCGCTTCGGTCTTGCCCGCGCGTCGTTCGGCGATCGCGCGGGTGTAGAGCGACCAGGCGTTGCGGGGGTTGGCTTTGACCGCGGCGTCATAGTCGACGAGCGCAGCGTCGAGCTTGCCGAGACGCAGGTTCACCAGCGCGCGGCTGTCCAGATAGGCGGCATAGCCGGGGCGGAGCTTCACGGCGGTGTTGCAATCGGACATCGCACGATCGAGCTCGCGGTTCAGCAGCGCGCGCGCCCAGCATCGGCCGTTAAACGCGGTGGAGCGGGCGGCGTCCTCGGGATGCATCTTCAGCCAAGCATCGTAATTGACGATCGCGAGCTTGGGCTGGTCGAGATTTTCGTACAAGCCGGCAAGCTGGAGCCGGCGATCCGATCCGGCAGGCAGCGCGCGATCGGCGACCTTGGCATCTTCGCCCGCGCCATCCGGATCGCGGCTCATCAAGCGGAGGCGTGCGCGCAGCAGGCGGACGTCGGTGTTGTCGGGCATGAGCGTCACGGCCTTGTCGAGATCGGCCGCGGCAAGCAGGAGCTGGCCGTGCGCGAGCCGGGCTTGTGCGCGCTGATACACGTAGCGTCCTTCGGTCGGCGCCATCGCCACCGCCTTGTCGAGATCGGCGAGACCCTCCTCGATCCGGCGCTTCGACAGGAACACCGCGGCGCGTCGGCTGAACCCCTCGGCATCGGTCGGTACGGCGGCGGTGTCGGTCAGGTCGAGCTTCTCGCCCGCGGTGGTACGCGCGCCGCTTGGCGTCAGCCCGAAGACCGGACCGCCTTCATAGGTCATGTAGAGCAGGTGGTTCGCGTTCGACACGAAGATGCGGTGCGTCAGGAAGAAATCGAACCCGATCAGCATGTCGCCGTCGATCCGGATGTCGGCGATCTGGAATTTCGGATGCGGCACGATCTCGCCGCCGAGGTCGATCGTGTCGAACGGAGCGCGCCAAGTCGCGAGCTGCTTCGAGCCGATGCCCGAGTTCAAGCCGACCGCGGTCACGCCGGGACTGGTCGGGGTGATGCCTGCGCGCTTGGCCGCGGCGAGCGTCATGACGGTGGTCTGCGCGCCCGAATCGAACACCGCGCGCATCTTGACCCCGTTGACCAGGACGGTGCCGATCGTGTGCGGCTTCCACGGTCCGGTGCCGCCGCGTTCGAGCGGGATCGTCGAAAACGGTTTCCCCGCGGCCCAATAAGCGAGCCCGACATTGCCACAGCCATCGACCCGGATCAGCCGCACCGCGCTGTGCGGCAAATCGTATTCGACATCGGCGAGACCGAGGATGTTCTGGCCGAGCAGACCGGCCGTCCCCGTGTCGCTGCCGCCGACGATGAAGCTCACACGCGGGATGGGCAGGCCGGCGAGTGAGAAATCCTTTGCGCTGGCGACCGCTGCAGACGTGTCGCCGTTGACCCCGCGCAGCCGGAACCAGGGGGGAGCCGGTTCGCTCGACAGCCCGAACTCCGCAGCCGACGCGCGCGACACCGTGCTGTAGAACGCGCCGCTGTCGACGATGAACCGCGTGTCGTGCGTGCCGAACTTCGCATCGACCATCGCGCGGCGACCGGTGAGGGTCACGGGCAGTTCGGCGATCTTGCTGACCTTGCACGCGGCCACCGCCGGGCCAGCCGCCGTCAGGCTCAACAGTGCGATCACACTCAACCGAACCCGTCCGCGCATGCCCGTCTCCAAATCCCGACTCTCGATCCCAGGCGGAAGACTATCGGAGCGACTGCTGCGGGCAAGTGACGACGGCGTCACGCGGAGCATTTGGATGATCGAGCGAAAACCGGATTTGGGCATGAAGTTTTTGTTAAGGAGCAGCCGGACCGACAGTCGCGCGTTGCGGCGATGGGAACCTTGGAGCATCACGCCACAAGACGGCTTCTTCATGCTGCCGGCGCGAAACCGTTCCTGCGCGCGGGCGGTGCGACAAGGGGGCCAGGTGTTCGTTCGAATGAAGTGTAGTCTATCGCGGTTGGCGCTGCTCTCGATCCTGATGGGTCTAGGGGGCTGCACAGCGTTGTCGCATGGGTTCTTCAACCCGCAGGGGCCGGTGGCGGGGCACGAGCGCGACCTTTTCGTCACCGTGTCGATCGTGTTGCTGTTCGTCGCGGGACCGGTGCTGCTGCTGACGCCGCTGTTCGCGTGGCATTACCGGCTGTCCAACCGGAGCGATGCGTACCGGCCGAAGTGGAATTTCTCCTGGTGGGTGGAAGGGCTGATCTGGATCCCGCCTGCCGGGATCGTCATCGGGCTTGCGGTACTGTTGTGGCACTGGACGCAGATCGACGATCCGTATCGGCGGTTGCCGGGCGCGGCGCCGGTCGAGGTGCAGGCGATCGCGCTCGATTGGAAATGGGTGTTCGTCTATCCCGACCTCGGCGTCGCGTCGGTCGATCGGCTGACCATTCCCGCCGGGCGCCCGGTGCATATCAAGCTGACCAGCGGCACGGTGATGCAGTCGATGCTGATCCCGCAGCTCGCCGGGCAGATCTATGCGATGGGCGGGATGACGACCGAGCTGAACATCCAGGCGCACCGGCCGGGGCGGTTCCGCGGCGAGAACACGCAGTATAACGGCGTCGGCTTCCAGCAGCAGAAGTTCGACGTCGTTGCGGTGTCTCCGGCGGACTATGATCGTTGGGCTGCGACTGCAGGAAGCAGCAAGCGCACGCTCGATGCGCAGACGTGGCGGCGGCTGTCTGCGCGGTCGATCATCATGCACCCCGTGGACTTCGCGCACGTCACGCCCAACCTGTTCGAGCACGTCGTCGCCGCAACGGGTGGCATGACACACTCCCTTCCGAAGGCCGTTCGATGACCGTTTCCGTTCCCCTCTGGCCAGCGGTGCTCGGCCGGTTCGGCTGGCAGGACTTGCCGTTCGTGCGCGCATGGGAGAACCCGACGATCAGCGAGATCATCGGCGCGTTCGCGGGCGCGCTGGTGGTGGTCGGTGCGGTCGTCGTCGCCGCGCTGCTGACGCGCTATGGCAGGTGGCGGTATCTGTGGACCGAGTGGCTCACCAGCCTCGATCACAAGAAGATCGGCATCATGTATATCGTCGTCGCGTTCGTGATGCTGTCGCGGGCGCTGGTCGAGGCGGTGCTGATGCGGATGCAGCAGGCGGTCGCGATCGAGAACCCCGGCTTCCTGTCGCCCGATCATTTCGGACAGCTGTTCTCGACGCATGGCTCGATCATGATCTTCTTCATGGCGATGCCGTTCCTGACGGGGATGATCAACTATGTCCTGCCGCTCCAGATCGGCGCGCGCGACATGGCGTTTCCCTGGGCCAATTCGATCGCGCTGTGGCTGACGATCGGTGCCGCGGGGCTGATGATGGCGAGCCTCGTCGTCGGCGAATTCTCGACCGGCGGATGGAGCGGCTACCCGCCCTATACGGAGCGCGCGTTCAGTCCCGGCGTCGGTGTCGACTACTGGATCTGGGCGGTGACATTGGGGTCGATCGGCTCGACGATGGCGGGCATCAACATCGCCTGCACCGTCTACAAGCTGCGCGCGCCGGGGATGCGGTTCATGCGGATGCAGATGTTTGCGTGGACCAGCCTGTGCACGTCGATCCTGATGATCTTCGCGATGCCGCCGCTGACCGTCGCCACGCTGCTGCTCGCGCTCGACCGTTATCTGGGGTTCCATTTCTTCACCAACGACCTTGGTGGCAACATGATGAACTACGCCAACATGTTCTGGCTGTTCGGTCATCCCGAGGTCTACATCCTGATCCTGCCCGCGTTCGGCGTGTATTCGGAGGTCGTGTCGACCTTCTCGACCAAGGATCTGTACGGCTACACCTCGCTGGTGATCGCGACGATGGCGATCGCGGTGCTGAGCTTCACCGTGTGGGTCCATCATTTCTTCACGATGGGGCAGTCGGCCAACGTCAACGCGGCGTTCGGGATCGCGACGATGACGATCGGCGTGCCGACGGGGGTCAAGATCTACGACTGGATCTGGACGATGTTTCGCGGCGAGGTGCGCTTCACCGTGCCGATGTTGTACGCGCTCGCGTTCATGATGACGTTCGTGCTGGGCGGGTTCACCGGCATCATCCTGGCGATGCCGCCGCTCGATTACCTCGTCCACAACACGCTGTTCCTGGTCGCGCATTTCCACAACATGCTGATCCCGGGGCTGCTGTACGGGATGCTGGCGGGCTATCATTACTGGTTCCCCAAGGCGTTCGGTTTCCGCCTCGACGAGCGTTGGGGTCGGATCGCGTTTACCTGCTGGGTAGTCGGGTTCTACCTCGCCTTCTTCCCGCTGTACGTGCTCGGCGCGAGCGGGATGGCGCGGCGGACGCAGGCGATCTTCGAACCGTCGTTCCGGCCCTGGCTGTACGTCGCCGGCGTCGGTGCGTTCGTCCTGCTGGCGGCGCTGACGTCGCTCGGCATCCAGCTGTGGGTAAGCATCCGCGACCGTGCCAAGACGCAGGTCGAAGCCGGCGACCCGTGGGATGGCCGCGGGCTCGAATGGTCGGTCAGCGCACCGCCGCCCGAATACAACTTTGCGGTCCTGCCGCTGATCGACGGGCGCAACCCGTTCTACGATCACAAGCATGACGAGGGCCAGCCGGATCCTTACGCCTCGCCGCCGTCGTACGAGGACATCGTCGTGCCGCGCGGCAGTGCGACCAGCGTCGTGATCGGGCTCACCGCCGCAGTCGCCGCGTTCGGCCTGATCTGGGAGATCTGGGGGCTAACCATCGTCGCACTCCAGGTGATAGTCGCGGCGGTCGTGCTGCGCAGCTTCGGTCGCGACCAGCATCGCACGATCCCGGCTGCGGAAGTCGCGCGCGAGCATGAGGCTTGGCTTGCCCGCGTCCGGGCGACGCCCGCGATTCCGCGGCAACTGGAGACCGCCGCGGTCAATCGCGGCCTTGCGGAGATCGTCGCGTGAGCGAACCCGAACTGGCGCATGCCGGCCTCAACCTCGGCGACACCGGCGCGCTGACGCAGGACCAGGCGGAGAACGCGATCTTCGGCTTCTGGATTTTCCTGATGAGCGACGCGGTGATCTTCGCGCTGCTGTTCGCGACCTACGGCACGATGATCGCCAGCACCGTCGGTGGTCCGACGCCTGCCTCCGAGTTCAAGCTGCTGCCTGCGTTCGTCGAGACGCTGTTGTTGCTGACGAGCAGCGCGACGTTCGGCCGCGCGACGATCGCCATGAAGTACGACGAACCCCGCCGCGTGCTGTTCGGCTGGCTCAGCGCGACGCTGGGCCTAGGCCTCGTCTTCCTCGCGCTCGAGGCGAACGACTTCGCGACGATGTTCGCGCATGGCGCCTATCCGATGCGCAGCGGCTTCCTGTCGTCGTTCTTCGCGCTGGTCGGGCTGCACGGACTCCACGTCGCGGTCGCGTGCTTCTGGCTGGTCGTGATGGTCGCCCAGGTCTGCGCCTATGGCCTCGATGCCTGCGTCAGGATCAACCTGTTGCGGCTGGGGCTGTTCTGGCACCTGCTCGACATCGTCTGGATCGCGATCTTCTCGGTCGTCTACCTGCAAGGGAACATCGGATGAGCGACCGGACCCGCGAACTCAGAACCTATGCGGTCGGCTACGGATTGTCGCTCGTGCTGACGGTGGCGGCCTTCGCGATGGTCCGCTGGCCGTCGTTCGGTGCGCGCGCGATCTTCGGCAGCGTGCTGGTGCTGGGCCTCGTCCAGATGGCGGTGCAGTTCCGCTGTTTCCTCCACATCAGCCTCAAGCGGTCATCGCGCCACGACCTGCAACTGATCCTCTTCTCCGCGCTCATCATCGCGCTGATGGTGTCGGGAACGCTGGTGATCCTGTTCAACCTGCGCGGGCGGATGATGGGGTGAGGGCGGGCGACTGCGTAGCGGGGTGAACCGAACGAGGGCTCGCAGCGTTTGAACGGCAGCCGACACGCGCGACGTGCGCGGCGCAGTAGGAGAGTAGAGCGTGGCGCAATCACCGTTCCTGAACGATCCGCGGGAACAACTGGCCAGGCACATCGCTGCGGCGGTCGCCTCGCCGATCACCGAGGTCCGCGCCATGCACATCAGGGCGGCGGAGCATCTCTCCGAACTGGCGAAGGAGAACCGCCTGCCGGCGCGCTCGGGCAAGACCAAGACGGCGAAAGACGTCTAGAGGTTTCGGACCGTATCGACCCGTCGGCGAATCGACGACGATGACATCGATCGGCTGGATGCCGGCGGCTCGGCGAGCCTGTCAGAACTTTCGCGCCGCGACCGCCGGTTCGCGCAACGCGAGACACTCCGTCTATATCGTGCTGCTGCATGACTCGCGGTTCCCGGAGCGCTGGGGACTGTATGTCGGGCAGACGTCGCGCGATCCGGACTGGCGGTTTGATCAGCACAAGCTGGGGTACAAGGCGAGCGGTGCGGTCAGGAGGTTCGGGGTGCATCTGCTGCCCCAACTCTTCGAACATCTGAACCCTATGCAGCAATGGGAGTCGCTCGACCTCGAAGCCGCGCTCGCCGATGCGTTTCGGGAGGCGGGCGTTCCTTGGGTCGAGGGCGGCCATTAGCGCGCGACCGGCATCGGTGCGGAGAGTATCGTTCGATGCAGTGATCGACCTGGTCGTTGGGCCAGAGAAATAATATGCGGCGTAACTGCATGGAAACGCCTCGCTTCTTGGGATACGCGCGATCTCGATCAACGGGGATGGCACGCGCATGACGACAATCGGGACAGTAATCGACGAGACCGGGATGCTGCTTCGCGATGGCGGTGCATTCTATCTGCGTCGGGACATCGGCGGTCGCTACCAGCTCGAGCTTCACCGCGTACCGGTCGATCTGGTCGAGAAACGGGTGCGCGTGCGCGGTACGCTCGTCGGCGCCGACCTGGTCAACGCGGACGGTGTCGCCCCGGAATAGACGTATTAAGCTATGGATGGCGGCGTGAGGCCTAGGGCGGAGCCGGTACGGGCTCAACTGCCAAAGACGTCAGACAGCCATGACCGTCGGCAGCGATGATGCTGCTGTGAACTCACGGTTACGTCGGCAGGATGACGGGATCGAGTGGATACGCGATGTCGCGAATCAATCGGCCAGTGCCGCAGGCGCCATTCCGGAACGGCGCATGATGTCGGACCGGGCTTGCACGACCATTATCGTGCAGGACCCGGTCCGGGAACGATCAGTTATCGCGCTCGGCGCGCTTGCGATCCGCCTTGCGTGCACGGCTGACAGCGGCAGCATGCTCGCGGGCACGCTTTTCCGATGGCTTCTCGTAATGACGACGAAGCTTCATCTCGCGGTACACGCCTTCGCGCTGCAGCTTCTTCTTCAAGGCGCGGAGGGCCTGGTCGACGTTATTGTCGCGAACGATTATTTGCATGCTATCTAGGGCTCTCGGCTATCGTGACGGTCTTTCGAATCAACGCCCGCTTTATGAGCGACGCGACCGGAAGCCAAGTCCCGAATGGCTTTGACGACCGCTAGGCCGTCGTTGAACGGATTTTTAGCCTGTTTGGCTCGATCGTCAGACCTTGAAACGGGCCGGTGACGGCAAAGCCGTGGTGTGCCGGAACCTGTCCAGATCACCACGGCTTGTCTTCATGTCACGTAAGCTCAGGTCGCCTGGTTGGACGACACAGGCTTGGCCGAGATGTCGAAACGATCGGCGTTCATGACCTTGACCCAAGCACGAACGAAGTCGCGAACGAACTTCTGCTCGTGACCGCTCTCGGCATAGACCTCAGCCGTCGCCCGCAGCTGCGAGTTCGAGCCGAAGACCAGGTCGGTACGAGTCGCCTGCCACTTCTTCTCGCGACCACCACGATCGTAGCCGATGAACTTCTCGTCACTCGACGTGTCGACCAGATCCCAGAACGTATCGTTGTCGAGCAGGTTGACGAAGAAGTCGTTCGTCAGCTGACCCGGACGCGTGGTGAGTACGCCCTCGGGCGCATCGCCGAAGTTCGCACCGAGCACGCGCAGGCCACCGACCAGCACGGTCATCTCCGGCGCGGACAGGCCGAGCAGCGAAGCCTTGTCGAGCAACAGCTCCTCGGTCTTCACCGGGTGACGCGTCTTCAGGTAGTTGCGGAAGCCATCAGCCTGCGGCTCCATCCACACGAAACTCTCGACATCGGTCCACTCCTGCGTCGCATCGCCGCGTCCACCAAGGAACGGCACCGACACGTCGTGACCGGCATCGCGTGCCGCCTTCTCGACCGCTGCCGAACCTGCCAGCACGATCGCATCGGCCAGCGACATGTCGCCGCGCAGCTCGTTGAGCTTGGCCAGGACCTTGCTCAGCTGCTCGGGCTCGTTGACCGGCCAGTCCTTCTGCGGGGCGAGCGCGATGCGCGCACCGTTCGCACCACCGCGGTGGTCCGACCGGCGATAGCTCGATGCCGACGCCCAGGCGGTCTTGACCAGCTCGCCGATCGTCAGCCCGCTCGACAGCACGGCGTCCTTGAACGCAGCGGCGTCGGCGTCCGACGGCGCGGTGCCCTCGGGAACCGGATCCTGCCAGATCAGCGTCTCTTCCGGAACCTCAGGCCCGAGGTAACGAACGCGCGGACCCATGTCGCGGTGCGTCAGCTTGAACCAGGCGCGTGCGAACGCGTCGTCGAGTGCCGACTGATCGTCACGGAAGCGCAGCGCGATCTCGCGGAACTCGGGGTCCATCTTCAGCGCCATGTCGGCGGTGGTCATCATCGTCGGCACGCGCTTGTTCGGATCGCGCGCGTCGGGTGCCATGTCCTCAGGGGCCGGGTTGACCGGCTGCCACTGCTTCGCGCCGGCCGGGCTCTCGGTCAGCTCATAGTCGTACTTGAACAGAAGGCGCAGGTAATCGCCGGTCCACTTGGTCGGGTTGTTCGACCATGCGCCCTCGATGCCCGAGGTCGTGATGTGGCCCTGGCCAATCTCTTCGCTGTCGGTCAGCCAGCCGAGACCCTGCATGTGCACGGATTCAGACGACGGAGCCTTGAAATGCGGCGCGGGCTTGGCGCCGTGCGACTTGCCGAACGCGTGACCGCCGGCGGTCAGCGCAACGGTTTCCTCGGAGTTCATCGCCATCCGCAGGAACGTCGCCTTCATGTCGCGTGCCGACAGGAGCGGGTTCGGATCACCGCCCGGACCTTCCGGATTGACGTAGATGAGACCCATCTGGATCGCAGCCAGCGGGCCTTCGAGCTCGGGCATGTCCTCGCTGATGCGCGTCTGCGCGCCCTCGTTGACCCACAGCTCTTCGGCGCCCCAGAACGTGTCGCCCTCGGAAGCGAAGACGTCCTTGCGGCCGCCGGCGAAACCGAAGATCGGCCCGCCCATGCTCTCGATCGCAACGTTGCCGGCGAGGATGAACAGATCCGCCCAGCTGATGTTCTTGCCGTACTTCTGCTTCAGCGGCCATAACAGGCGACGCGCCTTGTCGAGGTTGCCGTTGTCCGGCCACGAGTTCAGCGGCTCAAAACGCTGCTGGCCCGACGACGACCCGCCGCGACCATCGGTCACGCGGTAGGTGCCGGCGGCGTGCCACGCCATGCGGATCATGAACGGGCCGTAGTGACCGTAATCGGCAGGCCACCAGGACTTGCTGTCGGTCATCAATGCGGTCAGGTCAGCCTTGAGCGCGGCGTAGTCGAGCTGCTGGAACGACTCGGCATAGTCGAATTCTTCGCCCATCGGATCGGGCGAAACGCCGTGCTGATGCAGCATGTCGATCGGCAGCGCGTCGGGCCACCAATCCTTGTTCGTGCGACCGAGCAGCGAGCGGGCCTTGACCTCACCGCCACCCTTGCCGCCCATTGGGCAGCCGCTGTCCTGGGGCTGTTCGTAATCGGCCATCTTGGCGTCCTCTTTCAATGGGTATTACAAGCTTGCAGTTACGATGCAGGATTTCACCGATATTTGTCCAATCGATTATTCGGTGCAGATCGATCATGCTACTCGATCACCATCACGGGCGTGTAAGCTACCTATCTTTGCCGTCCTGCGCACCGAGATCAAGGCTGCGGGGGAAAGTGTCTATTCGGCGACCAGGGCGGGCATCCAGGCTTTTGCGGGACGGTGCGCAAGGTGGTCGCCGACAAGGATATCAAGGTCAGCATCATCCAGCCGGGCTCGGTCGATACGCCGATGCAGGAATGCAGCGTGGCGCAGAAAGCGCAGGCAATCGCGGATCACAGGATGCTTCATGGCGGTGAGGTGGCGGGGACGATCCTGTTCGTCCTGACCCGGTCGGCTAACGCGGACATCGTGAACTTGCGGATCGAGCCACGTATTCCGAAGACGAGCTTATGTTGGGTGCAAGCGGCCCGTTAGTGTACCGCTATGCAGCAATTAATCTGAATTAGCATGCAGGCTAGACAGGCAAGTCTTGTCGTTTAGTTGGCATCAATGTCTTTATAGACGCAGATTAATACACCATCGGTGAACATTTTCACGAAGTGGCACGTTATCGATCCGATCGCTGTAGTAGCTCGTAATTCACGCCTGGAGGTGCTTCGTGGCATTGGATCGTTTCATAGAGTCCGTGACAGCTGGACTACAGTCTTTCGTCGCGACAGGGGCCAGGGATATCGAGTCCGGCCGTGCGGATGTGCTGCAAGATCTTCATTTGACCGAGCAGGCGTGGGCAACCGACGGCGTGCGGAGTGGAAACTGGTTCGTGCGCGACGGCGATCACGTCGCGTTCACGCCGACGACCCGCAACGGTGCGCCGCTCACCATTGGCGGCCAGACGACGAATTTCATCCCTGCCGACCGCTTCGCGGATTATCTGGTGAACGTAAGGGACGGCATCGAGCGCGGGGACTTCGACAACGAAATTTCCAGCGCGTTGCACGGATCGTCGGGCGTCGGCGGCGTCGCGCACGTGGCGGTCCCGCCACCACGCGAGGGCGCGCCGGATCAGGTCAGGCAAGCGCAGCAGAACGACGCGCTGGCTCACGTTGGTCGCAACCCGGACGGATCGCCGGCTGCGATCGGCCCTCGTTCATAGCGGCGTTCATGGCGAGGCTTCCGCCCGCACGAATGGCTTCGACACTCATTTCCTTACGAACGAACCGGAGAAAAACGATGAACATGAAGCATATCGCCCTGTTGCTCACTGCCGCAACGTCCACCGCGTCGCTGGCACAGACACCGCCGCCACCGCCGCCGCCCGAGGCAAAGACCGCTGCGATGCCCTATGTCATGGCCGCCGGCATGAGCGATCTTTACGAGATCAACTCCAGCCAGGTGGCGTTGCAAAAATCCCAGACGCCTGCGGTACGCCGCTTCGCGTCCATGCTGATCAAGCACCATCAGACGACGACGGCGGCGACGATGAAGGCCGCGACGAAGGCAGGTCTCACGCCGACGCCGCCTGTCTTGGATGCCGGTGCTACCGCCTCGATCAACGAACTGCAGACGGCGCCCGCGGCGGATTTCGACCGGCTATATCTCGGCCAGCAGGTTCCCGCGCATCAGGCTGCGCTCGACCTTCATCAAAGCTACTCGACCGGCGGTGACCAGGCTCCGCTGCGGACCTCGGCCAAGGCTGCGGTCCCGATCGTCAAGCAGCATCTGGATGCCGCGATGAAGCTGCAGGGTGGCAAGTCCATGAAGACGATGTCCGGTATGTGAGGGGTGGTGGAGCGCTTCTCGGAGCGCTCCATTCCTTTCCGTTTTGCGTGATGTACGAGAATAGACGGTCAGGAGTAAGATATTTTGAGCACTTCACTGCCATCGCCCGAAACCGATTCCGGGCCCAAGCTCGTCGGTAACGACGACGGAACGGCAGGCCATTATTCGGGCGAAGAATATGACAGCTATCGCAAGGAGCAGCCTCGCAACGTCGAGGTCGGCACAAGTCGCGGGAATCGTGAAGCGAATATCTTAGCGTCGAATGCCGCCGCAGGGGAAAGCATCCCAGCGGAGGCGGGACGTCGCGCGTATGTCGACGAGAAGACTGGCGAGGTGCACGGCAGCGGCGCCGGTGCGGGCGGTGGCAACGCGACCGAGGATTACGGGTCGAACACCACGGGCGGCGGTGGTGAAGTTCGTGAGGCGCAAAGGCCTGATCGGTAAGATCTACGCTGGGTATGATCTACGGGGGCCCGGTGCAGATGATTGAGAACACACTACGATGAAACTCTCGCGGAGTTTACGCAGGCGAGAACCACGCGGGCTCGAACTGCAGCAGCCTTGGTTTGATCGGCGATAAAGCGCGCAGGGCGGCAAGATCGAGAATTCGCACCTTCCTGCCTTCTCACGCGAACAGGCCCTCCTCTCGCACTTCACGCAGTTTACGGTTCACGTGAACCGCGGTGAACTCGGTGAGGTCCCCGATTACCTCCTGGGTAAGCGGAAAGTCGAATGCGTCATCCTCGACGGTGCCAATCGGGCTGAGGCGTGTGTGCAGATCCAGGAGCAAGCGTGCCAACTGCTCCTTGGTAGAGGTGTGTCCAGTCACCGCCAGCGTGTCCATGAGCGCGAGATGCTCCATTTGCGCGGCAAACGTGAAAAGCGCACCGAGGCGCGGCATTTGTGCATAGATCGGCCCGAGCCGCTCGAAAGGTACGAAGGCTATGGTTGCTTCGGTAACTGCGATCAACGTGTCCGCCGCACGCGTCAGCACCATGTTACTCAACGTCGACCAATTTATTCGTGAGCTTAAGACTCGTGCGACTGCGAAGTCGAGCGCGGATTGGCGAAGGCCGTCTGCGCACAACGATCGCGGCGATACCTCTCGATCGGTGAAAGCCGACGGTGGTTCGGGCAATGGGCCCACCGGCAGCTGAGCCTGGTATCTGCAATGCGATAAGACTGTGGTCCGACCCCGAGCGTTGCGGGCATGCTTGCATGGGGCGTTGCACGTCCGCTACTCATTCTCGGCTATGGTTTTTGTTTTGGCGGCTGGTACTCGCCGACGCTTACTTTGGGTTGTCGACGGGCGCGTGCACCCGCTATCGTCGTGAACGATGCTGCCCGTACATTCGCCTGGTTCAGGTCGTCCCGCCATGGGTCGTCATGTCGTCGAGCGCGCTGCCGTCGATGCGGCGGTTTTCGCTAGCGAGATCGTGACGGCGTTCCAGCCTGTCGTGCTGCGCGGGCAAGTACGGCACTGGCAAGCCGTCGCCGCCGGACGCGATGGCGATCGGGCGATGGCGGAATACCTTGCGGCGTTCGGGGCACGCGGCGGCAAGCCTCTCGACGTGATGATCGCGCCACCCGAGGCGGAGGGGCGCTTTTTCTACGCCGACGAAACGCTCGCGCACTTCAACTTTCACCGTCAGCAGGTCCCGATCGGCGCGCTGGTAGCCGAGCTTTTACGCTTCGCCGAAACCGACGCGGCGCGGCCACACACGCTGTACGCAAATGCTGCAACCGCACCCGAGCATCTCCCGGACTGGGAAGACGCCAATCCGCTCGATCTCGGCGTGGACGCGCCTGCGCGCCTCTGGATCGGTAATGCGACACAGATCGCGACGCATTATGACACGTCGATCAACATCGCCTGCGTGGTGGCGGGACGGCGTCGGTTCACGTTGTTTCCGCCCGACCAACTGGCCAACCTCTATGTCGGGCCGCTCGACCATACCATGGCCGGGCCGCCATCGAGCATGGTCGATCCCGAAAACCCGGATCTGGTGCGCTACCCGCGGTTCGCCGAGGCGCTCGCGCAGTCCCAGATCGCCGAACTCGAACCCGGCGACGCGATCTTCATTCCGCCGATCTGGTGGCATCACGTCCGCTCGTTCGGCCGGCTCAACGTGTTGGTCAATTACTGGTGGGAACATCGCTCGGGTGCGGCGTTCCTCGCGCTGGTCCATGCGATCGGTGCCGTTCGCGATCTTCCCGTTGCCGAGAAGCAGGCTTGGCAGAGTTGGTACGATCATCTCGTTTTCGCGCCACAGGCCGCATGCGCCGCCGATCATCTGCCGGCACCCGCGCGTGGCATTCTCGGACCGGAGAGCGTCGAGCGAACCGGCAGGATACGTCAGTTCCTGATCAACATGCTGCAACGGGGCTGATCGGACGACTGCTCGATGAGGCGCCGTGGATCAACTGACCATCAGCAACCCATGTTTTGCCGCAAGGCCGCGCGCATCCGCTCAAGCCCGTCGCGATCCGCCTTGCCAAGGACACCTCGGACGTCCGGCGGCAAATGCGCGGCCGGCTCGCCATCGGTCTGGAACACGAGATGGTCGAACATCGTCCGCCACACGCGGCGCTGGTCCTCGGGCAGGGTGCGCAGCGAGAACAGCGCGAGCAGCAGCGCGTCGTAAGGGCTTGCCATGCTCCGTGGCGCCGGATCCCACCAATAGTTGCAAAGCATGTTGACCGGCGCGAGGGACGCCACCGCATGCCACCAGTGGAACGGAATATAGAGAGCATCGCCCGGTTCGAGTGTCGCTTCCCAAGCGTTGTCCATCGCGTCGGCGAACCGGGGGTAGCGGGCGAGGTCGGGGGCGTCCGGATCGACCATGCTGACCGGCGTGCCCGCGGGCGTCAGTTCATACGGCCCCATATACAAATTGCCGACCTGGTCGGGTGGGAAGAGCGTGAAGCGACGGCGACCGGCAATGACGATCGCGATGTTCTCCATGAGGTCGTAATGCGTCGCTACGCGGATCGCGTTGCCCAGCCAAAGCCGCGGCACGACCGCGGGATCAACCAAATCGATGCCCTGCTCGTCGACGAAGCCGGGCAGGAGGTCGGGAGCGGAGATCGACTGGACCGCCATCGCGTACGGGTGCGCCACCGCGCGATCCCGCAAAAGCCGGTCGAGGAACGGATCGAGTGGCGACCGTCCACGCGTGAAGTTCAGCGCGGTCATGTCGGGCTGATAGAAAAAACGTCCCTCGATCTCCGGCGGCCCGACGATCGCGTTCACAGAATCGGCATGGCTGAACGTCTTCAGATAATCGACCAGCGCGGTGTCGGATGTTCGGGCAGCACGGACCGCCGGCCAGTCGGCAGCCAGACCCCGAAGGACCACGGGCCGTGCGGCGGGGCGAATTTCGCGGTCGAAGCGTGCTCGGTCGATACCGTGGACTTCAGCGATCGGGGTGGGGGCGGCAAGGCGGGTCATGACGCGTCGGGCAATGCCGACCACCGGAATGCCACGTCTGCGAGATCCCGCATCACAATGGCGACCCCCCGCCGCCGACGTCGAACGGCGATTCGGCGGTGAATGCGAAAAACGGAACGTCGTCGGACGCGGTCCGCGCAGGGACGGAAGCGGAGGGCGATGGCGTAGCCTGCGGGGCGAGCGGAGAGAGCGCGGTGCGTCGCAGGAAGTCGCCATGCGTCGGCAGCCGCTGCGCGGTGTCGAGATAGCCGCGTCGCATCTGTTCGAGCGCACTCGCTACCTTGTGTTCGTCGAGCGCGTCGGCGGCTGGTTCCCAGCCTTGCGGCGTGATCCCCTGGCCGAGACAGACGGCTACCCAACTCGGGTTGCTGAACAGATCATAGCCTTCGCGGAACAGCCGCCCCTTGCCCGCGAACAGGTCGATCTTGCGTTGCAGGCTTTCGGGGACGTCCATCGTCCGGACCTGGTTCCAGAAAGGTGAGTCGTCGCGGCGCGTCGCCTTGTAATGCAGAATAATGAAATCGCGGATGTCCTCGTACAGGTCGTGCATCTGCCGGTTGAATTCGTCCCGCTCGACGGGATCGAACCGCTTGTCGGGAAACAGGGCGATCAACCGCTGGATCCCCGCCTGGACGAGGTGGATGCTGGTCGATTCGAGCGGCTCGATGAACCCGCTGGACAGGCCGAGCGCCACGACGTTGCGGTTCCAGCAGTCGCGGCGGCGACCTGCGGTGAACTGCAGCCGTCGCGGGTCCGCGAGCGGCTTCCCCTCCAGGCTCGCGAGCAGTTGCGCTTCGGCTTCATCGTCACCGAGATACTTACTGCAATAGACCAGGCCATTGCCCATCCGGTGCTGCAACGGGATACGCCATTGCCAGCCGGCCCGATGCGCGGTCGACCGCGTGAATGGGTCGGGCGCTTGTGGGTCAGGCAATTCACAGGGCACCGCGACCGCGCGATCGCAAGGAAGCCAATCGGCATAGCTCTCATAGCCGGTGTGCAGCGTTTCCTCGATCAGCAGACCCCGGAAACCGGAGCAGTCGATGAACAGGTCGCCTTCGATCCGTCGGCCGTCCTCAAGCGTCACGGCGGCGACATAGCCGTCGTCGGGACGTTGATTGACCTCGGCAATCTTGCCTTCCACCCTGACGATGCCGGCCTGCTCGGCATAGTCCCGCAGGTATTTCGCATAGAGCGAAGCATCGAAATGGAACGCGTAGAAAAGCTCGCGGACCGGGGATCGGGCATCGCTGGACGCGCGCCCGAATTTGCCGCTCGCGGCAGCCACTGCGCTCATCGACCATGCCGAAATGTCGTCGAGCGGTCGCCGCGCTTTCTCGCGCAGCCAGAGCTGGTGAAAATGGATGCCTTGCAGGTCATGGCCGTAGTTGCCGAAAGGATGGAAATAGCGCTCGCCAAGCGCACCCCAGTCGACGAACTCGATTCCGAGCTTGAACGTCCCCGACGTCGCTTTCAGGAATGCATTCTCGTCGAGGCCAAGCATCTGATTGAAATTGATCAGCGGTGGAATAGTCGCCTCGCCAACCCCGACCGTTCCGATCTCTTCGGATTCGACCAGCGTGATCTCGGTATAGCCGTTGTTGAGAAACCGCGCGAAGGCCGCGGCGGCCATCCAGCCGGCGGTGCCGCCGCCGACGATGACGACGCGACGGATCAAATGTTCGTTCATTGCAAAAGGTGTCTCGACTGGGCCGCGCGATAGGCGGCATGACTGGGGATATGCGGCAAGGCGGTTGCGATCTCTTTGGTCAACTGTGCCATTGCCGCCCGGGCGATCGCGGATGGTACCGCCGCCACGAGCGGATCGATCCGTCGCGGCAGCACGCCGTGACCGATGAGCACGGCAGCCCAGCCGTCGCGCGCGAATGTCTCCTCCTCGTAAAACGGGAGACGGCCTCGCTCGGTATATTGCGCGAGCGAATGTGCCAGACTGGCGGGCGGCTCGGTAGCGGCAAGGGCCTGCCATAACGGATCGTCTCGGCGCGCGGTCTTGTAGTGCAGCGCCAGGAAATCGCGGACACGCTCGGCTTCGGCCAATGACTGGCGGTTGAACTCGGCCGCTTCGCCACGGGTCGGTACCCGCCCGGGTAGCATCGCTATCAGTCGGTCGATGGCGCTGAGCGCCAGGTGAAGATTGCACCATTCCAGCGGCTCGATCTGGGTCGCGACGTCGCCGATCGCGATGCAGTTACCCCGCCATGGTTGCGGCCGTGTCCCGGCACGAAGGTGGATCGGGTCGCCGGGAAAAGCGCCTGCGACGTCGTACAGGACCTGCTTCGCTTCGGCATCGTCGATACGGCTTGATGCATAGGCGAACCCACTTTGTGCACCGCTGGTCCAATGCCATCCGGCCGGATGGGCGACCGCGGTGGTGAGAACTGCCGGTTCAGCTGGCACCTCGGCGAGCAGAACGCGGTCGCACGGTAGCCATCGGGTCCAATCGTCCCGAACGTCGTCTAGCGCACCGCGGAGCCAAGCGCCCGGGCCGCTGGCATCGACGAACAGGTCGGCCGCCAGGCGGCCGCCGCCGGAAAGTTCGACAGCTGTAATCCCGTCACCATCGTCGCGTAGGACGCTTGCGATCTCGCCAACGATTTCACGTACGCCGACATGCAGGGCAAACGCGCGCATCATGGTCCGGTAGCGCGGAAGGTCGAGGGTCAGGCCATATTCGTGATCTGCAAAGGGCGTTTCGGGAATCGACGGCGCGAACCTTCCTGCGCGGGCGAGCACTGCTGCAGGCGAGTGACTGTCGAACGGGGCAGTTGATCCTTCCTGTGCGGATCGCGCCCAGTGGAGATGGAACGCGGTCGGACCGAACGCGCGGCCATAGCGACCATAGGCATGGACGAAATCGGGCAGTCCCGTCGCCCACCCGCTAAACAATGTGCCCAGCCTGTATCCGCTGCCGGTACGGACGATGCCATCGGCTGGGCCGATGCCCAGGTCGTCGTGAAACCCGAGCAACGAGGGCAAGGTACAGGCGATCCGATCAGCGAGCGCGTCGGGCGAGGGCGCGCAGTTCAGGATCGTCACATCGAGGAACGGTGCGCGGCGCTTCAGCGCTGCGGACGCGTTCCACGCGGTGATACCGCCACCCGCGACCAGAACACGCTCAAGTCGGTCCTGCTGCATCAGGCGGCGTGTGCCATCGCGCAGTAATGCTCGATAAAGCTGCGGTGGTCCGGACGGCCGGCGACGTCGTCGGCAATATCATTTCGCAAGGCGTCGAGGCTGCCGATCAACGCGTTCGACTCGACCGGGTCGGCGCGGCCGTCCCAGCCTTCCGGGACGATTCCCTGTCCGAGATATACCGCGACCCAGCTCGGGTCGAGGAAGACGCCCTCGCGATACTTCACGACCCGTCCGCGCCTGCGCCACAGCTCGAGCTTCTCCGACAGGCTGTCTGGGATCGCCATCGTCCGGACGTAGTCCCAAAATCGCGAGTCGCTCCTGGTCGTGGCGTGATAGTGGAGGATCAGGAAATCGCGGATGCGATCATATTCCAGGTCGATCAACCGGTTGAACTCGTCGCGGTCAGTCGCGCCGATACGTCTTTCCGGGAACACCTCGATCAACGTCGTGATCGCCTGTTGGACGAGGTAGATGCTGGTCGATTCGAGCGGCTCGAGAAACCCGCTTGCCAGACCGATCGCTACGCAATTGCCGACCCAGCTGCGCCGACGACGTCCGGCTTTGAAGCGCAGCACGCGAGGGGCGGCAAGCGCTTCACCCTCAACGGCGGCCTCGAGCGCACGCCGCGCGTCGTCATCGGAGACGAAGTCGCTGGCATAGATATAGCCATTGCCCGTGCGGTGCTGAAGCGGGATCCTCCAGCGCCAGCCCGACGGCATCGCAATGGCGCTCGTATAAGGTGTCACTGGGGTGCGGGTGCGGCACGGCATCGCTACGGCGCGGTCGGTCGGGAGCCAGTGCGACCAGTCGACGAACGGCTCCGCCATCGCCTCACCCAGCAACAGCGCCCGAAAACCCGAGCAATCGACGAACAGGTCTCCCTCGATCCGTTCGCCGCCGTCCAGAACGATGGCGGCGATGTCGCCACTGTCATGGTCGCGTTCGACGGACAAAATGACACCCTCGGTCCGGCGAACGCCCATGCCCTCGGCGAGTTCGCGGAGATAGGGCGCGAAAAGCGTCGCATCGAACTGGTACGCGTACCCGTAGGTACCGGACAGCCGTCGACGATCGGTTTCCGGACGCTCGAACTTGTTGCTGCGTGCCAGCGCACAGGCATAGGACATCGAATCCAGCGGCGGCATTGATACGCCCTCCCGCGCAAGTCGAGCCCAGTAATGCTGGAAGTCCACTCTGCCGGAACCACGACCGAACGTACCGAACGGATGGATATAGCTATCGCCGATGCGGTTCCAGTCGCGGAACTCGATCCCCAGTTTGAACGTCGCTCGGGTGCGCGCCATGAAGTCCGCTTCGTCGATGCCGAGTCGTTCGTTGAACGAGCGGATATGTGGCAGTGTGGCTTCGCCGACACCGACCACCCCGATCGCCTCGGATTCGACCAGACGCACCGAGCACTGGGTCGGCAGCAAACGCGACAAGGCCGCTGCGGTCATCCACCCGGCCGTACCGCCGCCAACAACCACCACGCGCGTTCTAGGTTCTGCCATGACCGGCACCAGATACTCTCCCGACGCTCCTAATATTGGCGCTACCGCTGGATCGTCCAACATCCGGCCCGTTGCGTCAACCGTTGTTGAATGGCGCGGCAACGTGACGGAATTGTCACGATTTGAGCCATTTACAGTTTGATTTCTATGGAATGATACCGCAAACATATGTCGCACGCCGGGGCTGTAAGTACTCGGGGCAACAGGGAGCAGGCGCGATTACAGCGCCGAGTTTTAGGAGGGGTCCAAGATGCGCCGTATCGCGCCGTCGAATAATGCTGTTCGCCACATCGTCCGTTTTTTGCACAGTGCGTCGGCGACGACATTGTGCGTAGCCTTGGCCGGCGTCGCGCATGCCCAAGCCGGGCCGGACACCACGCAGAGCAACGTGCGTGTCGCAGATCAGGCGTCGCCTACCGGCGCCAAAACCGGGCAGGGCACCGCAGGCTCGACCAAACCCGCAACCGCGGCGAGCGATCCATCGGCGAGCGATGCGCAGAGCACTGCCGCAGCCGATACCCCCGGTGCGCCGGGTGAGATCGTCGTCACCGGCATCCGTCAGAGCCTTGCCAACGCGCAGGCGATCAAGCGGAACTCCGATACCGTGGTCGACGCGATCACGGCGACCGATATCGGTGCCTTGCCCGATCGATCGGTGACCGAGGCGCTGCAGCGCGTACCTGGTGTGTCGATCAGTCGCTTCGCCGGCGCGAACGACCCCGACCATTTCTCAGTCGAAGGTTCGGGTGTCGTGATCCGCGGCCTGAACTTCGTCCGGTCCGAGTTCAACGGGCGCGACGCCTTTGCCGCAGGTATCGGCGGCCAAGCACTGAACTTCAGCGATGTCCCGGCCGAACTGCTCGGGTCGGTGGAGGTCTACAAGAACGTGACCGCCGCCTCGATCGAGGGTGGTCTCGCCGGAACGGTCAATCTGAACACGCGAAAGCCGTTCGACAAGAACGGCCTTCAGATCGGCGCCGACGCGGAAGCGAACTACGGCGACTTTGCCAAGAAGTGGACGCCGACCGGGTCGCTGCTCATCAGCAACACATGGGATACGCCGGTCGGTAAATTCGGCCTGCTCGGCGACGTCTCCTATTCGCGGATCCGCAGCCGGGCGGACGGTGTCCAGATCACCAATTTCCAAGCCCGCGACAACAGCCAAGTGCCCTACCAGAATGGCAACGGCGTGCTGGTCTGCCGCAACCCGCTCCCGAGTAATTCCGACACCACGACTCTGCCCGCCGCCGGTGCCGCGTGCAACGCCGCCTCGGCACCAGGGGCGGACGGTTTCGCCGATCTGTCGACGGGGCAGTATTCGCCGCTCGGTGGCCAGTATCGTACGCAGGACTTCGATCGCAAGCGCGATGGCGTCGCGCTGGCCGCACAGTTCGAGTCGAGCGATCGCTCGTTCCTCCTGACCGGGCAGTATATCCGGTCGCATACGACAAACGCGACCAGCGAGCACACGTTCGAAGCCGCGCCCGATCTGTCCGAATACAGCACCTTTCCGAACGGATGCCAGCAGAACAGCAACGGTCCACTCTATAACAACAATGGCACGACGCGCGCGGAATGCCCGGTCGGCAGCTTCACCAACTACACCTACGACGCCAACGGACTGTTCAAGAGCGGCTATATCACGACGCCGGGTACGGGTTTCCGGACCAATCGCAGCGGAACGCCGTCGACCACTTCCATCCCCACCGGCGGTGCACCGATCTCCCTGTCGCGGGGCCAGACCTTCGAGCGCAACGTCATCAACGACTTTGGCCTGAATGCTGAGATCCATCCGACACGGCAATTGTCGGTCGCGCTTGACGCCGATTATACCCGCTCCGAGCATGACACGTTCAGCCTGAACATCTTCGGCGAGACGTTCGCCGACCAGGAACTCGACTTGTCCGGAAGCGTGCCGACCGTCATCTCGCACAAGCCCAGCACGCTCTCCGCCGCGTGGGCGACGCCGGCCAACGCTGTCCTCGCCGGACAGACCGACAGCCAGTATTTCGCCGATCCCAATACGACGTTCTGGCGCGCTGCCATGGATCATGCCGAGCACAGTGTCGGTAAGGAATTCCAGTTCAAGGCCGACGCGACCTATGACTTCGACGAGGGCGGCTTCCTGACGAAGGCCCGGTTCGGCGCACGCTACGCCGATCGCGACCAGACGGTCCAGTATTCGACGTATAACTGGGGGATGGTCAGCGAAGTCTGGGCCGGATATCCGGTAACGGTGAACCAGTTCGGGGGTGATCGTGCGGATTACTACACGTTCCCCAACTTCTTCCGCGGCGCCACGACCGCGCCCCCAGGCGCTTATTTCTACAATGGCGATATGATCAAGGGGTATAGCGACGCCGTTGGCTTCCTGAAGCAGGTCGAATCCGTCGCGCAAACTCAGAACGGCAATGCGCAGCAGCAATGGCGACCGCTGGCCGAACGTCCGGGTGTCGTGGCGGGGACGAATTACCTGCCGAACGAGATCCAGCGGGTCCACCAGAAGGACTTCGCGGCGTATGCCATGGTGTCCTTCAAGACCGCGTCGGCGAATGATGGGCTCGGTTTCAGCGGTAACGTTGGCGCGCGGTTCGTGCATACCGGGCTGGACTCGTTTGGGACCAGCACGATCCCGAACCAGGCGACGTTGAACATCACGTCCAGTTACGACGTGCGCTGCGCCGTCTCGACCGTGCCGGCGGGTGCTCCTCCCGGCACGAATCCAACGCGTCCAGGCGGCGTCTGCAACCTCGGCGCAAACGGCTATGCTCAGTTGCAGCAATTCTCAGGCGTGAACTCGGTCAACTTGTTCAACCAGGCCAAGACGAGCTACACCTACCTCCTGCCAAGTGTGAACCTGAAGCTCGGCATCACGCCCAGATTGCTTGCCCGCCTGTCGGGGTCGAAGGTGCTGACGCGTCCGGACTCCGCACTGATCCGCAATTATCAGCAGATCTCGATCGACGGGAACGGGAATTTCCTGAGTACGGTGGGCAACCCATATCTAAAGCCGGCGACCGCGTATCAGTTCGATCTGACCGCGGAATGGTATTTCTCGAAGGTCGGGTCCTTGACCATCGACGCATTCTACAAGGATGTGAAGGACTTCTTCTACCAGTCCGTCGTCAACCTGCCATTGCAGAACAACGGTATCACGTTCCCGCTGCTGACCCGCGGTCCTGCAAACTACAATGGCCACGGCAAGATCAAGGGTGTCGAACTCGCCTATCAACAGACGTTCGACTTCCTGCCGGGCGTGTTGAGCGGGTTCGGATTTACCGGCAACTATTCGTTCATCCAGAGCTCCGGGCTGCCGAATTCGTTCCTGAACGGGGGCACTCCGGTTGGCAACGTAGCGCCGCAGACCAAGACCGGAAGCTTACCGCTCGAAGGCCTTTCCAAGCATAACGTCAACGCCACGGTGTTTTATGAAAAGGGTCCGGTTTCGCTCCGTGCAGCGTATAACTGGCGGTCGAAATACCTCCTCACCGCAGCTGACGTGATCTTCCCCTATACGTCGATTTTCCAGGCTGCGGCCGGCCAGCTCGACGCATCGGCGTTCCTCAACGTCAACAAATACATCAAGATCGGCGTGCAAGGTGTGAACCTGACCAACTCGGTGACCAAGACGCTACAGGCGTATAGCGGCGATCCGAGCGCGTTGGCGCCCCGATCCTACTTCGTCAACGACCGCCGCTTCTCGTTCATCCTGCGTGGCAATTTCTAGGAGCCGCGGCGCGCGCTGGAGACGCTTTGAACGCCGTTTGCACGTGCGCTGGATATGATGTCGGCGCGAAGCATGATGTAAAGTGACATTGCGGTGATGCTGGTCGAGTAATGGACATTACCCGACCAGTTATCGCCGCGATGTCGTTTTTCGGAATTGGTTGGGTGCGAAACTGTAGACTATGAATTGCACGCATCTGGTTCGTGCATCTCGCGCCATGCAACGGGACACGGGGAATTTATGCGAGTACTAACTTGCATAGTCCGTTGCGTGAGCCTCATCCGTCGTCGGGAATCCACAACTGACGGGCGGTGACGCCGAAACCCCGATCGCGCCGTCGCGTCGTACCCGAGTGCTCCCGAGAGGGGGCTTTGGCCGTGCCAGGCGTGGTCAATGCCGCCTTCGAGGCGAAACTCGGCACGTCGTATCGCCATACCGACCTGATCAAGCGACCGCCTCTCTAGCGTACGACGACGGCAAACAATTCTGTCAGCGCCCAACGATCGACCATCGTCGTATCGGGATGCCAGGCGTCACCGATGAGCACGACGCGGGGTTGGAGGCTTGCGTTGTTCGCCTCGTGTTCGGTCGTATCGTCGAAGACCAGCGCTTCGCCGGGCACCCAGCCTTTGGTGTGTTCGCCCACGGTCAACGAACACGAGTCGGGAATGATCAGCGGGACATGCACGACCACCCGCGCGTTCGTGACGCCGACGTGACGCGGTATCTGTGTCTGAGGCTTGAGAATCGAGAACATCAGGTTTGGCGAACGGTTCGCGATATCCGGGACCGGCAGGGCGGCAAACGCCGCGATTGTCGTTGGACACGCGGCGGCGTTTCCCTCCACGACGGTCCCGCCACGCCACAAATGCGCTGCGCTCCATGCCGTGCTGTTATTCAGCGCGGCCCATTGATCGAGCGGAACGCCCGTCGGATGATCGACGTAGGGAGCGGACGCGCGCTCGTTTGCCGCGACCAGCGCAAGATACTCCGTCGTATAGTCCGCGTGGTGTACCGCCATCGCGGTTAAGCCAGGGATGCGGGCAGGGTCGAAGAACTCGGCTTGCGGCAGGTCGCTAAAAATAAGCGCGGTGTCGCCGTTCGCGATCACGTCGGCGAAACGCTCGATCCGCGCGGCCTGCCCGGGGTTAAGCGAAAACGTCTGGGACGCCGTTCGCAGGACGGGTTCGAGGAAGTTCCGACGACGCGCGATAGCTGCGGCCTTGTATCGCTCCGCATTGGCGAGGGGACCGTTCAAGGCGGGCGGGGTTGCGCCGATCGCCTGACGCACGACCAGTGCGGCTGCATAAGGTTCCTCCGCGTCTTCACCAAGCGCCTCGACCAGCGATCCTTTCATCAACAGGCCTAGCAAGTCGCGCGGTTCGAGTGCCAGTGCTGCCGTGATCGCAGGGACGGCCGCGCGCAGATTGCCGGTTGCGCGGTGCATGGCCGCTAGCCGTTTCCAGGCTGATGCGTCACTCGGCGAGCGGGCGGTCAGGTCCGAGAGGAGGCGTATGGCGCGAGGGAAATCCCGGTCAGCGGCGGCCTTGTCGGCTTGGTTGGAGAGATCGCTAGAGCGTAAGTCCATAAGTCTTTTGGAACCGGCGGCGATGTCCGCCGCCGGTTCCACCTTGCTTAGAAGTCGACGGTCACACCGGCGAACAGGTACCGGCCCATCGCGTCATAGACCTGCGGATAGGTGTTGCCGTTGCCGAAGACACCCGACAGATTGTTCGACCCGACGATCGGTGGATCACGATCGAACGCGTTGTTCACACCGACGTGGAACGAGAACTTGTCCGCGACGCGGATCGATGCCGCGATGTCGATGTAATCATACGACGGAAGGCGACGATCAGAGTCGAATACCAGAGCCGGCGCCGCGAGGAAGCCGTTGGTGCTGCCGTGATCGACGTTCACGCCCGACAGGTGACGCCAGTTGACCGAGATCTGGCCGTTGCCCGGCGCATTATAAGTCACGCGCAGCTTACCACGATATTTCGGCGAGGGAACGCCGCAGACCGTGCCGTAAAGCCCCTTGCAGTCGTACGACCTCGTGCCGTCCGCCAGCGTCGTGCCGGGTCCGACCTCGAGCTTGTCGAGGAACGTGCCGGTATAGTCCAGACCGATCGAACCGGCGTTGTTCAGACCGATGCGGCTGAAGTCGAACCGGTAGCTACCCGAAACGTCGACGCCGCGAGTCCGCAACTGACCGACGTTCAGGTTGGTGTTGACCACCTGGCCGATGGTGCCGAGAAACAGAGAACCGTTGGTCGGGTCACGCTGGACTTGCGCACAGAAGGTCGGATTGCCGCTCGCCAGACACTGGTCGAGGATGATCTGAGCACCAACCGTACCGATCGTGTTCTTGACGCGGATGTCGAAGTAATCCGCCGAGATCACCAATCCGTGCAGGAACCCGCCCGGTGATAAGACTGCACCCGCGCTATAGGTGTCCGATACTTCCGGCGTCAGATTGACGTTGCCGCCACCGAACTGGTTGTACTGGTTGGCGCTGTTGGCGACGATGTTGCCGAACTGCGCCGCCGTCACGCCCGTTAGAGCGCACTGGGCGGCAGTCTTGCCATTGACCAGGCCGCCGACTGCCGCACCCGCACAGGCATCGCTGCCGGTGAACAGGCCCTGGCTCTGCGGTGCGAACAGTTCCTGGATGTTCGGTGCACGGACTGCACGGTTGTAGCTGCCGCGGAACCGCAACGGGGTGGCAGGTGCCCATTCCAGCGTGCCCTTGTACGTGTTCGTGCCACCGGCAAGGTTGTACTTCGAGTAGCGGTAGCCGCCGGTCGCGACGAGCGACTGGAAGAACGGCTTGTCCTCAATCAACGGGACGCGCGCTTCGGCGAAGAACTCGTAGACGTTGAACTGGCCGGCAACGCTCTTGGTTGGACCACCCTGGCCAGCGAGATCGCCGGTCTCGAACGCGGCGTCGGTCCTGAGGTCGAGCTTTTCCTTGCGGTATTCGGTGCCGAACGCGATGCCGATGCCATTTTCTGCCAGCGGCGAAGTGAAGCCGTATTTGCCGAGATCACCGGTGATCGAAGCACTGGCGACGTATTCATCGACTGTGCCCTGCTGGAAGCCCGGAGTTTGGAGATAGGACAATGCGCCGGCCGAAACGCTGTTCAGGGTGAAGATGTTGTACGGCACGCACCCGGCGGCACGGGCAGTGGCGTCCGCGCAGACGGCCTGACCGTTCAACGTGACGACGTTCAGTGCCTGACGGGTCCGGCTCAACGAGAAGTCGTTACGATAGTTCTCGGCATAGACCACCCGGCCGAACTGGCCGTAAGCATCGTAGCTGAACGCCGAGTCGAGTTGACCCTTCACGCCGAGGACATAGCGGTAATCGGTATGACGGACGTCGTTGACGCGACCACCGCCTTCGACGTTGCGCTTGCCGATCGATACTGCGCCGGTCGTGCCCGCCACGCCTCCGCCGGCGCCGTTCACGGCACCGCAGATCTCGCCGCGCTGCGACGCCGACAACAGCGGATTGTTGCAGTTGATGTTGATGATTTGGCCAAAGATACCCGACGGAGCAATCTGTGCCTGGGTACGATCGTCCATGAACATGAATTCCATGTACGGGTGGAACCCCGAGCTCACCTCGTAGTCGGCGAATGCGCCGGCGGTGTAGCGCTTGTCCGGACGCTGGTAATAATTGTACGGCGCAAAGTTGAAGGCGTCGCGTGCGTTGACGAAGGATCGGAACGTATTGCCCGTGGCAGGGTCGATCGTACGCTGCGCGCCCGAACCACCGTTCAGGATGAACCGTGCCGGGCTGGTCGTGCCGGAGCCCGAGCAAGCGAAGCCAAGCGTCGTGCGCTGCTCTGCCAACGAACAGGACGAATAGTCATACTTGTTCTGGGTCACCGCATCGGTTTCGCGGTATCCCGCAAACGCCGTGACATGACCGCGACCGTCGGACGTGCCGCCGCCGATCACCGCGGAAATGTTCTTCGTCGCGCCCAGGACGGTGTGGCCCCGCGGATAGGGAAAGCCGCGACCAGCCGCGCTGGAGAACACGGCATCCGCGGTGTCGTTGCCGTTATTATGGTCGAAAAGGCTGTACTGCGCATCCAGACGCACGCCCTCGAACTTGGTGTTCATGACGAAGTTGACCACGCCGGACACCGCGTCCGAGCCGTAGGTGGACGACGCACCGCCGGTGAGCACTTCGACGCGATCGATCAGCGTGGCGGGGACGAAATTAAGATCGGCGGCCGACGAGTTCGGATCGCCCGGCATCAGGCGTCGGCCATTGACCAGCACGAGCGTACGCTGTGGCCCGAGGTTGCGCAGATCGACGGTTGCCGTGCCGCTGGCGCCGTTCGACAGCGCGCTGCCCTGGCCCGAGAAGACCTGCGGCAGGTTGTTGAGCAAATCCTCGGTCCGCGTCGCGCCCTGCAGCCGCACTTCCTGCGAGCTGATAACCGTCAGCGGGCTGGCCGACGTCGCATTGGGATTTGCAATTCGCGAACCGGTAACGACGATTTCGGTTTTGGCGTTGGCCTGAGTCTCGGGCGTGGCCTGCGTCGCCGGATCGGTGGGCAACGCGGAGGCGGAGCTGCCTCCGACAACTGGCGCGGTCGGTACCGTAGAGGTGTTCGCGTCCTGCGCCCATGCCTGCGCCGTCATGCCCAGACTGCCGGCGACGATCGTCGTCGCTAGCAGGCGAATTCTCATATTATTCAATGTCATGCCCCTTTTGTGTCGTCACGCATCTGTGGCAAAAGAGGCCGCTTCGGGCATATGACAAATCGTTCACACGAAATTAAGTTTTGCCTATGTGGCTGTAAAACAACAATATGTCGGAATGGGTGACGTATCGCTAATCAGGAGGTGCCAGAACGATGTCTGCCGTAACAAAGTGCGCGTTCCAGGGGGGGGCGATGGGCATCGCAGCCGTGATGGCGGCGGCGTCGGGGGCAGCTCAGGTGGCTGCGCCTTCGTCCCCGGAGATGGCGGCGCTCGTCGAATGCCGGGCGATTACCGACGATGCGGCGCGCCTGGCGTGTCTGGATCGCGAAGTGGCTTCGCTGGCTGCGCGGGTGTCCTCGGGAAGCGTGGTACTCGTGAGTCGATCGACTGTGCTGGCCAAGAGACAGGCGCGTTTTGGGCTGCCTGGCCCGGATTCCGACCTGTTCAAGGACAAGAATGGTCAGTCGGTCGCGTCCGTCAAAGGCACTGTCAGGACGGCCGCAACCGACGGGTACGACAAGTGGGTCATCGTACTTGCCGACGGCAGCCGCTGGCATCAAGTCGACGACTATTCGTTGAGTTCAACACCGCTTGCCGGGCAGTCTGTCGTCATCAATCGCGCCGCAATCGGCACCTACAAAATGGCAGTCGAAAAACAGGCGTCGATCCGCGTGCGCCGGGAACCCTGATGTCTGAGATCGCCGCATCATCGTTTCCGTCACGCCTGGTCACGTGCTTTGCCGTATAAACCGAGGTCTATCGGCTCGATAGGGGAGGGCGGTCGGGACAACCGATGCCTTCCCGCGAACAATCACCAACCAAGACCGATGTGCGCAAATTCGCGCGTGCGTGCTGCGGTAGCGTTATGGTCAGTTATGACGCAACTCCAGCATGACGACGTCTTGTTCGCGCATGGGTAGAGTTAGTCGATAAGGCGTCCCGGCTCGTACGTGCAGGTTTCTGATCTCCGGAGCGTCGAGCGTAGCGTTATTCAGTTTTTGCAGTTGGGCGTCGGTCAACTTGGCGGGGCGGCCCATTTCCAGATAGGTCGAATAGGCGTCGTTTTGCCGAAAGCCGGTACGCCGCGTTCGCAGCTGGTATGACCCCGGCTTCAATCCGGTCAGGTCAAGCGTCAGTGGCGTGGTCTGGCCAGGCTTGCGCAGCTTGGTGAAGAATGGCCGGTTGCTGACGGGCTGGTTCGGTAATATTTCTCTCCAGGCCAGCACTTGCAAAGTACCGTCCTTCAAGGTCGCGATGGTCTGATCGTCACCTGTGGGCAGTTCACGATCGCCGAGATCGGCGAGATATTTGTACGCGAACCATGCCGGCTTCCGTACGCCCTGCGGCGTCATCAGCCCAAATCCTCCTTCGAATGGTCGCGTCGGTGGGCCCGGCTCTTCGAACAGGTCGCTATAGGTCCAATAGCTCATGCCTTGCGCCAGCCCTTCGGTGCGGCGGAGCTTCGACAGGATGTACGCCGCGCTGAGATAATCGTCATGAATGGGATCGCGCGGATTGTAGCTCGTACTCCATTCGGTGAAGAAGAGTGGAAGGCTGGATCGCCCGGCCGCCGCCATCTCGTTGCGAACCTTAGCGACGTCCTGAACAATGGCATCCGGGTTACGCGACAGCTTGTTGTCACCTTCACCTTTTTCGTCGAGAAAGCCGCCTTCGACGCCATACGTGTGCGTGGTGATGAAATCGACCGGGACATCGTTCGTCTTGGCGTAGGCGAGGAATTCGGGAACCCAGGCAGCGCCGGCGGTGGAGGGGCCGCCGATCCGCAGCAAGGGGTCGATCGCCTTAACCGCGCGTGCGGTGCGGGCATAATAGTCGAAATACGCCTTCTGGTCCGCCTTCTGCCAGAAGCCGTCGAGGTTCGGCTCGTTCCAGAATTCGAAATACCAACTGCGCACTTCCTGTAGGCCGTACCGCGACACGGCGTGGCGAATGAATGCGTCGACCAGAGCCGTCCATTTGGCAGGCTGGGGATGGGAGGTGTTGCCCTTCCAATAAAAGATCGTCTGGTTGGATTGCTTCATGCCGTCAGGGGTGAAACCAAGTTCCACGAAGGGTTTCAGGCCCATTCCGAGCAACCGATCGTAAAGCCTGTCGATACGGCGCCAGTCGTAGACGGGTTTGCCATCGACCTCTCGGTAAACCCCGAGCTGGTCGGCAAAGATATTGTGGAATCGGATGTAGCGAAACCGCAGCTCTTTCTGGACAATCCGCAGTTGCGCGAGACTGTCGTCGCGTTCGAGCGTGCCAGGAAAGTCGGCGCCGACCGACATCTCCGCCATCCGGTTGCGGAGCCTGGTTTCGCCACGCACGTCGACAACGATGTTGCGAGCCGCAATGCCTTGTGCGGTTGCCGGGCCCGAAACCGCGAGCCCCAGAATTATGCTGGATGCCACGGCGACTGCCTGTGGTGCGTTCCGAAAGCCCATTCTTGTATCCCCCGACCAAAGCGTCCGCGTCGTCGTCGCACTATCGACACTATCGATGCCGGCTCGTCGGCACAATTATCAGCTTAAAGCCAGCGAGCGACAAACGCGCTGAAACCCAAACCGGCTGGCAGGATACCTGATCAGTTGCATCAGGAACTAAGACAGCATCGCTTCCCATAATCTCAGATCGGTAAATCGGAATCGGTCTTCGTCAGAGCATTTGCGGGGAGGAACGAACAGCAAGCCGGCACGGCTATGGTCGTTCGAACGGCGCCGTTGGTCCCCAGTCTTGAAGACAGTCGTGCGATATCCGTGCGGAGTCAGATGTCAGTATGTAAGAAATAACGAAAGATTTAATTGTACTACAATAATGGTCGGGCTAACGCCGCTCGTAGCGCCGTGGTCATAAGGTGCGTCTTGGAGAATGCGACGCGCCCGGGGCCGTTGCAGATGGGGGAGGATTTCATGAGCGTTTCCATTAGCGATCTCGGTCGACGTCGGAACGGCGTAGCGGCGATACGGGCAGGCGTGTCCTTGGTGGCGCTGCTCGCCGCCAGCGGCCCGGCGTGGGCGCAGGCCGAGACACAGGCGATCTCCTCCAATACGACACAGGCCGCTGCGCCGGGACAGGGCGTGGGCGATCCGGCGGCCGACCAGACGGATGGCGACATCGTCGTCACCGGCCGTCGCGCCGCACTCGAGGCGGCGGACGAGCGCAAGCGCCGGAGCGAGACGATCGTCGACTCGATCGTTGCGGACGATGCCGGCAAGCTTCCCGACAACTCGATCACCGAGGTTCTTCAGCGTGTCTCGGGCGTGTCGATCGTGCGCTTTGCGGCGCTCGGCGATCCCGATCACTATTCCGTCCAGGGTTCGGGCGTGCAGGTCCGCGGCCTGACCGGCGTGGCGTCGCGCCTCAACGGCCGCGAGATCTTCAGCGCGAACAATGGGCGTGCGATCCTGTGGAGCGACGTGACACCGGAGCTGATGTCGGCGGTCGACGTCTACAAGGCCTCGACGGCGGACCTGATCGAGGGCGGCACCGGCGGCCAGATCGATCTCCGCACCAAGCTGCCGTTCGACTTCAACGGCAAGTTCCACGTCGCGGGCACCGGCGAACTCGCGCTCGGTGACATGGCGAACAAGGCCGATCCTTCGGGCTCTGTGCTGGTCACCGACTCGTTCGATACGCCGATCGGCCGGATCGGCCTGCTCGGCGACGTCGCGTTCAGCCAGTTCAGCTCGCTGTCGCAGTTCATCCGCGTCAGCCCGTATTTCAAAACGAAGCTCAGCGATGGCAATGAGCGCTATGTTCCCAGCGGCTTCGCGTATGGCGACGAAGCGTTCCAGTACAAGCGCTACGGCATCTATGGCGCGGCGCAGTGGCAGCCGGCCGACTCGCTGACCTTCACCGGCAGCTTCTTCCAGTCGCGCTACAAGAGCCAGTCGAGCGATTACGGCACGCAGCTGGATTCGCAGACGTTGGCTGTCGATCCGGCGAGCAGCACGTTCGACAGCAACGGCCTGCTGACCAAGACGAACGCGCTGTTCAATCGCGATACGGGGACGTTCCTGCCCACCGGCGGCTCGGTCAACAGCAGCGGCAACAAGGGGTTCGTGGAGAGCAACACGCGGACGCGCGATTACTCGCTGTCGTTCGCGTGGGCGCCGCAGGACAGCCATCTGTCGCTCAAGGGTTCGCTGCAGCGTGTCGATTCACGCCAGATCTACGATCGCATCGACATCTTCCGCGACATCGGCTTCGGCCAGAGCTTCGGCATGGACCTGACGGGCGACCTGCCGGAGATCAGCGTCGGCCAGGCGACGCAGGCATCGTTCGCCAATCCGGCGAATTATTTCTGGACGGCGTCGATGCCGCACAACGAGCGCAACAAGGGCCGCCTCGATGCCGGCCAGCTCGATGCCGAATACACGTTCGACAACAGCTTCTTCCGATCGGTTAAGGTCGGCGGGCGCTACGCCAAGCGGACCGAGCGCGATCTGGCGAACGGCTATAACTGGACGGCGCTCGGCCGCGGCTGGAACGGCGATCCGCAGCTGACCTACGCGAATGCCGCACCGGGCGACGTTGCCAGCCACGCATTCAAGGACTTCTTCCGCGGCGACACAACGCTGCCTGGCAACCTGATGTTCGCGTCGGAGAGTCTGGCGGACCGGTTCAACGTCAACCGCACCGGGCTGGTACAGTCGCCGCCGGCCGGCTTCTGCACCGGGCGCGAGTTCGACTGCTCTGCATCAGGGCCATTGCCAGCGACGGGTTATGGCGGCCTGTCCGGCATTCGCCAGCCGGGCTTCATTCTGCCGGGCGATCAGGTCGACAACCGTACCAAGAATATCGCTGGCTACGCGTTGGTTCGTTTCGGACCGGTCGAGAGCAAGCGTGGCATCTCCGGCAACATTGGCGTGCGCGTCGTTCATATCGAGAACGAAGGGAGCGGTTTTATCCAGCAGAACGGCGGGACCGTCTTCTTCCGGAATGGGGCCCAGGTGTCGCTTGCGAATACCTTCCTTGCACGCGGCGGCAAGGCGGACTTCACGCGCGTCCTGCCGTCGGTAAATGTCGAATATTCGCCGACCGACCGGATCAAGGTACGCGGCGGGTACAATATCACGATGGATCTGCCGACCTTCAACGCTTTACGCGCCTCTGGTTCGATCGGCGTGGCGACGACGCCCAGCCAGACTCCCGGCGGTATCGGGACGTTCAATAACTTCACTGCGGACACCGGTAATCCGTTGCTGAAGCCGACGCTGTCGAACAATTTCGACCTGTCGCTCGAATATTATGGACGTGCGGGGACGTCGTTCCACATCGCGCCGTTCTACAAACGCCTGACCAACCTGCCGATCTATTCGCTGACGAACCGGCAAGTCACTGTCTTGTTCACGGATGGGACGACGGAGAATGTCACGGCGTCTGCGACGGATTACAGCAACTCGACCAAGGCGGCGACCGTCAAGGGCGTCGAGGTCGGGGGGCGCTTCTTCCTCGACATGCTGCCCGGTGCGCTGGCCGGGATCGGGTTCGAGGGCAACTACACGTTCATCAAGAGCAGCAACCCCGGTGATGTCTACCGCGACATCACCGGGGCCGTCCGCAACGACGCGCCACTGGTGGGGCTGTCGAAGCACAATCTGAACGCGACGCTGTTGTACGAGCGTAACCCGATCTCGCTGCGGATCGCCTACTCGTGGCGCTCGCAATATCTGCTGTCGACGAACAGCAACGGCACGAACGGTACGTACACCTATTACAGCGCGCCGGGCGTCGTCAGCAATCAGGATGGCGGCCTCGATGCCTCGACCCAGATCGCGCTGCCGATCTATGGCGGCAATTACGGGTCGATCGATGCCGGCGTCCGCTTCAAGGTGACCGATTATCTGTCGTTCGGCGTGCAGGGGACCAACCTTACCGCGTCGACGCAGCGCACGCTGATGGGGGGGTATCCTGGCGGCAAGCTGGTTGGGCGTAGCTGGTTCCAGGCCGATCGTCGCATCAGCACTGGCATCAACCTCGCCTTCTGACGATGATGGCCCGCCCGCCGACACCGTGTCGGCGAGCGGGCGAAGCGAGGCTGCAATGGGCAAGCGGATATTGATCGTGGGCGGCGGGACCGCCGGGTGGCTGACCGCGGGCTATCTCGCCAAGCGGCTCGGCGCGGACCTGCCGGATGGCGTCGCGATCACGCTCGTCGAATCGCGCGACATCGGGATCCTAGGCGTGGGCGAGGGGACGTTCCCGACGATCCGGCGGACGCTCGCGACGATCGGGATCGACGAGGCCGATCTGGTCCGTCGCTGTGGCGCGACGTTCAAGCAGGGTGCGAAGTTCGTGCACTGGCGCCACGCGCCGGGGCAGGGGGCAACCGATCATTACTCGCACCCCTTTCAGGTCGCGGATTCGAGCGACGGCCTTGAACTGCTCCCCTATTGGCTGCTGGGTCATGGCGGCACGGAGAATTGGGACGAGGTCTCAAATCCGCAGAAGAAGGCCGCAGACCGGCATCGCGCGCCCAAATTGCCAACCAATCCCGATTATGTCGGGCCGCTGAACTACGCGTTCCATTTCGATGCGGTGGCGCTTGCCGGGCTGTTGCGCGAGCAGGCCGTGAAGAACGGCGTCCGGCACCTGACCGACACCGTCAACGAAGTGCTGCTCGAAGCCGATGGCGCGATCGGGGGCGTGCGCACCGAGCAGAACGGCGTGCTGGATGCGGATCTCTACATCGACTGCACCGGCTTTCGCGCCGAACTGATCGGCAAGGCGATGAAGGTTCCGTATCGCTCGTGCCGGGACGTCCTGTTCTGCAATCGCGCGATAGCCGCGCAGCTACCCTATGCGCGGCCCGAAGAACCGATCGCCTCCTACACGATCTCGACCGCGCAGAAGAACGGATGGATCTGGGATATCGGGCTCGATCGGCGGCGCGGCATCGGCCATGTCTACTCGTCGGACCACGGCGACGACGAGACGGCGGAGCGCGTCCTGCGGGGCTATCTCGGCGCGGCGGGTGAAAAGGCCGATGTGCGCCACTTCAAGTTCGATGCCGGCTACCGCGAGGTTAACTGGCACAAGAACTGCGTCGCGGTCGGGCTGTCGAGCGGCTTCTTCGAGCCGCTCGAGGCGACCGGCATCGCGTTTGCCGAAGTGTCCGCCGGGATGATCGCCAACCTGTTCCCGTGGGGCGGCGATTACGAGACGTCCGCGCGCCAGTTCAACGCGAATATGCTGCGCCGGTACGAACGCGCGCTCGATTTCATCAAGCTGCATTATTGCATCTCGGAACGGCGCGACACGGCGTTCTGGCGCGACAACGTGGCCGACGCGTCGGTACCCGACAGCCTGCTGGAACTGCTCGACCGGTGGCGCTTTCGGCCGCCCAACGAGCTCGACATCGACGGTCAAGTCGACATCTTCACCGAGGCGAGCTGGCAGTATGTCCTGTACGGCATGGGGTGGAAGACGGACCTGAGCGCGAAGGCCGGTGCCCTGCGCTATCATGAGGATGCGCGGCGGGCGTTCGCCGAGGTGGAGCGTCAGGCGCGCTACGCGATCGCCAACCTCCCGTCGAACCGGGACCTTGTCGCGTACGCCCAAACCCACAGCTTTGGTGCGCGGGCCGCGGCATGACCAGCGACGGCGCCGGCCGCGTCACGAAGGTCGTCATCGTCGGCGGGGGCACGGCGGGCTGGATGACGGCCGCGGCGCTATCCCGGCTGGTGTTGAGCGGCGTGTCGGTTACGCTGATCGAGTCCGAGGAGATCGGTACCGTCGGTGTCGGCGAGGCGACGATCCCGTCGCTACTCGACTATAACCGCATGCTCGGGATCGACGAGGACGCGTTCGTTCGCGCGACCGGCGCGACGTTCAAGCTGGGGATCGAGTTTCGTGACTGGACACGGCTAGGCGACGCATATTTGCACCCGTTCGGGACGCATGGCCGCGATATTGGCGGGGTATCGTTCCACCAGCTCTGGTTGCGGCAGGCCGCGCTGGACACCGCTACGGACGGGGCCGGTGCCGGACCGATAGGCGACTATTGCCTGTCCTCGGTGGCGGCGCGGCGCGGGCGGTTCACGCGGCCGAGCGCGAATCCCCAGTCGGTTCTGTCGACACTGTCCTACGCGTTTCACTTCGACGCAGGACTGTATGCGCGGTTCCTGCGTGACCTTGCGGAGGCGGACGGCGTGGATCGCGTCGAGGGCCGGGTCGTCGATGTCGAGCGCAACGCCGGGACCGGCTTCGTCGAGGCGGTGCGTCTTGCCGGCGATCGCCGTATCGAGGGCGAGCTCTTCATCGATTGCAGTGGGTTCCGGTCGCTGTTGCTCGGTGGTGCGCCCGACGTCCCGTTCACGAGCTGGAAACAGTGGCTGCCGTGCGATAGGGCCTGGGCCGTGCCCAGCGCACGACGCGGCGCGCTGACGCCGTACACGCGCGCGACCGCCGATGTCGCCGGATGGCGCTGGCGCATCCCGCTCCAGCACCGCGTCGGGAACGGCTATGTCTATTCCAGCGCCCATATCGACGACGACGCGGCGAAGCAGGCGCTGCTGGCGGGGCTCGACGGCGAAGCGATGGGCGAGCCACGCCAGTTGCGCTTCGAAGCCGGTCGGCGCGATCGGTTGTGGGATCGGAACTGCGTTGCGATCGGGCTGTCGGGCGGGTTTCTCGAGCCGCTTGAATCGACCAGCATCCACCTGATCCAGTCGGGGATCACGCGGCTCATGAGCCTGTTTCCCGACTTGGGCTTCAGTGCGGTCGAGATCGACGAATATAACCGCGTCATGCTGCGCGAATACGAGCAGGTCCGCGATTTCATCATCCTGCATTACCATGCGACGGAACGGTCGGACTCCGCATTCTGGGAGCATTGCCGGACCATGGCGCTGCCCGCCTCGCTGGAGGCCAAGCTGGCGTTGTGGTCGGACAAGGCGCGCGTGTTCCGCGAACAGGGCGAGCTGTTCACGCCCGACAGCTGGATCGCGGTGCTGCTCGGCCAAGGCATCCGGCCGGCGTCGTTCGACCCCCTGGCCACCGCGCTGCCGGCCGACGAGTCCGCGCGGTTCCTGGCGCATGTTCGGGACATGATCGACAAGACAGCTGCGGCGATGCCGACGCACGAGGCGTTCATCGCCCAGAACTGCGCTGCACGAACGCACCGGGCGGCATGATCCCGTCGCGGCGGCGCACAGGCGGACGGCTGGCTTCCGTAAGGCGGCTGCGCATCGTCGCGACGACGGCGTTGCTGCTGGCGTCCCTCGCAACGCCGGGGTCCGCCCGCGCGCCGGACGCGGTGGCGTATCGCTGGACCAACGTGACCGTCGGCGCGGGCGGGTACGCGCCCAACATCGTCTTCAGCGCGGTGGAGCGGGGGCTCGCCTATCTCCGGACCGACATGGGGGGCGCGTATCGCTGGGACGAAAAGAGCGCGCGCTGGGTGCCGCTACAGGACGGTAACGCGGTGCCGAGCTACATGGGTATCGAGAGCATCGCGCCCGATCCCCGCGATCCCGATGTCGTCTACATGGCGGCAGGGGTGGGCGCCAGCCAGCCCGCGGCAATCCTGCGCTCCGCCGACCGGGGACGATCCTGGCGGATCACGCCCGTCCCGTTCGCGATGGGCGGCAACGAGGATGGTCGCGGGCTCGGCGAGCGGCTCGCGATCGACCCCAACGCGATGCGGCGACTGTTCTTCGGCTCGCGGCACGACGGCTTGTGGCGCAGCGACGATGCCGGCGCGACCTGGGCAAAGGTCGCGCGCTTTCCAGTCGCGGGGCTGGGACGCCCCGGTTTTCGCCGGACGCATGGCGGGGTCGCCTTTGTCGCGGTCGATCCTACCAGCGGCGGGGCAGGCCGACCGTCGCGGCGCGTGTGGGCCGGCGTTGCCGATCCCGGCGCCACGCATCTGTATCGTTCGGATGACGCCGGCGAGACGTGGATCGCGGTGACGGGCCCGGCGCTGCTCGCTGCCAAGGGCGTCGTCGATCAGCGGGGCGTGTTGTGGGTCGGCTATGCGAGCGGGCTGGGGCCGAGCGGCATCGCAACCGGCGCGGTGTGGCGCTACGATCCCGACGGCGCCGGCCGCGACGTGACCCCTGCCGTGTGGCGCGATACCGGGGCGGAGGGCGCATTCCTCGGCGTTGCGGTGTCCGCGATGTCGCCGGGAACCGTCGCGGTCAGCACCGTCGACCGCTACAAACACCGGGACTCACTCTGGATCAGCCGCGACGACGGCCGAAGCTGGGACGATGTCGGGCCGCGCAGCCGGCGCGACGTGTCGGCGACGCCGTTCCTGTTGCATGAGGGCAAGGGCGCCGATTTCGGCCACTGGATTTCCGGCCTTGCGATCGATCCGTTCGATCCTGGTCATGTCGCCTACACGACCGGCGCGACGGTCTACGCGACCCGCGCGCTCAGGCGTTCGGGCGAGGTCGACTGGACGCCCTGGACCCGCGGGATCGAACAGACGGCGATCATCACGCTCGCATCGCCGACCGGGGGCGCGCCGTTGATCTCAGGGTTCGGCGATCTCGCCGGCTTCGTGCACGACGATCTCGACCGCTCGCCGCGACCGACGTTCGTCGATCCGTACATGTCGAACACCAACACCATCGACTACGCCGGGATGGCGCCGAACGTCGTCGTCCGAAGCGGCAGCCGGTACCTGGACAGGCCGCGTGACGCGTCGATGGGGCGGTCGGAGGACGGCGGCCGCACCTGGACCGCGATCACCGTGCCGCCGATGGGCAACCCGCCGCGGCGCGAGGACCTGAACGGCGATTGGCCGATCACCGTATCCGCCGACGGCACGACGATCGTCGTAGCGACCCCGGTCCCGCAGGCGTCGCGCGACGCCGGCCGCCATTGGTCGATCGTCGCCGGGCTGCCGGGCAAGATCCGTGCAGTCGCCGACAAACGCGACCCAAGGATCTTCTACGCGGTCGACGTCCTGCATGGGCGGCTGCTGGTCTCGCGCGATGCTGCGGCCAGTTTTTCCGCGGTCGCGGGCCGAGGGCTGCCGGCGGATCTCAAGCCGGTCGGCCGGCAAGGTCGCGAAGCGCAGAGCAGCCTCGTGGCGGACCCCGACCGCACGGGAACATTATGGCTGCTGGCGGGCGAACGGCTGTTCCGGAGCATCGACGGCGGCGCAAGCTTCGCGCCCGCGAATGGCGAACTGCGGGTCGAACTCTTCGGTCTCGGCCGGAACGGTGTGTTCGCGATAGGAACGCTTGCCGGTGTTCGGGGGGCTTGGCGCTCGGTGGATCAAGGACGGTCCTGGGCGCGGATCGACGACGACGCGCATCGCTGGGGCGGTCGCTACCGCGTCATCTCCGGCGATCCCCGGCGCGAGGGACGGGTCTATATCGGCACGGACGGCCGCGGCCTGTTCTACGGCGATCCGATCGCGCCGCGATAATCCGGCACTCACGAACGCCCGGCATGCATCGCTAGGGTCGGCTCGAAGGAGCGGAACGTCGAATGCTAGACCAGGCCGCGGCCTTCCAGCTTCAGGACGGGGACGAACCCCTCGCCGGGGTTGGCGGGCATCGTCAGGTGTAGCCCGCGTGCATCACGGCGGTGCGCCATGCTGCCGCCGCCGAGCAGGGTCACGCGTTCGACGACGCCGTCGGCGAAGCGGTTGCGTCCCAGTGCTTCGATCGTGACGTCGCCTTGCGGCCAGCCCAGGAACAGCGCGTAGAGCGCCCCCTTGTTGGTGGTGAAGCGCACGTCGCGCGACGTGAACACGCCTGAAGACTGTTCGTTCTGCATCCCGGCCTCGAGCTTGGTCGGGCCTTCGCCGTAGATCCGCCATGGCCGCGAGCCGAAGATCGCCTCGTCGTTGACCGCGATCCAGCGGCTCATGCCGTCGAGGATCTTCTCCTCCTCGCCGTCGATCGATCCGTCGCCGGGCTGCGGGATCGAGAGCAACAGGTTGCCGTTCTTCGAGACGACATCGGCAAGCCGCTGGATCACCTGTTCCGCGGTCTTGTAGCTTTTGTCGGTGAGCCGCGCGACATTGTAGAACCAGTCGCCGATGCACGTATCGGTCTGCCACGGCTCGTCCCACAGATGATCGGTGAAGCCGCGCTCGACGTCCTGCACGAGGCCGAACCGTGCATAGGGCTTCAACTGCTTGGCGGTGAGCACGACGTCGATCTTGCCGTGCCAGGCGATGGAGCGGTTATAGTAGTCCGCCGCTGCCTGGAGCCCGATCGGCCCGAACGGCAGCTCGTAATCGTCGAAATAGCAGAAGTCGGGCTTGTACTTGTCGATCAGGTCGGTCTGGCGGAGCAGCCATTTCGCGGCATAGCCTGGATCGTTCGGCGGCGGCGTCTCGATCCACTGGCCGTCGTTCGCGTCGTGCCATGCGTTCATCGCCGCGATCGTGTCGATGCCGTTTGGCAGGACCGCATGCGCGCCGGTGTAGAGCTGTTGCGGGTCGAGCCCGTCCCACCATGTGCCGCGCCCATCGGCGGTGCGCAGTTTGAACGCGTCGTAGCGCTGGCCCTTCAGCGGCCCTGTCGGATCATAGCCATAGGCAGTCTGATACCAGTGCCAGCTGTGCGCGGCATGGTTCGAGACGCCGAACTTCAACCCGGCTTTCCGCGCCGCCTTTTCCCAGGTGCCGACGACGTCGCGCTTGGGTCCGACGCGGAGCGAATTCCAAGCGTGATAGCGGCTGTCGTAGCAGTCGAGATTGTCGTGGTGATTGGCGAGCGAGACGAAATATTTCGCGCCCGCCTTCGCATAGCGGGCGATCAGCGCGTCGGGATCCCAGCGCTCCGCGGTCCAGCGGTTCATCACCTCCATCATCCCTGACATGGTCGGATGGCCGTAGGTCTTGAGGTGATGTTCGTAGGCGGGGTGACCCTGCATATACAGGAAGCGGCCGTACCAGTCGCCTTGCTCGGGGACCGACTGCGGCCCCCAATGCGACCAGAGGCCGAGCTTCGCGTCACGGAACCACTCGGGGTAGCGATAGTGATCGACCAGCGATTGCCAGGTCGGCTGTACCGGCCCGCGGGCCAGCCCCATCGGGCTCTGCGCGAGCGCATGTGTCGCGGGGGCAAGGGCGGCGATCCCGGCGAGGACAGACCGGCGGCTGAGATCGATACTCACTTGGCCGCAAGGGTCCGGCGGATCGCGGCGAGGGCGAGCGGGCGCATTACCGCATAGCCGGCGGGGGTCGGGTGGACGCCGTCGCTCGCCAGCCCCGGCTTCATCGCGCCTTCGGGTGTGGCTAGCGCGGTGTAATAGTCGACATAGGTGAAGCCGTTCTTCGCCGCATAGGCCTTTAACCAGCTGTTGATCGCGCGAATCTGCGGCACCGGCTGCTTGTCCTTGCTCCACGGAAAGGCGGCGGCGGGCGGGGTCGAGGCAATGATCACCCTGATACCGTTCGCACGCGCGAGGTCGGCCATGCTGGCGATGTTGCCCTGGACGATTTCCATCGTCGAGGCGCCGGTATTGCCGGCGATGTCGTTAGTACCCGCCATGATGTGGACCGCACGCGGTTTCAGCGCGATCACGTCCTCGCGGAAGCGCACGAGCATCTGCGGCGTGGTCTGGCCGCTGATGCCACGATCGACCAGTCCGCCGGTGAACAGCGCGGCGTCCGCACCGATCCAGTTGTCGGTGATCGAATCGCCCATGAACACCACGCGGACCGGTGTGCGGGATGCCTTGAGCTGTTCGTTCTGCGCGCGGTACCGGCAGAGTTGGCCGAAGTCGCGCGTGAGCATGTGAAGCTTCCATGCCTCCCACCCGGCGCCGTCGGTTGGTGACGAATGCGCAGGGCAGGGGGCGGCGACGATCCCGACCGGGTCACCGGCATAGGGATCGCCCGGGACATTGGTCTGCGCAGCTGCCGGCAACGAGACCAGCCCCATTGCCGCAATGGCGATCTCGCGCATCACTTCGCAGCGACGATCTGGACCAGCGACGCGACATCCTGCCCAGTCGGCAGTTTGCCCGACGCGGTCAGCCGCCGGGTCTTGTCGTCCCAGCGCAGCACCGCCTTGCGCCCGCCCTTGGTCCGATAGTCGTTGGTCACGCCGTCATCGTCGTACAGCGCGAAGCTTGCATCTGCACCGGGATATACCCGGATGCTCTCCAAGGCCTGCGCCGTTGCCGTGCTCGGCACCTGGACGCCCATCGGGATGATCGACCCGGCGCGCACGAACAGCGGGATCTTGTCGATCGGCGCATTGGCCGTGACGGTCTGGCCGCCGGTGAAGCGCTGGTTGGTCCAGTAGTCATACCATTCGGCACCCGCCGGCAGATAGACCTGGCGGCTGGTTTTGCCCTGTTCGGTGACGGGTGCGACCAGGAAGGCGGGGCCGAACATATATTCGTCGCCCATGTCGGCAACGTTGGGATCGTTCGGGAAATCCATGAACAGCGCGCGCATCATCGGCGCATTGCTCTCGTACGTGTGGCGCCCGAGCGAATAGATGTACGGCATCAAAGAATACCGCAGCTTCAGGAAGTTCGCGAGAACCGGCTCGGCCGCTGTGCCGTACTGCCAGATCGCGGTGGCGGGGCGCTGACCGTGGATCCGCAATGTCGGCGTGAACACGCTGTACCCGAACCAGCGCGTGAACAGCTCGGGGTAATCCGCGTAGTCGGGCGCCATCGCGGTCGCACCCGCCGGATCGAGCAGCACGGGACGGGTCGCCTTGGGTCCGTTCGGCCATTGCCAGCCGCCGATGTCGCTGCCCCAATAGGCCATGCCGCTCGCGGTGAAGCCGAGTCCCGCGGGGACCTGCCGGTGCAGCGCCTCCCAGGTCGACTTGATGTCCGACGACCAGAACAGCCCGCCGTTGCGCTGCGCGCCGAGATAGGCCGCGCGCGACAGGATCAGGTTGCGCATCGTCGGGCGATCCTTCGCCGACCCGTCCGCCACGCTCATCGTGTGGAGGAGCGGGAAGACGTTGTGATAACGATCGCCCGAACCGATCGAGTAGAAGCTGCCGTCGGGCACCAGATCCGGCTCGGTCTCGTCGAGCCAGAACCAGTCGAAGCCCTGGCTGGCGATGTTGTCGCGGATCCGGTCCCAGAACCAGTGGCGGGCATCGGGGTTGGTGCTGTCGAGCAACGCGCCGGCGCGATCGGAGCGTATCGGCAGGCCATCGACGACGTTGCCGTCCTTGTCCTTCAGCAACCAGCCCTTGCTCGACAGCAGATTGAAGTAGCGCGATTCTTTTTCGAACCGCGGCCAGACGCTGATGATGGAGTGCATGCCCATCGACTTCAGCTTGTCGTTCATGCCCTTGGGATCGGGGAAGTAATTCCGGTCGATGTCGAGCTGACCCATGCGCGACCAATAGAACCAGTCGAGCACCATGATGTCGAGCGGCAGGCCGCGGCTGCGATACCCGGTGGCGACATCGAGCAATTCCTTCTCGGTCTCGTAGCGCGCCTTGCTCTGTATGAGCCCGAACGCGGCCTTTGGCGGCAGCGGCGTGGCGCCGGTCAGCGTGGCGTAGCCGGCATAGATTTCGTCGGTGGTGGCGCCGGTGATGACGAAGAACGAGACGCGCTCGCCGACGTCCGACTGCCAGTGCGTCGCGCTGTGCAGGCCGGGTGACACGACCGTCGAGGACGGGTTGTCCCAGACGATGCCATAGCCTTTGTTGGTGACCATGAACGGGACGCAGACCGTCTCGCCCGCCGGCGCATCGTAATTGTGGCGGCAGTCGATCGTGCGGCCGCGCAGGTCGAGCTTGCCTTCCTGGTTCTGGCCCAGGCCGTAGTAATGCTCGTCTGCGGGCGAGGCGAAGCTGGCGCCGACGCGGAACGTCTTCTCGCCGTTGACGGTGTGCGGCGCCATTTCCCAGCCGGTCATCTGCGTCAGCATCGAGCCGTCGGGCTTGCGGATCGTCACCGACACGGGCGGCAGCGACGGCGCGAAATAGCGCTCCATCTGCGACGGCGCCTTGGGCCAGGGCTTGGCGTCGACCGAAAGCGACAGCGCGGATGAGGTGAAGACGTCGGCGCCTGCGTCGCTACGGTGCGTCCAGCCGGCGGCATCGGGCTTGGCGTTGGGGCCATCGCCGGGGGGCGCGTCGATCTGCCCGCGGTCGGTCGCGATCGTCACGCGGACGATGTTGGGGGCATAGGCTTCGACCGAAACCAGGCTGCCGTTGCGGTCGACCGTCGCGATCGGTGCGGCAAAGGCGGGAGTGCCGAGCGTGGCGAGCGCGACCCCGATGGCCAACCGTGCGACCAGACGCGACGACCAGCCCCGCGACGAGCGGTCTAGTCGTGACGTCTTGCCGGACTGATTGGACGGCTGCGTGACGACACGGGCTGGGGCAATATGCATTAAAATCCTCTCCACGGGCTTATGCCCTTACGGTAACGCGATCATGGCCGGAACGGCGATTTTGTCGTATAATTGCAGATACGGGAGATGGATCAACTGTATTTCCGTTGATCGTCGCACCCCGGGACTAGAAATCCGGGCGTAGCCCGTTCGCTTTGCGCTCACGGAGAAGGATGCAGTCTTGGTTCGTATGAATAAGCTAATCGCGGGCGTGGCCCTTTCCGTGTCGTTGAGCGGCGGTAGCGCGTCCGCGCAGACCATGACCGAGGTTCCGCGGATCGTCGGCAAGGCGGGTCGGCATGCGCTGATCGTCGACGGTGCGCCGTTCCTGATGCTGGGCGCTCAGGTCAACAACAGCAGCAACTATGCCTCCGCGCTGCCGCAGGTGTGGCCGATGCTCGACCGGATGCATGCCAACACCGTCGAGATCCCGATCGCGTGGCAGCAGGTCGAGCCGGTCGAGGGAAGGTTCGACCTGAGCTTTCTCCAGACGCTGCTCGATCAGGCGCGGACGCATGACAAGCGCGTCGTACTGCTCTGGTTCGGGACGTGGAAGAACACCTCGCCCGGCTACACGCCGGATTGGTTCAAGGCCGACAATCGCCGTTTTCCGCGGATGAAGATGAAGGACGGCACCGACCATTACGTCCATTCGCCGATGTTTCGCGCGACGCTGGAGGCGGACAAGCGCGCGTTCGTCGAGGTGATGAAATATCTTAAGGCGCATGATCCTCAGAACACGGTGATCATGGTGCAGCCCGAGAACGAAGTCGGCAGCTATCGCTCGCCACGCGACTACGGCCCGCAGGCGAATGCGGTGTTTGCCAAGCCCGTGCCCGCCGAACTCGTAAAGGTGCTGAAGAAGCCGGGCGGCAGCTGGACGCAGATGTTCGGCGCGCAGGCCGACCGCGCGTTCAACACCTGGCACACGGCGCGCTTCGTCGATGAAATCGCCGCGGCGGGCAAGGCGATCAAGCCGTTGCCGATGTACGTCAACGCGTCGCTTGCAGGGCCCTCGAACGTGCCTGATCCGACCGGCGTCGCAAGCGGCGGACCGCAGCAGGACGTGCTGGATATCTGGAAGGCGGCGGCGCCTGCGCTCGATTTCCAGGCGCCCGATATCTACGACCGCGATGCGGGCCATGTCGCGCTGTACCTCGATGCGTATGCGCGGCCCGACAATGCGCTGATGGTGCCCGAGATCGGCAATGCGAAGGAGTTTGCGCGGTTCTTCTATGCGGCGCTCGGGCGCGGTGCGATCGGCTATGCGCCGTTCGGCATGGATGACACCGGGTATTTCAACTATCCGCTCGGGGCGAAGGCGCTCGACGACGACACGGTCGACGCGATCGGGCTGAAATACGCAGCCCTTTCGACGATGGCGCGCGACTGGGCGAAGATCGCGTTCGACCATCCGACCTGGGGGGTCGCCAAGCCCGACGTCGGCACGGGCCAGACCACGCCTCAGACCACGACGATGGGCGATTGGACGATCGCCACGAGCTATGGCGAATGGCAGTTCGGGCAGAAGGACTGGACGTGGATCAAGTCCGAGCCGCCGGTCTGGGCGAAGGAGCTGGTCGGCGGCGTCGCGGTGGCGCATCTTTCGCCGAACGAATTCCTGGTGGTTGGCGATCACGTCCGCCTGAACTTCGGGACAGCGAAGGGCGGCCCCAAGAATGGTTCGGTGTTCCGCGTCGAGGAGGGCCGCGTGGTCGACGGGCGCTGGGTGACGAGCCGCATCTGGAACGGCGACCAGACCGATTACGGGATCAACCTGATAACTCCGGTCGTCCTGAAGGTGACGATGGGCAGCTACAGGTAGAGCGGCCAGTTCGACTAATATCGAGCAATCAGACTGATGCGGTTTCGACGGTTCCGAGTTGGTGGCGGGCGGCGCGCTTGCGTGGGCATGCCCGACTTTAGCGATTGGCGTGCTCGCGTTTCGGACTGCAACCGTCCTGTGGTGCGTAACATTGCGGCGCGCCTACCTCGTCAGATGGAGGTTGGCGAACATCGTCACGGAACGCGATCGGTTGATCCCGATCGTTGTCGAGCAGCGTTGAAGAAGTCCGAATTTCCGATCGGTCGTGACGGAACTGTCCCCGCCGTGCATCCTTGATCCGGGCAAGGGGTGATATGACGCGTTTGAGTACCGAACTCGTGACATGGGTCGCGCGGCAGATTTTGCCGCACGAACCCGCGTTGCGGCGGTGGCTTCGAACGGGCTTTCCCGGGATCGACGTGGATGATGTCGTGCAGGAATCCTATTGCCGGCTGGCGGCGGTGCCCGATTTCCGGCGGGTGGAAGATCCGCGGCGGTATCTGTTCCAGACGGCGCGCAACGTCGTTTTGACCGAGTTGCGCCGTGCACGGGTCGTGCGGATCGACGCGGTCGGGACGAGTGCCGATCTCGAACGCGCGCTGGCTGTCGATCATCTGTCACCCGAGCGTATCGTCGCAGGGCGCGGCCTTTTGGCGCGGGTCGAGCATCTGCTCGCTGACCTTCCGGAACGAAGCCGCACGATCTTTCGCATGCGCAAGGTCGAGGGACTGTCGCAACGGGATATCGCGTCGACGCTGGGCATCACGGAAACCATCGTCGAGAATGATCTGGCACGGGGATTGAAGACCATATTGAACGGACTTTCGGCGGAGGATCGCGCCGACCTGCCTGCCCGCACCGTCAGGAGCCGTCATGCGCGACCAGCCTGACGCCATCGAGACGGCGGCGGCGCGGTGGGTCGCTCGGTTGGACCGGGCACCGGACGATGCGGATCTGACGCGCCAGATCGAGGACTGGTGCGCGGAACATCCGCGTCATGCTGGCGCTTTGTTGCGCGCTCGGGCGGTGTGGAGCGGGATCGACTTACAGGGTGCGGACGACGGTTCGGTCGACGTCGCGTTCGAGACCCGACCTTCGTTGTCGCGCCGTCGAATGCTGGTTGCCAGCGGGGGGCTGGCGGTTGCCGCTGCGGCAGTCGGTGCGCTCTGGTTGGGGGCGCGGCGCGAGACTGCGCTGGCCACCGCGGTCGGCGAGCGCCGTATCGCAAAGCTCGACGATGGCTCGACGATCGTCCTCAACACGGCGAGCCGTACGCATGTGCGCATGACGCCCGAGCAACGCTCGGTCGCGCTCGATGACGGCGAGGCATGGTTCGCGGTGGCGAAGGACCATGCGCGACCGTTCATCGTCTCTGCGGGCGACGTCCGCGTGCGTGCGGTCGGAACCGCCTTCGCGGTCCGGCGCCATGTCGGCCGCGCCGAGGTGACCGTGACCGAGGGGCGCGTTAGGGTCTGGTCGGTCGCCGTGCCGGAACGGTTCGTCACGCTCGACGCGGGCAAGCACGCGGTGGTCGCCGACGCGTCCGGCACCGCCGAGACGATCGTGTCGACCGCCAGACCTGCCGAGACGCTGGCGTGGCGAAAGGGCGAGATCGTGCTCGACGGCATGACACTCGGCGACGCGGCCGCCGAGTTCAACCGCTACAACGCGCGCCAATTGTCGGTCGAGGCGCCACTGGCGGACCGCCGGATCGTCGGCTGGTTCCGGACCGATGACATGGAAGGCTTCGCGCGGTCGGCGGCGGCGATGACGGGCGCGCGGATCGAGCGCGACGGCAGCGACCTTAGGGTCGTCGAATAAATCCGAAACGGGCTGACGGAAACCCGCCGGCCGCGCATCTCTACCGACAGACGCGCTCAAGACGCGTTCGGGACATCGCAGGGGAGGAATATCATGCGTTCACAACTGTATACGGGGCTGGTGTTGGCCAGCGCCCTGGTCGTCGCGTCGCCCGCCGTCGCTTTTGGACAGACCCGCAGCTTCGACATCGCGGCACAGCCTGCGTCGAGCGGCATCGTTGCGTTCGCGCGACAGGCCGGTATCCAGATCATCGCGCCCGAGGATGCCACGCGCGGTCGGCGGATCGTCGCGATCCGCGGCAATCTCGCGGTCGCCGACGGGCTTCGCCGCATCGCTACCGCATCCGGCCTGAGGCTGGTGTCGTTCGACGGCCGCACCGCCGTGCTTGCGACCGGTGCCGTCGCCGCGCCGCAAGTATCGCAGACCGATCCGGCGACCCCGGTCGGCGTCCAGCCCGAGACGCAGCAGGCCAGCAACGAACTCAACGAGATCGTCGTCACCGGCACGCGCGCCCGGGGCCAGACCGTCCTGACCTCGTCGTCGGCGGTCACCGTCGCGACCCGCGAGGATCTGGACCGCAAGGCGCCGCGCTCGACCGCGCAGGCGCTCGAGCTGATCCCGGGCGTGTTCGTCGAGGGATCGGGCGGCGAGGTGTCGAACAACTTCTCGGTCCGCGGCCTCGCTGGTGGTGGCCAGCAATTCGTGCAGTTGCAAGAGGACGGGCTGCCTGTCTTCTACATCAACGCGCTGAGCGACACGATTTTGAAGCAGGAAGTCTCGATCGACCGGCTCGAAGCGGTGCGCTCGGGCTCGTCGGGCATCCTGACGGTCAACGGTGCCGGCGCGACGGTCAACTTCATCACGCGCAAACCCGATTTCGACACGTCCGGCGGCACGTTCCAGCTGACTACGTCGAGCTTCGGCACGGCACGCGTCGACGCGTTCATGACCAAGCCGATCGCCGAGAACACCGCGATCTCGCTGGGCGGGTTCTACCGCAAGGACGACGGCATCCGCGATCCGGGCTATGACGCGAACCATGGCTTCATCTTCCGCGGTGCGATCGCGCAGCGCTGGACCGGCGGCAAGCTGACGCTGTCGGCCAAGGTCGTCGACGACAGCAACATCTTCTATGTCGGCATTCCGCTGACGGGCGTCGGCGATCCGAAATCGATTCCCGGCCTGTCCGCGACCCACGGCCTGCTGCAGAGCCGCGACTTCGCCCTCGTCCGGACGCGCACCTCGCCGACGACCGGGCGGTCGTTCCAGCCGATCGACCTCGAAGACGGCGTCCACACCAAGGCGCAGTCCTACGGCTACGACCTGACGCAGGACATCGGCAGCGAATTGAACTTCTTTGCGCGCGGCCGCTACACGAACTTCGGCACCGACTTCAACTCGATCTTCTCGTACGACAATTCCGGACTGGGACTCGCGTCGGACCGGTTGGCGAACAACCCGACCAGCGCGCAGACGCTCGCGCGGTTCGCGCCGCAGGGGGCCAACAAGCTCGGCATCCGCTACGTCGATACCGGCCAGGTCATCACCGGCACCGCGGCGCTCAACGCGATCAACGGCAACGGTCTGCTCGCCGAGAGCGTGATCGGCCGCAATCGTGCGTCGGTAAAGGAGTTCAACAGCGATACCGGAATCACGTGGCAGACGCCGACCAACTCGCTGACGCTGGGCGGGTTGTTCACGCGGTCAAGCCGCTACAACGACGCGATCGGTGCCTCTACGTTCCTGACCGACGTGCAGGATCGGGCGCGCCGCGTCGACGTGGTCGCACTGAATGCGGCCAACGCCGTCGTCGGTTCGCTGACCGAGAACGGCTTCCTGACCTATGGCACGTTCGGCGAAGGCCCGAGCCGCGCCAAGTTCAGTTCAATCTCGGCCTATGCCACCGACCAGCTGACGTTGTGGGACAAGCTGCGGATCGACGGCGGCGCGCGGTTCGAGCATTTCGTGTTCAACCGACTGGCGGGCGACACGCTCAACCGTGCGCCGGTCCCCGGTTCGGGCACCTATGACGCTGCGGGGAATTTGCTGGTCGACAACGATAACATCATCGCCAACAACTACATCAACAACAGCTTTGCCGGCACGTACACGGCGCAGCGTCGCGAGTTCAACAAGGTCGCGTGGACGCTGGGCGCAAACTACCTGATCACCCCGCGCCTCGCAGTCTATGGCCGCTATGCCACCGGGTTCCAGGCGCAGGAGCAGAACACGCCGACCAACCTGCGCTTCGCGGAAGGCGGCGTGCGCTATTCGAGCAGCTTCCTGCAGGCATCGATCACCGGCTTCTACACCAAGTTCCTCGACTACCCGCAGTCGCGCGACATCACCTCGACCGTCGGCGGCGTGCAGATCACGCAGCAGCTGACCGCCAATTCGGGGATCAAGGTGTATGGCGGCGAGTTCGACGTGACGCTGCGCCCGACGACCTGGTTCCGCCTGCAGGCAAGCGGCGTGATCCAGGATTCGAGCATCAGCATCGGTGAGTTGATCGCACGCCGCAACGGTGTCGTCGTGGATCTCAACACGATCGATCCTGCGCTACGGGCGACCGTGCAGGGCTTCGGCGGCAATCGGCCCGAGCGTACGCCGGCGCTCAACATCAACGTTACGCCGGCGATCGTGCTGCCGAACAATCTGGGCGAGATTTATGGCAGCTGGAAGCGGATCGGGAAGATCTATGCCGACGTGTCCAACTCGCTCGAACTGCCCGCCTATTCGGTGTTCTCGGCCGGCGTGCTGTTCCGGCTCGACGAAGGTGTGTCGTTGTCGGCGAGCGTCGAGAATATCGGCAACGTGATCGGGCTGACCGAAGGCAATCCGCGCGGCGGGTTCGTCGAGAACACCGGCCGGAACACGTATTTCGCGCGTCCGATCAACGGCCGCAACGCGGTGGCGAGCGTGCGCTTCGACTTCTAGGTCCCCCCCCTTGGGCGCGGTTCACCCCAGCCGCGCCCCTTTTTCTTCGGAGACATCATGATCCGCTTCACCTCCGCGCTGGCGCTCGTCGTCGCGCTTGCCGGCGGTGTCGCCGGATCCGCCCAGCGCACGCCCGTCGACGACCGGGCCGAGCGCGACACGGCACCGCTCGCGTTCCGGATCGACGAAGGGCGCAACATCAATGCGTTCGTGCGCGATGGCCAGACGGCGGCGCACCTGCTGTTGCGATCGGGCGACATGCCGCGCATCCTGTCGGCGTTTCCTGCGGGCAACAGTGCGGTCGGCTTGTGGTTCGACAAGATCGACCGGCCCGCGACCTGGACGCTTGATACACCGCCAACGCCGTCGCCGATGACGGATGCGAAGGGGCGGCCGTTGCATGCGGTGCAGGCGGTCGCCAGCATCGACGTGCCGGTGCTGCGCTTCCGGCAGGCGGTGCTCTCGTCGATCCGGGTGCTGCGCGACTACGAGGCGCTGGGGAAGGCGCCTGCCGAGATCCTGGTGGCGGGGCGCTACGACGCGGATCTTCGCGGCGGGCCGGGGATGGTCTGGGCGCGCGACCGGCTTGACGGTGCGGCAGGCTATGTCCTGTCGGTTCGCGGGCTCGACGGTGCGATCGTTGACAAGGACGGCATCCGCGCGGGGAAGGGCGGGCGTATCCGGATCGCGATCGTCGCGGGTAGTGGCGAGACGCCGCTCACTCCGCTTGGCGGCGACGCGCTGCTGACCAGTGGCGCGCGGGCCGATCCGCGTGCCCGTAATGCGCTGTCGTACCTATCGTACAAGGAGAAGTTCCTGGCAGGGTCGTGGCGCTTCGACACGTATTTCGGGCGCGACACGCTGATGTCGCTACGGCTGCTGATGCCTGTGCTGCAGCCGGCGGCGGTCGAGGACGGCCTCGGCGCGGTGCTGGCGCGGCTCGCGGCCAATGGCGAGGTCGCGCACGAGGAGGATATCGGCGAGTTCGCGGTGCTTCGGAATGCGAAGGAAGGCCGCGGGCGGGTCGCGTCGCCGGTCTATGATTACGCGATGGTCGACGACGACTTCATGCTGGCGCCGGTGGCGCGGGCCTGGCTGTTGGACGCACCGCGTGGTCGCGCGCGTGCTGCCGCCTTTCTCGCCGCGCCGGCGGGCAAGGGGTTGCGGCAGGGCGACCTGATCGCGCGAAACTTCGCCTGGGTCGTCGATCGCACGGCCGCGTTTGCCGCGCGGCCGGGCTACAAGGCGCTGGTCGCGATCAAGGCGGGGCGGTTGACCGGCCAGTGGCGCGACAGCGAGGAAGGGCTGGGACGCGGCCGGTACGCGTATGACGTGAATGCGGTGTGGGTGCCCGCCGCGCTGGCCGCGATCGAACGGTTTGCCGCCAGTGGCCTGCTCGATCGCTACGGCACGCCGGAGGATCGCGCGGCGATGGCGAAGGCCGCGGCGCAGGCGCAAGTCTGGCAGCGCGCCGCGCCGCGGTTGTTTGCGATGACCGTGCCGAACGCGGAGGCGAGCGCCGACATCGCCGCCTATGCGCGCAACGTCGGCGTGCCGCCTGCACCTGCCCTGGCATCGCTCGGGACCGCGCCGCTCGCGTTCAACGCGTTGTCGCTCGACGATGCGGGAAAGCCCGTGCCGGTGGTGCATTCCGACGACGGGTTCGCGCTGTTGTTCGGCACGCCTTCGCCGGCCGATCTCGATCGATCGGTCGATGCGATGATGCGACCGTTCCCGGCGGGGCTGATGACCGATGTCGGGTTGCTCGTCGCCAACCCGGCCTTTGCGCCGGCGGACGTGCAGGGCCGGTTCGGCGCGACCGCCTATCACGGGACGGTGGTGTGGTCGTGGCAGCAGGCGATCCTCGCCGCGGGGCTCGATCGCCAGTTGTCGCGCAGCGATCTTCCGGGGGTGACGCGGCGCCGGCTGACGTCGGCGCGCACGCGGTTATGGCGTGCGATCGACGCGGCGGGCGAGGTGCGGACGTCGGAGCTTTGGTCCTGGGCGTACGCGAACGGGCGCTACACCGTCGCGCCGTTCGGTGCGTCGAGTGCGGATGTCGACGAGTCCAATGCGGCGCAATTGTGGAGCACGGTGTTTCTCGCGCTCCGCCCGCCCGCCGCGCTTCGTCCGCAGAAGTGACGATCGACCGTCGCGCGCTGCTCACGCGGGCAGGACTGCTTGCCGCGGCGGCTGCGGTGCCGATGCCGGCAGGAGCGGCGGCGCGACGGATCGACGATTTGATCGCGGCGATGACGATCGAGGAGAAGGCCGGCCAGCTCAGTTGCTTCAACGACGACGTCCGCCCAATCGGTGCGGTGTTCAACCCGGTCGTCAATGCCAGCAGCGCGGACGCCATGCTGGCGCGGGTGCGTGCCGGCCAAATCGGGATGCTGTTCAACGGCTACGGCGTCGCAGGCGCGCGACGGTTGCAGGCGGCGGCGTTGCAGAGCCGGTTGCAGATCCCGCTCGTGCTGGCCGCCGACGTCATCCACGGCTGTCGCACGATCTTTCCGATCCCGCTTGCCGAGGCCGCGGCGTTCGACCCGGACCTGTCCGAACGCGCGGCGCGGGCAGTTGCGCGCGAGGCGACGGCGGGCGGTCTCCACTGGACCTTCGCGCCGGTGGTCGACGTCGCGCGCGACCAACGCTGGGGACGCGTGGCGGAGGGGGCGGGCGAGGACGTGTATCTCAACCGCCTGCTCGCGGTCGCGCGGGTACGCGGGTTCCAGGGCCCCGACCTGAAGCGCGCCGACGCGATGTTGGCGACGCCCAAGCATTTCGCGGGGTATTCGGCGGTGCGCGGCGGCATGGAATATGCCGCGGTCGACATGAGCGAGGCGGAACTGCGCGAGACTTATCTCCCGCCGTTCGCGGAAGCGTTCGCGGCGGGGGCCGGCGCGACGATCGCTTCGTTCACCGATTTCGGCGGCGTGCCGGTGACGGCGAACCGCCATCTGCTGACCGATGTCCTGCGCGGCGAGCTTGGGTTCGCCGGCGTTTGCGTGTCGGATTACGACGCCGACCGGGAATTGATCGCGCACGGGATCGCGGCGGACGAGGCCGACGCCGCGCGGCTGTCGATCCTCGCCGGGATCGACGTGTCGATGCAGAGCGGGCTGTATAATCGCCACCTGCCTTCGTTGGTCGCGAGTGGCGCGGTACCGATTACGGCCGTTAATCAAGCGGTGCGCCGGGTGCTCGCGTTGAAGGAGGCGCTAGGGCTGTTCGACGATCCCTACCGGTCGATGGACGCGCGGGTCGAACGCCGCGAGACGCGCAGCCCGGCGATCCGGCGTATCGCGCGCGAGGTCGCGACGCGCGCGATCGTGTTGCTGAAGAACGAGGGCGAGCTCCTGCCCCTGCCGCGGGCCGGCAAGCGGATCGCGCTGATCGGGCCATTTGCTGCCGATCGTGCCAACCTCGACGGGCCCTGGTCGTTCGCCGGTGAACAGGGGGTGGGGATCGACCTCGCGACCGGACTCCGTGCGCGGCTGGTGGACCCGACGTCGTTGATCGTCGAGCCGGGATCGGGCGTTCACGACCCTCTCCCCGGCGGCATCGCGCGCGCTGTTGCAGCGGCGCGACGTGCGGACGTCGTGCTGCTGGCGGTCGGCGAGGCGGGCGATATGTCCGGGGAGGGCAACAGCCGGGTCGAGATCGACGTCCCCGCCGCCCAACGCGCGCTTGCCGAAGCGGTCGCCGCGACCGGTACACCGGTCGTCGTGCTGTTGCGCCACGGTCGCGCGCTGGTGCTGGACGGCGCGATCCGCAATGCGCCGGCGATACTTGCGACGTGGTTTCTCGGCGAAGCGACCGGCGATGCGGTCGGCGACGTGATCTTCGGGATCGAGGGGCCGTCCGGCCACCTGCCGGTCAGCTTCCCGTTCGCGAGTGGACAACAACCCTGGTCCTACGATCACCGCGCGACCGGCCGCCCCGCGACCGATGCCGACCCGGTGGAAGGCGGCCGCGCGCGGTGGCGCGATGCGCCGGACCGTGCGCTGTATTCTTTCGGTCACGGGCTGACCTATGGTCGCCTGACGCTCGAGGACGTCGCCTTGCCCAAGACCATGGCATGGGACGGCGAACTCGCGATCGAAGGGAATGTCCGCAATGCCGGTGACCGCGATGCCGTTGCGCTCGTCCAGCTGTACATCCACGACCGCGTCGCCAGCCGCACGCGGCCGGTCCAGCAACTCAAGCGGTTCGTACGCGTCGACGTGGGGGCGGGCGATCGTCGGAAGTTCACGATGAACCTCACTCGCGCCGACCTGGCTTTTGTCGCCCAGGACGGCACGGTGCGAGCAGAGCCGGGCGATTTCGATGTTCGGATCGCGTTGAACGGGCCCAGTGGTGGAACACGTCTGTCGTTCGATCTGGCACCTAAGATACCGAAGTCGTAGGCGTCATCGGCTCGGATCGGCGCAGCAGGCCGGCCATGTCGTAAACGTGGCATCGATCGCCGCGCATTTCGTGATGCCGAGCATCGCCGTCTACTGCGCGACCAAATACGCGGTCTGGGCGATCACGGAAGGGTTGCGCCAGGAGCATGACGACATCCGGGCGACGATCAATTCACCCGGAGTCGGGGCTACCGCGCTGGCATCACCGACCCGGATATCGCCACCGCGCCGACCAGGTCGCGTCGGAAGTTGCTGACTTCCGACGCGAGCGCGCGCGATCCGGTACGCACTGGAGCAGCCGGACGGCGTGGACATCAGCGAGGTGATCGTCTGCCCGACCGCAGCCGGCATGTAGGCGACGCTGCGCAACCGGTCCGGGCGGGCTTTCTGTCCGCCCGGACCGGTCGTCGAGGTGAGCAGGCGTCTGCGACCGAGACGAACGAAGCCGTCCAGGTGAGCAGGGGGGCTTCCTGCGGAAGGCTTCTGGCCGCGAGAACGTGATGTGTGGATTGACGCCTAGGGCGACGTGTCGGACAACCGACGTAATCTGCGCCTTATTTCTTGGGTCGGGTTGCAAGCCAGCCGCTATCGGCCAGCCAGTCTTGCAGGCGGTCGGGCCAATGCAGGATCGAGGTCCGGTTCGACTCGTCGAGATTGAACGCATGGCCGCTGTCGGCATACATGTGCAGTTCGGCCGACACGCCACTTTTGCGCAGCTGTTCGTAAAGCGCGACCGTCGGTGCCGCGCAGCAGGGATCGCGGCTGCCGGCGACCAGGAACGCGGGGGGTGCGTTGGCGACGGCGGTGGCGGGGATGCCTTTTGGTCCGGGGAAGACCAGCACTTGAAAGTCGGGGCGAGCGGACTGTCCGTCGATCGCATCGACGGCGCCGCGTCGGACAGGCTCGGGATTGTCGGCGATCAGCGACACGAGTTCGCCTCCTGCCGAAAAGCCCATCGCACCGACTCGCGACGGATCGATGCCATAGTCTGCGGCGTGCGCGCGCACCCAGCGCAGCGCGCGCCGCGCGTCGTTTGCGGCATCGCCCTCGACCGAATATTTCGAACCGGGCTCGTTCGCGAGGCGGTATTTGAGCACGAACGCGGTCACCCCCATGCGGTTCAGCGCGGTCGCGACCTTGGTGCCCTCGTTCGTCCAGACCAGCAGTTTGTGCCCGCCGCCGGGCATGATCACCATTGCTGCCCCGTTACGGTTCGCGGGGCTGGCGGGAAACGCGAGCAGCGACGGATCGTGGATGTTGCGGATCCAGTAATCGCGGCCGATCTCCGCCTCCCCGCGACGCGCAGCCGAGCCCGGTGCGCCGTCGGGCCAGAGCTTGATCGCGGTGTAGCGGGGCGGCTGCTCCGGCGCCGGGTCCTGTCCTGCCAAAGGAACGGTTGCGAGGGTCGCCGCCACCAGCAGCGCGATGGAGGCGAAAACAGGCCGCATCACTTCACCTCCGCCGTCGCGGCCATCGCCGCGCGTGCGGCGAGAATGTAGGCCGAGGTCGTGCTGACGGTATATTCGTTTTCGAACCACAGGAACGGCCAGTCGGCCTTCAGTTCGGGAAAGTTGGGCTTCACGATCAACACGCCGGGCACCATCCCGCCCGGGATGAAGCTGTAGTCCGCGCGGTTGTGCCCGTAGCCGACCAGCTTCGACGCGGTGCCGACGGTCGACACCAGCGACAGGTTGTTCGCCGGATGCCGTCCCAGCACATAGTCGATCGCGTCGAGCGTGTAACGGGTTCCGACCAGCTCGGGGAACGCCTTGTGCACCAAGTACATCGTCGTACCGAAGCTGACGACCTGGTTCGAGCCCGCCCAGGACCCATCGCTGATCGGCACGCCGAACGGGTTCTCGGCCTGCTCCCGGTCGGCCTTGGCCTTCATGTCGCGGACCAGCGGCAGCAGCTGCGCGCGGTATACGGCGTCCATGTACGGGATTGCGCGCACGGCGGACCCCGCAATGCGTTCAAAATTCTGGCGGACGACGGGAAGCAATGCGCGCAGGCGGTTCGCATAAAGCGGGTCGCCTTTGCTGGTGATCAGCAACTCCACGGTCGCCGCGACATTGGCGCCCTCGGCGGAGCGCGGGGAGGTCGAGTCGTCGCGTCCGTCGCCCGCCGCCACGACGCCGTGCTGTTGCCGGCTCCACAAGGTCTTCGCCGCCGCCAGCGCTTCCGACGCCATTTTTGGATCGCTCGCCGCAAGCGTACGCGCGGCTCCGGCGAGCGCGCCTGCGACCAGCAGGTTGTTGGCGGGAAGATCGGTGGTGAACGCCCAGCGATCGTCCTGTGCGCCCGACGCTCCAGCCTTGCGCTCGGCCGGCTTGAGCGACGGGTCGAACGTCAGTCCATCGGTCTGCGACCCCGCGTCGCCTAGATGGGCATATTGGCGCAGCGCCGGATCGACGATGCCGACGATCGCGTGTCCGAATACCTTGTATTGGGCGAGCAGCTGCAGCGTGCCGTGGCGGATCTGCTGGAGCGAATCCTCGATGCCGTCGGGCTTGCGGATCTCGACCGCGCGTGCCGCCTCATCAATGCTCGTTTCGTCCCAGTCGAGTCCGAACAACTCGCGTGCCCAGACGAGGTCGCGCACCACCGATGCGTTTTCGGGCGTCTGAATGTCGTAGTCGCCCGCATCCTGCCAGCCGCCCACCGCGAGACCGGGGATATGCTCGCCGGCCTTGAACGGCGAGTCGAGGCTGGCGCCCATCTTGTAGCCGTCGAAATGGACGATGTTCGGTGGTGCCTGGCGCGCGTCGTCGAGGTGCGACGGGGCGGACCAGACGCGATATTGCTCGCGGATTCCGACATGGTCCATCTGCTCGGCCATGAACGTATCGAGCGAGGTCTGCCAGATCCGGTCGTATGCATCGGCCGAAATCCGGAACGGATTGGTCGTCCGCCCAGCATAGGAAATAGCGTAGATACCGGGTGCGCGTACGCTCGAAAAGTCGAACGCCGCGTAATCGTAGCGCGTCCAGTGTCCACGCGGCTGGGTCCTGGCGCGAAGTACCGACTGTTGCCGACCGTCCGCGGTCAACCTGACCAGCTCCGCTTCTCCCGGTGCCGCGAAGTTCGGGTCGAGCTCGATCCGCGCGACCTTGGGACGGGCAGGGGTGTAGCCGGCCTGGTTGAACGAGACGACGGGCTGTCGCGTCCAGTTCTTCACGACGTTGGGGCGGACATGCCAGACGACCGCGTTGTCCTTGGCACCGGCCGCGATCATCGATCGGACGACGAACCAGCCGTTCTGCGCACGCGCACGCGCATCGTAGAGCGCCAGCGGACCCTGGTCGGACGTGATGGTGACGCGAGTCATCGGGTCCTCTGGTGCGAGCGTGATCGACTTGCCACCCGACGCCAGCGGCAGCGGATCGCCGGAGCCGTCCTTCGCCATCGGCCCGGTCGGGTGGCGCGGGAACAACCCCGGCGCCGTATCCAGCAGATAGGACTTTCCGAAATAAGCGGTCGGCAGGAAGTCGAGATTGAACCCCGCCTTGCCGACCAGGTTCGCCGGCAACGGGCGGTCGAGATCGACGGCGATCCGGAACCCTTCGCCCTCGGCGGTGACCTTGACGCTATAGTCGAGCTTGGCGTCCTTGTACGCGGAGCGCACCACCAGCTGGTTGGGTTCGGTGCCGCGCGTGCGACTGATGAAGGCAGGAACCCGCGCCCATTGCTCGGGAGTGTTGTCGAGGCGCACCGCCCCGTCGGTGGCGATCCGGTCGCCGTGCAGCACGATCTGGATTCCGGCATTCTTTTCATCGAAGAAGATCGGGCTGAACTGGTTCTGATCGACGATGACGCTCAACCCCTGCGTCTCGAGCGTTTCGGCGGGGCTAACCGTCAGCGATTGCGCGCAGACCACGCTGGAAACTGTACAGAGGCTCACCGAAGCGAGGACGGTGGCGATGCTCTTGCGTGGCACAATCTCTCCTGTCGAACGTCGTGGCCGGAGGCGCGCTTGGTCGCGTCGCTCTCCGGCGGAGTATCGTAAACGTGGGACGGCCGGGTCGGTTACGCGGTCTTCAGCCAGCCATGCATCGCCATCCAGCGAGTGAACTCGTCGAACCAGCCGGTGCTGGTGGTCGTCTTCGGGTACATGCCGAAGCCGTGACCACCCTGTTCGAAAAGATGGAACTCGACAGGCCGCTTGGCCGCGCGCCAGCTGTCGATCAGTCCATAGCCGCCATTGCCGAAGAACGGATCGTCCGCCGCCAGAGCGACGAACATCGGCGGCGCATCGGCCGGAACCGTCATGGCGGCGAGCGGTCCGTAGATGTTGCCGATGAAGGCGGGCTTCGCATCCTGCCCAGCGACGGTCGTCGCCATCGTCAGCATCGCACCCGCGGAAAAGCCGACCATGCCGATGCGGGCGGGATCGACATGCCATTCCCCGGCACGCTTGCGGACCGTGGCGAACGCCGCCCGCGCATCGGCGATCTGCGGCGCAAGGCCGGCCATCATCGCAGCAGCGCTTGGACGCGGCGGCCGCGTGCCCTGTGGCGCGGGCCGCGCGAACGTCGCGAGATCCTGTGGTGTCGGGTTCAGGCGATATTTCAAAACGAACGCAGCGACGCCTTTCGCGGCAAGCGCACGCGCGACGTCCCAGCCCTCGTTCTCCATCGACAGCGTCTGGAACCCACCGCCCGGCGCGACGATCACCGCGGTGCCGGTGGCCTTGGCAGGATCCGGCAGGAAGGGGGTCAGTGTCGCGACGGTGACGTTGCGGGCGAACACGCTGCCATATTGGCTGTGCCACGCCTCCGGCGCAGTCGCTCCCGGGAGTTTACCGGTACCGAGCGCGATTGCGTCGGGCTGTGCCGGGATCGCGATCGGCGCCATGGTATCGGACTGGGCCAGCGCCGGCGCGCTCAAGGCAATCGCCAGACTGGAGAGGCATAAAAGCGGGTGTCCCACCCATCGACGAACGGCGTTCATGCGGAACCCGAATCCCATAGTCGCTCTCCCATTTTTATCGTTCTTTCGCCAACGATATCGATAGCGCTACCATAGTACAATGGTCCTCGGTTCGCTTTTGGACGTGTGCGATATGCCGAGACGGCGCGGCTTAATTGCGAAGGACGCAATTGCTGCGAATGCTGCAAGTCGAGCGGTCGCTACTGGGCGGGCATTCCAGTCTTCGGCGCAGGGACGAACGTGCGAGCAGGGCTGGCCGATTGGTGGGATCAAGCCCCGGTGCGCTCCCCAAGCCGTGATCGAGGCTGCTCGATACCGGTACCGTCGTCAGGGTCGGGGACCGACTGTCATACGATCGCGCGCACCGAATATCGGGAGGGCGGGAGGCATCTTGTGCCCAAACCGACGCCGATCAGACGGCAGGGCAGGAAGGAGCTCTCAAAGCCAAACGGACGTTCTCCGATACGGCGCCACGAGGTGCAAAGGCCCTCCGGTTCGCCTCCGCTATTCGGAAGTGTTGATCATTGCAGTGACACGGGGTGACGGCTAGCGCAGATGCGTAACAGATAGGAAGATGCTGTGATGCTCACCAAGCGCGCGTTTGTCGGAATGCTGATGGCGGGCGCAGCTCTGCCGCTGATCGACCCCCGGATCGCCAACGCGGCAACCGGTAGCGGTAATGACGATGCGCGGCTCCTGCGCTTTCTCGATGCCGCGTTCGATGCAAGCGTCGCGCTCAGTCCGGAGACGCAGACCAGCCTCGGTCTCAAGACCAATTACGACAGGCTCGACGATTATACCGATACTGCCGCACGGCGCGCACAAGCTTTGCAGGATACGCAGCTTGCCGACCTGCAACGCAACTTCGCAGTCGATCGGCTCGGACCCGATGCGCGACTGAGCTACCGCCTGTTCGAGGCGCAGGTCGCCACGGACCGTCGGCAGTTCGCGTTCCGCGACTATGCCTTTCCGGTGTCGACGAACGGCAGCCCGGCGGGCAACATTCCGGTATTCCTCATCAACCAGCACCGTATTGCCACGGTGGCCGACGCTTACGCCTATGTGGCACGCTTGCGTGATTCCCTGCGCGTCATGCGGGAAGTCGCCGCGACCATGCGCAAACAGGCGGCCAAGGGCATCGTGCCGCCAAAGATGGTTTTCACGCCGGCGCGCGGCGATGCCCGCCAGGTCATTACCGGCGCGCCGTTCGATGCGGGCCCGGACAGCAGCCTGCTCGCCGATTTCAAGGCTAAGGTCGGCAAGCTCAGCGTGTCCCCGGCTATCAAGGCAGCGCTGATCGCGGATGCGGTCGCGGCGCTGAAAGGGCCGTTCCGCCAAGGCTTCGACGTACTTTTTGCCGCACTCGATGAGATCGAGCCTCTCGCCAAGGGCAATGACGGCGCCTGGAGCTTGCCCGGTGGCGACGCATATTATCAGGCGCGGCTTGCCTATTACACCACCACCGAGATGACGGCAGAGCAGATCCATAAGCTGGGGCTCGATCAGGTGCGTTCGATCCACGCCGAGATGACGGCGGTGATGAAACGGGCGGGTTTTGCCGGATCGCTGCAGGACCTTTTCGTGGCGCTGCGGTCCGACCCGAAGTTCAAATATCCGAACACCGATGCGGGGCGTCAACTCTATCTCACCGACGCGCGCGCGGCGATCGCGCAGACGATGGCCGCCGCGCCGCGCTTCTTTCGCCGACTGCCAAAGGCGCCGCTGGAGGTGCGCGCGGTCGAGACGTGGCGACAGGAGACAGCCGCGGTCGCCTTCTATGATCAGCCCGCGCCGGATGGCTCGCGGCCGGGGATCTTCTACGTCAACCTAGCGGACATGACGCAGGTGCAGAAGACACAGGTCGAGGGGATCGCGCATCATGAAGGCGCGCCGGGGCACCATTTCCAGATTGCTCGCGCACAGGAATTGACAGGCGTGCCGAAGTTCCGCCGCTTCGGCTATTATGGCGCCTATACAGAGGGTTGGGGTCTGTACTCGGAACGGCTTGCCAAGGAGATGGGCGCCTATGGCGATCCATATTCGGAACTGGGCATGCTGGCGTTGCAGGTGTGGCGCGCGTGCCGCCTGGTGCTCGATACGGGGATGCATGCCAAGCGCTGGAGCCGCGACCAAGCGGTTGCCTATTTCACGCAAAATGCCCCGCTCTCGGCTCGCGATGTGGTCAAAGAGGTCGATCGCTACATCAACAACCCCGGGCAGGCGACGAGCTACATGGTGGGGCAGCAGCGTATATCGGCTCTCCGGCGCAAGGCGGAAACCGAATTGGGTGCGCGCTTCAACATCCGCGATTTCCACGAGGTGGTGCTGGCGCATGGCGCTCTGCCGCTCGGGGTGCTGGCCGAACAGGTCGATGCCTGGATCGGTGTGGCCTGAGACTTACGTGTGTCGAACCGACACGCGGCGAGGGGCGGATCATAGGATCCGCGAACGATGACCGCATGCTCCTGCTGGAAAGCCCTTCCGATGACGCCGTTCATGACTTTGAGGCCAGCGATAGCGGTGACACTCGCCTTACTCGTCGGAGCGTGTGCGGGCGCGCCACCCGTGGCTAGAACCGGTACGACGCCGCAATTCGTCGCCGAGCGCTTCTTCGAGGGGCGGCTCGACGGCCTCGGCACGCTCAAGATCGTTCTGCATGCGCCGACGACGACGCACGTCAGCAGCGTCGGTCACGTCGTCGCGGATGGAACACTGGTGCTCGACCAGCATATCGAACAGCAGGGCAAGCCCGCGCGCGATCGGCAATGGCGGATCCGGCCGCTTGGTAACGGGCGCTATACGGGTACGCTGACCGACGCGTCGGGCCCCGTGACGGGGGAGGTCGAGGGCAACCGGCTTCACCTCGACTTTCCCATGAAGGGCGGCGTGCGGGTGGATCAGTGGCTGACGTTGTCCAGCGATGCACAGGTTGCGCAGAATCATCTGATCGTCCGCAAGCTGGGTGTCACCGTCGCGACGCTTGATGAGACGATCAGGAAGCTGCCATGAGCGGGCATCGCGAGCGCCACCTGGTCTCGCGGACGGGGTGGTTGCGCGCGGCGGTGCTCGGCGCGAACGACGGTATCGTCTTGACCGCGAGCCTGATCGCGGGGGTCGCCGCATCGGGCGCAACGACCGGTGCGGTGCTAGTCGCGGGGTCGGCGGCGATGATCGCGGGCGCGATGTCGATGGCGACTGGCGAGTATGTCTCGGTCAGTTCGCAGGCGGACAGCGAGGCTGCGGATCTAGCCCGCGAACATGCCGAACTGGCGAGCGACTGGGCGCACGAGCATGACGAACTGGCGCAGATCTATGTCGCGCGCGGGCTCGATGCGACGCTTGCGTATCAGGTCGCCGCGCAGTTGATGGCGCACGACGCGCTCGGCGCGCACGCCCGCGACGAGCTGGGCATTTCCGAAATCGTCATGGCGCGCCCGATCCAGGCGGCGTTCGCGTCGGCGGTCAGCTTCGTGAGCGGTGCCGTTCTGCCGCTCGTGGTCGCTGCGCTGGCGCCGGCGCCGCAGCGGCTGGTCGCGGTGATCGGCGCGACGCTCGTGTGCCTCGCGATCCTTGGCGTGGTCGGCGCGATGGCAGGGGGAGCCCGCCCACTGCGCCCGGCCTTTCGCGTCCTGGTCTGGGGCGCGGCGGCGATGGCGGCGACCGCCGGGATCGGGCATCTCGTCGGCAACGCGGTATAAGCGTCATGCCGTGCACCGAGACGGGACAGCGGGGGCAGCGGGGGGCAGCGGGGGCAGCGTCCCCGCGCCGTCCGGGCGGCGAACGTTCACGAAGACGATACCCAGTCTTGCGGAACTTATTGCTCCTGGATGTTCGAAATCACGCCGCAAGCGTGCTGATGGTGGCGCGGTTGCGGCCGGCTCGCTTGGATTGATACAGGGCCATGTCTGCCGCCTGGATGAGGGTTGCGCCATCCCGGTCCATGGCGTCGGACCAGGTTGCGATGCCGAACGACATGCTGGTCGAGCCCAGCGTGCGGTTGCCATGCCGGACGGTCAACTCCGCAATGGCCTGGCGTACGGTTTCGACGCGGCCGGCAAGCGCCTCCGCGGTCGTGCCCGGCGCGATGATCGTGAATTCCTCACCGCCGAAGCGGCAGACGACATCGCCGTCGCGGAACCGGCTGCGCATCTCCGTGGCGACGGTCTGCAGCACCGAGTCGCCGGCATCGTGACCGAACTCGTCGTTGAAGCGCTTGAAATGGTCGATGTCGCACATGACGAGGCTGAGCGGTGTTCCAGCCCGCGAGGATCGGGCGATCTCCAGCTTGAGCGCTTCTTCCATATAGCGACGGTTGAACAGGCTGGTCAGCGGATCGCGGATCGTCTGTTCGCGCAACGATCGCTGCAAGCGGTGGTTGACCAGCGCGGACGCGATGTTCTCGGTCAGCACGTTCATCCGGAAGCGGTTCTCGGCTTCGATCCGTCCCTGGAGGTAAAGCACGCCGATGACCTCGCCCCCCGCGAGCAACGGTTCGCAATGATACACCTCGTCTTCCGCGACGTGCCCGCAGACGATGTCGCGGCTGGGGTCTTCGACGAAGTGGCTCTGGCCACGGCGCAGCGCCCAGCACCGCTCCGGCGCGAAGCCTTCGATCGGCACGGTGATGCCGCCCCAGCTCGCGACCGGGGCAAGACAATTGCGCGAGTTGTTGTGCGCGTACAGGGCGCCGGGGATGGCCGGGAGGACCTGCGGAACGAACACCCGGATGATCTGCGCCAATTCGTCGTCGGTGCGCGCGGCCTGCATGCGATGCGCCATGCCGCCCAGCAGTTCGATCACGTCGCCGCGTTCGCGAAGCGACCTCGTATTCTGCTCCAGCTCCGTGTTGACGATCTGTAGTTGCCGCTCGCTGGCGCCTTGGTCGGCGACGGCGCCCCTCAATCGGTCGGCCATCGCATTGTAACCCACCGCGAGGCGGGTGAACTCCCGCGATCCCATCGCCGTGTCGATCCGAGCCTCGTGCTCGCCGCTGCCAAGCGCGGTCATGGCGCGCATCATCGTCTCCAGGGGGCGGCGGATCCCCCGGACGAGCAGTGCAAAGCTGCCGACGACGACGAGCGCGACGGCGATCGCACCCAGTATCGCCAGTCTTTTGCCGCTTTGCAGTCGCTGAACCGCGACGTCTTGCCGGATGGTCTGAAGGGCGCGTTCCTCATCGAGAAAGCCCTTTGCGCGCACGCTGATCGCATCCATCAGTTCGCGCCCTCGGCCACTTGCGACGACTGCCACCGCCCCGGAAAAATCGCCACGACGGGCCAGGTTTAGTGGCTGCAGCAAAAAGGCGGAGCGCTCCTTCATCAGCGACGCGATTTCCTGGGCCCGTGCGTGCTGAAGCGGATTGTCGTCCGTCTGTTCAACGACACGCGCGATGGTTTGCGCGGCGCTGTCAACACGTTCGGCGAACGACCGGGCATAGGCTGGGTTACGGGTAATGATAAACCCACGCTGCCCGGATTCGGCCTCCCGCAAATCGCCCAGCGCCGCCTCGGTCGTCTCTATGATCCCGGCGGAATGCGTGGCCCCATGAAAACTCTGGCTGGCCTGGTACGACGCGTCGGCGAGAAGCCCTGCCAGCGACGCTAACGCCAGGAGCACTATGAGCCCGATCGCGGTGATACGCGCTGTCAGCGAGACGAACATCGCAGCATGTTTAGCCCGAAGAGCTTAGCGATAGGTTACGCGGGTCACGCGAAGCAGCGGTTTCCGGGGATTGATAGGGCTGCTTAAATGCGGGTCATCGTCTCGCTCGATCATCGCCCGGCGTCCAGCGACCCACCAACCGCAGCAGTGATGGCGGCCGCAGCGATCGTGTTCTTCGCCTTCTACGGCTTCGATGCCGTGGCGACGACGGCCGAGGAGACGAAGAACCCCAAACGAGACCTGACGATCGGTATCATCGGCTCGATGCTGGTATGCACCGTGATCTATATGGCCGTGGCGATCACTGCAGTCGGTGCCCTGCCGTTCGTGCAGCTCGCCAATTCGCCGGAGCCGCTCGCGCTCGTGCTCGTGCTCGTGCTGCGCCAACTGAGCCAGCCGTTCGCCGCGCAGTTGATCGCGCTGGCCGCCGTCATCGCGCTCCCTTCGGTGATCCTGGTGATGATGTACGGTCAAAGCCGTATCTTCTTCGTCATGGTGCGCGACGGCCTGTTGCCACGACGTCTCGCCACGGTCAGCCCGCGGTCGGGAGGGCCGAGTTGGCGAATGCAGGCACCTTGATTGCATTCATCTCTGTGGGTGTCTGCCTGATCGTGCTGCGCCGGATCGCGCCGGACATGCCGCGCCTGTTCCGATGCCCCGCCGCGTATCTGGTGGGAGCACTGACGATCGCCGGTTGCCTACCTTCTCGCCAGCCTGCCGACGGCGACGCTGATACGCTTCGTGACCTGGAATATCGTCGGATTGGCCATCTCCTTCGCCTACGGACGGCGAAAGAGCGACGCGGGACGTTCTGAGCCTCTCGTCGCAATCTGACGGCGCCGGCCCAGGCGCATCGCCGCGCTCGAATGTCGAAGGAGCGTGGCCGACAGCTAGCCGTCAGGCAGTTCGCGCGCGTTCCTCGACAATTCGCTCCAGCATCGATAGCGGCATCGCACCGGCTTCCAGGACGTCGTGGAAATGCTTCAGGTCGAAGCGATCGCCGGCGATGGCCTTGGCCTTTTCGCGTGCGCGCAGCCATGCGGCATGGCCGATCTTGTAGCTGCACGCCTGTCCTGGCGAGACGCAGTATCGCTCGACCTCACGCTGCGAGCGTCCGGTCGCGAAGCCGACCGTATCGACCATGTACTTGGTCGCCTGATCATGCGTCCACCGCTTGGTATGGATGCCGGTATCCACGACCAGCCGTGCGGCGCGGAACAGGAACGATTGCAGATAACCGGCGCGTTCAACAGGCGAGGCATAGCCCCCGAGTTCGTCGGCGAGTTGCTCCGCATAAAGCGCCCAGCCTTCCAGATACGCGTTGAAGAAGGCGATCTTGCGCAGCGGATGCGTGGGCGCACGTTGCGCGGTCGATATCTGCAGATGATGCCCCGGCACGCCTTCGTGATAGGTGAGGCTCGGCAACGTGTATTTCGGCCAGTCGTGTACGTTCTTGAGATTGATCCAGTAGATCGCGGCGCGCGACCCATCGAGCGGCGCGCGGAAATAATAGCCGTTGGGTGCGCCGTCCTGGATTTCGGGCGCGACGCGGCGGATCTCGAGCGCAGCGTTGGGCGGGTTGGTGAAAGCTTGTGGTAGCCGTGCCTGCATCGCCTGGACGCCGGCGTTGAGACTGGCGAGCAGTTCGGCACGGCCGGCGTCGGTGTTCGCAAACAATTGCGCGGGCAGGCGGTTGAGCTGGTCGAGGCGGGCGCCGACACTGCCCTGCGTAAGACCCTGTCCACGCAGGATCGGGTCGAGCTGCGCGGTGAGTTCTGCGACCTGTTGCAGGCCCATGCGATGGACCTCGTCGGGCGTCAGGTTGGTGGTGGTCGCCTGCGCCAGCGCGGCTGCGTAGATCGCATCGCCGTTCGGGATCGCCCAGATACCGGCGGCAGTGCGCGCCGACGGTCTCAGCGAGCGTAGCAAAGCGATCTGGCGATCGAGCGCCGGATAGACCTGCGTCGCGACGATCCGGACGGCGCGCGCCTGCCAATCGCCCGCGATATTCGCTGCGCCGGTGCGGCTGGTCAATGCCTGGACGAGCTGGTTGTCGGCAGGGTTGGGCGACCGGAGCTTGGCCAACTGACCGAGCGCGAGATCGAGCGAGAAATCGGGCGCCAGCCGGCCCTTGGCGGCTTCGCGACGCTGAACCTCGGTCTCGTTATCGAGCTGGCGGCCCATCATCGCCAGACGATCCAGATAGGCCTTCGCGTCATCCGCCGTCTTGACCGGGTGGGTCGAGGCAAGGAAGTCGGGCAGCGAAAAGTAGACGCCGTCCTGTTGCGTGATCGAATAGGGGCCCTGCGGCGAGGATAGGCCGAACCGCTCCGGGCCGACCATGTTCGATTGGATGTTGAAGAGGACGACTTCGCGATCGATGCGCGCCTGTGGCGATAACGAGGCGGGATCGACGGCGGTGACAAGCGCCTGCGCCTTGCGGTTCCGCGCCAGATCCTTCGAGATAGCGGCGTAGCTGTTGTCGCCCAACATATGGCGCAGATCGGCATTCTTGCCGGTGTCGAGCCCGAGCGAAGTGGCGAATTCCGGCGATTGGCGCACGGTTTCGGCCAGGACCTGATCGAATACCGCGTTCAGCCGAGCGTCGCCCGGCGACGGTGTCGCGGCCCCGCCCGCCGAAGTCTGCGCAAGCGCAGATTGCGCGGGCAGCGCGCTCAACGCGGCGGTAGCGGCACTGGACATGATAAAAGCGCGACGATCCATGCCGATGTTCCTGACTGTGAAGCGAGTTGCGCCACGCTAGGCGACAGCGGGTCGGTCGCGCAACCCGGCTGTGCCAAGCCGTCCGGGGCCGCTGCAGCTTCCGCCCCTCGAGATGCGGTAACGCTGCCGGGGCTTGGTTCGACAGCGGGACGACGGGCTAGATGAGCATCAGCGCGTTTTCTCCGCGGCGATCCATGTCAGCATCTCGGTCTCCATCGCCGGCAGGGGCACCGAACCCATGTTGAGCAGGGCGTCGTGAAAGCGGCGCTGGTCGAAGCGGTCGCCCAAATCCGCCTCCGCCTTCGCACGTAACTCGCGCATCTTCATCTCGCCGAGCTTGTAGGCAAGCGCCTGGCCCGGCCAGCTGATGTAGCGGTCGACCTCGATCTCGACGTCCAGCTTGGCAAGCGCGGTATGTCCGGTGAGGTAGTCGATCGCCTGCTGGCGGCTCCATCCCATCGAGTGGATGCCGGTGTCGATGACCAGGCGCGCGGCGCGCCACATCTCGAAGGTCTCTCGGCCGAATTCCTCATACGGCGTGCGGTACATGCCGAGCTTGGTGCCGAGCCATTCCGAATAGAGCCCCCAACCTTCGCCATAGCCCGAGAAATACGTCTCGCGGCGGAAAGCGGGACGGCTGGGGGCTTCCAAGGCCATCGCGGCCTGATGGCTATGGCCGGGGACACATTCGTGCAGGGTCAGCGCGACGATATTATAGAGCGGCCGCGATTTGAGGTCGTAGGTGTTCATGAGGCACGCGCTGAGCCCGCCGCGACCCGAGGTGTAGACCGGCGCGATCGCGTCGGGCACCGGTTGGATGGTGAAACGGTAGCGGGGCAGCGTGGTGAAGACGTCCTTCAGCCGCCCATCCATCCGCTTCGCGACATAGGCCGAGAAGCCAAGCAGCTCGTCCGGCGTTCGAGCGTAGAATTGGGGATCGCTGCGCAGGAAGGCTAGGAAATCGGCGAAGCTCCCCTTGAAGCCGGTGGTGGCGATCGTCGCCCTCATGTCGGCGTCGATGCGGGCCACTTCCTTGAGGCCGATCTGGTGGATCGCCTCCGGAGTAAGCTCCAGGGTCGTGTATTCGCGGATCTGGCTTTTGTAGAAAGCTTCGCCGTTCGGCAGTGAGGCTGCGCTGACGGTCGTGCGCGTTCCGGGCAGGTAGGTATCGCGGTAGAAGGCCAGGAGCTTCGTGTAGGCGGGGGCCGCGGCGGTATCGACCGCGGCCAGCCCATCGGCGAGCAGCACGGCCTGCTGGCTCGTCGGGATCGAAGCTGGCATCGTCTTGAACGGTTCGGCGAGGGGGTTGTCGGCGCCCGGCCTCGTGAAGGCGGCGATCGTCGCGTCGCGCCCGACGAGAGACACACGCGGGGGCGTGAAGCCACGTTTCAGTCCGACACGCATGTTCGCGATGTTCTGGTCGAACCAGCGCGGCACGTCCTTCAGTCGGCCAATGTAGCGGCGATAGTCTTGGGCGGTTTCCAGCGGGGCGTAAGGCTTCACCTCGCCCCAGAAGTAGGTGTCGCTGTTCAGCGGGGCCTCAAAGGTACGGAAGTCGATGTTCGCGACCTCGGCCCGAAGCGATTCCTTGAGAACAGCGGCGTTCAGGCGCTCCTCGGACGAAAGTTGCGCCGCAGGGATATGCGCGATGCGGTCAAGAACAGTGGTCCAATAGGTGCGCCGGCGCGCCCAGTCGGCAGGGGCGACAGCGGGAAAATGATCATCGGACTTGCTGCGCAAGCCGTCCGCGATCTGCGCGAGCTCCTTCTGTCGCCAGACCCATTCAGCGTCGTAGATCGCCTTTAGTTGCGCATCTGCCGTGCTTGGGAGGGGCTGAGCCGTGGCGGGGGCAAGTGCGAGCAGCACCGTTGCCGCTGTAAATCCGAACCGCATCGAGTTCCCTCCGTCCACTGTTGCAGCAGTCGTATCCGCACGGGTCGGCAAGGGAAAGGCGCGCCGGCTTCGCATCGGTCCTCCGCGTGGAGTCGGTTGCGTCGTGCCGTCGTTCGCACGACTAACCGCCGTAGCGTTCGGTTTTGATGTTGGAGGCGTCCAGGCCGGCCGAAAGCGCGCCCTCCGTCGCGATGTTGACGAAGCCGTTGGACCCACAAACGAACACTTGGGCGGGCTTTCGGGGAAGCCGGGCCACGATATCCTTCACCATGGCGCCGTCGATCCGTCGTCTGAAGTCCGTTGGACGGATCGGTTCTTCGCGCGTGATCGCCAGAGCGAGGGCGAAGGACGTGTCGTTGACCGCGGTGGAATGAAGCTCCTCTGAAAACAACACGTCCGCAGCGGTTCGTGCGGACAGGAGCAGCGCCGTCGGCACGGAGAGGGACAGCGTGCGGCGGTGTCGGATCATCGCCATCAGAGGGACGAGACCGGAGCCCGCCCCGATCAACAACACCCCATCGACGGCAGGCTCCGGCCAGAGGAAATGGCCGCCAAGCGGACCACGGAGCTCGATTTCGTCCCCGATCGCCGCGACATCGTGGAAGAACGATGACACTTCGCCATCCGGCAGGCGCTCGATCGCGAGTTCTATGATCGCGGGGGAAGAGGCGGACGACGTTGCCGTCGACGCGATCGAATAGCTGCGCATGGCGCTGTAGCCACCCGGTGCCGTCAGCCGGACATCGACGTGCTGCCCCGCGATGTGCACGAACGGTTTGCCCAAGCGCAGGATGAAGCTCTTGATGCTCGGTGTCTGCTGGACGATGTCCTCGATGACGCACGATTGCCACGGCACGGTCTGCGCGCTGCGTTCAGTCATTGGTGTATCGCTGCTCACGCCACGGATCGCCGTAGATGTGGTAGCCGTGCCCTTCCCAGAATCCGGGCTCGTCACGTGTCGTGAATTGCAGTGCGTTCACCCACTTGGCGGACTTCCAGAAGTAGAGATGCGGAACCAGAAGACGCGCTGGTCCTCCGTGGTCGCGCGAGAGCGGCTGGCCCGCATAGGTGAGGGCGACCATCGCCTTGCCCGATAGAAGGTCCGCCAAGGGCACGTTCGTCGAATATTTATCGTAGCAATGTGCAAGGACGAAATCGGTGGGAGGGTCGAGACCGGCATCGGCAAGTATGTCTTCGATGAGCACGCCCTCCCAGGCGGTGTCGAGCTTGGACCAGGAGGTGACGCAGTGAATGTCCTTGGTCACCTTCGTCTTCGGCAGGGTGTTGAACTCGCTCCAGTTCCAGACTTTGACGGGCTTCGGACCGATCTTGACCGTGAATTTCCAATCGGAAGGCTCCACGTGCGGCGTAGGGCCAGCGGACAGGACGGGAAAATCTTCCACGAGATGCTGACCTGGCGGAACTCGACCGGAGTCATCGCCGCTCGAACCGCGGCCGGAGAATCCTCTGGTGACCATGATGAATCCCTTGGCTTGGCTGATGGAACGGATCGGGCTTGAGTTCAGAAGCTGATGCTACATCCTTGTGGCTGCGACCTGCATGGCAGCCTCGCGACGTTCGTATAGTCGCTGCCACTCCGGAGCCTCGCCGCGCTCAGCCCAAACATCGCCGAGCACCTGGTTGACGAACGTCTTCAAAAGGTTGGGGTCCTTACGAACCTCCATGAACTCGCGGGCCAGTTCGACCCATGCCGCGCCGCGGTGCTGGCTATAGCCGGACCAGATATGGAAGCTGCGGTGTCGCGGCCCGTTCTCGGGAGCATGGGCCCGCCACTCGCCGTTCTGATCCATCCACGGCTTGTGCGATTCTTCAATGTCGCAGCCAGTCTCGCACCGATACCAGGCGCGCTTCGGGTTCTCCTTCGGTTCCCACCGGATGCCGGGGCCTGTTCCATCGCCCCAGACCAGCACCTGCATGTGGCCACATTCGGGGCAGGGGACGTAGCGGTGTTCTTGCGTACCGGCGTGAAACAGTGCGTCGATGCGGCTGATACCGGCCAGCGTGGGCGTTGATCCCGCAGCGCTCAGCGGCTCGTCGGACGTCTGGTTGCGCTTGAATGCCAAGCGGGCAGGGTCGCCTTCGAGGCCCGACGACACCGGGTAACCATCCGGTTCTTCGAGCAGCACGCTGTCGGTTGTGACGCGCCGGAATTCCTTCGGGCTATTCGCACCCTTGATCTGGATCCAGCCGCCCTTGAAGCGCTTGGCCCTGATCTGGTTGTCTCGGTGCCGCGGCTTGAACGTCGCGACGGTGCGGATGATGGGCCACTGAAGCACCGGGTCGAGATCGTCTCGGCTGTACTTCTCGGCGTCGTCGATCGTCGGCTGATAGATCAGCAAACGCCGCGGACTCTGGTGGATGCACCAGCCGATGTAGTTCTGAACGATCTGCGAGTAGCCAATGCGGCTGCTCTTCTTCACCGATATCTGCGTGGTCGCCGGATCGGTGAACGCGTCCGCTATCCCGTCCTGGAACGGGAAGGCGCGGAACCGTTTGCCGTTATCGAGACGAGCGTGGATTGCAGACCATGCCGACAGCGTCAGGATGGGCTTCGGCTTCCAAGCCGCGATCCATTCACGCACCGCCGTCAGGATTGCTCCCGCCGGCGCGGCGATCACCTCAGTCGTCGTCTCCGGGGGCGTCGTCCTCATCCATGCCCCCGCCCATCGACTCCTCGACCCGCGTCAGGCTGAGGTCTTCGAGCGCGTCCTGAATTGCCTGCTCGATCCGAGCGCGAAGGAGTTCGTCACCCTTGGCGACGATGGCGGGCACGCGCATCAGGCGGCCCATGGAAACGGCGATGACGCTGGTAACGGCCATCGTCATGTCGGGCAGCGATGCGAGCTCCTTGCGGTCGAGCGCGTTCGCGGTCGCGATCTTGTCCGCCTGCTCTTTGGTAAGGCGGGTGCGCTCAACTTCGAACGTTGCCGTTCCCTCGCCCGACGTGGCGAGCTTGCGGACCTTAAAGTCGAGGTGTGCCTCGACATACTCGTTGGCGGTCAGGCCAGGCCGGGGGAAGTCACCCGCCTGCATCCGATCGCGAACCCAGCTGTCAGACATGCCGACGAGCCACGCGACCTCGGCGCGAGTTAACGCGACATCCTCTATACTTGAAATTGCCGCCTCCCATTACTTGAGAATGGCTGATTTCCGCCGTTTTAATTCTAGCGGCGGCGGCATCCTAGGAGAACCCGTGCCTAGAAAAGACCTGCGCCTTTGCCCCCCGTATTACCCGGCATCCCAGGAAGGACCCAAAGGGCCACCCCGGCCCTTTGCCATTGGTGCGCTGGGTCTCGTACCGCTCGCAAGCGACCCGGCACATGACGATCTGGGGGGCGACGGGGGCAGCTCTTGTCGTTCAGCCGCCAAAGTCGTGGCGGTGCAGCCCGACCTCATACCAGGCCGCCGCAGTACGTCCCAGTTTAAGACGGTCTCGTCTGATTGAATTGACTCTCTCGATAGACCTTAGAAAGTTTAAACCATTATGATTTAAGTAAGACCGCAGATCGAGCGGCAGCAACCAAAAGGGGCAATATGCTGGAGAATCTCATGATCGCCGTCGGTATCATCTGGGGCGGCTCAATCGTGCTTCTTGCATGCTTACTGGCGACAGACGCTCGAGCCGCGCGATCTGCTACTTCAAAGAAGAAGGCTAACGCCCTCGAACTGTAGCCCGCAGGTCGATCGCTGCTTGCTCAGCCTGCTCGACCAGCTGCTCCCTGCGGCCCTGATGGCGTAACCCTGAGGCCGCGCGTTCGGCAAACCACTATCGTAGGCTGGCTGGAAGGAACGCATCTGTTGCCGCGGATAATTTTGTTGTAGCTTCGAGTCGTCGGTTCAACGTGGCGAACTGGCGCTATTCTTTCAACATTGGCCACGTCGTAAGGAGCCCGCTTTGAGCGAAGACCGCGACAACGCCGACGTTGATAAGATATTGTCCAACGTGCTTTTAGTACTCGATCTCAGACAAGAGCACTTGGCTGCAGCTCTAGTGGGTCAAGCCCTTACTTGGTTGCGCTGGCCAGACGAACGTCATTCGGAACCTACGGACTGATGGCTACGGCCCAGCGGGCCTACAAATTTACCATACCGTAGGACAATCGCGCGGAGCACTGCTCCGGCATCAAGGGATGAGGGTGGCCTGCCACTGCGCTCATCGCGGCCCGCTTATGCGGCGATAGGCGCATCATGTACCTCATCCGTTCCGAGGAGCCAAGCCCCGATCTTCATGTTGATGCCTGCGAATGCGACCAGCACGAACTTGCCATCGCCATCCCTTACCACCTCGCCAGACAGGCCAGCACCTGGACCATCTGTGACCTTGACCGGCTGCCCGATCGTGAACGCCTGACGCTGCCCCATCTTGGCTGCTCGCTTCCCCCGTTCTTCGATGCGTCGGGCCTCAGCTATCTCGGAGTCACCGATCGTCGGGATAGCGCCAAGGAAGCGGAATACCGAGAAGCCGGGATGTTCGGAGAAGGGCAGCGCGGCGATGCGCGCTAGGTCGTGGCGACGATCAGCGCGAGCGAACACGAACGTCGGCATGATCGGCGCTGGGTATTCGACCCGCTCGCGCGCTGGTCCGCGACGGCGGGTGAGCGTCTGCACCGGGCTCCACACGTCAAAGCCAGCTGCCTCCAGCGAGGCGACTAAAGGCAGCGTACGCGACGCCCCCGTTCGAAGGATGCACCAATCGTTTCCTCGCGCCATAGTCTCGACCCTTACGTTAATTACAAATGGTCCGACCTGATTGATCGGTAATACGTCGCTAACCAGGCCAATTAATGTGCTGGCAAAGATCGGCGCCCAAGACGCAGTGTGATATTTGGGGAGGCCGAGGTGACCGTGAAATCTGCACTGCTGCACGCACGATCGTTCAAGAACGATAGCTTGATAAACAGCCTACTGATCTCCTGCTCTGCTTCGGCCGGCTGGCTAGCGCTAATTGCTGGAGTTTACTCAGTATCGTAGCCGAGAGCTCGAGCCTGATTGACTGCATCGCCATTATTATGCTGCCATCTGCTCGTCGGGCTGCCTGCTGATTGTCCGTTCGCCAGTGTGGCGGTGCCCAGTAGCTCTCGCAGTGCGTTGGAGATGCCGGACCACAGGAGATATCCATGACCGAGCGCAACACACCCGAGCCCGTCGACAATGCCAGCATCAAGTCCGGGGATGCCGATCGCACCGCGGACGGCTTCGGCCAGGGCAATGGCTACTCCGGTGACGAATACGACAGCGCAGACCATGCCGCGGAACGCCACCTTCAGAACCGTGATGGTGCTCCCAACGCAGGAGCCGACGAGCCGGCCGACGGTCGCGACATCCCGCCGGAAGCTGGGAAGCGCGCCTACATCGACAACAAAACTGGCGAAGTGCACGGTAGCGGATCGGGTGCCGGTGGTGGCAACCCCGGCGAGGATATCGATCTCGACACGTCGCGAAGCGGTCCGGAGGACTGATGATCCAGTCTTTAAGTAATTGTAAGGACTAAAAAAGTAGATCGAAATTAAGCGATAAGTGCGATTTCGATCAAGAATTTGGGGGCGCAGCGCATGCCAACGGACAACACCAGCTCGAACAGCGACGAGCATCCGATCAACCGCTCTCCCTCCGACCAAGGTGATTATCTGAAAATGCTGGGACGTTGGGCCCGGGGAGATATCCCGGTGTCCGGCCCCAGCGGGCACAGCGAACGTAGTGACTCCGGCGACAAGATCTGAACACGTTCTAGCAGCCAAGGTCACGCGTGCTCCTCCAGCTTTCGCTGATCGGCTGGCGGACCCGGTATGGCCATCCGCCGGTAGCGTTCCGCGGTTGACCGGCTGGCCTCCCGAGCCTCGTCCTGCGCCGCGACCTTCGTTCGCAATCGGGCCTCGATCCACGAAACGGGCTCAGCTCGACCGGCAGCGCTGAGCAACGCCGCGTTCGTTGCCTCCTCGCCGTGAGTGTTGAACCACTTCGCGATCAGGGCCCGGGCTGACTTGGCCGAAAGCCCCGCTACCCCCAGCAGCGCCACGCCAGCGTCGAACAAAGCTTTTTTCGGATCGATCGGCGACGCGACAGCGTCAGTAGATTTATCTACTGAACTATCTCCTCCCTCCTTCCTCTGGCGGGACTTTTCCCCACCGGTGGGTAACTGGTTCCCCACCGCTTCCCCACTAGCCCCGCTCTTACGAGGCTTCAGTTCCCCACTGGCGTTGGTTGAAGAGGGGGCAAGTTCCCCACTCGACGTAGTTGAAGGGGTATCGGGTTCCCCACCGTCGCGTGTTGAACGGGCCTCGATGTTCACCCAGTTCCGAACCGCTTCCGTCTGCGGATAGGTGGAATTGGGCTTCTTGGGACGCTGGTACTGGCAGAAGTTGCGCACGGCACCGTAGCGCTTGCCGCCAGCCTCGTACGACATGATACAGCGCGCTTCCGCCAACTCGTCCAGCAGCGCGACAGCATCGACGCTGTCCGCCGGCAGCAGCCGCATCTTCAGCTTGATAGGCGACCACTCGAACGAGCCCATGTCGTCGCATTCGTTCCAGATGCCGAGGAACATGAGCCGCGCGAATGGCGACAGCGAGACATAGGTCTCGTCGGTCCAGAGGCCGGGATGGATCGATCGAATACGCGCCATTATGCACCTTCCCTGGAACTGTAGAAATCGCTGCCGCGGACGGCTGAGTTTGCGCCGAAGAACCAGCCGAGAGCCTTCCCGGAGGGGCCGCTGCGGCGCTTGGGGACGAGGAACTCGACCTTGTTGCGCACGGCCTCCATATCGGTCCGCCACGCCTCGTATTTTGCGCCAAACTGGTCGTCCGGTTCCTGCTTCTTCAGGTATTCCTCCTCGCGGTAGACGAAGAGGATGACGTCGGCGTCCTGCTCGATCTGGCCGCTGTCGCGGAGGTCGGACGGCATAGGGCGCTTGTCCGGACGCTTCTCGACGTCGCGACTGAGTTGGGCCACCGCCATCACGACGAGGCCTTCGGACTTGGCGAACTGCTTGAGGCCGACGCTGACTTCGCTTGCATGCTCGTACGGCGACATGCCCTTGCGGCTGTGCGCCATCAGCTGGAGGTAATCGACGACGACCAGCTCGAGCTTCTCGCCCTTCGCTGCCAGCTTGCGCTTGTGGCTGCGGGCCTGGCGGATCAGCTTTGCCAGCGTCAGGCCAGATGTCTCGTTGATCTCGATCGGCAGTTCGTCGAACCGCGTCTTGGCAGACAGCACCGCGTCCATCTCATGCGGGCGAACCGTGCCGTCGCGAACATGTTCGTAGGGCACGCCGCCGCGCGTTGAGAACGTCATGTCGGCGAGCATGCGTCGGGTGAGTTCGTCGGCGCTCATCTCCAGCGAGAAGATCAGGACGCCGTGACCCATGCCGGCCGCGCCGATCGAATAGGACGTGACCAGCGAGGTCTTGCCCATGCCGGGGCGACCACCGACGACGACAAGGTTCGATGGTCGCAGCACGCCGATCGCGCTGTCGAGCGAGTTGATCGTGCCGCAGCGGACGCCAATGATCGGTTTGCCGAAACTGTCGATGACGGCCTGCGCGTAATCCCCGATCGATGCCTGAGCGGTGACGACCTGCTCTGCCAGTTCAGCGACAGCCTCGTCAGCGTCGGCGACCAACTCCTCGCGCGTCACTGACAAGTTGCGGGCCGACGCGACGACGTCCTTCAGGCCTGCGACCATTCGCCGCCGGCTCGACAGCATCGTGATCTGGTCGAAGTACGCCTTGGTCCGCGCCTTCGGTCCGGCATTGAGGTTGGCGGCGGCCAGCACCGAATATGCCCGCGGCCATTCGCCATCTTCGGCGAAGTGCGGCGCCAGTGTCACGACGTCGACCGCGCCCGACGCAGACTGCTCGATCATCTTGCCGTAGATGCGGCCGTACAGCGGGACCGAGAAGTCGGCGGGCCGGCAACGATCGGCAACCTCGTCGATCAGCTTATTGTTCGCCAGCAAGTCGCCGAGGAAACCTATCTCGGCCTCGACGTTGTGGAGCGGGCTGGCGGTCTCGGCCGTCGCGAACTGTTCTTCGAACGCTCCGCTCATGCCCGGATGCCCCGCAGCTGATCGTTCCAGTCCTTGAAGCCATCGGCAGGCCACATGATCCGGGTCGAGTAGCCTTGCTCGATCAGTTCTTCCTCGACCTTCTCGACCGCGGCACGGCCGGCGGCATCGTTCTGGCCCGCGATCACGATCGAGACGATGCGACGCGGGTATTCGATGTACGGCATCATCGCGGTCCCGAGCGTCACCCAGACCTCGGCGCCGAGTTCCTGCGCTAGCGAGAGTCCATCCTCGGGGCCCTCTGTAACGATCAGCTCGTCACCCACGCTATCCGCATCCGAGTTGATCCGCAGTGCGCCGCCCTTGATCCGCCCCAGGCTGCGCTTGGGCTTTTCCATGCGCGCCTTCTGCTTCCCACCGTCGGCGAGGAAGATGCGCTGCAGGCCGATTAGCTGGTCGTCGCCGTCGACTACCGCGCCGACCAGCGCCGGCAGGTCGGGACCGCATTCGCCCGTGTCGTCATCGTACCAGGCCGGCGTCCTTGCGAAGCGGATCGTGTGCGGGATCGGCATAATGATTCCTCGGCCGCGCAAGTAGATTTCGGCAGGCGTGCCGGGGGCTGGAACCGCCTTCTCCCAGACCAGCCGAGCGCGATCGATAGCGCGTTGCCGGTCGCCCTCGTCCTCCGCCGCCGCCTTCGCCCGCTGCGCCGGATCCACACCGGGCAGGCTCGCCGCGCCCAACCACTTCATCGCGTCGAGGAAGCCGATGTTCTCGGTCTTCATCACGTACTTCACGATGTCGCCAGACGCGTTGCAGCCGAAGCAGTGATACGTGCCCTTGGCATCGTTCAGCTGCATCGATGGCGTGCGTTCGTTGTGGAAGGCACACAGGGCGCGCTTCTCGTTCTTGCCAGCGCGGACGACCTTGCGGGTGCGGGCGACGACGTCGCTGATGTTGTAGCGCTGCTTGGCCTCGTCGACCGCCTGCCGGAAAGCGGCGTCACGCTCAGCGCGTCCCGTGGAACGGCTCATCGTCCGCATCCCTTCTCGGTTGCGATCATCTCGAGCCATATCGCGGTCAGCGCATGCACCCGGCGGATTAGAACCTCATGCGGCAGCAGTTCGTGCGGCTCAGTTAGGTTATCCGCCTCGATCGCGATGATCGCTGGCAGCAGGTTGGCGATCGTCAGCGCAGCCGCTTCGTCACCACTGCATACGGCTCCGGCATCCGCCCAGCGGCCGCCGACCAGCGCAAGCAGCGGATCCGCGAACCGGCCACCCCATTCGTGGCAACCGGCTAGGAACGTCGGCAGATCAATGGGCGAGGCTGTGTTGGCATACGCCGCCGCCCGGTCCTCCGACTTGCCCAGGACGCGGCCCATGTCGCCCCAGGTCGCGCCATCGTCGGTCTTGATCGACGTGATGACGGCGTTCTGCGTATCGACCGCGGCTGACGCGGAGAACGTGCGACGGCGTCCGTGGATGTACGGTGCGTTCATGCGGCAATTGCCTCTGCATGGTGAAAGACAGGAAAGCGCGGCAACGGATCGACCTTACGGTCATCGCGATTGCCAATCTGATCGCGGCGCTGACGGATGCCATGCGCAACGCCGACCTCGGCAACGACGTCGTGCACCGGTTCCTCGACGAGCTGGATCATCTGAACTGGATGACGATCCATGGCCCGCCTCAGCGGATGCTCAACGACATCATCGAGGTCGTGCGCGGTACGGTGCCGGTTAATGACTGAGGGTGGGGTGACCGCAGGCATCTTGGGAAGCGCGATCACCCCGGTATCCGTCGCGCTATGCGGGTCGCGCGTTGTGACCGGCAGGAGAGAGGGGAGCCGGCCCCACGGATGTTGTGTCGCGATTGCCGTAAGTCGCTGGTTCGCGCCAACGGGCATCGATGGACACACAGATCGCTTCCGGCGATCACCCCTGCTCATGATCGATTTCTTGAAACATCGGATGCTTCCTCGACAGGGTAAAGGTCTGGCCTCAGCAAATGTCGTGACAACCCCGTCTGTCGCTCGACCGCCAAAACGTACCGCCCGGGTAATGCGCTTCGGCGTCGAACGAGTTGCCAAATGTTCGGGGGCGTGCATCCACAGATTTCGGCCAGCCGCCCTTGGCTTCCCGCCGTTGCGATGGCGAAGAGAAGCACCTCGTGCGGATCAATTTGCGGGGTGGAGCGATGCTGGTGCATAGCTTCCTATATCGCGCCACGCATGTGGCTGTCCATAGAAAGCTATGCAGTGATGATTGATCGAGAACGCCTGCGTGATGAAATGGCTCTGAAAGGCTTCTCTCAGGCGTCCCTCGCCGCCGCAGCAGGTGTCAGCCCTGCATCTATCCAACAGATCTTGAACGGGTCCACGAAGCAGCCACGTTCTATTCGGAGTATCGCAGCAGCTTTAGGCGTAAAAACAGACTGGTTGGAAGGTATCTCAGACCACAAGATTCGTGAGTTGTCAGAAGATGAGCTGGAAGGTGATCGAGAGCCCAAGTTAGTAGCTTACCTTACGGAAGAGCTCGAGGTGTTAACTAGCTCCGAAAACACCCCCGTTAATTATCGACGTATCCTCATGAGTCAGTCTTGGTACGATAAAATCTCAGGAGGTAGGTACAATGACGTTATCATGTATCAGATTACGTCTGTGGAGATGGCACCGACTCTGATGCCTGGCGACGATACGTTGGTGGCGGTAGCTGAGAAATTTGACGGAGATAACGGGTCCATCTGGCTCCTATCCTATGGTGATAGATACCAAATCCGACGTTTGCGTAGACGCTCCACCGGTATGTTGGAGATGTTTTCTGACAATCCAATTTATCCAGTGGAGGGCGTTTCCGACAATGAAGTGGGCATGATCGGTAAAATTATCTGGCAGGGGCGAAAGCTTGCCCATAGCTAACTATGGACAATCCATAGATTTCGATGTAGAAAATGCAGGCCAGCAGATCGCTTACGAGCCGAAGACGCTGACCGCAGGCCGTAAAGCATGCTCTCCTAGGAAGCCTCTGCCGCACTCCTGCGTCCTCGCAGGAGAACGCACATGGCAACGCACCTCAAACATACAGATTTCGCATACACCCCGGCGTCGACTCCGCGCCCGAACATCCGGGTCGCCTTCATTGCAGGCGAGGCAACCACCGCGGTCCATGACGCGATGGCGAAGCTGCCGGCGGACACCCGCGATGGCACGTTGGAGGATCTGGTTTCGGACAAGGGCGTCGCAGCGGACGTCGAGCTGATCCAGAGCATGACCTGCTCGCTAATCGAGACCGCTCGGGAGCTCCTGTCCCCGCGTATGTACACCGCGTTCCTGCGTTGGGGCGAGACGGCGTCGCACCTGTCGTCCTTCTACGGGAGTGACGAGGAAGGTGAGGTGCGCTGTCGCGCGAGCGGTGACGCTCTCCGGGCGGTGGCTGCCATTCCGGCGGAGAACGCGCACGACATGATGTTCCGGGCGATGCTCACGGGCTTGGAAGCAGGCGACTGTTCGAGCTTCGGCCCGTTCGAGGTCGAAACCTCGGAACACGTTTACCCGCTGGAGCTCCTGTCAAAGGGGCTGGGTAACGACCTCGCGTCTCTCTCGCCGATCGCCGACGAGTTCGAACAGCTGAGCACGCGGGCGTGGGCGCTGTCGAACTCGAAGTCCTCGTTCTCCGCCCCGGTCGGCGGTGCGATCACGAGCGCGTTCAGCTTTGCGCGCGGCGAGGACGATCCGCAGAACGCGGCACCCAGGCCCGTTGTAATGGACGGCTACGATCGCTTCATGCGCGGTCCGCTGATCCAGTGGCAGCGGGCGTATGGCAGCTACAGCGAAATCAAAACGGAAGCCGATCGCTTTCACCGCGAGGTTGTGCTGCCGGCTCACGCGCGGTTCGAAAAGGTGAGAGGAAAGTGGCCAGCAGGCTATGACTTCGCAAAAGACCCTGCTGCTCAGGCAGAGGTCGATGCCGTCGACTACTGTGATCTCGAGGAACGCGGCGATGCGTTCTGGGGTCACCTGTATGACGCGAAGATCAGGCTCTATTTGACACCCGCGCCAAGTGCCTCCGAGCTGGCCATCAAGCTCAAGGTGTTCTGCGAGAACCGAGATAGTGACCTGACCCGCAGTGGAGAGGTCATCGAGCAGATGATGTTCGACGCCCGTCGCTTCGGTCGACACGGCGCGCACCTACAGACGGACCAGCGGCTTCTCAACGCTCTCACCGCTAGGCGGCACGAGTTCGAGGCTGCCGACAAAGGCCCGTGGACGACAGAGCAGGAGGACGCTTATTTCGCCCGCGTCGATGCCGCCGAGATGGTCTTGCTCGATACTCGGGCCACTACTCTCGAGGGCGTGATCGCTAAGCTCCGCGTTGCATTCATGAACCAAGACGCTGCGGACTGGTCGGACCTCGCGATCTCGAACACCGCAGATCTTAAGTTCGTGGAAGGTCTGCGTATGTCCGGCATGTACGAACGCATGGCGTGGGGTGCGATCGAGGACCTCGCCCGCATCGCAGGTGTCAGCTTGGCGGAGCAGGGCGCGTGATCGGGCTTCTGTCGCACGGCTGGCCCGAGACCGGCTACAGCCTTGAACAGATCGAGCAGCTCGGACCCGAGCACTCGGCGCCGGCCTCCTTCGGCAACTACGCGGTCCGAACCTTGAAGCTGAAGGGTGGCAAGTCGCTCGATCTTGGTGCCAACGACGTCGACCGTCTCCTGATGCGGCCGGTCCAGCTGTTGCCCGCAGAGCCGGGTACCGGACTGTGCCACTGGTATCTTGAGGATGACGCTCCCGAACTCAGTACCACGCCTGTCGTCGCTTGGGCTTTGTGCTTGGATGGCGAAGTCCGTCCGGTAACCCCCGGCGGCGTCGATGGCGGAACGGGCACGGCGGACGGCGACTGTTTCGTACGGATGCCCGACGGAACGATCCGTGGCGTAGGTACGATGTGTGACCCGAGCGGATTTCCGAACGAGGCGGAGCTCCTTGCTTATCTCCTTGAGCAGGAGGCTGCGCGTGCAGAACATCGCCGCGCCGCAGCAGCACACGCAGCGAGCAAGGCGGAGGCAGCGGCATGACTCAGTTCTTTCATTCCATGGTGTCCGACTGGCGCCCGGTGAGCGAAATTCAGGCAATCGGCCCGCTTATGCAGACGGTCGGTCAGATGAAGTTTGCCATCGTCACGATGAAGAACGGCGAGGACATCCGGGTCGCGGACTACGAGCTTGAAGATCTGCTTCATCGGCCGATCCAGATCATGCCCGCCGATCGTGGAACGAAGCTGGTCCACTATCTGCTGGATGCGACGCCGGAGCATTGGACAGTCCCGCTCTCAGGCTGGGCGCTATGTATGGACGGCATCACCCGCCCGATGACCGCCGGCGGTGTCGTATGCGACAGCAGCGAGCATCCCTATGGCGTGTTCGTCCAAATGGCAGACGGTAGTGTCACGCAGGTCGGACCGAATGGCGATGAGCACGAGGACGCCGACATGATGCTTCGGGTGCTGGTGCAACGGGCTCGTCTCGATGCCACAGCTACCTCCGACGGGGGCGCAACATGACCTGCGCATCCTGCCGACACTGGGATCGCTACGCCGAAAGCGACATCTCGAAGAAGTTCGGCGACTGCCGGTTTAACCCGCCGCGCATCAGCGAAACGCTGCTCGCCCGGATGCTCCCTGGCCTGAGCGTGCCGCTGCAGGAGTACGACGACATTGAGCGGGATATCTACGTCGCCAGCGCCTTCCCGGTGACACACCAGGAGAGCGAGTGCGGCCGGTGGGACGGGAGGGTTCCGACATGCTGACGAACCGATCGGCGAACTCATGCGCGTCGTGCCGTCACTGGCACCGCACGGGGCCGAAGCTGGCGAACGCCCAGCGCGATCCCTCATGCGCAGCGGACGAAGGCACGTGCCAGCGGCGAGCGCCCAGCGTCGTACAGGGCAACTCGCCTTTTCCGGTTTCGATGTTCCCGGTCACTCACGAGAGCCGCGGCTGCGGAGAGTGGGTCGCGAGGACCGGCGCCGGTGGCGGGCCCGATGGCGGGGAGCGTGCGGGGCAGGGCGGAGATCTCGACGCTAACGTCACGCCGTTCCGCAGGATCGCAGCGTGATCCTGCAGAACGCCCCCAGAGCTCGCTGCGGCGTTGGCTACGCCGCCTTAGGAATGCGATCGATCAGGTCGGTCAATGTTTCGCCCTGGAAGCTATGCGGGCGGACCTGGCGATCAGGGAGGGATAAGCGCAGGCCTCGCCGCTCGGCTGCCTTCATATCGCGCACTCGAACGGCCAACGCGAACAACGAGCCCTCGAACAGGATCGTAGAAGCTTGGTCATCGGCTTGGTCGGCGGTTGGCATGCGTACCAACGTCGCCTGTTCTTTCCACGGCAAGTCCATCGGTCTCATCCCCCTCAACACAGGGGCGGTACCACCCATTGCGACTGCCCAACTTGATATAAGGCAAGGTCAGTCCGGTCTGAAAGAAACGTTAGCCCGGGATACTGTAGCGTCCGATTGTCGCGGCGCCGGCTGTGTTCCGACCACCGCGACATCGGATCATTGGTCAGTCGGTTTCGCTCGTGCCACTGCCGTCGTCCGTCGACTTCCACTTGCCCTCGGCAACCTTGTCGTCGTCGCCTTCGATCGCCTGCTCGTACGCCGCGCTTTCGTCCGCGATGCCAGCCTCAGCGCTCTTTTTGGCGGTGTCCTTGAAGTCAGCTGCGCTCGGATCAGTCGGATTGCTGTCAGTCATGATCAATTCCTTGCTTGCATAATTGTCGGCGGGAGGCGCAGCCTACTCGGCGTCCTCGTCGGTATCCATGTCGTCACGACCCGCCTTCGCGAGATCCTCGACCTTGTGCTTGTCACCGGTCTCGCCGGTCTGATCGCCCGTCGTCGTACCGGTCGGGTTCTGCTTCTTGATATCCTCGGCGGGGCTCGCGCCTTCGTCGGAGTTCGGTTCGCTGTCGCTCATGGTCCGCTCCTCTGGTGGAACGGTACTAACGTGCGGCTGGCATATGCCGGGTCCGATCAATCTTCCTATCACACGTTAACCGCCATGAGGATCGGCTGATGCCGTTACCAGTTGAGAGCTTCCCAGATTGGCCTGCTGCGATGTCCCGTGAGCTGGCATTGGCATATACCGGCGTTGCCCAAACCGAGCTGCGGGCTTGGGAAAAGCGCGGCCTGATCCGCTTCCTGCCGATTGGGCCGCGGGGAACTGCGATCACCCTGCGGGCTTCGCTCGATAACGCGCTGGCGCTGGTGTTCGGGAATGATGCCGCTGCTGATGCAATCGAGTTCGATTAATGGGCGCCCTCGCACGCCTGGAAAAACTCCCGGATTGGCCTGCTCGCATGACGGCCGACGTTGCAGCCACTTACATGGGCATATCTAAGTCGACCTTCATGACGCGGTTCAGTTCGACCGGAGTGAGGGAAGGCTCAAACGTCCTGTGGGCCCGCGTGCAGCTGGACAGGATCATTGCCAAGCAGTTCGCCATCCCCCAGCCTGTCGCCAACGGCGATGGAGATGACTCGTGGGACGACTTGCGGTGAAGAACGTCACCGAACGCAAAGGACTGCTGTATTTCCGGCGCAAGATTGCAGGGAAGGACACCTACATCCGCCTGCCGGCCATCGACAGCCCCGACTTCGCCGAAGAGTACGCGCGCCTCTCGAAGCCCGAAGCCGTCGTCGTGGGGCCTGCGCGCGGCACCCTCGGTTGGCTGGTCGCTGACTACCGCGCCAGCCCGGAGTGGAAGGCCAAGGGGCTCAAGACGCGGGAGAACCAGGGCCGCTATCTTCAACTGATCGCGACCGAGCACGGTCACCGAACTGTTGCGGGCGTCCGGCCGGTCAGCCTGTTCAAGATGCGCGACGCCTATGCCGACACCCCCGGCAAGGCGAACGTATGGCTGAGCGCGTTCGGGTCGCTGATGCGCCACGCGATTAAGCTAGGGCTGCGCGACGACAATCCGTGTGACAAGATCCCAATCCTCGCGATCGGCGAGCACGAGCCGTGGCCGGCTGACCTGTTGGCGGTGTGTCTCGCCGAGGCTACGCCGATGACGCGCCTCGCTATCGTCACCGGGCTATGCTCTGGACAGCGCATCAGCGACTGCGTCCGTATGCAGTACGGTTGGATCACCGCCGGCATCATGGAATTCACGCAGGTGAAGAAGCGAAAGGGCGGCGTGACGAAGGACGTCGCGGTGCCGATGCATCCCTTCTGGCTGGAGGAGCTTGCCAAGCTGCCGCGTCGTTCGGTCACGCTGCTCTACGAACGTTCGGGCGCGCCGTTCAAGACGACGGCCGCCATTCAGGAGCGGCTGCGCAAACTGATGTCAGAGCCGGCGGTGCAGGAGGTGATCGCGGATCTGATCGCGCGCGAGATGATCGTCGAGGACGCCAGCTTCTCGTTCCACGGCCTGCGCAAGAACGCGTGCTGCTACCTGGTCGAGTGCGGCATCAACGACAGCGAGATCGGGGAGATCCTTGGCATGTCGCCGGAGATGGTGCGCCACTACAGCAAGCGGGCGAGGGCGCTGATGGTCGCGCGTGGCGCCGCCGACCGGATGACCGGGGGCAAAATTCTTACGGTGAGAAAGTTTGGGGTTAATCTGGGACAATAGGCTCGGCCTAGCTATCAGCTGTCCGACACATCGACACGCGCAAGGTTGTTATATACGCCTTCGCACATGCGAAAAATCAACGTCATCATGCTCGTGGCGAACCTTGTCGTCTTCGGTCTCGTGCTGATATTTTTTGATGCTCAGGCCGCGGGTATGATCCAGAAGGGTGACTGGGAGTACAAAGATCTGGTCGCCGTGCTGTTGACGGTGGTTACGGTCGCTCTGACATTTATTGGTCTTATTGTAGCTGGAGCTGCCATCTGGGGGTACCAGTCAATCCGGTCGATCGCCGAACGGAAGGCGGAGGAAACGTCTAGATCCGGCGTTGACGACTACCTACATTCGGAACACTTCAAATCAGGGCTCGACGTAGCAATCCGCGAGCGCCTTGACGCAGAGGCAAAAACCGCTGTTCAGGATGCCTTAGCACCGGCCGTGGTCAGATCGGATCAAGCGCCTGAATATCATCCAAACGGGGGCAGCGCGCAAAGCGGCCTTCCAGCCTCTGAAGCGCAGAGCGAGGACGTGCAATGGCGCGATTGAGCATAAGGGGCCTCAAGCCTGAGGTCGAAGAGATTATTACCCGGCACCAGAGAGAGGCACCCGTCAAGGTTGGCTCAATCGCAACCGACCTTGGCATGACCGTAGCGATTAGCGATTTACCCCTGTCGATATCTGGAACGCTTTCACGCGAGGGCGCCGCCAAGGATCAATGGAAAATTCGAGTTAACCGCCACGAACATCGGCATCGTCAACGGTTTACAATTGCCCATGAAATTGCTCACTTCGTTCTTCATCGGGATGCTATTTCGGACAAGGTTATCGACGACACGTTCTATCGGAGCGGTCTCTCCGAAAAACGTGAGTTCGAAGCAAATGCAATGGCAGCGGAAATTCTAATGCCGTGGCCTTTAATCCATGAACTCATGTCCAATCACGGCACAGATGTAGGGCAGCTTGCTCGACTACTTGAGGTGTCGGAGGCTGCCATGCATATTAGGCTAGGCCTCCGTACCTGAGGTGATTCGCTGGGAAGATCACGGATTCATGGATTACTTCCCGGCGTTGACGACCCGAGCAGCGGAAATGAACGCCCTTCGTCATTTGGCAGGGCCGGTAAAAGACCTGATGTTTCCGATAGTTCGCGTCCAAGCTTGGCCAAGGTTACGTGCTGATGCACCGCTACTCGTTCCTAGGAGCATAGCCGAATTCGTAGAAGCATTTGATGGTAAGCCCGCGGCACTAGATCTCGCGATGCCGAGAACCGATCTCGAAAGCGAGGTCGCGGATCAAGGGCGACGTGAGATCGCGGCACTTCGTGATCCCACTGATGGTTTTCGGACATGGTGTGACCTAGTTGCCCCATGGCAGTGCTTCACTCCGACGTTGCAGTGGCATGACGAAGCTAGCGTCCTGCTACGGCAGTTTGATCGTCTCGCCGGGATCGGCCGCGGTTTGGTCGTTCGGCTTCGGCGATCTCAGTCATGGAATATTACCAACGTCGTCCTGCTACGAGTGAGCAGCCCCCACCGGGTGGTCCGGGTAGATAGTTAGTGCATCGTCGCCTCCGCCGCCATTGCCGGGCGTAGGTGGAGCGAAGCGGAGCCGGAGGCCGGCAATGGCGGGGTCGCTGCTGCTGGCGCCGGAGGTCGATAGCCCAGGCTGCTGTGTGGTCGGACGGTGTTATAGTGACGCCGCCACGCCTCGATCAGCACCCTTGCCTCGGCGAGGCTGTAGAAGATCTCGCCGTTGAGTAGCTCGTCGCGAAGCGAACCGTTGAAGCTCTCGTTATAGCCGTTTTCCCATGGCGAGCCCGGCGCGATGTACAGCGTCTTCACGCCGACTTGGCCGAGCCATTTCTGGACCGCGGTAGCGATGAACTCGCTGCCATTGTCCGACCTGATATGCGCTGGCGGACCTCGCGCGATGAACAGCTCGGCAAGCGCCGCCAGCACGTCTTCGTGTTTCAACTGACGTGCGACGGTCAGCGCCAGGCACTCCCTGCTGGCCTCGTCGATGATCGTGAGGATCCGGAACTTGCGCCCGTCGTGCGTTCGCGCTTCGACAAAGTCGTACGCCCAGACATGCCCCGGATACTCCGGCCGCAGCCGGATGCACGAGCCGTCGTTTAACCACAGCCGGCCACGCTTGGGTTGCTTCTGTGGTACCTTCAGCCCCTCACGCCGCCAGATGCGTTCGACACGCTTATGATTCACCGACCACCCCGCGGCATGCAGCAGTGCGGTCACCCGGCGGTAACCGTAGCGTCCATACTGCCCGGCCAGCGCAACGATGTCCTCAGTCAGCGCCTGTTCGTCATCTGCCCCACACGGCACCTTGCGCTGCGTCGACCGATGCTGCCCGAGCACGCGACACACCCGTCGCTCGGATACGTCCAGCACCTCTTTCACTTGGTCAATGCAGCGTCGGCGCCGCGCGGGGCTTAGAAGTTTCCCCGTGCCGCCTCCTGCAGGATCAGCTTGTCCAGTGTCAGGTCGGAGATCGCACGCCGCAGCCGCAGGTTCTCCTTCTCCAGATCCTTCATCCGACGAGCCTGATCCGTCTTCAGCCCACCATATTCCTTGCGCCAGCGGTAATAGGTTTGCTCGCTGACCGCGATCCGCCGACACGCCTCGGCGGTCGTCCCGCCCTGGCCCAGGACGATTTCAACTTCACGCAGCTTCCCGATGATCTCTTCCGGCTTGTGCTTTTTCGCAGGCATTCGTCGTCCCTTCCTTGATCCAGACTCTCATAGTCGATGGACCGCTCAGAAGGGGGCAGCTCACGAGCGGCGGCGCTCAATGGCGTCCGGCTGCTGGTTGTCATGGACGCTGAGCAAATCTCGCTACGCGAAGACATTACAGTGCTTGCGCAGACTATTTCTACCACCATGACCAGCGTGGCAGATCTGCTGGGCGCAGCTAATTTATCCTTCGTAATAATGGGATCCAGCTTTCCCAGCGAGTTTGCATCTATTGATGCGAGTAACGCCACGCTTCCAATTCGGGAAAGGCAGCTTTTTTCTTTATTATCGGGCAGTCCTCCGCTGCTCCGCGCCGGGATTTTGCCTTTTTATGGCGACCATGCCGCAGTGTTTGCCGCCGAGCGCGAGCCAGCATTCCGCGGGTTACCACGGATCGATTATCCCACGAGTAGATCTTGGATTTATCACCGGAAGCCAATCGCCGACGGTTTTGGGCGCGCCGCTGAGGCGGTAGTAGCGGATCCCGCTTGGCTCCCCGACCTCATGTGCTGGGGAGCCCATGAAATAAACCGAGCGGCTTCAGGCGACCTGGCAGGCTTGGGGGCCGCTGCGCCGTGGACGGCTGTTAGAATTAATATCCACCTTCACCATCAAGCGAATTTTGGCGGCGACGCTACTATGCCGGTTGAAGAGCCTTGGTCTGATTAAATCGCTCCATCAAAACCCTAACGTCATCGGGCATTGCACTGAATGATCGGCCGACGTGATCATAAATCTGCAAATCATCGTCATACTGGCGGCAACGATCATCAACGACGGTAGCTATCGGTCGTGCCGATCTGCTCCAAACGCGTAGACGAGAAAGGTCGATGGGCGAAATTGGCCGACCTGCCGTGGCATCACTGAATGCAGTCGTAGCCGCTTTATACCTAGATCGAAGAAAGCGGCGGACCGCTTCACGAATCTTATCCAAATCCAGTTCGCTCGCCGCTGCGACAAGGTCCTGTCTCTTCGTTCGTGCGGCTCCGGGGCCGGTGAGCGCTTCTAATTCTGCTACTGGAAGTAGATCTAAAAGCGCTGGCGCAGCAAGCATCGGGCATCGGGCAGCAACACGGATGGGTCTCACTTTTAGACCTCGTGAGCTTGGCATGATTTCCGATAGGCCTACGAATTCTGGAACCCGAGACATCACGGCGTTCATATGACACGAGGCCGCGACGACCGTTACCTCGTCGAATGTCCGTGAGTAGGCCGCGACCTGCTGATCAATACGATTCAGGTTATCTTTGCTGGACTTCACTTCGAAACAGCGGACCAACGTGTCGATCACAACGATGTCTGCTCGATTTGCCTGCCGCCCAACGATTAACTCCGATACGACGGACGCATGGCGCAGCTCGCCACAGGCGCGCAGATGCTGCAGAAGCGCCACTTTTGCTGCTGCCTCCGCAGGGCGAGCAAGACCGGTCGCAATCTCGTTCACATCGGTCTCCGGACAGGATGATCGGCTCTTTGAAACAGCTTCGAGACTCGCACACTTTGTTCGCCCGCGTCGACCCCAAGCATCATCCTAGCCAACCCTATTCAACCTCGGGGGCAAAACCATCAAACAAGCGGGGGCAACCAACGCAAATCTTAAACAAAAATCCGCAGAAAACTGCGAATGGTGACCCCTACGGGAATCGAACCCGTGCTTCAGCCGTGAAAGGGCCGCGTCCTAACCGCTAGACGAAGGGGCCTGCGTGGTGGAGGCCGACTAAGGGGAAGGGGGCGGGGCGTCAAGCGTTTCGATACAAGAATTTAGTCGGCCCAGGCCGCATCCTCGACATGGAGTTCGGCTGAGGGGCGCGAGGACCAGTCGTCGATCTTCGCGCGGCCCGCGAGCCACAGCTTGCGGTGGGGGGCGGCGCCGAGCAGCGCCTGGCCCAGCGCGCTCTCGGCGGCACGGAATGCCATTGCCTTGATGCTGCGGCCGTCGTCGCCCGCGACTATGGTGCGGACGTGGCCGTTGCCGACCACGTCCGCCTTGATCACGCGGACCGGGCCCATCGCCACGCGCGGCGCTGGCCAACCCATGCCGTAGGGGCCGCCTGCCTCCATCGATTCGACGAGGCCGGGATTGACGCCGCCTGCCGCAAGCACCGCGTCGAGCAGGAGGGCACGATCACCATTCGAGCGTTCGACCGCGGCGGCGAGGCGTTCTTCGAGGAAATCGGTGAAGGCGGGGATGGCGGCTTCGGCGATCGTCAGGCCGGCGGCCATCGCGTGCCCCCCGCCCGCGACGAGCAGGCCGTGTTCGCGCGCGGCCATCACCGCCGCGCCGAGGTCGACGCCGGGAATCGAGCGGCCGGAGCCCTTGCCGATGCCGTTCTCGTCGATCGCGATGACGATTGCCGGGCGGCCCAACTTTTCCTTGAGGCGGCCGGCGACGATACCGATCACGCCGGGGTGCCAGCCATGGCCGGCAACTACGGCGACCGCGCGGTCTCGGCTGGAGAGGAGGTCGGCGGCCTCCTGCACGGCGGTTTCGATCGCGCGGCGTTCTTCGTTGAGGCGGTCGAGTTCGGTGGCGATCGTGCGCGCTTCGTCGGGGTCCTGCGTGGTGAGCAGGCGGACGCCGAGATCGGCGCGACCGACGCGGCCGCCGGCGTTGATGCGCGGTCCCAGCGCGAAGCCCAGGTCCGTGCAGGTCGGGTTGCGGGTCAGGCGCGAGGCTTCGATCAGGGCGGTGACGCCGATGTTCTTGCGCGCGCCCATGACCTTGAGGCCCTGCGACACGAACGCACGGTTGAGGCCGCGGAGTTGGGCTACGTCGGCGACGGTGCCGAGCGCGACGATGTCGAGCAGGTCGATCAGTTTCGGCTCGGCGCGGTCCTTGAAGAAGCCGCGCGCGCGGAGCGTGCGGACGAGCGCGGCGGCGGCGAGGAAGCACATGCCGACCGCGGCGAGGTGGCCGTGCGCGGCGCCTTCGGTCTCGTCGAGACGGTTGGGGTTTACCAGCGCCAGCGCGTGCGGGAGCGCGGTCGAGCATTTGTGGTGGTCGATGACGATCACGTCGACCTTCGCGTCGCGGGCGGCGTCGAGCGCGTCGAACGCCTGCGCGCCGCAGTCGACCGTGACGATGAGGGTAGCGCCTTCGCCGGCGAGGCGGACGAGCGCTTCGCCCGACGGGCCATAGCCTTCGAGCAGGCGGTCGGGAATGTAGGGGCGCGCTTCGATCCCGAGATCGCGCAGGACGAGAACCATGAGTGCAGCTGAGGTTGCGCCGTCGACGTCGTAATCGCCGAAGATCGCGACCTGTTCGCCCGCCTGGACGGCGTCGGCGAGACGCTCCGCGGCGCGGTCCATGTCGCGGAAGATCGACGGGTCCGGCATGAACGCGCGGATCGAGGGGGTGCGGTGCGCGTCGAGCGCGTCGCGGGGACAGCCGCGCGCAAGCAGGAGTTGGGTGACGAGGTCGTCGCCCGAGCCGCCGACACCGAAGCCATCGCGACCGTCGGCCGAGAGCGCGCGCCAGCGCCAGGGTTGGCCGAGGATCGAGGAGGTCACGCCGAGAACTGTCATGTCTCGGACGTAGTGGCTGCGGGGGGATTGTCGAGCGGGGAGGGGGGCGTGGCTAGGGCGATCCGGCAACCGCGTGCACCGCGTGCGTCTTGTTCTCCCGCGAAGGCGGGAGTCCAGTCTGGGTCCGCGCCTTCGCGGGGAAACAGTTTTGCGCTGGTTCTAAGAAGGCGGCCGGTTGGCGAAGGGGAGACCCTAATTCCGTTCGTGCTGAGTAGCGACCGAGTAGCTTCGTAGAAGCGTATCGAGGGCGCGGATCGAAGCATGGGTTTCCCGCACCAACCTGTCCTTCGATACGCCGTCTCGCTACGCTGCTGACGCAGCTACTCGACGGCTACTCAGGACGAACGGGGAGGGGGCGCGACCGTGGCTCGGCCACGGGAGTGGCAGGTGACGTGATGCTCTGCTCAAGCCCTCACTTCATCCACGGCCGCTCGCGAAACCACTTCGTCACGATGTACTTCACGCCCTCCACCACCGGCATGCCCTCGTGCAGCGTCAGCCCGTTCGGGCTCCCATCCGGGTTCATGTTGTTCCACGCGAGCAGCATGCCGCGTTTCGGGGCGATCTTCACGCCGGCTTGCGGGAACCAGGTCGCGCCGCCTTCGGGGACGTCGTTGAGGAACACCATCGCGGTCCAGGTGCGCTGGCCGCCCTGCTCCTGCATCTTCGCCCAATAGCTCTCGGACTCGTGAAAATAGTCATGGTGCGCGCGGAATTGCTGGCCGGGGGCGTAGCGCTGGCCCTGCATCGTCTCGCCGTGGAGCAGGTCGATCCCGAGCAATGTCGCGATCGCCTCGTCGGTCGGCTGCACCTCGGGCGACCAGCGATCCATGTCGCAGCTCTCGCTGGTGCGGAAATTGCTGTTCGGGCGATCGGACAGCAAGGTCGACGGCCGTCGCTTCGAATCGATCACCGCGATCAGCCGCTTGCACGTCGCAGGATCGAGGAACTTGTCCTGATAATAGAATTGCACCGTGTCCATCGCGATGCGCTGCACCGCGGGATTGGCGTCGAGGCGCGCGGCGACCTGCGATCCGAAGGCCTGGCGGACTGCCGCGGCCGGATCGACCTTCTTGGCTTTTGAAAAGATACCCACGTCGCAGGATTTGGCGAAACGTCTTCAAAACGCAAGAGCCCCGCGATGATCTTCACCACCGCGGGGCTCTCCCCTGTTACTGCGTGACGGTAAGCCGGAATTCTCAGAACGGGCTTACCAGAAGATGTCGTACACCGTGTCGACCACGCGGCCGCTGTCGAGATCGACCAGCAACGCGTCGTTGTAGTAGCGCACCCAGCGATACGGGCCGTACGCCTCGGGCAGGCGGTAGGTGTACGGGTCCTGGATCCAGTAATTCTGGTTGTAGAGGATGCTGTTCAGCGAGAAGCCGACGCCGAAGCGACGATAGCCCGATCCCCAGCCGCTCGGTGCATAGTAACGTGGGAGGCGGTAGGCGCCGCGGTTGGATGCGCGGTAGTTGCTCCAGGCATAGCGGTTGTCGTTGCGCCAGCCGCGATTCCACGCGCCGCCCTGGTTGTAATGGCCCTGGTTGTAGCCGCCGCGACCATAGCCCTGGACGTTGCCGTAGGCGCGGTTGGGCTGGCGGTTCTGATAGCCATCGCGGCCGCCGTTGCGCCAGTCGCCGCGGTTGTCACCACGGTTGTCATTGCGCCCGTCGTTACGCCAATCGCCGCGTCCGCCGTTACGATCGAACTGGCCGCGATCCGCTTGCTGGTTGCCGCGATCGAAACCGGGGCGTCCCTGGTCGCGGTTCCAGTCGGGGCGGTTCTGGCCGGCCTGCGGGTCGGGACGGTTCTGGCCGTTCCAGCCCTGACCGTTGCCACGCTGGCCGTTCCAAGCCTGACGGTCTCCGCCCTGTCCGCCGCGCTGCCCGTTCCAATCGGGACGACCTTGACCATCGGGACGCTCGCCGCGGATTTGCGGTTGCGTGCCGAGATCGGCGCGTTGCGGGCGCTGGCCTTGGTCGGGCGCCGCCGGGCGATCGGGACGCTGCTGCTGGAAGGGTTGTCCGTCCGGACGTGGGCCCCGATCGCCGCGATCCTGACGCTGGCCGCGGTCGGGACGCTGGCCACGATCACCGCGGTCCTGGTCGACCTGTTGCGCGGTCGCGGTCGATGCCATCATGGTTGCCGGCACCAACGCGGAAGCCGCCATCAAGAGTTTGAGAAACTTGCCCGTCATTGCCGTCGTCCTCGACTGCCGGCGCACGAGCCGGCTCCTATGATGGGTTGGGTCTAGGCGTCGGGGCGTGTGGGGAGGCTGAATGGGTTCGTCAGCGATCAGACAGGTTTAGGTCGGATACGTCGCTACGTCTCTGAGGCATCCACCCCGGCGGAGGCCGGGGCCCAATTGGGGGCGGAGAGTAACAAGGCGCGCGACCAATTACCTTGGACGTTCCAGTTGGGCCCCGGCCTTCGCCGGGGTGGTGCAGCAGGGGTAGCGGCAGTTACGCGGGCTGTAATCGGGTACGCTACCGAGTCATCACAGACATCTCGCTCTTCCTTGTTCTCCCGCGAAGGCGGGAGCCCAGACTGGACTCCCGCCTTCGCGGGAGAACATGCTTTGGTTGGGTAGTGGAGCGTGCGCTACCGCGTCGGCGGCGGAACCAGCGCCGGCACCAGCCGCGCGGAGTCCGCCGGATCGATCCCCGGCCGCGGTCCGGCGGGGATAACCTCTTCCCCCCGCGTCGCCCTTCCGGCGCGTTGGATCGCCTCGACCGCCCGAGGATACACCCCGCATCGGCACAGGTTCGTGATCTGCTCGCGGATCAGCGCTTCGCTCGGGTCGGCATTGCGCTTCAGCAACGCCGCCGCCGCCATGATCATCCCCGGAATGCAGAACCCGCATTGCGACACCGACACCGCGATAAAAGCCAGCTGCACCGGATGATTGCGTTCGCGCGACAGTCCCTCGATCGTCGTGACGTACGCGCCCTCGATCGACCCGATCGGCACCCGGCAACTCCGCACGGCACGTCCATCGATGTCGACCGTGCACGCGCCGCACTGCCCGATGCCGCAGCCATATTTGGTCCCCGTCAGGTTCGACGCATCGCGCAGTGCCCACAGCAGCGGCGTCTCGTTGTCGAGCTTGTATTCGATCGGTTCGTTGTTGACGGTGAAGCGGCTCATGCCCGCCGTCCTAGCTCGCCGGGACGGATCGCACCACGCGGCATTGCCACGCGCTGCCGCCCCGGCTTATGTCGCGCAGATAATACCGCGAGGGGGCGCACCACGATGCACGTCGATACCAAATCCACACCAGCGGCCGGAGGCGATGCCAGCCACGGCTACGACGCGCCCGACCTGCGCGTGTTCGTGTTCGCGCTGTTCTTCATCTTCGGCGGCATCACATCGCTGAACGACATCATCATCCCGAAGATGAAAGAGCTCTTCACGCTCGACCACGCGACCGCGATGCTGGTCCAGTCGGCATTCTTCCTCGCCTATGCGCTGTTCTCGATCCCCGCCGCGGCGATCGTGCGCAAGGCCGGCTATATGCGGACCGCGTCGATCGGCCTCGTGACGATGACCGCGGGCTGCCTGTTGTTCATCCCCGCCGCAGGGCAGGCGAGCTTCGGCATGTTCCTGTTCGCGCTGTTCGTGCTCGGCGCCGGCATCACCGTGGTGCAGGTCGTCGCCAACCCGCTGATCTCGGCGCTCGGTCATCCCAAGTCCGCCTCGAGCCGGCTGACGTTCGCGCAGGCGTTCAACTCGCTCGGCACCACCATCTTCCCGTATGTCGGCTCCGCGCTGATCCTCGGCGGGCTGGCGACGGTCGACTCGTCGACGCTCACCGGCGCCGCGCTCGACGCGTACCGGACGGAATCGTCGCGGACCGTCGTGCACACTTATATCGGCCTCGCGATCGCGCTGCTGATCGTCGCCGCGGTGGTGTGGACCCGCCGCAACCGGCTCAACGAGGAGCAGGACCAGACCGGCAGCATCTTCCATGCGTTCACGTTGCTGAAGCGCCCGCGTTTCGCGATGGGGACGGCGTGCATCTTCCTGTACGTCGGCGCCGAAGTCGCGGTCGGCTCGCTGATCGTCAATTACCTGATGCAGCCGAGCGTGATGGGCCTGAGCGACGTCGCCGCGGGCAAGCACGTGCCGTTCTACTGGGGCGGCGCGCTGGTCGGCCGGTTCATCGGCGCGTACGTGCTGAACAAGGTGTCGCCGGGCAAGGTGCTCGCGGGCGTCGCGACGGGCACGCTGGCGCTGATCCTGATCTCGGCGAACACCGAGGGCGCGCTGTCGGGCTGGGCGTTGCTGGCGATCGGCCTGATGAACGCGGTGATGTTCCCGACGATCTTCAGCCTCGCGTCCGAAGGTCTCGGCAAGCGTGCGGCGGAAGGCTCGGGCGTCATCGCCACGGCGATCGTCGGCGGCGCGATTGTCCCGTATCTGACGGGGATGCTGGCGGACAAGTCGGGCAGCCTGCACTTCGCGCTGCTGCTCCCGGCGATCTGCTACGCACTGATCCTAGCGTACGGTTTGTATGCCCGGAAGCCGGTGGTCGAAGCGGGCTATTAAGCGCGTTCCCCCGCGAAGGCGGGGGCCCAGACTGTGTCCCCGCCTTCGCGGGGACACATGCTTAGTCGGTAGACCCCAACATCGGCGCGGCCCGCCCGGTCGCGAGATCCGCATCGGAAAACCGGATCGGCGTACGCAGCCCCAGCACCAAAGACCCATCCGGCCGCGCGACTTCAATCGCCATCCCTCGCGCGATGACCTGCGGATCCTCGAAAGCCTGCGCGACCGTATTGATCGGCCCAGCCGGCACCCCCACCGCCTCCAGCCGCGCCAGCAACGCCAGCTTAGGCACCAAAGACGTCGCCGCCTCTATCCCCGCAAACAACACATCCTTGAACGCCAATCGCCCCGCATTGGTCGCGAACCGCGAATCGTCGCGCATCTCGGCCAACCCCATCGCGTCGCAGAACCGCCCGAACTGCCCGTCATTCCCGACCGCCAGGATGAACCACCCATCGCTGGTCGGGAAAACCGCATACGGACACACGTTCATATGCGCATTCCCGACCCGCGTCGGCGACACCCCGCTCGCGAACCAGTTCATCGCCTGGTTCGCCAGCACCCCCGTCATCGTATCGAGCAACGCCATGTCGATCTGCTGACCCTTGCCGGTCCGCTCGCGCATCGCCAGCGCCGCCTGGATCGCGATCACGGAGTACAGCCCGGTCATGATGTCGGCGAACGCGACGCCGATCTTCTGCGGCGCGCCGTCCGGCTCGCCGGTCAGGTCCATGATCCCGCTCATCCCCTGGACGATGAAGTCGTAGCCAGCGCGGGGGGCGTAGGGCCCGTCCTGCCCGAACCCGGTGATCGAGCAATACACCAACCGCGGATTGATCGCAGCCAGCGCAGCGTAGTCGAGCCCGTATTTTACGAGCCCGCCGACCTTGAAGTTCTCGATCACGACATCGGCGTCGGCGATCAACTCGCGGACGATCGCCTGCCCTTCAGGCGTGGTAAAGTCAGCCACGACCGACCGCTTGCCCCGATTGGCGGCATGGAAATACGCAGCGTCGCGCGTGCCGTCGGGGTTGTCGATGAACGGCGGCCCCCAGGTTCGCGTGTCGTCGCCGGTCGGGCTTTCGATCTTGACCACCACGGCACCGAGATCGGCAAGAACCTGTCCTGCCCAAGGACCCGCAAGGATCCGGGCGAGTTCGACCACCTTCAAACCGGCGAGGGGCGTGTCCTTCACCTATGTTCTCCCGCGAAGGCGGGAGCCCAGACTGGGTCCCCGCCTTCGCGGGGAAACAAACTGCCTAATTCGATCAAAACGCAGCGATACCCGTGATCGCGCGCCCAAGGATCAGCGCATGCACGTCATGGGCGCCCTCGTACGTGTTGACCGTCTCCAGGTTCATCAGGTGGCGCATCACCTGATACTCACCCGAAATCCCGTTGCCGCCATGCATGTCCCGGCTCATCCGCGCGATATCGAGCGCCTTGCCGACGTTGTTGCGCTTGACGATCGAGACCATCTCCGGCGCGAAACGGCCCTCGTCCATCAACCGCCCGACGCGCAACGACGCCTGCAACCCGAGCGCGATCTCGGTCTCCATGTCTGCCAGCTTCTTCTGGAACAGCTGCCGTCCGGCGAGCGGCGTGCCGAACTGGTTACGATCCAGCCCGTACTGTCGCGCGGCATGAAAACAGAACTCCGCCGCGCCCAACGCTCCCCACGAAATCCCGTACCTAGCCCGGTTGAGGCACCCGAACGGCCCCTTCAATCCCTGCACGTCGGGCAGCAGCGCGTCGTCGCCGACCTCGACCTCGTCCATCATCACCATGCCGGTGATCGACGCGCGCAAGGAGAGCTTGCCCTCGATCTTGGGCGTCTCCAGCCCTTTCATCCCGCGCTCCAGGATGAAGCCGCGAATCCCGCCGCCATGATCGTCCGACTTCGCCCAGATCACGAACACGTCGGCGATCGGCGAATTCGAGATCCACGTCTTCGCGCCCGAGATCACATAGCCGTTGGCCGTCTTCTTCGCGCGCGTCGTCATCCCGCCGGGATCGGAACCCGCATCCGGCTCGGTCAGCCCGAAGCAGCCGATCCACTCGCCGGTCGCGAGCTTGGGCAGGTATTTGCGCTTCTGCTCTTCGGACCCGAACGCGTTGATCGGGTACATCACGAGGCTCGACTGCACCGACATCATCGAGCGATAGCCCGAGTCGATCCGCTCCACCTCGCGCGCGACCAGACCGTACGCGACATAGGACGCACCGACGCCGCCATATTCCTCGGGGATCGTCGGCCCGAGCAACCCGAGCGCACCCATCTCGCGGAAAATCGCGGGATCGGTATGCTCGTGCTGGAACGCGTCGATGATCCGGGGCGCGAGCTTGTCGTCGGCATAGGCCTTCGCGCTGTCGCGGATCATCCGCTCGTCCTCGCTCAACTGATCGTCGAGCAGGAACGGATCCGCCCAGTCGAACTTGCCCATCCCGGCCATATGAATCTCCTTCGTTGACCGCCGACTTCGTGGTTCGGCCAGCGAAAGTCCACCCCTGACGAGATGTTTACGCGTCGATCAGCGTCAGCACCGCGATCGTCACATGCTCGCGGTCGCCGATCGTCTCGATGCGGTCGACCACGAGATCGGCGACGATATGCCCGCGCACCGCGAACTCCGCTTCGGGCAACGCTTCGATCCAGTCTCGAAGACCGGGTACGGGCACTGCCGCGATCGTCAGCCGGTGCAGCGTACCGACGAACGTAGCGCTCGCCCAGGGCGTGCACGCGATCGACTCGACGTGCATCGTCAGGCCTGCCGCCCCCGCATGGCCGCGGAGCGCGCGGATCAACAGCGTGCCCGCATCGGGGCCACGGATCGCGTCCATCCTCACGATCCGTGCCGTTCTATGAAGGTTTCGATCCGCGCGACCATCGGCGCGCGCGGCTGGCGACCAAGTCGGAGATCGTGGACCAACCGCGGATCGCCGACCGCCAACCGGCCGAATTTCGACGTCGGCATGCCGGTCTGCCGCAGATATCGGTCGATCTTGATGAGAACGGACATGGTCGCTCCTTCCTGTTCCTAGCCCAAGACCCCGCCCGAGTCTTCGCCTGTGTTCATGATCTGTTCCGGCAAATCCTACTTGTCTAGGAAAATTCCTACGCTACGGTTCGGGCGTGGCTAGAACCGTGTCCGATCCCGATCCAAGAACCGCGCTGGCGACGCTGGCCGCGGCGCGTGGCGACAGTCTGGCGGCATTGTCGGCGATGCTGGGGCGCAACGCGGCGTACCTTCAGCAATATGTCAGGCGTGGATCGCCGCGGGTGCTCGGCGAACGCGACCGCCGATTGCTGTCGGACTATCTGGGTGTGAGCGAAGCGACGCTGGGTGCGCCCGCCGACCGGCCGGCAGGGTTTCGCGTCCGCAAGCTCGACGTCGCGGCGTCGGCGGGGCCGGGCGCGCTGGTCGATGGCGAGATCGTGCTCGGCACCGATACGCTCGACCCCGGCCTTGCGCGGAAACTCTTGCTAAGGGACGGGCAGGCGGCGATCATCCGCGTGCGCGGCAATTCGATGGAGCCGGGACTGTTCGACGGCGATCACATCGTGGTCGACACGGCCGACCGTACGCCGCGCGCAAAGGGAGGTGTATATGTCATCCGGATCGACGACGCGGTGATGGTGAAGCGCGTCGCCTTGGTACGGGGAGCGCTGGTGGCGAAGAGCGATAACCCGGACGCGGCGGCTGTGCCGGACGGAGCGATCGCCGTCATCGGCCGCGTAGTCTGGCAAATGCGCGAGCCGCGATAAGGGTGACGGTCGATGCTCTGATCCTCCCCCGCTAGGGGGAGGTGGCACCGAAGGTGACGGAGGGGGAGGGCACGGCACGGACCGTATCTCATGCCGCCCCCTCCGTCAGGCTGACGCCTGCCACCTCCCCCTGGCGGGGGAGGATCGTTTACGATGGCGTTCTGCGACCTGGACTAAGTGCGACCGTCAGCGCCCCTGCAACTTGCTCAGGATAGTCATCGACTGTTCCGAGCCAGACTGCGGGACGATCTCGCCCGCGCGGTCGATGATCGCGTCCCAATGTGCCGCGACACCTTCAACCGAAAGGTCGTCGCCCGTCAGCAGCTTGCCTTGTGTCAGCGTCACGTACGCCGCTTGGAACACGCCGGCGCCCGCGCCGACGATCATGTTGGTCGGCGCATCTTCCGACACGAGGAACACCGCGGCAGGCGCGACCTTGTCGGGGGAGAACGCCTTGAACGCTTCCTCGGGGAAGATGTCCTGCGTCATCCGCGTGCCCGCGGTCGGCGCGATCGTGTTAACCTTGATATTGTTCTTCGCGCCCTCGATTGCGAGCGTCTTGGTCAGGCCGGCGAGGCCGAGTTTGGCCGCACCATAATTTGCCTGGCCGAAATTGCCGTAAAGACCGGTCGAGGATGCGGTCATCAGGATGCGGCCGTAATTCTGGCCGCGCATCGTGTCCCACACCGCCTTGGTGGCGTTGGCCGAGCCGTTGAGGTGGACGTCGACGACGAACTTGAAGTCCGCGGGCTCCATCTTGGCGAAGCTCTTGTCGCGCAACACGCCGGCGTTGTTGATGAGGATGTGGACGCCGCCCCATTTCTCGGAAGCGCGGGCGACCATTTCGACCATCTGGTCGTAGTCGGTGACGCTGCCGCCGTTCGACATCGCTTCGCCGCCGGCAGCCTCGATTTCCTCGACGACTTTCAGCGCGGCGTCGGAATGGCCGGTGCCGTCGCGGGACGCACCGAGATCGTTGACGACGACTTTCGCGCCGCGGCGAGCGAGTTCGAGCGCATATTCGCGCCCCAAGCCGCCACCCGCACCGGTCACGATGGCAACCCGGCCATCAAAGCGAATAGACATGGAAAAGGCGCTCCTCTCTTATCGTTGGAGCGCCTTTCCTAGAACGTAAAGCTAGCCGTGCAAGCGGCGGATAGATCCGCCACCTACGCAGACGTCAGTTACTTGCCGCCGCGGTTGCGGCAGCCGTCCTTGACCGTCTTCGAGCACACCGGATACGTCGCCGGTGCTGGCGTCGGCGGCGTTACCGTCGGCTGGCCGAACGTCACGCGACCCGCGCCAGGCGCCATCGGTGCGCCTGCCATAGGTGCGGCTGGTGCCGCTGCCGGATCGGCAGGAGCGGCCATTGCCTGATCCGCCGGTGCAGCAGGCGCTGCGGGGTCGGCAGGGGCAGCCTGATCGGCCGGTGCCGTCTGCATCGCGGGATCGGCCGGTGCGGTCTGCGCGGCGGGGTCTGCCGGCGGCGTCGTCTGGGCAATCACGGGCGACGCGAGAAGAGCGGCAGCGGCGAGAAGGATGGACTTCATGTGAATCTCCTAAATGGGTGCACCATTTTGGTAGCGCGACGTCTGAACGCACTAAGTCGCGCTTGGGTCCTTCGTTTCGCATCCGATTCCATTCGCCCCATCGCGGGACAGAGTCCTTACCCGCCCGTATCGAGCGAATACCCCGCCGAACGGACGGTGCGGATAATGTCCGGACGCTCGCCGACGTTGATCGCTTTCCGCAGCCGACGGATGTGCACGTCGACCGTCCGGCTCTCGATATCCGAGTCATGCCCCCACACCGCATCGAGCAGCCGCTCGCGCGAAAACACCCAGCCGGGATGCTCGAGGAAATGCTTCAGCAGCCGGAACTCGGTTGGTCCGAGCGACACGACCTCGCCCGAACGACGGACCTTGTGGCCGACCGTGTCCATCTCGATGTCGGCATAGCTGAGCGCTTCACCGGCGAGGGCAGGACGGACGCGGCGCAACACCGCACCCACACGCGCGACGAGTTCGCGCGGCGAGAATGGCTTGGTCACGTAATCGTCGGCACCGGTTTCGAGCCCGCGCACGCGATCCTCTTCCTCACCGCGAGCGGTCAGCATGATGATCGGCACGTTCTGCGTCTCGGGTGCGCGGCGCAGGCGGCGACACACCTCGATCCCCGACAGCCCCTCGACCATCCAGTCGAGCAGGACGATGTCGGGCACCTTCTCCTTGGCGAGCAGCAGCGCTTCCTCGCCATCCGGGGTATGCGCGATCTCGAAATCCTCGCGCTTGAAATGCCAGACCAGCAATTCGGCCAGCGCAGCATCGTCTTCGACCAACAGCATTTTCGCGCGTGCCATTATGCCTGCTCCTTCTTTATGCCGCGTTCGCGATCGACCATCTGCGTGCCGGTCGCGGCGAAATAGACCATCTCGGCGACGTTGGTGGCGTGATCGCCGATCCGCTCGAGGTTCTTGGCGACGAACAGCAGATGCGCGACCTGGCCGATCGTCCTGGGGTTCTCGACCATGTAGGTGACGAGCGTGCGGAAGATGCTGTCGTAGAAATCGTCGAGCGCATTGTCGCACTCGACGACGCGGACGGCTTCCTCGGGGTCGCGCGCGGCGAACGCGTCGAGCACGTCGTGGACCATCTCGCTCGCCATCCGGCCCATCGCCGGCAGGATCGAGATCGGCTCGATCCGGTGCTCGCTCTCGATCATCGGCACGCGCTTGGCGATGTTCTTGGCGTAATCGCCGATCCGCTCGACGACGCCGGCGATCTTCAGCGCGGCGACGACTTCGCGAAGATCGACCGCCATCGGCGCGCGCAACGCGATGATCCGCACAGCGAGCCGCTCGACCTCCGCCTCGATGACGTCGATCTGCTTGTCGGCGACGCGCACCTGTTCAGCGAGCGCGAGGTCGTTGCGTTGCAGCGCCTGCATCGCCTTGTCGATCGCGTCCTCGGCGAGCCCGCCCATCTGCGAGATCAACCCGCGGAGCTCGCCGATGTCGTTGTCGAAGGCCTTGACCGTATGCGTGTTCATGGTCGTTTCCCCACTCAGCCGTAGCGGCCAGTGATGTAATCCTTGGTCCGCTCTTCGCGGGGATTGGTGAAGATGTCCGAAGTGTTGCCGTATTCGACCAGCGTGCCGAGGTGGAAGAACGCGGTCTTCTGGCTGACGCGCGCCGCCTGCTGCATGTTGTGCGTGACGATCACCATCGCGTAGCGGCCGCGCAGTTCGTGGATCAGTTCCTCGATCTTGGCGGTCGCGATCGGATCGAGTGCCGAGCACGGCTCGTCCATCAGGATGACCTCGGGATCGACCGCAATCGCGCGGGCGATACAGAGACGCTGCTGCTGACCGCCCGATAACGCGGTGCCGCTGTCGCTCAGCCGATCCTTGACCTCGTCCCACAGGCCGGCCCGCCGCAGCGACTTCTCGACGATCCGGTCGAGATCCGCCTTCGCGCCCGCCAGCCCGTGGATGCGCGGGCCGTAGGCGACGTTCTCGTAGATCGATTTCGGGAACGGGTTGGGCTTCTGGAACACCATGCCGACGCGGGCACGCAGCTGCACCACGTCCATGTCGGGCGAATAGATGTCCTGGCCGTCGAGCTTGATCTCGCCGGTGACGCGCGCGCTGGCGACGGTGTCGTTCATGCGGTTTAGCGTGCGCAGGAAGGTCGACTTGCCGCAGCCCGACGGGCCGATGAACGCGACCACCTCGTCCTGGTCGACGTCGATCGAGACGTCGTTGATCGCGATCTTGCTGCCATAGGCGACGGAGACGTTGCGCGCCGTCATCTTGAGGATGGGAGGCTTGAAAGGTTTTGGCATCACCAGCGGGTCTCGAATCGGTTGCGGAGGTAGATCGCGACGCCGTTCATCGCGAGCAGGAACACGAGCAGGACGATGATCGCGGCGGAGGTCTTCTCGACGAAGCCGCGGCTGACCTGATCGGACCACAGGAAAATCTGGACAGGCAGCACGGTCGCTGGATCGCTCAGCCCGGACGGCGGGGCAGCGATGAACGCGCGCATGCCGATCATCAGCAGCGGCGCGGTCTCGCCGAGCGCACGCGCCATGCCGATGATCGTGCCGGTGAGGATACCGGGCAGCGCGAGCGGCAGGACGTGGTGGAAGACGACCTGCACCGGTGATGCGCCGATCCCGAGCGCGGCGTCGCGGATCGACGGCGGCACCGCCTTGATCGCGTTGCGCCCGGCGATGACGATGACGGGCATCGTCATCAGCGCGAGCGTCAGGCCGCCCACTATAGGTGCCGAGCGCGGCATGCCGAACGTGCCGAGGAAAACGGCCAACCCGAGCAGACCGAAGATGATCGACGGCACCGCGGCGAGGTTGTTGATCGAAACCTCGATCAGGTCGGTCCAGCGGTTCTTCGGCGCATATTCCTCGAGGTACAGCGCCGACAGCACGCCGATCGGGAAGGCCAGCAGCAACGTGACGATCATCGTCAGCAGTGAGCCCTTGAACGCGCCCCAGATCCCGACGCGGGTGGCATCGGTCGAGTCCGCCGAGGTGAGGAAGCCCGCGTTGAACCCACGGGTCAGCGCGCCGCTCGCCCTCAGCCGCGCGACGATCGCTTCGGCATCGCGCGTGCCGTTGCCCTTGGCGGCGACGTCGATCGGGCTGGAGACGGGAACTTCGAACACGGTCTTCCGCTGGAGCAGCGACGGATCGGCCTTGATCGCATCGCGGACCACCGCCCAGGCGCCGTCGGAGAGAAGATCGGTGCCGTCCTTGCCGAACGCCTTGGTCGCGGCGGAATCGACGGTGCCTTCGAGCCCTGCGCCGGCAAGCGCGAGATCGGCACCGCGACCGACCAAGCGCGCGGGCTCGATCGGCAGCTTGGCGGCGGCGAGATCGATCGGGAGCGACACGCGCGTCTCGACGAAACCGCTTGCGCCCTGCATCACCATCGTGATCAGCAGATAGGCGAGGAACGCAGCGGACAGCCATACCGCGGCGAGCCCGGCGAAGCGGAAGCGGCGCTCGGATGCATAGCGACGGCGGATGCGCGATTGCATCGCCTGCGTCGTCCAGTCGGTCGGCACGCGGCGCACGGGCTCCGCATTCGTCACAGGAATCTGGGGCACGAGCGTGTCACTCATAGGCTTCGCGGTACCGTTTGACGACGCGCAGCGCGACGATGTTGAGAAGGAGCGTCACCACGAACAGCGTCAGGCCCAGCGCGAACGCGGCGAGCGTCTTGGGGCTGTCGAACTCGGCCTCGCCAGTCAGCAGGTCGACGATCTGCTTGGTGACCGTCGTGGTGCTGGCGAAGGGGTTGAGCGTCAGCGTCGCGACGCCGGAGGCGGCCATCACGACGATCATCGTCTCGCCGATCGCGCGGCTGACCGCGAGCAATACGCCGCCGACGACGCCGGGCAGGGCGGCCGGGAGCAGCACGCGGCGGATCGTCTCGGACGAGGTCGCGCCCATCGCGAGGCTGCCGTCGCGCATCGACGACGGGACCGCGGCGATCGAATCGTCCGCCATCGACGACACGAACGGGATGATCATGATGCCCATCACGAGACCCGCGGCGAGCGCGCTTTCCGACGACGCCCAACTGATCCCGACCGATACGGCGAGGTCGCGCACCGCGGGCGCGACGGTCAGCGCGGCGAAATAGCCGTAGACGACGGTCGGCACGCCCGCGAGCACCTCGAGGATCGGCTTCATCCACTTGCGCGTGTTGGGCGCTGCATATTGCGTGAGGTAGATCGCGCTCATCAAACCAAAGGGAATGGCGACGATCATCGCGATCACCGCGCCGATGAAGAACGTCCCCCAGAACAGCGGCACCGCGCCGAGCGACGCGCCCGGATCGCGCCCGTCGATGACCTGCGGGCTCCAGTGCGTGCCGAACAGGAAATCGGTGATCGGGACGACCGAGAAGAACCGCGCGGACTCGTACAGCAGCGAGGCGACGATGCCGACCGTGGTCAGGATCGCGATCAGCGATGCGCCAAGCAGCATCAGCATCACGACCCGCTCCACCTGAGTCCGCGCGCCGAACCCGGGCTTCACGCGGGTGAAGGCGAACGCGCCGCCGGCAAAGGCGAGCAGCAACGCGGCGGCGGTGGCGATCCAGTCGTAGCGCGATTGCGCCGCGGCGTAGGACGGGGCGAGCGTGCGGGCGAGCCCATGGAACGCGCCGAAGCTGCGACCTTCCGCGAGGCTGCGCGCTTCCGACAGGATCGAGGCGCGGTCGAAGCCGGGGGGCGGGAGCTGGATCGCGGCTGGCGTGGCAAGCACAGCATCGGTGACGAGCGCCGGCGCGGTCATCGACCAGACGACGAGGAATACGAGCGGCGGGATCGCGGTCCACAGCGCGACGTACCAGCCGTGGTGCGACGGCAGCGAACTGAACCGCACGGTGCTGCCGGCGCGGAACCCCGTGGCGCGGACGCGCGCGGTCAGCCAGCCGATCAGGCCCAGGCCGAGGACTAGGAAGAGAAGAGCGATGGGGGACATCAGGCGGGTCCTCCCGATGCTATTATTCCGGCATACACCCGATGGAGCACCCGGGGGAGAGACTCCCCCCCGGCGAAGGCCGGGGTCCAATTGGAAAGGTCGGGGTAACGGGGCGCTGCGAACACCAATGCAATGGTGCCCAATTGGGCCCCGGCCTTCGCCGGGGTGGTTGCTTTGTTATGCGAAGCCGTGACCGCCGAGTCATTCGAGGTTGTGACCGCCGAAGTATCGTTCCCCCGCGGACGCGGGGGCCCAGCTAAGCCAGGATAGCGCGCTTGGCTCCTGGGCCCCCGCGTCCGCGGGGGAACTAGGACGGGAGTGCGGTTGGACGAAAAACCCATCACGACAAAACCGCCGGATCCAGCACAGTCTCATTCGCGATGATCGCCGCCGACCGCGCCTGGATCTCAGCCGGCGAAGCAATCAACCCCCGCTTAACCAACGGCCCCGCCGCCCCCCAGTTCGCCGCATACAGCTTAAGCAAATTCCGCAGTCCCGGAATCGCGGTAAGATGTGCCTTCTTCACATAGATATATAGCGGCCGAGACCCCGGATACGCATTGTCCGCGATCGTCGCATAGGTCGGCGCGACGCCCGAGATCGATACCCCGTTCACGTCGTCCTTGTTCTCTTCGAGATAGCTGTACCCGAACACGCCGATCGCATTGGGGTTCGACTGGAGTTTCTGGACGATCAGATTGTCGTTCTCGCCCGCATCGACATACACCCCGTCCTCGCGCACCCGCGTACACAGCGCCTTGTGCGCCTCGGCATCGGACTTCGCGAGCGCCTTCGCCGAAGGATCGCTAGCCTCGCATCCCTTGGTAAGGATCAGCTCGGCCAGCGCATCGCGCGTGCCACTGGTCGCCGGTGGCCCGTAAACCTGGATAAGCACCGCGGGCAGCGCAGGATTGACGTCGCGCCACACCCGAGCCGTGTTCACCTTGCCCCCCGGATTGGCGGCCAGTGCCTTGTAGAGATCGGTCGGCGTCAGCTGCATCTTCGGGCCGTTCTTCGCCTCGGCAAAGGCGATGCCGTCGATTCCGACCTGGATCTCGATCACGTCGCGCACGCCGTTCTTCGCGCACGTCGCGTACTCGCTCGCCTTCATCCGCCGCGATGCGTCCTCGATATCGGGATGCGCCGCGCCGACGCCCGCACAGAACAGCCTCATGCCAGCCCCGGTCCCGGTCGATTCGATCACCGGCGCCTTCGCATCGGGATCGTTCGCGACAAGCTGTTCGGCGATCATCGTCGTGAACGGATAGACCGTCGACGACCCGACCGCGGTGATCTGGTCACGCGAGCCCGCACCGCCGCCGTTCGCCTGATCGACGCACGCTGCCAAGGCACCCAACACTCCAAGAAGAACGAACCGCTGCACCAGAATTCCCGTCATGCACCGGCCTTAGCGGTACTTAAGACGATCCTGTGTGACAGTTGGGTTACCCTTTTATGACAGCACCTTTGGCAGTCCCGCCGCTCGGGGGCAGGATGACGGAAACCACCGTCCCGACACCGACCTGACTTGCGATATCGAGCCGCCCGCGGTGCCGCTCGACGATGTGCTTGACGATGGCCAGACCTAGCCCCGTACCGCCCAGCGACCGGCTGCGCCCCGCGTCCGCGCGATAGAAGCGCTCGGTCAGCCGCGGAATATGCACCGCGGCGATCCCGTCGCCCTCGTCGCGGATCGACAGGCGGATCATTCCGGCATCGTCGCGCTTCAGTTCGATCGTCACCGGCGTCCCTGCGCGCCCATATTTCATCGCGTTGCCGATGAGGTTGTGGAGCATCTGCGACAACTGCACCCGATCCCCCGACACCGATGAGAGGTTTGGATCGATCGTCGCGACCAGATCATGCCCGCGATCGCCCGCGGCATCGGCCAGTTCCTCGCGCGTGTCCTCGACAAGCTGCGCGAAATCGACCGCCTGGTCGGGCAGGCGAAACTTCTCCGCCTCGATTCGCGACAACGAGATCAGATCCTCGACCAGCCGCTGCATTCGCCGCGCCTCGTCGTCCATCACCTTCAGGAACCGCGCACGGACCTCCGCATCTTCGCCCGCCTCGTCACGCAGAGTCTCGATGAACCCGAGAATCGACGCCAGCGGCGTGCGCAGTTCGTGGCTCGCATTGGCGACGAAATCGATCCGCATCCGCTCGGCGGCATAGTTGCCGGTCTGGTCGACGAGGTGGACGATGCGCTGGCCTTCCGAGGTCTCGCTGAGCAGCATCTCCCAGCGTTGATCGCGCGTGCCGAGCCCGACGAGCTCGATCGGCCGCTCACCATCAATAGGTCCCGGCGTCCCAAGGCGCTCGGCGGCGGCGGGGTGGCGGATCGCGACGCGCGCGTCCTCGCCGAGGATATGCGTGCCGAGCAATGTCCGCGCGGCGCGGTTGGCGACGATCACGCGGCCGTCCTCCACCAGCATCACCGGCGCGACGATCGCGTCGAGGACGTCGTCGAGCACCGACGGCGACACGCCGGCCGAGTCGTCCGTCGCCGGCGCCTCGTCCCCGGTGCCGGCCGCGACCAGCGCGGCGGCGATGCCACCGACCAGCGCGACGATCGCACCCTGAACGTCGCGCGTGATGGCAAATACCGCCACCGCAGCCACGACGACCACGACGATCGCCCAGAACGTACGCAGCCCAAATCCGGAAAGCATTGCGGTCTCCTCGGACGGAATCGGCGTCCACGCCTCGCGCCATACAGCGATGACGCGCAAACCGGTATGCTGCGTTCGTGCGTCGCAGCGACTTCCCACGATCTTGCAGGCGGCGGCAAAGCCGTCCTACTCCGGCACGGTCGCACCGCAGCTTGCGCGGCGATATTGTCAGCGCTTCAGGATTGTGAAAGGGCTAGGGTCTAGCAGGGGCATCATGAGCGACGACACGCAACCCAACCAGGACCCGGCCGAAAGCCCGGATAGCGATGCGCAAGCCGGAGTGCCGACGCGTCGCCGCGTGCTGGCGTTGGGTGCGGTGACCGCGGGGGCGGTCGTGTCGATTCGCCCGGCGCTCGCGCAAACCGCCGGCTCGGTGTTGAACTGCGAGATCCCGGTTCCCGATCCAGGCCGCGCGGGCAGCTATATCGATGCGAACGGCGGCGTCGTGCCGGCGCGTACCAAGGGTGCATTCCCGCCCTCGACCCGCGCGTTCAAGGGCGAAGAGGTCAAGCGTGCGATGGCCAGCGGCAGCACGCTGCCCGGTGTCGATTCGGACCGCAGCCGTGCCTACGTCAAATATATCCGCCGGTTGCAGCGCGGCCAGGGCGGCTTCACCTGCTTCGCATCGTTGCAGATGCCGCGCGGCTGAGGCCGTGTCGGGGACGATCTTTCGGGGACCGCCCGACAATGGCCTGCTGATCGCGCCGCTCGATGAATTCACCGCGGTCTATCACCGCGCGTCGGGGATCACGCATCTGTTGACCGAGCCCGCGCCGCAGATATTGGCGGTATTGGGGGAGGGGCCGGTCTCGCTCGACGCGCTGCTCGCCCGCCTGGCGCAGGACTTCGACCTCACCGACGGCACGCGCGAGGCGTTGGCGGCGCGGCTCGACGAGTTGGTCGAAGCCGGGCTCGTCGAGCGGACATGAGGCACGCCTTTTCCGTGCGGATCGGTCCGGTCGGCTTCCGCATCGGCTCCGACTGGCGTGCGCCGATCGCCGAACTGGAAAGCCTGTACCGCGACTATCCCAAGCCGCGCGACGGCATCCCCGACTTCACCGTCCGCCTGTTCGCACGCCGCCCCTGGCGCAGGTTCGTGCGTCCCTCCGTGGAGATCGGTGGCGATTATATGCTGCCCGAAGCCGCGCCGTTGCCGTTGCGGCAGGGTTTGCTCGCCGCCGAGATGGCGATGAACCTGCAGATGGCGCTCGGCGCCCGGCGGTATCTGCTGCTCCACGCCTCCGCGGTCGAGCGCGATGGCCGGGCGTTGTTGATGACCGGCATCTCGGGCGCGGGGAAGTCGACGCTGGCGACCCTGCTGGCGGCGAAAGGCTGGCGGTTCATGGGCGACGAGTTCGCGTTGCTCGATCCCGCGACCGGCTTGATTCATGCCTTCCCGCGGCTGATCAGCCTGAAGAACGACGCCATCGCCGCAGCCGAAGCCGCCTGGCCTCAGGCGCGGATGGGACCGCTGATGCCGGCAACGCCGAAGGGCGACATTCGCCACATGGTTCCCGACTCACGCGCGATCGCGGCGATGGACATGCCTGCCACGCCGGCGCTGCTACTGTTTCCGCGCTATGGGTTCGATGCGGAGGCGCGACCGGTGCCGCCTGCCGAAGCGTTCGTGCGGATGACGCAGGCCTCGACCAATTATGTCGCGCTGGGTGAGGCGGGGTTCGGCGCGCTGACGGGCCTGATCGCAGGCGTGCCGTCGGTCGCGATCGATTACCCCGACGGCGCGAGCGCGATCAAGCAGGTCGAAGCCCTCTGGTCCGCCTTGTGAGCGACGCCCGAATTCTTGGCCGCGCGCTCGCCGATCCGGCCAGCGTCGGCGGGCTCGACGCGGAGGGCTGGACCGCGCTGCTGGCGATGGCGCGTGCGGAGCAGTTGATCGGTACTCTGGCGATCCGGGTCGACGGCCTGCCGATGCCGGTCGCGGTAGAGGCGATCCTCGCCGACGCGCGCGCCGCCGCCGAACACGGCCGTCGCGCGGCGCTCTGGGAGGCGGAGATGGCGCGGCGAGCGCTGGCCGCGGTCGATTGCCCGGTCATCCTGCTGAAGGGCACTGCGTTCGTCGCGGCAGGCTTGTCGGCAGGGCAGGGCCGCTCGATCGGCGACCTCGACATTCTCGTCCCGCGTGAATCGATCGACGCGGTCGAGGCGGCACTGCTCGCGGCAGGCTGGGAATGGGTGAAGCCCGACCCGTATGACGACGCCTATTACCGCCGCTGGATGCATGAACTCCCGCCGCTGATCCACCGCGAGCGCGACCGGATGATCGACGTCCACCACACGATCCTGCCGCTGACCGCGCGGATCACGCCCGACGCCGATACATTGATCGCCAACAGCGCTGCGCTGCAAAATGGGCTGCATATGCTGCATATGTTGTCGCCGAACGACATGATCGTCCATGCCGCCGCGCATCTGTTCGCGGACGGCGATCTCGCCGGCGGCCTGCGCAACCTGTGGGATGTCCGCTGCCTAATCGACGAATTCGGCACCGCCGGGCTCGAGGCGGAGGCGCGGCAGCACGGGTTGCACCACGAGGTGGCTCGGTCGCTGAGGCTCGTCGATACGCTGTTCGGCGAGGGCAAAGCGATCGGTATCGACCGCGCCTATTTCCGCCGCGTCACCGCACGCGACGACTGGGGCAGGCCGACCCGCCCTCTCACGCGCTTCGCCTTCTACGTCCGCTCCCACTGGCTTCGCATGCCCCCGGCGATGCTTGCTCGACACCTCTGGATCAAGTGGCGCACGAGCTAGTTCAATCGGGCGCCACGCCCCCGCCGTGCAAACCACACAAGGAGCAACACGACCGTGATCGCCAGTGTGTCCGCGATCCAGTCGTGAATGTCGCAGTCCCGGTGCAGCGACGGGATCGACTGCAGCACCTCGATCAGTGCGCCGAGGAACGACAGCCGTTCGCCGATTCGGAAGAGCCGCGCGGTCGGGAACGAAAGCGCTGCCAAAAGCGCCATCGTCGCGAACGCGAGCATGTGCTCGAACTTGTCACCGAACTGGTCCGTCGGCATGTGTGGAGGCTTGGGTAACAGTGCCATCGTGACCGCGAATACAATCGCCACGACCAGCGCGACACGCGTGAGCGTTGTCCGGTTCATGCGCCGAGCCTTTCGAGCATCGGGATGAGTTCGTCGAAACCGTCGATCACCGCGTCGGCACCAAGCTCTGCCACGGGCTGCATCAGAAAACCGAAGCTGCAGGCGATCGTCGGCAAACCTGCCGCTTGCCCCGCCTGGATGTCGAAGATCGAATCGCCGACGAACGCCGCGCGATCTCCGCCGCCCCCGCTTTCACGACACAGCTTCACCATCTCGTGGATCGGCATCGGCGAGGGCTTCGACTCCGCCATCGTATCGCCGCCGAGGATGCATGCAAATCGATCGGTCAGCCCGAGTTCGCCCAGCACGGTCCGCGCGAACCGTTCGATTTTGTTGGTGACGATCCCCAGCGTCACGCCCTTCGCAGCCAAAGCGTCCAGCGCGTCGATCACACCTGGGTAAGGCTTTGTGAGAACGCAGATATTCGCCTCGTAATAGGCGAGCAGTTTGGCGTGCAGCGCATCGAGCATAGGTTCGTCATACCCGCCGGTCGCGGTCAGGCTCTGCTTGAGCATATGACGCGCGCCGCCGCCGATCATCGGTTTGACCTCATCGACGGTAAGGGGCGGTCGATTTATCGAGCCGAACGCGTGGTTGACCGCGGCGGCTAGGTCGCCGCTCGTGTCGAGCAACGTGCCGTCCAGGTCGAACCCGACGATATCGAATAAAAAATGCGTCATTGGGTGCGGGCCTGCCAGCGAGACTATGGAATTGGCAAGGCTTTCGTGGCAGCGATCCTTCCATGACGACGCATTCCATCGACCAACCGATTCCAGTTCACCCCATCGCTGTCGTGATCCTCGCCGCCGGCAAGGGTACGCGGATGACATCCGATCTTCACAAGGTGCTTCACCCGATCGCCGGCCGACCCATGCTGTTGCATCTCGTCGCAAGCGCGGCGGCGTTGCAGCCGGCGAAGACCGTCGTCGTGACGGGGGCAGGGCGTGAGCAGGTCGAGGCGGCGGTGGCGCCGCTTGGGATCGCTACTACGCTCCAGGCGGAGCAACTCGGCACCGGCCACGCGGTTGCGCAAGCACGCGAGGCGCTGGCCGGGTTCGAGGGCGACGTCCTGATCCTCTACGGCGACGTTCCGCTCGTCACCGCAGCGACGATGCAGCGGATGATCGACCGGTTGCACGGCGACGATACGCCCGCCGTCGTCGTGCTCGGCTTTCGCCCCGGAAATGCCGGCGCCTATGGTCGCGTCATCGCCGACGCCGCGGGCCGGATGGACCGGATCGTCGAGTATAAGGACGCGTCGGAGGCGGAACGCGCGGTGACGCTGTGTAATTCCGGGCTGATGGCCGCACTCTCGACCGACCTGTTCGCGCTGCTCGACCGGCTCGGCAACGACAACGCGGCGGGCGAATATTACCTCACCGATATCGTCGAGCTTGCCGCCGCCGCTGGTCGTTCGTCCGCCGTCATCGAAACCGGCGCGGACGAGGTGGCCGGCGTCAACAGCCGCGGCGAACTCGCCGGCGTCGAACGTGCCTGGCAGGCGACGCGGCGCGCGCAGGCGATGGCGGACGGCGCGACATTGATCGCCCCCGATACCGTCTGGTTCTCGCACGACACGCAGCTCGGCCGCGATGTCGTGATTGAACCCAACGTCGTATTCGGCCCCGGCGCGCGCATCGCTGACGGCGCGACGATCCACGCGTTCAGCCATATCGAGGGCGCCTCGGTCGGCAAGGGCGCGAACGTTGGCCCGTTCGCCCGGCTCCGCCCCGGCGCGGATCTGCACGCGGACGCCAAGGTCGGCAACTTCGTCGAGGTGAAGAAGGCGGTCATCGGCCAAGGTGCCAAGGTCAGCCACCTCACCTATATCGGCGACGCGGACATCGGGGCGGGCGCGAACATCGGCGCGGGCACGATCACCTGCAACTATGACGGCTATTTAAAATACCGCACCGTGATCGGCGCGGGCGCATTCATCGGCTCGAACTCGGCGCTGGTCGCACCCGTCACCATCGGCGCAGGTGCGATCGTCGCAGCGGGATCGGTTCTGACGGAGGACGTCGAGGCCGATGCTCTTGCGCTGGTCCGCCCGCCGCAGGTCGTTAAGCTCGGCTGGGCCAAACGCTTTCGCGAACAGATGTTGGCGCGTAAGGCGGCCAAGTAAGTTTCCACGGAGTAAGATGTAAATGTGCGGCATCGTTGGAATTTTGAGCGGCGAAGATGTTGCCGGCCGTTTGCTGGACGGCCTCAAGCGGCTCGAATATCGCGGCTATGACTCAGCCGGGATCGCCACCGACAATGACGGCGCGATCGAGCGCCGGCGAGCGTCGGGCAAGTTGGTCAATCTAGCGAACGAACTCGCCTCGCATCCGCTGCCCGGCAAGACCGGGATCGCGCACACCCGCTGGGCGACGCATGGCGGCCCGACCACCAACAACGCGCATCCGCACGCGACCGGCGAGGTCGCGGTGGTCCACAACGGCATCATCGAGAACTTCAAGCCGCTGCGCGACGAACTGATCGCGCGCGGCCGGACGTTCACCAGCGAAACCGATACCGAAGTCGTCGCGCACCTGATCAGCGAGAAGGTCGAGGCGGGGATGGACCCCGTGTCGGCGGTCCGCGAAATCCTGCCGCGCCTTCACGGTGCGTTCGCGCTCGCGATCCTGTTTCGCCAGCATCCCGACCTGCTGATCGGCGCGCGCCTCGGCTCGCCCCTGGTCGTTGGCCACGGTGACGGCGAGATGTACCTCGGCTCGGACGCGCTCGCGCTCGCGCCGTTGACGCAGCGGATCGCGTATCTCGACGAGGGCGATTGGGTCGTGCTCACCCGCGACGGCGCGCAGGTCTACGACCGCGAGAACAATCCCGTCGAGCGCGCGATCACGCTGTCCGGGATTACCGGCGAGGTGATCTCGAAGGGGAACCACAAGCATTACATGCTGAAGGAAATCTACGAGCAGCCGATCGTCGTCGCGCAGACGCTCCGCTCGTACCTCAAGCGGATGGAAGGCGAGGTCTCGCTGCCGATCCCCGAGTTCGATCTGTCCACGATCAAGCGCGTCACGATCGTCGCATGCGGCACGAGCTTCTATGCCGGCATGGTCGCCAAATACTGGTTCGAGCAGTTCGCGCGCGTGCCCGTCGATCTCGATGTCGCCTCCGAGTTCCGCTACCGCGCGCCGGTGATGGAAGACGGCGGCCTCGCGCTCTTCATCTCGCAGTCGGGAGAGACCGCGGACACGCTCGCGGCGTTGCGCCACGCCAAAGCCGAGGGCCAGAAGATCGCGGTCGTCGTCAACGTGCCGACCAGCTCGATGGCGCGCGAGGCGGATCTGTTGCTGCCGACGCATGCCGGCCCCGAGATCGGCGTGGCCTCGACCAAGGCGTTCACCTGCCAGCTCGCCGTGCTGGCCGCACTCGCCGCGAACCTGGCGCGCGCGAAGGGGTTGCTGACGAGAGACCAGGAGCGCGAGATCGTCCGCCACCTCGCCGAGGCGCCCGCCGCGCTCAACGGCGCGCTCGCGTATGACGAGGCGATCGAGGCGATGGCGCACAACATCGCCGGCGCGCGCGACGTGCTGTATCTCGGCCGCGGGACCGATTACCCGCTGGCACTTGAGGGCGCGCTGAAGCTGAAGGAAATCAGTTACATCCATGCCGAGGGCTATGCCGCCGGCGAGATGAAGCACGGCCCGATCGCGCTGATCGACGAGCATGTCCCGGTCATCGTCATCGCGCCCTCGGGCCCGCTGTTCGACAAGACCGTCAGCAACATGCAGGAAGTCATGGCGCGCGGCGGCAAGGTCGTGCTGATCTCGGATTACGACGGCATCCAGGCTGCCGGCGAAGGCTGCATGGCGACGATCACCATGCCCAAGGTCCACCCGCTGATCGCGCCTTTGGTGTACGCGGTACCGGTGCAGTTGCTCGCGTACCACGTCGCGGTGCTCAAGGGCACGGACGTCGATCAGCCGCGCAATCTGGCGAAGAGCGTTACGGTCGAATAATCCGCGGCGTGGTTGGAGCTGGTACACCCAACCACAGACACCACCCCGGCGAAGGCCGGGGCCCAGTTGGGTGACGGTAGTAACGACGGATAGTCCGCTGTTACGACTACCTTTCCAACTGGACCCCGGCCTTTGCCGGGGTGGTGCCAGTCGCGGGCTATCCACGGATTTCTTCCCGCGACCCTCATCCCTCGATTGACTAAGATTGTGCGCCGCGTCACAACTCGCGGCGTCGATGTCGGGCAACCGGCATGGCACCGCGCGGGAGAGCGTTTCCGGTCCTTTCAGGGCTGATGGAACCGCCGAAGGAGCAACCACCCCGGAATCTCTCAGGCACCAGAGACCGCGCAGGAGCAATCGACACTCTGGAAAGCGTCCTGACGTAAGTCGAGGGCCACCGAAGGGGTAAGCGCTGGACATATCCCGCGCGAAAGCTCTCAGGTCCCGTGACAGAGGGGGTTCGGATCGTTGCACCCATTGGTGCCGCGCGCCCCTTCGACGGAGACGACCATGAGCGATTACGCCAGCATCATCGATCAGGCCGACGACTACGTCGAGCCCGAGATCCTGCCCTTGCCGCTCGACGCATGGCACCGGGCGCACGGCGCACGGATGGTCGAATTCGCCGGCTACGAGATGCCGATCCAGTATGAAGGCATCATGGCCGAGCACGCCTGGACGCGCGACTCGGCCGGGCTGTTCGACGTCAGCCACATGGGCCAGCTCGTCTTCTCCGGCGAGGGCGTCGCGCACGCGCTCGAAACCGTCCTGCCGGGCGATATCGCAGGCTTGGGCGAAGGCAAGATGCGCTACTCGCTGCTGCTCGCACAGGACGGCGGCATCCTCGACGACCTGATGGCCACGCGCCTCCCCGACGATCAGCCGTCGCCGTTCTCCGCGCAGGACGTCGAGCCCGAAGCCTACGACCCGCTCCACCCGTCGCCGACCGCAAGCGGCAGCTTCTACGTCGTCGTCAACGGCGCGACCAAGTATGACGACATCAGCTACCTGATCGAGCATCTGCCCGACGACGTCACGATCAACATCCTCGAAGACCAGGCATTGCTCGCGGTGCAGGGCCCCAAGGCGGTCGAAGCAGTCGCGCGGATCGTCCCCGGTATCGACGGTCTCGTGTTCATGACCGCCGGCGCGTTCCACTGGAACGACGTCCCACTCTGGATCAGCCGCTCGGGCTACACCGGCGAGGACGGCGTCGAGATCTCGCTCCCCGCCGAACACGCCGTCGCGTTCGCCGATGCGCTGCTCGCGCTCCCCGAGATCAAGCCGATCGGCCTCGGCGCACGCGATTCGCTGCGTCTTGAAGCCGGCCTCCCGCTCTACGGCCACGACCTCGATCCCGAGATCACGCCGGTCATGGCCGACCTCGGTTTCGCGCTGTCGAAGCGCCGCCGCGAAGCCGCCGACTTCCCCGGTGCCGAGCGTATCCTTACCCAGCGCGAACACGGCCCCGCCACCAAGCGCGTCGGCCTGATCGTCGAGGGCCGCCAGCCCGCGCGCGAAGGTGCCGAAGTGATCGACGATACCGGCGCGACGATCGGCCGCCTCACCAGCGGTGGTTTCGCACCCACCCTCGGGAAGCCGATCGCGATGGCGTATGTGCCGCTCGCGCTCGCCGCCCCCGGCACCCGCATCGAGATCGCGCAACGCGGCAAGGTCCACACCGCCACCGTCACCGCGATGCCCTTCATTCCCCACCGCTACGTCCGCGCAGGAGCCAAGTGATATGAGCCGTTACTTCACGCAGGATCATGAATGGGTCGACGTCGATGGTGACGTCGGCACCGTCGGCATCTCGGAATACGCGCAGAGCCAGCTCGGCGATGTCGTGTTCGTCGATGTCCCGGAAGCCGGCAAGACCTTGTCGAAGGGCGACGAAGCCGCAGTCGTCGAGTCGGTCAAGGCCGCGTCCGACGTGTATTCGCCGGTCTCGGGCACCGTCACCGAGGGCAACGCGGCTTTGACCGACGATTCCAGCCTGGTGAACTCGGATGCCGAAGCGGCGGGCTGGTTCTTCAAGCTGACGCTCAGCGACCCGAGCGAACTCGACAGCCTGATGGACGAAGCCGCCTACGCGACGTTCGTCGAAGGGCTGTAATTCTAGAACCCCCTCCCGCTAGCGGGAGGGGGCAGGGGGTGGGCGCGCGCTCACCTCCAGCGTTCCGCCCGCAATAGGCCGGGCGCCCACCCCCGACCCCTCCCGCATGCGGGAGGGGGGAGTTGATGCCGATGCGCTACCTTCCCCTGACTCAGCCCGACCGTGCGGAAATGCTCGCCGTCATCGGCGCCTCGACCATCGACGACCTCTTCGTCGACGTTCCCGAAGCCGCGCGCCTCGACGGCCCGGTCCGCGACCTGCCGATGCACGCCTCCGAAATGGCGGTCGAACGCCACATGTCGGCGCTCGCCAAGAAGAACCTCACCGCCGGCGAAGCACCGTTCTTCCTCGGCTGCGGCGCGTACAAGCATCACGTTCCAGCCAGCGTCGACCACCTGATCCAGCGCGGCGAGTTCCTCACCGCCTACACGCCGTACCAGCCCGAAATCGCGCAGGGCACGTTGCAGATGCTGTTCGAGTTCCAGACGCAGGTCGCGCGGCTGCTCGGCACCGACGTCGCCAACGCCTCGATGTACGACGGCTCGACCGCGTGCTGGGAAGCGATCGTGATGGCGCGTCGCATCACCAAGCGTGGGCGTGCGATCCTGTCATCGGGCCTCCACCCGCATTATGTCTCGGTCGCGAACACGATGGCCAAGTTCACCGGCGACGTGCTCGACACGACCGCGCCCGAACTGGTCGCCGACATGGACCTCGACCAGCTGATCGCGAAGATCGACGACGACACGTCGTGCGTCGTCGTCCAGTATCCCGACATCCTCGGCCGCATCGCCGACCTGCGCCCTCTCGCAGACGCATGCCACGCGAAGAAGGCGCTGCTGATCGCGGTCGTCACCGAGCCGGTCGCGCTCGGCGCAATCACCTCGCCCGGCGAGATGGACGCGGACATCGTCGTCGGCGAAGGCCAGTCGCTCGGCGTCGGCCTCCAGTTCGGCGGACCTTATGTCGGCCTGTTCGGGTGCAAGGACAAATATGTCCGCCAGATGCCCGGTCGCCTCTGCGGCGAGACCGTCGATGCGGACGGCCGCCGCGGTTTCGTCCTGACGCTGTCGACCCGCGAGCAGCATATCCGCCGCGAAAAGGCGACGTCGAACATCTGCACCAACTCAGGGCTCTGCGCGCTGGCCTTCTCGATCCACATGACGCTGCTCGGTGAAGCCGGTCTGCGCCAATTGGCCGAGGTGAACCACGCGGGCGCGGTCTCGGCGGCGGAACGCCTGTCGCAGATCCCCGGCGTGGAACTCGTCAACGACAGCTTCTTCAACGAGTTCACGCTGAAGTTGCCCGTCGAAGCCCGCCCCGTCGTCCGCACGCTCGCCGATCGCGGCATCCTCGCAGGCGTGTCGCTCGGGCGCCTCTACCCCGGCCAGGACGCACTCGCCAACGGCCTCGTCGTCGCCGTGACGGAAACGACCACCGCGGAGGACGTCGAAACGCTTGCGTCCGCACTCCAGGAGATACTGGCATGACCATCAACCAGAGCGGCTGGCGCCCGACCTCGCCCGAGGCGAACACGAGTAACGTCCCAGCATCGGTAACCGGCAACAAGGCGCTGATGCTGGAAGAAGCCCTGATCTTCGAGATCGGCGACGGCGAGACGACAGGCGTAGATTTCGACACCTTCGGTTCTCCTGCGAACGCAGGAGCCCAGGGTACCAAGGACTCCGATCATGGCCCTGGATTCCTGCGTTCGCAGGAAAACAAGCTGGGCGGGTTGCTCCGCACCAACCCCATCGGCCTCCCAGGTCTCTCCGAGCCGGAAACCGTCCGCCACTACACCCGCCTCTCCCGCCAGAACTACGGCATCGACCTCGGCTTCTTCCCGCTCGGCAGTTGCACGATGAAGCACAACCCGCGCCTCAACGAGAAGATGGCGCGGCTCCCCGGTTTCTCCGACGTCCACCCGCTCCAGCCGGTCGACACCGTCCAGGGCGCATTGGAAGTCATCCACCAGCTCGCGCACTGGCTCGTGACGCTGACCGGCATGACCTCGGTCGCGATGAGCCCCAAGGCGGGTGCGCACGGCGAACTCTGCGGCATCCTAGCGATCCGCGCCGCCCTCGAAGCCAAGGGCGAAGGTGCGCGGAAGATCATCCTCGTCCCCGAGAGCGCACACGGCACCAACCCCGCCACCGCCGCGTTCGCCGGCTATAGCGTCGAAGATATCCCCGCCACCGCCGAAGGCCGCGTCGACACAGCCGCGCTGAAGGCCCGGCTCGGCCCAGACGTCGCCGGCGTGATGATCACCAACCCCAACACCTGCGGCCTGTTCGAGCGCGACATGCGCGAAATCTCCGACGCGGTGCATGCGGCGGGCGGCTTCGTCTATTGCGACGGCGCGAACTTCAACGCGATCGTCGGTCGCGTCCGGCCGGGCGATCTCGGCATCGACGCGATGCACATCAACCTGCACAAGACCTTCTCGACCCCGCACGGCGGCGGCGGTCCGGGTTCGGGTCCGGTCGTGTTCTCGGAGGCTCTGACCCCCTACGCACCGCTGCCGTTCGTCGAGAGGCAGGGCGACCAATTCGTCCTGGTCGAGGAAGAGAATGCCGACGAGCATCACGCCGGCAGCTTCGGCCGCATGGTCGCGTTCCACGGCCAGATGGGCATGTTCACGCGCGCACTGACCTACGTCCTCAGTCACGGCGCGGACGGCCTGCGCCAGGTTTCCGAGGATGCGGTGCTCAACGCGAACTACATCCTGCGCAGCCTCGACGACACGCTCGACGCGCCGTTCGGCCCCTCGGGTCCGTGCATGCACGAGGCGCTGTTCTCGGATTCCGGCCTCGCCGCCGGCTTCTCGACGATCGACATCGCCAAGGGCCTGATCGACGAGGGCTTCCACCCGATGACGATGTATTTCCCGCTCGTCGTTCACGGCGCGATGCTGGTCGAACCGACCGAGACCGAATCCAAGGCGGCGCTCGACCAGTTCATCGCCGCGCTCCGCTCGGTCGCCGAACGCGCGAAAGCCGGCGACCCCAGCCTCAAGACCGCCCCTCACTTCGCCCCCCGCGCGCGCCTCGACGAGACGCTCGCGGCACGCAAACCGGTACTGGTCTGGAAGGACCCCGCTCCGCTGGCGCAGGCTGCGGAGTAAACCTCGCGGTTCTCCTGCGAACGCAGGAGTCCAGGGTTACGAACGCTGCGTGCCGTAACCCTGGACTCCTGCATACGCGGGAAAACGGATTGCCCAGAACACCGCAACCGATCTAGCCTCCGCCCCAACAGGGGTGGGGGTCAGGATCCAATGCAGGCGCACGAAGTACAAGGCTGGATAAGCTACGCGATCACCGCGGTCGTCATCGGCATCGTCTTCGCGGTCCGCTGGCGCCGCATGAGTATCGTAAAGCCGCTCAAGCTCGAACGCCTCTGGATCTTCCCCACGCTCTACGCCGCCGTCACGCTCTACATGTTCGTGATGTACCCGCCACACGGCCTCGCCTGGCTGTTCTGCGCACTAGCCCTCGTCATGGGCGCAGCACTAGGCTGGCAACGCGGCAAGCTCATGCGGATCACGATCGATCCCGACAGCCACGCACTCAACACGACGTCCTCCCCGGCAGCGGTCCTGTTCATCGTAGCGATCGTCGCAGTCCGCACCGGCGCCCGCGCCGTAATCGGCGACGGCCACGCCCTCCATCTAGACGCCTTCGCCATCACCGACATGCTGGTCGCGCTCGCGCTTGGCCTGTTCACCACCCAACGCATCGAAATGTACCTCCGCGCCAAGCGGATGCTCGAAACGGCCCGCGTCCGCTAACCCGCCGCCCGGTAACGATCCTCCCCCGCCAGGGGGAGGTGGCTGGCCCTTGCCAGACGGAGGGGGAGGAAAGCGAAACCTCCGTTCCGTGTCCTCACCCTCCGACGCCTTCGGCGCCACCTCCCCCCTAGCGGGGGAGGATTACAGGTCTCGCCATCAAGCGATCGCTTGCTCGGTCTCCTCCCGCCGCCGGACATGCTCGCGCCACACGATATACAACCCGCTCGCCACGATGACCGGCGCCCCGACCCAGGTGGCCTCCGCCGGCAGCGTGTCGAACACCAGCCACCCCAGCAACGTCGCCCACAACAGACTCGAATAATCCATCGGCACCACCACCGACACCGGCCCGAGCCGCAACGACGTCGTCATTGCGATCTGCGCCAGCCCGCCGAAGATGCCGACGCTCGCCAGGCAAATCCACGCGACCAGATCATGCGACTGCGCCGCCCTCCCATAGAATACCGACAACGGGATCAACGAGAGTGCCGAGAACCAGAACACTGTCGTCAGCGCGCTCTCGGTCTTGCCGATCTGGCGCAACAGGATCGACACGCTCGCCGTCCCGAACGCCCCCGCCAGCGCACACCCCGCACCCCATAACGGGAAGTGATCCCCGCTTCCGGGCTGTGCGACGATCAACACACCCGCGAACCCGGTCGCGACCGCTGCCCAGCGGTGCCACCCGGTAGGCTCGCGCAACACCAGCGCCCCCAGGATCGTCGCGAACACCGGCACCGTGAACCCGATCGTCGTCGCCTCCGCGAGCGGCAACGCAACGATCCCGTTAAAGGTGAACGCCATCGCCGACAGCCCCACGATCGCCCGCACGACATGCGCAGGCAACCGCTTGGTCGCGACCGAAGGCAGGCCCGGCCCCGCGACGATCACCGCCGACACCAGCAAGCACGCGCCGAACTGCCGGAAGAACAAGATTTCCGACACGCTCGCGCCGTGCCGCTCGGCGAGCTTGATCGCGGTATTCATCAGCGCGAAGATCACGACCGACAGCAACCGCATGCCGATGGCGGGAAGGATGCGGTCGGTGGGCATGCGCGACCCCTACGCAAACCACCGCCGCGTCGCCACCCCGCAACTCACACGTGACGAAGCGCCGCGTTCGCGATAAGCGCACCCCATGATAAAGCGCGCACTCCCCGTCACCCGCGAGGCGGATTTCTCCGCCTGGTACCAGGCCGTCATCTCCGAGGCCGATCTCGCCGAGGAATCCGGCGTCCGCGGCTGCATGGTCATCCGTCCGTGGGGCTATGGCATCTGGGAGCGCATCCAGCGCCTGCTCGACGACCGGATCAAGGCGACCGGTCACGAGAACTGCTATTTCCCGCTCTTCATCCCGCTCTCGTATTTCGAGAAGGAGGCCGAGCACGTCGATGGGTTCGCCAAGGAAATGGCCGTCGTCACGCACCACCGTCTCAAGGCCGACGGCTATGGCCGGCTGATCCCCGATCCCGACGCCAAGCTCGAGGAGCCACTGGTCGTCCGCCCGACCTCCGAAATGGTCATCGGCGCCGCGTTCGCACGCTGGGTCCAGTCGTGGCGCGACTTGCCCGTGCTGATCAACCAATGGGCCAACGTCGTCCGCTGGGAAATGCGCACGCGCATGTTCCTGCGCACCAGCGAGTTCCTCTGGCAGGAAGGCCACACCGCCCACGCCACCGCTGACGAAGCGCGCGACGAGACGCTCAAGATGCTCGAAGTCTATCGCGATTTCGCGGAGGAATGCCTCGGCGTCCACGTGATCGCCGGCGAAAAGCCCGAGAACGAGCGCTTCCCCGGCGCCGTCGCGACCTATTCGATCGAGGCGATGATGCAGGACGGCAAGGCGCTGCAAGCCGGCACCTCGCACTTCCTCGGCACCAACTTCGCCTCGGCGCAGAACATCCGCTTCCAGAACGCGGGCGGTGAGTTCGAGCTGTGCAACACCACCAGCTGGGGCGTGTCGACGCGGATGATCGGCGCGGTCATCATGGTCCACGGCGACGACGACGGCCTGCGCGTGCCGCCGATGATCGCACCGTGGCAAATCGTGATCGTGCCGATGCTGCGCGACGTCCCCGAGGACGCGGCGATCGTCGAGTATTGCAAGTCGCTCCAGGCCGAACTCGCCAAGCAGTCCGCGCTCGGCGAACCGGTCCGCGCGTTGCTCGATCTCAAGCCCGCCAAGGCCGCGACCAAGCGCTGGGGCTGGGTCAAGAAGGGCGCGCCGATCGTGATCGAGGTCGGCGGCCGCGACATGGCGGGCGGCAACGTCACGGTGATCCGCCGCGATCGCCTGTACCGCGAGGACGGCAAGCTCGACAGCGTCGCCACGCCGCGCGACGCGTTCGTCGGCGAGGTCTCGGGCATGCTGGCCGAAGTGCAGGCGACGCTCCACGTCGAGTCGATGAACCGCGTAAAGGGCAACATCGTCCCCGCCAACGACTTCGCCGCAGTCGAGGCGCATTTCGCCGACGGTGTGAAGAACCCCGGCTGGGTCGACGTCCGCTGGTCCAAGCCTACGGGGGCGGCACTCGAAAAGGTCGTCGAGCGGTTGAAGGCGCTCAAGCTCACCATCCGCAACGCGCCGATGGGGCAGACCGGGTGCGACGATGGCGCGTGCATCTTCACCGGCGAACCCGCGGTCGAACGTGTGCTGATCGGCCGCGCCTACTAGGCGCGCCGATCGGCGTCACGTCTGGGGCTCGATCAGGATTTGGCGCCAGGGGCGGAAGCGCTTTTGATACTGATGCCACGGAACAACCGAAACGGGCCGGTCTGTCGGCTGCGTTGCGGTGCTTCCTCAGCTATCGTCGTAGCGGCTTTGGGCGGTGCGACCTTAGGGGGCAGGCATGGGCGTGACGGGGATCGGCGGCTTCTTCTTCCGGGCAAGGGATCCGGAAGCTGTACGTGCCTGGTATGTCGAGCATCTTGGTGTCGGGTCGGGCCCCTACGGGTCGTGGGAGACGCAGGCCGGGCCCAGCGTCTTTGCGCCATTCGCGGTGGATGGAGACTATTTCCCCACGGATCGGCCGTGGATGCTCAATCTGCGCGTCGACGACATCGATGGCCTGATTGCGACGCTTCGTGCGGCGGAGATTGTCGTAATCACCAATCCCGAATGGGACATGCCTGGTTTTGGCCGCTTCGCGCGGATCCATGATCCGGAAGGTAATCCGATCGAACTGTGGCAACCCGACGAACCAGAGGCTTGAGGATGCGCCCGAGCTTGGTCTGACGATCAGCGGTAGTTCGGGAGAGGGCGCGCTAGTCTCGACCTTGCCGACGCGGCGACCTTCCCCCCTCCCTGGAAGGGAGGGGCCGGGGGTGGGTTGGCCCGATTGAGCCACCACGGTTCGGGTGTGCGGAAGCCGAACCAACCCAACCCCTCCCTTCCAACGAGGGGGGAACAGGTTGGCCAGTCATCTCTACCAGTTGATTGCCCCAGGGTTTTAGCCGAGCCCGACCTTCGTCCCCGTCTAGAATAACTCCCCCTGAGGCCCCCGCGGTGCCCGGAACAGATCACTCCGCAAGGCCACCCGCTCCCGGTTCAACTGATGCTTCGCGCAAGCAATCCGGAACCGCGTCCCCAACAGGTCTGCCCAAGGTCCTTGCCCCTGCATCCGCGTAAAGAAGTTCGGATCATTGTCGCGCCCGCCCCGCAAAGACGCGATCGTCGCCATCACCTTCCCCGCGCGATCGGGGAAATGCTCGTCCAGCCAAGCCCGGAACAGCGGTGCCACCTCATGCGGCAATCGCACCGGGATGAAGAACGCTCGTGTCGCTCCAGCCTCCGCCGCCCGTGCGATGAGTTGCTCGATCTCGTGATCGGTGATCGCCGGGATCACCGGCGCGATCGACACGTACACCGGCACGCCCGCATCGGCGAGCTTGCGCACCGCCGCCAGCCGTCGCTCAGGATGCGGCGCACGCGGCTCGACCGTCGACGCGACCTTGGGATCGAGCGACGTGATCGACATCGCCACCGCCGCCAACCCCTTCGCCGCCATCGGCGCCAACAGGTCGATATCCCGCACCACCCGGTCCGACTTGGTCGTGATCGTCAGCGGATGATCGGTCTCGGCCAGGACTTCGATGATGCCACGTGTGATCCGCCAATCGGTCTCGATCGGCTGGTACGGATCGGTGTTCGTCCCCAATGCCATCGGCGCCACGACATAACCCGGCTTTCCCAGTTCCGCGCGCAGCAACGTCGCCGCGGACGGCTTTGCGAACAGCTTGCTCTCGAAATCCAGCCCCGGCGACAGGTCGTGGAAGGCATGGCTCGGCCGCGCGAAACAATAGATGCAGCCGTGCTCGCACCCCCGATACGGGTTGATCGAGCGATCGAACGGCACGTCGGGCGAGGCGTTGCGGCTGATGATCGTCCGCGGCGTCTCGACCGTTACCGTCGTCCGCAATTTCGGCGCGATTCCGTCGATCCCCTCGCGCATGTCGAGCCAGTCGCCGTCTGCCTCGGTCTGCGGCAGGTTGAACCGCCGGCTCTCACTGTTGAGCGTCGCTCCGCGAACCGGACGGGCCTGTTTCATCGCATGAAACTAGGCGCCGTCATAGAACATAGCAAGAACAAATCAGAAGTGGACGCCAAGCCCCGCGACGATCTGGTGCCGGCTGAAATCAAGGCTCGCCTTGTCCGAACCGTCCGACACTTCGTAGCCGTTATAGTCGGTATAGACGTATTCAAGCTTGCCGTAGAAATTGCGGCCGAGCCCTGCCTGTACGCCGGCGCCGACATGGAAGCCGTTGAGGTTGTCGGACAGGCGGAAATCGTCCTCTGGAAACTGCGGATCGGAATAGCCGATCCGGATCTGGCCGTTCGAATAGCCGCCCTTGATATACAACACCGTCGTTGGGTTCAGCAGGTATCCGGCACGTACGCCGGCGGTCAGGTTGCGCCCCGCCGAGATGCAGGACCGCGTGCCGTCGCTGGGGAGGCATTGTTCGACGCTCGATCCCTCGATGCCGCCATAAACGCCCAGCATCGTGCCGGCGTTCACCACCACGTCATACCCGGCCTCACCGCCATAGGTAACACCGCTCTTGCCTTCGCGTACGCCGGCGGTGTCGGTGGCGGTTTCGACGTTCAGCTCGGTAACGATCCGGTCGTATCCGATGCGTGGCTCGATTCGGAAGCCGCTGACGCCCTCTCGGGTGCGATCGTCGAACCCTTCGCGGGCGAAGTCCGAGCCTGGACCGGATTGCGCGAACGCCGGTGCCGCGGGTGCAGCGGCAAGCGCTGCGATAAGCAGGAACTTGTACATGTAAATCGATCCCCTGTGGATCGGCCCCCTGGCCGATCCGCCGGTGGACACTTTGCGTATGCCCGCCTTCCGAAAGGTTAATCCGACACACATGCATTCATTTTGGATCCGTCTGGGACCGGAAGCGAATCATCGCTCGCAGCGCGGCCGCAATCCGACTAGGGCGAAGCGATGACGGAACAGACGACGGTAGAGCGCGCTTTCGAACTGGCGCGATCGGGAGAATGCAGCTCGGTCAATGACTTGCGTCAACGATTGCGGCGCGAGGGCTATGATGCCGTGCATCTTCATCTGCATGGCTCGTCGATCAACCGGCAGCTGATCGAGCTCATGCACGCAGCCAAGGGCTGACCCCGCCAGCGCAAGTACCGGCTCGAATCGGCGCTGCGACGCGGCCCGTTTGTACGTCGGGCCGCGTAGCGCGGGTCACTTGTCGGCGAGCAAGGTCTTCTTCGGCATGTCGAGACCACGTGTGGTCCACTCGGCTGAGGTGTGGCACGTCGTCCGTCCGATACGGCTACCAGTCACGGCAGGGTCGGTCAGGCAGTATTTCTGTGTCTTCGCGTCATATTTGAGCAGCGTCTTCTGCTGCGGATCCGATGGCGCCGCAAACGCTGGCGCGCCGACGACAAGCGCTGTGGCGAGGGCGAGGGTCTTCAGGATGATCGAAGTCATGGTCGCGTCCTTCATGGTCGAGTGGCGCCCCGGTCGGGCGGTATCTCGATCAATGCACCGAGCGTGCCAGTTCTATAATACAGTGATACGCCGTGACGAACGCGCTGGAACAGCGTGATTTTTGTTCGCACTGCCGTGAGGACGTCGTGACATACCGGCCGGGAAAAAACGCCACAATCTGGTGAGGATCGCAGCTTGTTTGTGAAGCGTCGATTCGGCCGAGCCGCTTTCGTATACCGATCGGTAAATCGGGGCGCGCCGCGTCCGGGTCCTGGAAAGGGTCAGGGCAATAAAGGCGGATCGCGTGCTGCGAATCCCGGCGGTTAGCGCTCCAGCAGGCGCGGCATCAGCTCGACGAAGTTGCAGGGGCGGTGGCGGCTGTCGAGCTGATCGCGGAGGATGCCGTCCCAGCCGTCCTTCACCGCGCCGGTCGAGCCGGGTAGCGCAAAGATATACGTGCCGTGCGACACGCAGGCGCACGCACGCGACTGGACCGTCGAGGTGCCGATCGTCTGGTAGCTGAGCATGCGGAAGAGCTCGCCGAACCCGGGGATCATCTTCTCCGCCACCTGTTCCACAGCTTCAGGCGTCACGTCGCGCCCGGTGACGCCGGTGCCGCCGGTGGTGATGATGCAGTCCACCTCCGGATCGCCGATCCAGGCGTGCAGGCGCGAGACGATCGTCTCGACATCGTCCTTCTCGATCCGGCGATCGGCAAGAACATGCCCCGCCTCGGTCAGCCGCGCGACCAAAGTGTCACCCGACCGATCCTCGGCAAGGCCACGGGTATCCGACACCGTCAATACGGCGATCCGCACCGGCAGGAACGTACGGCTTTCATCAATCGGCATGAAATTCAGTCCGCGCGCGTGACAGTGGTGGACTGTGGCCCGACGCTGGCATTCACCGCAACGGTGGCATTCAAGGGCGCCGTGCTCGCACGATATTGCGTGTACGGCTTGGCTGCCATCCGCACCGCGGTTGCACCAGGCAGGCCGGGGAAGCGCGGCCACATGCCCTGCGCGAGCGCGTTGCGGCTGGTCGACGCCTTCTTGCCGCCCTGTGCCTCGTACATCCAGTAGTTGCGCAGCACGGTGGTGACGTAGCCGCGCGTCTCCCAATACGGGATGCTCTCGATATACATCAGCGGATCGCCGTTATCGTGGACGATCGCGTTCCAGTCACCGACCGGGCGTGGACCCGCGTTATACGCCGCGATGACCTTGGGCAGCAGCCCGCCGGTGACGCCCGCCATGTCGCGCAGCCGCTCGAGATGACGCTGGCCGACATCCATGTTGGTGCTCGGCTTGGTCAGCGCCTTCACGTCGATCGAGGTGCCACGCTCGCGCGCGAAGTCGGTCGCGGCGGCGGGCATGATCTGCATGAGGCCATAGGCACCGGCCGGGCTCTTGATCGTGTTGCGGAACCGCGACTCCTCGAGCGTGTGCGCGTAGACCAGCGCCTTGTCGATGTGCCAGCCGCTGTCGGGTGTCCAGTTCGGCGTCGGATAGCGCGCCTCGGCGGTCGACGTGACCCCCTGCGGGCAGTTGTGTGCGAGCCAGACGGTCGTCGCGGGCAGGCTCAGCGCTTCGGCCACGCGGACTAAGTTGGCGAACTCGCGCGGGTCGCCGATCTTCGCCTGCTGGCGGATGACGGTATCGGCCAGCTCGGTCTCGCCGACCTCGACCAGCGCGGCGGCGACGCGGACGTTCGGACGCTTGCCGACGACCTTCCAGTCGCTGGCCACGAGCCCGCCGACGGACGTGCCCTTGTCCTTCATCGCAAGCTGCTGGCGCGCGAGTTGGCCGTAGAAGCTTTCGCCGAACTGCGCCGCAGCCTTCAGCCGACCCTCGATTTTGTCGGGGCGCGAGCATACCATGTCCGCGCGCGACGCCCAGTACAAAGCCGCCGCGCGGAGATCGACATCGCCGGCACGCGCCGCGACGCCCTCGAACCCGGTCTCGGCATTCGCGCAATCATTCTGCCGCCATGCCGACAGTGCGCCGACCCAACGGCCCTGGACGGCCCAGTCGCCGACGCCATCCTGTGCCTTCGCCGCCATCACGCGCGCGTTCACATCGTCGCCCTGAAGGAAGTAAATCCACGCGATCTTCTGCTGCCACTCGGTCAGCGCTTCCGGAGTCAGCCCCGGCGTGCTTTCCAGCAGCGACTGCGCCTCACGACCCATGTCCGCCTTGACGTAAGGCTGCATCTTGAGCGCGAGATCGGACGCGATCAGGTCGCCCTGCAGGCTCTTGGTGCGGACCCGACGCGGCGCGCCGTCCTGCCAGATAAGCCGCTGCGCCGTGGGGAGGGGGGGCAGGTCGACCGCACCGCGGGTCGTGGCAAGGCGCGAGATTTGCGCGGCTTCGGGCAGTTCGGGCGCTTCGTTGAGCAGCGCGACCAGCGGCTCCATCTCGACGCGGGGCGAGCCCTTCGCCGTATACATCTCGGCGCGCGCGATCGCGTGCAGCGGGCCGGGCTTCATCGTGTCGAGCCCGATCTGCGCGTCGGTCCACTTGCCGTCGCGGATCGCCGCGAACACGGTCCTGTACGCCTCGCGCTGGCTGGCATCGAGCTGGTCGGGGATCTGCTCGATCGTCGGTGCGCCGATCAACTGCGTCGTGCCAAGCCGCGCATCGCCAGCGGGCTCACCGGCAATGGTCGCCGCGAGTGCTGGAAAGGGGAGGGCGCTGAGCCCCAGAACGATAGCTAGAGTCCGAATCATCTCACACCCTCTTGCGACGTCAGTCCGCGCATCAGCATCTGCAAATCCTTCCAGGCCTCGGCCTTGGCCGCGGGCTTCTCGATCAGAAACCGCGGATGAAAACTCGCGACCACGCCGGTCTCGTCGGAAGCTTCGCCAGACGCCGAACCGGACTCCGTTTCTCCGGTCTTATGGTTAAACCCGTGTAAACGCCCGCGCGCCGCCTGTAATTCCGTCCCGAGGATCGCACGGCTCGCCGCATTGCCCAGCAGCAGCAGCCGCTTCGGCGCAACCAACCCGATGTGATGCTTGGCGATTTCCGACAGCCGGGCCTCGACCTCGCTCTGGATCCTTCCGGCCGTCGGCCGCTTCGCGCAGACCGCCGCGAGATGCACCTCGTCGCGCGTCAGACCGATCGCCGCGAGCATCTTGTCGAGCAACCGGCCCGACGCGCCACTTAGCAACGCCCCCGCATCGCCGTCGTCCCGGTCGGGACAATCGACAAGCACCATGACCGTAGCGTCAGCTGGACCGACGGCAGCCAGCGAAACTCCGCTCCAGTCCGCCTCGGGAACCTCCGCGCTGCTCCGCCAAGTCAGGAAATCGGCGAGCAAAAGCGGCATGGCGGACGGTGCGACGACCGGCGCAACAGGTGCTGCGGCTGGTAGGATCAGCGGTTCGGGCGCCGCAAACCAGTCGCGCGGGACGTCGTCGACCAGCGTGTCGACGCCAGCCTCGTGCCACCAGTCGAGCGCGCTCGCCGCTGTATTTCGCCAGTCGATGGTTTGGTCCGCCCCCACGGGGTAACCTATGCTGCACGGTTGACGTGGCGGTCAACTCGCGCAATCGCCATATTGGACAAGATGGTGCCGGCCCGAGCCCGAACGAAGGGTGGGGCATGAAGCTGAGGCAAGAGGGGACATCCCCCGGGAGACGATGATGACGACACGTGAATCGATGCCGTACGACGTGGTGATCGTCGGCGCTGGCCCGGCCGGTCTCTCGGCAGCGATCCGCCTGAAACAATTGGCGGCCGAGAAGGACGCCGAGATCAGCGTCTGCGTGCTCGAAAAGGGCTCCGAAGTCGGCGCGCACATCCTGTCGGGCGCGGTCATCGATCCCAAGTCTCTCGACGAACTGCTGCCGAACTGGCGCGAGGACGGCTGCCCGCTCGCCGAGGTGCCGGTGACCGAGAATCATCACTGGATCCTGACCGAAAAGGGCAAGCGCGAGCTTCCCGAATTCCTGACCCCGCCGTTCATGCACAACAAGGGCACCTACACCGGCAGCCTCGGCAACCTCTGCCGCTGGCTCGCGGGCAAGGCGGAGGAACTCGGCGTCGAGATCTTCCCGGGGTTTGCAGCCGCGGAAATCCTGTTCAACGACGATGGTTCGGTGAAGGGCGTCGCGACCGGCGACATGGGCGTCGCCCGCGACGGCACGCACAAGCCCGACTATACGCCGGGGCTCGAACTCCATGCCAAATACACGTTCTTTGCCGAGGGTGTGCGCGGCCATCTGTCGAAGGAGGTCATCCGCCAGTTCGATCTCGCCAAGGACAGCCAGCCGCAGGTCTACGGCCTGGGCATCAAGGAGTTGTGGGATATCGATCCCGCGCTCCACAGCCCGGGTCGCGTCATCCATACGCAGGGCTGGCCGCTCGGCGACGATGCAAACGGCGGCAGCTGGCTGTATCATCAGGCGAACGGACAGGTGTCGCTCGGCTTCGTGACTTGGCTCAACTATTCCAATCCCTATGCATCGCCCTTCCAGGAAATGCAGAAGTGGAAGACGCACCCCGAGATCGCCGCGATCCTCAAGGGCGGCAAGCGCGTATCTTACGGCGCGCGCGCGATCAACGACGGCGGCTTGCAGTCGATTCCCAAGCTCGTCTTCCCGGGCGGCGCGCTGATCGGCTGCTCGGCGGGCTTCCTCAACGTGCCGCGGCTCAAGGGCACGCATGGCGCCATGAAATCGGGCATGATGGCCGCGGACGCCGCTGCGGAGGCGATCGTATCGCAGCGCAGCCATGACGAACTGGCCGCCTATCCCGAGGCCTTCGACGCATCGTGGCTCAAGAAGGAGCTCTCGGTCGTCCGCAACGTCGTGCCGCTGGTCAAGAAGTTCGGCGATCTGGTCGGGTCGGGGCTCGCCGGCGTGACGATGTGGCTCGAGCATTTCGGGATCAAGATGCCCTTCACGATGGGCCATCACCCCGACAATGAAAGCCTGTGGCGCAAGGATCAGGTCAAGAAGCCGGTCTATCCCAAGCCCGATGGCGTCCTGACGTTCGATCGCCTGTCGTCGGTGTTCATCTCGAACACCAACCACGAGGAGGATCAGCCAGTCCACCTGACGCTCAAGGACGCGAGCGTGCCGATCGCCTACAACCTGCCGATGTACGACGAGCCCGCGCAACGCTATTGCCCGGCCGGCGTTTACGAGGTCGTCGGCGAAGACACCGGCGATCCGAAGTTCGTCATCAACGCGCAGAACTGCGTTCACTGCAAGACCTGCGACATCAAGGACCCCACCCAGAACATCAACTGGGTCGTACCAGAGGGCGGCGGAGGCCCCAATTATCCCAACATGTAAGCGTCTGTTTCTCGCACTCGGTCTCGTCGTGGCGGCCCCCGCCACGGCGGCGACAACCGATTTGTCCGCCTATCTGAAGGCCCGCGCTGCCGATGCCGCCGGCGAGACGGACCTCGCAGCGGCCAGCTACGCCAAGGTGCTGGCGGCATCGCCCGACGATCCCGTCGTCGCGATCCGCGCCTACCGCGAGGCGCTGGAGGCCGGCGACATGCCGCTCGCCACCCGCGCCGTCGCGGTGCTGAACAAAGCCGGCGTAGCCCCCGCCGACGCCGCGCTGATCCCGCTCGCCGATGCCGCCCGCCGCAACGATGCGAAGGCCGCGAGCGCAGCGATCACCACCTTGTCGAGCGGCCCCCTCGTAGTCCTCGCACCCTCGCTCTACGCCTGGGTAGCGCATGCGGAAGGCCGCGATCCCGAACCGTCGCTGGCGACCGCCGCGAAGGATCCCGTCGCCAACCGCTTCGCCACCGAAACGCGTGCGCTGATCGCCGCGGCACCGCGCAAGCAACCGCTGTCGATCGGCGTCTCGCGCCTGCTCGCCCGCCTAGCCAGCGATCTCAGCGCAGGCGAACCCTCGCCGCTGTCGATCGCGCTAACCCAGGCAGCCCTGCGCGCCGACCCGAGTTACGACGCAGCGCGCGTCCTCCTCGCCGATGCGCTGGCCCGCAACAAGCTGGTCGACCGCGCGCTCGTCGTGCTCGACGGCGTCGACGCCAAGAGCCCCTCCGCACCGGCAGCCGCCGCCGAGCGCATCGACATCCTCGCCACCGCCGACCGCAACGGCGAAGCACTCGCCGCCGCTAAGAACCGCGTCGACCAGAAGGGGTCTGAGCCCGCCGACTGGCAACGCTACGCCGACCTATTGCTGACCACCGGCAACCCCGCCGAAGCCGCGACCTGGTACCAGCGCATCATCGCCGCCGACGGCGCGAAGGGCGGCAGCTGGGGCAACTGGCTGCAATATGGCGGCGCGCTCGACCAGGCCGGCCGCTGGCCCGAAGCGCGCGATGCGCTCGAAAAAGCCGTCGCCCGCGGCCCCGCGCAACCGCTCGCGCTCAATTATCTCGGCTTTGCGCAAGTCGAGCACGGCGACGACATTCCCGCCTCGATCAAGCTGTTAGAACGGGCCAGCCGGATCGACCCGACCAACGCCTCGATCACCGACTCGCTGGGCTGGGCCTATCACCTCTCCGGCAACACCGCCCAAGCGCTCCCCCTGCTCGAAACCGCCGCGCAGGCCGAACCCACCAACGCCGAAATCGCCGACCACCTCGGCGACGCCTATTGGAGCGTCGGCCGAAACTACGAAGCGCGCTACGCCTGGCGCGCCGCCTTGCTGACCGCCGAATCCGCAGACACGGCACGCATAACCGCCAAGATCGCCAACGGCCTCCCCCCGAAAGCCCGCCGCTAGACTCTCTCTCCCATCGGGAGAGGGAAGGGGCCCGCACCGGAGGTGTGGGAAGGGTGAGGGCAAGGCGAGTTGCCGGTGGGGGGCCGTTTTGCGAGATCATCACCAAATTTTGAGCGCCGAACGAGCCGCGGAAGTGATCGTGACAACGCCCGCGACTGGTGAGGTGCACGGCACCTCAGGTCCGCCGTCATCCTGACGAAAGTCAGGATCCAGGGTAACGATTGGTGCCGTCCTTGGCTCTGGATCCTGACTTTCGTCCGGATGACGCGCTTAAACCCGCAGACATCACGCGTATTACGCTAAACCGCGCTGGAACCCTTCGCCGCCAACTTCCGAGACCCAAATGCCCGCCATCACCGACCCCGCCCCCGCCAAGATCAACCTGGTCCTCCATGTCCGCCGCCGTCGCCCCGACGGCTACCACGATCTCGAAACGCTCTTCGCCTTCGCCACCGACGGCGACCTGATCACGGTAGAACCCGCCCAAACCAACAGCCTCACCATAACCGGCCCCTTCGCCGCAGCACTTCTCCCCGTCCAAAACACCACCCCGACCCTCAACACCCCCCCGGCGAAGGCCGGGGCCCAATTGGGGACAGGCAATGACGAAGCACCGCGCCTGTCCGGCAATGCCCCCTGGCATGGCAACCTAGTAACCGCCGCAGCAGACGCCTTCACCACCGCGTTCGCCCCCGAGGCCCACCACGCCATAACCCTTGAAAAGCACCTCCCCATCGCCTCAGGCATAGGCGGAGGCTCAGCCGACGCCGCCGCCACTCTCCGCGCGCTGGCCCGCCTCCACGGCATAGCCCCAACCGACCCCCGCCTCCACAAAATCGCCGCAAAGCTCGGCGCAGACGTCCCCGCCTGCCTCGCCAACCGCCCCACGCTAGGCACCGGCAAAGGCGACACCCTCACCAATCTCGAAGGCCTGTCCGGCACCCCCCTCCTGCTCGTAAACCCCGGCGTCGCGGTCTCCACCGCCGCCGTCTTCAAGACCTGGGACGGCCACGACCGAGGCCCGATCGCTGAAGGCAATCTCCTCGACCGCGCAAAAGCCGGCCGAAACGACCTCGAGCCCCCCGCGCTGGCCCTCGCCCCCGTAATCGCCGAAGTCCGCACCCTCCTCGACAAGGCGCACGGCGTCCTCCTGTCCAGAATGTCCGGCTCCGGCGCCACCTGCTTCGCGCTATTCGAAACCCCCGAAGCCAGAGACACCGCCGCCACCGCCGCCCAAGCCAAAGGCTGGTGGACCCTAGCAACAACCCTCGCGTGATCGATCAATAGGCGGCGGCACCTTTGAGACTGGGCGCTACCGCGCCGCCACCGCCCGTCATCCTGACGAAAGTCAGGATCCAGAGCAGCAAACGAAACCAGCCGTCACGGACACCCTTCAAACATCGGATCCGTTAGCTGTCCAAACCCCGCGTCCAAACAACCCGAACCGATCTCGACCTAAACGCCCACACCGCCGATCCCGTCCCTCGTCGGTCATCCCGAACGTGTTCGGCATTATATCCCACAACAAAAGCACCTCCCCGGCGAAGGCCGGGGCCCAGTTGGGAAACGCTCCTGACGGCAGACGCACACCGTTACGCCAACCTCTCCACCTGAACCCCGGCCTACGCCGGGGAGGCGCACTTGCCCGAATCGTGTCCGCACGGAACGTCTTCCAACGCCTGCACTCAAAGAACTCACGATCCCGTGGGCCTGAAGCTTCGAGCATGCGGACCCGGTAAATGCCAGAGTGACGCCGTCCCGGCACCCGACGGGCTCCGCACGACCCCATCGCCGCAAATTTCCCGCAACAAACCTCGCGTTCCCCACTTGTTCCACAAGAACAAAGAGAATACATGGTGTTTGACACGTTGAATGGCACGCGCGCTTGCTTTAGCGATGGGAGCATATTCGATGGCCGCTAATCTGAAAGTGATCGACACCGGCATGGCAACCGCAACCAACGACCGGCAGAAGGCGCTCGACGCCGCGCTCGCGCAGATCGACCGCGCCTTCGGCAAGGGCTCGGCAATGCGCCTGGGCTCCAAGGAAACCATGCAGGTCGAGGTCATCTCGACCGGCTCGCTCGGGCTCGACATCGCGCTCGGCGTCGGCGGCCTGCCGCGCGGCCGCGTGATCGAGATCTACGGTCCGGAAAGCTCGGGCAAGACCACGCTCGCGCTCCACGTGATCGCCGAAGCGCAAAAGGGCGGCGGCACCGCCGCGTTCGTCGATGCCGAGCACGCGCTCGACCCGGTCTACGCCAAGAAGCTCGGCGTCAACATCGACGAACTGATCGTCTCGCAGCCCGACACCGGCGAGCAGGCGCTCGAGATCGTCGACACGCTGGTCCGCTCGAACGCGATCGACGTACTCGTCGTCGACTCGGTCGCGGCGCTCGTGCCGCGTGCCGAAATCGAAGGCGAGATGGGCGACAGCCATGTCGGCCTCCAGGCCCGCCTGATGTCGCAGTCGTTGCGCAAGCTGACCGGCTCGATCAGTCGCTCGCGCTGCATGGTGATCTTCATCAACCAGCTCCGCATGAAGATCGGCGTCATGTACGGCAACCCCGAGACGACGACCGGTGGCAACGCGCTGAAATTCTACGCCTCGGTCCGCCTCGACATCCGCCGCATCGGCGCGATCAAGGCCGGCGAAGAGGTCACCGGCAACCAGACCCGCGTCAAAGTCGTCAAGAACAAGGTCGCCCCGCCGTTCAAGCAGGTCGAGTTCGACATCATGTACGGGCAGGGCGTCTCCAAGCTCGGCGAGATCCTCGATCTCGGCGTGAAGGCGGGATTGGTCGAGAAGTCCGGCGCATGGTTCAGCTACGATAGCGTTCGCCTCGGCCAGGGCCGCGAGAACTCGAAGACCTTCCTCAAGGACAACCCCGAAACCGCCGACCGCCTCGAAAAGCAGATCCGCGCGCGCACCGACAAGGTCGCCGAGGAAATGATGGCCGGCCCCGAAGAAGGCGACGACGCGTAACGCTCTTTACCCTCTCCCCTACGGGGGGAGGGAGGGACCCATTGCCTTCGCAATGGGAGGGTGAGGGCACGCGGTGGGTTGTAAAGACGCTTGGTGATTTCACACGATGCGCGGTGCTTAGCATTGTAAGTCGGTGTACCTCGACAATGGCGCAACTGCCCGATCAACGGCGCAAGGCCCCACAAAATTGCGTCAGGTGAGACGCGTCTCAAAACCACCCCGGCGAAGGCCGGGGCCCAATTGGGGGACGGCAATAACGAAGCACTGCGCTCCGTTATTTTACGTTCCATTTGCCTACCGGCCGCCGAACCGGTGTGGTCGTGTCCCACGTGTGGTGTAGCTTCAGCGGCGTAGCCGCTATGACCTCCGGGCAGGGCTGGGTCGATCACGCCGACATGGACGATAACGTGACGGTGGGATCATCGCTCAATTGCGTCACGCTTTCCAGCGTCATGCAGCGTCCCCGCTGGACTGCCCACTCGTCGTTCTGCTCGAGCAGCAAGGCGCCAACGAGGCGTGTGATGGCATCCTCGTTGGGAAGGTTGGTACGCCGCTTGATCTGGCCGTTGAGGCGTTCGAGCGGATTGGTCGAATGTAGCTTGGTGCGATGCTGTGGCGGGAACCACGTGTATGCGAGCACGTCTTCCTCCGCCGTATCCATGAGCTTGGCGAGCTTGGGCACGTTGGGCCTGAGCTGGTCGGCGACCTTACGCCACTGACCCTTGGCGGCCTCGGGCGTCTCCTGCGCGTATGCTGTAGCGATGAAGGCGGAGACGACGCGGCGCCCGCTCTTACCGGCATGGGCCGTGGCGTTGCGTGCGAAGTGGACGCGGCACCGTTGCCACGTGGCGCTGAACACCCGCGATACGGCTGCTTTGATACCCTCATGCGCATCCGAAATGACGAGTTTCACGCCGCGTAAGCCCCGTCGCGCAAGGCTGCGCAGGAAGTCCGTCCAAAACGTTTCGGCTTCCGACGCGCCGATCACCATACCGAGCACCTCGCGCCTGCCGTCGCCGTTCACGCCGACCGCGATGGTGACCGCGACCGAGACGATCCGACCGGCTTGGCGGACCTTCAGATAGGTGGCGACGACCCAGACATAGCGCCAGTCGCCTTCGACAGGCCGCTCGAGGAACGCCTTCACGCGGACGTCGATCTCCTCGCACAGCCGGCTCACCTGGCTTTTCGAGATGCCGACATTCCCATCGCTTTCACCAAGTCGTCGACCGACCGGGTCGAGATGCCTTGGATGTACGCCTCCTGGACAACCGCGGTCAGCGCCTTCTCCGAAAGGCGACGAGGCTCCAGGAAGGCTGGAAAGTCGCTGCCGGTTCTCAGCTTGGGGGTCCGCAGCGCACCGGTGCCAGCCCGCGTTTCCCAGTCCCGATCGCGGTAACCCTTACGTTGCGCTAGGCGGTCGCAGCTCTTCTCGCCATATTCGGCGCCGGTCAGACCGCCGACCTCCAGATCCATCAGCCGCTGCGCGGCAAAGCCAATCATCTCGCGTAGAAATTCCGCATCCGCGCTCTTTCCCACAAGCGCCTGCAGGTTCATTATATCGTCGGTCATCGAAGGTCTCCGTTGGTTGAGTCTCGCAACCCAATCCTGTCCGAATATCTTCGATGGCCACCCGTGAACCTGACCGGCCGCTACGGCGCTGGATGATAGCGCGCGGCCGGTCAGCTTCACTACCGCTGAGCTACACCGCCATCTGGGACACGACCCATCGGTGTTGCGCACCGAGCGCCAGCACCTTGTTCTACCGCGAAGGCGGGAGCTCAGCCTGGACCCCCGCCTTCGCGGGAAAACAAAGCTGCTGATGTCGGTATGCGTGCCTACATGGGACCAAAAACACCGCGTCACAAATACCGCGCCAGCGTCTGCACTTTGTGCACTTCGGAGCCAATGTATCGATTATGTAAGACCCTATAGACCGTCGGATAGTCCCCCCGCCCGAGCATGAAACGGATCAGCGCATGACCACCGCTTATGACTGGACCGGTAGAATAGGCGACGTCTGGGCCGAGGAATGGCGTCGAACCGACCGCAGCTTCACCAACCTGACCCCGCATTTGAACGCCGCGATCCTGTTCGCCGCCACCCCCCAAACCCACAAGATCATCGACATAGGCTGCGGCGCCGGCGCGACCTCACTCGCCACCGCGCAAGCCCTCCCAACCGCGCAGATAACCGGCATAGATATCTCACCAAACCTGATCGAGATCGCCAAACACCGCGCCAAAACCCAAACCAACGCCAGCTTTGAGTGCGCGGACATCACCGCCGTCGCGTCGAACCACGCCCCAATCGACCTCTACGTCTCCCGCCACGGCGTCATGTTCTTCGCAGACCCCGTCGCCGCCTTCACCACTTTGGCCGAAGCCGCCGCCCTCTATGCAACGCTCGTCTTCTCCTGTTTCGCCGACCGCGCCGCCAACCGCTGGGCCACCGAAATCATCACCGCGACCGGCGGCAATGCAGACGCTCCGGCGAGCACCGCACCCGGCCCCTTCGCCTTCGCGGACCCGACCTACGTCGCGAGCATCTTCGAGAAATCCGGCTGGCACGTCGCGGCACCCGAACGTATCGACTTCGCCTACCGGGCAGGGGAGGGCGCCGACCCCGTAGCCGACGCGGTCGACTATTTCCGCCGCATCGGGCCAGCCGCCTCGGCCATCCGCGACGCCGCCCCCGAGGAACGCCAGCGCCACATCGCGCGTCTCACCCAGGTCTGCGACCGGTACCGAAGCGGCGACACGGTGGAATTCCCCGCCGCCGCCTGGATCTGGACCGCGCGCAAATCGTCCGAATAAAAAACAGGGGTTCAGCATGATCATCGTCCACCACCTCGAAAATTCGCGATCGCAACGGATCCTGTGGATGCTCGAGGAACTCGGCCTCCCCTACGAGATCAAGCGCTACGAGCGGAACAAGGCAACGATGCTCGCGCCGCCCGAACTGAAGAAGGTCCACCCGCTCGGCAAGTCGCCGGTCATCGAGGATGACGGTCAGGTGGTCGCCGAGACGGGTGCGATCGTCGAATATCTCGTCGACAAGGCGGACGGCAGGCTCGGCGCCCCCGCCAACCGCGCCGACGCGCTGCGCTACCGTTTCTGGCTACACTATGCGGAAGGCTCGATGATGCCGCCACTGCTCCTGAAGCTCGTCCTCGCGCGCATCCCGATCCTGGGCAACGCGGCGACCAAAAAGATCCAGCCGATGATCGACGTCCACCTCGACTATGTCGAATCCGAACTGTCGAAGCGCCCCTGGTTCGCCGGCGCCGAGATGACCGCCGCCGACATCATGATGAGCTTCCCCCTCGAAGCCGCCCGCAGCCGCGGCGGCCTCAACGGGTCCCGTCCGGCGACGATCGGGTGGCTGGCAAAGGTTCACGCACGACCCGCGTATCAGGCGGGGCTCAAGAAGGGTGGGCCGTACGCCTACGCTTGAGGCCGCAAGTCGGGAACCGGCTCGGGCCCAAAAACGCAACCTTTCCCCAAACACCACCGCGGCGAAGGCCGGGGCCCAGTTGGAAAGGTTGGAGTAACGAGGCGCGGCGGTCATCATTAGCGTCCCCCAACTGGACTCCGGCCTTCGCCGGGGAGGTACTTCTTCAGTGGACCGCCAGCGTATAAGGGCATCTTCGAGACGTCATCGGCTCGACATCGCCAATCGCCTCAAGCCTGCCCCGGCCCGATCTTCTCGTAGCTATCCACGTCCACCTTCGGCCCATGCCCCGTCGGCGCATGCGGAAAGTCCCGATCCGCAGGCTCGCGCTCATCGAGCCCGCCTTCCCACTTCGCCACCACGGTCGCCGCCACGGCATTCCCGATCACGTTGGTCGCCGAGCGCCCCATGTCGAGGAAATGATCCACCGCCAGAATCAGCAGGATCCCCGCCTCCGGAATCTTGAACATCGACAGCGTCCCCGCGATCACCACCAAAGACGCGCGAGGGACCCCCGCGATCCCCTTCGACGTCACCATCAGCACCAGCAGCATCGCGATCTGCTGCCCGATCGGCATGTCGATGCCATACGCCTGCGCGATGAACAGCGACGCGAACGTCATGTACATCATCGACCCGTCGAGATTGAACGAATAGCCCAGCGGCAGCACGAAGCTCGCGATCCGCGGCGGCACGCCGAACCGGTCGAGCGCCTCCAGCGTCCGCGGATATGCCGCCTCGGACGATGCCGCCGAGAACGCGAGGATCAGCGGATCGCGAATATACCGCACCAGCAACCGCGTCCGCGGCCCGATCAGCAGGAACGCGATCCCGATCAGCATCGCCCACAGCAGCGCGAGCCCGATATAGAAGCTCAACATGAAATAGCCGAGCTGACCGAGGATTGCCGGCCCCCGCTCGGCAAGCGTCGCGGTCACTGCCGCAAACACCGCGAACGGCGCGAATCGCATTACGTAGTTCGTGATCTGGAGCATCACCGCGACCAGCGCTTCGATCGCCTTCACGAGCGGCGCGGCCTTCTCGCCGATCGCGGTGATCGCGACGCCCACGAATACCGAGAACACGACGATCTGGAGGATCTCGTTGCCCGCCATCGCCGCGATCATCGAATCGGGGACGATATGCGTGATGAACTTGGCGAGATCGAACGCCGCGCGATCGACGCCGCTCGACGCGGTCGCCGGCGGGATCGCGAGCGCGAGGCCGACGCCCGGCTGCAGCACGTTGACCAGGATCAGGCCCAGGGTGAGCGACAACAGGCTCGCGCAGATGAACCAGCCGAGACTGCGCAACCCGACCCGCCCGAGCGCACCGGTATCGCCCATGTGCGCGATGCCCACGACCAGCGTCGAGAACACCAAAGGTGCGATGATCATCTTGATCAGCCGCAGGAACAGCGTCGTCACGATCGAGAAATAGCCCGCGATGTCCTTCAGCCGTTCGGCGGACTCGGCCGTGCCGTTGTCGATCGACGCGTTCAGGATCCAGCCGACGACCATCCCCGCGACGAGGCCGAACAAGATGTAGTAGGTTAGCCGCTTGGCCATTAATCGCTCCCGAGAATTGCCGACAGGGAAGGGGATTGCGGCGCCCGGGTCAAGGACCCTATCGTCCGGCGATGTCGACCGTACGCCCCAAGCCCGCCTTCAGCCCCTCGCGCCGCGACCTGCTGAGCCTCGCAATCGCGGCCCCGTTGCTGTCGACCACCGCGATCCTCCGCGCCGCCGAGCCGGACCTGTCGGCACTGTCCGACATCACCGGCGCGACCAGGCCGATCGACGCCACCGAACGCGCCGCGAGGCTGGTCCGCGCGCAATCGCTGATGAAGGCGGCGGGCATCGGCGCGGTCCTGATCGAGCCGGGTTCGTCGATGATCTACTTCACCGGTGTCCGCTGGCACACGAGCGAGCGGCTGACGCTGGCGATCCTCCCGGTCGAAGGCGAACCGTGCATCGTCACGCCGTTCTTCGAGGAACCGTCGGTGCGCGAGACGCTTGCCGTCACCGCCGAGGTGCGCGTCTGGCAGGAGGACGAGAACCCGCTGGCCGTGGTCGCCGGCTTCCTGCGCGACCGCAAGCTCGCCGCGCGGCCGATCGGGCTGGAGGCGGAGGTGCGGTACTTCGCCTATGCCGGGCTCGCTCGCGTGCTGCCCGACGCCAAGATCGTGTCCGCCGACCCGGTCGTCCGCGCCTGCCGGATGATCAAGACCCCCGCCGAGATCGCGCTGATGCAGGCCGCGACCGAGGTCACGCTCGCCGCGTATCGCTGGACAAAGCCGCGTGTCGAGAAAGGCATGACCGGCCCGGAAATCGGAGCACTGATGAACGCCGCCACGAAGAAACTGGGCGGCGCCCCCGAATTCGCGCTCGCGCTGATCGGCGAGGCGTCGGCCTATCCGCACGGCAGCCGCGAGATCCACCGCGTCGCCGACGGCCAGGTCGTGCTGATGGACTGCGGCTGCACCGTGCAGGGCTATCAGTCCGACATCTCGCGCACCTGGGTCCACGGTACCGCGAGCGCCGACCAGCGCAAGACATGGGACCAGGTCGCCCGGGGGCAACAGATCGCGTTCGCCGCCGCGAAGATCGGTGCGCCCGCTGGCAGCATCGACGACGCGGTCCGCCGGCATTACGAAACGCTCGGCTACGGGCCGGGGTACAAGCTCCCCGGCCTGTCACATCGTACCGGCCACGGCATCGGCATGGACGGCCACGAACCCGTCAACCTCGTCCGCGGCGAGACGACGAAGCTGTCAGCGGGGATGTGCTTTTCCGGCGAGCCGGGCATCTACATTCCCGGGAGGTACGGCGTGCGGATCGAGGATTGCTTTCACATGACCGATGCGGGCCCGAAATGGTTCAGCGAGCCGCCTAAGTCGCTGGATGCGCCTCTAGGATAGCTGGTTCAGGGACACCTAAGCCAACTCGCATTCCACGACCCCGGCGGAGGCCGGGGCCCAGTTGGAAAGGTGGCAATCGAGCGCAGTTCTTCGTTAGCCACGTTCCCCAACTGGGCCCCGGCCTCCGCCGGGGTGGTGGTGTTGCTCTTGCCGAATTGCAGCACTCCGTTGTTCTCCCGCGAAGGCGGGAGCCCAGTCTGGGTCCCCGCCTTCGCGGGGAAACATGCTGCCTCGGTTCAACGGGATATGTCTCGACCACACCCCCACACCTCCACTTGAGCGAACCGCCCCGCTCGCCTAAGTCCCCGCGCATGACATCGACGAACGACATCCGCCGCGGCTTCCTCGACTATTTCGGTTCGCAGGGGCACCAGATCGTGCCCTCCGCGCCGCTCGTGCCGCAGAACGACCCGACGCTGATGTTCGTCAACGCCGGGATGGTGCCGTTCAAGAACGTCTTCACCGGCCTCGAATCGCGCCCCTACACCACCGCGACCTCGAGCCAGAAATGCGTCCGCGCCGGCGGCAAGCACAATGATCTCGACAATGTCGGCTACACCGCGCGCCACCACACCTTCTTCGAAATGCTCGGCAACTTCTCGTTCGGCGATTATTTCAAGGAGCAGGCGATCGTTCACGCCTGGACGTTGCTCACGCGCGAATGGGGCCTGTCGCCCGACAAGCTGACCGCCACCGTCTACCACACCGACGACGAGGCGTTCGATCTCTGGAAGAAGGTCGCAGGCCTCCCCGATCACCGTATCATCCGCATCCCTACCAAGGACAATTTCTGGTCGATGGGCGACAACGGACCGTGCGGGCCGTGCTCTGAAATCTTCTACGACCACGGCGACCACATCTTCGGCGGCCCTCCAGGCTCCCCCGACGAGGACGGCGATCGCTTCGTCGAGATCTGGAACCTCGTGTTCATGCAATATGAGCAGGAGAATGCCGAGATCGTCGGCAACCTGCCCAAACCCTCGATCGACACCGGCATGGGGCTCGAGCGCATCGCCGCGGTCATGCAGGGCGTCACCGACAATTACGACACCGACACGTTCAAGGCGCTGATCGCAGCGTCGGGCGCGCTGACGCACACCGCTACCGATGGCGCCAACACCGCCAGCCACCGCGTGATCGCCGATCATCTGCGCACCGCCGGCTTCCTGATCGCCGACGGCGTGCTGCCCGCGAGCGAGGGCCGCGGCTACGTCCTGCGCCGGATCATGCGCCGCGCGATGCGCCACGCGCATATCCTCGGCGCCAAGCAGCCGCTGATGCACCGTCTGGTCCCCGCGCTCGTCACCGAGATGGGCGCCGCCTATCCCGAACTGGCGCGCGCCCGTCCGCTGATCGAGGCGACGTTGCAGCAGGAGGAAACGCGCTTCCGCCAGACGCTCGACAAGGGGCTAAAGCTGCTCGACGAGGCGACCACCGGGATGACCGGCGGCACGCTCGCCGGGGACGTCGCGTTCAAGCTCTACGACACCTACGGCTTCCCGTACGATCTCACCGAGGACGCACTGCGCGAACGCAATATCGCGGTCGATCGCGCCGGCTTCGACACTGCGATGGCCGAGCAGAAGCGCGCCGCTCGCGCCGCCTGGAAGGGCTCGGGCGCGAAGGCTTCGGACGACGTCTGGTTCGACATCGTCGAGCAGACCGGCGGCACCGAATTCCTCGGCTATGCGTCGGACACCGGCGAGGGCGAGGTCGTAGCACTGGTCAAGGACGGCGCGCGCGTCGACCACGCCACCACCGGCGATACGGTCGCGATCGTCGTCAACCAGACGCCGTTCTACGGCGAGAGCGGCGGCCAGGTCGGTGACGCGGGCCACATCTCCAACGACAGCGGCCTGCGCGCGAACGTCACCGAGACCTCGAAGCAGCTCGGCCGCGTGTTCGTCCATCACGCGATCGTTGACGCCGGCGAGATCAAGGTCGGTGACCCGGTCAAGCTCCAGATCGACGTCGCCCGCCGCGCGCAGATCCGCGCCAACCACTCCGCGACCCACCTGCTGCACGAAGCCCTCCGCGAACGCCTCGGCACGCACGTCGCGCAGAAGGGCAGCCTTGTCGCGCCCGACCGCGTGCGCTTCGACTTCTCGCAGCCGGTCGCGATGACTCCCGCCGACATCGCGCAGGTCGAGGCCGACGTGAACGCGCAGGTCCGCGGCAACGGCGCGGTGACGACGCTGCTGATGACCCCCGACGACGCGATCGCGATGGGCGCGATGGCGCTGTTCGGCGAGAAATACGGCGACGAGGTCCGCGTCGTGTCGATGGGATCGACCGACGAGGGCACCTACTCGATCGAACTGTGCGGCGGCACGCACGTCACCGCGCTCGGCGACATCGGCTTGTTCAAGGTCGTCGGCGAAGGTGCGGTCTCGAGCGGCATCCGCCGTGTCGAAGCGCTCACGGGCGAAGCGGCGCGCGCGTACCTGACCAGCCGTGACGACCGCCTGCGCGAGGCGGCGGCGGTGCTGAAGTCGACCCCCGACGAGGTCCCGGCGCGCGTCGCATCACTGCTCGAAGACCGCCGCCGCCTCGAACGCGAACTCGCCGACGCGAAGAAGGCGCTTGCGCTGGGCGGTGGTGGTTCCGGCGAAGCGGCCGGGCCGGAGCAGGTCGGCGGCGTCGCGTTCATCGGCCAGGTGCTCAACGACTTCGAAGCCAAGGGCCTGCGCGGCGCGGTCGACGAAGCCAAGCAGCGCCTCGGCTCCGGCATCGCGGTGATGGTCGCGATCAACGACGGCCGCGCCTCGGTCGCGGTCGGCGTGACGGCGGATCTGGTGGCCAGCCACAACGCCGTAGACCTGCTCAAGATCGCGGTGGCCACGCTAGGCGGGCAGGGCGGCGGCGGCCGTCCCGACATGGCGCAGGGCGGTGGGCCGGATGGCGACAAGGCGGGCGAAGCAGTGGCGGCGGTGCGGGCGAAGCTTGAAGCGGCAGGCGCCTAAACTCGCGGAACGTCGCACGATAACCCCAAGCAGTGCTCCCCCGCGGACGCGGGGGCCCAGCTAAATACAGTCGGCGAGCTTGACTCCTGGACCCCGCTTTCGCGGGGGAACAGGCTGCGTCGATGAAGTAACACGCGACAACTAGCTCCACCCCGGCGAAGGCCGGGGCCCAGTTGGCACGTCCGGAGTAACGGAGGACGGTGCGTCGTTACTGCCGTCCCCCAACTGGGCCCCGGCCTTCGCCGGGGTGGTACTTCTTCTTGCGGGGCTCAATCGAGCCGAGGCTCACGCCGCCCCACGCACCTTCGCCAGCGTAGTCCCCGCAGTGATAGCCTCGATATCCGTCACCAGGTGCAGCATCCGCACCCCGCCGCTCGCCATCGCCCGGTCCAACGCCCCGGCGAAATCCTCCGTCCGGGAAACAGTCTCCGCCCAACACCCATAAGCCCGCCCGAGCGCAGCAAAGTCTGGGTTCCGCAACCCGGTCCCAGAAACCCGCCCCGGATACTCCCGCTCTTGGTGCATGCGGATCGTCCCGTAGCCGCTGTTATCCACGACCAGCACCAGCATGTCCGCGCCGTGCGCGACCGCGGTCGCCAGTTCCTGCCCGTTCATCAGGAAGCACCCGTCGCCAGCGAGCGCAACGACCGTCCGCTCGGGATGCCGCAACGACGCGGCCACCGCCGCCGGTACCCCATACCCCATCGCCCCTGCGGTGGGCGCAAGCTGCGTCCCCGGCCCGGCATACGCCCAATATCGATGCCACCATCCCGAGTAATTTCCCGCTCCGTTGCAGATGATCGCATCCGCCGGTAACCGCTCGCGCATCGCCGTCACGCACGGCCCGAGGTCCATCACCAGATCCCGCGGCGCCGGCGTCGACCACGCGAGCCACTCCGCATGCGCCTCCTGCCCGGCAGTTCGCGGCGGCAGATCGACCGCCAGCAAAGCCTCGGCAAACTCTTCCATCCCCGCACATACCGCGACATCCGCGCGATACGCCCGGTGCAACTCGTCAGGATCGGGATGGATGTGGATCAGCCGCTGCCCCGGATGATCGGGCGTGATCAGCGCATAGCCGTCAGTCGTTGCCTCCCCGAGCCGCGGCCCGACTACGAGCAGTAAGTCGGCCGCCTTCACCCTCTCGACCAACTTCGGGTTGGGCCCATATCCAAGGTTCCCCGCCCAAACCGGGCAGTCGTTCGGGATCGCATCCTGCCGCCGAAACGCCGCCACCACCGGGATCCCGTTACGATCTGCCCAAGTCGAGAACGCCCCTGACGCCGCTACATCCCAGCCTGCGCCGCCGACGATCGCTAACGGCCGCTCCGCCGTTGTCAAAAGGTCGGCGAGCAAGTCCAACGTATCGGTATCGCAAGCCTGCGCGACCCGTTCGACCCGCGGCCGATCGACCGCGTCGACCACGTCCAGCAGCATGTCCTCGGGCAGCGCGAGCACCACCGGCCCCGGCCGCCCCGACATCGCCGTCGCATAGGCGCGCGCGACATATTCCGGGATCCGCCGCGCATCGTCGATCCGCGCCGCCCATTTCGCGATGGGCGCGAACATCGCCTGGAAATCGATCTCCTGGAACGCCTCACGATCACGCGTGCCGCGGTCGATATCGCCGACGAACAGGATCATCGGCTGCGAATCCTGCAACGCGACGTGCACCCCGATCGAGGCGTTGGTCGCGCCCGGCCCGCGGGTCACGAACGCCACCCCCGGCCGATGCGTCAGCGTCCCGTCCGCACACGCCATGAACCCGACGCCGCCCTCCTGCCGACACACGATCAGATCGATCGCCGGGGTATCGTGCAGCGCGTCGAGCACGGCGAGGAAGCTCTCCCCCGGCACGGTGAAGATCCGGTCGCAGCCCTGTGCGACGAGTTGATCGACCAGGATACGGCCGCCGGTGCGTGGTGTGATCATCGGCGCATCCTGCCGTCCGTTGCGCGCGAAGTCGAGACGCGGTTACGCTGGCGTCGAAGCTGGGACCAACCCGACTCGCCTGGAGAGGATCATGACCGACTTCACCACCGTCGCCGACGGCCTGCGCTTTCCCGAAGGCCCGGTGGCGATGCCCGACGGCAGCGTCATTCTCGTCGAGATCGAGGCCGGCCGGATCACGCGCATCGCGCCCGACGGCACCACGTCGACGGTCGCCGAACCCGGCGGCGGCCCCAACGGCCTCGCGATCGGCCCGGACGGGAAGCTCTATTGCTGCAACAATGGCGGCTTCGCTTGGCGCGAGGCGAACGGCTTCCTCACTCCGCACGGCCAGCCGGACGACTATTCCGGCGGTCGTATCGAGCGGATCGACATCGCCACCGGGGCGGTCGAGACCCTCTACAAGGACGGCGACTTCGGCTGCTCGCTGCGAGGTCCCAACGACATCGTCTTCGATTCGCACGGCGGCTTCTGGTTCACCGACCACGGCAAATCGCGTGACCGGGAACGCGACATCACCGGCATCTTCTACGCGAAAGCCGACGGGACCCAGATCGAAGAAGTCATCTTCCCGAGCGAAAACCCCAACGGCATCGGCCTCTCGCCCGACGGCACGCGGCTCTACGCGGCGGAGACGTTCACCTGCCGCCTGATGGCGTTCGACATCGTCGCGCCCGGCAAGGTCGCCAACGCCTCGGGCACGTCGCTCTATCGCCCTGCCGGCTACAAGTTCTTCGATTCGCTCGGCGTCGAGGCATGCGGCAACATCTGCGTCGCGACGATCGGCGAATGCGGGATCAGCGTGATCTCGGCCGACGGGGAGCTGGTCGAGTTCGTCGCGACCGACGACGTGTTCACGACGAACATCTGCTGGGGCGGCGCGGACATGATGGATGCCTACATCACCTGCTCGGGCAGCGGCAGGCTTGTGAAGACCCGGTGGAAGCGGCCGGGGTTGAAGCTGGTGTATTGAAGGCGTCGGAGGAGGCCCGGTACTTCCGCCTCAACCGTCATTCCAACCCCAACCCAATCCGTCATTCCCGAGGAGGCGGGAACCCATACTGGCTGGCTTCGCCTTATGATCGTTAGCCTTTGAGGATATGGATCCCCGCCTTCGCGAGGATGACGGAGAGATGCGGCGTGTCGCTCGTGGGACGTTGCCGAGTGCGAGGCGGCGCCGTATGCGAGGCGAAAGACGGTAGGAGGATGCATGGCGAACAAGCGCTACACCGATGCGGCAACGGCACTCGAAGGCGTGCTGTTCGACGGCATGACGATCTGCGCGGGCGGGTTCGGGCTGTGCGGCATCCCCGAGCGGCTGATCGACGCGATCGAGGCGTCGGGCGTGAAGGACCTCACGATCGCCAGCAACAATGCCGGCATCGACGGGCAGGGCCTCGGCAAACTGCTCCGCTCGCGGCAGGTGAAGAAGATGATCTCGTCCTATGTCGGCGAGAACAAGGAATTCGAGCGGCAATATCTCAGCGGCGAACTCGAGGTCGAGTTCTGCCCGCAGGGCACGCTCGCCGAACGGTGCCGGGCAGGGGGGGCGGGGATTCCCGGCTTCTACACCAAGACCGGCGTCGGCACGCAGGTCGCCGAGGGCAAGGAGACGAAGGTCTTCGACGGTCAGGAATACATCCTCGAACGCGGCATCCGCGCCGATCTGGCGATCATCAAGGGCTGGAAGGCGGACGAGAGTGGCAACCTCATCTTTCGCAAGACCGCGCGCAACTTCAACCAGCCTATGGCGACTGCGGGGAAGATCTGCGTCGCCGAGGTCGAGGAGATCGTCCCCGTCGGCAGCCTCGATCCCGACACGATCCACCTGCCGGGTATCTACGTGAAGCGGATGATCGTCGGTGCGCCGTACGACAAGCAGATCGAGTTCCGCACCGTCCGCGAGCGCGCGACGGCATGACACGAGGCCTGATGGTTGATCGCGAGCGCTCCCCGTTCTCCTGCGAACGCAGGAGCCCAGGGTCACGAGCGCTGCGGGTGGTATCCTGGACCCCTGCGTTCGCAGGGGCACTGGTGCTCCAAGGCTGCGTCAGCGTGTCCGCGCCGACCTCGATCGCAGCCACACCGACTGTCTCCGCCCCCGTCACCGTCGACGGCGTCCCCGCCGGCATGCAGTATCTCTACGCCTCGGGCGAAGCCGCCGCGGTCAGCATCCAGGCCTGGAACGCGCTCGTCGGCTACGTCGGCTCGCAACGCACACCAACCTCCGTCGTCCTCGCCCAAGGCGCCTCGCTAGCCGCCCCCGCCTGGACCACCTGCGGCACCAAGCCCAAAGCCGCGGTCTTCGACGTCGACGAAACCGTCCTCCTCAACCTCGGCTTCGAATACGATGCATCCTCCGGCCAGCCCTGGTCCGATCCCCGCTGGCAGGACTGGGAGCGCACCGGCGTCAAGCAGGTCGCGCCCGTCCCCGGCGCCCTCGCCGCACTCGGCCAACTCCGCGCAATGGGCGTCACGGTGATCTTCAACACCAACCGTTCCGCCGCCAACGCCGCGCAAACTGAGGCCACGATCGAAGCCGCCGGCCTAGGCCCCGCGCGCCACGGCGAAACGCTGTTCCTCGCCGGCGACGACGCGATGGGCTCGAAGAAGGACGGCCGCCGCGCGGCGATCGCGGCGCGGTACTGCGTCGTCGCGATGGGTGGCGACCAGCTCGGCGACTTCAGCGACCTGTTCAACGCCGGCCAAACCCCCGCCGCCCGCCGCGCCACGGTCCAGTCGCCCGCGATCGCCGCGAAATGGGGGGCAGGGTGGTTCGTCCTCCCCAACCCGGTCTACGGCACTGCGCTCAAGGGCAACCGCGACGAGGTATTCCCACCAGCAGTCCGCTGGGCCCCGACAGGAGGCGTACGCTGATGGCCGATCATCCCAACGCAATCGCGCTCGACAAGGGCGCGCAACTCACCAGCGAATCGGTCGAGGTCGCGCGGATCTGGATCACCAACGGCGCCGGCAGCAACGTGCTGATCGACGCGGGCATCCTCGAGGATCCAACCGTGTTCGGCTACCTCCTCGCCGACACGATCCGCCACGCCGCGCGCGCCTATGCGGGCACCTGGGGCCTCGACGAGGACGCCGCGTTGCAGGCGATCGTCGACGGCGTCGGCACCGAGCTCCGCGAACAATTCACGACCATCACCACCATCCAGGAAGGAATGCACTGATGCCCTGGGACCGTAACCAGATGGCCGCGCGCGCCGCCAAGGAACTGAAGGACGGCTATTACGTCAATCTCGGCATCGGCATCCCGACGCTCGTCGCGAACAACATCCCCGAGGGTATGACCGTCACGCTTCAGTCCGAGAACGGTATGCTCGGGATCGGCCCGTTCCCGTACGCGGGCGAAGAGGACGCCGACCTGATCAACGCCGGCAAGCAGACGATCAGCGAGCTCCCCTCGTCGGTGTATTTCAGCTCGGCGGACAGCTTCGCGATGATCCGCGGCGGCCATATCGACCTGACGGTGCTGGGCGCGATGGAGGTCAGCGAAGGCGGCGACATCGCCAACTGGATGATCCCGGGCAAGATGATCAAGGGCATGGGCGGCGCGATGGACCTCGTCGCGGGCGTCAAGCAGATCATTGTCGTGATGGACCACACCGCCAAGGACGGCAGCCCCAAGTTCATCCCGTCCTGCACGCTGCCGCTGACCGGCAAGAACGTCGTCGACATGATCGTCACCGATCTGGCGGTGTTCCAGCGCGCGGATCACGACAGCCCGTTCAAGCTGGTCGAGATGGCGCCGGGCGTCACCGCGGACGAGATCGCCGCGAAGACCACTGCGCGCTACACCGCCTGATGGGCTACACCCTCGTCACCGCGAACCGCAATTACTCAAGCTGGTCGCTGCGCCCCTGGGTCCTGATGAAGGCGCTCGGCATCGACTTCGAGGACCGGATCGAGCCGTTCCTGGCGCCGGTGAATTACGAGGCGTTCCGCGCCTTCTCGCCGACGGGCCAAGTACCGGTGCTGATCGACGGCGAGCGAACGGTGTGGGATTCGCTCGGCATCATCCTCTACCTCGCCGAGCGTGACGACGGCGTCTGGCCGGTCGACGCCGAGGCACGCGCGTGGGCGATTTGCGCTACGGCGGAGATGCATGGCGGGTTCTCCGCGCTCCGCAACGAGCGGACGATGAACGTTGGCGTTCGCGTCGACGCCGCCCCCGGCAGCGCTGCGCTAGACCGCGATGTCGCGCGGATTGCCGAACTCTGGAGCGAGGGACTCGATCGGTTCGGTGGCCCCTGGCTCGGCGGCGCCGAGTTCACCGCCGTCGATGCGTTCTACGCCCCGGTCGCGTTTCGCGTGCGGACCTACGGGATCGATGTCGGCCCGGCAGGTCTCGCCTGGGTCGAGCGGATCATCGCCCACCCGGCGATGCGCGAATGGGAAGCGACCGCGCTCGCCGAGACATGGCGCGAGGAAAGCCACGAGGCCGACCTCGCGACATGCGGATCGATCACCGCGGACTTCCGCCGCTGATGCGCCGCGCTGCGATCGTCATAGCGCTGATCGTGATCCTGATCGCAGGCACGGCGTTCACCGCAGGCCCCGGCACGCTCAGCGTGCTCGACGGCATCATGGGCGGCGGGCGCGGGACGGCGCGCATCCGCGAGGGTGTCCCGTTCGGCACGCAGGGGCAAAAGCTCGACGTCTGGCGCCCATCCGGTGGCGCCAAGACCGGCCTGCCGGTGCTGATCTTCTGGTACGGCGGCGGCTGGGTCCACGGCTCGCGCGGCGCCTACGCGTTCGCGGCGCGCGCCTATGCGAAGGCAGGCTACGTCGTCGTCATGCCCGACTACCGCAAAGTGCCCGACGTGCGCTTCCCTGCCTTCCTCCAGGACGGCGCCGAAGCGGTGAAATGGACCCGCGACCACATCGCGGAGGCTGGCGGGGACCCGAACCGGATCGCCGTCGCCGGCCATTCCGCGGGCGCCTACACCGTCGCGATGCTGACGCTCGACCAGCGCTGGCTGAAGGCTGAAGGCGTCGACCCGCACATCATCAAGGCCGCGGTCGGCCTGTGCGGCCCGTATGATTTCTACCCCTTCACCGCCAAGCGCGCGATCGACGCGATGCAAGGCGCCGCCGACCCGGTGATGACCCAGCCGATCCACTTCGCGCGCCCGGACGCCCCGCCGATGCTGCTGATCACCGCCGGCGACGACACGCAGGTAAAGCCGCACAACGCGATCAACCTCACCGCGCGGCTGAAGGCACTCGGAGTGCCGGTGACGCATATCGACTACCCCGGTTTGAGCCACGAGAACGTTGCGATGGCACTCTCGAAACCGTTCCGCGGCAAGGCGCCGGTGCTCGTCGACAGCGTCACGTTCCTGAACAAGGCGATGCCTCCCCTCCCGTCATCCTGACGAAAGTCAGGACCCAGGATACCAAGCACCGCCCTACGTAACCCGTGATCCTGACTTTCGTCAGGATCACGGTCTTCGTCCTGATACGCGGCACGCCGAAGCATTCTTACGACCGAAAATTACTTACAACCTTGGCCTCGCACCCCTTTTCGGTTAACGCGCGCTCCATCATGGCTACCCCACAAACGCTGTACGAAAAGATCTGGGCCGCGCACGTCGTCGAACGCCGCGACGACGGCACCTGCCTGATCTATATCGACCGCCACCTCGTCCACGAAGTCACCAGCCCACAGGCCTTCGAAGGTCTCCGCGTGGCAGGCCGCAAGGTCCGCCGCCCCGACCTGACGCTAGCCGTCCCCGATCATAACCTCCCGACCACAGCGCGCAAAGACGCCGCCGGCCGCGTCCTGCCGATCGCCGACCCGGAAAGCGCGCAGCAACTCGACGCGCTCCGCGGCAATACGACCGAGTTCGGCATCGACTATATCGACGCGACCGCCGCCGAGCAGGGCATCGTCCACGTCGTCGGCCCCGAGCAGGGCTTCACGCTCCCCGGCACGACTTTGGTCTGCGGCGACAGCCACACCTCCGCGCACGGTGCCCTGGGCGCATTGGCATTCGGGATCGGCACCAGCGAGGTCGAACATGTCCTCGCCACGCAGACATTGTTGTTGTCGCAGGCCAAGACGATGGAAGTCCGCGTCGACGGCGAACTCGGCTTCGGCGTCTCCCCCAAGGACGTCATCCTAGCGATCATCGGCAAGATCGGCGCGGCGGGCGGCACCGGCCACGTCATCGAATTCACCGGCAGCGTGATCCGCAACATGTCGATCGAAGGTCGCCTGACGATCGCCAACATGTCGATCGAGGCGGGCGCGCGCGCCGGCCTGATCGCGCCCGACGACACTACCTTCGCCTATCTCAAGGGCCGCCCGATGGCTCCGACCGGTGAGAACTGGGATCGCGCCGTCGCGTGGTGGCGCAGCCTCGCAACCGATCCCGGCGCCAAATACGACAAATCCGTCACGCTCGATGCCGCGGATATCGCCCCCGGCCTCACCTGGGGCACCAGCCCCGAGGACGTCGTGCCGATCACCGGAGTCGTCCCCGAACCGTCGAGCTTCGCCGATCCCGCCAAGCAGGCCGCCGCGCAGAAGTCGCTCGATTACATGGGCCTCACCGCAGGCACCGCGATGCGCGACGTGCCGATCCAGCACGTCTTCATCGGCAGCTGCACCAACAGCCGCATCGAGGACCTCCGCGCCGCCGCGGCGATCGCCGCCGGTCGCCATGTCGCGACCGGTGTGCGCGCGCTCGTCGTCCCCGGCTCGGGCCTCGTCAAGCGCCAGGCCGAAGCTGAAGGGCTCGACCGAATCTTCATCGCCGCGGGTTTCGAATGGCGCGAACCGGGCTGTTCGATGTGCCTCGCGATGAATCCGGACAAAGTCCCTGCGGGGGAGCGTTGCGCTTCCACGTCGAACCGTAATTTCGTCGGCAGACAGGGTCCCGGAGCGCGCACGCATCTGGTATCACCCGCGATGGCGGCGGCGGCGGCGGTGACCGGTAAGCTGAGCGACGTCAGAGAGTTGATGGGGGAAAAGGCGTGAAGAAGGTTTTCGTATTGCTGGCGGCTGGCGCAATGATCAGCGGCGTCGCGGCCTATGTCGCATCGGCGCGTGTGGTTCCGGAGCGCACGGAACAGCGATGACTCCCGTCACGACCGTCTCGGGCCGCGCCTATCCCTGGGGCGCGAAGAACATCGACACCGACGTCATCATCCCGGCGCACTGGCTGAAGACGATCACGCGCACCGGCCTCGGCCGCGGCGCGTTCGAAACGGTCCGCGCGCAGCCCGGCAACATCTTCGACGACCCGCGCTATGCCGGCTCGCCGATCCTCATTGCCGGCGATAATTTCGGCTGCGGCTCCAGTCGCGAGCATGCCGCGTGGGCGCTCGCCGACATGGGCATCACCGCGGTGATCGCGCCGAGCTTCTCGGACATCTTCTCGGGCAACGCGTTCAAGAACGGCATCGTGCCCGTCGTGCTTCCCCAGGAGGCGATCGACCGCTTGATGGAAGTCGCAAAGGACCAGACCGTCACCGTCGATCTCGAGACGATGACCGTCACTACCCCGTTCCAGGACCGCTTCACCTTCGAACTCGACGCATTCCGTCGCCAGTGCCTCATGGAAGGGCTGGACGAAGTCGGCCTGACGCTGGCAAGGGATACCCAGATTTCGAAATTCGAGGAGGCGGTCGCATCGAATCGCCCCTGGACGACGGTGGAGAGCGGGTATGCGAGCATTGGTGTCGAAGGCAGTCGGCGGACCTGAAACTCTGGAAATGGTCGAGCTGCCCGATCTGGTAGCCGGCCCCGGACAGGTGGTGGTCGCGGTCAAGGCCTGCGCGATCAACTTTCCCGACGTCCTGATCATCGAAGACAAATACCAGTTCAAGCCGCAGCGCCCGTTCGCACCGGGCGGCGAGATCGCCGGAACGATCGATTCGATCGGCGAAGGCGTCACCGGCTGGGAAATCGGCGACCGCGTCATCGCGATGCTCGGCCACGGCGGCCTGTGCGAGCAGGTGATCGCCGACCCCGCCAAACTGTACCGCCTTCCCGAAGGGCGTAGCTTTGCCGAGGGCGCCTCGCTGATCCTCACCTACGGCACGACGATCCACGCACTGCTCGACCGCGGTCACATCAAGGCGGGGCAGACGCTGCTCGTGCTCGGCGCGGCGGGCGGGGTAGGGCTCGCCGCGATCGAACTCGGCAAGGCGTTCGGCGCCAAGGTCGTCGCTGCGGTCTCTTCAGAGGAGAAGGCCGCCGCCGCCAAGTCCGCGGGCGCCGACGAAACGCTGATCTACGCCCGCGCCCCGTTCGACAAGGACCAGTCGAAGGCGCTCGCCGAGCAGTTCAAGGCCGCAGTCGGTCGCGACGGCGCACACGTGATCTACGATCCGGTCGGCGGCGACTATGCCGAGCCCGCGCTGCGATCGATCGCGTGGGAGGGCAGGTATCTCGTCGTCGGTTTTCCCGCCGGCATCCCGAAATTGCCGCTCAACCTGACGCTGCTGAAAAGCTGCGACGTGTGCGGCGTGTTCTGGGGAGCATTCGCGGCGCGTGATCCGAAAGCGAACCAGGCACATATCGAAACGCTGTTCGATCTTTGGGAAGCGGGAAGGATCGCGCCGCGTGTAACCGAGACATTTGCGTTCGAGGACGGCGGCAAGGCTATCGCGAAGATGGCGGCTCGCGGTGCTATCGGGAAACTCGTCGTAGAGGTTGGCTGAGCGCAGCCGCCTCTACCGGGGGTCAGATTAGTTTGTAAGCGACGGCGGCGATCGCGCCCCACATCGCCATCGACGCGAAAATGCCATAGGCAAGCCCGTGAACGACCGGCGGCGTGGCGCGCGCCTTGGTCAGGGGAACAGGTGGCAGTTGGGATAGCGTCGACATATCACTCTCCTAATCCGTGCACTGTGTCACGTGATCGACTTATATATCGTTACAACCGGACCATAGTTCCAGTAGTTTTTGTACGTTTCTGTCGATTGTTGCGCGAGCGTGATGCGCGACCTATCTCGGGGCCGACGACAAGGCTGAACGGGGACCCGCGCAATGACCAACTTCGACGACCGCGAACGCGCCAGCGAGGTGAATTTCGCGCGCGAGGAAGAGATGGCCTTCCGGATAACGGCGCGTCGTAATCGCTTGCTCGGGGTATGGGCGGCGCATGAAATGCAGCTGACCCCCGAGGAGACGGATGCGTATGCGACCGCGCTCGTGCATGCCGACATGGAAGGCGGCGGCGACGACGACGTCGTGCGGAAACTGGTCGGCGACCTGACCGCAGCGGGGCTCGACCATGACGAGGCTACGGTCCGACGCGCGCTCGCGCAGCAGATGATCGAGGCGCGTCGCCAATTGCTGGAGTCGCATTGATATGCCGATGGCTGCCAACGATATCGAAGCGATGATCAAGGACGCGATCCCCGATGCCCAGGTCGAGATCACCGATCTCGCAGGGGACGGCGATCATTATGCTGCCAAGGTCACTGCCGCCAGCTTTGCCGGGATGAGCCGGGTGAAGCAGCATCAGGCCGTCTATGCCGCACTTGGCGGTCGGATGGGCGGCGTCCTGCATGCACTACAGCTTACGACCGCAATTTCCTGAGGACCGAAGACATGACCGACGATTCCAACGCCCGCATCGACGCCCTGGTAAAAGCCAGCCCGGTAGTCCTGTTCATGAAGGGCAGCCCGCTGTTCCCGCAGTGCGGCTTTTCCAGCCGCGCGATTGCGATCCTCAACCATCTCGAGGTCGAGTTCGAGAGCGTCGACGTGTTGCAGGACCAAGGCATCCGGCAGGGTATCAAGAGCTATTCGGATTGGCCGACGATCCCGCAGCTTTACGTCGATGGCGAATTCGTCGGCGGCTCGGACATCATGATGGAGATGTATGAGAGCGGCGAGCTGGCGCAGTTGTTCGAGACGCAGAAGGCCAACTGATCGAGGCACCGGGTGGGTGGATCGACGCGAGACCGGAAGGAAAAGCGGTCGATCCACCCTGTGAACGCGATCGCGTTCGGTGACGGCACACTAGTTGCACGGCCCATGCCAGAACCTGCCGTTCGCAGTTTTGGCGACGTTCGATAGTTAATCCAGGTTTGGCCCGACGTCGGCCTGTAAGAGTTTCCGACAGCTCTCCGCGAGCAACGAGGTCTTGCCATCGCCGCGTCGAGCCGCCATTTCGCATTTATGGCTGAGCATCCGACCGGTATCCCGATCCAGCTCGAGCCGCTCGTCGTTCGCGTGCTCGCGCCCAACGCCTCTCCCTACACCTATACGGGTACGCAGACGCACATCGTCGGCACGACCGATATTGCCGTGATCGATCCCGGTCCAGATGATCCCGCCCATATCGGTGCGCTGGTGCGCGCGATCGATGGCCGCCCGGTCAAGGCGATCGTCGTCACGCATCACCACCGCGACCATAGCCCGGCGACCCGTCCGCTCCAGGCGCTAACCGGCGCCCCGATCGTCGGCGCGGCGCCGTTCGACCTCACCGACATGGGCGCGCGAGCAGACGCGTCGTTCGACGCCGCCTACGCCCCTGATCGCGTTCTTTCCGAGGGCGATAGCGTCACCGGCACAGGCTGGACGCTGGAGGCGATCGCGACTCCTGGCCACACCTCGAACCATCTTGCCTTCGCGCTACCCGAGACGAAGGCGCTGTTCTCCGGTGATCACGTCATGGGCTGGTCGACGACGATCGTCTCGCCGCCCGACGGCAATATGACGGCGTACATGGCCAGCCTCGAAAAGCTGATGGGGCGTGACGACCGGGTCTATTACCCCGGTCACGGCGAGGCGATCGACAAGCCGCAACGCCTCGTCCGCGGCATGCTCGGCCACCGCAAGCAACGCGAAGGGCAGATACTCCGCCTGCTCCGCGACGGCGCGCGGCCGATCCCGGCGATGGTCGAGCGCATGTATGTCGGTCTCCGCCCGCAACTCGTGCCAGCCGCGGCACGATCGGTGCTGGCGCATCTGTACGACCTGCAAACCCGCGGACTGGTTATCGAGGAAGGCGAGACATGGCGAACGACAGCGTGACCGAACCCGTGCGCAAGAGCGGCGTGGCCCCGTTCTTGGCGAAAGCCGTTGGCGTCGTCTTGATCCTCGTCCTCGCGGGGCTGCTCGTGCTCTGGGGTGTGCAGCGCTACGTCAGCGACCGGCTCACGCCCGATCCGACGACGATCGCCAGCGCGAGCCTCGAAGGCCTGCGCGAGCAGAACCGCCTGTCGGCATTCGCCGCGCGTTACGTCGCGGTCGTCACGTCGAAACAGTCGCAGCTCGGATTCACGACCGAGAAGACGCTGATCATGCCCGGCATGGTCCGCTACGAGGTCGACATGGCCAAGCTGACCCAGTCCGACGTCGCGTGGGATGGCAATTCGAAGACGCTGTCCGTGCGCCTTCCCGCCGTCGAAGCCGATGGCCCGCAGGTCGATCTCAACGCGGTGCGCGAATATGGTTCGGGCGGTGTGCTGACGACGTTCACCGATGCCGAGAAGCGCCTCGACGCCGCCAACCGCCGTGCCGGCCAGATCGAACTGATCCGCCAGGCGCGCGAACCCGCGATGATCAAGCTCGCGCGCGACGCGACGCGCCGTGCGGTCGAACGCAGTTTCGCGATGCCGCTGCGGGCTGCCGGAATCGACGCGACCGTCGCAGTGCGCTTCGCCGACGAGCCGACCGCGAATACCGAACGCTGGGACACCTCGCGCTCGCTGCAGGACGTGCTAGGGAATCGTCGCTAGAAGACGGGCGCTAAACTCGGGATACGACCATGGAATTGAAGCAGAACTTCGCCGGTATCGACATACGCGCCGAGATCGAGCGCCTCCGCAAGGAGAAGAACGCCGTCATCCTCGCGCATTATTATCAGAAGCCCGAACTTCAGGATCTGGCGGATTTTGTCGGCGACAGCCTCGACCTGTCACGCAAGGCCGCGGCTACCGACGCCGACGTGATCGCGTTCTGCGGCGTGCGCTTCATGGCCGAGACCGCCAAGATCCTGTCGCCCGACAAGATCGTGATCCTGCCTGACATGGACGCTGGCTGCAGCCTCGAGGACAGCTGCCCGCCCGAGCAGTTCGCGGCCTTCCGCGCGAAGCACCCCGATCACATCGCGCTGACCTACATCAACTGCTCGACCGAGGTGAAGGCGCTCTCCGACATCATCGTCACCTCGTCGTCGGCGGACACGATCCTCGCGCAGATCCCGCCCGAGCAGAAGATCATCTTCGGCCCCGACCGCAATCTCGGCGGCTATCTCGCGCGGAAGACCGGCCGCGACATGCTGCTGTGGCCGGGCGTGTGTATCGTCCACGAGGCGTTCAGCGAGACCGAGCTGATGAAGTTGAAGGCGCAGCATCCCGGCGCGCCCGTCGTGGCGCATCCCGAGTGCCCGCCGATCATCCTCGATCACGCCGATTACGTCGGCTCGACCCGCGGGATACTCGATTACGCGCTGGCGATGCCGGGCGATACGCTGATCGTCGCGACCGAGCCGCACATCATCCACCAGATGGAAAAGGCGCTCCCGAACAAGCGCTTCATCGGGGCGCCGGGTGCGGACGGCAACTGCAACTGCAATATCTGTCCGTACATGGCGCTCAACACGCTCGAAAAGCTGTACGTCGCGCTACGCGATCTGTCGCCGCGGATCGAGATCGAGGAGGGGCTTCGTCTACAGGCGAAGAAGAGCCTCGACCGCATGCTGTCGATGGCGTCGAATACCGTCGGGAAGGGTGATCTCGGGCCGAAGTGACGGCGCGTTTCACTAAACGGTCGGCTGGGGTGGATGATCCCGGCCCGCCGCGTCTACATCAAGACGCGCTCAGAGCGCCGGGACGTCGGCACCGCTCAACTGGGCAAGCGCCTGATCGATATGGATGGCGGCAAGCGGCAACTGGAGCGCGTCGGCCAGCGTAAGCGCTTCGTCCAGCAGGGCATGCAGGCGTGCGGTATCGGCCATCGTCGTGGTGGGCATAAGAATATCCTCGGTAGTCATCGGGCAACCCTCGACGTTCCAAATGGTTCCATGGCGGCAAAATAAATATGCGAGTCGAATGAGGTGCAAAGTCGCTGTCCCGGAGATCGATTTTTTGGCACCGGGCGCCGAACATATTTTCGACCAGCAATCCGGAGACGCCAGGTGAAGACAGCATTGCCCGAGTCGTTCGATATCAACGCCTTCGTCGCGGCGACGCTGGCCGAGGATCTTGGCACGATCGGTGACATCACGTCGGCCGCGGTCATCCCCGCAGACGCGCGGTTCACCGGCGTCATGGACAGCCGCGATCCGATCGTCGTCGCTGGCCTCGACCTTGCCGAAGCCTTCTTCCGCGCGCTGGACCCGGACGTGCGGATCGAACGCCTCGTCCGCGATGGGCAGCAGGTAACGGCCGGCACCGAACTCATGCGGCTCGAAGGGGCAGGGCGCGCGATGCTGACGGCAGAGCGATCCGCGCTCAACACCGTCCAGCATCTGTCGGGCATCGCGACGATGACGCGCGCGTATGTCGACGCGATCAAGGGGACGGGCGCAATCCTGCTCGACACGCGCAAGACGATCCCGGGCCTGCGCGTGCTGGAGAAATACGCGACCCGGATGGGTGGTGCGCAGAACCACCGCATGGGGCTGTGGGATGCCGCGATGATCAAGGACAATCACGTCGCGGTCGCGGGCGGTGTCGCCGAGGCGGTCCGGCGCGCCAAGACGGCGGGAATCGCGCAGATCATCGTCGAGGTCGACCGCATCGACCAGATCGAGCCGGCGCTGGAGGCGGGCGCGACCCACCTGCTGCTCGACAACATGCCGCCGGCGATGTTGCGCGAAGCGGTGGCGCTCGCCGCCGGTCGTGTCCCGACCGAAGCATCGGGCGGCGTCAATCTCGACACCATCCGCGCGATTGCTGAATCTGGCGTGACCTATGTGTCGGTCGGCCGCTTGACGCAGTCGGCGCCCGCAGCAGATATAGGGCTGGACTTCGCGACCGTCGAATAGCTCCGCCAGATCCGGCGCGGGCCTTCGGCTGGCCAGGTCAGGGAGTAGGACCATGATCAGGCCGGTTGCCATCGTTCGCTACGAGCGCCTCTATTGGGCGGCGTTCATACTGGATACGGTCGTCGCGGCGATGACCTGGACGCAGCGCGAGGCGATCGTCACCGCCTATCCGGTACTCGCCAAGGCGACATGGATTTTGCCGACGTTCCAGGCGATCGGGATCGCAGTGACGGTGCTGCTCTGGTACTTCACCGCGCGCGCGCCGAGCGTCGTCGCGAAATGGGTGGTCGTGATCCTCGCCGCCTTGTCGACCTGGGCCGCCATCCAGGCGCTCGCGACGGGTAGCGCGATCGTCGGCACGGCATCGATCCTCTCGCTCATCGCAGAAGCACTCTACGTCGCTGCCGCCGTCCAGCTTTTCCGGCCCGGCAGCAAGGCTTGGTTCGGTGAGGACGATGACGCCGATTTCGACACCGATACCGACAGAGGGAACGTCGCATGATCTCCAGGCTGACCCTCGCCGCCGTCGCGATCGCACTGCCGAGTGTCGTGCAGGCGCAGGCCTATCAATGCTCGACTCCCACGTCGGTCGAGCGCGTCCGCCCGGACCTGCCGTCGGAGAGCCAGCCGAAGCGGGATATCCCGATCGGCAGCTACACGCTCGCGATCACCTGGGCGCCGCAATATTGCCGTGAGAATGGCGATCGCACCGGGTCGACCTTCCAGTGCGGCGCGGGGAACCGGTTCGGCTTCACGCTGCACGGATTATGGCCTGATGGCGTCGGCAAGGACTGGCCGCAATATTGTCATGACGCCGAGTTCGTGCCGCCGCCCGTGATCCGAGCGCATCTCTGCACGACGCCGTCCGCGCAGTTGCTCCAGCATGAGTGGGCCAAGCACGGTACCTGCATGCCCGGCTATCGTCCGGCCAAGTATTTCAACCAGTCGGCCGGACTCTATGGCAAGCTCCGCTATCCGGACATGGACGCGTTGTCGCGTGCGCCACTGACCGCAGGCCGGTTCGCGGCTGCGATGGCGGGCGTGAACCCCGGCCTGAAAGCGGACATGATGCGCGTCACGGCCACCAAGCAGGGCTGGCTCGACGAGGTCTGGATCTGCCTCGACCGCCGCTTCCGCTACCGCCGCTGCCCCGTGCATCAGGGCGGACTGAACCCGAGCGCCCCGCTCCAGATCTGGCGTGGGAGTCGGTAGTCGGTAGTCTTCCGGAGGATTTGGAATTTTTTCCGTTCGTGCTGAGTAGCGACCGAGTAGCTCCGTCAGGAGCGTATCGAGGGCGCGTATCGAAGCATGGGTTCCGCGTCCAACCTGTCCTTCGATACGCCGTCTCGATACGCTCCGTTGGAGCTACTCGCCGGCTACTCAGGACGAACGGAAGACGGACGAACGGAAGAGCGGCGAACGGAAAGGGGGCGGACAGGCGGGAGCGCCCTCTACCGCCGGTCCCTCAACCAAACCAGCACCGCCGCCAGCACGCCGACCCCAGTCCCAACCAGAAACCCCGGCGTCGCCTGCCCGATCGCAAAGCCGACCCCCGCACCGCCCAGTATCCCCAGCGCGACGAGGAACCCGCCCGCAGCGCTCGGGTCCTTGTGGGGGGGGAGGGTGTCGCGGGAAGTCGGATCGGTCATCGCCATGTCCTGCCACGCGCCGCCGCCAGATGCCACCCACCCGCCAAGCGCGATCCGCACCCCGACGAAACGTGGCGGAAATACGGCGTTAGATACTGTTCCGCAACGACAAGCCCGGCTAGGAGCCGGACATGGTGTTCCGCGTCGGGCGAGCCGGGCCGGCCGCCGCCTTTTTCGTTCTGACGACAGCGGGTGCCCTACCTTGCGCGGGCATACGTGCCGCAGGAGCACAAACCGCGCCCGTGTCGACCCAAACGCAAGCAACGCCGACCGCCGACACACCGATGTCGCTCGACCCCAATTCGCCGCTCGCCCCGCTGCCAGACATCGGCGTCGCCTGGCCCGATCTCGCCATGTCGCCGATGGACCCGGCCGCCACGGTCGCCGCGGTCGATGCCAATGCGGAGAGCCGCTACGCCTGGCGGATCGACGGCATAGACGGGATCAACGACGCGCTGCTCCGCCAACGGTTCGCCGCACTGTCCACGCTCGACGCGAACGATCACCAGGCCGCCAACGCCGCGCAACTCGATCGCCGCGCCCGCGAAGATGCCGACCTGCTCAACAGCCTGCTCCGCGCGGAAGGCTATTACGACTCCAACGTCGTCACGCGCGTCGAACCGGGCGCGAAACCGATGGTCGTGCTTTCGGCCACCCCCGGTACGCTCTACACATTCAAGGGCGTTACGATCGATGGCATCGCCGCGGCAAGTGACAAGGCACCAGGCCTGACGACTGCGTTCGGGATCAAGCCCGAAGACCCGGTCAATTCCGATGCGATCGTCGCGGGGCAGGCCAAGCTGACGACGCAGATCGGCCGCGAGGGCTTTCCTTTCGCCAAGGTCGGCGATCCGGCTATCGTCGTCGACCACGCGACCCGCACCGCGACGCTCGACCTGTCCGTCCAACCCGGCGGCGCGCGCAAGTTCGGACAGGTCGTCGCGCTACCCGGCAATCGCGTGTTCGGCGCGGACCATGTCGCGGAGATCGCGCGCTTCTCGCCTGGCGACCTATACGATGCCGCCAAACTCGACGACCTCCGCCGCGCGCTGATCCAGACCAGCCTCGTCTCCGCGGTCGATCTCAAGCCAGTGCAGGGCGCGACCCCCGATACCGTCGATATCGCCGTAAAGCTCGATCGCGCGCCGCCGCACACCATAGCGGGCGAACTTGGCTACGGCACCGGCGAAGGTGCGCGTGCGGAACTCAGCTGGACGCACCGCAACCTGTTCCCGCCCGAAGGCGCGCTGACGCTGCGCGGCGTGCTGGGAACGCAGGAACAGCTCGGTTCGGTCGTCTTCCGCCGCAACAACTTCAAGGCGCGAGACCGGGTGCTGACGCTCCAGGCGTCCGCCGCGCATACCAACCGCGACGCCTACGATGCGAAGACCTATTCGCTCGCCGGCACGCTCGAGCGCCAGACCAACATCTTCTTCCAGAAGACCTGGACGTGGTCGGTCGGTGCCGAACTGCTCGCGTCCGACGAGCAGGACGTGATCCTCTCGACCGGCGATCCCCGCCGCCGGACCTTCTTCATCGGCGCACTACCGACCAGCCTCAACTACGACGGCTCGGACGATTTGCTCAACCCGACCAAGGGCTTCCGTCTCGGCGGCCGGCTCAGCCCCGAAGTCTCGCTGCAAGGTTCGGTGTTCGGCTATGCGCGTACCCAGTTCGACGGGAGCGTCTATCGCCCCTTTGGCGATCGGGTGGTGCTCGCCGCGCGTACCCGGCTCGGCACCATCGTCGGCGCGCCGCGCGATCAGGTCGCGCCTTCCCGCCGCTTCTACGCGGGCGGCGGCGCGTCGGTGCGCGGCTACGGCTATCAGTCGATCGGCCCGCGCGACCCGAACAACGACCCGATCGGCGGCCGCAGCCTGACCGAATTCTCGATCGAGGCGCGCGTCCGCGTCCTCGGCAGCTTCGGGATCGTACCGTTTCTCGACGCGGGCAACATCTACACCTCCCCGCTGCCGAAGTTCACCGGGCTGCAATACGGCACCGGGATCGGCGTGCGCTATTATTCAAACTTCGGCCCGATCCGCCTCGACGTCGGCACCCCGATCAACCCACAACCCGGCGACAGCCGCATCGCCGTCTACGTTTCGCTGGGACAGGCGTTTTGACCGAAGAGGTCACTCTTCCAAGGCGCCGGATCGCCTGGTGGCGGTGGATCGCAAGCGCGGTCATGGCGCTGCTCGCGATCGTCGGCGCGGCGTTGCTGATCGTCGACACCGACATCGGCCACCGTTTCGTCGCGGACCGGATCGCGGCGATCAAGACCGCGAACGGCCTGCGCTTCACGGTCGGTCGGATCGACGGCTCGCTATACGGCGACACCCGCCTGACCGATCTCCGCGTGTACGATCTTGAGGGTCTCGTCTTCCAGGCGCCCAACGTCACGCTCGACTGGTCGCCGTTCGACTGGTTCTCGAACCGCTTGGAGATCCGTCGGCTGATCGTCGATCGCGCGATCCTGACGCACACCCCGCGCACGCGCCCGTCGAAAAGCCGTGGCCCGATCCTGCCCGACTTCGACATCCACATCGGCAAGCTCTCGGTCGGCCGCCTCACGCTGGCGAAGCGCGTACTCGGGACCGAGCGGATCGGGACGCTCGAAGGCCGCGCCGACATCCGCTCCGGCCGCGCACTCGTCGACCTCAAGGCACGCGTCGCCGGCAGCGACGACCTGAAGCTCCGGATCGACGCCGAGCCCGCACGCGACCGTTTCGACCTCGACGTCGCCGCGAAGGGGGCCGCGGGCGGCGTGCTCGCGCGGATGGTGAAGGCGAGGGGCTCGGTCGCGCTCGCGGTCACCGGCGACGGCAGCTGGGCGAAGTGGAGCGGCCGCGCGAACGGCATCGTCGGCACGACACGCGTCGTCGATCTCGCACTCGCGCAGGTCGCCGGCCGCTACACGCTGTCGGGCACGCTCGCGCCGTCTTCGCTGCTGAAGGGCCGGCTGCAGCGGCTGACGGCGCCGCGCGTGCTTGTCAACGGCAGCGCCGGGTTCGCCAATCGCCGTCTCGACGGCCAGCTCTCGCTGCGCACGCCCGCGCTGGCGGTCGACACGACCGGCATCATCGACCTCGCAGCCAACGCCTACCGCGACGTGCGGATCAAGGCACGACTGCTCCGGCCGCCAGCGCTGTTCGACAACATGACCGGCAACGTGGTGGAATTGCGTGCGATCCTGGACGGCCCGTTCGCGACCGCCGCGTTCGACTATCGCCTCGACGCCAGCCGGTTCGCATTCGACCAGACCGGGTTCGAGAACGCGCACGCCGCCGGCAAGGGCCGCCTGTCCGCGGCGCCGGTAACCGTCCCGATCCGCTTCACCGCGGCGCGTGTGACTGGCGTTGGCACCGTCGCAGGCGGGATCCTGCGCAACCTTTCGGTCGACGGCCTGCTCCGCGTGACGCCGACGCTGCTCACCGGCGACGCGCTCAGGCTCCGCTCGGACAAGCTCACCGGCAGCATCAATCTCGCGGTCGACCTGCGCAACGGCCAGTTCGAGGTCGGCATCAACGGCGGGCTCGGCCGCTATCTGATCCCCGGCCTCGGCATCGTCGACGTGAAGTCCACACTTCGCGTCGTCCCCGGCCCGAACCGCCACGGCACGCGCGTGATCGGTCAGGGCAGCGCGCAGATGGTGCGGCTCGACAACGCCTTCTTCCGCAGCCTCGCCGGCGGGCTGCCGCGGATCACCACCAACCTCGAACGCACCACCGACGGCGTGCTGCACTTGACCAACCTCGTCCTCACCGCGCCGCAGATCCGGCTGACCGGCAACGGCTATCGTCGTCGCGACGGCACTTTCCATTTCGAGGGCGGCGGGCGCCAGCAGACTTACGGCCCGGTGACGCTGAAACTCGACGGCCAGATCGAAAAGCCGACGCTCGACCTCGTTTTCGCCAGCCCCAACGCGACGCTCGGGCTGTCGAACGTTCGCGCGCGTCTCGACCCGACGCCGCAGGGTTTCGCGTTCACCGCGGCGGGCGGATCGCGGCTCGGGCCGTTCACCACCAACGGCGCGATCCTGTTGCCGCCCGGCGCCGATGCGACGATCGCCATCGCCGCGCTGAACGTTGCCGGCACCAAGGCGAGCGGTAACATCGCGGTCGTCGATGGCGGCTTCAACGGCGCGCTTGCGGTTGCCGGCGGCGGCATCTCGGGTGAACTCCTGTTCCGCCCGGTCGGCCAGATCCAGCGTATCGAAGGCCACCTCGCCGCAAAGGCCGCGACGCTCGACGGCATCGCGCTCCGCCAGGGCAAGTTGGACTTCGTCACGTTGCTCGATCCCGCCGGCACCTCGATCGAGGCGACCGCGACCGGTCTCGGCCTGCGTCGCGGCACGTTCAGCCTCGCCCGGTTCAACGGTTCCGCGTCGCTGCGCGGCGGCGTCGGCACGATCAAGGCATCGATCGCCGGCTCCCGCGGCCGCGCGTTCGATATCCAGAGCGTCACCCAGGTCACTGCCACGAGCTACGCGATCTCCGCGCAAGGCACGCTCGACGGCCGCCCGCTTAAACTGCTCACGCCGGCGGTTTTGACCCAGGAAGAAGATGGCTGGCATCTGGCGCCGACCAAGCTCAGCTTCTCGGGCGGCGAGGCTCAGGTCGGCGGCCGCTTCACTGCCGCCAGCACCGCGATCGACGCCAGCCTGACGCGCATGCCGCTCGCGATCCTCGACATCGCCTATCCCGGGCTCGGTCTCAGCGGCAGCGCGTCGGGCAGCTTCACGATCGCTACCGCGAATGGTGCAGCCCCGACCGGCAAGGCGAACGTGACGATCCGCGGGCTCAGCCGCGCCGGCCTCGTCCTCTCGTCGCGCCCGATCGACGTCGGCGTCGCGGCGGTGCTCTCCCCCGACAAGCTCGGCCTGCGCGCGGTGATCGCGTCCGCCGGAAAGACGATCGGCCGCGCGCAAGCCCAGCTCGCGCCGCTGGGGCAGGGGGACCTCGCCTCGCGCATCACCAACGCCCGCCTGTTCGGCCAGCTCCGCTACAGCGGTCCTGCCGACACGCTCTGGCGTCTCACCGGGGTCGAGCTGTTCGACCTGTCCGGCCCGGTCGCGATCGGCGCGGACGTCGTCGGCACGCTCGCCAACCCGACCCTGCGCGGCGTCGTCCAGGCCAACGGCGCGCGGATCGAGAGCGCGACGACCGGCACCGTCCTCACCAACGTCCAGGCGACCGGCCGGTTCGGCGGCTCGCGGCTCGTCATCGACCGGTTCGGCGCGGACGCGGGCAAGGGCGGGCGCGTCACCGGTACAGGCCAGTTCGAATTCGCCGCCGCCGCCGGGATCGGCCTCGACCTAGCGCTCCAGGCCGACAAGGCGGTGATGATCAACCGCGACGATATCGGCGCGACCGTCTCCGGGCCGCTAACGTTCAAGTCGAATGGCTCGGGTGGCACGATCGCGGGCGATGTCGTGCTCGACAAGAGCCGCTACCGCCTCGGCCAGGCCACCGCTGCCAGCGCCGTCCCCCAGCTCAACATCCGCGAGATCAACCTGCCCGACGGCGGCGAGGAAGTCGCGACCCCGACCAAGCCGTGGACGTTGGCGATCAAGGCCCGCGCGCCGAACCAAGTGATGGTCAGCGGGCTTGGCCTCACCAGCGAATGGTCCGCCAACCTCCAGATCGCCGGCCAGCCCGAGAACCCGGCGATCACCGGCCGCGCCACGCTGATCCGCGGCGACTACGAGTTCGCGGGGCGCCAGTTCGAGCTGGCGCGCGGCGTGATCCGCTTCGACGGGCAGGTGCCCGCGAACCCTGCACTCGATATCGAGGCGAACGCGGACTCGACGGGTTTGAGCGCATCGATCCGGGTCACCGGCTATGCGCTCAAACCCGAGATCGGCTTCACCAGCACGCCCGCGCTGCCCGAGGACGAACTGCTCTCGCGGCTGCTGTTCGGCACCTCGATTACGAACCTGTCCGCGCCCGAGGCTCTCCAATTGGCTGCGGCAGTCGCGGCGTTGCAGGGCGGTGGCAGCGGCTTGAACCCAATCAACGCGGTGCGCCGCGCGGCCGGGCTCGACCGCCTGCGCATCCTTCCCGCCGATCCGCAGACCGGCCAGGGCACCTCGATCGCGGCGGGCAAATACGTCACGCGGCGCCTGTATGCTGAGATTGTGACCGACGGTCAGGGCTATTCCGCCACGCAGGTCGAGTTCCAGGTCACGCGCTGGCTGTCATTGCTGTCGAGCATCTCCACGCTCGGCCGGCAGAGCGCTAACGTCCGCGTGTCGAAGGATTATTGAAGGATGATCGCGCACGCCGGTTTCGCTAGGAAGAACGCATGAAGCCCGTCATCTTCGGCCTGTCCGGCCCCGTCCTCACCCCCGCCGAACGCGCGTTCTTCGCCGAGTGCGAACCCGCCGGCTACATCCTGTTCAAGCGCAACATCGTCGACCGCGCGCAGGTGAGGGCGCTCACGGACTCGCTCCGCGCGCTGGCCGGACGCCAGGACCTGGCGATCCTGATCGACCAGGAGGGCGGCCGCGTCGCGCGGATGGGAGCGCCCGAATGGCCCGTATTCCCTGCCGGCCCGGTGTTCGATGCAGCCTATGAACGCGCGCCGATGACCGCGATCCAGGCGGCACGCGCCAACGCGCAGGCCCTCGGCGTAATGCTCAGCGAGGTCGGAATCACCGTCGACTGCCTGCCGCTGCTCGACGTGTCGCAGCCGGATACGACCGACGCCGTTGCCTCGCGCACGTTCGGTTCCGACCCCATGCGCGTCGCGGCGCTCGGCCGCGCGACGCTCGAAGGGCTGGCGGAAGGCGGCGTGGTCGGTGTCGTCAAGCACATGCCCGGCCACGGCCGCGCGAAGGTCGACACGCACCACCACCTCCCGACCGTCACCGCGACCGACGCCGACCTCGAGGTCGACATCGAACCGTTCCGCACGCTCAACCAGGCGCCGATGGGCATGACCTCGCACATCGTCTTCGACGCCTGGGACGCCGACCGCCCCGCGACGCTGTCGCCGATCGTGATCGACGAGATCATCCGTCAACGGATCGGCTTCGACGGTCTCCTGATGACCGACGACATCGACATGAAGGCGCTGTCCGGCACCGCCGGCGACAAGGCAGCGGGCGCGATCGCGGCGGGGTGCGACCTCGTGCTCGATTGCTGGGCCCGGATGGACGAGATGGTCGAGATCGCCGGGCGGCTGGGGGAGATTTCGGAAGCGTCGCGTGGGAGGCTCGATCGGGCGATGGCGTCGGTCGGCGCGGCCAAGGGTGACTTCGCAGAACTGATCGCAACGCGCGATGCGCTGTTGGCGCGCGGCTGACTCTAGCCCATCATCCCCCCCCGGCGGAGGCCGGGGCCCAGTTGGAAAGGTCGCAGTAACGAAGTGCAACGGTAGTCAGTACCGTTCTCCAACTGGGCCCCGGCCTTCGCCGGGGTGGTGTTGGTGGAGGGGCCCCCGTTCGTCCTGAGTAGCTGCTGAGCTTGTCGAAGCGGCGTATCGAAGGACGGGTTGGCGCGGGGAACCTGTGCTTCGATACGCGCCTTCGGTACGGCTCTGACGAGCCTACTCAGTCGCTACTCAGCACGAACGGAATGAGTTGACCGGTCGCGAACCCCGCGATCACCCCAACCTCCGAGCCCGCTCATCCCCGCGCAACGTCAGCACCTCGACCCCGCCGCGCGTCACCGCCACCGTATGCTCGAACTGCGCCGAAAGCTTGCCGTCGTCGGTGACCACGGTCCACCCGTCATCCTTGGTCGACACCTTGCGCGTCCCCTGGTTGATCATCGGCTCGATCGTGAACACCATCCCCTCGCGTAGCGTCATGCCCGTCCCGGCGCGTCCGAAATTGAGCACCTGCGGCTCCTCGTGCATCTCGCGACCGATGCCGTGCCCGCAATAGTCGCGCACCACCGCGTAGCCGTGCTTCTTCGCATGCCGCTCGATCGCGAAGCCGATATCGCCGAGATGCACGCCCGCCCGGACCTGCCGAATGCCCTGCCACATCGCCTCCTGCGCGACCCGCACGAGGCGCTTCGCAGCGGTCGGAACGGTGCCCACCATATACGTCTTGCTCGAATCGGCGATGAACCCGTTCTTCTCCAACGTGATGTCCAGATTGACGATGTCGCCGTCGCGGATGATGTCGCGTGGGTTCGGCACGCCGTGGCAGACGACGTGGTTGATCGAGCTGTTCAGGACATATTCGAAGCCATATTGCCCCTTGCTCGCGGGCCGGGCGGCGAGGTCGTCGGTGATGTAGCGATCGACCATGTCGTTGACCTGCAACGTCGACAGCCCCGCCAGCTCCTGCTCGTCGAGCATCTCGAACACCGATGCCAGCAACGCGCCCGACACGCGCATCAGCGCCAGTTCGGCCGGCGTCTTCACCATCTCAGGCTGCCGTTCTGTCGGCGACGCGCACCGAGGCCGCGGCGAGTTGCGCGGTGACGATATCGTTGAACGACAGCGTCGGGTTGGCCTCGGCGAGCATGCCGATCTTCATCCAGAACTCCGCCTGCGCATTGATCGACCGGCACAGCACCTGGCTCGCCCGCCGCGCGTCCTCGTGCAGCGCGTCGTCGATCTTCACGATACCCATTCAAACCCCACATCCGCCGTGACCATATGAAACGTCTACGGTCCATATGGTCGGTCGTCAAACGTGGAGGGTGGATGCTCGGCAGCGCGCGCTGTAGCGTCCGGCAATGGACGATGCCCAACTGACCCTGGATCTCGACGGATGGGAGGGGCCGCTCGATCTGCTGCTCTCGCTCGCGCGCGGGCAGAAGGTCGATCTGCGAAAAATCTCGATCCTCGCGCTGGTCGAGCAGTATCTGGCGTACGTCGACTCCGCGCGCGCGCTGAAGCTGGAACTCGCCGCCGACTATCTCGTGATGGCGGCATGGCTGGCGTATCTGAAGTCGGCGTTGCTCCTGCCACGCGACCCGCTCGCCGAGCCCGATCCCGAGGAACTGGCGCTGCGGCTGCAACTGCGGCTCGAACGGCTGAGCGCGATGCGCGAGGCCGGTGCGCGGCTGATGGCGCGAGACCGCACCGGGCGCGACGTGTTCCTGCGCGGCGCGCCCGAAGGGCTACGGACAGTGCGCAAGGCCGCATGGCAGGCCGAGATCTTCGACCTGATCGCCGCGTACGGTCGCATTTCCGCGCGGACGCGGCCGGTGATGCACGTCGTCGCCGACCGCGAGGTGATGACGCTGGAGGCAGCGCTTGAGCGCGTGTCGATGCTGGTCGGCGAGCGGATCGACTGGAGCGTGATTGAGAGCTTCCTCCCCGAAGCGGGCGAACGTCTACGGCGATCGGCACTCGCGTCGAGCTTCGTCGCGGCGCTCGAACTCGCGCGGCAGGGGAAGATCGAACTGCGCCAGGCGTCACCCTTCGCGCCACTGTATCTGAGAGCCCGCGCGTGACCCCGCCCGACGACTTCACGCGCGCCGTCGAGGCGGTGCTGTTCGCGGCGGAGACTCCGCTGACGCTCGACGCGATCCGCGCGCATGTCGGCACCGGTGACGTCCGCGCGGCACTCGACCAACTTACCACCGACTATGCCGGCCGCGGCATCGCCATCGTCCGACGCGGCGACCGATGGCAGTTCCAGACCGCACCCGACATGGCGCACATGCTGCGCCGCGACCGCGAGGAACCGCGCAAGCTCAGCCGCGCGGGGATCGAGACGCTGGCGATCATCGCCTACCACGAGCCCGTGACCCGCGCGGAAATCGAGGCGATTCGCGGGGTGCAGATCTCGAAGGGGACGCTCGACGTCCTGATGGAAGCGGGCTGGGTGAAGCCGGCCGGGCGGCGCGAAGTGCCGGGACGCCCGCTAATGTTCGCGAGCACGCCTGCATTCCTCGTCCATTTCGGCCTCCAGAGCCGCCGCGACCTTCCCGGCATCGACGATCTGCGTGCTGCGGGGCTGCTCGATCCGGTCGATCTCGCCTTCGATCGCCTCGAAGATAGCGAAGATGACAGTGGGGATGGCGAGGTGGCTGGCAAAGCGGCGGGATGAGGCTTAGATAGGGTTCAGTTTCCAGGAGAATTGCCATGGGCGGTTTTAGCCCGATTCACTTGCTCGTTCTCGCGGTCGTCGCGATCCTCCTTCTCGGCGGCGGCCGATTCTCGAACCTGATGGGCGACGTCGCCAAGGGCGTGAAGAACTTCAAGAAGGGCATGTCCGAGAACGACGACGAGACGCCGGCCAAGCCATCGGCACGGATCGAAGCGCAGAAGACTGCCGATCCCGCGTTCGATCGCGACGGCAATCGCGTCCGCGACGACCGTCCTGCCTGAAGCCGGCAGAGTTGACGACCCTAGATAGGCGCGGCTGAATGTTCGATATCGCGCCCTCCGAGTTTCTGCTCGTGGCCTTCGTCGCGCTCGTCGTGATAGGTCCGAAGGACCTGCCCAAGGCGATGCGCGTGGTCGGCTATTGGGTCGGCAAGGCGCGCGGCGTCGCGCGGCAGTTCCGCTCGGGCTTCGATTCGATGGTCCGCGAGGCCGAACTCGAGGAAATGGAAAAGCGCTGGGCGTCGGAAAACGAACGCATCATGCGTGAGCATCCGCAGACGGGCACGGACTCGACGGCCGATACCACGCAGGTGGTGCACTCGCCGGAGACGGAGGAGCACCGCCGCGATTATCGGTCCGTCGATCATACCGACGAGCCGGTGATGGTTGAGAAACCCGTGGTGGCTGCCGCGTCCGGGCACGCTTCGCCGGTACCGGCCGAGCAGGAGCATAAGCCATTGGCGGATCGCGGTCCGGACCTGTCCGACGGACCGCTGGATACGCCGGCCACGACCGCGCCCCAACCCGACGACAAGACAGGCAAGTCCGACGTGGCGTCATCGTGAACGCAGCGGCCGTGACTATCCTCCATAACGCCGAAAGCCAGACATGAGCGAGATCGACGAAAGCCGGGCGCCGTTGCTCGACCATCTGATCGAGCTGCGGCGGCGGTTGCTCTATTGCATCGCTGCGCTGGTTGTGACGTTCGCGGTGGCGATGTATTTTGCCGAGAATATCTTCGGCTTCCTGGTTCACCCGCTGCTCGCGGCGGGTCAGAACAAGGTGATCTATACCGAGATCTTCGAGGCGTTCTTCGTCCAGATCAAGGTCGCGTTCTTCGCTGCGATGATGCTGTCATTCCCGGTCATCGCGAACCAGGTGTGGCAGTTCGTCGCGCCGGGCCTGTACAAGAAGGAACGCGGCGCGCTGCTGCCGTTCATCCTCGCCACGCCGGTCCTGTTCCTGACGGGCGCCGCGATGGCCTATTACGTCGCGATTCCGATGGCGCTGCACTTCCTGCTCGGGTTCGACGGAATGGTCGGCGGAATCCACCGCGAGGCGCTGCCGGCGATCGGCAACTACCTCTCGTTCACGATGCAGTTCCTGTTCGGCTTCGGCATCTCGTTCCTGTTGCCGGTCCTGCTGATGCTGCTGGAGCGGGCAGGGATCGTCACGCGCAAGCAACTGATCGGCGCGCGGCGCTATGCGATCGTCGCGGCGTTCGCGATTGCCGCCGTGCTGACGCCGCCGGATATCGGTTCGCAGCTGCTTCTCGCGATCCCGCTGGTGATCCTCTACGAACTCGCGCTGATCGGCATCTGGTTCACCGAACGCAGCCGGGCAAAGGCCAAGGCGGTCGAGGGCGACTCCACTGACATCGTCGAGAGCTGACCCGAGCCACAGCGGTTATACAAATAGCAGTGCCGATACGAAAAAGGGGCCCGGTGCATGTGCACCGGGCCCCTTTTCATTATCATAAGCGCAAAGGCTTACTTGGCGTTGTCCGCGGTCTTCGCAACGGTCTTGCCCGCCGACGCCACGTCCTTGCCTGCGCCCTCGACCGTGTTGCATGCCGACACCATCAAAGCGCTGGCTACAATCGCCAGTCCAACCAACTTACGCATGATACTTCCTCCTAGAAGGGCTTGAATGCCACGGGAGGGGGAATGTTCGGTGGCGCCATTCGTTCCGCCGCTGGAACCAACGCACGGTGAGAAAAGGCTATTTTCGGAATAAAGGCCCGGCAGCATCACCAAGGGGGGAGGGTGTGCTACCGGGCCTGTGTTCTGGATAGCGAGAGCGGGGGGGCATAAAGTCGCTATCCGAAGTGTAGAACGGCAACGGCGATGGTCGGTTCCCGCTTTTCTTCGAATCTATTCAATTAAATGGATCGTTTGATTTCGATCAGCCGATTTCGGCAACAGACCTAGTCGCGCCCCGTAATGGCGAAAGCAATCTCGTACGCGCCGACCAGTGGATCGTGGTGGAGAGGCGACCGCAACTGGCGGGACAGACCTTCCATGACGCGACCATAGCGCGACAGGGCCTCTCGAAACGCGTCGCTCTCGACCAGGGCGCGCGAAACGACGCGGACAACCGCCCGGTCCGGCTTGTCGGCAAGCTTGTCGGCCGGCTTCACCACGATCCTGATCTGCGCAGCTGGATCGCAGCTCATCGCCAGTTCGATCGTCTCCGTCACCAGAAACGCCAACGCGACCGCGACGTCCTGGTTGACCAGATACGGATCGATATCCAGCGTGATTCCGAGCCCGTGCGAGCGATCCGACGCGGTCGCGCGGATATTGGCGGAAAGCTCGCCGATCATCGTCCGCAGGTTCAACCCACGATTTTCCTCGAGCTCGGCGAAGTGATTGCGGTGGACCACGGCCAGCGCATCGACGCGACGCTGGATTGACGAGTAAGCTGCGGTGGCGTCAGGGCTGGGGGCGCTGCGGGCGTGAAAGTTGATCAGGCTGGAGATGACCTGAAGGTTGTTCTTCACGCGGTGGTGCACTTCGCGGGTCAGCTTGGTCTGGCGCACGAGCCCTTCGGCAAGGCCGGCCTCGTGCAAAGCAACCGTCCGGCTGATCGACTGGAAGGTTTCTCCGAGTTCGCGAATTTCCTGGGCGGGCAACGTGTGGACGGTGCCGAAGTCGAGTTCCTCGCCAGGCGTGAAGGCGGCGACCGCACCGCGCAGGCGGCGGAGCGGGCGGATCAGAAGCCGGTCGACCACGAACCACGCGATGCTCGCCGCGGCGATCCACATCAGCAACGGCAACAGCATCGCCACGATCAGCGACGACGTCACCGGCGCACTGCGAATGCTGGTCCGCAACGCGAGTCCGGCGACGCCGAGTTCGGTCCGCATCGTCTCCATGCGATCGAGCGGGCGCTCGTCGGCGATCGTCTCGAGGTGAAGCGCGTCCTCGTCGAGCACGATCGCGCTGCTGAACGCAGACGCGCGCGTCGAGGGGCGCCCGATCTTTTCCAGGAACGCGCGTGGGAAGAAGGCGCGGGCAGATGTGTCGCCGCTAGGTCCGGAAATCGCGAGGATCAGTCCATTGTCGGGGACGATCGCTGCCGCGACGGGCATGTTGTCTTGCCGTACGGTCACCGGGTTGGGCAGCGGAACGCCGCACAAGACATGGCCGGCGCGCTCGGTGATGATGAAGCGCGTACCGGCAGAGGATTGTTGCGCAAATACGCCCTGAGCGCGCGCGCAACTCGGGGCATCGGCAGGATCTGTTCCGAGCGCGTTCACCGCCACCCGAAGCGCGGTCATGTCACCAACCAGTTCGATCGCGATGGCGCGCGCGCTTTCGTCCGCCGTCACGCGCAACCGAGCACGAGCCTCAGCGTCGGCAAGTCGCGTGGTCTGCAACGTGGCAAACACAGCGATCAAGGCCAACGGCAATAGAGCCGCACTGATAATCAGGAAAAGTTTTGCGCCGGTCGGTAAACTGCCCATCGCGGACAGCAGGCGGCGTTTATTTAGCGGCGCTGGCTCCGGGGAGGTCGTATCTGGAGCGGTCACTATGGGCTCGCGGCCCACCGTCAGTCCAGCTTGCCGAGGAGTTCGAGCAAGTCGTCCGGGATCGTCTCGTCCACGGTCTTCTGGTATACCGAGCGTAGCGCCGAACCCATTTGTTGATCCTTATCAGGGACCTTGGCGGGCTTCGCTGCAGGCACTGTCTTCTCCGTGTCGTGGCCCAAACTCAAAACTTCCCCCTGCACGACGCAAACCAATCATGTGATGGCGAGCACAACTGCACCATTGGGCACCGGACTACACACTCGCGAAAGATGTTCGTGAAACCAAATAGCATCTGGATGGTTCCACACCCGAGCGAAAAATACGCATCTCCGCTCGATCGCGTCCGATACCTGGCGACGATGGCGTGGACACGGGGCATTTTCGACCGACACCATTGCAATGACGCGAGCCACCCGACACATGAGGGGCCGCGTAGGATCAGGGAGTATTCGTTACCCATGTCTCTTGGACAGCAACTTGCACCGCACCTTCCATTTTTGCGGCGCTATGGCCGGGCCCTGACCGGCAGCCAGATGCACGGCGACAAATATGTGCGCGCCACGCTCGAGGCGATCGTCGCCGCGCCCGAGGAATTTCCCCGCGACGTCGATCCCCGTCTCGGCCTGTACCGCATGTTCCAGGCGATCTGGAACTCGGCGAACTTCGACGAGGTTGGTGACGAGAGCGTCGGCGATGCCGAGGGCCACGAGGCCGTCGCCCGCGCCCGCCTCGCCCGGATGACTCCGCTGTCGCGTCAGGCACTGCTGCTGACCGCGATGGAAGGTTTCACCCCTGAGGACGCTGCGTATCTGATCGAGGTCGATACCAGCGAAGTCGACGATCTGGTCGCGGACGCGCTGTCGGAGATTGAAAACCAGACCCGCGCCAAGGTTCTCATCATCGAGGACGAGCCGATCATCGCGATGGATATCGAGACGATCGTCCGCGATCTTGGTCACGACGTCACCGGCGTTGCGGTCACGCGTGACGAAGCCGTCGCGCTGGCGATGGAAACACGTCCCGGCCTCGTTCTTGCGGACATCCAGCTCGCCGACGACAGCTCGGGCATCGACGCGGTCAAGGACATCCTGGCCGAATTCGAGGTCCCGGTGATCTTCATCACCGCGTTCCCCGAGCGCCTGCTGACCGGCGAGCGTCCCGAGCCGACGTTCCTGATCACCAAGCCGTTCCAGCGGTCGACCGTGAAGGCCGCGATCAGCCAGGCACTGTTCTTCGACCAGGCGACCGTCCCGACCGCCTGAATGCGACGGCGCGTACCGGGTTCGTGACCGCAAGACGGTTACGGACCCAAAACGTTTTTCGCGAGTTTGGTGATTATGGCTGATCCGAACGAACCAATTCATATCGATACCGAGGATGCACGGGCTGGCGCCACGCCGCACATGACCCGGTACATCCTGGCGATCTCCCTCGTCTTGGTCATTGTTATCTTTGGCTTTATAATCCTGCGCTGAGCTGGATTATGAGCAGTTCGCTGGTATTTCCCGCGACCTGCGCCTATGTCTGTCGTCCGTGTACGGCAGTGTTTTATCGGGATTGATCGGATTACCATGACCCAGCCTGCTTCGCCCGTGGACGACGAAATGGATGATGTTGTCGAGCCGGTCGAGCATGTCTCCTTGTCGGATGCCGAATTCAAGGTTCAGCTTGCCCAGGTGATCCCGCATTTGCGCGCGTTCGGTCGCTCGTTGTCGGGTAGCCGGGACCTAGCCGACGATCTCGTGCAGGAAACGCTGCTCAAGGCTTGGGCTGCGCGTCTTCGGTTCCAGGCCGGGACGAACATGCGTGCGTGGACGTTTATCATCCTTCGCAACCTGTATTTGTCACAGATGCGTCGGGCGCGCTTCAAAGGTGAGTGGGACGATCTGGTCGCCGACCGCATTCTGGCTGCTCCCGCTAGCCAGGACCGTCATGTCGAGCTTGGCGATATGCAGCGTGCGTTGATGCATCTGCCTCAGCCGCAGCGTGAAGCGCTGATCTTGGTTGGTGCTGGCGGCTTCGCTTATGAAGAGGCGGCCGAAATCTGCAGTGTTGCCGTTGGAACGATCAAGAGCCGCGTTGCGCGTGGTCGCGTTGCCCTCGAAACGATCCTCACCGATGGTTCGCTACCATCGCGACGCGATCATGAGACGGATACAAGTAAAACCGCCCTCGATTCGATCATGGGCGATGTCGAAGAACTCAGTCGCGGTCGCTAAAGCCGATTAACTTATGCCGCATTGCTCAGTTAAAGCGGTGCGGCATCGCGTCCAGTCGACGCAACATCATCATCATATCGTCGGGTACCGAGTACGTGTCGTCGAACGCGCCACGCAGCGCGTGACCGATAACGTCGGTTGCGCGGGGGCGGCGCCCTACCTGTTGGCCGTTCTCTTCGCGCCTGATCGTGAGGAATGCGTAAGTCATGTTCGCTACAACGGGCCATTAGCGTTTTCGTTGCTTTATCGTGACACGCGTAGGCAGCGGATTATAGCGATGACGCATGGCTTTAGTCTCACCTGAACTGGCGATAAACGCCGCGCTCGACCGCGCAAGACTTTGGTCCCCATTCCTGGCGATGGTCCTCAACCGTGAGCCGGACTTGGCGCGATCGCTGACGGCCGGCAAGCTGGACCTCTCCGTGTCGAGTGCCGAAGCCGACATGCCGGTCGCGCGTCGCCTGCGGATCGAGCGACGCGCGATGGCGCTCAACGTCGCGATCGGCGATCTGGCGGGTGTTCTCGATCTCACCGCGGTGACCGGCGCGCTGACCCGCTTCGCCGACTATGCGCTCGACACCGCGATCCGCACCGCGATCGAGGAGCGGACCCCCGGCGCCGAACCGCGCGGCTTCGTCGCGATCGCGCTCGGCAAGCAGGGCAGCAGCGAACTTAACTACTCGTCCGACATCGATCCGATCCTGTTATTCGACCCGGCGACGCTGCCCCGACGTCCACGCGAGGAGCCGGAAGAGGCGGCGGTTCGGATCGGCAAGCGAGTCGTCGAACTGCTGCAGGCGCGTGACGGCGACGGCTATGTCCTGCGCGTCGACCTCCGCCTGCGGCCATCGCCCGAGATCACCCCGATCGCGTTGCCGGTCGATGCGGCGATCGGCTACTACGAGGCACAGGCGCTGCCATGGGAGCGTGCCGCTTTCATTCGAGCGCGCGCCGCAGCGGGCGATGTCGCGCTGGGCCAGCGGTTCCTCGATGCGATCCGTCCTTTCGTGTGGCGTCGCGCGCTCGATTTCGGCGCGATCGGCGAGATCCGCGGCATCTCCGCCCGCATCCGCGATCATCATTCGCAAGGCCAGGTATTCGGCCCCGGCTATGATCTCAAGCGTGGGCGCGGCGGCATCCGCGAGGCTGAGTTCTTCGCGCAGATCCACCAGCTGATCCACGGCGGTCGCGATCCCGCCCTGCGCGCGCCTGCCACCCGCGATGCACTCGCCCGGCTGGCCGAAGCAGGATGGATCGGCACCGACGAATCGACTGCGTTGATCGACGGCTACACGCTGCTCCGAACGATCGAGCACCGCGTTCAGATGATCGACGATCGCCAGACGCACGCCTTGCCGACCGGCGACGCGCTCGACCGCGTGGCGAAATTGCACGGGCTGGACGATTCGGGCGCTCTGTTGGCTATGCTAGAACCGCGCGTCACCGCGACCGGCCGGATCTACGACGCGCTCGACGATACTGTCCGCCCGGCCTTCTCGCATGACGCGGTGACGCTAGAAGCCGACCTAGCTGCGGCGGGGTTCGACGAGCCCGAATCGGCACGTCGGCGGATCGAGGCATGGCGAGGGGGCGCCTATCCCGCGCTGCGCAGTCCGGCCGCGCGTGAGGCACTGGAGGCGGTATTGCCCACGCTCGTCCCCGCGCTGGCAACTGCGCCCGTCCCGCAGGCGGCGCTACTCCGGCTCGATGCGCTGCTCGAACGCCTGCCGAGCGCCATCAACATCTTCCGCTTGTTGGAGGCAAGGCCGGGCCTAGCAACGTTGCTCGCTGCCATCCTCAGCCACGCGCCCACGCTCGCGGACGATCTCGGGCGTCGCCCCGATCTGCTCGACGGGCTGATCGATGCGACCGCGTTCGAGCCGGTCGGCGACGTCGCGGCGCTGGAAGAGACCATGCGCGCGGGCGAGGCAGGTGGCGACTATCAGTCCAGGCTCGACCATGTCCGCCGCGTCGTCGGCGAGCTTCGATTCGCGCTTGGGGCACAGATCGTCGCCGGTGCGTCCGATCCGCTCGATGTCGCGGCAGGCTATGCACGCGTCGCGGAGGCGGCAATCGGCGTCCTCGCCTGCGCGACGATCGACGAATTCGCCAAGGTGCATGGCCACGTGCCGGGCAGCGAACTCGTGGTGCTGGCGCTAGGACGGATGGGCGGCGCGATGCTGACCCACGCCTCGGATCTCGATCTCATCTATCTGTTTACCGGCGATTTCTCGGCGGAGTCCGATGGTCCGAAACCACTCGGCGCCACACTCTATTACAACCGTCTCGCACAGCGGCTGACCGGCGCGCTGTCGGTCGCGACCGCCGCGGGTCCGCTGTACCAGATCGACACCCGGTTGCGGCCATCGGGCGGGCAGGGGCCACTGGTCGTCACGCTCGACAGCTTCGCCCGCTACCAGCGCGAGGATGCCTGGACCTGGGAGCACATGGCGCTCACCCGCGCCCGCCCGGTATTCGGATCGACCGAAGCTCGGGATGCGGTGGCGGCGATCGTCCGCGGCGTGCTCCAAGGCGATCGACCGGCGCGCGACGTGATCGCCGACGCTGGGACGATGCGCAGCGACATGGCCGCGCACAAACCGCCCAAGGGGGCACTCGACGCCAAGCTGCTGCCCGGCGGCCTAGTCGATCTCGAATTCGCCACCCACGTCGTCCAGCTCGTGAACAGGGCCGGCTTCGATCCCAATCTAGGCGGCGCGATCGATGCATTGATCCGGGAAGGGCTAGTCCCGCCGTCGCTCCGCCCGGCGCATGATGTCCTCACGCGCCTGCTCGTGACGCTGCGGCTTGTCGCGCCCGATGCCTCGCCGCCGGGGCATGCCACGGAGGATCTCATCGCGCGCGCGATCGGGGTGGCGGACTGGGCAGCGGTAGTTGCCACGCTGGAAACGACGCGGCAGGAGGTGCGCCGGTTTTGGGCGCAGGTGACGGGAGAGCAGCATGGATGAAGGTTCGAAGATCCCCGACGTATCGGTGACGATCGATGACGCCGTGGTTTCGCTCGCGAGCCTCGGCGCGCCGCTGGTGGTGTATTTCTACCCGAAAGACGACACGGCCGGTTGCACCACCGAAGCGAAGGACTTCTCCGCACTCTCTGACGCGTTCTCAGCGGCAGGCGTAACCGTCGTCGGCGTCTCGAAGGACAGCACCGCGTCGCACGCAAAATTCGCGGAAAAACATGAACTTGCGGTCCGGCTTGCCAGCGATGTCGAAGGTGCTGCCTGCGAGGCTTTCGGCGTGTGGGTCGAGAAGGCGATGTACGGTCGCAAGTACATGGGCATCGAGCGTGCGACGTTCCTGTTCGGCGCCGACGGCACGCTGGCGAAGGGCTGGCACAAGGTCCGCGTGGCCGGCCATGCCGGGGCGGTTCTGGCCGCCGCCAAGGCGCTCTGAACAGCCCGCAGTAACGTTCGGAGATTCGCCGACATTTCACATCCGATGTCGTCGGCGGCTTCCTGTTCCCTCGCAATCGTCCCAATTTGCATCAACTCGCCGCATCAACCTGCCGCTCCGCCGCGCCGACCGTGCGGGGCTATTGCCCGGAACGGCGGTATCCGGCCTAACCCACACTGTCTGGTGCGCGGAGGGGCTGCGAGTCAGGACAGAGTTTCGGAGCCGTCCGCCTTGAAGCGAACGGCCCTGCATTTTTGTGTCGGGGACCAATGGTCGAATTTACCGCAGCAGCCATCGTGACGCGCCTCAAGGCCGTGTCGATGGTGTCCAAGTCGTTCACGTTTCGCCGTTTGGCGGTCGCTGCAACAGTAATGGGGATGGCCACGGTCGGCGCCACTGCCGAGGCTCAGGTCGTCGCCTCCAAGGTAGCGCACCACGTCGCTGCGACCGGTGGCCCGATGATTGCCGCGAACACCGAGGAAGCGACCGCCGATCTCCGCGCCGACGCGCAGTTCCGCACGCTGTTCCAGACCTGGAAGAAGCTCGATGCGACGCAGCAGGGTGTGATCGCGATCCCGTCGGTTCAGCCGGTCCACTCGCTTTCGTTCACCAGCAATTTCGGCATTCGCTCCGACCCGTTCCGCGGCACCGCGGCGATGCATGCTGGCGTCGACATTCCAGGCCCGGTCGGCACGCCGATCTACGCCACCGCCGACGGCATCATCGCACACGCCGGTCGCCAGGGCGGCTACGGCAATATGGTCGAGATCAGCCACGGCAAGGGCATCGCGACGCGCTACGGCCATCTGTCGAAGATCCTCGTCGGCGACAACGCGCGCGTCGTTCGCGGCCAGTTGATCGCGCTGATGGGCTCGACCGGCCGCTCGACCGGCTCGCACCTTCACTATGAAGTCCGCATCGACGGCCACGCGGTCAACCCGGTGCCGTTCCTGACGACCGCCGATTATCTCCTCGCCGCGCAGGACCGCTCGGTAAACGCGATCCCCGTCTCGACAGGCGGCCCCGCCGCGCAGGACTGATCAACCCCAAGGTTGCCGCCGCTACCGCAACCCCCTATCTCCAGCGCATGGCAACGCTGGTCCACGACATCATCCTCACCCCCTCCGCTGCGGCGCGCGTCGCGGCGATCGCCGTCAAGCAGGGGAAGCCGGCGATCCTGCGACTCTCGGTCGACGGCGGCGGGTGTTCCGGGTTCCAGTACAAGTTCGGGTTCGCCGATTCGGTCGAGTCCGACGACGTGATCGCCGAGCATGACGGCGTGAAGCTGGTCGTCGACAGCGTCAGCATCGATCTCGTCCGTGGCTGCGCGGTCGATTACGTCGAGTCGCTCGCCGGTGCGGCATTTAAGGTCGAGAACCCCAATGCCGCATCGGGTTGCGGCTGCGGCTCCAGCTTCTCGGTCTGAGACTGCCATGAAAATCGTCACGTACAACGTCAACGGCATCAAGGCGCGGTTGCCGCGGCTGATCGAGTATCTTGTCGAGGCGCAGCCGGATATCGTCTGTCTCCAGGAACTAAAGTCGAGCGACGACACCTTCCCGATCGCCGACATCGAGGCCGCCGGATACGGGGCAGTCTGGCACGGCCAGAAGGCTTGGAACGGCGTCGCGATCCTCGCCAAGAGCGGCACGCCCGTCGTGCGCCAGCGGGGACTCGAAGGTGAGCCCGAGGACGAGCACAGCCGCTACATCGAGGCGGAGGTCGACGGCCTGATCGTCGCCGCGCTCTATCTGCCCAACGGCAACCCGCAGCCCGGTCCGAAGTTCGACTATAAACTCCGCTGGATGGACCGCCTCGCGGCCCGCGCGTGCGTCCTGCTCGCGGAGGAAAAGCCGGCCATCCTCGCGGGCGACTACAACGTCATCGCCAACGACGACGATACCTTCTCGGTCCGCGCGATGCAGGACGACGCGCTCATGCAACCGGAAAGCCGCGAGCATTACCGCGCGCTCGTCGCACAGGGCTGGACCGACGCGCTCCGCACGCAATTCCCCAAGGGTGGCGTCTGGACGTTCTGGGATTACCAGGCGGGCGCGTGGCAGCGCGACGCCGGGTTCCGAATCGACCATCTGCTGCTCAGCCCGCAGGCGGCCGACCGGATGATCGATGCCGGCGTCGACAAGGCCTATCGCGGGCGCGAAAAGGCGAGCGATCATGCGCCGACCTGGGTCCGCCTGCGATGAAGCGGCTGCTTCTTGGTATCGCTTTGGCGAGCCTGTCCGGCGCTGCGATGGCGCAGGACCGCGAATATTGCCCCGATCGTCCTGGCATCGACACGCCCGCCTGCACGATCGCGCCCGGGAAAATCTCGGTCGAGACGTCGATCGCGGACTGGACGCGCGACGACCAGCCCGGCTCGCGCGAGGACAACATCCTGTTCGGCGACACGCTGGTTCGCGTCGGCGTGAGCGACTCGATCGAGGCGCGGGTCGGCTGGACGCCGTTCGGACACGACCGGATGCGCGCTTCGACCGGCCTCGATACGGTGAACGGTGTCGGCGACGTGTCGCTCGGGATGAAGGCGAACCTCCACAATCCCGACGGCGCCGGCTTGTCGGTATCGGTGCTGCCGTTCGTGACGCTGCCGGTCGGGCGCTCGTCGATCGGCGCCGGCGATTGGGGCGCAGGGTTCCTCGTCCCCGTGACCTACGAGATTTCCGACACGGTCTCGCTCGATCTGACACCTGAGATCGATGCTGCGGTCGATCAGGACGGCGACGGCCGGCATCTCGCGTACAGTTCGACCGCTGGCCTCGCGGTGAAGCTCGACAAGGCCTTCACGCTTACCGGCGAGATGCAGGCGCTCCGCGACGACGATCCGCAGGAGCATGAGACGCAGGCGGTCGCGGCGCTGTCGCTCGCATGGATGGCGAACGACGACCTCCAGTTCGACATATTCGGCGCGGCGGGGTTGAACGCGAACACGCCGGATGCGCGGGTCTACGCCGGCATTTCCCGGCGGTTCTAGATGCTGGCCGGCCTGCTCCTGCTCCAAGCGGTAGCCGGGCCACCGCTTCCACCCGAATTGCGCAAGCGGCTTGATAGGCCGACGATGCCGTGTCCGGTCCAGACCGACCCCGATGGCGAGATTGTCGTCTGTGCGCGTTCGACCGACCAACGGCTGGCGACGCTAGCCGATCCGGTCCAGCCGCCGCGGAGTGACCAGCTGTCGTTCCGGCTGCCGGGTGGTGGCAAGGGGAATGTCCACGCGATCCGAACGCAGCTACCCGGCGCAAGCGGGCAGGGGGCTGCGGTCACCCTCAAACTTCCGTTCGGCAATGGGAAACGGGAGTAGGGGCAGCAACAACCGTCGGTTTAGCCTTCTTGTTCTCCCGCGAAGGCGGGAGCCCAGTCTGGATCCCCGCCTTCGCGGGGAAACACGCTGTTCTTCGGTGGAAGAATGTCGCCGCCTCGCCCTAAAGCACCCGCTCGTACACCTGGTACACCTTGTTAACCCGGCTCTCGATCGTCTCGGCGATCGACCGCATCCCTTGATTGTCGTCCAGGATCCAGCCGATCTCCGCGCGCTGCGCCCCGTAATTCTCGACCGACGCGCGGCGGATATATTCGATCATCATGAAGGCCAGCTGGCTCGCCATCCGCGACGCCTGCAACTCCTTCACCACCCCCATCAGCGGCACGCGCACCGTCCGTACCTTAGGTTTGCGCAGCCACCACAACAGCTTCGCCCAGCCGAACGGCAACAGGCTCCCGTTGAGCGGTTTGATCGCCTCGTTCAGATCAGGCAGCGTGATCATGAACGCGACCGGCTTGCCGTCCAGCTCGGCAATCCGGATCAGGTCGTTGAACACGATCGGCTTCAGCTTCACGCCCACGTCCTTGATCTCCGGCGGGGTCAGCGGCACGAATCCCCAATTGTCGCGCCACGCGTCGTTGAGGATCGACAGGATGATCGCCGCCTCCTCCTCGAACTTGGTCTTGTCGACGTTGCGGACGCTGATCCGCGTGTTCTTCTCGCCCGACTTGATGATGCGCTGGACGATCGGCGGGAACTGCTTGGTGACGTCGACCTCATAGGTCATCAGCTGCTTGATCGGACGGTACTGCGCCCATTCGATCCAGCCACGATATTCGCGCTTGGCGTGGCCCATCATGATCGTCGGCGGATGGTCGTATCCGTCGATCAGCAGGCCCGGCTCCTCCCAGATCGACATGCTGATCGGCCCCAGCGCGCGCGTCATGCCCTGCTCGCGCAGCCATGCCTCGGCGCGCTCCAGCAGCGCCTGGAACACGTCCTGCCGCTCCGCTTCCATCAGCCCCCATTGGCCGACGCCGGGCCCGAACCCCTGCTCGGGCGGCATCGTCAGCGCCAGTGTATCGATATGCGCGGAGATCCGCCCCACGACGCGTCCGTCCTCCTCGGCCAGGAACAACTGCGCCTTGGCATGGCTGAACCAGCCGTTCTTCTCGGGCGTGATCAGTCCCAGCGCTTCCGACTTCAAAGGCGGCACCCAATTGGGATCGTCGGCATAGAGACGAAACGGCAGATCAATGAAGATCTTGCGGTCCTTCTTGGTCTCGACCGGTCGAATGATGAGCTTGGCCATGTCGTGTTCCCAAATACGCAGTTGCGCGTGTCTACCCAGCGAAGCGAATAAAGGCGAGTGACACGTGCGTCATCGCAGGACCCTGTCAGAGTGATCGGGTTTCCTCCGGCACGGCGGCTCCGCGCGACCTGTAAATGCCACGGTACCGCCACTATCTTCGGGCAATGGACATGCCCATGGACACATCGCTCAGCCTCGCTCACGGCACGGCCGCTCCAGCTTCCATTCCCGCGGGTTCGCCCCGTGTCGGAGGGATGGAGCGCGTTGCCGACGACAAGGCGATGCTCCGCGCAGCCGCAGACCTGACGCGCGATCTGGTGAAGCCGCGTCCGGCGATCTACTGGGCCGACCTCATCGCCTCGATGGTGGTAGGCTACGGTGCACTGGCAGTGGCGGCCACCTCGACGTCGACGCCGGTGGTGATCGTCGCCGGCATCGTGGCAATGCTGGGTCTATACCGCGGGTTGAGCTTCATTCACGAGGTCAGCCACATGAAGCACGCCTCCGTGCCGAACTTCCGGCTCGGTTGGAACGTGCTCGTCGGCATTCCGCTGCTGACCCCGTCCTTCATGTACGAGGGCGTCCACAATCTCCATCACGCCAAGACGCGCTACGGCACGGTCGAGGATCCGGAATATCTGCCGCTCGCGCTCATGAAGCCGTGGACGCTGCCGCTGTTCATCGTCGTGTCGGCGCTCGCACCGATCGCGCTGCTGATCCGGTTCGCGATCCTGTCGCCGATCTCGCTACTGTCGCCCAAGCTGCGGACGATGATCGTCGAGCGCTATTCGGCCCTTGCGATCAATCCGCAGTTCCGCCGCCGCGCTCCCGAAGGTGAGGCAAAGGTCTATTGGGATCGGCTCGAGACGGCTGCGAGCCTGTGGGCGATCACGCTGATCGCGATCACCGTGACCGGCGTTTTGCCCTTGCGCGCGTTCGTGACGATCTTCGCGGTCGCCTCGGCGTTCGCGGTCCTCAACCAGGTCCGTACGCTGGTTGCGCATCTGTGGGAGAATGACGGCGAGCCGATGACCGTGACCGCGCAGTATCTCGACACGGTCAACGTGCCGCCTCCGGCGCTGCTGCCCGCGCTCTGGGCACCTGTGGGTCTGCGCTACCATGCGCTGCATCACCTGTTGCCGGGTCTACCCTACCACGCACTCGGCGAGGCTCACCGCCGCATCACCGCCGAACTCGACGCGCTCTCGCCGTATCACAAGGCGAGCTATCCTGGTCTGCCCGGTCTGGTGAGCAAGATCGCGCGCAGCACGATGGTCCGCCGCTGATATCCCGATCGGGCCGGTCGTTCGCGACTGGCCCGATCATCCTGTTATTTCGCGGCGTCGAACTGCTTCAGCGCCGTGACCGCGTTACGCCCGACATCGCTCGTCGGTGCCAGTCTCGCGGCGGTTCCCCACGCTTCGCGCGCCGCCGCTTCGTCGCCGGACCGCGCGGCGATATTGCCCGCTTCCAACTGCACCGACGCATCGTCCGCCGAGCGCTTCAGGGCCTGCGCGATATCCGCCTTGGCGCGCGGCAAATTGTCCATCCGCCGCGCGAGCGTCGCCGACAACAGCCACGCAAGCGGATCGGCGCCCGCGGTCGTCAGCGCGAGATCGAGATCGCTGCGCGCCGCATCCAGTTCATCTGCGGCGACCAGCGCCCGCGCATGGTCGAGCTGTGCCTCACCCAGCGGCAGTCCGGTCAGCGACCCCGCGGTAAGCGCTGAATCGAGCGCAACGCGCGCCTTGGCAGGCTGTCCGGATGCGAGCCAGGCATTGCCGGCCTGCGCCCAATAATTGGCCGCGCGCGTATCCTTCGCGATCTGAGCCTCCCGCGCCGCTTCCTCGAATTCGGCCGCCGCGGACGGCCAATTCTTTTCGGCGGCGAAGGCGAGCCCGGCGCATTGCCGCGCGAAATACCGTCCCCCACTGATTCGCCAGCGCCCCGCCTCGGCTCGCGCGCTGGCGGGGTCGCTCTGCGTCAGCGCGACGCACCGGGCGAACCGATCGCCCTGCGCATCGACGGGACCGGTGGTGGCGGGACCGGTGGCGGCACTGGGGGCGGCGGCCTGCACAGCGGCAAGCAACATTATCAGGATCATAAGGCGGCGATCACATCCTCGACCGCCCGGATGATGAGGGAAATGTCGCTGTCACGCGACAGGCGGTGGTCGCCGTCCTTGACCAGCCACGTCTGCACGTCGGCTGAACGCAACAGCTCGGCGAGGCGCGCGGTACGATGCCACGGCACGTCCGGATCGCGCTGCCCCTGGACCAGCCGGACCGGGCCGTCGAACGCGATCTCGCCGAACATCAGCCGGTTGGCCTCGCCCGACGACCAGAAGGGGCGCGTATAGACGGTCGGCTGGGGACCATAGGGGTTCTTGCGCTCGATCCGCCCGTTGCTGAGCAGCGCCATCTTCTCGTCGGTGGTGAAGCCCCAGTCGGTGAAGTCCGGCGCCGGCGCGATGCCGACCAGCCCCTTCACCAGATCGGGCCGCATCTTCGCCGCCAGCAGCATCAGCCAGCCGCCCATCGACGATCCGACGAGGACCGCGGAGTCCTCGACGAGCGCGTCGATCATCGCCAACACGTCGTCGCGCCAGTCGACCAGCGTCTGGTCCTCGAACGCGCCTTCGCTCTGCCCGCACCCGCCATAGTCGAACCGCAGGAACGCGCGTCCCTCGGACTTCGCCCACGCCTCAAGCGTCACCGCCTTGGTCCCCATCATGTCGGACGCATAGCCCGAGAGGAACACGATCGTCGGTCCGGTCACGCCCTCAGCCGCGGGGGTGTGATGATAGGCGAGGCGAGGGCGCTCCTTGGCGGGGGGCGTCGGTGCAGGCGGCGTGGCGGTATCGGTCATTCCGACACCTTAGCCGCCCCTCAGTCGCGGAGAAAGGCGTCGAGTGCAGCCTGGAACGCGGCAGGCTGATCCAGCATCACGAAATGCGCCGCATCGCCGACATCGACAAAGGTTACGTGCGGCGCCGTCGCGTAGGCCTTCCGATAGAGCGCATCGGCGACTAGCTTGGTCGGCCCAACCGCGTTCCAAGGATAGACCAGCGTAATCGGCGCGGCGATCGACGCCATGTCGGGACGCAGGTCGGTCGTCAGGTCCTCGTACATCGCCTGCGCCGAGACTCGCGCATCTGCCTTCGCCGCCCACGCGGCAACCGCCGCGCGTGAGTTCGGCTTCAGTGCCATGCGCGCGGCGAGCGCCTCGTTCGCCGCCGGATTCGCCGGCTTCCCGTACGCCGCGGCCATGCCCGCGCGCATCGCTCTGGCCTGTGGTTCGAGCGCCGCCACGGTCGCGCCGGGCGCGAAGATCTCGCCGATATATGGCAGCGAATCGACGATCATCAGCTTGCCGACGTCATCCGGATGCGCCTTGGCCAGCATCAGCGCCACCAGCCCACCCATCGAATGCCCGACGATGGCCGGCTTGCCGAGCTTCGACTGGGCAATGAGCGTGCACAGGTCGCCGACGATCCCATCGAGAATGCCCGGCGACAGGTTCGCGCGCGGATCGTCACCGCCAAAGCCGTTGACCTGCACCACATACACCCGGTGCGACTTGGCGAGGGCAGGGACAACGCCCGCCCCTACCGCGCGGGGAGACGACAACCCTGGAATGAGCATCACGGGCGTCCCCTTGCCGATCGTCTGCACCGAGATATGCGGCATCTGCGTCTCGCTCGCATCGACCTTCGGCGCGGCGGCCGTCGCAGCCTGCGCGTAGCTCGCGGCGGGACTCAAGACGATCATCAGCGTCACGGCGGTCGCTGCAAGGCGAGCTTTGAAGTGCGAAATCATGTCACGGCTCCTTCGACGGGCTGGTGAAGATATTCTCGATCGCGAGGTCGAACAGTTCGGCGATCTTGAACGCGAGCGGCAGCGACGGATCGTAGCGCCCCGTCTCGATCGCATTGACGCTCTGCCGCGACACGTCGAGACGGTCGGCGAGGTCGCCTTGGCTCCAGTCCCGCTCGGCGCGCAGCACCTTGAGGCGGTTCTTCATGAGCGACCGGTCCTCACCGCGAAGATATTGACACAACCACCCAGCATTAGTCCGGCAAACCATAGGATACCCGCCGCATAGGCGGGGATGTGCACAGCCAAGCCGAAGCTTTCTAGAAATCCCCAGATCGTCGTCGCCGATAGCATGAAGCCAGTCGCGATCAGCGTCTGTCGGATCGTGAGCATTCGGATATATTCGTCTGGCTCGTCAGTGAGATAGCGACCCCAGGCCAGAAAAATTCCGACCAGTGGCAGCGCCGGCAGGATGGCGGCGGCGTACGCGAGGGCCCCATGGGGCGGACGGGTCCTGAACAGAGCAACGATGCCAAACAGCGCGCCCATGTAAACGAGGCTGAGGCCCAGCACAGTGTAATTGTACCGGCGGAGAGCGGGACTCTTATGCATGGTCAAGTGTCCTTTCGAATCAGTAAAGGAAACTTGTCATTACATGGGTTAAGAGTCAACGTCGCTTTACATAAACTAATCTAATCGTCGGTAGGGGAGCGCCGAGATGGCGAAGGGGCAGGCGGCCTCAACCCAGCCGCGAACGGGTCCTGGGCGTGACTTTATCCTAACCTTTGAAGCCGGCGGGCTTCCGAAAGATCGTCAAATAATGAATTCGACCGTTTTCATCTGCGTCTGATCCGCCGCGACCGCGCCGCGCTTCAGCACCATCTGGCGGTGCAGTTCGGCAACCGTGTCGCTCCCGCGGGTCTTGCACAGCGCCGGTATGAACGCGTGGACCAGCGCGCCGAGGCCGCCCTTGATCATGGTCATGCCGAAGCGTCCGGCGACGCCGAAATGCTCGACATAGCTCTCCCCGACGGTGGCAGGGTGGTCGAGGAACAGGCGGCGGAACATGGGCGGTCTCCTGCTTGCTCTGTATCAGGTGGCGAGAGCGTCGACCATCCCCGCCGCCAGCACGCTCAGCGTGTCGTCGCGCGCGCCCATCACCACGATCCGGTCGCCCGGCCGCGCCTCCGCGACCAGCGCCGCGGCGGCCTCGGCGCGGTCGGCGACATGCCGCGCGTCCCGACCACCCTCTACGATCTGCCCGACGATGTCCGCACTGGTGACCTCCCGCGTGACCGTCCCGCCGTAATAAGCGGGGTCGGGAAGGATGAGCACATCGTCCTCCGCCATCCGCTCGACGAACGTCGCGACCAACTCGCGCCCCATGACCTTCAACGGCCCATAGCCATGCGGCTGGAAGAACAGCAGCAATCGACCGGGAAACGCATGAAGCGTGTCGAGCGTCGCGGCGATCTTGTCCGGGTTGTGCCCGAAATCGTCGATCACCGCGACCCCGCCGGCCTCGCCAACGAGGTCGAAGCGACGACGCAGACCTGTGAACCCGGCAATCGCCTTCACCGCATCGGCCAGCGACACGTCCGCCGCCATCGCCGCCCCGATCGCCGCGAGCGCATTCGACACGTTATGCCGCCCAGGCACGGCCAGCTTCACCGGCGTCCGCACGCCGCGCGACACGATGTCGAAGCGGATAGCGAACGGTTCCGGCTTCAGATTCTCGGCCCGGAGATCGGCCGAAGCATCGATAGCAAAGGTGGTAATTTGACCCCGCGGCAGCCGCGAGGCCAGTGCCGCCGCATCGGGATCGTTCGCGTTCACCACCGCCGTCTCGGCCTTGGCGACGAAGTCCCCGAACAGCAGTCGCAGTTCCTCCAGCGACTTGTGGTCGAGGCTGACGTTGTTCAGCACCGCGATCTTCGGCGCATAGCCCGCGATCGACCCGTCGCTCTCGTCGACCTCGCTGACGAATGCCTCTCCCTCGCCGACCAGCGCACTCGCGAACGGGGCGTCAGGCGTGGCGAAGTTCTTCATCACCGCCCCGTTCATCACCGTCGGATCGCGCCCGACGGCATGCAGGATCCAGCCGATCATGCCGGTAACGGTCGACTTGCCGCTCGTCCCCGCGACACCGATCGGCAACCGGCTGTCGTTGAACAGCGACGCCAGCATTGCCGCACGGGTCGAGCGGGTACAGCCGAACGCATCCGCGGCGATCAAGTCCGGCACGGTCGACTCGATCGCCGCGGAAGCGATGACGAGCTGGTCGGCCGATACGATCCCGCTGCCGTCTTGCGGGAAAAGTGCGACGCCCTTGGCGGCGAGGTCGTCGAACTTCGCAGGCACGCGGCCCTGGTCGAGGTTGCGGTCCGAGCCGGCAACGGTCGCGCCGCGGCCGGCGAGGATCATTGCGAGCGGCATCATGCCGCTGCCGCCGATGCCGACGAAGAAACAGGGTTTGCTGATATCCATCGGCCCGCGATATGGGCGGTTTGGTAACGGGGCAAGGTCGGGAACACGAACAATGCGCATCGGTGTCCTCGCCGCGTCGAGCCGGACCAATCCCGCGGCGATCCCCAAGATCACCGCCTACGCGGCCACTGCGTTCCCGGAGGTCGAACTCGTCTTCCACCCGCAATGCCTAGAGACCGATGGTCACTTCGCCGGCTCCGACTTTCGGCGGGCGGCGGCGTTCCTCGAATACGCCAACGATCCGGCGTTCGATGCGATCTGGTTCCTGCGCGGCGGCTATGGCTCGAACCGCATCCTGGCGATGGCCATGCCCGAACTCGGCCGCGCCGCTCGTCACAAGACCTATCTCGGCTATTCGGACGTAGGCTTCCTGCTCGGCGCACTCTACGCCCGGCGGATCGGCCGGCCTGTCCACGGGCCAATGGTCAGTGACATCAACCGCCACGATGGTGAAGCGACGGTCGCGCGATCACTCGGCTGGATGGTGCGCGGCGATCGGGCCGGGCTGGAGCCGGGACTGAACGGGCACCCCTCCGCGGCGTTCAACCTCAGCATCATCACCTCGCTGATCGGCACGCCGTGGCTGCCCGACCTGACCGATCACGTCCTGATCGTCGAAGAGGTTTCCGAGCCGATGTACGCGATCGACCGCATGCTGTTCAAAGTCGCCAACGCCACGCAGTTGAAAGGCATCGCCGGCCTGCGCCTCGGTGCGGTGACGGCGGTGCAGGAGAACGATCCACCCTGGGGCGAGACGCTCGACTACATGATGGTGCGGTGGAGCCGCGACATGGGCGTGCCGTATCTCGGCCGCGCGGAGGTCGGTCACACACAGGCAAACCATGTCGTCCCGTTCGGGGTAGCGTGACGTTCGACGCCGGCTTGCCTATATAGGGTGTGCGACGGCATAAGCCGCGCCTCTTCCAACACCAGAAAGTCCTCCATGTCCGCCATGTTCCGAATCACGCTGCCCGACGGTTCCGTCCGCGAGGTTGCGCCCGGGACTACCCCCGCGGATGTCGCCGCCGCGATCGGGCCGGGCCTCGCCAAGGCGGCGCTCGCCGCGCGCATCGACGGGCAGGTGCGCGATCTCAACCGGCCGTTCGAGGGCGATACCGCACTCGCGCTGGTGACCGCACGCGACGAGGCGGATGCACTCGAGCTCGTCCGCCACGATCTTGCGCACGTCATGGCAGAGGCAGTCCAGCACCTGTTCCCCGGTACGCAGATCACCTTCGGCCCCGCGACCGACGACGGCTTCTATTACGACTTCGCGCCGAAGGACCGCCCGTTCACCGAGGAGGACCTGCCCGCGATCGAAGCCGAGATGCGCGCGATCATCGCCCGGAACGAGCCGTTCCTGCGCGAGGTCTGGTCGCGCCAGCAGTTGATCGATCGCTGGACGCAGCAGGGCGAGAGCTTCAAGGCCGAATGGGCCGCCGAACTGCCCGAGGGCGAGGAACTGACGATCTACCGCCAGGGTGAGTGGCTCGACATGTGCCGCGGGCCCCACATGGCGTCGACCGGGAAGCTCGACCCCGCCGCGTTCAAGCTGACGCGCGTCAGCGGTGCGTATTGGCGCGGCGACCAGAAGAACGCGATGCTGAGCCGCATCTACGGCACTGGCTGGCTCAACAAGAAGCAGCTCGACCAGCATCTCTTCCGTCTCGAGGAAGCCGCCAAGCGAGATCATCGGAAGATTGGCGCGGAGATGGACCTGTTCCACCTCCAGTCCGAAGCACAGGGCTCGGTGTTCTGGCATCCCAAGGGCTTCGTGCTCTGGCGCCAGATGGAGGCGTATATGCGCCGCCGTCTCGATGCCGCCGACTATGCCGAGGTCAAGACCCCGCAGCTGATGGACGCCAAGCAGTGGGAGCAGTCGGGCCATTGGGGCAAGTACCGGGAGAACATGTTCGTCGTGCCCGACGAGATCCCGAACGTCGAGGACGAGGGCGCAGTGTTGTCGGGCGAAGGCGACCTGATGGCGCTGAAACCGATGAATTGCCCGGCGCATGTGCTGATCTTCAAGCAGGGGATCAAGTCGTACCGCGATCTGCCGATCCGGATGGCCGAGTTCGGCTGCTGCCACCGCAACGAGCCGCATGGCGCGCTGCACGGCATCATGCGCGTCCGCCAGTTCACGCAGGACGACGCGCATATCTTCGTTCGCGAGGATCAGCTGGTCGAGGAAGTGCGCAAGTTCTGCGAGCTGCTCGACAGCGTCTACAACGACCTCGGCTTCGACGATTACGCGGTGAAGCTCGCGCTGCGCCCCGAGAAGCGGTTCGGCGAAGATTCGATGTGGGACAAGGCCGAGGCGGAGCTGCGCGAGGCAGTGATGCAGTCGGGCCTGAGCGACACGATCAAGGCGAACTTCGAGGAACTGCCGGGTGAGGGCGCGTTCTATGCGCCGAAGCTCGAATTCCACCTGACCGACGCGATCGGCCGGACTTGGCAGGTCGGCACGATCCAGTCGGACCGCGTGCTGCCCGAGCGACTCGACGCGTCGTACGTCGGCGCGGACGGCGAACGGCATCGCCCGGTAATGCTCCACCGCGCGATCCTCGGCACGTTCGAGCGCTTCATCGGCATCCTGATCGAGCATCATGCCGGCCGCTTCCCGCTTTGGCTCGCGCCGGTGCAGGCGGTCGTCGCGACGATCGTGTCGGATGCCGACGACTATGCGCTGGAAGTTGCGGCGAAGCTGAAGGCGGCAGGCATCCGGGTCGAAACGGATCTGCGCAACGAGAAGATCAACTACAAGGTGCGCGAGCATTCGCTGGCGAAGGTGCCGAACCTGCTGGTCGTCGGCAAGCGCGAGGCCGAGGAGGGCAAGGTTGCGCTGCGCACGCTCGGCAGCCAGGCCCAGACCATCCTGACGCTCGACGAGGCTATCGCGCGTCTTGCGGACGAGGCTCGCGCACCCGATATGTGATCCAACGGGGCCGGCTTTCCGAGCGCGGGTTTCTGCGCTATACGCCGGCCCAAATATTGTCAGAAACTTCAGGAGCAAACCCCATACGTCCTCCCACGATGCGCCGGCCGATGCAGACGCCCGCAATGAACGGCCCGCGATTTAACGAATTCATCCAGAGCCAGAAGGTCCGCGTGATCGATCACGAGGGCGAGAATCTGGGCGTGATGTACACGCGCGAAGCGATCGAGCAGGCAGCCGAGCATGGCCTCGACCTGGTCGAAGTGTCGCCTAACGCCGATCCGCCCGTCGCCAAGTTCCTCGATGTCGGCAAGTTCAAGTACGAGGCGCAGAAGAAGGCGAACCTCGCACGCAAGTCGCAGAAGACGCAGGAGATCAAGGAGATCAAGATGCGTCCGAACATCGACGACCATGACTACGACACGAAGATGAAGAAGGTGAATGACTTCATTGGCGAGGGCGACAAGGTCAAGATCACGCTGCGCTTCCGCGGTCGCGAACTCAGCCACGGGCAGCTCGGCATGAACCTGTTGAAGCGCGTTCAGGACGACGTCGCGGAGATCGCCAAGATCGAGGCGTATCCACGCATGGAAGGCCGTCAGATGCTGATGGTCCTCGCGCCGAAGTAGCCCGAACGCGGTTTCGGCCGCTACTGCGAGAGAGTTGAAGGCTGGTCGGTCCCAAGGGACCCGCCGGCCTTTTTCGTGCGGGGGCGTGGCAAGCTTGAACTTAATTCAGCATACCGTGAGGCGCCAACCAACAGCCATCTACCCGTCTCGCCTCTCCATGGAAGGGAGGGGTAAGGGTGGGTCGGCAACTTTCATCCCCGAGCCCTGAACGCAAAGAAACCGACCCGCCTCACTCACGCCTTTGCAGGAAAGGAAACCGGAAGAGGGTACATCTGCGAACTTGGCAAAGTCACACGCGCTGTTACCCGCCCCGCCATCCACCGCACCCCCGTCGTCCTGCCGAACCGCCACCGAAAACAGTTGCGATTTGAAACTAGGGTTTGCTGTCTGTCACTATGTGGCGGTTTGGAGACACAATGTTCAAAAAACCGGTTTCCGTATGCGGAAATCACTAGACGTATCAGTGTGTATCTCTCTATTACGCTCCAAACCACAAATTCGAAAAACTCGAATGGTCAGGGAGAGAATGCCGATGCGTATGACCGCATATCTGTTGTCCGCCGTTGCGACCGCGGCGATCGTCACGCCGGCTTTCGCGCAGCAGGCGACCACCACCGTGGAAGCGCAGACCACCCCGTCACAGGCAACCGCAAGCGGGGCGGTCGCTGGCCAGACCAACGGGGCGACGGACGCGGATACGACGCGTGCCGCCAGCGCCGCAGCCGATACGACCGGTAATTCGAGCGACATCATCATCACCGCAACCCGCCGTTCGGAGCGTTTGTCGAACGTCCCGATCGCGGTTTCCGCAGTGGGGCAGGAAGCGTTGCAGAACTCAGGCGGCAGCGACATCCGTTCGCTCAACCAGCTCGCACCGTCGCTGCTCATTTCGTCGACGGGCAACGAGTCCAACGCCTCTGCACGTATTCGTGGTATCGGTACGGTCGGCGACAATCCCGGCCTCGAAAGCTCGGTCGCGGTCTTCATCGACGGTGTCTATCGCAGCCGCACCGGCGTCGGTCTCAACGAACTGGGCGAGATCGACCGCGTCGAGGTGCTGCGCGGGCCGCAGGGTACTCTGTTCGGGCGTAATGCGTCGGCGGGTTTGATCAACATCATCACACGGTCGCCCGAGTTCGACTGGCATGGCAATGCCGAGGCGACCTATGGCAATTACGATCAGAAGCGGCTTGCCGGCGGCATCACCGGGCCGTTGATCGCCGAGAAGCTCGCGTTCCGGGTCGACGGCGTCTATGTGAACCGCAACGGCTTCTACAAGAACGTCACCGCGGCGAACGGCAGCGAGAGCCGCGTCAACGACCGCGATCGGTATTTTGTCCGCGGCCAGTTGCTGTTCAAGCCGACCGATACCTTGAGCTTCCGCCTGATCGGCGACTATTCACACCGCAAGGAAAGCTGCTGCGGCGCGGTTTATTACAATCAGGTCGAGACGACCGATCCAACGGCTAACGCAGCCGGCGTCGCGCCGTTTTTCGCGACGGTCAACACCGACGGCGCTGTCGTCAACAACACCAGCAATCGCATCGTCGACATCCTACGTCGCCAGGGCGCTGTCTTCCCGCTGGCCGGCAACACGCCGAACCCGTACAGCCGTGACGTCGCGGTCACGCCCGGACAGACCTATCGCAACCTGACCAAGGATTACGGCGGCTCGCTGCAGGCCGATTGGGATCTGGGCGGCGCGACTTTCACCTCCATCACCGCCTACCGCGAGTACAAGTCGGGCAACGCAAGCGACATCGACTATACCAATATCGATCTGACGCACCGCGCAGCCGACGGCAACGCGTATCGCCAGTTCAAAACCTTCACGCAGGAAGCGCGCCTGCAGGGCTCGCTGTTCAACGACAAGCTCGACTGGTTGGTCGGCGGCTTCTACTCGAACGAGAAGCTCAAGCTTGTCGACAACGCATCGTTTGGTGCGCAGTACGGGCAATTCGCCGCCTGCCGCCTCGTCGCGACGGTCAGCCCGGTTGCCGCGCTCCAGAACCAGAACAATCCGGGCTGCTTGAGCGCTGCCGGACGAGCGACGCTGAATGGTGCGTTCGGCGCCTTTGCGGGTCCGTTGATCACGTCGGCGCTCGACCGACTGACCGGTGGCGTCGGTCTCGGCGGTGGCGTGAACAGCGTCGGCGACTCGGGCTCGATCTACCGGCAGAAGAGCGAGAACTACGCGTTCTTCACGCACAACATCCTGCACCTGACCGACACGTTGTCGCTGACAGGCGGTCTGCGCTACACGCACGAGACGAAGAAGTTCAACGCGAAGTTCAACAACAACAACACGGTCTGTCCGATCCAGCAGGCTGCTCTGGCACCGCTGACCATGTCGCAGAGCGGCGCGACCGCGTTCGCGCAAGGCATCGTCACGCTGACCTGCACGGGCAACTCCAGCCCGGCGCTGAATGCCCTCAACCTTAACGACAGCTTCGGCGATGGCGAGTTCACCGGCACCGCGGTCCTGTCGTGGAAGCCGTTCACCAAGTTGCTGACCTATGCGTCGTACGCCAAGGGCTACAAGGCCGGCGGCTACAACCTCGATCGTTCGGATCTGGGCGGCGTCAACGGCGTGCTTTCGGCGCGGACCAATGCCGATGCACCGGGCCTGCGCTTCAACGCCGAGAAGGTGAACAATTACGAGATCGGTGCGAAGTTCAACACGCGCGGCTTCACCTTCAACGTCGCTGCATTCCGTGAAGAGTTCACCGATTTCCAGCTGAACACCTTCAACGGCTCGATCTTCGTCGTGCAGAACGTCGAAGCGTGTAAGGACAATCTGAACGGCCTCGACACCGACAACGGGTTCAACCCCGTCACCGGCGCGCAGACCGGCACGTGCCCAACGAACCGCTCGAAGAAGCCGGGCGTGATCTCGCAGGGTGTCGAGCTGGAAGCGACGATGTCGCCGATCAAGCAGGTCACGTTCACCGCGGGCTACACCTATGCCGATACGCATTTCCGCAAGAACCTGATCGGCAGCTCGACAACCGGCGAGGCACTCGACCGCGCACTGTTCCTGCTGCCGGGCAGCCAGTTGTCGAATGCCCCCAAGAACGTCGTCACGACGTCATTCGCCTGGACGCCGGATATCGGTTCGAACGGCATGTCTGGTCTGTTCTACATCGATAGCCGACTGTCGTCCGACTACAACACCGGCTCCGATCTTGCGCCCGAGAAGAAGCAGGATGGCTTTGCACTGGTCAACGCGCGCGTCGGCCTGCGTGGCAAGGATCAGGCTTGGGCACTCGAGTTCTGGGCCCAGAACGTGTTCAACAAGAACTACATCCAAGTCGCGTTCAACACGCCGTTCCAGGGTGCCGGGTCCTCGGCCAACGTGCAGCGCTTCGGCGGCACCGGCAACGCGCTGTACTCGGCATTCCTCGCCGAGCCACGCACCTACGGCCTGACGCTGCGCTCGCGCTTCTGATCGGGTGACTGAATGAAAAGCCGGCCCGCAGTTCGCTGCGGGCCGGCTTTTTCGTGCCCGAGCTCCCTAAAAAACCCTTGTTCTCCTGCGAACGCAGGAGCCCAGGATTACAGGTGCCACGCTCCGTTACCCTGGGCTCCCGCTTTCGCGGGAGAACCGGAAGCGCGCTAAGCGGCCAGATCGATCTCTTCGCCTGCCGCTGCCGCCAGCAGCCGCCGCTCCAGCGTCCTCAACCGCGCGGGCTGGGTGATCCGATCGCCGGTCAGGTCGGTGACGTAGAAGGTATCCACTGCGCGCTCGCCATATGTCGCGACGTGCGCGGAGTGGATCGTCACCTTCGACTGGAACAGCGCGTTGGCGAGCTGGTTGAGCAGTGCCGGCCGATCGCGAGCATTGACCTCGACCACGGTGAACCGGTTCGACGCCTTGTTGTCGACCAGCGCGTTCGGGACGATGTCGAACGCTTCCGCGCGCGTCCGGGGAAGGGGCTTTGCCACCAATCGGTCGGCAAGCTTGCCGCGGTTGGCGAGCGCATCCTCGATCGCAGTCTTCAGGCGGGAAAGCTGCCCCGACTCGTCGAACGGCCGCCCGAAAGGGTCCTGGACGAGGAAGTTGTCGACCGCCATCCCGTCGCGGGTGGTATGGATGCGCGCGTCGATGATGTTGCCGCCGGCAACGTGGATCGCACCCGCGATGCGGTAGAACAGCCCCGGATGATCCGCCGCGTAGATCGTCACCAACGTCGCGCCGCGCCCTGGATAAACATGGGCATCGATCGCGAGCTGCGCGTTGCCCGTGGTCGCCAGGAAGCGGGCGTTGTGCGCCAGCACGTCTTCGGGTTCCGCGATCCAATAGGCTTCGGTTAGCCGGTGGACGAGCGTTGCGAACGAATCCTCGCCCCAGCCGAGCGCGTCCCGCAGATGCTGCTGCTTGGCGGCGATCCGCTCGGCGCGACCCTTCTGTTTGTGGCCCAGCCGCAGCACTTCCTCGGCTGATTCGTACAGGTCGCCGAGCAGCTGGCGTTTCCAACCGTTCCACACGCCGGGTCCGACCGCGCGAATGTCGACGATCGTCAGGGTCAGCAGCAGGCGGAGGCGCTCCGGGCTCTGCACCACATCGCAAAAATCGAGGATCGTCTTGAAGTCGCTGAGGTCGCGCTTGAACGCGGTCGCCGACATCAGCAGGTGCCAGCGTACCAGCCAAGCAACCGTCTCTGTCTCGGCAGGCGTCAGGCCGAAGCGGGGGCACAGGCGCTGTGCCACCTCCGCGCCGAGGATCGAATGATCGCCGCCACGGCCCTTGGCGATGTCGTGCAGCAGGACCGCGACGTAGAGCGCGCGCCGCGACACGATCTGTTCGAAGATCGCACTGGCGAGCGGGTGGTCCTCCTTGAGGGTACCGCTTTCGATCCGCGCGAGCAGGCCGATGGCGCGGATCGTGTGTTCGTCGACGGTGTAGTGGTGGTACATGTCGAACTGCATCTGTGCGACGACGCGCGCGAAATCGGGCACGAAGCGGCCGAACACGCCGGCTTCGTTCATCCAGCGCAGCACGAGTTCGGGATCACGCGGCGAGGTCAGTACATCGAGGAACAGGGCGTTCGCGGAGGGGCTGTTGCGGACGTCATCGACCAGCTTGGCATCCCGCGCGGCGGCGCGCATGGCGAGCGGGTGGATCTCTACACCGTGCTTGTCGGCGAGTTGGAAGATCTCGATCAGGCGTTCGGGATCGGCCCGGAAGAAGTCGTCGCTGGGCAGCGCGAGGCGTCCGCGATCGAGCACGAAGCCGTTGAGCTTGCGCGGCGACCGGCGGATCGTCGGCAGGCCGAAACGCCGTCCGCGGGCAGCGAACTTTTCGTCGAGGTGCGCGAGGAAGACGCCGCTGAGCGTGCCGACGGTCTTTGCCTGCAGGAAATAGAACTGCATGAAGCGCTCGACCTTCGATTTGCCGGGGCGGTCGGAGAAGCGCATCCGGTCGGCGATCTCGCGTTGCAGGTCGAACGTCAGCCGATCCTCGGCGCGGCCAGTGATGCTATGAAGGTGGCATCGGACCGCCTGGAAGAAATTGTCGGCGCGGTGGAATAGCCGGTATTCCGCCTTGGTGAACAGCCCGACCTCGACCAGTTCGGCGGCGCGCTGGACGTCGTAGATGTATTTGCCGATCCAGAACAACGCGTGAAGATCGCGCAGGCCGCCCTTGCCCTCCTTGACGTTGGGTTCGACGACATAGCGCGTGTCGCCCATCTTGCGGTGGCGCGCGTCGCGTTCGGCGAGCTTGTCGGCGATGAAGGTGCGCGCGGTGTCGGCCTGGACCTCGGTCTTGAAGCGGTGCGACGCCTGTTCGTAGAGGTCGGTGTCACCGCAGACGTAGCGCGCTTCGAGCAGCGCAGTGCGGACGGTGACGTCGCTCTTGGCCTGGCGGACCATCTCGTCGAGCGAGCGGCTGGACTGGCCGAGCTTCAGCCCGAGATCCCATAGCGCGTACAGCATCGATTCGATGACGCGCTCGGCCCAGGGCGTCTGCTTGCCGGGGGTCAGGAAGCCAATGTCGACGTCCGAATGCGGCGCCATTTCCGCGCGGCCGTAACCGCCGACGGCGATCAGCGTGAGGCGCTCGCCCGAAGTGGGATTGGGCAGGGGGTAGAGCCGCTGGGTCGTGAAATCGAACAGGATGCGGAGCAGTGCGTCAATCAGATAGGCCTGCGCGCTGGACGCTTCCAACCCGCGCGATGGATGTTCGACGAGGCGACGTTCGACTTCTACCCGACCTTTCTCCAGCGCTGCCTTCAACAGCGTGGTCGCGTCGCGGCGCAGCGCGGTCGGATCAACGCCCTCCAGCGCGGCTATGGTTTCGGCGACGGCGCGACGATCGATGATCGTGCGACGGTTGGGGAGGTGATCGAAGCGGCCGGACATGACGCCCAGATAGGCGCGCCGGTCGCGTGCGTCATCAGGATTGCGCAAATGGTCCCCGAAACGTAACCGGACGCCCGAGTGGAGGACGAAAATGAGCGAACCATTGCGCGTGGCCCTTGCGGGTCTGGGGACCGTTGGCGGCGGTGTTATTCGATTGCTGGATGCGAACCGCGAGTTGATTGCGCGGCGGGCCGGGCGCGAGATCGAGATCGTCGCGGTTTCGGCGCGTGATCGGGGCAAGGATCGTGGCGTCGATCTGTCGCGGTTCGCGTGGGTCGACGACACGACGGCGCTGGCAAAACAGCCGGGTGCGGATGTCGTGGTGGAGCTGATTGGGGGCTCCGATGGTCCGGCGCTGACGCTTGCGCGGAGCACGCTGGGGGCGGGGCGGAGTTTCGTCACGGCGAACAAGGCGATGATCGCGCATCACGGCCTGGAACTCGCGCGGGCAGCCGAAGGGGCGGGCGTCGCGTTGAAGTTCGAGGCGGCCGTCGCGGGGGGCATTCCGGTCATCAAGGGGCTGCGCGAAGGTGCTGCGGCGAACGAGATTGCCCGCGTCTACGGCATCCTCAACGGTACCTGCAATTTCATCCTGTCGAAGATGGAATCGGAAGGGCGCGACTTTGCCGAGGTGCTTGCCGAAGCTCAGGCGCTGGGGTTTGCCGAGTCCGATCCCAGCTTCGACATTGATGGCGTCGATGCAGCGCACAAGCTGTCGATCCTAGCGGCGGTCGCGTTCGGGACGCAGCCGGCGTTCGACGACGTTGCGATCAGCGGCATCCGGCATCTGCTGGGGGCGGACATCGCCGAGGCGGCGGCTTTGGGGTATCGCGTGCGGCTGCTCGGGCTGGCGGAAGCTGGGGCGGACGGACTGTTCCAGCGCGTCCATCCGCATCTGGTGCCGATCGATCATCCGCTTGCGCACGTTACCGGCTCTCTGAACGCGGTCGTGGCGGAAGGTAATTTCGTCGGCCGCCTGTTGTTTCAGGGTGCGGGTGCGGGCGATGGCCCGACCGCGAGCGCGGTAGTGGCCGACCTGATCGACATCGCGCGCGGCGAGTTCGGCCCGCCGTTCGCGATGCCGGTGGTGTCGCTTACGGCAGCGCCCAAGGCCGACAGTGGAGAGCGGCGGGGGCGTGCGTATCTGCGCTTCACCGTGGCAGATCGGGTCGGGGTGCTGGCGGAGATCGCTGCGGCCATGCGGGATGCGGGCGTGTCGATCGAGAGCCTGATCCAGCGCGGGGCGATCGCCGATGGCAGCGTGCTGGTAGCGATCGTAACGCACGAGAGCCCGGAACGCTCGATTGCGCATGCTTTGGAGAAACTACGCGGGTCGCAGAGCCTGGTCGGGCAGCCGATGTGGATGCATATTCTGGATTGAGGGTCTTCTGCTCCCCTCCCTGGGAGGGAGCGTAAGGAAACTCACGTGTGTCAGCATACCGCTTGCTAGTCGACTGGCTCTTCCGTGTTCTCCCGTGAAGGCAGGAGCCGAGCCTGGGTCTTTGCCCTCGCGGGGGAAGCAACGTCGGGACAGATCGCTCACCCGAAGGGCGCTCAGTTCTTTGGATCGTCCAGCACGATCGGCACGCGGCCGCGTTTGTCGGGTTTCTTGGCGAGGGCGCTCTTGATCAACCCTACCGCGGCTTTCGCGATGGGGGCGATCGGTGGGCCGAAGCCGACCTGGCATCCACCCTGCCGCGCCGCGCAGGGCGTGGTCGACAATTCCAGCGCACGGAGACCGCTAAGGTTGGGATTGGAGGCGACCGGGTGGTCGGGCGGGCCTCGATCGTCGCGCATCGGCAGGCGCGGGGTGGACGTCGCGGACTTGCCGCAGACGATGATCTCGCTGCCGTCCTTCGTCTGCGTGGCGCACGGGTCGACGAGGATCGAGAAGCGTTCGGGCGCAAGCGATGTCACCGGGGTGGCGGTGGCTTGAAGCAGCACGGAGAGGATTATTGCGAGCATGACCTGATCCTCAAGGCGCGGGCTTGCGGAACGAGGTGCCGCCTTCGCCGCCGACGGTCATCGTCACCCCCGCCATGCCACCACCGACCTGGAACGGGCTGAGATCGGCGAGTGGCGAGGTGCGGTGGAGGAGGCGGGTGCGCTCGTTGCGGACGCTCTCGTGTTTGGGATCTCCTACATCGTGCTCGATGAACGGTACGCGGAATCGATCGGCGGTGCGCAATCCGCAGATCGTTATGTCGGTCTCGTTGGCGCTCGGGATACAGGGCTGCTCAGCGGCCATGCGGGCCTTTGCCGTCGCCATCAGCGGGTCCTCGATCACCATCGACAGCAACATCGCGAGCATCGGCGCCTCCCGGACAGGATCGCAGACTGACGGCGATCGTCGGCGAGGGCAAGCGTCATTGCTCGATCTTGGCGATCCCGAGCCTGGGGATATCGATCGCGGGGCACCGGTCCATGACGACTTGCAGGCCGGCGGCTTCGGCGCGTGCCGCGGCCTCGTCGTTGATGACGCCGAGTTGCATCCACACCGCCTTGGCACCGGCTGCGATCGCCTGATCGACGGCCTCACCCGCAGCGGCCGAGTTGCGGAAGATGTCGACGATGTCGATCGGATCGCCGAGTTGCGACAGGTCGCGAAACACGAATTCGCCGTGGACATGCTCGCCGGTGATCTGAGGGTTGACCGGGATCACGCGGTAGCCATGCGCCTGAAGCTTGGCCATCACGCCGTAAGAGGGGCGATCCGGGCGGTCGGAGGCGCCGATCATCGCGATCGTGCGCGCATTTTCGAGTAAAGACTTGATGTCGGCATCGGCGGTCAACGGCATCGATGCCTCCTGCGAGAAGAAACCTGGTCCGCTCGTACCGCGACTCTACGCGTCGGGTACGACCGGTAATTACACAACGTGGATCAGGCCTGCGGGTTTCACAGTTTTACGAGCCATGCGACGACCTGAGCCGCGATCGGCATGAAAATCATATCGTCCGGGTTCGAGGCCGGCGGCGTGCCAGCATCGGAGGCTGTACGGATCGAGATCGTCAACGGCACGCGGCCGAGGAACGGGATGCCGAGTTCGCGCGCTGCCGCCTCTGCGCCGCCATTGCCGAATGGGTCCGACGCTTCGCCGCAATGTGGGCAGACATAGCCGGCCATGTTCTCGACGAGGCCGATGATCGGGATGCCCGCCTTTTCGAACAGGTCGATCGCGCGGCGGGCGTCGATCAGCGCGAGATCCTGCGGGGTCGAGACGATCACCGCGCCTGCGGGGCGGTATTTCTGGACCATCGTCAGCTGGACGTCGCCGGTGCCGGGGGGGAGATCGAGCACCAGCGTATCGGCCACGCCCCAGTCCGCCTCGACCAGCTGGCCGAGCGCACCCGCCGCCATCGGCCCACGCCAGGCGATCGCCTTGCCCGGCTCGACGAGCTGGCCCATCGACAATAGCGGCACACCGTACGGGGTGGGGACGGGGTCGAGCACCTTGTCCTTCGCGGTCGGGCGTGTGCCCTCGACGTTCATCAGTCGGGGCTGCGACGGACCGTAGATATCGGCGTCGACCAGCCCGACGCGGCGACCCGCACGCGACATCGCGATGGCAAGATTGGCCGCGAGCGTCGACTTGCCGACGCCGCCCTTGCCGCTGGCGACCGCGATCAGCCGGCGGGTCGAGCGTTCGGCTGTCACCGCGATCCGCACTTCGGTCACGCCGGGCTGCGTCGCGGCCATCCGCACCGTCGCCTCCAGCGCATCGCGCGCCTGCGGGTCGAGCCCGGTCGCGTCGATGATGATGCCCGCTCGGGTCCCTTCGAGCCGGACGGTCGCCCGCTTGCCCGCTACTGCAGCGACCGCCGCCTTTACGCCTTCGATGTCGATCATCCGCGCCAGATAGGACCGCTAAGGCCGCTTGGCACTGTTTTTCCGCCAGCGCACACCTATAAAGGTTGGTATGACGATCTTCTCGCGCTGGTTCCGGCGCCCCGATATCCTCGCCACCGAAACACCGAAAGGCCCTTGGGGCGGCTCGGGCGACGACGGTAACAGCGGCCCGCGCAACCCCTGGGCGCAACCTCCCGGAGGCCGCAAGACCACGGCCAAGCCGACCGCGCTGGACGAGTTCCTGCGGAAAGCGCGCGGTTCGGGCGGCGGCGGTGGCGGCACTGGCGGCTTTGGCGGCCTGCCGTCGGGGGCCAACGCCCGCGCGCTGTGGGCGATCGGCGTCGCGATTATCGCGGTCGTGTGGATCCTGTTCACCTCGGTCCATCAGATCGGCCCGCAGCAGCGCGGCGTCGTCACCTATTTCGGCAAATACGCGGGCACGCTCGATCCTGGCGTTCGTCTGACGATGCCCGCGCCGATCGCCGACGTGACGGTGGTCGACGTGCAGAAGATCCGCACGGACAATTTTCCAGTCGGTGACGGCGAGAATTTGACGCTGACCGGCGACCAGAACATCATCGATCTGGCGTATTCGGTCCGCTGGGATATCTCGGATCCGCGCGATTACGTGTTCCAGCTCGCCGAGCCGAACGACACTGTTCGTGCCGCTGCCGAGAGCGCCATGCGCGCGGTGGTGGCGACGACGACGCTAGACCAGGCGATCGGCACGGGTCGTACCGTGATCGAGCAGCGCGTCGCTGAACTGACGCAGCAGATCCTCAACGACTACAAGTCGGGCGTCCGTATCCAGGGCGTCGCGATCAAGCAGGCCGCTGCGCCCGCGCGGATCGTCGAGGACTTCAACGCGGTCACTGCCGCGCAGCAGGAGGCAATCGCCAACCTCAACCAGTCGCGCTCCTACGCGCAGCAGGTCGTGGCGCGCGCGCAGGGTGAGGCCGCGTCGTTCGACAAGGTCTATGAGCAGTACAAGCTCGCGCCGGAAGTGACGCGTCGCCGCATGTATTACGAGACGATGGAGGCGGTGCTCGCCAAGAGCGACAAGACGATCGTCGAGACGCCGGGCGGGGTGGTGCCGTATCTGCCGCTGTCCAACGCCAAGCGTCTGCCGAACCCCGAGGCTGTCCAGTCGACACCAGCGCCTGCCGCGGCGGCGGCTGCCCCCCAGCCTGGAGCTGCCCAGTGAACGCCGTGAGTTTCCGCAACCCGATCCTCGCCGGGATCATCGCTTTGTTGCTGGTGATTCTCGCCGCATCGACCTTCGCGATCGTGCCCGAGACCAAGCAGGCGGTGATCCTGCGCTTCGGCCAGCCGATTCGTACGGTTAACGCATGGCAGCCTAACACGCCATTCGGCCAGACCGGTGCCGGCCTGATCGCGCGTATCCCGTTCGTCGACCGCATCGTCTGGATCGACAAGCGGGTGCAGGATCTGGAGCTCGACAACACGCTGGTGTTGTCGACCGACCAGCTTCGGCTCGAAGTCGACGCCTATGCGCGCTACCGGATCGTCGACCCACGCAAGATGCGTAACGCGGTCGGCAGCGAGGATCGGATCCCGGACCAGCTTCGACCGATCCTCGGGTCTGCGCTGCGCAACGAACTCGGCAAGCGGCGCTTCGTCGAATTGCTCAGCCCCGAGCGCTCCGAGCTGATGGACAACATCCAGAAGGGCCTCCAGCGCGTCGCGAGCCAGTACGGCGTCGAGATCGTCGATGTCCGTATCAAGCAGGCGAATCTTCCCGTCGGCCTGCCACTCGAAAGCGCGCTGAAGCGCATGTCGAGCGCGCGCCAGCAGGAGGCGATCACGATCCGTGCCGAAGGCCAGAAGCAGGCGCAGATCGTGCGTGCGCAGGCCGATGCCGACTCTGCGAAGATCTATGCCGAGAGCTTCGGCAAGGACGCTGACTTTTACGATTTCTACCGCGCGATGCAGTCGTACCGGCATACGTTCGGTGCGGATGGCGGCGCGACGCCTGAAGGATCGACATCGATCATTCTTTCGCCGAACAACAGTTATCTGAGGGAGTTCGAGGGCCGCGGGCGTTAAGCCTGCGGAACCTTTCGGCATCCGTTCATATTCAAGCATCGTTCAGAACGGCATCCCTAGGGGGTACCTGTTTCGATTGATGAAACGAGAGGACAACATCTAGTGCGTTACGCCTACGCCATTACCAGTGCTCTTCTCCTCGGCGGTGCGACCGCGACGCTCGCGCTCCAGCCGAGCGGCGCTCAGGTCGCGCAGAACGAACCCGGTGCGATCCAGGCGGTCTCGCCGAAGCCCGGCGCGCCGATGAGCTTCGCCGACATGGTCGCGCGGCTCCAGCCCGCGGTCGTGAACATCTCGACCAAGCAGACGATCGTCCAGAAGCAGCAGGCCAATCCGTTTGCGGGCACGCCGTTCGGCGACCTGTTCGGCGGCATGGGCGGCGGCGGCCAGGGTGGCGCGCCGGTCAAGCGCGAGGGCGCCTCGCTCGGCTCGGGGTTCCTGATCTCGCCGGACGGCTATGTCGTCACCAACAACCACGTGATTTCGCCTGGCGCGCAGGGCGCGTCGGTCGACTCGATCACCGTGACGCTCAGCGACAAGAAGGAATATGTCGCCAAGGTCATCGGCAAGGACCAGGACTCGGATCTCGCGCTGCTCAAGATCGACGCGGCCAACCTGCCGTTCGTGAAGTTCGGCGATTCGAACGGCGCGCGCGTCGGCGACTGGGTCGTCGCGATCGGCGAGCCGTTCGGCCTCGGCGGCACCGTCACCGCGGGTATCGTTTCGGCGATCAACCGCGTTACCGGGCAGGGCGGTGCGTATGACCGCTTCATCCAGACCGATGCCTCGATCAACCAGGGCAACTCCGGCGGCCCGATGTTCGATCTCAATGGCAACGTGATCGGCGTGAACTCGCAGATCTTCAGCCAGTCGGGCGGCAATATCGGCATCGGCTTCGCGATCCCGGCAGCCGTGGCCAAGCCGATCATCGCGACCTTCATGAAGGGTGGCACGATCGAGCGCGGCTATATCGGCGTGCAATTGGGTCGCAGCGGCCCGATCGACGAGGATACGGCAGCAGCGCTCGGTATCGCCAAGAATTCAGGCGAACTGATCAACGATGTTACCGCCGGCGGTCCATCGGCGAAGGCGGGTGTTCGCGCCGGCGACGTGGTGACCAAGGTCAACGGCACGCCGGTGACGGCGGAGCAGTCGCTGTCCTACCTCGTCTCGAACGTGAAGCCGGGTCAGACCGCGCGTCTCGACATCTTGCGCAACGGCAAGCCGGTGGTCGCCAATGTGGTCGTCGTACCAAGGCCGAGCGCGGACAAGCTGGCGGCCGTGGTCGGCGGCGATGCGCAGGGCTTCGGCACCGACGGCGGCGATGACGGCGACGATAGCGCGACACCTGCTGCACCGACGGCCGGCGCAGCGCTCGGGATCGGCGTCCAGCCGCTGACCCCTGCGATCGCACAGGCGGTTGGCGTCGAGGCAGGCACGCAGGGCGTCGTGATCGCGGTGGTCGCGCAGACCAGTGATGCGTTCGGCAAGCTCAAGCGCGGCGACGTGATCATCTCGGTCAACGGTACGCCGGTTCGCACCGCGGTCGACGTCCAGAACGCGGTCAACGTCGCCAAGGCGGCGGGGCGCCCTCAGGTCCTGCTGCAGGTCAAGCGCGGACGCGCCCCGGCGCAGTTCCTGCCGGTCAAGATCAAGTAATCCACGACCGACACGACCGACCTGAAAAGGACCGTCGCTCGCCCGAGCGGCGGTCCTTTTTCTTTGCGGCGCGCGGGGTTAGGGTCTGCGCCGGATACAGAGGACGAGAACCATGAGCGACGGCATCTTCATCGGCGCGAGCGTGGACGGGAAGCCGCAGACGCTGGAACTGAAGCGCGCGAACCGCCACGGCCTGATCGCTGGCGCGACCGGCACCGGCAAGACGGTGACGTTGCAGGGGATCATCGAGGGGTTCTCCGCGAACGGCGTGCCGTGCTTCGTCGCCGACGTGAAGGGCGACCTGTCCGGCCTCGCGATGGCCGGCTCGCCGACCGCGAAGACGCATGCGACGTTTGCCGAGCGCGCCAAGGCGATCGGCGACGATAGCTGGGCGTATGCCGACAACCCGGTGCAGTTCTGGGACCTGTTCGGCGCGCAGGGCCATCCGATCCGCACGACGATCAGCGAGATGGGGCCGCTGTTGCTGGCGCGGCTGATGGACCTCAACGAGGTGCAGGAGGGCGTGCTGACGATCGCCTTCCACGTCGCCGACAAGGAGGGGCTGCTGTTGATCGACCTCGACGATCTGCAGGCGATGCTGACCGAATGCGCCGGCCGGGCGGACGAACTGACGGTGACGTACGGCAACGTCTCGAAGCAATCGATCGGCGCTATCCAGCGCTCGTTGCTCCAGTTGCGCACGCAGGGCGCGGAGAATTTCTTCGGCGAACCGGCGCTGGAGATGAACGACTTTATCGGCGTCGACGACCGGGGTCGGGGGATCGTCAACATTCTTGCCGCCGACAAGTTGATGGCCTCGCCGAAGCTGTATGCGACGTTCCTGCTGTGGCTGATGAGCGAGCTGTTCGAGCATCTCCCCGAGGTCGGCGATCTCGACAAGCCGGTGCTGTGCTTCTTCTTCGACGAGGCGCATCTGCTGTTCGATGAGGCGCCCAAGGCGCTGCTGGAGAAGATTGAGCAGGTCGTCCGGCTGATCCGCTCGAAGGGGGTCGGCGTGTATTTTATCACGCAGAACCCGATCGACATTCCCGACACCGTGGCGGGGCAGCTCGGCAACCGCGTCCAGCATGCGTTGCGGGCGTTTACCCCGCGCGATCAGGCGGCGGTGCGGTCGGCGGCGGAGACGTTCCGCGCGAACCCGGGCGTCGATGTCGCGACGATCATCACCGAGATGAAGGTCGGTGAGGCGCTGGTGTCGCTGCTCCAGGCGGATGGGTCGCCGACGCCGGTCGAGCGCACGCTGATCAAGCCTCCCGCCTCGCGCGTCGGGCCGATCACGCCGGCGGAGCGGAAGGTGATGATCGAGACCGATGCGGTCGGGGAGAAGTACGACACGCTGGTCGATCGCGAGTCGGCGGAGGAATTGCTGGCGGCGAAGACGCAGGAGGCGAGTGCCGCAGCGGCCGAGGCGAAGGCGACGACCGAGGCGGAGAAGGCTGCGGCTGTTCAGGCAAAGCTCGATGCGAAGGCGGCGAGAGAGGCAGAACGAGCCCGGGTTGCGGACCAGCGCGTGGCTGATCGGCAGCAGCGCGAGGCCGACCGCGAGGCGGCGAACTCGCCGTGGACGAAGATGGCTTCGTCGGCGACGCGCGCGGCGAGTTCTTCGATCGGGCGGCAGGTGGCGAACGAGATCGGCAAGCAAGTCTTCGGCACCAAGTCCCGCCGCTCGTCGAGCGGCGGCTTGGTCGGTACGGTACTGCGCGGGGTTTTAGGCGGGCTGTTCCGGGGGTAGACTGCCTCAGCGATCGGGGGCGGGCAGCCCCACACGAAGGCCACCCCGGCGAAGGCCGGGGCCCAGTTGGCAAGGTCGATGTAACGGAGCGCTGCCCAACCTTATTGCCGTTTCCCAACTGGGCCCCGGCCTCCGCCGGGGTGGGGCTCAAAAAGCTAAACAGGAGTTCCCGATGTCACTCGATTTCGAATCCACCACCGACTGGGCGCCGACCGACTGGACCGCCGTCGGCGAGGACAGCCTCGACGATGCGATCACGCTCCGTCGTGCGATCCATGCCGATCCCGAGGTCGGGCTCCATTGCCCGCGTACCTCGGACAAGGTGAAGGCTGCGCTCGCCGGGCTCCCGCTCGAAATCCGTGAGGGGACGTCTACCACCGGCTTCGTCGCGACCCTGCGCGGCGGGCGCGGTGGCACGGCTGGTGGCAACGGCCGCACAGTGCTGCTCCGCGGTGATATGGACGCGTTGCCGATGCAGGAGGAAACCGGCCTGCCGTTCGCGTCGAGGATCGATGGCGCGATGCATGCCTGCGGCCATGATTCGCACACCGCGATGCTCGTCGGCGCGGCCAAGGCTCTGTGCGCCCGTCGCGATGAGTTGCCCGGCACGGTCGTGTTCATGTTCCAGCCTGGCGAGGAGGGGCATCACGGCGCACGCCACATGATCGCCGACGGCCTGCTCGACTTGCCCCTGCCAGAGGCGGGCTTCGCGCTCCACATCTCGCCTAACATGCCGATGGGCCATGTCGTCAGCCGCGCGGGCACGCTGATGGCGTCGACCGACACGCTGCGTGCTACGATCACCGGTCGCGGGGGGCACGCCGCGATGCCACACGACTGCCTCGATCCGCTGCCGATCGCCTGCGAGATCGTAACGGCGCTCCAGACCTATGTCGCACGCCAAGTGGCCGTTACCGACCCTGCGGTGCTGTCGATCACGAAGCTCAACGCCGGCTCCGCGCACAACGTCATCCCGTCGACCGTCGAGATGCTCGGCACGATGCGCACTCTCTCGGAGCGGACGCGCGAGCAGGTCCGCGCGGCGTTCATCCGCATGGTCGAGGGCATCGCCGCCGCGCATGGCGCAGTCGGTACGCCGACGATCGAGGAAGGCTATCCGGTCACCGTCAACGACGAGCGCGCCACCGACCTGATGAAGGCGTGCGCGACCGTGATCGGTGGCGAGGGCGCGTATCAGGTGATGCCGCCGATGATGGGCGCGGAGGACTTCTCGTACGTCCTTCAGAAGCTTCCCGGTGCGATGGCGTTCATCGGTGCCGCGCCCGAGGGTAGCGATCCGCGTACCAATCCGCCGCTGCACAACACGAAGATGACGATCGACGAACGCGTGATGGCGCATGGGATCGCGATGCACTGCGCGGTGGCGGAGCGGTTCCTGGCGAACGGGTTCGACTGACCGGCGGTGGCCGTGGTCTGCGTGGAACGGCTGGGCGTAGCGGTTTAGGGCGAGCCGCTCGCGACTGGCCATCCCGCGCAGTCCGAAAGGTTATGATAAAGTCACACCAAGACGGTGTTTGAGGCTGCATCCGGAGTAGCGCACTGGCACCCGGTCTCGGCCATTCCATGCTGCACTGCAGCACGGAAACATCAGCCTCTTGGGCGCGTGGTGCCCGCATAGTTGGCCACCGCCGCTGCGGCCGCCTGGATCAGTTTCTGGCGTTCGGGCATCGGCCGGATGGTGTCGCCGATCATCACTGCGATCCCATATCGACGGCCATCGGGGGCGGTGAGCAGACCGACGTCGTTGAAGCCGGCGTTGCGGCGGCCGAGGTCCTGGCCGGTGCCGGTCTTGTGCGCGATCTCCCAGCCGCCGGGGAGTGCGGCGCGCAGGCGCGCGCGGCCGGTGACCGAGCGGCCCATCGTATTGAGGAGGATCTTGGTAGAGGTCTCCGACAACAGGTCGCCCTTCGCCAGCCGGGCAATCGCATCGGCGATCGCGATCGGCGCGGCACCGTCGGGCGGATTGCGCACGTACGCGTTCAGCGCAGCCTCGCGCACCGCGGGCGATAGCCGGTTGCGTGCCGTCATGAAGCCACCATTGACCGCGTAGGACGGCTGCCAGACCAGTCCTGCCGTGCCGCTCTGCAACAGCCGCTCGCCCGGTCCGAACCGGATCGCACCCAACTGTTTGCGCGCGATCATCGACCGCACCGCGGACGGCCCACCGACACGCGTGAGCAACCGGTCGTTTGCGGTATTGTCGCTATGCGTCAACGCGCGCGTCAGCAGCTCGCCGACCGTCGTCCGATATCCGACGCCCTTGACCAGCATCGCGATCGGCTGGTGGAACAGCGTCAGGTCCTGCGGCCGTACGACGATCGGCTCGTCGAGGCGGATCTTGCCCTGGTCGCGCAGGTCCATCACGGTCATCGCGACCCAGAGTTTGCTGACCGACTGCTGCGGCAGCAACTGCCGCCCGCCGGCCTCCACCGTCCAGCCATCGTCGACCGCGCGTATCGCGATGCCAGCCTTACCCTGGAACCCACTCTGCAGTTCGGAGATCGCGTTGACCAGACCGGCGGGCGCGGGTCGCGGCGTACGCGGCAGGGGCGGCGGCACCGGGATCGACACGAACCCCTCGGATTGATGCACCGGGGAAACGGCGGGCGGGGTCGGTCGCGACGCCGATCCGCATCCGGCGAGCGCCGTGCCGAACAGGGCGGTTGCCAGAAGACGCTTGAACGCACTCGCCGATGTCATGATGGATTGAACGCCCTGCACTGAAGCATCGATCCTTATCCGTTGATCGGCCACGCGAAACTGCGGCAGCACGTCGCTGCGACGAAGCGCGCCGACGATGCGCCGAGCCGCCGTCACGCTAGGGAACGAGAACCGTATCGACCGCCTCGGGCAGCGTCTCGGGGTAGTCGAGCGTGAAATGGAGCCCGCGGCTCTCGTGCCGATGCAGCGCGGATCGGACGATCAATTCGGCGGTCTGGAGCAAGTTGCGCAGCTCGATCAGGTCGGGCGTGACGCGAAAATGCTGGTAATATTCGGCGACCTCGTCGTTGAGCAGTTCGATGCGGTGCTTGGCGCGTTCGAGCCGCTTGGTGGTGCGAACGATGCCGACGTAATTCCACATGAAGCGACGAATTTCGGTCCAGGTCTGCTTGATCACGACCTCTTCGTCGGAGTCTGTGACGCGGCTTTCGTCCCACGGGCGGATCGGCGGGGGCGGGGGCAGCGAGCCCCACGCGGCTGCAATGCTGTCCGCCGCCGCCTCGCCAAACACGAAGCATTCGAGCAGCGAGTTGGAAGCGAGGCGGTTGGCACCATGCAAGCCGGACTCAGTGCATTCCCCGGCTGCGTACAGGCCCGGAAGATCGGTCTTGCCGTGTTCGTCGATGACGATGCCGCCACACGTGTAATGTTGCGCGGGGACGACCGGGATCGGCTGCGTCGTCATGTCGATGCCGAGACCGAGCAGCTTCTCGTGGATATTCGGGAAGTGATGGCGGATGAACTCAGCCGGCATGTGGCTGATGTCGAGATGGACATAGTCGAGCCCGTAGCGCTTGATCTCGGCATCGATCGCGCGCGCGACGATATCGCGGGGGGCGAGTTCCATCCGCGCGGGGTCGTAATAGGTCATGAAGCGCTTGCCGGTCGATGGATTGATCAACCGCCCGCCTTCGCCGCGGACCGCCTCGGTGATCAGGAAGTTCTTGACCTCCAGATTGTAGAGGCAGGTCGGATGGAACTGCATCATCTCCATGTTGGAGACGCGGGCGCCCGCGCGCCATGCCATCGCGATGCCGTCGCCGGTCGCGCCGCGGGGGGCGGTCGAGAACAGGTACGTCCTGCCTGCGCCGCCGGTCGCGAGGATCGTCGCGCGCGCGGTGTAGAGAGCGACGCGTTCGGTCTTGCGATCGACCGCGTAGACGCCCCAGACGTTGCCCGAGCCCGAATAGCGTTCCTCGTGGCGGCCAGTGGCGAGGTCGATCGCGATCTGGTCGGGCACTAGCGTGATGTTCGGATGGGCTTCGGCGGCCTTCTGCAACGCCTCCTGCACCGCCCAGCCGGTCGCGTCGGCGACGTGGACGATGCGGCGGTGCGAATGGCCGCCTTCGCGGGTCAGGTGCAGCGCGTTGCCCTCGGTCTCGAACGGGACGCCGAGATGCGTCAGGCGTTCGATCGCGGCGGGGGCGCCTTCGACGACCATCTCGACGATCGCGCGGTCGTTGAGCCCGGCGCCGGCGACCATCGTGTCCTCGACATGGTTCTCGAACGTGTCGCCAGGTTCAAGCACCGCGGCGATCCCGCCTTGCGCCCAGGCGGTCGAGCCTTCGTTGAGCGCGCCCTTGGCTAACACCGTGACCTTGAAGCGGTCGGCGAGGTTAAGTGCCGCGGTTAGACCTGCGGCGCCCGAGCCGACGATCAGGATGTCGCTCGTCATGCGTTGGCGGCGCGGGTCAGGCTGAGGAAGACGTCCTCGAGATCGGGCTCCTTGGTCGAGACGTCGACGATGCCGAAGCCGCTGCCTTGAATGGCGGCGAGGACTTCGCCGGCGTTCACGCGGTCCTTCTTGTAGGTGATTTCGAGGGTGCGCGTGCCCTTGAGCGCGATCTTCTGGAAGCAGGCGTTGGCGGGGATGTCGGTCACGTCGCGATCGACGGTGACGGCGACGATCTTCTCCTGCGCCTTGCCGACTAATTCGCGCGTGGGTTCGTTGGCGATCAGGCGGCCGTTGTTGATGATCGCGATCCGGTCGCAGAGTTCCTCGGCTTCCTCGAGATAATGCGTGGTGAGGACGACCGTCACGCCGGCCTGGTTGAGGCTGCGGACATAGGTCCAGAGCTGTTGACGCAGTTCGATGTCGACGCCAGCGGTCGGCTCGTCGAGGACGAGGACGGGGGGCGAGTGGACCATCGCTTTCGCTACCATGAGGCGGCGCTTCATCCCGCCGGACAGCGTGCGGGCATAGGCGTGCGCCTTGTCCTCGAGATGCACCGCGTGGAGCAACTCCATGGTGCGGCGCTTCGCCTTGGGGACGCCGTAGAGGCCAGCCTGGATTTCAAGCGTCTCGAACGGCGAGAAGAAGGGATCGAACAGGATCTCCTGGTTGACGATCCCGATCGACGCCTTGGCGTTGCGCGGGTGCTCGTCGATATCGAACCCCCAGATCGCGGCGCTGCCGTCGGTTTTGTTGACCAGCCCGGCGAGGATGTTGATCAGCGTCGACTTGCCTGCGCCATTGGGGCCGAGCAGCCCGAAGATCTGACCGCGGGGGACGTCGAACGTCACGTCGTCGAGCGCGCGCTTGGGCGGGGCGGTGCCGACGGGCGCGTAGGTCTTGCTGAGGTTTTTGATGGCGATCGCGGCTTCGGTCATGCCAGCGGCATAGCGGGGCGGGCGGGGCTGGTCATCCCCTCGGGCGTTGCAAAGAAGATTTGTTCACGCGGAGGCGCGGAGACGCGGAGGTGTTGCGCTCGTCGCGTAGCGACCGCTCAATGACCTACCTACGGAACAGATCATGATGTCTCCCGACCGACAGGCTGGATGCAACATCTCCGCGTCTCCGCGTGAACCCATTCTTCCTGCTCGCCTGCGCGGAAGAACCAATTGCCCGGCCCGCGCGCGCTTGCTATCGCGCCCTCATGCATCCGCCGCTCGAAACCACCCGCGTCACCCACGCCCGCGTCGCCTGCGATGGCGCCACCGACATCCCCGGCGGCGCAGCGCTCGGCCACCCGCGCGTCTGGTTGCAGATCGACGAGACCGGCTATGTCGATTGCGGCTATTGCGACCGCCGCTTCATCCTCGTCGGCGGCGCCGCCGATGGCGCGGACCAGTCGACTTTGCGCGATCACGGGGATGGCGCGGGGCGCTAAGCCTCTTATATCTATCGGATGACGATAGCAGCAGACCCCCGTTCGTTCCTCTACCGCGATACGCTGGACCCCGAACAGGCGCAGGCGCTGACCGCCAAGGCGCTGGGCAAGGCCGATGATGGCGAGCTGTATCTCCAGTACCGCAAGGCCGAGGCGTTCGGGTTCGACGATGGTCGGCTGAAGACCGCCTCCTACGACACCAGTTCGGGCTTTGGCCTGCGCGCCGTCTCGGGCGAGATGACCGCGTTCGCGCATTCGAACGAGATGACGCCCGCCGCCATCCGTCGCGCCGCCGAGACGATGGCGCTGATCGAACCCGGCGTTGCTGCGAAGGCCGGCCCGCCGCAGGGCACCAACCAGCGCCGCTACACCGCCGCCGATCCGCTCGACCTCGTGCCGTTCGCGGACAAGGTGAACCTTTGTCAGACGATCGATGCCGCCGCGCGCGCCCGCGATCCTCGCGTCGCGCAGGTGTCGGTCAGCCTTTCCGGGACGTGGTCGGTGGTCGAGATCGTCCGCGCGGACGGCTTCGTCGCTACCGACGTCCGCCCGCTGGTACGCCTCAACGTCTCGATCGTCGCCGAGCAGAATGGTCGCCGCGAGACGGGAAGCTACGGGATTGGCGGCCGCTATCTCTACAACGACCTGTTCGAGCCCGCGACGTACAACCGCGCGATTGACGAGGCATTGTCGCAGGCGCTGGTAAACCTCGACTCGATCGCGGCACCGGCGGGCGAGATGACCGTGTTGCTCGGCAATGGCTGGCCCGGCATCCTGCTACACGAGGCGATCGGTCACGGGCTAGAGGGCGATTTCAACCGCAAGGGCACGTCGGCGTTCTCCGGGCGGATCGGCGAGCGCGTTGCCGCCGAGGGCGTGACGGTGGTTGACGACGGCTCGCTCCAGGATCGCCGCGGCTCGCTGACGATCGACGACGAGGGCACGCCGACGCGCGAGACCGTGCTGATCGAGGACGGCATCCTCAAGGGCTATATGCAGGACCGCCTCAACGCACGGCTGATGGGCGTCGAGGCGACCGGCAACGGCCGTCGTGAAAGCTACGCGCATGCGCCGATGCCGCGGATGACCAACACCTTCATGAAGGCCGGCAACGACGATCCCGCCGAACTTCTGTCGCGCGTGAAGAAGGGTATCTTCGCCAAGGCGTTCGGCGGCGGGCAGGTCGACATCGTGTCCGGAAAATTTGTGTTCAGCTGTACCGAGGCGTATCTGATCGAGGACGGCAAGCTCGGCGCCCCGATCAAGGGCGCGACGCTGATCGGCGATGGTCCGAGTTCGCTGACCAAGGTGCGCGGGATCGGCAACGACTTCGCGCTCGACGAGGGCATCGGGATTTGCGGTAAGGGCGGGCAGTCGGTGCCGGCTGGTGTCGGCCAGCCAACGTTGCTGGTCGACGGGCTTACGGTCGGTGGGACGGCGGCTTAAAACCCAGAGATCAACATATCGAGCGCAGCCTTGATCTCGAACTGTGCTGCGGCGAGGGTAGTGACAGTATCTTCGATATCGCGGACATCAATCGCGCGCGCTAGCGGCGTGATCATGGTCAGCGCCGTGCCGTCGATCACGAAGGTCGGAGTCAGCCGCTTGAGTGCGACGGTGTCGATCGGGCGAAGAGGCACCACGAAGCGGGTCGGCAAATCGGCCAGAAGATCAGACTGGCAATCGATCACCAGAACGTTGCCGCGAACGCGGTAGACGTCGAACTGTGCCATTCAGAGCGACCGAAAATGGGCGAGCGGATCGCCGTTCTTTTCGTACCAGTGGTTCCAGCCCTCTATCGCCTCGCGATTTTCTTCCTTCCAGCGCCGCTCCTGTTCGACTTTCGTTGCGTGCCTAATCGCGTGTTCGCTGATCTGGGAGAGGTTGAGCCCTACCTCCCGTGCCGCGGCTACGATGCCGGTATCGAGCGACATGTTGACCGATTTGCGCTTGCCGGTTGCGACGGGATCATGTTTCATGAGCATAGAGTATGCGCGTCGATGATGCGGGTCAATTCGGAGGCGAACGATGGACTTCTTCCCCGCACTCACCGACGATCATTGCGCGTTCGTGATGCGGCAACCGGTATTCTTCGTTGCTACCGCCGCGGAAGGTGCGCGGATCAATCTCAGTCCCAAGGGCATGGACAGCTTTCGCGTACTCGATCCGAAGACGGTCGCGTATCTCGACGTCGGTGGGTCGGGGAACGAGACGAACGCGCATCTGGGCGCAGATGGTCGCATCACGATCATGTTCTGCGCGTTCGACCAGCCTGCGCTGATCTTCCGCATTTATGGCAAGGGGCGTGCGGTGTTGCCGCAGGACGACGGCTGGGCTGACCTCTACGCGCAGTTCACGCCGCTGCCCGGCACGCGGCAGATCTTCGTGATCGCGGTCGACGAGGTGCAGACGAGCTGCGGCTGGGGCGTGCCGTTCATGACGCTGGAGCGCGAGCGGCAGACCTTGTCGAAATATCACGCGAGGCAGTCCGACGACGAACGGGCCGAGGAATTGGCGGGGCCAGTCGCGAGCATCGACGGCTTGCCGGTGCGGCTCGGCACCGTCCTGCCGGAGCGCGTCGGCGTATGAGCCTGGTCGAACTGGGGCGGTACAGCCGCAACGAGGCGCATATCATCGTGGGCCGGCTGGAGAGCGAAGGCATTCCGGCGGTGGCGTTCGATGGTGGGATGTCGATCATGGAGGGCAGCTGGTTGCTGATCCCGGTTCGCGTGATGGTCGACGAGGATGACCTCGACGAGGCGAGGGGGATCTTGGCGGGGTGAGCAGGTGCGTTAGGCGCTGGCAGGAAACCGCCGACCTAACCCCCGGGTCGTCATTCCCGCGCAGGCGGGAACCCATACCGGCAAAGCTCGCGAGCTAATCGACAACCCTTGAGCATATGGGTCCCCGCCTCCGCGGGGATGACGACAAGTTGGGATCGCCTGGCGGATTACCAGCGTATCGGAGGGCGGAGTCTCGACCACCCTCCGCCAAGATCAGCCCCCAGCGCTAACCCGCCAGATCGCGTTGCCGACGTCGTCCGCGACGAGCAGGCCACCGGTCTTGTCGGTGATGACGCCGACCGGACGACCCTGCGCGTCGCCATCCTTGTTCAGGAAACCGCCGAGCACATCGACCGGCTTCGCGTTTGCCGCCGGGAAGCCGGTGTCGCCGAAGGGCACGTAGACGACCTTGTAGCCCGACACCGGCTTGCGGTTCCACGAGCCGTGCTCGCCGACGAACGCGCCGTTAGCGAACTTCGCGCCGAGCTTCGTATCCGCGGAGAAGGTCAGGCCTAAGGCGGCGACGTGCGGTCCGAGCGCATAGTCGGGGCGCTTGGCATATTGCTGGAGCGCCTGGTTCTTCGGCTCGACGCGGCTGTCGGGATAGCCGCCCCAATAATACCATGGCCAGCCGAAGTGATCGCCGAACTCGACCTGCGTCAGGTAATCCGGCGCAAGGTCCGAACCGAGCATGTCGCGTTCGTTGACGACGGTCCACAGGCCGCCCGACTTGGGATTGATCGCCATGCCGTTGGGGTTGCGCAGGCCGGCGGCGTAGATCCGCCAGTTCTTGTCCTTCGGCCAGACCTGCAGGATGTTGGCGCGGTATTTCTCGGCGTCCATGCCGTTCTCGGCGATGTTCGACGACGAGCCGACACCGACGTACAACGTCTTGCCGTCGGCCGCGGCGATGACGTTTCGCGCCCAGTGATTGCCGCCGGGATTGAGCTTGATGACGAGCTCGGGCTTGGCGGTGATCTTGGTCTGACCGTCGGTGTACGGCACGCGGACGAGCGCGTCGGTGTTGCCGATGTAGAGCTGGCCATCGAGCAATGTCATGCCGAACGGCGAGTTAAGACCGCTCATGAACACCGACTTCGTCTCTGCCACGCCGTCGCCGTTCGCGTCGCGCAGCAGCGTGATGCGGTTGGCCGAGGGCACGCCGGCGCCGGCGCGACCCATCAGCACCTTCATCACCCAGCCGGTGATTCCGCCGCCTTCGCGCGGGGGCGAGTTGGTCTCGGCGACCAGCACGTCGCCATTGGGGAGGCGGTACATCCAGCGCGGGTGGTCGAGCCCTGTCGCGAAAGGCTGGACCTTCAGACCCGCAGCAGGCGTCGGCATCGCGCCGTTCTGCCAGCCGACGACCTTGGCGACCTTGACGGTCGGGATCGTCTGGATGCGGGGATCGGTGATCTTGGGCAGCTTGCCAGCGACCTGATCGACCGACAATTCCGCCGTATCGGGCCAGGCGAGATACGTGACGCCCGCGGCGATCACGAGCAGGATCAGCCCGAGGACGATGAGAATGTGTTTGCGCATGGGAGGAGATTAGGGGGACGAGGGGGCGGGGGCAATCCTCTCCCGCACGGGAAACGGCCGGCGTTGATCACGTTATTCCAGACCTTCACGAATGCACCCGCGACGTCTCGTTCGCATCATGGGCGTATGCATCTCCGCCAACGCGGGCACCGGCAATAGATCACGTCGACATTGCTCGGCTACGACTATTGCCGACCACGTCAGCTTGTGGAGGTCAGAACCGGATCGGCATGCCCACGAACGCCTGCCAGGTCTGGTTGTCGACATGCTTGACGTCCATACGCAGCCCGTAGCGGCGATCGATCCGATACTCCGCACCACCGCCTACGACGAAGCTGCTTCCCCACGCGAACTCGTCGCCGATCCCGATCTGGTCGCGAATGCGGTATTTGTTGCCGCCATAGCCGACAGAGCCATATGCCATCAGGCGCGGTGTCAGGACGTAACCGGCGCGCACGGTGCCCCGGACACCAAACTTTGGCTTCTGGTCGTAGACGAGGCCCTCGAACGTCGCCCTGTTGTCGCGGCCACCAGCGGTCCCCGCGATTTCGACGCCCAGTCGCCAATTACGCGAGGCGGCGATATCGTAGCCGGCGAATACGCCACCACCCAAGCCATTGGCACGATAATAGCGGTCGTACCGAGAGACGAGCGTATCGTTCTCATATTCTTCGAACTCGAGCGCAAAATGATGCTCGAGCAGCCCCGCTTCGATTCCTATCGACGGACCGGAGAACGGACGGTCGACAATCTGTGCCGCGGCCCCATTCGCGATCGTCATCATCGCCAGACCCATCGCATACCGCATCGCCAATCTCCCTGTGGAGTGACGATCATTGCCGTATCGAAATGAACGGGGTTTTGCAGATCGACGAGATTGATCAGTCTTCGATCAATTCAACCTTCGGCGGATGGAGGCGCAGGCGATTGATGCGGCGTTCGTCGGCGTCGATGATTTCCAGCTTCCAGCCACTCGGATGATCGACGCATTCGCCGATCTGCGGGACATGCCCGGCGAGCAATGCCGCGAGGCCGCCCAGCGTGTCGATGTCGCCGTCGACTTCCGCCAGACGTGGATCGATCAGTTCGGCGGCATCCTCGAGTTCTGCGCGCGCGTCGGCATCCCATGCACCGCCTTCGATCGGCATCATCAGCACCTGCGGCGCCTCGTCGTGCTCGTCCTCGACCTCGCCGACGATCTCCTCGATCAGGTCTTCGAACGTTACGAGGCCTTCGGTGCCGGAATATTCGTCGAGCACGATCGTCAGGTGGACGTGCTTCTGCCGCATGTCCGCGAGCAGATCGAGCGCACCGCGCGACATCGGCGCGTAGAGCGGTTCGCGGATCAGGCCGGCGATCGACGTCGGATGCTCGGCACCCGTTGCGAGGATGTTGAAGACGTCCTTGATGTGGACCATGCCGATGATCGTATCGAGGTTGTCGCGGTAGACCGGCAGGCGGCTGTGACCGGCTTCGGCGAACAACTTGACGAGATCGGCGAACGGCGTCTCTTCCTCGACCGCGATGATGTCCGCGCGGGGCACGCCGACGTCGCCCGCGTCGCGCTCGCTGAAGTGGAGCAGGTTGCGGACCATCTGGCGCTCGAGCGGGGTGAGATCGCCCTTCGCATCGGGGGCGGGATCGCCCTCGTGCCGGTCGATCGCATCCTCGAGCTGGTCGCGAAGGGATTCGTCTTGAGCACCGAAGATCAGGCTCTTGAGCCCGCGCCAGATACTGTCGCTACTATCGCCGTTACCGGCATTGGGGCCATCGGCCATCGTGGTCGTCAGTCCTCTGTTATCAGATAGGGGTCGTGGAGGCCCAAGGCGGCGAGCGCGTCGCGTTCGATCTGCTCCATGCCCTCGGCCTCGTCGTCGTCGATATGGTCATAGCCTAGCAGATGCAGCGTGCCGTGCACCATCAGATGCATCGCATGATCCTCGACCGAGATACCGCGCTCGGCCGCTTCCGCGACGCAAACGCCGTGCGCGAGGATTATGTCGCCGAGGAGGACTTCGCCATCGTCCGAATTCTGGCTGACGGTGGCAAGCAGGTCGGGCTGGACCATCGGGAAGGACAGGACGTTGGTCGACTTGTCCTTCTGGCGGTACTGCTTGTTGAGGATGTGGACCTCGTCGTCCGACGCAAGCCGGATCGAGATCTCGACCGTCGCCGCGCTGGTCAGGAGTTCGCCGTGCGGAGTCCGCTGGATCGCTGCCGTTGCCGCGCGCAGGGCGAGGGCGTCCCAATCCTGTTCGGGCCAGGGGGCGTCGGAAGAGAGCGCGATTTCGAGCATGCAGGTCCTTCAGGCGAGATCGGTCAGGGCGAAATCATTACCCTTGTAGAGAAGTTCCGCGCCATGGGTTTTCGCGCAGGCATAGGCGAAACAATCGCCCATGTTGAGCTGTGCGGGGTGATTCCCCTTGCCGTAGCGTGCCGCCGCGACAATCGCCTGCTGGCCTTCGCTATGGTCGATCGGCACGAGACGAAGTCCGGCTTCATACGCAAAGCTCGAAATGAGGTCGGCCGCCTGCTGGAGGCTGACGGTTTTCAACCTTGCGATGGCCTGCGCTGCTTCCCACGCGCCGACCGCGCAATAATAGCGGTCGACATGCGCCTCGATCACATCGGCGAAATCGTCCGCTTCCGGCTCGCCGTGAACGATTGCGACAATAGCGGATGCGTCGACGAGAATGGTCAATCATCGTCCTCATCGTTCAACGAATCGTAGAAGGCCTTGTCGGCCTCAAGTCCTGTGGACTCGCCTAATGGATGCGCCTCGCGCCAGGCGCGCAATCGTTCTCGCATGCTCAGCGGAGGAGCTTCCGGTGCCAATTCCGCTTTGCGCTTACGCAGTAGATCACGAACGACCTCGGTCTTGGTCACACCCAGACGCGCTGCAAGCTCTGTCGCGAGTTCGGCGGTTTCGTTGTCCTTGATGTAGAGAGATGCCATCGTCATCCTCCTGGGATATCCCGGATATACTCCGGGATATCCCACGCATCAACCATCGGTTCCGTCGTAGGCCTCGACGACGCGGCCGACGATCGGGTGGCGGACGACGTCGCCGACCGTGAAGCGGCACATCGAGATGCTCTCGACACCTTCGAGGCGGCGGACCGCATCTGCCAAACCGGACGCCGCGACACCGCCGGGGATGTCGACCTGCTTCGGATCGCCGCAGATCACCATGCGGCTGTTCTGGCCGAAGCGGGTGAGGAACATCTTCATCTGTGCGGGCGTGGTGTTCTGCGCTTCGTCGAGGATGACGAAGGCATCCGCAAGCGTGCGGCCGCGCATGAAGGCGATCGGGGCGACTTCGATTTCGCCCGATGCGATGCGGCGTTCGACCTGCTCGGCGGGGAGGCAGTCGTAGAGCGCATCGTAGAGCGGGCGGAGGTACGGATCGACCTTCTCCTTCATGTCGCCGGGGAGGAAGCCGAGGCGTTCGCCCGCCTCGACCGCGGGACGTGACAGGATCAGCCGCTGGACGCTACCGTTGATGAGCTGCTGCACCGCTTGGGCGACCGCGACATAGGTCTTGCCCGTACCTGCTGGCCCGAGCGCGAAGATCATGTCGTTGTTGGCAAGCTCGCGCATGTAGTGCGCCTGCGCCGGCGTGCGCGGGACGATCGTCTTTTTCCGCGTGCGGATCATGATCGGGGGCGCGGCGCCGCCACCGGCATCGGCGCGGATGATGCCTTCGAGAACGGGTTCGTCCGCCATCGCGATCGACGCATCGACCAAGCCTGCGTCGACGTCTTCGCCGCGCTGGATGCGGGCGTAGAGATCGTGGAGTACGTCACGCGCCTTGGCGACCTGTTCGGCGGTGCCCTCTAGGCCAATCTTGTTCCCTCGTGCAGTGATGTAGACGCCGAGGCGATTTTCGAGCGCTACCAGGTTCTGGTCGTACTGGCCGAACAGCCGGACGAGCAATTGGGGCTTGTCGAACAGCAGTTCGACTCGGGCGCGGTCACCGGACTGGGCGGGAACGGGTTTACGGCTCATACGGTCCTTTCAGGGTGTCAAAGGTTACGCCTGGAAGCGTCGAACCGTAACCTTTGAAAGGAAGATGAGCACGCCAAGCGACGCGTTCAAGCCGCGCCGGAGCACTGGCCGAGAGATGATTCGAGTCGCGTGGGCGAAGCTGCATCGCGGGCGAGTGTGACAGGCGATCGGGGTGTAGGACAGCGAAATCGCGGGGGGTGGTTTCAAGACCCGCACGTATTGCTTTGATGCCTCAGGGACGCCGTTGTAATCCTCCCCCGCAAGGGGGAGGTGGCGCCGAAGGTGTCGGAGGGGGAGGACACGGATCCATGCGTTGGCGCTTGCCTCCCCCTCCGTCAGGCAAGCGCCTGCCACCTCCCCCTTGCGGGGGAGGATCAGATTGGGGCTCAGGCTGCCTCGGCGATCCGTTCGATGCCCGTCAGGGAGTTCGGGCCGGCGGCGGCTAGCGTCACCTCCACCAGGTCGCCGATCGCGTGGTTGCCAATCAGGTGGACCGATTGCAGCCAGGGGGATTTGCCGATCAACTGGCCGGGGAGTTTTCCCGCGCGTTCGAGCAAGACGGTGCAGGTGCGCCCGACGGTGGCGGCGTTGAAGGCGTGCTGGTCGCGGTTGAGCGCGGCCTGGAGGCGCTGGAGGCGTTCGTCCATGACCGATTCCGGGACCTGCTCGACGATCGAAGCGGCGGGGGTGCCGGGGCGGGGGCTGTATTTGAAGCTGTAGGCCTGCGCGTAGCCTACCGCGTCGACGAGGCTGAGCGTGTCCTCGAACTCGGTATCGGTCTCACCGGGGAAGCCGACGATGAAGTCGCCCGAGAGTGCGATGTCGGGGCGGACTTCGCGGACGCGGTCGAGCAGGCGGAGGTAGGAGTCGCGGGTGTGGCTCCGGTTCATCGCCTTGAGGACGCGATCGCTGCCGGCCTGCACGGGGAGGTGGAGGAATGGCATCAGGCTCTCGATGTCGCGGTGCGCGTCGATCAGGCCTTGCGTCATGTCGTTGGGGTGGCTGGTGGTGTAGCGGATGCGCGCGAGGCCGGGGATGCGGTCAAGGTCGTGGATGAGGTCATGGAGACCGCGCTCGTTCTCGCTCCAGGCGTTGACGTTCTGGCCGAGCAGCGTGATCTCGCGCGCGCCGGCGTCGACCAGCGCCTTCGCCTCGTCGACGATCGCTGCGAACGGGCGGCTGATTTCCGCGCCTCTCGTGTAGGGGACGACGCAGTAGGTGCAGAATTTGTCGCAGCCTTCCTGCACGGTGAGGAACGCCGAGGGGGCGACCTTTCGACGCGAGGGGAGCGCGCCGAACTTCGACAGCAGCGGCATGTCGGTGTCGAGCGACGGCGTGCCGGCGGCTGCTTTCGCGACGAGAGCCGGCAAATTGTGATAGGCTTGCGGGCCGACGACGATGTCGACCTTGGCTCGGGTGAAGATCTCCTCGCCCTCGGCTTGCGCGACGCAGCCGGCGACCGCGATCATGGGGGTCTTGCCGGACTTGCGGCGCTGGTCCTTCCGGAGGCGGCCGATGTCCGAATAGACCTTTTCGGTGGCGCGTTCGCGGATGTGGCAGGTGTTGAGGACGACGACGTCGGCGTCGACGGCGTCGGCCTGGGTGAGGCCCTGGGCGGCCATCAGTTCGGCCATGCGCTCGCCGTCGTAGACGTTCATCTGGCAGCCGAAGGACTTTACGTGGAAGGTTTTGGGGGGAGACATGCGGGACGCCCTACCAAATTTGTGTGCGTGGGGGGAGGGGGGCGTTGCTGGTTGGTATAACGTGGAAGGGCGCTTGGCGATTTGCACCTCCCCGGCGGAGGCCGGGGCCCAGTTGGGGCACGTTGCTGACTGAGGTCTGTGCCTCGTTACTGCGACCTTTCCAACTGGGCCCCGGCCTTCGCCGGGGTGGTGTTCCTCTGTTGGGAAGCGGTCGCGCTTTCTTGTTCTCCCGCGAAGGCGGGAGTCCAGACTGGGCCCCCGCCTTCGCGGGGGAACACTCTTTGTTCGCGAGTTACAGCGCTTCCATGCGGCGACGGGCTTCGGCGGTTATGGCTTTTCGGTCGCCGTATTCCGCGGGGTCGAAGGGTTCGGCGAAGTGCAGCGTCGCGGCGAAAGTGCCCCGGCGCTTCAGGACGCGGGCGGCGTGGTGTTGGCCGGGCTCATCGCCGACCCAGGCGAGTTCGTCGGTGGCCGCGCCGTAATCGATGCGGACCGGTTGGACCTTCACACCGGGCGGGGGCGGGTCGAGGGCTGCCAGCAACGCGGCTTTGAAGGGGAGCAGCGTGGTGCCATCTCCCGTCGTTCCCTCGGGGAAGAGGGTTACGGGCCAGTCTGCCGCCAACGTGTCGCGGATCTGGGCGATCTGGGCGGTTACCGCCATGCGGTCGGCGCGGCTGACGAAAATCGTGTGGTTGAGCGTGCACAGCCAGCCGACTAGCGGTGCGCTGCGGAGTTCAGATTTCGCTACGAACGCGCTGCCGGTCGCACCGGACAGCAACAGGATGTCGATCCAGCTCAGATGGTTCGAGACGAAGACGACGTCATGGCGAAGCGGCGTGCCGACGACGCGGGGACGGGCGCCGACTATGCGCGAGATCAGCCCCAGGAACCGCGGCGGCCAAGGCGATTTGCGGCCGAACAGCCGCCACATACCGTGCAACGGCAGCGCCAGGACCAGCGCGACCAACAGCGCCGCCAACCGCGCGCCAAGGCGGATCCGGCCGATCGCGTCAGTCCTTGCGGGTGAGCGCGACGCCGTAGAGTTCCATGCGGTGATCGACCAGCCGGAAGCCCAGCTTCTCCGCGATCGCCTTCTGTAACTGCTCAAGTTCGGGATCGACGAATTCGATGACCTTGCCGCTCTCGACGTCGATCAGGTGATCGTGATGCGCCTCGGGCGCAGGCTCATAGCGCGCGCGGCCGTCGCCGAAATCGTGGCGGTCGAGGATGCCGGCTTCCTCGAACAGGCGGACGGTGCGGTACACCGTCGCGATCGAGATGCCGGGGTCGATCTGCGACGCGCGCTCATAGACCTTCTCGACGTCGGGATGGTCGTCAGCCTCGGACAGCACGCGCGCGATGACCCGGCGCTGCTCGGTAATGCGCAGGCCCTTCTCGTTGCAGAGTGCTTCCAGATCGATTTTGCGCGGCATGTGTCGTTCCCTCGTTGAGTGCCATGTAGGGCCTCCGCGCTGTTGCGAAAAGGGATAGTGACTCGCAATAAGCCTTAACTGTTGATATCTTTCGAATATGTATGTGCGTCATACGCGACGCCGGTCTTGCCGCGGTAATAGGCGCGACGTTCGCCGACCTTGGTAAAGCCGTGGGCATCGTACATCTTGACCGCGTCGTTGCCCGCCCGGACCTCGAGATGGAGCTTGGCGATGCTACCGACCGAGCAATCGGCGATCGCCGCGCGGATAAGCGCCGTGCCGACGCCGCGGCGGCGATAGTCTGGCGCGACCGCGATCAGCAGCAGTTCGGCTTCGTCGGCGACCGACCGGGTCATCGTGAAACCAGCGGGGAAATCGTCGACGAACGCGATCGTGAGGTGGACGCCGGTCAGTGCGAGCACGCCGAGGCACTGGCTGCGCGTCCATGCCTCGCCGTAGCTCGGGTCGAACGCCTCGGTCATCAGCGCGTCGACGATCGCGAGATCGCGCGCGTCGCCGGTGCGGAGCGTGACAGTGCGAGTGGCGGCCTGACGCGTGGCCATTATTTCGGGACCGACGGCTTGGCGTCGGGCGCGCGGCCGTAGATCGGGCTTGGTGCGAGGGCGGTCAGTGCCGCGGGCAGCAGGATCGCGGAGGCTGCGTCGGGAAGCGCTTCGGTGAGGTCCAAGCCGTCGTCGAGTGCGGCAAGCCAGCGGATGCCGTTGCCGACTGCGCGCCGTCCTGCCAGCGCGGCGAGCGCGGCGTCGGGCTTCAGCGATACCATGTCGGATCGCGGCGACAGATCGGCGGAGAGCGCTTGCATGAAGACCTCGCCATGCCCGCCTTCCATGATCACCGCAATATCGTCGGTTAAGCGGTCGGCGAAACCGGCGGCGGCGATCAGCGGGAGCGAGGAAAACCCGGCGATTTCCGCGCCCCAGCCGAGCGCTAGACCGCGGGCGGCGGCGATGCCGACGCGGACACCGGTGAAGCTGCCGGGGCCGCAATCTACGATGATGCGGTCGGCTCGGCCGCCGTTGGGAAGCTCGGCAATCATCGGGATGAGGCGTTCGGCGTGGCCACGGCCGACGACTTCGTGCGCGCGGGCGATGACGGCGCTGTCCTCGATGAGGGCGACCGAGCAGGCGGTGGTGGATGTTTCGATGACTAAAGTGCGCACGTCTTATTCCCTCTCCCCCTCGGGGAGAGGGCTAGGGTGAGGGGCAGCCAAGCAGTGCGTCGCCTGGGACAGCCCCTCACCCAACCCTCTCCCCGAGGGGGAGAGGGCTATTTATCAAGCGATGCTGTTGAACTTCGCGAAGTCAGGGCGGGGCGAGCGGGCGTAGATCGTCGCGGGATCGCCGTGGCCGAGCGTCGAGATGAAGTTGGTCCGCACCGCGGGCGTGTCGTGGAAGAACGCCGCATCGACCTTGCCCGCGTCGAAGCCCGACATCGGCCCGGTATCGAGCCCGAGCATCCGCGCGGCGATGATGAAATAGGCGCCCTGCAACGTCGAGTTGCGGAACGCGGATGCCTCGCGCAGTTCGGCATTGCCGTCGAACCACGACTTCGCATCGGCATGAGGGAACAGCTCTGGCAGATGCTCGTGGAAATTCGTGTCCATGCCGATGATCACCGACACGGGGGCGTTGAGGATCTTCGGCTGGTTCTGCGCGCTGCACGCATCCGCCAGCTTCTGCTTGGCCTCGTCGCTGGTGACCCAGATCAGGCGCGCGGGAAGCTGGTTGGCCGATGTCGGGCCCCACTTCATCAGGTCCCAGATTGCGTGCAGCTCGGACTCGGCGACCGGCTGATCGGTGTAGCCGTTATAGCTGCGGGCATCGCGGAAGACGGCATCGAGGACGGTGTCGTCGAGTTTCTGACGCATCAGACGGCTCTCACTTCGGTGACTTCGGGGACGTAGTATTTCAGCAGCTGCTCGATGCCGTTCTTGAGCGTGGCGCTCGACGACGGGCAGCCGGCGCAGGCACCCTGCAGCTGGAGGAAGACCTTGCCCTTGTCGAAGCCGCGATAGACGATGTCGCCGCCGTCGTTGGCGACCGCAGGGCGGACGCGCGTGTCGATCAGCTCGCGGATCTGTGCGACGATGTCGGCATCGGCCGGGTCATCCGACAGCGCCGGCTCGTCCGACGGCACCGAGAAGCCGGCGCGCGCGGGCTTGAACAGCGGCATCGCGGCGGAGAAGTGATCGAGCAGGATCGCGAGCACGTCGGGCTTCAGGTCCGACCAGGCGGTGCCGGGCGCGGCGGTGACCGAGACGAAATCGCGGCCGAAGAACACGCCGGTGACGTCGCCGAGGCCGAAGATCGCGTCGGCAAGCGAACTCACCTCGGCTTCCTCGGGGGTGGCGAAGTCGCGCGTGCCGGCTTCCATGACGGTGCGTCCCGGCAGGAACTTCAGCGTCGACGGGTTGGGAGTCGATTCCGTTTCGATGAGCATGAGGGGCATGTGGCCCGAAGGGAGCGGGGGATCAAGCGCGGAACGGGAAACGGTTTCTTTCGGGGGGTGAGTTCGCTTCTCGACCCTTCTTGCTCCCTCCCTCCCTCGTGAAGGGAGGGGTTGGGTGTGGGTGGGTTCGTTATTGCCGTCACGCTCGCCAAGCGGCCGACCCACCCCCAGCCCCTCCCTTCCAGGGAGGGGGGCAGGAAGGGTGTCAGACGTCGAGCTGTTTCACCGCGGCGTTCCAGCTGCCGATGTTGCGGACCGCGTCCTGGACGAAGGCGGAGCGGCGGACGACGCCGAGGAACAGGTCGGCGATCCACTTGCCGGGATTGCGCAAGGGGCGTTCGAACTGGATCAGCAACACGACTCGGGTGCCGCTGGTGTCGTTCCAGACCTCGTGCTGATAGGTGTCGTCGAACACAAGCGTCTCGCCTTCCGCCCAGCGGACGGTACGGTCGTGGACGCGCATGCGGACGTCGCCGTCTCGCGGGACGATCAGGCCGAGGTGGCAGGTGATGAGGCCCTTGGTCACGCCGCGATGCTCGGGGATGTGGGTGCCCGGCGCGAGGATCGAAAAGAACGCGCTGTTGAGGCCAGGGATGCGCGCGACGGCGGCGGCGGTATCGGGGCAGCGCGCGAGGCTTTCCTCGATCGGGTAGCCATAGCCGTAGAGGAAGAACGAGCGCCATTTGTCGACCTCGGCGATCGAGCGGTGATCGGGCGAGATCGTCGCGAGGCTGGGCGACGCTTCGCCTTGCAGCGCGACGCGGACGGCTTCGTCGCGGATCGCGGCCCAGTTCTCGCGCAGGCCTGCGGTCCAGGCGAAGTCGCGGACGTCGAGCACGGGATCGTTGGCGACCAGCGAGGACGAGGCGATCATCCGGTCGAACACGCCGCGCAGGTGCTTGCCGACGCGGATGATCAGCGGGCGGTTGGCCTCGGCGACCATCGGTGCGCCGGGTTTGGGTGCGCCCGAGATCACGTTCAGATCAGGCACGCGGGCGCCTCGGCGTGCTGCCGGTTCGCCCGAATCCCGCCACAATGAACACTGCCCCAGTTCGTGGCCCAGTTCGGCTTCGACCAACATCTCTACCCTAGTATCCAGGCGCGCCCCGGCGCCGATCCCCTTGTTCGGACACGATATACCGGCAGTGTTGGACGAAATGATGGCACCGCTCGCTCGGTGCGGAGGCAGGGCACTGGCGAGCGAGGCCCGCGACCGCTACAGGTGAACCATGGTGTCCTTTTCGCGCTTGTACCGCGCTCCCGTCCTGTTCCCCGTCATCCTCGGCCTCGCCATTCCGGCGAGCGGCCAGATGGCGACGCAGCAGGCCGTATCCACCCCCACGAAGGAGGCGCCGACGCTTCCCGAACTGGCGGGGATCGATACGACCGCATGGCTCTACAAGGGCAGCGATCTCACGCGGGATCCCGAGTGGAAGTTCGGCACGCTGCCCAACGGCATGCGCTTTGCGGTGCGCAAGAACGGCGTGCCACCGGGCCAGGTGTCGGTGCGCGTGCGGATCGATGCGGGGTCGCTGAACGAGACCGATAGCGAGCGGGGGTTCGCGCATTTCATCGAGCATCTGTCGTTCCGCGGCTCCGAATACGTGCCGGACGGTGAGGCCAAGCGGGTGTGGCAGCGGTTCGGGGCGACCTTCGGGTCTGATACCAACGCGCAGACGACGCCGACCTCGACCACCTTCAAGCTCGACCTTCCGTCCGCGACCGAGTCCGGCCTCGACGAGAGCCTGAAGATCATGTCCGGCATGATGGAGAAGCCGGTCATCACCGATGCCTCCGTCACTGCCGAGCGGCCGGTCGTGCTGGCGGAACAGCGCGAGCAGCCGGGGCCGCAGGTGCGGTTCGGCGACGCGATCCGCGCGACGTTCTTCGCCGGGCAGCCGCTCGCGGATCGCTCGCCGATCGGCAATATCAAGACGCTCGAGGCCGCGACCGGTGCGACGGTGAAGGCGTTCCACGATCGCTGGTACCGGCCGGAGAACACCGTCGTCATCATCTCGGGCGACATGGATCCGGCGCTGTTCGGGCGGCTGATCGTCAAGAACTTCGCGGACTGGAAGGGTATCGGCCCGGTCGTGCCCGCGCCCGATTTCGGCAAGCCCGATCCGAAGGCGCCGGTCTCCGCGACGATCGCCGAGCCGGCTATTCCGGCGGTGGTGACGCTCGGGGTGGTGCGCCCCTGGGAGTATAAGGACGACACCGCGATCATGAACCAGAAGCGGCTGGTCGACGTGCTGGCGACGCGGCTGATCAGTCGCCGTTTGGAAACGCGGGCGCGCGCCGGCGGCAGTTTCCTCCAGGCGGGCGTGTCGATCGACGACGTGTCGCGCTCGGCGAACCTGACCAGCGTCAACATCGTGCCGATCGGGACCGACTGGGAAGCGGCGTTGAAGGACGTCCGCGCGGTGATCGCCGACGCGCAGACCAACGCGCCGAGCCAGGCCGAAGTCGACCGCGAATATGCCGATTTCGACACGATCATGCGGACCAGCGTCGAGACGGCGAAGGTCGAGGCGGGGTCGAAGCAGGCGGACGATATGGTCGGCGCGCTCGACATCCGCGAGACCGTGGCGGGGCCGGAGACGTCGTACAAGATTTTGCAGGACGCCAAGGCGAAGGGCATGTTCACGCCCGCTACGCTGCTCGCGTCGAGCAAGGCGATCTTCGAGGGCACGGCAACGCGTGCCCTGGTAAATACGCAGACGCCTGATGCGGGGTCTGCGAACAAGCTAGCGACCGCGTTGAAGGCGGACGTGTCGGGCTTGGCTGGCAAGCGTCGCGCGCAGGCGGCGGTCGACTTCTCGAAGCTGCCGTCGCTTGGCAAGCCGGGCGTCGTCGCGAGCCGCGAAAAGATTACCGCGTTCGACATGGAGCAGGTGAACTTCGCCAACGGCACGCGCGTGCTGCTGTTCCCGAACGCGGGCGAGACCGGGCGCGTCTATGTCCGCGTGCGGTTCGGGGGCGGCTATACCGCAATCCCGTCGAACCGGCCGACGCCGGCCTGGGCGGGCGATCTTGCGCTGGTGGCTGGGGGTATCGGCAAGCTCGATCAGGGCGATCTCGACCAGTTGACCGCGGGGCGGCGGATCGGGCTCGACTTCGGGATCGACGACGATGCGTTCACGCTGAGCGCGATCACGTCGCCGGCGGATTATTCGGATCAGTTGCGGCTGATGGCGGCGAAACTCGCGTTTCCGGCGTGGGATCCGGCACCGGTGGCGCGTGCCCGGGTTGCTGCGCTGGCGGGGTTCGCAGGCTATGACTCGTCGCCGGACGGCGTGTTGTCGCGTGACCTCGAGGGTCTGCTCCGCGCGGGCGATCCGCGTTGGGGGACGCCGTCGAAGCCGACCGTCGAGGCGCTGAATGCGAAGGACTTCCGCGCCTTCTGGGAGCCGATCCTGAAGACCGGGCCGGTCGAGGTCTCGATCTTCGGCGACGTGAAGACCGAGGACGCGATCGCCGCGGTGGCGAAGTCGTTCGGGGCGATGAAGCCGCGGGCGGCGGTGTCGACGGTCGGCGCGCCGGTCGGCTTCCCCGCGCACAACGCGACGCCGGTGATGCGCGCGCATACCGGCCCGGAGAACCAGGCGGCGGCGGTGATCGCGTGGCCGACAGGTGGCGGGATCGACAACATCGTCGAGGCGCGGCGTCTCGATGTGCTGGCGCAGGTGTTCAGCGACCGGCTGTTCGAGCGGCTGCGGCAGGCGGCGGGGGCAAGCTACAGCCCGAACGTGTCGAGCCAGTGGCCGGTGGGCATGACCACCGGCGGGCGGATGGTCGCGATCGGGCAGGTGGCGCCGGACAAGGTGTCGTTCTTCTTCCAGATCGCACGCCAGATCGCGGCGGAACTGGTGTCGACGCCGATCGCGGCGGACGAGCTGGACCGGATCAAGAAGCCGATGGGGCAGTATATCCTGCGCGCCTCCACCGGGAACCAGTTCTGGTTGCAGCAGCTTGGTGGCGCGACGTTCGATCCGCGGCGGATCGCGGCGACGCAGCGGATCGCTTCGGATCTGGTGGCGACGACGCCGGTGGAGTTGCAGGCGACAGCGGCGAAGTATCTGCGGCCGGAGAAGGACTGGACAATGGCCGTGGTGCCGACTGCGGCGCCCGCGAAGAAGTGAGGCACTGCCCCTCTCCCTTTAGGGGAGAGGGAAGGAGGAGCCGTAGGCGACGGGAGGGTGAGGGCACGTGCTTTAGCGGGCGTGCCCTCACCCTCCCACCCGCAAGAGCGGGCGGGTCCCTCCCTCTCCCCAGAAGGGAGAGGAGAATGTGTCTCGCGGCTTATCCTACGGTTGTTAAACGCCAGCCGAAGTCGCGATCCTTAAGTCCCGCTCCCCGCCGGGGAGAGGGAGGGAGGAGCCGCTTGGCGACGGGAGGGTAGGGGCGTTGGGGGCGAGCGTTTTGAGCCTCACGCCCCTCACCCTCCCACGCGCAAGGGCGCGCGGGTCCCTCCCTCTCCCCTGAGGGGAGAGGGTTACTTGTAGAGCGCGTCCAGGCGTTCGCCGTAGGCCTGTTTCAGGACGTGGCGGCGGATCTTCAGACTGGGGGTCAGTTGCTCGTTCTCGATCGTGAACGGACCGTCCGCTAGTACGAACCTTCGCACACGCTCCGTTACGGTCAGGTCCTTGTTCACCCGCTCGACCGCATGTCCGATCGCCGTCCTGAACTCGCTGTTCTCCGCCAGACGCGCGAAGCTGCACGCGTCGCCGTTGCTCGCGCACCATTCCTGCGTCCATTCCGGGTCGGGCACGATCAGCGCGACCATGTACGGCCGCTTGTCGCCGGCTATCATCGCCTGCGCGATCTCGGGCTGGAGCGTGAGCATGCCCTCGACCTTTTGCGGGGCGACGTTTTCGCCCTTGTCGTTGATGATCAGGTCTTTCTTGCGATCGGTGATGCGGATCCGCCCGCGGTCGTCGATCTCGCCGATGTCGCCGGTGTGGAGCCATCCGTCCTTCAGCACCTTGGCGGTCTCGGCATCGTTGCGCCAATAGCCGTGCATGACGAGTTCGCCGCGCACCAGGATCTCGCCGTCCTCGGCGATCCGGACTTCGGTGTCGTTCAGCGCGGGGCCGACCGAGTCCATGCGGACGCCAGCCTTGGGGCGGTTGCACGAGATGACGGGGGCGGCTTCGGTCTGGCCGTAACCTTGCAGGAAGGTGAGGCCGAGCGCCTCGAAGAACAGGCCGACTTCGGGATTGAGCGGTGCGCCGCCGGAGATCATCGCCTTCAACCGGCGGCCGAACTTCTTCGAGATCTTGGGCTTGAACAGCGTCGCGACGGCGGCCTGCATGGGGCGGTCGATCAGGCGGAGGCGGCCGGCATAGCGCTTGCCGCCGATGTCGAGCGCCTGGCGCAGCAGGTACGCGGACGCGCCGCCCTGTTTCTCGATCGTCTTGGAGATGCGCGTGCGGAGGACTTCGAAGAGGCGGGGGACGACGAACATGATCGTCGGGCGCGTTTCCTCGATGTTCGCGGCGAGCTTCTCGAGGCCTTCGGCGTAGTAGATCTGGCCGCCCAGCGAGATCGGGAAATGCTGGCCGCCGGTGTGTTCATAGGCGTGGCTGAGGGGGAGGAACGAGAGGAATACCTCGTCGTCCCAGCCGAAGTCCTCCGAGATGACGGACGCGCAGCCGGCGCAATTGTGGAGGATCGCGCCGTGGTGCTGCATCACGCCGCGTGGCGCGCCGCCGGTTCCGCTCGTGTAGATGATGCAGGCGAGATCTTCGCGTTCGAAGTCGGCGCGGGCGGCGGCGGTATCGGGCGCGGTCTGGTGCGCGGCGATCAGCGCGTGCCAGTTGTGGAAGTCGATCCCGGCGGGGACCTTCATGTCCTCGAACCCGATCACGGTCTGCGCCTGGTTCGAGCGGATGACTGCGGGGAGGAGCGTCTTCGCCAGCTTCGCGGTCGATACGATGATCGCGCAGGCGCCGGCGTTCTCGATGATGTGGAGGTGATCGCGCTCGGTGTTGGTGACGTAGGTCGGCACGGTGATGCACCCCGCCGCCATGATCGCGAGGTCGCTGAGGCACCATTCGGGTCGGTTCTCGGCGACCAGCATGACGCGGTCGCCGCGCTTCAGGCCGATCGCGGTCAGCGCGGTGGCGAGGCTGGCTACCTGGCGCGCGGCTTCGGCCCAGCTGGTGGCGACCCAGGTGCCGCTCGTCTTGGTCCAGAGGAACGGGGCGTCGCCTTTCTCGGCGGCGCGCGTGAAGAACATCGTGACGAGGTTCGGGAAGCGTTCGAGCTGGCGGGCCATTGTCTCTCCTGACGTGCTCTGCGAGCTTGCCTTGGCGGGGGTGCTCGATCTTTGGTGTAGTATAGCCCGTTGGTGTGTCACGCTCCAAGCGTGTTTCCCCGCGAAGGCGGGGACCCAGACTGGGCTCCCGCCTTCGCGGGAGAACAAGAAGAGGGGAGGGCGGCTTACTCCGGTGCGCGCTGGAGTGCGCCGACGCGCTGGATCTTGGTGACGGTACCGTCCTCCGCGATCGCGACACCTTCGCTGCGGGGGTCTGCGGCGCCGACCCATTTGCCGCCTACGCGCTCGATCGCGTTCGCTTTCAGGCCGAGTGCTGCGACCTGTACGGTCTCGCCGAGCGCTTGCAACGCGGGGACCATTGCTTCGCGCTCGGTGCCCTTTTCAGCAGCAGCGACGTGGCCGGGCGCATAGAGCAGGCCGAGTGCGATCGACTCCTGCGCGGACAGTTTCCAGTCGACCACGCCGATGATCGCCTTGGCGACCTGCGCGATGATCGTCGATCCGCCCGCCGCGCCGACCGCGAGGCGGACTTTCCCGTCGGGGCCGTAGACGATCGTCGGGGACATCGAGCTGCGCGGGCGCTTGCCGCCCTCGACGCGGTTGGCGACGAGCGCGCCGTTCCTTTCAGGGACGATGTCGAAGTCGGTGAGCTGGTTGTTCAGGACCGTACCGTCGACGGTGATGCCGGAGCCGAAATAGCCCTCTACGGTGGTGGTCACCTCGACGACGTTGCCGCGGGCGTCGACGGTGGCGATGTCGGTGGTGCCGGGCACTTCGCTGACCGGTGCGCGGGTGCGTGCGGGGGCGCCGGGGGGCGAGCCGGCGGTGACGGTCGCCATCGTCTTCGTAGGGAAGATCAGCGCCGAGCGCGCTGCGAGATACTTGGTGTCGAGCATGCCTTGGACGGGCACGCGGACGAAATCGGGATCGCCGACGTACAGGTCGCGGTCGGCATAGGCGAGGCGCGAGGATTCGGCGAACAGGTGCCAGGCCTGCGCGCTGTCCTTGCCGAGCTTGGCCATGTCGAAGCGTTCGAGCTGCTTCAGGATCATCAGTACGGTGATGCCGCCGGACGAGGGCGGTCCCATCCCGCACACGCGGTAGATGCGGTACTTGACGCAGACCGGCGGGCGCGACTTGGCGTCGTAGCTGGCGAGGTCGCCGAGCGTCATCTTCGACGGATTCCGCGCGGCGGTGTTGACCGCGGTGACGATCTTCTGCGCCTGCGGGCCGACGTAGAAGCTGTCGGGGCCTTGGGTGGCGATGCGCTGGAGGAGCGCGGCTTGCTGCGGGTTCTTGATCGTGGCTCCGATCGCGACCGGCGAGCCGTCGGCGGCTGAGAATAGCTTGCGCGTCTCGGGCGTGATGTGGTCGCCATAGGCGGTCATGCCGTTGACGAGGCGGGGGGAGGCCTGGAAGCCGTTGGTCGCGAGCCGGATCGCGGGGGCGAACAGTTGCGCCCAGGGGAGCTTGCCCGAGGCGCGGTGTGCGAGCGCCATGCCGCGGAGTGCGCCGGGGATGCCGACGCTGCGACCGCCGGGGACTGCGTCGCTGTGGCTTAGCGGCGTGCCGTCGGGGGCGTAGAACCAGCGTGCGTCGGCGGCGGCGGGCGCCTCTTCGCGCGCGTCGATCGTGCTGAGCGCGCCGCCCGCCGCGTGGGAAATCCAGAAGCTGCCGCCGCCGATGCCCGAGCTTTGCGGTTCGACGACGTTGAGCGCGAGCATCGTGGCGATCGCGGCGTCGGTGGCGCTGCCGCCGGCGCGGAGGATCTCGACGCCGGCGGCGGCGGCGCGGGGGTCTGCGGCGCTGACCATGCCTTGGTCTTTTGCCGGGGCCGGCTGACGGGCTTCGGTGGCAGCGGGGACGAGGAGGGCGAGCGCTAGGAGTGAGGTCTTCATCGCGGCGGAGCCTAGCGCGGTTCGGGTATGAGGCAACCCGTCTCGCAACCTCGCGATCCTCCCCCGCCAGGGGGAGGTGGCTGGTGCTTGCCAGACGGAGGGGGCGGAAGGAGAAACCGCTGTTGCGCGTCCTCCCCCTCCGTCACCTTCGGCGCCACCTCCCCCTGGCGGGGGAGGATCGTTAGGCTTCGGCCGCCACCGCGTTGGCGACCGTGGCGAAGCCGTCGCGCTTTAGCAGCGCGTCGAGTTCGCGGAGGATGCGGGCGGGGAGGCCGGGGCCTTCATAGACCAGCGCGGTGTAGAGCTGGACGAGGCTCGCACCGGCGCGGAGGCGGGCATAGGCTTCGGCACCGCTGTCTACGCCGCCGACCGAGATCAGGGGGATCGCTGCGCCGGTGGCCTTGCGGAAATCCGACAGGCGTTGGCGGGCCAGCGGGGCGAGGGGGGCGCCGGAGAGGCCGCCGGTTTCCTGGGCATTGGCCGAGCGCAGGCCGGGGCGGGAGATTGTCGTGTTGTTGACGATCAGCGCGTCGATGCGGTTGTCGATCGCGGCGCGGGCGATGTCGTCGATGTCGGCGGGTTCGAGGTCGGGGGCGACCTTGAGGAAGATCGGTGTATTCCCTTTGGCGGCGGTGCAGGCGGCGAGGAGGTCGCGGAGCGCGGCGCCGTGCTGGAGATCGCGCAGGCCGAGGGTGTTGGGGGAGCTGATGTTTATGGTGATATAGTCGGCATGGGGTGCCGCTTGGATTACGCCGTGGACGTAGTCTGCTGTGCGATCGGTCGCGTCCTTGTTGGCGCCAACGTTGATGCCCAAAACGCCTTCACCGCCCGGCCCCTTGTTCACCCGCGAAGGCGGGTGCCCAGACTGGGCACCCGCCTTCGCGGGTGAACATACTCGGGAGAGGGCCGCGTCCAAGCCGCCGTTGTTGAAGCCCAAACGGTTGATCACCGCGCAGTCTTCGGGAAGGCGGAAGATGCGGGGTTTGGGGTTGCCGGGCTGCGCGAGCGGCGTGAGCGTGCCGATCTCGACGCTGCCGAAACCCAAACCGAAGAAGCCGTCGATCGCGCGCCCGTCCTTGTCGACGCCTGCTGCCAAGCCGACCGGGTTGGGGAAGGCGATCCCCGCCACGGTCGTCGCGAGCCGCGGTACGCTGGGGGCGAGTGGCGTGCCGGCCTTCCCCCATGCGCCGAGCGCAGCGATGGTGAGAGTATGCGCGCGCTCGGCGTCGAGACGGAAGAGGATTGGGTGGTAGAAGGCCATGCGCATCGTCCTTGCTCCTTCCACCTGTCGGGAAGGGTCATTCTTGCTCCCCTCCCTGGAAGGGAGGGGCTGGGGGTGGGTTGGTCCGTTGGCTGGTGCTCCCTGACGTCAGCAGCCGACCCACCCCCGACCCCTCCCTTCCAGGGAGGGGGGAAGTCAAGCTTTCGGGTCATCCACGACACACAAAACCGCCGCCCAGTTGCGAGTCGTTAGCACGGCTCGCCGGGTTGACGATGCACTGCACAAAGCCCATTTGACCAATCGGATCATATCGGTCCGATTGGACTCCGAAGCCACCATGCGTCTTTCCAGCCTAGCCGACTATGCGGTCGTGATGATGAGCGCCGCGGCGCGTCATTGCGGCGGTATTGCGCGGTTGAACGCGACGCTGCTCGCGGAGGAGACCGGCGTGCCGCTGCCGACCGTGCAGAAGCTGGTGAGCCGGCTGTCCGCCGCAGGGCTGATCGAGAGCACGCGCGGCACCGGTGGCGGGTTTCGTTTGTCGCGACCACCCGCGATGATCTCGCTCGCCGACATCATCGAGGCGGTCGAAGGTCCTATCGCGCTGACGTCTTGCGTCGATGGCGCATCGCAGGATTGCGGCGTCGAGCAGACGTGCAAGGTGAAGCCGCACTGGAACGCCGTCAACGGCGCGGTCCGCGGTGCGCTCGCCGGTGTGTCGCTTGCCAGCCTTTCGCAAACCCCGGTTTTACACCCCCCTCTTTCACAAGTGCCCGCATGACGCGCGCGGCGCCTTACCCCTTCCTCCGCGCTCTCTGCGCCTCTGCGCGCAAAGAATCTTGTTCGCGCAGAGACGCAGAGATCGCCGAGTTTTTAGAGAGCCGCGCCGCGGCGGAGATGGAATGATGGCTACCCGGAACGCAGAGGCATACGCCGCCGCGAACAAGACGTACGAGTGGGGCTTCTCCTCGGACATCGAACAGGAATTCGCGCCGAAAGGTCTGTCGGAAGACACGGTGCGCTTCATTTCCGCCAAGAAGGGCGAGCCGCAGTGGATGCTCGACTGGCGGCTGAAGGCGTTCGCATTGTGGCAGACGATGGAGGCGCCCGACTGGTCGAAGCTCAACGTGCCCCCGATCGATTACCAGGACGCGTATTATTACGCGGAGCCCAAGGCCAAGCCGAAGCTCGGGTCGCTCGACGAGGTCGATCCGGAGATCCTGCGCGTCTACGAGAAGCTCGGCATTCCGATCGGTGAGCAGAAGATGCTGGCGGGCGTGGTCGAGGATCCGCTGAACGAGGATGGCACCCCCAAGCGTCGCGTCGCGGTGGATGCGGTGTTCGACAGCGTCTCGGTCGCGACCACGTTCCGCAAGGAGCTCGAGGCCGCGGGCGTGATCTTCCGCTCGATCTCCGAGGCGATCAAGGAATATCCCGATCTCGTCCGGAAGTGGCTCGGCAAGGTCGTGCCGCAGCGTGACAACTATTTCGCGACGCTGAACTCGGCGGTCTTCTCCGACGGGACGTTCGTCTACATCCCGGAAGGCGTCCGCTGCCCGATGGAGCTGTCGACGTACTTCCGCATCAATGCCGAGAATACCGGGCAGTTCGAGCGCACGCTGATCGTCGCGGACAAGGGGTCGTACGTCTCGTATCTCGAGGGCTGCACCGCGCCGATGCGCGACGAGAACCAGCTGCATGCCGCGGTGGTCGAACTGGTCGTGCTCGACGATGCCGAGATCAAGTATTCGACCGTGCAGAACTGGTATCCGGGCGACGAGAACGGCGTCGGCGGAATCTACAACTTCGTCACCAAGCGTGCGTTGTGCCAGGGCAAGAACTCGAAGGTTAGCTGGACCCAGGTCGAGACCGGCAGCGCGATCACGTGGAAATATCCGTCGTGCGTGCTGCTTGGCGATGGCTCGGTCGGCGAGTTCTATTCGGTCGCGGTGACGAACAATCGCCAGCAGGCCGATACCGGCACGAAGATGATCCACCTCGGCAAGAATACGCGCTCGACGATCGTGTCGAAGGGGATTTCGGCCGGGCGTTCGGACAACACGTATCGCGGGCTGGTGCGCGTCGCGCCGACTGCGGAGGGCGTGCGGAACTTCACGCAGTGCGACAGCCTGCTGCTGGGCGACCAGTGCGGCGCGCATACCGTGCCGTACATCGAGGTCCGCAACCCGTCCGCGCAGATCGAGCATGAGGCGACCACATCGAAGATCTCCGAGGACCAGCTGTTCTACGCAATGTCGCGCGGGCTGGACCAGGAGACGGCGGTGGCGCTGATCGTGAACGGCTTTGCGCGGGAGGTGCTGCAGCAACTGCCGATGGAGTTCGCGGTGGAAGCGCAGAAGCTGCTGGGGATCAGTCTTGAGGGGTCGGTCGGGTGATTGCCTTACTTGCTTTGCAAGTAGCTGTGGTCCTGTCGAAGGCTGACGAGCAGTCTTTTCACGATTATCGCGACTGTGTTGTTCGGCAGGTTGCTTCTGCCAATCTTGTCAGTAGAGATCGCGAAATTATCGAGGCTGCGCGTAAAGCCTGTGCCGATGACCGGCTTGCTGCCGGAATGGAACTTGCGGCGGATGATGTCGAGCACGAAGCTGTGGGTAAGAAGCTCAAGGCTGACGTTGGTGTACGTCTGAACGTGATGGAAAACGAACTTACCGCGGATGCCCTTAGCGGGCTCGTGGATCGACGGATGAAAGCGCAATAATGCTAAAGATTGAAAACCTCCACGCCGAGATCGACGGCAAGGAAATCCTCAAGGGCTTGTCCCTGACCGTAAACGCGGGCGAAGTGCACGCGATCATGGGGCCGAACGGGGCGGGCAAGTCGACGCTGGGCTATGTGCTCGGCGGGCGGCCCGGCTATGAGGTCACGGCGGGCTTGGTGACGTTCGACGGCGTCGACCTGCTCGAGCTGGAGGCGCATGAGCGCGCCGCGGCGGGCGTGTTCCTCGGCTTCCAGTATCCGGTCGAGATCCCCGGCGTGTCGAACGTCCAGTTCCTCCGCGAGGCACTCAACGCCCAGCGTGCGACGCGGGACGAGAAGCCATTGTCGGGCGGCGAGTTCCTGAAGCTCGCGCGCGGGCAGGCGGATCTGCTCGGCATGGACTACGACATGCTCAAGCGGCCGGTGAACGTCGGCTTTTCGGGCGGCGAGAAGAAGCGCAACGAGATGGTCCAGATGGGCATCGTCAACCCCAAGTTCGCGATCCTCGACGAGACCGATTCGGGGCTCGACATCGATGCGCTGCGCGTCGTCGGCGATGGCATCAACCGCATCATGCGCGCGCCCGACAAGGCGGTGCTGCTGATCACGCATTACCAGCGGTTGCTCGATTATGTGGAGCCGGACTTCGTCCATGTGCTGGCGGACGGCAAGATCGTCCGCTCGGGCGGCAAGGACCTCGCCAAGCAGCTCGAGAGCGAAGGCTATGTGGGGATCGCCGCGTGACGATGCTGCTCGACCTTCCCTCGACGCGCGAGGAATCGTGGCGCTGGGGTGATCCGGCGGCGATTGCGGCGGCGGCCGGACTGCCGCGCGGCGCCGCGCTGGACGCCGATACGTGGTTTATGGACCTGCCGGGTGCGCGGGCGCTGTTCGTCGATGGCGTGCTGGATCAGGGTCGGAGCGATTTGCGCCACGTCACGATGACGGCGATCGATGGCGGCAAGCATGCGCTTGGTCGTCGTACAACGGGCAATGGTTGGTCGATCCGGGTCGAGGCGAATGCCGGCGTTGAGCTTCTCCAGATCGTTCACATCGCGACGGGCGGCGAGAACCAGCTTCCGGCGGAGATCGTGCTGGCCGATGGCGCGAGCGCGTCGGTGGTCGAGACGTATGTCGGGGCTGGCTGGTCGAACCGGTCGACGCGGATGATGCTTGGCATGGGTGCCAAGCTGACGCGCGCGGTACGGTTGCTTCAGGCCGATGGTTTTGTGTCGTTGCGCGACGAGGTCGAGGTCGGCGCGGAAGCGAGCCTGATCGTCACTGTGTTGGGCGCGGGCGATGCCGGGACGCGGATCGATGGGGCGATCACGGTGACGGGTGACGATGCGTTTGCCGAATATGGCGGCGCGTTGCTGACACGGAACGACCAGCGGCAGGAGTGCGCGGTGTCGGTGCGGCATGCTGCGCTGAACGGGCAGAGCAAGCAGATCTGGCGTGCGGTCGCCGCGGACAAGTCGACGGCGAGCCTTGCGGCACGGGTCGAGGTGGCGCGCGATGCGCAGAAGACCGACGGGGTGCAGTCGTTGCGCGGGTTGCTTTTGCAGCGCACCGCCACGGTGAATTTGAAGCCCGAGCTGGAGATCTTCGCGGACGACGTGAAGTGCGCACACGGCGCGACGGTCGGCGAACTCGACCAGCGCGCGCTGTTCTACATGCAGAGCCGCGGCATCCCGCACGCCAAGGCGCAGGCGCTGCTCACGCGCGCGTTCGTCGGCGATGCGTTCGTGCAAATTGCGGATGAGACAGTTCGCGAGGCTTTCGTGGCGGACGCGGATGCGTGGCTGGAGCGGGCGTTGTGAGTGTGATCGCCGACGTTCGCCCCTTGGATCGCCTGTCGGACTTCCCGGCGATCCCCGAGGGCTGGGCGTATCTCGACACCGCCGCGACTGCGCAGAAGCCGCAGGTCGTGGTCGACGCGATTACGCGCGCTTACGGCGAAACCTATGCGACAGTGCACCGCGGCGTGTACCAGCGGTCCGCTGACATGACCGTCGCTTACGAAGCGGCGCGTAAGGCCGTGGCGCGGTTCATCGGCGCGGGGTCGCCCGACGAGATTGTGTTCGTGCGCGGTGCTACCGAGGCGATCAATCTGGTCGCGCAGTGCTGGGCCGGGAAGCAGTTGAAGGCGGGCGACCGCATCCTGCTCTCGATGCTCGAGCATCATTCGAACATCGTGCCGTGGCAGATGATCGCGGAAGCGCGCGGCGTCGCGATCGACGTGTTGCCGTTGACGCCCGATCACCGCATTGATCTCGACGCTATGGAGCGGATGATCACGCCGGCGCACAAGCTGGTCGCGCTTGGGCATGTCTCGAACGTGCTGGGCTCGGTACTCGATGCCAAGCGCGCGACCGAAATCGCGCATTCGGTCGGCGCGAAGATCCTGCTCGACGGCTGCCAGTCGGTGCCGCGGATCACGGTCGACGTGAAGACGATCGGCTGCGATTTCTACGTGTTCTCCGGGCACAAGCTGTACGGGCCGACCGGGATCGGCGTGCTCTGGGCCAAGCCGGAACTGCTCGACGCGATGCCGCCGTACCAGGGTGGCGGATCGATGATCGACAAGGTTTCGTTCGCCAGGACCACCTACGCGCCGCCGCCGGGACGGTTCGAGGCGGGGACGCCGCATATCGTCGGGGCGCTCGGGTTGCATGCCGCGATCGACTATGTCGAGACCATCGGGCTCGACGCGATCCATGCGCACGAGACGGCGCTGGTAACGGCGACGCGCGAGGCGCTGTCGGGGATCAATTCGGTGCGGCTGTACGGCCCGGCGGACTCGGCGGGGATCGTGAGCTTCACGATCGAGGGGGTTCATCCGCACGACATCGGCACCATATTGGACGAGGAGCGCGTCGCGATCCGTGCCGGCCATCATTGTGCGCAGCCGCTTATGGAGGCGCTGGGCGTCGAGGCGACGGCACGCGCGAGCTTCGGCGTGTATAACGGGCCGGCGGACGTCGAGGCACTGGTGCGCGGTATCGAGCGAGTAACGAGGATCTTCAAATGAGCGATCGGTTCGAGATCGAGGAAGTGGATGCCGTCGCATCGCCGCCCAAGGCGCGCGTCGTGATGGAGACGGACTCCGACGCGGAGCGGAAACGCGATTATCTCGCGGGATTCCTGGCGCAGAAGCCGCAGGTGGATTCGCCCGGCGAGCCCGGTGGCGCGGTGTACGATGCGATCATCGATGCGCTGAAGGAGATCTATGATCCCGAGATCCCGGTGAACATCTATGACCTGGGGCTGATCTACGGCGTCGAGGTGACCGAGGACGGGCATGCGGTGGTGGCGATGACGCTGACGACGCCGAACTGTCCGGTCGCGGAGTCGATGCCGGCCGAGGTCGAGATGCGCGTCGGGTCGGTGCCGGGGGTCGGGTTTGCGGAAGTGAACCTGGTCTGGGATCCGCCTTGGGATCCGCAGAAGATGTCGGACGAGGCGAAGTTAGAGCTGGGCATGCTATGACTTTTCCCCTCCCGCATGCGGGAGGGGGCAGGGGGTGGGCCCGCGCTCACCTCGCGAACGACAGTTATGAGTGGCTGGCCGGGAGCCCACCCCCGGCCCCTCCCGCTTACGGGAGGGGGGAAGGAAGAAGAGATGGCAACGACATTGCGAGCACGGCCGGCGGCGCTGAACCTCACGGCGACGGCGCACGCGCGGATCGCCGACCTGATGGCGCGGGCTCCGGAAGATGCGATCGGGGTTAAGCTGTCGACGCCTAAGCGTGGGTGTTCGGGGCTGGCCTATTCGGTGGATTACGTCACCGAGGCCAAGCCGTTCGACGAGCGGATCGATACGCCGGGGGGGACCTTGTTCGTCGATGGCGGGTCGATCCTGTACCTGATCGGGTCGACTATGGATTGGGTCGAGGACGACTTCACCGCGGGGTTCGTGTTCCAGAATCCCAACGCCAAGGGCGCCTGCGGATGCGGCGAGAGCTTTACCGTTTGAGTTGCAGCGTTAGCTAGTTTGTGTCGCTGCGAAGGCGGGAACCGAGGCTGGGCTCCCGCCTTCGCGGGAGAACAAGGACGAGCGGACTGCCGTTCGATCTCGGCTCCGCTTTTACCACCCCGGCGAAGGCCGGGGTCCAGTTGGGAGACGCTGCGGACATAGCGCTGCGCATAGTCACAATGACCTTGCCAACTGGACCCCGGCCTCCGCCGGGGAGGAGATTTCCCTGGAGTAGGTGTAAGTCTGCTGGTCTTGCCCCCCTGTCCCGTCCTGTGCCACTCCCCGCGCAACAAGAGGGGATATCCGTGGCCAGTCTGTTTCGCCGAAAAATCGTTACCGAGCAGCCTCCCGAGCATCAGCTCGCGCGGACCTTGTCGTGGCCGCACCTCGTGGCGATGGGCGTCGGCGGGATCGTTGGCACTGGCATCCTGACGCTGATCGGCGTGGGGGCAGGGCTTGCCGGGCCTGCGGTGATCCTGTCCTTCATCATAGCCGGCGGGATTTGTGCCTGCGCTGCGCTCGCCTATGCCGAGATGGCGACGATGATCCCGGCGTCGGGCAGCGCGTATACCTATAGCTATGTCGTGCTCGGCGAGCTGATCGCGTGGGTGATAGGCTGGAGCCTCATCCTCGAATACTCCCTCGTCGTGTCAACCGTCGCGGTCGGCTGGTCGGGCTATGCAGCACCGTTGCTGCGCGGCGCTTTTGGCTTTCCCGAGGCGCTGACGCTCAGTCCCGAGCTTGGCGGCATCCTCAACGTCCCCGCGATCTTCATCATCGCGGTCGTCGCGGGCGTGCTGTCGTTCGGCACGCGCGAGAGTGCGACGCTGAATGCGGTGCTGGTCGGCGTGAAGATGATCGCGCTCGCCGTGTTCGTGTTCATCGCGCTGCACTATTTCAACAGCGCCAACCTGCACCCGTTCATGCCCTATGGCTTCCCCAAGGCCGTGCAGCCCGACGGGGCGGAGCGGGGCGTGATGGCGGCGGCGGCGATCATCTTCTTTGCGTTCTACGGCTTCGACGCGATCTCGACCGCGGCTGAGGAGACCAAGAACCCCGGCCGTGATCTGGCGATCGGCATCGTCGGGTCGATGGTAGCGTGCATCGCGATCTACATTCTCGTCGCGGTCGCCGCTGTCGGCGCGCTGTCGTACACCAAGTTCGCCGGCAGCGCAGAGCCGCTCGCGCTGATCCTGCGCGAGATCGGCCGCCCCGGGTTTGCGACCTTCCTTGGTGCGTCCGCCGTCATCGCGTTGCCGACGGTGCTGCTCGCGTTCCTGTTCGGGCAAAGCCGCATCTTCTTCACGATGGCGCGTGACGGGTTGCTGCCGTTGAGCCTTGCAAAGGTCTCGAAGCGGGGCGCTCCCGTCCGGATCACCTGGATCACGGCGGCAATCGTCGCGGCGATCGCAGGGCTGTTGCCGCTGGCCGAGATCGCCGCGCTGGCCAACGCGGGCACGCTTGCGGCGTTCGTCGCGGTCTGCGCCTGCATGCTGGTGATGCGCCGCCGTGCGCCCGATGCGGTGCGGACGTTCCGGGCGCCGGCGGCTACGCTGGTGGGAACGATCGGTATTCTCGGCTGTCTGTACCTGTTCTTCAGCCTGCCTTCGAAGACGCAGCTGTATTTCGGGCTGTGGAACCTGCCCGGACTGGTGATCTACTTCGTCTACGCACGGCCGAGGGCGCTCGCCGAATGAGCGGCTGGACGATTGGAATCATCGGTGGCTCGGGGCTGTACGCGGTCGACGGGATCGAGGATGGCCGCTGGCAGACCGTCGAGACCCCGTGGGGCGAGCCATCGGACGCGATCTACACCGGCCGCGTCGGCCATGTCTGTGTCGCGTTCCTGCCACGACATGGCCGAGGCCACCGCATCTCCCCCTCCGAGCTCAACGCCCGCGCGAACATCGATGCGCTGAAGCGGCTCGGCGTGACCGACGTTCTTGCCGTGTCGTCAGTCGGCTCTCTAGTCGAGCAGCGCCCGCCGGGGAGTTTTACTGTCGTCGACCAGTTCATCGATCGTACCAAGGGGCGGCCGTCGAGCTTCTTCGGTACGGGCCTGGTCGCGCACGTGTCGATGGCGGACCCGGTTTGTCCGCGTCTGTCGCGCTATGCCGCCGACGCCGCGCGGGAGGCGGGCGCGCAGGTCGACGACCGCGGGACCTATCTCGCGATGGAAGGCCCGCAATTTTCGACGCGGGCGGAAAGTCGGCTCTACCGCCAATGGGGGTGCGACGTGATCGGGATGACGGCGATGCCCGAGGCGAAGCTCGCGCGCGAGGCGGAGCTTCCGTACGCGCTGGTCGGGATGGTGACGGATTACGATTGCTGGCGCGAGGACGAGGCGGGCGTCGATGTCGCGCAGGTCGTGGCGCAGCTTGGCGCGAATGCGGCGAAGGCTCGGGCGATGGTGATGGCGTTGCTGCGCGCGTTGCCGGTGGAGCGTGAGGCTTCGCCGATTGATACGTGCCTCGATAGCGCGATCATTACTGCGCGGGAGGCTCGCGATCCTGCGCTGGTGGCGAAGCTGGATGCGGTGGCGGGGCGGGCGCTTTCGGTCTGACCTCAATCCTCCCCCGCCAGGGGGAGGTGTCGCCGAAGGTGACGGAGGGGGCGGACACGCATCAGACGTTATCGTTTCCTCCCCCTCCGTCAGGCTGGCGCCTGCCACCTCCCCCTGGCGGGGGAGGATTGGGCAGGTATGTGCCCTCGAAATTAGTCAGGTGAAAAGTTCGTCATTCGCCGCGTTCGACATATCCCTGCAACATATCGGGGCGAAGGGGAGTGCGTCGCCGCTCCCTCTCCCCCTGTGGACGGCGACTTGACCGGGTCTCCCCTGTCCCGGTCTTCTCCCTGAACTACGGGGCGATCCTCGCGATCGCCCCGCCTTTTTTCCGTTCGGGAGCGCGGGGAGTCGCGGCGCGAGACGCGCTACAATAATCTGAGATTTTGGAAGCCTATCTATCCTCCCCCGCAAGGGGGAGGTGGCAGGCGCTTGCCTGACGGAGGGGGAGGTAAGGGAAACCTCTGTTTCGTGTCCTCCCCCTCCGTCGCCTACGGCGCCACCTCCCCCTTGCGGGGGAGGATCGTAGGGCAGTCTTACGCGGCCAGCTTGCGCAGGACGTAGTGGAGGATGCCGCCGTTGAGGAAATATTCCAACTCGTTGACGGTATCGATCCGGCACTTGGTCTCGAACGTCTCGCTGGTGCCGTCGGCGCGGGTCATCTTGACCGTGACGTCCTGGCGCGGGCGGATGCTCGCGACGTCAAGGATCGTGAACGTCTCCGATCCGTCGAGGCCGAGCGTCTTGCGATCGATCCCTTCCGCGAACTGCAACGGCAGCACGCCCATGCCGACCAGGTTCGAGCGGTGGATGCGCTCGAAGCTCTCGGTGATTACGGCGCGGACGCCGAGCAGGTTGGTGCCCTTCGCGGCCCAGTCGCGCGACGAGCCGGTGCCGTATTCCTTGCCGGCGACGATCACGAGCGGCGTGCCGTCCTGCTTGAAGCGCATCGCGGCGTCGTAGATCGCCATGACCTCGCCGTCGTACTTCGACATGCCGCCCTCGATGCCGGGCACCATCTCGTTCTTGATGCGGATGTTGGCGAAGGTGCCGCGCATCATCACGTCATGGTTGCCGCGACGCGCGCCATAGCTGTTGAAGTCCGCCTTGCTGACCTGATGCTCCTGCAGGAAGCGACCTGCGGGGCTGTCGGCCTTGATCGAACCGGCCGGGGAGATGTGATCGGTGGTGATCGAATCGCCGAGGATCGCGAGCGGCTTGGCGTCGATGATGTCCTGCACCGGCGACGGCGTCATGCTGAGGCCCTCGAAGTATGGCGGGTTGGCGACGTAGGTCGACCCTGCGCGCCATGCGTAGGTGTCCGAACCGGTGACGTCGATCTCGCGCCACTTGGCGTCACCCGCATACACGTCGCCGTAGCGCGCGCCGAACATGCCGGCGTCGATGTTGGCGTCCATCGTCGTGCGGACTTCCTCGTTGGTCGGCCAGATATCGCGCAGATACACGTCCTGGCCGTCGGACCCCTGGCCCAGCGGCGTCTCGATCATGTCGGTCGTGACGGTGCCCTTGATCGCATAGGCGACCACGAGCGGCGGCGAGGCGAGGAAGTTGGCGCGGACGTCAGGCGACACACGGCCTTCGAAGTTGCGGTTGCCCGACAGCACCGACGCGGCGACGAGGTCGTTCTCGTTGATCGCGGCCGAGATCGCAGGCGCCAGCGGCCCCGAATTGCCGATGCAGGTCGTGCAGCCATAGCCGACGAGGTTGAAGCCAAGCGCGTTCAGGTCCGCGGTGAGGCCGGCCTTGTCGAGATAGTCCGTGACGACCTGCGAACCGGGGGCGAGCGAGGTCTTTACCCAAGGCTTCGACTTGAGACCGAGCGCGTTGGCCTTGCGCGCGACGAGCCCTGCGGCGACCAGCACCGACGGGTTCGACGTGTTGGTGCAGCTGGTGATCGCGGCGATGACGACGTCGCCGTCGCCGATGTCATGCTCGCGACCTTCGACCGCGACGCGGGCGGGCTGCTCCTTGTGGTACAGCTTGTGGAGGTCGCTGTTGAACACCTCGTCGACCTTGTTGAGGCTGACGCGGTCCTGCGGGCGCTTCGGGCCGGCGAGGCTGGCGACGACAGTGCCCATGTCGAGTTCGAGCGTGTCGGTGAAGACGGGGTCCTCGGCATTCTCGTCGCGCCAGAAGCCGTTGGCCTTGGCATAGGCCTCGACCAACTCGACGTTCTCGTCCGAACGCGCAGTAAGGCGCATGTAATCGAGCGTCTTGTCGTCGATCGGGAAGAAGCCGCAGGTCGCGCCGTATTCGGGCGCCATGTTGGCGATCGTCGCGCGGTCGGCGAGCGTCATCGACGACAGGCCGGGGCCGAAGAACTCGACGAAGCGGCCGACCACGCCCTTGGCGCGCAGCATCTGCGTGACGGTGAGCACGAGATCGGTGGCGGTGATGCCCTCGTTGAGCTTGCCGAGCAGCTTGAAGCCGACGACCTCCGGGATCAGCATTGACACGGGCTGGCCGAGCATCGCGGCCTCGGCCTCGATCCCGCCGACGCCCCAGCCGAGCACGCCGAGGCCGTTGATCATCGTCGTGTGGCTGTCGGTGCCGACCAGCGTATCGGGATACGCGATCATGGTGCCGTCGCCGTGGTCACCCGACGATGCCGACGACCAGACGGCCTGGCCGATATATTCGAGGTTCACCTGGTGGCAGATGCCGGTGCCGGGGGGGACGACCTGGAAATTGTCGAGCGCCTTGCTGCCCCACTTGAGGAACTCGTAGCGCTCGATGTTGCGCTCATATTCGAGGTCGACATTGTCGTGGAACGCCTGCGGGGTGCCGAACTCGTCGACCATCACCGAGTGATCGATGACGAGGTGGACGGGGACCTGCGGGTTGATCTTCTCGGGGTTGCCGCCGAGCTTGGTCATCGCGTCGCGCATTGCGGCGAGGTCGACCACGCAAGGGACACCCGTGAAATCCTGCATCAGCACGCGCGCCGGGCGATACTGGATCTCGCGGTCGCTGCGACGCTCCTTCTGCCAGTCGACGATCGCCTGGATATCCTCGCGCGTGACGGTCACGCCGTCCTCGAAGCGCAGCAGGTTCTCGAGCAGCACCTTCATCGAAAAGGGCAGGCGGCTGATGTCGCCGAGCTGTTCGGACGCCTTGGCGAGGCTGTAATAGTCGTACGACTTGCCGCCGGTGGAGAGGCTGGTGCGGGTCTTGAGGGTGTCCTGGCCGATGGCAGTCATAGGGGTCCTTCCCGTGGGCGTCGGGCCGCCGGGCGCCGAGGGGAAAGCAGCCGTATAGGCCACGCGGGCGCGTCGGGGACCGAGCGAAAAATGCTGTTACCGCTGGGGCCTTAGCAAGGGGGAGCGGATCGGGGAAGGGCGCGGGGACGCCCCAGGCCGGTTATTCCGTGCTGGCGGTACCGTGTTGTCGGGCAGGCTAGCGGTCAGGCGGGCGGGCCCGGCTAAAAGTCTGGCCGGCGGGTCAGGCGGGACCGTCGCTTTCGTGGACGCTCGCGGCCCGGCGCAGGAACATGTTCATGCGATCGACCGCGGAACGGGTCAGCGATATCGTGCCGCCCTCCGAATAGGGCTCGATCTGCGCATCGGCGACTAGGTGCGCGATCCAGCGCTCGCCTACCGCCGGGGGCGTCTTGGTCAGCGCCATCAGGTCGGATGCGGTCACCGCCTCGCCGCTGGCTTCGGCGACGAACAACCGCAACATCATGTTCCAGGCATGTTCGTCGAATATTTCGCTGGGGAAGATCTCGCCGCGCATGCCGCGCACAGTGAGGAGGTTTTCTGCAGTGCGAGCCGATTCGGTGTCGATTGCCATGCGTTAACATGACATATCGCGGTTTCGACGCGCTACCAAAAACGGCAGCAGAAACGCCGGAATTCTGCGGCTAACACAGGTTAAAAGATGTCGGCATAACCTGGCGTATTGCGCGGGATCGCGCTAGCCGCGAACACGAGGCATGGGCCCCGATACCGACGACACCCGGATCCTGCGCAGCGCCATCGAACACGCCTTGGCTATCGCCGACGCGCAGCAGCGATACCTGTTGGCTGCGTTGTTGGCGCATTGCCTCGACGAACTGGCGGACAAACCCCCGGCAAGTGCCTGACCGTTCGCGGAAGAACAGCGCAAGCTCGGGATTTGCGGCGACCGCGCAGCGCAATATCGGACGGCCAAAACCGGCCCCGCGGTGACAATTATACAACGTTCGATACACAATGTTACAGTCGCGTGATTGCCGCGTAGTCATTGATTGCGTTCCCAAAATGGTCTGCATACCCTCTCCAAATTGGCGTACGTCTTACAGCGGGCGGCGCGGACAAGGGGTTGAATGTGACGATTATAGCTACCTCGCGCATGCGCGGCGCTCGTACTGGATCGCGCCCCGCACGTGTGACGCTGCTGACCTCGACGGCGCTGCTCGCCGCGGCGGCCCTGCCATCGATAGCGGCTGCACAGGATCGCCTGCCGATCCTCGAATCGATCGCCTATGGCAGCGCGCTGAACCCCGCCGATGTCTTCTCCGAACCGAACATCGTAATCTCGGCGCCGGGCACGCCGACCACCGCGCAGGACCCCGGCAACGGCGTCAATGGCGTCGGCCAGATGACGATCTCGTCAGGGGGCGGCGGCGTCGGCTTGTGCACGGGGACGCTGATCAATCCGCGCACGGTGATCTTTGCCGCGCACTGCGTGAACGAGAACGCTGCCGGCACTGGCGCGCAGAACCCCTGGGGCTATGGTGCGCAGGGCGGCGGCATCCCGATTGCGTTTGGTTTCCAGCAGAACAACCGTCCGGCCCTGCTCGACTGGTTCCTGCCGACGACTGCGACCGGCGCAGTCAACACGCAACAGTACAAGACCAACACCGCCAACTTCCTCTATAACGTCAACCAGGTCGTCTATAACGCCAACTCGCTGAAGCTCGGGCTGGCGCAGAACTTTCTGCAGGGCGACGTCGCGATCGCGACGCTCGATACGCCGGCGGCAAACGTGCCGACCTGGGCGCTGCTGCTGTCGGCGCTGCCCGCGCCTGCGACGATCGGCGACACGACCGGCACCGGCTATCACGTCACGATCACCGGCTATGGTCGCAACGGCCAGGGTGGCACGCTGGTCGGCGACACCAACGGCGTCGATTACCGGCGTCGCATCGCTGAGAACACGATCGGCATCCTCGGTTCGTTCGACGACCTGAACGGGTTCCTCTACGGTGAGACCGGCGGCATGCCGCAGAACCTGTACCAGCTCGATTTCGACGATCCCCGCCGGGGTACCGCTGCTGCGAGCCCGTATGATTTCAACGTGTTCAAGGACGCCCCGCTGGCCAAGGAAGGCACGACTGCGGGTGGCGATTCGGGCGGACCGCTGATCCTCGACCGCACGTTTGCCAAGCAGGTGGTGATCGGCGTCCTATCGGGCGGCAACCGCTTCTTCGTCCAGACACCGTTCGGGGCCTATGGGACGGCGAGTTTCTACCAGCCGCTCTATCTGTTCGCGGACTATATCGCTGCCAACAACCCCTATCGCTACGCCCAGGCCAAGACCGGCGACGGCCTGTGGACCGATGCGTCGCACTGGGTGACCGCGCTCGATCCGAACTACCAGATCATCGTCGACGGCAAGCTGGTGAACGGCGTTCCGACCACGGTCGGTGCGGGCATCGCCGGCGATGGCAACAAGTTCGGCCAGATCTGCTTCCAGACCGACTGTCTCGATGTGAAGACCGGCGTCGAGACGATCGACGGCGTACCGGTGGCTAACGGGCCACGTCCTGCCGCCGGACCTGCGCTGGCGGCGCTGTCGCCGACGCTTGCCAACGGCCTGCCGGGCGCGAGCAATTTCGTGCCGAACAACATCGACCCCGATCGCACGACGCAGCGTAGCGCACGCTATTACGACGTCACGCTGTCGGCGGCCGGTACGACCACGCTGAACTCGGCGGTGACGGTCGACAAGTTCACCGTCGCGGGCAGCACGGCCAAGCTCGCCGTGACGTCGGCCGGGTCGCTCACCAGCCTGATGACGATCAACCAGGTGACCGGCGTCGTCCAGAACGACGGCGTGATCTCGACGCCCGGCGATTACTTCATGCTGGCGGGCATGCTGACCGGCTCGGGCCGGATCAACACGCCGTTCTTCACCAGCGTCGCCGGGATGATCGCACCCGGCACGACGGGGACGATCGGCACGCTGACGATCGGCGGCAACGGCGTGCTCGCCTCGGGCACCAACCTGCTGATCGATCTCGGGCCGAACGGTACGTCGGACAAGCTCGCCTTTGCGGCGACGACGTTCAACGCGGCGGGCGTGGCGACCAACGGCATCGCCAATCTTGGCGGTCGCGTCGGTTTCGCGCCGGTCGCGGGTCAGACGATCCGGTACAACGACCTCTACACGATCGTCACTGCGCAAGGCGGCATCACGGGTTCGTTCGCGGCTGCGACACCGCTCAGCGCGATCCTGACGCCGAGCTATGTCTACAGCGCCAACGCGGTGCAGGTCCGGATCCTCGCGGGTCAGTATCGCAACGTCGTGGCCGCGACGCCGGTGCAGTCGGCCTATGCCGGGCTGCTCGACCAGAACCGTTCCAACTATGCGGCGCTGAGCAACGTCTATGGTTCGCTCGACCTGCAGAACGCGGCGACGATCCGTTCGACGCTGGAGGGCCTTGCGCCGCGGGCCGAGACGCTCAAGTCGAGCCTCGGCGTCGCGTCGATCGACACGATGTCGCGCTTCTATCGTGATCACATCGCGCAGATCGATACGCGTGGCGGGCTCGGCGGTACGCTGGCGTTGATCGGCAAGCCGGTCCAGGTCGCGTCGCTGATGGCGAGCGACCTGCCGGGCGGGCAGGACACGATGAGCGACTCGAGCGGCACCGTATTGCAGCAGGGGCGCCTGCCCGACGACATGAGCGGCTTCATCGCGGGCGGCTATATCGACGGCAAGAGCCGGTCGATGCCGGGGACCAATCCGTTCGGCGGGCATGACAAGTTCGACGGTTACTTCGCGGCGGCCGGTCTTGAAAAACAGGCAGGCGAGGGCGGCGTGATCGGCTTCTCGTTCTCGTACACCAACACCGACGGCACCACCGGTGGCATCGCGCAGCGCGCCAAGGGCGAGCTGTTCCAGGGTACGCTGTACGGCAAGCTGGAGACCGCATCGGGGATCGTCCTCGATACGCAGTTCAGCGCAGGCGCGTTCGTCGCCAAGACCGATCGCACCGTCGGCTTCGTCGGCACCAGCTACCGCCTGCGCGGCACCGACAACGCGTTGACCGTCGTCAGCGAGGTCGGGCTCGGCAAGGCGTTCGACCTGTCGATGCTCAAGGTCGGCCCGCGCGTGTCGATGCGCGCGAGCCATATTGGCTTCGGCAAGTCGATCGAGACTGGCGGCGGACCGGCTCTGTTCGTCGATCGCGACAGCTTCGACAGCCTGCAGGGTCGCGCCGGGCTAGTGCTCAGCGGCAGTGGTTCGTTCCGGCCTTATGCCGCGGCGAACTACGTCCATGACTTCCAGTCGACGCCGGGCGTGTTCGGTGCGAACTTCGTCGGCGGGATCGGTCCGAACGCACTGTTCGGGCTGGCCGGGCAGGACAAGAACTGGGGCGAGATCAGCGCCGGGCTGACGCTGGTCGGCGACAGCGTCGACATCTCGGTCGGCGCCGACACCACCGTCGAGCGCAAGGACGTGTCGAACCAGTCGTACAAGGGTTCGATCAAGTTCCGCTTCTGATCGGGGGCGTTTAGATCGTTGGAATGGCGAAAGGGTCATCCGCTCTTGCGGGTGGCCCTTTTCGTATTTCCGGCCGAGCCTGTGTGAGATTCGGGGGGCCGAGCGCTTTCGAGGCGCGTCTATCCACCAGTCCGCCGTCCTCACGTCAACATGCAAAACGCGCAATTGACTGCCTGGGCAATGGTTGCCATGGCAACGATATGGCGTTCTACACCAAATCTGAATTCGGGCCGGACTGTTCGCTCGGTTACCTCGCGCGGCGGATCCATCAGATCGGGCAGAGCCTGATCGAGCCGGTGTTCGCGGCGGAGGGTCTGTCCGGGACGCAGTGGTCAGCGCTCATGTCCATCCTCGCAGGCCGGGCCGCGACGTGTGCCGACCTCGCGCGGGATCTTTCGCACGACAAGGGTGCGACGACTCGGCTGGTCGACGCGATGGAGCATAATGGTTGGGTCACGCGGTCGCGGGCGAGCGACGACCGGCGCGTGCTGAATCTCGAACTGACGGCCGACGGCAAGGCGGTCGCGATCCGGTGTCGCGATAAGATCATCGAATACTGGAATAGTCTGCTGACGGGCTGGGACCGGGCCGAAATCGAGAAGCTGATCGAACTGATGCAAAAACTCCGCACGACGCTGGACGACGCTCTGACCGAAGGACGCCGCGCATGAAGATTGGCACTGCCCTGGCCCCGATCACGGTGGCGGGGCTGCTCGCGGGATGCGCGATCCCGGCGTCGAAGACTGTCGTTGAGCCGGTATCGGCCACCGCGCTCGGGCTGGCGCCGGATGCGGCGCCGGTGATCGCGGCCGACTGGTGGCGGTCGTTCGGCGATCCGCAGCTCGATCGGCTGGTGCGCGATTCGGTGGCGGGCAGCCCGTCGCTCGATGCGGCGCTGGCACGGGTCGCGCAGGCGCAGGCGGTGCTGTCGACGCGGCGTGCCGACAATGGCCCCGACGTGACGCTCGATGCGCAGGAGCAACTTGCGCGGTTGAGCGGTCGCTACACGATCCCGCCGCCCTATGCCGGATCGACGCGGTTCGTCGGGTCGACCGCGGCGAACCTCAGCTGGAACCTCGATCTGTTCGGGCGTCAGAAGGCCGCGATCGAGGGCGCGCGGGCGTCGGTGCGCGCGGCTTCGCTCGACGTAGCGGCGGCGCGGATGGCGCTGTCGGGGGCGGTCGTGCAGACCTATATCGATCTCGAACGCGCCGAGGCGCAGGCGGGGATCGCGCAGCGGACGATCTCGACGCGCCAGAATTCGCTACGGCTGGTGAACGTGCGGATCCGCAACAACCTCGCGAGCAAGCTCGACGCACAGGCCGCGACGACTCTGCTGGCGCAGGCGCGCCAGGCGTTGCTGCGCGCGCAGGCGGCGCAGGTGCTCGCGAAGAATGCGCTGGCGGCGCTGGCCGGGCGTGGTGCGAATTATCCGGCGACGATCGGTGCGACCGCGTTGCGGCTCGATGCGGCGCTGCCGTTGCCCAAGACCGTGCCCGCCGACCTGCTCGCGCGACGTGCCGATATCGCGGCGGCGCAGGCGCGGATCGAGGCTGCGGCGGCCGGGCGTCAGGTTGCGCGGAAAGCGTTCTATCCGAACGTCAATCTGGCGGCGCTGGCGGGGTTCCAGGCGGTCGGGCTCGGCAATCTGTTCTCGCTCGATGCGGGCACGGTCGGCGTCGGGCCGGCGGTCCATCTGCCGATCTTCGACAATGGCCGGTTGAAGGCGGACCTCGCGGGCGCGACCGCGGCGCTCGATCTGGCGACCGCGGACTATAACGACCGGGTGATCGGCGCGGTGCGCGAGGCGGGCGATGCGGTGGCGCGGATCGGGGCGCTCGACGCCGACCGGCAGCGACAGCGCGAGGTGGTGCGGGGCTATGCCGAGACCGGGCGGCTGAACGCGATCCGCGTGTCGAGCGGCCTCGATAGCCGGCTCGATCTGGTCGACAACGACGTCCGCACGCTGGCCGCCGAACAGGCCGATGCCGACCTCGCCGCCGATGCCGCGCAACAGCGCGTGCAGCTCGTGCTGGCGCTGGGTGGTGGTTATGATTTTCAGGGGATGACGCGATGACCGATACGCAAACGCCGGCGCCCGCCGCGGCTCCGACCGGCAATCCGCGCGCACGCAAGCGCGCGCTGACGATCCTCGGTGTGGTCGTCGTGATCGGCGCGATCGTGTGGGCGGTGTTCCACTTCCTGCTCGCCGCACCCGAGCAGGAGACCGACGATGCCTATGTCGCGGGCGATATCGTGGCGATCACTGCGCGCGACCCGGGGCAGGTGACCGCGATCCATGCTGACAATACGCAGGTCGTGAAGGCGGGCCAGCCGCTGATCGACCTCGACGCCGCGACCGCGGATGTCGGTGTGGCGTCGGCGGAGGCGGAACTCGCACGGGCGGTGAGGGCGACGCGGTCGGACTTTTCTAAGGTGAACGAGACCGGGGCCGCGGTCGTGCAGGCGGAGGCCGAACTGGCGCGGGCGCGGAACGATCTCGCGCGCCGTCGTGGGGCGGCAGCGGAAGGCGCGATCTCGGGTGAAGAACTGAGCCATGCCGCGGACCAGGTAAAGGTGGCGAGCGCGACGCTGCAACTCGCGCGCAGCCAGCAGGCGCAGTCGAAGAACGGCGTCGTCGGCACCACGGTGTCGAACAACCCGGCGGTGCTGGCGGCGATCGCGGCGTATCGGCGCGCGGCGATCACGCGGAGTCACATGCACGTGGTGGCGCCGATCGATGGCGTCGTGGCGCAACGGACCGTGCAGCTTGGGCAGCAGGTTTCGGCGGGGCTGCCGCTGATGGCGGTGGTGCCGCTCGACCGGGTCTGGGTCGATGCGAACTTCCGCGAGACTCAGCTGCGCGATCTGCGGATCGGCCAGGCGGCTACGGTGACGGCGGACATGTACGGAGATGATTTGGTCTATCACGGCCATGTCGTCGGGTTGGGTGCGGGTAGCGGCAATGCGTTCGCGCTGTTGCCGCCGCAGAATGCGAGCGGGAACTGGATCAAGATCACCCAGCGCGTGCCGGTGCGGATCGCGCTCGACAAGGGTGAGCTGCGGCGCAATCCGTTGCGGGTCGGGCTGTCGGTGAACGCGATCGTCGATACCGCGGACAAGTCGGGGACGATGGTCGGGCGGCCTGCGGTGGCGGCGTACAAGGGGCTGGCGACCGGGCAGGGGGATGCTGCGGTCGATGCGAAGATCCGCCAGATCATCGCGGCTAACCGGTGATGATTTTGCGGTGGCCATTACTCCGGTGCGGTCCTGCTCTCCTTGTTCTCCCGCGAAGGCGGGAGCCCAGTCTGGGTCCCCGCCTTCGCGGGGAAACAGGGAACGGGCCGTCTGCTTTGTTGGGGCCACCACCCCGGCGGAGGCCGGGGCCCAGTTGGAGAGGTGGTCGTAACGGCGCGCTGCCTTCCGTTAGGCTCGTCCCCCAACTGGGCCCCGGCCTTCGCCGGGGTGGTGGCGTGGTCGAGGTTCACCTTTGCGAACGGAGTGCCACCTGATGGCAGCCCCCTCCGGCGCCGGTCCCGCCCCTCTCGTCGGCGGCTCGCTCGCCCTCACCGCATTCGCGCTCGCGCTCGGCACCTTCATGCAGGTGCTCGACACGACGATCGCCAACGTCTCGCTTCCCACCATCGCCGGCAATCTCGGCGTTTCCAGCGACAACTCCACCTGGATCGTCACCGCGTTTGCGGTCGCCAACGGAGTCGCGGTGCCGCTGACCGGGTGGCTGATGGGCCGGTTCGGCGTGGTGCGGACGTTCTGCGTGTCCGTCTTCCTGTTCACGATCGCATCGTTCCTGTGCGGGATCGCATGGGACCTGCCGTCGCTGATCGGCTTCCGCATTCTCCAGGGCGCGGTATCCGGGCCGATGATCCCCGGCAGCCAGGCGCTGCTGATCGCGATCTTCCCCGTCCACAAGCGTTCCACCGCGCTCGGCATCTGGTCGATGACGACTCTGGTCGCGCCGATCATGGGGCCGATCCTGGGCGGCTACATCTCCGACAATTACCACTGGAGCTGGATTTTCCTGATCAACGTGCCGTTCGGGATGTTCTGCGCGTTCGTGTGCTGGAACAAGCTCGGCAAGCGCGATACGCCGACGCGGAAGCTGCCGATCGACCAGGTCGGGCTGATCCTGCTGGTGATCTGGGTCGGGGCGCTGCAGATCGTGCTCGATCTCGGCAAGAACGACGACTGGTTCGCCGCCGACCGGATCGTCATCGCCGCGGTCGTCGCCGCGATCGGCTTTGTCGGCTGGATCATCTGGGAGCTGACCGACGCCAACCCGGCGGTGAACCTGTCGCTGTTCAAGAGCCGCAACTTTACGATCGGGACTATCGCGTTCTGCCTGGGTTATGCGGTGTTCTTCGCCAACACGCTGCTGCTGCCGCTCTGGTTGCAGACGCAGCTCGGCTATACCGCGACCTGGGCGGGACTGGTCGCCGCACCCTCGGGCGCGGTGGCGGTGATTCTGACGCCGTTCGTGGCCCGACTCAGCGGCAAGATCGACGCGCGCATCCTCGCGACGGTCGCGTTCGCGTCATTCGGCTACTCCTATTACCTTCGCTCGGGCTACACGACGGGCGCGAGCTTCTACGACCTTATGCTGCCGCTGATGGTGCAGGGGATCGCGATGAGCACGTTCTTCCTCGCGATGCTGACGATCTCGCTCGACCGTATCCCGGCGGAGCGGCTGCCGTCGGCGACGGGCATCTCGAACTTCGCGCGCATCACCTCGGGCAGCTTCGCCGCGTCGATCATCACGACCGCCTGGGATCGGCGCGAGACGCTCCACCAGAGTCGGTTGTCGGAAGCGATCGGCACCGGTTCGCCCTACCAGATGGCGCAGGGTGCGCTGACGCGGATGGGGCTGACCGACGTGCAGGCGGCGGGTGCGATCACGCGGCAGATGGTGGCGCAGGCGTATCTGCTCGCCTCGACCGACCTGTTCCGTATCTCCGCATGGCTGTGCTTGGCGATGGTCATCATCGTGTGGTTCACGCGACGCGCGAGCCCTCCGCAAGGGCCGATCGCAGCGGATTGATCGCTCCGGTTGTCGTTTCTGACCACCGGCGGACCGTCGTACGATTGCCCGCCGATTGAAACGTTATCGCAACAACTTGGCCCCTAACGGTGGCTTTACCAGATACGAACTGCCTGTGGGGGGCCGGCTACCATGATGACCAAGAACACCGTTTTGCGGATCGCAGCCGCATGCCTTTTGTCGAGCGCGGCGGCAGTCTGGGCCGGTACGCCGACGACCTGCATCCAGTCGATCAGCACGCCGCGCCTGGTCTGCGACGAAGGGGCGTGCGTGCGTGTCTCGGTCAAGGAATTGTGCGACGCGGTGCGCGCGTCCTATCCCGTCAAGCGCCGTGCGGTGAAGCCCATCCGCATCGACGACAACCCGGTCCGTACCGAACTCACGCTGCTCATCGCCAGCGTCAGCTAAGCGACGAAGGCGAACGCGGCGCCGGGGACATGTACCGCGAAGTCGGTCGGAGCAAGCGTCCCGTCCGGCAGGATATCGAGCATCGTCACGCGCTGATCGCGTTCGTGGACGACGATCATCCGATGTTCCTCTTCCAGCACCATGAAGAAGCGCGGCGATGCGCCTCCGCTGGCGATATGCTGAAGGAGGGTGGGATCGCCGCCTTCGTTCAGCGCGAAGACCGCGATGCTGTCATGGCCGCGATTGGAGACGTACAGCCGGTCGCCCGCGGCATTGGTACCGATGTGCGCGATGATGTTTGCGCCGTTCCAGCCTGCCGGAAGGGTAGAAACGGACGCGCGGGGCTTCAGATCGTGACCCACGACGGTCAGCGCGACAAGCGTGCTGTCGAGTTCGCAGGCGAGATACGCCGATTTCGGGTGCTGCTCATGGAACAGCAGGTGTCGTGGCCCCGATCCGGGCACGGCCTTAAGCGCGGTGTACGGCTCTCCGACTGTTGCCCGTTCCGCGTCGAATGCGAAGGCGAGCACTTCGTCGGTGCCGAAATCCGCAACATACAGGAATTGGTTGTCGAGGCCAAAGCCGACCCAGTGCGCGTGCGGCGATTGCTGGCGTTCGAGATCGGGGCCGCTACCGCTATTGGCGCGCACGGTCGGCTGGCCAATCGGCAGCCCGCTCTGCGGATCAAGCCGGAACAGCGAGACGCTGCCACTAGCGTAGTTCGCGACCGCGACGCAGGTTTGCGTGCGATCCAGCGCGACGTGGCACGGTGCTGCACCACCGACCGGGACGTGCGCCAGCCGGAGCCAGCCCGAGGCGGTGCGACGGTGGACGCCGAGCGCGCCGACGTCCTGCTCGTCGACCAGGTAGTGGAGATCGAACCGCGACGAATATGTGCCGAACGATGCGTTGCGTGCATCCGGATACGGAGCGCCAGCGGAGCCGGTTCTGCTGAGAGGATAGACGCCTACGCCGCCACCGCCGGCATAGGTGCCGATCCAGACCGATCGTGAGGTTTCAAGATCGGAGCGGGTGTCGGGAGGAGTCATGTAACGGCTCCTAGCCGCGGTCGGCCCGTCGTCGCATCCCAATTCGGATCAGCGTTCGAGCAGCGCGATCAGCTGTTCGCGGTACAGCAGCGCCAGTCCCTCATGCATCTGCGCGATGATCGGGGTCGGCGCACGCATGGCCAGCACGGACTGATCATCCATACGGCGTTCGATCACGGAAGGGTGCGGCAGGAAGTCCATAATGATCGCGATGCGCCGGCAAAGTTCCGGCGGGATTCCGCGACACGGTTAACGCCGGTAACCGCAGCAAGACGTGGATGTTTCGCCAGAATTTTCGAAGGCTGGTATTGGCGTCGGCGTTGCCCTACCGCGGCGCGATGGGCGATCTGGATAGACTGGTACCTTCGGGGATAATCGAGCAATGGGTCTATCACCTGCGACGACAGCGTTCGCGGGCGAGCGACGCGATCTGGCTGATAGACCAAGGGTTTACCCTGCATGACGGGCAGGATGGTATCCCGTCGCACGACGCCACCGCGCGCTGGCGGGCGGAACAGGAAACCGTGGTCGAGGAAGTGACCGCGTTGCTTGCGCTCTACGACAAGATCAACCTCGGCAAGGCCGACATCGCCTGACATTCCCCGGTCGGATGGGCCGCTATCCGACATCACCGTAGCTCCTGCGGATCAGGTCGCCGGTCTGCTCCAGCGACACGCTTTGCGGTGGTTCGGCATCGGGCATTTTTGCGACCAGTTCGGCGGTCGCCGCGAGTTGAAGATGTCGCTCGCTGAGTACCCGATGCGCGGTATATGCCGCGTCCGAGCGCGCTGAAGCTGCAAGTACCCGTTCCTGCGCGGCCCGGTCTTCGTGATACGAGACACGATCACGCCACGCTGCGGCGTTCGTCTCCGTCTGTTCGATGTCGTCAGTCATACTGCGGTCCGTTCGTCGTCAGACTTGATCTACTTTAGTTGCTCCTTACAGTATTATGTTGGTTAACGCATCGGTTCTGGATGTATTTACCTCATGCGGCGGGGCGACTTGGCGCCTGCCAGCCACCACCCAGCGCACGAAACAGGTCGACTTGCGCCCCTGCGATCCGCGAGTCCGCCGCCGCGAGATCCGTATCCGTATCGGCAAGCGTGCGTTCGGCGTCGAGGACGTCGAGGAAGTCGATCTGGCCCTCGCGCTGGCGAGCGCGGGTGATGCGGGCGGCGGTGGCGGCGTTGTCGTGCGCGGACTGCAACTGCGTGCGGCGATCGAGTTCGCGGGCGTAGTTGGACAGCGCGGTCTCGGTTTCCTCGAGTGCGGTAAGGACGCTCCCGTCGAAATTGGCAAGTGCGCCACGCGAGTCCGCCTCGGCGCCGGCGATGCGGGCGCGGGCTGCCGACTGGTTGAGCGACCAGTTCAGCAACGGGCCGAGCAGCCAGCGGATCGGGCCGCCGGTGAAGATGTCGCCCACGCTAAGCGCGGTCGAGCCGATCGAACCGCCGAGCGAGATCTGCGGGTAGAGCTGCGAGGTCTGGACGCCGATCCGCGCGGTGGCTGCCGCAAGCCGGCGTTCGGCGGCGTGGACGTCGGGGCGGCGGGCTAGCAACGTCGCGCCGTCGCCGATTGGAATCGGCTGGTCTAGGCGCGGCGTCGTCGTGCGGGCGCCGGCGGTTGCGGGAAGGTCCTGCGGGGTGCGGCCGGTGAGCGTGGCGAGGCGGAACAGCGCCGCCTGACGTTCGGCCTCGATCTGCGGAATGTTGGCGGCGCGCTGATCGCGCAGGGCTGCGATCCGGACCTGGTCGAGGCGGGCTGCACGACCGGCGTCGACGCGCTTGCCGGTCAGCGTGTTCGACTTGTCGAGCAGGTCGACGATTCGCCGCGCGACCGCGAGGCGTTCGGCGGACGAGGCTGCATCGACGTAGGCGCGCGTGGTGGCGGCGACGATCGAGACGCGGACGGCATCCGCATCGGCCTGCGCGGCGCCAACGTCACCGCGGGCTGCTTCGACGTTGCGGCGGACTCGGCCGGCGAGATCGACCTCGTAGCTAACGTCTAGGCCTACGTCGTAGGTGGCGCGCTCGCGGTCGAGGCCGGGCAGGTTCTGGAGTTGCGAGGTGCGCGCGTAATTGCCGCTCGCGCCCGCGTTCACCTGTGGCTCGCGGTCGGTCTTCGCGCCGCGCAGGGACGCGCGGGCGCTATCTAGCCGGGCGACGGCGACGCGCAAGTCGGTGTTTGCCGCGAGGGCATCCGCGACGAGGCCGTCGAGGACGGGGTCGCGGTACATCCGCCACCAGTCGTTGTCGGGCGCCGTCGTGACGGTGGCAGCGGTGCCGTTGGCAGAGGGCGCGGTGACGAACGACGCCGCCGCCTTGGGTGGGGTGATCGGCGCGACATAGTCGGGGCCGGCGGCGCAGGCGGCGAGCGTCAGCGCCGAGAGGCTCGCAAGGAGGGCGGACTTCATGATGCTGGTCCTATTCGACTGGCTGAAGGGTCGGCTGGGCAGCGGCTGGCTTGCGGCGTTCGAACCGCAGCGCCAGCGCCCGTGCGACGACATAGAAAGTGGGGGTGAAAAGCAGCCCGAACCCGGTCACGCCGATCATCCCGAAGAACACCGCGGTCCCGAGCGCCTGACGGAGTTCCGCACCGGCACCGGTCGCGATCACCAGCGGCACCGCGCCGAGAATGAACGCGAAGCTCGTCATCAGGATCGGCCGCAACCGGTCCTTCGCTGCGCGGACCGCCGCCTCGACCGGGGTGAGCCCGTCCTGTTCCTCGGCCTGCTTGGCGAACTCGACCACGAGGATCGCGTTCTTCGCGGCGAGCGCAATCAGCACGACCAGGCCGATCTGCGTGAGGACGTTGTTGTCCATACCTCGCAGGTTCACGCCGGTCATTGCAGCGAGCAGGCACATCGGCACGATCAGGATGATCGCGAGCGGTAGCGTCAGGCTCTCGTACTGCGCGGCGAGCACGAGGAAGACGAACACGACCGCCATGCCGAAGACGAGCGCGGCGGTGCTGCCGGCGGCCTTTTGCTGGTAGGCGATGCCGGTCCATTCATGCGCGTAGCCAGCGGGGAGCGACGCATCGGCGAGCTTCTCCATCGCGACCAGCGACTGGCCCGAGGAATAGCCTTTGGCGGTGTCGCCATCGACTTCGACCGCGGGGAACAGGTTGTAGCGGACCACGCGGTACGGGCCGGTCTTGTCCTTGAACGTCGAGACCGAGCCGACCGGGACCATCTGGCCCGAGTTGGAGCGCGTCTTCAGGTTGGCGATGTCCGCGGTGGTGTTGCGGAACGGCGCGTCTGCCTGTGCCGTGACGCGGTAGGTGCGCCCCAGCAGGTTGAAGTCGTTGACGAACGCCGAGCCCAGATAGACCTGCAACGCCTCGAACACGCGCTCGGGTGGGACGCCCAAGAGGTTGGCCTTGGCGCGGTCGACGTCGGCGAAGATGCGCGGGGTGGCGGTGTCGAAGAACGTATAGATCTGGGCGAGACCCTTGGTCTGGTTCGCCTGGCCGATCAGCGCGTAACTCGTCTTGCCGAGATCGGCGTATCCGTGGCCGCCCTGGTCCTGCACCATCAGACGGTAGCCGCCGGCCGAGCCGATGCCCTGGATCAGCGGTGGCGGGACGATCAGCAGGCGCGCTTCGGTGATGTCGCCGGTCGCTTTCTGCGATTCCGCCATGATGCTCGCGAGCGTAACGCCTAGCTTCTTGCGCTCCTCGAAGCTCTTCAGCGGGATGTACGCGGCGGCCGAGTTGGGTGCGAGCGTCTGCGAGGGGCCATCAAAGCCCGCGAGCATGACCGCGCCCTTGACGCCGGCGAGTGGCAGGATGCGTTTCGCGACCTTCTGCATGACCGCATCGGTGCGCTCGACCGACGAGCCGGGCGGAAGCTGGATGACGGTCAGGAAGTAGCCCTGGTCCTGCGCGGGAACGAAGCCCGACGGGGTGATCGTGAAGACGCCGACCGTGACCGCGATCAGGGCGGCATAGGCGATCATCATCCGGCGCGGCGCGGTGACTAGGCGCGCGGTGAGGCGGGCATAGCTGTCGCTCATCCGCTCGAACCCACGATTGAAGGCGTCCCCGGCGCGTCGCACGGTGCGGGTCAGGCGGTTGCCGGAGTCGGCGGGTGCGGTCGGCTTGAGCAGCATCGCGGCGAGCGCCGGCGACAGCGTCAGCGAGATCAGCAGCGAGATGATCGTCGCGGTCGAGATCGTCACCGCGAACTGGCGGTAGAACGCGCCGGACAGCCCGGTGAGGAACACGGTCGGGATGAACACCGCGCACAGCACGAGCACGATCGCGACCAGCGCGCCCGACACTTCGTCCATCGACGTGCGCGCCGCCTCCAAGGGGGAGAGCCCGTGTTCGAGGTTGCGCTCGACATTCTCGACCACGACGATCGCGTCATCGACGACGATGCCGATCGCGAGGACGAGGCCGAACAGCGACAGGTTGTTGAGGCTGTACCCGGCAGCGGCGAGCACCGCGAAGGTACCGATCAGCGAGACCGGGATCGCCACGATCGGGATGATCGCCGCGCGCCACTTCTGCAGGAAGACGAGGATCACCAGTACCACGAGGACCATTGCCTCGAAGAGCGTGTGCTTCACCGCGTCGATCGACTGCGCGATGAACTCGGTCGGGTTGTAGATGACCTTGTATTCGAGGCCCTTGGGGAAGCGCTTCGACATGCTTTCCATCTCGGCGGTGACGGCCTGCGCCGCGCCGAGTGCGTTCGAGCCGGGACGCTGGAAGACCGCGGCGATGACGGTCGGCTTGCCGCTGAGATAGGTATTCGCGCCGTAATCCTGCGCGCCGAGTTCGACGCGCGCGACGTCCGAGACGCGGACCTGGCGGCCTTGCGCATCGGTGCGGATGACGACGTCGGCGAACTGTTTGGGATCGGTCAGGCGGCCTTGCGTCTCGACGTTGAGCTGGAATGCGCTGTTGCCCTTGTCGTACGGCGGCTGGCCGAGCGTGCCGGCGGCGACCTGGACGTTCTGTGCACGCAACGCCGCGACGATCTCGCCGGCGGTGAGGTCGAGTGCGGCGGCGCGGCCGGGGTCGATCCAGATGCGCATCGAGTAATCTCGCGCACCGAACAACTGCACGTCGCCGACGCCGTCGATCCGGCTGAGGCGATCGCGGACCTGCGTCAGCGCGTAGTTGGAGATATAGCCGCGATCGAGCGAGTTGTCGGGCGAGACGAGGTTCACCACCATCAGGAAGTCGGGCGACGTCTTGCGCGTCACCACGCCGAGACGCTGGACGTCCTCGGGCAGGCGCGGGACGGCGACCGCGACGCGGTTCTGGACGAGCACCTGGGCAGCGTCGAGGTTGGTGCCGATCTTGAAGGTGACGGTGATCGTGACCTTGCCGTCACCGGTCGATTGCGACGACTGGTACAGCATGTTGTCGACGCCGTTGATCTCCTGCTCGATCGGTGCGGCGACGGTTTCAGCGACGGTCTCGGCGGAGGCGCCGGGATAGGTCGCGCTGACGGTGACGGTGGGGGGGACGATGTCGGGATATTGCGACACCGGCAGCGTCATGTAGGCGATCGCACCGACGATCGTGATGATCACCGCGATCACGCCCGCGAAGATCGGCCTGGTGATGAAGAAGCGCGAGAAGCGCATGGTTTGTGTCCTCGAAAGAAGAGCGACGGACACGCCCCAACACCACCCCGGCGGCAGGGCCCCATCGAAGTATTACTTCGATGGGAACCCAGGCCGCGGCCCAGTTGGGCGAACCGCAATAATTACGTCGAAACGCTATCCCACCTGGGCCCCGGCCTTCGCCGGGGTGGTGGTTACTTGGCGAGGGTGGCTTCACCCGAGATGGGCTGGACCGATGCCGGCGCAGTCGTACCCGACGCCACCACGATCCGGCCGACCTTCGGCGCGACGGTCGCGCCGGGCATCGCCATCTGCGTGCCTTGGATGATGATCCGGTCGTTAGGCCCGATCCCCGAGCGCACGATGCGGAGGCCATCGACCACCGGCCCAAGCTCGACCGGCTTCTGGCTCACGACGTTCTTCGCATCGATCGTCAGCAGAACCTTCCGCACCTGATCGGTCTGCACCGCATCGTCGGGCACCAGCAGAGCCTGCCGCGTCCCCGCACTCGCGAGGCGCATGTTGCCGAACATCCCCGGCGTCAGGAAATACCCCGGGTTGGCGAGCACCGCACGACCACGGATCGTGCCCGACCGCTGGTCGAGGCCGTTGTCGGTGAAATCGAGTTTGCCCTTCCAGCGATGCTCGGTCTCGTCCTGCAACTGGATCTCTACCGCGGCCGGCGTCGCGCCGGGCTGACGTGCGCGTTGCGTCTTGAGGTACAGCGCCTCAGAGCCGTCGAACGTGAAGTAGATCGGGTCGAGCGCGTTGATCGTCGTCAGCACCGTGCCGCCGGTACCTTCGCCGCCCGCGACCTGATTGCCCGCATCGACGCGGCGATCGGAGATGCGACCGCCGATCGGTGCGCGAACCTGCGTGAAGCCGACATCGAGCGCACGGGCGCGTTCGCGAGCCTGCGCCGCGGCCAGTGCGGCCTGAGCTGCTTCGAGCCGACCGCGCAGGGCGTCGACTTCGCCTGCGGAGACCGCTTCGTCAGCGACCAATCGCTGTGCGCGACCGAGATCGGTGCGGGCCAGAGAAAGCGCGCTCTTTGCACTGGCGACATTGGCATGCGCCTCAGCCAGGGCAGCCGCAAACGGGCGGGAGTCAATCGTGAAGAGCAGCTGCCCCTTGCTGACGATCTCACCATCGCGGAAATGGATGCCGGTGACTTCGCCTGCTACGCGCGGACGGATCTCGACGGTGCGGCTCGGTGCGAAGCGGCCCACATAATCGTCCCATTCGCTGACCTGCCGTACCAGCGGCGACGCGACCGTGACGGAGGCGGGCGGGGGGGCCGCCATCGCCGCGTCGGGATGATCGAACATCTTCACGCCGACCGCGCCGAGCAGCGCGATCGGCACGAGCACCATCGCGCCGCGCTGCCACGCCGGCCGTCGGTGACGGTCCGCGGGCGGCGACGCGACGACGTCGGCGTCGTTCGCGGCCGTGATCGTGGTAAGTTGGTTCACGCTGCGATGCTCCGCTTCTGCTGGATGCCGACGCGCATGCCGGTCACGCTCTCGACGAGCGTTTCGATCTGTGCCTCGGCAAAGCCGGCGGCGAGGAAGCCCTGGATCTCGGCCATCGGCAGCGCGAAGCCGCGACGCCAGGCGTACACGGCCATCCGCCGCAGCGCCTCGAGCCGGGGGTCGGCGAGCCGCGACGCGGTGCTCAGGCCGAACAGGCTGCCCATTGCCCGCGACATGCGGCTCGGGCCGGACAGGCTGCGCAACGTGTCGCGCTTGGCGAGGGCGATGACGCTCCATTCCAGCGCGGAAAAGCCGGTCGGGGCAGGGGCTGCCACGGCCTGCGTGCGGCTGGTGACGGGCGAAGCGAACATGTTGTCGAGGTCGAGATAAGCCATGGGATTGTCCCCCTTTTGATCTTGGGCAAGCGCTGGCCTTCGTCGGTGGACTGTCCACCGACGTCAGCTGGTCGCAGGGCGTGCGCGGTCGTTGCCGGCACATCACCGTGCCGCGCTTGCCCGCTTGGAATTTTCGAAAATCAGGCCGAAGCCGTCTTAGGTTTGAACCGTGGTCATGGGTTGGTGTCCCCGGCTGCCCCATCCGAAGTAGGAGAGAGCTTCGATACCAGTCGGTATATAAACCTGACGTTCATCTAGTCAACAAGACTTTTGTACCGGCCGGTATTTTTTCCGCGGCGCGGTAGAAAGCGTGTCTATTTGGTTGGCCACATGAGCATGCTCGTCTCGACGAGCTGCTGGAGCTCGGTGCAGCTCGCGCCCGAACCAGCTTGAATCGACAGCCCCTGCATGATCGCGAAGAGGTAGCGCATCAGCGCGTGCGACTCGAGGCCGTCGGGGAACTCGCCCGCGGCCTTGGCTTCGTCGAACCGCCTCATCAGCGCGGCTTCGGACGACGCGCGGCGCTTGGCGACTTCGGCCTTGATCGGCTCGGCTTCGGCGCTGCATGCGACGCTGCTGATCACGCTGAGGCACCCCTTGGGGTCGCAGGTGCTCATCTGCATCTGCAACGCACCGCGGAGCAGGTTTTCCGCTACGGCACGGGCGGTCGGCGCGTCGAGCGCGGACGTCATATAGGCGAGCTTCTCGCGCTCGTAGAGGTCGAGCGCCTTGTGAAACAGCGCCTCCTTGTTGCCGAACGCGGCGTACAGGCTGGGCTTGGTAATCTTCATCTCGGCGGTCAGTTCCGCCATCGATGCGCCCTCGTACCCATTGCGCCAGAACACGCGCAACGCACCCGCCAGTGCCTGGTCGAGATCGAACTCGCGGGGGCGGCCCTTGGGGGCGGTGAGCGTGCAAAGCCTATTCATACCGTTCGGTATATAGTGAGAGCGCGCAAAAGGTCCAGTGACTGGAATATGTTGCCGGGACGCTCACCGACCGACGGCGGTGTAGGCGAACCCGGCCTGTTCGACGTCGGCGCGCTGATAGACGTTGCGGAGATCGACCATCACCGGCCCGGCCATCACGCGCTTCAGCCGCGCAAGATCGAGTGCGCGATAGGCATCCCATTCGGTCACGATAACGACCGCGTCGGCACCCTCGGCCGCGTCATAGGCGTCGGTGCAGTAGACGAGGTCGGGCATCATCGCCTTGGCGGGCGCCATGCCCTCGGGGTCGTGCGTGCGGACCGTTACGCCGGCGTCGGCGAGTGCGGTCGCGATCGCGAGGCTGGGGGCGTCGCGCATGTCGTCGGTGTTGGGCTTGAACGTGAGGCCGAGCAGCGCGACCGTCTTGCCGCGGGGGTTGTCGCCGAGCGCGTGCAGGACTTTCCGGCCCATCGCGCGCTTGCGGCTGTCGTTCACCTTCACGACGGCTTCGACGATGTGGACCGGGGTGTCGTAATCCTCGGCGGTCTTGAGCAGCGCTAGCGTGTCCTTGGGGAAGCACGAGCCGCCATAGCCCGGCCCGGCGTGAAGGAATTTCTTGCCGATCCGGTTGTCGAGCCCGATCCCGCGCGACACGTCCTGCACATCGGCACCGACCACTTCGCACAGGTCCGCGATCTCGTTGATGAAGGTGATCTTGGTCGCTAGGAACGCGTTCGCCGCGTATTTGATCAGCTCGGACGTGCGGCGACCGACGAACAGGATCGGCAATTCGTTGAGATAGAGCGGGCGGTAGACGTCGCGCATGACCTGTTTGGCGCGCTCGTCCTCTGTGCCGATGACGATGCGGTCGGGGCGCTTGAAGTCGCCGATCGCGGCGCCCTCGCGCAGGAATTCTGGGTTGGAGACGACCGCCACGTCGACGTCCGCGCGCTTTTCACGGAAGATCGCCTCGACTCGGTCGCCGGTGCCGACGGGGACGGTCGACTTGGTCACGACCACGGTCGGGCCGGTAACCGCCGCAGCGATCTCTTCGGTGGCGGCGAACACGTAGCTGAGGTCGGCGTGGCCATCACCGCGGCGTGACGGCGTGCCGACCGCAATGAAGATCGCATCCGCGCCCGCGACCGCGCTGGCGAGATCGGTGGTGAAGGTCAGCCGGCCCGCGGCCACGTTCGACGCTACGAGCTGGTCGAGGCCGGGCTCGAAGATCGGCATCCGGCCGGCGAGCAGCGCGTCGATCTTCGACTGGTCCTTGTCGACGCAGATCACGTCATGCCCAAAATCCGAAAAGCAGGCGCCGGACACCAGGCCGACATAGCCAGAACCGATCATCGTGATGCGCATGGACGTTCCCCGTAAAAGCCGCGCGACCTATCGTGAGTAATGCGCGCGGGTGCAAGCTGGCGGGCGCAACCAAAGCCGATCATACCGGTTGAAACTTCGACCAACCGATGGCGCAACACAGGAGCGAGACGATGGCGGACGACTTCAAGCAGGCAGTCGATGACGGTGCGAACGCGAGCAAGGCGGCGACCGACCGCGCGGCGGATGCGGCCAAGGGCGCGGCGGACACGATGCGCGAGAATGCCGAGAAGGCGCGCGATGCGTTCTCGGAGAAGGTGGTCGATCCGGCGCGGCGTGCGGGCGAGGCGATGAAGGAATCCGGCGGCAAGATCGCCGAGGGCGGCGCGACGATCGGCAAGGCGATGATCGACCAGGCCGAGCAGAATGCGCGCGAGGCCTTCGCGGCGATGCGCGAGGCGGCGAGCGCCAGCGACCTGAGCCAGGTGATGAAGATCCAGGGCGATTACCTGCGCGAGCAGAGCCAGCGCAGCATGAGCCAGGCGCGCGAGATCGGCGAGCTGATCATGAAGTTCGGCAAGGACGCGGTCGCGCCGTTGCAGGGCGGCGGGATCAAATAGGCGGTCTGGCCGATACGCCGCTCCCCGTTTCGCGGTGGAGCGGCGTACGGACGAGCAAGAACGCCGCCGCTCCGACACGATGACGTAGCGGCGGTGGACCAGCCTCAACTATTTCTCGCTTAGACGAACAGTCCGACGAGCCAGTACGTGCCGGCGCCGATCAGTCCCGCGGCAGGCAGCGTCAGCGTCCAGGCCACGACGATGTTGCTGGCGACGTTCCAGCGGACGGCGGACAGGCGCCGCGCTGCGCCGACGCCGACGATCGAACCAGTGATGGTGTGAGTCGACGATACGGGGATGCCCCAGAAGGTCGCCGCGAACAGCGTGATCGCGCCGCCGGTTTCCGCGCAGAACCCTTGTGCGGGAGTGAGACGGGTGATCTTCGAGCCCATCGTGTGGACGATCCGCCAGCCGCCGGACAGCGTGCCGAGCGCCATCGCCGTCTGGCAGGACAGCACGACCCAGAGCGGCACATGGAATTCGCCGCCGAGCAGGCCCTGCGAATACAGCAGAACGGCGATGATCCCCATCGTCTTCTGCGCGTCGTTGCCGCCGTGGCCGAGCGAGTAGAGCGCGGCGGAGATCAACTGGAGCTTGCGGAAACGCTTGTCGACGCCGAGCGGGGTGAGCTTGAGGCTGGTCCAGGCGACGATCAGGACGAGCACGAGCGCCAGCATCAGGCCGATCGCGGGCGAGGCGAAGATCGCGAGGACGGTGGCGATGACGCCTTTCCAGACGATCGCGCCGAAGCCGACCTTGGCGATGCCGGCCCCCAGGAGCCCGCCGATCAGCGCGTGGCTGCTGCTCGAGGGGATGCCGAGCACCCAGGTGATGACGTTCCACGCGATCGCACCCATTAGCGCGGCGAAGATCACCTGCGCGTCGATGACGTGCGCCTGGACGATGCCGGTGCCGACGGTCTGCGCGACGTGGAGGCCGAACACCGCGAACGCGATGAAGTTGAAGAACGCCGCCCAGAGGACGGCGTATTGGGGCTTCAACACACGCGTGGAGACGACGGTGGCGATCGAGTTCGCCGCGTCGTGGAGGCCGTTCAGGAAGTCGAACAGCAGCGCGATGCCGATGAGGCTGATGAGGAGCGGGAGGGAGAGGATCATGCGCGGCCGCCCGCGGTTACGCGGATAAGGTGCGCCGCCGCTCTCTCAACCACTCCACCACCCCGGCGAAGGCCGGGGCCCAGTTGGAGAGGTCGCAGTAACAGCGTACCGCCCTCAGTTATTACCGTCCCCCAACTGGGCCCCGGCCTTCGCCGGGGTGGCGCCTTGTTGGAGCGTCGCGACTCGTACGTCACTTCAAGCATGGTCGATGACCAGCCCCTGGATCTCGTTCGCGACGTCCTCGAAGCGGTCGACGATCTTTTCCAGGCTGCTGTAGATCTCGCGGTTGATGATGAAGGTCATCGGGTCCGCACTGATCTTCGAGGCCTGGAACAGCGCGCGCAGGCCCGTGTCGTGGATATCGTCGGCATGACCCTCGATCTGGATCAGCCGCGCAGTCAGGTCGTGCAGCCGCCCCGCGTTGGTGCCGAGCGAGCGCAGCAGCGGGATCGCCTCCGCGGTGATCCGGGCGGCCTCTACGATGATACCCGCCATGTCGCGCATCTGCGGCGAGAACTCGGTGACCTCGTACAGTGCGATCGCGTTGGCGGTACCGTTCATCTGGTCGATCGCGTCGTCCATAACGCCGATCAAATCCGTGATCGCACTGCGGTCGAACGGCGTCACGAACACGCGGCGGACGTCTTGCAACACCTCGCGCGTGATATCGTCGGCCTCGTGCTCGCGCTTGACGATCTCGGCGATCTGACCCTCGATCGAGCCTTCGCCGTGGAGCAGCCGTGCAAGCGCATCGGCGCCGGCGACCAGGGTCGCGGCATGCGCGTCGAACAGTTCGAAGAACCGTCCCTGCTTCGGCATCAGCGACTGGAACCAGCCCAGCATCGGAATTCTCCTTTTCGCACTCGTGCGTACGACGGGTAAGATACGTTGCGCGAGCGACGCCGGGATCGGCGGCTCACGGAAAGCAGCGATCAGCGCCTTCAGGCCGGGCTCATTGACAGCCTCCGCCGCGCGATCAAGCGTAAACCAGCGTGTGTCGCGTTGATGACGCTCGGGCCAGTCGTCGACTTGCTCGACGAATGCGAGCGGAAACACGGTGACGATCATGTCGCGGTAGCGGCCCGTGCGGCGGCGTTTTCGGTACGCGAATTGTCCGACCGGAGACGGGCAAGGGATGCCGCGGATGCCGGCTTCCTCATACGCCTCCTGCGCGGCGGCCTCGTGGCTGGCGAGGCCTACAATGGGGTTGCCCTTGGGGATCACCCAGCGGCCGGTGTCGCGCGAGGTGATCAGCATGACGCGGGCGTGGCCGACTTCGTCGATCACATAGGGAAGTGCGCCGATCTGCTCGATGGTTCGGGTCCTCGCACCCGCAGAATCGCGGGGAAAGTCGGGAGCTTATACCCGGTTTTTACGCAAGGATAGCGGCGTAGCGGAGAGTTTTCGGACCGTCACCGCGGGTCCATTTCTGTCCCATTGCCGGACGCCGCCACCTTAACCACCTTTGCCACTGGTCGAATTGGTAAACGCGACGTTAACGTTTGCATCATGACCAGACGCCTAGTCCTTACCAACGAAGCCGCCCGCCACCCGCTGCGCCGTTCGCTGCCGCCGCCGGTGATCGCGAGCGCAAGGAACGATGATCAAGACATCAAGCTGTTCCTCCTCAGCTTCGGCGCGTTCTTCACCTGCTTCTACAGTTTCATCTTCTGAAGCATTCCCGCACCCTTTTCCGTTCGAGCTGAGCGCAGTCGAAGCACCGGCGTTTGGGACTCACCCTTCGACTTCGCTCAGGGCGAACGGAATTGGGTTTGAGGCTACTCTCTCAATGTCGGCAAACACCCGACCGAGTCGTCGTCGCAGGCTCGGTGGAGCTTTTGCGCGAGCCATGCCGAAACCAGGCACATCGCCGCGACGAGAAACAGCATGTCCTCGGGCGTTACGCCCATCGCGGTGATGCCGATGACGAGGATCGAGCCGATCGTCATCGCGCCCGAATTGACGACGTTGTTCGCCGCCACGGTGCGCGCGGTCTGGTCCTTCTCGACGGTCGTCGTCAGGAACGCGTAGAGCGGCACGACGAACATCCCGCCGGTGATCGCGATCGCCAGCAGCGTCGCCAGCACGGGGATTGCACCCGGCTGATGGATGAACCCCGCCCAGTCGTAATAATGCCCCGGAGCCGCGGGCGTCCAGTTGCGTGCCAGGAACGAGAACAGCACGACGAAGCAGCCCATCGCGATCACCGACGCGGGCGAGAACTTCGCGGAAATCCGCCCGCGCAGCATCGAGTTGATGACCACCGAGCCGATCGCGACCCCGACCGAGAACACGGCGATCACAAAGCTTGCGACTCGCTCGTCGGCGGTCAGCACGTTCTTTACCAGTGGCGGAAAGACGATGATGAGCACTGCGCCGATCGTCCAGAAGAAGCTGATCGCGACGATCGCGAGGAACAGCCGCGGGATATGCAGCGTCGCACTGATCAATCGCCATGATGCGGTGAACGGGTTGTAGTCAAGCTTCAGCGGCGGGCCTTCGCGCGGTGCCGGCGGCACCTGGCGGCCGGAGAACCAGCCTATAACCGCAACCACCAGCACGCTGGCGGCGGCGCCCTCGATCGGAATCCAGCCTGCGGTGACCGTGCCCAACAGGATCGCGAGATACGTCCCTGCCTCGACCAGCCCAGTGCCGCCGAGCACGTCGCACGGTTTCAAATGCTGCGGCAGGATCGCGTATTTGATCGGCCCGAAGAACGTCGAGTGCACGCCGAGGCACAGCACCGCACCGAGCATCAGCCCGATCCCCAGCGACGGGTGCCCGGCACGCGCGACCATCAGGCCGGTCGCGCCGAGCAGCATGATGCCGATCTCGACCGTCTTCACGATCCGGATGATCCGCGCCTTGTCTTCGCTGTCCGCCAATTGCCCGGCGAGTGCGGACAGCAGGAAGAACGGCAGGATGCCGAGTCCCGTCGCCAGCGCGTTGAAATTGGCCTCCATCTTCGGATCGTTGAAGACGGCATAGGTCGCGAACAGGACCATCGAGGTCTTGAACAGGTTATCGTTGAACGCGCCGAGAAACTGCGTGGTGAACAGGGGCAGGAAGCGACGTTGCTTCAGCAACCCGAGGGCATTGAGCATGACGGGAAATAGCCCTGATCGTTGCGGTAATGTGTCGAACCCTTAGCCGAGCGTCATCCGCACGCCAACGTTAAACCGGTTTCGCCCCGCGACCGACCGGTATAGGGGTGGTGGGTGCTGAGCTTGCCTAACCTCCTGACATTGTCGCGGATCGTCGCGGTGCCCCTGCTGGTCTGGTTCCTGTGGTGGCCCGACTGGGAGGCGGGGTACGGCATCGCCTTCGTACTGTACTGCCTGATGGGCATCACCGATTATTTCGACGGCTACCTCGCGCGATCGAGCGGCGCGGTGTCGCGACTGGGCATTTTCCTCGATCCGATCGCCGACAAGATCATGGTCGCGGCGGTGATCCTGATCCTAGTCGGGACGCGCGATATCCCCGGCGTCCACATCATCGCCGCACTGGTGATCCTGCTGCGCGAGATCGCGGTGTCGGGCCTGCGCGAGTTCCTGGCGCAAGTGCAGGTGTCGGTGCCGGTATCGCAGCTCGCCAAGTGGAAGACGACGCTGCAGCTCGTGTCGCTCGGCGGTATCATCCTCGGCGGAGTAGTGCCCGACATGCTCTGGGTCCATAATGTCGGCATCGTCTCGCTGTGGGGTGCGGCCGTCCTCACGCTGCTGACCGGGTGGGATTACCTCCGCGTCGGCCTGAAGCACATGGACTGAAAATGACGATACGGATGGTGTATTTCGCCTGGGTGCGCGAGCGTATCGGCACGGGTGAAGAGTCGGTCGACCCACCTGCGAGCGTCGTCACGGTCGCCGACCTGGTCGACTGGCTGGCGGCAACGAGTGCGCCGCATGCGGAGGCGTTCGAGAACCGGTCGCGGCTGCGCGCGGCGATCGACCAGGACTTCGTGCCGCTCGAGACGCCGATCGGCGCGGCGCGAGAGATTGCGATCTTTCCGCCGGTGACGGGCGGATGATCCATATCTCCGTCCAGCAGTCGCCGATCGACATCGCCGCGGAAATGACGCGCGCGGAAGCAGCGGGGGCGGGCGCGGTGGCAACGTTCACCGGGCTCGTGCGCGCGGACGACGGCGTCGGAACGCTCGAACTCGAACATTATCCGGGGGCGACCGAGGCGGCGTTGCTCAAGGTGGCCGAGGGTGCAATCGAACGGTGGTCGCTGAGTGCAGCGGTTATCGTGCACCGCGTCGGGCCTATGCATCCGGGGGAGCGGATCGTGTTCGTCGCGGCAACGGCAGCGCACCGCGGCGCGGCGCTCGAGGCCTGCACGTATGTGATTGACCGCCTGAAGACCGATGCGCCGTTCTGGAAGCGCGAAACGCGCGGTGCCGAGGCTAGTTGGGTTGAAGCGCGTGACGGAGATCATGCTGCTGCTGCCCGGTGGGAAGCGACGCAAACATAAACGCAGCCACCCGAACGTTTTCTTCCGCGAAGGCGGGAGCCCAAACCGGGTCCCCGCCTTCGCAGGAAAACAATTATGGCGGGCCGCGCCTCCTAAGGGAACCGCGGCCCGCGATACTTCAGCCGAGCTTCGGGACGCTCATGCCGTTGGTAAGGTGAACGACGCCGTTCGTCTCCTTGATGTCCGCCGTATCGACATACGACTTGATACCGGCCGTGTCGGTCAACTCGATGTTTCCGTTCGGCCCAAGCCCTGCGATCAGCGGCTGGCCTGCTAGCGTCGTCAACGTGGCCTTGCCACCGCCTGCAGTGATCTGCGCCTTCAACTGGTCGGCCGTGATCGCACCTGCCACGACGTGATACTTGATGATCGTCGCGAGCGTTGGCGCCGACTCAGGCTTCAGCAGCGTGTCGAGCGCACCGACCGGAAGTCGCGTGAAGGCTTCGTCGCTCGGCGCGAACAGCGTGTACGGTCCGGGACCTGCGAGCGTCGCCTGCAACTTCGCGGCCGTCACCAGCTTGGCAAGCGTCGCGCGGTTCGGCAGCGTCGGCAGCGCGGCGGCAATCGTCGTAGTCGCCGCGGCTGTCGAGGCGGCGGGCGCACCGGCAGCCTGTGGTGCCGCCGTGGTCGCGCCCGGCACCGCTGCCGTGGGAGCAGTCGTCGTCGGTGCTGTCGTCCGAGGCGCCGCCGGTGCGGTCGTCTGTGCGGTCGCACCGGTCGCAAGGAGCAGGCTCGATGCGGCTGCAATCATAAGGTTCGTCTTGACAGTCATCTGCAACTCCAGAGAGTGTTAATGGGACGTATGAAACTCGAACGAACAGAGCTGGGTGATCGGTAAGTCAAGCTCAATCAATTTCCCGATGAGATGTAGCATCGGCGCGATGAACGGAACCTGACTTCGCGAAAATCAGCTCAATTTCGGCACGATAACGCCGTTCACGACGTGGACCACACCGTTCGACTGGCGGACATCTGCGGTCTCGATGTAACTCTTGTTACCGTTGACGTCGGTGAGTGCGATCACTGCACCTACCAGCGTCGCGGTGATCGGATCGCCCTCGACCGTGGTCAAGGTTGCCGAACCGCCACCGGCCGCGATGCGCTGGCGCAGGTCGTCGGCTGTGATGGCGCCCGCCACTACGTGATACGTCAGGACCTTGGTCAGCGACGCCTTGTTCTCTGGCTTTAACAAGGTGTCGACCATGCCGGGCGCGAGACGGCCGAACGCGTCGTTGGTCGGTGCGAAAACCGTGAACGGACCCGGGCCCGACAGCATGCCGACGAGGTCGGCGGCCTTCACGGCAGCCACGAGCGTCGACAGGTTCGGCGCGGCCGACGCATTGTCGACGATCGTCCGCGTGGCCATCATCGGCACGCCGCCGACCGTTGGGTTGGCTACCGCGGGCGGGCCGTTCGGGACGGCGAGCGCGGGATTGGTCGACGGACTGGCTACGTCGTCCTTCGATTTGCCGCTACACGCGGCGAGCGCCAGTGCACTCGTCATCAGCAGCAACGGAAGCGTCTTCGACATCGTTAATTCTCCACCGAAACTGAAATTCATACGATCGAACGCGAAGTTGGTTGCGCACGCGTGCCGATCTCGCACCTGGACGAACCGCAAGCGGGCCTGAAACGCGACGATCCCCCTGGAAGGGAGGGGTAGGGGTGGGTTGGCTTCCGCATTGGCGAGCGATTATGGTCTGCTTCCGCATTGGCGAGCGGTTATGGTCTAAAGCCGGCCGACCCACATCCGACCTCTCCCTTCCAGGGACGGGAGTAGGTTTGCGGGCTATTGAACGTCGGCCAGGGCCTTCGCCATCAACCGGAAATCCTTCTCGCGCGGACTGGCCCGGCGCCATACCAAGGCGATTTTGCGCACGGCGTTGATCTCGTCGAGCGGCCTTGCGGTAATATTCGTGTTGTCGAGAATCCCCGCCTTCAGCGCCATCTCGGGCAGCATCGTGATGCCCAGCCCGTTGTCGACCATCTGGACGATCGTATGGAGGGACGTCCCGAGCATCGTCGCTTCCGCGCGCAGCTCGGGCCGGTTGCACGCGCCAAGTGCATGATCCTTCAGGCAATGCCCGTCCTCGAGCAGCAGCAACCGCGCCTCATCGATCGCCGAAGCCGGGATCGCGGGCAGGGCGGTCGGTTCCTCGCCCGAGGGATACGCCACAAACAGCCGGTCCTCGAACAGCGTCTCCGACGTCACCTCACCACAGGCATAAGGCAGGGCCAGCAGCACGCAGTCGGTACGCCCGTTGTGCAGGCCCTCGCACGCCGGGCCGCTCGGCTCCTCGCGCAGGAACAGCTTCAGGTCGGGATAGTCCTTCCGCAACCGTGGCAGGATCCGCGGGAGCATGAACGGCGCTATGGTCGGGATGACGCTCATCCGCATGTCGCCCGACAGGGGCTGGCCGGCGGCACGCGCCATGTCCCCCAGTTCCTCCGCCTCGCGCAACACCCGCCGCGCCTTCCCGGCGATTCCGTCGCCCAGTGGCGTGAACCGCACCACGCGGCGGGTACGCTCCACCAAGACGACGCCGATCAACGTTTCCAGTTCGCGGAGGCCCGCCGACAATGTCGATTGCGTCACGAAACACGCCTCTGCCGCGCGCCCAAAATGACCGTGATCCTTCAACGCAACGAGATATTGCAGTTGCTTGAGGGTCGGTAGGTAGGTTGCAGCCATTAATCGCCTCTATCGATCATCGATGGATAAATAGAGTGCGTAGTCGATAATACCAGCGGTGTTGTTCCGCAGCGCACAACGGGTCGGCCGGCTCGGCGCACGGCCCGTCGGCACCCCGAAATCAGTGCCAGATCGCGCGGTAGAGGCCTAACAGGCTGGTAATCGTCAGTATCACGCCGACCAGGACCATCAGCGTCTTCGCTGGCACGCGTTTGGCGAGCATCGCGCCGAATGGTGCGGCCAGGACGCCGCCGATCAGCAGCCCTACGGTCGCCTGCGTGAACGCCGCCCAGCCGAGCTGCGTGATGAACGTCGCGGAGATCGTCGCGGTGAGGAAGAACTCGGCGGTGTTCACCGTGCCGATCGTTGTCCGTGGCGATGCACCTTGGACCAACAGATTCGACGTCACCACCGGGCCCCAGCCGCCACCGCCGGCCGCATCGAGGAAACCGCCGACGAGTCCGAGCGGCTCGACGATCTTCGGCTCCTTCTGCTTGGGCGGATAGCGCAAGCCCCGGTACAGCAGGTACACGCCGATCGACGTCAGATACGCGAGGATGAACGGCTTGGCGGTGCTCGCATCGATGTTCGACAGCACGTACGCGCCCAGCACGCCGCCGATCACGCCCGGGATCATCAACCGCAGGAACAGCGTCCAGTTGACGTTCTTGTGCAGCACATGGCTGATCCCCGACACCGCGGTGGTGAAGGTCTCGACGGTATGCACGCCCGCCGATGCCGCGGCCGGTGGCACGCCGACCCACAGCAGCAGCGTGTTCGAAATCACCCCGAACGCCATCCCCAGCGCGCCATCGACGATCTGCGCGGCGAACCCGACCAGGATAAACGGCAACAGCGTCTCGAAGCTCAAGGTCGTCAGGTCGAACATCGGCATCCCCTCAATATCGCGCGCAGAGTGCAACGCGCGGGCTTATCCCACAACAAAGATAGGCTTTACCCCGATCCCGATGCGTTGAAGCAGCCCTTGCGTGCGGTTCTGGAAATCGGTCGTTCGATACCCTAGATACGGAAATCGCGAAGGGGACTGCGGATGTCGAGCGGATTACTGGCCTATCTGGATTCGATCCGCGCCCGCGATCCCGCCCCGCATTCGCGCGCCGAAATCATGCTGTACCCAGGCGTCTGGGCGCTCGGTTATCACCGCATCGCGCACCGCCTGTACAAGGCGAAGCTTTATTTCCTCGCGCGCTGCGTCAACCACTGGTCGCGGTTCACGACGGCGATCGACATCCATCCGGGCGCGACGATCGGCCGCAATTTCTTCATCGACCACGGTTTCGTCGTGATCGGCGAGACCGCGGAGATCGGCGACGACGTGACGATCTACCAGTGCGTCACGCTTGGCGGGACCAGTCCGGACAACGGCGTGCAGGGCAAGCGCCATCCGACCATTTCCGATGGCGCGATCATCGGCTCGGGTGCGCAGGTGCTGGGCCCGATCACGCTCGGGAAGCGCTCGCGGGTCGGCGCCAACGCGGTCGTCACGCGCGACGTGCCTGCGGGCACGACGGTCGTCGGCATCCCCGCGCGCGCGACGACGATCGAGGGCGGCAACGCGCCCGAGGTGCCGCGCTTCGTGCCCTACGGGACGCCGTGCAGCGAGATGTTCGATCCCGCCACGCAGAAGATGGAGATCATGCGCTGCGAGCTGGAGACTATGCGCAAGCGGCTCGACGCGCTGCTCGCGGACGAGCATCCAGAGAACCGCCGCGACCGCGCATGATGGTGGATAACTGATGGGCGTCGTCCCTTTTCCCACACCGTCCAAGGCGACTCAGGTCGGCTTCGAACGCCTCGAGCTGAACCGGATCCTGGATCTTTACGGCCGGATGGTCGCGGCGGGCCACTGGCGCGACTATGCGATCGATCTGGGCAAGGATGCCGCGGTCTTCGCCGCCTTCCGCCGGGCCGCCGAGAGGCCCGAGTTCCGGATCGAGAAGCGCCCGTCGCTGCGTAACAAGCAGGGCATGTGGGCGCTGATCGGCGAGGCCGGTGCGGTGGTGAAGCGCGGGCATGAACTCGGGCCGGTGCTGGCCCCGGTCGAGCGGCGGTTCATGAAACTGGTCGAGGACTAGGGCGAGCAAGTCGCCTTGCGATCCTCCCCCGCCAGGGGGAGGTGGCAGGCGTCAGCCTGACGGAGGGGGCGGATACGGAACCGAGGTTTCCCTTTCCTCCCCCTCCGTCTGGCAAGGGCCAGCCACCTCCCCCTGACGGGGGAGGATCGATAGGGTCATACCAAAACCGGCGCGGTCTCGCGGTCCGCTTCTCCGAATACCCGCAGATACCGCGCAATCTCCGCAGGCTCGCCGGTCGCCTTGGCCGGATTATCCGACAGCTTAACCGCCGGCCGCCCGTTGGCCTCGATCACCTTGCAGACCAGCGAGATCGGCTCCAACGCCGCTGCCCCATCTGGATCGCAGCCGCGGAAATCGTTGGTCAGGTTTGTCCCCCAGCCGAAGCTCATCCGCACCCGCCCGTGGAAATGGCGATACGTCTGCTCGATCGTGTCGATGTCCATCCCGTCGGAGAAGATCAGCAGCTTGGTCTTCGGATCGACGCCCTGCTCCTCCCACCACCGGATGATCTGCTCGCCACCCGCGATCGGTGGCGCGCTGTCGGGTCGGAAGCCGGTCCATTCGGACAGCCAGTGCGGTGCGTTGCGCAGGAACGCGGTCGTACCGAACGCGTCGGGCAGCGCGATCAGGAGGTTGCCATTATAATGTTGCCGCCAATGCTCGAGCACGCGGTACGGCGCCTCGGCAAGCTCGGCGTCGCTCTCGGCCAGCGCGGCGGTCACCATCGGCAGTTCGTGCGCGTTCGTGCCGATCGCCTCCAGGTCGGCGTCCATCGCCAGCAGCACGTTGGACGTGCCGATGAACCGGTCGCCGAGCCCTTCCTTCAGCGCCTCGACGCACCAGCGCTGCCACAGAAACCCATGCCGCCGCCGCGTGCCGAAATCCGACAGCACCAGGTCGGGCAGCTCGCGCAACCGCTCGACCTTCTCCCACAGCTTGGCCTTGGCGCGCGCATAAACGATGTCGAGCGCGAACCGCCCGCGACCGCGCAGGGCCGCGCGCGATTTCAGCTCGTTGATGATCGTCAGCGCGGGGATTTCCCACATCGTCGTGTGGCTCCAAGGCCCCTCGAAATGCAGCTCATACTGGCCGTCGACCTTGCGCAGATCGTACGCCGGCAGCTGGAACTCGGCGAGCCACGCGAGGAACTCGGGCCCGAACATCTTTTGCTTGCCGTAGAAACTGTTGCCGGCGAGCCAGATCAACTCCTTCTTGGCGAACCGGAGCGTGCGTGCGTGATCGAGCTGTGCGCGCAGTTCGTCTTCGTCGACGATCTCGGCGAGCCGCACGGTCTTGGTCCGGTTGATCAGGGCGAAGGTCGCGCTGACGTCCGGGTAGACCTGCCGGATCATCTGCAACATCAACAACTTGTAGAAATCGGTATCCAGCAGGCTGCGGACGATCGGATCGAGCCGGAAATTGTGATTGTACGTCCGGGTGGCGATATCGGTCACGGCCATGCGCGTGGGCTCCTGCGTTGCGTGAGGCTGCGGGTGTCCGACAAGACGCGTTTGTGTCAAGCAGGCGGCAAAGGAGACGGGCGATGGCGCGGTTCGTGGTCGTGGTGGATACGCAGTGGGATTTCATGGCGGGCGAGGGCGCGCTGAGCGTGGCGGGGGCGGAGGGGCTGGTCGCGCCGATGGGCGCGTGGCTTTCCGCGCTGGAGCCGCACGAGACTGTGGGCGTCCTGTTCACGTTCGACACGCATTTTGCCGAGACGTACGCAGCCTCTCCCGAAGCGGAGATGTTTCCGATCCACTGCGTGCGGGGGACGCGGGGGTGGGGCAACATGCTCGACATCGCGCTGGTCGACTCAACGATCCCGGTGTGGCGGATCGAGAAGGGGGTGTTCGACATGTGGGCCGAACCCGGGCTTGCGATCGAGGATGCGCGAGATGCCGAGCGGCCGACGATCCTGCGCGAAGACTTTTTCGCCGCGCTGGCCGCGACCGGCGTCACCGATGTCACGGTAATCGGGGTTGCGGCGGATTACTGCGTCCGTTGGGCGGTCGATGGCCTGCTCGCGCGGGGTTTCGTGGTGAGCGTACCGGCGAGCCTGACGCGGGGGATCGAGCGGCAGATCGAAGCGGTTGCCGTGGAAGATTTTGCGGGGGCCGGGCTGATTGTCGAACGCGCCAGGACGCCGAACGCAGCGTAAGATTGTTCTCCCGCGAAGGCGGGAGCCCAGGCTGGGTCCCCGCCTTCGCGGGGACACATTTTACTGCCGAGCGCGGACCCGCTTCTCACGCCATCGCCGCAAGCAGCCGCCCGACATCGACGGACGCGAACGAGGCGAAATTGTCGGCCACCCCGAACGGCAGCAACAGCGTGCGATCATGGACAATCCCGCCGCAGCTATAGACGACGTTGGGGACGTAGCCGTCGCGCTCGCTCGGGCTTGGCACGATCAGCGGATCGGTCATGCGGGCGAGCAGCTTGGTCGGGTCGGCCTTGTCGAGCAGGCATGCGCCGATGCAGTAATTACGGACGCTGCCGACGCCGTGGGTCAGTACCAGCCAGCCCTCGTCGATCTCGATCGGTGAGCCGCAATTGCCCATCTGGATGAACTCCCACGGCCATTTCGGCTCGACGATCTTGGTGCCGCCGTCCCAGGTCAGCAAATCGTCCGAGGTCAGGAACCAGATATTCTCGTTATCCTGCCGCCCGAGCATCGCATAGCGCCCGTCGATCTTACGTGGGAACAGCGCCATGCCCTTGGTCGCCGAAACCGCGCCGCGCATCGGCTGCATCTCGAATGTCTTGAAGTCCTCGCCGCGCAGCAGTTCGCACCGCGCTTCCGAGCCGCTGAAGGCGGTATAGGTGCCAAGATAATGAACCTCGCCCTCGTCCTCGAAACGAACGAGACGCAGGTCCTCGATCCCCTGGTGCTGGCTCGGCAGGATCGGGAAGATCACGGTTTCCGACAACTCGCGACTACCACCGCATTCCAGCCGGGTGGGACCGCCATCGGTTGCGCCCTGATCGGTCGGTGTGACCCGCGGTGGCACCGCGGTCTGGCTCGCGGGATCGACCGAGAAACCGTCGTCGGGCGACCAGCTCCCGGTGCGGAACGTGACCGACGAGACATGGCCTTCGCCGATGCCGCGTAGCGACAGGATGAAGCGCAGGCCGCCTTCGGGTGCGTTGGCTTGATCGGGATCGAGGACCATGCTCGGATTGAACAGCGCGGCTGCCTCGAACGAATATTCGCCGCTGAGATAGGCGCCGATCAGCAGTTTCTGGTCGGCGTCGATCTCGCGCGGGTCCTTCAGCACCGCCATGATCTCGCCGAACCGGTGCAGGAGAAGCTCGTCGACATCGCGGTGGCGTTCGTCGAGCGACTCCATCACGCGACGACGCTCGGCGCGAAGTTCGTCGGGCGACAGCGACAGCACGCGGTCGATCACGCGGGCGGCGCGGGGGTGGCCATCGACCTTGAACGCGCCGGGATATTCGATGTTGAACGGCCGGATGACGGTCCGCGATGGGTCGGGCCGCAACTGGATATTGGAAAAGGCGACGAGTTCGGCTTCGGCCATGGTCGGCTCCAGGTGACGCGCTGTCGCCGCGCCGAAACGAACGCCACGACACCGCGAGGGGTGCCCGGCACTGAACGCCGAAACCACCGCCTTGGCTACATGAATTCAGTGTCACGCGCGGCTACCGAAACACCGCGGAAAACTTCGCCTGTCACACCACCAGCTCGATCATTCGACGCACGAAGGAAGCGGTATGCAGGCTGAACCATCACGACCCGGCAATTGTGCGATTGGCCGCCACATGCCGCGATCCCGGCATCGCGACGTGAAGGGCGAGCCGATCCAGCGCTCCGCCTGCCGGTGCTGCGGCGCGGCGATCGTCAAGTCCGCGGTCAGTCGTCGCTGGATCGTGTCGGGCATGCTCGGCTGATTAGATGTCGCCATTATCGTCAGGGGTCGCGACGTTCCGGAGGCGGGGCGCTCGGTTCGTCCGAGCCGTTCCGCCACGTCTCGCCGCCCGCGCGTGGCAGTTCGCCATGGGTCAGCGCGCCGTCATGGTTCCGGTCGAGCGCGGCGAAGCGCGTTGCCGCGGCCTTGGCGAACTCGCCTGAATCGATGCCGCGGTTCAGGTTCGCATCGGCCGCAATCACCGGCTCCGGCAGGTCGAAGAAGCCGTAGCGCGCGGCGCCGATGCGTTCGTGGACGGTGGCGGTGCTCTTCTTGCTGTCGCCATTGCCGAACTGCATGCCCTGACCGCCGGACCCACCGCCACCACCTCGCCCGCGTCCGCCACGGCCGCGCTCGCCACCTTCGGACCGCGGCCCGCGTCCGCCGGATGTGACGCGAATCTCGGGGACCAGGACGTTTTCGTAGTAAGCGATGTCGTCGGGATCGATCTCGCCGTCCTTGCCGCGATCGAGCACCGCGAAGAAACGCGCGGCATCATGCTGGAATTCGGCCAGCGTGATCCGTCCGTCGCCATCGGTATCTGCGCCCGCGAACCACAGATCCTGCGCCGCGCCCGGCTTCAGCGACGCGCGGAACGGTTCGCCCATCGGACTGATGAACAACTGACCGCGGCCTCGCGCCGGACCGTGTCCACCCTGAGGGCGCGGAGCCTGTGCCGCACATCCGGCTAGCGCGGCGGCGATGCCGAGATAAAGAATACGCATGCAATCTCCCGAAATGCCGTGATATTCGTCTGACACCGCGATCGTTGCCGCGATTTTTCGGCTGACCGTGGCCCAGTTCAGATCGGCAACGTCACGCGCGCGAGCAATCCGACGCCCGGTCGGTTCTCGATCGTCGCATCGCCGCCATGCGCGCGTGCCACCGCGCGGACGCTGGCGAGGCCAAGCCCGCTGCCGCCGCTGTCGCGGTTGCGCGATTGCTCGGCACGGAAGAACGGCTCGAACGCGCGGGCAAGATCCGCTGGCGCCATGCCCGGTCCAGAGTCGCACACCTCGACGATCGCCACCCCACCCTCCCGGCGCACCTCCACTTCGGCATGGCCGGCATATTTGACGGCATTGCCGACCAGGTTCGCGATCAGCGCCTTCAACGACGGCGCATCGCCCTCCAGCGCGAGCGGGTCGCCCGGATGCAACGCCACCGCATCGCCGCGATCGGCAAAATCGTCCGCGACGCTCTCGGCCAGCGAGCGGAGATCGAGCCGCTGGCGGCGGACATGCCGGGTCATGTCGCGGACGAACGCCATCGCCGAACCGATCCGCTCGCTCATCTCCTGGATGTCGCCTTCGCTTGCCGCCCGGATATCGTCCGGCGCCTTTTCGAGCCGCAACGACAGCCGCATCAACGGCGTCCTCAGGTCGTGGGCGACCGCCGCTATCAACGTCGTCCGATCCTCGACATAGCGGTTCAGCCGCTCCTGCATCAGGTTGAACGCGGTCGCCGCCTCGGCGATCTCGGGAGGGCCGACGATCGGCAGCGGTTCGGCGCGCGGATCGCGACCGAGACGTTCGGCGGCGGCGGCGAACAGCGCGATCGGCCTTACCACGCGCCGCGCCATCACCCAGGCCACCGCGGCCGCGACTACCATCGCGACCAGGAACCACAGCACGATCCGCATACGCCAGGGGCCGATCGTTGTGTGCGTCGGCCGGATCACGCGCCACCGGCCGTTCGGCGTCTCGATCGACACGACGAACGGGCCGAACAGCGCATTATCGAACGATGGCGGCAGATGCCCCGAACGGCCCATGCCGAGCGGCAGCGGCGGCCGGAGTGCGCCTGCGAACAGCGGCATCGCCGATCGCTCGGTCTCGACGGTCACCTTGGTCCGCGCAAGCCCGAGATCGGCGGCGATCGATTCGGCGAGCCGAGCGTCGCGCGGATTGTCGGTCGGGTGGGGCGACCCGGTCGCTATCTCGACCTTCAACTGCCCGGTCGGATCGCGTCCGGTCCGCGCGACGGCAGCGACGCGATTGGCGGTGAAGATCTGCGGCCGCGGCGGCGGCATCAGCAACACGATCGCGAAGTTCAGGACCTGGACGAGCAGCACGGTCGTCAGCCCCAGCACGAAGATGCGCAGGAACATCGGCCATGACCGCTGAGGGTTGCGCCGTATTGGCGGGCCGATCCTGGCCGCCCGCATCGTTTCGTCGGGCATCGTTTCGTCGGGCATCGTCTCGTCTGGCATCGTCTCGTCGGGCATAATCATATCGCGCATCACAGGCGCACCACGCGGGGAACGAAAAAATAGCCCTCGTTGCGGATCGTCCGGATGATCTCGTCGTCGTGCGAGCGCAGCTTGCGGCGCAAGCGGCTGACCTGCACGTCGATCGCGCGATCGAACGCGTCGGTGTCCGGCCCCCGTGCCGCCTCCAGCAACGCATCGCGCGCCAGTACCCGCCGTGGTCGCTCGACGAACGCGCGCAGTACCGCGAACTCGCCGTCGGTCAGGTCGATCAGCGTACCGTCCGGATCGAACAGTTCGTGCGCCGCGAAATCGACGCGCCAGCCGAGGAACCCGAACGCGCGGCTGTCGCCTGCATCCTGCATCTCGCGTGCACGCAGCGCGGCACGAACCGTCGCCAGTATCTCGCGCGGGCTGCACGGCTTGGACAAATAATGGCTCGCACCGATCTCCAGCCCCAGGATACGGTCGGGTTCGTCGCCCAGCGCGCTCAGCATCACCACCGGGGGTGCGCCGGTTCGCGCCAGTCGACGACACACCGACAGGCCGTCCTCGCCGGGCATCATCACGTCGAGCAGGATCAGCGACACCACACACCGCGCGAGCACGCCGTCCATCTCCTGCGCGTTCGTCGCGGTCTCGACCTGATAGCCGTGCATGCCGAGGCTTTCGGCTAACAACGTGCGGATCATGTGGTCGTCATCGACTACCAGCAGCACGGGTTTCGCAAGGTCGGGGACGGGGCGTGGGATCATCCGCCGGTCCTGCCGCACGAGTGTGTTCGAGATATTTCCGCGGACGGTCGGACGTGGATCATTTTTCGGAGCGCCTAGCCGCAACGAAATCGATGAACGCGCGCAATGGTGCCGGGAGATACCGCCGTCCCGAGTAATAGAGGAACGGACCGGAGAAGCGCTGCCACCACGGCTCCAGCACCGGCACCAGCGCACCGCTGTCGAGATGCGGTCGCAGCCAATCCTCGAACAAGTGGATGATGCCGGTCCCCGCCAGCGCCGCATCGACCGCGAGATCCGTGGCCGCGCCGACGCGGACGATCAGCGGTCCGCCGGGCTCGACCTTGACGATCTCGCCGTCGCACTCGAACTCCCAGGGCATCATCGAGCCGCTGGAAAACTGACCGCGGATACAGGCGTGGTCGAGCAGGTCGCGGGGATGCACGGGCGTGCCCCGGCGGGCGAGATAGTCGGGGGACGCCGCGGTCGCGAACCGTTGCTCACGCGGACCGATCGGTATCGCGATCATGTCGAGTTCGAGCCGTTCGTCGTAGCGGATGCCGGCATCGCACCCCGCCGCGAGCATGTCGACGAAGCTGTCCTCGGCGATCACCTCCAGCCGGATATCGGGATAGGCGGCGAGGAACGCCGGCACGATCGCGGGCAGCACCAGCCGCGCGGCGCTGACCGACACGTTCAGCCGCAACGGTCCCGCGGGCAAGTCGCGATAGCCGTTGACGACGTCCAGCGCCGCCTCGACTTCGGCAAGCGCTGGGCCGAGCCGGTCGAGTAGGCGCGCACCGGCTTCGGTCGGCGCCACGCTCCGCGTCGTCCGGTTGAGCAACCGTACGCCGAGCCGCGCCTCCAGTCGGCGAACCGCTTCGCTCAGCCCCGACGCACTGCCGCCGCTGATCCGTGCGCCGTCCCTGAAGCCGCCCGCCCGCGCGACCGTCACGAACGCGGAGAGATCGCCTGCATCCACTGCCATTGTGCGCGCTCCCGTACAGCCCGTGCCGATACTGCCGCGTTATCGTAACAGCCAACGCGGTCCATATGAAGGTCACACTTCGAAAGGACCGGATCATGACCACGCACGGCATCACCATCACCGCCCCGCTCGCAGGCCACACCGTCAACCGCCTCGGCTACGGTGCGATGCGACTCGCCGGGCTGGGCGTGTTCGGGCCTCCCAAGGATCGCGACGCGGCGATTGCGGTGCTTCGCGCGGCAATCGGGTCAGGCGTGAACCATATCGACACGAGCGACTTCTACGGCCCCCACGTCACCAATCGCCTGATCCGCGAGGCACTGCACCCGTATGCCGACGACTTGGTGATCGTCACCAAGATCGGCGCGCGGCGGGGACCTGAAGGCTCGTGGGATCCTGCCTTCTCGGCTGCGGACCTGACCAGCGCGGTCCACGACAATTTGCGCAACCTGGGGCTGGAGACGCTCGATATCGTCAATCTGCGCGCGATGTTCGACGCGCATGGCCCCGCCGAGGGCTCGATCGCCGAGCCGCTCGCGACGCTGGTCGATCTCCAGCGGCAGGGTCTGGTCCGCCATATCGGGCTCAGCAACGTCACGCCGACGCAGGTCGCGGAAGGGCGCGCGATGGCGACGATCGCCTGCGTTCAGAACCAGTATAATCTCGCGCACCGCGACGACGATGCGCTGATCGACGAGCTGGCCGAGGCGGGGATCGCGTATGTGCCGTTCTTCCCGCTCGGTGGGTTTTCGCCGTTGCAGTCGTCCGCACTGTCCGACGTCGCACGAGATCTGGACGCGACGCCGATGCAGGTCGCGCTCGCCTGGCTGTTGCAGCGTTCGCCGAGCATCCTGCTGATCCCCGGCACGTCGTCGGTCGGTCATCTGCACGAGAATTTGGCGGCGGGGGAGATCGTGTTGCCAGCCGACGCGATCGCGACACTCGATCGCATCGGGGAGGACGCCGCCAGCGAGTAAGCATTTCCGTCCGGGCGGCGGACGGCTAACGGCAGCGTCATGGCCAAGAAACGCTACCTCACCGCGACGCTGCCCGACGGTTATGTGAAGACGATCGGCCCGACCGCGACACCGTTCACGCATTACTGGCGAATCGTCGCGGTGCTGGCCAACGGCAAGACCGAGATCTTCTGGGGCCACACCAAGTCGCTCGTCGAAGCGAAGAAGAAGCGCAACGCACTGGCCGAGGCGGCAACGCAACGCGGGTGGCAGCGCTACGACTTCGAGTTCGTCGAGCTGGTGGCCTCCGACGGCTGATACCGTTCGCTATTCATGCGGGCGGTAGCGCCTTCACCAGCCCGAGCACGCGCGCCGCCAGTTCCATCCGGCAGATCAGCAAATCGGGCAGATACGGATCGGCGCAATTATAGACGAGCGGCGATCCGTCGACGCGGCTGACGTGCAGCCCGGCCGCCTGCGCGACCGCGATCGGCGCGCAATTGTCCCACTCATATTGCCCGCCGGTGTGGAGGTAGATGTCGGCCTGGCCGCGCACCACCGCCATCGCCTTCGCGCCCGCCGATCCCATCGGCACCAGCGTCGCCCCCAACGTCTCGGCGACCGCCACCGCCTCGCGCGCGGGCCGGCTGCGGCTGACCAGCATGCGGAGCGGATCGCCCGCCGGTTCGAGCGGCTTCGGCGAACCCGAGGTCAGCGTCATCCCAAGCCCCGGCAGTGCGACCGCGCCCACGATCGCGACGCCGTCGATCGCGAGCGCGACGTGCACCGCCCAGTCGGTCCGCCCTTCGCCATATTCGCGCGTGCCGTCGAGCGGATCGACGATCCACGCGCGGCGCACCGAACAGCGATCGCCGGTATCCTTCTCTTCCTCGGACAGGATCGCATCGTCGGGCCGCGCCGCGCGCAGCATCCGCATGAGGAAGGTATTGGCCTGCTCGTCGCCCGCCTTGCCGAGATCCTTGCCGGTCAGCCCGCTGCTTTTCTGCAACGCGAGCAATATTTCGCCCGCCTCGGTGGCGAGGCGTTCGGCGAGACGGACGTCGCTTTCTATGACCGTCATTTAAGCGGCATGATCTGGCGGACGATGAACGCGGCGGCTTCGGCCGGGGTCATCTCGACCGTGTTGACTCGGATCTCCGCATTGCGCGGCGCCTCGTAAGGGCTGTCGATCCCGGTAAAGTTCTTCAAATCGCCCGCCCGTGCTTTCTTGTAGAGGCCCTTCACGTCGCGACCTTCCGCCACATCGAGCGGCGTGTCGACGAAGATCTCGATGAATTCGCCCGCAGGCAGCATCGCGCGCACCATGTCGCGCTCGGCACGGAACGGCGAGATGAACGCGGTGAGGACGATCAGCCCGGCGTCCGCCATCAGTTTCGCAACCTCGCCGACGCGCCGGATATTCTCGATCCGGTCCGCCTCGGTGAACCCCAGGTCCTTGTTCAGCCCGTGGCGGATGTTGTCGCCGTCGAGCAGGAAGGTGTGGCGGTTCATCAGGTTGAGCTGTTTCTCGACCTCGTTGGCGATCGTCGACTTGCCCGCCCCCGACAGCCCCGTGAACCACAGCACCGCCTGTTTCTGGTTCTTCAATTGGGCATGCGCCTCGCGGCCGATGTCGGTCGCCTGCCAGTGGACGTTCTGCGAGCGGCGCAGGCTGAAATGGACCATCCCTGCCGCGACCGTCGCATTGGTGATCTTGTCGATCAGGATGAACCCGCCGAGCACCTTGTTCGGAGCGGCACCTTCCTGAGCATAGGCCTCGAACACGATCGCGCGATCGGTGGTGATCTCCGCCACGCCGATCGCGTTGAGTTCGAGCGTCTTGGTCGCGAGCCGCTCCATCGTGTTGACGTTGACCTGGTATTTCGGCTCGCGGACCGTCGCCGACACCATCTGGGTGCCGAGCTTCAGCCAATAGGAGCGGCCGACGATCAGCGGCTCGTCGTCCATCCAGACGATCGTCGTTTCGAACTGGTCCGCGGTCTCGGGCGGCGCATCCGACGCGGCGATGACGTTGCCGCGCGAGCAGTCGATCTCGTCGGCGAACGACAGCGTGACCGACTGCCCCGCGACCGCTTCGTCGAGGTCGCCGTCGAGCGTCGTGATCCTGCTGATCGTCGAGGTCTTGCCACCGGGCAGCACACGGATCGCGTCACCGGGCTTGACCGTACCGGCGGCGATCTGGCCCGAGAAACCGCGGAAATCGAGGTTGGGTCGGTTGACCCATTGCACGCTCATGCGGAACGGCTTGGCCTGGTCGTCGTCGACATCGACATCGACGGCTTCGAGATGCTCCATCAGCGTCGGGCCGGAATACCAGGGCATGGTTTCGGACCTGAGGGAGATGTTGTCGCCCTTGAACCCCGAGATCGGCATCGGCGTGAACGCGGTAATGCCGATGCTCTGCGCGAACGCCGCATAGTCCGCGACGATCTCGTCGTAGCGCGCCTGGTCGTAACCGATCAGGTCCATCTTGTTGACCGCCAGCACGAGGTTCCGGATGCCGATCAGGTGCGCGAGATAGCTGTGCCGCTTGGTCTGCGTCAGCACGCCCTTGCGCGCGTCGACCAGGATCACGGCGAGATCGGCGGTCGAGGCGCCGGTCACCATGTTGCGGGTGTATTGCTCGTGGCCGGGCGTATCCGCGACGATGAACTTGCGTTTCTCCGTCGAGAAGAAGCGATAGGCGACGTCGATCGTGATGCCCTGTTCGCGCTCGGCGGCGAGCCCGTCGACCAGGAGCGCGAAGTCGATCTCGCCACCTTGTGTGCCCACGCGCTTGCTGTCCGCCTCTAGGGCGGCGAGCTGATCCTCGAAGATAATCTTTGAATCATACAGCAACCGGCCGATCAGCGTCGACTTGCCATCGTCGACCGATCCGCAGGTGATGAAGCGCAGCATCGTCTTGTTGCGATGCTGGTCGAGATACGCGTCGATATCCTCGGCGATGAGCGCGTCGGTCTGGTAGGCCGATTCCTGGATTGCGATGTCGCTCATCAGAAATACCCCTCCTGCTTCTTCTTTTCCATGCCCGCGCCGCCTGCATCCTTGTCGATCGCGCGACCCTGGCGCTCGCTGGTGGTGGTCAGCAGCGTTTCCTGGATGATCTCGGACAGCGTCGAGGCGGTGCTCTCGACCGCGCCCGTCAGCGGATAGCAACCGAGCGTGCGGAAACGGATCGAGCGATTGACCGGGACCTCGCCGGGTTCGAGGCGGAAGCGGTCATCGTCGACCATCAGCAGCATGCCGTCGCGCTCGACCGTGGGGCGGACGCCCGCGTAGTAGAGCGGCACGATCGGGACGTCGTTGAGCTGAATATATTGCCAGACGTCGAGCTCGGTCCAGTTCGAGATCGGGAACACGCGGATACTCTCGCTCTTCGATTTTCGCGCATTGTAGAGGTTCCACAATTCGGGGCGCTGGTTCTTCGGATCCCAGCCATGCGTCGCGGTGCGGAACGAGATGATGCGTTCCTTCGCACGTGACTTCTCCTCGTCGCGCCGCGCGCCACCGAACGCCGCGTCGAACCCGTGCAGGTTGAGCGCCTGCTTCAGGCCCTCCGTCTTCCACATGTCGGTGTGGAGCGCGCCGTGATCGAACGGATTGATCCCGCGCGCGGCGGCTTCCGGGTTCTGGTAGACGAGCAGTTCCATCCCGCTCTCGGCCGCCATCCGGTCGCGTAACTTGTACATCTCCTGGAATTTCCAGGTCGTGTCGACGTGCAGCAGCGGGAAGGGCGGGGGCGACGGATAGAACGCCTTGCGCGCGAGGTGCAGCATTACGGCTGAATCCTTGCCGACCGAATACAGCATCACCGGCTTGTCGGCCTCGGCGACGACTTCGCGCAGGATGTGGATTGCCTCCGCCTCGAGCCGTTCCAGATGGGTGAGTGTCTTCGCCATGATGTGTCTCCGCGGCGCCGTTTGCCCGGCGCAGGGCGGTGTCGGCAATCAATGCATTCTTCGGTCGGGGAACGCTTCGCTATCTCATGCCGCCCGTGAGAGCATTGCGTACCATGGTCCATTTCGCACCGGAGTTGCCCGCCCGCAACAGTCACCCTGTTCGCAGCCAGCCTTAGCGTTGCCCCGATCGGCTACGCCGGCGAGATGCACGACTGGCCGCACCTAGCGCGGGGAGCATCTGTTCGGGAAAGTCCGCCGCGCGTAATTCGAACGTCCTACGCGACGCCCCACTTCGCGAGCAGCATGGCGCCGTCGGAGCTTGGCGCGATCCGGCCCGGCGTGCGGGACAGGCGCGGGGCAGGGGCTGCCTGCCAGATGCCGTCGACGACGACGCCGCGATCGGCCATGTGGCGGTGCGTCGGCACCTCGTCGAGTTCCAGCACGGGCGCAAAGCAGGTGTCGGTGCCCTCCAGCGCATCACACCAGTCGTCCCGCGACTTGGTCACGAACACCGAGGCAAAGCGTCGCGCGGTTTCGGGCCAGCGCTCTACGAGCATCTGGTCCACCGCGAGGTCGGCAGGAAGCCCAAGCCGATCGAGCAGTTCGGCATAAAATTTCGGCTCGATCGCGCCAACCGAGACGTAGCGCCCATCGGCGCAGGTGTAACAGCGGTAGAACGGCGCGGCGCCCCCGAGCAGACTTCGGTCGCGGTCCATCGACATCACCCCGGCCGGGACCATCCCGCGAACAGCGCCATCATCGACGAAACCCCGTCGACGATCGCCGCATCGACGACTTGGCCAAGCCCGGATCGCGTGCGTTCGAGCAGCGCCGCAAGGATACCGGTGACGAGATACAGCGACCCACCGCCGAAATCGCCGATCAGGTTGAGCGGCGGCGGCGGCGGTGTTCCCGGCGTGCCGATCGCCGCGAGCGCTCCGCTGAGTGCGATGTAATTGAGGTCGTGGCCCGCGACATGCGCGAGCGGGCCGGTCTGTCCCCATCCGGTCATCCGCCCATAGACAAGCCGCGGGTTGCGTTCGAGCATCACCTCCGGACCGAGCCCGAGCCGCTCCATCACGCCCGGTCGCAGCCCCTCGATCACGACGTCGGCGCGGTTCGTGATTGCAAGCGCCTGTTCGCGCCCCACAAGCGTGCGAATGTCGAGCGCGAGCCGCGCGCGGCCGCGGTCCAGCACGGGATTGCGAAAACCGCCGCCGACCCGCTCGATCCGCAGTACCTCCGCACCGAGATCCGACAACAGCATCGCCGCATGTGGACCCGGCCCGATGCTGGCGAACTCGACGACCCGCAGGCCCGCCAGCGCAGTCATGCGCCGATACTCATCATTGCCATGCGATCCGATATCCGCGCTGTTCGGTTGCAAGGTGCGACCGATGCCGAACCGGAGTCAAGAAAGCGTCGGCGGGTCCAGCTGCACCATGTCCTTCAGCATGATGTCGGGGTCGGCGAGGATGGCCCGGTCGATCATCGCGCCGGCTTCCACCAGCTTGCGCCCCTGGACGTAATCCTTGACCGCACCCACGCAGTCCAGCGCGATGACGCAGCCGTCGCGCACGTACACGACCGAGAATTTCTTCGTCGCCGGATCGCCGCGCAGGACCGTGTCGTCATGGCCGATCGACAGTCCGACGGTTTGCAGCTTCAGGTCATACTGGTTCGACCAAAACCACGGCACCGCGTCATACACCGCCGGCTGGCCGACGATGTCCTTCGCCACGACGGTCGCCTGGTCGTTCGCGTTCTGCACAGATTCGACACGCACCGCCGCGCCGCCGGCAAACCGGTTGGCGTGCAACGCGCAGTCGCCGATCGCATACACGTCCGGCACGCTCGTCCGGCATGCGTCATCGACGGCGACGCCGTTGCCGCCCGCCGCACCCGCGTCGATCAGGGGTGCGACTTCGGGAAGGATGCCGATGCCGACGATCACCATGTCGGCGGCGATGATGGTTCCGTCCGCCAGCCGAACCCCGGTGACGCGGTCGTCACCAAGAATGCAGTCGACCGACTGGCCGAGCCGCACGTCGACGCCGTGCGCACGGTGCTCCGCCTCGAAGAACCGCGACAAATCTTCGCCCGCGACGCGCGCGAGTACCCGGTCGAGGGCTTCGAGCAGGATGACGGACTTGCCGAACTTGCGCAGCACCGCGGCGGCTTCGAGCCCGATATACCCGCCGCCGATCACGACCGCGGTCCCGACATCCGGCAGTTCGGCGATCATCCGGTCGGCGTCGGCGCGGTCGCGTACGGTGTGGACGCCGGTGAGATGATGGCCTGCGCAGGCCAGTCGTCTGGGCGTCCCGCCCGTCGCCCAGACCAGCCGCCCATAGCCGATCGTCGTACCGTCCTCGGTCGTCGCGCTGTGGCCGACCTGATCGACCGATACGATGCGCGATCCGAGCCGCAGATCGATGCGCTGCTCGGTCCAGAACGCCGCCGGTCGGATCAGAATACGGCCGAAGACTTTCTCGCCCGACAGATATTCTTTCGACAAGGGCGGCCGTTCATAGGGAAGCTCCGCCTCCTTGCCGACGATCAGGATCGATCCCTCGAAACCGGTCTTGCGCAGTGCGATCGCACACGCCGCACCGCCGTGCCCGCCGCCGACGATGACGACATCGGCGAACACCGGCGTGTCCCGCGGCGCATCGCCTGTCATGCTGTCCATTTCGCTACCCTCGTCCATCTGGTGCCCGGTCGAGTAGCACGCCGATCTGCCCTCGTGGTGCGCATTCCTAGGGGCCATGCCGGATGACCTCAACTGCGGCCGCAGACCCGTGAGTGCGGCGAACACCGCCACTTGCGCGAAGTTAACGTAAAGCGCGCGCGGTGTGTATTAGGCTTCGTGGCCGGGCTTTGCGCTCGGACGGGGGATTGCCGAAGTGATTGCGGACGGAACTGCCGAAATACCCAAGGCGCATGCGTGGGACCCCGACCATCTGCGGCTTGCGGTCACCGCCGCGGGCGTTGCCCTGTGGGCATGGAACGTCGACACCGACGCCTTCACGATGGACGAGCGCGGTTTCGAGCTTTGGGGCCTCCCGTGGCGCGCCGAAGTCACGTTCGAGGAATTGTCGGCGCATATCCATCCGTCCGATCGCGACCGCGTCCGCTCCGCCTTCGCCGCCACCCGCGCGGTGCTTGGCAGCTACGAGACTGATTTCCGGATCATGATCGGCGAGGAGGTCCGCTGGATCTCGGCGCGCGGGCAGGGCGAGGATGTCGGGATCGTCGGACGGACGATGTTCGGCATCTTCCTCGACGTCACCGGCCGCAAGCAGGCGGAGGAAGGCAACGAACTGCTCGCCGGCGAAATGAGCCACCGCGTCAAGAACCTGCTGGCGATCGCGAGCGGCCTGACCGCGATAACTTCGCGCACCGCGCCCAATACGGAGGACATGGCGCGCGAACTGACCGAACGGTTGAGTGCGCTGGGGCGAGCGCACGATCTCGTCCGACCGTTGCCCGGCGGGCAGGGCGACGCGGCGTTGCTGGGCGACCTGCTCTCGGTGTTGCTCGCACCCTATGACGACATGGGCGCCTTCAAGGGCCGCATCCGCGTCGCGGTCGAGCGCATGGGCGTCGGGGAGAACGCCGCGACCGGGCTGGGGCTGATCATCCACGAACTCGCGACCAACTCGATGAAATACGGCGCGTTGTCGGCACCGACCGGAACGCTCGACCTGTCCAGCACCGCGACCGACGACGAAGTGATCCTGACCTGGCTCGAACGCGGCGGTCCGGAAGTCGAAAGCCCGAATGCCGGGGAAGGCTTCGGCAGCAAGCTCGTCCGCCGTACCGTTGCCGGGCAGCTTGGGGGCTCGATCGCCTATGAATGGTCGACGGGCGGGGTGATCATCACGCTGACGATGCGGCGGGATCGGCTTTCGTCCTGATCGGGCTCGCGCTCGGCCGGGTTAGTAGTTTGGCACCTGATTCGGGTGCAGGAATACTGCGGAAACATCCGCGGTCCGATGGGTTATGTCTCTGGGCAATATGAGTTTCGGGTCGAACGGACGCCGAACCCCTTAGCCCGTGCGACCCTATCGTTTTAACCAGCGCGGAGCAGCGCGGGATATTCCCGCCGGCTTCGTCGTTTGAAGCCCCATCATCCACGTATCGAAGGAGATCATTCATGAACACCGACACCCTCAGCGGCGCAGCAACGGACGTCAGCGGCAAGGTCAAGGAAACCCTCGGCGGCGCGATCGGCGACAAGTCGCTGCAGAGCGAAGGCGCAGCGGATCAGCTGACCGGCACCGTCCAGAAGACGGTCGGCCAGGCCAAGGACGTCGTCGAAGAGAACATCCGTCCGCTGGTCGACTATGTCCGCCAGTTCTCGAAGGAGCGTCCGTTCACCGCCGCAGCGGTTGCCGGTGTACTGGGTATCGCCCTGATCAACACGCTCCGCGGCAAGTAAGCCTCGGCGTGTCGCGGCGGGGGCGCGTGATCGCTCCCGCCGCTATACCTTCACTCGCGTTACCGAAGACCTACGACGCCAAGCGCACTCGATCGTTGCGCTACCGATAAACAAGGCGCGGCTGGTCGATCGAACATTCGACGACCTCATCGCGAACCATCAACACCAATTCGCTGCAATTGCGGACCGTGATCCACGGTCGCGCTGCTGAACACCTATGTCGATCGGACTTCGGAGAGGAGACCCGCATGACGGATCATACGGATTACGAAACCGATTACGATTCCAATCTCGTCGTGGGACACCGCGATCGGCGATCCGACGACGACTGGGACAAGGTCTGGAATACCGACGATCGCAACCGCGATACGCTCCGCAAGATCGAGTTCGGGCTGGCGGTCATCGCCGCGGGCGTAGCACTCGTCATGGTCCGCGGCGGATGGCTGCGGATGACCGCTCGACCGAACCATGTCGTGCCCTCGGCGGCCGATATTCACGTCCAGATGCCGCCGCCGCGCTAAGCCGCGCGCCTCGAATACATAGCGCCCGAACAAAATAACGACTGCCACCATTTGGGCTGGCAGTCGTCATTCCCTTTTATGCGGCGGAGCGTTCCGCCTGCTTGTCTTCGAGACGATCGCCGCTGCGATCATTGGCTGCGGCGCCGGTGATCTCGATTCGGCGCGGCTTCATCGCCTCGGGGATTTCGCGCTTCAGCGCGATGCGCAGCAGGCCGTTGTCGAAGCTCGCATTCTGGACCTGCACGAAGTCGGCAAGCTGGAAACGGCGCTCGAACGCGCGGGTCGCGATGCCGCGGTGGACGAAGCGGCCATCGTCGCGTTCGTCGGGCTTGCGCCCGCTGACCGTCAACTGGTTGTTCTGCGCGACGATCTCGATGTCGTCGGGCCGGAACCCGGCGACGGCGAGCGTGATCTGATAGCTGTCCTCGCTCTCGCGTTCGATATCGAACGGCGGGTAGCCATCGACCGTCTCGGTCCGCGCGGTCGCTTCTAGCAAGTCGAACAGCCGGTCGAAACCGACCGTGGAACGACGGTAAGGCGTAAAGTCGAAGTTCGTCCTCATATCCAAATCCTCCATGTGAGCAATCTGAGCACGAGGGGCGCCGGTAAAGCCGGTGCCCTCAGTCACCGGACCGATCGACGCGTCCGGCGACCGGGGAAATAATTTCGCGTCCGAACGCGTCAAGATTTCCGAACGGAATTTTTCCACCGATCGCGAGCGGCTGCGATCCGCTACTTGATGCGCTTCCACGACTGCGTCTTGCAGCCGAACCCGGCGAACATGCAGCCTTCGCCGACCAACGTGCGGGCATCGACCTGCGTGATCGTGCCGGACACGGTCTGGCCGACATCGGGAATGAAGACCTCGCCGCTCCATCTCCCTGGCTCGTCCTCGACGAAATCGCGGAACAGTTCCTCGCCGACGAGCTGGTCGACGCCGCCGCGCTGCGCGTCCTCGATCGCAGTGCGACTCGCCCATACGACTTTCCCGCAGATCGCGTCGCGACAGCGCTTGAAGGTCACGTGGACGGTGTTGTGCGGGTTGGCCCAGATTCCGGCAGGCGGCGAAGTCCGCGCCGCGGCGGGCGCGGCGATCAGCGATAGCGCCAGGATTGCGGCCGAATATTTGAAAAGCATGTCATCCTCTCGATTTCCCTACCGGATCGAACGTGCCAAACCTCGCTTCGAGCCCTGTCGAAAGGTAAAACCGAAATTTCGATTGCCACCTATGCGGCTGATTTGGCTCAGTATCTAATGGTCGGCGTTGCGATGATTTGGTCTCTACCCTAGCTACCGGGATTGGTGAGCATCGACGAGTAGACTGTTTTGACTGATATCATCGACAGCGCCGTCGAAAGCGCCCCGAAAATGACGGCGGACGCAGAGCGGATCGCGGCCGAGCTGATCGCGCAGGACGTCGGCACCGATCCGTTCGTCGCGGCCGTGCGGGCTACGCGGATGCCGATGATCATCACCAATCCCCGACTGCCCGACAATCCCGTCGTCTTTACCAACGACGCGTTCTGCCGGTTGAGCGGCTATAGTCGGGCGGAAATCCTCGGCCGCAATTGTCGCTTTTTGCAAGGGGCAGAGACCGACCCCGCGACTGTCGTCAAAATTCGCGAGGCGGTGCGGCAGGTCAGGCCGATCGAGATCGACATCCAGAACCACCGCAAGGACGGCGAGCTGTTCTGGAACCGCCTATTGCTGGCGCCCGTGTTCGATACCGAAGGCGTGCTCGCCTATTTCTTCGCCAGCCAGGTCGATGTGACGCTCGAGCGCGAACGGCTGCAAGGCTTGGAATCGAGCAATGCCGCGCTTCTGGCCGAGCTGACCGACCGGTTGCGGATGCAGCAGGAGCAGGAGCGCGAGCTGGCCTTCACGCTGAAGGCTGCCCGCTTCGGAACCTGGAGCCTGGAAATCGCCAGCAAGCAGCTGACTGCCTCCGATACGTGCAAGGAAATATTCGGCCGCCCCAACCACGAGCCTTTCTCCTACGAGGATCGGCTCGAGGCGATCCACCCCGATGATAGGGCGAAAAGCGTCGCCGAAGTCCGTCGCTGCGTCACGGAGGGCACCGACTATGACGTGGTCTACCGCATCTATCGGCGCGATGGCGAGTTGCGGTGGATCGCCTCGCGTGGTCAGCCCTTCTTCAATACCGAGGGCGAGGCGTTGCGGATCGCTGGCGTCTCGACCGACATCACCGATCAGCGCCGCAGCGAGATCATGCGCGCGGCGCTCGTCGAACTGGGCGACGTGTTTCGCGACACGGACGAACCGGATGATATCTCCTTCGCCGCTGCGCGCATCATCGGCCAAACGGTCGGGGCGGACCGAGCGGGCTATGGCGAGATCGACGCCGACACGCTCACGATCATGCGCGACTGGAGTGCGCCGCGTGTCGCGCCTCTTTTCGGGAGCTTCGATCTACGCAGCTTCGGAACGTACATCGACGATCTCAAAAACGGCGACGAAGTGTGTATCGAAGACGCGCACACCGATCCGCGGACGCGGTCGACGGTCGCTGCGCTCGAGGCGATTTCGGTTCGCGCTATCGTAAACATGCCGATCATGGAAAACGGACGGCTGGTCGCGATGCTCTACCTCGGCAGCGGCCGTGCACGGCAGTGGCGCGCGGATGAGGTGGCGTTCGTGCGCGAAGTCGCCGAGCGTACCCGGATCGCGACCGAGCGGCGGCGCACGGAACAGGAGCTCGCGGCTCTCGCGGCGTCGCTCGAACAGCAGGTCGCGGCGCGGACCGGCGAGCTCCAGCATGCCGAGGACGCGCTGCGCCAGTCGCAGAAAATGGAGGCGGTCGGCCAGCTCACCGGCGGCGTCGCGCACGATTTCAACAATCTGCTCACCGTCATTCGCTCGGCGACCGACCTGCTGAAGCGTCCGGACCTCAGTGCGGAACGGCGCGAACGCTATATCGACGCGATCTCCGACACCGCCGATCGTGCCGCGAAACTCACGGGGCAGCTGCTCGCCTTCGCGCGGCGACAGGCGCTCCAGCCCGAGGTGATCGACGTCGGGCACAGCCTGCGCGTCATCGCCGATATGCTGGGCACGCTGACGGGCTCGCGGATCGTCATCGACATCGACGTGCCCGAGACGCCGCTGTTCACCAACGTCGATCCGAGCCAGCTCGATACCGCACTCGTGAACATGGCGGTCAACGCGCGTGACGCGATGGACGGCGCGGGCCATATCCTGATCGCGGTGCGGCCCGCATCGTTCATCCCCGCCGTTCGCTCGCACCCGGCCGTGCCGGGACGCTATGTCGCGATCTCGATGACCGACAGCGGCACCGGCATCGAACCCGAGAAACTGGAGCGGATCTTCGAGCCGTTCTTCACGACCAAGGGCGTCGGGCAGGGCACCGGCCTAGGGCTCAGCCAGGTGTTCGGGTTCGCCAAGCAATCCGAGGGCGACATCGTCGTCGAAAGCCCACCCGGCGAAGGCGCGACGTTCACCTTGTACCTGCCGCAGGTCGACGAGAGCGACCGTCCGGTTGAGAACGACACCGTCCAGACGCTGGCCGACGGTCATGGAACCTGCGTGCTGGTCGTCGAGGACAACAGGGAAGTCGGTACGTTCACCACGCAGTCGCTGGCCGAGCTTGGCTATGTGACGGTGTGGGCGGCCAATGCGCAGGAGGCGCTGGCGGAGCTAGGCAAAGATGCCTCGCGCTTCGACATCGTCTTCTCAGACGTGGTGATGCCGGGGATGAACGGCATCGAACTCGGCAAGGCGATCCGCGCCGACCATCCGAGCCTGCCGGTCGTGCTGACGTCGGGGTACAGCAATATCCTTGCGCAGGACGGTACGCACGGGTTCGAACTGCTCCACAAGCCCTATTCGGTCGAGCAATTGTCGCGCGTGCTGCGCAAGGCGGCGGGATGGGGAGGCGCCGACAGAAGTCCGGACGGCTTGGCGGACTAGGGGATCGGCCCCCGATCCGCGCGCGAAAGGCTCAGGCGGTCGGCGCCATCAACGACCGGATACGCTGGGCCGTTTCCGGGGTGGCGGGATTGTAGACGATCATCCCGAGTTCCGGCCGACCGTCGACCGCAAACGCCGAGAATTCGAGCTCGAGCAGGCCGTGCACCGGATGGTGAAGCCGCTTCAGCCCGTCCGCGTGCCGGGCGACGTCGTTGTCGCGCCACAACGCATCGAATTCCGGACTGAGCCGCGACAGTTCCTCGACCAGTTGGCTGATCTCCGCACCCGCACCTGCACGCGCGGCATCCGCGCGAAACGTACCGACGACATAGCGGGCGACGTTGAGCCAGTCCTCCTGCGCTGCCTTGATGCTCGCATTGGTGAACATCAGGCGCAGGATGTTGCGCTGGTCGCGGGGAAGCGTCGCATAGTCCGTCAGCAGGGTCGCCGCCGCCGCGTTCCACGCGACCACGTCCCAGGTCGGCGTCTTGACGATCGCCGGGCTGAATTCGAGTGCATCCAGTACGCGCTGAAGCCGGGGTGTGACTTCGTCGGAGGCGCGATAGGTCGCTTCGGGCGGATGGCCGAGACCAAGCACGAAGAGGTGCTCGCGCTCGGGCTCGGTCAGCATCAGGCCGCCGGCGATGCGGTTGAGGACGTCGGCCGACGGCGCGCCGCCGCGACCCTGTTCGAGCCAGGTGTACCAGGTCGCCGAGATGTTCGCGCGCTGGGCGACCTCCTCGCGGCGCAGGCCGGGCGTCCGGCGCCGGCCGCCACTGAACCCGAACGCCGCGGCGTCCATGCGTGCCCGGCGATCGCGCAGGAACGTGCCGAGCGCATTGTCAGTCTCGATAGACATCGTCATCCTGTTGAAGATTATACCATGATAAGGTCACTACTTTTACAGGTGTCGAAGTACGCCCAAGTCTTGCGCCGGACAATATCGGAGAGTTTGGATGCGTGTATTTTTGACGGGTGCTACGGGCTTCATCGGGTCGCGTATCGTGCCGGAACTGATGAGTGCCGGGCATGAGGTCTTGGGTCTTACCCGGTCGGATGCCGGCGCGCGGTCGCTGGCAGAGGCTGGCGCCGAGGTGCACCGCGGCGATCTCGTCGATCTCGACAGCCTGCGCAGCGGTGCGGAGCAGGCGGATGCGGTGATCCACACCGCGTTCGATCACGAGTTCACCAACTTCGTCGCGAACTGCGAAAAGGACCGCCGCGTGATCGGCGCGATGGGGGAGGTGCTCAAGGGGAACGATCGTCCCTTGATCATCACCTCGGGTACCGGGATCGGCGATACTGGCCCCGGCAAGCCTGCGCTCGAGTCCGCGTTCAACCCCGATTATCCCAACCCGCGGATCGCGTCGGAAAAGGCGGGGCAGGCGCTATTGGAGGCAGGCCTCGACGTCCGTGTCATGCGGCTCCCGCAGGTCCACGATACGGTAAAGCAGGGGCTGATCACGCCTTACGTCGATATCGCGCGCGAGAAGGGGGTGGTCGCCTATGTCGGTGACGGCGCCAATCGCTGGCCCGCTGCGCACGTGCTGGACGTAGCGAAACTCTACGCGCTCGTGCTCGACAAGGGTGAGAAGGGCGCGCGGTACAATGCCGTTGCGGAGGAAGGCGTCAGCGCGCGGGCGATCGCCGAAGTCGTCGCCGCCGGGCTGGGCCTGCCGACGCTATCGCTGACTCAGGAGCAGGCGAACGATCATTTCGGTTGGTTCGGCATGTTCGCCTCGCTCGACATGCTCGCCTCCAGCGACTGGACGCGCGCGCAACTCGGCTGGAACCCGACCGGTCCCGGATTGATCGCCGATCTTGAAGCCATGGACTATGCGCCGGGCCTAGTCGCAGCCTGACCGGGCATCCCGCTGGCGGCAATTTATAGTTTGCCGTCAGCGGGATACGCGTCGAGCAGATGCCGCTTGCATCGGTGCGCGGCTCGGGACCATCCTGCGACATTGTATACGGGGGTCTCATGCGTCGTCTCATCACTGCGGTACTGCTCGCCTGCGTTTCCACGTCTGTTCTCGCCAGGACGGTGGTCGTCGAGGAGGTGTCGCTCGATCGGTTGAGGACGCTGATGAACGACGGCGCCGCGAGCAGCGTCGACATCACCCAGGCCTATCTCGCGCGGATCGCAGCGATGGATCGCAAGGGACCGGCGCTGCACAGCGTCATCGCGGTCAATCCCGATGCGCTCGCACAAGCGAGGGCGCTCGATGCCGAACGCAAGGCAGGACATGTGCGCGGTCCGCTGCACGGCATTCCGATCCTCATAAAGGACAATATCGAGACCGTGGATCCGCTGCCGACGACCGCGGGCAGCTTGGCGTTGCGCGACAACATGACGCGCCGTGACGCGCCGATGGTCGCCTATCTGCGGCGCGCGGGCGCGGTCATCCTCGGCAAGACCAACCTGTCGGAGTGGGCGAACATCCGCTCGACTCATTCGATGAGCGGTTGGAGCGCGGTCGGCGGGCTGGTGCGCAATCCCTATGCGCTCGACCGGACCGCGTGCGGCTCTTCGTCGGGATCGGGCGCCGCGGTCGCCGCGAGTTTTGCCGCAGCGGCCATCGGTACCGAGACCGACGGGTCGGTCGTGTGCCCGTCGTCGCTGAACGGTCTGGTCGGTTTCAAGCCGTCGATCGGTCTGGTCAGCCGCACGCATGTCGTGCCGATCAGCCATAGCCAGGACACGCCGGGACCGATGGCGCGCAGCGTGACCGACGTTGCGATCCTATTGTCGGGCATGGTCGGTGCGGACCCGGCGGACCGCGTGACGGCGGCGGCGGTGACCAAGGATTATGCCGCAGGACTCTCGGCCAACGCGTTGTCCGGCATGCGGGTCGGCGTCGTCCGGCCCGACGGTATGTCCGCGGATCTTACCACCCGCTACAACGCGGCGCTGAACGTGCTGCGCGCAGCGGGTGCCGTGCTGGTCGAGGTCAAGACGCCCAAGCTGGACGGACTGGGCGAAGCGGAACTGATGGTCCTGAAAACCGAACTCAAGGCGGACCTGAACACCTATCTCGCGACCACGCCATCGACGGTGCAGACGAAGACGCTGGCCGCGGTGATCGCCTTCAACCGCGCGAATGCCCCGACCGAGATGCCGTTCTTCGCGCAGGAATTGTTCGAAGACGCGGAGAAGACCAAGGGGCTCGACGATCCCGCGTACAAGGCCGCGCGCGCAACATCGCTGCGGCTGGCGGGAGCGCAGGGGATCGACGCGATGCTGCGCACGGCGGGTGCGCAGATCCTGGTCGAGCCGACCTACGACGCGGCATGGCTGAGCGACCCGGTCTATGGCGACACCTATGCCGGCCCTTCCGCCGCGACGTTGCCAGCGGTCGCCGGCTATCCGCATTTGACCGTACCAATGGGTCTCGTGTGGGGGTTGCCCGTCGGTCTGTCGTTCATCGCCACCAAGGATGCCGACCAAACCGTGCTGCGCGCCGGCTATGCCTATGAACAACGCGCCAAGGCCCGGTCGGCGCCGCGGTATTTGCCGGCCATCGCCGTCGATCGGTGAGCCGGGGGGGCTTACCCCTCTTTCTGCTTCGTCTCGGGCATTGCGAAGAAATACAGCATGAAGCCAGCGCCCGCGACGACGGCCAGGGTCAGGAAACTCACGCTGTAGCCCGCCCAGACGATGATCGCGCCGGCCAGTGTCGCGGACAAGGCCGCGCCCAGGCCCTGCGCGCTCGCCACCGCACCCTGGCTGACGTTGAAGCGCCCTGTCCCCTTGGTCAGGTCGGCGATCACGACCGGGAACAGCGCACCGAAGATACCTGCGCCAATGCCGTCCAGTGCCTGCACGCCGACCAGCCACCACGGATTGTCCGACACGGTGTACAGCGCGCCACGCGCCGCGAGGAACCCGAAGGCGACGAGGAACAGCGGCTTGGTGCCCCATTTCTCGGTGTTGCGGCCGACCACGATCGCGACCGGTACCATCACCAACTGCGCCGCGACGATGCACGCGGCGGTCAGCGACGTCGCCTGGTCCTTGCCGACGGTGCGCGCGAGCAACTGGCTAACCGACGTCAGCATCGCCGCGTTGGCGAGGTGGAACAGGAACGCAGTCCCTGCAAAGATCATCAGCGGCTTGTTCTCGACCAGCGCCTTCCAGCCGCTCGGCTCCTCGCAATCGTCCTCCGGCTCGCAATCGAGACCACGCGCGACCGCGTTGTCGATGTCGTCGTTCTTGATCCGCGACGCGGTCACGATGCTGGCCACCGTCAACGCGCCCATCAGGTAGAAGACGACGACCGGTCCGAACTTCCACGCGAGCACACCCGCAAGCGCCGCCGACACGGCGTTGCCCGCGTGGTTGAACGCTTCGTTGCGACCGACGCGCTTGGCGAACAGTTTCGGGCCAACCAGTCCCAGCGTGATGGCGGAGATCGCCGGCGCAAACACCGCGCCCGCAACCGCCGCGATCGACTGGGTGACCGCGACCGCGGTAAAGCCACTGACGATCGGCAGCGATACGCTGCTGAGCGTCACGAGCAGCGCGGCGATCATCACGATCCGCGGCTTGTTCCTGCTGCGATCGATGAGGCCGCCCGCGGGCGTCTGCGAGATCAGGCCGACGATCCCGGCGATCGTCAGGATCATGCCCACCGTCGCCTCGTTCCAGCCATGCGCAGGCCCACGCACCGCGACTAGATAGATGGCGAGGTACGGCCCGAGCCCGTCGCGAACGTCGGCAAGGAAGAAGTTCAGCGCGTCGAGCGTCTTCTTCGGCGCGGATTTGCCGTCCGACCCGCTCTTGGCCTTGCCGTTGCTGGCGGATGCCGTGTCCGTCGTGGCCATGAGAATTCCCTGAAATATCGGTGTGGTCGAGCCGGGTGCCGCTCGAGAAACCCGCGCGCCGTCGGATCGCTAAAGCTGTGGAGCCGGGCAAAGTTTCCACGTCGCCGAAATATTGTTCGGCCTGATATTTTCCAGTGATGTCAGAAGCTAAACCGAAACTGAACGAGCCCGTTAAGTCTGAAATCATGAAGTTATTGTCACGGAACGATGAACGCGCAGCCTCGCTATGGGCAGCATCGGCGGATCATCTGCCACACGACTTGAAAGTGCTTTAATGACAGGATGTCTGACCTGGATTCACTTTGGCGATCTCCATGTCGACGAGGCCGATGGGTATGAAGGACTGTTCCGGTTTCGCGCGCTGATTGCGAGCGCCGAGGCGAATCTGGGCGACGCGGTCGACTTCGCGCTGTTGCCCGGCGACAATGCCAATCACGGTACCGACGACCAGTATGCGCGGATCGCGGACGCTATGACAGGGCTGTCGTTGCCGTGGCACGTATTGGCGGGCGATCATGATTTCGAACCCGGCGACCTTACCGCGATGCGCGCGATCACGGCGAAGATGGCGCCCTATGCGGAGACGATCGCGGGCTATCGCTGCCTGTTCCTCGATATCGTCTCGGCGGGGAAGGGCGGTCCCGATTTCCGGATAGACCCCGACCAGCGCGCCTGGATAGAACGCGAACTGAGCACCGCTGCGGTCGCGGGCGAGCCGGTGGCAGTGTTCATGCATGCCTATCCCGGTGACCTGCGCGACGATCCCGACGGTATCGCCGGGCTGTTCGCCGCGCACCGCGTCGCGTTCGTCGACACCGGCCACACGCATTACAACGAATTGCTCAACGACGGCCGCGTGATCTACGGCGCGACCCGCTCGACCGGCCAGATCGAGGAGGGCGCACCCGGTTTCTCGATCATCACGCTCGACGACGGCGTGCCGAGCTGGCGGTTCCAGGCGATCGACGATCCCTGGCCACTCGTCCAGATCACCAGCCCCGCCGACCGCCGCCTGATCACCGACCCAGCGCGCGCCGACAAAGTGCCCGGCAGCGCCTTCACGGTCCGCGCGAAGGTGTTCGGCAGCGCAGACACGGTGTCGCTGCACGTCGATGACGGCCAGGCCGTCCCGATGACGCGCGTCGACGGCGTGCCTTCGCTCTGGAGTGCCTCGGTCGATGGCGTAGCCGATGGCCTCCACCATCTCGCCGTCCGGTGTGACGGGAGCGAGGACCGGATCGAGATCCTCGTCCGCGGTGCAGGGGCACGACCGAAGCGCAATCCTCCCGTAGCGCTCGGCCGCGACGTGAACGCGATCGGTGCCTGGCCTGAGCGTGGTATCGACGGCGCGCAACGCGGCCCGAACAAGAACGGACTCGATTGGTGAATACCGCAACGATGACGATAATCCGGCGTATCCGCTCCCGGATGCCCGCGGCATGACGCTCCATACCTACGCAATCTGGGCGATCTGCTTCGTCGCGACCTTCGGCGTGATCACGCGTCCGTTCAAGCTGCCCGAAGCGGTCTGGGCGGTCGCGGGCGCGGCGGTGTTGCTCGTGTTCGGGCTGATGTCGCCCGCTGCTGCATGGGCCGCGGTGCTCAAGGGTGGCGACGTCTATCTGTTTCTGATCGGCATGATGCTGCTATCGGAAGCTGCCCGCGAGCAGGGGCTGTTCGACTGGGTCGCCGAGCACGCGGTCCGCCTCGCAAAGGGATCGACCAGCCGCCTGTTCGCGCTCGTCTTCGGCGTCGGCATTGTCGTCACGACCTTCCTCTCGAACGACGCGACCGCGGTAGTGCTGACCCCCGCCGTCTATGCCGCGGCGAAGAAGGCGAAGGCAGACCCGCTGCCGATGCTGTTCGCCTGCGCGCTGATCGCCAACGCGGCGAGCTTCGTGCTGCCGATCTCCAACCCCGCGAACCTCGTGCTGTACGGTGGCGAAATGCCGTCGCTGGGTGCGTGGATGGCGTCGTTCGCACTGCCGTCGCTGCTGTCGATCGGCGTGACGTTCCTCGTCCTGCGCTGGGTCGAGCGCGAGCGCCTCACCGGCCAGTGCGAGACCGTCGTCGAGACCGGCACGCTGCCGCGTGGCGGCAAGATCGCGCTGGGCGGGATCGTCGCGACCGCGGTTCTGCTGATCGCTGCGTCCGCACGGGGCTATGAGCTGGGACTGCCGACCTGCCTTGCCGGTATCGCGACGATGGCCGCGATCTGCATCGGGGAGCGCAAGTCGCCGTTTACGACGCTCGGCTCGGTATCCTGGGCGGTGCTGCCGCTGGTCGCGGGCCTGTTCGTGTTGGTCGAGGCGCTGGCAAGCACCGGCGTTATCACGATGCTGGCGCGCTGGCTGGCGGCGGGCGCGGCGCAATCGCCGTCGACGACCGCAGGCGTTGCGGGGACGATACTGGCATTCGGTTCGAACCTTATGAACAACCTGCCAGCCGGATTGATCGCCAGCACCACGTTGCAACAGGCGCAGGTTCCGCAGATCGTTACCGACGGCCTGCTGATCGGCGTCGACCTCGGCCCGAACCTGTCGATCACCGGCTCGCTCGCCACCATATTGTGGCTGACCGCGATCCGCCGCGAGGGCGAGGACGTCGGCTTCTGGCGGTTCCTCAAGGTGGGCGCGGTGGTGATGCCGCCATCGCTGTTCGCCGCGCTCGGCGCGCGCATGCTCATAGGCTGAGCGCGCGCCGAGGGAAGACGATCAGATGCCGGCAGCAGGCGTCTTCGCGACCGTCCCACGGTGCATGACGAACTCGACGTGTTCGAGCCGCGTGACGTCCTGCAGCGGAGACCCCGCCACGGCGATGATGTCCGCGGTCTTGCCCGGTGCCAGTGTGCCGATGTCGTCGCGCCCGAGCAGGTCTGCTGCACCCACCGTGGCGGCGGCGATCGCCTGGGTCGGGGTGAGCCCGTTCCTGACCATCAGCGCGAACTCGGTGGCGTTGTCCCCGTGCTTCGACACGCCGGTATCGGTGCCGAACGCGACCTTGACCCCTGCGGCATAGGCGCGGCGGTGACTGGCCGCCATCGCCGCGGCCGCCGCCTCGGCCTTGACGATCGTCGCCGGCGGCAATGCACCGCCGCGCGCCTGGGCCAGCGCCGCGACGGGCGCGATCTCGGTCGGCACCAGATAGGCGCCCTTGGCCTTGAACAGCCGGATCGTCTCGTCGTCGAGGAACGTGCCGTGCTCGATCGAGTCCACGCCGGCCTCCAGCGCGGCCTTCGTGCCCTCGGCGGCATGGCTGTGCGCGGCGACCTTGCGGCCGAGCGCGTGCGCGGTCTCGATGATCGCGCGCATTTCCTCCGGCGTCATCGCGCGGCCGAGGCCGCCGCTGACGTTCGACAGCACGCCACCGGTCGCCGCGAACTTGATGACGCGCGCGCCCAACGCGACCTGCGCCCGCACGGCGCGGCGGCAATCGTCGGGGCCGTCGCACAGGTTCATTTCCTTCGCGTGCACCATGTCCGCGAATTCCTCCGCCAGCCCGTTGCCGCCGTCGCCGTGCCCGCCCGTCACCGAGATCATCTCGCCGGCATTGGTGATGCTCGGCCCCTCGATGGTGCCGGCATCGATCGCATCGCGCAGTGCCCGGATACCGCGCGGGTCGCCGCCCAGGTCGCGAACCGAGGTGAAGCCTGCCGCCAGCGTCGTGCGCGCATTTGCGACGGCGGTCATCTCGTCGTCGAACCGATCGCGGTTGAGCGCTTCCAGCCGCGCGCGCATCGGATCGCCGCCGATGCCCCAGAGATGGACGTGCATGTCGACCATGCCGGGCAGTACGAATGCGGTACGCAGGTCGATCAGCCTCGCCCCCTGTTCCGGTGCGACGAAGCCATCGCGCAGCTCGACGATCTTCCCGTCGCGGACGATGATCGTGGTGTTGCCGCGCGGCGCCTGCCCGGGCCTGTCGAGCACCGTGCCCGCTTGAATATAGGTCGTGGTCGATGGCTTGCCCTGCGCCAGTACCGGTGCCGCGACGATTGCCGTCAGCCCGATCATCCATGCCTTGATCATCACATTCTCCCCCTTTGATGCGTGATGCTCGCCGATGCGCGCCGCGCCGACAAGGGGGCATCGATCTATCTTCACGATCGCACCGCCAGACGCTTGGCAGACCCCGCTGATCGCGACTATACCGCTCGGTACTGAAATACGGATTCGGCGGTCGCAACGACACCGTCGGCTCAACAGGAGAGTGGCGATGTCGATACTTGTCAACGGGTCAGCGGTGGCGCTGCCCGACGATCCCCGTGTCTCGCTGCTCGATCTGTTGCGCGAAGGGCTGCACCTGGCCGGCACCAAGAAGGGCTGCAATCAGGGCGCGTGCGGTGCGTGCACCGTGCTCGTCGATGGTGAGCGGATCGTGTCCTGCCTCGCGCTCGCGGTGCAGTATGACGGGCGTCAGGTGACGACGATCGAAGGGCTCGCGGACGGCGATGCGCTGCATCCGTTGCAACAGGCGTTCATCGATCACGACGGGTTCCAGTGCGGCTATTGCACGCCGGGCCAGATCTGTTCGGCGATCGGCATGGCGGCGGAGGCGAAGCGCGGTGTGCCGAGCCATGTCAGCGCCGATCTCACCGCCGACGTGACGCTCACCCGCGAGGAGTTGCAGGAGCGGATGAGCGGCAATCTGTGCCGCTGCGGCGCGCACAACGGGATCATCGACGCGATCCGCGAAACCGTGGCAGCGGAGATGACGGCATGACCCCCTTCACCTACGCGCGGGCCGAAGACGCGGCCGATGCTTTGCTGCTCGGGCAGGCGAATGCGACGGCATACCTTGGCGGGGGCACCAACCTGGTCGACTTGATCCGCGAGACGGTCGCGAAGCCAAGCGCCCTCGTCGACGTGACCGGGTTGTCGAATGAGATCGAAGAGACCGAGGGCGGCGGGCTGATGATCGGCGCGGCGGTCCGCAACACCGCTATTGCCGAGCATCTGGCTGTGCGGACGCGCTATCCGGTCTTGTCGCGCGCGATCCTGGCGGGGGCGTCGGCGCAGATCCGGAACATGGCGACGGTCGGCGGCAACCTGCTCCAGCGGACCCGGTGCACCTATTTTTACGACACCGACGGATCGCGCTGTAACAAACGCGCGCCGGGGTCGGGCTGCGACGCGATCGAGGGTTTCACGCGGGGACACGCCATTCTCGGTGCGTCGTCGGCGTGCGTCGCGACGCATCCGTCGGACATGTGCGTGGCGCTCGCCGCACTCGATGCGGTCGTGCATCTGCACGGGCGGGGTGGGGCCCGGACATTGCCCTTTACCGAGCTTCACCGCCTGCCGGGCGATCATCCCGAGTTCGATACCGTGCTGGAACCCGGCGAACTCATCACCGCGATCGAACTGCCGCCGCTGAATTTCGCGGCCAACTCGACCTATCGCAAGGTGCGCGACCGAGCGAGTTACGCTTTCGCGCTGGTCTCGATCGCAGCAGCGCTGGAGATCGAGGGCGGCGTCATCAAGGACGTGCGGATCGCGCTCGGCGGGGTCGCGCACAAGCCGTGGCGCGCGTCGAAGGCGGAGGCGGCCTTGCGCGGTGGCCCCGCCACTGAAGAGGCATTCCTCGCCGCCGCCGTCGCCGAGATGGCGGACGCCGCGCCGCTTCGCGACAACGGTTTCAAGATCGCACTGACCAAGCGCACCCTCGTCGCCGTGCTTGGCGACCTTGCCGGAGCAGCAGCATGAGCATCGTCGATACGGTCAAGGAAACCGCGCAGGGCCTGATCCAGGGTGCGATGAGCAAGCTGGTGCCGCTCGCACCCGACAGCTGGGTTCCGGGCGGCGTGCCCGACCCGTTGATCCGCCAGCAGCATGGGCTGATCGGTACGTCGGTGTCGCGGCTGGATGGCCCGCTCAAGGTGCGCGGTGCGGCAACCTTCGCGGCCGAGTTTCCGCTGGAGGGCATGGTCTACGCTGCGCTCGCCTATGCCACGATTCCGCGCGGGCGGATCGCGGCTATCGATACCGCCGCGGCTGAGGCTGCGCCCGGCGTCGTGGTGGTGATGACGTACCTCAACACGCCACGGATGAACCCGCCGGCGGTGTTCGGCTCTTCCCCCACAGCGGCGGGACCGGCGGACCTGCCGATCATGCAGGACGACCGCGTCCACTGGAACGGCCAGCCGATCGCGGTCGTGCTCGCCGAGACGCAGGAACAGGCCGATCATGCCAAGTCGCTGATCGTGGCGACCTACGCGGCCGAGCCTTCGACCACGTCGCTTGCCGCGGCCAAGGAGGAAGGCCCCCAGCAGGGCCTGTTCATGGGCCAGCCGTTGCTCAACGAGATCGGCGATGCGGATGCGATGCTCGCGGCGGCGCCGCACAAGGTCGATCATGTCTATCGGACGCCGCGCCACAACCACAACGCGATCGAGCCGCATGCCGCGACGATCGCGTGGGTCGGCGACGAACTGATCGTCCACGACGCGACACAGCTCGTCACCGCGGAGGCGCAGACGATCGCCGACGTGTTCAACCTGAAGGCGGCACAGGTGCGCGTCACCTCGCCGTTCGTCGGCGGTGGATTCGGTGGCAAATGCCTGTGGGATCACCAGATCCTCGGCGCTGCCGCGGCCAAGCTCGCCGGGCGTCCGGTCCGCATCGCTCTGTCGCGCGAGGGCGTGTACCGCGTCGTCGGCGGGCGGACGCTGACCGAGCAACGCGTCGCGATCGGCGCGGACGCGGATGGTCGCTTCAAGGCGCTGGTCCACACCGGCATCGCCGCGATGACCCCGCACAACAACATGCCCGAACCCTTCATCCTCGGCACGCGCGGCGGCTATGCGGCGGACAGCTTCAAGCTGTCGGTCGAGACGGTCACGATGAACATGCTCGCCAACACCTTCATGCGCGCACCGGGCGAGGCGGTCGGCACGTTCGCGCTGGAATCGGCGATCGACGAGCTGGCGGTCGAACTCGGCATGGACCCGATCGCGCTGCGCATCCGCAACGAGCCGGACAAGGATCCGACCTCGGGTTTGCCATTCTCCTCGCGGCATATCGTCGAGGCTTGGCGCAGCGGCGCGGAGCGGTTCGGCTGGAACGAGCGGAGCGCCCAGCCGGGAACGCGTCGCGAAGGCGAGTGGCTGATCGGCATGGGCTGCGCGACCGGGACCTATCCCTATTACCGTATGCCGGGCGCCGCCGCACGGATCACGCTGCGCCGTGACGGGCACGCCCTCGTCGAGATCGCCGCGCATGAGATGGGCATGGGGACCTCGACGACGACGGCGATGGTGGCCGCCGATCGCCTTGGACTCCCGCTCGAGCGCGTCTCGGTCGGCTATGGCGATTCGATCATCCCCGGCGCGATCCTGGCTGGCGGATCGCAGCAGACCGCGGCGATCGGCGCGGCAGTGATTGCCGCGCATCATGCGCTGGTCGCCGAACTGCTGAAACTCGCGGGCAATGATTCGCCGCTCGCGGGCCTGTCGCCCGACGAGGTCGGCAGCGAGGATGGCGGGCTCGCCAAGCTCGACGATCCGTCGCGACGCGAAAGCTATGTCTCGATTCTCGAACGAGCGCAGCGCGAGAGCGTCGTCGTCAGTGAGGAAGCATCGCAGCCGCTCGAACTGATGCATTGGTCGATGCATTCGCACAGCGCGCTGTTCTGCGAGGTGCGCGTCAACGCGGTCACCGGCGAGACTCGCGTCAGCCGCTTCCTCGGCGCGTTCGATTGCGGTCGCATCCTCAACCCAAAGACCGCGCGCAGCCAGTTCCGCGGCGGGATCGTCATGGGCCTCGGCATGGCGCTGATGGAGGAAACGCAGTTCGACGAGCGCAACGGTCGCATCATGAACCCGAGCCTCGCCGAATATCATGTGCCCGTGCACCTCGACGTGCCAGAGATCGACGTGATCTGGACCGACATCGCCGACCCGCACACGCCGATGGGCGCGCACGGCGTGGGCGAGATCGGCATCACCGGCGTCGCCGCGGCGGTGGCGAACGCGATCTACAACGCCACGGGAACGCGCGTGCGTGACTTGCCGATCACACTGGACAAGGTGCTGATCTGATCGGAGAGCGTATGGCCAGTCCTGCCGGAGATCGCCTGCATGGACTGGCAGGAATGGCATACCGATCTGGCGGGGAAGAGTTGCGCGATGGCCTTTCGTTTCGTCCCGGTGGGCTGCCTCATCGCGCTGCTTTCTCTCGCAACGCCTGTCGCGACCTCTGCTCAGAATGCGTCGGCCAAGCGGCTCGTCCTGATCGATGATGACGTCGTCGGTCTCAACGGCGCGCCTGCGCTGCTGCTTCAGGCACCGGGCGTCGAAGTGCTGGGGATCACCACGACCAGTGGTTCGGTATGGCGCGATACGGCGACCGCCTATGCGCTGCGGACCGTCGAGATTCTCGGGCGCACCGACGTGCCGGTGGTGCCGGGCGCGACTTTTCCGCTGGTGAACAACGAGGCGGCGACCAAGCGGTGGGAAGGGCTGTACGGTCGGCTCGAGTTCAAGGGACCTTGGACGGAGCCCGTGTCCGGCGATACGCCTGGTACGTCGTCGCCTTCGGTAGTGCCGAGCCTGCCGATCGGCGATCCCGTCACCAAACCGTCCGGCGAGATCGCCGCCGCGTTCCTCGTCCGGATGGTCCGCGCGCACCCGCACCAGATCACGCTGTTCGCCACCGGTCCTATGACCAACATCGCGATCGCGCAAAGCCTCGACCCGAGCTTCGCCGCGAACGTGAAGGAACTCGTCTACATGGGCGGCAGCCTCAATCCGCAGCAGTCGATCGACACGCCGGCAGCTGCAGAGTTTGCGCGCGAATTCGTCAACACGCCGCGCCGCGAGTTCAACATCCGCTGGGATCCCGAAGCCGCACGGATCATGGCGCACGGCGCGTGGCCGAAGGTGACGATGGTCCCGATCGACCCGTCGACGGGCACGCATTGGACGCGCGGCTTCCTCGACAGCCTCAAGCCAGCCCACACGGCGCTGACCGACACACTTCAGACTGGGCTCGAACCGGGATTTCCGATGTGGGATGAGATCGCTGCGATGGTCTGGCTTGAGCCCGCCATTATAACGCGCGTCGAGATGCTCTACATCGATTTCGACACCAGCCAGACCGCCGGATACGGCGATACCCTATCGTGGCACGACGCATACCGCCCATATCTCGGCGAACGCGCGCAGACAGTCGTGCTTCGCGTCGACCGCGATAAGATGGAGGCGGCAATGCGCGCGCTCTACACAAGACCTCTGAAGCGTAGGCCGTTTTTGCGGTAAAGCCGTCCACCCGATAAGGACATTCGCTCCCCAAGGCGGCTCCCGGACGGAACATACGTAACCATCGACGCCCTGAGCCAGAAATCCGCGTGCAGGACTCACTCTTGGGATTCCCGCCACCGGCGCACGGCCTCCTCATACGCCTGCTTTTGCCCGCGTAGCGCGTCTTCCGCAGCCTCTATGCTGGAGGAGCGAGCCTGCTCCAACGCGCGACGATCCCGCGCAAGCGCCGCCTCGCGTTCGGCGAGATCTTTCTTCTTCCGGTCAAAGTCTGCTTGTACCGACGTCAAAGCCTCCTCAGCCGCATCAAGCTCGTCGCGTTTCGGCCGCGGCTTGGGTTTGGGTTTAGCCTGAGGTTTCGCTCGCGGTTTAGCGGCAGGTTTCGGATCGGCATCGGCATCGGCATCGGCATCGGCATCGGCATCGGCATCGGCATCGCGCGGCGCGGCAGGCGCCCGCTGTTCGGGCAGTGCCGCAATCTGTTCAGCGGTCGTCCCACGCGAATGCTTCACGACCGTGCCGGGGGAGGCGAGCGGTTCCGCCATCAACGCCGGATCCGTGACTTGCTCGGCAATGCCCCGCGCGAACAAGTCGCGGTCGCTACCCCACGCCGCCAGTGCCGCCTTCTGGCTCGGCGCAGCGACATACGCATCGTAGAAACCCGCTACGGTCCGGTACACCTTCAACTGTCGGACACGCGCCATGCCAACCGATAGCGCGGCGCGCAGCGCGGCGAAAGTTGCCTGATGCAGGTCACTGCCGATGCGACCAATCGGTGCCGGTATCTAGAGCTATAAGAAAATGGTGGACGCACTTGGGCTCGAACCAAGGACCCGCTGATTAAGAGTCAGCTGCTCTACCAACTGAGCTATGCGTCCATTCCTGGGCGGTTTTGAGTGGCGCCCTGGTGTGGCGCCCCGCTGCTGGAGGCGCGCTGTTAGCAGACTCATCGGGGGCCGCAACCCCCTTTTCGTCGATCCGAGTCCGTTTTGGTCGATCAGGCCGTTTTTTTTGCGAATTAAGAGGTTTTCCGCGTCACCAGCCGACCGTCATGCGGTTCTGGCGGTCGATCGACATCAAAATGCCTAGGCAGAGCAGTACCGTCATCTGTGCCGAACTGCCGAAGCTCACCAGCGGCAACGGGATGCCGACGACAGGGGCGAGGCCCATCACCATCATCAGGTTGATCGCGACGTAGAAGAAGATCGTCGTCGACAGGCCCGCCGCGGTCAGCCGGCCGAAGCGAGTCTGGGCGCGCTGGCCCACCTCGATGCCCCAGCGGATCACCAGCAGGAACGCGAGGATCAGCAGACAGCCGCCGACCAGGCCCCATTCCTCCGCCATCGTCGCGAAGACGAAGTCGGTATGCCCCTCGGGGAGGTAGTCGAGGTGGCTCTGCGTGCCCTGGAGGAAGCCCTTGCCCCAGATCCCGCCCGAGCCGATCGCGATCTTCGACTGGCTGATGTGATAACCAGTGCCGAGCGGATCGCTCTCGGGATCGAGGAAGATGAGGATGCGGTTGCGCTGGTAATCGTGCAACGCGAAGTTGATCGCGAGCGGGATCGCCACTGCGGCGGTGATCGCGCCACCGACGAACAGGCGCAGCGGTATGCCTGCGAGGAACATCACCGTCGCGCCGCCCGCGCAGATCATCAGGGCGGTGCCGAGATCGGGCTGCTTCATGACGATCGCGGCCGGTATGCCGATCAGTAGCGCCGCGGGCCATACCGCGCTGAACCGTCGCGTCTCGCCAGGCGGGAGCATGTCGTAGAATTTGGCGCAGGCGAGCACGATCGCGGGCTTCATGAACTCGGACGGTTGCAGGCGGATGAAACCGAGGTCGAGCCAGCGCTGCGACCCGCCCGAGACCTTGCCGAGGATCTCGACCGCGACCAGCGACACGACGATCAGCGCATAGGCCGGCAGCGAGCCCGCCTTCCACGTCCGCTCGGGGACGTAGGACAAGGCGATCGCACCGGCGAGCAGGACGAAGAAGCGGATGCCCTGCGACAGCGCCCAGGGCTTGAGCGAGCCGCCGGCCGCGGAATACAGCACGACCTGGCCAAAACAGCCGATCGCGACCACCAGCAGGAGGACGCGCCACGGCAGCTTGGCGAGCGGCTCAGGAACGATACGGTTCATCGCTGACGCTCGGTTCGGTTCACGGCTGGCGGTCCCTTGAATCATCTTCGGCGACCGTAGCGCCCGGTGCCGTCAGCGCCTCCTGCGTGGCGTTGGCCATGTCGGTGGCGTTCTCGACCGCGGGGGCGTCGCTGGGCACGATCGCGTCGGTCTTGGTGGCGATCGCCGCCGGGGGCGCGGATTGCGCCTTGCGGTAGGTCTCCGCGGTCGCCGCCATGCGCGTACGGATGTCGCCACCCCAGGTCGGTTCGACCTCGGCGAGCGATTTCAGCGCGCGCTCGCGGTCGAGCATGTAGGTCATGATGTCGCGGCCGATCATCGGCGTGTCGAGGTTGCGCACGGTGTGGCCGTTATGCTCGAGCACGACCGCAAGCGCATAGCGCGGATTGTCGGCGGGCGCGAAACCGATGAACAGCGCGTGGTCGCGCATCTTGAACGGCAACTGCCCGTTCTTGAGCACGCCCGACCGCCGCTCCGCCATCGTGATGCGACGAACCTGCGCAGTACCGGTCTTGCCTGCGATCGCGACTCCCGGGATCAGCAGTTTCGCCGCGCCGCCGGTACCGCCCTGGTTGATCACCCCGAACATCGCGTCGCGGACGCGCGCGAGATGCTCGGAGTCGATCGCGAGGGCAGGGGAGTCGCGGTGGACATGGCTGGCGAGAATGCTCGGCTGCAACGCGCGCCCCGACGCGAGCCGCGCCGCCATCACCGCGAGCTGCAACGGGTTGGCCAGCACATAGCCCTGGCCGATCGACGCGTTGAGCGAATCCGCCACGGTCCAGTCGTGCTTGTACTTCTTCAGCTTCCACGCCGGATCGGGCACCGTGCCGTAACGCTGCGTCGAGAAGGGCAGGTCGAACTTCTGCCCCATCCCCAGCGTCCGCGCGATCGGCGCGATCGCGTTGTAGCCGACCCGCCGCGCCATCTCGTAGAAATAGATGTCGCAGCTCTGCATGATCGCGTTCTTGAGATCGAGCGGACCGTGGCCGCTTTTCTTGTGGCAATGGAACACGCTGGTCCCGAGCCGCATCGCGCCCGAGCAATTGACGCGTGTCGACGGATCGACGCCGGCGTTCATCAGCGCGAGGCCGTTCATCGGCTTGACCGTCGAGCCCGGCGGATACAGCCCCTGCGTGACCTTGTTCATCAGCGGCACGTGATCGTCGTCGCTCAGCATCTGCCATTCGAGATGGCTGATCCCGTCCGAAAAGCTGTTCGGATCATAGGCCGGCATCGACACCATCGCGAGCATCTCGCCGGTGCGGGTATCGAGCACCACGACCGACCCGGAGTTGGTGCCGAGCCGCCGCGCCGCATATTCCTGAAGCCCGACGTCGATGGTCAGCCGTGCTGTCTTGCCGGGTACGTCGGGCTTGGTCGCGAGTTCGGCGACCAGCTTGCCGCGCGCGGTGACCTCGACGCGCTTGGCGCCGGCGACGCCGCGCAGTTCGGTCTCGAGCATCTTTTCGAGCCCGTCCTTGCCGAGCTTGAAGCCGGGGGTGACGAGCAGCGGGTCGTGCGTCTTCTTGTACTGCTCGGCGTTGGGTACGCCGACATAGCCGGTCAGATGCGCGACCGCGGCACCCGCGGGATAGCTGCGCGCGAACCCGCGGGTCGGCGCGACGCCGGGCAATTCGGGGAGGCGGACGCTGACCGCGGCAAACCGCTCCCAGTCGAGATTCTCCGCGACCTGTACGGGCTGGAATCCCGCGGCATGTTCGAGGTCGATCGCGATCCGCTCGACTTCCTCGGGCGGTAGCTGGAGGATGCGACCGAGCAGTGGCAGCACGCGCTCCTTGTCGCGGAGGCGGTCGGGGATGATGTCGACGCGGAAATCGGTGCGGTTGTTGGCGATCGGCACGCCGTGGCGGTCGACGATCCAGCCGCGGCGGGGGGGCAGCAGCGTCATGTTGACGCGGTTGCTCTCCGACATTTGCGTGTAGCGCTCGTTCTGCGCGATCGACAGCCATGCCATCCGCCCGGCGAGCAGCAGCCCGACGCCGCCTTGCGCTGCGCCCAGCATCCACGCGCGCCGCGAGAAGCTGTACGCCTGGGACATCTCGGTAACGATCCGCGGGGTATTCCTCACTCGGCGCCCCGCTTGTTCTGGATCGCCGCGACGATGCGGGCCGCCAGCGGGAACATCAGGATCGTGACCGCGATCTGCGCGATCAGGATGGTGTCGACATGCGCGCCGACCGGCACCGCGATGAAGCGCCCGGCGATGATGCACGCCGCGATCAGCCCGCCGCCGATCAGCCAGTCTTGCCAATAGTCGCGAAACGCGAGGCGCTGCTCGATCATGTCGATCGCGACGAACGCGAGCGACCACATCAGCACGGCGCTGCCGAGTGGCTGGCCGCTGACGAGGTCGTCGAAGAAGCCGAGCGGGGCTGCGGCCCAGGGCTTGAACGCGAACCGGGCTAGCAGCCGCCACGCGAGCAGCATGACGAACCCGAACGGGGGGAGGAGGGGGATCGTCGCGACCACCGGGATGATCGTGACCAGCGACCCGGCCATGACCGTCGCCCAGGGGATCGCGCGCGACCGGCCGGCGGGGATCTTGGTCTCGAACGGCTTGTAGTCGACGCTGTCCATCAGGCGGGGCGGCATCATTGCTGCGTCACCGGGCGAGGCGGGGGCACGGGCATGAACATCCGCTCGACCAGCGCGAAGTCGAGCGTGTCGGGATCGGCGAAGGCGCGTGCCATCACCGAGTCCGAGCCTGCCTTGGTCACGCGGGCGACGGGGACGCCGGGCGCGTAGATCCCGCCGGTGCCGGTCGTCACGAACAGGTCGCCCGCGTTGAAGCGTACGTTGGTGGCGTTGACCGAGCGGATGTCGATCATCCCGTCGCCGCGCCCCGCTGCGATCGCGGGCATCCCGTCGCGCGTGCGGCGGACGGGCACGATGCTGTCGCCGTCGCTTAGCAAGAGGATGCGCGCCGCGTTGGGGCCAGTCTCGACGACGCGCCCGATCAGACCGTCGGGGCCGCGCACCGGCATGCCGGGCAGCACGCCGTTCCAGCGACCCGCGTTGAGCAACGCATAGCGCCGCCCGCTCGACGCGCTCGAACTTACCAGCCGTGCGGTCACGACCGGCGCGGTCGAGCGTTCGCGGATCGCGAGCAGGCTGCGCAACCGGCGATTGTCATAGGCGATCGTCCGCGCGCGCATCAGCAGCGCCCGTGTCCGCTCGCGATCCGCTCGAAGCGCGACGTTCTCCTGCTTCACGAAGAAGTAGTTGCCGATCGCATCGGGGATGCCCGAAATCGAAGATCCTACCGTGGCGAGTCCGGTCGAGACCGGCGTCGTCACCCCCGCCACGCCCATCCGCAGCGCTGAAAACGCGGGCGGATTGAACGTCGACGCGACGAGCAGCACCAGGCCCACCACCGCACCAGCGACGGCGAGCACATAGCCCATGAACACACCATATTGCCGACGCCGGGAAAACCCCGTGCGCCGGTCGCGGGCTGGCGCCATGCGCCTGTCCCCCTGTCTCGGGCGCCGCCAAAGCGCAGGGGGACCTACCCCTGCGACTCGGACGACGCGATTTCGTGTCCGCGTGTCTTAAAGCAAAAACAATCTCTTAGCCGCTCATCAGCACGCCGCGGAACAACGGATCCTCGAGCGCGCGACCGGTGCCGAGCGCGACGCAGGTCAGCGGGTCCTCGGCGACCGTCACCGGCAGCCCGGTCTCGTCGCGCAGCACTTCGTCCAGACCCTGCAGCAGCGCGCCGCCACCGGTCAGCACGATGCCCTGGTCGACGATATCCGCGGCCAGCTCCGGTGCCGTGTTCTCGAGCGCGACGCGGACGCCCTCGACGATCGTCGCGACCGGCTCGCTGAGCGCCTCGGCGATCTGGCCCTGGTTGATCTGGATCTCCTTGGGCACGCCGTTGACGAGATCGCGGCCCTTGATCTGGATAATCATGCCGATGCCGTCGACGGGCGGCTTGGCGATGCCGACTTCCTTCTTGATCCGCTCCGCCGTCGCTTCGCCGATCAGCAGGTTATGGTTGCGGCGGACGTACGATACGATCGCCTCGTCCATCTTGTCGCCGCCGACACGCACCGAGGTGGTGTAGGCGAGACCACGCAGCGACAGCACCGCGACTTCGGTCGTGCCGCCGCCGATGTCGACGACCATCGAACCGATCGGCTCGGTGACCGGCATGTCCGCGCCGATCGCCGCCGCCATCGGCTCCTCAATCAGCCAGACCTGCGACGCGCCCGCGTTCGACGCGGCATCGCGGATCGCGCGGCGCTCGACTTTGGTCGAACCCGACGGCACGCAGATCACGATCTCGGGCCAGCGCGCGAACTTGCGCGGGCCGTGGACCTTCTGGATGAAATACTTGATCATCTGCTCGGCGACGTCGATGTCCGCGATCACGCCGTCGCGCAGTGGCCGGATCGCCTCGATGTTGCCCGGCGTCTTGCCCATCATCATCTTGGCGTCGTCACCGACCGCCTTGACGCGCTTGATACCGTTGATCGTCTCGACCGCGACCACCGACGGCTCGTTCAGGACGATGCCGCGGCCACGGACGTAGACGACGGTGTTCGCGGTGCCGAGGTCGATCGCCATGTCGTGCGACATGAACTTGAAGAAACGCGAGTAGAAGGCCATTCAATCAGGGTCCCGTATCCAGTCCGCCGGACGGGCGAACCGCCAGCAAAAACATGCGCACACACATCATCTCGCGGAGCCCGCCGGTGGTTTCGAGCACCGGGTGCCTATACTGTATTAAGTGGCGTTTGCGGGTCGCGGGATGCCGTCGCTTGGTCTAGACGCAAACCCATGTCAATACGGCGTCTCCCCGAGCATCTGGTCAATCGCATCGCCGCCGGTGAAGTGGTGGAAAGACCCGCCAGCGCGTTGAAGGAGTTAGTCGAAAACGCGATCGATGCAGGCGCGGGCCGTATCGCGATTCTCCTTGCAGAAGGAGGCACTTCGCGGATCGAAGTCGCCGATGACGGCTGCGGGATGACCCCCGCGGACATGGCCTTGGCGCTCGAACGCCACGCGACTTCGAAGCTGCCCGACGAGTTCATCGAATCGGTCGTGACGCTCGGCTTTCGCGGCGAGGCGTTGCCCTCGATCGCGAGCGTCGCGCGGCTGACGATCGAAAGCCGGATCCGCGGCGCCGAAGGCTGGGCGCGCACCGTCGACAATGGGAAAGTCGAGCGCGAAGGCCCCGCCGCGCTCCCGCCCGGCACGCGCGTCGTGGTCGAGGACCTGTTCGCCCGCGTCCCCGCCCGCCGCAAGTTCCTGCGCTCCCCCCGCGCCGAATACGCCGCCTGCCTGGACGTCGTCCGCCGGCTCGCAATGGCACGGCCCGACATCGGTTTCACGCTGGAGCATGACGGTCGCCGCGCGCTGTCGGCGATGCAGGTCGAGGACCGGCCGGGCAGGGTGGCGACGCTCACCGACCGCGCGCTCGCCGACAATTCGGTGGCGATCGACCTCGAGCGCGAAGGCCTGGTGCTGGGCGGCGTCGCCAGCCTGCCGACCTACAATCGTGGCATCGCCGACCACCAGTATCTCTTCGTCAACGGCCGCCCCGTAAAGGACCGCCTGCTGATGGGCGCGATCCGCGGCGCCTATGCCGAGATGCTCCCGCGCGACCGCCACGCCGTCGTCGCGCTGTTTCTCGACATCCCGACCGACCAGGTCGACGTCAACGTCCACCCCGCCAAGACCGAAGTCCGCTTCCGCGACCCCGCAATGGTAAGAGGCCTAATAGTCTCCGGCCTCCGCCGAGCCCTCGACGCCGCCGGCCACAGAAGCCAACGCGCCAGCGAGTCCGCCCTTTCAATGTGGCAACCAGAACAAACCTCCTCTCCCCTCCGGGGAGAGGAAGGGGCCCGTCCGCAAAGCGGATGGGAAGGTGAGGGCACGCCCCAAAGGCTCCTCCTGGAAAACCGCTCCTACAGCTCCGTCAACGACTCCCGCCCCACCTTCTTCGCCGCGCCCCCGCAGGCAAGAGCCGAACCCGCCTGGACACCCCCACCCCAAACCGCCGCTTTCCCGATGGGCGTAGCAAGAGGCCAAGTCGCCAAGACCTACATAGTAGCCGAAGCCGAAGACGGCCTCGTCCTGGTCGACCAGCATGCCGCCCACGAACGCCTCGTCCTAGAACGCATGCGCGCAGCCCTCGCCGGCGGCACCATAGCGTCCCAAGCCCTCCTCATCCCCGAAGTCGTAGAACTCGACGAATCCGCCTGCGACCGCCTCGAGTCCCGCGCCGAAGAACTCTCCGAATTCGGCCTAGACCTCGAACGCTTCGGCCCCCACGCCATGCTGGTCCGCGCCACCCCCGCGCTCTTGGGCCAAAGCGACCCGAAAGGCCTGGTAACCGACCTGGCCGACGAACTCGCCGCCTTCGACGAAGCTCTCTCCCTAAAGGAGCGCCTGGACGCGGTCGCCGGCACGATGGCCTGCCACGGCTCCGTCCGCGCCGGCCGCATATTGTCGGTGACCGAAATGAACGCGCTGCTCCGAGAAATGGAAGTCACCCCCCATTCCGGCCAATGCAACCACGGCCGCCCCACCTGGGTGAAACTCGAGCACGGCGATATCGAGAAGCTGTTCGGGCGGAAGTAATCGGCCGATTTGGGGAGCAATCATAAATGACCTTGCAGCGCAGTGTGAGGAGTGAGCTTGTCCGAACGGTCACTGTGGCATGGATTGTGGGAGCTATCGGCGGCACGGTCATATCGGTGATCGGCCTAGCGCTTTTCCGGGGATTTCTTGCGCTCGTAGTGCTTCCGCTGATGCTGCCCCTTGCAGTCACCGTGTCAGCTTTAGCGTATCTGCCTATTTTGCTCGCCGTCACCGTCTTTCCCCGCGGGATGTTGCGGCACAAGGCGATCTGGACCGTCGGCGTGCCAATCGCCGTTGCAATGGCCAGCTATTGGCCGGGCGGGTTTACATCGTTTCCCTTCGGCGTCGACTTCAGCGTTTTTACGTCCATAACGGGCGCGGCGATCGCTGGCGGCTGGTGCCATTATTTCACGGAGCATCTCTACGATGGGATCTGAACGGTCGCCGAGGTGGTATTTATACGTCTGAGGCTGCATGCACTCGATATGGACTCCCTCTCGCTATTCGGCCTAGCCGCGGTATCGTTCACCCTCCTATGCTACGCCAAGGAAGCCGGTTCGCACTGGTGGACGCTCGGTTTCGCATTCGGTTGCGTGCTCGGTTCGATCTACGGGTTCCTGCAGGGCGCGTGGCCGTTCGGGGTGGTCGAGCTGATCTGGACGGTTGTCTCGTTCCGCCGCTGGCTCAAGATGCGCCAGGCTGCACCGTCCCACGCGGAACCGCTCGCTTGACACTGCGTTAGCGCGCGCCTATTCGAACTCTCCCCGACACGACGGTTCCGGCGGCGCTTGTTTGCGTTCGTCGCTATCGTGCGTTTCGGTTCATCGCTAAGAGATGAGGTCTGTGCAGCCATGCCGGACCTCGTGGAGCAGGAGAACCAAGTTCATGGCACGTATCGCGGGTGTTAATATCCCGACCAACAAGCGCGTGGTGATCGCGTTGACCTATATTCACGGCATCGGTTCGACCAAGGCCAAGGAAATCGTCGCGAAGCTCGGCATCGCTGACACCGCCCGCGTCCAGGACCTGACCGACCAGGAAGTCCTGCACATCCGCGAGACGATCGACGCCGATCACACCGTCGAGGGCGATCTGCGCCGCCAGACCTCGATGAACATCAAGCGCCTGATGGATCTCGCCTGCTATCGCGGCCTGCGTCATCGCAAGGGCCTCCCGGTCCGCGGCCAGCGCACGCATACCAATGCGCGCACCCGCAAGGGCAAGGCCAAGCCGATCGCCGGCAAGAAGAAGTAATCCACTTTTTTAATGGGTTACTCCGCCGGCGCTGGTCCCAACGGGCCGCCCGGCGTCACGCAGATACAGGTCAGGAAATACACCATGGCACGCGAACCTCAGCGCATTAAGCGGCGCGAGCGCAAGAACATCACCTCTGGCGTCGCTCACGTGAATGCCAGCTTCAACAACACCATGATCACGATCACCGATGCCCAGGGCAACGCGATCTCGTGGTCGTCGGCCGGCGCAATGGGCTTCAAGGGCTCGCGCAAGTCGACTCCGTACGCGGCCCAGGTCGCAGCGGAAGACGCCGGCAAGAAGGCCGCCGAGCACGGCGTCCGCACGATCGAAGTCGAGGTCAAGGGCCCCGGCTCGGGTCGCGAATCGGCACTGCGCGCGCTTCAGGCAGTCGGTTTCCAGATCACATCGATCCGCGACGTGACCTCGATCCCACACAACGGCGTTCGTCCTTCGAAGCGTCGTCGCGTCTGATTTCTCCGACGTTGTCCGCGCGCGGTCGTCCCTGATCAGGTCGAACGTGCGTCGCGGATGCATTTTAATGGCCGGCGGAAGTCCTTTCCGTCGGCCCCCAAATTAGGGGAAGCATGTGTCTGTCAACGCAAAGAACTGGCAGGAACTCAAGAAGCCCAGCGGCCTGGAGAAAAAGGCCGGTGGCGACACCAAGCGCAAGGCGACTTTCATCGCCGAGCCGCTCGAGCGTGGCTTCGGCCTGACGCTCGGCAACGCGCTGCGTCGCGTGTTGCTCTCGTCGCTGCAGGGCGCGGCCGTCACCTCGATCAAGATCGAGAACGTGCTGCATGAGTTCTCGTCTCTGGCCGGCGTCCGCGAGGACGTGACCGACATCGTCCTCAACGTGAAGCAGATCGCGATCCGCATGCAGGGCGAGGGGCCCAAGCGCCTCCAGCTCTCGGCAACGGGTCCGGGTGAAGTCAAGGCCGGCGACATTGCCGTCTCGGGCGACATCGAGATCATGAACAAGGATCTTGTGATCTGCCACCTCGATGAGGGTGCGACGCTCAACATGGAGCTGACCGCCGACATCGGTAAGGGTTACGTGCCCGCGACCGCAAACCGCCCGGCCGATGCGCCGATCGGTCTGATCCCGGTCGATGCGCTGTACTCGCCGGTACGTCAGGTTTCGTACAAGGTCGACCCGACCCGCGTCGGTCAGGACCTGGATTACGACAAGCTGACGCTGACGATCGAAACCGACGGCACGATCACCCCGGAAGACGCAGTCGGCTATGCCGGTCGCATCCTCCAGGACCAGCTCGCGCTGTTCGTCCACTTCGACGACTCGTCGGTCACGCGTTCGTCGGCCCCGATCGGCCAGGCAGCCCCTGCTGCCGGTGGTGCGGAGCCCGCAGGCGACACGCAGCAGATCAACCGTTACCTTCTCAAGAAGGTCGACGAGTTGGAACTGTCGGTGCGCTCGGCGAACTGCCTCAAGAACGACAACATCATCTACATCGGCGATCTGGTCGGGAAGACCGAAGCCGAGATGCTGCGTACGCCTAACTTCGGCCGCAAGTCCTTGAACGAGATCAAGGAAGTGCTGTCGTCGATGGGTCTTCGCCTGGGTATGGAAATCCCGGGCTGGCCACCTGAGAACATCGAAGAGATGGCCAAGAAGCTTGAACAAGAGATAATGGGATAAGTGGTTCGGGGCTGAGTAATATCGGCCCTGACCTCTTGTTCACCTGCGAAGGCGGGTGCCCAGACTGGATCCCCGCCTTCGCGGGGAGACAATCGAGAGAAGGGCTAAGGAAGCGTCCTAGGCGCAACCTTAGTGTGACCTTTGGACTACGGCGATTGGCAGTGGCCGCAACACTGCCTGCTCCCGGGTACCTCACACGGCCCCTGAACGAACGAAAAGGTATTAAACATGCGCCATCGCGTAGGCGGCCGTAAGCTTCAGCGGACCTCGGCCCATCGTCTTGCTCTGTTTCGCAACATGAGCGCCGCGCTCATCAAGCACGAGCAGATCACCACCACCGTCGCCAAGGCGAAGGAACTGCGTCCCTACGTCGAGAAGCTGATCACGCTCGCGAAGAAGGGTGGCCTGTCCAACCGTCGTCTCGCGCACGGCAAGCTGCTCGACGATGCGCAGCTGATCAAGCTGTTCGACACGCTCGCGACCCGTTATGCGGATCGCAACGGCGGCTACACCCGCGTCATCAAGGCCGGTATCCGCATGTCGGACGCCTCGCCGATGGCCGTCATCGAGTTCGTCGACCGCGACGTCTCGGCGAAGGGCCAGGATTCGGGTCCGGTGATGTCGGACGCCGAGTACGACGACGCAGCGTAATCCCCGCCTAATCGTATTCGAATTGCAGGCCGCGTTTCCCATCCGGGAGGCGCGGCCTCTTTCGTTACGGGTCCCATCCGGCTATGCGCCCGACATGGAGCACCCAGACAGCATTCTCATCGTCGATTTCGGCAGCCAGGTAACCCAGCTGATCGCCCGCCGCGTGCGCGAGGCTGGCGTCTATAGCGAGATCGCCCCCTTCCAGTCCGCCGAGGCCGCGTTCGACCGGATGCAGCCCAAGGGCATCATCCTCTCCGGCGGCCCCGCCTCGGTCACCACCGAGAACTCCCCGCGGGTGCCGCAGCGCTTCTTCGAGGCGGGTATTCCGATCCTCGGCATCTGCTACGGCCAGCAGGTCATGTCCGCACAGCTCGGCGGCAACGTTATCGTCTCGGGCGATGGCGGCGAGTTCGGCAGCGCGTTCATCGAGGTCAAGTCCAACTGCGCGCTGTTCGACGGCCTCTGGGCCGAGGGCGAACGCCACCAGGTCTGGATGAGCCACGGCGACAAGGTCGACGCGATCCCGCCCGGCTTCACCCCCGTCGCGACCTCGACCGGCGCGCCCTATGCGATCGTCGCCGACGAGGCGCGGCGCTTCTACGGCGTGCAGTTCCACCCTGAGGTCGTCCACACCCCCGATGGCGGCAAGCTGATCGCCAACTTCGCGCGCCACGTCTGCGGGCTCAGTGGCGACTGGACTATGGCCGAGTTCCGCGAGACCAAGATCGCCGAGATCCGTGCGCAGGTCGGCAAGGGCCGCGTCATCTGCGGCCTGTCGGGCGGCGTCGACTCGGCGGTCGCCGCGGTGCTGATTCACGAGGCGATCGGCGAGCAGCTCACATGCGTATACGTCGACCACGGCCTGATGCGCGCCGGCGAGAGCGAGCAGGTCGTCAGCCTGTTCCGCGGCGCGTACAACATCCCGCTGATCCACGTGAACGTCGAGGAGCTGTTCCTCAGCGGCCTCGCCGGGATCACCGACCCCGAGCTGAAGCGCAAGTTCATCGGCAAGACCTTCATCGACGTGTTCGATACCGAGGCCAAGAAGCTTGGTGGCGCCGAGTTCCTTGCGCAGGGTACGCTGTACCCGGACGTGATCGAGAGCGTCAGCTTCACCGGCGGCCCGTCGGTGACGATCAAGAGCCACCACAATGTCGGCGGCCTGCCCGACCGCATGAACATGAAGCTCGTCGAGCCGTTGCGCGAGCTGTTCAAGGACGAGGTCCGCGTGCTCGGGCGCGAACTCGGGCTCCCCGAGATCTTCGTCGGTCGTCACCCGTTCCCCGGACCCGGCCTCGCGATCCGCATCCCCGGCGAAGTCACCAAGGAACGCTGCGACATCCTGCGCAAGGCGGATGCGATCTACCTCGAGGAGATCCGCGCGGCGGGCCTCTACGACACGATCTGGCAGGCTTTCGCGGTGCTGCTCCCGGTCCGCAGCGTCGGCGTGATGGGCGACGGCCGCACCTACGACAACGTGCTGGCCCTGCGCGCGGTCACCTCGACCGACGGCATGACCGCACAGGCGTTCCAGTTCCCCGGCGACTTCCTGCCGCGCGTCGCGACCCGGATCATCAACGAGGTCAAGGGCATCAACCGGGTGACGTACGACTACACCTCGAAGCCCCCCGGCACGATCGAGTGGGAATGAACTAGACGCACGACGCAATCCTCCCCCGCCAGGGGGGTGGCTGGCTCTTGCCAGACGGAGGGGGAGGACACGAAACAGATGGCATCGCATACCGCCCCCTCCGTCAGGCTACGCCCGCCACTTCCCCCTGGCGGGGGAGGATCGCTGAGCTTCCGCGCGCGGTCGTTGATGGGCGCACTAGCGATCGCCGCCAGCGCACCGCTGCTCCTCGGCGCCGCGGACCCGCCCGCCTGGACGCGCGCCCAAGCCCCGTTCCCGATCGCCGGCCCGATCACCTATGTCGGCAGCGAAGGCATCGCCGCCTACCTCATCAAGACCAGCGCAGGCGCGATCCTGATCGACGGCACGCTCGCCGAAAATGCCGGCATGATCGAACGCAACATCGCGGCCGCCGGAGTACGCCCACGCGGCGTAAAGTTCATCCTCGTCACTCACGCGCACTTCGATCACGCCGCGGGTGTAGCCGCACTCAAGCGCGCAACCGGCGCTCGCGTGGTAGCTGGCGCTCGCGATGTCCGCGCGCTCGAAACCGGCACACCGCCCGGCGAGACCAGCTACGGCGTCATCCGCTTCCCGCCCGTCCACGTCGACCGCGGCGCACGCGACGGCGACAAGGTCACGCTCGGCAACGTGACGCTGACCGCACGCGCCACGCCCGGCCACACGCCCGGCTGCACGACCTGGACGATGCGCATCCCCGCCAAGCCGCGCCCGCTAGACGTCGTCTTCCCGTGCAGCGTCAGCGTCGCCGGCAATCGCCTGATCGGCAACCGTGCCTATCCCGGCATCGTCGCCGACTATCGCCGCAGCATCGCCATGCTTGGTTCGCTGCACGCCGCCATCGTCCTCCCGTCGCACCCCGAACTCGCCGACGTGATCGGCAAGGGCAAACGTCGCCAAGCCGGCGACACGACTGCGTTCATCGATCCGACGTTGCTGCCGAAGATCGTCGCGAAGGCCAAGGTCGCGTTCGACGCCGATCTTGCCAAGCAGGCACGCTAGACGGCATGCTGGTCCTCTGCGGCATCGCGGTGATCGTCGCGGGCTTCCTGCTCCGGTTCAATCCGCTGCTCGTCGTCGCCGTCTCCGCGCTCGTCACCGGCCTTGCCGCCGGGATAGCACCCCTCGCGATCCTCGCCGCGTTCGGGAAGGCATTCAACGAGAACCGGTACGTCACCGTGATCTACATAGTGCTGCCGGTGATCGGGATGCTCGAACGCCACGGACTCCAAGAACGCGCCCGACTCGCGATCGGCAAGCTCCGCGGCGCGACGGTAGGGCGCCTGTTAATCGGCTATCTGCTGTTCCGCCAGCTCACCGCAGCACTCGGCCTGACCTCGATTGCCGGCCCGGCACAAAGCGTCCGCCCCCTGGTCGCACCGATGGCCGAAGCCGCCGCCGAAGCGCAGGGCTTTGCGCCCGGCGGCGACCGCATCCCGGCGATGGCGGCCGCGACCGATAATATCGGGCTCTTCTTCGGCGAGGATATCTTCATCGCGATCGGTTCGATCCTGCTGATGAAAGGCGTGCTCGAAGGCTACGGCATCGTCATCCAGCCGCTCCACCTCTCGATGTGGGCGATTCCGACCGCGATAGCTGCGTTCATCATCCACGGCTTCCGCCTATGGCTGCTCGACCGCCGACTGGCGCACGCGCGTTGATCGGCACCGGCTTCATCTACGGCGTCGCCGGCCTGATGTTCGCCGCGTTTGCAATCCTGAGCGCGACCGATCGCACCAACCCGAAACGCTTCGGCAACGCGGCGTTCTACGCGGTGCTGGCGATCAGCTTCCTGCTGGGGGGAAAGCTCGGTGATGTCGGCAACGGCGTTCTCGTCCTGGCGCTCGTCGCGATTGCCGGGTCAGGCGCGATGGGAAGGGGCGGGCGTGCTACGACTACGCTCGACGAACGGCGTGTCGAGGCGGCCCGTCTCGGTAATCGGATATTCCTGCCCGCCCTCATCATCCCGGCCGCAGCACTTGGCGGTACGGTTCTGTTCCGCACAGTCCCGAGCCTCGTCGACCCCAAGCAAGCGACGCTCGTCGCGCTAACCTGCGGCGTCCTGATCGCACTGGTCGCGATGCGCCTATGGTTCCGCCCCCGCATCGCCACACCACTCGCGGAAGGCGTCAGGTTGATGGACGCGATCGGCTGGGCCGCCGTCCTACCGCAGATGCTGGCAAGCCTCGGAGCGGTATTCGCGCTCGCCGGTGTCGGCGACGTCGTCGGCGGTCTGGCCGGTCACGCGATCCCCGAGGGCAGCCTGATCGGTGCAGTCCTCGCCTATACGCTCGGCATGGCACTGTTCACGATGGTCATGGGCAACGCGTTCGCGGCGTTCCCGGTGATGGCCGCGGCGATCGGTATCCCGCTGCTCGTGCGCCACTATGGCGGCGATCCCGCGGTGGTCGCGGCGATCGGCATGCTCAGCGGATTCTGCGGCACGCTGATGACGCCGATGGCGGCCAACTTTAATCTCGTCCCCGCCGCCTTGCTCGACCTCAAGGACAAGAACGCCGTCATCCGCGCGCAGATACCGACCGCGCTGCCCTTGCTCGCGGTCAATATCGGCTTGCTCTACTGGCTGGGTTTCCGCTGACCTGACGTCCTGATCTTCGTCCCAAGCATCACCAGCTTGCCATCGATGCCGAACCAGTGCGGCGTGCCTGCCGGGATCAGGAACACGTCGCCGACCGCAAGCTTCCGCGTCGTGCCACCCTCGATCCGGTCGCCTTCGACCAGCCCCGGAAAGCGCAGCTTCGGCGCGACCAGCGTACCGCCCGAGACGAGCGTCCCCGATCCCGCCATCACGGTCGCATATTCGGCCTCGTCCGGGTGCACCGCAGGTTTGCCCGGCGCCTTCCAATATTCGAGCGAGGCGCTCGTCCCGTCCGCCTGTACCAACGGCGCCATGGCGAACCCCTGGCCCGGTTTCATTGTCTTCTCGAGCGCAACGATCCGCGCGCGAACGTCGGCCGATGCAGCGAAGCTCGTCGGATCGCTGGCGGTCTGCGCGGGCAGGGAGAAGGTCACGCCAATAGCTAGCACGACCGCAAGCAACGGCCGCATCACAGCTTCACCGTCCGGCCTTCGCGGACGGACCGATAGATCGCCTCGACAATGCGCATATCGCGCAGGCCCTCTTCGCCCGAGACGATCGGTTCGCGCCCGTCGAGAATGCATTCGGCCAGATGATCGACCTGCCCCGCGAACTGCGTCTTGCCGGGGCCGGGCGGGGGGCTGGTGATCGCAGTCTCGCGCCCGTCGCGGCCGGTCCACATCTTGTTGCCATCATAGCGCGTCGCCGGCTCCAGCTCGATGCGCCCCTTGTCGCCCATCAGCAGGATATGGTTCTGATTGGCGCTATACATCGACTGGCATCCGGCGATCGCGCCCGACGGGAATTCGAGCGTCCATTCGATCATGTCCTCGACCTCGCGAAAACGCGGATCGCGACGGTCGGTGGATTCGCGCGCGGTGACCGCGATCGGCTCCTCGCCGGTCATGTAGCGCGCGGCCTGCAGGCTGTAGATGCCCATGTCCATCAGCGACCCGCCACCGGACAAGGCGCGCTTCAGCCGCCATTTGTTCGGATCGCCCTGGACGAAGCCATGCTCCGAACGGACGTAGCGGATCTTGCCCGCCGCACCCGACTTGGCCAGCCGCATCGCCTCCAGGTTGAACGGCTCGAAGTGACAGCGATAGCCGATCATCAGCTTCTTGCCCGCGGTCTTGCACGCCCGGATCATCGCCTCGCATTCGGCGACCGAGATCGCCATTGGCTTCTCGCACATGACGTGCTTGCCGGCCTTCGCCGCGCGGATGGTGTATTCGGCATGCATCGAATTGGGCAGGCAGACATAGACGATGTCGACGTCGGGATTGTCGCGGATGCGGTCGAAATCGGCGTAGGTATAGATTGACCGCTCGGGCACGCCGTACTTCGTCGCGGTCGCGAGCGCCTTTGCCCGGTCGCCGCTGACCAGCGCGGTTACGCGCGAATGCTCGCAATTGACGAACTGCGGCAGGATCGTCTGCAACCCGTAATAGCCGAGCCCTACGATAGCATAGCCGAGCTTCCGATCGGGCGCCGCACGCGCCACGCCGCTCGATGTGGCGGCCAGCGTTGCCGCGGCGACCAGGAGATCACGCCTGCCGAATTCCATCAGGGTTCCTTTCGAGAAACTGGAAGCATCTTTGCCGATCCGCGCGGAATGAGCCAGCCGCCATCGGCGAGCCAGTCCGCAAGCCGATCGGGCCAGTGCTGGATCGAGACGCGCTCCGACCGCGTGCCGAGATTGAACGCATGATCGGTGTCTGCGTAAAGGTGCAACTCTGCCGAAACGCCCGCCGCACGGAGCTGTGAATACAGCGTCATCGCCGATGTCGCGCAGCACTGGTCGAGCGACCCCGCAACGAGGAACGCGGGCGGCGCGTTTACGACCGCCTTGGCCGGCGTGCCGAGCGGCCCCGGATAGACGAGCACCTGGAAGTCCGGCCGTGCACTCACCCGGTCGATCGCGTCCGTCGGCGTTTGTGCCGGCGCGGGGTTGTCGGCGACGACTGACACGAGTTCGCCGCCTGCCGAAAAGCCCATCACGCCGATCCGGGCAGGATCGATCGCGTAGTCGCTCGCATGCGCACGGACCCACCGGACCGCACGCCGCAGATCGGCTGCCGCGTCGCGCTCGATATCGTACGATGAACCCGGATCACGCGCGAGGCGGTATTTCAGGACGAACGTCGTGACGCCGTAGCGGTTGAGCGCTTTGGCGGGCACCTCGCCCTCGTTGATCCACACCAGCATGCGGTGACCGCCACCGGGCGCGACGATCACCGCGGCACCGTTGGCATGGCTGGGGGCGGGACGGTGGATCGTCAGCGTGGGGTTGTGGACGTTGCTGACATAGCTGTCTTTTACCGTCTCGGCCTCGGTCCGGCGCGCTTCCGATCCGGGCGCGCCGTTCGGCCAGAGCGCCACGACGGGGGCCTGTTGCGCAGCGGCGGGCGCGGAGACCAGCATGAGGGCGAAAGCAACGCGTAGCGACATCAACGACCCTCGACCGCACTCCTGCGCGAGTACTGCCACCGAGTGTCGGCCTTGCCGATCGGCTTGGCTATTACGACCTTCGTCGTGCGTCTTCGGCCGACCCGGCCGTGCCGGATGTCTCGCGTCCGATCCACGCGAGCGCTTCGGCGCAAAGCCGATCGGGCGCGTCCTCCGCATCGAGCGTGACGGCGCGCTCGTCGGGACCCAGTTCTTCAAGGGTATCGAGCTGACTCGCGAGCAGGCTGGCCGGCATGTAATGGTCCGCACGGTGTACCAGTCGTCGGGCGAGTTCGCCGCTGTCCTTCGTATCGAGGAACACGAACAGCAACGGCATGGCGACGGCGTCCGCCAGTCGATCGCGATAGGCGCGCTTCAACGCCGAACACGCTGCAACCGCAGTACCATCCGTCCGGGCCGCATCGTGCAATCCGGCTGCAATCCTATCGAGCCAGGGCCAGCGATCCTGATCGTCGAGCGGCTTACCCGACCGCATCTTCGCGACGCTGTCGGAACTATGGAAATCATCGCCCTCAAGGAATTCGCAGCGCAGACGTCGCGCAAGTTCGGCACCCAGTGTCGACTTGCCGCTGCCGCTGACGCCCATCACGATGATGGCATAGGGTGGCGCGTCGGCCGGATCGGGGATCGTTTGGAAGGAAGGAGGCACTGGCTCTCCATAAGCTGCGCGCGGTCGGTTCGTCACCGTCTATCGTCCGTGCGCGCGGGATCGGCTACTACGACCTTGGTCGTGATCGCCTATGGTCGCATGCGCCACTACCTGCGGTGCAGACTGGCGGACATCGTCCGGCGCGTCCCACAACAATCTCGGGTGAGCCTGTGAAACTGACACTAGCGATCGCGCTTCTGGGGACGACCGTTCCAGCGTTTGCAGCCCCCCGTTCGGCCTCTCCGTCTCAATCGGCATTTCTCACCGCACCGGCAGATCCACGCGCGGTGACGGTTCGCGCCCGCGGTGACGGCCGAACCGACGATACCGCCGCGATCCAGTCCGCGATCGACAGCGCGGCGAGCGCGAAGGGCGGCGAGGGCATCGTCTTCCTGCCCGCCGGCCGCTACCGCATCTCGCGAACCATCTTCGTCTGGCCGGGCGTGCGCGTGTTCGGAACCGGCAAGACGCGTCCCGTCATCATGCTCGGCGCGGCAACCCCAGGGTTCCAGACCGGCGTGGCGAACATGCTGTTCTTTACCGGTTCGCGCGCCGACACCCGCGCCGCGCCGCCAAAGGTACCGGTGCCACCGCCGACCAGCGTACCGTTCGACGCCACCATCGCCGACGCCAATTCGGGGACGTTCTACTCCGCGCTCAGCAACGTCGATTTCGAGATCGGCGACGGCAATCCCGCGGCGACCGCCGTCCGGTTCCACTTGGCGCAGCACGCGTATCTGAGCCATGTCGACTTCCACATCGGCTCCGGGTTGGCCGGTATCTACCAGGTCGGCAATGTCGGGCAGGACCTGCGCTTCTTCGGCGGGCGCTACGGCATCCTCAGCGAGAAGACCTCGCCCGCGTGGCAGTACACGCTGCTGGATTCGTCGTTCGAGGGCCAGCGCGAGGCGGCGATCCGCGAGCATGAGGCGGGGCTGACGCTCGTCAACACCAGCATCCGCAACGTCCCCGTCGGGATCGAGATAGACCGTGGCTATGGCGACTGGCTATGGGGCCGCGACGTGCGGTTCGAGAACGTCTCGGACGCGGCCGTCGTCATCAGCAACGAGGACAATGTCTACACGCAGATCGGCTTCCAGGACGCCACTGCCAGCGCCGTGCCGATCTTCGCGCGGTTCCGTGACAGCGGGAAGACCGTGGCCGGGCAGGGCGCGCGATACCGGGTCAAGGCGTTCAGCTATGGCCTGACGCTGTCGGGGCTCGGTGCGACCGGCAAGTACGAGACGCGCGTCGATGCCGCGACGATCCCGGCAATGCCCACGCGGATACCGCCCGCGATCCGCGCGCTGCCGCCCGTCGCGCAGTGGTTCGACGTCCGGAGCGCGGGCGCAAAGGGCGACGACGCGACCGACGACACTGCGGCGATCCAGCACGCGATCGATACGCACCGCGTGGTCTATTTCCCCACTGGCTTCTATCGCGTTTCTGATACGCTGAAGCTGCGGCCCGACACGGTACTGATTGCCCTGCATCCGGACATGACCCAGATCGTCCTGGCGGAAGACATGCCGGCCTTCCGCGGCATCGGTGCCGCCAAGGGGCTGATCGAAAGCGCGAAGGGTGGCGCGGCGATCGTCTCTGGCATCGGCCTGACCACCGGCGGTATCAACCCACGCGCGACCGCGTTGTTGTGGAAGGCCGGCGCGGACTCGCTGGTCGACGACGTCCGCTTTCACGGCGGCCACGGCACCAGCGGCGCCGACGGCAGTCGGATCGATCCGTACAACGCCGACCACACCGGCGACGCCGATCCGCGCAAGCGCTGGGACGGCCAATATGCGAGCCTGTCGGTCACCGATGGTGGCGGCGGCACGTTCAACAATTTGTGGACGCCCAACACCTTCGCCGCCGCCGGTCTCCACGTCTCGAACACCAGCACGCCGGGCCATGTGTACGAGATGTCCGCCGAGCATCACGCGCGCGCCGAGATCGTCCTCGACGGCGTCAAGAACTGGGAGTTCCTCGCGCCGCAGACCGAGGAAGAGGCGGGCGAGAGCCGCAACGCGCTGTCGCTCGAGGTTCGCAATTCGAGCAACATCCTGTTCGCGAACTATCACGCCTATCGCGTCACGCGGTCGCTCCAACCGGCGCCATCGGCGGTGCGGATCTACAATTCCGACGATATCCGCTTCCGCAACTTGCATGTGAACGGGGAAAGCGGGCTGGCGTTCTGCGATGCGGAAGGCTGCGGCACCGACCTGCGCGCGAGCAAGTTCCCGTATGAGAACGCGATCCAGGACATGACCTCCGGAGCGGAGGTACGCGAACGCGAGTTCGCGGTGCTGGACGTAAAGCGCGGCGCCACGCCGGTCGCGACGTCCACTGGCCCGGCCGTCCGCAAGCTGGAAGACGGGTTCTACTCGATCGCCGGCGCGGCGGTGGATGCGAAGGGCAAGCTCTACTTCGTCGAGCATAATACGCACCGCATCTATGGCTGGACGGCGAGTAAGGGGCTGTCGGTCGCCGCCGATGCGCCCGTCGATCCGGTCAATCTCGCGGTCGATCGCTCGGGTAACCTCATGGTGCTGTCGTCCGATGGCGAGGCAGGAACGGTCTACAGCATCAAGCCCGGCGACCCCGATAGCATAGCCGTGATCCCACCCACGTCGGTCACCCCGCACCGCGATGCGAGCGTCGCACTACCCGGCAATTTCTGGGTGAATGGCGAGTTCAGGGATCAGATCGATCCGGCGACCTACCAGTTCACGACGCTCGGCGAGATGTTCGCGCGCGACATGGCCGTGCCCAAACCGCGCGAATATGTCTCGCCAGATGGCTCGCTGGTCCTGCCCGCGTATCGCACCGTCCAGCAGGGGCCGCCCAACCATCTCGGCTGGCGCTTCTCGGACGCACTCGACACCTATGGTTTCGTGAACGCCAAGATCGGCCAGCGGGTGTTCGTCAGCAACGGCTCCGAAGCCAAGACGTATAGCGGGCTGGTCGGCGCCGGCGGCAGTGTCACGGATTTGAAGCCGTTCGCCAACCGCGGCGGCGAAAGCGTCGCAGTCGGGCTGGACGGCCGCGTCTACCTGGCGAACGGACAGGTGTTCGTCCACGACGCCGACGGTCGCGAGACCGGACGGATCGACGTGCCCGAACGCCCGCTGCAACTGATCTTCGGCGGCGCGAATGGGCGGACGCTGTTCATCCTGACGCACCACGCGCTGTACGCGGTCGAAACCTGAGCGACGTTCGTTGCTTAGGTGGCACCGCTGACGCATGACACCCGCCGATAGCTGCAAAGGAACGGGCATGATCGACTGGACCACGACACGACGGTCGGCCCTGACCGCGATGGCGGCAACGCTCGCCTTCCCGGCGGTCGCGGCCGGTGGCGGCAAGCGGCGGGTACGGTTGATCGCCGGCACCTACGCCCGGGAAGGCGGCAAGGGCGTGTATCCGATCTCGTTCGACCCGGATCGCGACACATGGCAGGTCGGCACGCCGGTATCGGGGATCGACGACGCGTCGTTCGGCGTCGGCGGCGGCCCAGGCGGTGCGTATTACTCCGTCCGCGAGAAGGCCGCGGGCGAGATCGCTGCCTACGCCCCCGACTGGTCGCACCGCGGCACCGCCGCCACGTCGGGCGCCGACCCGTGTTACGTCGCGATCGACCGCGCCAGTGCCTGCCTCGCGGTCGCCAATTATTCGAGCGGCAGCGTGGCGTTCCACCGCCTCGACCCGCGCACCGGCGTGCCAGGCGAACCGGTCATGTTCCGCCACACGGGACAAGGCCCGAACAAGGCCCGGCAAGAGGCATCGCATGCGCACTGGGTCGGCTTCAGCCCGGATCGCCGCTGGCTGCATTCGGTCGACCTGGGGACGGACACGATCTTCGCCTATCGCTTCGACCCGCGTGCGCGTTCACTGGCCGAACCGGTTGCGGCATGGCGTGCGCCGCCGGGCGCGGGGCCGCGCCATCTCGTCCATCATCCCCGCCGCCCGCTCGCCTACGTCGTATGCGAACTCTCCAACACGGTCATCATGCTCGACGCCCGCGCAAACGGCAGTTTCACGACCCGCCACACGGTCTCGACGCTGCCAAGCGGGTATAAGGGCGCCTCGCAGGCCGCGCATATTGAGATCGACCGGGCCGGGCGGCGGCTCTACGTCTCGAACCGCGGCCATGACAGCGTTGCCGTCTTTGCGCTCGACGCCTCAGGCGTGCCGAGCCTGCTCCAGCATATCCCCAGCGGCGGCACGTGGCCGCGCTTCCTGCTGGTTCTCGAAGCGCAGCGCCGTGTCGTTGTCGGCAACGAGCGATCTGGCGATCTGGCGATATTCCGGATCGAACGCGATGGCCGACTGACCGCAACCGGACAGACGCTGTCTGTGCCCGGCGTGGTCTTTGTCGGCCAGATCTAGCACGCGTCCGCTAGTTCAGGGCACCCGCTGTTCGAGCAACGGTGTCGCCGCGACATAGCGTGCCTGCTCAACGAATGGTTCCGAACGCGTCTGCACGTCGACGATCTGGCGTGAAATAACGCCCTCTCCGGATGGCGCGGGCGACCAGTGCGGCAACCCGGCGGCGTTCGGATTGGCGGTCTTGATGAACGCGGCGAAATACCCCTGGAACACCGTCGAAATCCGGCGATCGTCCGCCGTCCACGCATAAGCCGGGTTCGTGTCGAGGTTGCCCAGCGCGTATTCGATCTCCGCGCTGTGCACTGCCCCGATCGGCGGCACGTCGGGATTGGTCAGCGGCGGCAGCGCGGCCGGACGGGGATGCGCGAAATGATAATAATAGGTTGGCTGGCGCGTCCGGCGGTGCAGGTCGAACCATTTCCACGTCGACGCGCCGAGAAATGCATCGCTTGCCAACGCGGTCGCCGCGACGGGCACGTCGGCATCCGACTTCGCCGGGTACAAGGCGAGCAGGGCGTCCGCATCGGTAAAGAGCTTCGCGACGCCCGCGCGATAATTCGCCACGGTCGGCGGTTGCCCGGCAAGAATGCTCGTCCAGCTTCCCTCCTGCGAGTTCGCACCGACCAGCAACGGCACACGCGCCGCGCGCCCGGCGGTGTAGGTATCGATCGGCGGCTCCGTCAGGAACTGCCCGTCGACGATGAAGTCCGCGCGGAACCGCTGCGTCCCCTGCGCAGCAAGCAAAGCCTCGGCCGGCATCGCACGAAGTGCGTCGAGCGACGACGCACCCGCTGCGACCGCGAACGCATCGCCGTCCTTCGTCGCCACCGCGAGAGGCTTGGGGCGGAAGGTCGGCGGCAGCACGCCGCCGCTCTCGCCGATCGCGCCGGCGAACTGCGTGCGGGTGAGTGGCGAGGTCATCAGCACGCTGACCGACATCGATCCCGCGCTCTCGCCGCCGATGGTGATCCGCGCAGGGTCGCCCCCGAACGCGGCGGCGTTGCGCCGGACCCAGGCCAGCGCCGCGGCCTGATCGAGCAGGCCGTAATTCCCCGCGGAATGGGTCGGCGATTCCGCTGCCAGCGCGCTGGTCGCGAGGAACCCGAACGCGCCGAGCCGGTAGTTGATCGTCACGACGACGATGCCCTTCTGCGCCATCGCCGCGCCGTCATAGCGCAGTTCCGACCCGTCACCCGCGATCGCGCCACCACCGTGGATGTAGAACAGCACGGGCAGCCGCGCGCCCGGCTTCGTGCCCGCCGGCGTCCAGACGTTGAGCGTCAGGCAGTCCTCGCTGATACCCGGCGAGCGGAACTTCATGTCGGCGAACAGTGGTTGCTGCATGCAGCGCGCACCGAAACGGTCTGCCTTGCGGACACCAGTCCATTGCGCTGCAGGCCGCGGCGGCTGCCACCGCAACGGCCCGATCGGTGCCGCCGCATAGGGGATGCCCAGATACGCATCGACCGGCGTCGCGGCGGTCGAAACGTGCGTGCCCTCGATCGCGCCGTTCGCGACCTGCACGCGCTGCGCCGTCGCCGGTGCGGCCACCAGCCCGACCGCCATTCCCCAAGTCGCCAACCGCATATCGCCCTCCGCTATCGCTTTGGGACAATGGTCGCACCCCACCCGGCGTTTGCCAAGGCGGACGGTCGCTATTCCTTCACATGCCGGCAGCACCCGCCTGCTCAGGCTGCCGTAAAGCTGGCCGCGATAGCCGGCAGATCGAGCTCGACTTCGGAGACCACGCGGATCGTTCCGCCGAGCCGTCGATACTGCTCGGCTCGGCGATAGGCGCCGCTCTTGCGCGCCGAGTAGCTGAACGGCGCGCGTCCGGCGATGACGAGCATGGTCGTCGTGTTGCCGACCGCCGATACGATCCGCCCGCCGAGCGCGGCAATCGCGCACGCCAGCCGCCCGTCGCGAGGTTCGCCGAGAAGGGCAATGCGTTCGCCGATGAGCGGACCGGTAGGAGCAGGCCGCGGCGCAGGGCCGGGCTTGCGCGGTGGCTTCAGCCATTCGTCGAGCGCGATACCGGTATGGTCGATCGCCTTGACGATTACCCAGCCGGCGGCGCGCGCATCGCTCAGCGCGTCATGATGCTTGTGCGCGATCCCGAGATATTGCGCGAGGCCGCCCAGCCGGTGGCTCGCCAGATCGGGCCAGGCGCGCTGCGCAACACGGACGCTGTCGAGCCAGACCGTCTCGATCGGGGGACGGTCATGGATGCGGCACGCCGCGGCAAGTGCGCCCTTGTCGAAATAGGAATGCGCCACCGTCGTCCGGCCCGACAAATGACCATCGACAATGCTATGGATGTCCCCGAAGCAAGGTTTACCCGTGACGTGCTGTTCGGTGATCCCGTGGATCCGAGTATTGAACATGTTGAATTCGTCGCGCGGATCGACCAGCGTCTCGTATTCGAAGATCTCGCGGCCGTCGCGAAACCCGACGATCCCGACCTGGCAGATGCTGCTGACGCGCGAGCATGCCGTCTCGACGTCGATGACGACGAAATCCGGTGTGAGCATATTGGCGACGTCGGTCTGGCTAGCGGGCGCGGGGTCGAGCATTGCACGTTCATATGTGGCGCCGGGTGCCGTAAGCAACCATTGCCGCCGGAACGTTCGCTGGCGCCTGCCTTACTTCGCCTTCTGCGCCAGGTCGGGATAGCGGTCGAGGATCGCGCTGGTCACGCCGTTGGTCCAGCCGAAGCCGTCCTGCACCGGATATTCGCCGCCACCACCCGGCGTACGCTGCTCGATATTGTATTTTTCCAGCATCTTGCCCGTTTCGGCATAGGCCGCGCCGACGGTCCCGAGCCACCGCCTGGCGATGTCCTTCGCGAGCGCCGGTTCGCCGTTCCGCGCCAGCCCGGCGATCGCGACCCATTGCAGCGGCGCCCAGCCGTTGGGTTCGTCCCATTGCTGCCCGGTGTTCAGCGTGGTCGTCCGCAGGCCGCCCTCCGCCACCAGCGACTTGCGCACCGTCGCGGCCACCGCTTTCGCCTGCACCGGCGAGGCAAGTCCGACGAACAGCGGATGGAGCATGGCGGCGTTGGTGCTGGCGGTGGGCTTGCGCGTTGACAGGTCCCAGTCGGCGTAACGCGCGCTGGTGGCTTGCCAGAGGTAGCGGTCAATCGCGGTCTTGCGCTTCGCCGCGAGCGTCGTGAACGCAGCCGCGCAGGGTGCGTCGTCAGCCGTACGACAGCCTTCCGCGATGCGGCGCTCCATTGCCCACAACAGGCTGTTGAGATCGACGGGCACGATGTCGGTGGTGTGGACCGTTGCGAGCGACTTCGGATCGCGGAGCCAGCGCGAACTGAAGTCCCACCCGCTCTCCGCACCCGCACGCAGGTTGCGCTGCGTGTCGGCGGCGGGGCGGGGAGCAGCCTTTGCCGCGGTCTCGACGTCCTCGGCATAGGATTCGTCACGCGGCGTATCGCGGTCGTCGTAATAGCGGTTCAGCATGCTCCCGTCTGGCATCCGCACCACGCGGAGGCAGGCGGGCTTCCCGGCCAGGCACGTCGTGCCCTTCATCCAGAACGCGTGCTCGGCGCGCAGTGCCGCCAGCCGACGCTTCGCCACCGCGAGATCGGTGCTGGTCGAGAGATCAAGCATCAGCGCGTAATAAGGCGGCTGCGACCGGCTGAGATAATAGGTCCGCGTCCCGTTCGGGATATGCCCATACCGCTCGATCAGGCTGGTGAAATCGTCGAGCATCGATTCAACGAGCGGTTGCTGGCCATCGACCTTCAGCCCCAGCATCGTGAAGTAGCTGTCCCAGTAATATATTTCGCGAAAACGTCCGCCCGGCACGACATAGGGGGCCGGGAGCGGCAGCGCGGAACTGCCCGCGACCGGCGCAACCGGCTGGCGCACGAGTTGCGGCCAGAGCGTCCGGACGTGCGTCCTGAGATCGCCCGAGCCCCGATCATTCTCGCCAGGCACCACGAAATTGGCGAGCACGAACGCCTTCAGCGCGGGGCCGGTGGGTTTGACCCGCACATAGTCGGCCATGATCGCCTCGGCCGCACGGTTGGGGACGGCGTCGACGAACGTCTTTCCATCCGCGAAAACATGGCCTTGCTGCACGGCGTCGAACAACGCGCCGTAGAGGTCGGCGGGCGATCGAACCGACGAAGGCGAGATCTGCTGCGCCGGAGCCATCGTCGCGATCGAGGCCAGCGCGGCGAAACGGCAAAGGGTTCTGATCACGTACGAATTCCCGGTCCGGTGGGCGACGCGAATGCAATGGAAGGATCGCCCGCACGAGGCAAGTGTCACGCCCCCCGTCCATTCCGGTGGGCGCAGGGCTTTGCGCCACTCGTCGCTGGCAGCGCACATCATCGGCAGGCTATGACGCACTGCATTCTCCAAGGCAGCCGACCAGAACCCATGAAAAACCTTCCCTCCCGTTTCCGACGCCTCGACGGCGCGCTCGCCGATCTTCCGCTCGAGGAGCCGATGCTGCTCACCGAACTCGACGGTTTTCTGACAGGCTTGGTGGTAGGCCCCGACACGATCCCGCAGAGCGAGTGGCTCCAGAGCATCTGGGGTTCGGACGACAGCGTCGACCCGCCGTTCGACGATCCCGCCGACGTCCAGTGGTTCGTCGATGCGGTGATGGCACGCTACGCCGAGATCGTCCGCGACCTGACCCGCAGCAAGCCTCAGCCGATATTCGACACCGACGACCGCAATGGCGATGTCCTCTGGGAAGCCTGGATCGATGGTTTCGCCGAAGCGGTGGCACTCAGGCCGGAAAGCTGGACGGCGTTGGGCAACGGCACCGATACCGATACCGCCGAAGCCGTGGCGCAGATCATGTCGCTGATCGCGATCGTCACCAACGAGACCGAACTCGACAGCGTCGAGGTAAACGCCCTCGACGCGCACGCCCCAGCGCAGATCGTCGCCGCCGTCCTGAAACTCCATGCAGCGCATTCCCAAAGCGCGGGTGCATCATCAGGCACGCCGGTGGTCGCCACGCCGACGAAGATCGGCCGAAACGATCCATGTTCATGCGGTTCGGGAAAGAAATCCAAACGCTGCTGCGGATAAACGTGCCGGCCTTCCGGCGTCCGGATGCGACCCAAACGGCAACGCCTACTGAGGAAAAGCTGGTGCCCCCGGCGAGATTTGAACACGCGGCCTACGGTTTAGGAAACCGTCGCTCTATCCGGCTGAGCTACGGGGGCATTGGCCGACGCAATACGCCGGTCGGGTGGGACGATCAAGCGCGGGGATCGCGTCCGGTCGTGCACAATCGCGTTCGAGCAACGACGATATTTCGGTATCTCGACCCCTCGACGAGTCCGATCAAGGGGCGACGGGTATCGCTCACGATGCCCCGTCGCCGCTTGCCGTGCAGTGCGGGCGGTTAGGCCTTGACGTGCTGCGAGATGTACTTGTTCATTTCGAACATCGTGCACTTGTCACGCCCGAAAACCTTCTTCAGCTTCTCGTCCGCGAGGATCTCGCGCTTGTTCTCGGGGTTCTGCAGGTTGTGGGCCTTGATGTAGACCCAGACCTTGCTGATCACTTCGCTGCGCGGGAGCTTGTCGTTGCCGACGATCTCGCCGAGCTCGGGAGAGGGCTGGACGGGGGCGTGGATGCCGCCGGTCTTGGGAGCTGTAGCCATAAGCATTCCTTCCTGTTGCGCGCGTGCGTTAGGCACTGCGCGCGTGGTCACGCCTTGGTGAGCGCGTCCGCCTTGTGCGCTGCCTTGCCGCCCTTGTCACTCCTTACGATGAACTGCGGCTCCTCCTTGGACGCCTTGACGGTGTGGCCCTTGATCTTCGTATCGCTGGTCTGCTTCTTCTCGACAGTGCCGTGCGCTTCGCCGCCGTGCGATTTCCAGGTGACCTCGTCGCCCTTCTTCGGATCCTTCATCGCGCCATCTCCTTGATTTGAAAGGATCAAGCGCGGCAACGCGGCATTGGTTGCATCGCCTGCGGGTTGCGGAGACGTGGCGCGAGGGCCATCAGGGCGGCAATCAAGGAGACCCACCCATGAAGACCCGCGCCGCCGTAGCCTTCGAGGCAAAAAAACCGCTCGAGATCGTCGAACTCGACCTCGAAGGGCCGAAATTCGGCGAAGTGCTCGTCGAAATCATGGCCACGGGCATCTGTCATACCGACGCGTACACGCTCGACGGGCTTGATTCGGAAGGGTTGTTTCCGAGCGTTCTCGGCCATGAAGGTGCCGGAATCGTCCGCGAGATCGGCGCGGGCGTGACCAGCGTCGCGGTCGGCGATCACGTCATCCCGCTCTACACGCCCGAGTGCCGCCAGTGTAAGTCGTGCCTTAGCCAGAAGACCAACCTGTGCACTGCTATCCGCGCGACGCAGGGCAAGGGGCTGATGCCCGACGGCACGACGCGGTTCAGCTATAAGGGCCAGCCGATCTTCCACTACATGGGCTGCTCGACCTTCTCGAACTTCACGGTGTTGCCGGAGATCGCGGTGGCGAAGATCCGCGAGGACGCGCCGTTCGATACCTCGTGTTACGTCGGCTGCGGCGTCACGACGGGCGTCGGCGCGGTGGTGCATACCGCCAAGGTCCAGCCGGGTGACACGGTCGTCGTGTTCGGGCTCGGCGGGATCGGGCTGAACGTGATCCAGGGCGCGCGGCTTGCCGGCGCCGGGATGATCGTCGGCGTCGACATCAATCCGGACCGCGAGGAATGGGGCCGGCGCTTCGGCATGACCCACTTCGCCAATCCCAAGGATGTCGGCGACATCGTCCAGCACATCGTCGCGCTCACAGACGGCGGCGCGGACTACACCTTCGACGCGACCGGCAACACGACCGTGATGCGGCAGGCGCTCGAGGCGTGCCACCGCGGCTGGGGCACCTCGATCGTGATCGGCGTGGCCGAGGCGGGCAAGGAGATCTCGACGCGGCCGTTCCAGCTCGTCACCGGGCGCAACTGGCGCGGCACCGCGTTCGGCGGCGCGCGCGGGCGGACCGATACACCGAAGATCGTCGACTGGTACATGAACGGGATGATCGAGATCGACCCGATGATTACGCACCGCCTGACGCTCGACGAGATCAACAAGGGCTTCGACCTGATGCACGCCGGCGAGAGCATCCGCTCCGTCGTGATCTACTGAGGGGCGGGGCCATGTTCAGCCATATCATGCTCGGTGCCGACGATATCACCGCGTCGAAGGCGTTCTACGACGCGGCTTTGGGCGCGCTCGGCGTGCCCGAGGGCGTCGTCGATGAATGGGGGCGGGTGGTCTACGCACACGCTGGCGGCCGTTTCCTGCTGACGAAGCCGATCGACGGGCAGCCGGCAAGCCATGGCAACGGCAGCACGATGGGCTTCGTCGCTGCGTCGCCCAAGGCCGCCGATGCGTGGCACGCCGCGGGTCTCGCGAATGGCGGGACCGCGTGCGAGGATCCCCCTGGTATCCGCCAGGGTACCGCTGGTCGCACGATGTATCTGGCCTATCTGCGCGATCCGTCGGGCAACAAGCTTTGCGCATTGCACCGGATCGCGTGATGGAAACCGTATCCACCAGCAAGGCGTATGGCGGCACGCAGGGCGTCTACCGCCACGCATCGACCGCAACCGGCGCCGACATGACCTTCGCGGCCTACGTCCCTCCGCATGACGAGGGCGCGCGTTTGCCGGTGCTGTGGTTCCTGTCGGGGCTGACCTGCACGCACGCCAACGTCATGGACAAGGGCCAGTATCGGCGCACGTGTGCCGAGCTTGGCGTCATACTGGTCGCGCCGGATACCTCGCCCCGCGGCGACGACGTGCCCGACGACGAGGCGTACGACTTCGGCAAGGGCGCGGGCTTCTATGTCGATGCGACGGAAGAGCCTTGGGCGAAGAATTTCCGGATGCGGTCCTACGTCGAGGACGAGCTGCCCGCGCTGATCGCGACGGAGTTTCCGATGGCGGACATGACGCGGCAGGGGATCTTTGGCCACTCGATGGGCGGCCATGGCGCGCTGACGATCGCGCTGCGCAATCCGGAGCGCTTCCGGAGCGTTTCGGCGTTCGCCCCGATCGTGGCGCCGTTGCAGTGCGCTTGGGGCGAGAAGGCGCTCGGCGGATATCTCGGGCCGGACCGGACGACATGGCGGGCGTACGACGCGTGCGCGCTGATCGAAGATGGCGCGCGGGTGATGGACATCCTGGTCGATCAGGGGGACGCGGACGGTTTCCTCGCCGAGCAGTTGAAGCCCGAGTTGCTAGCTGAGGCTTGCGAGGCGGCGGGGATCGGCCTGACGTTGCGGATGCAGCCGGGGTATGATCACAGCTACAATTTCATCTCGACCTTCATGGCGGATCACGTGGCGTGGCACGCCAAGCGCCTGAAGTGATCGTCTCTTCCCTCCGGTGAGGAGGGGCATCTGCTATCTTCCCCCTCCCTTAAAGGGAGGGGCCGGGGGTGGGTAGGCTGCTTGGTAAACGCCGCGGCCAATCCAGACCGGCCCACCCCCAACCCCTCCATTTCAGGGAGGGGAGCAATGCGGTAGCGATCCTTCGAAAGCTCAAGTCGGTGCCGTACGGCAGGCACCTTGCTCCGGTTCTGTCACGCAGCCGGGAGACCGGTTAGTGTCCCCGTCATTGCGAGGCGGGGAGGGCCTTTAAATCCTCCCCCGCAAGGGGGAGGTGGCTGGCACTTGCCAGACGGAGGGGGAGGCACGCACCGCCCTCTGCTCCGAGTCCTCCCCCTCCGACGTCTTAAGCGCCGCCTCCCCCTGGCGGGGGAGGATCGTTTGCGTCCTCGCTTAGAACTTGAACCCAGCCGCAATGCCATACCGCCGCGGGTCGATCGTAAAGATATTCGTGAACAGCCCCGACGACTGGTCGCCGACCGCCTGGCCCGTGATCGAGTCGCTGTTCGTCAAATTCTGCACGAAGCCGCGCAGGAACCAGCGGTCTTCGGCGCCGTTCAGCTGCACCTGCGCGTTGATCACCTCATAGCCCTGCACGCGGTCGACCAGCTGGTTGAAGATCGAGGCTGTAAAGCCGCCGGTGTAGTTCAGATCCACGCGCGGCACGATCGACATGCCGTTGCCGAACCCGATCGTGTACTGCGCGCCCGCCGAGAATTTGTAGGTCGGTGCCTGAGGCAGCTTGCCGCCGCGGATGTTGACGCCGACGCCGTCGATGACGCTGTACGGCAGAGCACCGGTCGGGACGCCGAACAGCGCGCGCAGCGCCGCCGGAGGATTGGCCGCAGTGGAAGCCAGCACCGAACACAGGCTGTACGCGCCGGTGGTGTTGGTCGTCGGGATCGCCACGGGTGCGCGCAGGCCGAGACCTGAGTTCACCGCGCCGACATACGTGTTCACCCCGACGATATTGCCCGCGGTGGTCGGCACGACCGCGCAGTTTGCGGCGCTCTGCAGGTCCTTGATGATCACCGCATCCGAGCGGCCGCCCGACGGATCGCGCGGATTGACCAGGAACTTGTCCGCCGACACCTCGCTGTGGAGATAGCTCGCGTTCATGTTGACGACGAACGCCGGGATCGGGCTGAGGATCGCTTCCGCCTCGACGCCGTAGACATTGGCGTCGACATTGTCGTTGACCGCAGTCCGCGCGACGATCCGGCTCAGCTGCAACTGCTTGTACTTGTAGTAGAAGCCCGTGACATTCAGCCGCAACGCGCCGTTACCGAAGGTATTCTTCGACCCGATCTCGAACGAGTCGATCTTCTCGGGCGTGAAGGTCGTCGGCACCGAGAAGGTCGCGGGCAAGGGCGGATTGATGCCGCCCGACTTGTAGCCGCGCGAATAGGACGCGTAGATCAGATTGTCCGGCGAGATTTTGTAGTCGATCACCGCACGCCCCGTCAGCCGCGAGAAGCTGACCTTGTCGAGCGCGTATTCCTGTACCCCGGCGCGCGTGGAGTCGAAGTCGGTGGTGGTGTAGTTCAGCCCCTGCGTCATGTTCGACGCGCCGATCGGGGTCAGCACGTTCAGCGTGATGTTGCGCGCTTTCACGTCCTTCTCGTCGTGGTTGTAGCGCAGGCCGAGCGTCAGCTTCAGCTTGTCGTTGAACTCGAAATAGGTCTCGCCGAAGATCCCGTAGGATTTCAGGCGGAAATCGTCGCCGTCGTTGCGGTAGAACGGCGTCGCGAGGAACGCGTTGCCGTTGACGCCCGGGATCGCCGCCGAGCTGGCCGCGCCGAGCACGCCCGATGCGTAATCCAGCCCGAACGCGTTGACGAAATAGTCGGTGTTCTGGCTGCGCGAGTCGACATAGATGCCGCCCAGCAGGAAGTTGAACATGCCGTCGAACGAGCTGTCGATATGCGCCTCGGCCGAATATTGCCTGTTCACCTGGCGCGAGCGATCGACGTCGAGGCTCTGCGCGTAACAGCCGATGCCGTTGCCGCCGAACACGCCGACATTGTTCGGATCGGCACCCGACTGGCACGCGCCGCCGGCCGGGCCATTGGGGATCAGCACGGAACGGACGCCATTGAGATAGCCAGTATTGACCAGCGCACCGCCGGGCAGCGGGATCACCACGCCGGGGCGGCCAATCGCGTTCAACGTGTTCAGGCCGACATTGCCCGCGAGCGGGTTCTCGACCGCGAGGTTGAAGTCGGTCGTGCTGTCGACCGTGTTGCGCGAGAACCCGCCCGTGAAGTTAAACGAAACCGGACCGAAATCATGGAAGATCTTGGCGGTGTACTGCTCTTCCTCGGCGAAATAGGTCGGGTTGGAGTCGATCCGGACGGTGCGGACGTCGCCGGGATTGACGACCCCGGCATAGGTGTCGGTCGCATACAGGTTCTGCAGGCCGATCGCGGCAATCTCCGGATGCCCGAGCTGCGTGCCGGCAATCCCGAAATACTGTGTCGAGGCAAGCGTCGCTGCCAGCGTCGAGTTGCCGTTCGGCGTTTCGTTCGCGAGCCGGTCGGGAAGGCAGCCCAGGATGCCGGTCGGATCGCGGTGGCAGAGCTGTTTCTGGATACGGCTGCGGTTGTCCTTCTCGCGGAAATAATAGCCGATCAGGTCGACGCGCGTATCGCTGGTCGGCTCCCACGACAACGTGCCGCGGATCGAATACAGGTCGCGCCCGTCGATCTTCGAATTGTCGTAGGTGTTCTTGGTATAGCCGTCGCGGTTGAGATACGTGCCCGCGACGCGGATGCCGAGCGTGTCGGTGAAGGGCAGGTTGATCATCGCCCGCGCGCGCTTCGAATCATAGTTGCCGTACTCGGCTTCGGCGGCGGCGTGGATCCCCGACAGGTCCGGCTTGGCGGTGATGAAGTTGACCACGCCCGAGGTGGCGTTACGGCCGAACAGCGTACCCTGCGGGCCGCGCAGGACCTCGATCCGCTCGAGATCGAAGAACTCGCTTTCGAACAGTCGCGTGGTGACCAGCGGCATGTCGTTGACGTGGATCGCGGTCGCCTGGTCGCAGGTCGCGCCGACGCAGAGATCGCCGATGCCGCGGATCGTGAAGCTCGACGTGGTGAAATTGGTCTTGGTGAAGGTGACGTTGGGCAGCGTCTGCTGGAGCGCACTCGGGTTGACGATCTGCTGCTTCGAGATCGTGTCCGCGGTAAAAGCGCTCACTGCAATCGGAACATCCTGCAAACGTTGCGATTGGCGTTGCGCGGTAACCACGATATCCTGAGACGCATAGGCGCTGGCCGCGGTATCGGCGGGGGTGGTCTGCGTCGATGTGCCGGGCGTCGACGGCGCTTCCTGCCCGGGGCCATTGGTGGGGCTGGCGTTTTCAGCCGATGTGGTGGCCGTCTGGGCCATTGCCGGCGCAATCGACAGGAGTATCATCGCCGAGGCGGCGAGCAATTCGAACTTGGCCATGTCAGTCCTCTCCCCGATCGTGCCGGTCTGTGCCGATTCACGATTTAGTTTTTCAGGTATGGCGAAGTAACGACGAAAACGATCTAGCGTCAACGCATTTTGAGCCCCGGATTACTGGGATTTATGGCACGTTGCTGAAATGAAACAGTTGCAAAAGAGGACCCATGTTCCGATGGTTGGGTATGCTGACAAAGGGTGTTGCGATGCGGGATGAACTGAACGGGTCCGATGGGCGGCCGGTCGAAGCCGATGTGATTGGTCGCGACGGCAAGGTAATTGTGCCCGAAGACGTAGCGTCGGCAATCCGTACGCTGATCCGCTGGGCGGGCGACGATCCGAGCCGCGAGGGGCTGCTCGACACACCGCGTCGTGTTGCACGTGCGTGGAAGGAATATTGCGCCGGCTACGCGGACGATCCTGCGAAGCATCTCGAGCGCGTGTTCGAGGAAGTCGGCGGTTATGACGAGATCGTGCTTTTGAAGGACATCCCGTTCCAGTCCCACTGCGAGCATCACATGGCGCCGATCATTGGCAAGGCGCACATCGCGTACCTGCCGCGCAATCATGTCGTCGGCATCTCGAAGCTCGCGCGCGTGCTCCACGGGTTCGCGCGGCGGTTGCAGGTCCAGGAGCGGCTGACCGCGGAAGTGGCCGACTGCATCTGGGAGAACCTCAAGCCGCAGGGTGTCGCGGTGGTAATCGAGGCGAGCCACGCCTGCATGACCGCGCGTGGCGTCCGCACGCCCGGCGTGACGATGGTCACGAGCCGGATGATGGGGGTGTTCCGCGACGACGAACGCAGCCGCAAGGAAGTGCTGGCGTTGATGGGGCGCGGCGTTTGATGCGAACCGTCCTGGTGACGGGCGGGGCGAAGCGGCTGGGTGCGGCGATCGTCCGGCGGCTGGCGGCGGACGGGCACGCCGTTGTCGTGCACCAAGGGCATTCGCCGGACGAGGCGGCGGCGCTGGTGGCGGAGATCGTCGATGGCGGCGGGCAGGCCGCTGCGGTGGCGGGCGACCTGAGCGATCTCGGAGCGATCGGCGACCTGTTCGCGGCGGCGCGAGCCGCGATCGGGGGGCCGATCGACGGGCTGGTCAACTGCGCATCGAAGTTCGAGTTCGATCGTCCGCCGAGCGTCGATCCGGTGCTGTTCGCCGAGCTTGGCGCGATCAATTGCGGCGCGCCGGTATTGTTGGCCTCCGCGCTCGCGTCGCAGGACGATGTTGTGGACGGCGCGGTGGTCAACGTGCTCGACCAGAAAGTGGCCAACCTCAACCCGGACTTCTTCTCGTACAGTTGCGGCAAGATCGCGCTGGAGGGGGCAACGACGATGCTGGCGCAGGCGCTCGGCCCGCGTATTGCGGTGAACGCGGTATCGCCGGGGCTGACCTTGCCGAGCGGGGACCAGAGCGACGAGGAGTTCGCCGAGGTGGCGAGCGACAATCTGCTACGGCAACCGGTCGGTGCCGAGGCGGTCGCGGATGCGGTGGCGTGGCTGCTGACCGCGAAGGGCGTGACGGGGCAAAATCTGTTCGTAGATTGCGGGCAGCGGTTTCTGGCGCGCGATAGCGACGTGATGTTCGACCGGGCTCAAGGGGGGCGACATGGCTGAGTTCACGACGATCCTCGACGGGCTCGAAGTCATGATGCGGCTCGGCATACATCCGCACGAGGTGGCGCCGCAGCGGGTGGTCGTCTCTGTCGAGATGACGGTGATGTATCCAGACCCGCTCGACGAGGATGCGATCGAGGAAGTGCTCGACTATGATTTCGTCCGCACGGGGATTCGAACGCTGACGGCGGAGCGCCCGTTCGCGTTGCAGGAGACGCTCTGCGAGGCGATAGCCGGGCTGTGCTTGGCGGATGCGCGAGTGCGTCGCGTGAAGGTGCGGACGGTCAAGGCCGACGTCTATCCCGACGCGCGTGTCGGCTGCGAGATCGTCCGCACTCGCTGATCCTCCCCGTGCTGGGGATTACGCAACCGCAAGTGATGTACTGCTCCCTCTCCCCTCCGGGGAGAGGGCTGGGGAGAGGGGCTGTTCCAGGCGGAGCACTGCTTGGCTGCCCCTCACCCCGACCCTCTCCCCGGAGGGGAGAGGGAGGTGCGCATCAGGCTCGGTTGGCGGCCGACAATACCGCGCGGACCGAGGCGGTGGCGATGTCGGTATCCATGCCGACCCCGAACACCGTCTTGCCCTCGGCCGTCCGGCATTCGACGTACGCCGCAGCCTGTGCATCCGCGCCGTGGCCGATCGCGTGCTCGTTATAGTCCACGACGTCCAAAGCCGGTCCGGTCGACTCCGCGATCGCCGCGATCACGCCCGAGATCAGCCCGTTGCCGCGCCCCGAGATCGACCGCTCCTCGCCATCGATCGCGACGCGACCGATGAACACCCGCTGCCCCGAGGCGCCGCTCTCCTCGTAGTCGCGCAACTCGACCCGGTCGTCCGCCTGCGGCATGTACGTCCGTTCGAACAGGCCCCAGATATCCGCTGCGTTCAACTCGCGGCTAGTCTCGTCGGCATAGGCCTGCACGTGGCGGCTGAAGTCGGCCTGCAACCGCTTGGGCAGCTTCAGCCCCTTGTCCTGCTCGATCACCCAGGCGACGCCGCCCTTGCCCGACTGCGAGTTGACGCGGATAACCGCCTCGTAGCTGCGGCCGAGATCGGCGGGGTCGATCGGCAGATACGGCACCTCCCACAACGTGTCGTTCTTCGCCTCCTGCGCCGCGAAGCCCTTCTTGATCGCGTCTTGATGCGACCCCGAGAACGCGGTGAAGACCAGGTCGCCGGCATAGGGTGTGCGCGGGTGGACGGGGATGTTGGTGCAGTAATTGACCGTGTTCACGACGCCGTCGATGTCCGACAGGTCGAGCTTCGGGTCGACGCCTTGCGTGTACATGTTGAGCGCGACGGTCACGAGATCGCAATTGCCGGTGCGCTCGCCATTGCCGAGCAGGCAGCCCTCGACCCGGTCCGCGCCCGCCATCATGCCGAGCTCCGCCGCCGCGACGCCGGTGCCGCGATCGTTGTGCGTGTGCAGTGAAATTGCCACCGCGTCACGGTTGCGGATGTTGCGGCCGAACCACTCGATCTGGTCGGCATAGATGTTCGGCGTCGCGCACTCGACGGTCGCGGGCAGGTTGAAAATGATCGGGTTCTCGGGCGTCGGCATGAGGACGTCCATCACCGCCTCGCAGACTTCCAGGCTAAAATCGAGTTCGGCGGTCGAGAAGGTTTCCGGCGAATATTCGAACTGCCAACGGACGTTCGGCTGCTTGGCGGCTTCGTCGCGCAGCACCTTGGCACCGTCGATGGCGATCTGCTTCACCTGCGCGCGGTCCATCCCGAACACGATCTTTCGCCATGCCGGCGACACCGCGTTGTAGAGATGGACGATCGCAGTCTTCGCGCCGACGAGGCTGGCGAAGCTCGTCTCGATCAGGTCGCGGCGCGACTGGGTCAGCACCTGGATCGATACGTCGTCGGGGATGCGGCCGGTCTTCACGAGGCCGGAGATGAAGTCGAACTCGGTTGCACCCGCACTCGGGAATCCGACCTCGATCTCCTTCAGGCCGACCTTGCAGAGCAGGTCGAAGAAGCGCGTCTTCTTCTCCGCATCCATCGGGTCGATCAGCGCCTGGTTGCCGTCGCGCAGATCGGTCGACAGCCAGCGCGGTGGCTTGACGATCGTCTTCGACGGCCATTGGCGATCGGGCAGGTCGACTTGCGGGAAGGGACGGTATTTGGTCGATGGGTCGCGCAGCATGGCCAGTCTCTCGTGTCGTCGGGAGCGTTCGGGTCAGCCCTTAGGCGCGAGGCACGGGGCATGGCCACCGCGCAAACGATCGGCGCGCCTAAGGGCGCGTAAGTCGAAGCAGCAGGAGGCGGCCGTGCGTCATTAACGTCGTCCTATCGCGCGGACACGTCCCGTGTCCAGCGCGATAGGAATTTTGACAGATTATTGCGCGGCGAACGCAGCGTTGATCGTCAGGTCGACCTTATCTGACACGACCGGAGCGTAAGCACCGATATTGAAGTCGCTACGCTTGATCGAGGTCGTTGCGCGGAAGCCGAAGTTGAGCTTCTTGTTCATCGGGTTCGCGCCGGCACCGATGAAGGTCGCCTGGAGCACGACCGGCTTGGTGACGCCCTTGAGCGTAAGATCGCCGGTGATCGTCGCCTTGTCGCCGGTCGCGACGACCTTGGTCGAGACGAACTTGGCGGTCGGGTAGGTCGCGGCGTCGAAGAAGTCCTTCGACTTCAGATGGCCCGCGAACGGTGCAGCAGTAACCGAGAGCTGGTCGATCGCGAAATTCACCTCGACCTTGGTCGCGTTCGGCTTGGCGGGATCGATCGTGATGCTGCCCCCCGACGCGCCGAGCTGCCCTTCGAGCATCGAGAAGCCCATGTGGTTGACGGCCCACGTGACCTGCGTGTGGTTCGGATCGACCGCGTAGGTGCCGGCGGCGACGCGAGCCTTGACGGGCGCGCCGGGGACGCCTGCGGTCTGGGCCAGTACGGGCGCGGCGGTGAGGGAGAGGATGGTTGCTAGGACTAGGCGCATGCGGGGTCTCCTGTTTGACGCGCGATGCTGGCCGAGCGGGGCGGGCGCGTCAAACGACGTTATGCCAACGCAGTGTTTCGGAATTGGGTCGGTGGGCGTCGCGCTCGCGCTCCCGGTGTAGTGCACCACCAGCGCTCGTTCCCCCGCGGACGCGGGGGCCCAGCTAAACCACGATCACCGCCCGAGACCCTGGACCCCCGCGTTCGCGAGGGAACAGAAAGGGGAGACTGGCTCCCACCTTATAATAATAATACCACCCCGGCGAAGGCCGGGGCCCAATTGGGGGACGTCGCTAACGGAAGACGGCGTTCCGTTACTCGAACCTTCCCAACTGGGCCCCGGCCTTTGCCGGGGTGGAGGCACGCGCGGAAACGCCAGCCCGTCGGCCCCGGCGAAGCCGTGCCCTATGGGCAGGCTCCGTCGTGCCGGCCGCGCTCACGCGCTTTCGCGCGCTCGCGTTCACGTCAGTTCTTCGCCTTGTCCACCAGTGCATTCTTGCCGATCCAAGGCATCATGCCGCGCAATTCCGACCCGATCTTCTCGATCGGATGCGCCAGCGCCTGCTTGCGTGCCGCCTTCAGTTCCGGCTGCCCAGCACGGTTGTCAAGGATGAAGTTCTTGACGAACCGCCCCGACTGGATGTCGGCCAGGACGCGCTTCATCTCGGCCTTAGTCTCCGACGTGATGATGCGCGGACCCGTCGTGATGTCGCCATATTCGGCGGTGTTCGAGATCGAGTAGCGCATGTTGGCGATGCCGCCCTCGTACAGCAGGTCGACGATCAGCTTGGTCTCGTGGAGGCACTCGAAATACGCCATCTCGGGCGCGTAGCCGGCCTCGACCAGCGTCTCGAACCCGGCCTGGATCAGGTGGGTGATCCCGCCGCACAGCACGGCCTGCTCGCCGAACAGGTCGGTCTCGCATTCCTCGCGGAAGTTGGTCTCGATGATGCCCGAGCGACCGCCGCCGACGCCCGATGCATATGCCAGAGCGATGTCGTGCGCGTTGCCCGACTTGTCCTGGTCGATCGCGATCAGGCAGGGGACGCCGCCGCCGCGGACGTACTCGCTGCGCACGGTATGGCCGGGGCCCTTCGGCGCGATCATGATGACGTCGAGATCGGCGCGCGGCTCGATCAGGCCGAAATGCACGTTGAGGCCGTGGGCGAACGCGATCGTCGCGCCCTGCTTGAGGTTGTCGTGCAGGTCGGCAGCGTAGATCGCCGCCTGATGCTCGTCGGGCGCGAGGATCATGACGATGTCGGCCCAGGCGGCAGCTTCCTTGTTCGACTTGACCGCGAAGCCCGCCTCGATCGCCTTCTTGGCGGTCGCCGAGCCTTCGCGAAGTGCGATCGCGACGTCATTGACGCCCGAATCGCGGAGGTTCTGCGCGTGGGCGTGGCCCTGAGAACCGTAGCCGACGATCGCGATCTTCTTGTCGGTGATGAGGTTCAGGTCGGCGTCGCGATCGTAATAGACACGCATTAAAATGGTCCTTTCGATAGGGTGTGTTCCTCCGCGAAGGCGGAGGTCCAGGCTGGGCTCCCGCCTTCGGACGCCCTTCAAAGTATTACTTTGAAGGAAAGCCCTTCGCGGGAGAACAAAACTAAAAAAGCGGAGAAGTGTTAAGCGGGCTCTTTGCCGCGGGCGATCGCGACGATGCCGGTACGGGCGACTTCGATCAGACCGACTTCACCCATAAGTTCGACGAACTTGTCAATCTTGTCGATCCCGCCGGTGACCTCGAACACGAAGCTCGACGTCGTCGCATCGACCACGCGGGCGCGGTAGACGTCGGCGAGGCGCAGCGCCTCGATCCGGTGGTCGCCGGTGCCGCGGACCTTCACCAGCGCCAACTCGCGCTCGACGTGCGCGCCCTGTGCAGTAAGGTCGGTAACCTTGTGCACCGGCACCAGCCGGTCGAGCTGCGCGATGATCTGCTCCATTGTCGCCGGCGACGCGCTGGTGACGATCGTTATCCGGCTGACCGACTTGTCCGCGGTGATCTCGCTCACCGTCAGGCTCTCGATATTATAGCCGCGCGCGGTGAACAGGCCGGCGATCCGGGCGAGGATGCCCGGTTCGTTGTCGACGATGACGGCGAGCGTGTGCCGCTCAGCCTTTTCCTGGGAAATGTGCATGGTTTAGTCTCCCCCCCGCCCGCTTGCGGGAGGGGGTAGGGGGTGGGCGCGCGGATGGCCGCAGGCGATGCCGGTCGGGATTGAGCGCGAGCCCACCCCCGGCCCCTCCCGCATGCGGGAGGGGGGAAGAAACAGCTCGACCATCACACCAGCGCCTTCGCTTCGTCGTCCATCGTGCCGGACACTTCGTTCGCCTGCAGGATCATGTCGGTATGCGCCGCGCCCGACGGGATCATCGGGAAGCAGTTGGTCAGCTGCGACACGCGGCAGTCGACGATCACCGGGCCGTCATACGCGAGCATCTCGGCGATCCCGCTGTCGAGCTGGTCGCGCGTCTCGATCAGGATGCCCTTCCAGCCATACGCCTCGCCGAGCTTCACGAAATCGGGCAGCGAATCCGAATAGCTCTCGGCATAGCGGCTCTCATAGGTGAGCTCCTGCCACTGGCGGACCATGCCCATATACTGGTTGTTGAGGATGAAGATCTTCACCGGCAACCGGTATTGCGATGCGGTCGCCAGCTCCTGGATGTTCATCTGGATCGACGCCTCGCCGGCGATGTCGATCACCAGCGCGTTCGGATTGCCGAGCTGCGCACCGATCGCGGCGGGCAGGCCGTAGCCCATCGTGCCGAGACCGCCGCTCGTCAGCCACTTGTTCGGCTTCTCGAACCCGAAATGCTGGGCGGCCCACATCTGGTGCTGGCCGACCTCGGTCGTGATGATCGGCGAGCGCGCCTGCGTCGCGTCGAACAGCGCCCGGATCGCGCGCTGCGGCATGATCTCGTTCGGGTCGTTCTCGGGGAAATCGAGGCACTTCACCGCACGCCAGCCGGCGATCCGCCGCTGCCAGTCGGTCGTGTCGGGTTTCGGATGCTGGCGGCTCTTCCAGATCCGGACCATGTCCTCGAGCGCATGGCCGACGTCCGCGATGATCCCGAGATCGACGCGCACGGTCTTGTTCACCGACGAACGATCGATGTCGATATGCACCTTCCGCGAGTTCGGGCTGAACGCGTCCAGCCGCCCGGTCACGCGGTCGTCGAAGCGCGAGCCGAGCGCGACGACGAGGTCGGCCTGGTTCATCGCCATGTTGGCCTCGTACGTGCCGTGCATCCCGAGCATGCCGAGCCACTGCGGGCCGGAGGCGGGATAGGCGCCGAGGCCCATCAGCGTCGACGTCACCGGCGCGCCGGTGATGCGGACGAGTTCGCACAGCAACTGGCTCGCGGCCGGACCCGAATTGATGATGCCGCCGCCGGTGTACAGGATCGGACGTTCGGCCGCGGTGAGCATGTCGACGAGCTGCTCGATCTGCGACTGGTCGGCCTTCACCTGCGGGCGATAGGTCTTGTGCTGGATCGGGCCGGGCTTCTTGTAGCGCGCGGTCGCGACCTGCACGTCCTTGGGAATGTCGACGACCACCGGCCCCGGACGACCCGAAGTAGCGATGTGGAACGCCTCGTGGATCACGTCGCCGAGCTTGGCGGGATCCTTCACGAGATAGTTGTGCTTCGAGCAATGGCGCGTGATGCCGACGGTATCGGCTTCCTGGAACGCGTCGGTACCGATCAGCGCGGTCGGCACCTGGCCGGTGATCACGACCATCGGGATCGAGTCCATCAGCGCGTCGGTGATGCCGGTCACGGCATTGGTCGCGCCGGGGCCCGAGGTGACGAGCACCACGCCGGGCTTGCCGGTCGAGCGCGCATAGCCTTCCGCGGCATGCGTCGCAGCCTGTTCGTGGCGTACGAGGATGTGCTTGATCCGGCCGCTGCGGAACAGCGCGTCGTAGATCGGCAGCACGGCGCCACCCGGATAGCCGAAGACGACCTCCACGCCGAGATCGCACAGCGCCTCGATCAGGATATCGGCTCCACTCTTTTCGGTCATTTCATATCATCCTTTGCGAGAACGCTGCCTTTAGCGTCTCGTGGTGGGGCCGGCTACCGATATAAAAGATGCGTGTCAAACATCATTTGAGCAATATAGTTTCAAATTGCTGCAGGCGCGTTGAGAGATCGAGCGCTTCGGTGCGGGTCCAGCCGGGCGGCGGCTGGTGTCGAAGCCACGTATACTGGCGCTTGGCATAGCGCCGCGTGGCGAGCGATCCGGCGGCGATGGCGTCGGGTTTCGAGGTCTCGCCGCGGACGAGCGCGGCGATCTCGGGCACACCGATCGCGCGGCGGATCGGGGCGTCCTGCGGGATGTCGGTGCGAGCGAGCAGCGCAGTGATTTCGTCGCGGCTGGTGTCGGCCATTTCGGCGAAGCGCTGGCCGATGCGCGCGTTGAGCCAGTCGCGGTCGGGGATCAGGATCAGCGCGCGGACGTCGATCGTCTCGCCGATCCCGCCGACCTTCTCGGTCTGCCAATCGGTGAGCGTGCGGCCGGTGCCGCGGACGACTTCGAGCGCTCGGGCGACGCGGGTGGTGTCGGCGGCGTTGAGCTTGGCCGCAGCTTGCGGGTCGAGTTGCGCGAGTGCGGCGTGCGCCTCCGCCACGGGTAGGGCGCGGACCTCCACGCGGAGGGCCGGGTCGATCGCAGGGACGGGCGCTATGCCGTCGAGCAACGTGCTGATGTAGAGCCCGGTGCCGCCGACCAGGATCGGCAGCTTGCGCTCGGCGAGCGTGTCGCGGATCGCCTGCGTCGCCTCGGCGGCCCAGCGCGCGGCGGAGTAGGCCGCGTCGGCGGCATCGACATGGCCGAACAGCCGGTGCGGGGCGCTCGCTTCTTCTTCTGCCGACGGGCGGGCGGTGAGGATGCGGAGGTCGGCATAGACCTGCGCGGAGTCGGCGTTGATGACGACGCCATCGTGGCGCGCAGCGATGGCGAGCGCGAGCGCGGACTTGCCGCTCGCGGTCGGCCCTGCGATGAGCGCCACCTTCGGGAGATGTTCTATGTTCACGGCAACGCTTATAGCCTCGGGCACGCTGACCGCAGGCGATATTTCGACCGCGATGGACCGCCTGCGCGACGCGGGCTGCGCACCGGGCGCGAGCGGCTGGATCGATGAGGGCGAGGCGGCCGACCTGATCTTTGCGATGGCGCCGGACGCGGCGCGGGTCGCGCTCGAGGGGGCATTCCCCGCGACTGATGTCGTCGTACAATCGAGCCTGACGCGCACCAAGACGTTGATCGTCGCCGACATGGACTCGACGATGATCACCGTCGAATGCATCGACGAACTCGCCGACTATGCCGGGATCAAGCCGCAGATCGCCGAAATCACCGAACGCGCGATGCGCGGCGAACTGGATTTCGAAGCGGCGCTCGACGCTCGCGTGGCGCTGTTGAAGGGGCTGGCGGAAAGCGACATCGAACGCTGCCTAGCCGAACGCGTCAAGATCATGCCGGGCGCGAAGGCGCTGGTGCGGACGATGCGCTCGCGTGGGGCTCTCGCGGTGCTGGTGTCGGGCGGCTTCACGCGGTTTGCCGAGCCGGTAGCGAAGGAGATCGGCTTCGACTATGCGATCGCCAACGTGCTGGAGATCGAGGGCGGAACGCTGACGGGGACGGTGACCAAGCCGATCGTTGGGTCGAACACTAAGCTCACGACGCTACGGGCGGCGATCGCCGAGCAGGGGATCGTGGTCAAAGAATCGCTCGCCGTCGGCGACGGTGCGAACGATCTGGCGATGATCGAGGCGGCCGGGCTGGGCGTGGCCTACCACGCCAAGCCGCTTGTTGCGGCTGCGGCAGCCGCGCGCATCGATCATGGCGACCTGACGGCGCTACTATACGCTCAGGGCATCGCGCGTCGCGACTGGGTCACAGCATAAGGTTATTACCCCTCCCTGAAAGGGAGGGGCAGGGGGTGGGTCGGTTTCCGCATGTTCGAACCTCGTTGGCTCAAACCGGCCGACCCACCCCCCAACCCCTCCCTTCCAGGGAGGGGCGCAGAAGTGAGGTTTACCCCTTCGCCAGCGGCGTCCCGCTCGCGTTGCAAACATACGTCGCAAGTTCCTCACGCAACGGCAGGCCCTTGATCGGCCGCAGAGGACCGTCATGCGCGACATTGGTCTCGACCAACGCGCGGTTCGGACCAACCCCCAGCACATGGAATAGCCGCTTGCCGCAATCGGTCTCGGTGCGCGCATAGGCGACCTTGCCCTCATGCTCCTGCCGCAGGATCGCGATGATCGTGCCGCTTGCCGCCTTCCGCTCGCGCAGCAGGAAATGCCGCGACGTCGGATCGGACGGGGTAGGGATCAGCCGGCCCTTGACCGTCAGCTGCTCGGGCTTGGGTACCGCCACCTCGGTCTCGGCAAGGTTGCGCAACGACACGCCGTTATCCATCATCGCGTCGGTATTATTAGTAGCGGGCTGCTCGCCAGAACACGCGGCCAACAGCGTTGCGCCGGCAACTGCCAGCGCCAAGGTCTTCGAAATCATGCATCTAGCTCCCGGTCGATGTCGAAACGAAACGACCGGTCCGGCTATTTGATCCCTGCCGCACCCGATCGCTCGCCCGCCGGCCAAAGGCACGATCGCTCAGCGCGCCTTCTTGTCAGCCACCCGGTCCGCCCGCGCCACGGACTTCGGAGGAACGGCAGGGTCGCAGATGCGACGCGTCGGTTGGCACGCAATCCCGACCGTCGAACACCCTTTGACGCTCGGCGCGGTAGGACACGCGCGGCACTGCTGCTTGATCTCGGTGCAGGTCGATGGCGCGGACAGCAACGCCAGGGTCAGGAAGAACATGCGCAAATCCTCGTCAAAAGTACCGCCGCAGACCCGCACATCCGCTCAGGGCGCGACGATCACGCACGCCACGCCAGACGCCGAGCAAGCCCGCGTAGCATCCGCCTTCGATGCAAAGCCACCAGCCTGCAGCCGCGTCACACCATTGGCCTTCGCGTAAAACGGCTGAGCACCGCGCAGCTTGCCGCGAACCTTGTTCCACTGCGTCTCGGCATTGCCCTGATCGCGGAACGCGCCAAGCTGCACGCGCCAATTGCCCGTCGCACGGACCGGCACGGACTTGGCCGCAACAGGTTTTGCCGGCACAGGCTTAGGCGGCTTCACCTGCGCCTGCCTGACCGGTGTCGGCTCGCGCACCGGTTCACGCGTAGGCGCGGGTTCACGCGTTGGCGCTGGCTCGCGCGTCGGCCCGGGAACTCGTGCGGGAAGCGAACTCGGCGGAAGGTTGGACGGACGTGGCGTGCTCGCGGTACGCAATGGCCCCACCGGCATCTGTCCCACCGTCGTTCGCGAAGGCCCCGGCGGCGTGGACTGCAACGCGTATTGTTGCGCCAGCGCGGTACCCTTCTCGCGGTCGGCGGGCGAGATATACTGGTCCATCTGCGCCAGCGTCTGCGAGGCGGATTGCAGTCCCGATGCCGAAGCCCGCGTCATCAGCGCATAAGCCCGCGGAAAATCGCGCGGTATGCCGTCGCCGTTGAACAGCATCGTTCCGAGCACGAGTTGCGCGCGCGGTTCGCCATGCGCGACCGATTTCTGCAGCCACGGCAGCGCATCCGTCTTCTTGCCCGCCTGGAACAGCGCGAGCCCGTAATTGTCGGCCGCCTGCACATGGCCTTGCAGCGCCGCCTTCCGGAACCAGCTCTCGGCGAGCACCGGATCCAATGTCACGCCGCGCCCGAGCTTGTACGCCTGCGCTAGATTGAACTGCGCATCGGCATCGCCCGCCACCGCCAGCGGGCGCCACTCGGTGATTGCCCGCGCATAGTCGCCCTTCGCCCAGGCATCGACGCCCGCCTTCACATCGGCGAACGCGGGGACGGTGGCCAGCATCCCGCTCAACGCGACCGCACCCACCCAAAGCTTACGCCGAACCGTCATCGCCATCCCTCTTATCGTCTCGTCGCCACCATGCCGCTGTTCGTCGCGCAAGGCAAAGGGCCAGCGTGTGTCCAGTCCAACATCGTCGGCAAGGTAAGTCATTATGAAGCCGCGTTAACCGCATCTTCAACCCGACATGGCACTTCGTTCGCGAATAGCAGGGGTCGGGGACTTATGCGCGTGTTGGCGTTTGCAGTGCAGAACGGGAAATCAGGCGAGACGGCTTCGACGGGTCTGCTCTCTGTCCGGGCTGATCGCGCCGAACACGGCCCGATGGTGTCGATCGATTCGCACGCCTCGCTGTCTACTGAGTTGAGCAAGGGCATCGCAGAGGGGACGTCGCTTATGTGCACCACCTCCGCACCCAATCCCAAAATAATGCGCCTACAGGGCTCGACGGCAACCATCGTACCCCGACTCTTTAGCTGCGGCCATTCCAACCAGCGATTGGCGACGGCGGCGATCCACCGATCGTCCCGTCCCGCGAATGCGCGGTGGCTCTCTTCGATTCTTGTCGGAAGCGAATGCGCACGTCGCGCCGCTGCCAGCCTAGCCTACCCATTGGAACAGGGATGATCCCGATGAACACGCGCGCACTTCTCCTGGGCGGCATGTCCGCCCTGCTGCTAGGTGGTACGATGGTCGGATGCGCGGCCAATGGCGGCGGTATCGCCTCGGCCAGCGATCGAAGCCGCGCGGTCACGGCAAAGGGCGCGATACGCGATGCGAGGCAAGCGGAGGCTGCGCTGCTGCGCCGCGACGGTCCGGTCGCGATCGGCTATGCGGAACGTGCGGTGGCGTTCGCGCCGCGGTCGGCGACGTACCGCATGCTACTCGGTCAGAGCTATCTCCAGGCTGGTCGCTTCGCCTCGGCATCGCGCGCGTTCGCGGATACGCTCCAGTTGTCGCCAGCCAATGGCAAGGCGGCGCTGAACCTCGCCTTGGCCCAGGTCGCGACCGGGGATTGGCAGTCGGCCCGCCAGACGCTCAGCGCGAATGCGGAACGCATTTCCCCGGTCGATCTCGGGCTGGCTTTGTCGTTGTCCGGCGATACCGCTGGCGGCATTGCAATGCTGACCGATGTCGCGCGTTCACCCGCGACGAGCGCAAAGGCGCGCCAGAATCTTGCGCTGAGCTTTGCGCTGGCTGGACGCTGGCAGGAGGCGCGCGTCGTTGCAGAGGCCGACATGGCCCCTTCGGATGTCGATGCGCGCCTTGAACAATGGGCGACGTTCGCACAACCTGCCCATGCATCGGATCAAGTCGCGAGCCTGCTGGGCGTCCATGCCGTCGCGGATGCGGGGCAGCCGATTGCGCTTGCCCTGAACGCGCCGACGCCGGTCGTCCCGGGCAGGGCCGAGCAGTCGCTGGCCGCGACGGATCCGGTGGGCGCGGTCGCGTCTGTCGGGACCGCGCCTGTCGCTGCCACGGCGGTTGCCGTCGCGGCGGCACCTGCTGCCAACATGGTCGCCAGCGCCCCGACGATAGCGTTCGGACCGCGCGCAGAAGTCGTGCAGGGCTTGCCAGCGACGATGCTTTGGCCCGCAAACCGCCCGATCAAGGTCGCGGCGACGCCCTCTGCGACCGGCCGGGGTATGGCGACCACGGCGTACGAGGTGAAGTCAAGCAAGGCGGCGGGAACGGCAGGAAACTGGTACGTTCAGATTGGCGCGTTCGATAACGTCGGTGTGGCGAAAGATGCGTGGGGCCGCGCATCGCGTCGGTTCGGCATGCTGACCCGGTTTGTGCCGAATGGTATGAACTTCAAGGCCAGGGGCGAGGACTTCTACCGCCTCTCGGTCGGGGGCTTCAGCCGGTCCGCCGCGACCGCGATGTGCCGTGAATATCGCGCCAGGGGAGGCTCGTGCTTCGTTAGAACGGGCGCCGGCGATACGATGGCGCAGTGGTCGCGCAAGTCCGACACGCAGCTGGCTTCGCGTTAGGGGCAAGTAACGCGGCTTCCCCGTTCCGTCCGACGTCCCGACGGAAGCCTCGTAAGCTAGAACCGACGCCCAGGCCCGACCATCACTCGGCGAGGACTGGCGCGCCCATGTGCCACCGTCGCCGGCATTGGCTAACCGCTACCGGCGTGGTTCGACGTGTCGACAGGCCGACGCCGGCTCACCGGACCTCGCGCCCGCCCTTCCACAACCGCATCACCCGGCCCTGCACCGGCAAGCCGTCGAACGGGGTGTTTCCCGCTGCAGCTTTGAAGGCCTCGCCGACGATCTGCCACGGCGCCTGCTGGTCGAATAGCATCAGGTCGGCCGGCTTGCCCGGTTCGAGCGTCCCTGCATCGAGGCCCAGGATCCGCGCAGGGTTGCTTGCCAGCAACGCAAGCAGGCGTTCGAGCGTAAGATGCTCGTCGCGTACCAGCGTGAGCGCGAGGGGCAGGAGTGTTTCCGCACCTGCCATACCATTCGAGGCGTCGGTGAACGGCAATCGTTTCTCTTCCGGGCCGCGCGGCTCATGGCCCGAACACAGCACGTCGATGGTGCCGTCGGCGATCGCATCGAGTGCCGCACGCCGGTCGCTTTCGGCACGGAGCGGCGGCGAGAGCAAAGCGAAACTGCGAAAGTCGCTGACCGCGATCTCCGACAGGTGTAGATGCGCGGGCGTGATGCCGCAGGTGACGGCGACGCCGCGCCGCTTGGCCGCGCGGACGAGGTCGAAACCCGCCGCGGTCGTGACTTGGCGGATATGGATCCGTGCACCGGTGTCCTCGGCGAGCATCAGGTCGCGCGCGATCGCCAGCGCTTCGGCGATCGCCGGCGCAGCGGGGAGACCGAGCCGTGTCGACGTCTCACCCTCGGTTGCAACGGCTCCGACGGTCAGCCCACCGTCTTCGGCATGCGCTATCACCGTCACGTCGAGGTCGCGCGCGTAGGCCAGCACGCGCCGCATCACGCCGCTGTCGGCGATCCAGTGCTTCCCCGTCCCGACCGCCTTCGCACCGGCCGAAAGACAGATCGCCATCTCTGCGAGGTCGTGTCCCGCGAGACCACGCGTGGCGGCGGCGATCGGATGGATCCAGAGGTCGGGCTTGCCGATCAACGCCGCTCGCTGGACGATGCCGGGGTCGTCCAGTACCGGCGACTGGTCGGGCATCAGGCCGATCCGCACGATCCCGCCGGCACGGAACGCAGCACGATCGACCTTCGCCACGCCGAGATCGACGATTCCCGGCGCGACCGTCTTGCCGCCGCAATCGACGACTTCCGCATCGGCGGGAATATCGACGATACCGGTCGCGACGATGACGCCGTCGCGGATCAGCACATTGCCCTTCGTCACGCCTCCGACCGGGCACGCGAGCGTTGCGTTGGTAAGCGCGAGAATCATGCCCAACCCTCCACGCCGCGTGCTCTTCGGGTCAGCACGTCGAGGCAGGCCATGCGGACGGCGACGCCCATCTCGACCTGCTCGGTGATCGCCGAGCGTGGGTGATCGGCGACCGAGGAGTCAATTTCGACACCGCGGTTCATCGGGCCCGGGTGCATCACCAGCGCGTCGGGCGCAGCCTTCGCCAACCGGTCGAGCGTCAATCCATACCGCAGGCGATACTCACGCGTGGAGGGCACGTACGCGCCGTCCATCCGTTCGTTCTGAAGTCGCAGCATCATCACCACGTCCGCACCCTCCAGCGCCCTGTCGAAATCGGTGAACGCGGTGACACCCATCCGCTCGATCATCGGCGGCATCAGCGTCGACGGCGCACAAACCCGGACCTCGGCGGCAAGCGCGGTCAGCGCCAGGATGTTCGAGCGCGCGACGCGACTGTGCAGGAGATCGCCACAGATCACGACGCGCTGCCCCGCGATCGAGCCCTTCCGCCGCCGAATCGTCAGCGCGTCTAGCAGCGCCTGCGTCGGATGCTCGTGCCGCCCATCGCCCGCGTTCAGCACCGGACAATCCACCTTGTCCGCGATCAACCGCACCGCGCCGCTCGACATATGCCGGATCACGATCACGTCCGCGCGCATCGCGTTGAGCGTCATCGCAGTATCGATCAGCGTCTCGCCCTTCTTCACGCTCGACTGCGCGGCGTGCATGTTGACGACGTCCGCCCCCAGCCGCTTGCCCGCGATCTCGAACGACAGCAAAGTCCGCGTCGAGTTCTCGAAAAACGCATTGATCTGGGTGAGACCCGCCAGCCGCTTGTCGGGCGTCGCATGAGTCCGGTTAGCGCCGACCCACGTCTCCGCCTCGTCGAGCAGGAACGCGATCTCGTGGGGCTGGAGCCCGTCGATACCGGTGAGGTGCCGGTGCGGGAAGACGGCGCCGCCGTCGATGAGGGTGGCGGGGCGGTGATCTGAGGTTCGCATTAAAGCTGCGGGATAGTGGCGGCGGGCGTGAGGGGCAAGCGCTGCTACGATCCGCAGTTCGGTGCGATGGTTAACCAGAATTTAGGCTAGGCATGGGATGCCATCCGGCGAGCGGGGGATCGATGCACGACGGATTGGTAGACGCGACCGACATACGCTGGTGGGAAACGCGCGCGTTTGCCGTGGCACTCGTCCTCCTGTCCGCGGTGCCGTTGCTGTGGCCCGCGCTGCCGCCGCTCGGCGACCTGCCGGGGCACATGGGACGCTGGCATATCGCGATGACGCTGCCGACGTCGCCCGATCTGCAGCGCTATTATGACTATCGGCTGGCACTGATCCCCAACTTGGGGATGGACCTGCTTGTGCCGGCTCTTACGGGTTTAATCGGATTCGAACCGGCGACGAAGCTGGCGGTGATCGCGATCCCGATGCTGACCGTCGCCGGACTGCTGTGGACCGCCCGCGAGGTACACGGGCGAATGCCGCCGACCGCGATGTTCGCGCTGCCGCTCGCCTATGCGTGGCCGTTCCAGTTCGGCTTCGTCAATTTCGCGCTCTCGCAGGCGTTGGCCTTCTGCGCGCTCGCGTTGTGGTTACGGCTCGGGCGGCAGGAGCAATTGGGCTTGAGGGCGGTCGTATTCGTGCCGATCGGCTTCGCGCTCTGGATTACGCACAGCTTCGGCTGGGGCATGTTCGGACTGATGGCGGCGGCAGCAGAGCTCGCCGTATTACGGCGCGATAGACACTCCTGGATCGCCGCGTTTGCGACGACGGCCGTTCGTTGCCTGCCCCTCGCGCTGCCGCTGGTCGTCATGATCGCCTTGATGTTGCACCCGCCTCCCGAAAGCGGTGCCACCGGCCTGGGCGCCGCGGGCTGGTTCGACGTATCCGCCAAGGCCTTGTGGATGGCCTCGATCTTCCGCGACCGTTGGATGCCCTACGACATCGCCTCGCTCCTGTTTTTGGTTGCGATCCTGTACGTCGCAGCCCGCAGCCCGAGGCTCGGCTTTGCCACGATGCTCGGGTGGCCAGCCCTCGCTTGCCTGGCGGCGTTCGCGATATTGCCGCGGTTGATGATGGGCGGCGCCTATGTCGACATGCGGATGGCCCCGGCCACGCTTATGTTGGCGGTCATCGCGATCGCACCGCCCGCATCGAACGCGTCGGATCCCGTTCGTTTCGCCCGAATTTGGGCCACCATCGGGATCGCATTCCTGATGATTCGGCTCGCCGGCACGACAGCCAGCTTCATCGAACGCTCGACGGAACAGGAACACGAACTCGCAGCGATCTCATCCATTCCGCGAGGCGCGGCCGTTCTCGCGCTCGTCAGCCGACCCTGTGGTGGTGTCTGGTCCGATCTGCGCCGCGATTCGCTGCCCGGCATGGCGATCGTCCGGCGCGACGTGTTCACGAATACGCAATGGGCCCTGGCCGGTCAGCAACTCCTGCGGATCCGCTACGCTCAGGCCGCACCGTTCACTGCCGATCCCACGCAACTTGTCCTGCCGAAGGTCTGTGCGGTAATCGGCTCGAATTTCGCCGCCGCGATCGCACAGTTCCCGCGCGCAGCATTCACGCATGTCTGGACGCTGGGTTTTCCGCCGGGGGCGGCAAAGACTGCGGACCTGCGCGTCGTCTGGACCAACGGCGAGTCCACGCTCTACCGCGTCGTGCGCTAGATCTGCGCCGTCACCAGCGCGTCGATCGCACCCTGCAGGATGTAGGCGGCGGCCATCTTGTCGACGAGTTCGGCGCGCTTGGCGCGGCTGGCGTCCTGTTCGATCAGCGTGCGGGTGACGGCGACGGTCGACCAGCGTTCGTCCTGGAGCAGGATCGGCAGCCCCATGTCCTTCAGGTTCTGCGCGAACGCCCGCGTCGATTGCGACCGCGGGCTCTCGCTGCCGTCGAGGTTGATCGGTAGGCCGATGACGAAGCCGACGACCGCCTGCGCCTTGATGATCTCGGCGAGCGCGGCCTTGTCCTTCTGGAACTTGGTGCGGCGGATTAGCAGGGCAGGGCTCGCGAACGACCAGCCAGCGTCGCAGAGTGCGGTGCCGATCGTCTTGGTGCCGACGTCGAGGCCGATCAGGCGGCCGCCGTTCGGGAGCGCATCGCGGAACTGCGCGGCGGAGAGCGTGATCATTGGAAAGCCTTCAGGCGGCGGTTGGCGTCCGCGCGGATGTTCGCCCAGAACAAGCTGTAGTCGTAGACGTGGTAGTTGTTGCCGGGCAGCACGTACGGCCCAAGGCTGGGCGGCTCGCCGATAAAGAGGAAGCCGCGCTCTGCACAGCGTGCGGGGACGCTGCCGATCGCAATCGTCGCGGTCTTCAGGTCGGCCGACGGGACGAGCGTGCCGAGGTTCGCGGTGGCGGGCGCTGCGGCGTCGGCGGTGCCGGTCAGCGGATTGGTGCAGACCATCGGCGTACCCTTGCGCGGCTGGCCGTTAAAGCCGGTGGTCTGGTCGTACGCGTCGACGATCAGCGACGGATCGGCAGGTTCGGCAAAGCTCTCCCACGACAGGATACAGCCGGTCTGGTCGGCGGCGCGGCATTCGACGAGGCCCATCTTCGGAAGATCGGTCGCGCGCGACACGGGCCAGCCGACGACATACGCCGCGACGATCCTCGCCTTCAACTTCGGGTCGTTCGCAACGCGGTCGCGGAGCAGGCGGGTGAGGTGGAGCGCGCCCTGGCTATGCCCGGCGAGGATGATCGGGCGGGTCGGGCCGGCTTCCTTGAGGAACCGGTCGAAGGCGGCGGAGACGTCGCCGTATGCCAGCGCCAGCGCGCGTTCGCTGTCGGCGACGCTGGTCAGGAATGCGCCGAACGTCGCCTGGCGATACCGCGGCGCCCAAATGTCGCCGGCCTCGTTGAACGCGCTCGCCTGGCCGCGCAGGAAGAGTTCAGCACGGGCGTTGGTCTCGGGATCGTCGATCGGCGCGTTCCAGTGGTCGCGGTTGATGTACGAGGTCGGGTGGATGAAGAAGATCGCCGCGCCCGTGCCGGGCTTGCCGGGCGTATAGCCGGGCGGCGTCCAGAGCGCGGGGTTGCCGAGCGCATCGGGGCGGGCGAGCCACATGATCTCGCGCGCGTAAATATTGCGCGGGGCTTCGCGTTGCGCCTGGAAAGTCTCGCTCGGGACCATCACCGCGCGCATTAACTGCGTGCCGAACAGGCGGTAGGCGAGCAGCGCGGCGATCGCGAGGACGATCATCGAGGCGACGAAATAGAGAAACTTGCGGGCCAAGCGGGACCTTCCGTGCAGGCGGTCCGGCTCCCGTGCCGTATGCGCGCCGCCGTTGCAATCGCGCACCTTCGTGTTCCCACGCCTCCGCGGGGAACATGAAGGGTGTTGCGCCGCCTGCGCGCCCGGTGCTAGCCGCACGGCATGTCCGTAGATACTGCAACCGTGAAGCGGATCGCGAGCCTTGCGCGCATCGCGATCACCGACGAGGACGCCGCCCGCATGGCGCCGGAACTCGGAAACATCCTTGGCTGGATCGAGATGCTCGAAGAGGTCGACACGACCGGTATCGAGCCAATGACCGCCGTCATCCCCAACGCGCTGCGGCTGCGCGACGACGTCGTTAACGCCGACCCGCTGACCGGCGGCGGCATCCGCGAGCAGGTTTTGGCCAATGCCCCGGCGGCAGAGCATGGTTTCTTCGCCGTGCCGAAGGTGATCGAATAATGAGCGAACTTACCGATCTGGGCATTGCAGGCATCCGCGACGGCGTCCGCGATGGCAGCTTCAAGGCGCGCGAAGTCGCCGACGCGTTCATCGTAAAGGTGAGCCAGGCCAAGGCGTTGAACGCGTTTCTTGTCGAGACGCCCGAGCACGCGATCGCCGCCGCCACCGCTGCCGACACAGCGCGCGCAGCCGGCGAGACGCTCAAGCCGCTGGCCGGCGTGCCGATCGGCATGAAGGACCTGTTCTGCACCAAGGGCGTCACGACGACCGCAGCGAGCCACATCCTCGAAGGCTTCACGCCGACCTACGAGTCGACCGTCTCGCAGAATTTGTGGGACGCGGGCGCGGGGATGCTCGGCAAGCTGAACATGGACCAGTTCGCGATGGGCTCGTCGAACGAGACCTCGGCGTTCGGCAACGTGATCTCGCCGTGGAAGCGCAACGACGGCGGCAACGCCTCGCTCGCCCCCGGCGGGTCTTCGGGTGGCTCTTCGTCGGCAGTCGCCGCACGGCTCTGCCCCGGCGCGACCGGCACCGACACCGGCGGCTCGATCCGCCAGCCCGCCGCCTTTACCGGCATCAGCGGCATCAAGCCGACCTACGGCCGCTGCTCGCGCTGGGGGACGATCGCGTTCGCCTCGTCGCTCGACCAGGCGGGGCCGATGGCACGCGACGTCCGTGACTGCGCGATCCTGCTCGAGGCGATGGCCGGGTTCGACGCGAAGGACGGCACCTCGTTGCAGCTCGACGTACCCAAATGGGAAGCGGGCTTGTCGGGCAATCTCAACGGCCTGCGCGTCGGTATTCCCAAGGAATATCGCGTCGACGGGATGCCCGAGGAGATCGAGGCGCTCTGGCAGCAGGGCATCGACTGGCTCAAGGATGCCGGCGCGACGATCGTCGAGGTCTCGCTCCCGCACACCAAATACGCGCTGCCGGCCTATTACATCATCGCGCCCGCCGAAGCGTCGTCGAACCTCGCGCGCTACGACGGCGTGCGCTACGGGATCCGCGACCTGCCGACCGGGGCCGGCTTGCAGGACATGTATGCCGCGACCCGCGCCGACGGCTTCGGCCCCGAGGTGAAGCGCCGCATCATGATCGGCACCTACGTCCTCTCGGCCGGTTTCTACGACGCGTACTATACGCAGGCGCAGAAAGTCCGGACGCTGATCGCGCGCGATTTCGAACGGGCCTGGGAAACGTGCGACGTCCTGCTGACGCCGACCGCCCCCTCGGCAGCGTTCGCGCTCGGTGAGAAGTCGGCCGATCCGATCGCGATGTACCTGAACGACGTCTTTACCGTGCCGTCGTCGCTCGCTGGCTTGCCGGCGATGTCGGTGCCGGGTGGCCTCGACAAGCAGGGGCTTCCGCTCGGGCTGCAGATCATCGGCAAGCCGCTCGACGAGCAGGGCGTGCTGAACGCAGGGCTCGCGATCGAACAGCGAGCAGGATTTACCGCGCGACCAGAGGCTTGGTGGTAACATGAGCGATTATCGTATCCAGGGCGAAACCGGCGAGTGGGAGGTCGTGGTCGGCCTCGAAGTGCACGCGCAGGTGACGTCGAACGCCAAGCTCTTCTCGGGCGCGGCGACCGCGTTCGGCGCGGAGCCCAATACGCAGGTGTCGCTGGTCGATGCGGCGATGCCGGGCATGCTGCCGGTGCCGAATCGCGAGTGCATCCGCCAGGCGGTCCGTACGGGCTTGGCGATCGAGGCGCAGATCAACAAATGGTCGCGGTTCGACCGGAAGAACTATTTCTACGCCGATCTGCCGCAGGGCTATCAGATCAGCCAGCTCTATCATCCGATCGTCGGCGAGGGCGCGATCGACATCAGTCTCGACGAGAAGAACCCCGATGCCGCGGGCAAGCGGATCGGCGTCGAGCGCATCCATGTCGAGCAGGATGCGGGCAAGCTGATGCACGACCAGCATCCGACGCAGTCGTACGTCGACCTCAACCGGTCGGGCGTCGCGCTGATGGAGATCGTGTCGAAGCCCGACCTCGCGTCTCCTGCGGAAACAGGGGCTTACCTGCGGAAGTTGCGATCGATCCTGCGCTATGTCGGGTCGTGCGACGGCAACATGGAAGAAGGCTCGATGCGCGCCGACGTCAACGTCAGCGTGCGCAAGCCTGGCGACGAACTCGGCACGCGGACCGAGACGAAGAACGTCAATTCGGTGCGCTTCGTGATGGCGGTGGTCGAGCAGGAGGCCAAGCGTCAGGTCGAGGTGCTCGAGGCCGGTGGCAAGATCCAGCAGGAAACGCGGCTCTACGATCCCGATCGCAACGAGACACGGTCGATGCGGTCGAAGGAAGACGCGCATGATTATCGCTACTTCCCCGATCCCGACCTGTTGCCGCTGGTGCTCGACGATGCGTTCCTGGCCGAGTGCCGCGCATCGCTGCCGGAACTGCCCGATGCAAAGCGCGCGCGGTACGAGGCGCTCGGGATTACCGCGTATCAGGCGACGGTGCTGACCGCCGAGGTCGAGGCGGCGCGGTGGTTCGACGCGTTGCTCGACGCGGGCGTGAAGCCGGCGGCGGCGGCGAACTGGACGACCTCGGAATTGTTCGGCGCGCTGAACCGGACCGGCAAGGATATCGAGAACTCGCCGGTGTCGCCGGCGCAGGCGGCGGAATTGCTGGGGCTGATCGCGGACGGGACGCTGTCGGGGAGCCTCGCCAAGCAGGTGTTCGAGGTGATGCTCGAAACTGGCGACGGCGCGGCGAAGGTGGTCGAGGATCGCGGGTTGAAGCAGACCAGCGACACCGGCGCGATCGAGGCTGTGATTGCTGACGTGATGGCGGCGAACGCGGACAAGGTTGCGGATTATCGGGGCGGTAAGGACAAGCTGTTCGGGTTCTTTGTGGGTCAGACGATGAAGGCGATGGGGGGGAAGGCTAACCCTGCCGTGGTGAACGAGGTTCTGAAGGGAATGCTTGGGGAGTCGGTGGCTTCGTAAGCTATCACTGAGCAACCTGACCGATCTCCCGCCCTGCCTGCTCTCCCGCGAAAGCGGGAGCCCAGGGTAACTGAGTGCAGCGCTGCTTGATTCCTGGGCCCCAGCGTTCGCGAGGGAACAGAAGGGGAGCCGCGTCCGTACACAACCACCCCGCCGAAGGCCGGGGCCCAAGTGGGGGACGTTGCCGACTGAGGGCAGCGCTCCGTTACTGCAACCTTTCCAATTGGGCCCCGGCCTCCGCCGGGGTGGTTGTGTACGGAGGCGGCCTTACCCGTCCACCTTCTGTGGATGATGCGGCACTAGGATCAGCGTGTTCTCCTCCACCCGCCACGACGCGAGGCGCGACAGGAAGTTCATCCCGAGCACGTTTGTCTCGCCGAACGCGGGCGACACCACCACCTGCAAGTCCCGCGCGACGATCGCGCCGAGACGCAGCGAGGCGATCGTGCCGGTCTTAGCCGCGATCGACCCGTTAGCGGTCTGCAACACGATCGGCACCACGCCGACCCGCGCCTCAACCCCGGCAGCCTCCGCCGTCTTCTCCGAAATCGCGGTAATCGTCGCGCCGCTATCGATAAGCAATCGCTGGCTCACTCCGTCGATCGTCGCCCGTGCCCAGAAGTGCCCATCCGGCGACATCCGGATTCGGACCTCGCCGCCGACCACCTTTTGGTCCTCGATCTTCAAGAACCGCGCGATCTTGCCGACATAGGGATCGAACTGCCGCCGCTGGTCGATCGCAACGAACAGCAGTCCGACGAGGACAATCGTCATCGCCAGATTGACGAGCGTGCGGATGATGGGGATGCGCTGCGCCAGAATCAGCAGCAATACGGCGAGCCCGAGCGCGATATAGAGGCTCTGGTGCTCGGCGAAGGTGGGGATCGTGAGGATTATCGGGTCCTGATTGGCGGAGGTGGTATCATGTAGATAGCCACCCCCGCCTGTATGGTTGCTGACGCGCGCTTACTGCGCGTCGTTGTCCTGGTTCTTCACGACGCCACCGGTACCACCGACGCCATCGGGCAGGCCGGTATCCGTGAACGTCTCAGGCTCGTCGCCGCCTTCGCCACGCTCGACCGCGTCGGACCGCGACTCTACCGCCTGTTCGATATCGCTGCGGGTATCCTCGTCACGATCCTCGGGCAGCGTTTCGGGGTTCGTGCCGGAATGTGGATCGCTCACGCTCAAAACTCCGGCTGGACAGGCGCGGGATCGTTCGACGGCGTTCCCGGCGCGGGCACGTCGATGTCGGGCGCGGGCGGATTGAACTCGGGCGGCGGCGCAGTCGGCTCGACCGGGGGCGTCGGGGTCGGGAATTCTGCCGGGGGTTGGGTAGCCATGATGTCTCTCCTTCTGGATGTTCAACGCCTGTAATCGAGCGCGGTTGCGTTGGGAGTTGCCTATGTGCTTGCCCCCGCATGCATCGTTGGTATAGACGCGCCCGCTACGGCGATGTCCTGTGCGGGCGTGGCGGAACTGGTAGACGCGCTTGGTTTAGGTCCAAGTATCGCAAGATGTGGGGGTTCGAGTCCCTTCGCCCGCACCAGCCCGCCGCGCAGGCGAGGCGACCGCCCGAAGAATTATCCTGAATGCTCTTTTAGACAAAGGCCGGACATGCAGACTGTCGAGACGTTGAACGAGGGCCTCAAGCGCGCCTTTACGCTCACCATCACCGCGAAGGATATCGATGCCAAGGTCGATGTCGAGCTGAAGCGCCTCGCGCCGCAGATGAAGATGCCGGGCTTCCGTCCGGGCAAGGTGCCGGCGAACCTCATCCGCAAGATGCACGGTCCGGCGCTGACGCAGGACGCGCTGAACGCGGCGATCCAGGAGAGCGTCCAGACGCTCGTCGCCGAGAAGCAGCTTCGCCCCGCGATGCAGCCTTCGGTCGAGCTGGAAGACGGCTATGACCTCGGCAAGGACGCCGTGGTCAAGGTCGAGATGGAGGTCCTCCCGCAGGTCCCCGCACCGGCGATCGACGGCATCAAGCTCGAGCGCCTGACCGTGCCCGTCGCGGACGATGCGGTCACCGAGCAGCTCCAGAAATTCGCCGACCAGCAGAAGAAGTGGGACGACGCGGCTGACGATTACGTCGCCAAGATGGGCGATCTCGTCACCGTTGATTTCGTCGGCAAGACCGCCGACGGCGTCGCGTTCGAGGGCGGCACCGGCACCGACATGGGCGTAGAGCTCGGTTCGGGTCGTCTGATCCCCGGTTTCGAGGATCAGCTCGTCGGCGTAAAGACCGGCGACGACAAGGTCCTGAACGTGACCTTCCCCGAGGAGTATCAGGAGAAGTCGCTCGCAGGCCAGCCGGCGACGTTCGACATCACCGTCAAGTCGGTGAAGACCGCGGGCGAGAGCAAGATCGACGAGGATCTGGCCAAGTCGCTGGGTCTCGAGAGCCTCGAGCAGCTCACGGGGCTGTTGAAGGGTCAGATCGAGCAGGAGCATAACGGTCTCACGCGCACGCACATGAAGCGCAAGCTGCTCGACCAGCTCGCCGAGGGTCATGACTTCGAGGTTCCGCCATCGATGGTCGAAGCCGAGTTCAACCAGATCTGGTCGCAGCTCCAGCACGAAGCCACGCATGAGGCCGATCCCGAGGCTGCGATGGCCGAGATGGAAGGCGAGCGCGACGATTACCGCAAGATCGCCGAGCGTCGCGTGCGCCTCGGCCTGCTCCTGTCCGAGATCGGTCAGGCGAACGGCGTCGAGGTTTCGAACCAGGAAATGCAGCGTCTGCTCGCCCAGGCTGCGCAGCAATATCCTGCCGAGCAGCGCCAGCAGTTCATGCAGTACGTCCAGCAGGAGCCGATGGCGGCCGCCCAGCTGCGCGCGCCGCTGTACGAGGACAAGGTCGTCGACTTCCTGTTCGAGAAGGCCGAGATCACCGACCGCGAAGCGACGCGCGAGGAGCTTGAGGCCGCGATCGAGAGCGAGGACGGTTTCGCGAGCGGCACGCACACGCATGATCACGACAACCACAAGCCGAAGAAGAAGGCTGCTGCCAAGAAGGCCAAGCCAGCGTCGGACGAGGCTGCTTCGGATGACACCGTGACGGACGAGGCGCCTGCTTCGGACGCGACGGACGAGGCCAAGCCTGCGAAGAAGGCGCCTGCCAAGAAGAAGGCGGCTCCCGTCGAAGCAGAGACGGCTGTGACAGAATCGTCGCCGGTTGCTGCCGAGAACGCAGAGGGCACCGAAGCCGCAGACGCACCGGCGAAGAAGCCGCGCGCGAAGAAGGCCGCGACCAAGACCGAGTTGTAAGAACCTAATGCCGTCGGTCGCCATCAATGGCGGCCGACGGGTTGTTCGCGGTATTATAGCCTGCCAGGATAGATACTCATCGTATGTCCTTGGTTTAAGGTTAGTTTATGCGGCAATGGCTTTCTGCGGTATTCCAAACCGTGTTTGCAACGCTGATAATCTTGGCGCCGGCCGCGATAAATCGCAGTCCTTTTATTTTCTACGACACGACTCATTATTTGGAGTTGGGGCAGTCCATTTTCGCTGCGGCCCATATTCCCCTTGAGGGGTTTTCGCCCCAAGGCGCTGCGGCGATTTTTGTTCCCCACGATCCCCCAACGGCAATATCCGACCCTGCGAAGTCTGTCGCCAAGACGCCCGACAAGAACATGTCGTTGAGTTATGTCGGTGGCAGATCCCCCTATTATTCGCTTGTCCTGACATTGGTCATCAGCCTGGGCGGGTTGTGGCTGGTGGCTATCTTGCAAGCGTTGATCGGGGCTTGGTTATGCCGCACGGTCGTTTGGTCTTTGCCCGACCCAAGTTTTGGTGCGTATCTCGGGCTGGTCACCGTGCTGACATGCGGGTCGAGCCTGCCGTACTTCGCTGCGTTCACGATGCCGGATATCTTTGCGGCCTATGCGCTCGTTGCGATGTGCCTTCTGGCCGTGAAAAGCGGCAGGAACCTGGTAACGCTCTCCGCACTTTGGGCCGTCGCCGCATTCGGTATATTGGCGCATGCGACCATCCTGCCTCTCGGCATCATCGCGTGGGTCGGTATCGTCGTGGTACTTCGCTCATTGCGATGGTCTTGGGGACAGGCGGTGTGGCGCGCGCGCTGGCCGTTGAGTGCGGTCGTCATAGGCGCACTCGGCATGCCCGTTTTCGCGTGGACCACGCAGCTGGTGTTGCACGACTCTCCGCGAAGCCCGCCGTATCTCATGGCGCGTATTCTCGCCGACGGGCCTGGTCGCCTCTATCTGGCCGATCACTGCGATGGTCCTGCCCAGTTGCGATCTGCAAGTATCGCGATAGGCCGAATATAGACCATAACGCGATTTTATGGTCGACGGACCCGCAGGACGGCGTCTTCTATTTCGCTGATTACGACACGCGCGTTCTGATGTCGAATGAGCAGCTCAAATTCGTGATTGCGTCGATCGCGTATAGTCCTGGGTTGGCGTTCGATGCTGCAATGACGAATAGCTGGCGCCAGCTTTCGACGCTGTCCATCGGGCCGGAGATCGGGGCGACGAAGCTTAGTTGGGATACGATGGTCGGTAAGACCATTCCATACGCGAAGCAGTCGATAACTGGGTCCAGATCTTATCTCGGAAACTATTACTTCGCACTCATAGATCCTTTGATCGCCTTTGTTTTCATGCTGTCACTGGCATTCGTCCTGTGGCACCTGATGCAGTCGGATATAATTGCCGCTTGGCGAACCCCGGAAACACATCGTGTCGCGATCATATTGGCTGGGGCTGCGGTCGGCCTGATGATTATAATAGTGTCCAACGCAATTCTCTGCGGCACGTTGTCCGGTCCGACAAACCGATATCAGGGGCGACTGACATGGCTCCTTCCAGCAATCGCGTTCCTCATGTTTCGTCATTCGGAGTTCCGAACTATGGCGACAGAAAGCAGCAAAAGGCGTCACGTATGATAGAGGGTATCGATAGGCAGGGACTTAAAGTCGCCGTTCTGCTTCCATGTTATAACGAGGCGGCGGCCATCGCGCAGACGGTGGCGGGTTTTCGTGCCGCACTGCCGGACGCCGTGATCTACGTTTACGACAACAATAGCCGGGACCACACCGTCGAGGTCGCGCGCGCTGCCGGTGCCGTCGTCCGGACCGAGCGCATCCAGGGCAAGGGCGCGGTCGTCCGCCGGATGTTCGCCGACATCGATGCCGACATCTACGTCATGGCCGACGGCGACGCGACCTACGACGCAGCCTCCGCGCCGAATCTGGTAAAGCGCGTCCTCGACGAACAACTCGACATGGTCGTCGGCTCGCGCATCAGCCAAGTCCAGGAAAGCTATCGCCGCGGCCACCGTTTCGGCAACGCGCTGCTCACCGGTATGCTCGCCCGCCTGTTCGGCCGCAGCTTCACCGACATCCTGTCCGGCTACCGCGTCTTTTCGCGCCGGTTCGTGAAGAGCTTCCCATCACTGTCCGCCGGGTTCGAGATCGAGACCGAGATCAGCGTCCACGCGCTCGAACTGAAGATGCCGATCGGCGAGGTCGAGACGCCCTATTACGCGCGCCCCGAAGGCTCCGAATCGAAGCTGAGCACCTATGGCGACGGCTGGCGCATCCTCCGAACGATCATGACGCTATACCGGATCGAGCGGCCGCTCTGGTTCTTCGGCGCGATCGGCGGGGTCTTCGCACTGCTCGGATTGATTCTCGGGATGCCGCTGGTCCTGACATATATCCAAATCCACCAGGTTCCGCGCTTCCCGACCGCAATCCTGATCACTGGGCTCGGCATCTTCGCCGCGCTCAACGTGTTCACGGGGCTGATCCTCGATACCGTCGTGAGAGGTCGTCGAGAGGTGCGTCGGCTGGCGTATCTGGGTCATCGGGCGCCGGGATGCGACCAACACGAAGCGAGTTCGACTGTATCCGGAGTGCGCCGGGCGGACACGGTCCTGCCCGTCGCAGTGAACTGACCGCCGGTCGGTTCGCTGTTGGCGGCCGACAGGTGATGAAAGCGACGACTGCTTTGTTCCCGGACCGGGTTCAATCGAGAACGGTGGTGTTGAATGAACAAGCCCTTGCGCGCCGAAGTGCCGACCGACCGTGTCGCCGACTTTTGCATCGTCGTCACCGCCATCATCCTCGGCTGCTGGATGCGACTGCGCGTCGGTCTTCCCAAGCTGGGGTTCGCCAACGAGGAAGCCGGTAACGTCGCAAGAGCGATCGCCGAAGGCCGCGGCTTCGCGGATCCGTTCTTCCAGGGCCAGGGGCCAACCGCCCACCTGTTGCCGATCAGTCCCTCGATCGCAGGCGGACTGCTGCACCTGTTCGGGCAGAGCGTTGTCGGCCAGGGCGTCATTCTGGGGTGGTCGCTGGTGGTCACGGGTGCGTGCTTTGCCGCGGCCGCCTATTGCATTTTCCTGCTGGGCGCGACGCGACGGACCGCCGTCGTCGCCTTTGCGCTGCTTTGCTTGGTACCGCTGCACAGTTTCACCGAAGCCGTCCGCTGGCAGACGTGGGATGGCGGATTGGGTGCGCTGCTGTGTCTGGCGTGCTTGGCAATCGTGCTGCGCGGCGAGCGTGACAACACGTCGCGTCATTTCATCGGCATGAAAGCGGCGTTGCCGGCACTGACCTTCATCGTCAATCCGATCACGGGGCTCGCCGCCATCGCGATTTCGGCGCTCTCGTCCATCATCATCGGCGGGACGGCATCGTTGGCCCGCTCGGCCTTCTGCTCGTCTGCGTCGTCGCCGTGCCGATGCCGTGGGTCATTCGCAACGCGGTGATGTTGCAGCATCCGATCCTGACACGAGACAATCTGGGCCTCGAGCTCGCCTTGGCCAATCATGCGGGCGCGGTTGATCCAGACGACCCGCGGACCGCGTATCTCGCGCGGCTGCGGGCGATCCACCCCTATGGAAACCGGGCGCCCGCGCAGGCCATGACGGCAGCCGGTGGCGAGATACGATACAGCCGCATGCTCCAGGATCGCACGGTAATCTGGATGAAGGCCCACCCCGTCGAGGTCGTGGGGATCTGGAGCCGGCATATCGGCGAACTGCTCTTTCCGCGTCCTTGGATGTTCTCGATCGAAAACGAAGGGCGGGGAAGAGAACGGTCGATATTGGCCGCGCTTGTCACGGTCCTCGCGATCATGGCGTTTATTGCGGCGGCGATCCGACGGGACTTCGGGTTCGTCTATCCGGCGATCATCGTCGCCACGATCGTGTGTGCGGGTGTTCCGTTCCAGCCGGTACCGCGGTATTGCTGGGTGATGTTTCCCCTGCTCGCGTGCCTTGGGGTCGACCTGGTCGCGAGGCTTTGGCAGGGGCGTTCGTCTTGGCGCGTCCCGCGGGCCGTCCGGCACCGTGCCGATAGTGCTGCGATGTGAGGCCGGCCTGTAGCGGCTGACTGCGGCCGCCGCGGCGTTGGCAGGACTTGAACTCGCTCATACAAGCGCCGATGTTGGCGGTTCACTGGGGCATAAGAGAGATTTCCATGCACAATCCGTTCGAGACCGGCGATTTCGCGAGCCCGTTGGCCAGCGCCGGGCTCGGCCTGCAGCAGACGCACGCAGGCCTGGTTCCCATCGTCATCGAGCAGTCGAACCGCGGCGAGCGTTCGTTCGACATCTTCTCGCGCCTGCTCCGCGAGCGCATCATCTTCGTGACCGGCGGCGTCGAGGACGGCATGGCCTCGCTGATCACCGCACAGTTGCTCTTCCTCGAGTCCGAGAACCCGAAGAAGGACATCTTCATGTACATCAACTCGCCGGGCGGTGTCGTCACGGCGGGCATGGCGATCCACGACACGATGCGGTACATCCGTCCGCGCGTCGGCACCGTCTGCATCGGCCAGGCCGCGTCGATGGGCAGCTTCCTGCTTGCTAGCGGCGAGCCCGGCATGCGCGTCGCGATGACCAACGCGCGCATCATGATCCATCAGCCATCGGGTGGTGCACAGGGCATGGCCAGCGACATCGAGATCCAGGCACGCGAGATCCTGCGCATCCGCAAGCGCATGAACGAACTGTATTCGCAGTATACCGGTCAGCCGATCGAAGAGATCGAACGCCGGATGGACCGCGATACGTTCCTCGAAGCGAACGAGGCGAAGGATTTCGGTCTGATCGACGAGGTGTTCGACAAGCGTCCGGCGGTATCCGAGGATGGTGCGAAACCCGCCTAAGCGACACTGGCATGGGGCGAATCGTAAACCCCGCCGGTTTATTTGATTGTAGGAACTCCGGGGTGCGTTACGGTAGCGGCCCCGGAAACGGCACGTGCACCGACATGCGCGAGAGGTGATTGAATGACGAAGCTGAGCGGTGGCGACTCGAAGAGCACCCTCTATTGCTCGTTCTGCGGGAAGTCGCAGCACGAGGTCCGCAAGTTGATCGCCGGGCCGACGGTCTTCATCTGCGACGAGTGCGTCGAGCTATGCAACGACATCATCCGTGAGGAGACGAAGTCTGCGCTGGTGTCCAAGAAGGACGGCGGCGTGCCGACTCCGCAGGAGATCTGCGACGTCCTCGACGATTACGTGATCGGCCAGAAGCGCGCCAAGCGCGTGCTGTCGGTGGCGGTGCACAATCACTATAAGCGGCTCAACCACGGCGCCAAGGGTGCCGATGTCGAGCTGTCGAAGTCGAACATCCTGCTCGTCGGGCCGACCGGGTGCGGCAAGACCCTGCTCGCGCAGACGCTTGCCCGAATCCTCGACGTGCCGTTCACGATGGCCGATGCGACGACGCTCACCGAAGCCGGGTACGTCGGCGAGGATGTCGAGAACATCATCCTCAAGCTGCTCCAGGCGTCGGACTACAACGTCGAGCGGGCACAGCGCGGCATCGTCTACATCGACGAGATCGACAAGATTTCGCGGAAGGCCGAGAACCCCTCGATCACGCGCGACGTGTCGGGCGAAGGCGTGCAGCAGGCGCTGCTCAAGCTGATGGAAGGCACCACCGCGTCGGTGCCGCCACAGGGTGGGCGGAAACATCCGCAGCAGGAATTCCTGCAGGTAGATACGACCAACATCCTGTTCATCTGCGGCGGTGCGTTCTCGGGTCTCGAGAAGATCATCGGCGATCGTCTCCAGGGCAAGTCGATCGGTTTCGGCGCGTATGTCGCTGGGCCGGACGAGCGGAAGACGGGCGAGACGCTGAAGTCGGTCGAGCCCGAGGATCTGCTGAAGTTCGGGCTTATCCCCGAGTTCGTCGGCCGTCTGCCGGTGATCGCGACGCTCGAGGATCTCGATGTCGACGCGCTGGTGAAGATCCTCAAGGAGCCGAAGAACGCGCTGGTCAAGCAGTACCAGAAGCTGTTCGAGATGGAGGACGTCGCGCTCGGCTTCACCGACGACGCACTGGTCTCGGTCGCCAAGAAGGGCATCGAACGCAAGACCGGCGCCCGCGGGCTTCGCTCGATCCTGGAGAGCATCCTGCTCGACACGATGTTCGACCTGCCCGGCATGGACGGCGTCGACGAAGTGATGATCGACAAGGACGTGATCGAAGGCCGCAAGGAACCGATCCGCGTCTATGCCGAGAAGAAGAAGACCGGCGACGCTGCTTAAAGCGGAACGGGTTTGAGATACGGGAAAGGGCGTCGAGTGATCGGCGCCCTTTTTCGTTTTGGGGCAGAGCGCGGGCTGCTCTTCTGACTGTTCCCCCGCGAAGGCGGGGGTCCAGGGTACCAGGCTGTAGCGATCGTGACTCCTGGACCCCCGCTTTCGCGGGGGAACGGCAGGATGTGACCTGACCCAGGGAGAACGGGCGATATGCCCCGTCTTCACTCACTACATTGGCGTTCCTTCTATCTTGGGGGACATTGTAGGGTTCGCGGCGACGACGTCGGGACCCGCGTGTGGCCGGCGGCGCCACTACGGTCCTCAGGTCAAAAGCCGAGCCCGCTCCAAGTCCTTTGGACGTCCGAACAGCCTAAGCATCTCGGCCAGTTCAGCACGGTCAGGCACATAAACCACGCGCTCATCCACAAAAATCGGCACGCGCGTTCGCGGCAGCACCTCCGTCCAGCCTGAGCCCGTCGCAACATGAAACCCCGCCATGATCTCGACGACCAACGGCGGTGCCTCCCACCGCCCGAACAGCGTCGATCGGAACAACGAACTCGCGCCATCCTTGATGGGCACGACTCCGAGCCCGTCCATTGCCCTTCGAGCATCGCCTACGCTCATGAGCACATCGACGTCGCCGACTTCGATCGGCGTCACGCCGTGAAGCGCCACCGCCGCGCTGGAAATGACCCACCACGGGTCGTGAGCATCCCGCATCGCATCGGCGGTCATGATGAGCGTTTCGCGGAGATCGCAAGCGAACATCGCCGCAACCTACTCGATGCTTACCGCCTCGCAATCGCCCCGACTCGGACCCTTATCGGCCCTCGCGCATTCGTTATCCAAGTGGAACGAGGGAGCATGCATGACGATCGAAGTGGCCGACCGACCGAACGAACACGTGGTGGAGACGATGCCGGACCGTCTGGCGCTGCCGATCTGGACGCTGATCGCGCCGGGCCTGGGACTGCTCGCTGTCCTCGTCGGCCTCGCCAAGATGGGCACGCTCGGCACCGCGGCGGCCGTCATCGTCCTGATCGGCAGCGTCCTCGCCGCCGTCCATCACGCCGAAGTGATCGCGCACAAGGTCGGCGAGCCGTTCGGGACGCTCGTCCTCGCGATCGCGGTCACCGTGATCGAGGTGTCGCTGATCGTCTCGCTGATGCTCTCCAACGCCGGCGACGCCACCACGCTCGCGCGCGACACGGTGTTCGCGGCGATCATGATCATCCTCAACTTCATCATCGGGATCTGCCTGCTCGCGGGCGCGGTGCGGCATCATGAGCAGCGGTTCACGCTGAAGGGCATGACCGCGGCGCTCGGCGTGCTCGCGGCGATGGCGGTGCTGTCGCTGATCCTGCCCAACTATACGTCGTCGACGCAGGGCCCGACCTACGCGTCGTCGCAGTTGATCTTCGTCGCGGTCGTATCGCTGATACTCTACGGCACGTTCGTGCTGGTGCAGACGGTGCGCCACCGCGATTATTTCCTGCCCTCGACCGACGACAAGGACGATCACGCTGCGCCGCCATCGGGTCGCGCGACCGGGATCGCCTTCGCCGCCTTGCTGGTGGCGTTGGTGTCGGTGGTGCTGCTCGCGAAGACGCTGTCGCCCACGATCGAGGCGGCGGTGCTCGGTGCCGGCCTGCCGCTGACCGTGGTCGGCGTGGTGATCGCGGCGCTGGTGCTGGCACCCGAGAGCTTGGCAGCCTACAAGTCGGCGCGCCGTAACCGGCTGCAGACCAGCCTCAACCTCGCGCTCGGCTCGGCATTGGCGACGATCGGGCTTACGATCCCCAGCGTCGCGATCGTGTCGCTGGTGCTCGACCTGCCACTCGCGCTCGGGATCGATGCGAAGAGCATGACGCTGTTGGCGCTGTCGCTGTTTGTTGCCACGCTGTCGCTCGGCACCGGGCGGACAACGGTGTTGCAGGGTGTCGTCCACCTCGTGATCTTCGCGGCCTGTCTGTTCACGACGGTCGTGCCGTAAGCTCAGGGGCCCTGCGTCGACAGGTAGGCGATGACGGCGGCGCGGTCCTTCGGGTCGGGGAGGCCCGCAAACGCCATGGTCGTGCCGGGCACCATCTTGCGCGGGTTGGTGAGCCAGGCATCCATGCGTTTGGCGTCCCAGTTGCCACCAAGCGCCTTCAGTCCGGCAGTGTAGGAGAAGCGCGGGCGCCGCTCGCCGATCGGGCCGCCCATAACGCCGTAGAGGTTCGGCCCATCGGTATCGCCCGCATATTGCCCGATCGTGTGGCACGCGGTGCAGCGACGGAAGACGCGTTCGCCGCTGGCGATCTGGCTGATCGTGCCGGCGTCGGGGCTCGAACCGCAGCCGGCGAGCGCCAGCGCAAGCAGTGGCCACCGCGGCAGGGTCATCGTTTCTGGCGTGCGGCCAAGGCGAGGCCGGCGGCGATCTGAACGACGGCGTAGAGGCGACGGCGGCCGGGACGGTCGACGAACGGCTTCACCAGTTTCTCGGTCCCGAGCGCATCGTCCTTCCAAAGATCGACGTGGCGGCGGGGTTGGAGAAGACCGATCAAGCCGTCGCCGACCATAAAGATCGCCGCCATCTCCGCCGCGCGCGATACCCAGATGTTCTCCTGCGCACGCAGGAGTCCAGGAGTCACGAGCGTCGTCTCTTGATACCCTGGGCCCCCGCCTTCGCGGGGGAACGGCGGAGAGGTCATTGGGGCTTGGCCTTCGCAGCTTGCGCGGCTTTCCAGGCGGCGACGTCTTCCAGTGCGACATTCCGCCGCAAGACCAGAGCGTCCGGGTCGATCACGACATGCGCGCTCGCCGGCACAGACAAGCTCGCCTTCCCCCCAGTCATCGGCAAAGTCCGCGTCTTCCCATCGATCTGCACCTGCACCGGAAGTGGGAAGGGGCCGTTACCCGGCACTTTCCAGGCCAAACCCAGCGTATTCCCCGTCCGCGTCTCGACCAGTTCGGGCAGCGCGGCTTGCCGGAGATACACGTCGAAGAACCACGTAAAGTCCTTCCCCGTCACCCTCCGGACGTGCCCTTCATATTCCTTTGTCGCTCCGAACCGCGGCGCGAAATTCCCCGGCTTCGGATCGGCGCGCCCATACACCGCCAACCGGGTCACATCGAAGAACGCCTTGTCGCCGATCAGTCCGCGCAGCGTGTGAAGCATCCACGACCCCTTGTAGTAGATGTCCTGTCCAGCACCGCCCTTGTCGAGCTCGTACACCTCCTCTTCGGTGGTGACGCGCTGCTGCGTGATCGGCTTGAGGTTCATGATCGAAGTGCGCTCGCCCTGCATCATCGCGGCATAACGCGCACGCCCCTCGCGCCACTGGCCGTAGAGCGGCTGCATGTAGGTGCCATAGCCCTCGTGCAGCCAGTAATCGTCCCAGTTGGCAGCGGTCAGCTGGTTGCCGAACCACTCGTGCGCGAACTCGTGCTGGAACAGCCAGTCGAACCCTTCCGGCGCCTTGGCGTATTCGTTGCCGTACGCGTTGATCGTCTGGTGCTCCATGCCCTTGTGCGGCGTCTCGACCACGCCGAGCTTCTCGTCGCCGAACGGATAGGGGCCGATCATGCTTTCGAAGAAATCGAGCGTCGGCGCGAACTCGGCGAACAGCTTTTCCGCCTGCACCTTCTCGCCCGGCAGGTACCAGTAATACATCGGGATGTTGTTGCCGAACCGGCTCTTGTACGCGCCGCTGATCTCCTCATACGGCCCGACGTTGAGCGCGATACCATAGGTGTTGGGATGCTTGGCGCGCCAGTTCCAGGTCGTCCGGCCGTCCGCCAGCGTATCGACGCCCAGCAGCACGCCGTTCGATGGCGCCTTCAGGCCCTTCGGCACGGTGATGTGCAGTGTCACCAGCGCGGGCTCGCCGGTCGGGAAGTCGAGGCACGGCCAGAACAGGTCGCAGCCATAGCCCTCCGCGGTCGTCGCGAACCAGGTGCGGCCATCGGGCGTCTTCGACCAGACCATGCCGTCGTCCCACGGCGCCTTCACCGCGACGTGCGGCGTGCCGCCATAGGTGATCTTCGCGGTGACCTTGCCGCCAGCGGGGACGGGCTTTGGCAGCGTGATCATCAGCCGTCCCTGGGGATTGCTCCACGCCGAGGGTGCGAGCGGAACGCCGTCGATCGCGATCGCGCTGACCGGCAAATTGCGGTCGAGATCGATCGGCAGGCGGGTGAGGGGGGCCTTCGCCGTAAAGACCAGCGTAGCCACGCCGTTCAGGCTCTCCGTCTCGGGCAGCACTTCGAACGCCAAGTCCGCGCTATCGAACCGGAGCGCGGTCTGCGCGGGCGTCAGTACGCCACCAGACCGCTGCGTCTGCGCGGTGATCGCGGGCTCGCCCTTCTTCGGGAGCGGGGCGGCGGCGAGAAGCGCGGTGGCGCTGGCGGCGAGTAATAAGCGCGAAATCATGCCGCGTTCTCGCGCCTGGGCGGCTCGCGCACAAGTGCGATCCGACACCGCCCGTTCTCCTGCGAAAGCAGGAGCCCAGGATCACGAATACCGCCGCCCGTTACCCTGGACTCCTGCGCCCGCAGGAGAACGGCTGGGCTTCGGGCAACGCGCTAAAACCCCTAACCACCGCCAACCAATTGATGGACGGTTCATCCTCACCATATAAGCTGTAGATTATGCCCCCATGCAGGCACCCACCGGAGCGTTCATGACCCAGTACCCCGTCCTTCCCCTTCGCGACATCGTCGTGTTCCCGCACATGATCGTGCCGCTGTTCGTCGGTCGCGATAAGTCCGTTGCCGCGCTCGAAGCGGCGATGGCGGCGGACAAGGAGATCTATCTCGTCGCGCAGATCGATCCGGCCGAGGACGATCCCTCGCGCGACGATCTGTATTCGATGGGCGTCACCGCGACCGTGCTCCAGCTTCTGAAGCTGCCCGACGGCACGGTCCGCGTGCTGGTCGAGGGCAAGGGCCGTGCGACTCTGGAGACGCTCGACGAAAGTGGCGACTTCCTCACCGCCACGGTCGAACCGGTCGCCGATGCCGAGGTCGAAGGACCCGAGCTCATTGCGCTGATGCGCTCGGTGGTCGACCAGTTCGAGAATTACGCCAAGCTCAACCGCAAGCTGTCGTCGGAAACGTCGGTGCAGCTGTCGGAAATCGAGGACGCGTCGAAGCTCTCCGACGCGGTGATCGCGAACGTCCAGATCAAGGTTGCCGAGAAGCAGGCGATCCTGCTCGAAACCAACCCGTCGAAGCGTCTCGAAATGGCGTTCGCGGCAATGGAGGGCGAGCTGGGAGTCCTGCAGGTCGAGAAGAAGATCAAGAGCCGCGTCAAGCGCCAGATGGAGAAGACGCAGCGCGAATATTACCTCAACGAGCAGTTGAAGGCGATCCAGCGCGAACTCGGCAACGAGGACGGCGAGGGCGAAGGCGATGAGATCGCCGAACTGACGCAGAAGATCGCGACGCTCAAGATGAGCAAGGAAGCGCGCGGCAAGGCGACGTCGGAGCTGAAGAAGCTCAAGACGATGGCACCGATGAGCGCCGAGGCGACCGTCGTGCGCAACTATCTCGACGTGCTGCTCGGGCTCCCTTGGGGCAAGAAGTCGAAGATCAAGAAGGACATCGCCGCCGCACAGGTGACGCTGGACGAGGATCATTATGCTCTCGAGAAGGTCAAAGACCGGATCGTCGAGTATCTCGCCGTGCAGGCGCGCACCAACAAGCTGAAGGGGCCGATCCTGTGCCTGGTCGGCCCTCCGGGCGTCGGCAAGACCTCGCTCGGCAAGTCGATCGCGAAGGCTACGGGGCGCGAGTTCATTCGCCAGTCGCTCGGTGGCGTGCGCGACGAGGCCGAGATACGCGGCCATCGCCGCACCTATATCGGCTCGTTGCCGGGCAAGATTGTGACGAACTTGAAGAAGGCCGGCACGTCGAACCCGTTGTTCCTGCTCGACGAGATCGACAAGCTCGGTCAGGATTTCCGCGGCGATCCGGCGTCGGCACTGCTTGAGGTGCTCGACCCGGAGCAGAACGGTAAGTTCCAGGATCACTATCTGGAGGTCGATATCGACCTGTCGGACGTGATGTTCGTCTGCACCGCGAACTCGCTCAACCTGCCGCAGGCGCTGCTCGACCGCATGGAGATCATCCGTCTGGAGGGCTATACCGAGGACGAGAAGGTCGAGATCGCCGAGCGCCATCTGGTCGAGAAGCAGATCGAGGCGCACGGCTTGAAGCCGGGCGAGTTCACGCTGACGCAGGAGGGGCTTCGCACGCTCATCCAGCAATATACGCGTGAGGCCGGGGTGCGCACGCTGGAGCGCGAGATCGCCAAGCTGTGCCGCAAGGCGCTGCGCCAGATTCTCGAGAACAAGACGACCAGCGTCACGATCACGCCCGAGAACATCGGCGAATATGCCGGCGTGCAGAAGTATCGCCACGGGCTTGGCGAGACTGAGAACCAGATCGGTGCGGTCACCGGGCTCGCCTGGACCGAAGTCGGCGGCGAGCTGCTGACGATCGAGAGCGTGACGGTCGCGGGCAAGGGGCAGGCCAAGCTCACCGGTACGCTTGGTGACGTGATGAAGGAGTCGATCGAGACCGCGTTCAGCTATGTGAAGGCCCGCGCGCCCAGCTACGGGATCAAGCCGAGCCTGTTCGCGCGCAAGGATATCCATATCCATCTGCCCGAGGGTGCGGTGCCGAAGGACGGTCCGTCCGCAGGCATCGGCATGGTCACGTCGATCGTCTCGACGCTGACCGGCGTGCCGATCCGGCGCGAGGTGGCAATGACCGGCGAGGTGACGTTGCGCGGTCGCGTGCTGCCGATCGGTGGCCTCAAGGAGAAGCTGCTCGCCGCGCTGCGTGGCGGGATCGAGACGGTGCTCATCCCGGCCGAGAACGAGAAGGACCTCGCGGAGATCCCGGCGAACATCAAGGCGGGGCTCAAGATCATCCCTGTTTCGCATGTCGACGAGGTGCTTCGCCTGGCCCTCACCGAGCCGCTCGAAGCGATCGAGTGGACCGATGCGGACGAGTTGGCGGCACTGCCACCGACACCGATCGCGCCGGTCGGGGGTGGCCTTCACCACTGATCCATGTTTGGATCGTAAGCGACGATACGGCGGTTTCGTTTGACAGCAGACGGGGCCGCCGCATTATTGCGCGCTGACTGCGGCCGTGATTCTATCGCGGCCGACTTGAGACTTTCCGGGGGACTATATGAACAAGCAGGAACTGATCGCGACGGTTGCCGACACGTCCGGGCTGGTGAAGGCCGACGCGGTCAAGGCCGTCGAGGCGGTGTTCGACGCGATCGAGGCATCGTTGAAGAAGGGCGATGAGGTTCGCCTAGTCGGTTTCGGCACGTTCTCGATCTCGAAGCGCAAGGCGTCGACCGGCCGCAATCCCCGGACCGGCGAGCCGATGACGATCAAGGCGTCGACCCAGCCGAAGTTCAAGGCCGGCAAGGGCCTGAAGGACGCGGTCAACTAGAACCGGTGTCGATAGGGCTGGACAGGTGGACGGGGTCTGCCTAAAGGCCCGCTTCCGAACGAGTTTCGGGCGCGTAGCTCAGTGGTAGAGCACACCCTTCACACGGGTGGGGTCGCTGGTTCAATCCCAGCCGCGCCCACCAGATTTACGCCGGTTCCTTCGCACGAAGGGGCCGGCGTTGCTGTTTCTGGGGTCCGTCGGGGTAGTGGATCTCGCGGCGAGGTGGTTACGCCGCGTCCGTCATCCTGACGAAAGTCAGGACCCAGAGCCACGTAGTGCAACGCTCGTTACCCTGGGTCCTGACTTTCGTCAGGATGACGGTGACGTGCGCGAAGATTGAGGTACGACGCTGACCGATCCGCCGCGCAACATGACAGCTTCTTCATTAGGCTGGTTCGTTCGATCGAACTAAACGCCGCCCGTGGTCCAGTCCCGACTCCTCGACATCGCGATCAGCGAATTCGGCACCAAGGGGCTGGAGGGGGCGAGCACGCGCGGAATCGCCGCCGCCGCCGGCACAGCAATGTCCTCGATCACCTACCACTATGGCGGCAAGGAGGGCTTGTACCTCGCCGCCGCCGACCGGATCGCCGAGCGCATGTCCGCAGTAATGGGCGACCCGTCCGAGCTGTCCCGGGAGCTCGCGGCGGACGACGTCGGCGAAGCCCGTGCCCAGATCCACCGCATCTTCGGCCGACTCGCGGACAAGATGGCGAGCAACGAAAGCGCCGACTGGACGCTGTTCGTGCTGCGCGAACAGATGAAGCCGGGCGAGGCGTTCGAGCGCATCTATGGCGGCGTGATGGGCCAGATGGTGCGCAGACTGAGCGATCTCGTCTGCATCGCCACCGGCTGTGCCGAGCTCCGCACCGGCAGGATCGCGACGATCACCTTGATGGGGCAGGTCATCACGCTGCGGGCGAACCGCGCGACCTGCCTCAAACTGCTCGAGCGCGATGTGCTCGAACCCAACGACATCTTCGATATCAAGGCGCGTATCGACGCCAATATCGACGCTATTCTCGATTCGATGCGTGCTGAAGAACAGGGCCAGGCATGACCGACCAGACGAACCACTCCGACGCCAACCACGACGATGAGGATCGCAAGGACGATCCGAACGGCGAGGACCAGCAGTCCGATACCGACCAGCAGGACGAGTCCGACGACGACAAGGCCGAGGGCGACGACAAGAAGCCGTCGGTCTTCAAGAAGCCGCTGTTCTGGATCATCCTCGTCATCGTCGTCGGCGGGCTGATCATCGGCGGCGTGCTCTACTGGCTCCATGCGCGCCAGTTCGAATCGACCGACGACGCGTTCGTCGACACGCACATCGTCCGCCTCGCACCACAGGTCGCGGGCACGCTGGTCCAGGTCGCGGATATCGACAACCGCCACGTCGAGGCCGGGCGGCTGCTCGCGGTCATCAAGGCATCCGGCCGCGACGCGCAGGTCGCCGAGGCGCAGGCAAACGAATCGCAGGCCCGCGCACAGTTCGCGCAGGCGCAGGCGCAGGTCACCGCCGCCGAAGCACAACGCCAGCAGGCCGCGGCACAGGCACGCGTCCCGATGGCGGCGGCGGTAAAGGCGCAGCAGGATCTCGCCCGCTACGAGGCGTTGCTGCGGCTCGATCCGAGCGCTGTCGCCGGCCAACAGCTCGATCAGGCGCGCGCCACTGCTCGCCAGACCGCCGCCGATGCGGCTGCCGCGCGCGAACAGATCGACACCGCCACCGCGCAGATCAGCGTCGCCCGGAAGCAGGTCGGCGCGGCCAAGTCGGTGATCGACGCCCGTCGTGCGCAGGTCGACCAGGCAAACGTCACGATCGGCGATCTCCGCCTGACCGCGCCGGTCGCGGGGCAAGTCGTCAACCGCTCGGTCAACGTAGGCTCCTATGTCGCGCCCGGCACGCAGCTGATGGCGATCGTCCCCGACACAATGTGGGTGACGGCCAACTTCAAGGAAACGCAGCTCACGCTGATGAAGATCGGCCAGCCCGTCGAGATCCATGTCGACGCGTATCCCGGCGTCGACTTCAAGGGTCATGTCGACTCGATCCAGCGCGGCGCTGGCCAGGCGTTCGCCCTGCTGCCCCCGCAAAACGCGACCGGCAACTACGTGAAGGTGGTCCAGCGCGTCCCCGTCCGTATCGTGTTCGACGCGAAGAACGGCCCCGATCCGAAGCGCTATCCGATCGGCCCCGGCATGTCGGTGGTGCCGACCGTCAAGGTCCGCTGAGGTGGCGAAAGCTCCTGCAAAAGCCGATGCGGGGGGCGGTCATGTCTGGTCGCCAAGCCGGTCGGCGGCGGGCAAGTACAGCCCGTGGCTGATCGTCGCGATCATTTCGATCCCTACCTTCATGGAGGTGCTCGACACCTCGATCGCCAACGTCGCGCTCGATCACATCTCGGGCGGGCTGTCGATCACCACCGATCAGGCAACGTGGGTGCTGACCAGCTACCTCGTCGCCAACGCGATCGTCATTCCGATCTCGGGCTGGCTGTCCGACGCGATCGGCCGGAAGCGCTATTTCCTGCTCTCGATCGCACTGTTCACGCTCGCATCGCTGCTCTGCGGCCTCGCGCCGAACATCGGGACGCTGGTCGTCGCCCGCGTGCTGCAAGGCATAGGCGGTGGCGGCCTGGCGCCGGTCGAGCAGTCGATCCTCGCCGACACCTTCCCGCCGAAACAACGCGGGATGGCGTTCGCCGCCTTCGCGATCGTCGTCGTCGTCGGGCCGGTACTCGGCCCGACGCTCGGCGGCTACATCGTCGAATATTCGAGCTGGCATTGGGTGTTCCTGATCAACGTGCCGGTCGGCATCGCCGCGTGGTTCCTGGTCGAGACGTTCGTCGACGAGCCCGACCAGGTGAAGAAGGACCGTGACGAGCGCTTCAAGAACGGCCTGACGATCGACTATGTCGGCGTCGCGCTGGTCGCGCTCGGGCTCGGCTTCCTCGAACTCACCTTCGACCGCGGCGAGCGCGAGGACTGGTTCGCGAGCGGCTTCATCGTCATGTCGGCGATCATCGCCGCGGTGTCGCTGGTCACGCTCGTCGTGTGGGAGTTGAACCACAAGGACCCGGTGATCGACCTCAAGCTGATGAAGAACCGCAACTTCGCGCTGACGATCGGCGTGATGGGCGTCACCGGGATGATCCTGTTCGGCACCACGCAGCTGATTCCGCAGATGCTGCAACAGGTGCTCGGCTACAGTTCGCTCGATGCCGGCCTCGCGCTGACCGCGGGCGGCCTCGCGACGCTCGTCATGGTACCGTTCGCAGGGCGACTGAGCGGGCTGGTCGACGTGCGCTTCCTGCTGTTCCCGGCGTTGCTGGTGCAGGCGTTCGCACTGTGGAACATGAGCCACCTGACCGCTGACATCGCGTTCTCCGACGCGGCGTTCGCGCGGCTGTTCCAGGCGATGGCGCTGCCGTTCCTGTTCGTGCCGATCAACGCGATCGCCTATGTCGGGCTCAAGCAGACGCAGACCGCGCAGGCGTCGAGCCTGCTCAACGTCTCGCGCAATCTCGGCGGCACGATCGGCATCTGTTTCGCGCAGACGCAGCTTGCGGGCGGGTTGCAGCGGCATCAGTCGGAACTGACGCAGACACTCAATCCGCTCGATCCGAATTACAATGACTGGATGCAGAAGGCGACGAGCGTGTTCGGAGGGCAGGGCGATGCGACGACGCCTTTGGCGGTTCTCTACAGCCAGATGCAGCGGCAGGCGACGATGCTCGCGTTCCTCGACGTGTTCCGCGCGATGATGGTGGTCGTGCTGGTCGTCGCGCCACTGGTTCTATTCATGCGCTCCGGCAAGACCGGCGGCGCCCCCTCGGGAGGGATGCATTGATGCGTGCGCGGTTCATGGTGGTTGCGGTTGCGGCCCTGCTCGCGGGGTGCACCGTCGGCCCGAATTACACGCCGCCCGAGATGGCGGTGCCGCCGGCGTTCGTCGGTCCGCAGGCCACAGTGGGTGCGACCGTCGATCCTGCGCGCTGGTGGTCGGCGTTCGGCGATCCGCAACTCGACGGCCTCGTCGAGCGCGCGCTGAAGGGCAATCCCGACATCGCGATCGCCGCCTCGCGTGTGCGCCAGGCACGGTTGCAGGAGATCGTCGCGCGCTCGCAAGGGTTGCCGAGCGTCAACGCCAGCGCCAGCCCGAGCCATATCGAGTTCAGCAAGAACGCCGGCCTCTCGTCGATCGCACGTGCGTTCAGCGGCGGCACGGGGGCGGGCGGCACCGGCTCGACTGGGGGGATAGCGTTGCCCGGCAGCGGGATCACGACGTACTCGGTCGGGTTCGACGCAAGCTGGGAGCTCGACCTGTTCGGCGGCGTGCGGCGCAGCACCGAAGGCGCGCGGGCGCGGACGGAAGCGGCGGTCTGGTCGAAGCGCGATGCTGCGGTGACGCTCGCCGCCGAAGTCGCGCAAGCGTATTTCGCGCTCCGGCTCGACCAGGCGCAGATCGCGACGATCGAGGGCGAGATCGCCAACCAGCAGCGCGCGCTGACGATCGCGGGCAATATCGCCAAGGTCGGCCTCGTCCCACCAATCGACGTCACCCGCCAGCGTGCTTCGATCACGTCGACGCAAGCGCGCGCCGAACCGGTCCGTGCCGATGTCGACGTCCGCATGCACGCGCTGGCGATCCTGCTCGGTGAGCCGCCCGCAACGTTGATGACCGAACTCGCTGCGCCTTCGGCCGCGCCACTCGGCGTGCCGACGATCCCGGCCGGGTTGCCGTCGGAGCTATTGCGTCGGCGCCCCGACGTGCACGCGGCTGAGCGTGATCTGGCGGCGTCGACTGCGGATATTGGCGTGGCGGTGGCGGATATGTATCCGAAGTTCAGCCTGACCGGCATGAGCCAGCTGATCTCCACTGCGCTCGGCAATCTGTTCTCGGGTGACAGCCTCCAGCTGACCGCAAGCGGCGCGGCGCAGTTCCCGTTGCTCGACTGGGGCCGGCGCAAGTCGACTGTGAAATCGCGCGAGGAAGACCGCGAGCAGGCGTATCTGCGCTATCGCTCGACGGTGTTGCAGGCGTTGCGCGATGTCGAGGATCCACTCGCGCAGATTGCCGCCGAGCGTCGCCGGAACGCGGCGTTGCAGCGCGCGGTGGTCGATGCGCAAAGCAGTGCGAAGGCGGCGGAGTCGCAGTACCGGACGGGGTTCGTAGCGCAGACGACGCTGCTGAATGCGGAGACGGACGTGCTGACCGCGCGCGAACAGCTCGTGTCGAGCGATGCGCAGTTGCGGCAGCTGACGGTGGCGCTTTTCAAGGCTTTAGGGGGCGGTTGGGAGCAGGCGGAGTAAGGGGCGCGCTTCAAATCCGTCCGTTACACCGCACTTCGTGTTCTCCCGCGAAGGCGGGAGCCCAGTCTGGGCTCCCGCCTTCGCGGGAGAACAAAGTAGCGGGGAAGGGGGCCTGCGATTTAAAACACCACCCCGGCGAAGGCCGGGGCCCAATTGGGAAACGTCGGTAACGTAGGTGCGCGCTTCACCACTGCGACCTTGCCAATTGGGCCCCGGCCTTCGCCAAGGTAGTAATCTTTTCGGCAGGTGCTTTCAGAGATCAGTCGGTAAATCAAAATGGGCGGCCAAACGACCGCCCCAAAGATCACTTCTTCTTGTTCTTCCGCGCCGCGTACTTCGCGTCGCGAATCGCCTTCTTCTCGGCGTCGGTCAATTCGACCTTAGCCTCGGCCTCGCGCTTCTTAGCAGCAGCAGCCTCAGCCTCAGCCTTCTTCGCAGCCTTCGCCTCGTCCTCGGCAGCACGCTTCGCAGCACGCTTCTCACGCTCAGCCGCTTCCTTGGCCTCACGCGCCGCAAGGCGCTCGGCTACGACCGCTTCGTCGATCGGCGGCTTGGCACGCAGCGCTTCGAGCGCCTTCTGCTTGGCGGCGGCTGCGCTGCTCGTGCGGTCCTGGAAACTGGGGTCCTTGAAAGAGGCCATTGTCGTCGAATAATCCTGTAATGATGGTCCACCCGCCCGAACGCAGGGATGCGCCGGCGGTGACTCTGGCAGCGCCTGTAAATCATCGCGCGCCGGATCGGAAGAGATGTGTTCGATAGCGCGGTTTTCAACCCCATGCGTCAGTAGCGCCCCAATCGACAGTCATCGAACCGTCATATCATAGTCATGCAAGCGTCATCGAAATCGCATCGCGGCGTCATCTGGTCAGCCTAACCGCCATGTCACGGTCGGCAGGGGGGAGCCTGGGTCGATCCGAACAATCAACGGTACGACTCGGGAGTCCTTCGCATGACCAGCTTTACTCGCCTCGGCACGATCCTGCTGACCGGCACGGCCTGCCTCGCACTCACCGCTTGCGGCGGTGCCGACGACGTCGCTTCGCCGGGCGCTGGCACGGTGATCATCACCCCGCCAGCCACGCCGACCCCGACGCCGTCCACCCCGACGCCGACCCCATCGGCGATCACGGCCGCTCAGTTCGCCTCGACCTCGGGCGGCCGCGCGGACGGCACGATCACGATCAGCGCCGACGAGCAGCTCGCGATCGTCAATGCCGGCACGAACAACAACGTCAGCGGCACCAACGTCCTGACCGGCGTGTACCCGACCGCCGCGACGTCCGCCACGACCGCGACCGACCCGTCGACGCTCAACGCGTTCTTCACCAGCACGAACTTCGTCGGCGCGCTGAATGGCCCGACCGACACCGCGTTCCAGGGCTGGACCTGCAACTCGACCTCGGCACAGTTCGGTGGCAGCACGACTGCCAGCTGCATCGCGGTTCCCGCCGTCGGCGCCGGTGGCTCGGCCGCGGCGTGCCCGACCGGCACGATCGACGACGGCCTGGTCCAGACGTTCCGCGCCTGCCGCCTGCCGACCAACATCACGTCCAGCCTGACGCTGCCGAAGATCGCCGGCGTGTTCTACCGCCTGCGCGGCCAGACCGAAGTCGGTGCCGATGTCGGCACGACCGGTGCCGATACCGGCGTGACGCTGACGATCGCACCGGGCGTCGTCGTCGCCGCGGATTCGACCGAAGTCACCGCCGATCTCCTGCTCGTCAATCGCGGGTCGAAGATCAGCGCCGTCGGTACGCGCGACGCACCGATCATCTTTACGTCGCAGCAGAACCTGGCCGCCAACGGCGTCAGCGATGCGACGCAGGGCCAGTGGGGCGGGATCATCCTGCTCGGCCGCGCCCCCGTCGCGGTCTGCGCGACCGGTACCGGCCCGAACAACGCGGGCGGCACGAGCACGACCTGCCAGCAGGCGATCGAAGGCGTCACCGGGCGCTTCTACGGTGGCCCGACGGCAGCCGACAACAGCGGCACGATGCAGTATGTCCAGATCCGCTACAGCGGCATCGCGATCAGCGACGGCAACGAGCTCCAGGGCCTGACGCTCGGCGGCACCGGTTCGGGCACGACGATCGACCACGTCCAGAGCCACAACTCGGCCGATGACGGCATCGAGATCTTCGGCGGTACCACGAACATCAAGTATTTCGCGGTCACCGGCGCAGACGACGACGGCTACGATATCGACAACGGCTATCGCGGCTTCATGCAGTTCATCATCGCCGCACAGCGTCTGCTGGGTGCGACCGCCGACTCGTTCTCGACCGAGATCGACTCGAACGGTGCCGAGGACCTGCTGCCCCGTACCTTCGGTCAGTATTCGAACTTCACGTTCGTACAGACCGCACTTGCGCCGGCAGCGATCCGCCAGCGTGGTGGTTCGGACATGCGCTTCATCAACGGCATCGTGAAGTCGCCTGCGACCGTCGCCTGCCTCAACCTGATCGCGCAGGAAACCAGCCAGGCCGATCGCTCGACGATCCGCGCGGCCGATGCCTCGAAGCAGGACCAGGGCCCGCCGATCTTCACCTCGGTCTACTTCAACTGCAACGGCCGGTAACGCTTCCGGTCGGCTCTCCGCAGTCGATGATGTGAGCAGCGATGCCGGGGTGGTTCCAAAGACCACCCCGGCATTCGCCCATAGACCCCCTGATCTGGATATTCGGCCATGCAAACGCGCTTCGGCTATGCCACCTTACTTCTCCTGACCTCGCAGCTGGTCGCGCCCGCGGTACTCGCCCAGACCGGCGGCGCTGCACCCGCTCCAGCCACCTCGCCGCCCGCCTCGACCACGCAGACCGGCCCGACCTCGACACCGGTCGACACCTCCGCGCCTCAGGCTGCCGGTGCAGAGGCCGCCGGAGCGCAGGCCGAAGTGTCGACGCCGGGCTATGATCCCAATGGCGGCGAGGACATCGTCGTCGTCGGCCGCAACATTCCGAACTTTGTCCGCGCAACGCCGCAGGTCGTCTCGATCCTGTCGACCGAAGACATCGCACGCACCGGCGAAGGCGACATCGCCGGCGCGCTGTCGCGCGTCACCGGTCTCAGCATCGTCGGCAACGGCTTCGTCTATGTCCGCGGTCTCGGCGACCGCTATTCGTCGTCGCTGCTCAACGGCTCGCCATTGCCGAGCCCCGAGCCGCTGCGCCGTTCGGTCCCGCTGGACATCTTCCCGACCACGATCGTCGGCTCCGCGCTGGTCCAGAAGACCTATTCGGTGAACTATCCCGGCGAGTTCGGCGGCGGCGTGATCAACCTCACGACCAAGGCGATCCCGGACAAGAACTTCCTGTCGTTCGGCGGTTCAGTCTCGGCCGACACCGCGACGACCAGCGAACTCGGCTACACCTATTATGGTGGCGATGCCGACTGGATCGGCTTCGACGACGGCACGCGGAAAGTGCCGAGCTTCATCAAGAACGCGCCGAGCGGTACCGGCAACATCTCCGCCGCGCAGGCCGCGACCCTCAGCAACGCCTCGACCTCGCTGCTCCAGCGCAACAACCAGCTGCCCGCCAATTTCTCGGGCGAGATCAGCGGCGGCTCGGTGTTCGACATCGGTTCGGGCCGGCTCGGCGTGATCGCATCGGTCAGCGCGAGCAACACCTTCCGCACCCGCAGCATCACGCAGCAGGATTCGGTCACCAACGAGGGGCTGCTCCGCAACGATTTCCAGACCCTGTTGACCGACAACCGGATCGTCGCCAACGCGCTGATCGGCGTCGGCTACGAGTTCGGCGAGAACAGCATCAAGCTGACCAACGTCTATATCCACGACACGCTGAAGCAGGCGCGTGGGTCGGCGGCGACCACCTACAACAACTCGAGCGGCCTGCGTTTCCAGCAGAACACCAACTGGTTCGAACGCCAGCTGTTCGAAACCCAGCTGGTCGGCGCGTTCAAGCCCGTCGACGCGCTAACGCTCGACGTCCGCGGTGCCTATGCCAATTCGAAGCGCAATGCGCCGTACGAGCGGCAGTTCGACTATCTCTGCTCGAACACCACCACGACCGGCCAGCCGATCACGGTGCAGGATCCGAACGGGACCGGCGGCGCGCAGTGCAACGGCGCGTATCAGGTGACGCAGCGCTTCTCGCCGTTCGCGTCGATCATCTTCAGCGAACTGAAGGAAGACCTCTACAGCGGGCAGGCAGATGCCGCGTACAAGCTGTCGACCGAGCGGCCGATGACGCTGTCGACCGGCTATTTCTACTCGGATACGAAGCGCACGTCTTCGCGTCTCCAGTTCAACTACCAGACGCCGCGCGGTGGCGGCACCGCGCCGGGCTATCCGTACAATCTGCTACGTCCGGATTACCTGCTGGCGATCGATACCAATGATCCACTCAACTCGCTGGAGTTGCAGTTCAACACCCCGCTCGGTGCGTATCAATATGATGCGTCGCTGCGGATCCACGCGGGCTATGTCCAGGCTGAAGCCGAGGCGACCGACGGTGTCCGCGCGACGATCGGCGTGCGCTACGAGACGGCGGACGAGCGGGTTACCCCGATCGGCGCGACCACGACGCGGCTGAAGAACGATTACTTCCTGCCGGCCTCGACGCTGACCTGGAATTTCGCGCCCGACATGCAGCTTCGCGCCAGCGCATCGAAGACGATCTCGCGCCCGCAGTTCCGCGAGCTTGCGCCTCAGCAGTTCCGCGATCCCGAATCGGATCGCCTGTTCTTCGGTAACCCGCTGTTGCAGGATACCAAGCTCTACAATCTCGACGCACGCTACGAATGGTTCTTCGCGCGTGACCAGCGCTTTACGCTGGGGGCGTTCTACAAGCGGATCGACAAGCCGATCGAGCAGGTCGGCTTCTACACCGGCGCCGACGATCGTCTCCAGACCGGCTTCACCAACCTGCCCAAGGCCAAGCTGTACGGCGGCGAGGTCGAGTTCCAGAAATACGTCCCGCTCGACACGCTCGGCAGCGATTTCTTCGCGACGCGCCGCCTGCTGTTCATCGCCAACTACACCTATACGCAGTCCTCGATTACGGTGGACGGCAGCTGCGTCCCGAACGTGGTTGACCAGACGACCAAGGTGGCAGGCTGCCAGACCGGGTTCGCGCCCGCGACGGGTAACTTCCGCGACGGCGCACCGCTCACCGGCCAGTCGGACCACCTCGTCAACGTCCAGCTCGGTCTGGAGGACACCAAGCGGCTGTCGCAGATCACGTTGTTGTTCAACTACGCCAGCGACCGCGTCACCAACCGCGGCCCGTCGAACCTCGGCGGCACGGGGTTCCTGCCCGACATCATCGAGAAGCCCGGCATCCGCCTCGACCTCGTCGCCCGTCAGGGTGTCGAACTGCGCGGCGCCAAGTTCGAGGTGAAGGCCGAGGCACGCAACCTCACCAAGACGCGCTTCACCGAGGGGCAGACGTTCGAGAACGGCAACAAGGTGTACATCAACCGGTACAACCTGGGTCAGGTGTTCACGCTGGGAATCAGCACGACGTTCTGATGACGTCTTGAGAAGGGCACCTCCCCGGCGAAGGCCGGGGTCCAGTTGGTGAGGTCGCGTAACGAAGCGTTGCCCTACGTTAGCGACGTTACCCAACTGGACCCCGGCCTTTGCCGGGGAGGTGCTTGGGGTGCTGGAGGACGGAGGCATAGACGCTGAGGTGTCGTGGTTGTCGCTGAGATCCTCTAATCACACCGTTGAAGGCCGCCACGCGCAATCCTCCCCCGCCCGGGGGGCGCCGAAGGTGACGGAGGCGGCGGACACGGAACAGCGGTTATCGCTGACCGCCCCCTCCGTCAGGCAAGTGCCTGCCACCTCCCCCTGGCTGGGGAGGATTGTAAGCCGAGCGACATGCCGGGATCTCAGCCCCAAGGCTTCTCCCGAAACCATTTGGTGATCACATACTTGACCCCCGCGCGTACCTTCATCCCGTGATGCAGCGTCGCCGCGTTCATGCTCCCATCCGCCCGCCGGTTGTTCCAAGCGAGCAGCTTGCCCGTCTCTGGCTGCACGATCTTGTCGATCGCCTTGAACCGCGTCGCGCCGCCAGCTTCAGGCTGGTTGAGGTAGATCATGACGGTCCACGTCCGGTTCCCCGCGACCCCGCAATAGCGCTGGTAATCGACGCCGTTCGGCTCGAAATAATCGGTGTGTCCCTTGAACTCCTGCCCGACCGCGTAGCGCTGCCCTTGCAACGGTTCGCCGTACACCGGGTCGAGTCCGGTCAGTGCCGCGATCCGGCGTTCGACCTCGATCGCGGCCGGATCGAGCGGAGACAGATCGCCCGTCTCGCTCGTCCGATAGTTCGCATCCCCGTTCGAATCGGAGATCGTCGACGGCCGCCGCACCGCGTCGATCCGCTCGATCAACGTCGCGCACAGGTCCGGCGGCAGGAAGTCGCGCCGCACGAACAGGTCGAGCTTGGGGCTTGGTACGCGCTGGACGCCGGGTACGGAGAGCCGCGCGATGATCGCTTCGGGAGGCAGGCCGGAGCCGCTGGACGGGAGGGGATCGGACATGAGCGTCTTCTGCCCATCGCCGACGCGAAGCGCTACCCCATCAGAATCGAAGCGACCAACGCGCAAGCCATTGACGCGGAATTGTAACATGGCATGCCTACGCGACGAAGAGAGCGGGAAATTGGGGTGGGTCGCGGATGCGATTGAAGCTGGACGCGCGGGCGCGCCGTATCTTGCGGCGTATGCCGGTCGTGAATGTCTATAGTGTCGTCGAACTCGCGCTCCTGGCCGGGCTGGCGACGCAGTGCGCGCGGCTGGCTTGGACGATCGTGACGCCGATCACGCCGCTGGGCGACTGGCGCCCGGCCGTGCCGATGGTCGTAGGCTCGCCTGCCGACATCTTGAGTGGGTTCGATCCGTTCTTCCGCCTCGGCGGTGCGCCCGGTGCGCCCGCCACCGTGACCGCGCTCCAATTGACCCTGTTCGGTACGCGCATCGACGAAGCGATGGGACGCAGTTCGGCGATCATCGCCGGCCCCGACGGCGTCCAGCAGAGCGTTGCGATCGGCGACGAGATCCAGCCGGGCGTTCGCCTGAAGGCGGTCGCGTTCGACCATGTCACGATCGATCGCGGCGGCGCCTACGAAGACCTGTTCCTCGACCAATCGGGATCGGTGACGCCGGTCGTTCCGGGCGCGGCCCCGGCTGGCGCAACCGGAGCGATCGCCCCGGTCGTCGGCATCCCCGTCACGCAGTTGCGCAGCGAGATCGGCTTCATCCCCCGCATCGACGGCGGCCGCATCAGCGGGCTCACCGTCCGCTCGCAAGGCTCGGGCAACGCATTCCGCTCGGCCGGGTTGAAGGACGGCGACGTCGTGACCTCGATCGGCGGCCGCCCGGTATCGGGCCCCGGCGATCTCGACCGCATCGTCAAGGATTTCGCGGGCGGCGGCAACGTCCCCATTACCGTAGAACGCGGCCAGGATACCCTGCCGCTCGCCATCACGATCGCGCCCCCTAAATGAAAAAGCTTCTCCTTGGCCCCGTCGTAGCCCTCGCGCTGGCGGCCGGCGTTCACGCCCAGACCACGCTCAACGTCCGCGATGCCGATATCCGCGCGTTCATCGCCGATGCCGCCAAGGTCACCGGGCGCACGTTCATCATCGACAACCGCGTCGCCGGCAAGGTGACCGTGGTCACCGATCGCCCGCTGTCGCGCTCCGAATATTTCGAGATCTTCCTCTCGACCCTGCGCGCCAACGGCCTCGTCGCGGTGCCGACCTCGGGCGGGGCGTTCCGCGTCCAGCCGCTCGACAACGCCGCCTCGCAGCCGAGCCGGATCGGTGTCGCAGGCGCCGCACGCAACAGCTACGTCACCGAGATCATCCGACTCCGCGCGATCGACGCACAGTCCGCGGTCGAGACGGTTCGCCCGCTGGTCAGCGCGCAGGGCTCGGTCAGCGCGAACCGCGGCGGCAACAGCCTCGTCGTGGTCGATTTCGCCGACAACATCCGCCGCATCCGCGAAGTCCTCCGCCGGATCGACACCGACACGTCCTCCACGCGCGTCGTCGCGCTGAAGAATGCAAGCGCGAAGGAAATCGCCACCGCGCTCCAGGGTCTGATCGGTGCCGGTACCGGCGGCGGTCAAGGCGGGCAGGGCGGTGGCGCCGCCGCCGGCCCGAGCGCATCCGTCGTCGCAGTGGAAGGCTCGAACGCGGTCGCGTTGCGCGGCGATCCGACGACCGTCGCCCGTCTCGCACAGGTCGCCGCCGACCTCGACCAGAAGGCGCGCAACGGCACCGAGATCAAGGTCGTGTTCCTCGAGAACGCCGATGCAGAGCAGCTGTTGCCGGTGTTGCAGGAACTCGTCGGCCAGACTCCGACCCAACCCGTGCAGACGTCGCTATCCCGCTCGAACTTCGGGTCGAGCAGCACCAACGGCGCGTCCGGCGGCCAGTCGAATGTTTCGCAACCGCAGATCCCACAGTCTGGCTCCACATCCGGCGGTGCGTCCGGCTCCGGCCAGGCCGCGATCACGTCTGCTGGCCGGTCGGCCGTGGTCGTCACGCGCTTTGCCGGTGCCAACGCGATTGTCATCGCCGCGCCTGCCGAGATCCAGCGCCAGCTGAACGAGGTCGTCCGACAGCTCGACACGCGCCGCGAACAGGTGCTGGTCGAGGCGATCGTCGCCGAAGTCTCGGACTCGACCGCGAAGACGCTCGGCGCGCAGTTCATCGTCGGCGATCCCAGCGGCGGCGCTTTCGGCGCGTCGACCTTCTCGAACTCCGCCCCCAACATCCTGCAGATCGCCGGCGCGATCGGCGCTACCCAGCTCAATACGTCGAGCACCACGACGACCAACACCGATGGCAGCACGACCGTCACGAATACGACCAGTCCCGCAGCCGACACGCTCCAGCAGTCGGCGATCGCCTCGATCCTCGCGGCGGCAGGCGGTTTCGGCGGCTTCGGCGGCAAGATCGGCAGCACGTTCTTCGGCGCGATCATCAACGCGGTGAAAAGCGACACGACCTCGAACCTCCTCCAGGTCCCGCACCTCGTCACGCTCGACAACCAGGAGGCGCACAGCCTCGTCGGGCAGGAGATCCCGATCACCACGGGGCAGGCGCTCAGCACCAATTTCGACAACGCCTTCCGCACCACGCAGCGCCAGAATGTCGGCATCGAACTGACCGTGCGGCCGCAGGTAAATTCGTCGGGGACGGTGAAGCTCAATTTGCGCCTGGAGGTCAGCTCGATCGCCGGGCCTGTGTCGAGCGACAATAGCGACCTGATCCTGAACAAGCGCGAGGTCGAGACCGTCCGCACCGTCGACGACGGCCAGATCGCGGTGATCAGCGGCCTTCTCGACGACAACGAACGCCGCACGATCGAGAAGATCCCGCTGCTTGGCGACTTGCCCGTGCTCGGCCATCTGTTCACGTCGAAGGCGAAGCAGCGGTCGAAGACCAACCTGATGATCTTCATCCGCCCAACGATTTTGCGCACCGCGGAAGACAGCCGCAAACTGACCGAGCAGCGCTACGGCTATGTCCGCCTGCAACAGGGTCTGCAGGAGCCGGGCGCTGAGCCGTCGATCGACCAACTCGTCCGCGACTACATGGGCGCCGCCCCGCCGATCCCGAGCGCACCGATCCCCGGCAACATCGAAGACCCGCGCATCGCGGTGCCGGTACGCACCTCGACGATGGTCGTGCGGCCCAAGAAATGATCATCCGCGAAGGCCACGAGATCGACGCTTCTACTCCCCTCCCGCTTGCGGGAGGGGTCGAGGGAGGGCCTGTCTTACTCACGGACGATGCGATCGAGGGGTATGTCATTCCCTCCCCCAACCCCTCCCGCGAGCGGGAGGGGAGCAGTGCAGCGGTATCCTCGACCGAACTCCCCCAGATCACCATCCCCTACGCCTTCGCCAGAAAGTTCGGCGTCGTCGTCGACCACACCGACACCGACTCCCACCTCACCATCGCCATGCGCGCCGGTGCGGACCCCAAAGTCCTGCTCGAACTCCGCCGCTACCTCGCCCGCCCGTTCGACGTGACCTTCGTCGAGCAGATCGCGTTCGATCGCCTCCTCTCGAACGTCTACGCGATGGACGGCCAGGCCAACGCGCTCGCCGCGGTCGGCATGGGCGACGAACTCGACCTGCTCGCGGGCGACATGCCGACCGCGGAGGACCTGCTCGACACCGCCGACGACGCCCCCGCGATCCGCCTAATCAACGGCATCATCGCCGACGCCGCGCGCAACGGTGTGTCGGACATCCATATCGAGCCGTACGAGTCCGGCCTCGTCGTCCGCATGCGCATCGACGGCGTCCTGCGCGAGACGCTGCGCATGCCGCCCAACGTCGCGCCGGTGGTGGTCAGCCGCATCAAGGTCATGGCCCGCCTCGACATCGCCGAGCGCCGCGTCCCGCAGGACGGTCGCATGGGCCTGACGCTCGGTGGCAAGCTGCTCGACGTGCGCGTCTCGACGCTGCCGAGCCGCGCCGGCGAGCGCGTGGTGCTGCGTATCCTCGACAAGGAAAACGCCGGCATCGACCTCGAAGCGCTCGGCCTGCCGCCCGCACTGTTCGCGTTGCTCAATGAGGCGTTGAGCGAACCCAACGGCATCATTCTCGTCACCGGCCCGACCGGTTCGGGCAAGACCACCTCGCTCTACGCGGCGCTGCGCCTGCTCAACGACGGCAGCCGCAACATCCTTACCGTCGAGGACCCGGTCGAGTATGCTGTCGACGGTGTCGGCCAGACCCAGGTCAACCCGAAGGTCGGCCTCACGTTCGCGGCAGGGCTGCGCGCGATCCTCCGCCAGGACCCCGACGTCGTCATGGTCGGCGAAATCCGTGACCGCGAAACCGCCGAGATCGCGGTGCAGGCATCGCTCACCGGGCATCTGGTGCTGTCGACCGTCCACACCAACGACGCGATCGGCGCGATCACCCGCATGCGCGACATGAAGGTCGAGAGCTTCCTGCTTGCCTCGACGCTCCGCGCGGTGATCGCCCAGCGCCTCGTGCGGCGGCTGTGCCCGACGTGCCGCAAGGCTGTGCCCGCGTCGGACACGGTAGCCCCGCTGCTCGGCATCGCCTCCGACGCGATCGTCTACGTCGCGCAAGGCTGCGAAGACTGCAACCAGACCGGCTACAAGGGCCGTATCGGCGTGTTCGAAGCGGTCCGCATCGACGACACGATCCGCCGCCTGATCAATACCGACGGCCACGAGTCGGAGATAACCGCGCACGCGTTCGCGAAGTCCCCGAACCTGGCGCAGTCTGCTCGCGACCTAGTCCTCTCAGGCCAAACCACAGCCGAAGAAGCCGTCAGAGTATCCCGCCGCGACACGACCGAGATCGTGCCTGAGGTGGCAGATGCGTAACGCCTCTTCCCCCCTCCCTGAAAGGGAGGGGCTGGGGGTGGGTCGGCCCGCTCGGGCCACCGCCCCCCGCCTAAGCAGCCAACCCACCCCCAACCCCTCCCTTTCAGGGAGGGGAGCACGTCGTGGCTGATTTCGACTATATCGCGATCGACACCAAGGGTGCGGAACGCCGCGGTCACGTCGCCGCGGCCGACATCGACGTCGCCCGCGCGACCCTCGACGCGCGCAAATTCTACGTCGTGAAGATCACCCCCGGCGCGCCGCCACAAGCCTCCAAGGGCCGCCCCCTCTTCGGCCTCCAGCTCGGCACGCCGAAGATGTCGGGCAAGAACCTCACCCTCTTCACCCGCCAGCTCGCCACCCTGAACCGCGTATCCCCGCTGGAGGAATCGCTCCGCACGATCACCCGCCAGACCGAACAGGACAGCGTCCGAACAATAGTCCAGCACGTCCACGCCGGCGTCGTCGAAGGCCGTCGCCTCGCCGACGCGATGGCGCGCGAACCGAAAAGCTTCCCGCCGCTCTACCGCGCGATGGTGTCCGCCGGCGAAAGCTCGGGCTCACTGCCGACGATCCTCGACCGTCTCGCAGCCCTGCTCGAACGCCAGGCCGAGATCCGCGGCAAGCTCATCACCGCGCTCGCCTATCCCTCGATCCTCGCGCTCGTCGCGTTCGGCGTCGTCACCGCGCTGATGATGTTCGTGGTGCCGCAGGTCGTCGAGCAGTTCGACACGGTCGGCCAGCAACTCCCGCTGCTGACACGCATGGTGATGGCGTTCTCGGCGTTCCTCGTCGGATACTGGTGGGTGATGCTGCTGATCGTCGTCGGTGGCGGTCTCGCCGGATGGCGCGCGCTCAAGGACCCGACGCTGCGGCTCGCGTTCGACGGCTGGCTGCTCCGCATCCCGCTGCTCGGTCGCCTGATCCGCGACCTTCACGCCGCCCGAATGGCGCGCACGCTCGGCACGATGGTCGCGAGCCGCCTGCCGCTGCTCGACGGTCTCAACCTCACCGCCAGCACGATCCACAACCGCCGCCTTCGCCAGGCCTCGGACCAGATCGTCGACGCGATCCGCGGCGGTGGTTCGCTCTCCGCCGCGATGCGCCGCGCGGGCGTCTTCCCGCCGCTGCTGACGTATCTCGCGGCGAGCGGAGAAGCCGCCGGTCGTCTCGACGAGATGCTTGAGCGCGCCGCCGACTATCTCGAACGCGAGTTCGACCGCTTCACCGCCACCGCACTCTCGCTGCTCGAACCGCTGATCATCGTCGTGATGGGCGGCATCGTCGCGACGATCGTGCTATCCATCCTGCTCCCGATCCTCCAGCTCAACACGCTGGCCGGACAATGAGGTTGTTCATGCGTCCCGAAGATAAAAAGAAGCGCCGCGAGGCCGGCTTCACCCTCGTCGAGCTGATGGTCGTGATCGTCATCATCGGCCTGCTCGCCACCATCGTCGCGCTCAACGTGCTGCCCTCGGGCGATACCGCGCGGATCCAGAAGGCGAAGGCCGACATCGCCCAGATCGAGGGCGGGCTGGAACTCTACAAGCTCCAGAACATGACCTTCCCCAACACCACGCAGGGGCTGAACGCGCTCGTCTCTGCGCCGGCGGGTCTCGCCGATCCGTCGCGGTATCAGCGTGGCGGGTATCTCAAGAAGCTGCCGAACGATCCCTGGGGTCGCCCGTATCTCTATGCCTCGCCCGGTGCGCACGGCGAGGCCGACGTCTGGACCTTCGGGGCGGACGGCAAGGAAGGCGGCGAGGGGATCGATGCCGATATCGGCAGCTGGCAATAGGTCCTTGGACTGGGTCCCCGCCGGCGCGGGGACACTTTCGCGGAGACGCGAAAGTGGTTTCACGCTGGTCGAGCTGATGGTCGTCGTCACGATCATCGGACTCGCATCGGCGGTGGCCGTTCTCGTCATGCCGGACCCGCGCGGCCGCGTGCTCGACGAGGCGACGCGTTTCGCCCTGCGCACCCGCGCCGCGCACGATTCGGCGATCGTCGAGGCACGCCCGGTGAGCGTCTGGATCAGCGGTGGGGGCTACGGCTTCGACCGTCGGTTGGCGGGCGGCTGGACGCCGATCGCCGAGAAACCGATGCGCGTCGAACGCTGGAACGACGGCACTAGGGCCAGCATCGGCGACACCAGCGGCCGGATGCGCGTGACGTTCGACCCGACCGGCCTCGTCGATCGTCCTGCGGAGATTCGCCTCGATCGCGGCGGCGTCGCGGCGACCGTCCACATCGATGCTGACGGCAGCGTAAGAGCCGATGCCGGCTGAGCGCGGTTTCACGCTTCGTCGACGTTACGCCGAACACGGCTTCACGTTGATCGAAATCATGGTCGCGCTGGCAGTCTTCAGCCTCGCGGCGATGGCGCTCGTGCGTCTGGAAAGCGCGACGATCCGCGGCGCCTCGATCCTCGACGAAACGCTGGTCGCTCAGATGGTCGCGCGCAACGTCGCGATCGATGCGGTCACCAGCGGGCAGCCCCCGATCGCAGGCCGCGTCACTGGCGTTGAGACGAACGGCGGCCAGCCTTGGACGTGGACGCGGCAGGTCAGCGCACTCGGCGGATCCAGCGTGTTGCGGATCGACGTGGCCGTCGCCGACCGGACCGGCACGCAGCTCGGCCGCCTGACGATGGTGCGACCCGCGCCGCGGATGGTGATGTGACGCCTCCGAAAACCGAGGCCGGCTTCACGCTCATCGAAGTCATGGTGTCGCTCATGATCTTCGGGATGATCGCCGCGGCAGGTGTCGCGATCCTGTCGTTCAGCGTGAAGGCGCAGAGTTCGACCGGCGCCAAGCTCGACGACATCAGCGCGCTCACGCGGACGATGTCGATCCTGTCCGCCGACCTCGCCCAGGCATCGAACCGCGCTACCCGCGACGAGGCCGGCACCAGCGTTCCCGCGTTCATCGGCGAGAGTGGGTCGGGCGTCACGCCAATGCTGCGTTTGGTCCGCGCCGGCTGGAGCAACATCGACGGTACTGCGCGCTCCAGCATGCAGAAGGTCGCCTACCGCGTCGATGGCGGCGTACTCCAGCGGATCGCCTATCCGATGGTCGACGGCGCGCAGCCACTGCCGCCTGCCGCGTTGCTCACCAAAGTCCGCCAGATCGCACTCCGCTATCGCATCGCGGGCGCCTGGAGCGATCGATGGGACGGTACGAGCGGCAGGCCCTTGCCCGACGCGATGGAGCTCACCGTCCAGCGCGAGGACGGGACGCAGTTCCGCCAGATGTTCCTCGTCGGCACCAGTTACGTGCCCGCGCCCTCCGACTTAACCGGTCCGGGGACCACGCCGCCACCCGTTACCCCTCCGGGACAGGAGACGCCCGGTGCGCGCACCTGATCTCGGCATTCGACGCGGGCAAGAACGGGGCGCAGCGCTGCTCACCGTGCTGATGCTCGTCGCGATCATCGCGGTGATGGCGGGCGCGGCGCTGGAGAAACTCCGGCTGTCGACTCGGCTGGCGAGCAACGCCGCGACCGGCGAGCAGGCGCGCGCCTATGCACTCGCGGCGGAGACGATGGCGCTGACCCGCGTCTCCAACCTGCTCGCGCCAAAGCCTACGCGGGTCACGCTGGCCGGCGGCTGGAGCAACACCCCGTTCGGCCTGCCGGTACCCGGAGGCTTCGCGACCGCGCGGGTGCGTGACGGTGCCAACTGTTTCAACCTGAACTCTCTCGTCGGCATGACGACCCCGGGCGTATACGTCGCGCGTGGCGACGTCCGGCCGCAGTTCGTCCGCCTGATGCGGCTGCTCGACGTGCCGGTGCAGGTCGCGGAACAGGTGGCGGCGGGCACGACCGACTGGATCGACAGCGATCAGGACCAGTCACCGATGGGGGCCGAGGACGGCGCGTATCTCGGTCGCGTGCCGTCGTACCGCACCGCCGGCACGTTGATGAGCGACCCGAGCGAACTGCGCGCCATCGCCGGGATGACGCCTGAGATCTACACGAAGATCCGGCCGTGGATCTGCACGCTGCCCTTCGCCAAGCCCTCTCCGATCAACGTCAACACGCTGCTGCCCGAACAGAGCGTGCTGCTGGCGATGATGTATCCGGATACTCTGTCGGTCGGCGCCGCCCAGCAACTGCTGCTGCGGCGACCGGTGCAGGGCTACGCCACGTTCGACGAAATGCAGAAGGGCGCGTCGTTGCTCGGCGCCGCCAATATCGCGCCCGGCGCGGACGCGCAGGTGCTGTCGAAATGGTTCACGCTCGATATCGACGTGACGCTCGGGACGACACAAATGCAGGAACGTGCACTGATCGACGCGAACCGGCTTCCCGCGCAGCTCGTATCGCGGCAATGGGGCGAGCCATCATGACGACTTTGCTGTTCCTTCCCGCCGGCGAGACCGGATATCGTTGGATGCGCGTCGCGGACGCGGGCGTGGTCGGGGAGGGGGAGGGTATCCCCGATGCGATCGACGACGAGACGATCGCGGTGGCGCCCGCCGATGCGGTGACGCTGCACTGGGCGGAACTGCCGTCGCGGTCTGCCGCGCAGGCAACGGCGGCCGCGCGTATCCTGGCGAGCGAGGCGAGTGCGTCGCCGCTCGCCGAACTCCATGTCGCAGTCGGGGACGAAGGCGCGAGCGACCGACCGATCGGCGTCGTCGGTGCCGCGACGATGCGCGACTGGCTGCTGATGCTGGCGGAGGCAGGCGTCGATCCGGTCGCGGTCATTCCGGCGCCGATGCTCCTTCCGCGACCCGAAGAGGGGTACGCGCGGGCGGAACTCGCTGGCAGCGGTGTCGTGCGCGGCACGTCCAGCGGGTTCGCCGACGAAGCGCGGCTGACGGAGCTGGTGACCGGCGGCACCGCGCCCGCGACGATCGACCGCGATACGCTGGAGGCAGCGATCGTCGCCGCCGTCGCGTCACCGCCACTGGATTTGCGGCAGGGGCCGTTCGCGCGGCGGCGACGGTTTGCAATCGACTGGGGGCTGATCCGTCGGCTCACGCTGTTGTCGCTGACGATCCTGGCCGTGACGCTGGCGATCTCGCTCGTCCGCATCGCCAAATACAGCTTCGGCGCGGATGCCCTGGAGGCGGAAGCCAACACCGTGGCGGTCACCGGCCTGCCGCGCGGCGAGACGGTCGTCGACGCCAGCCGCCAACTCGACGAGCGCCTGTCGCGCGTCCGCGGCCCGGGGCTCGGCTTCACCAGCACGACCGCGGCGGTGTTTGCAGCGGTGCGCGCAACCCCCGGCACCGAAGTCACGGCGCTCGATTTCCAGGCGAACGGCGACCTGCGCCTGTCGGTGGCCGTCGAACGCGAAGCCTTGGCGACCGACCTGAAGCGCGCGCTCGAATCCGCCGGCTTCTCGGTCCGCGCCGGCGTGTTCCAGGCCGCCGCCGGCCGCGTGACGGGCGACCTCACGATCAGCCCGGAGAGCGGCCGATGACCGGACTGAAGACGTGGTTCGAAGGACGCTCGCTGCGGGAGCGGCGGCTGTTACTCGTGATGGCGGGGCTCGCGGTGCTGACGTTGCTCTGGGCGCTGATCATCCGCCCGGTCGGCGACGGCTTGTCGAGCGCGCGCGAACGTCACGCAGATGCCGTCACGCGGCTCGGCGAGACGCGCGCGCAAGTCGCGACGTTGCGCGATATCCAGCGGACCCGCGCCACCCCGCTGACCGGCACGCTCGCCGACGCGGTGCGCGCTGAGGCGGACCAGGCCGGCTTTGCGCTCGCCTCGCTCGATCAGGACGGCGCGAGCCGGGTGCGCGTCGGCATCCAGTCGGCGCGTCCCGCGGCGCTGGTCGCGTGGCTGGCGCGCCTCGAACGGCTCGGTATCCTAGTCGATTCGGTGGCGATGACCGACAAGGGCGACAAGACCGTTGCCGTGGCGCTGACGTTGAAGGCGCGCGCGGCATGAGGCGGATACGCTTGCGTACCGGCCCCGCCGCGCTGTTCGGTGGCATGCTGCTGATCGCGTTGATCATCTTCCTGCCGATGCGCGCGGTACTCGGCTGGGTCGGCGTCGGCGACGAAGGGCTGGTCGCGCGGCGCGTGTCGGGGACGATCTGGGGCGCGACGCTGACCGAAGCGCGGTTCGGCGACCTCGCGCTCGGCGATCTGCACGCGCGGCTGTCGCCGCTGCCGCTGCTGGTCGGCCGCGCGACGATCGTCTTCGCCGGTCCCGAATCCGTGTCGGCCAAGCCGTTGCGCGGGTCGGCGAGCGTCAGTCGCCACGGCTTCGGCGTCGACCACATGACCGCCACGGTCGCGACCGGCCGGCTGTTCGCGCCAGTGCCCGTCTCCGCGCTAGACCTCGACGACGTCTCGGTCCGCTTCCGCGATGGCCAGTGCGAAGCCGCCGAGGGCCGCGTCCGCGCAACGCTGGCAGGTGACGTCGGCGGGATCACCTTGCCGCAGTCGGTCAGCGGCACCGCGCGGTGTGACGGCACGGCGCTGCTGCTCCCGCTGGCGAGCCAGGCCGGGACCGAGAGCATCGCGCTCCGGATCGAGGGAGCAGGGACCTACCGCGCCGAGCTGTCGCTGCGTCCATCCAATCCGCTGGCGGTGCAGAAGCTCGAGCAGGCGGGCTTCGTGAGCGGCTCGAACGGGTACAAGCTCGCCATCGAAGGACGTTTTTGACGTCTTTTTGGCAAGTCGACGGTTGACGCCGCCCGGCGACCCCCGCTAGGGGGCGATGCCTACGCGGCGGTCGTAGTTCAATTGGTTAGAGCGTCGGCTTGTGATGCCGGATGTTGCGGGTTCAAGTCCCGTCGGTCGCCCCATTATTTCGTTATTTTCGATAAGCGTCTGCAATGCGGCGCTTTGGGCTGGTAAAACCCCCGAGAAAATAATATTTCGCGTCCCGGTAATATTATTCTCCTCAGGAGCCGGCGATGACAGCGGTTTGGGACCTTCCCGATTTCGACGACCACGAGGGCGTTCATGCCTTCACCGATCCCGAATCGGGCCTCCGCGCGGTAATTGCGCTTCACTCGACCAAGCTCGGCCCGGCGGCTGGTGGCACGCGGTTCTGGCATTATGCCGACAATGGCCGCGCGGTGACCGATGCGTTGCGCCTGTCGCGCGGCATGAGCTTCAAGAACGCGATGGCGGGCCTGGAGCTCGGCGGCGGCAAGGGCGTGGTCCTTGCGGCCAAGCCCGGCGACGTCATCACGACCGCCCAGCTCGAGGCGTTCGGTCGCGCGGTCGATTCGCTCGGCGGGCGGTATGTGACGGCGGAAGACGTCGGCATGTCCGAAGAGCGCATGAAGGTGATCGCCACGCAAACCCGCTACGTCTCCGGCCTGCCGGTCGCTAGCGGCGCTGCGGGGGGCGATCCGGGGCCGTACACGGCGCTCGGCATCTATCTCGGCGTGAAGGCGGCGGCACAGCGTGGCCTCGGCGCGACCGACATGAAGGGCGTGCGCGTCGCGATTCAGGGCGTGGGCTCGGTCGGCGGCGGGCTTGCGCGGTTGCTGGCGAAGGACGGCGCGGTGCTGACGCTGGCGGACGTCGACGAGGGCCGGGCGCAGAAGCTCGCGGGCGAACTCGGCGCGACCGCGGTCGCCGCAGAGGCGATCGTGACGACCGAGGCGGATATCTTCAGCCCGAACGCGCTGGGTGCGATCCTGACCGAGATGTCGATCGCTGCGCTGAAGGCGAAGATCGTTGCAGGTGGTGCGAACAACCAGCTTAGCGTCCGCGAGGACGGTGCTCGGCTGCATGCTCGCGGCATCCTGTATGCGCCGGATTATGTGATCAACGCGGGCGGGATCATTAACGTCGGCCTGGAGTATCTGGGGCAGGGAGACGAGGCTGAGGTGAAGGCGCGTATCGCGCGTATCCCGGATCGATTGATCCAGGTCTGGGACGAGAGCGATCGTTCGGGCGAGCCCGCGTCAGACGTTGCGGATTCGATCGCGAAGGGCCTGATCGGCCGGTAAGATCCTTCTCCCCTCCGGGGAGAAGGTGGCACGAAGTGCCGGATGAGGGTGGTTGGGGCAAACGATCCGAACCTCAAGCCCCTCACCCTCCCACCGCAAGCGCGGCGAGCCCCTACCTCTCCCCGACGGGGAGAGGGGCTCAAGTCCAAGGTGACAGCCTCGTATTGTTGCCATAATGGCTATCCCCAGTGGCCACCCTACACGCCTTCGCAAACCCCGCGCGCTTCCTGAAGATCGCCAAGCCGTTGACGCCAGCGCTTTTCTGGGCCGGCGTAGCGCTGATCGTGCTGGGCTGCTGGGCGGGCCTAACCCAGACCCCGCCCGATTACCTCCAGGGCGAGACCGTCCGCATCCTCTACATCCACGTCCCCGCCGCCTGGCTCGGCATGGGCGGGTGGAGCGGGATCGCGATCTCCAGCATCATGTTCCTCGTCTGGCGCCACCCGCTGGCCAGCGTCGCGGCACGCGCGATCGCGCTGCCGGGCGCGGTGTTCGCGGCTCTATGTCTCATGACCGGCTCGATCTGGGGACGGCCGACCTGGGGGACGTGGTGGCAATGGGACGGCCGGCTGACCTCGATGCTGCTGCTGTTCTTCGTCTATCTCGGCTACATGGCACTCGCGAAGGCGGATGCGGATCGTGGCGGCGACGGGCGCGTGCCGGCGCTGTACGGGATCGCCGGATCGGTGCTGCTGCCGATCATCCGCTATTCGGTGGTGTGGTGGAACACGCTGCACCAGGGGCCTAGCATCGGTCTCACGCAGTCGACGATCGCGGGCTCGATCCTGTGGCCGCTGCCTATCATGCTGGCGGGGTTCACCTTCGTGTTCGCCGGGATCGTGCTGATGCGGATGCGGACGATGCTGGCCGTCGCAAAGTCCGAAGCCCGCATGCGCCGGATGGCGAGAGCATGAACCCCTGGCCGTTCGTGACTGCTGCTTACGTCGTGACGCTGGGTGGCGGTGCGGTCATCGCGTTGCTGAGCTATCTGGCTATGCGCAGGGCCGAGAAATGAAGGCCAAGCATCAACGCCTGACGCTGGCGCTGCTGGCGCTCGGCGCGGTCGTGGTCGCCGGTCTGCTCGCGCTGTCGGCGCTCAAGGATCAGGCGGCGTTCTTCTACGCGCCGTCCGACGTGCGTCGTGACGGCCTCCCGCTCGGGCGCGCGGTCCGGCTCGGCGGGATGGTCGAGAGCGGTTCGGTGAAGCGCGCCGCCGACGGCATCACCGTGCATTTTACCGTCACCGACGGCCAGGCGACTACGCCGGTCGTATTCGCGGGCATCGTCCCCGACCTGTTCCGCGAGAAATCGGGCGTCGTCGCCGAAGGCCAGTTCCAGCCCAACGGCAGCTTCGTCGCGTCGAACCTGCTCGCCAAGCACGACGAGAAATACATGCCGCCGGAAATGGCCGGCAAGATGCACGAGACCAAGACGCTCGAACCGGACGGCAAGCAATGATCGCCGAAGCAGGCCTAGCCGCGCTCTGGTTCGCGGGCGCGCTCGCGGCGTTGCAGCTCGTGATGGCAGCGATCGGCATCGCACGCGGTCGTGAAGACCTTGCGGCGGCGGTCCGGCCGGTCGCGATCGTCCAGGGTTTGTTGGCACTGCTAGCGATGGCGCTGCTGATCGAGCTGTTCCTCGACTCCGACATGTCCGTCAAACTCGTCGTCGAGAACAGCCATTCCGCCAAGCCGTGGCTCTACAAGTTCGCCGGCGCATGGGGCAATCACGAGGGCTCGATGCTTCTCTGGGTGACGATCCTCGGGCTAGCCGGCGGCGCGGTGGCGATCTTCGAGCGCTCGCTGCCCGAACGCACGCTCACTGCAACACTCGGCGCACAGGCGACGATCGCGCTCGGCTTCTACGCGTTCCTGCTCTTCTCCTCGAACCCGTTTGCGCGGTTGAACCCTGCAGCGCCCGATGGCCTCGGCCTCAACCCGCTGTTGCAGGACCCGGGTTTGGCGTTCCACCCGCCGACACTCTACACGGGCTATGTCGGCCTCTCGGTAGCGTTCTCGTTTGCTGTCGGTGCGCTCGTCACGCGTGATGTGGGGCCAGCGTTTGCGAAGGCGATGCGCCCCTGGGTGCTGATCGCGTGGATATTCCTGACGCTCGGCATCACCGCCGGATCGTACTGGGCCTATTACGAACTCGGCTGGGGTGGCTGGTGGTTCTGGGATCCGGTCGAGAACGCTTCGCTGATGCCATGGCTCGCCGCGACCGCATTGCTCCATTCGGTGACCGTGCTCGCGACGCGCGACGGCCTGCGAGCCTGGACGATCATGCTGGCGGTCGTCGCGTTCTCGATGTCGATGATCGGCACGTTCCTGGTGCGCTCGGGCATCCTGACGAGCGTCCACGCCTTCGCGGTTGATCCGGAACGCGGCGCCTTCATCCTCGCATTGCTAGCGATCTACATCGGCGGTGCGCTTGCGCTGTTCGCCGCGCGGATCGGCACCGTTCGCGCTGGCACGACCTTCGATCCGGTCAGCCGCGAGGGCGGGCTGGTCGCGAACAACCTGCTGTTGTCGGTAATCCTTGGGATCGTCCTGATCGGCACGCTCTACCCGATCGTCGCGGCGAGCTTCGGCGTGCAGCTGTCGGTCGGGCCGCCGTTCTTCAACAAGGCGGCGGGGCCGATCGCGTTGCTTCTCGTAGCGGTGATGGCGGTCGGGCCGCTGCTTCGCTGGCGACGGGACGATGCGAAAGCGGTGCTGCGCCGCGTGATGCTGCCGATCGGCGCGACGCTGGTGGCGGCAATCGCGTTGCTGTTCGTCTGGCCGGGCGTGCTCCCTTGGGCCGGGCTTTCGCTGGCCGCCGGGCTCGCCGTCGCCAGCGTCGCGCCTCTGTGGAAGCGCAATCTGAGGCGCACGCCGCTCTTTACCTACGGCATGGTCATCGCACATCTCGGTATCGCGGTCAGCCTCGCCGGGATGGCATCGGACAGCGCCTTTACCAAGGAAACGCTAGTCGCGGTCCGCGCGGGCGAGCCAGCGCGGGTCGGGCCGTACACCGTGACGCTCGACGGCATTTCGCCAGTGATCGGCGAGAACTGGTCGGCACTGGAAGCGCGGCTCACTGCGACACGCAGCGGCAGCGAGAGCATCCTGCGCCCGCAACTCCGCTTCTTCGCCAACCCGCCGACGAGCACCAACGAGTCCGCCATCCTGACGGTACTAGACGGCCAGCTCTATACCGTGCTCGGCCAACCGGACGGGCAGGGGCGCTGGCAGCTCCGACTCTGGTGGAAGCCGTTCGTGACGCTGATCTGGTTCGGCGGCGTGCTGATCGCGGTGGGGGGCATGCTGTCGCTGATCGGTCGGGTGCTCCGCGAGCGACGGGCGGCGATACGGGCTGAATGGGCATGAAGCGGTTCGCACTCTGGGCGCCGCTGGCGATTTTCGCGCTGCTGTTCGCGGTGGTGGCGAGCGGGCTGTTCCGGCCCGCGGAGAAGGTGGTGCGGTCGGCGATGGTCGGCAAGCCGCTCCCCGACTTCGCGCTGCCGGCGATGGTCCCCGGCAAGCCGGGCCTGACCAGCGCGTCGTTCCGGCAGGGCAAGCCGCGGTTGCTCAACGTGTTCGCGAGTTGGTGCATCCCGTGCATCGCGGAGGCGCCGCAACTGATGCGTCTGAAGGCGATGGGCGTGCCGATCGACGCTATCGCAATCCGGGACACCGCGCCTGCGATTGGCGGGTTCCTCCGACGCAACGGTGATCCGTACGAACGTATCGGCAGCGATCGGGCGAGTCAGGTGCAGTTGGCGCTGGGTTCGTCTGGCGTGCCGGAGACGTTCGTGATCGACGGCCGCGGGATTATCGTGAAGCAGATCATCGGCGATATCCGTCCGGAGAATGTCGCCGAGATCGTGCAAGCCGTGAAGGACGCACGGTGAGGGTGCGTTTCTTCATTCCTCTCCCGCTTGCGGGAGGGGTTAGGGGAGGGGCTTCTCGTGCCTCACCAACCGCGCGCGCGCGTCATGCCCTCCCCCGACCCCTCCCGCGAGCGGGAGGGGAGGTCGTTGCGGCGCTGTTGCTGTGTATCTCGCCGGCCTTAGCCCAGCCGGTTGCGCCACCAGCGCATTACGCCAACGTGCAACTCGCCGACCCGGCCAAGGAAGCCTCCGCCCGAGCGCTGATGGAAACGCTGCGCTGCCTCGTCTGCCAAGGCCAGTCGATCGCCGACAGCGATGCCGACATGGCGGCCGACATGCGCGCGCTCGTCCGCGAGCGGATCGAGCGTGGCGAAAAGCCTGCCTCGATCCGCGACTGGCTGATCACTCGCTACGGCGACTACGTGACGTATGATCCGCCCTTGTCGGGGCTGACGTGGCCGTTGTGGCTCGCGCCGATCCTGCTGCTTGGCATCGGCGGCTGGATCGCGCGGTCGAGCTTCCGGCGGAGGACACGCTGATGGGGTATTTCTGGCTGGCCGCGATCGGCGCGGGTGCGTTTGTGCTGCTCGCGGTATTGAAGGTGAACCGCGTCCTGTGGACGATGGTCGCTGCTGCGCTGATGCTAGGTGCGGCGGGATACGCGTGGCAGGGGCAGCCAGGGCTTGCCGGTCACGAAGCGTTGCCCGGGCTTGCCGCAACGCCGGACGACAGCGCGATGCTCGAACTGCGCGACCAGATGCTCGAGCGGTATACAGGCGCGGCAGCGTATCTGGTTGCGGCGGACGCGATGACGCGAATCGGCGACCGGCGCGCGGCGGTGCAGGTGTTGCTCGGAGGGCTCAGGATGGCCCCGAAGAGCGTGGTGATGTGGACGGGCCTTGCCAACGCGCTGGCGGCGCACGATGCCAACCAGGTTTCGCCGCCTGCGCTTTTTGCGTTCCAGCAGGCGATGCGGTTGGCACCAAAACATCCTGCTCCGCCGTTTTTTCTGGGGCTGGCGTATGTGAGGGCGGGCGAGTTCGCGACCGCTCGGCCGTATTGGGCAAGGGCGCTGGCGTTGACGCCGGCCAACATCTCGTACCGAGGCGAGATCGCCACTCGGCTAGCGTTGCTGGATCGGTTTCTGGCTATGCAGGATACGCCGAACGCAGGTCAAAAATAATCCCGTCATCCTGGGGCAACCCAGAATGACGGGATGAATGGCTTACTGCCCGCGGCCAGTCTTCGACTGCAATTCGTCGATCTTCTTCGACGCATCCGCCTTGGTCAGCGTCTCGTCGAATTCCTCATGCGCTTCCTCGGACAGCGTCTTGAGATAGCTCGCCTGTGCGCCGGTCATCTTTTCGTCGCCGGTGGTCCAGTCGTCCGGGTCCTTCTCGGCGTTCGAGAACGGTTCGGACTTGGGGTTCGGGGTGTCGGACATTGGAAATTCCTTTCCCCTGTCTAACACCCATGTTCCGTATCCGTTCCCGAGTCAGCCGGCCCATGCTTCGTAAGGTAAACCTAGATCATCGGCGACCGCCTTGTACGCGATCTTGCCCTTGTAGACGTTCAGCCCGTTGGCGAGGTGCGGGTCGGCCTTCATCGCCGCCTCGGCCCCCAAATTGGCGAGCTTCAGCGCGAACGGCAGCGTCGCATTGTTCAGCGCGAACGCCGAGGTGCGCGCGACCGCGCCCGGCATGTTGGCGACGCAGTAATGGATCACGCCGTCGACCTCGAACACCGGATCCTCGTGCGTCGTGGCGTGCGACGTCTCGAAGCACCCGCCCTGGTCGATCGCGATATCGACCAGCACCGAGCCGCGCTTCATCGTCTTCAGCATTTCGCGCGTGACGAGCTTCGGCGCAGCGGCGCCCGGCACCAGCACCGCACCGATCACCAGATGCGCGTTCTTCACCGCTGCCGCGATCGCAGCCTTCGACGCATACGCCGTCTTTATCTGGCTTGAGAAGAACATGTCGAGTTCGGCAAGGCGATCGTTCGAGATATCATAGATCGTCACGTCGGCGCGCATGCCGACCGCCATCTGCGCGGCGTTGACGCCCGAGACGCCGCCACCGAGGATCGCGACCTTCGCCGGCGCGACACCGGGAACGCCGCCGAGCAGCACGCCACGTCCGCCCTGCTCCTTCTCGAGATAATGCGCGCCGACCTGCACCGACATGCGGCCCGCGACCTCGGACATCGGCTTGAGCAACGGCAGCCCGCGGCGATTGTCGGTGACCGTCTCGTACGCGATGCAGGTCGCGCCGGACTTCATCAGCCCCTCGGCCTGCGGCTTGTCCGCGGCGAGGTGGAGATAGGTGAACAGCAGATGGCGCGGCTCGAGCATCGCGATCTCGCTCGGCTGCGGCTCCTTGACCTTCACGATCATGTCGGCGCCGGCGAACACCGCGGCGGCCGTCGGCAGGATCGTCGCACCCGCGTCGACATAGTCCTGGTCTTCGAAATCGATCCCCGAGCCGGCCTGCGTCTCGACGACGACCTCGTGACCGGCCGCGACCAGTTCGGCGACCGACGGCGGGGTCAGGCCGACGCGATATTCGTGGTTCTTGATTTCCTTGGGGACACCGACGCGCATTGATTCCACTCCATTATCGTTTGCGCCATACTAGCGCGGCTTGGACGGGAAGGGTTCGCAAACTGGTCGCGGTGCGATACCGTATCTGCAAGATGATTGCATCTGTTGCCGTCGAAACGGGATAATCTTGAGCATCACGATCGAACGCAGGATTCTGGACCTGCTCGCCGCCAATTCCGACCTGACCAGCGCTGAGCTCGGCGACGCGGTCGGTCTGTCGGCGAGCGCCGCGCATCGCCGGGTCGCGCAGTTGCGTGAGAGCGGCGCGATCACCGGCTATCGTGCGGTGCTGTCGCAAGCCGCGCGCGGCGATCCGAGCATCGTGCTCGTCAACGTCACGCTCCGCGATCAGCGCAAGGAGACGATGGCAGCGTTCGAGGCGGTAATCGTCGAGTGTCCGCAGGTCGTGCAATGCTTCCTGATGAGCGGGGAGGCGGACTACATGCTCCACGTCGAGATCCGCCACGGCGAGACGTTCGAGCGCATCCACCGCGAGACCTTGTCGCAACTGCCCGGGGTAACGCGGTTGGCGTCGCACTTCGTGATCCGTGAAGTGATCCGGCGGTAAACGGCGGTGGACTGAGCCTTGATGCGTCCCAGACTTCTCCCCTCCCTGAAAGGGAGGGGCCGGGGGTGGGTCGGCTTCCGCATTATCGAACGTCGGCGGCACAAGCAGACCGACCCACCCCCAACCCCTCCCTTCCAGGGAGGGGAGCAAGTGTAGGCTACGCTTCAATACTAGACCGATCAGCCCCAGTTAATCCACGTTGCCCGCCTCGCCGTTGCCGCCTCCCGGCCCGCATGCTAAATGCGCGCGCTTGGGGCACAGGGTGAAATCGGAAATTCGATGAAGATTGCTGCACTTCCGGGTCGATTCACCGTCCAGTGAGCGTCGACCAGACCGCCGCGGCCTCGACCGTGCCACCCGCCAATCTCGATCTCGAGACGGGGCATCACAACTCCGACGGCATGCTGAAGCTTGCCTTCGGTGCGATCGGCATCGTCTTCGGCGATATCGGCACCAGCCCGCTCTACGCCTTCCGCGAGACCTTCGCCGGCCACCATAAGCTCGCGCTCGACGCGGCGCACATCATGGGCGTCATCAGCCTGATGTTCTGGTCGATGATGATCGTCGTGACGGTCAAGTACGTCATCATCATCATGCGCGCCGACAACAAGGGCGAAGGCGGCAGCCTTGCGCTGCTCGCGCTCGTCTCGGGCAAGACCAAGACCAAGCGCTGGAGCAAGGGCATCATCCTGCTCGGCGTGTTCGCGACGGCGCTATTCTACGGCGACAGCATGATCACGCCCGCCGTCTCGGTATTGTCCGCGGTCGAAGGCCTCGCCGTCGCCGCGCCCGCTTTCGGTGGCCTGGTGCTGCCGATCGTGATCGTCATCCTGATCGGGCTGTTCTGGGTGCAAAAGAGCGGCACCGCGCGTATCGGCCTCGTCTTCGGACCGATCATGCTCGTGTATTTCAGCGTCATCGCGGTGCTCGGAATCCTCAGCATCGTCCAGACCCCCGAGGTGCTCTGGGCGCTGTCGCCGCACTACGCGGTCGAGTTCTTCATCATCGACCCCGAGCGCGCGTTCCTGGCACTCGGCTCAGTCGTCCTCGCGGTCACCGGCGCGGAAGCGCTGTACGCGGACATGGGGCATTTCGGCCGCAAACCGATTGGCCTGTCGTGGCTGTTCTTTGTGCTCCCCGCGCTGATCCTCAACTATATGGGGCAGGGCGCGCTGCTGTTCCGCGACGGTCGCGAGGCTCTGGTCAGCCCGTTCTACAACCTCGCCCCCGAGAGCCTCCAGCTTCCGCTCGTCATCCTCGCGACGATGGCCGCGGTCATCGCCTCGCAGGCGGTCATCTCCGGCGCGTTTTCCGTGACGCAGCAGGCGATCCAGCTCGGCTTCATCCCGCGCCTCCGTATCGAACATACCAGCGCCTCGACCGCGGGCCAGATCTACATCCCGCTCGTCAACGGCGCGCTGATGGTGATGGTGATCCTGCTCGTCCTGTTCTTCCGCACCTCGTCGAACCTGACGAGCGCGTACGGGATCGCGGTGACCGGCGCGATGTTCATCGACACCTGCCTGCTCGGCGTCGTCCTGTTCCGGCTCTGGAACTGGCCGAAGATCGCCGCGATCCCGCTGCTGGCGATCTTCTTCACCGTCGACGGCGCCTATTTCGCGGCAAACCTCACCAAGGTGCCTGCGGGCGGCTGGTTCCCGCTGCTGGTCGGCTTCATCATCTTCACCTTCCTGACGACGTGGTCGAAGGGGCGGCAGTTGATGATCGACCGGATGCACGAAGCGGCGATGCCGATAAAGGTGTTCATCGGCTCGGCCGCGAGTTCGGCATCGCGCGTGCCGGGGACCGCGGTGTTCATGACCTCGACCGCGGACGGCGTGCCGCACGCACTGCTGCACAACCTCAAGCACAACAAGGTGCTGCACGAGCGCGTGATCCTGCTGACCGTCAAGATCGTCAGCCAGCCCTACTGGCCCGCGCACGACCGTGCGGTGCGCGAGGAGCTTGGCGACGGCTTCCACCGCCTCGTGCTGCGCTACGGCTTCATGGAGGACGCCGACGTGCCCGCCGCGCTGCGCCAGGTCCATAATTGCGGCGCGGACTTCAAGATGATGGACACCAGCTTCTTCCTGTCGCGCCAGACGCTGCTCGCGTCGGACAAGCCCGGCATGATGATCTGGCGCGAAAAGCTGTTCGCGTGGATGCTGCGCAATGCGGAAAGCGCGATGGAGTTCTTCCGCCTGCCGACCAACCGCGTCGTCGAGCTGGGCAGCCAGGTCGAGATTTGATGTCTTACCCCATACGCTTCGCCAAAGTCGCACCGCCCCGGCGGAGGCCGGGGTCCAGTCGGAAAGGTTGCAGTAACGAAGCGCCACGTCCGTCATCGACGTTTCCCAACTGGACCCCCGCCTTCGCCGGCGGGGAGCCTCTATGATGACCGGTCCAATCGAAGTCGCCCCGATCATCGTCACCGCCTTGTTCGGCCGCAAGGACACCGCGTTCTTCGACTCCATGCGCCGCGAGCATTTCCCGCCCGAGCGCAATCAGCTCGACGCGCACCTGACGCTGTTCCACCACCTGCCGCCCTCGGGCCTCGACGAGCTCAAGCACCGTCTCAACCAGGAAACGCGCGGCATCCGTGCCCCACAGGCCCGTGTGGGCGGCCTGATGTCGCTAGGACGGGGTGTGGCCTACCGGATCGAGTCCCCCGAGCTCGTGGGCATCCGAGCGCGTCTGGCAGACGCGTTCACCGGCATGCTCACCCCGCAGGACGCCGGTGGCTGGCGTCCGCACGTCACCATCCAGAACAAGGTCAGCCCGCAAGTCGCCAAGCTCCTGCTCGGCAATTTGCAGCGCGATTTCACGCCGAAGGACGTCGAAATCGCCGGTATCGGCACGTGGTGGTATCGCGGCGGGCCGTGGGAAGCGATCTCCCGACACATGTTCGCTTGACCGCCTCGAAACCGCTTCCTATAGGCCGCGCCTCGCAGGGAAGAACGCTTCCCTGACGGACGGTACGGCGAAGTAGCTCAGTTGGTTAGAGCACGGGAATCATAATCCTGGGGTCGGGGGTTCAAGTCCCTCCTTCGCTACCATCCTTGCGTAGACAGCGGTACACACCGGTCTACTCACCCTTGCAGATCGGCGATTTCTGCCCTTCGTAATGGCCTGTCAGGCTCATGACGGTATCCCCGCATCTACCATGCGACATGGCACAATCCATGGCATCGGCTTTCGGTGAACATGGTATCGGAGCAAAGCCATGCGGACTGATGCAAAGAATTAAGCCCTTGAAGGCCAAGACAGCGTCCTAATGTGTTAGCGGCGCCGGCAGCCTTTACGTTTAGGTTAGCCCGTCCGGCGGCCGTCACGCTGGTCGAGGCACGCAAGCGCCGCGACGAGGCAAAGGTCCAGCTAGCCGCAAATGACCCTAAAATCGAGAATAAGACGTCGCACGGGGAGCGCGCCGTCTGCACACACCCTGAAGGTCTTCGGCGAGCGCTGGTCAGCACTGAAAAATAAGTCGCCGAGAATATTATTCCAGTGCTCAGGGACCTGCCGATCACGTCGATCAATGCGCCCAAGCTACTCGCGGTGCTCAATGACGTCGATGCGCGCGGGGCGGTAGAGACGGCCCACAGGCTCAGCGAATGCCTGTCTGGCATGTTTGCCTCCGCGATCGCCGCGGGGATCGCTGACAACGACTCAGCGGCCTCCTGGGCTAAGACGCCAAGCGCCAAGCTGCGAGTGAAGTCGCAGCCCTCGATCATCGACGGCATCCGTGAGCAAGCGGACCGAATGGCCGCGACGAGTGAAATGCTCGTAAAGTGTGAGGCCGAGCGCTGCCGCGCCACGACGAAGCTTGCCCTTCGCCTGCTGGCGCTCACGGCTGTCCGGCGGAGTAAGCTGGGCGGCGCTAGATAGACGGAGTTCGATGGATTGGACGGCTCGGTCTCGCCTTGGCGTATCCCAGCGCGCGCATGAAGGGCGACGAGGATCGAAAGCTGGAAGTGCAGGGCGACCACCTAGTACCGCTGTCGGCGCAAGCCGTTGCGATCCTGCGCGTGCTGAAGCCGCTCATCGGCGACCTCGCGCTCCTGTTCCCACGCGAGCCCCACCTGCACAAGCCAATCTCAGAAAACACGATGCGTCAGTTGCTGGTTCGCGCCGGCTACTATCAGCGCGATGTGCCGCACGTTTTCCGCGCGGCATTCAGCACGATCATGAACGAGCGATTGAAAAGCAAACGACTCTACCTTGGATTTAAACTCTTTAAACTTCCAAAAAGGGTGACGATCAGTCCCTCGATAAAGGTTGCCCCCGAAGAATGTAGAAATTCTGCACTTACGAATATGCTAGGGTTCACGGTTTGGCGTTTCGCTTTAGACCATCCGGTGTTGAGATACTCGCTTACGAAAAACTAGACCATACCTGTAGTTTTACTATTCGAATAAGCAAATAGGACTGGTGTCAGTTGGGCTTTAGGCGGGCCGGCATACCGATTCTTGGCAATTTTTGAAACTTTCACGGTATCGGCGCCACATCCGTTAGCCGCGCTAGTTCTTTGCTGCCGGCACGAACACCGCGTAGGCGAGGTAGCACACATCGCACATCACACGTCGGAGAGTCGGCAGGATAATTCGCACGAGATACAGCGCATTGCTGAAACTTCAGGGAGAGATCTCCGAAGATATCCCTGGTGGACGCACGGGAAGCGCTTAATGGCGCATTGAAGCAGGCCTTTTGCATGCGGAGATGGTGTCCGGAACCATGGGTCTCGTCAAACAACGCTAACCGCGACGCCTCCGCGATCCGTTCACCGCCACGCTTTTCAAGCAGGTAGGCCACACGTGGCCCATTGACTTCCCAATGCGCGGCACGCCACGTTCCCCTCGCAGTACGAGGGCCAAGGGCGGATTTTTTGCAATGATTTCTGTGATAATTTGCACGCGGGATCGGTGCGACCAGTTGGCAGAGGTGTTGACGAGTGCGACAAAGATGATCGTCCCTGACGATCTTTGTTGGGAAATGGTGATTGTCGACAATGGAAGTTCCGATAATACTCCCGACGTAATAGCCAGCTTTTCGAACAGACTGCCGATAAGGAGGGTGTTCGAACCTGAGCCTGGGCTGTCTAACGCACGAAATTGTGGAGTTTCGGAAGCCCGCGGCAGCTACATCTGCTGGACAGACGATGACGTTCGGCTTGATCCCCGTTGGATCGCATCATATGCGAACGCTTTTACAAGCCACCCCGAAGCTGCCGTTTTTTGCGGCCCTATAGAGCCTGTACTGCTCGGGTCGACGCCTGCATGGTTTTCCGCAAACCGCTCCCAGTTCGGACGATTGCTCGCAGAACGTGATTTAGGACCGGTCTCGATTCCGATCGATGGGACGGATGGATTAATTCCGTATGGGGCAAACTTCGCTGTTCGAGCGGCTGAGCAGCGACTGTACAAATTCGATCCAAATCTTGGCGTCGGACCGGGGCAACGTCGTTTGGGCGAAGAAACCTCAGTCTTACGTGAGATTTTCGGCAAAGGGGCAACAGGATGGTGGGTGCCATCTGCGGGAGTAAGACACCTCATCCCGGAAGCTCGGCAAACACTGGACTACGTCCGCCAATACGAACGTTCATCAGGCGAGACCTGGGCTTACCTCTCATTGCGAACGTCGCAGGAGGCTCAAGTGGCCGGTCTTAATGGTCCTCGGTTTAGCGGGGTGCACTACTGGCTTTGGCGAAGGTACTTTACTCTCCGCTTACTAGCTAGCCGTCCGGGTAAACCGACGAGCGGAAAGAAACTTTCTATGGAAATGGAATTGGCATACACGCGCGGGGCAATAGAGTACATGAAACGATCAGTGGATTTGTAAGATTCAACGGATTGAGCTTAAGGCTACTGGTGAAGCGACTACGAGATAGTGAAATCATCTTTTCGTAATCGAAAAGATACCAACCCTGGAAGCCCAGCAATTGGGCGCCCGAGTGATATACTCTCGGTGTTCAGCACTTCGCGCAATAACGGTACGTTGGTTTCCCTGCGTTGGGCTAATGCCCGCAGCCATAGAAACATGAAAAACTTACAGCTGCTCTTTAGTTCTGCGCTTATCACCGCCACGGCTCGTTCGTTACCTACAAAACGCTTTTTAGCTTTTGCCCACATTATTAGCTGGTAAGCAGCGCGCTTTATTGCTGCGGGACTGTCCCAGGACATAGCATTCTCGTAGATGTTCACCCCGTCCATACAAGTTGAACCTAATGCGAGATCGATAGTGCAGCGCTGAGCGGCCGCTGCACTATCGAGCCAGAACAACCGGTCTTCCCCCGCGGTACGCAGCGATTCGTCGAATCGGACAGCGCTCAGCGCCGCCCAGCGATAAACCACTGTGGAAGTCTGTACTAAGTAGCTTTCGGCGAAGGCTTGGATCGCGTCTGGGCTTTCCATCTCAAAGACGGCGTTGGTCCCGATCACCCGTGACTTACCCAAACGGTTAAGAGTTCGAGCCACTTCGGGTCGCGCGTTAAAATACGTGGCGGCCTCGTTTAGTCGTTGATGATCTGACCCGTAGAAATCGGCTCGACCTGCCAACGCACGCATTGCGCGGTCCAGATGGTCCGGCGCCCATACGTCATCCGAATCTAGAAACGCAACGAAATCCGGGGGATTGTCAGTCAATCGATCTAACGCCGTGTTACGGGCGGATCCTGGACCGCCGTTGCTTTGGGTAATCACTTCCCATTCAGCGTCCATGATAAAGCCAGTTTCCGCTAATTCCTGTTCGGCGGAGAGCGGTGACGCATCGTCAACAATTATTACCCTGACTGCCGTACTTTCAATAACTTGCTGGCGGACAGAATCTAATGCGCGCGTCAATACGCCGGATTTTAATTGGTAAAACGGTATAATAATCGCGACACTGGTCATTAACAGACTCCTTCAGAGTCAAATTGGCGCAAGTTTTCAGCTTGGCTTTTCCGTTCGTTGGCTTAGTACGCAACTGCTAGCGCGCACCTTTATCGTTCTGCCAATACCGGTGTCTGATGGCTAACTCGGCACAACGCTGCTGTAGACAGTTGGTGATAACCTCATCAACGTTGGTTGCATTGAGGCCGCAGCGGTCACCGACAATGGTGTCGTGGGTCATCGCTTCGCGAAACTGCATAACTGGCGATATCGCGCGACCGGGATCAGTGTGGTCATCCATCGCGGCAGGGTGCCTCAGATGGCAACGCACGTCCAGACTATAGCCGTCCTCCCGTTTTCAGCGCTGCCGTGACAGGGCAAGTCCGCACGGTGAGCGACAGAGTGGATAAAATTTCGAACACCGCCACCGGCCGCAATCCCAATACGATAGCGGCCGGTAGGGATACTGTGCGTCCACACAGCAACCGACGAGTTGGCACTCGTCAAGCATGGCGGGCCAGCCGCTAACGCCCCACACCTAATCGCCAGTCGCAATCGGGCGACACGCGGTGCCCGGCGATCCCGTCGACCTGGCGCGCCAGCCTGACAATCCGCACGACAACGTGGCCATCGCGATCTTCACGACGACCAGCAAGACGTGTGTTGGTTACCTGGGGCGGGTGAAGGCGCAGTGGATCGGGAGCAAGATGAACCGGCGCGTCGAGGTAACAGCGATCTATGAGCGCATCTGGAGCACTGGAATGAACGGCTCTCCGGTCGGGTTGGTGCTCCGCATAAATATGGACGGCGAAATACCAGAGGTGTCCGCGGTAGACGGCGATGTGGTATCCGGGGTGGGACAGTCCGGGCCGGACTGTCGATGACGTTCGGCGCCAACATCAGGGCAAGATATATGATGTGATACAGTCCGAAAAACGATAAAAATACAGTGTAATATCGACGGACAATGTCAGGTATTGAGGTAGCTTCCGTCGCTACCATTCCGGAACACATCGGAACGCGTGCAAGCCGCGGTATCGACAGGCGCATTCGATCACCAACAGCGAAAAACTCGTCTTAGCGATCTCCGCGCAGGCTCCTAAGGCTGGGCCGATCGGTAAGCCTTCGTGACATTCTTATCCTGTCATTGAGCGGCGACCGGCGGGAGAGACGAGTATGCGCGACAAACGCCCTGATGGGATCACCGATTATACCGGTCCGGCCGGCGGCTGGGGCGCGCTGAAGGCGGTTGCCGTCTCGCTCAAGGCGCAGCAGATTGTCGTGCGCGGCGGCCAGACGCTGCTAAAGTCGAACCAGCCCGACGGCTTCGATTGCCCGAGCTGCGCATGGCCCGACCCGAAACATACCTCCTCGTTCGAATTCTGCGAGAACGGCGCCAAGGCCGTCGCGTGGGAATCGACCGCCAAGACGATCGGCGCCGACTTCTTCGCCACGCATAGCGTGTCCGACATCTGGAAGCAGAGCGATCACTGGATCGAGGACCAGGGCCGTGTCACCGAACCGCTCCGCTACAACGCCGCCACCGATCACTATGAGGTCGTGAGCTGGGCGGATGCCATGCGCGAGATCGGTGCAGGTCTCGCCGCCGTCCCCGATCCCAACCAAGCCGAGTTCTACACCTCGGGTCGCTGCTCGAACGAGGCGGCGTTCCTGTTCCAGCTGTTCGTGCGGCTGTACGGCACCAACAACTTTCCCGACTGCTCGAACATGTGCCACGAGGCGACCTCCGTCGGGCTGCCGAAGTCGATCGGTATCGGCAAGGGCACCGTCAGCCTCGAGGATTTCGACCACGCCGACCTGATCCTCTCTATCGGCCACAATCCCGGCACCAACCACCCGCGGATGATGGCGACGTTGCGCGAAGTGTCGAAGCGCGGCGGCAAGATCATCGTGTTCAACCCGCTCAAGGAACGCTCGCTCGAACGCTTCGAATCGCCGCAGTCGGTGGTCGAGATGGCGACGATGTCGGCAACCCCGATCGCCAGCAGCTATTACCAGGTGAAGGTCGGCGGCGACGCAGCCGCGCTGAAGGGCATCGCCAAGGCGCTGGTCGCGCTCGACGAGGCGGCCAAGGTGTCCGGTGGCGAGCGCGCGCTCGATCACGCATTCATCGCCGAGCATACCGCCGGGCTCGACGACTATATCGCCGATCTCGCCACCACCGAATGGGCGGATATCGAGCGCTCCAGCGGCCTCTCCCGCAGTGATCTCGAGGAAGTCGCGCTCGCCTATTCGAAGTCGAAGTCGACGATCTGCTGCTACGGCATGGGCGTCACGCAGCACCGCACCGGCACGACCAACGTCCAGCAGATCGCGAACTTGCTTCTCCTGCGCGGCAACATGGGCCGGCCAGGCGCGGGCATCTGCCCCTTGCGGGGCCACAGCAACGTACAGGGCGACCGTACCGTAGGGATCACCGAGCGGCCGATGCCCTTGCTGCTCGACAACATGCGCGACGTGTTCGGGTTCGAGCCGCCACGCGATCACGGTCATTCGGTGGTCGAGAGCATCGCGTCGATGCGCGACGGCCATGCCAAGGCGATCGTCTGCCTCGGCGGTAACCTCGCCATCGCCTCGTCCGATCCGCAGGCGTGCGCGGAGGGCTTCCGCAACCTGGATCTCGCGGTCCACATCACCACCAAGCTCAACCGCACGCAGTTGCTGATGGCGAAGTCGACCTACGTCCTGCCGTGTCTCGGCCGGACCGAGCTCGACATGCAAGCGACCGGCCAGCAGTCGGTGACGGTCGAAGATTCGATGTCGATGGTCCACGCCTCGCGCGGCTTCCTGATGCCGCCGGGCGACAACGTGAAGTCGGAGATCTGGATCGTCGGCGAGATCGCCAAGGCGACCTTCGCCGCCAAGGGCCGCGCGCCGGTCGAGATCGACTGGGACGCCTATGTCGGCGACTACAGCCTGATCCGTGACAAGATCGAGGCGGTGTTCCCCGCGTTCGCCGACTACAACGCACGGATCCGCAAGCCGGGCGGCTTCCACCTGCCGAACTCGGCGGCGATGCGCGAGTGGAAGACGGACAGCGGCAAGGCGAACTTCATCGTCGCCAATGGCGTCGAGGAGGATGAGAGCGCGGGCGATCCGACCGTGCTGCGGCTCACCACGCTGCGCGCGCACGATCAGTACAACACCACCGTCTACAGCCTCGACGACCGCTATCGTGGCGTGTTCGGGCGCCGCGACATCCTGTTCATGAACGAGCGCGACATGGCGCGGCTTGGGCACAAGGAGGGCGACGTCGTCGACATCGCCACCGCGCTTCACTTCGCACGCGCCGACCGTGTCGTGCAGAAGCTGATGCTGGTCCGCTACGCGCTGCCCGACGGCTGCGTCGCCTCCTACTACCCCGAGACGCAGCCGCTGATCGCGCTCGAGGATCACGATCCGCAGAGCTTCACCCCTTCTTACAAATCCATCCCGGTGACCGTCCGTCCCGCCGCCGCCGACATGGGTTCGGATCGCGGCGTGGTGCGCGCGGGGATCGTCGGGCACGAGAGTAAAGTCCCCGCATGAGCACCGGCTATTCGTCGACGATCGACACCTATGCGACCCTAGCGGCGACCAAGGCGGAGGCGTTGCGGCGCTCTCCCGCGGGGTTCTTCGCCGGCGCGATCCTAGCGGGCACGTATATCGGCATCGCGATGATTCTTGCGCTCAGCACGGGCTCGGGGCTCGAACCCGGTGTGCGACCGTTGGTAATGGGCGCAACCTTCGGGCTTGGGCTGATCCTGACCGTGTTCGCAGGCGCCGAGCTGTTCACGGGCTATGTGATGTATCTCGGCTTCGGCCTGGCGCGCCGGACGATCACGATCGGAGACGCGCTCAAGCTCGCCGTCGTCGTGTGGATCGGCAACCTTGTGGGCGGCGTCGTGCTGTCGGTGGTGTTCGCGGCGGGCGGCGGCGGGGCGATCTTCGCCAACGCCGATACGATGTTTCACGCGTACGTCCTGCACAAGGTGTCGGTCGACGCGACCGCGCTGATGGCCCGCGCGATCCTGTGCAACTGGCTCGTCTGCCTCGCGATCTGGACCGCGGCACGGATGACAGGCGACACCGCCAAGTGCATCGCGATGGCCTGGATCCTGCTCGCGTTCGTCGCCGCCGGGTTCGAGCATTCGGTCGCCAACATGACCGCGCTGACGCTCGGCCTGCTGGTGCCCAACTCGTCGATCGACCTCGCGGGCATGATCCGCAATCTTGCGATCGTCACGGTGGGTAACACGATCGGTGCCTTGGTCTTCGTCGTCGGCGGCTATCTGGTTGCGTCGAAGACGGACGCGGTACAGGCCGCCAAGTAACCGTGGTTTCGCGTAGCAGCGGCGGGCTTGCTGCTACGCGAACACGTCCCAAGGATCGTTTACCACCAGGATCGCGTCGCTGCGGGCGAGCGCGAGCAGCGTCAGGCCGTGTTCGCGCGCATGATCGATCGCCAAGCTGGTCGGGGCGGAGATCCCCACCAGCATCGGCGCACCGGCGATCAGCGCCTTGTCGACCATCTCGAAACTGATCCGGGAGGTGACGAGGATGAAGCCGTCGATCGGCTGCCCAGCGACAGCGATGCCGCCAACGAGCTTGTCGAGCGCATTGTGACGGCCGACGTCCTCATACGCCGCAACGATCCGACCTTCGCGATCGCACGCGGCCGCGGCATGGATCGCGCCCGTAGCCGCGTTGAGAGGCTGGTGAGCGCGTAAGCCACCCAGCGCGGCAAACAGTGCGTCCACAGGCGTGTCGGGCTTTGGCGGCGTCTTCGGGACCGGTTTGCGGAGCTGTTCGAGCCCGGAGATCCCGCAGAGCCCGCAACTCGTGTCGCTGGTCCGGTGCCGGACGCGGTCGTGGATGCGCCCCTTGCAGCGATCGGACAGCCCGACACGAACGATCCAGCCCGCTTCCGCCTCGAAAATATCGATATCACGCACGTCGTCGGCATTGTCCGCGAGCCGCTCGGTCAGCAAGAAGCCGGTCGTGAACTCTGCCAAGTCGGCGGGCGTCATCATCATCACCGCATAACCAAGCCCGTCGATCTCGATAGCGACAGGGACTTCGACCGCGATCGCGCGCTCGCCCGCGGTAATCGAGTCAGGCCGCAGGATCTTGATCGCTTGCGTGCGCGACGTGCTCATAGGGTATCAAGGTCCTGTGGCGTGTTGACGTTCGGGATAGGCGCACTCGCCGGGATCGGGATAGCCCCGATCGCCTCAGCCCAACCGCGCACCGATCGCCGCGGCACGGTCTCGATGTGGGTCAGCAAATTGCCAAGCAAACCCGCCTCCCAATGCCCGAGCACCGGGGCGTCAGGGCAATAGGCGGAGGCGCGATGGGACAGCGCCGTCAGCAACCCGTCCGGCAACCACGGCATGTCGCACGCGATCGTCAGCACCGACGTGAACCCGTTCGAGGCCGCATAACCGAGCGCGCCAGCTATGCCCCCCAATGGCCCGATATCCGCGCTTGGTAGGTCAGGGATCGCCCCGTCGCGTCCCGCGATCACCGCGGTCTCGACATGAGGCAACAGCAGTGCCCGCGCATGCTCAGCCAGCACGCGCCCGTCCAACACCGCCATCGCCTTGTCGGACCCGAAGCGCGACGACCGTCCTCCCGCGAGCACGACTCCGAGAATACGCTGCCCGGTCAGCGCGTCTTCTCGATCTGCACCGGCACAGATTTCGCCGCCGGAACATGGCTTTCGCGGGCATGGTGAGCAACCGGTATGAGCAGATTGCACTCGGGGTAATACGCGCCGAGGCAGCCCTCGGGGATCGCATATTCAACCACGCGCAGCTTGTTCAGGCGGCGATCCGTATTGCCACCCGCATCGCCGACCAGATCGACGTCGTCGCCATCGGTGATCCCCATCCGAAGCATGTCGCTACGGTTCATGAACACGATGTCGCGCGTGCCCTTCACGCCGCGGAAGCGGTCGTGATAGCCATAAACGGTCGTGTTGAACTGGTCGTTCGACCGCAGCGTCATTAGCCGGAAGCGGCCCTCTGCCTCCTCGAACCCGGTCACGTTCAGCGCCTGCGGGACATTGATCTCCGCCTTGCCGCTCTTCGTCTTCCACTCGCGATGCGCTGCGGGCACGCCCTTCCAGAAGCCGCCCGGCGTGAACATCTGGTCGTTGAAGTTCTTGAACAGGTCGGGATACGTCACCTCGATCGCATCACGGACGCGCGCGTAATCACGCACCCACGCATCCCAATCGAGCTTCGGATTGGGCGCCAGCGTCGCCTTGGCGATCCCCGCGACGATCGCCGGCTCGGAGAGCAAGGTCTCGGAAGCCGGCGTCGCCTTACCCTTCGACCCGTAGATCTGGCTGAACGAATCCTCGATCGACACGCTCTGCGGCCCGGTGCCCTGCATGTCCGTCTCGATCCTGCCGAGGCAGGGGAGCAGATACGACGTCTCGCCTGGCAGCAGGTGCGAACGGTTGAGCTTCGTCGCGATATGCACCGTCAGGTCGAGCGCGCGCCATTTCGGCTCCATCCGTGCATGATCGGGAATCGCCCGGACGAAATTACCACCAAGCCCGACGAACGCCTGTGCACTGCCGTCGAGCACCGCTTCGCACGCCTCGACCGTATCCCAGCCCTTCTCACGCGGTGGCTCGAACCCATATTGCACGGCAAGCTTGTCGAGCGGCGCGAGTTCGGGCTTCTCGGTGATCCCGACGGTGCGCTGGCCCTGCACGTTCGAGTGACCACGAACCGGACCCATGCCCGCACCGGGCTTGCCGATGTTGCCACGGAGCAGCATCAAATTGACGACCATGTGGACGTTGTCGATCCCGCCGACGTGCTGCGTCAGCCCCATGCCGTACACCGCGATGACCGCCTTCGACTTGGCATAGACCTTCGCCGCCGCCTCGATCTCGGTACGGGGCAGGCCGCTCTCATGCTCGATCGTCGCCCATTCGGTCGCACGCGCGACATCGGCGAACGCCTCGAACCCGGTCGTGTGCTCGGCAAGGAACGCGTGATCGAGGACGGGCAGGCCGTTGATCCGCTTGGCGTTGTCGTCGGCCTCGATCAGGTATTTGCACATCCCCATGATCGCGCCGACGTCGCCGCCAGTCTTGAGCTGGTGATATTGCGAGGCGATCGGCGTCGACTTGCCCGTCACCATCTCGATCGGGTTCTGTGGGTCCTGGAATTTCTCCAGCCCGCGCTCCTTGAGCGGATTGAACACGACGATCTCGACCCCGCGCTTCGCACAATCGCGCAACGGATGCAGGAACCGCGGGCTGTTAACGCCGGGGTTCTGCCCGAAGTAGAAGATCGCGTCGCACTTCTCATAGTCCGACAGGTGGATCGTGCCGACCGCAGAGCCGATCGCCGACTTGAGTCCCACCGAGGTCGTCTCATGGCACATGTTCGAGCTGTCGGGCAGGTTCTGACTGCCATACATCCGCGCGAGCAGGCTATACATGTACGACGTCTCGAGGCTTGCGCGACCAGACGCATAGAAGATGACCTTGGTCGGATCGTACGTCTTCAGCTTGGCGCCAATGCCCGCGAACGCCTCGTCCCAGCTGCATGCCGCATATTTGTCGGTCGCGGCATCATACTTCAACGGATGCGTGAGCCGCCCGGCCTGTTCGAGATCGAAGTCCTTCCAGCCGATCAGCTCGCTGACCGTATGCTTCTCGAAGAACGCCGGCGTCACGCGAAACGAGGTCAGCTCCCACGCGGTCGCCTTCGCCCCGTTCTCGCAGAATTCCGCGACATGCGGATGGGCCGGCTTGCCCCAGGCGCAACTGACGCATGCAAAGCCATCCGGCTTGTTCTGGCGGGCGAGCTCGCGGATCACTTCGGGCCCGACCTTCTCGCGCGCAGAAATCTCGACTAGCGACTTCATCGAGCCCCAGCCGCCTGCTGGTGCCGTGTAATCCTCGATCTCTACGGTCCGGTCGTCGCTCATGCTCATCTCCGCTTTTATTGTCCAACGCAGTGGCAAAGCTTTCGATGCAGGCGACACAGATTTACCGGCGGTTCAAATCCGGTCGCGCATCCCCTAGATGCAGTCTCGAATCTCCAAGGAACTCCGATGACGACGCACACGACCCGCATGCTTATCCTCGGCTCGGGCCCCGCCGGGCTCTCAGCCGCGATCTATGGCGCACGTGCCGGGATGGCGCCGATCGTCGTGCAGGGCATCCAGCCCGGTGGCCAGCTGACCACGACCACCGACGTCGAGAATTATCCCGGCTTCAAGGACGTGATCCAGGGCCCGTGGCTGATGGAGCAGATGCAGGCTCAGGCCGAGCATGTCGGCACGCGGATGATGTGGGACACGATCGTGCAGGTCGACCTGACCAGCCGCCCGTTCCGCCTGATCGGCGACAGCGGCGACGTGTATGAGGGCGACACGCTGGTGATTGCGACCGGCGCGCAGGCCAAATGGCTCGGCATCGACAGCGAGGAGCCGATGAAGGGCAAGGGCGTCAGCGCCTGCGCGACCTGCGACGGGTTCTTCTACCGCGGCAAGAAGGTGGCGGTGATCGGCGGCGGCAATACCGCGGTCGAGGAGGCGCTGTACCTCACCAACCATTCGCCTGACGTGACGCTGATCCACCGCCGCGACTCGCTCCGTTCGGAGAAGATCCTCCAGGAGCGGCTGTTCGCTCACAAGGGCGTGACGGTGCTCTGGAACAAGGAGGTTCGCGAGTTCGTCGACGGCGGCGGCAACGCAGGGCTGGTCGCGCTGGAGCTCGAGGATACGGTGACCGGCGAGCGCTCGCGGCTCGCGGTCGATGGCGGGTTCGTTGCGATCGGGCATCACCCAGCGACCGAGCTGTTCCGCGGCCATATCGACCTCGATTCGGACGGGTATATCTCGGTCGAGACCGGGTCGACGCGGACCAGCGTCGAGGGCGTGTTCGCGTGCGGTGATGTCGCCGACAAGGTGTACCGTCAGGCGGTGACGGCGGCGGGGACGGGCTGCATGGCGGCGCTGGACGCCGAGCGCTTCCTCGCGGCAGCAGAGTTTGCGGAGCTTGCCGAAGCGGCTGAATAAACGGCGTTATTGGGAAAGACGATCAGGCCAGGATATGCCTGATCGCGGCCTCCAGCGCGGCGCCTGCCGAGCCGGTGAAGCTGTGCGAGTCGGTGTCGATCGTCTCGGTCGCGACTGCGGTCCCGGCTACTGCCGCAAAGGCGATAGCAGTCGCGTCGCCGCGAGCTAGGATGACCGCGGCGTTGGGTCCCCAGCGTGTTAGCGCCGTCAGGACACGGACGGTTAGTGCCTCAGGTTTCGCGCGAGATATTCGCCATAAGCCTCTGAATAGATTGCGGACGTTTACCCCTCCTCGTAGGGCTCTGTGCCAAGCCCTTGGGTCGCGTAGCGCCGTCGTGTAGCGGGCGCGGATGGCGGCGGCGGGGGGGAGGTCGTCGATCGGTTCGACGACCCAGGGGTTGGCCAGGATGATCCGGTCGATGCCCGCGGATCGGCCGAACATCGCCAGCGTGGAGGCTGCGTCGCAGTTGCCGAAGCCTATCAGGTGCGTGACGTGTGGTGCCGCCGCACGGAAGGCGGCGGCGGCGGCGATCAGGTCGGGTTCGGCGGTGAGGAAGCCGCCATTGTCACCAGTCGCATCCCCGACGCCGCGGCGGTCGTAGCGGAATATGGGAATGCCCGTTTCGGCGAGGCGGTGGGCTAGCGTCGCCATGCCGCGGTGTGCGCCGCTGCGGATCTCGTTGCCGCCGGAGACGATGAGAAGGCCGGTCGTGCCGACTGCGTCGTCTAGCGTGGCGGCGAGCGTTTCGCCCTCGCAAGCGAACGTGATCAGCTCTCGCATGATGCGATCCAATGGACGATATCGTCGGCAAGTTGCTGTGCTAGAACGGTATCGTTCCCCGGTTCCGATCGGCGCCAGAGCGGCGCTCCGGTGAAGGTCGCATCGGACGGTCGAGGATCGGTATCCAGGCGCACGATCCGGCACCGTCCATCGTGGCGGGGTACGGCACTGCGGAGCTGGACAAGCATTTCCGAAGCCAGAAGATTGCCCGCATATTCGTTTTTCGAGGCACTTTCGGGCCTGCTGGCGGTGCGTGTGCGTTCGAGGTCTCGGACGAGATTAATTCCGGGCTGCGGGGCCAGATGCCAGCGACCGGCCATAGTCGCGTCGATGTCGAGCAGCGCGCCGCTTCTTATGGAGAGTGCATAGGTCTTCACGCCAAGTCGCTCGGATAGCGTGCAATAGGCTTCGCGCTGGTGGGACAGTCGTGCATCCACGGTCGCGACGAGGCTTTCGCCGGTGCCGGGGAAATCGGGGAGGATGCTGCCAATCCCGCGATCCGCAAGCGCGCGCAGGATCGTGCAGGCAAACTGCCGGGTGCGGTTCGCTTCCTCGAACAGCGGAAGCGCGGCGATGACGATCGGGCCGGTGTCAGGGCCGAACCGCAGCATCGCTTCGCGACCACGGCGCCACGCGTATTGTTCGAAGCGAAGGCCCGTCATCCGCTGGAGGCTAGACCGCCCGCTGGAGCTAGACCAGTGCCTTGGTCGCGGCGAACTGGACCAGCGCGCCGAACGTCTCGAGCATCTCGCCGTCGACTTCGTCGTCCTCGATCAGGATGCCGAGACGGTCCTCGAGTTCGGTGAGCACGCTGGCCACCGCCATCGAATCGAGCTCGGGCAATGCGCCGAACAACGGCGTATCGTGCGTGAAGGTCGCGACGCGGTCTGCGCTGAGACCGAGGATATTGGCCAGGACGGCGCGTACCGTCGTTTCGACTTGTGTGGTGCCTTCGAAGATCACGAGCATCGCCTGAACCGTTACGAACCGGGCTCCGCTAGCGTGTGGGGGTGAATTCGGCAACGGGTTGGCGCTATTAGTGGCACATGATCGCGCTCGACCCCAAGCCGTACCCCATCGACCATGTCGCCTCGCGCGGTGCGTCTGACGCCGTTGCGTTGGTCGACAAGGCGGGGGCCATGACGTTTGCCGAACTTGAGGTGGGGGTCGGCGCGCTGGCGGGGTGGTTGGTGGGGCAGGGGCTTTCGACAGGCGACCGGGTGGCGACGTGGCTGCCGAAGACGCGGGTCGCGTGCCTGATGCCGCTGGCGGTGGCGCGGGCGGGGCTGGTGCATGTGCCGGTCAATCCGCTGCTTCGGCGGGCACAGGTTGCGCATATCCTGGCGGACAGCGGCGCTCGGTTGCTGGTGACTCAGGGCGTGCGGGCTGGGACGTTGAACGATGGTGACGTTCCGGAAGGGTGTAGCGTGGTGGACGAAACTGACGCGTCACGTGTTCCCCGGCCTTCGCCGGGGAACCAGGAGGGTGGCGTTCTGGGGCCATCCGATGTGTATCCCGGCACGCTAGCCGCAATCCTCTATACGTCTGGATCAACTGGCCGGCCGAAGGGCGTGATGCTGAGCCATGCGAACCTGTGGCTCGGGGCTATCTCCGTCGCGCATTATCTGAAGCTGAAGCCAGAAGACCGGGTGCTCGGCGTCCTCCCGCTGTCGTTCGACTATGGCCAGAACCAGCTTTTCTCGACCTGGGCGGCGGGGGCGTCGGTGGCGCCGCTCGACTATCTGGTCGCGCGCGATGTCGTGAAGGCGGTCGAGCGGTTCGAGGCCACGACGCTCGCCGGCGTGCCACCGCTATGGACGCAGTTGCTCGAGGCGGAGTGGTCGGTCGAGACTGCTGCACGGTTGAAGCGGTTGACCAACTCGGGCGGCGCGCTGACGCCGCGGCTGGTGCGAGGTTTGCGCGCGCGGTTTCCGGCGGCGGATGTGTATGCGATGTACGGGCTGACCGAGGCGTTCCGGTCGACCTATCTCGACCCCGCGCTGATCGATACGCATCCCGACGCGATGGGGCAGGCGATCCCGTTTGCCGAGGTTTCGGTGGTGAAGCCCGACGGCACCCGCGCTGCGCCGGGGAAGGCGGGAGAACTCGTGCATTCGGGGCCACTCGTCGCCCAAGGCTATTGGCAGGACGCGGAGCGCACCGCGCAGCGGTTTCGGCCGGCGCCCGATGGTAACGGCATGGCGGTCTGGTCGGGGGATACCGTCGTCGAGGGCAAGGACGGCCTGCTCCGATTCGTCGGCCGCGATGACGAGATGATCAAGAGCGCAGGCAACCGGATCAGTCCGCTCGAAATCGAGGAGGCCGTACTGGCAGGCGGCGAGGCGCGCGAGGCGGTCGCGGTCGGCGTGCCGGACGAGCGGCTGGGGCAGGCGATCGTCGTGATGCTGGCGGGGGATACGAGCGAGGAAGCGTCGTTGCGGGCGCGATTGCGGACTGCTCTGCCGAGCTTCATGCAGCCGGGTGTGTATTTATGGCGCGAGGAATTACCGCGTAATGCCAATGGGAAGCTGGACAGGTCTGCCATTGCGTCGGAGGTAAAAGCTTGTTCTCCCGCAGAGGCGGGAGCCCAGTCTGGGCCCCCGCCTTCGCGGGGGAACAAGGAAGGGAGCGCGTCATGAAACCGATGGGTGCTCTTCCTCGGGAGTTCGCGCAGCGGGATGGTCCGCTGAAGATCGGCGGACGGACGGCCGACGACTGGGCCGTGCACGCCAGCGACACGCCGCTGTTCGTCTACGACATGGCGATCGTCGCTGCCCGCATCGCGCGGTTCCGCGCGGCGATGCCGGGGATCGATCTGCACTACGCGATCAAGGCCAATCCGCACGCCGACCTGTTGACCGCGATCGCGCCGCTGGTCGACGGGCTCGATGTCGCTTCCGCGGGCGAGCTTGAAAAGGCGCTGACCTTCAAACCCGCGCAGTCGATCAGCTTTGCCGGGCCGGGCAAACGCGACGACGAACTCGCCGCCGCGATCACCGCGGGCGCGACCCTCAACATCGAGTCGGAAGGCGAGGCTGCGCGTGCGTTCGCTATCGGCGGGCGGCTTGGCTTGAAGCCGCGGATGGCGGTCCGCGTGAACCCGGATATCGAGTTGCGCGGCTCGGGGATGCGGATGGGCGGGCGCGCATCGCCGTTCGGGGTCGATGCGTCGCGGGCCGCCGCGCTCGTCAAAGCTATTTTAGAGGCGGGCGCGGACTGGCGCGGGTTTCATATCTATGCCGGCAGCCAGGCGCTCGATCCCGCAGCCATCATCGAGACTCAGGCCGCGACGATCGCACTCGCGGCGCGGTTGGCGGAAGAGGCTGGCGTCGCGCCGCCGTTCGTCAACCTCGGCGGTGGTTTCGGCGTGCCGTATTTCGCAGGCGACGTGGCGCTCGACGTCGAGCGGGTCGGCGATGCGTTGGGCGAATCGCTCGCTTCGCGCCCGGTCATCCTCGGCGAAACGCGCTTCGCCATCGAACTGGGCCGCTGGCTCGTCGCGGAGTCGGGCGTCTACCTGACCCGCGTCGTCGACATAAAGCAAAGCCAGGGCGAGACCTTCGTCGTCGTCGACGGCGGCCTTAACCACCAGCTCGCCGCCAGTGGCAATTTCGGCACCGTCGTCCGCCGCAACTACCCGATCGCGGTCGCCGCGCGGATGGGCCAGGAGGCCGCGGACACCGTGTCCGTCGTCGGTCCGCTCTGCACCCCGCTCGACCGGCTCGGCGACAAGGTCGCGCTCCCCCCCGTCCATGTCGGCGACCTCATCGCGATCTTCATGGCGGGCGCCTACGGGGCGAGCGCCAGCCCGAGCGCGTTTCTGGGGCATCCACCCGCGTCCGAGATCGTTACTGGTATATAAGGCGCAGTTGCAGTGCCTTGGCGGGGCATGGTTACGGGGCGCTCCTAACGCTATCTTCACCTGTTACTTGCATAGCGAAGGCTGAGTTAGCCGCCCGTCGGGCAACCGATGGACGGTGCGGCGCCAGGAGAAAGTTACCCATGCGTTCCGGATCTGTATCGAAATCCCTGCTGACCCTAGGCCTCGCCGCGACCACGCTCGGCGCGTGCACGACCGGCAGCACGCCGCCCGCGTTGCCGCCCGCTTCGTTCGTCGCGAACCAGGAACTGCCTGGTGAGGAATATGTGATCGGCCCGCTCGATCAGCTCAACATCTTCGTCTGGCGCAATCCAGAGCTGTCGTCGAAGGTCCAGGTGCGTCCTGACGGCCGGATCACGACGCCGTTGATCAACGACCTGCCCGCGGTCGGCAAGACGCCGGCGATGCTCAGCGACGACATCAAGAAGGCGCTGGGGGCCTATATCAAGGACCCGATCGTCTCGGTGATCGTCGAGAATTTCAGCGGCACCTACAGCCAGCAGGTCCGCATCGTCGGCGCGACCGAAAAGCCCGCGTCGATCCCGTACCGCGCCAACATGACGCTGCTCGATGCGATGATCGCGGTCGGTGGGCTCAGCCAGTATGCGGCGGGCAACAAGGCGCGACTGGTGCGCTACGATCGCGCGACCGGCAAGCAGACCGAGTTCGGGTTGCAGATCAACAACCTGCTCAAGAAGGGCGATTCGTCGGCCAACGTCCGGCTCGCGCCGGGCGACGTGATCATCATTCCCGAATCGATGTTCTGAGGCGATCGGGATGAACGGGATCTACGACGAGGTGCGGATCGCGCTGCATGCGATCTGGACGCGGCGCTGGCTGGCGCTCGCGGTGGCATGGGGCGTGTGCGTGCTCGGCTGGCTGGTCGTGTCGCAGATCCCGAGCCGCTACGATTCGACCGCGCGCGTATTCGTGCAGATGCAGACGATCCTGCCTTCGGGCATGGACGGCGTGCCCCAGGTCGCGCCGATGACGGTCGACACGATCCGCACGACGCTGATCTCCGCGGTGAACCTCGAAAAGGTCGTGCGCGGCACCGATCTCGCGAACACCGTGTCGAGCGACCGCGACGTCGCCGACCGCGTCGCGGCGCTGGCCCCGAACATCAAGATCGTGTCGCAACAGGATAATCTGTTCCAGATCACGACGAGCGCCGCGACCCCGAAGCTCGCACGCCAGATCACGCAGAAGCTGATCGACCTGTTCGTCGAGCAGAACCTCGCCGGCGATCGCTCGAAGACGACGCAGAGCCTGACCTTCCTCGACCAGCAACTCGCCTCCCGCCAGAAGCAGCTCGCCGATGCCGAGGCCAAGCGTGCCGACTTCCAGAATCGCTATCTCGGCGCTCTCCCCGGCACGGGTTCGGTCAGCGACCGGATCAGCGCGGCGCGGTCGCAGATGTCGCAGGTCGACGGCGATCTCGCCGCCGCGCAATCGAGCCTTGCCGCGGTTCAGGGCCAGATGGCCGGGACGCCGGCAACGGTCGCGGGGACGGGGGGCGTCGCTGGCGCGGCCGGGCCGGCGCGCGCACGGCTCCAGGCGATCCAGGGTCAGCTTGCCGACGCCCGCGCGCGCGGCTATACCGAGAACCACCCCGACGTGATCGCGCTGAAGAGCCAGCTCGCATCGGCCACCGCGGCCGCGCGCAGCGAGCCGCTGGCGGGCGGCAATGCAGGGGGCAGTGCGCAGAACCCGCTCTACGCGTCGCTCCAGTCGATGGTCGCGGATCGCACCGCCACCGTCGCCTCGCTGCGGATGCGGCGCAGCCAGTTGCAGGGCGATCTCGACCTGCTCAATTCGAAGCTGTCGGGCGATCCGGAAGTCGCCGCCGAACAGGGCTCGATCGATCGCGATTATCAGGTGCTGAAGGACCAGTACGACGCGCTGCTCAAACAGCGCGAGCAGACCGCGATCGTGGGTCAAGCGCAGTCGCAGAGCGACCACGTGAAGTTCAGCGTGATCGATCCCCCGACGATGCCGAGCAAGCCGAGCGCGCCGAACAGATTGCTGCTACTCACGGGGGTTCTGATCGCGGGACTCGCGGCGGGAATCGGCGCGGCCTTCGCGATGGGGCAGCTGCGATCCACGTTCGCGACGACCGCGCGGCTCGAAAAGGCGGCAGGCATGCCGGTGATCGGGTCGATCGGCGAAGTGGTGACGCGCGTGCAATCCGGCCAGCGTCGGCACAAGTTGAAGATGTTCCTGGGCGGTACGGCCGCACTGGGCGTCGCCTATGTCTTGTTGCTGGGGGTAGAGATCCTCCAGCGTGGGCTGGCGGCATAGGGGGATGACCGTGACGAAGCCTGATCGCGAACCCTCGCTGCTCGAACGAGCGGCCAAGGTGTATGATTTCAACGCGCACGCCCGGCTGCGCGGTACCATCGTGCCGACTCCGCCGCAGGTCGACGCGCCGCTGGTTGCGCCCGTGGTCCCCCCTGTCGTCGAGGTGCCGGAAACCGAGTTGCCGAAGCTCGAAACGCAGGTCGAAGAGATGCCTGTTGCGGCGTCTGCGCCGGTATCCGAGACCGAGCCGTCGCACGAATTCGTCGATCCCACCTTCCTCGCGATCCCGGAAGAACTGCGCGCGCCGGTCGGTGACGAGCTTCCCGACGAATTCTACCTGCCCGACGAAGCATCCGACACCGTGCGGATCGATCGCGGGATGCTGGCGGCGAACGGCATGATCGTCCCCGGTGCGCCCGTCGGCCCGCTTGCCGAGGAGTTCCGGCTGATCAAGCGGCAGTTGCTGATCACCGGCGCGCGGATCGCGGAGAGCGGGAGCGCCGACAAGGCGCGCATGATCCTGGTCTGCTCGGCGCGCCCCGGCGACGGCAAGACGTTCTGCGCGATCAACCTCGCGCTCTCGATCGCGGCCGAGCGTGATACCGAAGTGCTGCTGGTCGATGCCGACGTCGCCAAGCCCGATGTCGTCGCGCAGCTTGGCCTCACCGATGGCCCCGGACTGCTCGATGCGCTGGGCGATACCCGGATCGACGTCGAGGATCTCGTCATCCAGACCGACGTGCCGCATCTCTCGATCCTGCCTGCCGGGTCCAAGACCAGCATGGATACCGAACTCCTCGCCAGCGCGCGGACCAAGTCGGTGATCGCGCGCCTGCTCGAGGCCAATCCGCGCCGTGTCGTGATCTTCGATTCGCCCCCTGCGCTGGCGGCGTCGCCGGCATCGGTGCTGGCGATGCGGGTAGGGCAGGTGATGCTCGTCGTCCGCGCCGACCACACCCCCGAGAACGAATTGCGGGCGGCAGTGAACCTGCTCGACGGGTGCGAGCATATCCAGCTCGTGCTGAATGCCGTGTCGTTCGTCCAGGGCGGTGCGCGGTTCGGCAGCTATTACGGGCATGCGTCGTGATGCGGACACTGCACACCAGGCGTATGGCCCGGAAGTTGGCGTTGATCGCCGGCGGTTGCGTGCTCGCGGCACTGCCCGCCACGCCGGTCGTCGCGCAGGCCGATCTGCCGACGCAACCCGCGCAATCGTCGCGCCGCATCACGATCAATCCGTATGTCGAGGCAAACCAGACGCTGTCCGCCGATCTCAACGGTGGCGACGTGCTGACCTATACCAGCCTCGCCGCCGGCGTCGACGCGGCGGTCCAGACCCAGCGTATCTCGGGCCAAGTCAGCTATCGGTACGAGCATCGATTCGGCTGGGGCGATCGTCTCGGCGACGACGATATCCATTCGGGCCTCGCGCGCGTCGATGCGCGCGTCACGCCGAACCTCACGCTTGAGGCTGCCGGTATCGCCACCCGGTCGCGCTCCGATATCCGCGGCGCGGCGCCGGGCGTCCTCGTCGGCAATGTGAGCAACGTCAGCCAGATCTATTCGGTCTATGCCGGCCCCAGCTTCACCAGCAACGCCGGCCCGGTGGCACTGAACGCGAACTACCGGCTCGGCTATACCAAGGTCGATACGCCGACGTTCGGCGATGCGGGCCTGGGCGGGCAACGGCTCGATTATTACGACGATTCGATCGGCAACACCGTGACCGCCAGCGCCTCGGTGCGCCCCGGTGCGATCGCTCCGTTCGGGCTCACGGTCAGCGGCGCTTACGACCGCGAGACCGCCAGCCAGTTGAAGCAGCGTTACGAGGGCTATTACGGCCGCGGCGACATACTCCAGCCGATCTCGCCCTATGTCGCGCTCACCGCCGGCGTCGGTTACGAGAAGATCGAGACGAGCCAGAAGGATCCGGTCGTCGACGCGACCGGCACGCCCGTGCTCGATCGCGACGGTCGCTTCGTCACCAACGAGGCATCGCCGCGCCGCGTCGCCTATCGCACCGACGGCATCTATTACGACGCCGGCGTCGTCTGGCGGCCCAATCGCCGGACCTCGGTGGAGGGGCATGTCGGGCGCCGCTACGGATCGCTCAGCTACACCGGCACCGCGACCTATCAGGCATCGGACTCCGTCGGCCTCGCGGTCAACGTGTATGACGGCGTGCAGACCTTCGGCCGTCAGCTCCGGACCGGCATCGGCAATTTGCCGACCAGCTTCCTGAGCGGCAACCAGCAGGGTTTCGGCCAGCAGTTCAATGGCTGCGTGTTCGGCTCCACGGGTGCGCAACCCGGCGGCTGCCTCAACGACGTTTTCCAGTCGATCTCGACCGCCAGCTACCGCGCACGCGGGATCGACGGCGTGATCTCCGCCACGCGCGGGCGCTCAACCTGGGGCGCGGGCATCGGCTATGCCAACCGCAAGCTCTATGCGCCGCGGCTCGCGCCCGGCTTGGTCGTCGCGGGTCTCGACGACGAAAGCTATTACGGCCAGCTCTTCTACACGCGCAGGCTGACCCCGGTTTCCGGCGTCAACGCCGACCTGTTCGTCAATTATTACGACAGCGGCGTCGACGACATCACCGGCGATACCGGCGTGTGGTCTTACGGCGGGACGGGGACATATTTTCACAATTTCGGGCGTCTCGGCACCACCGCGTCGCTCGGGCTTTACAGCTTCAAGGTCGGCGACCTCGACAGCGACTGGTCGGCGCAGGCGCTGATCGGTGCGCGGTACCAGTTCTGAAGGCAAGCAGCTTATGTACGATCAACATTATGGACTGACGGGTCGGCCTTTCCAGCTCACCCCCGATCCCAAATTCTGGTTCGAGACCGCCACCCACCGCAAGGCGATGGCGTATCTCGGCTATGGTCTGGCGCAGGGCGAGGGCTTCATCGTCATCACCGGCGATATCGGCGCGGGCAAGACGACGCTCGTCGGTCATTTGATGGACACGACCGACCTTCAGCGCCTCAACGCGATCAAGCTGGTCTCGACCGCGATCGAGGCGGACGACCTGCTGCGGATCGTCGCCACCGACCTCCAAGTCGATCCCGCCGGCCTGAGCAAGGCCGAACTGCTGACCGCGATCGAGCGCGGGCTGCACGCGGTCGCGCGAACGGGAAAGCGGACGCTGCTGATCGTCGACGAGGCGCAGGCCTTGCCCGTCGATGCGCTCGAAGAACTGCGGATGCTGTCGAACTTCCAGGCCGGCGGCCACGCGCTGCTGCAGATCGTCCTGCTCGGCCAGCCCGAGTTCCGCGACCGGCTCCACGGCTCGGAGCGTCTCGAACAGCTCCGCCAGCGCGTGATCGCGATCCACCATCTCGAGCCGATGGAGGAGCATGAGGTCTCCGACTATCTCGCGCACCGCCTGACGGTGGTCGGCTGGACGGGGAACCCCGATTTTACCGAGGACGCCTTCGCGGCGTTCTTCACCGGGTCGGCCGGTGTGCCGCGTCGCCTGAACCAGCTTGCCGGGCGCGTGATGCTTCACGCGGCGATCGACGACCTCACGGTGATCGACGGCGATACGGTGCAGGCGGTGCAACGTGACCTTGAGGGCGACCTGCCAATGATCGCGCAGGACCGGGGAAAAGGTGCGCATGACGCGCACGAACCGCGCGAACCTATGTTCACGCCGCATGCTGACACGCCGAGCACCGATCCTGCGGTCGAGGAGCGGCTCGCTGAACTCGAGGCGCGGGTGGACATGCAGGACAAGGCGCTACGTCGCGTGCTGACGCTGCTGGTCGACTGGGTCGAGGGCGACGATACCAAGCCGGAATACGCGCCGATCCGCGGTGTGGCCGCCTGGCACGATGCTGCCTGAAATGCCTGTTCTCAATGGCATGTCCGTCGATGTTGAGGACTGGTTCCAGGTCGGCGCGTTCGAGAAGGTGATCGACAAGGCCGACTGGGACACGCTCCAGCCGCGCGTCGAGGCCAACACCGACGCCGTCCTCGCGCTGTTCGCCGAGCGCGATACGAAGGCAACGTTCTTCACTTTAGGCTGGGTCGCGCATCGCTATCCGGCGCTGATTCGGCGAATCGTCAATGCGGGGCACGAGATCGCCAGCCATGGCTGGGATCATCAGCGTGTCTTCACGATGACGCCGGACGTGTTTCGCGCCGACCTCACACGTGCTCGGACGGCGATCGAGGATGCGGCGGGGACGAAGGTTACGGGGTATCGCGCGCCGAGCTTCTCGATCGACCAGCGGACGCCTTGGGCGCACGTCGAACTTGCCGAGGCGGGCTATGCCTATTCCTCTAGCGTCGCGCCGGTGAAGCACGACCATTACGGCTGGCTCGATGCGCCGCGCTACGGGTTCAAGCCGCTCGCCGACAGCGCCCTGATCGAGGTCCCGGTGACGGTCGCCAAGTTCGGCGAGCGCAAGCTGGCGACCGGCGGCGGATTCTTTCGGCTGCTTCCGGCGGCGATCACTGATCTCGCGGTGCGCCAGGTCAATCGCGAAGACCGACCGGCGATGTTCTACTTTCACCCGTGGGAGATCGACCCGTCGCAGCCTCGAGTCGACGAGGCACCGATGCGGTCGAAGATCCGCCATTATTCGCGGCTCGGGGCGATGGCCGGCAAGTTGCGCGGACTGCTTGGCCGGCACGATTGGGGCCGCGTCGATACGGTCGTCGCGCGCGAAGCGGCGCGACTGGCGTGACTGCGCCGATGCCTGTCGGCGTTCGCGAAGTCGACCTTCGCGATACGGTCGAGTGCGCGCGGATCACGGCGTTCGTTGAGGCTAGCGATGGTGCCACGCCGTTCCATCTGCCAGCGTGGAGCGTCGCGGTGCAGGACGGTTGCGGCCAGCGCGCGCATTATCTGGTTTCGGAGAGCGAAGGCGCGATCGACGGTGTGCTGCCGTTGACCGAGATGCGCTCGCCACTGTTCGGGCGCGCGTTGGTGTCGACCGGGTTCGGTGTCGATGGCGGCGTTCTTGGAGGTGCGGTCGAACCGCTGTCGGCGGCGGCTTGGAACCTTGCGCTGCGGGCCGGCTGCCCCTCGGTCGAGTTACGCGGCGGTCCTGCGCCAAGCGGCTGGGATAGCGACGACACCAGCTATCTCGGCTTCGTTCGCGACCTGGCTGCGGATGACGATGCGGAACTGCTCGCGATCCCCCGGAAGCAGCGCGCCGAAGTCCGCCGTGCGCTCGGCTTCGACCTTGAGATCGTGATCGGCAACGACCGGAAACTGCTCGCCGAGCATTACCGGGTTTACGCGGAGTCGGTTCGCAACCTCGGCACACCGGTCTTTCCCGCCAAGCTTTTCCGCAGCGTTACGAGTGTGATGGATGCCGATATTCTTACCGTTCGACACAAAGGTCGTGCGGTAACCAGCGTCCTGAGCCTGTATTTCCGCGGCACGGTCTATCCCTATTGGGGCGGCGGGACCGACGCGGCGCGAGGATTGCGCGCCAACGACCGGATGTATTTCGCGCTGATGGCGCATGCGCGCGCGCGCGGTTGCACGCGGTTCGATTTCGGACGTTCGAAGACCGGTACGGGGGCGGCGGCGTTCAAGAAGAACTGGGGATTTACGCCCGAACCGCGGCTCTATGCCAAGCGCAGCAACGGGCCAGCGCGCGAGGTGAACCCGCTGAACCCGAAATACGCGCTGATGGTGCGGACGTGGAAGAAGCTACCGCTCTGGGCGGCCAACGCAGCAGGACCGTGGATTTCCCGAGGCCTGGGGTGAGCCTGCTCTTCCTCGCGCACCGCATCCCCTTTCCGCCCGATCGCGGCGACAAGATCCGCAGCTTCCACATTCTCCAGTATCTGGCGAAGCGAACGCCGGTGCATCTGGTGGCGTTCGCTGACGACGAAGCCGACTTCGATCCGCCTGCGATGTTCACGGATATGCTGGCAAGCTACACGATCCTGTTGCGCGAGAAGTCGCAGAAACGTGCGGCGGTCGAAGCACTCGTAGCCGGTAAGCCGGTCTCGTTGACCGCCTTTGCGAGCGCGGCGATGCAGGACGCAGTCGATCGCGTCTTGCCCGAGGTTAGCGGGGTCTACTGCTTCTCCGGCCAGATGGCGCAGTATCTGCCGGTTGGCGGTCCGCCGGTCGTGATGGATTTTGTCGACGTCGATTCGGCCAAGTTCGCTGGTTTTGCCGACGACGCATCGGGGCCGATGCGGTGGATGATGCGCCGCGAGGCTCGGCTGCTTGGGGCGTTCGAGCGCGAGGTGGCGGGCAGAGCGTCGGCAAGCCTGTTCGTCAGCGAAGCCGAAGCTGCGCTGTTTCGAGACGGTGGTGCAACCGGACGGATCACTGCGATTGAGAACGGCATCGATTCAGCGAAGTTCGATCCGGCAGCCAACTTTGCCCGCCAATCTTCCCCCCTCCCTGAAAGGGAGGGGCCGGGGGTGGGTCGGCTTCCGCAGACGCAACCGGTCGGGACACAAGCGGGCCAACCCACCCCCAACCCCTCCCTTCCAGGGAGGGGGGCAGAAGCGTTGATCGTCTTCACCGGCCAGATGGACTACCGGCCCAACATTGACGCCGTCATCTGGTTCGCACGCGACATCCTCCCGCTCGTGCGCCAACGCTATCCCACCCACTTTGCGATCGTCGGCCGTGCGCCGAGCGCCGCCGTTCAGGCGCTCGCGAGCGATCACGTCACCGTCACTGGCGCGGTCGACGACGTCCGAGGCTGGCTCGCCGCCGCGGACGTCTGCGTCGCCCCGCTGAAACTCGCCCGCGGCATCCAGAACAAGGTGCTCGAAGCGATGGCGATGGCGCGCCCCGTCGTCGCCTCGACGGCCGCTGCCGAAGGCATCGATCATGCCGGCACGATCCGGATTGCCGCGACCGCGCAGGAATTTGCGGAACGTATCTGCGAACTGCTCGAAGCGCCAGACGCCGCTGCAACGCTCGGCCAGTCCGCCCGCGCGCAAGTCATCCGCCGCTATGGCTGGGACGCCCGCCTCGCGCCGTTGGACGCGCTGCTCGGCCTCCCGGCATGACCGCATGGCGTCGTCACGGCATCGCGCTCGCGGTCGTCGCGGCGCTGATACTCCTGACGTTCCGAAGCGATGTCGCCGATCTCGCGCATATCTGGTGGACCAGCACCACCTTCGGCCACTGCCTCTTCATCGGCCCGGTGATCGCATGGCTCGTCTGGCAACGCCGTGCCGAGCTCGCGCAACTGACCCCGACCGGTTGGTGGCCCGGCCTAGCACTCGTCGCGATCGGCGGGTTCGGCTGGCTGATGGGAGACGCCGCTTCGGTCGGGTTCGCGCGCCAACTCGGGCTCGTCATGATGCTGCAAGGCGCGGTCGTGACGATCCTCGGCCCCAACGTCGCGCGAGGGTTGCTCTTCCCGCTCTCCTACGCGTTCTTCCTCGTGCCGTTCGGCGAGGGTCTCGAACCGCCGCTCCAAACCGTCACGGTCGCGATCGTCATGCCGTTGCTCCACCTCGTCGGCGTACCCGCGGTGGTCGACGGCGTGCTGATCCATGCCGGGCGCTATTACTTCGAGGTCGCCGAGGCCTGTTCGGGCGCCAAGTTCGTCATCGCGATGGTCGCGTTCGGGGTGCTCGTCGCCAATCTCTGCTTCGTGTCGTGGAGGCGCCGCGCGGTTTTCCTCGTCGTGTCGGTCGTCGTCCCCGTCATCGCCAATGGCTTTCGTGCGTTCGGCACGATCTGGGCGGCGGATCTGACTTCGGTCGAGGCGGCGACCGGGATCGATCATATCGTCTATGGCTGGGTGTTCTTCGCGCTGGTCATGGCGAGCGTGCTGGCGATCGGCTGGCGCTGGTTCGACCGTGCGCCGGACGACCCCGCGTTCGATCCGGTGAAGCTTCAGGCCACACCACGCAACCGGACCGATCTAGCCATTGCGACGGCGTTAGTCTTAGCCGCGGTTGCAGTGTTCCCAGCGTGGAGCGCGGCAGTCGCCAGCCGCGCGCAGCCACTCCCCTCGCATATCGACCTTCCCGAGATCGCCGGCTGGCACCGCGTGCCCGTCAGTACGCACGCGCCGTGGACGCCCTCTTACCCAGGCGCGGACCATTATCTGTTCGGCCGCTACGCCGACGCGACCGGTGCGCAGGTCGACATGAGCATCGCGGTGTTCGGCAGCCAGCACGAGGGCAAGGAACTGATCGCCTACGGGACCGGCGTGCTGCGCGAGGAAGATCGCTGGGTCCGCGTCGCCGACCTGCCCGATATTGCAGGGGGAAGCGTCATGCGGATCACGGCGCCCGGACCCGTAGAGCGGATCGTCGCGACGTGGTACCGGGTCGGCGACACGACCACGCAGGACGAAACGCTGGTGAAGATCGAGACGATGAAGGCGCGGTTGCTCGGGGGGCCGCAACGCGCGGTGGCGATCCACCTGTCGGTCGAGGGCGCCGATCCACGCCCGATCGCGCGCTTCCTGGCCGCGCTCGGACCGATCGCGCCGATCGCCGATCACGCCGCGGGGATGCGCTAGATGTGCGGCATCGCCGGGATATTCCACCCCGGTACCCCGAAGCCGGTCGACCCGAACCGCGTCCACGCGATGATCGCGGCGCTGTCGCATCGCGGCCCGGACGGCGACGGCATCTGGACCGCGCCGGGCGTCGGTCTCGGCCATCGCCGCCTGTCGATCATCGACCTCGAAGGCTCGCCGCAGCCGATGTCCGATGGCTCGCTGACGATCACGTATAATGGCGAGGTCTATAACTTCGCCGAACTGCGCGACGAATTGACTGCCAAGGGCGCAATCTTCCGGACGTCCGGCGACACCGAAGTCCTGTTGCACGCGTGGCGCGCCTGGGGGCCGTCGATGCTCGATCGGCTGAACGGCATGTTCGCCTTTGCGATCCATGACACCGCCGCGCACACGCTGTTCCTCGCGCGCGACCGGATGGGCGTGAAGCCGCTCCATTATGTCGAGCTGGCCGACGGATCGCTGGCATTCGCGTCCGAACTGAAGGGTCTGATCGCGCATCCACAACTCCGCCGCGTACCCGATCTGGGCGCGGTCGAGGATTATCTTGCATTCGGGTATGTCCCCGATGATGCCTGCATGGTCGCGGGCGTAAAGAAGCTTGCGGCCGGGCACTTCCTGCTGGTCGAGCGCGGCAAGTCGGTCCCGCAGCCGCGCAAATGGTGGGACGTCGACTTCTCGAATCGCGCGACCGGCTCTGCCAAGGCGCTGGGCGAGGAACTGGTCGACCGGATGCGCGCCGGCGTGCGGTCGCGGATGGTCGCCGACGTGCCGCTGGGTGCGTTCCTGTCGGGCGGGGTGGACAGCTCAGCGGTCGTCGCGCTGATGGCGGAGGCGAGCCCGAAGGCGGTCCGCACCTGCACGATCGGGTTCGACGAGGCCGGGCATGACGAGCGAAGCTATGCCGACACCGTCGCGCGCCGCTTCGCCACCGATCACCGCGAGCGCGTCGTCCAGTCAGGCGATTTCGGGCTGATCGATACGCTGGTCGCTAGCTTCGACGAGCCCTTCGCCGATGCGTCCGCGCTCGCCACCTATCAGGTCTGCGCGCTCGCTCGCGAGAGCGTGACCGTCGCGCTGTCTGGAGACGGTGCGGATGAAGCGCTCGCCGGATACCGTCGCTACAAGTTCCAGTCGGTCGAGGAGCGCGTCCGCGGCTTGCTGCCGTCGCATCTCCGCGCCGACGTCTTCGGGACGCTCGGCCGCTGGTATCCGAAGGCCGACTGGGCGCCGCGGCCGCTCCGCGCGAAGTCGACGCTGCTCGCGCTCGCGCAAGGCGGCGGCGAGGCCTATGCGCGCTCGGTCGGCGTCACTACGCCCGAACTTCGCGCGCAGCTGTTCAACGCGGGCGCTCGCGCGAAGCTCGGTGGGTACCGCGCCGAGGATCGCTATGTCGCGACGATGGCGAACGCGCCCGCGCGCGACGCGATCGACCGCGCGCAATATGCCGACATCAAGCATTGGCTGCCCGGCGACATCCTGACCAAGGTCGACCGCACAAGCATGGCGGTCGGCCTCGAAGCGCGCGAACCGTTGCTCGACCACCGCCTGATCGAATTTTGCGCGACGCTGCCGGTGACCATGCGGTTGCGGCGCGGCGAGGGAAAATGGCTGATGAAGAAGGCGATGGAGCCGTATCTGCCGCGCGACATCCTCTATCGCCAGAAGATGGGCTTCGTGACGCCGATCAGCGCGTGGTTCCGTGGCGCGCTGGCGGGGGAAGCGTCGGCGCTCGCCAAGTCGCGCACGCTCGGCGAGACGGGGTGGTTCGACATGGCGACGCTCGCGCGGATCGCGGACGAGCACCGCATGGGGCGTGCTGAGCATGGTCGGACGTTGTGGCAGTTCGTGATGCTCGAGCGGTCGATGAAGCGGATGTTCGGGTAGGACGGCGCGAATCCTCCCCCGCCAGGGGGAGGTGGCACCGAAGGTGACGGAGGGGGAGGACACCGAACCAGCGTTTCGCGTACCTCCCCCTCCGTCTGGCGAGTGCCAGCCACCTCCCCCTGGCGGGGGAGGATTAGGGGTTTAGAACAACCCTTCGATCAGCCCGTCGTCGTTCAACCGGATCGCTTCCGCTGCCGGCACGCGCGGCAGGCCCGGCATGGTCATGATCTCTCCGCAGATCGCGACGACGAACCCGGCACCGGCGGCGAGGCGGACTTCACGCACTGGCACGATGTGCCCGGTCGGCGCACCGAGCAGGGCAGGGTCGGTCGAGAAGCTGTACTGCGTCTTGGCGAGGCAGACGGGCAGGTGACCGTATCCGGCATCCTCCCAGCGCTTCAACTGCACGAGGACGCTCGGTTCTGCGACAGCATGCTCGGCGCGGTAGATGCGGCGGGCGACGGTATCGATCTTGTCGAACAGCGACAGTTCGTCGCCATAGATCGGCGCGAACCCGCCCCCGTGCGCGTCGCAAAGTTCGGCGACCGCATCGGCCAACTCGACCGCACCGGCGCCACCCTCGGCCCAATGGCGACACAGGATCGCGCGCGAGCCGTGGTGCGCGGCGGCCTCGACGATCGCGGCGATCTCCGCATCGCTGTCGGTGTAGAAATGATTGATCGCGACGACCGCGGGCACGCCGAACTGGCGGATGTTCTCGATATGCCGGACCAGATTGACCGCGCCGCGACGGACCGCGTCGACGTCTTCGCGTGCCAGGTCGGCCTTGGCGACGCCACCGTTCATCTTCAGCGCCCGCGCGGTCGCGACGATCACGACCGCGTCGGGGGCAAGGCCAGCCTGGCGGCATTTGATGTCGAAGAACTTTTCCGCGCCGAGATCCGCGCCGAAGCCCGCCTCGGTCACCACGTAGTCGCCGAGCGAGAGCGCTGCCCGCGTCGCGATCACCGAGTTGCAGCCATGCGCGATGTTGGCGAACGGCCCGCCGTGCAGGAACGCCGGCGTCCCCTCCAGCGACTGGACGAGGTTCGGCTTGATCGCCTCCGCCAGCAGCACCGCCATCGCGCCGTCCGCCTTCAGGTCGCGCGCGGTGATCGGTTTGCGGTCGCGGGTATACGCCACGACGATATCGCCCAGCCGCCGCTCCATGTCCGCGAGCCCGTCGGCGAGGCACAGGATCGCCATCACCTCCGACGCGACCGTAATGTCGAAGCCCGATTCGCGCGGATAGCCGTTGGCGACGCCACCGATAGACTGGACGATATCGCGCAGCGCGCGGTCGTTCATGTCGAGCACGCGCCGCCAGACCACGCGGCGGACGTCGATCTGGAGTAAGTTGCCCCAGTGGATGTGATTGTCGATCATCGCCGCGAGCAAATTATGCGCCGCGGTTATCGCGTGGAAATCGCCGGTGAAGTGGAGGTTGATGTCCTCCATCGGCGCGACCTGCGCACGACCGCCACCGGTTGCGCCACCCTTGGTCCCGAAGCACGGGCCGAGCGAGGGTTCGCGCAGGGCGAGCACGGCCTTGCGCCCGGTATGGCGGAGCGCATCCGCGAGCCCGATCGAGGTCGTGGTCTTGCCTTCGCCTGCCGGGGTCGGATTGATCGCGGTGACGAGGATGAGCTTGCCGTTGGGCGAAGACTTGCGCGCGTTCAGCCATTCGAGCGAGATCTTCGCCTTGTACCGGCCGTAAGGCTCGATCGCGTCGTCGGGAATCTGCAGGCTCTCGGCGATGGCGGCGATAGGGTGCAGTGCGACGCTGCGGGCGATGGCGATATCGGTTTCCATGGCGCTGACCTAGCGGGGCCGGGAACGGCTTTCCAGACGATTAGGAGTCCCGAATGCAGAACGGCGCCCGCTTTGTGAAGCGAGCGCCGTCTGTAATCCGCCGTCGGAAGGACGCCGTATGATTACATCGTCTGCAGTTCGGTGATGTGCGTCTGGACGACTGGCACGATTCCGGCTGCGACAGTCTTCAGGTCCGCCACGGTGCCCTTGTCGGCATAGCCCTGCTGCAACGTCAGCGCCTTGGCATGCGCCGCCTTCTGCTGCGTCACGTACAGCCGATCGCGCGCCGTGCCCTTTGCCGCGCGAAGTGCCGCGACGTTCTTCGCGCCCATCGGATCGAGCTTGGGTGGTGCGACCTTCACATGCGCCGCCATCGCCGCGGCCTTCACGTCCTCGGTGCTCTTGGTGTGATCGGTGATCATCATCTGCGCGAAGCTCTTGAGCTTCGGATTGGTGGTCGTCTCGAGCAGGATCTGGCTCGACGTCTTCTCGTACAGGTCGCCGGCGCCGGCCTTCATCACATACGTCGAGGCGGGCATCGGCGCCTGTGCGGAGACGGCGGCGATCGGCAGCGCGATCAGCGCGGCGGCAGTCAGAAATCGTGTCATGGTGTTCTCTCCTGTTGAGGCTTTCGGTCAATCGTTCGCGGTACCGGGCTCAGCCATCTTGCGGTGCATCTCGGCGAGCACGGCGTTGGGCGTGACGTTGGCGATCGCCGACTGGACCTTGTTCTTCCAGCCCGACACGACCGAGGCCTTGCCGGACATCAGCGCGTCCCAGCCGTCCTTGGCGACGTCCGCCGGATCGCTCTTCTTGGGATCGCTGCCGACGTCGGTGTCGAGCATGTGCGCGCGGTCGAAGAATTCGGTATCGACCGGGCCGGGCATCAGGTTGGTCAGCGTGACGCCGTCCGCATCCTTGATCTCGTTCTGGATCGCGGCGACGAAGCTGTCGACGAAGCTCTTCGTGCCGTTATACACCGCCTGGAACGCGCCGGGGATGTAGCCTGCGATCGACCCGGTCACGAGCACCTTGCCGGTGTTGCGCGCGACCATCGGCGGCAGCACCTTTTGCAACAGATACGCCGTGCCGACGACGTTGGTGTCGACGACCTTGCGCCACTCCGCCAGATCCTGATCGAGGAACGCCTTGCCGAGCCCACGCCCTGCGTTTGCGCAGACCAAGTCGATCGTCCGGCCGTTCGTGGCCGCAAGCAACTCGTCGACGCCGTCGATCGTCGACAGGTCGGCCTGGAGCGACTGAACATCGGTGCCGAACTGCTTGAAGTCTTGCGCGGCGGCGTCGATCAGGGGTTCGTCCGCCACGACGAGAATGTCGTAGCCATCCTTCGCCGCCAGGGTCGCCAGCTCGAAACCGATACCGGTCGACGCGCCGGTGATAATTGCGAATTTATCAGCCATTGTCAGTCATCCTCAGTTGAAGCCGGGCTTGAGCACGACCTTCGTCACTTCGTTCTGGTTGTTCTTGAACATGTCGTAGCCCTTGGGCGCGTCCTCCAGATCCATGCGGTGCGAGATCAGGAAGGTGGTGTCGATCTTGCCCTCCATGATCGCGTTGAGCAGCGCAGGCATGTAGTGCTGGACGTGCGTCTGGCCGGTCTTGAGCGTCAGCCCCTTTTCCATCAGCGCACCGAGGGGGAACTTGTCGATGAACCCGCCATAGACCGCCGGCATCGACACGCGACCGCCCTTGCGGCAGGCGATGATAGCCTGCCGGATCGAGTGTGCGCGATCGGTCCCGAGGAAGGTCGAGGCCTTGATCTGGTCGACGACGTTGTCGATGAAGAAGCCGTGTGCCTCCAAGCCGACGCTGTCGATCACCGCGTCGGGGCCGATCCCGCCGGTCATGACCATCAACGCTTCGTATACTGCCGACTGCTCGTAGTTGATCGTCTCGGCGCCGAACTTCTTCGCGAGGTCTAGGCGGTGGGGGAAGTGGTCGATTGCGATCACGCGCTCGGCACCCATGAGGAACGCCGACTGCACCGCGAACAGCCCGACCGGACCGCAGCCCCAGACCGCGACCGTGTCGCCGGGTTCGATCTGCGCGTTCTCCGCCGCCATCCAGCCGGTCGGCAGGATGTCGGAGAGGAACAGCACCTTCTCGTCGTCGACACCGTCGGGGATGACGATCGGGCCAACGTCGCTGAACGGCACGCGGACATATTCCGCCTGTCCGCCGGCATAGCCGCCAGTCATGTGGCTATAGCCGAACAACCCGGACATGGGCTGGCCATAGATTTCCTGCGCGATATCCTGGTTGTCGGCGGGCAGGCCGTTGTCACACGCCGAATACTGATGCTTACCGCAATGATAACAGCTGCCGCAGGCGATCGTGAACGGGACGACGACCTTCTGGCCCTTCTTCAGCGTCGACTTCGTGCCGACCTCGACGACTTCGCCCATGAATTCGTGGCCGAGGATGTCGCCAGCCTGCATCGTCGGGATATAGCCGTCGTACAGATGCAGGTCGGAACCGCAGATCGCGGTCGCGGTGACCTTGATGATGCAATCGCGCTGGTTGACGATTTCGGGATCGTCGACCGTATCGACGCGGACGTCGTGCTTACCGTGCCATGCCAAAGCGCGCATCAGCGTCGCTCCTCAATAAGAATCGCGCGCATCAGGCCATCTCCTCTTCATGCTGCCTGCGGTTCATCGCGGAGGTAGCGATCTCGCCGGTTTCCATGAGTTGCTTGAAGCGGCGCAGGTCCCGACGGGCCTGAATCGCAGGTTCGCGCTGGAACATTTTGGCGATCAGCTTGCCGATCACGCCACCCGGCGGATCGTACAGGATGGTCGCGACGACCACCGTGCCGCGCGCGCCCGCATCGCGGAACTCGACGCGGCCGCTGTTAGGCACATCGGCGCCGTCCTCCGACGACCATGCGATGAAGTTGTCCTGCGCTTCGTCGGTAATCGCCGACATCCATTCATAGGACTTTCCCGCTGGACCCTTGACCACCCAATGCGAGCGGCGCTGGTCGAGGACGTCGATACGCTCGACATTCTCCATGAAGGTGGGAAGGTTTGCGAAGTCGCGGAAATAGGCGAACAGTTCGGCGACCGGGCGATTGATCGTAACCGCACGGGCAACGATGCTGCTGCCCTTGCCGTCCGCAAGGTCCTGCGTAGCGTCCGCTACGGCGTCGCTTCGCTTGGACGTGCTTAGTGGAGCATCATCTCTGGGATCGCTTTCAGTCATCACCGTCTCCTGGCTGCGAAGTCCTTCCAACAGTGTCCGAAGACCTATGTTCCGCTGCCTTGGTCTTGAACTTGCAAGACTTGATATCGATCAGGACATTCGGCCCCGGGCGAAATCCACCCAGTGTCACGAAGTTTACATCGTCACATTCGGGAAGCGGCGTTCGTTACACGCGCACGCCAATCTTGGGGGGTTTTGGCCGCTGAGAGATGTAAACATACCTACACGTCGATCATCGCAGCAGACGAGGATCGCCCGTGACCTACCAGACGCACATCGCCCAGTTGACCAACCTCATCGCTTACCAAAACGGCACGTGGGACGCGATCTCACCAGAGTCCGTCGCGCGGATGCGGTTGCAGAACCGGTTCACCACGGGCCTCGACGTCGCGCGCTATACCGCAGCGATCATGCGCAAGGACATGGCAGCCTATGACGCGGACCCGGCGCACTACACACAGTCGCTGGGCTGCTGGCATGGGTTCATCGCGCAGCAGAAGATGATCAGCATCAAGAAGCATTTCGGCACCACCGACCGCCGGTATTTGTACCTGTCGGGCTGGATGGTCGCGGCGATGCGCAGCGAGTTCGGCCCGTTGCCCGACCAGTCGATGCATGAGAAGACCACCGTCCCCGCGCTGATCGAGGAACTCTACACCTTCCTCCGCCAAGCCGATGCACGCGAACTCGGCATGATGTTCCGCGACGTCGACGCCGCGCGCGCATCCGGTAACGCGATCGAGGAACAGCGGCTGCTCAACGCGATCGAAAACCACCAGACGCACGTCGTGCCGATCATCGCCGACATCGATGCGGGCTTCGGCAATGCCGAGGCGACCTACCTGCTCGCGCGGAAGATGATCGAGGCGGGGGCCTGTGCGCTCCAGATCGAGAACCAGGTCAGCGACGAGAAGCAGTGCGGGCATCAGGACGGCAAGGTCACCGTGCCGCACGAGGACTTCCTCGCGAAGGTCCGCGCCTGCCGCTACGCGTTTCTCGAACTCGGCATCGAGGACGGCATCATCGTCACGCGCACCGACTCGCTCGGCGCCGGCCTTACCAAGCAGATCGCGGTCAGCAAGGCAGCGGGCGACCTCGGCGACCAGTACAACTCGTACCTCGATTGCGAGGAGATCGATCCGGCGACCGCGCAGAACGGCGACGTCATCCTCAACCGCGACGGCAAGCTGCTCCGCCCGAAGCGCCTCCCGTCGAACCTGTTCCAGTTCCGCGCGGGGACCGGCGAGGATCGTTGCGTGATGGACTGCATCGCGTCGCTACAGAATGGCGCCGACCTGCTGTGGATCGAGACCGAGAAGCCGCACATCGAGCAGATCGCCGGCATGGTCGACCGCATCCGCGAGGTCGTTCCGAACGCCAAGCTCGTCTATAACAACTCGCCGAGCTTCAACTGGACGTTGAACTTCCGCCAGCAGGTGTTCGATGCCTGGTCCGCCGAGGACAAGGACGTCTCCGCCTACGACCGCGCGCGCCTCATGAGCGTCGATTACGACGGCACGACGCTCGCCGACGAAGCCGATGAACGCATCCGCACCTTCCAGGCGGACTCAGCGAAGCGCGCGGGAATCTTCCACCATTTGATCACGCTGCCGACGTATCACACGGCGGCGCTCTCGACCGACAACCTCGCCAAGGAGTATTTCGGCGATGCGGGGATGCTCGGTTATGTGAAGGGCGTTCAACGCAAGGAAATCCGCGAGGGCATCGCCTGCGTGAAGCACCAGAACATGTCTGGTTCGGATCTTGGCGATGACCACAAGGAGTATTTCGCGGGTGAGGCGGCTCTGAAGGCTGGCGGCGCGCACAACACGATGAACCAGTTCGCGGCCTGACGCCCAAGCCGGAGCGAAAGCTCCGGCGCGGCCCCGCGGCAGGCCCGGCCGGCGGGGCAAAAGCCCCGTCCGACGACGCGGCTTTGCCGTGGCGCGAGCCTAGTTTCGGGAATTTTAGCTGAAACAGGCAGTTCTTCCGACGATCCTTCCCTTGGCGGGGGAGGATCGTTTGGTTGTGACCGGTTTACTCCGCCGGGTCCACCCGGTCCGCCGCGAGCGGTTCCACCAGCGCCGTCTCGCCAAGCGATGCCAGCACCGCCGCCGTCAGCGCGTCGAGCCCGTACGGCTTCTCCAGCATGATCGCATCCGTATCGCCCTGAACTGACGCGGTATCACCGCTCGCGAACACGATCCCGACACCCGGTCGCAGCGCGCGCGCAGTGCGGGCGAAGTCCGGTCCCGACACGCCGGGCAAGTTGATGTCGGTCACCAGCGCGTCGATCGGCACGGTCTGAAGCGCGGTCATCGCGTCCTCCGCGCTCGCCGCGTCGACCACTACGAAGCCACTGCCTTGCAGCATCTCGGCAGTGTTCGCGCGGATCATCTCGTCGTCCTCGACCAGCAGGACGGTGCGCCGCGCCGATGCGTCCAAGCGTCGATCCGCCTCGATCCGCGCATCGCGCGCGACCTTGGCGGCAGGCGAGTCGCCGCGCTGCCGATTGGCCAGCACTTCGCGGAATTTCCGTGCCAGCGCCTCGCGCGAATACGGCTTCGACAACAGGTCGACGCCGGCATCGAGCTTGCCGCCGTGCACGATCGAGTTCTCGGTATAGCCCGATGTGAACAGCACCACGAGATTGGGCAGCCGCTCCTTCGCCTTGCGCGCGAGTTCCGGGCTTTTCAGCGTTCCGGGCATCACCACGTCGGTGAACAGGATGTCGATCGGCACGCCGCTCTCGACCACGTTGAGCGCGCTGGCCGCGTCGACCGACTTCAGGACGCTGTAGCCGAGATCGGTCAGCAGTTCGACGACGGTGGTGCGGACCTCGTCGTCGTCCTCGACCACCAGCACGGTCTCCGTGCCGCCGCAGATCGGCCCCGCATCGGCGACGACCTCGACGTCCTCGCTCTCCATCGCGCGCGGCAGATAGAGCTTGATCGTGGTGCCTTCGCCGACCTCCGAATAGATCTTCACATGGCCGCCGGACTGTTTGACGAAGCCGTAGACCATCGACAGGCCCAGGCCCGACCCCTTGCCTTCGCTCTTGGTCGAGAAGAACGGCTCGAACACCTTCTCGATGATCTCGGGCGACATGCCGCTGCCGGTGTCGGACACCGCTAGCAGGACGTACTGCCCGGCTTCGACCTCCTCGTGGCTGCGCGCATAGGCGTCGTCGAGGTGGGCGTTGCCGAGTTCGATGGTGAGTTTGCCTTGGCCATCCATCGCGTCGCGCGCGTTGATCGCGAGGTTTAGCAGCGCGTTCTCGATCTGCGCGGGGTCGATGAAGGTGTTCCAGAGGCCACCGCCGACCACGGTCTCGATCTCGACGCCTTCGCCGATCGCGCGGCGCAGCATGTCGTCCATGCCGCGCACGAACCGTGTGACGTTGACGACCTTCGGCTCCAGCGCCTGGCGACGTCCGAATGCGAGCAGCTGCGAGGCGAGCTTCGACCCGCGCGTGACGCCGGCCATCGCGTTGGCGACCCAGCGTTCCGCACGCTCGTTGCCGGCGAGGTTCTTGCCGAGCAGCTGGAGATTGCCCGAGACGACCTGGAGAAGATTGTTGAAGTCGTGCGCGACGCCGCCGGTGAGCTTGCCGACGGTCTCCATCTTCTGCGATTGCGCGAGCTTGGCTTCGGCCTCGCGGCGCTCGCCGATCTCGGCGATCACGCGCGCCTCCAGCGTCTCGTTGAGCTGGCGTAGCTGGTCCTCGGCGCGCTCGCGGTGGCGGACCTGGCGGGCGAGCGCTTCGGCCTGTTCGCGCAACGCGGCCTCGGCGGCGCGCTGGTGCGTGATGTCGGTGTGGACGCCGACCCATTCGATGACTTCGCCGCCTGAATCGAGGATCGGCAGGCTGCGTACGGCGAACGTGCGCCATGCCCCGCAATGGCGGCGAACGCGGTGTTCGAATACGAACATCGACTTGTTCAGGACGGCGGTGGTCCACGCCTTGATCGTCGATGCGACGTCGTCGGGGTGGATCGCGTCGGCCCAGCCGAAATTCTGGTATTCGTCGATCGACTGGCCGGTGAGCGTCGCCCAGCCGGGTTGCTCGCCGATCATCCGACCATCCGGGCTGTTGGTCCAGAGCACGCCGTGGACCGCGTCCATCGCGGTGCGGAAGCGGCCGTTGCTGATGCCGAGTGCGGCCTCGCGTTCAGCCCGGTCCTCGACGTCGATCCCGAGCACGTAGATACCGGCGACCGAACCGTCCGCCTGGACATGCGGGACATAGCGGAATTCGGAGCGGCGCGGACGGCCGTCGCGGTGCGGGAAGACGGTCTGCGCGATGAAGCTCTCGCCGGCCAGCGCACGCTCGAACGAGGGGCGGCGATCCTGGTACACCGCGTCGCCGAGTACCTCGCGGACGGGTTTGCCGATCATCGACTCCGGCGCGACGCCGAGCCATTCGTCATATTGCGCGTTGGCGAGACGGTAGACGTGGTCGCGGTCTATGTACGAGATCAGCATCGGCACGGCGTCGGTGACGCGGCGGAGTTCGGCTTCGCTGGCGGCGAGGCGGTGCTCGGCTTCGACGCGGCCGCTATTGTCGACCATCGTGCACAGGACGCCGCCGACAGTGCCACCGGCGCAGTAGACGGGCGTGTAGAACAGATCGAGCGTCAGCGTTTCGGGGCCTTCGGGACGCTGGAACAGGATCGGCTGGTCGCGGTAGGCGACGGTCTCGCCGCGGAGGCCAGCTTCGAGGACGGCGCGGTTCCAGTCCCACACCTCGGGGAACGCGGTCGCGACCGGGCTGCCGAGCGCGGCCGGGTGGCGGTCGCCGGCGACGGCGCGGTAGCTGTCGTTGTAGAGCATGATGTGCTCGGGCCCCCACATCACGACCTTGGCGACGGGCGAGTTGAGGATGTTGGCGAGCGTGACGCGGAGTTCGGCGGGCCACGAGTCGATAGGGCCGAGAGAGGTCGCGCTCCAGTCGCGCTGGCGGACGAGCATCCCGCATTCGCCGCCGCCGATCAGGATTTCGGCGGGCTTTTGCAGGGCATCGCGGTCGCGCATCTGCTGGAGCGCGGTGCGGACGATCGCGGCTGCGTCGCCATGCCCTCCGTCGGTCAATTCGTCGATGTAGCTGCCGAGGTCTGCGGGCAGGGAAATGGTGCGCGACGAGTCAGGCGTTGTCATGCCGGACTAGTGAGTATCGCGCGCACGCCTGTCAATGATTAGAGGTGTGGGGGAGGGGGCGGATCGCGCATCCATCCGGGCATACCCACTTAGCTCCACCCCGGCGAAGGCCGGGGCCCATTTGGGGGACGTCGCTAACGGAGCGTTGCCCTTCGTTACGACCACCTTTCCAACTGGGCCCCGGCCTTCGCCGGGGTGGTGGCCGGTAAGCCGGGATGGTGGCGAGTAAAAAGCGTTCGAACCCAAGCATGTTTCCCCGCGAAGGCGGGGACCCAGACTGGGCTCCCGCCTTCGCGGGAGAACAAGGAAGGGCGCCCTGCCGTTCGGCAGCGCGCCCTTCCTTCTCTCATCTGATCAGCCCTCGGTGCGCGGCAGGCCGAGCGGGTTGTCGTGCTTGACCGCCTTCGGCAGCAACGCGTCCGGCAGATCCTGGTAGCAGACCGGGCGCAGGAAGCGCTCGATCGCAGCCGTACCGACCGAGGTCGTGCGCGGGTCCGATGTCGCGGGGAAAGGCCCGCCATGCACCATCGCAGGAGCAACCTCGACGCCGGTCGGCCATCCGTTCGCGAGGATGCGGCCCGCCTTGCGCTCGAGCACCGGCACCAGTGCCGCGGCGTCGGCATAATCGCCTTCGTCGATCTGCAGCGTGATCGTCAGCTGACCCTCGACCTGTTCGAGAACCTGGCGGACCTCGGCGAGGTCGGCGCAGCGGACGATGATCGAGGCAGCCCCGAACACTTCGTGCGACAGCGCGGGGTCGGCGACGAACGCCTTGCCGGTGGTCGAGAACAAGGCCGCACGACCGCGGTTTGCGCCCTCGGCCTCGGTGCCGCGGGCGAGCGTCTCGACCGCATCGTGACCGGCAAGCGCGGCGACGCCCTTGTCGTAGCTGGCATGGATGCCAGGGGTCAGCATGACTTGCGGCGCAGCCTCGCCAAGGGCGGCAGCGGCGGCTTCGACGAAGGTGTCGAGGTCGGGACCATCGACCGCGACGACGATGCCGGGGTTGGTGCAGAACTGGCCCGAGCCCATCGTCAGCGAGCCGACATAGGCCTTTCCGAGCGCTTCGCCGCGCGCCGCGAGGGCCGCGGGAAACAGGATCACGGGGTTGACGCTGCTCATCTCGGCATAGACCGGGATCGGCTCGGGGCGGGCTGCGGCGAGTGCCACCAGGGCCAGGCCACCGCCGCGCGAGCCGGTGAAGCCGACCGCCTTGATCCGCGCATCCTTGACCAGCGCTGCGCCCAGTTCGTTCGCGGGCCCCTGGACCAGCGAGAACACGCCTTCGGGCAGGCCGCACTTGGCGACTGCGGCCTGGATCGCCTTGCCGACCATCACCGACGTGCCGGGATGCGCGGGGTGGCCCTTGACCACGACCGGGCAGCCAGCGGCGAGTGCCGAGGCGGTGTCGCCGCCTGCGACCGAGAAGGCTAGCGGGAAGTTCGACGCACCGAACACCGCGACCGGGCCGACCGCGATGCGGCGTTGGCGCAGGTCCGCGCGGGGGGCGGGCTTACGATCGGGCTGTGCTTCGTCGATGATGACCGAGGCCCAGGTGCCGGCGCGGAGATGCTTGGCGAACAGGCGCAGCTGGCCGGTGGTACGGCCACGCTCCCCTTCGAGGCGTGGGCGGGGCAGGCCGCTTTCCTGAATCGCACGGGCGACGAGCGGCTCGTGGATCGCCTCGATCTCGTCGGCGATCGTCTCGAGGAATTTCGCGCGGGTCTCGGGATCGGTTTCGCGGAAGGTGTCGAAGGCGGCCTCGGCGAGCTTGCAGGCTTCCGCGACGTCTTCCTCGCTCGAAACGGCAAAGGCAGGCTCGATCTTCGCGTCGGTCGACGGATCGATCGCGAGGAAGGTGACGTCGCTGTCTACGGCGCGCGCGCCGATTGGGAAGGTACCGTCCATGTCAGTTCTCCAAATCAAATCGAGGGACGCGCCGACCAGGGCGGTGGTGCGTCGGGAAATCGTTGGCCAAGATACGTGCCGACCGTGAAGGTGGCGCTATCACTCCCGGACCCGTCATCCAATGTGGTGCGAAGGCGAACCATGTTCCAGTGCGTAGCAGCAGTCGCGGACGACAATGTGACATTGACGCCAAGGCGTGGGTAGCATTTTCGGATCAGGTCGTGTCGCACGCGTTCCTCCCGTCCGTTCCCTATGCGCATGCTGCACAAGATGGTGCCGATTAGTTGTCCGACTAATGTTGGGAGCGATAACACGCAAGCATGAACCAGCGTGACGCGATGTTCTCTGAGTATACGACTACGTTGATCGAGATTACATGCTGATAATATTGCAATCACCTGCTAAAAAGCGCGGCATGAGCCTAGCTACGCGCAAGCCGCGCAACACTTCGGGCCGCAGAAGCGGCGCCCCTACCATTTCCGACGTCGCGGTTCTCGCAGGCGTTTCGCCGATGACCGTATCGCGCGTCATCAATGGCGAGGCCAAGGTCCGGGAGGCGACGCGCGAGGCCGTCAACGTCGCGATCGATACGCTGCGATACGCCCCCAACCGCGCCGCGCGCAGCCTGGCCGGCGGCGGACAGATGCGGATCGGCCTGCTCTACAGCAATCCGAGCGCGGCATATCTAAGCGAGTTCCTGGTCGGCAGCCTCGAACAGGCGAGCCGCAGCGACGTGCAGTTGATCGTCGAGAAATGCGACATCGGCGACCATGAGATCGAGGTCGCGCGGCACATGATCGAGAGCGGGATCGACGGCGTGATCCTGCCGCCGCCACTGTGCGATTCGCGCGCGGTGCTCGACGTGCTGACGGAGGCCGGGGTACCGACCGTGGTCGTCGCGACCGGGTCCCCGCCGGAAGGGTCGGCCGCGGTCACCATCGACGATTTCGAGGCGGCGCGGGCGATGACCGAACACCTCGTCAAACTGGGGCATTCGCGGATCGGGTTCATCATCGGCAACCCGAACCAGACCGCCAGCCGCATGCGTCACGAGGGGTATCTCGCCGCGATTGCGGACGCCGGCCTGGAGCCCGACCAGTCGCTCGTGGTCGGCGGCTTGTTCACCTATCGCTCCGGCCTTGATGGTGCCGAGCAATTGCTCGACGCGAAGGACGCGCCGACCGCGATCTTTGCTAGCAACGACGACATGGCGGCGGCGACTGTCGCTGTCGCGCATCGCCGCGGTCTGGACGTGCCGGGCGACCTGACGGTGTGCGGGTTCGACGACAGCGCGCTCGCGACGACGATCTGGCCCGAACTGACGACGATTCACCAGCCGATCGCCGACATGTCGCGCGCGGCGGTCGAGTTGCTCGTCTTGGCGATCTTCAATCGTCGCAGCGGCGGCAAGGATGCGAACGGCCACGTCGTTCTCGATTATACGCTGGTCCGCCGTCAGTCGGACGCCGCGCCGCGTCGCCGACCACCATCACGCTTTCACCTATAGTGTTTGCAGGCGCTTGACCGACTGACGACCGTCGCGATAGCGCTCCCATTGATAACAAGCGGTGTTCAGGAGAGTTTGCAGTGGACCGCGTACCGGTGAAGCCGTTCCGATCGCGCGACTGGTTCGCCGATCCCGCCCGCTCGGACATGACCGCGCTGTATCTCGAACGCTTCATGAACTACGGGCTGACCCCGGCGGAGCTGCGCTCTGGGCGGCCGATCATCGGTATTGCGCAGTCGGGCAGCGATCTGAGCCCGTGCAACCGTATCCATCTCGAACTCGCCAAGCGAACGCGCGACGGGATTCGGGATGCAGGCGGGATCGCGATGGAGTTTCCGGTCCATCCGATCTTCGAGAATTGTCGGCGGCCGACTGCGGCGCTCGATCGGAACCTGGCGTATCTGGGGCTGGTCGAGACGCTGTATGGCTATCCGATCGACGCGGTCGTGCTGACCACCGGCTGCGACAAGACCACGCCGAGCGGAATCATGGCGGCGTCGACCGTCGATATTCCGGCGATCGTGCTGTCGGGCGGGCCGATGCTCGACGGCTGGCATGACGGCGAACTGGTCGGGTCGGGCACCGTAATCTGGCGCAGCCGGCGCAAGCTGGCCGCGGGCGAGATCGACGAGGAGGAGTTCCTCAACCGCGCCACCGACAGCGCGCCGTCAGCCGGGCATTGCAACACGATGGGCACGGCCTCGACGATGAACGCGGTCGCCGAGGCGCTGGGGTTGTCGCTTACCGGCTGCGCGGCGATTCCCGCACCGTACCGCGAGCGCGGCCAGATGGCGTACGAGACCGGGCGGCGGATCGTCGAGATGGCGTATGAGGACCTGCGCCCGTCGAAGATTCTCACGCGTGACAGCTTCCTGAATGCGATCCGCGTGGTCAGCGCGATCGGCGGGTCGAGCAACGCGCAGCCGCACATCATGGCGATGGCGCAGCATGCGGGCGTGACGCTGTATCCGGAGGACTGGTCGGATCATGGCTACGACCTGCCGTTGCTGGTGAACATGCAGCCGGCGGGCAAGTATCTCGGCGAGCGCTTCCACCGGGCGGGCGGCGTTCCCGCGGTGCTGCACGAACTGATCGCGGGCGGGAAGCTCGACACGAGTTGCCTGACCGTCACCGGCCGATCGATCGGCGAGAACATCGCCGGGCGTGAGACGCGCGACCGCGAGATGATCAAGCCGTTCGACGCGCCGATGATGGAGCGCGCCGGCTTCCTGGTGCTGAAGGGCAATCTGTTCGATTTCGGGATCATGAAGACCTCGGTGATCTCGCCGGCGTTCCGCGCGCGCTATCTCTCGACTCCGGGGGCCGAGGATCGGTTCGAGGCGCGGGCGATCGTGTTCGAGGGCTCGGACGATTACCACCACCGAATCAACGATCCTGCTTTGGAGATCGACGAGGGCTGTATCCTCGTGATCCGCGGGGCGGGACCGATCGGCTGGCCGGGCTCGGCGGAAGTGGTCAACATGCAGCCGCCCGACGCGCTGATCCAGCGCGGCGTGCTCGCGCTGCCGACGCTCGGCGACGGGCGGCAGTCGGGGACGTCGGACAGTCCCTCGATCCTGAACGTGTCGCCTGAGAGTGCTGTCGGCGGCGGACTGTCGTGGATCCGGACGGGCGACGTGGTGCGGATCGATCTGGTTGCGGGCACCTGCGATGCACTGGTCGAGCCCGACGAGATTGCGCGGCGGAAGATCGAGGGCCTGCCACCGGTACCCGAGAGCAATACGCCTTGGGAGGAACTGTACCGTGAAAAGACTGGGCAGCTTGCCGAGGGCGGCGTGCTGGACTTCGCGGTGAAGTATCGCGGGATTTCGGCGAGGACGCCTCGGCATAACCACTGAGCCTGAGGCCTGACGTCTGAGGGTGGGGCTTGGTGTCTCACCCCATCTTCAAGCGACTGATCATCTTCCGCGCCGAGAATGCATATGGCCGAGCCTTGCGATCAATGCGCAGGGCTCAGCCAATATGGTTTTGCGCGTCCGCTGGAGTGACCGAAGGAGGCGGCCAAGCGCCTCGAAACGTGGTATCGTGAATCGACGTCGTCCCCCAAAAGCGCCTCCCCGGCGAAGGCCGGGGCCCAGTTGGGGGAGGTTGCTAACGGAGGAGGGCGTGCCGGTATTTCCGCTTCGCCAACTGGGCCCTGGCCTCCGCCGGGGTGATGCTATCGTGGGGAGGGCATTGGCGGTCTGACACGACCACGCCAAGTCGAACCCCGCGATGACTCGTACCTACCGGACCGCGACCCAAGCCGCGGTCCGGCAGTCGGCATCAGCCCACCATGTCTTCCAGCTCGCGGCCACGCGTTTCCGAAACCATCTTCCAGACGAAGAAGAACGAGACGAACGCGGACAGGGCGTAGAAGCCGTAGGTGAGCGACAGTCCGAGCGAGATCGCCATCGTCGGGAAGCTCACCGAGATCGCGAAGTTGGCGAACCACTGCGCGAAGCCGGCGACCGCCAGACCCGAACCACGAATCTGCGTCGGGAACATTTCGCCGAGCATCACCCACATGATCGGGCCCCAACTCAGGTTGAAGAACACGACATACGCGTTGGCCGCGATCAGCGCGATCAGGCCGTTCTGGTCGGACAGTCGCAGCGAACCCTCGACGATCGCACCGCTAGCGAAGCAGATCGCGACGATCGACAGCGCGACGGTCATGCCCGCGGACCCGATCAGCAGGAGCGGCTTGCGGCCGATCTTGTCGACCAGCGCGACGGTGAGCAGGCAGGCGATGATCGAAAGCGAGCCCGACAGGATGTTGATGAGCAGCGCATCGCTCTCGCTGAAGCCGACCGACTGCCACAGCACCGAACCGTAGTAGAACACGATGTTGATGCCGACGAACTGCTGGAAGATCGCGAGGCCGATGCCGGTCCAGACGATCGGACGGATCTTGCCGCTCGCCTTGTCGATCAGGTCGGACATCTTGGGGCGGTGATGGTCGCCCGCCAGCGAGTTGCGGATCTCGGCGACTTTCCGCGTGGCTTCGGTGGCGCCGAACAGGCGCGTGAGGACGACCTGCGCCTCGTCGTAGCGGCCCTTGAGAACCAGGAAGCGTGGACTTTCGGGGATCAGGAACAGCGTGACGAGATAGATCGCGGCCGGGATGACCTGCATCCAGAACATCCAGCGCCATGCCGGGTAATCGAGCCAGAACAGCGCCGTGGACGATCCGGCGACGCGCGCGAGGTACCAGTTGGCGACGAACGCGCCGGTCAGGCCGGTGATGATCATGATCTGCTGGACGCTCGAAAGCCGGCCGCGGACGTTCGCGGGAACGACTTCGGAAATGTAGACCGGTGCGAGCACGCTGGCAGCACCGATGCCGAGGCCGCCGACAATGCGCGCGAGCACGAACATCGTCGCCGAGGTCGCAGCGCCTGCGCCAAGTGCGCTGACGATGAAGAGCACCGCGGCGATCATCATGACGTTGCGGCGACCGAGATTGTCTGCAAGCCGCCCGGCCATGAACGCGCCGACCGACGAACCGATCAGGATCGCGCCGACGGTGAAGCCGGTTCCGAGCGACGACAGTGCGAAGGTGCTCTCGAGCCCGGCCTGCGTGCCGTTGATGACGCCCGAGTCATAGCCGAACATGAACCCGCCGATGGTCGCGACGATGACGATCATCGCAATCAGCGCTCGGTTCACTTGGGGCGCGGAATCTGCCGCAATAGTCATTGGTTTTCCTCTCCGTGACGACGCTCTGACGGCGGCGTTTGTAGTAAGATGGGGTTCATTACAGGGTAATCGGTTCGACCGGGACGCCGGGAACGGCGACGTGGAAGGTGAACAGGTTTCCGGCCAACGGTTGGGCGGCGAGCGCTTCGTCGTCCAGTCCCTTTGCCGCGGTCGTCGCATAGGCGGTCCGACCGTCGGGGCCACCGAGCGCGATCTTGGTGACGTTCGAGACGGGGAAGCGGACGATGTCGGTGCAGACGCCGTCCGGCGCGAACCGGCGTGCGGCCCAACCGCCGAAGAATCCGATCCAGACTCCGCCCTCGGAATCACAGATCGCACCGTCGGGGTAGCCATCGTCCGGCCCGAACGTCAGGAAGACATGCGGTTCGCCGAGCGTACCCGCTGCATCGACCGGATAAGCGTGGATCTGCTTGCCGAGCGTGTCGACCGCGTAGAGCGTTCGGCCGTCGAGCGAGATCGCCGGGCCGTTGGTGATCGCGATCGCCGGGACTTCGGTCTGCGTCAGCACGCCTTGGTGCCAGTGATAGATCTGTCCGGTAAGTTCGGCTTCGGCATTGTCCATCGTCCCGAACCAGACGCGACCCGACGGATCGCGCGCGGCGTCGTTCAGGCGGTTGCCTGGCGTTTCGGCATGCACCGGCATGACCAGCGTGAAAACGCCGGTCGCCGGATCGAACCGGTGAAGCCCGCCGCGGACGCCCGCCAGGAACCCGTCGTTCTCGATCGGCATGATCCAGCCTACTTGGTCAGGCGCCTCCCACGTGTCGAGCGTTCCCGTCGCGGGGTCGAACCGGTGCACGCACGGTGCCTTGATATCGACGAACCAGAGCGCCGCATCGCGCGCGACCCAGATCGGCCCTTCGCCCAGCGTCGCACCGACCTCGCAGACGCTCTCCGCGGCGATCTCGACGGGGGCCCCGCGGCTCATCTCAACGCCACCCGGCATCGACGAAGTAATCGTGACCGGTGCACATCCGTGCATCGTCGGAGGCGAGGAACAGCACCAATGCCGCGACGTCGGCGGGCTGTACTCGGGTCTTGAGGCACTGCGCGGCGATGATCTCGGCCTCGCCCTCGGGCGTGTACCATTTCAGCTGGCGTGGCGTCTCGACGTTGCCGGGGACGATCGTGTTGACGCGAATGCCGTCGCCACCGAGATCGCGCGCCATGGCGCGGGTCATACCCTCGATACCGGCCTTGGCCGTCTGGTAGATCAGCAGTTCGGGCAATGCGAGGTGCCACGAAATTGAGCCGAAATTGAGGATCACGCCGCCGCCGGACCGCTTCATCGACGGGACCACGGCCTGTCCGGTGAAGAACAGATGGCGCAGGTTGGTCGCCATCCGCTCGTCCCAATAGGCGGGCGTGATTTCCTCGATCGTGTGGCGATCGTCGTTGGCGGCGTTGTTGACGAGTACGTCGATCCCGCCGAGCTGTTCCTCAATCGACGCGATCGTGGTCTTCAACGCATCGATGTCGCGCAGGTCGAGCTGCAGGAATATCGGCGCGGTCGCGACGTCGGGCGTCAGCGTCTCGATCAGCGTCTGTGCGGCGTCCTTCGCCATGTCGACGAACGCGACATGCGCTCCCTGGCGCGCGAACGCCTCGACCAGGCCGGCGCCGATCCCCGATGCGCCGCCGGTGATCAGGACGCGCTTGCCCTTCAGGCTCGGATAGATCGCCGTCTGGTCGGCCATTTCGGTCTTCTGCAACACGCGTTACGCCCCTTGATTCGTTTTGAGCCCGAGCAGGCCCCGGCCGGCGAGATTGCGCATCAGGTCGCCGATCCCGTAATTCCAGGGTGCGGCATCCTTCGACGTCGTCACCGGATTGACCAGCGCGCCGAGCTTCGGGTTCGAGATCGTCACGACGTCGCCGACAGCATGCGTGAAGCCGCGGCCGGGCTCGTTACGGTCCTGCGTCGGTGCGAACAGCGTGCCGAGGAACAGTACGAAGCCGTCGGGATAGTGATGCTCGCTCATCGCCTGGCGAACGAGTTCCTCGGGATCGCGGCTGATCTGGTCCATGCTGCTGCTGCCTTCGAGGCGGTAGCCGTCGGCGCCCTCGATCGTCAGCGCGATCTGTGCGGCGCGGACGTCGTCCATGCCGAACGTCTCGTCGAACAGGCGGATGAATGGGCCGATCGAACAGGACGCGTTATTGTCCTTTGCCTTGCCGAGTAGGAGCGCCGAGCGCCCCTCGAAATCGCGCAGGTTGACGTCGTTGCCGAGCGCCGCGCCGAGCGTGCGGCCGTTGCGATCGACGACCAGCACGACTTCCGGCTCAGGGTTGTTCCAGGTGGAGTCGGAGCGAATGCCGATCTCGCCACCCCAGCCGATCGTCGACAGCGTCGGGCCCTTGGTGAAGATCTCCGCGTCGGGGCCGATCGCGACCTCCAGATATTGCGACCACATGCCGTCTTCGATCAACGCCGCCTTCAGCGCGGCCGCCTCGGGCGAGCCCGGCACGACCGAGCGGATGCTACCGCCGACGCGCTCCTCGAGACGGGCGCGGACCGCGGTCGCAGCGGACGCATCGCCGCGAGCGCGTTCTTCGATCACGCGTTCGAGCGCGGAGACGGCGAAGGTCACGCCCGATGCCTTTACGACCTGGAGATCGATCGGGCTGAGCAACCGGGTCCTTGCGCCTGCTTCCGGCGAAAGGGTCAGTTCGTCGAGCGCCCCGAGATCGGTGCCGGCGCCGGTATCAAAATTCCCGCCCGCGATCAGGTCGGCGACCGTCGGCGCAACGGCGGACATGTCGAACACTCGGCCACCGCGAACGACCACCGGCGTCGGACCGTCGCCAAGGTCGATTCGACCAAGCAACGTCGCCTGTTTCCAGTCGACCGGCAAAGCCGCCGTCGACGTGAATGCGATCTCCACGATGTTATCCCCTCCTTCTTTGTTAGCGGTACCGTATGCTGCGCAGCGTCAGCGTCAAGTCCCCAATCCTGACGTCGCGTCGCAGGCTGGCGCGCGCTCTTGTGGTGATCGAGTTAAACTGAACCAATTAATCGTACAATTAAAATATGAGACGTCGTCGGCAAGGGTAATGGCAGACGGTATGCGTCAAGATGCGAATGGGCAGCCTAAAGGCGGGCTACGAAAACCGTGGTATCGATATCATCTCGCCAAGGTCGACACGCATGGGCGAGTTCGGTTGAGTGCCGTAAAGGCTTAGGCAGCCCGTCGGTTGGCGCGCCCGGAGGGGTTCGAACCCCCGACCGAGGAGGTAGAAGCTCCTTGCTCTATCCAGCTGAGCTACGGGCGCGCGCTGCGGCGACGACTAGCGCGGATTGTGCGGGCTTGGAACCTCGATCATAACGCCGGGCATGGAAATTGGAACGGATCAGGCGCCCGGGCTCGAACCGGTCGACGCGAATGCAGTCGGCGGGGCGCAGTTTCGGTATTTCGACTTCGTGATGGCGGCGTTCGTCACGATCCTGCTGCTGTCGAACGTGATCGGCGCAGGCAAGCGCGCGGTGATCGACCTGCCGTTCATCGGCGCGTGGCCGTTCGGCGCGGGCATCCTCTTCTTTCCGGTCAGCTATGTGATCGGCGACGTCCTGACCGAGGTGTACGGCTATGCGTACGCGCGGCGCTGCATCTGGGCGGGGTTCGGCGCGATGCTGTTCATGGTGTTCATGTCGGCGGTCGTGGTCGCGCTGCCGCCCGATGCCGGTTGGACGGGGCAGGCCGCTTACGAATCCGTGTTCGGGCAGGTGCCGCGCATCGTGTTCGCGTCGATCTGCGCGTTCTGGGTAGGCGAGTTCGCCAACAGCTTCGTGCTCGCGCGGATGAAGATCTGGACGCAGGGGCGGATGCTGTGGACTCGCACGATCGGCAGCACGATCGTGGGGCAGGCGTTCGACAGCCTGATTTTCTATCCGCTCGCTTTCTACGGCGCGCCGGACTGGCCGGTCGAGGCGATGCTGATGGTGATGGTCAGCCAGTTCCTGCTGAAGGTGTCGTGGGAGGTCCTGCTGACGCCGCTGACGTATGTGGCGGTGGGGTGGCTGAAGCGCCGCGAGGGTGTTGACGTGTATGACCGCGGGACGGACTTCTCGCCGTTCCGCACGCGGGTTTGAGGCCTCGACCTTGACGCTCGCGTTTGGGCTTCCGTTCCCACCCGTTCGTGCTGAGCGAAGTCGAAGCACCTGAGCCTCAGGCCCTTCGACTTCGCTCAGGGCGAGCGGGAGGAGTGGGGTAACGGAAGGGTTAGGCGCTGACGGCTTCGAGCAGGCCTTCGAACAAACGACGGCCATCGGTGCCACCGTGCGCCGCTTCGATACGACGCTCCGGGTGTGGCATCATGCCAAGAACGTTGCCCTTGTCGTTCAGCAACCCGGCGATATTCCGCGCGGAACCGTTGACGCTTTCGGCATAACGGAACGCAACCCGGCCTTCGCCTTCGAGGCGGTCGAGCGTCTCGGTGTCGGCGAAGTAATTGCCATCGTGGTGCGCGACCGGGAACGAGACGCGCTCGCCGGTGGTGTAGCCCGACGTGAACGTCGAGCTCGCCGTCTCGACCGTCAGCGCGACATCGCGACAGACGAAGTTCAGCCCCTCGTTCCGCATCAGCGCGCCGGGAAGCAGACCCGCCTCGGTCAGTACCTGGAAGCCATTGCAGACACCTAGCACGGGCAGGCCCTTGCCCGCCTGCTCGACGACTGCACGCATGATCGGCGACCGTGCGGCGATCGCGCCCGAGCGAAGGTAGTCGCCATACGAGAAGCCACCCGGTACCGCGACCAGGCCGACGTTCGCCGGCAAGTCCGCATCACCGTGCCAGACCATGAGCGGCTTGACGCCGGTCACCGCCTCCAGCGCGACGGCGATGTCGCGGTCGCAGTTGGAGCCGGGGAAGACGATGACCGCAGTCTTCATGACAATACCGCCTTCATGCCCGCTCGACCCGGTAGTTCTCGATCACCGTGTTGGCGAGCAGCTTGCGGCACATGCCGTCGATGGTGGCGTCGTCGGTATCGTCGGCGACCTCCAGTTCGATCAGCTTGCCCTGGCGGACGTCCTGCACGCCGTCGAAGCCGAGGCTGCCGAGTGCGTGATGGATCGCCCGGCCCTGCGGATCGAGCACGCCGGGCTTCAATGTCACGAAAACCTTGAGTTTCATTTACTTGCCCCGGTTCTTGCGATGCTTTTCGAGGTCGAGGACGGCGTTGTCGGCACCCTCGGGCAGCAGGCCAAGACGGCGTGCAACCTCTTGATACGCCTCGACTTCACCACCGAGATCGCGACGGAAGCGATCCTTATCCATCTTCTCGTTGGTTTCCATGTCCCACAGACGGCAGCCATCGGGGCTGATCTCGTCCGCAAGGATGATCCGACCGAAGTCGTTGTCGAAGATGCGGCCGAATTCGAGCTTGAAGTCGACGAGGCGGATACCGACGCCGGCGAACAGCCCGCACAGGAAATCGTTCACGCGGATCGCGAGGTCGGCGATGTCGTGCATCTCCTCCTGGCTTGCCCAGCCGAACGCGGCGATGTGTTCGTCGGAGATCATCGGATCGCCGAGCGCATCGTCCTTGTAGTAATATTCGATGATCGTGCGGGGCAGCTTGGTTCCCTCCTCGATCCCGAGGCGCGTCGAGATCGAGCCGGCGGCGACGTTGCGCACGACGACTTCGATCGGGACGATCTCGACCTGGCGGATCAGCTGCTCGCGCATGTTGAGCCGGCGGATGAAGTGCGTCGGCACGCCGATATGATCGAGCAGCGTGAAGATGTGCTCGGAAATCCGGTTGTTGAGCACGCCCTTGCCGTTGATCGTGCCCTTTTTCTGGGCATTGAACGCGGTCGCGTCGTCCTTGAAATACTGGATCAGCGTGCCCGGCTCGGGACCCTCATAGAGGATCTTGGCCTTGCCTTCGTAGATCTGGCGGCGGCGAGCCATGCGCGGTCCCCTGGATATCGAGCGATAAAAATCGAGCGGCCCCAGCCTACGCGAGATCGTTCGCGAAGCCGAGGCCGGAATAGGCCGCGCCTATAGGCGAAGGGTGCGGGGGGTGCAATCGCGGCTTCAGTTGGCGACTATGGTTGTACAGCGGAACGTTGAAACCCCGTGCTGCATTGTGTATAAGTGTGTATCGGGGTGGGTATACGAAGTGCCGAGATCATCAAACGGATCGGCAAGGCCGGTTGGGTCGAGGTCCGGCAAACCGGATCGCACAAGCACTTTCGTCACGCGACATTGCCGGGAACGGTGACGGTGCCGCATCCCAAATCGGAGATGGCGATCGGTACGCTCAAAAGCATCGAGCGGCAGAGTGGCGTGCGGCTTCGCTAGGTGCACGGTTTGGTTACATTCCTCGAAGGATTTGAGAGTCATGGCGATCGTCCACTACCCTGCGATTATCGAGCGCGCGGATGACGGCTTCAGCGTATTTTTCCCTGACCTGCCCGGATGTACTTCGGCGGGTGTCACGATGCAGGAGGCGGCGCTTGGCGCGGAAGAGGCGCTGAGCGGCCATCTGGCTATCATGGCGCAATATGGCGATCCAATCCCCGAGCCGTCGTCGATCGACACGATCGCACGCGATCCGGACGTTGATGAGGCGGCGCGCGTGCTGGTTCGCGGCGATCGGCCCGGGCGGGCCGTGCGCGTGCAGGTCTCGATCGACGAGGGATTGCTCGCGCGGATCGATCGGGTCGCCAGCAACCGGTCGGGGTTCCTGGCGGACGCAGCCAGAGCCAAGCTGGCAGCGATGGGGTGAGGTTCTGCTTACGTAACGGCTAGGCGATGGGAGAAGGTTGGATCGCGCCACGCTTCGGTTTCGATCGTTTCGCGCAGGATGTCGCCAGCTCGCCAGACGTCTCTATGGCTGAGGTACAGAGGCGTCAGGCCTAAGCGCAGGATGTCGGGGTCCCGGAAGTCGCCGATGACGCCGCGGGCGATGAGCGCTTGCGTGAGCTCGTAAGCGTGCGGGTGGCGGAAGCTGATGTGGCTGCCGCGTTTGGCGGGGTCTCGGGGGCTGACGCAGTCGAGGCCTGAGGAGTCGCCTGCCGCGGCTAGGATGTCGAACAGTTGCGCGCTCTTGGTGGCGACGGCGTACTGGTCGATGTCGGCCCATAGGTCGAGCGCGGCTTCTAGCGCGGCAGTCGAGAGCATGGCGGGGGTGCCGGCGAGCCAGCGCTTCATGCCGGGGGCGGGGCGATAGGCGTCCTCGAACGCGAACGGCGCGGCGTGGCCCATCCAGCCGGAGAGCGGGCTGGCGAGCGCGTCCTGCCAGCGCTTGGCGACATAGAGGAACGCGGGCGCGCCGGGGCCGCCGTTAAGGTATTTGTACGTGCAACCGACGGCAAGATCGGCGTTTGCGCCGGTCAGGTCGATCGGGACCGCACCGACGCTGTGGCTCAGGTCCCAGAGCATGAGCGCGCCGGCATCGTGCGCGCGGGTGGTCCAGGCGGCCATGTCGAAGCGATCGCTGGTCTTGTAGTGGACGTGGGTGAGCAGCAGCACCGCGGTGTCTTCGTCGAGCGCCGCGGCTAGGTCTTCACGGGCCACCACTTCGAGCCGTGCGCCGGGGACGCAGGCGACTGCGCCCTCGGCGATGTGCAGGTCGGTAGGGAAGTTACCGGCCTCGCTGATGACGGTGTGGCGGTCGGGGTTGCTGCGGAGAGCGGCGACCAAAGCCTTGAAAAGATGCGTCGAGGTCGTGTCGCCGATGATCACCTCGTCCGCAGCCGCGCCGATCAGGGGAGCGATCTTCGCGCCGATCCGCTGGGGGGCCTCGATCCAGCCTTCGTTCCAGCTGCGGATGAGGCGGTCGCCCCATTGGCGGGTGGCGACGTCGGCGAGTGCTGCGGGCGTGGCCTTGGGCAGTGCACCGAGCGAGTTGCCGTCGAGGTAGATCACGCCTTCGGGGAGCGCGAACTTGTCGCGACAGGCGGCGAGCGGATCGGTTGCGTCGAGTGCGCGGGCGTTTTCGAGAGTCACTGGGTCTTTCCGAAATAGGTAAGGATCAGGCGTTTGGCTTCGGCCCAGGCGGGCGTTTCCGGCGTGATCAGTTCGACATGGCCGGTCGCGGGGATGGTGTGGAGCGTCGCGGTGTCGCCGGCCGCAGTTGCCTTGGCGACATAGTTGGTCGCCATGACGAAGGGGATGATCCGGTCCTCGCGGCCGTTGATCAACTCCTGCTTCATTCCGAGCGGCAGGAGGCGCGGGACAGATGTGTCGGCGTAGACATCCGGGTGCTGCGGCGTGGGCGCGCCGACCAGTTTCGCAACGACTTCGGTGCCGCAGCCATTGTCGGCGTTCGTCGCGGTGGCTTCGAGATCGGGCAGGCCGCCGAGGCTGATGACGTGGCGGATACGGAGCGGATGCGCGGTGTGGAGGGGGCTCGACGCAGGGATCTTCGGGCGGGCGGCGAGCCAGAGTGCGAGATGACCACCAGCCGAGTGGCCGATCGCCAGCACAAGCCGCGTGTCGAGGTTATACTTCTTCGCGTTGACCGTGAGTTGATCCGCCGCCGTCGCAGCATCCGCAAAGGTGCCGGGATAGCCGCCGCCGGTGCGGTCGACGCCGCGATAGTCGATGTTCCAGACCGCGACGCCGGTGTTGCGCAGGTCGTCGGCGATCCAGTTCATCAGGCTGCGATCGGCGATGCTCGTCGTCCAGCAGCCGCCATGGACCATCACGACCACCGGGAACGGCCCCTTGCCGCGTGGGAGCCAGACGTCGACCTTCTGCATCTGGTCGCTGCCATAGTCGACGGTAGCATCGGGCATCGGTTTCTGCCGCTTGGTCAGGTCGGGCCATGTCAACAGCTTGGCCGGCGGGGGAGCGGGCGTTTGCGCCATGACGGGCGTGGACATTGCGGCGAGCGCGATAAAGGCAAGGCGGATCATAAGGTTGGTGTAGCGGGCTCGATCGACCGCGTCATGCGGGCATATCGTCGTGATCGAACGTGCAGGCCGCTTCGTACGTTCATGCTTTGATCGTTTCGTTCGCGGCTGCTATCGCTGCGCGCAATGGCCACCGATTTCAAAGATCCGTTCGACTCCATCGTCGACGCCCCCTTCGACAGTGCGCTGTCCGAGCGGTATCTAGTCTATGCCTTGTCGACGATCACCGCGCGGTCGCTGCCCGACGTGCGCGACGGGATGAAGCCGGTGCATCGGCGCCTGCTGTGGGCGATGCGACTGCTGAAGCTCGATCCCGCGCAGGGGTACAAGAAATGCGCGCGCGTCGTCGGCGACGTCATCGGCAAGTATCACCCGCACGGCGACCAGTCGGTCTACGACGCGATGGTCCGTTTGGCGCAGTCGTTCGCGATGCGCTATCCGCTGGTCGACGGGCAGGGCAATTTCGGTAACATCGACGGCGATAACGCCGCCGCCTACCGGTATACCGAGGCGCGGCTGACTCAGGTCGCGATCGACCTGATGGACGGGCTCGACGAGGACGCGGTCGCGTATCGCCCGACCTATAATGGCGAGGATCACGAGCCCGAGCTGTTCCCGGGGTTGTTCCCGAACCTGCTGGCGAACGGCGCGAGCGGGATCGCGGTCGGCATGGCGACGAGCATTCCGCCGCACAACGCGGCGGAGCTGTTGGAGGCGGCGATCGTGCTGATCGATACGCCCGACGCCGACGATGCGGCGATTCTTGAGCATGTGAAGGGGCCCGATTTTCCGACCGGCGGGCTGGTCGTCGACCCACCCGCGGTCATTCGCGAATCCTACGCGACCGGACGTGGTGGCTTTCGCGTCCGTGCACGCTGGGAGACCGAGCGCGAGAAGGGCGGCGGCTGGCAGCTGATCGTCACCGAGATTCCGTACGGCGTGCAGAAGGGCAAGTTGATCGAGCAGATCGCCGATCTGATTAACGCCAAGCGCCTGCCGATCCTCGCCGACGTCCGCGACGAATCGGATACCGAGATCCGCATCGTGCTCGAACCGCGCAGCCGCACGGTCGATCCGCAGATCCTGATGGACGGGTTGTTCCGGCTTACCGATCTCGAGACGCGGATCAGCCTGAACCTCAACGTGCTCGACAAGGATCGCACGCCGCGAGTCATGTCCTTGCGCGAGGCGCTGGCGGCGTGGGTCGATCACCAGTTCGTCGTGTTGCGCCGGCGGACCGAGCACCGGCTGGCGAAGATCGCCGACCGGGTCGAACTGCTCGACGGCTACCTGATCGCGTACCTCAATCTCGACCGCGTAATCGAGATCATCCGCACCGAGGACGAGCCCAAGAAGGTGATGATCGCCGAGTTCGCGCTGACCGATCGTCAGGCCGAGGCGATCCTCAACATGCGGCTGCGGTCGTTGCGGCGCCTGGAAGAATTCGAGATCAAGACCGAGCGCGACAAGCTCGACAAGGAGCAGGCGACGCTCGCCGCGTTGCTCGCCGATCCGAAGAAGCAGCGCGCGCGGATGAAGCGCGACATGGCAAAGATCCGCGATCGATACGGGCTTGAGACTCCACTCGGCAAGCGGCGCACGACGATCGAGGAGCACGCGCCGACGCGCGACATTCCGCTCGAGGCGATGATCGAGCGCGAGCCCATCACCGTGATCCTGTCGCAGCGCGGCTGGATCCGGGCGATGAAGGGGCACAATGATCTGGCGAGCCCGGAGGCGCTGAAGTTCAAGGAGGGCGACGGCCCGGCCTATGCATTCCATGCGCAGACCACCGACAAGCTGTTGCTAGCGGCGGAGAACGGGCGGTTCTACACCTTGGCGGCGGACAAGTTGCCGGGCGGGCGCGGGTTCGGCGAGCCGGTGCGGGCGATGATCGACCTCGACGGCAGCGTCGGGATCGTCGCGCTGCTGCCCGCTAGCAAGCATCCGAAGCTGCTGGTGGTCGCTACCGACGGGCGAGGCTTCTCGGTGAGTTCGGCGGAAGTCGTTGCCGAAACCCGCAAGGGCAAGACCGTGATGACGCCGCGGCCAGGTTCGCAGTTGAAGATCGTCAGGCCGATCGGGCCCAACGACGACTATGTCGCGGCGATCGGCGATAACCGGAAGATGCTGGTGTTCCCGCTTGCCGAACTGGTCGAGATGACACGCGGGCAGGGACTCCAGTTGCAGCGCTACCGTGACGGCGGACTGGCCGATGCGATCACATTCGTCTTCGCCGACGGGCTGAGCTGGGCGATGGGCGGCGGCACCGGCCGGACCAGGACCGAATCGGACCTGGGACCCTGGCGTGCGGCGCGCGGCGCGGCAGGTCGGATGCCGCCGACTGGCTTCCCGCGCGACAATCGGTTCGGATAATGGATCAGAAAGGCCCCATTCAGGGTCCTTCAGAGCCTCTTAACGAACGCGCGGTACCGGGGGTAATGCCATCGCCTGCCCTCGAAGAGACCGGATTGCCGATCGTGACGAGCGATCTGGTCGCGCGTGGGCTCGAACTCGTGCCGATCCCCGCGGTCCATGTCGTGCTGAACGGCGGGCAATTCGAGCTGTACGCCATGAACCGTGCCTATCGTCTGGCAGGGTTCGGCGTCGTTGCCGAGCGTTCGCGGATGATCGCCGAGCTTGGCGACCAGATCCGTGCGTTCCTGTGTTCGCAGCAGATCAGGTCCGATTTCGACTGGGTGATGGGCGACGTGATCGACTGTCGGCACTACCGCGTGACCATCGCGCGGTCCGATCCCGTGTTCTGCGACCGGTGCACGATCAGTTTCATCGACCTGACGTCGCAGGTGCAGACCGAGCGCAGCCTGCGCCGCGAGATGACGACGGACAGCCTGACGGGGCTGCTGAACCGCGAAGGGTTTGCCGACCTGATCGAGGAGATCGAGGATCATGCATCGAGCGCGGTGCTGGCGATCGACCTCGATCGATTCGGCCGGTTGAATTCGTGCCTCGGCTCGCTGGCGGGGGATGAGTTGCTCATCACCGTGGCGCGGCGGATCAAGGGCGCGTTGCGCGCACGCGACACGCTCGCCCGGATCGGCGGCGACCAGTTCGGGATCCTCATGACGATCGAAAAGGATCGCGAGGAGGCTCAAGCGCTCGCCGAGCGGATCCACCGGACGCTGATGACGCCGTTTCGCCTGACCGACTACGAGATCAGCGTCGAGTGCTCGGTAGGTATCGCTTATGGTGCCGACGAGTCCGGCGACAGCGTCGAACTCGTCCGCCACGCGCAGTTCGCGGTAAAGCGCGCCAAGGTCAGCGGCCGCGCGGAATTCTATCAGGTCCAGGATTTCGCGATCGCCCGCGCGCAATTCGGCATGGAGACCGCACTACGTCGCGCAATCGAGCACCGCGACCTGCGGCTCGCCTATCAGCCGATCTGCGATCTGGCCACGGGTCGGATCGTGTCGTTCGAGGCGTTGGCGCGGTGGACCGACGGGGACGGGCATGAGCATTCGCCGACCGAGTTCATCGCGGTCGCCGAGGAATCGGGACTGATCGTACCGCTCGGGCGATGGGCGATCGACGAGGCGGCGCAGACGCTGGCGCGTTGGGATGCAGCCAATGGCGGACCATGCGGCGTCAGGCTGGCCGTGAACCTGTCCGCGATCCAGCTGCAGCGCGACGCGATCGCGCCGGTGCTGCAGGCCGCGCTCGACTTGACGGGGCTGTCCGGGGATCGGTTCACGCTCGAACTCACCGAAAGCGCGATCGTCTCGGATCCGGATCGGATCGCCGGCACGATGCACGCGCTGAAGGCGCTCGGCACGAACCTGGCGATGGACGATTTCGGGACGGGGTATTCGAACCTCGCCTATCTGCAGAAGCTGCCGATCGACATCCTCAAGATCGACCGAAGCTTCGTGACGGGCATGCTCGCGGACCGCGACAAGGTGTCGATCGTCCGCGCTATCCTCAGTCTGGCGCAGGCACTGGGGATGCGGACGACGGCCGAGGGGGTCGAGACCCACGAACTTTCGCAGACGCTGGCGGCGCTCGGGTGCACGTACGGGCAGGGATATTTCTATGCGCGGCCACTGGAGGCGGATGCGGCGTATACGATGATCCAGTCCGCCGCCGCCGCGAACTAGGCGGAGACCTTCGCCACCATTGCATCGGCAATGATCGCCACGCGTTCCGCGTCGGGGAACCCTTCCCCAATCCACTGCGTCTCGACGCGGCGAAGCATGGCCGCGACATCGGGACCCTTGCGCAGGCCACGTTCGACCAGCGCGCCGCCGGAGAACGGAAACGCAGGTGGCGTCCAGTCCCTGACCGCGGAAATGTCCTCACCCGCGACGAGCAGACGATCGATCGCACCGGCCACGCCGACCCGATAGGCCAAGGCTAGAGGCCCTTCCTCACCGGGCCCGGCGGTGGCGGCGATCAGGCGTTTGCGGTCGAGGTTGGAGAGCTTAAGCCGCGCGCCGACGGCTTCGGCCGCAGCCGGGGCGATCGCCACCGCGAGCCTGCGGATCGGGTCGGGCACGATGCCTGCCGCAGTTTCGCGGTCGGCGAGCAGGGCGAGGCGCTCGGCACCGGCCGCGTCGATCTCGGGCAGCACGGCGCGAAAGATGCCGCGCTCGACCATCAACGCGACGACCGCCACGGCGTTGGCCGCCACCAGCAGCTTCAACACTTCGCTCGCGACGCGCTCGCGGGAAAGCGCCATCAGGTCGTTGGCGCGCGCGGTGCAGGCGTCGAGCCCCGCTTCATCGATCGCGGTGCCGAACCGCGCGTGGAAGCGGAAGAAGCGAAGGATGCGCAAATGATCCTCGGCGATCCGCTGCAACGGATCGCCGATGAAGCGGACGCGCCGGGCCGCCAGGTCGTTGAGGCCGCCGAAATAATCGAAGATCTCGCCGGTCGCCGGATCAGCGTAGAGCGCGTTCATCGTGAAGTCGCGCCGCGCCGCGTCCTCACGCCAGTCGTCGGTATAGGCGATGATCGCGTGGCGGCCGTCGGTCGAGACGTCGCGGCGCAGCGTCGTCACCTCGACCGGACCTGCGGGGGTGACGGCAGTAATCGTGCCGTGCGCGAGGCCGGTCGGAACCGCCTTGATCCGCGCATCCTGGAGTCGTTCGATCACTTCCCGCGGGGGCAGGCGGGTGGCGATGTCGACATCGGCGACGTCGATCCCCAGCAGCGTATCGCGCACCGCGCCACCGACGAAGCGCGATTCGCCCTCGGCCACGCCGAGAACTTTCGTCAGTGCCTCGAGGCCGTCCCGCTCGCGCCACGGCGCGGCCGGGAGTATCAAGACCACCTCAGGCGGCGGGCAAGGTTGACGATCATCGCGGCGGTCGCGCCCCAGATACGGCGCTCGTTCCACATGATCTCGTAATAATGCCGGTCATGGCCCTGCCATTCGAGCGTCGCCTCGACATGGTTCGACTCGTCGAGCAGGAACGCGAGCGGGACTTCGAAGACGCTCGCGACCTCCGCCTCGCTGGGCGTGAAGACCAGGTCGGGCGGGATGACGCCGATCACCGGCGTCACCTGGAACCCGGTGACGGTGCGGTAGCTGTCGGCCTCGCCGATCAGGTGGACCTTGTCGCGGGGGAGGGCGATCTCCTCCTCGGCCTCGCGCAGCGCGGCGGTGACGACATCCTCGCCGGGATCGATCCGACCGCCGGGAAACGCGATCTGACCGGGGTGGCGGCTCATCGTGTCGGTGCGCTGCGTCAGGATCACGCCGGGATCAGCGCGGTCGGTCACCGCGATCAGCACCGCGGCGGGAAGCAACGTGTCGGCGGCTGTGAGATCGCCGTCATGCTGGTCGCCGGTGAGCAGGATCATATGCGACCCAGCGCCCTTCGCCAGCGCCGCCGTCAGTCGGTCCGCCAAGCTCATGCAGCGGGCTCCAGCGGGAAGAACGCACCATCGCTCCACAAGCCTGCGGGCGTCGCGTCGTCCGCGATCGCACGCTCGGCGAGTTCGTAATAGACCGAGCGAACGACCAGCGCCTCCATCCCGCCGCGCACGGCGAGGTAGGGACGTGGACCGCCATCGCCATCGGCCGTATCCTCGACGAAGCGCAGCGGATGCTCGGGGCCGGCGGTGACGAGGTCGCCGGTGTTGAGCCGGAAGGCGAGCTTCGCATCGCGACCGGTGCCCTCGGCCTTCATCTCGACGGCGATGAAGGGCGCGTCCTCGACCTCGATATCGAGCTTTTCGACCGGCGTGACGAGGACGTGGCTGCCATCGGGTTCGCGGCGCAGGATCGTCGAGAACAGCCGGACCATCGCCGGGCGGCCGATCGGCGAGCCCTGGTGATACCAGGTGCCGTCCCGCGCGATCCGCATCTCGCTGTCGCCGCAATGCGTCGGGTTCCATTTATCGACCGGCGGAAGCTTGGCCTCCTCAACCAGCTTGGCGATCTCGGCGAGACTGAGCGAGGCGATATCGGGGATGGGATCCATGGGCATGGCGGCGGACTAGGCGGGCAGGGGGCCGAGGTAAAGCGGTGGCTTATGCGGATGCGGTGACCGGCGTGGTCTCGGCAACGCGGGGGCTGAGCATCCCACCGGTGTCGGGTACCGCATCGCCGCGCGCGAGCAGGCGGTGGCGCTCGACCGGCCCGGGGGCGGCCCAGCGCGCGGTGCGCTCAGCGGTGAAGCCAAAGAACCGGCCGTAATAGTCGGGATCGCCGATCAGCATGAGCGCGTCGTCGAGGCCCGCGGCGGTGGCAGCGTCGAGCGCTTGCGTCATCAGGCGACGACCGATGCCATCGCCCTGATGGTCGGGTACCACGGCGACCGGGCCGACCATGACCAGCGGGATCAGTCTGGCGTCGTCGACCAGCGCAATCGGCCAGCACTGGATCGAGCCGACCAGGACGCCGTCCTCGATCGCAGCGAAGCTGAGCGCGGCGACCGGCTTCGTGCCACCGCGGATCGTGTAGGCAGTGCGCGTGAACCGGTCGGGGCCGAACGCTGCATCGAGCAGCATCTCGATGGCGGTCGGGTTGATGCTGTCCAGGGGAACGAGAGTGATCAACGGCATCTCCTGCCCGGACTGCGCCGCGGACACGCGCGAAGGGCAGCGCGCTTTAGCCTTGGCGGCGCTGAACGCAAGGATAACCGAACCGACATTCGAACGACCCGGTGCTCGGGCGATCCTCGCCGAACGGTGTGACTTTCATCTCGCGGTGCGTCTGCTAGAGGCGCGCTGATGGAAGACAGTCTCCAACTCGAAGTCCACGATCTCGAAGTGCAGGTCCTGACCGGCATCTATTCGGAGGAGACGCACCTGCCACAGCCGCTGCGGATTTCTCTGACCGTGGACATGGTCTGCCCGAGGCAGTTCGCGCCGGATACGCCGCTATCGGCGTCGAAGAACTATCTCGATCTCAAGAACGCCGCGACCTCCGCGCTGCCGCCCGGCGTGCATTTCACGTTGATCGAGGGCGTTGCGGATCATATCTGCGAGACGCTGTTCCTGCAGGATGCGCGGGTCCTGCGGGTGAAAGTGAAGATCGTGAAGCTCGCGATCGCCGAAGCCGATGAGGCTATCGGCGTCACACTTGTCCGACATCGTCGCTGATCGCATGCTGCTGAAGCTGGCTCCGGGCGGGGACATCGCGGCGCTCGTGCGTGACGCGGTTGGCGAATCGCGGGTCGTCCTGATCCCGGCTGACCTGGATGCGCTGACGATGGCGCAGGCGAGGGCCGCGATCGGTCCCCTCGCGATCGAACTGGCGCCTGCGGTTCGCGTCAACGCGGTCGTGCCAGCCGAGGGGGCTCGTCAGGCCGACCTGGACGCAGCGGTCGCTTTCCTGGAGCAGGCGCGCTCGACCACCGGACAATTGCTGGCCGTCCGGTAGTAGGGCGCTTCCCGAACAGCTCAGCTCTTGCGGGTTCGTCCGCACGGACCCAGCGCCGCCAGGACGAACGCGTAATCCTCCCGCGCGATGGTCGCGTCACCCGCCTCCAGCGATCCCGTGCTTTTCTCCGGCAAGGTCTGCGGCAATGCACAGGTCAGCCGATACCAAAGTAGCGTCTCCTGCGCGGGGGGCGCGGCCGACTCGTCGACGATCTCGCTCAACGCTACCGCCCAGCGCGGCTGTTCGCCGGGGCGACGCAGTACCGACAGGGATACCGGGCGCTGGTCCGCGGTCGTCAGGAAGATCTGGGTCTCGCCTTCGCCAGGCAACGCGCCCGGCACGTGGAATGCGTTGCCGACGCCGGTAATGACGGGCGGTGCGTCGCTCGCGAGTGCGTCGTGGGCGATCTTCCGTGCCCGCGCATCCGCTGTCGGCGTCCAATCCAGCTGAGCATCGGGCGCGACCAACTGGACCTGGTTCACCGCGCCGGACACCGGTCGCGCGAATAAGAGCACCCGCGCCTTCTTGAACTTGGGTACCCGGCCGGCCGCATCGGGCATCACATCGAGCAAATACCCGATTCGCGGCGGCAGGCCGTCGGCGCCGCGGATCAGCGCGGTGACGTCCACCTCGACATATAGTCTGACATGACCCGCAGCGAGATTCGGCGCCTCGGCCGGCTTGATCTTTGTCGTCGACCGGACCGTCGCGTCGGCGATCACCGGGGCGGACAGGACCAGGTCGGCAATGTCGGAATACCCAACTCCGCCAGCCGCTTCTGCGTGCGCCGCGCCCTGCGATGGACCCGCGATATCGGCGGAAACCCGAGGTGCGGGCTGGGCTTGCCGAGCGCCGACCGGGGCCGCGGCGATGCTGATCGAGAGGGCCGAAGCCGTAACGTGAAAGAGAAGATTCATGTCTTCAGGCTACGCTAGGCAAGCTGAACGATACAGAAATAATTCTGCCATCCTATGGTTGTACGTTTGTTGCGTCCGACAAAGCGTTTGCGTGTCGCAGAACGTGGCGATAGGACTTGCGTACTGCCCCGTGGTTATTCCGGCCAACGGCAGACGCATGTGCCGCGTACCCATTGCGGGCCCGTGCGTACGGAGCAGGCAGATTAAGGGAGTGTCGTTTCTGAATGGCCTATACTGACCAGAAGATGTCCGGAGGCAAAATCGTCGCGATCGTGATCGTCGCGCTGATTCATGCGGCCTTGGGCTACGCTTTCGTCACGGGCCTCGCGTATCAGTACGTGAAAAAGGCCCAAGAGAAGATGACGACGTTCGACGTGGAGCCGCCACCGCCGCCGCCTCCGCCCGACGAGCCCCCGCCGCCGCCACCCGACCAGCCAAACCTGCCGCCGCCACCGACTACGGTCGTGACGCCGCCGCCAGTGGTCGTAACGCCGCAACCAGCGCCCGCGCTGACGACGTCGAGCATCATTCCTCGGTTCCAGCCGACGGCACCGCCGTCGCCGCCAGCACCACCAGCACCGCCGGCACCGCCGCCGGCGCCGCGTGTCTCGCAGGCTGCTGGACTCAAGGGTAACCCAGGGCAGTATTTCGGCGCGGATAACTATCCGCCGTCGGCACAGCGCGAGGGTGCTCAGGGTCGTGTTTCGGCGAAGCTGACGATCGGTACGGACGGTCGCGTGACCGACTGTTCGGTGACGTCTTCCAGCGGCAACACGACGCTGGATGATGCAACCTGCCGGATCTCCAAGGCCAGGGTGCGTTTCACGCCGGCCAAGGACGAAAATGGCGCTGCCATGACGTCGTCGTACCAGCTGAACATCAGGTGGGTCCTGCCTCAGGAATGATCCATCCTACGTCAACCGCACCAGATAAAATTCAGTCAGAGGACTAAGCGAACATGATCACCACCATTCTTGCGGCGGCAGGGACCGCCGCTGCCGACGCCAACCCGTACGGCCTGCAAGCTGCACTTCGTGAAGGCGGTCTGATTTCGCAGACCGTGTTCGGCATCCTCGTGCTGATGTCGATCGTGTCGTTCTACATCCTGTTCTCGAAGCTGTTCGAGCAGCAGAAGATCATTGGTCAGGGCAAGCGCGTCCGCCAGGCCTTCTGGTCGTCGAACTCGCTGCGCGAAGGTTCGGCCAAGCTTGAGAAGAACTCGGCCTACAAGCAGATCGTCGACGACGGCCTGGCCGCTCAGGAGCAGCATTCGAAGCTGACCGATCCGGTCGAGGCTCATGACTGGCTGCACGGTTCGCTGGCGCGTTCGGAAGCTGCGATCAATTCGAAGCTGGGTGGCGGTCTCGCGTTCCTCGCGACGGTCGGTTCGGTCTCGCCGTTCATCGGTCTGTTCGGTACGGTTATCGGCATCTACCGCGCACTGGTGAAGATCGGCGCATCGGGTCAGGCGTCGATCGACAAGGTCGCAGGGCCGGTCGGTGAAGCCCTGATCATGACCGCCCTCGGTCTGGTCGTCGCGGTTCCTGCCGTTCTGTCGTACAACTGGCTGCAGCGCCGCAACAAGTCGATCGCAGAGGACCTGTCGGCCTTCTCGAACGACGTGCTCGGCTTCCTTGCTTCGAACGGCGCAGTCCGTCCGTCGATCGCTTCGGGCGCCAAGCCGGTTCCGGCCAAGCCGGTCACGACGACCACGACTGCCGGCCAGACCGGTGGCGTACCGCGCGCCAACTAAGACGCGAAAGGCGGGGCGGCTGTTCGCAGCGGCCCCGCTTCATTGCCGCCGGCGGTTCCGGTGGCGATTATATGGATAGGATAGTTCGCACATGGCGATGAGTGTTGGTGGCGATTCCACCGAGAGTTCGATATCGGACATCAATACGACGCCGCTGGTCGACGTCATGCTCGTGCTCCTGATCATCTTCCTGGTGACGACGACCGTCGCGGTCCAGGCCGTGCAGCTGAAGCTGCCGGATGTTCGTTTCGATCCGACGATGACCAAGCCTGAGAACGTCTCGCTGTCAGTGACGTCCGCCGGTGGGCAGTGCCAGGTGTACTGGGGTCTTTCGCCGGTGACTCACGAAGAGCTGCTGCAGCGTGCTGTCGACAAGCTGAAGGCTGAGATCGCACGTCAGGGCGGTGTCAACGCGGCTGGTCTCGAATTGCCCGAGGCTCATATCCGCGGCGACGTGAATGCACCGTATCGCTGCATCGGCGCGACGATCTACACGATGCAGCAGGCTGGGTTCGCCCGCGTCGGCTTCATCTCCGAACCGCCTCCCGGCGGCACCACTGAACGTTGATGGCGAACGCTGATGCCGAACGCTGATGATCGCTCGGACGTATTTAGGAGTAGTATAAGATGGCAATGAGCGGCGGCAAAGAAGATGGCGCGCCGATGATGGAAATGAACATGACGCCGTTGATCGACGTCCTGCTCGTTCTCCTCATCATGTTCATCATCACGATCCCCATTCAGACGCATGCGGTGAAGGTCGACCTTCCGGTCAACAGCAAGAACCAGCCGCAGAACCCGGTTGATCCGCAGAAGAACAAGATCTCGATCGATCCCGCCGGTACGGTTGCCTGGAACGGTTCGCCGGTCGACGAGGTCACGCTGCGCCAGTATCTGGACCAGTCCGCTGGCATGACGCCCGAGCCCGAACTCCACTTCCAGCCCGATCCCGAATCGAAGTACGAAGTGGTCGATCGCACGCTCGCCGTGATCAAGCGGTCCGCGATCACCAAGCTCGGCTTCATCGGCAACGAGCAGTATCGCAACGCCTTCTAAGCGCTCGCGTACAGCATCGAACGTCCAAAGGGCGGTCCTCCGGGACCGCCCCTTTTTTGTTGCTCGCTCAGGATCGGGCGGCGGCTGGAGCCGGGCGGCAAAGCACTCGGCAACCTATCGATAGACCGCGGTCTGCAATGGCTGGGCGAACTTGATCAATGTGCTTGTATGGCAGTCATCGAAGTGACACACCGTTGTCACAAAAATGAAACCTTCCGACACGCGAAGGTCAATGGAGATGGATCATGCGCAAGACCGTCCTGTTCGTTCTCGCAACCCTGGGTGCCGCCACGCCGGCGTTGGCAGGTCAGTCCGCCTCGGTCGATCGCACTGGGTACGTCGCGATAGCGTCTGGCGACCTGTCGACGGCGGAACAGCGGATCATCGCGGAGCGGAAGATCTTTCCACAGCGTCCCGAACTGATGCTCAACCTGGCGTCGGTGTATCACCGTACCGGTCGCGAGTCGGAGGCACGCGCGCTGTATGCGGCGGTGCTCGACCGCCCAGCGGTCGCGATGGACCTGCCATCGGGCGCAGTGGCGTCCTCGCACGATCTGGCCAGCCGTGCGTTGGCGCGGCAATCGCAGCAGATCGCAACTCGCTGACGACTGACGCGCGCCGTCCGAGGAGGTCGCGTACTACCTTGTTCTCCCGCGAAGGCGGGAGCCCAGACTGGGTCCCCGCCTTCGCGGGGAAACAAGCTGAGTAGGCGGTTGATCGTATCTTCACAGCTGCGAACAGCTATCAGCTGTAAGGAACCTCACCGTTCGATCGGATCGCGATGACGGCGGTTCGAAGGTACTGCGATTAGGCGGCAATTCGACAACGTGTCGTGCACTATTCGCTTGCGACCTCGCGGTCGTTAGCGGCGGAAACCCCGTCGATCACGACAAGCATTTCACTACCCCGGCGAAGGCCGGGGCCCAGTTGGGAGCCGCTGCCAACTGAGCTGTGAGCGTCATCACCGAGACCTCACCACTTGGACCCCGGCCTTCGCCGGGGAGGTCGGCTAGCAGGGCATGCTGTTTGCTCACTGCCGACAAGTGGCTGCCATGTTGCGGGGAGCATCGCGGAATCGCGCAGTTCGGCGACATGAAGCAGTTAGATCAGCTTTAACCCTGAGCAACCGTCTGCGGTGGTCTCGCCCGATCCCCGAGCCCAAGCTTTAGAGCCGCGGCAGCGTCACCCCGCGCTGCCCCATATATTTCCCCGCACGGTCGGCATAGCTCACTTCGCACGGTTCGTTCCCCTTGAGGAACAGGAACTGGCACGCCCCCTCATTGGCGTAGATCTTCGCCGGAAGCGGCGTGGTGTTGGAGAACTCCAGCGTCACATGGCCCTCCCATTCCGGCTCGAGCGGGGTGACGTTGACGATGATCCCGCAGCGCGCATAGGTCGACTTGCCGAGGCAGATCACCAGGACGTCGCGCGGCACGCGAAAATATTCGACGGTCCGGGCGAGTGCGAAGCTGTTCGGCGGGATGATACAGACGTCGGTCTTGCGATCGACGAAGCTGTTCGCCGCGAAGTCCTTTGGGTCGACGATCGCGCTGTCGACGTTGGTGAAGATCTTGAACTCGTCCGCAACGCGCGCGTCGTAGCCATAGGACGACAGCCCGTACGAGATGCAGCCGTCGCGGCGCTGCGCTTCGTGGAACGGCTCGATCATCGCATCGCCCAGCGCGCGTTCGCGGATCCAGCGGTCGGACATCACGGACATGGCAACTCCCTTTTCGGAAGCGGCTTTCGCGCGGATGCGGGCTCACGGCAAGAGGGACGCGCCGAATCACGTGTAGCCCCGTCCGAGACTTCCCCAGGAAGCGTCTGCTTACGCGCGTAGGCTATTGATGCGCTCGGGCGGTGGCGTCACAATGCAACGTCACGATCATGGCGGTCGAGACTGCGCCATCGGTGCTGGCCCGACGGCAAAAAGGGAAGCTGGCTTGAAGTTCATCGAGACCCCGTCACCCAATTTCGACGACCGTTCGCTGCCCATCACGATGATCGTGCTGCATTATACCGGGATGCAGGACGGTGCGTCGGCGATCGCTCGGCTGCGCGATCCGGAGGCGAAGGTGTCGTCGCACTACCTTGTCGAAGAGGACGGCACCGTCTTGCGGATGGTCCCGGAGGACAAGCGTGCCTGGCACGCGGGCAAGTCGCATTGGCGCGATGTCGACGACGTCAATTCGGCGAGCATCGGAATCGAGATCGTCAATCCAGGCCATGAGTTCGGCTATCGTCCGTTCCCGCCCGAACAGGTCGCCTCGGTCGTGCAGCTGGTCGCCGAGATCAAGGATCGTCACGAGATCACGCGCGGCAACATCGTCGGCCATTCGGACATCGCACCGGTGCGCAAGCGCGATCCGGGCGAGCTGTTCCCGTGGCACGAACTGGCGCGACGCCGGCTGGCGTTGCCGCGGCCGACCAAGAACCTGATGGACCCGGGCTGGACCGAGGGCGGCTTCTGCCTCGCGCTCGAACGGTTCGGCTACGACGTTGAGAACCGGATGGCGGCGACGATGGCGTTCCAGCGGCGGTTCCGCCCGGAGCTGGTCGATGGCGAGGTCGATGCGGAGTGCCGGTGCATCCTGCTGGCGTTGTTGCTGCCGAAGCCGATGGGTGACGACTGACGAACGCTACGGTCTCCCCTCCCTGGAAGGGAGGGGCAGGGGGTGGGTCGGCCGGCTTTTGTCGTAACCGTTCCATGATGCGGAACCCTACCTACCCCCGACCCCTCCCTTTCAGGGAGGGGGGAGCGTTGCGCTGGCGGAGCGCGTTGGCCACGAAAACGGTGGTGCATCGCCCGCACCCGCGCTAGGGCTCGCCGCGCCAGAGGGTCGGGCGGCCGCGGGTGTTTTCGGACACGCGAGGAAAGTCCGGGCTCCGCGAAACGACGGTGCCGGGTAACGCCCGGCGAGGGTGACCTCAGGGAAAGTGCCACAGAGAGCAGACGGCCAACCCTCGGCCTTGGTCGGGGCGGTCAGAGTGAAAGGGTGCGGTAAGAGCGCACCGCGCGCCTGGTAACAGGGGCGGCACGGCAAACCCCACCGGGAGCAAGATCGAATAGGGGTGGCACATGGGCTTCGTTTCAGCTCGTCACCCGGGTTGATTGCTTGAGGCGGCGGGCAACCGTCGTCCTAGAGGAATGGTCGCCTAACTTCCGTATCGAAGGATCGGAAATGGACAGAACCCGGCTTACAGACCCTCTGGCATCCTTCCCCGAACCAATGCAGACTTAGGCCGTAACAGGTCGGGGGAAGTGATGCGTTTGAGAAAAATCGGTCTGCTGAGTGGCAGCCTGTTGGCGATGACCGCGGCGTCGGCGCAGACGGGGGCTCCGCCAGCGACCACCGTCCAACAGGATTTCGACACCGCCGCGGCGCTCGATGCGAAGGGTGACAAGCCCGCCGCGCTCGCTGCGTGGCAGACGCTCGAGGCACGCACCAAGCCCGGCTCGCGCAGTCGCGGCGTCGCGCTGATCCGCAAAAGTGCTGCGCTCTTCAAGCTCGATCGGTCCGACGATGCGGTGACCGCGGCGCGAGCGGGGCTCGCCTTGTTGCCGGCGACCGATGCGACGCTCGCCGAGGATCGCTGGCGGGCGAATTACAATCTCGGCACCATTGCGGAAAACGCGCTCGACTATGCAGGGGCGAGCGATTCCTACGCGAGCGCCGAGATTGCCGCCGACACGCCCGACTTGAAAGCCGCATCGATGCTGGCGCTGGCGAACACCAAGACGTTCACCGACCCTGCCGCCGCGGATGCCGCACTCGCTCGCGCCGACGCACTGCTGAAGCCGCTCAAGACCGATGGCAAGCTGAAGGCGCTGGTCGCGCGGCGCCATGCGATCCTGCTGCTCAACCGCGGCGCCTACGAACCGGCGCGCGCCTATGCGGTCGACGCGGTCAAGCAACTCGGTGGCCTAACCTCGCAGACCGACGTTACCGACGTGTCCGCGCGTTCGGATGCGGCGATCGCCTCGCTGCTGGCGGGCAAGGCGGACGATGCCCGCCACTATATGGCGATGACCGGGGCGGGGCGGCTGACAAAGGGCGAGTTCGATCCTGCGGTACAGATGGACGTCCCGCCCTGCGGCGGCGAAGCCGATCTGCGTCCCGCGGACATGGCGGTCGTCGAGTTCACGATCGGCGACGACGGCGTGGTGCGGAACGTCGCGCCGATCTATGCGGCAGGCGGAGGTGCGGTCGCGCTGGAGTTCGCGCGTGCGGTTCGCGACTGGTCGTGGACGCCCGAGCAGGTCAAGGCGCTGCCCGCGTTCTTCCGCTACAACGTCCGCGTCGAGATGCGCTGTTCGACCGCGTTCGAGCGTCCGTCGATCACCAAGTTCCTCGACGCGGACATGGCGACATGGCTCGAATCGAAGGGTCTCGCACTGCCGGTCGAGGAGCGCGGTGCCGATGCGATCTCGGTCGTAGGCCAGCGTGCCGCGCTGGCCGCAGCGGAGGCGAAGTCCGGACCGACGTCGCTCGCCGCGTTGCCACCGCTCTATCAGCTCGTGAACAACGCGGTGGTCGGGCGCGAGGAGACCAACGTCCTCGCACGTCGGGCGCTGGCGATCGCCGAGGCGCAGGGCGCGCCACCGACCGCGCGTCTGCCGCTCGACATCGGCATTCGTGAAACCAACAGCGCGGACAGCTGGAAGGATGGCGCCTATGCACGTGCCGTGACTCCCTTGTTGTCGATGCCAGTGTACGCGAATGATCCCAAGGCGCGGTCGGCGATCCTGTTGCTGATCGCCGAACGTACCAACTCGCGCAGCCGCCGTGCGGTGCTGTTGCAGCAGGTCGCCGACGACAAGGGGCTTGCCGCAAACGATCCGCTCCGCGTCGGCGCGTTGATCCGCCTCGCCTCGCTCCAGCAGCAAGCGGGCGAGACCGCCACCGCGCGCGCGACCTTCGAGCGGTCGGGACTGGCCGCGAACCAGTGCGCGATCCTCGATGCGCCGCCGCACTTCCTGTCGGCGGGTGGCGTGTTTCCCGACGAGGCGCGGATGTGGGGTTTCGAAGGCTGGACCAAGACGCAGTTCGATGTCGATGCCGATGGCCGGGTGCTGAACCAGCGTGCGGTGCTAAGCTATCCGCCGTTCGTGTTCACCAAGGCGGGCGTGCAGACGGTGGCAGGGGCGCGGTGGAGCAAGACCTTCCGCCCCGATGGCGGCGTCGGCTGCGGCGGGCTGTCGCAGCAGGTGCGGTTCAAGATGCCGGGATGAGGCTTGGCTCTGCGATCCTCCCCCGCCAGGGGGAGGTGTCTGGCGCTTGCCAGACGGAGGGGCGGTAAGGGAACTTCCGCCCCGTGTCCGCCCCCTCCGTCGCCTTCGGCGCCACCTCCCCCTGGTGGGGGAGGATCAGCGAGAGGCATCATCCCGCCAGCCTACATCAGGACCTTGTCCGGCCGTCCGACTTCCTCCAGCACGGTCGACGAATCGATCTCCATCATCGGTTTGATCAGCCCGTCGCGGATGTCGTAGACCCAGCCGTGGAGCAGCACCTCCTGCCCACGCGCGAACGCACCCTGGATCGTCTTGGTGCGCGCGAGCCGGACGAGCTGATCGCGGACGTTGACCTCGACCAGCCGGTTGACCTTCTGCTCGCGGTCTGGCTGCGCGTCGATCTCGTCGGCATGATCGTGCAGCACGCAACGTGCGGTGCTGAGCCAGTCGTCGACGGGTCCGGTGGTGCCGCCATCGAGGGTGGCGCGGATCCCGCCGCATGCATAATGGCCGCAGATGATGATGTGCCGCACGCCGAGCACGTCGATCGCATATTGCAGCACCGACATCAGGTTCATGTCGTCGTCGTTGACGAGATTGGCGATGTTGCGGTGGATGAACATGTTGCCGGGCGGCGTCATCGTCATCTGTTCCGGGCCGACGCGGCTGTCCGAACAGCCGATCCACAGGAACTCCGGGTTCTGGCCGACCAGCTGGCGCTGGAAGAAGTCGGCGCTCTCCTCGATGATCTCGGCCGCCCACGCCTTGTTGGCGAGCAGGAGCTGCTTGTACTGCCTCATGCGAAACGAACCTCGGTCTGGGGGGCGTTGATCAGCTTGACCGTCCGCAGCGCGAGATCGCCGCGGATGAGCACGGTGATGCCGCGATACGCGGCACCCTTGATGAACGCGTTGATGATGTCGACGTTGTCGAGATCGACATAGCTGGTCGACGACAGGTCGATCAGCAGGTTTGCATTGTCGGGCACCTTGGCGAGCGACTTCTGCAGTTCATATTTGTGGATGAAGTACAGGTTGCGACGCGCGCGAACGAGGCAATCCTCATCGTCGCAGGCAAAGGTGATCGCGGTACGGAAGTTGCGCGCGACGACGAACACGAAGCCGACCGCAAGGCCGATGACGATGCCTTCCAGAAGGTCGGTGAACAGGATCGCAGCCACCGTGACGACGAACGGAATGAACTGCGTCCAGCCCTGCTTGAAGCGCTCGGTATAGAGCTTCGGCTTGGTCAGCTTGTAGCCGGTCGCGATCAGGACGGCGGCGAGCGCCGACAACGGGATCAGGTTGAGCACTGCCGGGATCAGCGCGACGCTGACCAGCAGCCAGAAGCCGTGCAGGATCGTCGACAGCTTGCTCTCGGCCTTGGCATCGACGTTCGCCGAAGAGCGGACAATGACGGACGTGACGGGCAGGCCACCGATCAGGCCGGACAGGATGTTGCCGCCGCCCTGTGCCATCAGCTCCCAGTTCTTGTCGGTCGAGCGACGGCGCGGATCGATCTCATCGACCGCCTTGACGCTCAGCAGCGATTCGAGGCTGGCGACGATCGCGAGCGTGACCGCGCTGCTCCAGACGATGCCCATCGTGATCCCCGAGAAATCAGGGAAGGTGAACAGCGACGGGAATTGCGACAGAGTCTGCGTGATCGGGACCTGCACCAGATGCGTCGCCTGAAGCTGCCAGTCGGGCTTCACGACGCCCAGCAGCATGTTGCCGAAGATACCGATCAGCACGACGACCAGCGGGCCGGGAACGAAGCGCAACGGGCCGTCCTTGGGCTTCGCGCCATCCCACCAGAACAGGAAGACGAGGCTGACCGACGCGATCAGGATCGCGCCCGGCGTGACCGCGGCGCTGAGACTGTCGAAGATCCGCGAGAAGGTGTTGATGCCGTTCGCGGTGGTGAATTCGAAGATGCCCTCGGCCTCACGGTCGAACCCGACCGCATGCGGGATCTGCTTGAGGATCAGGATCAGACCGATCGCGGCCAGCATGCCGGTGATGACCGACGACGGCACGAACTCGCTGAGGATGCCCGCGCGGGTGAGCGAGAAACAGATTTGGAGCACGCCGGCAAGGACGACCGCCATCAGGAACATCTGGTAGCTCGGCATGCTCTCGATCGCGGTGAGCACGATCACCGTCAGGCCAGCGGCGGGGCCGCTGACCGACAGCGGCGACTTCGAGAACAGGCCGACCGCGATGCCGCCGACGATCCCCGAAATGATGCCGGCGAACAGCGGCGCGCCGGATGCGAGCGCGACGCCAAGACAGAGGGGCAGCGCGACCAGCGCGACGACGATGGAGGCGGGAAGATCCGCTCGCCATGTGGTAAGCTTTGGAATGAGAGTCGGCACCAGGGCTCCTATCGCTAAGGTGTCGGCTGGGAATACGTCCGCACCGGACGCATCTATCCATGCCACATGACAAATAGTTCATGTTCATTAATCGATGAACGGTGGCTGACTCAAGTTGGAATGTTGCGACGCGGAAGATTGTCGGATCGGGGGAGTTTCGGCGCCGATAGCTGCGCGCGGTTGCGTTGTCCGTGGGGACGCCTATCTCGGACCGCTATGGCTCGAAGCACGACACGATCTTCCGACTGGGGTTTTCCGCGCTGGCGCGAATATGGCGCGAGCACCGAGGCGGTTACCGTCCGGTTGTGCGATCGGCATGGCTGCAATGAGCCCGGTAACTGCCCGGCGCCCAAATCGCCCAACAGCCCCGATCGCTGGTATTTCTGCATGAACCACGCAGGCGAGTACAACCGCGGCTGGAATTATTTCGAAGGGTTGAGCGCGGAGGAAGCGGCCGAACGCGAGGCGGCGGAGACGCGGACGGCAGACGGCTATACCGATCCGAAGCACTATGCCTGGGCTGGCTCGGGCGACGGTAGCCGGTCGCGCGACGAGATGCGCGCGCTGGAGGTGCTCGACCTGGAACCCGACGCGACGTTCGAGGACGTTCGTGCAGCATGGCGGCGGATGGCCAAGGCGAACCATCCGGATGTGCGTCCTAACGACAAGGACGCGGCAAAGCGGTTCCAGGGCGTGCAGGCGGCGTATGAGGTCCTGAAGGTCGCCGAGGATCAGCGGACGTGGAAACCGGCGTGATCCGGGTCCTCGCCAGTCGTTGGCAGGGTAGCGTTCTGGTTTGCGGCAAGTGCTCGAAGAAGCTGGATGGCGGGTTTGGCGAAAAGGGGCGCACGTCCCTCGTGAAGCTGCTGCGTCAGGCACTCGGCGTCAAGAAAGGCCGCAAGTCGGACCGCGGCGTGGTCGAGGTCAAGTGTCTTGGCGTGTGCCCGAAGAACGCGGTGGTGATGGTCGATGGCGCCCGGCCGGACCGATGGATGCTGGTCCCGGCTGGTACAGATGCCGAAGAGGTCGTCGCTACGCTCAGCGAACCCGCCAGCGTGCCCTCACCCTCGCCGCCTCCGGCGTCTCTCCCTCGCTCCTGAGGGGAGAGGGAAGGGGCCCGCGGCCACTTGGCCGTGGGAAGGGTGAGGGCGCGGTTTTAAGCGTACCGCTCGGCCGTTTCCCGGATCAGCGCAATCATGTTCGGAATCCCCTGCGTCCGGTTCGAACTCAGCTGCTTGCTAAGATCGAACGGCGCCAGTTCCGCCTTGATGTCGGTCGCGACGATCTCTTCCGGAGTCTGATCCTGCACCGTCAGCAACACCAGCGCGATGATCCCCTTGGTGATCGCCGCATTCGAATCCGCCAGGAAATGCAGCCGACCATCGTCGGTCGTAGTCGGATACACCCAGACCGACGCTGAACACCCACGCACCAAAGTCGCATCCGTCTTCAACGCGTCCGGCATCGGTTCGAGCTCCTTGCCGAGGTCGATCATCAGGCGATAGCGGTCGTCGGGTTCGAGGAAGTCATATTCCTCGCGAATGTCGGTGAGAGTGGCCATTCCCGGTCGGTAGCGGTTCGGCCTCAGCGCTTCAACAGCGGCGCCCCAAACCAGTGCCCGTATCGCTGAATACCACCACCCCGGCGAAGGCCGGGGCCCAGTTGGGGGACGGCTTTGGCGAGGTGCAGTCCTCCGTTATTGCCACCTCTCCAACTGGGCCCCGGCCTCCGCCGGGGTGGTCCGTCTTTAGTCAAGAAGCTCTAGAGATCCACCCCGGCCGCGATCGCCTCGAGCTTCTTGATCCGCTCCTTCAGATCCGCGATCTCGATCCGCGATCCTGTCGACACCGCGACCGGCATACGGCCGTCATGCAACTGGTCCAGCTCCATCCGCCGCAGCGAGAGCCATCCGCGCCATCCGGCCAAGCCACCGGCCACGATCATCGCCAGCCCAGCAAGGCTCGCCAGCGCCAGGGTAATATAGACGTTCGGTTCGATCATGTCCGCCTCCTAGCGGTCGCGGAGCCGTTCGATCTCTCGGTCGAGATCGACGCTCTTGTGGTTGTCGGTGATCACGCGCTCGAGCACCTGGATGCGCTCCTTCATCTGCTGCACCTCGTCGCGCAGCCGCAGCGCATCGATGCTGTCGACCGGGTTCGTCGGCGCGTCGCCCAGCGCGCGGTAGCGAGCGGTCAGCACCTTGGCGACCATCACGATCAGCACGATGCAGACGACCATCGAAAAGGGGTTCATCGTGTCTCTCCTTCGGCGGGGCTCGCGGTGCGGCCCATCAGCGTTAGTGTCGGTGAAGTCTCTAAAGGCAGCGATGGAGCAAAGGGTAGATCGGTCCTGAGCCGTTCGATCTCGTCGGCAACGCCGATTCCTCGGTCTGTGACGATCCGTTCCAGCACTCGTACCCGCTGTTCCAGCCGTTCGGTGTGCGCCGCATATTGCGCGGACTTCTCGGCGGTCTGCGCATTGAGTGCTGTTGCCATGCGCTCCTTGTGCTTGATCCAGTCCTTGAAGACGCTGCTGCCGATCCCGAGGATGACCGGCAGGCCGATCACGATGAAGACGAGCAGGAAGATCGTGAAGTTGTTCATGATCTATGTCCTTCAGCGGTCACGGAGTGCTTCGATCTCGCGGGCGGTACGCTCGGCGGGATCGGTGGCGATGCGTTCGAGCACTGCGATCCGCTCTTCGAGGCGGGAGACCTGGCCGGTCAGGCGTTCGTTCTCGCTGCTGAGCAATTCGACCTTGCGATCACCCGCCGGGTCCTGCTTGTTCCCGCCGCCCCAGCTCATCGAGTTGCCCCAGTCGTCGCTCGGCGGATAGCCGTGCTTGGTACGGATCCAGTTGTTCGCGATCCAGCCGATGGTGGTGATGGCGATGATCGCGATCACGAACCCTGGTCCTGCCCAATTCATCGTCATTCTCCCTGTTGACGCCGCGTTTCAGCGCAGGCTGTCGATCTCTGCCGCGAGGCTGGTGCTGTTGCGGCTGGTGTAGTGCGTCTCGATGTCGGCGAGGCGGCGGTCGATGTCGCGGAACTTGCTGCGGACCTCGGCGGTCGAGCGCTTCGGGTTCGAACGTACGCCCTGCCAGAACTTCGCGTCGTCGGGTGTCTCGTACAGCCCGACCGGCTTTGTGTGCGCCATCCAGGCAATCAACATGTAGGCGATGGGCACGATCGGGAAGCCTGGCCCTGTGATCGTTACGAGCACCGCGGCGATCCGGACCCACAGAGCGTCTATCCCGGTATAGTCGGCGATTCCCGCACAGACGCCTTTCCACGTGGCATTATGTTTATCGAGGTAAAACTGGGTGCGACTAGCGGACATTTCAGTTCCTCCTATCCAACGGGCGATCAAGTGGGCGGTCGGTCGTGCGGTCCGACAGATACGGCGACTGGGTGGTGCCGAGGCCCGGCTTCCAGTCGGGATTGTCGGCGGCGATGATCCGTTCGACGGTCATCACGCGGTCTTCGAGGCGGCGGGCGAGCAGTTGCATCTCGTCGAGCAGCCTCTCGTCCTCCTCGGTGATCCGGGGCGCCTGCTTCCACTTGGTGATGTAGTGCAGGAAAACCCATGGCAGCCCGACGAAGATGGTGGCGCACACAAGTACGGTGTTCATCTCAATCGTCCTTCTTCATGCGCGCCTTGAGCGCGGCGAGCTGGGCGTTGACCTTGTCGTCGCTGCGAAGCTCGGCGATTTCCTCCTCGAGCGTCTTGACGACCCCGAGCCCCATCGCATCCGCACGGCCCTCGGCCTCGTCGACGCGGCGGTCGAGGATGTCGAAGCGGCTGAACGCCTCGTGCGTCTTCGGGCCATTGTACATTTCCCGAAGTCGCGTCCGGTTGTTCGCGCTTTCCAGCCGGGTCTGTACCGCGTTCTGCTTGGTGCGCGCCTCGCGGAGCTTGGTCTGGAGCTTGGCGATGTCCTCCTCCGACGCGCGAAGCGCATCGTCGAGCACGCCGACCTCCGCCTTCAACTGCTCGGCCATGTCGAACGCCTTCTGGCGCTCGACCAGGGCTGCCTTGGCGAGGTCCTCGCGGTCCTTGCTCAGCGCCAGCTCGGCCTTCTCGGTCCAGTTGTCCTGGAGCTGCTCCAGCTTCGAGATATGGCGACGCATCTCCTTCTGGTCGGCGATGGTGCGCGCGGCGGAGGCGCGAACCTCGACCAGCGTTTCCTCCATCTCGAGGATGATCATGCGGATCATCTTCGACGGGTCTTCGGCCTTCTCGATGAGATCGGCGAAGTTGGCGGCGACGATGTCGCGGGTGCGGGAAAAGATGCCCATGTAAATCCTACTCCAGGGGTCGGCCCGAGGCTCTAAGCCTTCGGGGTCTTAGGCCACGATTGCGGTGGTCGCCGCAATGGGGGCTGCGTTGTTCGCGATCGCGGGGCCGACTGCGCCGAGGACGCAGGTTGCGCTGACGACGATGGTGCAGAGGGTAGCGGCGACGGTGCGGGCGATGTTGGTGTTGAACATGGTGGGTCCCCTTTGAGGCTGGTCGGTTCCGCTATTCGGCGGGTTGCCTCGAGCATTGCATCTGTCGTGCCAGTTTCGAAAATGGCGGAATTGCAGGGGTTTGCGCGATTTCGGCTGTCGGAGCGGCGCCTCGAGCTTGCCAAAAGTTGGGAATTCGCGCCACATCTTCGCCATGGAGCGAACCACACAGGTCATCGGCGAGTCCGGCACGTTCATGGCGGCGCTCGAACGCGCATCGCGGGCGGCAGCGTTAGACCGGCCCGTGCTGGTGATCGGCGAGCGTGGCACGGGCAAGGAACTGGTCGCCGAACGCCTTCACCGCTTGTCGCCGCGGTGGGATCAGCCTTTGGTCATCATGAACTGTGCGGCGCTGCCAGAGACGCTGATCGAGGCGGAATTGTTCGGGCATGAGGCCGGCGCGTTCACTGGCGCAACCAAGGCGAGGGTAGGGCGGTTCGAGGAGGCCGATGGCGGCACGCTGTTCCTCGACGAGTTGGGGACGCTGTCGATGGCCGCGCAGGACCGCCTGCTGCGTGCGGTCGAATATGGCGAGATCACGCGGATCGGCTCGTCGCGACCGATGCGCGTCGACGTGCGGATCGTGGCGGCGACCAACGAGCATCTGCCCGACAAGGTCGACCGCCACGAGTTCCGCGCCGATCTGCTCGACCGCTTGTCGTTCGAGGTGGTGACGTTGCCCCCCTTGCGCGCGCGGACCGGCGACGTGGTGGTTCTCGCCGAACATTTCGGTCGGCGCATGGCGTCCGAACTGGGGCGCGAACGCTGGGAAGGGTTCGGCCCGGCGGCGATGGACGCGCTGATCGCGTATCGCTGGCCCGGCAACGTCCGCGAACTGCGCAACGTCGTCGAGCGGGCGGTGTATCGCTGGGAACAGGCGGGGCCGATCGACGCGATCGAGATCGACCCGTTCCAGTCGCCCCATCGGCCGGGCGCTTCGACTGCCCCGAAGCCCATGGTGGTAACCCCACGCGCAGCCGAACCGGACGATGGCGAAGACCCGGTCGTCGCGTGCGAAGAAGGCCCGTCGGACTTCAAGTCCCGCGTATCCCGCTTCGAACGCGACCTCCTCTCGCGAGCTTTATCGGAACACCGCTTCAACCAACGCGCCACCGCCGAGGCGCTAGGCCTGAGCTACGACCAACTCCGCCACGCCCTGAAACGCCACGACCTCCTCAACGCTGGCGCCTGAGCCACTTCCCCCCTCCCTGAAAGGGAGGGGCCGGGGGTGGGTCGGCTTCCGCATCAGGCAACGTCCAGCGACACAAGCTGGCCGACCCACCCCCAACCCCTCCCTTCCAGGGAGGGGCGAAGAAGGGGCAGCCACCGTCACCCGCTCTTCCCCACCAGCCCCGCCAGCTTCTTCAACTTCGGCGCGACGATCGGCACGGTGAGCATCGTGCTCGCCAGCGCCATCAGCAACAGCGCGGTGAAGGTCTCATTCGTGATGATCTTCTTATCCAGCAGGATGTTGACGAAAATGATCATGATCAGCGCCTTGGTCTGGAGCAGCCAGCCGATCGCCGACGCCTCGCCCGGCCGCCATTTCAGGATACGCCCGGCGGCGTGAACCCCCGCCAGCTTGCCCCCGACCGACGCGACCAGCAGAAGCGCCGCCGCGCCGAACACCGCGTACCCGCCGACCGCCCACTGCGTCTTCAACCCGGTCGACAGGAAGAACACCGGCATCACCGCGAGCAGCACGAAATGGCGGAACTGGTCCATCTTCGCGGTCGTGAACCATTTCGAGTCGAGCACCGCGCCCGACAGGAACGCGCCGACCATGAAGTGCAGCCCCGCCCAGTCCGCCGCGAACCCGCAACCCGCGAGCCAGATCAGGCTGACATACCAGCGGTCATTCTCCTCGATACGCGCCATCAGTTTGCGCACGATCAGCGTGGCCACCGCGAACCCGACCAGGAAGCCGCCCTGCCGGCCGACGCGCTCCCAATCGAGCAGGATCAGCGCGAGCACGCCCCAGATCGCGATGTCGTCGAGGCTCGCATAGCGCAGGATCCGCTGGCCGATCGGCTGGCGCAGCACGTCGAGCTTCTCGAGGAACAGCACCAGGATCGGCAGGGCGGTGACCGCGCAGGCCATGCCGATACCGAGCACCACCTGCCACGTCGCACCGTCCGGCCCACGCCAGCCTGGGTAGCGCAACATCAGCACCGCAGCGATGCTGCCGGTAATCAGCGGCACCGCGAGCGCGAGGCCCGCCGTCACACCGGTCTCGCCGCGCCGTTTCCAGGCCTCGCCGAGATCGAGTTCGATACCGGCGACCCACACGAACATCATCACCGCCCACCAGGCGATGCCGTTCAGCGAGCCCAAGGTCGCGGGCGTGAAAACGGTCGCGTAATAGTCCGGATACGCCGCCCCGAGCACGCCCGGCCCGAGCAGGATGCCGCCGAAGATCTGCACCACCACCAGCGGCGCCCAGTAATCGGTCCGCCCGAGCCGCCACACCAGATACGGCACGGTAAAGATGATGAGTATCGCAAGGAGGAAGACCTCCGTCGGCGTCATGGCGTGCATGTGGATCCCCCGCGCCGGTCGGTTCCCCCCGCCGGCTTTGTTACGGTAGCGGTATTATGCGCTCGTTGCGGGCACGGCAATATCCGGAAGCCGGGATCGACCCATCCCGGTTCATTCTTTCCAATGCCTCATAACGGGACAGGCGCCGTCGAAGCGCGGCGGACGGTCTGGCCGGACCGCGACGTTCCGTGCGATCACGCAGCCCATATTGTCGGTGGGCAACCGCCGCGGAACGAAGAGGATCTCGGATGAAACGATCGTTGCTCGCCCTCGCGCTGTGCGCCGCTCCCGCGTTCGCGCAAGGTTCCGCACCGTTCACGGTCAACGGGCAGGGGTTCGCGACGCTGCAGGAGGCGGTCTCGTCGATCCGACTGGGCACCGCGACGATTCTGATCGCGCCCGGCACCTACCGGCAATGTGCGGTGCAGGCCGGCGGCCACGTCACCTTCAAGGCGGTCAAGCCCGGCACCGCGATCTTCGAGAAAGTCGCCTGCGAGGACAAGGCCGCGCTGGTCCTGCGCGGGCAGGGCTCGGTCGTCAACGGCCTCGTCTTCCGCGGCTACCGCGTATCGGACGGCAACGGCGCGGGCATCCGCACCGAGATGGGCGACCTGACCGTCACCAACGCGATGTTCCTCGACAGCCAGGAGGGTATCCTCGGCGGCGAACCGACCGGTCAGAAGATCCTGATCGACCATTCCACCTTCGCCGGGCTTGGCCAGTGCGACGAATCGCCAGGCTGCTCGCATGCGATCTACCTCGCCAACAAGGGCAGCGTGACGATCACGAACTCGCGGTTCGAGCGCGGGACGGGCGGGCACTACGTCAAGCTGCGCGTGCCGACCGTGTCGATCACCGACAACAGCTTCGACGATACCGCGGGGAAGAAGACCAACTACATGGTCGACCTTCCCGAAGGCGCTACCGGCCTGATCGCGCGCAACACCTTCGTGCAGGGGCGCAACAAGGAGAACCACACCGGATTGATCGTAGTCGCGGCGGAGGCGCAGACGTACCCCTCGACCGGGTTGCGGGTCGAGGGGAACGACGCCCGACTGTCGCCTGGGGACGGTAGCAGCCCGGCATTCCTCGCAGACTACAGCCACGACAAGCTCGCGCTGGGGACGAACCGGTTGGGGTCAGGGTTGCGGTCGTTCGAGACGCGCTGAAATGGTACGCTGCCGAGGCGATCGTTCGAGGTAGCGCTCCAAAAAGCTTGTTCGCCCGCGAAGGCGGGAGCCCAGACTGGACTTCCGCCTTCGCGGGAGAACAGGCTTTTGAGTAAGACGCAGCGCTCAGTTAGCGCAGGTAGTTGCAGCACCCGGCTCGAGATCCAGGCACCGCCCATCCAGCCCACTCACCGGCAACCCGATCGTCGCCGCCAACGTCGGCACGATATCGACAGTCTCAACCGACAGCGGCTGCTCGAACCCCGTCATCCCCTTGCGCCAGAACAGGATCGGCACGCGGCGGTCGTAATCCCAGGGCGACCCATGCGTCTCGACATACCCCCCCGCCGGCGAAACGATCGTCGTCACGCGCGGCTTGAGCAGTACCACCATCTGCCCCGACCGCTCCGGATAGAACGACGCGCGCGCCCGCTCGATCAGCGTCCACGTCTCGGGCGGGGACTTCGCCATCGGCGTCGCCATGATCTCGGCAGCCGAGTACGCACCCGCAATCTGCGGCATCGCGCGATACCGGCGCAGCGCCTCGGTAAGCACCTTCGCCTGCGTCTTTGCCGGCAGCGTGTCGTCGATATACACGTCGCCCTCGGTCCCGAGCAGCACGCTACCCGGCAGCCCAAGGTCCTTGGCGATCGCGGTGCCGACCTGCTTGGCGAGCACGTTCTCGTCCATGTGCGCCTCCATCGGCATCGCGCGCTGCTGCTGGCGCTCGGTCGCGTCATGCGCGCCGTGATCCGCGGTCAGCACCACCTCGTAATCGACGCTGGTCTCGTCCATCACCGCGAAGAAATCGCCGAGCGTCTTGTCGAGCTGCGCCATCTGGATGCACATCTCGGTGCCTTGGGTGCCGTAGGTGTGCCCGATGTAATCGGTTGCCGACGCGCCGATATCGATGATGTCGGTCTGCGGCCCCTTGCCGAGCTTCATGTCCTGCACCAGCGCCGCCGCCATCGCGAACACCGCGGCGTCGGAAGCCGGCGACACGCGGAAGCCCTTCGCGTCGCCGGCCTCGCGCTCGAAGCGTCCCTGGCCGTAGGTCTTGCCCGCGATCACGATCGGATGGTTCACGCCCGCGCAATAGCCGGGCAGCGGCAGTGCCGACTGCGGCTTGGCGATCAGCGCGGCGACCGCGTCGCGTGTCCGCTGCACTGCCGGCGGCACCGCGCGACCGGCATACGACACGTACGTCTTGCCGTCCCACCACCAGAGTTCGTCGACCTTGTGGCCGCCCATCATCACCGCCGCGCGATCCTTCCCCGCGACCGACACCGAGCGCGTCCGCGGATCGCGCGCCTTCATCATCTCGCCGAGCGTCGGCACCTTCAGGTGCATATCGGACACGGTGTAGCTGTCGTGCGTGCTGCCAGTGATGCGCTCGTCCTCCGAGCAGTAGACGATCTTGTCGGGTCGCCCGGCGCGCTGGTCTACCCAGTTGTTGGCGATGATCCCGGTATGCGCGGGCCGCATGCCGGTCAGGATCGTCGAGTGACCGGGGCACGTCTCGGTCGCGGCATGGCTCTGATACCCGCTCGGAAACACCGCGCCGTTCAGCAGGCGCGTGAAGCCGCCCGTATAATGATTGCGATATTGCTGGAACAGATCGGCGGCGAACTGGTCGACCGAGATCGCGACGATCAGTTTCGGCGGGGTCGTCGGAGTCGCCGGCGCAGGTGGCGCGGGTGTCGGTGAGGTCTGGGCAGAGACCGAAGCGGCCGAAGTCAGCAGGAGCGCGGCGATAAGTGCTTTCACGAACAGTCCTTTAGACAGCGATGACCATCGAGCGGGGCCGTCGCTTTGAAGTGCAATACGACAAGGTCACCGCTATGGCTTTGCGCGATGAACGAAACAAGGATGGCCATGCGCGGATTACGTTGCGTCCTCATGACGGTCTTGCTGGCCGTCTGCGGGCTGGCGAGTGCGCCCGCGCTTGCGGAATCGCTGAATGGCTCAAGCCAGCATCTGATGATGAAGCTGGTCGCTGAAAGCGATCACCCGAAAGCCGGCGCGCCGCTGACGATAGCGCTGGCAACGACACCTGAGACTGGCTGGCACGGCTATTGGCGCAACCCCGGCGATGCGGGCTTTCCGGCGACGTTCGACTGGACGCTGCCAGCGGGTGCGAAGGTGAGCGAGCCTGAATGGCCGGTACCGACGACGCTGCTGATCGCGGGCCTGATGAACTATGTCTACGAAGCGCCCTACGCGCCGCTCGTGACGATCCAGGTCCCGGCGGGGCTGACGGCGGGGTCGAAATTCCCGATCCGCCTGAAGACGAGCTATCTCGTCTGCTCAGCGACGATCTGCGTGCCCGAAGAGAAGGCGCTCTCGCTCGACCTCACGATCGGTGACGGCGCGCCATCGCAGGCCGCCGCGTTCGCAGGCTGGCGTCAGGCGATCCCCAAGCCACTCGACGCCGGTGCGGCCTATGCAGCGAGCAACGGGACGATGCGGATCGCGGTGCCGTTCCCGGCGAGCGCGAAAGCCGACAAGGCGTATTTCTTCCCCGTCACCACCAGTGCGATCGAGAATGGCGCGACGCAGACGGTGACGCGCGACGGCGACCGACTGACGATAACGACGAAGGTTGCGGCGAACGCGAAGACCGGCGGCCCGATCGAGGGCGTGCTCCGGATCGGTGATGGGCAGGGGCTCGGCGTCAAGGCGACGCCCGGTGCGGTGGCTAAAGCGGCCGGCGGCGACGCTACGAGCGCGAACGGCGAGAGCCTCTGGCTGACCGCGCTGATCGCATTCGCGGGCGCAGTGCTCGGAGGCCTGATCCTCAACATCATGCCGTGCGTGTTCCCGATCCTCAGCCTTAAGGCACTCAGCCTCGCACGCGGCGGCGCGAGCGAGAAGGATGCGCGCGGCGAGGCCTTGGCCTATACCGCGGGCGTCGTGCTGGTCTGCCTCGGTCTCGGCGGCGCGATCCTGGCCTTGCGCGCAGGCGGATCCGCGGTCGGCTGGGCGTTCCAGTTGCAGCATCCCGGCGCGATCGTCGCGCTGCTGCTGCTGAGCACCGCGATCGCGTTCAACCTCGCCGGGCTGTTCGAGGTCCCGACCCCACGCTTTGCCGGTGAGAGTGGCGCGAGCGGCGCGTTCGCGACCGGCGCGCTGGCGGCGTTTATCGCGACGCCGTGCACCGGTCCGTTCATGGGCGCGGCGCTTGGCGCAGCGCTGGTGCTGCCGTGGCCGGCGGCGCTGGCCGTGTTCGGCGGGCTCGGGATCGGCTTGTCGCTGCCGTTCCTCGCGATCGGGTTCATCCCATCGTGGCGACGGTGGTTGCCAAAGCCCGGCGTCTGGATGGAGACGTTCCGCCACATCCTTTCGGTGCCGATGTTCCTCACCGCGATCGCGCTCGGCTGGGTGCTCGGGCGACAGACCGGGGTGGATACGCTGACGCTCGCGCTGGTCGCGGTGCTGGCGGTCGGCGCGGTGCTGTGGATTGGCGGCTCTCGCCAGCGCAAGGGGAAGTCGTTCGGCGTGGTCGCGCAGGTCCTGCTGCTCGTCGTATTCGTCGGCAGCGCGGTATTGATCTCACGCGCACCGCCGGTCGCCGCCAAGACCGCGACCGTGGGTGACGAGGCGTTCACCGAGGCCAAGCTCGCCTCGCTGCGCGCCGAAAAGCGCCCGGTGTTCGTCTACTTCACCGCCGACTGGTGCCTGACGTGCAAGGTTAACGAGAAGGCCGCGATCGACACCACCGGCGTCCGCGACGCCTTCGCCAAGCACAAGGTTGCGGCCTTGATCGGTGACTGGACCGACGGCGACCCGGTAATGGGCCGCTTCATCCAGGCGCACAACCGCGCCGGCGTCCCGCTGTATCTCTACTACGCACCAGGCGCAGCCGAACCCACAGTCCTCCCGCAGGTTCTCACGCCGGGCGTACTGGAAGGGTTGGGCGCATAAACCACGATCCTCCCCCGCCAGGGGGAGGTGGCTGGCGCTTGCCAGACGGAGGGGGAGGAAAGCGAAACCGCTGTTCCGTGTCTTCCCCCTCCGTCACCTGCGGTGCCACCTCCCCCTTGCGGGGGAGGATTGAACGGCCGTCAGCTTACTAATGCTTACACACAAGGACTTGTGCACCGCACCAATGCGTTGCAGCATGGAACCGCAACGCTTGATGGGGAATTGACCGTTTCGATGGGGAAACAAGCGTTCGACGAGATCATGGGCACATCGGGCGACACGACCGCCCGGCCCGAACTGGCGGCTCTCGGCAAGTGGATCGAGGATACGCCCGACGCCGAGCTGCGACGCCGGCAGGAAGCCGCCGAGACGACGTTCCGGCAACTCGGCATCACCTTCGCGGTTTACGGCGAGAATGAAGCGGCCGAGCGGATCATCCCGTTCGACATCGTCCCGCGCGTGTTCCTCCACGACGAATGGACGCGGCTCTCGGAAGGCCTCGTTCAGCGCGTCGAGGCGATCAACGCGTTCCTCGACGACATCTACGGCGAACGTCGTATCCTGAAGGAGGGCATCCTCCCCGAGGACCTCGTGCTCGGCAACGCGCAGTTCCGTCCCGAGATCGCCGGCATCCGCCCGCCGCACGGCGTATGGGCGCACATCTGCGGCATCGATCTGGTCCGCACCGGCCCCGACGATTTCTTCGTGCTCGAGGACAACGCCCGCACGCCGTCGGGCGTCAGCTACATGCTGGAAAACCGCGAGGCAATGCTCCGGCTCTGCCCCGAACTCTTCCGCGAGTTCCGCGTCGCGGCGGTCGACAGCTATCCAGATCTGCTGCTCGAGACGATGAAGTCGGTCGCGCCGCACGGCACGGGCTCCAACCCGACGTGTGTGCTGCTGACCCCCGGCCACTACAATTCCGCCTATTACGAACACAGCTTCCTCGCGGATTCGATGGGCATCGAACTCGTCGAAGCCGCCGATCTGGTTGTCGACGACGACATCGTCTGGATGCGGACGATCGCGGGGCGGGTGAAGGTCGACGTGATCTACCGCCGGATCGACGACGATTATCTCGACCCGCTGGTGTTCCGTCCCGACTCCACGCTCGGTGTCCCCGGGCTGATCGCAGCCTACGCCGCCGGAAACGTTGCGATCATGAACGCTCCGGGCAACGGGATCGCCGACGACAAGGCTATCTACAGCTACATGCCCGACATCGTGAAATTCTACTCAGGCGGCGAGTGCAAGCTGCGCAACGTCGAAACATGGCGCTGCCGCGAACCCCAGGCGCTGAAATACGTCCTCGACAACCTCGCCGAAGTCGTCGTTAAACTCGTCGACGGCTCGGGCGGCTACGGCATGCTCGTCGGCCCGACCGCCTCGAAGCAGGAGATCGAGGATTTCCGCGCCGCGCTCATCGCGGAACCGCATCGCTACATCGCGCAACCGACGCTCGCGCTGTCGACCGTGCCGACGATGGCGGACGCGGGGCTAAGCCCACGCCACGTCGATTTCCGCCCGTTCGTGCTGACCGGATCGAAGGGCGTTCAGGTCGTGCCGGGCGGCCTGACCCGCGTGGCGCTCAAGGAAGGATCGCTGGTGGTCAATTCTAGTCAGGGCGGCGGGACGAAGGACAGTTTCGTGCTGATGGCCGATCAATCGCAACGCATGGGGCCGGGCGGGATGTCGCAGACGATGGGCGGCATGTCGCAGTCGCTTGGCACGATGCTGCCGTCGGCGGGAGGGGACACCTGATGCTCTCGCGGACCGCATCGTCGCTCTACTGGCTCGGGCGTTATTTCGAGCGCGCCGATTTTATCGCGCGGCTGGTCGAGGCCACCGTACGCTTGGACGTGCTGTCGTCGCAGCCCGCGGGCGAGGCAGCTTGGGCGTCCGCGCTCGCCGTCACCGAGACCGAGGAGTCGTTCACGACGCTCGGCGCGGGCATGACGCAGACCGAGGTGGTCCGCTTCCTGACGCTCGATTCGAGCCACCCCGGCTCGATCGTCCGCTGCGTCGACATGGCGCGCAACAACGCGAAGGCGGTCCGCACCGCGCTCACCCGCGAGGCTTGGACCGCGATCAACCGCGCCTGGCTGTTGTTCGAGAACCGCACGACGCCGCGCAGCACGACCGATCAGATGAACCTGGTCGAGGCGGTCAAGACTGAGACGCGCGGGTTCGAGGGTGCGATCCACCGCATGCTCCGCAACCAGACGACGTGGTTCATCCGGCTCGGGCAGGCGGTCGAACGGGCCGACAACACGGCGCGCCTGCTCGACGTCAAATACCATATCCTGTTGCCCGAGGGTCAGAAGATCGGCGGCGCGATCGACCGTGATCAGTGGACGACGATCCTCCAGACCGTCTCCGCGGTGACCGCATATCGCTGGCTCTACAGCGACGGTCTGCGCCCCGCCGACGTGATCGACCTGCTGATCGCGCGGTCGGAATTGCCGCGTAGCCTGGCCGCCTCCGTCGAGGAGACGGTCGACGTGCTCAACCTCCTCGCCAAGCGCACCGGCAGCCATGGCGAGGCCGACCGCATGGCCCGGATGCGCGCAAGCCGGATGGCCAAGACACGATCGGGCGAGGTCATCACCTCGGGCCTTCACCAGTATCTGCAGGCGTTCATCGCCGAGAACGCGCTGCTTCACGGCGCGATCGGCCGCCAGTTCAAGTTTCTCTGATGCGGCTGTCGATCGATCATCACACGACCTATCGCTTTACCCAGCCGCAGGGGCGGTTGGTGCAGATGCTTCGGCTGACGCCCGAGAACACGCATGACCAGACCGTCGCGTCATGGCGAATCGACGTCGATTGCGACGCACGGTTGCGGCCGGGGCGCGACGGCTTCGGCAATGCGGTGACGATGCTGTATGCCGAGGGACCGGTCGACGGGATCGAGATTACCGTGACGGGCGAGGTTTTGACCAGCCATTCCGACGGCGTCCTGCACGGCGTGCACGAGACATTGCCACCCGCCTTGTTCCTGCGCTCGACCGAGGCGACCGCGCATGACGACGCGATTGCAGCGTTCGCGGCTGAGGCGGCGGTCGGCGCACGCGATCGGATCGGTGCGCTGCACCGGCTGAACCGGGCGTTCCACCAGCGGTTCGAATTCGACGCCGGGCGTCCGGAGCCGGGGCTTGCTGCTGCGGCGGCGTTTGGCAGGGAGAGCGCCACGCCGCGCGACATGGCCCACATGTTCGCGGTCGCCGCGCGTTCGCTCGGTGCGCCGGCGCGGTATGTTTCCGGTTATCATCACAATGATTACGAGGTGGTGCATCTCCCGACGCCGCACGGTTGGGCGGAGGCGTTCGTCGACGGTCTCGGCTGGATCGGGTTCGATCCGTGTACGGGGATGTCGCCGGAGGAGCATTACGTCCGCGTCGCGATGGCGCTGGATGCGGCTGGCGCGGCACCGGTGGCGGGTTCGCGGTTGGGCGAGGGTGGCGAGGAGCTCGACGTCGACGTCGTTGTGCAGCGCGAGGATTAAGATGTGTTTCCCCGCGAAGGCGGGGACCCAGACTGGGCTCCCGCCTTCGCGGGAGAACAGGGGGCAGGGGTTCTTGAGGGTACCACCCCGGCGAAGGCCGGGGCCCAATCGGCAAGGTGGTCGTAATGGAGCGCTGCACTCAACTAGCGGCGTTTCCCAATTGGGCCCCGGCCTTCGCCGGGGTGGTGGTTCTTGGAACCTGCAAGTGGACTAAATGAGTTCCCCGACTTCAAACCAACGCCGCTACCCGAGCCGCCGGCGCCCCTAGATCAAACTCCTCCAACCGCCGCCACCCAGCCGGCCCCAGTACCTCCAGCGGCCGATACCGCGTCTTGTACTCCATCCGCGGCGAGCCTTTCACCCAATAGCCAAGATACACGTACGGCAGTCCGGCATCGCGCGCGCGCAGGATGTGGTCCATGATGATGAAATTGCCGAACCCCGGTCGCGCCGCGTCGTCGGCTGCGAAGAAGCTGTAGACCATCGACAACCCGTCAGCCTGGCGATCGGTCAGGCACGCGCCGATCAGCCGCCCTTGCACCCCATCGACCGACGGCTCGCGATATTCGACGATCAGCGAATTGACCGGCGAATGCTCGATCATGTCGGCATAATCGTCCTCGTCCATCCCCGCCATGCCGCCGCCCGGATGACGCGTGCCGAGGTAACGGCGCAGCAACTGGAACTGCTCGTCGGTCGCCCATGCCTTGCACGCGGTCACCTCGATGTCGCCGAGCCGCCTGAGCAACTTTCGCTGCGTCGCGTTCGGCACGAATGCGTCGGTCACGACGCGGACCGACACGCACGCGGTGCACCCCGCGCACGACGGACGATACGCCACCCCCTGGCTGCGACGAAAGCCGATCCGCCCCAGCGCATCGTTCAGCTCGCTCGCATGCGGGCCGGTCAGCTCGGTGAACACCTTTCGCTCCTGACGATCCGGCAGATACGGGCACGGCGCAGGGCTGGTGACGAAGAAGCGCGGGAAACGAAAGGGCGCGGTCACCGAGCGGAAAGTCCTTCAGGCAGGCGCGATCAGCCGCGTCGCCCGATATATGGCCGCCCTGCGCCACCATGCAAAGCGGTTTACCATCAATGTCGGTTAACGCGTTAAATCACCGTATCAGAATGGGATCACGCCAATTCGACGGTCGACGTCTCGTACCCGCCAGCCCGCAATGCTCCCACCAGCCGGTCGAGATGCGCACGGTCGCGGAGTTCGCATTCGATGTCGGTGATAAGCCCCTTCGCTGGCAACGTCGTGAAGACGCGCTGATGATAGATCTCGATGATGTTGACGCGTTCCTGGTCGAAGATCCGCGCGACATGGAACAGCGCGCCCGGCTTGTCCTGCAACCGGATACGCAACCGCGCGAGCCGCCCCGACCGCGCCAGATCGCGCAACAGCACGTTGGCGAGCAGCCGCGTATCGATATTGCCCCCGCACAGCACGATGCCGACGGTCTTCCCCGCAAACCGCTCGGGATGCGACAGCAGCGCCGCCAGCCCGGCGGCCCCCGCACCCTCGACCACTGTCTTCTCGATCTGGAGCAGCAGGCTGACGGACTCTTCGAGGCTGCGTTCGCTGACGAGGACGATGTCGTCGACCAGTTCGGCGACGATCTTCGAGGTGATCGCGCCCGGCTCCTTGACCGCGATACCCTCGGCCAGCGTATCGCCGGCGCACGCCATGTCGGTGCCGTTGATGCGGTTGTACATCGACGGGAACAGCTCGGCCTGCACGCCAACGATCTCGATCGGGTGACCGCCTGGCGCTTCGCTCAACGCGCGCGCGACCGTCGACATGCCCGAGATCAGCCCGCCGCCGCCGATCGGGATGACCAGAGTATCGAGCTGCGGCACGTCCTCCAGCATCTCGATCGCGACGGTCCCCTGGCCGGCGATGACGCGGGGATCGTCGAACGGGTGGACGAAGGTGAAACCGCACTCGCCTTCAAGGATGCGGGCGTGCGCATAGGCCGCGTCGAACGTCTCGCCGTGGAGCACGACGTTGGCGCCGTGGCCTTCGGTCTGCATGACCTTCACGGTCGGCGTGTTGGTCGGCATCACGATCGTCGTCGGAATGCCGAGCCGGTTGGCGTGATAGGCAAGGCCCTGCGCGTGATTGCCCGCCGACGCCGCGATGACGCCCTTCGCGCGCGCTTCGTCCGACAGCTGCAACAGCGTGTTGAGCGCACCGCGCTCCTTGTACGCCGCGGTGAACTGCAGGTTCTCGAACTTCAGATACACCGTCGCGCCGGTCATCTTGCTCAGCGTCTTGCTGATCAGCGTCGGCGTGCGGACGATCGAGTCGCGGATCCGGTCATGCGCGACGCGGACGTCGTCGATCGAGACGGGGAGGGTGGGTGCCGCTACGGCAGCGTGGGTAGCCATGCCCGACCCGCTAGACCATCTGGCGCGCATGGGAAACACCGCTTATGCGCGGACGCTATGGCAAAACTGGCATTCATCGGAACCGGCGTCATGGGCGCGCCGATGGCGGGACACCTCGCCGCGGCAGGGCACGACGTCACCGTCTACAATCGGACTCAGGCCAAGGCGTTGGCTTGGGCCGATAAATACGGCGGCAAGGTTGCCGACACGCCGGCCGCGGCGGCGAAGGACGCCGATGCGGTGTTCGCCTGCGTCGGCAACGACGACGATCTGGCCGGTGTCACTTTAGGCGAGGACGGCGCGTTCGCCGCGATGCGCGACGACGCGGTGTTCGTCGATCACACCACCGTCTCCGCGTCGATCGCGCGGCGGCTCGCGGGCGAGCGCACGCTGGTAGTCGACGCACCGGTATCGGGCGGACAGGCTGGCGCGGAGAACGGCAAGCTCTCGATCATGTGCGGCGGCTCGGCCGAGGCGATGGCGAAGGCCGAACCCTTCATGCAGGCCTATGCTTTGCGCATTGTCCATGTCGGCGGAGCAGGCGCAGGGCAGACCACCAAGATGTGCAACCAGATCGCGATCGCCGGCGTGATCCAGGGCGTCGCCGAATCGCTGCGGTTCGCGCAAAACTCCGGCCTCGATCTCGACAAGGTGTTCGAGGCGATCTCGGGCGGCGCGGCGCAGAGCTGGCAGATGGTCAATCGCTGGCCGACGATGGCGAAGGACGAGTTCGACTTCGGTTTCGCGGTCGACTGGATGCGCAAGGATCTTGGCCTCGCGCTCGACGAAGCACGACGCAACGGCGCGGTGCTGCCGGTCGCGGCGCTGGTCGATCAATTCTACGCCGATGTTCAGGCGATGGGCGGCGCCCGCCAGGATACGAGCGCGCTGGTACGGAGATTGCCGAAGTGATCAAGCGCAACACCACAGCACTGCTCCCCTCCCTGAAAGGGAGGGGCCGGGGGTGGGTTGGCCCGTTGTCCAGGCACCAGGCTACCCCAACCAGCCGACCCACCCCCAACCCCTCCCTTCCAGGGAGGGGGGCAAGAGCGGCGCTGGTCTTGGCATTGCTGCTCCCGACCCCCGCGCTCGCCGACGGGATCGTCGACAACATCAACGGTGTCACGATCGCAGACGGTGGCCGCGTGATCCACTTCAAGGCGATCCTGGTCGACAAGGATGGTCGCGTCACGCGTCTCGTCCCCCCCGGCGAGGAAGCACCGAAGCTGAGCCGGAAGGAACTCAAGAAGAACGCCGGCAAGCCGCTGTACGACTGGCGCGTCGACATGGGGGGCAAGACGGTGTTGCCGGGCTTCATCGACGCGCACGGCCATGTCCTCGAAATGGGCTTCGGCGCGCTGTCGCTCGACCTGTCGATGACCAAGTCGCTCGACGAGGCGAAGTCGCGGATTGCCGCCTACATTGCCGGCAATCCCGATCGCAAATGGGTCCTGGGCCGCGGCTGGAACCAGGAGGCGTGGGGGCTGGGCCGCTTCCCGACCGCCGCGGACCTGGAGTCCGTCTCCGGCGGCCACCCGATCTGGCTGTCGCGCGCCGACGGGCACGCCGGCTGGGCGAACCGCGAGGCTATGCGCGAGGCCGGGGTCACTAGCTCGACCGTATCTCCGGCGGGCGGGCGGATCGAGAAGACCGGCGGCGCGCCCGCGGGCGTGTTCGTCGACGGCGCGCAAGGATTGATCGAGAAGGTCGTGCCGCAACCACTGCCCAAGGAGCGCGATGCCGCGTTCCTGACCGCGCAGCGCATCCTGCTCGGCTACGGCGTCACCGCGGTCGCCGACATGGGCACGACGCTCGACGACTGGCTCACCTATCGTCGAATGGCCGATATCGGCGGGCTTCGCGTCCGCATCATGAGCTATGCGATGGGCGTCGAAACCGCGAGCCGGATCGGCGGCAAGGGGCCGACGCCGTGGCTGTACAACGACCACCTGCGGATGGGCGGCGTGAAGCTTTATGCCGACGGCGCGCTCGGGTCGCGCGGCGCATGGCTGCTGAAACCCTACTCGGACGCACCGGGCCAGTCGGGGCTCGGCTTCCTGACCGACGACCAGCTCCAGAACCAAATGAGCCGTGCGGCGATGGACGGGTTCCAGGTCGCGGTCCATGCGATCGGCGACAAGGCGAACCGGGAAGTGCTAGACGCGATCCAGGTCGAGAGCGAGACCTATACCGGCGATCGCCGCTGGCGGGTCGAGCATGCGCAGATCGTCGATCCGACCGACCTGCCACGCTTCGGCAAGTTCGGCACCATCGCCTCGATGCAGCCCACGCACGAAACCAGCGACCGGACGATGGCCGAGGCACGGCTCGGGCCGAACCGGTTGGCCGGCGCCTATGCATGGAAATCGATGCTGACCAACGGCGCCAAGCTCGCCTTCGGGACCGACTTCCCGGTCGAGAAGCCCGATCCGTTCGCGACCTGGGCGGCGGCGTTCACGCGCCAGGATGCCGATGGTCAGCCACAGGGGGGATGGCAGCCACAGGAACTCGTCACGCGCGAACAGGCGTGGTGGGCGATGACCGGTGCGGCCGCCTATGCCGGGTTCGCCGAGAAGCAGTTCGGTGCGCTCGCGCCCGGCCAACGTGCGGACTTCATCGTCGTCGATCGTGACCCGACGATGGCCTCTCCAACCGACCTGCGCGCGACGAAGGTCAGCGAGACGTGGATCGGCGGGGAGAAGGTCTGGGTGCGCAAGTAACCGCGCGGGTTACTGGCGCATCCTGATCAACCCCTCCTGCGCGACGCTGGCGACGAGCCGGTCGTCGCGCGAGAAGATGCGCCCGCGGTTGAACCCGCGGGCATGTCCGGACCACGGTGCGTCGCAGGCGTAGAGCAGCCAGTCGTCCGCGCGGAAATCCTCGTGCAGCCACAGCGAATGATCGAGGCTCGCGGTCTGCAGCCCCGGCGTGATCCAGTTGACGCCGTGCGGCAGCAGCGCGGTACCGAGCAACGCCATGTCCGACGCATAGGACAGGATCGCGCGGTGCATCGCCGGATCGTCGCCGATCGGCGCGACCAGGCGGAACCAGTTGGCATGGGCCGCGGGTTGCGGAACGGGCTCGATCCAGCTGCGCGGGTTGACCGGACGGATCTCGATCGGGCGCTGGCGCAGCATGTGCGCGCGGTATTTCTCGGGGATGCCGTCGATGCTCTCCAGGCGCAGTTCGCGATCGGAGCGCAAGTCTTCGGGCGGCGCGACATCGGGCATCGCATCCTGATGATGCAATCCGGCCTCGGGCGTTTGGAACGACGCCGCCATGTTGAGGATCGGCTGCCCCTTCTGCATCGCGATCACGCGCCGCGTGGCGAAGCTCCGCCCCTCGAAGTCACGGACCACGCGGAAGACGATCGGATAGTCCTCGTTCCCCGGCCGCATGAAATACGCATGCAGCGAATGCGCCGCCTTGGGGCTTTCGGTCGAGCGTTGCGCAGCCTGCAGTGCCTGCGCGATGACCTGCCCACCGAACACGCGACCGACCCCGCCCGGCTGCCGCTTCCCTACGTAGAGATCGGTGTCGACCTCCTCGATCTCGAGCAGGTCGACGAGACCCTGGGCGAGTGCTTCCGGCGACGTATCGGCAGTATCCAAGCTCATCTGACCTCCGTGTTCACCCGCGAAGGCGGGTGCCCAGACTGGGCCCCCGCCTTCGCGGGGGGACAGGTTCGGGTCAATACCCCGCCGCTACTGCTAGCCGATCCGCATGAAAGTTCGCATCCCCGAACATCTCCGCCAATACCCGCGCGCGCTTCATGTAGAAGCCGATGTCGTATTCGTCGGTCATGCCGATGCCACCATGCATCTGGACGCCCTCCTGAACGCTGAGCGTCGTCGCCAGCGCCGTCATCGCCTTGGCCACCGACACCGCCTCGTCCGCGCGGTCGCTGCCCTGGTCGAGCAACTGCTGCGCCTTGAGCACGGCGGCCCGCGCCACCTCCATCTCCGAATACAGGTGCGCGGCGCGGTGCTGGAGCGCCTGGAAGCTGCCGATCAGCATCCCGAACTGCTTGCGCTCCTTCATATAGCCGATCGTCATGTCCATCGCCCCGCCGCCGACGCCAAGCAACTCCGCCGAAGCGCCGGTCCGCCCTGCGCGGAGCATGCGATCGAGCGGCGAACGGCCCGCGTCGACCTCGCCGATTACCGCATCCGCATCGACCTCGACGCCCTCGAACTTGAGCCGCGCGGCGAGGCTCGAGTCAGCGAGGCGCTCAGCGTTCGCAGTCAGCCCTGCGGCATCCTTCGGCACGGCGAAGAGCGTGATACCGTCCGTGTCGTCGGCACTACCACCGGTGCGCGCAGCGACGATGATCAGGTCGGCGGTGTGGCCGTGCGTGACGAACCGCTTCGCGCCGGTCAGCTTGAAGCCGTTACCCGAGCGTTCGGCCTTCATCGCCACCGTATCGCGATGCTTGGCGCCCTCGTCGATCGCCAGCGCCGCAACGGTCTCGCCGGCGATTATGCCGGGGAACCAACGTTCGGCCTGCGCCGTGCCCTTGAGCGCCTCGACCGCCGCGACCGCAGTGGAGAGGAACGGGGAGGGGGACAGGTTGCGCCCGATCTCCTCCAGCACCACGCCCGCCTCGACATGACCGAGCCCAAGCCCGCCCTGGTCCTCGCCGATCAGGATGCCGGTAAAGCCCATCTCCGCGAACTGCTTCCACAGGTCGCGCGAGAAGCCGGTCTTGTCGTCGGCATCGCGCAGAGCCCGCATGTGGCTCACGGGCGCGTGTTCGGCCACGAAATCGCGGATGGTGTCCTGAAGGACGGTCTGGTCGTCGTCTAGATACAGTGGCATTCTGGTTCCCCCGCGGAGGCGGGGGCCCAGGAGCCCCACGCGCAGCGTTCGTGATTCTGGGCTCCCGCGTTCGCGGGAGAACGGTCAAAGGTCAGGCAGGCAATTCCAGGATTCGCTTGGCGATGATGTTGAGCTGAATCTCGCTGGTCCCGCCCTCGATCGAGTTCGCCTTGGTCCGCAGCCAGGACCGCGGGATCGCACCGCCGCGCGACCGATCGCTGTCCCATTCGAGCGCATCCGACCCGCCTGCCGCCATCATCAATTCGTACCGACCCTTGTTCAGTTCGGTCCCGTAATATTTCATCATGCTCGGCTGGGCCGGGTGCGCCTTGCCTGCCTTCAACTCGTCGATGAACCGCTCGGACATCGCCCCGAACGCCTTCGCGCGCACCTCGAACAACGCGATCGATGCGCGCAACAGCGGATCGGCGAGCCGCCCGTCATGCCCAAGCCCGACGGTTGCGATCGCGCCATCGATCAGCGGATTCCCGCCGCTCGACGCCAGCCCCATCCCCGAGATCATCTCGCGCTCATGCCCGAGCAGATATTTCGCGACGTCCCAGCCCTTGTTCTCCTCGTAGACGCGGTTGACCTTGGGCACCTCGACATTGTCGAAGAACGTTTCGCAGAACGGCGAATTGCCGCTGATCAGCAGGATCGGCTTGGTCGACACGCCCGGCGAGGCCATGTCGAACAGCACGAAGCTGATCCCGCCCTGCTTCGACGTCTTGTCGGTGCGCACGAGGCAGAAAATCCAGTCCGCCTTGTCGGCGTAGGAGGTCCACACCTTCTGCCCGTTGACGAGGTAATGGTCGCCCTTGTCCTCAGCCGACGTCGCAAGCCCGGCAAGATCGGACCCCGCATTCGGCTCCGAATACCCCTGGCACCAGCGGATTTCGCCGCGCGCGATCTTGGTCAGGTGATCGAGCTTCTGCTCCTCGGTGCCGTATTTGAGCAATGCCGGCCCGAGCATCGAGATCCCGAACGAGTTGAGTGGGTTACGCGCCTTTATGGCTGCCATCTCTTCACGCAGGATCTTCGTCTCCGCAGGCGACAATCCACCGCCGCCATACGCCTTGGGCCAGTCGGGCACGGTCCAGCCCTTGGCGGCCATCTTGTCGAGCCACTCCTTCTGCGCAGGGCTCGAAGGCTTGAACTGGCGCCCGCCCCAGCAGACGTCGTCCTCAGAGCGCACCGGTTTGCGCATCTCGGGCGGGCAATTCTCCGCGAGCCACGCACGCGTTTCGGACCGGAAAGTATCGAGGTCGGACATCGGATCAGCTCCTGCTTAGTCGATTGCACAGCGCGGCGACGGCGATCGCGTCGTGGTCGCGGTAACGGTTGGTAATGACCTGCACGCCGATCGGCAGGCCGCGCGGGTCGGTCCCGACGGGCACGCTGGTCGCGGGCAGATTGGGGAAGGTGGCGAGGCCCGCCCAGGCGAACTGGACGCCGAACGGGGTATCCTCGCCGTCGATCGGCAGCGTGCGCCGCGCGACGTTGCGCTCGGCGATGTGCGCGAAGGCGTTAACGCCGCTCGCCGGCGCGATCACCGCGTCGAACTGCTCGAACAGCGCACCCCAGGCGCGTTGCATCCGCGCCTGCGAATCGAGCAGGTCGAACCAGTGCGACAGCGTCGCGACCTTGCCATCGCGCGCGGGTCCGCCGCGGGTCATCGCGATGCCGAGCATCCGCATATAGTCGGCATGCTGAGCAGCGAGGTCGATCGGCGGGCGGCCGCTTGAAATGATGGCGCCGGCCGCGGCGAGAGCTTCACCGACGCGCCCGATCGCGCCGACGATCGACGAATCGACGCGTGCCGAGGGATGCGCGGTGAGCAGCAGGATGCGTGGTCGGGCTAAGTCGACGGTCGCGCGCGGCAAGGGGATGTCGGCGAGGATGTCGAGCGCAACGGCCAAATCTTCCGGATTGCGCGCCAAAGGACCAATGACGCCGAGAGCTGCGCTCGCCCCATCGGTGCCAGGCACGCGGTGGCCGACATCGGACAGGGCGCCATAAGTCGGCTTGTGCCCCCAAACGCCGCAGAACGCGGCCGGCACGCGGATCGACCCGCCGATATCGGAGCCGAGCTCGAGTGGTACCATCCCCGACGCGAGCGCCGCCGCCGCACCACCCGACGATCCGCCGGGTGTCAGCGTCGGATCGATGGGATGATTCGTCCGGCCATGGATCGGGTTGTCGGCCTGCCAGTCACTCAGCCGCACCGGCACGTTGGTCTTGCCGAGGATCACCGCGCCCGCGGCCTTCAGCCGGGTTACGGCGACGGCATCGCGGTCGACGATGTTGTCACGGTGGACGCCGACGCCCCAACTGGTCGGAAGACCGGCGACGTCGAAAGATTCTTTGACCGTCATCGGTACGCCGAACAGCAGCCGGTCGTCCGGACCCTCCGCATCGAGCGCCCGCGCCGCCTCTCGCGCCCGCGCGAAATCGCGGACGACGACGGCGTTGATCGCACCGTCGCGCACCTCGATCCGCGCGATCGCCGCGTCGCACTCGGCGAGCGCGGTCGTCTCGCCCGCACGGATCGCAGCCGCAGTCTGAAGCGCGGAACGCTCCATCAGCGATCGACTACCGGCAAGAAACGACCGCGACCGATCACTTCAGTCGACCACCCGATGCCGCGGCGTCCTTCAGCGACTTTGCCACCGGGAACCCGTATTTCTGAAGCCCCGCGACGACCTTCGCCAACCCCTCGGACTGCGCCCAGAACATCGGGCCGCCGCGGTACACCGGCCAGCCATAGCCGTAGATCCAGACCACATCGACGTCCGACGCGCGCTGCGCCTTGCCCTCTTCGAGGATCAGCGCGCCCTCGTTCACCATCGTGTAGAGCGTCCGCACGACGATCTCCTCGTCGCTGATCTCGCGCGGCGTCACGCCCGACTTCTTGCGGAAATCGTCGATGATCTCGGTAACGCGCGGCGAGTTCGACGGCGTCCGCTTCTCGTCGTAATCGTAGAACCCCGCCTTGGTCTTCTGGCCCCAGCGGTTCTCCGCCGCCAGCGCATCGCGGATGTTCTCGATCCGGCTCGGGTCGCGGTGCCAGCCGATGTCGACGCCTGCCAGATCACTCATCTGGAACGGCCCCATCGGCATCCCGAACGCGACATGCACCTTGTCGATCTGCTCCGGGCTCGCGCCCTCCAGCAGCAGCTTGGTCGCCTCGACCTGCCGTGGCATCAGCATGCGGTTGCCGATGAACCCGTAGGTTACGCCCGCCACCACGGCGACCTTCTTGATCTTCTTCGCCAGCGCCATGACGGTCGCCAACACGTCGTCCGCGGTCTTATCGCCGCGCACCACTTCCAACAATTTCATCACGTTGGCCGGCGAGAAGAAGTGCATGCCGACCACGTCCTCGGGCCGCTTCGTGCACGCGGCGATCTCGTCGATGTTCAGATACGAGGTGTTCGACGCGAGGATCGCGCCAGGCTTGGCAATCGCGTCGAGCTTGGTGAAGATCTCCTTCTTCACCTCCATCGTCTCGTACACCGCCTCGATGATCAGGTCGCACTCGGCAAGGTCGGCGAAGTCCAGCGTCGGCTTCAGCGCGCCCATCGCCTGCTCGACCTGCTCGGGCTTCATCCGGCCCTTGGCGGCGGTCGCCTCGTAGTTCTTCCGCACCACGCCGGTGCCGCGGTCGAGCGCCTCCTGCTGCATCTCGACGATCGTGACCGGGATGCCCGCGGACAGGAAGTTCATCGAGATGCCGCCGCCCATCGTGCCCGCGCCGATCACGCCGACGCGCTTGATCTCGCGAAGCTTGGTGTCGGCGGGGACGTCGTCGATCTTGGCGGCCTGGCGCTCGGCGAAGAAGATGTGGCGCTGGGCTGCCGACTGCACGCCGGTCATGAGCTTCATGAACTCCTGGCGTTCGAACGCGATGCCCTCCTCGAAGCTGGAGCCATCGGTGGCCTTCTCGACGCAGGCGATGTTGGCGGGCGGCGCGTCGAAGTTACGGAAACGCCGCGCATTCTCCTTCTTGAACGCGGCGACCGCATCGGGATCGGCCTGCGCGGTCTTCTCGGACGCGCGGGGCAGGGGGCGCTTGGTCGCGATCTCGCGCGCGAACGCGACGGCGTCGGCCTCAAGCGAGTCCTCGCCGACGATCTTGTCGATCAGGCCGGCGTCGAGCGCCTTCTTCGCCGAGATTGGGTCGCCCTTCGCGGTCATCTCCAGCGCAAGCTTCACGCCGGCGATGCGCGGAATGCGTTGCGTGCCGCCAGCGCCGGGCAGCAGGCCAAGCTTCACTTCAGGCGTACCGATCTTCGCCGAGGGAACGGCGACGCGGTAATGGCAGCCGAGCGTGACTTCGCAGCCGCCGCCGAGCGCGGTGCCGTGGATCGCTGCGACGACGGGCTTCGACGAGGCTTCGATCATGTCGACGACGGTGGGCAGGCCGGGCTCGACCATTTCCTTGCCGAACTCGGTGATGTCGGCGCCCGCGAAGAACGTGCGTCCGTCGCAGCGGATCACCATCGCGGTGATGCTGTCGTCGTTAACGCCTTCCTTGATCGCCGCTTCGAGACCCTGCCGGACCGCGGCGCCGAGCGCGTTGACGGGAGGATTGTTCGAGATGATGACGAGCACGTCGTCATGGCGTTCGGTGCGGATCGGGCCAGTGTTCGTTGACGGGGTCATCATATTCTCCTTGTTCTCCTGCGAAAGCAGGAGCCCAGGGCCACATCGGCAGCCCTGTGTGATACTGGACTCCTGCGTGCGCAGGAGAACGGAAACTCAGGTCATCGCCGCGTAGATCATCGTCTTCAGCTCGCGGCGGATGGGATAGAAACTGCTCGGCGAAAGCTGTGTCATGAACACCATCGACAGGCGTTCGACGGGATCGACGAAGAACGCGGTCGAGAACATCCCGCCCCAGTAGAATTCGCCCTTCGACCCCGGCACCATCGTCTTCGCGACGTCGTCGGTGATCGCGAACCCGAGCCCGAAGCCGGTGCCCGCGTTCGACGCCTCGCTAAACAGCGACTTCGACATCGCCGCGAGATCGGATTTTCCGGGCAGATGGTTCTGCGTCATCAGGTCCAGCGTCTTGCGTCCGAGGATGCGCGCGCCGTCGAGTTCGCCACCGTTGAGCAGCATCGTGTTGAAACGGTGGTAATCGATCGCGGTCGAGACGAGCCCGCCGCCGCCGGACACGAGCTTGGGCTGCCGGCTCCACGCGCTCTCCGCGCCGCGATCGTACATCACGCGACCCTTGCCCGGCGCGAGCGTGTAGCAGTCCGTCAGGCGATCGAGCTTGTTGGCGGGGACCTGAAAGAAGGTGTCGTCCATCTTCAGCGGCGCGAAGATGCGCTCTTTGAAGAACTGGTCGAGCGGCAGGCCCGACACGCGCTGCACGACCGCGCCGAGCACGTCGGTCGCGACCGAGTAATTCCACGCGGTGCCTGGCGAGAATTCGAGCGGAATCTTCGCCAGCGCGCCGATGAAGCCGTCGAGGTCATACCCGCCGTGCCAGCCCTCGATCTTGCCGTCGCGGTAGGCGGCATCGACGTTCGACCGGTTCTGGAAACTATAGGTCAGCCCCGAGGTGTGGCGGAGAAGGTCGACCATCCGCATCGGCTCCGCGGTTGGTCTGGTCACGAACGGCACGCCGCCCCCACCGCCATCATAGACGCCGATATCCTTGAACTCGGGCAGCACATGGTGGACCGGCGTATCGACCGCGACGAGGCCCTGTTCGACCAGCATCATGAACGCGACCGATGTGATCGGCTTGGTCATCGACGCGATCCGGAACAGCGAACCTTCGTCGACGCTCTTGCCGCCCTCACGCGCCGCGCCCGCATTCGAGAAATGGACGATCTCGCCGTCGCGCGCGATCAGCAATTGCGCGTTCGGCAGCTTGCCCGAATCGATGTAGCGCGTCTGGAGCAGCGTATCGATCGCCGCCAACCGGCTCGCATCGAAGCCGTGCGCGGCAGGTTCAGCGATTCTCATGATTTGGCCGTCCCTGTCATGACCCGCTCCATACCCCTAGTTCGAACTTGGTGCCTCTATTGCCTTGAGTGCGGCAGGAATCAACTATAACCTGTCTTCGAACAGGCGATAAGCCAAACCCGAAATTCAACTCTGGAGTCAACCGGTCTTGGCAAGCGAACCGATCATCGCACTCGATCCCTCCTGGCCGGCGATGTCGCTCGCCGATGCCGAGCGAATGCTGACCGCACCCGGCGCGAAGTTCGAGATGGAGATGCTGACGATCGACGGCATCGAAACGCGCATCTGGAAGAACGCGCCCTCGTCGTTGCGCTGGCTGACCGAGGCGGCGCGGGCGCATGGCGAGCGGGTCTTCACCGCGTATGAGGACGAGCGCGTCACCTACGAGGCGAACTTTCGTGCGATCGCGGTGCTGGCGCATCGGTTGCGCGAGATGGGGATCGGTCCCGGCGACCGCGTCGCGCTAGCGATGCGCAACCTGCCCGAATGGCCGGTCGCGTTCTTTGCGGGTGCGAGCATCGGCGCGATCATGGTGCCGCTCAATGCGTGGTGGACCGGCGCGGAGATGGAATACGGCCTCGCCGATTCGGGCGCGCGTGTGCTTATCACCGACGACGAGCGCCATCACCGGTTGGAGGCGGCGTATGCGACGCTGCCGGCGCTGGAGCACGTGTTCGTCGCGCGCGCCGCGGAACCGCTGACGGGGATCGTGACGCGGCTTGAGGACGTGATCGGCACCCCGCACGACTGGGCTGCGCTGCCCGATGTAGGCCTCCCCGAAGCGACGATCGCACCCGACGACGACGCGACGATCTTCTACACCAGCGGCACCACCGGCGCGCCCAAGGGAGCACTCGGCACGCACCGCAACATGATGTCGAACATCATGTCCGGCGGTTATTCGTCCGCCCGCTCCTTTTTGCGGCGCGGCGAGGCGCCGCCCGAGCCAACGCCACGCGTGACCTTGACCGTGATCCCGCTGTTCCACGTCACCGCCTGCTCGGCGGGGATGATGGGGGTGATCGCGACCGGCAGCACGATGATCTTCATGCGGAAATGGGACACGATCCGCGCGATGGAGATCATGGAGCGCCAGAAGGTGAACATCACCGGTGGCGTGCCGACCATCGCGTGGCAGTTGCTGGAGCATCCCGACCGTGGCCGCTACGACCTCTCGTCGCTCGAATCGATCGCCTATGGCGGCGCGCCGGCGGCGCCCGAACTGGTGAAGCGCATCCATGCCGAGTTCGGCGCGATGCCCGGCAATGGCTGGGGCATGACCGAGACGATGGCGACCGTCACGCATCACGGCGCCGAGGATTATCTCAACCGCCCAACCAGCGCGGGGCCACCAGTCGCGGCTGCCGACGTGAAGATCATGGCGGACGACGGCCTGACGGAGATGCCGCTGGGCGAGGTCGGCGAACTCTGGGCACGCGGCCCGATGATCGTGAAGGGATACTGGAACAAGCCCGACGCGACCGCCTCGACCTTCGTCGACGGCTGGGTGCGGACAGGCGATCTTGCCCGCCTGGACGACGAAGGCTTCTGCTACATCGTCGACCGCGCCAAGGACATGATCATCCGCGGTGGCGAGAACATCTACTCCAGCGAGGTCGAGAACGTCCTCTACGCACACCCAGCGGTGACCGACGCGGCGTTGATCGGCATCCCGCACCGGATCCTCGGCGAGGAGCCGGCGGCGGTGGTGCATCTCGCACCGGGCGCGGTGACGACCGAGGCGGAGTTGCAGAGCTGGGTGCGGCAACATCTGGCGGCGTTCAAGACGCCGGTCGCGATACGCTTCGTCCACGAGACGTTGCCGCGGAATGCGAACGGGAAGATCTTGAAGAAGGATCTGCAGGTGCTGTTCGAGGATCGCGTGGGGGCGATGGGGTAGGCTGCTGCTCCCCTCCCTGGAAGGGAGGGGCTGGGGGTGGGTCGGTTTCCCCATACTCGATCTGGCGTGGATCGAACCGGCCAACCCACCCCCCCAACCCCTCCCTTCCAGGGAGGGGAGCATGATGCTTTTTACGAACGGCCCGCCGCCACCACCGCATCGACGGCCGTCTTCCACCCAGCCAGTCTCGCCTGCCGCTCGTCCTCTCCCAGCGACGGCGTGAACGTCTCGACCTCGCCGCGCATGGTCGTCGCCTCCTCCAGCCCTGCGAACAAGTCCGCGCCGACGCCGGCCAGCATCGCCGCGCCCAGTGCGGTCGTCTCCGCGAACCTCGGCCGCTCGACCTCGATGCCGAGCAGGTTTGCCATGTCCTGCGCCATCCAGTCGTTGGCGACCATCCCACCGTCGATCCGCAGGCTGTGCCAATCGATCCCGTCGGCGGCGAACGCAGTTTTCAGGTCGTGCGTCTGGTACGCCATCGCCTCCAGCGCCGCGCGGACCACGTGAGCCTTGCCAGTGGCAAAGCTCAGCCCCGAAATACTGGCGCGCGCGTCCGGCTCCCACCAGGGCGCCCCCAGGCCGCTAAGCGCGGGGACGAGGTACACGCCGCCATTGTCGGGCACGCTGCGAGCGAGCGTTTCGGTTTCCGCCGCCGCACTGATCAGGCCGAGCGTGTCGCGGAGCCACTGGACGAGGCTACCGGCGACGAACACCGAACCTTCCAGCGCATAGGCACGCTTCCCGCCGAGCTGCCACGCGACCGTCGAGAGCATCCGGTGGCGGGAGGTCGGTGGCGCTGCGCCGGCATGGGTGATGATAAACGCGCCGGTCCCGAACGTCGCTTTGGTCTGGCCCGGCTCAAGGCAGGCCTGGCCAATCGCTGCGGCCTGCTGGTCGCCGGCGATACCGCAGATCGGAATTGCCACACCGAAAGCCGTCGTCTCACCGAAGTGTCCGGCGCAATCGACGATTTCCGGCAACGCCGCCCGCGGCACGCCGAACAGTGCGCAGAGCCCGTCGTCCCAGTCGCCGGTGTGAACATCCATCAACGCGGTTCGCGAGGCATTGGTCGCGTCGGTGACGTGCAACCCGCCGGTCAGCTTCCAGATCAGCCAACTGTCGACCGTACCGATCGCGAGACGCGCACCAGCCTTCGCAAGCTGCGGCCATTCATGCATTGCCCAGCCAATTTTGGAGCCGGAGAAATACGGGTCCAGCAGCAGGCCGGTCGTCGCCTGGACTTCCGCCTCGTGCCCCCGGTCGCGCAAGTCCCGGCAGAGTGCCGCAGTGCGTCGGTCTTGCCAGACGATTGCGGGCGCGAGCGGTTCGCCGGTTTCGCGGTCCCAGAAGACGGTCGTCTCGCGCTGGTTGGTGATGCCGATCCCCACGATCCGGTGTGCGCCGCCGGCCTGTGCGACCATCGCTGCGGTGACCCGGAGTGTCTTGCGCCAGATCTCGGCGGCGTCATGCTCGACCCATCCGGCACGCGGGTAATACTGGTCGAGCGCACGTGCCTCGCTGGCGATGCAGCGGCCGTCGGTCGCGAAGAGCATGGCGCGAGTGGAGGTGGTGCCCTCGTCGATGACGAGAATTAGATCGTTGGCGTCGTTCGACATGCTTGAATGCTAGCCATGATTACGGAATGGGGGAACAAAGGAAAATGCTATGACGGACGAGGGTCTTCGCCAGGAAACGCACCAGCCGGGGGGCAGGGACGACATTGTCGCGGAAGGTCCGCCGGCGGAGAGTGCGTTCGGGCTGCCGATAGCGGTCGGGGTCGAGGATGCAATGCGTATCGCGCAGCGTCGGGATCGGTTGCTCGCGGCGTTGACGCTGACCGCGGGTGTCGGTCTGATCCTCGCTACGCCGTTCGCGCTGAAATCGGGGGCGGAGTTCTTCCTGCCGCTGACCATCGCGCTCGTGATCTCGGTCGCGCTGGTGCCGGTTCTGGAGTGGCTCGAGCGGCGGCATGTGCCGTCGCCTCTGGCAGCGATCCTGTGCATCCTCGTCTTCCTCATCGCCGCGAACATCGCGATCGCCGCGATCCTTGTCCCTGCGACCGACTTCTTTCGACTGTTGCCGACACGGTTGGATCGGATCCAGAGCAACCTCGCGCCGCTGCTCGACCTGTATTCAAGTCTCGAGAAATACGTGAACAAGACACTGCGGCAGGTCGCGTCGACGCCGATCAAGCAGCCGGCGACCGCAGGCGTAGCCGCGCCGGGCTCGATCCTCGAACTCGCCGCGACATCCGCGCCGGCGGTTATCGTGCAGTTCTTGTTCGGCGTGCTGATCGTCTTCTTCTTTCTGTCGGGCTGGACGCGGATGCGGCGGCAGACGATCACCGGGCGGACCAGCTTCGACGGGGCGATGGCGACCGCCCGCGTCATCCAGGATATCGTCGACGACGTGTCCGCCTACCTCGGCACGATCACGCTGATCAACATCGTGCTGGGCATCGTTACCGGGACGGCGCTGTGGTTCATCGGCATGCCGTATCCGGCGATGTGGGGCGGGATCGTCGCGCTGCTGAATTACATCCCGTATTTCGGGCCGGTGATCGGTGCGTTCCTGCTCGCGCTGGGCGGGCTGATGACGTTCTCCGACATCTGGATGGCGATGCTGCCGCCGGCGCTGATGTACGGGCTGCACCTGGTCGAGGCGAACGCGATCACGCCGTTCGTGGTCGGGCACCGGCTGACGATCAGCCCGTTGCTGATCCTGATCTCGCTGAGCTTCTGGGGATGGGTGTGGGGCACGTCGGGCGCGTTGCTCGCGGTCCCGCTGCTGATCATCATCCAGACGATCGTGAAGGCCGCTGGCAAGCCCGACATCGCCGGGTTCCTGTTCGAGCACGGGACGCTGGTGCAGCCCAAGACCGGGCGGAACCGTCGGCGCGGGGACCCGCCCGAGGCACAACGTGAAACCGGCGGATAATTTGGGTTGACGGTATCCGAACCCTCGCCTAGTTGCCGCCTCCACGCTGTTTCAGCGGGTGTAGCTCAGTTGGTTAGAGCGCCGGCCTGTCACGCCGGAGGTCGCGGGTTCGAGTCCCGTCACTCGCGCCATCGTTTGCCCTGCCCGGGTTGATGGTTGGAGATAGTGTTGAGGTTTTGACGAGCCTTCCGCTGTGTCCCTTGGGGCGCTAGGGTTCGTCATTGGGAATGCGGGTGTAGCTCAGTTGGTTAGAGCGCCGGCCTGTCACGCCGGAGGTCGCGGGTTCGAGTCCCGTCACTCGCGCCACCCTATGGTTGGCCGAGACCCTTCAAAGTTTTGGATGCTGCGAGCATTCCGTTCCGTAGATCATCCGGAACCACCAACCCCTTTTCGTTCGTGCTGAGTAGAGACCGAGTAGCTCCGTTAGGAGCGTATCGAGGGCTCATATCGAAGCATGGGTTCCGCGCGCCAACCTGTCCTTCGATACGCCGCTGCGCGACTACTCGATGGCTACTCAGGACGAACGGGGGAGGGGGCGTGTGTCGCGACACCCGGAGGGCCGAAGAGCGTGTCGAGCAGAGCGGCAGCTGGCAGGCGTTAGCGCCCGAGCTCCATCCACCGCAGGACCGGCTTCAGCGGTGCTATCCAGATCAGGCCGGTGAACAGGTAGAACACGAGTTGCCCCAGCCAGTGCCAGCTGCCGACGATGTTCGACAGGCTGACGATGGCCACGCACCACACCAGGATCAGGAGCAGGATGCCGAGCATGCCGACGGGTTTGCGCCAGGTTGGCGTCATGGCGTGATCCAGTCTGATTCGGTGGCGATGGCGTGGAGCGGGACGTCCCACGGGTCTGGGGTCAGCGTGTCGACTTCCTGCAAAGACAACGCAACCCCGACGCGCCAGGCGTTCGGGTGGGCGAGGAAGGCGCGGTCGTAATAGCCGGCGCCCTGGCCAATCCGGTTGCCGTTGCGATCGAAGCCGACGAGCGGGGTCAGGATGATGTCGGGTTCGAGTTCGGCGGCGTCTTCGGCTGGCTGGTGCAGCCCGAATGGACCTGCGATCAGCGCCGCTTCGGTTGCCCAGGACAGGAAGCGCATCGGCAGCGAGCGGCGGACGACATGGGGCAGGGCGATGACGCATCCGGCATCGACCGCAGCGCGCGCAAAGGGCGAGGGGTCCGCTTCGCCCCCGAACGGGACATAGGAGGCGACCGTCAGTCCGGGTTTCAGCCGTGCCAGAAACGCCGATGGCACAGGAAGCTCGACCGGCGGGCGCGCTTCCCGCGCGGCGCGGAGCGAAGCTCTCAGCGCGCTCTTGTCGGTCATGCGCAGGCGACCCTGAGATATTGGGGACGATATGGTGGTGTGGCGGGCCCACCATGGCCGTGTGCCGGGTTATCCACTGACGCACGGTACGTCAGGTGGGGACCATGTGCTTCGGACCAGGATCCTAACAGGGACAGCCCCCTATGGATGATGAATAGCCTCAGGGATAATAAAGGCTCGTACCGGGCAGAACCCGCCACAACCAATCTAGGCGTTCGGAGGGCTTAGCTCAAGGGCTTGTGCAAGCCCTTCGAGACGATCCGCGATCCGGGTGAGTGCGATTTCGCTGACGGCAGATCCTTCAGGCGGGCGATGCGCGGCTTCGTCGAGGTCGTCGGCGAGCATCAGCGCGACGAACAGCATCGCGCGCTCGGCGCTGAGACCGCCAGCCGCACGGTCCGCGGTGGCCCAACGCTCGGCTACCATCGCACCGAGCAGGCGTACGCGGGACTCTTCGCCATCACGGCAGGCGACGGCATGCGGCCGGCCGCCGATATCGAGCATGACCTGTGCCATCAGTTGGGGCTCCCACGCGTGATGACGTCGTCGAGCGCGGCGACGGCTTCGGCCATCCGCGCCTTGAGGGCTGCATGGCGCTTGGCAAGGGCATCGCCGGCTTCGGCGCGCGCGGCTATAGCGGATTCGATCCGTGCGATCGCGGCGTCGATCCGTTCGACGGCAGTAGGCGCGTCGCTTTGGTCGACAGGCGTCGGCGCATCGGTAATTGTGTCTGACATAGCATGCGAGATAGCATGGCCGGGGTGTGCGACAAGCCGGTTTCGCCGCCCTGATCCGCGATCCACGGTGTTGACAGGGCGCCCCACCGCCCCGCAAAGGCTGCGCGCCCGGAACGGACTCGCGGGCGTAGCGGAGAGACAGCAATGACGGTCAAGGTTGCGATCAACGGTTTCGGGCGCATCGGCCGTCTCGTCGCCCGTGCGGTACTCGAACAGTCGAACGGCGCACTCGAACTCGTCGCGATCAACGATCTCGGCGATGCGAAATCGAACGCCTGGCTGTTCAAGCGCGACAGCGTGCACGGCAAGTATCCGGGTGAGGTTTCGGCCGAGGGCAACGAACTGGTCGTCGACGGCAAGCGCATCCGCGTCACCGCCGAGCGTGACCCGGCAAACCTGCCGCATGCCGAGCTGGGCGTCGACATCGTCCTCGAATGCACCGGCTTCTTCACCGACAAGGCTAGCTGCCAGAAGCATCTCGATGCGGGTGCCAAGAAGGTGCTGATCTCGGCACCGGGCAAGAACGTCGACCTGACCGTCGTTTACGGCGTCAACCACGACAAGCTGACCGCCGAGCACACGATCGTCTCGAACGCGTCGTGCACCACCAACTGCCTGGCGCCCGTCGCCAAGGTGCTGAACGATGCGATCGGCATCGAGCGCGGCCTGATGACGACTGTCCACGCCTACACCAACGACCAGAAGATCCTCGACCAGATCCACCCGGACCTGCGTCGCGCGCGTGCTGCGGCGATGTCGATGATCCCGACCACGACGGGTGCCGCTCGTGCGGTCGCCGAAGTGCTGCCGGAGCTGAAGGGCAAGCTCGACGGTTCGGCGATCCGCGTGCCGGTGCCGGACGTGTCGCTAATCGATCTGACCTTCACGCCGTCGCGCGATACGACGCGTGAAGAGGTGAATGCGGTGCTGAAGGCGGCCTCCGAGAGCGGCCCGCTGGTCGGCGTGCTCGACTGGTCGGACGAGCCGCTGGTGTCGATCGATCTGCAGCATACCCCGGCGTCGTCGACGATCGACAGCCTGGAGACCGCGGTGATCGACGGCAAGCTGGTGCGCGTCGTCAGCTGGTACGACAACGAGTGGGGCTTCTCGAACCGGATGGTCGATACGGCCACCGCGATGGCGAAGTTCATCTAAGCTCGCGATCTATGTACTTCCTCTCCCGTTCGCTTCGAGCGCAGTCGAGAAGTCGTCTCCCGTGACAGATGGTGTCTCGACTGCGCTCGACACGAACGGGGAGGGGGCGGTGGCCCAGACCCCGGCCTCAATTATGGTTGGCACGATTGCCGGGATCGCGCGCCACCCCCGCGCGAAAGCCCCGATGGAGGTTATCGACGATGTCGAGATCACCATCGAGGCCGGCTTGCACGGCGACTTCCGGGGTCGCGTGAAGCCCGGCGGCAAGGGGCGGCGGCAGGTCACGTTGCTCGAGCGTGGCGACTGGGACGCCGCGATGGCCGAAGTCGGACGCGATATTCCGTGGTACGAGCGGCGTGCCAATCTGCTCGTCGACGGCTTCGATCTTCCCCAGATACCCGGCACGCGGCTCCGCATCGGCGCGGACGTCGTGCTGGAGGTGACGCGCCACACCGATCCGTGCGACCGCATGGACGCGCTGGCGCCAGGATTGTTCGCTGCGCTGACGCCGGACTGGCGTGGCGGGGCATGTAGCCGAGTTTTGATGGGCGGCAGAATCGCCGTCGGTGATGAGATCAGGATCGAAGAACCATGACCAAGCCGTTCAAGACGCTCGATGATATGGGTGACATCCATGGCAACCGCGTGCTCGTCCGCGAAGACCTGAACGTGCCAATGGCCGAGGGTCGCGTCACCGACGATACCCGTCTGCGCGCCACCGTCGCGACGGTTGGCGAACTCGCCGACAAGGGCGCGATCGTCCTCGTCCTCGCGCATTTCGGCCGTCCCAAGGGCGTCCCGAGCCCCGAATTCTCGCTGTCGCAGGTCGTGAAGCCGTACAGCGAAGTGCTCGGCCGTGAAGTCCGCTACATCGATTGGGAAGGGGCAGATGACGCTGTTGCGACGCTTGAGCCCGGCGATATCGCGGTGCTGGAGAACACGCGCTTCTTCGGTGGCGAGGAGACCAACGACGCGGCGGTCGTCCAGCGGTTTGCAAGCCTTGGCGATCTCTACGTCAACGATGCCTTCTCGGCGGCGCACCGCGCGCATGCCTCCACCGAGGGTCTTGCCCACGTATTGCCCGCCTTTGCCGGCCGCGCGATGGAAGCTGAACTCGACGCTTTGCAGAAGGCACTCGGCGAGCCCGAGCATCCCGTTGCGGCGGTCGTCGGTGGCGCGAAGGTGTCGTCGAAGCTCGACGTGCTGCGCAACCTCGTCACCAAGGTAGATCATCTGATCATCGGCGGTGGCATGGCGAACACCTTCCTCGCGGCGCGCGGCGTCGATGTCGGCAAAAGCCTTTGCGAGCATGAGCTTGCGAGCGTTTGCGAACAGATCATGGAAGCTGCGGACAAGGCGAACTGCACGGTCCACCTGCCGTACGACGTGGTGGTCGCCAAGGAGTTCAAGCCGAACCCCGCCACCCGAACCGTCAACGTCCACGAAGTCGCCGCCGACGAGATGATCCTCGACGTTGGCCCGGCCGCGGTCGAGTCTCTCGGCGACGTGCTGAAGAACTGCCGCACGTTGGTGTGGAACGGTCCGCTCGGCGCGTTCGAGACGCCGCCGTTCGACAAGGCGACCGTCGCGCTCGCCAAGACCGCTGCGGCACTCACCGAAGGCGGATCGCTCGTCTCGGTCGCCGGCGGCGGCGATACGGTTGCGGCGCTCAACCACGCGGGCGTTGCGGACGCGTTTACGTTCGTCTCGACGGCGGGCGGCGCGTTTCTCGAGTGGATGGAAGGCAAGGACCTTCCCGGCGTCGCGGCGCTGACGCGTTAAGGCGCCGGTTCCCGCAGCAACGGGACGAGCAGAGTATTGAGTTCATTCAGGTCGAACGCGCCGGCTTTCGCATAGCGAACCACGCCGGCGCGATCGATGATGTAGTTGGTTGGGAGGGCGCCCATAACCGCGAACGGCCCTTTGATTCGCCGCGCCGACGGGATCGTCATCGCGGCGAACAGGGGTTTCAGCTTGAACGCCGGCAGCGAATCCTCCGTTGCCACCGCGAACACGCGCAGGCCGTTGTCCTTGCGAATGCGGTAATAGCTGTCGAGCAGCGGAAGCTCTGCCTTGCACGGCCCGCACCATGTCGCCCAAAAGTTCAGGACGACGACCTGCCCGTGCAGATCGGCACTGCGCACCTTGCTCCCGTCGATCAACGTCAGTTCGAACGGCGGCGCTGGTTCGCCGATCTTGACCGCGGCCGGTGCCGCGGATGCCGCCATGAGCAACGCGCTTGCGATGACGCCCTGCAAAACCCTCATTGCCTGCCCCCCTGTTTTTGCCAGTCTCGGCGTCGCGCGCGTTCACGTCAATTGCGACGTCTGCGGTCGGGGCGGGGGTTGATCGATGATCCGGGCCGTCCTATGTTTAACATGTTAAACGGAGACTCGGATGCTCGGCGTCAGGCTCGATAGCGAACTCGAAGAGCGACTCGCGGCGGTTGCGCGCACCCAAGGGCGCAGCAAGAGCGATATCGCACGCGAAGCCGTGCGACGCTATGTCGAGCGCCACGACGAGGCATTCCTGGCGGAGGCGAAGCGCCAGTCGCTCGCGGCGGCTGATCACGATAGGCAGGCAGGTGAAGAGGATTGGGACGCACTAATCGGTGCGCCCCCCGCATGAAATTCGTCCGCGGTATGATCGTCGTCGGAGCGGGTAAGGGCGACTTCTCTGGCAAGCCGCGCCCTTTTCTTGTCGTCCAATCAGACCTCTTTGCAGATCACGAGACGATTTCTCTGTGCCCGCTGACCAGCGTCATTAGCGGGACGAACCTGTTTCGCGTGTCGCTCGAGGCATCGGCGGAAACCGGCCTGTTTCGCGATAGCGAGATCCAGATCGACAAGGTTGATACGCTCGACCGCAACAAGATCGTCAAGATTATCGGTACGATACCCATCACCACCATGACCCGAGTCGACGACGCGCTGCGCCGCTGGCTCGAACTTTAAGACAGGATTTCAGCATGACTTCCATGATCACTCCCCAAGTCAAAACCATTCTCGACAAGTACGAGGCCACCAGCCCGGCGGTGAAGGCCAACCTCGCGCGTATCCTGATGCAGGGCAAGCTCGGCGGCACCGGCAAGCTCGTGATCCTGCCGGTCGACCAGGGGTTCGAGCATGGCCCGGCGCGCAGCTTCTCGGTCAACCCGCCGGCGTACGATCCGCATTACCACTATCAACTCGCGATCGACGCGGGGCTCAGTGCCTATGCCGCGCCGCTCGGGATGCTCGAAGCGGGAGCGGATACGTTTGCCGGGCAGATCCCGACGATCCTGAAGTGCAACAGCTCGAACAGCTGGGCGACGACGATCGACCAGGCGGTGACGGCGACGGTGTCGGACGCGGTGCGGCTCGGGTCGGCGGCGATCGGCTTCACGATCTATCCGGGCGCGGACCAGTTCTTCGACCTCGTCGAGGAAATCCGCGAGCTGAGCGAAGAGGCGAAGTCGGTCGGCATCGCGACGGTGATCTGGTCGTACCCGCGCGGCGGCGAGCTGACCAAGGACGGCGAGCTCGCTTTGGACGTCGGCGCCTATGCCGCGCATATCGCGGCGCTGCTCGGCGCTCACATCATCAAGACCAAGCTGCCGACCGCGCATATCGAGCAGAAGGAAGCCAAGCCGCTCTACGCCAACTCCGACTGGTCGAAGCAGTCGGACCGCGTGAAGCATGTCGTCCAGTCTAGCTTTGCCGGGCGTCGCATCAACGTGTTCTCGGGCGGCGCGTCGAAGGGCGAGGACGCGATCTTCCAGGACGCGCGCGACATCCGCGACGGTGGCGGCAACGGCTCGATCATCGGCCGCAACACCTTCCAGCGCCCGCGCGACGAAGCGCTGGCGATGCTCGACCGGATCATCCGGATCTACAAGAACGAGGAATAAGCTTCGTTTTGCCCGCTCGTCATTCCGCTACGCGCCGGGGTGACGAGCGAGGTATGAGAGGTTAGGGGGCGGACATGACCGAATTCGAAGATCCGCTGGGCCCGCTCGATCCCAATTTCGCCGAAAATTTCCGCCGCGATATGCGTCGGCCGACTTGCCAGTTGTATCTGGTGTCCCCGCTCGAGTGCGGTGGCGACTTTCCGGAGCGTCTTGCTCGGGCGCTTGATGCTGGCCCCGTGGCCGCGTTCCAGTTTCGCGTGAAGGATATCGACCAGCATGCGGCTGCCGCGCTGGGCGAGCCGTTGCGGGCGATCTGTGCCGAGCGTGACGTCGCGTTCATCGTCAACGACGATATCGGGTTGGCGAAGCGGCTCGATGCTGACGGCGTGCATCTCGGGCAGGACGATGGCGATCCGCGCGAGGCGCGGGCGCAGCTTGGGCCCAATGCGCAGATCGGCGTGAGTTGTCATGGCAGCCGTCATCTGGCGATGGAAGCGGGCGAGGCTGGGGCCGACTACGTGGCGTTCGGGGCGTTCTATCCGACCACAACGAAGACGGTCGAGCATATGGCCGAGCCGGTTATCCTGTCTTGGTGGTCGACGCTGTTCGAGATGCCGTGCGTCGCGATCGGCGGGATTACGCCCGAGAATGCCGCACCGCTGGTTGCCGCTGGGGCGGACTTCATCGCGGTATCCAGTGCCGTTTGGGGTGGCGACGAGGTCGCTGCGATCAAGGCGTTCGGCGAGGTTCTCGCGAAGCGCTGAGCCGTTGGAAACAACCGTCGTCCCGACCGTTTGATGCAGCAGCGTAACGGTTTGGGATGATAGGCATGACGGCATTTGCGATGGAGGCTTCGGTTCTTGCGGCCTGCCTGCTGGGTGCCGCGTCGCCCGCATTGGCGCAGACAGCGCCGGCCAAGACCGTGCCGATCGATCGCAACGTGCTCCACGTGCAAGTGATCCTCGATCATCTCGGCTTCGGGCCGGGCGTGCTCGACGGGCGCGGCGGGCAGTCGCTGGTCGCTGCGCTGAAGGGGTTCCAGGAGGCGAAGGGTCTGCCGACTACCGGTAAGCCCGATGCGCGGACTTTGCAGGCGCTATATCCATACCGTGCTGCGCGGCCGACCGTGACGGTCGCGCTGACCCCCGAGATGCTGGCGGGGCCGTTCGTTAATCCGTTCCCGACGGACCCGGCCAAGCAGGCCGAACTCCCATCGCTCGGCTACAAAAACGTCATGGAGAAGCTCGGCGAGATGTTTCACACGACGCCGGCAGTGATCGTCGCGCTGAACTCGCCGACGACGAAGCTGGCGCCGGGCACCAAGGTCGTGTTTCCCAACGCACTGCCATCGTCGCGCGCGTATGATCCGAAGCTGAAGCCCGACTGGATCGCGACACTCACCATGCTGAACGTCGATGCGAAGCAACCGCAGGCGGACCATGTCGTCGTCGACAAGTCCGACGGCGTGCTCCGCGTGCTCGATGCGAACGACAAGCTGATCGCGCAATTCTCCGCGACGATGGGGTCGAGCCACGATCCGCTGCCGCTCGGCACGTGGAGGATCAAGGGCTCCGACTATAACCCGAAGTTCCATTTCAATCCGGCGTTGTTCTGGGATGCGAAGAAGGGGCAGCAGAAGGAGATGCTGCCGCCGGGGCCGAACGGTCCGGTCGGCGTCGTCTGGATGGACCTTTCGAAGGAGCATTACGGCATCCACGGCACGCCGAACCCCGAGACGATCGGACGCGCTGAGAGCCATGGTTGCATCCGCCTGACCAACTGGGATGCGGCGAGGTTGTCGATGATGATCAAGCCGGGGACCAAGGCCGTGTTCCAGGCCTGAGGTGATGACGCGGACGTTCTGGATCATTCTCGGGCTGATCGTGGTGGCGGTCGGCGCGTTCGCCTCGATGGTGTCGTTCGGCAGCAGCGGTAGCGGCATCGAGCGCCGGATACCTTGGCGCAAGCTAGCGCCCGCCGCCGAGGGTCCCACTGTTTCCGTGACGCCGGGAGCGCTGGCCGTCCCCGTGGCCGGCGTATCTCGGAAAGCAATCGCCGACAGCTGGAACGATGCGCGGGGCGGCGGTCTGCGCAGCCATCACGGGACGGACATCATGGCACCGGGCGGCGCGCCCGTCGTTGCGGCTGCGCCGGGGCGGATCGAAAAGCTGTTCCAGAGCGGGCTTGGCGGGATTACGCTTTACGTCCGCTCGCCTGATCGCCGCTGGACCTATTATTACGCACACCTCGCCGGGTACGCGGCCGGCATTCGTGAGGGCATGGCGGTCAAGGCGGGCGATACGCTGGGCTATGTCGGCGATACCGGCGATGCCGGGGCGGGCAATTACCATCTGCATTTCGGGCTGACCAAGATGCAGCCGGGTGAGCGCTGGTACCAAGGCGAGAACGTGAACCCGTACCCGCTGCTTGCCGGAACGAGGGCATCCCGCTAAAGCCCGCCGCTTCGGGTTTCCGCAGAGTTATGCTTCGCGGACGGCCCCTAGCTCTTTCCAGCAGGAATCGGTCATGAAGATCAACGCGGTCGAGATTCGTCCCGGCAACATTCTTGAATATGAGGGCGGCATTTGGCGCGCCGTCAAGATTCAGCACACCCAGCCCGGCAAGGGCGGTGCCTATATGCAGGTCGAGATGAAGAACCTCATCGACGGCCGCAAGAACAACACCCGCTTCCGCTCCGCCGAGAGCGTCGAGAAGGTGCGGCTCGAGACCGTCGACTTCCAGTTTCTGTTCCGCGAAGGCGACATGCTCACCTTCATGGACAAGGTGAACTACGAGCAGATCTCGCTCGACGCCGACATCCTGGGCGACGCAGCGGCGTTCCTGCAGGACGGCATGGACGTGGTGATGGAGCTCTGGGAAGAGCGGCCGATCTCGGTCCAGCTGCCCGATACGATCGAGGCGTTGATCGTCGAGGCGGATGCCGTCGTGAAGGGGCAGACGGCTTCGTCTTCGTATAAGCCGGCCGTGCTCGAGAACGGGGTGCGCGTGATGGTGCCGCCGCATATCGGTGCGGGCACGCGGATCGTGGTGGATGTTTACGAGCAGACCTACGTAAGGCGCGCGGACTAACCTTCGCTGCCACGAGAAGGGTGAGTGCTGGCTGCGTCATCGCGCCACTTTCCTGGGAACACCAACCCGCCCTCTTCCTAGTGGAGAGGTGGAGATTTTTAATGCCCAGCCATTCCGGCATCATGACCGTCATTGAGCGCGCCGCCCGCAAGGCCGCGCCGCGTCTGCGTCGCGACTTCAACGAGGTCCAGCAGCTCCAGGTGAGCCGCAAGGGTCCGGCCGACTTCGTCAGCCAGGCCGACCAGCGCGCCGAGCAGACGATCTTCGAAGAACTTTCGCACGCGCGTCCCGACTGGGGCATGCTGATGGAGGAGCGCGGCGAGGTCGAGGGTGACCCGAACAAGCCGCGGTTCATCGTCGATCCGTTGGATGGGACGTCGAACTTCCTCCACGGCATCCCGCATTTCTGCATCTCGATCGCGGTTGAGGAGCCGATGCCGAACGGCAAGCGCGAGGTGACCACCGCGCTGGTGTATCAGCCGCTTACCGACGAGAGCTTCTGGGCGGAGAAAGGCCGGGGGGCTTGGCTCACCGATCAGCGTCTGCGCGTGTCGTCGCGGCGTGATCTGTCCGAATCGCTGATTGCTACCGGGATTCCGTTCCTGGGGCATGGCGACTTCGCGCAGTGGAGCCGGATTTTTGGCGCGGTTGCACCTGAGGTTGCGGGGATTCGTCGTTTGGGTGCTGCGGCGCTCGATCTGGCTTGGCTTGCGGCGGGGCGGTTCGATGGGTTCTGGGAATCGAACCTGAAGCCTTGGGATGTTGCGGCTGGCATGCTGTTGGTGAAGGAAGCCGGCGGTTTCGTGACCGACTTCCGTGGTGGCGATCGTGCGATGGAGCGCAACGAGTTCCTGGCCGCGAACGACGCGCTGCACTCGCGGTTGCATAAGCTGGTGGCCGGCGCGCTGCGCTAATCCTCACGAACTATCCTCCCCCGCCAGGGGGAGGTGGCTGGCGCTTGCCAGTCGGAGGAGGAGGTAAGGGGAAACCTCTGTTCCGTGTCCTCCCCCTCCGTTACCTTCGGCGACACCTCCCCCTGGCGGGGGAGGATCGTGAGGTCGGATGAGGATCCGTTCACTGTGGTGACGGTAATACTCCCACCTTATCCGTCACCCCAGCGAAAGCCGGGGTATCCCCGCGATGTCCGCCGCGTCCGCCAACGACGATACCCTAGCTTTCGCTGGGGTGACGGGGCAGGAGCACAGGCCAGAGTGACCTAATGTCTGTCCGTCATGCCGGGCTTGTTCCGGCATCCACGGTTCCGCAGTTCTCGCCAATCGTTGGTCCGCGGTGCCGAGGGGCCCCGGAACTACTCGTTGCGTCTCCTAGAGCCGAGGTCAGCCTGTTTCCCCGCGAAGGCGGCGACCCAGACTGGGCTCCCGCCTTCGCGGGAGAACAAGGAAGGGCGGACTGTCGTTCGAACGCGGCTTCTGTCTTGCTTCAGCGGGCCAGTACCGAACACGTCCGGAATGACGGATCAGTATCGGTGCCGTCGCCGCCATCGAACGAATGCACCCGCTGACGGACGCCAAGTAACGCATGTTTCCCGCCACCCCCGTCCCTCCTCTTGCGAGTGATTCTCACACCCTCCTAGCCTTGCCCATCACCCCCCATCGGCCTAAAGCGGCCCCGTTCCGTTCGCACTTGCGAGAAGCAATTTGGTCGACCTGTCGCACTATCTTCCGATCCTCCTGTTCCTCGGGATCGCCATCGCATTGTCGAGCACGTTCGTGTTCCTGCCGATGGCCGTCTCGCGCCTCACGGGGTCACACAAGCCTACGCCTGAGAAGCTCAGCGAATACGAGTGCGGCTTTCCCGCATTCGAGGATCCGCGGAGCCAGTTCGACGTACGCTTCTACCTGATCGCCATCCTCTTCATCATCTTCGATCTCGAGGCCGCGTTCCTGTATCCCTGGGCCGTCTCGGTCTTCACGCTCGGCTGGACCGCGTGGATTTCGATGATGATCTTTATCGGCGAATTGGCCCTTGGCCTCGTCTACGCATGGAAGAAGGGAGCACTCGATTGGGAGTAGAGCTTCAGCCCGCACCCGGTTCGCCCAGTTCGCTGGTGCCACCCGACCAGGGCTTTTTCGACGGATTGAACGGTGAGCTGACGGACAAGGGTTTCCTCGTCACGTCGACCGAGGAACTGTTCCAGTGGGCGCGCACCGGCTCGCTGTGGTGGATGACGTTCGGGCTCGCCTGCTGCGCGGTCGAGATGATACACGTCAACATGCCGCGTTACGATCTGGAGCGCTTCGGCGCCGCACCGCGCGCGTCGCCGCGCCAGTCGGACGTGATGATCGTTGCCGGCACGCTGTGCAACAAGATGGCCCCGGCACTCCGCAAGGTCTACGACCAGATGTCCGAGCCGAAGTACGTGATCTCGATGGGATCGTGTGCGAACGGCGGCGGCTATTATCATTACAGCTACAGCGTCGTGCGCGGCTGCGATCGGATCGTGCCGGTGGACATCTACGTCCCCGGGTGTCCGCCGACGGCTGAGGCGCTGCTGTACGGCATCATGCAGTTGCAGCGGAAGATCCGGCGGTCCGGGAGCATCGAGCGTTGAGGGCTCCCGCACCAGCTTACACGTCGAACGACGGCGTGATCGACAGCGCCCGCGCGGCGCTCGGCGGCATGCTGATCGACGCGGTCGATCATGTGGGCGAAGTCGCGCTGCACGTTCGTCGTGAAGACCTGTACGACGCGATGATCGCGCTGCGCGATACGCCGGGGCTTGCCTACCAGCAGCTCATGGAGATCGCCGGCGTCGACTATCCGGATCGTGCTGAGCGCTTCGAGGTCGTCTATTGCATGCTGTCGCTGACGCGGAATCACCGCCTGCGCGTGCATGTCGCGACCGACGAGGAAAAGCCGGTGCCATCGGTGACTGACATCTGGCCGGTCGCCGGCTGGCTCGAGCGCGAAGTGTACGACATGTACGGCGTGCTGTTCAGCGGCAACCCGGACCTGCGCCGCATCCTGACCGACTACGGTTTCCGTGGTCATCCGCAGCGCAAGGACTTCCCGCTGACCGGGTATGTCGAGCTGCGCTATTCGGAAGAGTCGAAGCGCGTCGTGTACGAGCCCGTGCAGCTTGCGCAGGATTTCCGTACGTTCGATTTCATGAGCCCGTGGGAGGGTGCGAATTACGTGCTCCCGGGTGACGAGAAGGGCGCGTTGCCCCAGGCCAAGGGTGCGCAGACGCCGTTGTCGGCGGACACCATCGTCAAGGCCAATGCGGCGCAGTCGCCGACGCAGGCCCCGACTGAACCCAAGAGCACCGAGTCGACCGCGCAGACGGGCGCCGGCAAGTCGGAGTCCGATGCGACGCCGAACCCTGCCAACCCCGACGTGGTCCCGACCAAGGGTGGAGGACAGAACCAGTGAGTCTGTATGTCGAAGAGCTTCTGGGCGAAGCCGACGCAGCCGATCCCACGACCGGCGACGTCACGATCCAGAACTACACGATCAACTTTGGTCCGCAGCATCCGGCCGCGCACGGCGTTTTGCGCCTGGTCATGGAGCTCGATGGCGAGATCGTCGAGCGCGTCGACCCGCATGTCGGCCTGCTCCACCGCGGCACCGAGAAGCTGATCGAGTACAAGACGTACACGCAGGCGCTGCCGTATTTCGATCGTCTCGATTACTGCTCGCCGCTGTGCATGGAGCATAGCTGGGTGCTCGCGGTCGAGAAGCTGCTTGACCTCGAAGTGCCTGAGCGAGCGCAGTATCTGCGGGTGTTCTTCGCCGAGCTGACGCGCATCTCTAACCACATGCTCAATTTGGGCTCGCACGTCATGGACGTTGGCGCGATGACGCCGAATCTGTGGCTGTTCGAAATTCGCGAAGATTGCATGAACTTCTTCGAGCGTGTCTCTGGCGCGCGCATGCATTCGAACTATTTCCGTCCGGGCGGCGTGCATCAGGATGCGCCGTTGAAGCTGCTCGCCGATATCGGCGACTGGCTCGACACGCGCTTGCCGCGGCTGTTCGAGGATGCGATCTCGCTTGTTGCGGACAACCGCATCTTCAAGCAGCGCAACGTCGACATCGCCGTGGTCAGCCGCGACGACGCGATCAAGTGGGGCTTTTCCGGCCCGATGATCCGCGGCTCGGGGATTGCCTGGGATCTGCGCAAGTCGCAGCCCTACGACGCCTATGCCAAGATGGACTTCGAGGTGCCGGTCGGTACGCGCGGCGATTGCTACGACCGGTTCATGGTGCGCGTCGAGGAAGTGCGTCAGTCCGCGCGGATCATGAAGCAGTGCCTGCGCGACATGCCCGAGGGGCCGATCGCGTCGCTCGATCGCAAGGTCGTGCCGCCCAAGCGTGGCGAAATGAAGCAATCGATGGAAGCGCTGATCCATCACTTCAAGCTCTACACCGAGGGCTTCCACGTACCCGCCGGCGACGTCTATGTTGCCACTGAAAGCCCCAAGGGCGAGTTCGGCGTGTACCTGGTCGCCGATGGCTCGAACAAGCCGTACCGCTGCAAGATCCGCCCGACCGCGTTCTCGCATCTGCAAGCCATGGACTTCATGGCGAAGGGCCACATGCTGGCGGATACGACCGCGATCCTCGGCGCGATGGATATCGTTTTTGGTGAATGTGACCGCTGATGGCTGAAGCTCCGAAAATTCCCGACGAGGCCGAGACCCGCGCCCGCTGGGGTTCGTTCGCATGGACGGACGAGAACCAGGTGAAGGCGAACGAAATTCTCGGGCGCTATCCCAAGGGTCGCGAGCAGTCGGCGTCGATCCCGCTGCTCGATCTGGCGCAGCGCCAGGTCGGTGCGGAAACGCAGACGCAGGGCTGGTTGCCGGTGCCGGTGATCGAGTTCGTCGCGCGTCAGATCAGCGTGCCGTACATGCGTGTGTACGAGGTCGTGACCTTCTACACGATGTTCAATCTGGCGCCGGTCGGCCGCTTCCATGTCCAGGTCTGCGGCACGACGCCGTGCATGCTGCGTGGGTCGGACGACGTCCTGGCCGCGTGCAAGAACCGCGGGCTGGTCAAGGGTGGCACGACGCCGGACGGTATGTTCACGCTGACCGAGGTCGAGTGTCTCGGCACGTGCGCCAATGCGCCGATGGTGCAGATCAACGACGATAACTTCGAAGACCTCGATTACGATAAGACGACCGAGATCCTCGAGGCGCTGGCCAATGGCGGGCACCCGACGCCGGGGCCGCAATTCGGTCGTCGCGCAAGCTGCCCAGAAGGCGGCCCGACCTCGCTGAAGGCGATGGTCGACGCGAACCACGATTACCGGGGGGAGTGGGCCTGATGCTCGCCGACAAGGACCGCATCTTCACCAACGTCTACGGTTTCCAGCCGTGGAACATCGACGCGGCGATCATGCGCGGCGATTGGGACAACACCAAGGACCTGATGGCGCTCGGCCAGGACGCGATCATCGACGTGATGAAGGCGTCGGGTCTGCGTGGCCGTGGCGGTGCAGGCTTCCCGACCGGCACCAAATGGTCGTTCATGCCGAAGGAGCCGAAGCCCGACCGGCCGAACTTCCTCGTCATCAACGCCGACGAATCCGAGCCGGGCAGCTGCAAGGATCGCGAGATCATCCGCCACGATCCGCACAAGCTGATCGAAGGCGCGTTGATCGCCGGGTTCGCGATGCGCGCGCGCGCGGCGTACATCTACATCCGCGGCGAGTATATTCGCGAGGCCGAGACGCTGTTCGCAGCCGTCGCCGAGGCCTATGACCGCGGCTTCATCGGCAAGAACGCGTGCGGGTCGGGCTACGACTTCGACGTGTTCGTGCATCGTGGTGCAGGCGCATACATCTGCGGCGAAGAGACCGCGATGTTGGAGAGCCTCGAGGGGAAGAAGGGGCAGCCGCGGCTGAAGCCGCCTTTCCCGGCAGGTGCTGGCCTCTACGGCTGCCCGACGACGGTCAACAATGTGGAATCGATCGCGGTTGCACCGACGATCCTGCGGCGTGGTGCTGCATGGTTCTCCAGCTTTGGCGCGGAGAACAACCGCGGCACGAAGCTGTTCCAGATCAGCGGTCATGTGAACAAGCCCTGCGTCGTCGAGGAAGAGATGAGCATCTCGTTCCGCGAGCTGATCGAGACGCATTGCGGCGGTATCCGTGGCGGCTGGGACAATCTGCTCGCGGTCATCCCGGGTGGCTCGTCGGTGCCGCTCGTGCCCGCCGCGCAGATCATGGACTGCGCGATGGATTTCGATGGCCTGAAGGCGGTCGGTTCGGGTCTTGGCACCGCGGCGATCATCGTCATGGACAAGTCGACCGACATCGTCCGCGCGATCAGCCGCATCTCGTACTTCTACAAGCATGAGAGCTGCGGCCAGTGCACGCCGTGCCGCGAGGGTACCGGTTGGATGTGGCGCGTGATGGAGCGGATGCGCACCGGCGACGCCGAGCTGTCCGAGATCGACATGCTCCAGCAGGTCACCAAGCAAGTCGAGGGTCACTCGATTTGCGCACTGGGCGACGCGGCCGCATGGCCGATCCAGGGCCTGATCAAGCATTTCCGCCCCGAGATGGAGCGCCGTATCCGTGAGCGCGGTGGCGACACCGCGCCGATGATGGAAGCCGCAGAGTAATGCCCTTAGTCAAAGTCGATGGCGTAGAGATCGAGGTGCCGCAGGGCGCCACCGTGCTGCAGGCGTGCGAGCTTGCCGGCAAGGAGATCCCGCGTTTCTGTTATCACGAGCGCCTGAGCATCGCCGGCAATTGCCGGATGTGCTTGGTCGAGGTGAAGCCCGGTCCGCCCAAGCCGCAGGCGTCGTGCGCGCTGCCGGCGGCGGACAAGCAGGAGATCTTTACCAACTCGCCGATGGTCAAGAATGCCCGCGAGGGCATCATGGAATTCCTGCTGATCAACCATCCGCTCGATTGCCCGATCTGCGATCAGGGCGGCGAGTGCGATCTTCAGGACCAGTCGGTTGCCTATGGCCGCGGCCATTCGCGCTACGACGAGAACAAGCGCGCGGTTACCGAGAAGTATATGGGTCCGATCGTCAAGACGGTCATGACCCGCTGCATCCAGTGCACGCGCTGCATCCGGTTCGCCGAGGAAGTGTCCGGCGTCGAGGAGATCGGTGCGATCTTCCGCGGCGAGGACATGCAGATCACCTCGTATCTCGAGAATGCGGTCAAGAGCGAGCTCTCCGGCAATGTCGTCGATCTGTGCCCGGTCGGCGCGCTGACGTCGAAGCCGTATGCGTTCGAGGCGCGTCCGTGGGAATTGCGCAAGACGCTGACGATCGACGTGATGGACGCGGTCGGCACCAACATCCGGCTCGACAGCCGTGGTCGCCAGGTGCTGCGCTGCGTCCCGCGGATCAACGAGGACGTGAACGAGGAGTGGGCGACCGACAAGACTCGCCATGCGATCGATGGCCTTGTCCGTCGTCGTCTCGACAAGCCTTATGTGAGGGTGAACGGCAAGCTGGTTCCCGGGACGTGGGACGAGGCTTTCGCAGCGATCAAGGCTGTGAACGCCGGGTCGAGCGTTGCGGCCGTCGCTGGCGATCTGGTCGATTGCGAGACGATGTATGCCGCCAAGGCGCTTTTGGCGAAGATGGGTTCGAGCCTGCTCGAAGGCCGTCAGACCGGCATGGATTATGATGCGACGAGCATCGCCGCAGTCAATTTCAACACGACGATCGCCGGCACCGAGCGTGCCGACGCGATCCTGCTGGTGGGCACCAACCTGCGCTGGGAAGCGCCGCTGGTGAACACGCGGGTGCGCAAAGCGATCAAGAAGGGCGCGAAGGTCTTTGCGATCGGGCCGGAGACGGACCTGACGTACAAGGTCGAATGGCTCGGCGACGATCTGGCGCTGCTTGGCGCTCTGCCGGAGGCGGTGACGGAGGCGTTCGGCAAGGCTAAGCGTCCGATGGTGATCGTGGGTGGCGGCGCGCTGAAGGGTGGCCATGTGGCTGCGTTGAAGCTTGTCGACACACTCGGCCTCGTGAAGGCGGACTGGAACGGCTTCAACGTCGTTCACATGGCGGCCTCGCGGATGGGCGGGCTGATGCTCGGTTATGCGCAGAAGGGCGGCATCGCCGACGTGATGGGGGCGAAGCTCGGCTTCTTCCTCGGCGCGGACGAGGTCGATTATTCGAAGTTCGCAGGGTTCAAGGTGTTCGTGGGCCATCACGGCGACAAGGGTGCGGCGGCTGCCGACGTCATCCTGCCGGGTGTAACGTACGCCGAGAAGTCGGGGACGTGGGTCAATCTCGAGGGTCGTGTCCAGCGCGGCGAGCGCGCGGTGTTCGCACCGGGCGACGCGCGTGACGACTGGTCGATCTTCCGCGCGCTGTCCGACACGCTCGGCCACACGCTGCCGTTCGACAGCTTCGAGGGGCTGCGCGAGGAAATGTACGCTGACGTGCCTGCGCTGCGTCATCAGGCGCTCGCGACGTTCGAGTGGAACCCGCCTTTGCTCAACGGTGCAGGAGAGGGTGTCCTCGCCGGCTATCCGATCAAGGACTTCTACCTGACCAACGCGATCTGCCGCGCGTCGCCGACGATGCAGCGGTGCTCGGCCGAACTTCTCCACGGGGAAGATTACGCGGAGGCAGCCGAATGATCTCCTGGTTCGAATCCTCGCTCGGTTACGACTGGGCGTTCTTCCTCGCGACGATCATCGACATTCTCGTGATCGCGCTGCCGCTGATGCTCGCGGTGGCGATGATCATCTATGCCGACCGCAAGATCTGGGCGGCGATGGCGTTGCGGCGTGGTCCGAACGTCGTCGGTCCGTTCGGTCTGCTGCAGAGCTTCGCCGACGGCCTGAAGGTGTTCCTGCAGGAGACGATCGTCCCCGCAGCCGCCAACCGGACGCTGTTCCTGCTGGCGCCGATCATCACCTTCACGGTCGCGCTGATCGTCTGGGCGGTGGTGCCGTTCGGCGTCGGCGTCGTGCTCGCGGACATCAACGTCGGGCTGCTCTACGTGCTCGCGGCGTCGTCGCTCGGCGTGTACGGGATCATCCTGTCGGGCTGGGCGTCGAACTCGAAATACCCATTCTACTCGGCGCTTCGTGCGGCCGCGCAGATGGTGTCGTATGAAGTCGCGATCGGCTTCATCCTGATTTCGGTCGTGTTGTGGACCGGCAGCTTCAACCTGTCGGCGATCGTGATGGCGCAGAAGTCGCACGTCTGGTTCTTCAACGGGTACATCCTGAACCCGCTGATGTTCCCAATGGCGGTGATGTTCTTCATCTCGTCGCTGGCCGAGACGCAGCGCGCACCGTTCGATCTGACCGAGGCGGAGAGCGAGCTCGTCGCCGGATACCAGACCGAATATTCGTCGATGTCGTTCGCGCTGTTCTGGCTCGGCGAGTACGCCAACGTGCTGCTGATGTGTGCGCTCAACGCGACGCTGTTCTGGGGCGGCTGGCTGCCACCGGTCGATTGGGCGCCGCTATACTACGTGCCGGGGATCATCTGGCTGTTCGCCAAAATCCTGTTCTTCTTCTTCCTGTTCAGCTGGGTGAAGGCGACTGTGCCGCGCTATCGCTACGATCAGCTGATGCGGCTCGGCTGGAAGGTCTTCCTCCCCGTCTCGCTGTTCTGGGTTTTCCTCGTGTCGGGCTATCTTATGCTGACGCGCGTTGGAGTGGGTTCATGAGCGTCGCTCAGATCATCAAGTCGTTTACCCTGTGGGAGTTCGTGAAGGCGCACGCGCTGACGCTTCGCTATTTCTTCAAGGAAAAGGCGACGATCAACTATCCGTACGAGCGCAATCCAGTGTCGCCGCGGTTCCGGGGCGAGCATGCGCTGCGTCGTTATCCGAACGGCGAAGAGCGGTGCATCGCGTGCAAGCTGTGCGAGGCCGTGTGCCCCGCGCAGGCGATCACGATCGAGGCCGAGCCGCGTGACGACGGTTCGCGCCGCACAACGCGCTACGACATCGACATGACCAAGTGCATTTACTGCGGCCTGTGTGCCGAGGCGTGCCCTGTCGATGCGATCGTCGAGGGGCCGAACTACGAATTCGCCACCGAGACGCGCGAAGAGCTGATCTACGACAAGTCGAAGCTGCTCGATAATGGCGACCGTTGGGAAAGCGCGATCGCGGCGAACCTTGCCGCCGATGCGCCGTACCGTTAATGGCGCGCTCATTCTTCTCGTGGGCGTCTAAGGGGCCGCAATCGTGATTCAGGCCTTAGCCTTCTACCTCTTCGCCTTCGTCGTCGTCCTGTCGGGCGCGCTGACGATCGCGTCGCGCAACCCGGTCCATTCGGTGATGTGGCTGATCCTCGCGTTCTTCAACGCGGCCGGCCTCATGATCCTGGTCGGTGCCGAGTTCATCGCGATGCTGCTCGTCATCGTCTATGTGGGTGCGGTCGCAGTGCTGTTCCTGTTCGTGGTCATGATGCTCGACATCGACTTCACCGAGTTGCGCGCAGGCGTCGCCCGGTATTTCGGGATCGGTCTCGCGCTCGCCGTGGCGCTCGCCGCCGAGGTGATGATCGCGATCGGCGCGTGGAGCACGGGCCCGATCCAGCTTGCGCGTCGCGCCGCACCCATCGACGACGCCGTGCCCAACATCCAGGCGATCGGTAACCTTCTCTACACACGCTATCTGTTCGTGTTCGAAGGTGCCGGCCTCGTGCTGCTGGTCGCGATGATCGGGGCGATCGTGCTGACCCACCGCCAGCGTGGCGGCGTCAAGGCGCAGAACATCAGCCGCCAAAACGCACGTCGTCCGCAGGACGCCACGCGCAACACGAGCCCGGTCGTCGGGCAGGGAGTCGAACTGTGACGATCGGTCTCGTCCATTATCTGGTCGTCGCGGCGATCCTGTTCACGATGGGGGTGCTTGGCATCTTCCTGAACCGCAAGAACCTCATCGTCATCCTGATGGCGATCGAGCTGATCCTGCTGGCGGTGAACATCAATCTCGTCGCGTTCTCGGCGTTCCTCCACGATCTCGTCGGACAGGTGTTCGCGATGTTCGTGCTGACGGTCGCCGCGGGTGAAGCCGCGATCGGCCTCGCCATTCTCGTGATCTATTTCCGCGGTCGCGGCACCATCGCGGTCGACGACGTCAACCGGATGAAGGGGTAATACGGTTGATCCAGCTTATCGTCTTCCTGCCGTTACTGGCCGCGATCGTTGCCGGGTTCGGCAATCGCGCGATCGGCAACGTGCCGGCGAAACTCGTCACCACGGCTGCGCTGTTCGCGTCGTGCCTGTTGTCCTGGCCGATCTTCATCGGTTTCCTCTCGGGCACCAGCACGGCCACTGTCGCGCCGCTGCTCGACTTCATCCACTCGGGCGACATGAACGTCGCGTGGTCGCTGCGCGTCGATGCGTTGACTGCGGTGATGCTCGTGGTCGTCACGTCGGTCTCGGCGTTGGTCCATTTGTATAGCTGGGGCTATATGGATGAAGACCCCGACCAGCCGCGCTTTTTTGCGTATCTGTCGCTGTTTACCTTCGCGATGCTGATGCTCGTGACGGCGAACAATCTCGTCCAGATGTTCTTCGGCTGGGAAGGCGTGGGTCTCGCGTCCTACCTCCTGATCGGGTTCTGGTTCCGCAAGCCGTCGGCAAGTGCGGCCGCGATCAAGGCGTTCGTCGTCAACCGCGTCGGCGATCTCGGCTTCATGCTCGGTATCTTCGGCACGTTCCTGGTGTTCGGCACGGTCTCGATCCCCGAGATCCTCGCCGCGGCCCCCGGCATGGCGGGCTCGACGCTCGGCTTCCTCGGCTACCGCTTCGACACGATGACGGTGCTCTGCCTGCTGCTGTTCGTCGGTGCGATGGGCAAGTCGGCGCAGCTCGGCTTGCACACTTGGTTGCCGGACGCGATGGAAGGCCCGACCCCGGTGTCGGCGTTGATCCACGCGGCGACGATGGTCACCGCCGGCGTGTTCATGGTGTGCCGCCTGTCGCCGATGTTCGAGATGAGCCCGGTCGCGCTGACCGTGGTCACCTCGGTCGGTGCCGCGACCTGCCTGTTCGCGGCGACCTGTGGCCTCGTGCAGACCGATATCAAGCGCGTGATCGCGTATTCGACCTGTTCGCAGCTCGGCTACATGTTCTTCGCGGCGGGCGTCGGCGCGTACGGCGCGGCGATGTTCCACCTCTTCACGCACGCGTTCTTCAAGGCGCTGCTGTTCCTTGGCGCCGGCTCGGTCATCCATGCGATGCACCACGAGCAGGACATGCGCTATTATGGCGGGCTGCGTAAGAAGATCCCGGTGACGTTCTGGGCGATGATGGCGGGTACGCTCGCGATCACCGGCGTCGGCATCCCCAGCATCTTCGGCAACACCGCGATCGGTTTCGCCGGCTTCCATTCGAAGGATGCGATCATCGAGGCGAGCTGGGCTGCGGGCCAGCCGGGCGTATGGTTCGTCGGTGTGCTCGTCGCGTTGCTGACCAGCTTCTATTCGTGGCGTGTGATGTTCCTGACCTTCTGGGGCAAGCCGCGCTGGGCCGCATCGGAGCACATCCAGCATGCGCTCCACGACGCGCATGGTCACGATGATCATGCGCATGACGCGCATCACGCGGACGACCACCACGCGAACCCGGCTCAGGCCGAGGACGCAGGACACGCGCCGCATGGTCATCACGACGCCGCGCATGCACCGGCCGAAGGCGACGGTGGGTATCACCCGCATGAGAGCCCGTTGCCGATGCTGATCCCGCTGATCGTCCTGTCGATCGGCTCAGTCCTCGCCGGCTTCGTGTTCCACGGCTTCTTCATCGAGCCCACCGCAGGCGAAGAGTTCTGGAAGGGCGCACTCGCGTTCCGCGAACATCTGATGCACGAGATGCACGGTGTGCCGTTGCTGATCAAACTGTCGGCGACGATCGCGATGCTGCTCGGCCTGCTGACCGCCTGGTACGCCTATATCAAGGCCCCGACGTTCCCGGCCAAGGTCGTCGAACAGTTCGGCGTGCTCTACGACTTCCTGCTGCATAAGTGGTATTTCGACGAGCTGTACGACCTGATCTTCGTCCGTCCGGCGTTCGCAATCGGCCGCTTCCTGTGGCACCGCGGCGACGAGAAGACGATCAACCGGTTCGGGCCCGACGGCGCGACCTGGGTCGTCCAGATCGGCAGCCGCGTCGCCAACCGCTTCCAGACGGGATACCTCTACACCTATGCCTTCGTCATGCTGATCGGGCTGACCGCAGCCGTAACCTGGGCGATCGGACTGTAATGACCGGCTTTCCTATTATCTCCGTCCTGATCGCGGTCCCCATGATCGCCGCCGTTGTGTGCCTTTTCGTTTCGGCGAACGCGGCGCGGACGCTGGCGCTGGCGGCAACGCTGATCGACTTTGTTCTCGGCATCATGCTGTGGATGAACTACGATATTGGCGGCGCGCAGTGGCAGTTCGTCGAGCACGCCCCCGGCATCTTCGGCCCGTTCGGCTGGTCGCTCGGCATCGACGGCTTCGCGCTGATGCTGATCATGCTCAGCGTGTTCCTGATGCCGATCTGCATCGGTGCCAGCTGGCGCTCGATCACGACCCGCGTGCCCGAATACATGGCGGCGTTCCTGTTCACCGAAGTGCTGATGATCGGCACGTTCGCGGCGCAGGACCTGTTCCTGTTCTACGTGTTCTTCGAAGCCGGCCTGATCCCGATGTACCTGATCATCGGCATCTGGGGCGGCGCGAACCGGATCTACGCCTCGTACAAGTTCTTCCTGTACACGCTGCTCGGCTCGGTTCTGATGTTCATCGCGATGCTCTACATGGCGAAGACCGCGGGCACGACCAGCATCCCGGCGCTGATGAACTACGACTTCCCGGCGCATGTACAGACATGGCTGTGGCTGGCGTTTTTCGCGTCGTTCGCGGTCAAGATGCCGATGTGGCCGGTCCACACCTGGTTGCCCGACGCGCACGTCCAGGCGCCGACCGCAGGCTCGGTCATCCTGGCGGGCGTGCTGCTGAAGCTCGGCGGATACGGGTTCCTGCGGTTCCTGCTGCCGATGTTCCCCGAAGCCTCGGGCCAGCTAACCTGGCTGATCTTCGGCCTGTCGGCGGTCGCGGTGATCTACACCTCGCTCGTCGCGCTCGTGCAGTCGGACATGAAGAAGCTGATCGCCTATTCGTCGGTCGCGCACATGGCGATCGTCACGATCGGTTTGTTCGCGTTCAACCGGCAGGGCATCGAAGGCGCGATGATCATGATGCTGAGCCACGGCCTGGTATCGGGTGCGTTGTTCCTGTGCGTCGGCGTGATCTACGACCAGCTCCATACCCGCGAGATCTCGCGCTACGGTGGTCTCGCGATCAACATGCCGAAGTATGCGATCTTCTTTCTGTTCTTCACGATGGCCTCGATCGGGCTGCCGGGCACCAGCGGCTTCGTCGCCGAGTTCCTGTCGTTGATGGGGACGTACCAGGTCTCGACCTGGACCGCGCTGCTCTGCACGACGAGCATCATCCTGGGTGCCGCGTACATGCTGTTCCTGTACCGCCGCGTCGTGTTCGGTGAGATTAAGGCGGACGACGTCCGTGCAATGGTCGACCTGTCAGGCCGCGAGATGTGGCTGCTCGCTCCGATCGCAGCCGTCGTGCTGTGGATGGGCGTGTATCCCGAGAGCTTCCTGGCACCGATGCGCAAGGACGTGGGCGTGCTTCTCGCCCGTGTCGATCGCGCCAAGCCGGCCAGCGATTCCAACCCAACGGCGGGGAACCCCGCCACCGTCCACGCGGGGAACCCCGCCACTGTCGATAGTGCCGCGCACGGAGAGGCACACTGATGGATTATGCCGCTAACATCGCAATGACGCTGCCGGAACTGGTGCTGGCGTTGGGTGCGATCGCCCTGATGCTCGTCTCGGCCTGGGGCGGGGACAAATCGACGCGCTCCGTTTCGATCGCCGCTGTGTTCGTCCTCGTTGGGGCAGGGATCGCATTGGTCGGTCCGGCGTCGTCGGGCGGCTATGCGTTCGACGGTCTTTACCGCGCAGACGCGTTCGGCGCGTTCGCCAAGGTTCTGATCTACATCGCTTCGGCGGTCGCGATCGTCATGGCGCCGAGCTTCTTCGCACGCACCCACGGCGACGATCTGCGTCCGGAATATCCGGTGCTGATCCTGCTGTCGGCCTGCGGCATGGGCATCATGGTCTCGGCAACCGACATGCTGACGCTGTATGTCGGTCTCGAGCTCCAGAGCCTTGCGGCCTATGTCCTCGCCAGCTTCATGCGGCGCGATGGGCGTTCGGCGGAAGCCGGCCTGAAGTATTTCGTGCTCGGCGCGCTCGCCAGCGGCATTCTGCTGTACGGCATTTCGCTGGTCTACGGGTTCAGCGGCACGACGTTGTTCTCGGGCATTTCGGAAGCATACGCCGGCACCAAGTCGCTTGGCCTGTTGTTCGGTCTGGTGTTCGTGTTCGCTGGCCTCGCCTTCAAGATCAGCGCCGTGCCGTTCCACATGTGGACGCCCGACGTGTACGAGGGCGCCCCGACACCGGTCACCGCGTTCTTCGCGTCCGCCCCCAAGGTAGCGGCGCTGGCGCTCAGCGTCCGCGTGGCGGTCGATGCGATGGGCCCGGCGACGGACCAGTGGCGCCAGATCGTGATCTTCGCGGCACTCGCGTCTATCATCCTCGGTGCGGTCGCGGCGATCGGCCAGACCAACATCAAGCGCCTGCTCGCCTATTCGTCGATCAACAATGTTGGCTTCGCATTGATCGGTCTCGCGGCCGGGACGCCTGAGAGCGTGTCGGGCGTGCTGATGTACCTGACGATCTACGTCGCGATGACGCTGGGCTCGTTCCTGGTCGTGCTGCAGATGCGTGGTGACGACGGGCAGCCGGTCGAGACGATCGACAGCCTCGCCGGCATGTCGCGGACCCGTCCTGCATTGGCGGCGGCGCTCGCGATCTTCATGTTCAGCCTCGCCGGCATCCCGCCGCTGTTCGGCTTCTACGCGAAGTTTGCGGTGTTCAGCGCAGCGGTCGACGCTGGTCTGTTCCCGCTGGCGGTCGTCGGCATCGCGGCTTCGGTGATCGGCGCGTATTATTATCTGCGCGTGGTCAAGACGATGTACTTCGACGATCCGGCACCCGCGTTCGCGCCGATGGAGAGCAAGGTCGAGGGTGGCCTGATCGCCATCGCCGCGGTGTTCGTGTCGCCAGCCGGCTACCTCCTCATCCCCGTGCTCGGCGCGTGGACGATGGCGGCCGCACGGGCGTTGTTCTGAGCATCATCCGCACCGTCGCGGAAACAGGATCGACCAACGCCGACCTGCTGGAGCTTGCGCGCGGCGGTGCCGAGGACGGTCTCTGGTTGCGTGCGATCCGGCAGACAGCGGGGCGGGGGCGGCTCGGGCGTGAATGGTCGTCGCCCGAGGGTAACCTCTACGCCAGTACGCTGGTCCGATTGAGGCCGAACGATCCGCCGGCCGCGAGCCTCGCGCTGGTTGCTGCGGTTGCCTTGCAGGAAACCGTGTCCACTTTCCTCGTCGCGGGGATCTGCCAGGGTACGACCGACGCGAGCGAGACGCTGGTCCTGAAATGGCCCAACGACCTGCTGCTCGCGGATGCCAAGTTGTCGGGTATCCTGCTCGAACGCACGGACAATGCGGTGATCGTCGGCTACGGCGTCAACATTGCGCACCATCCCGATTTGCCCGACCGTGCGACGACCGACCTCGCCGCGCACGGCGTGGTTGTCGAACCGGCAATGTTCCTCGACATCCTCGCCGACAGTTTTGCGCGTTGGATCGGTCGCTGGCGGACCGAGGGTATCGCCCCCGTCCGCGAGCGCTGGGTCGATTGCGCGCATCCTGCAGGCACCGCGCTGACCGCTCGCCTCCCCGACGGCAGCGGGATTGACGGCTTGTTTATCGGGCTCGACAGCGACGGCGCGCTGATCCTCCGCTTGGCGTCTGGCGAGCGGCGTGTCATTCACGCTGCCGACGTCTTCCTGCTTTGAGGCCCCGCTGATGCTGCTCGCGATCGATGCCGGCAATACCAATGTCGTGTTCGCGCTCGTCGAGAGCGGTGAGATCGTCGCACGTTGGCGGATCGCGACCGATCCGCGGCGTACCGCAGACGAGTATGCGGTGTGGCTGAGCCAGTTGATGCAGCTCGGCGGGCATGATCGCACTGGGGTCGAGGGCGTGATCGTCGCCACCGTTGTTCCCCGCGCGCTGCACAACCTCCAGGTGCTCGCGTCGAAATACTTCGACACCGACGCGCTGATCGCAGGGCATGCGCCAGTCGAATGGGGCATCGCGATCGATGTCGACGAGCCTGCCTCGCTCGGTGCCGACCGTGCGGTCAACACGATCGCTGCGCATGCGCTGCATCCCGGCGACCTGATCGTGATCGATTTCGGCACCGCGACCACGTTCGACGTCGTCGACTATAGCGGCGCGTACAAGGGCGGGATCATCGCGCCGGGGATCAACCTTTCGCTCGACGCACTAGTGACCGCCGCGGCGAAGCTGCCGCGGATCGCGATCGAGGCACCGACCGATACCAGCGTGATCGGGCTCAACACCGTCTCGCAGATGCATATCGGCATCTATTGGGGCTATGTCGCGATGATCGAGGGGCTAGTCGCGCGGATGAAGCGCGAGATCGGCCGTCCCGTGAAGGTCGTCGCCACCGGCGGCCTTGCCACATTATTCGAGAAACAGACCGACGTGTTCGACGTCATCGAAGCCGACCTGACGATCCAGGGGCTGGCGATGATGTGGGATCGTCACCATATCTAGGGCCATTGGGCTCGCGCCGACCGGCCTGCGGGCCATATTCCTGTATAATCCTGAAAGTAATCAATGACTCCGAAGAACGAACTCCTTTTCTGTGGCCTTGGCGGCTCCGGCGAAATCGGCATGAACGTCAACCTGTACGGCTGCCAGGGCAACTGGGTGATGGTGGATCTCGGCATCACCTTCGCTGATCCGCAATATCCCGGCGTCGACGTGATCCTGCCCGATCTGTCCTTTATCGAGGACCGGATCGACGACCTGCTCGGCATCGTCATCACGCACGGCCATGAAGATCATATCGGCTCGCTGCCGTATCTCGCCGAAGACCTCGGCGTGCCGATCTACGCGACGCCGTTCACGATGGGCCTGATCCGCGGCAAGCTCGAGGAAGAGGGCATCGCCAACCGCGTGAAGCTCAAGATGATTCCGATGGGCGGCAATTTCCAGCTCGGGCCGTTCGGCTTCACCTTTGTTGAGATGTCGCATTCGATCCCCGAGGCGAACGCGCTGTTGATCGACACGCCTTACGGTCGCGTGTTCCACACCGGCGACTGGAAGCTCGACAAGAACCCGGTGATCGGCAACCCGACCACGCCTGAGGGCTTCATGGCGATCGGCGACAAGGGCGTCGACGTGCTGGTCTGCGACTCGACCAACATCTTCAACACCACCGCATCGGGCAGCGAGAGCACCGTGCGGAAAGGTCTGTTCGAGGAGGTCAGCAAGGCCAAGGGCCGCGTGATGATCACCAGCTTCGCGTCGAACGCCGCGCGTCTGCACACGTTCGGCGAAGTCGCGAAGGAAACGGGGCGCAAGCTGTGCGTGACCGGGCGTTCGCTCGACCGGATCATCAAGGTCGCGCGCGCGACGGGCTATCTGAAGGATTTTCCGGACACGATCAGCCCGGACGAGGCGATGCGCCTGCCCAAGAACAAGGTGCTGATCATCGCCACCGGTGGCCAGGGTGAAGAGCGCGCGGCGCTGGCGCGTGTCGCCAATGGCCAGCACACGATCACGCTCGACGCCGACGACACGGTGATCTTCTCGTCGAAGCAGATCCCAGGCAACGAGGTGCAGATCGGTCGCATCCAGAACACGCTGGCGGCCAAGGGCATCCGCATGATCACCGAGCGCCAGGCGCACGTCCATGTATCGGGTCACCCGGGTCAGCCGGAACTCGCGCAGATGTACGACTGGCTGCGGCCGGACGTGCTCGTGCCGACGCATGGCGAGATGCGCCACATGATGGAGCATGCGCGCTTTGGGCTCGAGCAGGGCATTCCGCGCGCGATCGTGCAGAGCAACGGCGACATCATCCGTCTGGCGCCCAAGGGCCCGGCGAAGATCGGCAATGCGACCGTCGGGCGTCTGGTGCTCGACGGCGACGTGATCCTGCCGGCGGACGGCGCGACGCTGAGCGAGCGGCGCAAGCTGGCGATCAACGGCCAGATTTCGGTTGGTGTCGCGCTCGGCAAGGACGGCCGGATGGTCGGGCAGCCGCAGGTTCGCGTGCAGGGCGTGCCGGTCGAGGAAGACCGCGCGGCGTTCATCGCCGATGCGGTCCAGGCGGCCGCGGACACGGTACGCGGTGGCAAGCGCGAGAGCGAGAAGATGCGCGAGCAGATCCGTCTCGCAGTGCGCAAGGTCGCCAAGCGCTGGACCGGCAAGCAGCCGATCGTCGACGTGCTGTTGATCGAGGGCTGATCGGATGCGCTGGACCTCGTCACTCGCGATCTACGTCCTGTTCTGGTCGTTCTCGGTGTTCCTGGTCCTGCCATTCGGCGTGAAGACGACGCGCGAGGTCGGGGGCGAACACGTCCCCGGCCAAGCGGAAAGCGCGCCGCACGAGTTTCGGTCGGGGCGGACGGCGTGGCGGGTGACCGTTGTGGCGACGGTGCTATTCGTGCTGTTCCAGCTGAATTATTCTTACGGCTGGATCACACCGCAGAGCGTCGACCTGTTCGACCGTGGGAACATGGTCACGCGCTAGGACGGCCCCTTGATCCTCCCCCGCCAGGGGGAGGTGGCACCGTAGGTGACGGAGGGGGAGGACCACGCAACAGCGGTTTGTGCTTACCTCCCCCTCCGTCTGGCAAGTGCAGCCACCTCCCCCTTGCGGGGGAGGATCAAAAGGTGAGCATCATCCCGGCGATGCGGCCGAGCCCGCCAGCAAACCGCCATCGATATTGATCTCCGTCCCGGTGATGTAGGTCGCCTCGTCCGACGCGAGCATCACCGCGACCGCGGCCACCTCGTCCGGCATTCCGAACCGCTTCAACGGCGTATCCGCCACCAGCGTCGCCATCCGCGCCTCCCGGTCCGCTCCATCCCCGAGCATCGGCGCCCAGATCGGCGTCAGGATCGCCGCGGGATGCACCGAGTTGCAGCGGATCTTCCACCCCTGCTGCGCGCAATACAGCGCCACCGTCTTGCTGTGATTGCGGATCGCGGCCTTCGACGACGCATAGGCCGCGGCGAGGGGGATCCCGACCAGCCCGGATCTCGACGAGATGTTGATGATCGAGCCGGCGCCGGCCACCTTCATCGCGCCGATCGCATAACGACAGCCGAGGAACGTGCCGTCGAGGTTGACCGCATGGACCGCGCGCCAGTCTGAAAGGCTAGCATGTTCCGGATCATGCGCGACCATGCCGTGCTCAAAACCCGTTACGCCCGCATTGTTCACGAGCACGTCGACCACCGGAACGATCTCCGCCAAGCGCTGCCAATCCGCCTCTTCGCGGACGTCGAGCCTTTCGAACCGGCAGCCTATCTCCGTCGCAGTCTCGACGCCGGCGGTTTCGTCGATGTCGGTGAGGATGACGATGGCGCCTTCGTCATGGAAGCGCTCGGCGATCGCGCGGCCGATGCCGCGGGCTGCGCCGGTGATGACGCAGATCTTCATGTTCAGTCTTGGCATTTGGGCCTCGAAATATGAGTCCGGTCGGCGGATTGCTCCGTTATCGGTGACGTTGAATCATTTCGGGAGGTCGTTTTCAGCGCAGGCGCTCGATCGCCTGCGCCAGTGCCACGTACAGCTTGCCCATGTCCGACGACAGCAACGTGACCCCGAGCGGTGAGCCGTCGCGTTGCGTCAGGATCGTGCGGAGCATTGCTTCGAAGTCGTGGATGTAGCGGTTGACCATCTCGCGGAAGGGCTCGTCCTCGTCGTACAGACCGGCGATCTCGCGGACTTCGCTGGCGTCGAGGATGCGGACGGCGCGTCGCGTGAAGACGCCGCGGTCGCCCTTGAGATACGCGCTCCATGCGCTGTCGGAGATTTCGGGTGCGATGGCCTTGGTGATGTCGATCGAGGCGGAATTGAGCGATTCGATCAGCAGCGAAACGCGGCGCGCGAAGGTGTCCCGGTCGGCATCTTCGCGCTCGGTGCGCGCCTCTTGAAGCCGCGTTTCGACGATCGCGGTCTGGTCGACGATCGCCTGGACTTCGCGCGCGAGCCGTTCGGTCGCGCCGGTGGCGGCGTCGACCGCGGCGCCCGTGGCGTCGGTGAGCGCCTTGACCTGGCGTTCGACGGTGTCGTTGGTCGCGCGGCGCATGGCGTCGGCGCTGGCGGCTTCGAGTGCGGCTGCAGCCTCGGGTATGACCTTCGACAGCGTCTCGCGCGCCTTGTCGGCGGCGACGGCGGCGGTCTCGCGGACGCGGTGGAGCGCTTCGATCAACTGCGGTGCGGCGTCTTCGGCGAAATGCTGAGTCCGGCCAATCGCCTCGTCGACCATATGACCAAGCGCATCGGCCTTCGCGCGGCCGGTGTTGAGCGTGTTGAGCAGGTCCGTCGAAAGCGTGTCGAGAACCTGACGCTGTTCGCCGATTACGCCTGCGATCGCCTCGATCGCGTCGTGCGTGCTCTCCGCGGCGGTGACGAGCGCGAGCAGTTCGGGGCGCGCCGAGACGACGATGCTCTTGCTGGCGAGCACCTGCGTATCGAGGCGGCCCAGTGCTTCGGGCATCGTCTCGTCGATCTCGCGCGCGGCGGCATCGAGTGCGACGAGCAGCGTCTCGGTCGTCGCAATCGTCCGGTGCGCCATATCGTCGCCGGCTCGCAACGCCTCGGTCATCGCGTCGGCAGAGCCGCCGAGCGCGCTGATCGATGCGGCGAGATCCTGGGTGCGCTCGGTGCCGTGGCGGTGGAGCAATTCGATCCTGGATTCGACTTCGCCGAGCCCGGTGTGGAGATCGTCGACGATCCGGTCGCCCGCGCTGCGTTGCAGGTCGAGGCGGATCGCGACGCGTTCGATCGCGTCCTCCACGCTGGCGATCCGCTTGGCGAGCGCTTCGGCGCTGTCGCGAGCGGCGCTGTCGAGCGCGGCCTGGTTTGCGCCAACCATTGCCAGCATCGCGTCACCCTGCGCGGCGATGCCGCGGCGTGAGTGATCGACGGCGTCGGCGGTGCGGTTGAGCAGCGCGTCGACTGCTGCGGACATGCCGTCGGTGACTGATTCAAGATGCGCGCCGGCGGTCTGGCTGGTCGCCTCCATGCGCACGATGTGTGCGGCAAGGCGCTGTGCGGCGCCGCTCGCCATCGCGTCGGCATCGCGACCGCGCTCGGCGAGCGCGACGATCTGCGCATCGAGTGCGGCGGCATGCTCGCTCGCAGACAGCCCGGTGCGTTCCAGGCGCTTGGCGACGTCGTCGATATCCGCCTGTGCGCGGGGGAGGGTGGCGATCAGCACGCCGAGGCTCGTCTGCGCGCCGGCGGTCGAGGTCGCGAGGTTGCGCGCGTGCGCTGCAGCCTGGTCGATCTCGGAGACCATGCCGCGGCCGATTGCCGCGAGTTGCTCGGTCGCGCCACCACCCATCGCCATCAACGCGTTCAATTGTTCGGCGAGGTGTTGGCGGTTGGCGTCGATCGTATTCGAGAGCGCGGCGACGCTGCGTTCGAGGCTGGCGGCCTCATCACGCATTGCCTGTGCTGTGATACCGAACCGGTGCGCTTCGCTACGGCTGGTCCGCATCGCGAGTAGCCAGACGATGCCGATCAGCGCGGGGACGATGCAGAGCGCGGCGATGAACTGGACTAAGGCAACCGGCTCGATGGTCGCGAGCGAACCGCGCGCGAGCCACAGCATCGCCGCCAGCCAGATAACCACGACCGCGACCGCGACACCCACGTAAAGGCGTCCGCGGTCGGGCGCAGGCTGTTGATAAACCTCGTCGAAGTCCGTTTCTGTGACGGTGTCGGACATGTTTTCTATCACCGGATCCATCACGATATCCGCGCGAATGGGATGGGCATTGCCTGCCGACGCGCGAAACCCGATCATTGACGAACCCCCGTTCATGAACTGCGGAAGTATCATGAATTGCAGCGGGACAAAACGGATGATGCGATCTTCGCACGTTCATCCGTCCGGTAAGCAGGGCGGCACGGCGTATGGTCCGACCACCATAGGGGCAGGGACCGTCGGTCGACGGAACGCGCGAGAATTTGGGTATCGATCGACGTGCGGTTTCGCGCCTGTAACGCCGAACCGAGCCTTGGCGCAGGGCGGTTCGGCCGAACGCGGGCTTTGCAGGACGGCGCGTACCGCCTAACAGCCTGCGATGCTTGCCGGCCTATTATTTGCAATTCATGACGCCGACGATCGCCCCGATCGTCTTGCTGCGACCTTGCCCTTCAGCGGCGTGACGCTGATCGAGTATCAGGCGCGGTTGCTGATCGCCGCCGGCGTTTCGCAGATCATCATCGTCGTCGCGCGCATGACCCCCGAGTTGCTCGGGGCGATCAACCGCATCGGACGACGCGGCGTGAGCGTCGATACGGTACGATCCGCGATGGAAGCGGGCGAGAAACTTCACCCGCTGGCACCGGTGCTGATGCTCGGCGACGGGCTCGTCACCACCGACGCGATCGTCAAGGCGATGGCGGTCGAAGATGGCGACTGCCTGCTCGTCGTCCCCGAGAGCGACGCAGGGCCGGGGTTCGAGCGTGTCGGCGGCCAAATGGCGTGGGCCGGCGTCGCTCGGCTGAATTCGAGCCGGATCGCCGAAGTCGCGGGCCTGCCGCAGGATTACGATCTCCAGTCTTCGCTGTTGCGGTTCGCTGTACAATCGCGCGCGACACATGTGCTGTTGCCGACCGATGCGGTGCGCGGTGGGCATGGGATCGAGCGTCAGGCGCGGACGCTGGAAGAGCGCGGGCGCGCGGTGCTGATGACGATCGTGTCGGGGCGGCGGGGCTGGTTCGACCGCTTCGTTCTCGCGCCTATCGCGCGGCTGGCATTGCCGTTGCTGGTCGATCGTGGTGCGGCGGGCACCACGGTTGGAGCCGCCGGCGCGGCGCTGGGCGTGGCCGGATTGGTGACGATCGGCTTCGGGCTGCCGTCGATCGGTCTGATATTGTCCCTCGTCGGATGCATAGCCTTGGCGCTCGGCTCGGTGCTCAGCGGACTTCGCGACGATGCGCCGATGGCCCGGGGGCAGACCCTCGCGATCGGCGGCGTGGCGGCGGCATCGATCCTGGTCTTCGCGTTTTTCGTCAGTGGCTATGCGGGAAACAACACCGCATTGGCGATCGGTACCGCGCTCGTCGCGATCGGCGCGCTGGCCGAACGCGCCATACTCGAGCGCGAACGGCAGATGTGGTGGGGAAGTCCGGCAGCCTACCTGCTGATCGTCGCGCTGTTCGCGATCCTGGGGTTCCCGGTGTTCGGGCTCGGCCTGACCGCGGTGTATGCGACCGCGACGCTGGCGGTCGTGATCGAGCGACTTCGCCGAACGCCTTAGGCGGACCTTAACGTCCGGAGGCTAAGCACGGGATCATGTCGGTCGGTCCAGACCCAGTGCGTGACGTCGTGTCGCCCTATGATCCCGTTGCGCGAGCGGAGGATGCACGCCTGCGCGCGGACGCGCGGCTGACCGGAACGATCGCGGATTTCTTTCTCGATGCCGACGCACGGCTCGACGACCGGACGCGACAGATGCTCGCGCAGGTGCTCGGCGCGATCGTCGGGGCGATCGAGTGGGACATCCGCCGACATGCCGCACGACTGCTCGCGGGTGGCGGCGCGACGCAGGCCGGCGAGGCGATGTTGAAGGCCGGGGCGGGGGGCGTTCTGGATCGGCTCACGCGGGCGGGATTGCTCCGCGATGAAGAATTGATGGACGAACTGATCGCGCGCGTACGCCATGACCTGATTGCCGCCTCGTTGCCGGTCGAGGTCGCCGAACCCGACGAAGCGAGTTTGCTGGTGCGGCTGGCGGGGGTGCCGGACAGCGTGGTGGCGTCGGCGGCGTCTGCATTACTGGCTGCGGAAAGCCGGCGGCGGGTGGCGAACGAGCAAGGATCTGTCGGGGGCAGCGAGTTACCCGCCGAACTGCATCACCGGCTGGTGTGGTGGGTGGCGGCGGCGGTGCGCGACGGCCTGAAGTCCGTCACGCGCGAAAGCGACCGGGCGATCACCGATGCGGCACAGCGCAGTCTCGCCGCGCATGACGAGGGTGAACGGCCAGACGCGGTCGCGACGCGGCTCGCCGGTGCGCTCGATGCGCGACCGAACGAATTGCCTGCGGTGCTGGTCGAATCGATCGGCGACCGGCGGCTGTCGTTGTTCGTCGCGGTGTTGGCGCATGCGATCGGCATCGCGTTCGATCAGGCGCGGGCTATCACGCTGGACCCGGAGGGCGATCGGCTGTGGCTCGCGTTGCGCGCGATCGACCTCGATCGGCCGACGATCGCACGGATCGGGCTGGCGCTGTCGGAGGCGGATCCGCGGCGCGATATCGAGGCGTTTGCGGATGCGCTCGATGCGATCGTGTCGGTCGGGGTCGAGGATGCGCGTGCGTCGCTCGCGCCATTGGCGTTGAACCGCGATTTTCGGATGGCGTTGCGCGCGCTGGCGCGTACGGGTCGGCGATGAGCGTGTTCGACCCTTCGATCGAAAGTCCGATTGCGCATGCGATCGTTGCGCCCGACGGTTCGCTGTCGTTTGCGGACCCGGCGCTGGTTGCGCTCAACCAGCGGGCGGGCGGGATGCGCGGTGCGCCACTTGCGGTGCCACAGCTTGCGACGATCGCTCGGTTGGCGCGTCGGCTGGGGATCGTCGTGTCGCGCGGCGTGGTCGTCGCGGACGACGAAACGGACGTAGATCTTTGGGTGCGGGCTCAACCGGATGGTGAGAACGTACGGCTGACGGTGAGCGGCTGGCGCGAGATCGCGGCGTGGCGGCCGGCGCGACCGTCGCCGGATACGCAGGACGATTTCCACGGCAGCGATACGGATTGGCGGTGGGAGACGGATTCCGCGCTGCGGCTGACGTTCGTCACGCTCGATGCAGGGCCGAAGCACGGGTTCGACGCCTTCGCGTTGCTGGGCCAGCCGCTGACGGCGATGTTCTCGCTGGATACCGGTGTGGATGGGGCCTTGCCGATCCTCGACTCACTTGCGCGGCGACGCTCGATGACGGCGCAACCGGCTCGGCTGCGGAGTTCCGGACGCGCGGTGACGTTGACGGCCAATGTTCGACACGATGCGGCGGGCGACTTTGCCGGGTTCGTTGGCGCTGCACGCATGGTAGTCGAAGACGCACCGCCCCCTGCTGTCTCGACCGAGACACTGTCGCCGACCTTTACGAGCGGACTCGACAAGGCGTTGCGGGTTCCTCTCGCGCGTATCGTCGCGAACGCGGACAGCATCAATGCGCAGGCGGATGGTCCGGTGCAGGGCGATTACGCGGATTACGCCGCGGATATTGCCAGTGCCGGACGGCATCTGCTCGAACTGGTTGATGACCTCGTCGATCTCCAGGCGGTCGAGCGGCCCGATTTCGCGCTGGTGCCCGAGCCGATCGACCTTGCCGATGTGGCTCGACGGGCGGCCGGGCTGTTGTCGGTGCGCGCGGCGAACGCAGGCGTCACGATCACGCGCCCGGCGCTGGACGTGCGTGTTCCGGCGCTCGGCGATTTCCGTCGCGTGTTGCAGGTGCTGGTCAACCTCGTCGGCAACGCGGTGCGCTATTCGCCGCGTGGTGCGCAGGTGATCGTCACCGTGACGCGGACGCAGACCCACGCGGTCGTCGTGGTCGCCGACAAGGGCAAGGGAGTCGCGCCCGAGGATCAGGTGCGGATCTTCGAGAAGTTCGAGCGGGTCGATCCGTCGGAGGCCGGCGGCAACGGGCTCGGCCTGTATATCGCACGGCGTCTCGCGCGGGCGATGCAGGGGGATCTCACGATCGAAAGCGCACCCGGCGAAGGCGCGCGGTTCGTCTTGACCTTACCGGCGGATCCGGCGCGCCACTAATATCAGCGCGAGGCCGAATGCGGCGAGGAATGCGCCGCGATCCGCCCATGGCCGCTGGTCGAGCATGAAACTCGACTGCGGCCAGTGGACGTATCCGAGCCCCTGACCGATCCAGAGCAGACCCATCAGCGCGCTGAGCACGCCGACGATCATCAGGATCGGCCGGAGCGTCTTCATCAGCGTGACGCCATCGGGACGTAATCACGCGCGGTCGGACCGCTGTAGAGCTGGCGTGGACGGCCGATCTTCTGGTCGGGATCGGTGATCATCTCGTTCCACTGCGCGACCCAGCCGACCGTGCGGGCAAGCGCGAAGAGCACCGTGAACATCGACGTCGGGAAGCCGATCGCCGACAGGATCACGCCCGAATAGAAGTCGACGTTCGGGAACAGCTTCTTCTCGATGAAGTACGGATCGCTGAGCGCGAGACGCTCGAGCTCGATCGCGACGTCGAACACGGGGTCGGTGACGCCCAGCTCGCCGAGCACTTCCTTGACGGTCGTCTGCATGACGGCCGCGCGCGGATCGTAGTTCTTGTAGACGCGGTGACCGAAGCCCATCAGGCGGAACGGATCGTTCTTGTCCTTGGCGCGAGCGATATACTCGGGGATGCGGTCGACGGTGCCGATCTCATGCAGCATGTTGAGCGCGGCTTCGTTTGCGCCGCCGTGCGCGGGACCCCACAAGCAGGCGATGCCGGCGGCGATGCACGCGAACGGATTGGCGCCCGACGAACCGGCGAGACGGACGGTCGAGGTCGACGCGTTCTGCTCGTGATCGGCGTGGAGGATGAAGATGCGGTCCATCGCCTTTTCGACGATCGGGTTCACGACATACTTCTCGGCGGGCACGCCGAACGTCATCTTCAGGAAATTGCCGGTGTAGCTCAGCGTGTTGTCCGGATAGACGAACGGCTGGCCGACACTGTACTTGTACGCCATCGCGGCGATCGTCGGCATCTTGGCGATCAGGCGGTGCGACGCGATGACGCGCTGTGCCGGATCGTGGATGTCGGTCGAATCGTGATAGAACGCCGACAGCGCGCCGACGACGCCGCACAGGATCGCCATCGGATGCGCGTCGCGGCGGAAGCCACGGAAAAACTGCGCGAGCTGCTCGTGCACCATCGTATGGCGCGTGATCGTGGTCGAAAAGTTCGCCAGCTCGTCTTCGCTCGGCAGTTCGCCGTTGAGAAGCAGATAGGCGACTTCCATGAAGTTCGACTGCTCGGCCAGCTCGCCGATCGTGTAGCCGCGGTGCAGCAGCGTGCCCGCGTCACCATCGATATAGGTCAGCTTCGACTGGCACGATGCCGTCGAGGTGAACCCCGGATCATAGGTGAAATTGTCTGTCTGCGCGTACAGCTTGCGGATATCGATGACATCGGGTCCGACCGTACCGGACATCACCGGATACTCGAAATCCTTGCCGTCGACCTTGAGGGTTGCGGTCTCGCTCATGCTTGTATCCTTCCTCGAAATCTTATCAGCTAGCCATCCGGTCGGCGATCCGTCCCAGGCTCTCGTCGCGCCCGAGCAGGTCGAGCACGTCGAAGATCCCCGGCGACGTCTTGCGTCCCGTCAGCGCGGCGCGAAGCGGCTGTGCGACCTGGCCGAGCTTGACGCCCCGCGCTTCGGCCACGCGCCGTACCGCGCCTTCGAGCGCCTCCGTATCCCACTCGGCGAGCGCGTCAAGTTCGGCATGCGCGTTCGCCAAAATGACACTCGCTTCACCTTGCAAAAGGCTCGCTGCGGCGTCATCCATTGCCAATGGGCGCTGGCTGAACAGGAAATTCGATCCCTCGGCCAGCTCGTTCAGGTTCGCGGCACGGGGCTTGAGGACCGGCATCGCACGCGTGAGCAGGTCCAGTCCGCCGGTCGGCAGATCATGGCCGAGACGGTCGGCGGCGAGTTGCGCAAGGCGCGCGTCGTCGGCTTCGCGGATGTAGTGGCCGTTGAGGTTCTCGAGCTTCTTCAGGTCGAAGCGCGACGGCGACTTGCCGACACCCGACAGATCGAACCACGCGACCGCCTGTTCGCGACTGATGATCTCGTCGTCGCCGTGACCCCAGCCGAGCCGGAGCAGATAGTTGTCGAACGCCTCGGGGAGGATCCCCATCTCGTCGCGATACGCTTCGATGCCGACCGCGCCGTGACGCTTCGACAGCTTGGCGCCGTCGGGGCCGTGGATCAGCGGGATGTGCGCGTAGATCGGCTCGGGCCAGCCCATCGCGCGGTAGATCGGCAGCTGGCGGAACGCGTTGTTGAGGTGATCGTCGCCGCGGATGACGTGCGTGACGCCCATGTCGTGATCGTCGACGACGACGGCAAGCATGTAGGTCGGCGTACCGTCGGAGCGGAGCAGGACGAGGTCGTCGATCTCTTCGTTCTTGACCGTGACGGCGCCTTGAACGCGGTCCTCGATCGTGACGGCGCCTTCCTGCGGCGCGCGCAGGCGGACGACGTGGGGGAGGTTCGGTGCTTCGCTCTCGGGGCGATCGCGCCAGGGGCTGCGGATGCGGAGCGGCTTCTTCGCGGCCTGTGCCTCGGCGCGCATCGCCGCGATCTCGTCATTGGTCATGTAGCAGCGATACGCGTGGCCCTTCGCGACCATCTCGTGCGCGACCTGAGCGTGACGCTCGGCGCCCGCGAACTGCATGACGACGTCGCCGTCCCAGTCGAGCCCGAGCCAGCGCATCCCGTCGATGATCGCGTCGATCGCCGGCTGGGTCGAGCGGACCCGGTCGGTATCTTCGATACGCAGCAGGAACTTGCCGCCATTGGCCTTGGCGAACAGCCAGTTGAACAGCGCGGTGCGCGCGCCGCCAAGATGCAGGAACCCCGTCGGCGACGGAGCGAAACGGGTAACCACGGGTGCGGCCGAAGCGGCGGTGCCCGTATCAGATATTGCGCCCAACCGCGGGTGCTCCCAGACTGATGAAACGATGGAGAAACGATGGCCATGACAGCCGTCGCCGCCCCTAGCATGCGTCCTTGGCGGCGACAAATGGGCGTGCCGCGATGGGGGGCTGTCGTCGGGCTTGCCGTGGAACGCTGGCTCGAGGCGGAGCGCGACCAGTTGGTGTTGTGGCTGCCGGTGATGCTGGGTGGCGGGATAGCGTTGTGGTTTGCGCTGCCGGACGACGCGGCGTGGTTCGTGACGATATTGGTGCTGGTGGCGGGCGGGCTGGCATGTCTCGCCGTGGGACAAGGCGGTCGCGCGGCGCGCGTGCTCGCGGTAGGATTGCTGACGGCTGCATTGGGGCTCGGGCTGATCTGGGCGCGATCGGTGTCCGTGGCGCGACCCGTGCTCGGCGGCCCGACGATCGCGCGTTTCTCGGCGAAGGTCGAGGCGATCGAACCATTGGTGGCGCGCAAGCTGGTCCGGCTGACGCTACTGCCGGTCGGGAGGGGTGCGGAGACGGACGGGCAGCCGGTCGCCTTGCCGTACCGTGTCCGCGTCAATCTGGCAGAGGCGGATGCACCGAAGCTCTTGGGGACGGGGGCGATCGTCCGCCTGAGAGCCCGTCTGATGCCACCCCCTCTACCCGCGGTACCGGGCGCATATGATTTCGCTCGCGTCGCGTGGTTCGGCGGGATCGGCGCGACGGGGCGCGGCTTCGCACCGGTCGTCGTCACCACGCCGAGCGGATCTGGAGCCGGTATCCGCGTCGCACTCTCGCACCACATCGTATCGCGACTGGACGGCAGCGCGGGCGGGATCGCCGCCGCACTCGCGACCGGCGACGTCGGCGCGATCAGCGAGGAGGACTCGGAGGCGATGCGCCGCGCCTGGCTCGCGCATCTGCTGTCGGTAAGCGGATTGCACATTACGGCTGCGGTCGCGGCGACGATGCTGATCGTGTTGCGGTTGCTCGCGCTTAGTCCCAGGCTGGCGCTGCATGCGCGTTTGCCGTTGATCGCGGCGCTTGCCGGGGCGGCGGCAGCGATCGGGTACACGTTATTGACGGGAAGCCAGGTTCCGACGATCCGGTCGTGCGTCGCCGCGCTGCTCGTGCTGGCGGCACTGGCGATGGGACGCGAGGCGATGACCTTGCGCCTCGTTGCGGCGGGGGCGGCGTGCGTCATGCTGGTGCTCCCCGAATCGGCGGCGGGACCCAGCTTTCAGCTCTCGTTCGCGGCGATCACCGCAATCATGGCGCTGCACGAACATCCGACGATCCGCGCTTTTTTCGGACCGCATGAGGAGGGACGAGGCCGTCGTCTCACACGGGGCGTCGCGTCGCTGCTTCTCACGGGGCTGCTCGTCGAGTTCGCGCTGATGCCGATCGCGGTCTACCATTTCCACAAGGCGGGCTTGTACGGCGCGTTTGCCAATATAGTCGCGATCCCGCTGACGACGTTCGTGGTCATGCCGCTGGAGGCGCTGGCGTTGCTTCTGGATGCCGGCGGACTTGGGGCGCCGATCTGGTGGCTGGTTCAACGGTCGCTCGACGCGCTTCTCTGGCTCGCGCATGTCGTCGCCGGCGCGCCGGGATCGGTCCGATCGTTGCCCGCGATGCCCACGGCGGCATTCGCCTTGATGATCGTCGGCGGTATCTGGATCGCGCTATGGCGAACGCGCTGGCGGCGGCTGGGTTTACTGCCGCTCGCGGCTGGGGCGGTCTGGGCACTCGCGACACCCGCCCCGGACATTCTGATCACCGGCGACGGTCGCCACGTTGCGGTACGGACGGCCGCGGGGCTGGCTATGCTGCGCGATCGGGCGGGCGACTATACGCGGGACATGCTCGCCGAGAATGGTGGGGTGGGCGGCGAGCCCTTGTTGATGGCGGACCAGCCCGATGCGCGGTGCAGCCGCGATCTGTGTATGACCGACATCGCCTCTCGGGGACGGCCGTGGCGGATACTTGCAACCCGCAGTGCCTATATGGTCCCGATCGCTGAACTCATCGCCGCTTGTCGCACCGCCGACGTCGTCGTCAGCGAACGCGGTTTGCCGAACCACTGTGTGCCGCGATGGCTGAAACTGGACCGCCGTGTTATGCGGCATACGGGCGGCATCGCGCTGACCTTGGGGACGGGGACGGTCGTGACGATATTGAACGCCGGCGACCGCCACCCCTGGCGCGATCCGCCTGTCCTTGAGCGTCCTGCGCATCTTTTCAGATCGCGGCACGCTGAGTTTCACGATGGTACGTCTGGGTTTCGGGCCAACCGAAGTCGCTGGAAGAATGATGTTCACGCGAAAGCGCAAAGGCGCGAAGATGATGCGGTTCGGGAGACCGTCCCGAACTCCGCGAGCGATCGGGGAGCGTCGTCGCCTTGACCTCTTCGAAGTGAAGGTAGGCGCCCCCCCAAATGCAACATCTTCGCGCCTTAGCGCCTTCGCGCTATCCAAATCATCAGCCGAAGCACGCGGTGGTCGGCGTTGAACTTTCTCGCGGAGACGCGGAGCAGTGTCTCAGACGATGAACCGGACCAGTTTAATGGCTGTCCGGTGATTCATCCGTCGTCGTTTAAATCAGCCGGTTCTCCCCAAGCGCAACACCTCCGTGTCTCCGCGCCTCCGCGTGCACAAGATCTTGCGACCGCGCAGAGTAGGAGGCGGCGGCTCAGTCGTAGCGGCGGAGGATGCCGGAGAGTTTGCCTTGGACGCGGACTTGGGCGGGGGCGTAGCGTTGGGGGTCGTAGGCTCGGTTGGCGGGGTCGAGGCGGACCATGGCGCCTTCGCGGCGGAAGTATTTTAGGGTGGCTTCGCTGTCTTCGATCAGGGCCACGACGATCTCGCCGTCTCGCGCCGTTTCGGTGCGGCGGATCAGGGCGTAGTCGCCGTCGAGGATGCCGGCTTCGACCATCGAGTCGCCCGAGACTTCGAGAGCGTAGTGTTCGCCCGTGCCGAGCAACGCGGCGGGGACGGCTAGCATAGTGCTGCCTTCGAACGCCTCGATCGGGACGCCGGCGGCGATGCGGCCGTGGAGGGGGATCTCGATGACGTCGTTGGCCGGTTGTGGCGTCGCGGCGGCGGGGGCGGCCTTGACGTTCGACGCCTTCGACGGCGTTTTTTTCTCGGCACGCTCTGGCATTCGCAGCACCTCGAGCGCGCGCGCGCGGTTCGGCAGGCGGCGGATGAAGTTGCGCTCCTCGAGCGCGCTGATCAGACGGTGGACGCCCGACTTCGACTTGAGGTCGAGGGCGTCCTTCATCTCCTCGAACGACGGCGAGACGCCGGTATCGTTGAGGCGATCGTTGATGAAGCAGACGAGTTCGTGCTGCTTGCGCGTGAGCATGGCGGTTCTCCGTCCGGAACAGACTGGGAACTTCTATGGAACATAATTAACGCCGTCAAGCGCTCGCTTCACGCGATCACAAGGATTTCCGCCGATTCGCCTGTCTTTGCAACCGGAGCGTTGCCGGGGCGGACGATGAGGCAGGTAGAGCGGGCTAGTGTCAGGAGCATCGAGCTGTCCTGGATCGTCGAGGCATAGGCTTTGCCGTCGCGCAGTTCGGCGCGGAGATAGTCGGTGCGGGCGTTGTTCGCGAGGAGGTCTTCGCCGAGCAGCGCGTGGGTCGACTGGGGGAGCGGGTTGCGTGCGCCCGCCATGTGCGCGACGACGGGTTTGACGAACAACGTCGCGGTGACGAACGCGGAGACCGGATTGCCGGGGAGACCGAGCACCATCATCTCGCCGATCCGGCCGGCCATCATCGGCTTGCCGGGGCGCAGCGCGATCCGCCAGAAATCGATCGTCCCGCCGGCGGCTTCGATTGCGGGACGGACGAGGTCGTGGTCGCCGACCGATGCGCCGCCGGTGGTGACGAGCAGGTCTGCCTCGACGCTGGCGAAGGCGTCGCGGAGGATCTCGAGATTATCGGGGAGGATGCCGAGATCGACGATGTCGACGGGCATGTCGGCGAGCATCGCGGCGAGCATGATGCCGTTCGATTCGGGGAGCGCGACGCCGTCGGTGGTCGAGCCGGGGGGGACGAGTTCGTCGCCGGTGGCGGCGACGGCGACGCGGACGCGGCGGTTGACGGTGAGGCTGCCATGGCCGCCGGTTGCGGCGACGGCGATGCGCGCGGGGCTGAGGCGGTCGCCGGCGGCAATCAGGCGGGTGCCGGTCGAGAAGTCGAGGCCCTTGCGGCGGGTGTTGCGGCCGAGCGTTGGCGGGCCTTCGCCGGCCAGGATCAGGGTTTCGCCGTCACGCGCGGCTTCTTCCTGGACCATGACGGTGTCCGCGCCGTCGGGCATGGCGGCGCCGGTGAAGATGCGGGTGGCTTGGCCCGGGGCGACGTGGCCTGCGAAGGGGCGACCGGCGGCGCTTTCGCCGATGACGGTCCAGGGGCCGGGGAGGTCTTCGAAGCGGATCGCGTAGCCGTCCATCGCCGAGAGATCTGCGGCGGGCTGCGTGCGGCGGGCGAGGATGTCCTCGGCGGCCCAGCGGCCGGCGGCTTCGCGTAGCGTCACGGTCTCGTGGCCGACGCGGGGGGCCATGGTGAAGAGGCGGGACTGGGCTTCGGCGACGGGGACTAGGGTCATGCGTAAGGCTCTGTTTCTGGGCGGCTCTCCTGCTGGAAGTGCAGGAAGTTCACACGCTGGGAGACATTTGGCGGGCGCGGTTCTGAGGTTCAGGTTTGGAACGGTCTCGTCCGGTGGAAGGTCCGGTGGGAGGGGATAGTTTTCGGGTGTCTGGCGCTTTGCCATGGGTTTGGGATGTAGGACAGATGTTGTCGAGACTCCGGTGGGCGGCGGGACGGTCCGTTGCTCTCTGCGATGCTTGATATCGAACATTTGCGACATCCTTCTTGTTCTCCCGCGAAGGCGGGAGCCCAGACTGGGTCCCCGCCTTCGCGGGGAAACATCGGTTTGGCGGGCGTCGCGCTTCGTTACTGTGACCTTCCCAATTGGGCCCCGGCCTTCGCCGGGGTGGCGCTGGGGGGATGGTCTGCCGCCACTTTCTTCCGGGCCGGCGAGTGGATGCGCGTGATCGCCTGTCGCCTCTCCAAACGCTCGGCCAGCGCGGGTTCATCGCTTGCGGGGCTTTGTTTGGGGGAAAGACACACCAGATCAGTATGATGACACGCAATCAGCCTCGGGCGAGAGACAGGATCGGGGCGGCGGTGGGTGCTGTCCTGTTGCAGGGGGTGCTGGGCTATGCGCTGCTTAACGGGCTGGTGGTGCCGATGCCAGCAGCGGTGAGCGATGCGTTGAAGGTGTTCGATGCGGCGCCGCCTCCGCCACCGCCGCCCGAGGAGAAGGTGCGGCCTCGGCCTTCATCTAGCCGCAAGCCGGAGGGGGCCGCGTCGCCGCCTAATTTGAAGTCGAAGGCTACGGAGGTGGTGGCGCCGCCCCCGGTGGTGCCGGTTGTTATCCCGCCGCCGGTCGTGGTTGCGGAGAAGGCTGGAGTCGGGGCGCAGGCTACTGCGGGCGCTTCGGATGTGCGCGGGCCGGGTACCGGGAGTGGCGGAGTCGGGAATGGCACCGGCAGTGGGGGATATGGCGATGGCGACGGTGGAGGTGGCGCGGAGACACCGCCGGAGTGGCGCAGCGGGCGGTTGCGGGATTCGGATTATCCACGGGAGGCCGCCGAGACCGGGATCCGGGGGCGGGTGTTTGTGCGGTACTTGGTCGAAACCAATGGGCGGGTGTCGGGGTGCCGCGTGACCCGGTCGAGCGGGAGCCGGGTGCTGGATAATTTGACGTGCCGGCTGATCGAGCAGCGGTTTCGGTATGATCCGTCGCTCGATGCCGCGGGCCGGCCGGTCGAGTCTACGATCGTGGAAAGCCACGACTGGTCTATGGATGGGGATTGAAGTCCCAGGCTAGGAGCGCTCTGCTTGGCTTGCCCTCACCCTCGCCGCCTTTGGCGTCTTTCCCTCTCCCCTTTGGGGAGAGGGTTCTCTTACGCGGTCCAGTTGCCGGATTTGCCGCCGCTCTTGGCTCGGACGCGGATGTCCGAGAGGACCATCGTCTTGTCGATCGCTTTGGCCATGTCGTAGATCGTCAGGAGCGTTACCGTGGCCGCCGTCAGAGCTTCCATCTCGACGCCGGTCTTGCCTTCGGTCGAGGCGGTGGCGGTGGCGGTTACGCCGGTTTCGTCGACGACCAGGTCGATTTCCACCTTGGTGAGCGGGAGGGGGTGGCAGAGGGGGATGAGGTCGCTAGTGCGCTTGGCGGCCATGATGCCGGCGACGCGCGCGACGGCCAGGACGTCGCCCTTTTTTGCGGTGCCGGCGCCGATCGCCGCGGCGGCTGCGGCGGACATGGTAATGCGGCCGGAGGCGATGGCTTCGCGGGCGGTGACCGCCTTGCCGCCGACGTCGACCATTCTCGCCGCGCCGGCTTCGTCGATGTGGGTCAGGCCGGTCATCCGACGAGAGCGCGCGTTGCGGCTTCCACGTCGTCCTGGCGCATGAGCGCTTCGCCGATCAGGAAGCAGTGGATGTCGTGCGCGGCCATCGCATCGAGTTCGGCGCGCGTCGTGAGGCCGCTTTCGGCGACGAAGGTGCAGTCCTTGGGGGCTTTGCCGACGAGGTCGTAGGTGCGCTGGAAATCGACCGAGAAGTCGCGCAGGTCGCGGTTGTTGACGCCGATCAGGCGCGACTTGAGCCTCAGCGCGCGCTCCATCTCGTGCGCGTCGTGGACCTCGACCAGCACGTCCATGCCGCATTCCAGCGCGGAGGCCTCGATCTCGGCCATCTGGATGTCGTCGAGTGCTGCGACGATGATCAGGATGCAGTCGGCACCGATCGCGCGTGCTTCGGTCGACTGCCACGGGTCGACCATGAAGTCCTTCCGCAGCACGGGGATCGAGACGGCGTCGCGCGCGGCGGTCAGATAGGCGTCAGAGCCCTGGAACCACTTTTCGTCGGTGAGGACCGACAGGCACGCGGCGCCGCCGGCTTCGTAGGCGCGAGCGTGGGCTACAGGATCGAAATCGGCGCGGATCAGGCCTTTGGACGGACTCGCTTTCTTGACCTCGGCGACCAGCGCGTAGCCGGTTTTGGCGTCCAGCGCGGCGCGGAAGCCGCGCGGCTTCGACATGCGGGCGATGCCGGCGTCGATGTCGGCGAGCGATGTGGTTGCCTTGCGCGCAGCGACTTCGGCGCGCTTGGTCTCGAGGATACGGTCGAGCATGGTCATGTCAGTAAGCGATCCAGCGGGCGAGCAGCGCGTCGGCGCTGCCGGTGTCGAGGGCGGCGGCGGCTTTGGCCGCGCCGTCGACGAGAGTGGGGACGGTGCCGGCGACCATCAAGGCGGCGGCGGCGTTGAGCAGGACGGCGTCGCGGTAGGCGCCGGTCTCGCCCTTGAGCAGGCGGCGGAGTGCGTCGGCGTTGTGGTGTGCGTCGCCGCCGCGGATGTCGGTGATGGCGTGGCGGGTGAGGCCTGCGTCTTCGGGGGTGACCTTGCCGGGGAGCGTAACGCTGCCGACCGAGGCGACGATGCTGGGGCCGGCGCCCGACAGTTCATCGAGGCCTTCTTCGCCCGAGACGACCAACGCGGCTTCGGTGCCGAGCTGTTCGAGTGCTTCGGCGTAGAGCGCGACGTAGTCGGGGCGGGCGATGCCGATGAGCTGGCGGGTGGTGCCGGCCGGGTTGGCGAGCGGGCCCATCAGGTTGAAGATCGTGCGCTTGCCGATGCGCTGGCGGATCGGGGTGATGCGCTTCATCGCCGGGTGGTGGTTGGCGGCGAACAGGAAGGCGATGCCGATCTCGTTGAGGCTGGCCTCGGCGGTGGCGCCGGCGCGGTCCATGTCGAGGCCGAGGACTTCCAGCGTGTCGGCGGCGCCGGCCTTGCTGGAGGCGGCGCGGTTGCCGTGCTTGGCGACGGGCACGCCGGTTGCGGCGACGACCAGCGCGACGGCGGTGGAGACGTTCAAGGTGTGGTGGCCGTCGCCGCCGGTACCGCAGACGTCGATCGCGCCGGCGGGGGCGTCGATCGGGATCATCCGGTTGCGGAGCGCACGCGCGGCTTCGGCGATCTCGATGCTGGTTTCGCCGCGGGTCGCCAGGTCGGTGAGGAAGGTGGCGATCGCGTCGTCGCTCGCGCGGGCGTTGAGGATGTCGGCGAACGCTTCTCGGGCGGATTCGCGGGAGAGGGGGGAGGATGGGTCGGGGAGGAGTGTGGTGGTGGTCACATTCCCCTCCCGCTTGCGGGAGGGGTCAGGGGAGGGGCTTTCTGTCCAGCCGAGTTCGTGGGTGCGGCGCTGCCCTCCCCCGACCCCTCCCGCAAGCGGGAGGGGAGTTGGTGGGGGATGTTCGCCATCTTCAGGAAGTTGGCGAGCATTTCGTGGCCGTGCTCGGTCGCGATGCTCTCCGGGTGGAACTGGACGCCGTGGATCGGCAGCGTCTTGTGGCGGAAGCCCATGACCGTGCCGTCCTGCGCGGTCGCGTTGACGATCAGCGTGTCGGGGACCGCGTTGACGATCAGCGAGTGATAGCGCGTGGCGATGAACGGTGAGGGCAGGCCGGCGTAAAGCCCGGTGTCGTCGTGGACGACGGGCGAGGTCTTGCCGTGCATGAGCCCCCCGCGCTCGACCTTGCCGCCGAAATGTTGGCCGATCGCCTGGTGGCCGAGGCACACGCCGAGCAGCGGCTTGCCGGCGTCGGCGCAGGCGGCGACCAGATCGAGGCTGACGCCAGCCTCGGTCGGCGTGCAGGGCCCGGGGGAAATGAGGAACGCGTCCGCGCCCGACGACAGAGCCTGCCCGGCGGAGATCGCATCGTTGCGGACGACTTCGACCTCGGCGCCCAGTTCCATCAGGTAATGGACCAGGTTCCAGGTGAAGCTGTCGTAATTGTCGACGACGAGGATCATGGCGTCGCCATAGCCGATGCGGGGCGCGGTGCAACAGCGCTCGCCCGGGACGGTTCGGCGCTAATTGTCCTCGGCATAGTCGCGAAGGGCGATGGTGGTTCCTATATCGCCCGGGCAGGCGACCATCATTCAGTGCGGAGCAATGCTGCATGACGGACGTTGTTCGCTCAAAGGAGCCTGATCCATGTTTCGTACCGCCGTCCTTGCCGCACTGATCGTATTCCCCGCCATGGCGTACGCGCAGGAGGCGCAGGTCGACACCCCGCCGCAGCGCATTCGCAGCGTGACGCTGACCGGCGACCAGGCGTGCCCGAAGTCGACCGCCGGCGAAGTCGTGGTGTGTTCGACGCTCGATCAGCCGTATCGCATTCCGAAACAGTTGCGCGACGACAAGCCGATCGCGGCGCAGAACCAGAGCTGGGTCAATCGTGCGGCGTCTATGGATCAGCTAGGGCGTGTCGCGGGCGGGTTGCCGGATACGTGCTCGGCGGTCGGCACCGGCGGACAGTCGGGCTGCTTCCTGGCGCGCAACAATGCCTATGCGCAGGAGCGCCGTGCGCCGGCTAGCGAGACGAATACGACGCCTTAATTTGATCAGTGTCGGTTGATGCGTGGTTGTAGTCAAGCAACCGCCTCTACCACCCCGGCGAAGGCCGGGGCCCAATTCGGGGACGGTGTTAACTGAGGTTGCGCGTTGTTACGGCGACCTTCCCAATTGGGCCCCGGCCTTCGCCGGGGTGGCGTTATCGGGCGGGCCTACTGACCGAAGACCGGAGCTTTCGCCCGGCTGACTGCTTCGCGCGCCGCGGCGAGAATGGCGCCGGCCTTGGCTTCGCACTCGCGCTGTTCGTATTCGGGAATGCTGTCGGCGACGATGCCCGCGCCCGCCTGAACGTGGATCGTGCCGTCCTTCACCACTGCGGTTCGCAGCACGATGCACGAGTCCATCGAGCCGTCGGGCGACAAATAGCCCACACCGCCGGCATACGCACCGCGGCGTTCGGGTTCCAGCTCGGCGATGATCTGGCATGCGCGGACTTTCGGCGCGCCACTGACCGTACCGGCGGGGAAGCCGGCGAACAGAGCGTCGAGCGCATCCTTGTCGGGGGACAGCGTGCCGACGACGTTCGAGACGATGTGCATGACGTGGCTGTAGAATTCCACGCCGTAGCTGGCGGTCACCTTCACCGATCCCGGCGCCGCGGCGCGACCGACGTCGTTGCGGCCAAGATCGAGCAGCATTAGGTGTTCGGCGCGCTCCTTCGGGTCGGCGAGCAGGCCGATGCGGTTGGCTTCGTCCTCGGCGGCGGTCTTGCCGCGGGGGCGCGTGCCGGCGATCGGGCGGATCGTGACTTCGTCGTCGCGGACGCGGACGAGGATTTCGGGGCTTGAGCCGATCAGCGCGAAGCCGGGCAGGTCGAGGTGGTACAGGAACGGCGACGGATTGATGCGGCGTAGCGAGCGGTAGAGCTCGAACGGCGGCAATGCGAACGGCGTGCTGAAGCGCTGGGCGAGCACGACCTGGAAGATGTCGCCGGCGAGGATATAGTCCTTCGCCGCCGCGACCATCTCGCCGTAGCGGCCTTCGGGGAGCGCTGGCGTGTAGGTCGGCTCTGCGACGTCGGCGCGGATCGGTGCGGGGACCGGCGTGCTGGCAAGCTTGGCGGCGACCGCGTCGAGACGCTCTTCGGCCTCGGTCACGATCGAGTCGGCATCGCGGGCCGGATCGGGCCAGGCGGGCGCGACCAAGTAGAGTGCGTCGGTCAGGCGGTCGAACACCAGGATGACCGTCGGACGTACGAAGATCATGTCGGGCAGTCCGAGCGGATCGACCGGCGGCTGCGGGAGAGTCTCGACCAGCCCGATCGTCTCATAGCCGAAATAGCCGACCAGGCAGGCCAGCGCGCGGGGCAGTTCGGCGGGAACGTCAGCGCGACATTCGGCGACCAGCGCGCGGAGAGCATCGAGCGTGGGCACCGGGCACGGCGCGAACGTCTCGCGATCGGTTGCCCAGTGGCGGTTGATCTCCGCGCTGTGGCCATGCGCGCGGAACAGCAGGTCGGGGGCTAGGCCGATCAGGCTGTGGCGGCCGCGGGTCTCGCCGCCCTCGACCGATTCGAGCAGGAAGTCGCCGCGGCCCGGCTCGATGAGCTTCAGCGCGGCGGCGACTGGCGTTTCGGTGTCGGAGACCTGACGACGCCAGACGAGCGCGGGACGCCCTTCGGCCAAGGCTTCACGCGCGCTCGTCATACGATCAGTTGCCCGAGCCGCCCTGGCCGAGCAGGTCGGCACGGACGCGCGCGAGTGCGGCCGGGTTGGTCTTTACGCCGACATCGGCGCGGACCGCCTTGGCGAACTGCTCAACATATTCGCGACCGACCGAGCGGGCGATGTTGCCGCGCGCTGCCTTGATCGCGGCGTCGTTACCCGTCGCGTTGCCGCTCTGGACGTTGTCGAGCTTGATCACGAACCAGCCGCTGTCGTCGGGGGCGGCCAGCGTCTTGGCGGTGTTCGGCGCCATGCTGAACATCAGCGCGAGCGCGGGCGGTGCGCCGCGCGGATCGGCGGCGAGCTGCGCACGGGCGGCGGTCAGCGTGCGGGCGGGCGGCATCGGCAGCTTGGTCTGCGCCAGCGACTGCTGGATCGGCATGCCCTTATTGATGCGCGCGAGCACTTCGCCGGCGACGCGACGCGCGGCCTGGCGGGCACGGTCGGCGGTCACGTCCTTGAGCACCGCGGCGCGAACCTGTGCCAGCGGACGCGGGGCCGAATGGACGACGCGGCCGAGCGCGACGACGGCAAAGCCGCCATCGGTGCCGACCTGGACGAGCTGCGGGCCGTCGCCATCGGCAGCCTGGAATGCTGCGGCGACGAGTGGCGTAAGCGCGGGGTCGGGCTTGCTGGCGGGATCGTCGGGGTTGATGCCGCTGGCGATCAGCGCGGGCGTGGTGACGGCCGCGAGCTTCTGGTCGGCGATGACTTCGTCGAACGTCGCGTTCTTCGACAGCGAATCGTCGATCTTGTCGTGGATAGCCGACAACGCTTCGGCAGATTTCCGGATACCGAGCGCGGCGGCGATTTCCCCACGCACCTGATCGAGCGAACGCGCCGCGACCTTTTCGATCTTGTCGACCTTGGCGACGGTCCAGCCGAGCGGCGTGCGGACCGGGCCGATCACCGCACCGCTGGCAGTCGCGAAGACGGCATCGGCGACCTGTGCGGACGTCGTTCCGGCATAGGCGGCCTTCTCGACACCGGTCTGGGTCGAGGCTTCGAGACCGGCACCGCGAGCGGCGTCGGCGAGGCTGGTGCCACCCTTCACCTTGGCGGCGATCGCGGCGGCACCGGCCTGGTCGGCGACGACGACCTGCGTGATGTCACGCTTCTCGGTCGCGGCGTAGCGGGCGCTGTCCTGCTGGTAGGTCTTGGCGATCTCGGCCTCGGTCGGGACGGCCTGTGCCTTGACGGCCTCGGGCGTGATCATCGCGTAGCGGACGACACGGCGCTCGGGGACGGTGTAGCGGGCGATGTTGCGCTGATAGAAGGTGTTCAGGTCCGCATCGCTCGGCGCGGGGCCGGCGGGGACGAGGGCGGCAGGAATGAAGCCGATCGTGCCGGTGCGCTTTTCGAGCAGCAGCGACGCGTAGGGAAGCGCGAGCTGGCTGGCGACCTGGGTCGCGCCGTTCGAAGGCAGCGTCAGCTGCTGCGCGAAGGTATCACGCTCGATATCGCTGCGGATCTGCGCGTCGGTCAGCTTCCGCTGGGCGAGCACCTGGCGGTAGAGATTCTCGTCGAACTTGCCGGTCGGGCCCTGCAAGGCGGGGATGCTGGCGATTTGGCCATCGATCGCGCGCTTGCTGACGACCATGCCCTGTGCGCGGCCGAACTGTTCGAGCGCCATGCTGGAGATGATCCGGTCGAGCGTGCCGTCGAAGCCGCCCTGGTTGACGAAGGTCGCCATGTCGAGCGTCGGCTGCTGCTGGCGGAAGCCCTCCATCTCGGTCTGCGCCTGCGTCTTCAGCTGGTTCGCGGTCACGTCCGCCTTGCCGACCTTGGCGACGTCGCCGCCGGTGATACCGGCACCGCCGGTCATCGAGCTGAGCCCGGTGACGTCACCCGCCGCGAACGCAAGCGCGATCACGCCGAGTACCAGGAACGTGATGATCACGCCGACCTTCGAATGGGTAAGGCGGCGGAAGAAAGCGAGCATGGACAGCCGATCGACAGGGATAGGAACGCGGTTGCTTTACGGGGACGAGGGCGGCTCTTCAAGTCGGGCGCGCAACGTTGCTTGGGGTTGTGTGGGGTTGTGCGGGGCGGGTGCGGCGCTATCGCTGGGCAAAACACGCGGGAGATGACGATGCGGCGTAAGCTTGTAGCCGGAAACTGGAAGATGAACGGGTCGCGCGCGGCGCTGGTCGAACTCGATACGATCGCGGCGGCAGCGGCTGCGGCGCCGGGCGTTGATGTCGCTGTCGCAGTGCCGTTCACGCTGATCGACGCGGCGTCGCAGCGCGTGCCAGGGTTGGCGATCGGCGCCGAGGATGTGCACGAAGCGGATTCGGGCGCGCATACCGGGTGCGTGTCGGCGTCGATGGTCAAGGAAGTCGGCGCGAGCTTCACGATCGTCGGTCATTCCGAGCGTCGCGCGGACCAGCATGAGACGAGCCATGACGCCTGGGCGAAGGCGGCGGCGGCGCGGCGGCAGGGACTGAACGTGATCCTGTGCTGCGGCGAGACCGAGGCGGAGCGCGATGCGGACCGTGCCGAGCGCGTGGTGCAGGCGCAGATCGAGAAGTCGGTGCCGGACAATGCGGATGGGAGCTGGTTCACGCTCGCTTATGAGCCGCGCTGGGCGATCGGGACGGGGCGCACGCCGACGCTGGACGAAATCGCGGCGATCCATGCGATCGCGCGCGCGAAGTTGCGGATGCTGATCGGTGACGCGGCGGCCGGGGTGCGGATCCTGTACGGCGGTTCGGTGACGGGCGCGAATGCAGCGTCGATTCTCGATACGCCGAACGTCGATGGGGCGCTGGTGGGTGGCGCTAGCCTGACCGCGGAGAAGTTCGTGCCGATCATCGAGGCTGCCGCGGGGTTGTGACGGTCGGTCCGGTCAATCTTGATCCGGATCTGGACGTTTATGATCCGGATCTCGGATAGAGCGTGTTAAGTCTCGATAAACATGGCGGTCTTATGGTCCGTGACACGATTCGACGGTCAAGTTTCAGGCCGGGACTTTGAACGGACAACTTCGGTGCGAGGGTTGATATGGCCAGGTGGTTCCCCGGTTGCGTGAGTGCCTCGCTGATCGCGAGCGCCGTCCTGTGTCCGATCGCGGCGCGTGCCGAGACGCCGCGCGAGTTGCTGACGCAGGCTGGGTTCGTCGACCGCGATCGCAATGTCGCGCTGGCGCGGATCGACCGGGCGGCGGCGGCGGCGGGGCAGGCGCTGAGCCGTTCGCCGAACGACGCCGAGGCGGCGATCATGCAGGCGATGGCGAAGGGGTATCGCGCCAAGCTGCTCGGCAACCGGAGCGAGGCGATCGCCGCGCGGAAGCAATATGAGGCGCTGGTCGTCCGTTATCCGCGCAATGCCGAGGCGCAGGCGGCGCTGGGGGCTTGGCATGTCGGGGTGATCGCGAAGCTCGGGCGGTTCGTCGGGCGTGCGGTCGCGGGCGCGCAGAAGGCCACCGGGTTCGAGGCTTTGGATCGGTCGGTGGCGTTGGGTGGTAACCGCGCGATGTTCGCCGGGCTTGCCGGGTTGTTGCGGCTGGAGCTGGATCCGAACGATGCTCGGGGACGGGCGCTGGTCGAGACGGCGAGCAAGGCGCCGACACCGACCGCGATCGACGGGTATGTGCGCAAGGCTGCGGTGGCGGTGCTGGTGCCACTGCGGGCCGGCGATGCGAATGCGACGAAGGCGCTGGCGGACAAGTTGCTGCCGTTCGGGCAGTTTGCGACGAGTTAGCTGGTCCTGCGCGGAACTCGGTAAAATACCCAGTTCCCCCGCGGAGGCGGGGGCCCAGGATCTCGAAAGCTGGCGTTTGTAACCCTGGACCCCCGCCTCCGCGGGGGAACGGGCTAGGCGCCGTATCGCTTCGCTAGCATCGCGAAGGCCGCACGCAAGGCGTAGGCCTCGCCGCCTTTAGGGCGTCCCGGCTTGGCCGATGGCCGCCACGCGAACACGTCAAGATGCGCCCACGCAGCGGTCTTCGGTACGAACCGCCGAAGGAACAACGCGGCGGTAATCGCGCCCGCGAACCCGCCATCGGGTGCGTTGACCATGTCGGCGATGTCCGACTTCAGCATCTCGTCATAGCCGTTCCAGAGCGGCAGGCGCCACATCTGGTCGTTCTGTTCCAGTCCGGCCGCGAGCAGGTCCGCCGCGAGCGACTCGTCGTCGGTGAACATCGGCGGCAGGTCGGGGCCGAGCGCGACGCGCGCCGCCCCCGTGAGCGTGGCGAAGTCGAGGATCAGTTCGGGATTGCTCTCGCCCGCCTTGGTCAGCGCGTCGCCGAGGACGAGGCGGCCTTCGGCGTCGGTGTTCGTGTTCTCGACCGTCAGCCCTTTGCGCGTGGCAAGCACGTCGCCGGGGCGGAAGGCGTTGCCGGCGATGGAGTTTTCCACCGCGGGGATCAGGAGGTGGAGGCGGACCGGGAGTTTGGCGGCCATCACCAGGCTCGCCAGCGCCAAGGCGTGTGCCGCGCCGCCCATGTCCTTCTTCATCAGCCGCATGCCGGCCGACGGCTTGATATCGAGCCCGCCGGTGTCGAAGGTGACGCCCTTGCCGACCAGCGCGATGCGGGGGTGCGAAGCGTCGCCCCATTCGAGTTCGATCAGCCGCGGCGCGCGGTCCTTGCTCGCCGCCTGGCCGACTGCGTGGATCATCGGATAGCCGGTCGCGAGCGCGTCTCCGCGCGTGGTCGTGACGGTCGCGCCGTGGCGTTTGGCGAGCGTCTCGGCAGCGGCTTCAAGATCCGCAGGGCCCATATCCGACGCGCCGGTGTTGACGAGGTCGCGGACGAGCGCGGTAGCTTCCGCGAGGCGAACCGTCTCGTCGATACGCGCGGCGTCTTCGGTCAGCAGCACGCGGGGGCCGGTCGCGTCGGACTTTACGTACCGCGTGAACTGGTGCTGGGCGAGCATCCAGCCAAGCCCGACCGCACCGACCGGCCCTTCCGCCAGGCGATACGTGCCCGCGGGCAACGATGCTTCGAGCGACGCAATCCGCCACGGCGACGTGAACGCTTCGTTGCAGACCAGCAGCATCGACCAGTCGTCCGCAGTCTCGCCGGGCAGCACCGCGCGGTCGCCGGGCTTGCCGGTGAGGCGGTGCGCGGCGATCGTCGTGCGGATGCGCTGAGACTGTCTCGCGAGCCAACCTTTATACGTATCGGGGTGGACGACGTGGATCGTCCGCGCGGGCTGGCCGCGGTCGGGTTGGAGCATCGAAGCGAAGTCGGTCATTGTGCAGGTGCCACCAGGAGTTGTTCGTATCGGCCGTTCGCGCCGGGCTCGGCATAGGTGCTGAGCAAGAGCGTGCGGTCGGGATAGGTGATGCGGTAGGTGCGGTTGACGAAGCCGCCGCGCAAGCGGGTCTTGCCGGATTGTGCAAACGCGGTCGGCTCGCCGAGTGCGCCGAGGCTCGTCTTGTAGTCGGTGAGCGCGACCGGCTTGAAGTAATAGTTGGCGTCTTCGGTTAGCCCCTTGCGGTCGAGCGTACCGGTGCGGAGCTGTTCGTAGACGGCGCGGGCGCGGGCGAGTGCGGCCGTGTCCTCCGCGCTGGCGGCGGCGGGCGGCAGGACGATCTTGGCGACGCCAGCCGCGATGCGGCCCGTTGCGTCGCTGAACCAGCTGTTGGTGAGAACGACGATCGCCGCCTTGTCGTCCGGATAGACGGTGTTCTCGGACAGGAAGCCGACCGCTTCGCCGCTATGCTCGACATAGCGGCGGCCGTTCGCGCTGCCGGTGAAGACGCCGAGGCCGTAGCCGTTGCTCGATCCGTCGGCGAGTTTCACCGGCGTTTCCTGCGCGGCCCAGTCGTCGGCTGGGAGCGTGGTGCGATTGAGGCGGGCGACGTCCCATTTGGCGAGGTCTTCGGCGCTCATCGAGAGTTCGCCGGCGGCGTAGAGCCAGCCGTCCGCGCTGGGCGTTTCGGGGCGAACCGGGCCGAGGGCGAAGCGGCCATAGCCTTGCGGGAAGGCCTTGCCGATCGCCTTGTCCTGGTCGAGCGCGCGGATGTCGAGCGGCTTGAAGATGCGTTGCTGGAGGAAGGCGAGCAGCGGTTGGTGCGCGACCTTCTCGACGATGAGTCCGGCGACGACGTAGCCCGTGTTGGAATATTGCCACTGCGTCCCGGGCTGGAAATCGAGCGGTTTCTTTGCCCAGCGATCGACGATCTGCTGCGGCGTGACGGGCTTGGCCATCGCCGCGAAGCTGTAGTCCTGCGGCCAGTAATCCTGGAGGCCGGACGTGTGGCTGAGCAGCTGGCGGATCGTGATGCGCTCGCCGTGGGTGATGCCGGGGATGTATTTGGCGACGGTGTCGTCGAGCGACAGCTTGCCTTCGTCTTCCAGCAGCAGGATCGCGGCGGCGGTGAACTGCTTGGAGATCGAGGCAATCTGGTAGGGGAGTTTGGGGTCCGCCGTGGCGATCGCTTCGGACGGTTTGCCATACGCCTTGGCGAACACGATCCGGCCGCCGCGCACCACCGCGATCGAGGCTGAGGGCACGCCGGTATCGCCGAGCGCGCCGGTGACCAGCGTGTCGATCTGCGCAGTTTCGGCGGGGGTGAGCGATTGCGCGAGGGCGGGGGTGGGGAGCAGCGCGGCGACGGCGAGGAGGCGGAGGATCATGGCGTGCAACGAAGCAGAACCGGCCCGCGCACGCAACGCCGTGATTTTTATTCCGTGGCGGTTGAAGGGGTTAGCCTAGGGCAGAAATGTTGACGGAACACGCCGTGTTACACGCACGTTTCATCGTCCGACCGGGAGCCTTTTCACGTCTTAGGGGACACAACCATGCTGTATACCATCGCCGTCATCCTGCTGATCCTCTGGCTGGCAGGCTTCGCCTTCCATGTCGCAGGCGGACTGATCCACATCCTGCTGGTGATCGCGGTCATCGTCGTTCTGGTGAAGCTGTTCACCGGCCGCAACGTCGTCTGACCACTGTTCTCCTGCGGACGCAGGAGTCCAGGATTACAGGCGGTGTCGCTCGTGGTCCTGGGCTCCCGCTTTCGCGGGAGAACAGTAAGCGGGGTTAGGCGGCGGGCACCCCATAGAGGTCGTGATCGTCGGCGTCTTCGATAGTGACCGGGACGATGTCGCCCACCGTCAGGTGGCCGGCGTCGCGGAGGAAGACTTCGCCGTCGATCTCGGGCGCATCCGCCTTTGAACGCCCGGTGGCGCCTTCCTCGTCTACCGCATCGATGATCACGTCGAGCGTGCGGCCGATCTTGGCCTGCAACTTCGCCGCGGAGATTGCCGCGGTCTTTTCCATGATGCGGGCGTAGCGCTCTTCCTTGAGCTCTTCGGGCACGTGGTCGGGGAGCAGGTTCGCCGCCGCCCCTTCGACCGGCTCGAAGCGGAACGCGCCGACGCGGTCGAGTTGCGCTTCGTCGAGCCAATCCAGGAGATACTGGAAATCCTCCTCGGTTTCGCCGGGGAAGCCGACGACGAAGGTCGAGCGGATCGTGATGTCCGGCGCGATCGTCCGCCAGTTGTGGATGCGCTGGAGCACTTTCGCGTCATTGCCGGGGCGCTTCATCCGGCGCAGCACCGACGGTGCGGCGTGCTGGAACGGGATGTCGAGATACGGCAGCACGAGACCTTCCGCCATCAGCGGGATGACGTGGTCGACGTGCGGATACGGATAGACGTAGTGGAGGCGGACCCACGGCGCGATCTTGCCGAGTTCGCGCGAGAGGTCGGTCATGTGCGCGCGGACTTCGCGAGCCTCGTTGCGGGACATCGGGCCACCGGTCTTCACCGGCCAGCTAGCGTGGCGCAGGTCGACGCCGTATGCCGAGGTGTCCTGGCTGATGACCAGCAGTTCCTTCGTGCCGGCTTCGACGAGCTTTTCCGCCTCGCGCAGGATCGCGTCGGGGCGGCGGCTGACGAGGTCGCCGCGCAACGACGGGATAATGCAGAACGAGCAGCGGTGGTTGCAGCCCTCGGAAATCTTCAGATAGCTGTAGTGGCGCGGCGTCAGCTTCAGGCCGGCGTCGGGGATCAGGTTGAGGAACGCGGAGGGCGGCATCGGGGCGGCCTCGTGGACCGCGCCGACGACCTGCTCGTATTCGTGCGCGCCGGTGATCGCGAGGACTTGCGGGAAGCGCGCGCGGATCGCGTCGGCTTCCTTGCCCATGCAGCCGGTGACGATGACGCGGCCGTTCTCGGCGATGGCTTCGCCGATCGCCTCGAGGCTTTCCTCCTTGGCGGAATCGAGGAAGCCGCAGGTGTTGACGAGCACGATGTCGGCGCCGGCGTAATCGGGCGACATCTGATAGCCGTCGCCGCGGAGCTGCGTGAGAATCCGCTCGCTGTCGACGAGGTTCTTGGGACAGCCGAGCGAGACCATGCCGATCTTCGGCGGGGAGGGAAGTAATGTTGCCATGAAGCCTGCGCACATAGGCGCAAAGTTCGGTTTTTTCTAGGCGGCGGAAAATGCATCCGGCATGGGTGGGGAGATTGCGCGGGAAGGAACCGATATGCTGGCGATTGGACTGATGTCGGGGACGTCGCTCGACGGAATCGATGCCGCGTTGATCGAGACCGATGGCGAGGCGTTCGTGCGGCCGATCGCGTTTCGTGGCGAGCCCTATTCGGATGCGGCGCGGGCGCAGCTAGCGGAGGCCACGCGGATGGCGCTGACGTTCGACAAGCCGCGCGCCAGTCCGCCGGTGGTCGCCGCGGGCGAGCTGATTACACGCGCGCACGTGTTCGCGGTGCACAAGCTGCTGGCGGAGGCGGGGGTAGCGGCGGCGGACGTCAATGTGATCGGCTTTCACGGCCAGACGATCGCGCATCGGCCGGATCGAGGCTGGACGTGGCAGATCGGCGACGGGGCTGCGGTTGCGCGGGCTACCGGGATTACGACGGTGTCGGATTTTCGCTCGGCCGATGTGGCGGCTGGCGGGCAGGGGGCGCCGCTGCTGCCGGTGTATCATGCAGCGTTGGCCGCCGGGCTCGAGGGACCGGTTGCAGTGCTGAACCTTGGCGGCGTGGGGAACATCACCTTCATTCCAGGCGAGCTGGACATGCATGATTCGCGCGAAATGTCGCCGGAGCCGGCGCAGATGGCGGACCGTAACAGGCTGGTGGCGTTCGATACCGGACCGGCGAACGGGTTGATCGATAGCTGGGTCGAGGCCGAGACTGGCGCCCGGTATGATGCCGGAGGGGCGTTGGCGGCATCCGGGCGGGTGGACGAGACGGTGTTGACGGCGATGCTCGATCACCCGTTTTTCGATGCGCCGCCGCCGAAGTCGCTCGATCGGAATGATTTTACGATCCAGCCGGCTCGGGGGCTGTCCGCTGCTGATGGGGCCGCGACTTTGACGGCGTTTACAGCCGCTACCGTGGCTGAGGCTTTGCGGCATTTGCCGGCTCGGCCGGTTCGGTTGCTGGTTGCGGGGGGTGGTCGGCATAATCCGACGATGCTGGCGATGATTGCGGAGCGCACCGGGTTGGTGGTGGAGCCTACCGATGTGCTTGGTTGGAATGGCGATGCGCTGGAGGCCGAGGGGTTCGCGTATATGGCGGTGCGGACGTTGAAGGGGCTGGCGATTAGTTTTCCGGGGACAACGGGGGTTCCGGTGGCGATGGCTGGTGGGGTTGTGGATCGGGCCTAGTTTGCCGACCAGCGTTTAAAAGCTTGTTCTCCCGCGAAGGCGGGAGCCCAGACTGAGCTCCCGCCTTCGCGGGAGAACAAGGAGGCGGGGGGCGCCGCTTGGGTCACTCGCACCCGCTTCCCAACCTATCGCCTTTACCCTGAAACGACGCCACCCCGGCGGAGGCCGGGGCCCAGTTGGGGGACGTTGCTAACTGAGGCTGCACCCCACCACTGCGACCTTTCCAACTGGGCCCCGGCCTTCGCCGGGGTGGTGCAGGGTGGAGTGGGCGGCGGCCTCGTATTTTCGTATTTTCGTATTGATGTATCAGTGCGGCTTCTTGGCCTTGGCCGGCTTCTTCGGCTCGGGCTTCTTCGGCGGGGTCTTCTTCTCCGCCGCATCCTTCGCACGCAACGCCGGCGCTGCGATCGCTGCTGCAATACCCGCGATCACCGTCGCGCCAACCGCGATCGCCGTCTTCGGGTGCGACTTCACCGCGTCCGTCGCGGTCGCGAGGCCAGCCTTTGCCGCATCGGTCGCGTCCTCGACCCAGTCGCTCGTCGCCGCGGTCTTCTTCGCGTCAGCCTTCGGCTTGTGGTCGTCGTCGTGATGGACCTTGGCGTGCGGCATGGCGGAGTTGGGGATCGACGACATAGGGCTTGTCCTTCGGTAAGGGATGATGCCCGATAAACCGATCGCGTCCGTGACGGTTCCGTTACGGTCAGCCGCTTACCGCGCCGAAGTCACCGTTTGCGGGTCAGTTCGCGCATCGCGTCGTCGAGCCCGGCGAGGCTCAGCGGGTACATCCGGTCGGTCATCAGTTCGCGAATGATCCGCACCGACTGCGAATAACCCCATTGCGCCTCGGGCACCGGGTTCAGCCATGCCGCCGCCGGATACGTGTTGGTCAGCCGCTGCATCCAGACCGCGCCAGGCTCCTCGTTGAAATGCTCGACCGAGCCGCCGGGATGGGTGATCTCGTACGGGCTCATCAAGGCATCGCCGACGAAGATCAGCTTGTAGTCGTGGCCGTATTTGTGGAGCAGATCCCACATCGGCGTGCGCTCGGCGAAGCGGCGCGTGTTGTCCTTCCACACGCCTTCGTACGGGCAGTTGTGGAAGTAGAAGAATTCTAGGTTCTTGAACTCTGTGGTCGCGGCTGAGAACAGTTCCTCGCAGAGCTTGACGAACGGGTCCATCGAGCCGCCGACGTCGAGGAACAGCAGCAGTTTCACCGCATTGCGACGCTCGGCGCGCATGACGATGTCGAGATAGCCCTGCCGCGCGGTGCCAGCGATCGTGCCATCGATGTCGAGTTCGTCGGCGGCGCCGTCGCGCGCGAAGCGGCGCAGGCGGCGCAGCGCGACCTTGATGTTGCGGGTGCCGAGTTCCTTGGTGTTGTCGAGGTTGCGGAACTCCCGCTGGTCCCAGACTTTCAGCGCGCGCTTGTGCGTGCTTTCGCCGCCGATGCGGACGCCTTCGGGATTGTAGCCGCCGTTGCCGTAAGGTGACGTGCCGCCGGTGCCGACCCATTTGCTGCCGCCCTGGTGGCGTTCCTTCTGCTCCTCGAGGCGTTTCTTGAGCGTCTCCATGATCTCGTCCCACGAGCCGAGCGCCTTGATCGCGGCCATTTCCTCGGGGGTCAGGAATTTCTCGGCGACCGCCTTTAGCCAGTCCTCGGGGACTTCGCCGGCGGGCGTGCCGTAGCTGGTGGCGAGGCCGCGAAAGACCTTGGCGAAGACCTGGTCGAACTTGTCGAGCAGCCCCTCGTCCTTCACGTACACCGCGCGGGAGAGGTAGTAGAAATCCTCGGGCGTCCGCTCGATCACCTCGGCATCGAGTGCTTCGAGCAGGATGAGGTGCTCCTTGAGGCTGGCGGGGATGCCGGCGCTGCGGAGTTCGTCGAGGAAGTTCAGGAACATGGGGTCACGTCCTCACTTGGTAGCCGCGATCGGCAGTTCGATCGCGCTGGGCTGCGCGGTCGAGTGGAAGACGCTGATCGTGGCCTTGCGGTAGTCGGCGGGCTTGGCGTCGAAGATGTTGGCGACGTAGGTCTGCGGGTTGCGGTCGTAGAGCGGGAACCAGCTCGACTGGACCTGGACCATGATGCGGTGGCCGGGGAGGAAGACGTGGCTGGCGTTGGGTAGCACGACGCGGAACTGCGTGGGCTGGCCGGCGACGATCGGCGTCGGCTTCTCGAACCCGTCGCGGTAGCGGCCGCGCAAGATGTCCATCGAGACGGCGAGCTGGTAGCCGCCCATCTCGGGCTTGTCCGAATATTCGGCAGGATAGACGTCGATCAGCTTCACGACGAAATCGCCGTCGGTGCCGGTGGTGCTGGCGATCAAGTCGGCGACGGGCGCGCCGGCGATTGCGACCGGGCTGGTGAGCGGCGGCGTCTGGTAGGTGAGGACGTCGGTGCGGTCGGAGAACGGGCGCTGGTCGTCGACCAGCCATTGCCGCCAGGTCGAGCCGGTCGCGTAGGTCGGGCGGATCGGGCGGAGGCGGTAGGGGATCGGCTTGGCGGGATCGGAGATATAGTCGTCGTGGCCGTCCTGTGCGGGCGCGGTGGCGCCGAGGCCGCTGGCGGGCTGCAAATAGAGTTTCTGCGTGGCGGTCGAGTTCGGCCAGCCGGCGAGCGTCTGCCATCGGTTCGTGCCGGTCTGGAATGCGATGACGGGGGCGAGCGGGGGCGGTGTCGCGCCGGTCTTCAGCGCGCCATCGAGGAACGGGAGCAGGACGTTCTTCCTGAACCAGAGCGCAGTGTCGGCGTCGAAGCGGATCGCGCCCAAGGTCGAGCCATCGCCGTTCGCGCCGCCATGCGCCCAGGGGCCGAGCGCGAGGTGATTGACGTGGTTGGGGTCGACTTTCGATACCGCTTCGTAGGCCGCGACCGCGCCGTAGATGTCCTCCTGGTCCCATTGGCTGGCGACCCAGAGCGTCTGCACGGTCTGCGGCTGCTTCGGCAGGATCGTCTCGAGCGCCTGGCCTTGCCAGAACGCGTCATACGTCGGGTGATCGTGGAGGCGGTTGACGAAGGGCAATTGTTCGAGCCCGCGGCTTTTCACGAATTCGCTCGCGGATCCGGCGCGGAGGAACGTGTCGTAATCGTCGTAGGCGTCGCGCCAGAGGTCGCCCGCTTCGCCCTTCGCCGCGTCCTGCGTATAGTAATAGTCGTAGCCGATCTGCCGGAAGGCGCCGCCGTGGAAGTCGTCGTCGCCCTTCCAGGTGTTGATCACCGGGTTCATCGGGACGGCGGCCTTGAGCGCGGGGTGCGGGTTCACGAGGGCCATCGCGGCCATCATGCCGTCGTAGCTGCCACCGATGATGCCGACACGGCCGTTCGAGTTCTTAAGGTTCTTCACCAGCCAGTCGATCGTGTCGTAGGCGTCGGTCGAGTGATCGACTTTCGTCTTGTTGAGCGGGCCGATCAGCGGGCGTTCGTTGATGTACGCGCCGTTCGAGCCGTTCTTGCCGCGGACATCCTCGAACACGCGGATATACCCTGCGTCGAAGAACATCGCGTCGACGGCATGGAGGTTCATCGCGCCGTTGGGACTGGAAAATCGGCTGGCGCTGCTCTCGGCGTTGTAGGGGGTGCGCTGGAGGAGAATGGGCGCGTCGGTGACGCCCTTGCGCTGGACGATCACCGCGTGGAGCGTGACGCCGTCGCGCATCGGGATGTCGACCTCGCGGCGGTCGAAGTCGAAGCTGGCGTTGGCGGGGACGAACTTGGCGGGGATGTCGCCACCGGGAGGCGGGGACTTTTCCTTCTGCGCACCGACGATTGCGGGCGTGGTGGTCGCGAGCAAGGCCAGCGTGATCGTCGTAAGAGCCTTGAACCGCATCGTTATCCTCACCGTCTTCTGCGGTACGGTGGTGGCACGGTTTCGAGGGTGGCGGCAATGCTTAGTATCAACGCTTCGGATTGAAGCGTGCGGCTCTTCTGGCTCCCCTCCCTGGAAGGGAGGGGCTGGGGGTGGGTCGGTTTCGGTATCGTGGCACGGTTGCGACCAAAGCTGGCCGACCCACCCCCGACCCCTCCCTTCCAGGGAGGGGGGAAGTCAGCGGGCGATGGGCTCGCCGCTTACCGGAACATACGCGTCGATCAGCGCGCCGACATAATCGGGGTTACGGCTGGTGAGGCCCGCCGCGGCATGCGCTTTGCCGTAGATGAAGCCGTAGACAGGATAGATCCCGCCGCCGAGGCCATCGACGTCCTTGTACCAGACCTTGACGTCGCTCCAGTCGTTGTTGCGCGAGACGTCGAACAGCGTGACGTCCTGTTCGGCATGCCCGCGCTCGCCGTTCTGGCGCGACCAGTTGGCGTGGGTGAGCATGACGACGCGCTTCTCGACCACCCGGCTGACGACGGCGACATGGCCGAACGGCAGGCGCGGGGTCTTGGCGAAGACGATGACCGCGCCTTCCTTGGGCTTGTGCGTGCGTTCGTACTTGCCGTCGGCCTGCTCCCACCAGGTCCAGGCGTTGCCGTAGATCTGGATACCCGACGCGGCGCGCGCGAAGGGGACGCACTGGCCGACATAGTCGAGCAGAGAGGCGGATGCGGGGGCGGCCATGCCGATTGCCAGCAGTGCCGGCGCCCAACGACGGAAAGCATACAATCTCATGCCGCCACCTTGCCGGACAGGTATGGCATTATTGTTGCCGCAGATGGTTAATGTGCATCAAGCAATTGGTCTGGCAGCGTCGTTGAAGGGAGGCGCGACTGATCGCTCGACGTGGTTCCCACAATCCCGATCACTATGGATCGGAATATGTGGGTCGTTGTCTTGCGATGCCTTTGATACGTAACCGTATTAATGAGCCATCCCAGCAATAATCGGTACGCCGCGTGCTTTGCGTTCAAAGTGGTCGCGTCCCCGCTAACTTGAAGTTTCTACGTCGACTAAGCATGTCACGTGATTTTTATGTCGGTTCAGATATCGAGTCGGACGGGTGATCACAGCTTCGCGTTTTCATAAAAACATAATAAGGATTATGATAATGACGGTCGACATCAGCGAGAAAATGGGTGCGGATACGGCGCAGGCTTTACTGGCCGGGACAGTCAACTGGAAGCAATATGACGGCAGCCGGATCGCCTCGAACGCCAGTGGTGGTGCGGTATATCTGGCGATGTGGGGGCAGCTGTTCGCGATTCCCGACGGGGCAACCTTCAACACCGTTTTCAACAACTGGAACGACATCATAATCAGCGACTATCTAGTCGCCGAAATGCCGAGAGGACCTGCGCTATCCTCGGGTTCGTTCACCGCGGTCAGCGTGACGTCGCCCGCCCAGTATCTGGTGACGTTGGGCAAGAAGCTGTGGATTCCCGACCCGGCAACCGTGACGCGGTTCAACTTCCGTGGTCCGGTGACGATCCCGCACCTCGCGCTGGACTATATCCCGACCGGTGCCAACGTCAGCTGAGCGGGGTGGCGTGAACCGGCGGCGCGAACGCACGCCGCCGGTTCGCCGAGCCGATCACCCCTGGTTCTTCTGCCGCTTTGCCATGAACGCCAGGCGTTCGAACAGCATGACGTCCTGTTCGTTCTTCAATAGCGCGCCGTGGAGCGGCGGGATCGCCTTGGTCGGGTCGCGGTTCTGGAGGATGTCGAGCGGCATGTCCTCGTGCAGCAGCAGCTTCAGCCAGTCGAGCAGTTCGCTGGTCGAGGGCTTCTTCTTGAGGCCGGGGACGTCGCGGACGTCGTAGAACAGGTCCATCGCCTTGCTGACCAGGATTTTCTGGATGCCGGGGAAGTGGACGTCGACGATCGCCTGCATCGTGCCGCGGTCGGGGAACTTGATGTAGTGGAAGAAACAGCGGCGGAGGAACGCGTCGGGCAGTTCCTTCTCGTTGTTGCTGGTGATGATGACGATCGGGCGCTCGACCGCGCGCACCGTTTCCTTCGTCTCGTAGACGTGGAATTCCATCCGATCGAGTTCCTGCAACAGGTCGTTGGGGAACTCGATATCGGCCTTGTCGATCTCGTCGATCAGCAGGACGGGCGGCGCGGGCTGCGTGAACGCCTCCCACAATTTGCCCTTGCGGATATAGTTGCCGATGTCGTGGACGCGCGCGTCGCCGAGCTGGCCGTCGCGCAGGCGGGCGACCGCGTCATATTCGTAGAGCCCTTGTTGTGCCTTGGTGGTCGACTTGATGTTCCATTCGATCAGCGGCGCGCCCAAAGCCTTGGCGATCTCGTAGGCGAGCACGGTCTTGCCGGTGCCGGGTTCGCCCTTGATCAGCAGCGGGCGGCGCAGCGTCACGGCGGCGTTGACCGCGACTTTCAAATCGTCGGTCGCGACGTAGCTCTGGGTGCCCTCGAAGCGCTTCATGCGATGTCCCGTCCGGTTCTGAATACCGGGTATGGATAGAGGGGAAGCGTCGGTCAGTGCAAGCGGTCAGAGGTCGCCGCGTGCGCTCGACCGCGCTTCGAGCAACGACCACAGGCCGCGGTGCTGTGCGAAGAGTTGCTGCGCGCCGAACAGGATCGCGCGCTGGCAACCGGGCGATGCACCGAGTTCCGCGACGAGTGCGGCGGTGTCGGTCTCGGACGGGATGGTGAGCGGGGGGACGGCCACGCCGAACCGCTCCGCTGCGACATCGAGCACCCGGCGGATCGCGCGCCACTCGATAAGGAGCGCGGCGACGGCCCCGGTGGCGCACCCCCGTCGCTCCGAACGCGCCAGCATTTCGAGCGCGTGACGCTCTCCGACCAACGCCGACTCGGTTTCCGCCTGGCCTGGGGTCGAGGGAAGTGGGCCGACCGCGGCGGTGAGATGGGCGAGATACGTCCGCTCGTCCGCAAAGCCGCTGGCCGCGACCGAGAGCCAATGCGATGCCTCGGGCTGGACCGCGCGCGCGGCCACGTCGGCGATCAGGCCGGGATGCTCGCCGTGAACTCCGCATAGGGCGTGAACTGCGTCGGAGAGGTTGCGCAGGTCGGAGCCACCGCTGGTAAGGCGAACGCAATGCGGGTGCGCGGCGCTGCCGTCCGCGTCGGCAAGGGTGACGACCGCGTCCCATGCGCTCCGCTCGCCCGGCTCCCCGTTCTGTATGCCCGCGTTCGAAACCATCATTCCCCGGCCGTGCTGCACCACGGAAAGTCCAATCCGCGACGATGTTGCGCTCGCCTTAAACGAAGGACGTAAAGACGAAGTGTACGCGGCGTTCATTATGCCGTGTTGGACGGAAACGACGATTGCGCGGGTCATGCCGTCAGGTCGGGCGCGTTTCGGTCCACCTGCCATCGCGATGCGGCCTTTACGCAAGCGCATGCCGCCGCGATAACGCGCGACCGAACATTTTCGGGTCCGTCGGGCGGTGTCCGGCAGGATGATTCCACGGAGACTACAGGATGCGCACATGGTTGCTCGGGCTTGCACTTGCTTCGGTCGGAACCGCCGCGATGGCCGCTGATCAGGTGACCCCGCCCGCAGTGCCTGCCGCGCCGTTGCCTGCGCCCGCCCCTGCGCCCATCCGCCCGGTCGAGGCCGCAAAGCCCGGCGACCTGACGATGGCGCGCGTGTTCGGCAATCCGGACCTGTCGGGATCGCAGCCGAAAGCGGTACGGCTTTCGCCCGACGGCACGCTGCTGACGAGCTTGCGCAACCGCGCCGACGAGAAGGAGCGCTTCGATCTCTGGGCGGTCGATACCGCGACCGGGCAGGCGCGAATGCTGGTCGATTCGAAGACCGTCGGCAGCGGTGCCGAGCTGACCGAGGCCGAGAAGATGCAGCGCGAGCGCGCGCGCATCGGTGGGCAGAAGGGCATCGTCGCGTATGACTGGGCGCCCGATGGCAAGTCGATCCTCGTGCCGCTCGACGGCGACCTGTATCTCGCCGACCTCGACGGTAAGGTGAAGCGGCTGACCAACACACCCGGCGGCGAGCTGAACCCGGTGGTCAGCCCCAAGGGCAGCTTCGTCTCGTTCGTCCGCGACCAGAACGTCTTCGTGCAGCCGCTCGCCGGCGGCGACGCGCGCGCGGTGACGACCGGCGGTGGCGGAACGGTGCACTTCGGCGAGGCGGAGTTCGTCGCGCAGGAGGAAATGGATCGCCGCACGGGCTATTGGTGGTCGCCCGACGAGCAATATGTCGCGGTCGAGCGGTTCGACGAGGCCCCGGTCCATACCGCGACGCGCGCGTCGATCGGCGCGACCGGGACCAAGGTCTACGAGCAGCGCTATCCGGCTGCCGGTACACCCAACGTGCTGGTCGACCTGTACATCATGAAGCCGGATGGCTCGGGGCAGGTGAAGGTCGATCTCGGCACCAACCCGGACATCTATCTGGCCCGCGTCGACTGGACGCCGGATGGCCGGATGCTGCTGGTCCAGCGCCAGAGCCGCGACCAGAAGCTGCTGGAGATGCTCCGCGTCGATCCGGCGACGGGCAAGTCCACCGTGCTGTTCACCGAGAAATCGGGCGTGAAGAGCTGGCTCAACCTGTCCGACGCGTATCACGTTTTGAAGGACGGCAGCCTGATCTGGCGTTCGGAGCGGAGCGGCTATGGCCAGCTCTACCGGTTCGCGTCGGGGAAGTGGTCGCAGCTTACCAAGGGCGACTGGGTCGTCACCGATCTGGTCGGTGTGGACGAGACGAAGGGGCGGCTGTTCTTCCTTGGCAACAAGGACGACGTGCTCGAGCAGCAGCTCTATTCGGTCGATGTCGCCAAGCCGAACGTGATCACCAAGTTGACCGAAGCCGGCTGGTGGAACAGCGCGACGATGGATGCGGCCGCGAGCCGCTTCATTATCTCGCGCTCGAACCCCAAGCAGCCGACTCAGGTCTATCTAGCCGACGCGACCGGCAAGCGGATTTCGTGGATTAACGAGAATGCGGTGGTCGAGGGGCATCCTTACTACCCGTATCTGTCGAGCCACCAGGAGACCAAGTTCGGAACGCTCAAGGCCAAGAACGGCATGACGCTCCATTACGAGATGATCACGCCGCCGCTGGAGCCCGGCAAGAAATACCCGGTGTTCTTCGAGCATTACGGCGGGCCCGGCACCGGCCAGCAGGTCACGCGCGGCTGGCAGGGTGCCTTGCCGCAATACCTGGTCGATCGCGGCTGGATCTATTTCAAGATCGACAATCGTGGCTCATATAATCGCGGCAAGGCGTTCGAGGACCAGATCTATCACGCGATGGGGACGGTCGAGGTCGAGGACCAGCTGTCGGGCGCGAATTATCTGAAGTCGCTGCCGTTCGTCGAGCCGAGCAAGATCGCGACCTATGGCTGGTCGTATGGCGGCTATATGTCGTTGAAGATGCTGGAAAAGACGCCGGGCGTGTATGCGGCCGCGGTCTCGGGCGCGCCGGTCACCGACTGGCAACTGTACGACACGCATTATACCGAGCGGTATCTCGGCGATCCGGCGAAGGACCCGGCGAGCTATTCGACGTCGGCGGCGGTCGAGGAGGCTAACAAGATCGTCGATCCGTTGCTGCTGATCCACGGCATGGCGGACGACAATGTGTTCCTCGACAATTCGACCAAGGTGGCAGCAAGGATGCAGGCGACCGCGACGCCGTTCGAGATGATGTTCTATCCGGGCTACACGCACCGCGTGGCGGGGCCGGGGATCAGCGAGCATGTCTGGGGGACGATCCTGAACTTCCTCGACCGGACGGTGAAGGACAAGCCGGTGCCCGAGGCGGCTGCGGTCCCGGTCAAGTAAACGCCGGTGCGGTTCGTCGAGACGTTTCACCTGTGGCCGTTCCTCGACACGGTGGTGAGCTATATCGCCGCGTTCGTGTTCGGGACGCTGATCGGGGCGGAGCGGCAATATCGCCAGCGGACCGCGGGGTTGCGGACGAACACGCTGGTCGCGCTCGGGTCGGCGGCGTTCGTCGATCTCGGGCAGCGGCTGGGCGGCGACGTCGAGTCGATCCGGATCATCGCCTATGTCGTGTCGGGGATCGGCTTCCTCGGCGCGGGCGTGATCATGAAGGAGGGCATGAATGTCCGCGGCCTCAACACCGCGGCAACGCTCTGGTGCTCGGCGGCGGTAGGGTCGTGCGCGGGCAGCGACATGATCGCGGAGGCGGGGTTGCTGACGTTCGTGGTGCTGTTGGCGAACACCGCGCTGCGGCCGCTGGTCGACGGGATCAACCGGATCCCGACCGAGGGGCGGACGATCGAGGCTACCTATAGCGTGATGGTGACGGTTGCGGCGGGGGATGCGGGGCCGATCGGCGATCTGGTGGTCGAGCATCTCGAGGCGGCGCAGTTGCAGGTGGCGGAGCTGGATGTAACCGAGCGGGGGGAGGACCGGGTAGAGATCGCGGCGACTCTGGTGGCGACGAACGTGCCGGCGGAAGAGCTGGATGCGATCACGGATCACCTCGCGAAGGTGCACGGGATCGAGCATGCGACGTGGCAGGCGCGGACGCACGACTGAGCGGGGCGGATCTAGCTGTGCACCTTCCCTAACCACCACCCCGGCGAAGGCCGGGGCCCAGTTGGAAAGGTCGCAGTAAAGGACCGCAGCGCTCAGTTAGCAACGTCCCCCAACTGGGCCCCGGCCTCCGCCGGGGTGGTGCCACTTCTGGGGCAGATGCTGTCCATCTCGCCAAGCTAGCGTGTTCTCCCGCGAAGGCGGGAGCCCAGTCTGGACCCCCGCCTTCGCGGGGGAACAACGAAGCAGGTGCAACGGTCGTTGCGATCCACTCCCCCGAAACTCCCCCTATCCACGCAACAAGTCGAAAGCCGTTGGACCTCGCCGCGCAACGTCGGTACTGCCCGCCCCAAGTCCAATCGGAGTTATGACATGGGTTATCGGGTGGTGGTCGCAGGCGCGACCGGCAATGTCGGGCGTGAGATCCTCAACATCCTGGCGGAACGCGAGTTTCCGGCGGACGAGATCGCTTGCGTCGCGTCGTCGCGCAGCCAGGGGTTGATGGTCGACTATGGCGACACCGGCAAGCAGATCAAATGCACGAACATCGAGCATTTCGACTGGAACGGCTGGGACATGGCGCTGTTCGCGATCGGCTCCGAGGGTTCGGCGATCTACGCGCCAATCGCTGCCGCCGCAGGCTGCGTCGTGATCGACAATTCGTCGCTGTATCGCATGGACCCCGACGTGCCGCTGATCGTGCCCGAGGTGAACCCCGAGGCGATCGACGGCTACAAGGTCCGCAACATCATCGCCAACCCCAACTGCTCGACCGCGCAGATGGTCGTCGCGCTGAAGCCGCTGCACGACGCCGCGAAGATCCTGCGCGTGGTCGTCTCGACCTACCAGTCGGTGTCGGGCGCGGGCAAGGCGGGGATGGACGAGCTGTTCGAGCAGAGCCGCAACATCTTCGTCGGTGATCCGGCCGAGCCCAAGCTGTTCACCAAGCAGATCGCGTTCAACGTGATCCCGCACATCGACAGCTTCCTCGACGACGGCTCGACCAAGGAAGAGTGGAAGATGGTCGTCGAGACCAAGAAGATCCTCGACAAGAAGATCAAGGTCACCGCGACGTGCGTCCGCGTGCCGGTGTTCGTCGGCCATTCCGAAGCGATCAACATCGAGTTCGAAAACGAGATCTCGGCCGAGGAAGCGCAGAACATCCTCCGCGAGGCACCCGGCATCATGCTGGTCGATAAGCGCGAGGACGGGGGGTACATCACGCCGATCGAGTGCGTCGGCGACTTCGCGACGTACATCAGCCGCGTGCGTGAGGATCCGACCGTCGAGAACGGCCTCAACCTGTGGTGCGTCAGCGACAACCTCCGCAAGGGCGCGGCGCTCAATGCGGTGCAGATCGCGGAACTGCTCGGGCGTCGGCATTTGCAGAAGGCCTGATTCGCGCGGGCCGTCGCGGCCCCGCATCCCGTCCGAACTCGGCGTCCTGACCGCGTCGTCACCCAAGGTGACGGCGCGGTTTTTGCGATTCGTGCCGGCGACACGAAAAATCGGCGGCGCGTGGCGGCCGAACCATTCCCGGTCAGTTCCAATCAATGTTCCGAGATAAACCCCAAATCGGGTTGGCATATTAACTGTCAAAATCGGCTGTTCCGGTACTTACACAGCAAATGACGTATCGAGCAAAACAATAACGGTTTTGATCAAAGACCATAATGATTTTAAGTTAGGGCAATAACAGAGATGGACTGTAGTGGTTCCTGCACTGTTCTTATTTATTACAGTAACCTGCTGTTAGTATTGTCAGGGTGAACATGCTCCCGTTCCGGTAGTCGATCCTGATGTCGACGATCCGGGAAGTTTTGGCTGCTGTTGCAGTCGTCAGTGGAGGGTTGTTTGATGACTGACGCATTTGTTCGCCCGCATGTTCGTGACGCTGTGACGTCGACTGGGGTCGACGCGACGGCACCGTCTCCCGCTTTGCAGTCCGTGATGCGTTCTCGCGCCTTGCGCCGCTTGCGAGACGGCGTTTCGCTGATCGGGCTGGCAACCACGTCGCTGTTTGCCGCGCAGTCGGCGGCCGCACAGACGGCGCCCGTCCCAAACCTGGTCAGCGCATGTTCGGGCGTCAGCCTGCCGCCATCGGCGGTCACGGAAATCCTTCGCCCGGTACTCAACGGCATCGTCGCGCCGACTCAAAGCACCATCAACGGCGCACTCTCGAGCGTGAGGGTCCTCGCGCTGCTCCCCCTGGTGAACGTTGACGTCACGACGCCAGACCTCAGCCTCGATGCCGACGGACTGCTGGACAACGCCGCAACCGGCAAGAACATCACGCTGCAGGTCTTGAACTCGAAAGGGCAGATCGTCGGGCCGGCCGATCGCTGCGATACGCAGGCGGACAGCTTCTCGTTACGCAACACGGCGGGTATCTCGATAGGCGGCAACCGGATCACCGGACTCGGCAGTCCCGGGGCCGACGCCTCGGCGGGCGAAGTGAACTCGGTCGCGTTCGGCAATGCGGCAAGCACGGCCATTACGGCGACGGAATCGGTCGCGTTGGGCACGAGCGCGACCGTACGTGCGGGTGCAGTCGGCGCGATTGCGCTAGGCACGCGCGCGAACGTGGGCGTGGATGCAACCGGGGCGATTGCGTTGGGCACCGATGCGAGCGCCACCGGCGTGAACGGTGTCGCACTTGGCGCATTAAGCCGCGCCGACCGTGGACCGCTGGCAGGCTACGGCGCCGTCGGCCTGGGCACCGTCGCGCAGACTTCGGTTGGCGAGGTCTCGGTGGGCGCACCCGGTGCGGAGCGACAGATCACCAACGTCGCTGCGGGCTCGGCGGCCACCGATGCGGTCAACGTCGCGCAGCTCACCGGCGTGCAGGCGCAGATCGGCACGCTCTCCACCGGTGCGGTCCAGTATGACGATGCGAGTAAGGCAAGCGTGACGCTGGCCGGTGCCGGCACCGGTGCGGCCCCGGTCGCGCTCCGCAACGTCGCGGCAGGCACGCTCGGCGCGACCTCGACCGACGCCGTCAACGGCAGCCAGCTGTTCGCGACCAACACCAACGTCTCGAACCTGGCGACGAACATCAGCAACGGCGCGATCGGCGCGCTGCAATATTCCAGCGCCGCAGCGCCGACAGTCCCGAATGGCGGCGTTCCCTCCAACGACGCCGCGCTGGTCGGTGTCGCGGCCGGACCGGTCGGGCTGCACAATGTCGCCAATGGCGTCGTTGCCGCCGGATCGACCGACGCCGTCAATGGCGGGCAATTGTCGACTGTGACGGACCAGGTCGGCACGCTGGCCGGGCTCGCCGTGCAGTATGATGACGTGACGCGCACCCGCGCGACGCTCGGCGGGGTCGGCACCGGCGCGGCGCCGGTCGCGCTCGGCAACGTCGCGGCAGGCTCGCTTGGGGCGACTTCGACCGACGCCGTGAACGGTAGCCAGCTGTTCGCGACCAATACCAACCTCACCAACACCAACACCGCGCTGACGAACCTGACCACCAACATCAGCAATGGCGGCATCGGCGCCGTCCAGTATTCGAACGCCGCGGCGCCGACGGTGCCGAATGGCGGCGTGCCGAGCAACGACGTCGCGCTGGTCGGTGCGGCTGCAGGGCCGGTCGGGCTGCACAATGTCGCTGCGGGTGTCGTCGCGACGGGATCGACCGATGCGGTCAACGGCGGTCAGCTGTCGACGGTCGTCGATCAGGTCGGAACGCTCAACACGCTGGCGGTCCAGTATGACGATGCGACCCGCGCCCGCGTGACTCTGGGCGGCGTCGGTGCGGCACCGGTGGCGATCGGCAACGTCGCGGCGGGAACGCTAGGTGCCACCTCGACCGACGCGGTCAACGGCAGCCAGCTGTTCGCGACCAACACCAACGTCACCAACCTGACGACCAACATCGCCAATGGTGCGATCGGTGCGCTGCAATATTCCAGCGCAGGTGCACCGACTACGCCGAACGGTGGCGTGCCGTCGAACGATGCGACGCTGGTGGGTGGTGCCGCCGGCGCGGTCGCTCTGCACAATGTCGCGGACGGCACTGTCGCGGTGGGTTCGACCGACGCGGTCAATGGTGGTCAGCTTGCCCTGGTCTCGGGGCAGGTCGGCACGCTGAACGGTTTGGCGGTGCAGTATGACGATCTCAGCCGGTCGCGGGTGACCTTCGGGGGAGCGGGCGCACCACCGGTCGTGCTCGGCAACATCGCGGCGGGGACGCTCGGCGCGACCTCGACCGAGGCGGTGAATGGCAGCCAGTTGTTCACGACCAACGCCAACGTCACCAACACGAATACGGCGCTCACCAACCTCACGACCAACATCGCCAATGGCGGGATCGGCGCGGTGCAATATTCGAATGCCGCGACGCCGACCACGCCCAATGGCGGCGTGCCGAGCAACGATGTCGCGCTCGTCGGTGCGGCTGCCGGCCCGGTCGGGCTGCACAACGTCGCCGACGGCGTCGTCGCGACCGGTTCGACCGACGCGGTCAATGGCGGGCAACTCGCGAGCGTTTCCGGGCAGGTGAGCGGACTGTCGGCGCTGGCGGTGCAGTATGACGATATCGGCCGGTCGCGGATCACGCTCGGCGGCGTAGGGACCGGTGCGGCGCCCGTCGTGATTGGCAACGTCGCGGCAGGGACGCTCGGCGCGACCTCGACCGAGGCGGTCAACGGCAGCCAGCTGTTCGCGACCAATACCAACGTCACCAACCTGACGACGAGCATCGCGAATGGCGCGATCGGTGCGCTCCAATATTCGAGCGCAGGCGCACCGACCACCCCGAACGGAGGCGTGCCGTCGAACGACGTGACGCTGGTCGGGGGTGCCGCTGGTGCCGTCGCCTTGCACAATGTCGGCAACGGCGTGGTCGCGGCCGGCTCGACCGATGCGGTCAATGGCGGCCAGCTGGCAACCGTCTCCGGCCAGGTCGGCAATCTCGCCGCGCTGTCGGTGCAGTATGACGATCCGACCCGGACGCGCGTGACGTTCGGTGGGGCAGGCAACGCGCCGGTCGTGCTCGGCAACGTCGCAGCGGGAACGCTCGCGGCAGGGTCGACCGAAGCGGTCAACGGCGGGCAGCTCGTTGGGCTCGGCACCAGCGTCGCGGCGGGTCTGGGTGGCCTGTCGAGCTACGACGCGGCAACTAACCGCGTGCTCGCCTCGATCGGGTTCGGCGGGGTGCAATATGGCAACGTGCAGTCGGTCTTCGACGCGGTCGATGGCGCGATCAACGGCGGCGCGGGCATCCGGTATTTCCGGGTCCTCTCGACCCGCGGCGACAGCGTCGTGACGGGCACCGACAGCATCGCGATCGGGCCGGAAGCGACCGCGACCGCGAACAATAGCGTCGCGATCGGCACCGGATCCTCGGCACTGCGTGGCGGGACGCTCGGCTATGCCGCGCTCGGGCTGGCCGGCCTGCAGAACTCGGTCGGCGAAGTGTCGGTCGGGTCCGCCGGTGGCGCTCGCCAGATCACCAACGTGGCGGCAGGCACGGCAGCAACGGATGCCGCCAATGTCGGCCAGGTCGCAGGCGTCGCGGCGCAGGTCGCGGCGCTCGGCACCACCACCGTCCAGTACGACAACGGCACGAAGAACGCGATCACGCTCGGCGGTGCCGGCGGGACGGTCATCTCCAACGTCGCCGCCGGCAACGTCGCCGCCGGGTCGACCGAAGCGGTCAACGGCGCGCAGCTTGCGGCGACCAACACGCAGGTGGCGAACAACACGACCGCGATCACCAACCTGGGCAACCAGATCAGCAACGGTGCGACCGGGCCGGTGCAATACTCCAACGCCGGCAGCGCCACCACGCCGAACGGTGGCACGAAGACCAACGACCTGACGCTAGTCGGTGCGGCGGCCGGTCCGGTCGGGCTGCACAACGTCGCCGGCGGCTCGATCGCGGCCGGCTCGACCGACGCGGTCAATGGCGGTCAGGTCTACGCCTTGGCGCTGACGGCGGCGAATGCGGTGTCGTACAACACCGACGCGAACGGCGCGCGGACCAACACCGTGACGCTGGCGGGCGGCAATGCGGCGGCGCCGGTGACGATCGCCAACGTGGCCGCGGGCACGGTTGCGGCGGGGTCGGCCGAAGCGGTGAACGGTGGGCAGCTCTACACTACCAACCAGGCGGTCGCGACGGCGCAGGGCACCGCGAACAGCGCGCTCGCAATGGGTAGCAACTCGGTGCAATACGGCCCCTCGCGTACCAACGTGACGTTCAACGCAGGCGGTCAGGCGACCGTGCTGAGCAACGTCGCGGCGGGCGTATCGACCACCGACGCGGTCAATCTCGGGCAGCTGAATTCGGGCATGAACTCGGCGGTGACGCAGGCCAACGCCTATACCGACGGACGGATCGCGGCGCTGGACTTCGACTTGCGCAACGTCCGCCGGGACAGTTTCGCGGGAACGTCTAACGCGCTGGCCGCGGCCGGACTGCCGCAGGCTTACGAGGCGGGCAAGGGCATGATCGCGATGGGTGGCGGCACCTATGCCGGCCAGTCGGCGGTCGCGGTCGGCATGTCGAAGGCGTTCAGCGACGGTCACACCGTCGTCAAGCTGAGCGGCACCTACGACTCGCAGGGCCGTGCCGGTGCATCGGGTGGGATCGGCTATCAGTTCTGATCCCAACGGTTTGGTGTCGGGAACGGGCGGCCTTCGGGTCGCCCGTTTTCGTTTGGAGCCCAGGGTCGCTCGAAGTCGGTGAAGCGAGCGCGGGTTGACTCGGGCGGCGGCGGACACGACTTGGCGGCGAACCAACGCAGGATGTGACCGTGGCCAGCACCCCGACCGAGACGCAATTTTTCGAGAGCTTCGACGGCACGCGCCTCGCGTGGCGCGAGGTCGGCGAGGGGCGCGCGGTAGTCCTGATCCACGGCTATTTCTCCGACGCAAAGACCAACTGGATCCGCTACGGCCACGCCGCGAAGATCGCGGCCAAGGGCTTCCGGGTAATCATGCCGGACCTGCGCGCGCACGGCGAAAGCGACAAGCCGCACGGGCTTGAAGCATATCCGGCGGATGCACTGACGCAGGACGGCCACGCGCTGATCGCGCATCTCGGGCTGACGGAGTATGATCTTGGCGGCTATTCGCTGGGTGCGCGGACGACGTCGCGGATGCTGGCGACGGGCGCAACGCCGCGGCGGGTGATCTTCTCGGGCATGGGTCTCGAAGGACTTACCCAGACGTCGCGCCGCGCCGGGCATTTCCGGAATATTCTGACCAAGCTGGGGCAGCATGTGCAGGGTACGCCGGAGTGGCTGGCGGAGGCGTTCCTGAAGACGACGGGCGGCGATCCGGTCGCGTTGCTCGGTATTCTCGAGACGTTCGTCGACACGCCGCTGGACAGCGTAAAGGCTATCCGGCAGCCGACCTTAGTGGTTTGTGGGGGCGAGGATCAGGATAACGGGTCGGCGCCCGATCTCGCGGCGGCGCTGCCGAACGGGAAATATGTCGAGACCCCCGGCGGTCATATGAGCGCGGTGGTGAAGCCCGAACTCGGCCAGGCGATCGCAGACTTTCTGGCAGGCTGACGGCCTGTCCTCGATCCTCCCCCGCAAGGGGGAGGTGGCTGGCTTTTGCCAGACGGAGGGGGAGGTAAGCGACCACCTCCGTTGCGCGTTCCTCCCCCTCCGTCGCCTTCGGCGCCACCTCCCCCTTGCGGGGAGGATTGCGAAGATTGGGTCCTGGGCGGTTGACCAGGCGACGGCTGGCCATCACTCTGGGCGCATAATCCAGGGGAAGATCATGATCCGTACCGTCTCTCTGATCGCGCTCGCGTGCGCGATCGCCGTGCCGTCCATCGTGCAGGCCCAGACTGCAGCACCCGCCGCCACCGGCAAGCCGACCGTCGCGCAGGCCGATGCGTTCGTCGCTGAGGCGGAGAAGGCGATGGCAGCGGCCTCGCTCGACGCCAACCGCGTGGCGTGGGTGAACGCGACGTACATTACCGACGACACCGACGCGCTGGCGGCGAAGTCGGGTGCGGAGATGACCGATCTAGGGGTGAAGTACGCGCTCGGCGCCGCGCGCTATGCGTCGCTGCCGGGGCTGTCGTTCGATACGAAGCGCAAGCTCGATCTGCTGCGCGGCGGGCTGACGCTGCCGGCGCCGACGCGGGCAGGGGCGTCCGAGGAACTGTCGACGCTGACCACCAAGATGTCGTCGTCCTACGGCAAGGGCATGGGGACGCTCGACGGCAAGCCGATCAACGGCTCCGACATCGAGGCGGCGATGGGTTCGACGCGCGATCCGGCCAAGCTGACCGAGATGTGGACGAGCTGGAACGACAAGGTCGGCGCGCCGATGCGCGGCGACTATGCGAAGATGACCGCGATCTCGAACGAGGGCGCGCGCGAGCTTGGCTACAAGGATGTCGGCGCGTTGTGGCGCTCGGGCTACGACATGACGCCCGAGCAGTTCGCGGCCCTGACCGACACGATCTGGAAGCAGGTCGAGCCGCTATACATGGCGCTCCACACCTATACGCGGTGGAAGCTGAACGAGAAATACGGCGACGCGGTGCAGGCAAAGACCGGGCCGATCCGCAGCGACCTGCTCGGCAACATGTGGGCGCAGGAATGGGGCAACATCTACGACATCGTCGCACCCAAGGGCGCGGGGGATCTGGGCTTCGACACCGGCGATCTGCTCAAGACCAAGGGCTATGATCCGCTGAAGATGGTGAAGCAGGGCGAGGGCTTCTATTCGTCGCTTGGCTTCGCGCCGTTGCCGGAGACGTTCTGGAAGCGGTCGCAGATCACCAAGCCTGCCGACCGCGACGTGATCTGTCACGCATCGGCGTGGGACATCGACGCCAAGGACGATATCCGGATCAAGATGTGCACGAAGGTGAACGCCGACGACTTCGTCACGATCCACCACGAGCTCGGCCACAATTACTATCAGCGCGCGTACAAGGCACAGCCGTTTCTTTATGCGAACGGCGCGAACGACGGCTTCCACGAGGCGATCGGCGATACCGTCGCGCTGTCGATCACGCCGGATTACCTGGTGAAGATAGGCCTGCTCGACCAGGCGAAGGTGCCGAGCGCGGACAAGGACATCGGGCTGCTGCTGCGCCAGGCGATGGACAAGGTCGCGTTCCTGCCGTTCGGGCTGCTGATCGATAAGTGGCGTTGGGGGGTGTTCTCGGGTCAGATCCCGGCGACTGGGTATCAGGCGGCGTGGGATGCGTTGCGGCTCCAGTATCAGGGCATCAAGCCGCCGGTCGCGCGTGACGAGACCAAGTTCGACGCTGGCGCCAAATACCATATCCCGGCGGCGGTGCCGTATACGCGGTACTTCCTGGCGCGGGTGCTGCAGTTCCAGTTCTACAAGGCGGCGTGCGAGCAGTCGGGCTGGAAGGGGCCGCTGCACCGCTGTTCCTTCTACGGCAACAAGGACGTCGGCACGAAGCTGAACGCGATGCTGAGCATGGGGCAGTCGAAGCCCTGGCCGGATGCGTTGCAGGTGTTCACCGGGAGCCGGGAGATGTCGGGTGCGGCGCTGGTCGAGTATTTCGCGCCGTTGAAGGCTTGGCTGGACGTACAGAACAAGGGGAAGCCGACTGGGTGGTGAGGGGCTCTTGCCCGTCACCTTCTAGTTCCCCCGCGAAGGCGGGGGCCCAGGGTTACGAACGCTTCCATGGTTTTAGCTGGGCCCCCGCCTCCGCGGGGGAACGAGAAAGGTGGGACTTTCCGTCTAGCCCCACCCCGGCGAAGGCCGGGGCCCAGTTGGAACGTCTTGAGTAACTAAGCTCATCGCTCCGTTGGCGACGTCTCCCAACTGGGCCCCGGCCTTCGCCGGGGTGGTGTCTCAATATGGGGAATGCAGTGGGATGCTTACTCCGGAACCGTCCCCGGATCGGCGATGCCCGCATCAAACGACTTCGACGAATCCGCCCCGTCAGCCTGATGCGCGTGCTTGCCCTTCGGCTTGGGCGTTGATGGTGCCTTGGGCGTGCTCCCACGCAAGGTCAGCAGCGCGCCAACCGCCGCTCCGGCAACCGCGACACCGCTGAAGATCGCGGCCGCACCCCATTTGCCGCGGGTCTTTTCCGGGGGCTTGGCGACCGGGACGAGCGCTACCGCGTTACGCGCGGGCACCGGGCGCGGCGTGCTGCGCTTGGTCGAGCGTGGCTTTGGCGCAGGCTTGGCGGCAGGCTTCGAAGGCACGGCAGCCATGGGCTTGTCCGCGATGGGCTTCGCGACCGGTACCGGTTTGGATGCGGCCGGCTTGGCGGACGACGTCGCCGCCGGTGCCGCCTTCGGCGCGCTCGTCTTGCGCGGCGCACGGCGGCGGGTGACGGGCTTCTTTGCTTCCGTATCGGGCGTGTCGGTGTCGGCCACTTCTATCTTCCCTCAGCAATGATTCCGGAAGCGTAACGCATTCCCGTGCGATCCGCTCCGATTTTCAGCCGCCCCCTTTACCGGAAAGGCGGCTCATCGAACGCGCGGAGCTTGCGGCTGTGGAGCTTCGACCCTTCCAGGCGGAGTTGCTCGCACGTCTCGATCCCGATCCGCAGATGCTCGCTGATCGCGCGTTCGTAGAAACGGTTGGCCTGGCCCGGCAGCTTCAATTCGCCGTGGAGCGGCTTGTCCGAGACGCAAAGCAGCGTGCCGTAGGGGACGCGGAAGCGATAGCCCTGCGCCGCGATCGTCGCGGATTCCATGTCGATGCCAACCGCGCGGCTGAGCGAGAAGCGGAGTGCGGACTTCGAGTAACGAAGTTCCCAGTTGCGATCGTCTGTCGTGACGATCGTGCCGGTGCGGAGCCGACGCTTGAGCTCCTCGCCCGACTGACCCGAGACGATCTCCGCCGCCTTGGCCATCGCGAGCTGGACTTCGGCGATCGCGGGGATCGGGATTTCGGGGGGCAGGACGTCGTCGAGGACATGGTCGTCGCGCAGATACGCGTGCGCGAGGACGTAATCGCCGATCCGCTGGCTCGGCCGCAACCCGCCGCAATGACCGATCATCAGCCATGCCTCGGGACGCAATACCGCGAGATGGTCGCAGATCGTCTTCGCGTTCGAGGGGCCCACGCCGATGTTGACCAGCGTGATGCCGGTGCGGTCGTCTGCCATCAGGTGATAGGCAGGCATCTGGTGACGACGCCAGGCGCTGTCGGAGATGATCTTGTCGATATCGTCGCCCGACGAGATCGTGATCCCGCCCGCGCCCGACAGGCTGGTGAAGCGCGAGCCTTCGCCAAGCTGCGTGCCGGCCCAGCGGACGAACTCGTCGACATAGCGGTGATAGTTGGTGAACAGCACGAAGCGCTGCGCGTGCTCGGCGGGCGTGCCCATGTAGTGGCGGAGGCGGGCGAGGCTGAAATCGGTGCGCAGGCCGTCGAACAGCGCGAGTGGACGTGTCTCGTCGTTGGCGACCCAGAGGCCATCGGCGATCTCGTCGCCGATATGCGCGAGTTCGGTCGCGGGGAAGTGGCGCGACAATTCGGTCGCGGAAACCTCGTCGAGGCTCAGCGCGTGGCCGGGCTCGATCACATAGGGGAACGGGATTTCCTGGCGACCCTCGACCGCTTCGACGGTGACATCGTAATCCTCGATCAGCAGCGTCAGCTGTTCGGTCAGGTATTCGGCGAAGATCGCGGGCTTGGTGACGCTGATGCGGTATTCGCCCGCGTTGACCAGACGGCCGAACGACCGCAGCGGGGTCGGGCGATCGACGCCGCCCTTATAGGTCAACCGGATTTCGGGATAGGCGAACGAGCCGTCGGTGCGGCTGGCGGGATCGGGCGTCGTGCCGTCGGCGATATAAGCGCTCATCGCGGCTTGAAGGCGCTCGACGGAAGCGCGGTAGAGGCGGTCGAGGTCGGCGACGAGGTCGGATGCGATTGTCATCGGGCAGTGTTAGGTGGCGGACGTTACGGTGGCAAGACCACCGGCTTCTTCGAATCCTCCCCCGCCAGGGGGAGGTGTCGCCGAAGGTGACGGAGGGGGAGGGCACGGAACAGATGTTGCCCATTCCTCCCCCTCCGTCTGGCAGGCGCCAGCCACCTCCCCCTGGCGGGGGAGGACTCTAAGAGGTCAGATTTCGCTCAGGAGATGTTCGGCCGAACTCACCTTGAACTCGCCCGGGGCCTCGACGTTCAGCTGCTCGACCACGCCGTCATTGACCAGCATCGAGTAACGCTGGCTACGCGTCCCCATGCCGAAGCCCGAGCCGTCCATCGTAAGCCCGATCGCCTTGGCGAAATCGCCATTGCCGTCGGCCAGCAGCGTGATGTCGCCGGCGCCTGCCGACTTGCCCCATGCGCCCATCACGAACGCGTCGTTGACCGAGACGCAGGCGACCTCATCGATGCCCTTGGCCTTGAGCTCGGCTTCCTTCTCGACGAAACCGGGGAGGTGCTTGGCCGAGCAGGTCGGCGTAAATGCGCCAGGCACCGCGAACAGCGCGACCTTGCGGCCCTTGAAGAAGCTGTCGGTATCGACCTGGTCGGGGCCGTCTGCGGTCGCCTTGACGAGGGTGGTGGTGGGAAGCCGGTCGCCGACGCTGATCGTCATCTGAAATCTCCTATCGCCGCGCGTTGGTCGCGGGCGAGCCGTACCTTGGACGCGGGCGCGCGTATTTCAAGCGTGGCGGGCGATCGTGCGCGTCGCTATGGTCGAACGCATGGACAAGACGCCCTTTCTTTCCGGACAATTCCTGCTCGCGATGCCGGGGATGAGCGACCCGCGGTTCGCCCGCGCGGTCATCGCGATGTGCAGCCATGACGAGAATGGCGCGATCGGCATCGGGATCGGCGCGACTATCGACGGGCTGGGCTTCCACGATCTGCTCGAACAGTTCGGGATCGAGCCGGGCGATGCGCCCAACGCACCGGTGCATTTCGGCGGGCCAGTCGAGCCTCGGCGCGGGTTCGTGGTGCACTCGTCCGACTGGGGCGGGCAGGACTCGGTCGACGTCGCCGGGCGGTGGAAGCTGTCGAGCACGGTCGACGTTCTGCGCGCGATCGCGGAAGGGAAGGGACCGTCGGAATGGGTAGTGGCGCTTGGCTATGCCGGTTGGGATGGCGGGCAGCTCGAGGGTGAGCTGTCGCGGCCAGGCTGGTTCAACGTGCTCGGCGACACCGAATTGCTGTTCGATACCGCTGCGGAGGATCGGTGGACGATGGCCTTCGCGCAGGCCGGCGTGGATCCGCGGTTGCTCGTCGCAGAGACGGGCAGGGCCTAATCTTCCCCCCTCCCTGGAAGGGAGGGGCTGGCGGGGGCGGCCGGTTGGCTGGCTCTGCACACGCCTCAAACCGACCCACCCCCAACCCCTCCCTTCCAGGGAGGGGAGTCGAAGAAGGGCAGTGCAGCTAACGCGAACGGCATCCCCGAGCATCATATAAAGATATCTTTATATTTGATTTGGGCCCCCTGATCCCCTAAGTGACCCCACATCCGGCACGGGCATGAGGCTCGCCGATCACAGAATTTCCAGGAGACCCATCGTGGCCACCACCCTCGCCCCCGCGCAGTCCGGCAATGCGACCGACTACGTCGTCGCCGACATCAGCCTCGCCGATTTCGGCCGCGCCGAGATCAACATCGCCGAGACCGAAATGCCCGGCCTGATGTCGCTGCGCACCGAATTCGGCGCAGCACAGCCGCTCAAGGGCGCGCGCATCACCGGTTCGCTGCACATGACGATCCAGACCGCCGTGTTGATCGAGACGCTGACCGCGCTCGGCGCCGATGTTCGCTGGGCGACCTGCAACATCTTCTCGACGCAGGACCATGCCGCCGCCGCGATCGCCGCGACCGGCGTGCCGGTGTTCGCGATCAAGGGCGAGAGCCTTGCGGATTACTGGAACTACGTCGGCGACATCTTCTCGTGGGATCGCGACGTCGAGGGCCAGACCGCCAACATCATCCTCGATGACGGCGGCGACGCGACGATGTTCGCGCTCTGGGGTGCCAAGCTCGAAGCCGGCCACACGATGCCCGAGCCCGAGAACGAGGAAGAGGTCGAGATGCAGCGCGCGCTCAAGGCGTACGTCGCGAAGAACCCCGGCTACCTGACCGAGACCGTCAAGAACCTGAAGGGCGTCTCGGAAGAGACCACCACGGGCGTCCACCGCCTGTACGAGATCGCCAAGAAGGGCGAGCTGCCGTTCCCGGCGATCAACGTCAACGACTCGGTCACCAAGTCGAAGTTCGACAACCTCTACGGCTGCAAGGAATCGCTGGTCGACGCGATCCGTCGCGCGACCGACGTCATGCTCGCCGGCAAGGTCGCCTGCGTTGCCGGCTTCGGTGACGTCGGCAAGGGTTCGGCCCAGTCGCTCCGCAACGGCGGCGCGCGCGTGATGGTCACCGAAGTCGATCCGATCTGCGCACTGCAGGCGGCGATGGAGGGCTTCGAGGTCGTGACGATGGAAGAGGCCGTGAAGCGCGCCGACATCTTCTGCACCGCGACCGGCAACGCCGACGTCATCACCGCCGATCACATGAAGGCGATGAAGCCGATGTCGATCGTCTGCAACATCGGCCACTTCGACTCGGAGATCCAGATCGCCGCGCTGTCGAACTACGACTGGACCGAAGTGAAGCCCGGCACCGACCTGGTGAAGTTCCCGGACGGCAAGCAGATCATCATCCTGGCGAAGGGTCGCCTGGTGAACCTCGGTTGCGCCACCGGCCACCCGTCGTTCGTGATGTCGGCCTCGTTCACCAACCAGACGCTCGCGCAGATCGAGCTCTGGACCAAGGGCGAGAACTACAAGAACGAAGTCTACGTCCTGCCGAAGCACCTCGACGAGAAGGTCGCGATGCTCCACCTCGAGAAGCTTGGCGTGAAGCTGTCGAAGCTCTCGGACAAGCAGGCCGGCTACATCGGCGTGCCGGTCGAGGGCCCGTTCAAGCCGGATCATTATCGCTACTGATCCTCAGGATTCCGTAGGGTTTTCGAAAGCCGCGTCCGCCATCAGGCGGGCGCGGCTTTTTCGTTGCGCATCCGTGTTGCAGGCATGTCACACAACCGTAATGTTTTGTTGTAAGGATTGAACAATAGACAGAAAAGGTGTCCTTTCGGCTTGAGTAAAACAGCTTAGGTTCAGAGGGTTTCTTACTATGGTTGGCATCTCGATCCGGAAGTCCGGATTGTTCGTTACTGCGTCTACGGCCGCATTCGTATTGGCCTCGGCGATCCCGGCAGCAGCGCAGACAGCGACGCCGGTAGACGCCCAGACCCAGGCACCCGGCACCGATCCGGCCGCTTCGGCGGGATCGGATACCACTACGGGCGCGGTTGCGCAGACCGTTGCACCGGAAGCCAATGCCGGTAGCGAAATCGTCGTGACCGGTTCGCGTATCGCGCGTCCGACGCTGGATTCGCCGGCTCCCGTCACCACGCTGACGATTGCCGATCTCACGCGCACCGGTGCGATCACCGTCGGCGATGTCTTGAACGACCTTCCCTCGTTGCGTTCGACCTACAGCCAGGCGAGTTCGACGCAGTTTATCGGCACCTCGGGCCTGAACTTCCTCGATATGCGCGGCCTCGGCGTCACCCGCACGCTGGTGCTGGTCAACGGTCGTCGCCACATCACCTCGTCCGAGGGCGATTTCCTGGTCGATACCAACACCATCCCGACCGACCTGATCGAACGCGTCGACGCGGTTACCGGCGGCCAGTCCGCGGTCTACGGCTCGGACGCGATGGCCGGCGTCGTCAACTTCGTGCTGAAACGCAACTTCGAGGGCCTGACGCTCAATGCGCAGAGCGGCTTGAGCGACAAGGGCGATCACGGCACGTATCGTCTCAGTGGTACCTACGGTCAGAACTTCGCCGATGGCCGCGGCAACATTGCGCTGAATCTCGAATATAACCAGTCCGACCTCGTCACCTATGCCGACCGGCCAGGTCTCACCGGTGCGTACACCGGACGTCGCCAGTTCCAGATCGTCGACAGCCCAGCGCTCGACAACACGGTTCCCAACCGCACGTTCCTAAACAACGTCCATAGCTTCGGTTACGACAATGGCGGCAATTTCATCGCCTATAACGGCTCCGGGATCGGCAGCTGCGGCAACGGCACCGTGGCGGCAGGCTGCCTCGCCAACGGCTATCCCCGGGTATTCGGTTTCAACTCGGGTGGATCGCTGTACGAGTATAATTACGGTACCGACTTCCGCCCGGCGGGCTCGAACAACAACAATGGCGGCGACGGCGGCATCCTCAACGATCGCGGCACGCTCCAGCCGTCGCTGAAACGCTACGTTGCCAATCTGCTCGGCCACTTCGACGTGTCCGACGCCTTCAAGCCGTTCATCGAGGCGAAGTTCGTTCGCGTCGAGAGCTTCAACCAGGGCACGCCGACGTTCGCGCAAGGTGGCGAGCAGGGCACCGTCTCGGATGAGGACGCCAACGGCAATCCTTTCACGCGTGCGGCTATCGGCGGGTTCGGCCGGCAGACGATCGGGATCCCGATCTCGTTCGACAATCCGTATCTTCAGCCCAGCGACGCCGCGACGATCCGTTCGCTGCTGCCAGCCGGAGCCCAGTTCTTCCGCCTGAACCGCAACAACAACGATTTCGGGACGCGCGACGAATTCGACCGCCGTGATACCTATCGGATCGTCGGCGGCGCGGAAGGGACGTTCAACACCGACTGGAAGTATGATTTCTCGGTAAATTATGGCGAGTTCCGGACCCGCTCGTCGTTCTTCAACAATCGCGTCAATCAGAACTTCTACAATGCGGTCGATACGGTGCGGAACGCCGCAGGCACTATCGTCTGCCGGATCAACCAGACCAGCGTCACCGATCCGAACTGCGTGCCGTTGAACGTGCTCGGCAACGGCGCTCCCAGCCAGGCTGCGCTAAACTACATCAACACGACGTCGCAGCGGACCGGCAAGGCGACCGAGTTCGACGTCACCGCAAACATCGTCGGCGACAGCTCGCAACTGTTCGAACTTCCCGGCGGGCCTGTTCAGTTCGCGTTTGGTGGCGAGTATCGCCGCGAGACCGCTTCGTATTCGTACGACGACCAGGTGAAGTCGGGCGCGACCTTCCTCAACGCCATTCCCGATTTCGCGCCGCCGTCGTTCGCGGTGAAGGAGGCGTATGGCGAGATCAACGTGCCGCTGCTCAAGGGCACGCGGTTCGCCGAGGAACTGTCGGCGAATGCGGCCGTCCGCGTTGCCGACTACAAGGGTTCGGCGGGTACCGTCTGGACGTGGAATGCGGGGGCGCTGTACGCGCCGGTCCGCGACATCAAGTTCCGCGTCAGCTACGCCAAGGCCGTTCGTGCGCCGACGTTGAGCGACCTCTACTCGTCGCCGTCGCAGAACTTCGATCTCTTGAACGATCCCTGCGACATCAACTTCATCAAGACCGGTCGCTCGACCCGCGCCGCCAACTGCGCGGCGGCCGGCGTTCCCGTCAACTTCATCAACAATGCGGCACGTGGGGGCAGCACCGAATTCCTGTCGGGCGGCAACCCCAACCTCGAGGCGGAGACGTCGCGGAGCTGGACGTACGGCGTCATCCTGCAACCGTCGTTCATTCCCGGCCTCGCGATCACGGCGGACTATTACGACATCAAGATCAGCAACGTCATCGCCGCTGTCGGCGCGCAGACGATCCTCGACGCCTGCTACGACGCAGCATCGCTCGACAACCAGTTCTGCGGTCTGATCAACCCGCGTCAATCGAGCGGGGAGTTCGCGCAGACCGCGTTGCTCCAGAGCACGGTGAACTTCGCGGCGCTGCGGGCCAAGGGCATCGACGTCGACGTGTCGTACAACCGCCGCATCTTCGCCGATGACAAGATCGCGCTGCGGTTCGTCGGCACTTGGGTTCGCGATCGCACGGATTATCCGTACCTCGACAACCCCGGCCAGAAGGAGCGCGTCAAGGGCGAGCTGGGCGACCCGGTCTACAACTTCAACGTTTCGGCGGACTATACGCATGGGCCGGTCACGCTCGGGTACCAGCTCCGCTACGTCGGTCGGCAGTCGATTACCGATTGGGAAGCACAGCACGACACCAATGGCGTCGCCGCCCTCGATCCCTATTATGCAGACCGGGTGTATTATCCGTCGGTCGTCTATCACGCGCTCCGGGCGTCGGTGGATGTCGACAAGCGGTTCACCTTCTACGGTGGTGTCGACAACTTGACCGACAAGAAGCCGCCTTACGGTTTGCTGGGTAACGGCGCCGACGCGATCTTCGATAACGTCGGACGGTTCATGTACGTTGGCGCGCGCGTGAAGCTCTAATACCCGTCCTCCTGCGAGAGGACACATAGTTCGCGAAGGGCGGGTCCGCATGTCGGGCCCGCCCTTTTCATTGTCTCGTGGCTTTCCCCGGGGGGAGGGTTTGGCCTACATGGTCGGATGATGTCGCAACGGCCTACCCAAACATGATGATCGGGACCGGTGTTGCCGTGACGGTCGGGGCGATGCTTCTCATGCTGATCCTTGGCGGACTGGCGCTGCTTTACGCTGGCCTGAGAGCACGCGCCGATGCGTCCAAGACGGTCGAAGCCAACGCCCAGTTGCAGACGATCCTTGACGGATCGCCTGCGATCGTGACGGTGATCCGGTCGGGCGGGCGGATCGAGATGACACGGCGGATGGCGGATTGGCTCGGGCTGGACGCGCCGCCCGGCTCGATCGCAGAGCTTGCCGCCGGGGGAACGGGATTGTCCGCCGATGACGCCGCGCGGTTGATAGCGGATATCACCGCCGCGCAGCGATCGGGGCGGGCGTTCGTGCGGTCGGTGCGGTTGCAGGGCTCGACGCGGGCGATCACGTTTCGCGGGGGCCGCGCGCCCGGCGAGATGGGCGCGATGGGGGCGGTGCTGCTATGGGCGTTCGACGCTACCGACAGCGAGGCGGAGATCGCGCGGCTGGGGGCGGAGACCGCGCGGCTCGGCCAGGCATATGAGTCGCTGACCGGGCTGATCGAGGCCGCACCGATGCCGATGTGGTACCGCGCGACCGATCTGCGGCTGGCGATGGTCAACACCGCCTATGTCGATGCGGTCGAGGGGCGTGACGCCGCCGACGTCGTCGCGCGCGGGCTGGAACTGGTCGAGGGATCGGGGCGGGGCGGGCCTCTTGCGGGCGCGGCGGTCGCGCGGGAGCAGGGCCGGCCGCACCAGCAGGTCCTGCCCGCGACGATCGACGGCGCGCGGCGGTCGTTGCAGATCTACGACGTACCGTTGCCGAGCGGCGGCGTGGCCGGGTTCGCGATCGATATCGAGGAGCTCGAGCAGGCACGGTCCGGGGCGAAGCGCTTTGCCGAGGCACAGCGCGCGATGCTCGATCGGTTGTCGGCGGGCGTGGCGCAGTTCGGCGGCGATCGGTCGCTCGTGTTCTGCAACCAGCCGTTCCGGCGGATGTTCGCGATGCGCAGCGAATGGCTTGCCGATCGCCCCGAGTTCGACCGCGTGCTGGAGCGGATGCGCGAGGCGAACCGGTTGCCCGAGGTGCGCGACTTCCCAAGCTGGAAGGCGGAGCGCCGCGACTGGTTCATGCAGACCGGCAGCTCGCCCGGCGCTTCGGCTGGCGGGGGGGCGATGGAGGAGAACTGGCACCTTCGCGGCGGCACGCATCTTCGCGTCGTCGCGCAGCCTTTGCCCGATGGCGGCCTGCTGCTGATCTTCGAGGATCGCACCGAGCAGGTCCAACTCGCGAGCGCGCGCGACACGTTGCTGCGCGTGCGGACCGCGACGTTCGACAATCTGTTCGAGGCGCTGGGCGTCTTTGCGGCAGACGGGCGGTTGCAGCTTTGGAACAACCGGTTCCGCGCACTGTGGGGGCTGGAGGAGGAGTTCCTCGCCTCGCACCCCCGCGTCGATGCGTTCGCCGAGGCGGCGGGGGCCAAGCTCGCGACGCCTGGTCGGTCGGCGCTGATCCCGGATCTCGTGCGGTCGGCGACGGTCGGGCGCCAGCAGCGCGGCGGGCGCGTGGCGTTTGCGGACGGCCGGCATTTCGAGTTTGCCGGCGTACCGCTGCCCGACGGGAACGCGCTGTTCACGATGCTCGATATTACCGACAGCCGGCGCGCGGAGCAGGCGCTGCGCGACCGTGCGGATGCGCTCGAGGCGACCGACAAGGTGAAGACCGCGTTCGTTGCCAACATGAGCTACGAACTGCGCACGCCGCTGACCTCGATCAGCGGGTTCGCGGAGATGTTGCATGGCGGGTATGCGGGCGCGCTGACGCCGCAGGCCGAGGGGTATGTCGGGGCGATCCTCGAGTCGGTCGAGCGACTGGGGCTGCTGGTCGACGACGTGCTCGACCTGACCCGCGCGGAGAGCGACCGCGCGGAGACGGATCGCAGCGACGTCGACCTGGCTACCACCGTGCGCGCGGCGGCGGAGACGATCCTGCCGTCGGCCAAGCGACGGAAGCTCGACTTCGCTATCGAGGTTGGGCGGTCGACGGGGCGGGTGAACGGCAACCCGAAGCGGCTGAAGGAAGTCGTCGAGCATCTGCTTCGCCACGCGGTCGCGGCGACGCCGGATGGTGGGCGCGTGCTGCTGCACACCGACGGCAACGCTACGACCGCGCGGATCGTGGTATCCGACGACGGGGTCGGGATGGACGCGGAGGCGGTGGCGCATGCATTCGACCGGTTCGCGGAGTCGAAGCCTATGGGGGATCGCGCGTTGGGGCTGGGGTTGCCCTTGGCCAAGCAGTTCGTGGAAGCGCACGGCGGTACGATAGAACTGGTCTCCGAGCCCGGCGCGGGTACCCTGATCACCGTAGAATTGCCGCGGCGATGATGGTGGGTCTTCTGCTCCCTCTCCCCTCCGGGGAGAGGGCCGGGGTGAGGGGAAGCCAAGCAGCGCAGCGCCTGGAACAGCCCCTCACCCAGCCCTCTCCCCGGAGGGGAGAGGGCTTGTGCGCGTGATCCGTCTACCTGACCCGCAAGCTACCGAAGCGTTCGGGGCTATGCTTGCCGACCTAGTCCGCCCCGGAGACGTTATCACCCTCGAAGGCACGCTCGGCGCCGGCAAGACCAGCGTCGCCCGCGGGCTTCTCGCCGCGCTCGGCCTCGCCGGCGAGGCGCCATCGCCTAGCTTCGCGATCGTCCAGCCCTACGAGCCACCTGAAGTCCGCTTCCCCGTGCTCCACGTCGACCTCTACCGGATCGACGACCCCGCCGAGATCGAGGAACTCGCGCTCGACGATGCCCGCTACGATTCGCTGCTCCTGGTCGAATGGCCGGAGCGGGCGGGCCCCGATTACTGGCCCGACGCGCTTCGCCTAGCCCTGACGATCGAGGCGGACGGCACGCGCGGCTTGACTATCGGCGTGCCGGAAGCTTGGAGGTCGCGATGGCCGACATGACCCCGCCGCCCGGCGCCGCCGCTTTTCTCGACGCCCATGGCTGGGGAGGCGCGCGCATCCTTCCGGTCGCCGGCGACGCCTCGTTCCGCCGCTATTTCCGCGCGATCGAAGGAGGGCGTCAGGCCATCCTTATGGATGCGCCCCCGCCGCACGAAGATCCCCGCCCGTTCATCATGGTCGCCGAATGGCTCGTCGAACGCGACTTTGCGGCGCCGGCGATCCTGGCATGCGACCTCGACCAGGGGCTCGTGCTGATCGAGGATTTCGGCGATATCCGTTTGCGCGAGACCGTCGACGCGACCCCGGACGAGGAACTGTCGCTTTATGCGCCGGCGATCGACCTGTTGGTGCGGCTGCGTGCGGAGCCGGCTGGACCGGTGCCCCCCTACGACCGCGCGGTACTACGGCGCGAGGCGCGGTTGTTCGTGGAGTGGTATTGCCCCGCAGTTGGGGTCGAGCCCGATCTCACGGGCTGGGACGCGGCTTGGGAGGCGGTGTTCGATCATGCCATCGCCGAGACGCCGATCACGGTACTGCGCGATTATCATGCCGAAAACCTGATGCTCGTCGGGCCGGAGCGATCGCTCGGCCTGCTTGATTTCCAGGACGCCTTGGCAGGGCATCCGGCCTATGATCTGGTGTCGCTGTTGCAGGACGCGCGGCGGACGGTCGATCCGGCGGTTGAGGCGGCGATGCTGGAGCGATATCGTGCGGCGGCGGATGCGGGGCCAGAGACTGATGATGCCTTCATGAACGCGTATCACGTGCTCGGGGCGCAGCGGAATGCCAAGATCCTCGGCATCTTCACGCGGCTGTGGAAGCGCGACGGCAAGCCGCATTATGCGACGATGTGCCCGCGCGTGTGGGCGTATCTAGAGCGCGATTTGGCCCAGCCGGTTATGGCGCCGGTCGCGGCATGGTTCGCGGCGAACGTGCCGCCCGCGTTGCGCGGCGATCCACTGGCGCTGAAGGCGTGACCCGCCAGCAGACGATCCGCCCTGTCCCTCGCGGCACGGTGCCCGAGACGGCGATGGTGATGGCGGCCGGCCTGGGCAAGCGGATGCGGCCGCTGACCGCGACGCGACCCAAGCCGCTGGTTCAGGTCGCGGGCAAACCGTTGATCGATCACGTCTTCGAACGCTTGCAGGCCGCCGGGATCAAGCGCGCCGTCGTCAACGTGCATTACCTCGCGGACACGCTGGAGGCGCACGTCACCGACCGGTTCGCGGGGATCGACGTGGTGATCTCCGACGAGCGGAAAATGCTGATGGAGACGGGTGGCGCGCTCGTCCAAGCGCGGCATCTGCTCGGCGACGCGCCGGTGCTGGTCGTCAACAGCGACAACCTGTGGATCGACGGGCCGGTCGACGCGATCAGGCTGCTCGCGTCGCGCTGGGACGACGCCAAGATGGACGCGCTGCTGTTGATGGTGCCGCTCGCGCGCGCCAACAATTACGGCGGCATGGGCGATTTTTATCTCGGCAGCGACGGTCGGATCGCCGGGCGGCGCAAGCCCGGCCGGGTCGCGCCGTTCGCCTATACCGGTATCCAGATCCTGCATCCGCGCCTGATCGCCGACTGGCCGGAGGGACCGTTCTCGACGAACATATTCTGGGATCGCGCGATCGAGGCGGGCCGTGCTTACGGTCAGGTCCACCAGGGCCTGTGGTTCGACGTCGGCACGCCCGCCGCGATCCCGAAGACCGAGGCGATCCTAGCGGATGGCTGATATTGCCACGGCGGATCGCCCGACGCTCTACACGATCCCCGCGCACCGCGCGTTTGCGGACGCGCTGGTCGCCGGCCTGACCCGGCGGGCGGGGCGCGATCCGCTGGCGCTCGCCCGCGCGCTGGTCGTGCTGCCCAACAACCGCGCGGTGAAGGCGGTTACCGAGGCGTTCGTGCGCGCGAGCGGTGGCGGGCTCGTCCTGCCCCGGTTGGTGGCACTGGGCGATCCTGAGATGGGCGAGGCGGTCGGCGCCGCGCTCGATCCCGCGGACGATATCGATCCGCCGATGCCCGCGGTACCGCCGTACCAGCGGCGCATGATCCTCGCGCGGCTGGTGTCGGAAGAGCGCGCGCGCGAAGGGCATCCGGTCGACGCGGCTGAGGCGGTGCGCCTCGCAGGCGGACTCGCGCGGACGCTCGATCAGTTGCTGGTCGAGGAGGTGCCGCCGACCAAGCTGCGCGATATCGAGCTTGGCCCCGAACTGACCGAGCATTGGCGGCGCGCGCTGGCGACGTTCGAGATCGTGCTGCAACGCTGGCCGGGAGAACTCGCGCGGCTGGAGCGGATCGATGCGGCGACGCGGCGCTCGGCGTTGCTCGATCGGCTCGCCCAGCGTTGGCGAAGTGCACCGCCCGCCGGGATCGTCTGCGCGGCGGGCGTGACCGATTCCGCGCCCGCAGTCGCGCGTCTGCTCCGCTGCATCGCCGACATGCCGCAGGGCATGGTGGTGTTCGCAGGGCTCGACCTAGCCCTGCCGGATGAGGAATGGGACGCGCTCGGCCCGCATGATCCGCACCCGGTGACCGGGCTCACGCGGCGCTCGATCGAAACGCATCCGCAGTTCGATGCGAAGCTGATGCTCCTGCGCATGGGCGTCGCCCGAGGCGAGGTGCAGACATGGCGCGAGGGCGGCGGGCACGACGCCGACCCCGCGCGCGGCCGGGCGATCGCCAACGCGCTGGCGCCTGCTGACTTCACCGGCAAATGGACGCAGATCGCCGCGGAGGATCGCCGCTTGAAGGGCGTGACCGCCGCCGAACTCGCGACCCCGGCGGAGGAGGCGCAGGCGATTGCGCTCGTGTTGCGCGAGGCGTTGGAGGTGCCCGAGCGTACCGCGGCGCTGGTCACGCCCGATCGCGCCCTGGCGCGTCGGGTGGCAGCGCATCTCGGGCGCTGGAACATCGGCATCGACGACAGCGCGGGACGGCCTTTGTCGATCCTGCCGCCGGGAACGTTGCTCCTCGCGCTGGCCGAGGCGGCGGCACAGCGCTTCTCGCCGCTCGCGCTGCTGGCGTTGCTGAAGCACCCGCTAGTGCGCGCGGGCGAGGATCGCTTGCTGTGGCTTGATGGCGCGCGTGCGCTCGACCGTCGGTTGCGCGGACCAAGGCCGGCGGCGGGGCTCGACGGGATCGCCGGACATCTGGAGGAGCGCAAGGGCACGGCGGCGACATGGTGGACCGATGTCCAGCCGCTGCTGACGCCGCTCGCAGGCGCGTTCGATCAGGGGCCGCAGCCCCTGGCGTCGGTGCTAGCCTGCCTGCGCGAGACGGCGCAGACCTTGTGCGGCGACAATCTCTGGTCGGGCCTCGCAGGGCGTGCCGCAGCGGAGTTCCTCGCCGATCTGGAAGCCGAAGCACCCGCCGGACCGCCGCGGATAGATCCGCGCGAACTGCCACAGCTGTTGCGCACGTTGCTCGATGAAGTCGCGGTCCGGCCAGCGCCGGGCGGCCACCCACGACTCGCGATCTACGGCCTGATCGAAGCGCGGTTGCAGACCGCCGACGTCATGGTGCTCGGCGGGCTGAACGAAGGCGTGTGGCCGGGGCGGCCTGCGCCGGACCCGTGGCTCGCACCACGCATCCGCATGGAGCTCGGGCTGCCGGGGTTGGAGCGGCGTGTCGGCACGGCGGCGCATGATTTTGCGCAAGCGTTGGGTGCCCCGCGGGCGGTCGTTACCCGAGCGCGGCGAGACGCGAAGTCACCCGCTTTAGCCTCGCGCCTCTGGCTCCGTTTGCAGGCACTCGCAGGAGATCGGTTTGAGCGCGCATCTGCACTGGAAGGCTGGACGCGCGCGCTCGACGATCCGGGCGAACATCTCCCCGCCGACCGTCCCGCGCCGTCGCCGCCTGCGCTGCTACGTCCGAAAGCCATCTCCGTCACCGAGGTGGACCGGCTCAAGGCCGATCCCTACGCCTTCTACGCGCGCCGCGTGCTCGGGCTGATGCCGCTCGACCCCGTCGACGCCGACCCCAGCGCAGCGTGGCGCGGGACGGCGGTGCACGACATCCTCGAGCAATGGTGGAAGCAGGACAACTGCACCGTCGACACACTACGACAGCGCGCGAAGGCGATGCTCGACGACGAGCGCACGCATCCGATGATGCGCGCGCTCTGGCAACCGCGCCTGCTGGAGGCGATCGACTGGATCGCCGGCGCCATAGTCGCGCAAGGCGAAGACGGCCGCACGGTCGCCAGCGCCGAGGGCAAGGGCAAGATCGAGATCGCCGGCGTGACCCTGTCGGGCCGCTACGACCGCATCGACAAGCTGCCCGACGGGCGCCTCGCGGTGATCGACTACAAGACCGGCAAGCCCCCTTCGCCCACTGCCGTACGCGCCGGTTACAGCCTCCAACTCGGCCTGCTCGGCCTGATCGCCGAACGCGGTGGCTTCCCAGACGTCTCGGGCACCGCAGTCGCGTTCGAATATTGGTCGCTCGGCAAGAAGCGCGACGCGTTCGGCTATATCGAGAGCCCGGTCGATCCCGAGGGCAAGCGCGACAAGATCCCGACCGCCGAATTCACGTCGATCGCCGCGCACAACTTCACCGAAGTCGTCGGCGAATGGCTCACCGGCAGCGCCGCCTTCACCGCGAAACTCGTCCCCGAATACGCCCCCTATGCCGAGTATGACCAGCTGATGCGACGCGACGAATGGTATGGCCGTGAGCGGTGATGCGCTCGCCACGCTGCCCCGGCTGAGAGGCGCGCAGGCCGATGCGAGCAACCCGGCCTCGCACGTCTGGTTGTCCGCGTCTGCGGGCACGGGGAAGACCCAGGTGCTGGCGGCGCGCGTGTTCCGCCTCCTGTTGCGCGGCGTAGATCCCGGCGCGATCCTCTGCCTGACCTTCACCAAGGCCGGCGCGGCGGAGATGGCGCAGCGCATCAACGGGCGCCTCGCCGCGTGGGTGCGGATGCCCGCCCCGGCGCTGGCGGCGGACCTGATCGCGCTCGGCGAGAGCCCGGTACAGGCGTTGCAGGACCGAGCGCGGACCCTGTTCGCCAAGGTCCTCGATGCACCGGGCGGAGGCCTCCGCATCCAGACGATCCACGGCTTCTGCCAGGGACTGTTGGCAGCGTTCCCGGTCGAGGCCGGGCTGACGCCAGGCTTCCGACCGCTGGAAGCGCGTGAAGAAGGCGGGCTCGCACGCGAGGCGCTGGCGTCGATGCTGTCGGATGCAGAGCGCGAAGGCCGCGAACGTCCGGTCGAGATCGTCGGGCGGCTGTCGCTGCGGATGGGCGAGGGCGGGGCGGAGGCGTTCCTGCTCGCCTGCGCCCGTGCGCTGCCGGCTCTGGAGGCCCTCCCAGTCGGCATCCAGCCGTGGCTTCGGCGCGAACTCGGGCTTCCGTCCGGAGACATCGATGAGGCGATCACGGAATGGTGCGACGCGCTAGACCTCGATGCGATCGCTCGCATTGCTGCGGCGAACCGCGCGTGGGGAACTGCAACCGGGCAGGCCGCAGCGGCGACCGTGCAGCGCTGGCTCGATTCCGAGGATCGCGCGGCGACGTTGGACGAGCTCGCCAGCGTCGTGCTCACCGGCACGGGCACGCAGCGCAAAGCCTCGAAGAAACTGATCGATGCCGAGCCTGATTACGAAGTGCTCGCGCGCGATCTGGGCGAGGCGTGCACCGACGTCCTGTCGATGGTCCAGCGCGCGACCTATTGCGACCTGCTCGCCGACGGGCTGGAAGTCGGGCGCGATTATGCGCGCGGCTATGCGCTGGCCAAGCGCCGCGCGGGGGCGGTCGATTTCGACGACCTGATCGCGACGACGGTGGCGCTGCTCGACCAGCCGGGGATCGGCGAATGGGTGCGCTACAAGCTCGATCAGGCGACCGAGCACTTGCTCATCGACGAGGCGCAGGACACCAACGGACACCAGTGGCGGATCGTCCGCGCGCTCGCCGACGAGTTCTTCGTCGGCCGCGGCATCTACGCGCCCTCGACGCGCACGCTGTTCACGGTCGGTGACTACAAACAGGCGATCTTCGGCTTCCAGGGCACCGACCCGCTCAATTTCCAGGCGGCCGAACAGTATTTCGGTGGTCGTGCGAGCGAGGCGGAAGGCGACGACGACTGGCCCGAAGAGGAGCGCGGGCTCCCCTTGGCCCGGCTGTCGTTGCGCCACTCGTTCCGGTCGACGCGCACCGTGCTGGAGTTCGTCGACGCCGCGATCGAGGCGATCGGCGAGCCGGGCCTCGGGATCGCGGGCGAAGTCGAACAGCACGCCAGCGAGGTCGCCGGGCCGGGCACCGTGACCCTGTGGCCGCCGGTCTCCGCTGGTGGCAGCGAGGACGACGAAGAAGGCTGGGTCGACGACGCGGTGCGCAAACTTGCGAGCGATATCGCGCGCGCGGTGAAGGGCTGGCTCGCGTCCGACACCGGCCTGATGCTGGAGAGCAAGGGGCGGCGGCTGCGGCCCGAGGATGTGATGATCCTGGTCAAGCGACGCGGCGACCTCGCCTCGCTAATCGTCGCGCGGCTCTATGCCGAGGGCGTGCCGGTGGCCGGCGTCGATCGCCTGCGGCTGAACGCGCCGCTCGCGGTGCAGGATCTGCTGGCCACAATCCGCTTCGTGTTGCAGCCTGAGGACGACCTGTCCGTCGCGGCGTTGCTCGTATCGCCGCTCATCGGCTGGACGCAGGACGAACTGATGGCCGCCGCCCCGCGCGAGGCCGGGCCGTTGTGGCGCCACCTGCAACGCACGCAACCCGCGACGCGGCTCGCCCCGTTGCTGGCGATGCTCGCACGCGCGGATATCGCGACGCCCTACCAGTTTTTGGAAGAATTGTTGTCGGGCCCACTCGACGGTCGCCGCAAACTGATCCGCCGGCTGGGCACTGAGGCACGGGATCCGATCGAGGAACTGCTCAACGCCGCGCTGACGTTCGAGAGCACGACGACGCCGTCGTTGCAGCGCTTCCTCGACTGGTTCGATCGCGGCGATGTCGAGATCGTACGGGATCCATCCGCGCCGCTCGACGCGGTGCGGGTGATGACCGCACACGGCGCGAAGGGGTTGCAGGCGCCTCTGGTGATCTTGGCGGATGCGACGGCGGACCCGTCGGCGGCACCGCGCTCGATCCTGAAATGGTCGCCCGAGCCTGGGGCAGCGCCGATCCCGGTGTTCCGGCCGCGATCGGCTGAGCGCAGCGGCCCGCTGGATGCCGTCGTGTCGGCCGCCGAGCAGCGCGAACTGGAGGAGCATTGGCGGCTGTTCTACGTCGCCGCGACCCGCGCGGAAGAGCGGCTGGTGATCGCCGGTGCGCTCGGGCCCCGCGCGAAGGGGGTGCCGCCGGAGAACAGCTGGTACGCTGCGTCCGATCGGGCACTGACGGCACTCGAGGTGCCGGTTGGTGAGGGTGCCCGGACGTTCGCCGGGGTCGAGCCTCAGCCTCCAGTCGTGGCAAAACCTACGGCTTCGATCCGGGAGATCGAGAACGCACACCTCCCGGCTTGGGCGCACGAACCAGCGCCACAGGAGTCGCGTCCGCCTCGTCCGCTGTCGCCGTCTGCGCTGGGCGACGACGCCGTGTCCGATCCACCGCCGACGCCCGCTATGCGCGTCGCAGCGGAGCGGGGTCGGCTGATCCACGCGCTGTTCGAGCGGCTGCCGGCCGTGGCTGCCGCCGATCGCGCGACGAAGGCCGATAGCTGGCTGGCGAAGGCGGGGGGTGTCGGTGATCCCGCCGCACGGTCCGAGATCGTTCGGAGCGTCGTTGCCGTGCTCGACGATCCACGCTTTGCCGAACTGTTCGGCGCGGATACCCTCGCCGAAGCACCGATCGCCGCGACTCTCGCGAATGGCATGGTCGTATCGGGCACGGTCGATCGCTTGCTCATCGAGGCAAACCGCATCCGCGTCGTCGACTTCAAGACTGGCCGCCGCGCACCGCGCGGTCTGGACGACGTGCCGGAATATCACCTGAAGCAGATGGCCGCCTATGCCGAAGCTTTGAGCGTGATCTTTCCGGGGCGGTCGGTCGAGGCAGCCTTGCTGTACACGGCAGGCCCGCGGTTGATTGTGCTGGACGACGAGACGCTGGCCGCGAACAAGCCGCACTATCGGCCCACGGAGCAAAGCTAGCGCCCCGGTGGTTGAGCGCACACGCGAGCGACCTTAGATACGACTCAACCAAGGAGAATTCATGATGGCGACCAAGCAGATCACCGATGCCAGCTTCGATGCGGACGTATTGAACGCCGACGGCCCCGTGCTCGTCGATTTCTGGGCGGAATGGTGTGGCCCGTGCAAGATGATCGGGCCGTCGCTCGAGGAAATCTCGGAAGAACTCGGCGAGAAGGTGACGATCGCCAAGCTCAACATCGACGAGAACCCCGACGCGCCGGGCAAGTACGGCGTCCGCGGCATCCCGACGATGATCCTGTTCAAGGGCGGCGCCCCGGCGGCAACCAAGGTCGGCGCGGAGCCCAAGGGCCGGCTGAAGGCTTGGCTCGAGGGTGAACTGGCCTGATACCAAGCCTTTGGCTGAATATATAGGCGTCATAGTTTAGAACTATTCTCATGTGGCCGGCGATGCGGTAAGGTCTTCTATGAACAAGGAGGCTGCTATGAATGCATTCGTCGGCAACTGGGTCAATGAACTTGGATCCGAGATGGACATCGTGCGAGCTGTTCCATTATCTCTTCCGTCAACGACATTGGAGCATCTGCAGATTGATGGGACCTACAGGACGCGTGTAGGTGTCGATAACAACGGGGAATTTTTCCCGATGGTCGGCTTCGTGACCGGCGATCTCATTAGTTTTTGCGTGAGCTACAATAGAATCGACGACGATGGTAAGCATCGGTCGACGTGTACATGGGCCGGGCAGTATCTTCCTGATCAGCGACCAGATGGTACATTTGATCCCCGCGACTCACGAACGTCGATCCGGACCTTGTGGCATCTCGTGCCAAATCTGACGGATCCAAGCGGCGCTGCCGAATATGGTTGGCTGCTCGCACATTCCGGCGGGAATGCGTTCACTAAACGGAATTAATCGAACGTCCTGCTTTAGCTGCGATAGTCGGCGTTGATCGAGATGTAGCCATGCGTGAGGTCGCAGGTCCAAACCGTGGCCCGGCCTTCGCCTAGTGCCAGATCGACGCCGATTTCGATCTCGTGGCCCTTGAGATGCGCAGCGACCGGCGCCTCGTCATAGCCGCTCAGCGCCAAGCCACCCTCGGCAACCTGCGTATTTCCGAACCGGATCGACAGCGTGTCGCGATCGGCGGTTTCGCCGGCCTTGCCTACCGCCATCACGACGCGCCCCCAGTTTGCATCCTCACCGGCAATCGCGGTCTTCACCAGCGGCGAGTTGGCGATGCTCATCGCGATGCGGTGTGCGCTGCGGTCGCTGTCGGCGCCGGTTACCTGGATCTCGATCAGCTTCTGTGCGCCTTCGCCGTCGCGAACCACGAGCATGGCGAGTTGATGGCATAGGTCTGCCAGTGCAGCGCGAAAGGCGTCCGCCCCCACGCTGTCATCATCCGCCAGCGCGACGTTACCGGCCTTGCCGGTCGCGAAGGCCAGCACGGTGTCGCTGGTCGAGGTGTCGCTGTCGACGGTGATGCACGAGAAGCTCGGCGCGTTCGCCTTCGAGAGCGCGGCTTGCAGGAACTCGGGCTCGACCGCAGCGTCGGTAAAGATGAACCCGAGCATCGTCGCCATGTCCGGCGCGATCATCCCCGAACCCTTGATGATCCCGACTAGGCTCACGGTGCGATCTCCGATCACCGCGGTCGTCACAGCGCCCTTGGTGAAGGTGTCGGTCGTCATGATCGTCACCGCGGCATCCTCCCACCCGCACGGCGCGGCGGCGAACGCGGCGTCGAGCCCGGCCTCGGCCTTGTCGATCGGCAACGGCACGCCGATCACGCCGGTCGAGGACACGAACACGTCCGAAGGCTGGCACCCGAGATGCGCCGCGGTCCGCGCCGCGATCGCCTCGACCGCCGCCCGACCCCGCGATCCGGTAAACGCGTTCGAATTGCCCGCATTCACGACCAGCGCCCGCGCCTGACCAAGCGTCAGCGCCGCGCGGCACCACTCCACCTCGGGCGAGGGGCATTTGCTGGTCGTCAGCACGCCCGCAACGACCGTCCCCGGCTCCAGCGTCACGAACGTCAGGTCGCACCGGTCCCACGCCTTGTACTGCGCGCGCGCGACATGCAGCGCGACTCCGTCGATCGCGGGCGCGGCGGGGAAGGGCAGGGCGAGGGGGGATGTGGACGTCGACATGGCTGCGGCATAGGATGAAACCGGGCGGGCGTCATGGGGGAGTTTTCAATGAAAGTCGGGTTTTTGGCGGCATGCGCTTTGGTGCCGGTTTCCAGCGCGTCCTTTGGCGGAGGGCAGGCTGCTGCGCCGGTACCGATCGATCCGGCGTCCTGGATATCCTACGAAGACTATCCGACCTCGACGATCAAGGTGGGTGACCATGGCACGGTGGGATATCGGATATCCGTCCGCGAGGATGGCAGCGTCTTGTCGTGCATCGTGACGTCGTCGTCGGGTGTGCCGGCCTTGGACCAGCAGACTTGCACCTCGCTCATGCAGAGGGCCCGGTTCACCCCGGCAAAAGACTTGGCGGGGCGTCCGCGGGCGGGCGAGTATGACGGCAAGGTTACGTGGACCGTACCGCAATCCGCGACCGAGGGGACGCCGACGATCTCGATGCGGGTGATGTTCACGACGGTGCTCGACGCTGATGGTGGTTTGGCGCGCTGTGGCCTGGTGATGCAGTCTAGAGAAAATCCTCCCCCTACGCAGGTCTGTCGGTCGATGCGTGAAACCGCCATGCGCAGCGGCATTGCCCACCGTGGGGATGCGCCGAACGGGGTGGTGTTGATCAATGAAACGACGACTGAATTTAACGGCAAGCCGGTCGAAGGCCGCGCGGCGGAAGGGCTTACCGAGATCGGGCGGCGTACGGTGCGTTTTCACGTCGATGCAACGGGGCGCGCTGTTGATTGCCACGAGCAGACATCCGGCGAGGTGTTCTTGCAATCACGGTCGCCATGCTCCGGCGACATGCGTTACCGGACCTTAGATGGCACCGCGGTCGAGACGGAAGGTGTTTTGATCGATCGGGCCGGGTGGCGACGTCTCCTCGACGCAGATGACGTATAGGTCTGTAGGTTCCGCAACCTGCCGGTGAGGTTTCGATTGGACGAGCGGTATGACACTCCCTATGTCCGGTTCCGCATGAACCTGCTGCTACTCCTCTCTGCCCTGTTGTCCGCGCTCACCGGTGCGGTGCCGGGTATGCGTGGGCAGTCCGCCCAGGCAGTGGTTCAAGGCAACGTCTGCTCGCAGTCGATAGCAGCAACGCCGGCCAAGGTCTTGATAAGACCCGTATCCGGCCTTCCTGCCCTGCCGCAGGTCGTCGCCGCCACCACGTTGCGCACCATCGCCATTGTCTCGCTTCCGCTATGGGCAGAGCGCCGCCGCGAATAGCGTCTTGGTGTGACCTTATCGTAACCTTTGGATCCGCGTGATCCGCTTCCGCGTGCGCCCACCGTGTGCCGCCGCGTCTCAAATTCAGGAAATCAGCCCATGTTCGGTGGCCTCGCCAAATCCTTGTTCGGTTCGTCTAACGACCGCTACGTCAAGTCGCTCAACCCGATCCTCGTCAGGATCGCCTCGTTCGAGCCTGCGCTTCAAGCGATGTCGGACGAGGAGCTGTCCGCACAGACCGTCAAGTTCCGCGCGCGGCTCGCAGAGGGCGAGAAGCTCGACGACCTGCTCCCCGAGGCGTTCGCGACCGTCCGTGAAGCGGCGCACCGCGTGCTCGGTCAGCGCCATTACGACGTCCAGATGGTCGGCGGCATCGTCCTCCACCGCGGCGAGATCGCAGAGATGCGCACCGGCGAGGGCAAGACGCTCGTCGCCACGCTCGCGACCTATCTCAACGCGCTCCCCGGCGACGGCGTCCACGTCGTCACCGTCAACGATTACCTCGCGGCCCGCGACGCGGAGTGGATGGGGCAGGTCTACACCTTCCTCGGCATGACGATCGGCGTCATCATCCCGAACCTGTCGGACGAGGAACGCCGCGCCGCATACGCAGCCGACATCACCTACGGCACCAACAACGAGTTCGGCTTCGACTATCTGCGCGACAACATGAAGTACGAGCGCAGCGCGATGACGCAGCGCGCGTTCAACTTCGCGGTGGTCGACGAGGTCGATTCGGTGCTGATCGACGAAGCCCGCACGCCGCTGATCATCTCGGGCCCGACCGACGACAAGTCCGAGCTGTACATGCAGGTCGACGCGGTCGTGAAGCAGCTCGAGCCGATCGATTACGACAAGGACGAGAAGCAGAAGACGATCATCCTCACCGAGGACGGCACCGAGAAGGTCGAGCGGATGCTCGAGGCGGCCGGGCTGCTCGAGGGGCAGAATTTGTACGACTTCGAGAACACGCAGGTCGTGCACCACCTCAACCAGGCGCTACGCGCGATCGTGATGTTCAAGTCGGACATCGACTACATCGTCAAGGACGGCAAGGTCATCATCATCGACGAGTTCACCGGTCGCATGATGGACGGCCGGCGCTGGTCGGACGGCCTGCACCAGGCGGTCGAGGCGAAGGAGGGCGTCCAGATCGAGCCCGAGAACCAGACGATGGCCTCGATCACGTTCCAGAACTATTTCCGCATGTACCCCAAGATCGGCGGCATGACCGGCACCGCGGCGACCGAGGCAGCCGAGTTCTACGACATCTACAAGATCAACGTCGTCAGCATCCCGACCAACGTCGAAGTGAAGCGCGTCGACGAGGAAGACGAGTTCTACAAGGACACCAAGGACAAGTTCGCGGCGATCGCCAAGAAGATCAAGCATCACGCCGATCTCGGCCAGCCGGTGCTGGTCGGCACCGTGTCGATCGAGAAGTCCGAGATGCTGAGCGAGTTCCTGGTCGGCGAGAACGTCGATCACAAGGTGCTCAACGCGCGCTTCCACGAGATGGAGGCGCACATCGTCGCACAGGCCGGACGCAAGTCCGCGGTGACGATCGCGACCAACATGGCGGGGCGCGGCACCGACATCAAACTCGGCGGCAACCTCGAATTCCGCATGCTCGACGAGCATCCGGAGTTGGTCGAGGGCACGCCTGAGTATGACGAGGCGGCGAAGCGGATCACGATCGAGATCGAGGCGGAGAAGCAGGCGGTGTTGGCTGCGGGCGGCCTGTTCGTGCTCGGCACCGAGCGGCATGAGAGCCGGCGTATCGACAATCAGCTGCGCGGGCGCTCGGGGCGTCAGGGTGATCCGGGGCTGTCGCGCTTCTATTTGAGCCTCGACGACGATCTGCTGCGCATTTTCGGGCCGGACACGCTGTTCGCCAAGATGATGCGCAACAACATCGAGGACGGCGAGGCGATCGGCAGCAAGTGGCTGTCGAAGGCGATCGAGACCGCGCAGAAGAAGGTCGAGGCGCGCAACTACGACATCCGCAAGCAGGTCGTCGAATATGACGACGTGATGAACGAGCAGCGCAAGGTCATCTACGAGCAGCGCGCGGACATCATGGATGCCGACACCGTCGGCGACGTGGTGACCGACATGCGCGCGGAGACGGTCAACGTGATCGTCGGCGATGCGTGCCCGCCCAACTCGTATCCCGAGCAGTGGGACGTCGCGGGCATGAAGACGCGACTTGCCGAGGTGATGAACCTCGAGCCGCAGATCGACGCGTGGCTGCTGGAGGAGTCGGTCGACCCCGAGGTGATCGAGGAGCGCGTGCGCGCGATGGCGGACGAGGCGATCGCGCAGAAGTCGGCGGATCTCGATTCGGAGACGTGGACGTCGGTCGAGAAGTCGATCCTGTTGCAGAATCTCGACCATCACTGGAAGGAGCATCTGGCGACGCTCGATGCGTTGCGTCAGGTCGTCCACCTCCGCGCGTATGCGCAGAAAACGCCGATCAACGAGTATAAGCAGGAGGCGTTCTCGCTGTTCCAGCGGATGCTCGAGACGATCCGCGAGGACGTGACCAAGACGATCGCGCACGCTCAGTTCCAGATGCAGGCGCCGGTCGGGTTGCCGGAGCTGCCGGACTTCATCACGACGCATTTCGACCCGTTCACGGGCGAGGATGATTCGAACGACTTCGATGCGGGCACGCGCGGCCACATCACGTCGACGATGCCGCCGTTGCAGATTCCGCAGCCGCAGGAGGCCGATATTGGCGAGGATCCTGCGAACTTGGAGGGTGTGGTCAGCCGCAATGCGCCTTGTCCGTGTGGGTCGGGGCGCAAGTATAAGCAGTGCCACGGGGCTGTTTGAGGGACTGACAGACTGACGGTGCGGCCTCCTGACTTGTACCACCCCGGCGGAGGCCGGGGCCCAGTTGGAAAGGCCGGATTAAAGGGGCACTGTCCTTCGTTAGCGACGTCCCCCAATTGGACCCCGGCCTCCGCCGGGGTGGTGCAGTATGATGCGGCCTTCTGTTCTCCCGCGAAGGCGGGAGTCCAGGCTACCGGCGATGGCCTATGGGACTCCTGGCCCCCCGCCTTTGCGGGGGAACGGCAACCCCCGGGGAAAGGGACACGGAGCAACCCTCCCGACCGATCGTTAGGACCCCATGCGCCAAGCCACCACGATCCTGACCATCAACACCACCCGCCAAGGCCTCGTCGACGTCACCGACGAGATCTCCCGCTGGACCCGCGACCAACGCATATCGGAGGGCCTGTTGACGGTATTCTGCCGTCACACCTCCGCCTCGCTCCTGATCCAGGAAAACGCCGCGCCCGAGGTGCGAACCGACCTCGAAGCCTATTTCGCCCGTATCGCGCCCGAATCGCGCGAGTATCTCCACGACGACGAAGGCCCGGACGACATGCCCGCACACCTCCGCACCGCGCTCACCCAGGTCCAGCTCTCGATCCCGCTGATCGACGGCCTACTCGCGCTCGGCACATGGCAGGGCATCTACCTCTTCGAGCATCGCCGCCGCCCGCATCGCCGCACATTGGCGCTGCACTTGATCGGCGTTTAGACGAAACGTGAAAAATGAGTCAGTAAGGTGGCGCATTGGAGCGAACCCGTTCATCAACCGTTCCACCACTGACGGCTATTAAGAGGCGTTTCGCCGCACTCGCCGCGAACGGAGACATACCATGTTCATGAAACCTGGTCGCAAGGTCGCATTGGCAGCGCTCGCAACGGGCGCTCTATTGCTGGCCGGTTGCGCGACCGAGACCACCTATCGGCCGGCGACGGGCCAGGGGTTCAGCCGCACCGGCTATAGCGACCGGCAGGTAGAGCCGGGCCGCTTCCTCGTCAGCTTCGCGGGCAACAGCGTGACGTCGCGCGATACGGTCGAGCGTTACCTGTTCTTCCGCGCGGCTGAACTGACGTTGCAGAACGGCTATGATTATTACCTGATGGCCGACCGCGACACCAACCTCCAGTCGCGGACCTACTCGACGCCGGGTATCGGTGGCGGGTTCGGCTATGGCGGCTTCGGCGGCTATTGGGGGCCGTCGTGGCGCTATTACGGGCGCGGCTTTGGCTGGCGCAACTGGAGCCCGTATGGCGGCTTTGGCGGTGGTTTCGGCGGCGGCTATGGCGGTTTCGGTGGTGGCCCATGGGGCAACGACTTCGATATCCGCACGATCGATCGCTATGAGGCGACCGCGGAGATCGTGATGCGCAAGGGCCCTATCCCGCGCGACAACATCCGGGCGTTTGACGCACGCAAGGTTGTGGACAGCATCGGACCGAGCGTCGTGTTGCCGAAGTAAACGTTACCTTCGAGATGCCAAAAAGGCCGGGCTACCCCAGTGGTAGTCCGGCCTTTTTCGTAGCGCTACTCCCTCTCCCCGTCGGGGAGAGGGCCGGGGTGAGGGGCCGTTGCAGAGGGTAACGCGCGCGGCGCCCCTCACCCAACCCTCTCCCCGGAGGGGAGAGGGCTTTAGGAAGCAGCCTTCGCCAGCCCCTTCGACAGCTGTAGCGCCCCGTGCAGCCGAGCCTTCGGATCGCCCCACGCGCGTTGCAGCACCAGCTTGCTGTCCGGCCGCAACCGCGCGACGCCGTTCAGCCGCTCGACATACGCCAGCAGCTTGTCGATGTTCGGCGGCTTGTCGTCGTGGAACGACACCAGCACGCCCTTCGGCCCGACGTCGATTTTCGACACGCACGCGCGTTTCGCGTTCAGCTTGATCTCGATGACCTTGATCAAATTCTCGGTCGCGTCCGGCAGCGGCCCGAAGCGATCGATCATCTCGGCGGCAAACGCCTCGATCTCCTGGCCCTCGTCGAGATCGTTGAGGCGACGATACAGCCCCATCCGCAGGTCAAGATCGGGCACGTAATCCTCGGGGATGAGGATCGGCGCATCGACAGTAATCTGCGGCGAGAAATCGCGCGGCCGCGACGAGGTCATGCCGCCAGCCTTTGCGTCCATGATCGCCTCTTCGAGCATCGCCTGGTAGAGTTCGAACCCGACCTCCTTGATATGCCCGGTCTGCTCGTCGCCGAGCATGTTGCCCGCACCGCGAATATCGAGATCGTGGCTCGCCAGCTGGAAGCCAGCCCCCAGCGAATCGAGATCGGACAGCACCTTCAGGCGTTTCTCTGCGGTTACGGTCATCTGACGCTCGGGCGGCGTCACGAGATACGCGTACGCGCGCGTCTTCGACCGGCCGACGCGCCCGCGCAGCTGGTACAGCTGGGCGAGACCGAAGCGGTCGGCGCGGTGGACGATCATCGTGTTGGCGGACGCGATGTCGATCCCGCTCTCGATGATCGTGGTCGAGACGAGCACTTCGAACTTCTTGTCGTAGAACGCCGACATCCGCTCCTCGACTTCGGTCGGCGACATCTGGCCGTGCGCGACGACGAAGCGAATCTCGGGCACCTGTTCGCGAAGGAAATCCTCGATCTCGGGCAAGTCCGCTACGCGCGGCGTGACGACGAAGCTCTGCCCGCCACGGTAATGCTCGCGCAACAGCGCCTCGCGCAGCACGACCGGGTCGAACGGCATGATGTACGTCCGCACGGCGAGGCGATCGACCGGCGGGGTTTGGATCACCGACAGCTCGCGGATGCCCGACATCGCCATCTGCAGCGTGCGCGGGATCGGCGTCGCGGTCAGCGTCAGCATGTGGACGTCCGCCCGCAGCGCCTTCAGCCGCTCCTTGTGCGTGACGCCGAACCGCTGTTCCTCGTCGACCACGACCAGCCCGAGCCGCTTGAAGTCGATATTCTTCGCCAGCAATGCATGCGTACCGATGACGACGTCGATCGTGCCGTTCGCGAGCCCCTCCTTGGTCGCCTTCGCCTCGCTCGCGGTGACGAGGCGCGACAGGCGGCCCATGTTCATCGGGAAGCCTTCGAAGCGGGCGACGAAGTTGTTGTAATGCTGGCGCGCGAGCAACGTCGTCGGGCAGACGATCGCGACCTGCTTGCCGCCCATCGCCGCGACGAAGGCGGCGCGCAACGCGACCTCGGTCTTGCCGAAGCCGACGTCGCCGACCACCAGCCGATCCATCGGTTTCCCTGCGGCGAGGTCGCCGAGCACGTCCTCGATCGCGCGGTCCTGATCCTCGGTCTCCTCGTACGGGAAGCGATCGACGAAGCTGGGGTAGCCGCTCGCATCGGGTTCGAGCACGTCGCCCGGATGCAGCGCGCGTTCGGCGGCAGTCGCGATGAGTTCGCCGGCGATCTCGCGGATCCGCTCCTTCATTTTCGACTTGCGACGCTGCCAGCCTTCGCCGCCGAGACGGTCGAGCGTCGCGCCTTCCTCGGACGAGCCGTAGCGCGAGAGGACGTCGATATTCTCGACCGGCACGTAAAGCTTGTCGCCGCCGGCATAGCTCAGCGCGACGCAATCATGCGGGCTCTGGCCGACGGGGATCGAGGTCAGGCCCTCATACCGCCCGATGCCGTGCTCGGTGTGGACGACCAGATCACCCGGCGTCAGCGTCGCGAGTTCGGCGAGGAACGCGTCGGCGGATTTCTTGCGCTTCTTGCGGTGGACGAGGCGGTCGCCGAGCATGTCCTGCTCGGTGAGGACCGCGATCCCCGGGGCGGTGAAGCCGTGATCGAGCGGCAGGACGATCAGCGCGACGCCGAAGCTGCGCGCGGTGTCGGCGATGCCGAGCGCCTCCTGCCAGGTCTCGGCGTGCTTGCCGCCCTTCATGCCGTGGTCGGCGAGGAGGATCCCCAGGCGTTCACGTGCGCCGATCGAGTAGCTGGCGAGGATCGGCCTGCGACCCTGTTTCCGGAGCTTCTCGACGTGATCCGCGACGGCCTCGTAGATGTTCGTTTGCGCCGCGCGCTCGGGGCCGAAATCGCGCGGGCCGTCGACGTCGAAGTCGAGGACGGTGTCACTCGTCGGCTCGTGGAACGGCGAGGTGATGTGCGCGGCGAACGCCTCGACGCCGCCGGACCATTCCTGCGCGTCGAGATAGAGCGCCTTGGCGGGCATCGGACGATAGCTGCCGGGCTGGGCGGCCTCGGCGCGCTTGCGGTTCTCGTAATAGTCGGCGATCGATTCGAGGCGGCTCTCCACCGCCGCGGCGACGCCGTTGTCGCGTACCACGACGTCGTCGGCGCCGAGATGGTCGAACAATGTCGCCATCTTCTCCTCGAACAGCGGCAGCCAATGCTCCATGCCCGCGATGCGGCGGCCTTCGGAGATCGCCTGGTACATCGGATCGCCGGTCGCGGTCGCCCCGAACGCATCGCGGTAGCGGGTGCGGAAGCGCTTGATCGAGTCCTCGTCGAGCAGCGCTTCGGAGGCGGGGAGCAGGACGAAGCCGTCGATCCGGCCAGTGGTGCGCTGGTCGGCCGCGTCGAACGTGCGGACGCTCTCGATCTCGTCGCCGAAGAAATCGAGGCGAAGCGCGTGGTCTTCGCCCGACGGGTAGAGATCGACGATCCCGCCGCGCACCGCGTACTCGCCCTGGTCATGGACGGTGTCGGTGCGGACATAGCCGTTCGCCTGGAGCAACACGGCGAGCTTGTCGCGGCCGATCCGTTCGCCGGGCGCGAGCCGCGCGACGAGCTGACGGATGCGGAACGGGGTGAGGACGCGCTGCGTCGCGGCGTTCGCGGTGGTGAGGAGGAGCTGCGGACCCTTGGGCTTGCCCTGCAGGCGTTGCAGCGCGGCGACGCGCTCGGCCATGATGCGGAGCGTCGGCGAGGCGCGGTCGTAGGGGAGGCAGTCCCAGGCCGGGAAGCTCAGCACTTCGAGATCGGGCGCGAAATAGGCTGCGGTCGAGGCGACCGCGCGCATCGCAGCATCGTCCGGCGCGATGAACACCGCGCGCGTCTTCGCGGCCCGCGCGAGGTCGGCAAGTAGCGACGGCTGGAAGCCGGACGGCACGCCGGAGAGAATCAGCGGTGAGGTCGCGGAAAGGATCGTCTTGAGGTCTGGCATTCGAACTCCCCCCTCCCTGGAAGGGAGGGGCTGGGGGTGGGTTGGTATGGGGTGCGCGTCACGACCGCCAAGCGGCCGACCCACCCCCAACCCCTCCCTTCCAGGGAGGGGCGCAGAAGGATTACTTCACGACGGTCACGTAGTTGATGTCGCGCATCGCCTGCATCATTGGGCCGTCCCACTCGGGCGGACACACGATCGAGCCGATCGCCCAGCCCATGATATCGACGTCCTGTTCCTCCAGCAGCGCCTCGAACCAGTCGAGCTCTTCCGGCGTCCACGTCCGGCCGTAGGTCGCGAAGAAGCCGCCGATCATCATGTCGGCCTCGCGCGTGCCGCGGTGCGAGCTGCGAAAGCCCAGGCGCTTGAGGCGGGTCTCGTGGTCCATCGTATCTCCAAACACGAAGAGCCGGCGACCCGCTGGCGGCGGGCGTCGGCTTGGCTATATGAGGCAGATAGTCATGCGACCCGAAATCCTCAATCCGCTGTTCGCCGAAACCCTCGTCCTAAAGGGGGTGGGGCCCGCGCTCGCCAAGCCGCTCGACCGGCTGGGGCTCGCGCGCGTCGTCGACGTCGCCTTCCATCTGCCGACCGGGTACGTCGATCGCCTGCCACGCACCGAGCTGATGTCGAGCGATGCCGGGCGGATCATTGTGATCACGCTAACGGCGCGCGAGCACCGTGTGAGTTCAGGCCGAGGCCCAACGCGAGTGCAGGCGACCGACGAGCTTGGCAATTACGTCAGCCTGATCTTCTTCGGCGGCAGCTCTAGCTGGGCGAAGAAGCTGCTGCCGATCGGCGAGGCCAAGCGCGTCTCCGGCCGGCTCGACGAATATGGCCAGGAATTGCAGATCGTCCATCCCGACATCGTCGAGCCGGACGAGGAGTTGCGCGAGCGCGAGCCGATCTATCCGCTGTCGGAAGGTCTCACGTCGCGGCGGCTGGCGGCGTTGACCACGCAGGCGGTCGCGCGCGCGCCGGATCTGGCCGAGTGGATCGAGCCGGGCCTGAAGGCGAAACGCGAATGGCCCGGCTGGCACGAATCACTTGCGCGCATCCACGCCGACCCGTCGGACGCGAAGGCGCGCGAGCGGCTCGCCTATGACGAGGTGTTCGCGAACCAGCTCGCGATGACGCTGGTCCGCGCCGACACGCGCAAACGGCGGGGCAGGGCTCTCCACGGGGACGGCCGTCTGCGTGATCTGCTCAAGCTGCCCTACACCCTCACCGGCGCGCAATCGCGGACGGTCGGCGAGATCGAGGGCGATCTCGCGCAGACTGCGCCAATGTTGCGGCTGCTGCAAGGCGATGTTGGCTCGGGCAAGACGCTGGTCGCGGCAATGGCGATGCTGATCGCGGTCGAGGCCGGTGCGCAGGCGGCGATGCTCGCGCCGACCGAAATTCTCGCCCGCCAGCATTACGAGACGCTGCGAAAGACGCTCGCCGGGCTGCCGATCGAAATCGGCGTGCTCACCGGCCGCGACAGGGGACGCGCGAGAGAGGCGACGCTGATGGCGTTGGCGAACGGTGAAATCGACATCCTCGTCGGCACGCACGCGATCTTCCAGGACGCGGTGGGCTACAAGGACCTGGGTCTGGTGGTAGTTGACGAGCAGCACCGCTTCGGCGTCGCGCAGCGGATGACGTTGCAGGCCAAGGGTGTCGCGCCGCCGCACCTGCTCGCGATGACCGCGACGCCAATCCCGCGCACGCTGACGCTGGCGCAATATGGCGAGATGGACGTCAGCCGCCTCGACGAGATGCCGCCGGGCCGCCAGCCGATCGAGACGCGTGTGATCTCCGAAGACCGGCTCGACGACGTGGTCAACGCGCTCGGCCGGCATCTGGCCGATGGCGGCCAAGCCTATTGGGTGTGCCCGCTGGTCGAGGAGAGCGAGAAGAGCGACCTCGCTGCTGCCGAGATGCGCGCCGAAACGCTCCGCGCGCGCTTCGGGGAGGAGGTCGCGCTCGTCCACGGCCGGATGAAACCCGCGGAGAAGGACGCGGTGATGGCCGAGTTCTCTGCCGCGCGCACGTCCGTGCTCGTCGCGACGACGGTGATCGAGGTCGGCGTCGACGTCCCCAACGCCACGCTGATCGTGATCGAGCACGCCGACCGCTTTGGCCTCGCGCAACTCCACCAGCTCCGCGGACGGGTAGGCCGCGGCACCGGACGGTCGATCTGCCTGCTGATGCGCGGCTCCTCGCTCAGCGAAACATCGCGTGCGCGCCTCGCCCTGATGCGCGAGACCAACGACGGCTTCCGCATCGCCGAGGAGGACCTTCGGCTACGCGGCGCAGGCGAATTGCTCGGCACCAAGCAGTCGGGCGAGATGGCGTTCCGGCTCGCGACCCCGGACATGATGGCCGACCTGCTGCAATGCGCGCACGACGACGCGCGCCTGCTGATCGACCGCGACGGCGGTTTGGAGGGGCTGAGGGGGCAAGCGGCTCGCACCGCGCTCTATTTGTTCGACCGGGACGCTGGGGTTGCGTTGCTTCGCTCCGGCTGATCCGTCAGCTGTTGCGGGTCATCACCATGAGCATCGTGTAATAGTCGGCCAGCGGGATCGTCCGTTCGAGCTCGCAGCCGACCCGCCCGCCGAGCGACCATCGTACCACCGCGTCGACATAGCCGAGAACGGGCAGGCGGATCCGCAGGCGGCTGCCGGCCGCCGGATCGCCGTCGCACCGCGCCATCACCCCGTTCGCGGACATGTTCACCAACACCAGCTTCAGCGTGTGGCCATCACCGTCGAGCGCATGCGTGCGGTGCATAACCTCGTCGCGGGGCTCGCCGCGTGCATCGCGAACGGCCATTACATAACGTGGCATCGATCGCTCCCCTGGAATAACCATCCCGCCTGTGTACGGCGTGCGGCGTGAACCCGATACGAACGGTGATGCTTAACGCGACGTTCTTCGAAACGAGAATGCGTCTATTTTGAGGGGGTTAGCATCCCATGTCGTTTCTTGCCGAGGCTGAGCCGCACGGGCGATGCGACGCCGATGGTAGCGGTCGGCTCGCGGACGGCCTCGCCATCCACGCGCACCGCGCCCTCGGCGATCTTCCGGCGGGCCTCGCCGTTGGAGCCGACGAAGCCCAGTCCGACGAGCGCTTCGACGATACCGATCGCGCCGCCAGCGACGGCATAGCTCGGCAGCGAATCCCCTGAAGCGCCTTCTTCGAACGTCTTCCGCGCAGTCTCGGCGGCTTGCTCAGCCGCCTCACGTCCACGACACATTGCGGTCGCTTCGTTGGCAAGGACGATCTTGGCAGCGTTGATGTCCGCGCCTTCGAGCGCTTCGAGACGTGCGATCTCGTCGAGCGGGAGGTCGGTGAACAGCTTCAGGAAGCGGCCGACGTCGCGGTCGTCGGTATTGCGCCAGAACTGCCAGTAATCGAAGTGCGGCAACTGGTCCTCGTGCAACCAGACCGCGCCCGACATCGTCTTGCCCATCTTGCCGCCGTCCGCCGTGGTGATCAGCGGGGTGGTGACACCGTAGACCTCGGTCGAGTCCATGCGACGTGCGAGTTCGATGCCGTTGACGATGTTGCCCCATTGGTCCGAGCCGCCCATCTGCAACCGGCACTGGGCGCGACGCGATAGTTCGAGGAAGTCGTACGCCTGGAGAATCATGTAGTTGAATTCGAGGAAGCTCAGCGACTGTTCGCGGTCGAGGCGGAGCTTGACCGAGTCGAACGCGAGCATCCGGTTGACCGAGAAATGCTGGCCGACATCGCGCAGGAACGGAATGTATTCGAGCGCGTCGAGCCACTCGGCATTGTCGAGCATCACCGCGTCGGTCGGGCCCCCCACTTCACCCTCAGGCGCGAAGGTCAGGAAGCGTTCGAAGATACGGCGGATCGAGGTGACGTTGGCCTTGATCCCGTCCTCGCCGAGCAGCTTGCGCGCTTCGTCCTTGAAGCTCGGGTCGCCGATCTTGCCGGTGCCACCGCCCATCAGGACGATCGGCTTGTGCCCGGTCTGCTGGAGCCGGCGGAGCAGCATGATCTGGACGAGGCTGCCGACGTGGAGCGACGGCGCGGTCGGATCGAAACCGATATACCCTGGCACGACCTGCTTGCCGGCGAGCGCATCGAGCGCGGCGGCATCGGTCATCTGGTGGACATAGCCGCGCGAGGTCAGCGTGGTGAGCAGGTCGGACTGGTAGGTCATGGTGCGTCTCGTTCCCCTTCCGCTTGCGGGAGGGGTTAGGGGAGGGGCTTCCTCGCCCCCATGCCCTCCCCCGACCCCTCCCGCAAGCGGGAGGGGAGAATCACGTTCGTGGCAGTTGCGAAGTCGGATCGACAGGAGTCCGACCCTTGCGCAGTTCGAAGTGCAGTTCGGGGCGATCCGCGAACCCGGTGTCGCCCGACAGCGCGATCGTCTGGCCTCGCTTGACGCTCTGCCCGCGTTGCACGAGCAGCTTCGACGCGTGGCCGTAAACGCTCGTCCAGCCGCCGCCGTGCTTGATGATGACCAGCCCGCCCAGCGCAGCGATGCCGTCACCGACATAGGCGACCACGCCGTCAGCGGCCGCATGGATCGGCGTCGAAACCGGTACCGCGATCTTGATGCCGTCGTTGCGTTCGCCGCTCGCACCGTGGCCGAAGCGTTTCACGACCTTGCCGTCGACCGGCCACAGGAACCCGCCGCTCGCGAGACGCGCCGGCGCGGTGACGACGGCGTTCGACGGCAGCACGCGCCGCGGTGTCGCGATCGGTCGTGCCGGCGCCTGATTGCTGGCCAGCGCGGGTTCGCCTCCGGTCAGGATGTCGTCGATGTCGAGCGTGAAAGCGCGCGCGCGTTCCGACGCGCTTGCAGTGCCGCCGCTAGGCTCGCCAGGGATCTGGATACGCTGGTCGGCGCGCAGCACGTAGGGCTCGACGAGCGCGTTGGCGGCTACGATCCGCGACCATTCGACCCCATATGCGCGCGCGATCGCGATGCCCGTCTCGCCGCGGCGGACCTGGTGATAGCGGCCGCCGGGGATCTGCAACCGTTGGCCGGCTTGGATCGAATAGGGCGATTCGAGGTCGTTCGCGCGCGCGATCGCTTCGAGGCTCGCACCACTGCGATCGACCACGCGGCTCAGCGTATCCCCGGGGCGGACCACATAGGTCGTGTCGGGAATCGCCTTCGCATCGGCGCTGACCGGCCGCGCCTCCCAGGCGGGGCGCGGGGCGGGCAGGGTGGTAACCTCGCCGGTATCGCGGCCGGGAATGTCCTGCGACGGCCGATCGTCGCGCGGCGTATCCTCGCGCGGCGAATCGTCACGGGGGCGCGGCGGATCGCGGTACGGACGCTGTGGCGGATTACCGTAGCCGGCGGGGCGATCGACGTGCGGAATGCACGCGGTCAGCGCGAGCGTCGCCAGCGAAACCAGGACGCCCGCACGCCGCATCAACGATAGGCCTGCTTCAGCATGTCCATCGACTCGAAGTGCGTGAGGTCGAGGTGCAGCGGCGTGACCGACACGTACCCCGCCGCCGTCGCTTCGAGGTCGGTTGCGTGCGCCGGCGTCTCGACGGTCCGGCCGAGCGCGAACCAGTGATATTCGTAGCCGCGCGGATCGGTGTTGCTGACGATCTGCAACCGGCCGTAATCGCGGAAACCCTGGCCGACGACGCGCACGCCCTTCACCGCGTCAGCCGGGCCGGCAGGAAAGTTGATGTTGACCAGCGTACGCGGAGCCAAGGGTGCGTCGACCAGCGGCCGCAACACGCGTTCGCCCCAAGCCGCGGCGGCCTCGAACGGCACGCTGTCGCCCATGCCCTCGCGGCTGTAGATCTGGCTCAGCGCGATCGATCGGATGCCGCCCAGCGCACCCTCCATCGCTGCCGAGACGGTGCCCGAATAGGTCACGTCCTCGGCAAGATTAGCGCCCCGGTTGACGCCGGACAGGATCAGGTCGGGCGGGCAATCCTGCATGATCTTGGCGAGCGCCATCATCACCGCATCGGTCGGCGTGCCCGCGACGGCATACCGCTTCTCGCCGTGCTTCCGCACCCGGATCGGCCGCGACAGCGTCAGTGAATGCCCAGCGCCCGACTGTTCCTCGGCGGGTGCGACGATCCAGATATCGTCGGACAGCGTGCGCGCGATCGTCTCCAGCACCTTGAGCCCAGGCGCATGATAACCGTCGTCGTTGGTAAGCAGGATCCGCATCAGCGCGTCGGTTCTAGGACGGTCAGCCCGCCGAGATACGGCTGGAGCACCGCCGGCGCTGCGACCGAGCCGTCCTCCTGCTGATAATTCTCCAGCACCGCGACCAGCGTCCGACCGACCGCGAGCGCCGAGCCGTTGAGCGTGTGGACGAACCGCGTGCCCTTCTCGCCCTCGGGCCGATAGCGCGCGTTCATCCGACGTGCCTGGAAATCGGTACAGGTCGAGACGCTGCTGATCTCGCGATAGCGCGCCTGGCCCGGCAGCCAGACTTCGAGATCGTAGGTGCGTGCTGCGGTGAAACCCATATCGCCGGTGCATAGGAGCATCCGCCTGAACGGTAGCTGCAAGGCGTCGAGCACGCCCTCCGCGCACGCCGTCATGCGCTCGTGCTCGGCTTCGGACATGTCGGGGGTGACGATCGAGACCATCTCGACCTTGTCGAACTGATGCTGGCGGATGTAGCCGCGCGTATCGCGACCCGCAGCGCCCGCCTCGGAGCGGAAGCACGGCGTCAGCGCGGTGAAGCGCAGCGGCAGTTCGGCTTCGCTGAGGATCTGTTCGCGGACGATGTTGGTGAGGCTCACCTCCGCGGTCGGGATCAGCCAGCGGCCGTCGGTGGTCCGGAACAGGTCTTCCGAGAATTTGGGAAGCTGGCCGGTGCCGAACACGGCCTCGTCGCGGACCAGCAACGGCGGCGAGACCTGCTCGAAGCCGGCGTCGGCGACATGATCGAGCATGAACTGGCCGAGCGCGCGTTGAAGCTTGGCGGCGGGCCCGCGGACCAGCGTGAAGCGCGCCCCCGACATCGCCGCGCCGGTCTCGAAATCGAGACCGATCGCAGGACCGATCGCGTCGTGCTCGCGCGCGGTGAAGGCGAACGTCGTTGGCGTGCCCCGCGTATGGACGAGCGCGTTGTCGTCCTCGCCGCCGCCCTCGGGCACGTCGGTTGCGGGAAGGTTGGGAATCGCGGCAAGCATGGCCTGGAGTTCGCCACCAAGCCGCGCTTCGTCGGCCTCCAGCGTGGGCAACGCCTCCTTCAGGCTTGCGACCTCGGCCATCAAAGCCTGCGCCTTGGCCTCGTCCTTCTGCGCCTTGGCCTGGCCGATCGCCGTCGACAGTTCGTTGCGGCGGGTCTGCGCGGTCTGCGAGTCCGCTATCGTCGCACGGCGCTGCTCGTCGAGCGTCACCAGCGAGGCGGACTGCGGTGCGACACCACGCTTGGCGAGGGCGGCGTCGAAGGCGGCGGGATCGTCGCGGATCAGGCGTATGTCGTGCATGGCTGGGCTATGCCGACCGGCGGGGGCGTACGCAAGGCGGCGCAACCTCCCCGGCACGCGGCGCGTTCACCCCGCATACGCATAGCGAAAAGGAGAGACACGCATGCATCTTCCCCACAACTCCGTAGTGCTCATCGCGGACGGCCGGAAAATGCTGTTCCTGCGCAACGAGGGCGACGCCGAGTTCCCCAATCTCGTCGTCGAAAAAGCGCAGGAGCAGGACAATCCGGCGACGCGTGACCAGGCGACCGATTCCGCAGGCCGCGCTTCGTCGCCACAGGGCGGCGTGCAGAGTTCGGTCGAGCCGACCGATTTCCACCAGATCGAGGAGGACCGCTTCGCCGCGGACGCTGCCGACTTTCTGAAGACCGGTGCGCTGAAGAACAAGTACGACTCATTGATCGTGGTTGCACCGCCGAAGACGCTCGGCGAACTGCGCAAGCATTACCACAAGGAAGTCAGCAGCCGCCTCAAGGGCGAACTCGACAAGGACCTGACCGGGCACCCGATCAAGGACATCGAGAAGGCCCTCATGAACGCCTGATCGTCGGATACGAAAAGGCCCCGTCGGAGGATCTCCGGCGGGGCCTTTTCTGTGCAACGTTCCAGAAGTTAAGCTGCAACCGCCCTTGTTTTGGCGAAACACTTGCGCGCTACCAGCGCAGCGGCCGCCGCACCGAACAGCAGGACCATCGGCGGAGCCGGAACGGGTGCCGGCGGACCACCGCTCGACCCTGTGCTGCCGCTCGAACTGGCGCTGCTGGCGCTCGACGCGCTACTGGCGCTGCTCGCGCTCGATCCGCTGGCGGACGAGCCGCTGCTGCCCGAGGACGCGGAGCTGCCCGACGATCCGTTCGAGCTCCAGCCGCCGGTAGAGTTCCAGCCGCCGCTCGACCCCCAACCCTTGCTGCTCGACCCGTAACCCGAAGAACTGCCGCTGCTGGCCGACGACGCGGACGAGGCCGACGACGCCGAGGATGCACTGCTGGTCGACGACGACACGTCGCCGCTCGATCCGCCCGATGCGGACGAGACGTTGCCACTCGACCCGCCCGATGCCGAGGATACGTTGCCGCTCGACCCACCCGAGGCAGACGAGACGTTGCCGCTCGACCCACCAGTCGACGACGTGCTGGAGATGGTCGCGCCGCCCGTGCTGGTCGAGGAACCACCGCTGGACGTCGAAGACGCGCCGCTGCTGGTCGAGGATCCGCCGGTGGAGGTCGATCCGCCGCTCGACGTCGAGGAGATCACGATGCTCCCGCTCGATCCGCCGCTCCCGCCGAAGCCGCCGCCAAAGCCACCACCGAAACCGCCGAATCCACCGGGCGTGCCGAAGAACCCACCGCTACCGCCGACCACCACCGGGACAGGGCCCGCGCCACCACCTCCGATATAGCCGTCGCCGACCGGAACCGGAACCGGTGCTGCGTTCGCGACCGTCACCACGGTCGGCGCGCACGTCTGGCGAGTCGTGGTGACGACCCGGCGCACGCGCGGTCGAGCTACGGCAGCGATCTGCGGGCGCGCGACTCGCTTGACCAGTACGCGCTTGGTATTGGCAGTACGCTGCGGACGCTCGGCGATATGCACCGCGCCGCCGCCGATCAAAGCGCCGCCGCACGCGCACGCGCACAATTTCGCCAGGGCCATCCTCACCGACATATCGTCACTCTTTCGTTGCCGGCACCCTCGTGTTGCCGGATCCCCGTACGCAGTATTCGGAACTGCTATCCGACTAACTGCAAAACAAAGCGTTAAGCGCAAGTGGCTTAACCACATTCGACATGGTTAAACGAGGATTTACCTGTGCGGAATACTGGATGCTATCGTTAACGTGCCGCACTGGGACACAGTCGTTGCCTGCCGCCCTGCGCGCGCATTTTAAACGTATGCCAGCGACCGCGAAATCGCCGATCTCGCGACCGCAATTTAATGTCGGTTTCGGGGCAGAATGCGCAAGTCCTGTCGCTTGTGGTCCCCAGCACGTGAGACTATAGGCGCTTTCACCATTTGGGGGCGGTCCTTGGAAATCAGCGAGGCTGATACGACGGGGCCAGAGGGAGAGTGGTATGGCGACCGTGATGAATCGTATGGACGATACCGGGAATTCCAGTCGAGAGGCCGCCAACGACAGCGGCGAGGATGGCTATCGTCCAGACGCGGACGAGCCGTTCATGAGCTTGAAGCAGCAGGCGTATTTCCGCCGCAAGCTTCAGGAGTGGAAGGAGTCGATCCTGCGGGAGTCGCAGGAAACGCTCTCCCAGCTGCAGGTCGATTCGCTGCGTGAGGCGGATCTGACGGACCGCGCTTCGAGCGAAACCGACTGGTCGATCGAACTGCGCACGCGCGACCGTCAGCGCAAGCTGGTCTCGAAGATCGAAGCCGCGATTCGGCGTATCGACGAAGGCGAATATGGCTATTGCGAGGTCACTGGCGAGCCTATCAGTCTCGCACGGCTGGAAGCGCGGCCGATCGCGACGATGACGGTCGAGGCGCAGGAACGACACGAGCGTAACGAAAAGGTGTCGCGCGAGGATTGAGCGCGCCTACCGATGGGGAAGAGAGAATGCTGTGTTCGATCATGGTAAAATCGGTCGCGGCATGAGCATCGACACTGGGTCGGCCGGCGCTACCGAGAACCGGCGACAGCGCGAGCGGGACAGCTTGCTACTGGTCGCTCAGGTTCGGGTTGGCGATGAAACCACGGCACGCGAGGCTAGGGTCCGGAACCTGTCCGAGACGGGCTTAATGGCCGAACTTGCCAAGGTCGTCGATGTCGGGACGCCTGTCACGGTGTCGTTGCGCGGGATCGGTGACGTCGCCGGCACGGTCGCATGGTGCACCGAGGGGCGGATGGGCATCTCGCTCGATGTACCCATCGATCCACTGAGCGTGCGCAAGCCTGCGGGCGGGGCCAAACCGTCGACGCCGCTATACTCGGCCAAGGCTTCGGACAGCGCCTACGCCTTGCGGAATCCAAAGCCGCTCTGACTTCGCAAGCGGCTCCCCGGTATGATCCGGGGAGCGGTATCGATACCCGTTACAGGCTGACGATCTCTTCCTTCAGCCGCAGCTTCTGTTTCTTCAGGCTCGCCAACAGGCTCGCGTCGGGTAGCGGACGATGGGTCTCGTCGGCGATACGCTGATCCAGCACGGCATGCTTGGTTTCCAGGGCTGTCTGATGAGTCGTCTGCACGGTGGGATGCCTCCTGCATTCGGGTTGGGGGATCGAGTAAACCACTCTGTCATCGAAATGTCTTCATCGGAAATCGGCGAAATCGGTTGATCGAACGATTTGGCGCGACGGACTGATCGATGATGTCGCGATGCTCGGTTGATACCTTTTCGACCCCGGCGTGACGGAGTGCGGCGGTTTCTTGCTCGCGCGCCGCGCTGCGTTTGCTAAGGGCAGCGCACACGACGGCAGCCATCGGGGGACGAGTGGACGACGCGCAGACCAGAGTTCGACTTGATTCGATGCGGATCGAGCACCGGGATCTCGATGCCGCGATCGCCGCGCTTGCGCTGGCATCGACGCCGGATCAGTTGCAGATGGCTCGACTGAAAAAGCGCAAATTGCGGCTGCGTGATGAGATCGCGTCGCTGGAAGATCTGTTGATCCCGGATATTATCGCTTGAAACCAGTGCTCTAGTCCGAGTTTAGCACCGAGTGACGCATTTTGGGACAGGTAATGGTTAGCGGAACGTTAACCTGTCTGGATGGGATCTGACCGGTATGCCATCTGCGTTTGCGATGACCCACCCCGGCTATGAATCGCGGATGCAGCGCCGCCTGATCGATGCGCTGTATAGCGAGGCGATGGTGCTGGCGGATGAAGCTCGGACCTATTTCGACGAGGCCGGCAGGGTCGAACGGGAAGCGCTCGATCCGTTGGTCCGGGTCAGCTTCAGCTGCGAATCGCTGAAGGTCACGACCCGACTGATGCACGTCATTGCGTGGCTCCTCACCCAGCGGGCCGTCCAGTCCGGCGAATTGCACGCGAACGATGCGCTCGATCCTGCTCGGCGACTGGGCGATGCGCCGGTGACCGATGCGGCTTTGTTCGCCGTGCTGCCCACGCGCGCCCGCGACATGATCGAATCCAGTGTCGACTTGCATCGGCGCGTGGCGTTGATGGACGAGGCGCAGGATATGCCGGAAGTCAAAGCGAGCCCGGCTCGGTCGATGCAGCAGCGTATCGCGAGCGCATTCTGACGCGCTCAATATTGTAACGGCGGCGGTATTCCCGGGATCGCCGCCACGCTCAAATCGTAGAAGAAGAGTTTTGTTCGGGGAGGGGGAAACTCACCCCATAAAATCGGCAATGGTCGGGGCGATAGGATTCGAACCTACGACCCCTGGACCCCGAGACCAGTGCGCTACCAGACTGCGCCACGCCCCGACAACATTGCCGGTGAGCGCCCTAGCCGCGACATCCCGAACGTTCAAGACAATTATGGAGTGTGTCCACGATCTATCGCACACGCGGTGTCGCTGCTAGGAGCGCGCCATGACTCCGCTCGACCGCATCCGCAATTTTTCCATCATCGCCCATATCGACCATGGCAAGTCGACGCTCGCCGACCGGCTGATCCAGGAAACTGGCGGCCTCACCGCGCGTGAGATGTCCGAGCAGGTGCTCGACAACATGGACATCGAGAAGGAGCGCGGGATCACGATCAAGGCGCAGACCGTGCGCCTCGCCTATCACGCCAAGGACGGCCTCGATTACGTCCTCAACCTGATGGACACGCCGGGGCACGTCGACTTCGCCTACGAGGTCAGCCGCAGCCTGGCCGCGTGCGAGGGCGCGCTGCTGGTGGTTGATGCCGCGCAGGGCGTCGAGGCGCAGACGCTCGCCAACGTCTACCAGTCGATCGAGCACGACCATGAGATCGTTCCGGTGATCAACAAGATCGATCTGCCCGCCGCCGAGCCCGAGAAGGTGCGCAAGGAAATCGAGGACGTGATCGGCATCGATGCATCCGAGGCGGTGCTCGCGTCGGCCAAGTCGGGGATCGGCATCGTCGAGATCCTCGAGGCGATCGTCACGAAGATCCCGCCGCCCAGCGGCGACCCGGAGGCACCGCTGAAGGCGATGCTGGTGGACAGCTGGTACGATCCGTATCTCGGCGTCGTCATCCTGGTGCGCGTGATCGACGGGGTCCTGAAAAAGGGCCAGCAGATCAAGTTCATGCAGACCGGCACGATGCATCTGGTCGACCGCGTCGGCTGTTTCCGTCCGAAGATCGAGCAGCTGACCGAGCTCGGCACCGGCGAGATGGGCTTCATCACCGCGCAGATCAAAGAGGTCGCGCAAACGCGCGTCGGCGACACAATTACCGACGCGAAGCGACCTGCGCTGGAGGCGCTCGCGGGCTTCAAGGAAGTCCAGCCAGTCGTGTTCTGCGGAATGTTCCCGGTCGATGCCGCCGAGTTCGAGAAGCTGCGCGAGAGCATCAGCAAGCTGCGACTGAACGATGCGAGCTTCTCGTTCGAGATGGAGACGTCGGCCGCACTGGGCTTCGGCTTCCGCTGCGGGTTCCTCGGGCTGCTGCATCTGGAGATCATACAGGAGCGCCTGACGCGAGAATATGATCTGGACCTGATCACCACCGCGCCGTCCGTCGTATACGAGATCGAGCTGACCCACCCTGATCCGTCCGGCACGACGCATATCGAGCTGCACAACCCAGCCGACATGCCCGAGCCGAACAAGATCGCGACGATCAGCGAGCCGTGGATCGAGGCGACGATCTACGTCCCCGACGAATATCTCGGGTCGGTGCTCAAACTCTGCCAGGACCGCCGCGGTATCCAGAAGAACCTGACCTATGTCGGCGGTCGCGCGCAGGCGACCTACGAACTGCCGCTGAACGAAGTGGTGTTCGATTTCTACGATCGGTTGAAGTCGATGTCGAAGGGCTATGCCAGCTTCGATTACCACCAGATCGGCTACCGCGAGGGCGACCTCGTCAAGATGGGCATCCTCGTCAACGAGGAGCCGGTCGACGCGCTGAGCATGATCGTCCACCGCGGCACCGCCGAAGTCCGCGGTCGCGGCATGGTCGAGCGCTTGAAGGAGCTGATCCCGCGCCATTTGTTCAAGATTCCGATCCAGGCGGCGATCGGCGGCAAGGTGATCGCGCGCGAAACGATCAGCGCGATGCGCAAGGACGTGACCGCGAAATGCTATGGCGGCGACGCGAGTCGCAAGAAGAAACTTCTGGAAAAGCAGAAGAAGGGCAAGCTGAAGATGCGCGAATATGGTTCGGTCAGCATCCCACAGGAGGCGTTTATCGCCGCGCTCAGGATGGGCGACGACGCGTAGGCGTCTGAGGCTAAGCGGCGCAGCAGCCTAGCTGAGGCTCACGCCAAGCCGGACGGCGACCGACCGAGATCTTCCTCGCCCGTGTCGTCCGACGACGCAGCTTTACCGCGGCGCGGCTTAGATTGAGTTCGAAAGCTAGTGCGCTCTTCCTTGTTCTCCCGCGAAGGCGGGAGCCCAGTCTGGGTCCCCGCCTTCGCGGGGAAACATGCTACCCTGTGTGCGGGGATCGACGTCGAATCTTTCCGGGGTGGAGGAGCGACGTTGAAACGCTCATCAACCCAAACCCCGAATGCCTACCCGTGCTGGAACCGCGCATCGCCGCCCGTCGCCGTCACTCGTACGTCGCGACTCCAAACGCGATGTAGCCGATGCACAGGATGATACGCGTCAGCCACGCCGCTTCGCCGTGCAGCACGACGCTCGCTGCAATCGCGGCGATAAATGCCGCCATGATCGTCCAAGCCTGCCAGGCGAAAGGGAACGGGAAGATGCCGCCGGTCGCACTAGGCTCGAACCAACCCGAACGCCGAATGGTCAACCAAAATCGCATCACGAAGTCCATAGGGCGAAGCTAGCATGGCGTTTCCGCTTCCTGCCATCGGCAAAAATATCGCACCGTGTCGCAAACCCGCACTCACCCCAAAACGCCGTAACCAACTGTCATCATACCAACACATTCCCGGCCTAACCGCCCGACCGGGGAGTGAGCGTCGCGAGGCGTCGTCGGGCCGTCCGGGGAGGGCGGTCGATGGCGCGCCGCGGCGTTGCGTATTGGGATGTGTGGCCGCTCGTCAGGGACGGCGCCGCACCATTGGGGAATATCATCGTGAAGATTTCGGTCGTTAAGTCGGCGCTGATGCTCGGCGTCGCGTTCGGTTCGGTTGTGGGTGGCTCGGCCGCGTTCGCGCAGGCGGCACCGGTCCAGGATCAAGTCCAGAACCCGGCAGGGCAAGCTGGTGCCGAGGAAGGTCTGGACGACATCGTCGTCACCGCCGAGCGCCGGTCGGAAAACCTGCAGAAGGTGCCGCTCTCGGTCGGCGTCGCATCGGGTGACGCGCTCCGCACCTTCACCGCAGGCGGCGACGACACGCTGCTCGCGCTGTCGGGTCGCGTCCCCGGCCTGTATGTCGAATCGACGACCGGCCGCATCTTTCCCCGCTTCTACATCCGCGGCCTCGGCAACATCGATTTCTACCTCGGCGCCTCGCAGCCGGTCACGATCATCCAGGACGACGTGATCCTCGAGCATGTCGTGCTGAAGTCGAACCCGGTATTCGACGTCCGCCAGGTCGAAGTGCTGCGCGGTCCGCAGGGCTCGCTGTTCGGCCGCAATACCACTGCCGGCATCATCAAGTTCGACACGAACAAGCCGACCAACGACTTCGAGAGCCGCGCATCGGCCTCGGTGGGTTCGTACAACAGCGTCAGCCTCGACGCCGGTGTCGGCGGGCCGCTGATTAAGGACCTGTTGTCGATCCGCCTGTCGACGCTGATCCAGCACCGCGAGAACTACATCGACAACGCGTTTGCGGGGACGAGCGCGGACAGCACCGCGACGCCGCGCAAAGACGCGATGGGCGGCTTCGACGACCGCAACGTCCGCGTGCAGCTCGCGCTGACGCCGGGTGAGCGTTTCACGCTGGACGTGTCGGGCCATGCGCGCTGGTATGACGGCACCTCGACGATCTTCCACCGCGCCGCGTTGAAGAAGGGCTCGAACGACGTGTCGGCCGAGCCGCGCAACACCGTCTCGCTCGACGAAGGCAACGACAACCCACAGAGCTACAACACCTATGGCGGCTCGGTCCGCGCGAGCTACGACTTCGGTCCGGCGGCGCTGACCTCGATCACGGCCTACGAGACGACGTCGGGCTTCAGTCGGGGCGATACCGATGGCGGCGCGGGCGCGAACTTCCCGGTCCGCGGCGTCGCCAACGGCTTCGGCCAGTCGCAGGGCCAGATCCGCGACCTCGACCAGTGGTCGCAGGAGTTGCGCATTGCCGGCACGCCGGGTGGCCGCTTCAACTGGCAGGTCGGCGGCCTGTATTTCGACAACCGCGACATCACCGATTTCTATCAGCGGACGTTCTTCCTGACGACGGCGGCGCGCAACCCGAACAACTGGGTGCGCCTGCACGACGTCAACACGTCCTGGGCCGGCTTCGGCCAGGTCAGCTACGAGCTGATGGACAAGCTGACCGTCACGCTCGGCGGCCGCATCACCGAAGACAAGAAGCGTACCCAGCTGCTCAAGACGGTGCAGAACGTCGCCGGCGTCAATCAATATCCTGTCGGTTTTCGCCGCGACGTCACGCTGAAGTCGACCAAGCCGAGCTGGGATGCGAGCATCCTGTATCAGGCGAGCCCCGACATCAGCCTGTATTCGCGGGTCGCCCAGGGCTTCCGCGGACCGACGATCCAGGGCCGTTCGGCGGTGTTCAACTCCGACTTCTCGACGGCCAATTCGGAGACCATCCTGTCGTGGGAAACCGGCGTCAAGACGCGCCTGCTCAATAATACGCTGACGCTTAACGCTACGGTGTTCGGCTACCGCGTCAACGATATCCAGCTGAACGGCAACGACGTGAACGGCAACGGCATCCTGTTCAACGGCAACAAGGCCGAGGCGTACGGCATGGAAGCCGAAGCCAATTGGAAACCGGTACCGAACCTCACGCTGGGCGCCGGCCTCAGCCTGCTGCACAGCGCGATCCGGGACAAGACGACCGAGGTGCAGATCTGCGCGCTCAACAATATCGTGGTCTGCACGCCGTCGGCGCCGGTTCGTCCGGTGGTGGGTGCGTTCGGTACGACGTATCTGGTCAAGATCAACGGCGAGCCATTGCCGAATGCACCGGAATACAATGTCGACCTGACCGCACGCTACGACCAGCCGCTAAGCAACGGCGGTCGCGCGTTCATCGCGGGCGACTTCAACATCCAGGGCTATACGCAGTTCGTGCTGTACAAGACCAAGGAGTTCACCGCGAACGGCAACTTCGAAGGCGGTCTGAAGATCGGTTATGCCGCGCCCGGCGACGCGTATGAGTTGGCGGTGTTCGCGCGCAACATCACGAACGAGAAGAACCTCAAGGGCGTGATCGAGAACTACATGGCCGCAGTGTTCAACGAACCACGTATCATCGGCGTGTCGCTCAGCGGCAAGTTCCGCTGATTTCTTCCCCCCTCCCGCAAGCGGGAGGGGTTGGGGGTGGGCTCGCGCTGTCATCAGACGTGGCGTTTGTTCGGGCCGGCCGCCCACCCCTCGGTCCCCTCCCGCGCGCGGGAGGGGATGCAGAAGATTATCGGACTTCTCTAAAGTCTGCGTGACGCATTTTTCAGCAGCGCGCACGCGAGCGGCATTGTAGCGAAATGTTGCGGCGAGTTGCCGTTTTCCTTCGGCCGGTTGATACTCGCTCCATGTCGCTCAATCCCGTATTCTATGATGCAAGCGGCCGTCGTCGTCGGCGGTTCACGTTCGGCGTCGCGGCGTTCATCGCCTTGCTCCTGCTGTCGATCGCGATGTTCGCGGTCTCAATCGGCGCGGTACCGACCGCGCCGCTGCTGCCGATCGAGCCCGAGCATCCCGCGCTCCACAAGCTGCCGGCGCCGCGTGGTGGTATCCTCCGCGAGACCCGGCGCGACCTGAATTACTACGCCAAGCAATTATTCGGTACGAGCGCGGCCAAGCCAGGCGTCGGCAACGGCGCCAATCCTGCGCTCGCGATCGCCTTCCATGCGCCGTGGGACCAGGCCAGCACGGCCAGTCTCGCGCGACACGTCGAACAGCTCGACTGGCTGATCCCTGGCTGGGTCTCGATCACGGGCAAGGATCACCGCATCACCGTGTTCCGCGACCAGGCGGGACGCGACATCCTCAACAAGGCGGTCCACCGGCCGATGATCCTGCCGATGGTGCAGAACGCCGTCGACGGGAACTGGGACGGCGCGGGCAGCGCCGCTCTGTTCGCCGACCCGAAGGCACGCGCGGCCTTCCTCGACAAGCTCGTACCGTTCCTCAACGCGAACCATGCCGGCGGCGTGTTCTACGATTTCGAGGATCTGCCTGTCGCGGCACAACCCAATTACCGCGCGTTCCTCGCCGAAACCCAAGCGCGATTTGCGCCCCGGGGGTGGGTCGTCGCCATCGCCGCGCCGGTCGCCAATCCCGACTGGAATCTGCCCGCCTATGCCAAGGTGACCGACAAGATCTTCCTGATGGCGTATGACGAGCACGAGACGAGCGGCGCGCCGGGGCCGATCGCGTCGCAACGCTGGTTCGCGCGCATGGTCGCCGACGCAGCGCGCGGAATCCCCCCCGCCAAGCTGGTCGTCGCGATCGGCTCCTATGCCTATGACTGGCACGCCGGCGCGGATGCCGGCAACGGCGATGCGCTCGACGTCGAGGAGGCGTGGCAGGCCGCAGCGGACTCGGGCACCGTCCCGACCTTCGACAAGACCAGTGGCAACAGCAGCTTTGCCTATTCGGAGGGCGGGGTGCAGCATCAGGTCTGGTTGCTCGACGCGGCGTCGGCGTACAACCAGATCGCGTTCCTGCAAAAGGCGGGCCTCGGCAGCGTGGCACTCTGGCGTCTCGGCTCCGAGGATCCCGGGCTTTGGTCGATCTGGGGCCGCGACCACCGGAAACTGCCGATCCCCGATTCGATCGATAACATGCCGGCCGGTACCAACGTCGATATCGAGGGCAGCGGCGAGATCCTCAAGATCGCCGCCGAGCCCGTCACCGGCATCCGCGACGCGGTGCCGGCGAAGGACGGCACGATTGCCGACGTCAACTTCACGCGGATGCCGTCGCCCTATGTCGTGGTCCGGACGGGCTATCGTCCGAAGCAACTCGCGCTAACCTTCGACGACGGGCCCGACCCCGAATGGACGCCGCAGATCCTCGATGTCCTCAAGCGCGAGCATGCGCCGGCGACCTTCTTCGTGATCGGCGAGAACGCGCTGACCGAGCGCCCGCTACTGGAGCGGATGGTCAACGAAGGCCATGAGATCGGCAGCCACACCTACACCCACCCGAACCTCGCCAACGTGTCGCAGCGGCAGGTCAAATACGAGTTGAACACGACGCAGCGGCTGTTCCAGGCGTTCACCGGGCGTTCGCTCCGCCTGTTCCGCGCACCCTATTTCGGCGATGCCGAGCCGAGCACCGCGGACGAGATCCTGCCGGCGCTCGAAGCGCAGCAGCGCGGCTACATCTCGGTCGGTCTCCACGTCGATCCCGACGACTGGAAGCGGCCGGGCGTCCAGGCGATCATCGACCGCACGATCGCCGGCGTCGAGGCGGGCAACCCCGGACGCAGCGGCAACGTCATTCTGCTGCACGATGCTGGCGGCAACCGCGCCGAGACCGTCGCAGCACTCCCGATCATCATCGAACGGTTGCGGGCGATGGGCTACAGCTTCGTCCCCGTCTCGACGCTTGCCGGGCTGTCACGCAATCAGTCGATGCCGGTGATTTCATCGAGCGACCGCGTCGCCGCGGTCGCCGATCTCGCGTTGTTCAGCACGCTCGGAGGAATCGTCGTTGCACTCCGCTGGATCTTCGGGATCGCGATCACGATCGGCATCATCCGCGCGCTGGCCCTGTCGGCGCTCGCCCTGATCCAGGCCCGGCGCGAGTTGAAGACGGTGTTCCCGGCGATCGACCCGTCGCGGTTCGTTACGGTGATGATCCCCGCGTTCAACGAGGAGCGGGTGATCGTGCGCGCCGTTGAGGGTGTGCTGGCGTCGAACGACGTTGCGATCGAGGTCATCGTGATCGACGACGGATCGAGCGACGGCACCAGTCGCGTCGTCGCCGAGGCGTTCGCCGGCGACGACCGCGTGCGCCTGCTGACGCTACAGAACGGGGGGAAGGCGCGCGCGCTCAACCGTGGACTCGAACTCGCGCGGGGCGAGATCGTAATCGCGCTCGATGCCGATACACAGTTCGAGCCGATGACGATCGCGCGCCTTGCACGCTGGTTCGACGATCCGAAGCTTGGCGCGGTCGCCGGTAACGCGAAGGTCGGCAACCGTGTCAATCTGATCACCAAGTGGCAGGCGCTCGAATACATCACCGCGCAGAATCTCGAACGGCGTGCGCTCGCGCGGCTGAACGCGATGACCGTCGTGCCGGGGGCGGTCGGCGCGTGGCGGCTGGAGGCGATCCGCAGCGTCGGCGGCTATCCCGACGATACGCTCGCCGAGGACCAGGATCTGACGATCGCGATCCAGCGTCACGGTTGGACGGTCCAGTACGACCAGTTCGCGATCGCGTGGACGGAGGCGCCCGAGACGATGCGCGCGCTGGCCAAGCAGCGGTTCCGCTGGGCGTTCGGGACGTTGCAGTGCCTGTACAAGCACCGATCGGCGATCGGCCGATCACAGCCGCGCGGGCTTGGCTGGGTCGGGTTGCCGCAGGCGATCGTGTTCCAGATCGTGCTCGCGTCGATCTCGCCGATCATCGATCTCGCGCTGTTGGTCAGCTTCGCCTCGACCTATCTCGCGGTGCAGGCGCATGGCTGGGAACAGACGAGCCATGACGTCTACACGATGCTCGCCTATTGGCTGATCTTCACCGCGATCGACCTGCTCGCCGCGACGATCGCATTCGCGCTGGAGCGGAAGGAGCGCTGGAGACTACTCTGGCTGCTGATCCCGCAGCGGATCGGCTACCGCCAGGTGATGTACTACGTCGTCCTGAAGGCGATCGCTCAGGCGTTGCGTGGACCTTTGGTCGGCTGGGGCAAGCTGGCCCGGACCGGGCGGGTCACGGCGAACTAGGCGCGCAACATATCGATCCGGCTGGCGTTATGGCCCTGCGCTATATATCGGTACGCGCGGAGTTCGAGAGGGCAAGCGGTATGCGGTATCTGACGTCGGCACTGGTGATGACGGCCAGTCTAGGAGCAACGGGTGCCCAAGCTCAGCGGCGCCCGCCGCTGGTTCTCGCGGCGGCGTCGTTGCAGGAATCCCTGAGCGCGGCGGCTGATGCGTGGGCCAAGAAGGGGCATGTGAAGCCGACAATCTCTTTCGCGGCATCGTCGGCGCTTGCGCGGCAGGTCGAGTCCGGGGCGCCGGCGGACCTGTTCGTGTCGGCGGACGAGGACTGGATGAATGAGCTTGCCGCGAAAACCCTGATCGTCGCCAGCACCCGCGTCACGTTCCTCGGCAACCGCCTCGTCGTCGCGGCGCCAGCGGGTAGCAAGGTGCGGATTCCGGTGCGCCCGCCCGCTGCGCTCGTTCGCGTACTGACCGCCGGACCGTTGGCGATGGCGGATACCGCCGTGCCCGCCGGGAAATACGGGCAGGCGTCGCTCGAGAAGCTCGGCGTCTGGGCGCAGGTGTCGCCGAAGGTAGTTCGCGCGGAAAATGTCCGCGCGACGCTGGCGCTGGTCGAGCGCGGCGCGGCGCCGCTCGCGATCGTCTACGCGACCGATGCCAAGGCGTCGGCCAAGGTTCGTATCGCCGGGGTCTTCCCCGAGGCGACGCATCCCGCGATCACCTATCCGATCGCGCGGCTGAAGACGTCGATGAACCCGGAGGCTGAGGGCTTCCGCCGCTTCCTCGTCTCGCCTGCGGGCAAGGCGATTTTCGTCCGCTACGGGTTCTCCGCGCGCTAGTGCTCGACGCGACCGAATGGGGGATCGTTGCGCTGTCGTTGAAGGTCGGCGGCGTCGCGATGGCGGTGACCTTGCCGATCGCGTTCGCGCTGGCGTGGCTGCTCGCGCGCGTCCGTTTTCCGGCGAAAGTCGTCGTCGATGCGGCGATCCATCTGCCGTTGGTCGTCCCGCCGGTCGTGACCGGTTGGTTGCTGTTGCTGGCGTTCGGACCCAATGGTCCGATCGGCGCTCGGCTTCAGGAGTGGTTCGGCGTGACGGTCTTGTTCCGCTGGACCGGCGCGGCGATCGCTGCGGGCGTCATGGCGCTGCCGTTGATGGTGCGCGCAATGCGGATCTCGATCGAAGCGGTCGACAGGCGGCTTGAAAACGCCGCGCGAACGTTAGGTGCGGGGCCGTGGCGCGTGTTCTGGACGCTGACCTTGCCGCTCAGTATTCCCGGCGTACTGGCCGGTGCGGTACTCGGCTTTGCGCGATCGATCGGTGAGTTCGGCGCGACGATCACCTTCGTTTCCAACGTGCCCGGCGAAACGCAGACGCTGCCGCTGGCGATCTACTCCGCGCTCCAGCAACCCGGCGCCGATGCGCTCGTGTGGCGATTGTCGTGCGTATCCGTAGGCTTGTCGTTGATCGCTCTGATTGCGTCGGAACTGTTGACGCGTCGTGCGGGGCGGGGTCTCCATGTCCTTTGAGATCGATATCGAGAAACGGCTCGGCGATACGCAGGTGTCGTTGACGCTGGAGGCAGGCGAGGGGGCGACGGTGCTGTTCGGCCCGTCTGGCGTCGGAAAATCGAGCGTTCTCAACATGGTTGCCGGGCTACTCCGCCCCGACCGCGGCCGGATCGTGGTCGATGGCGAAACGGTGTTCGGGAACGGCGTGAACGTGCCACCCGAGCGCAGGAAAGCCGGATATGTCTTTCAGGAAGCGCGATTATTCCCACATAAGCGCGTGCGCGCGAACCTGCTGTACGGCGTCCGTGGGGAGGCCCAGCGGTTCGAGGATATCATCGGCTTTCTCGGCATCGGCCATCTGCTCGAACGCTGGCCGCGCACGCTCTCCGGCGGCGAGGCACAGCGGGTGGCGATTGGCCGGGCGCTGCTCAGCCAACCGCGCTTCCTGTTGCTCGACGAACCGCTGTCGTCGCTTGATCGTGCGCGCCGCGAAGAGATCATGCTGGCGATCGAGCATGTCCGCGACGTGCTCAAGCTTCCGATCCTGATGGTGACGCACGACCCAGAAGAGGCCGAGAGGATTGGAAACCGGGTCGTGCGGATGTAGCTTCGCGGAAGACGCAGTTATACCAATTCGAAGCTCTGTTTCTCGCCATCGACCGAACTCGTCGCAACCCAGAGGTCGAACAGGCCCGGTTCGATCACCCAATCGCCGTCACCCCAGAAGCGCAGGTCTTCGCGCCTCAAAGTCAACGTCACGCGCTTCGATGCGCCGGGTGCCAGCGAGACGCGCGCGAACCCCTTGAGTTCGCGGACCGGCCGGGTGCGGCTGGCGACCCGGTCGTGGATGTAGAGCTGCACCACTTCGTCGCCGGCTCGGGCACCGGTGTTCGTAACGGTGGCGGTCACCGTGAGCGCACTTGTCATCCGCGCTGGCACGAAGACATTCGAAATCGAGAAGCTGGTGTAGCTCAGGCCGTGACCGAACGGGTATAGCGCTTCGTTCCTGGTCTCGCGGTAGCGCGATTTGTATTCCTGACTCCCCGTATCCGGCGCCGGACGGCCGGTGTTCTTGTGGTTGTAGAAATAGGGTTCCTGCCCGCTCTCGTTGGGGAAGCTGGCGGCCAGCTTGGCCGACGGGTTGACGTCGCCGAACAGGACGTCGGCGATCGCATGGCCGCTTTCGGATCCGAGGAACCACGTCGCCAGGATCGCCGGCGCGTTCTTCACCGCACCATGCAGGGCAAGCGCGCGGCCGTGGCGGAGCAGCACGATGATGGGCTTGCCCGTTGCGGCGACGGCTTCGGCGAGCGCCATCTGTGGTGCGGGAACGGTGATCTCGGTACGCGATTGCGCCTCGCCCGACATGAGTTGCGATTCGCCGATCGCGAGCAGGACGATGTCCGCGTTTTGCGCAGCAGCGACGGCAGCGGCGATCCCGCCGAGCAGGGGAGCTTCGATCTCGGATCCGGGCGCCGTCGTCACGGTCAGCCCGCGTGCGCGCAGCCCTTGGGCGACCGAGACGTTGAGCTTTTCGTCGGCCATGAACGCCCAGGTACCGACGACATTTTTGCGGTCCTCCGCGAACGGCCCAATCAAGGCGATGCGACCCGGATTCTTCTTCAGGGGCAGCAGCGTGTTGTCGTTCTTTAGCAGCACGATCGAACGTGCGCCGGCCTCGCGGCTGAGCTTCAGCATGGCGGGCGTCGAGACGCTAGTGCGTTCCGCCTTCTGGCTGACCGAGCGATAGGGGTTGTCGAACAATCCGATCGCATCCTTCAAGTGAAGCACGCGGCGGACGCCTTCGTCGAGCTTTGCGAGCGGAACCTCGCCCTTCTCGACAAGGTCGGGCAACCAGAGATTGAACAGGTTGGACTGCATGGCCATGTCCATTCCTGCCATGAACGCCTTCTTCGCGGCGTCGCGGCCATCGGTGGCATAGCCGTGCGCGACGAGTTCCTCGTCCGCGGTGTAGTCGCCGACGACTATCCCGCGAAACCGCCATTCGCCGCGCAGCAGATCGGTCATCAACCAGTGATTGCCGCTGGAAGGAACGCCGTCGATGTCGTTGAACGCGCTCATCAACGTCGCCACGCCCGCATCGACCGCAGCCTTGAACGGCGCGAGATGGACCTCATGCAGCGTGGCGGGCGAAATCTCAGTGAAGTTGTAATCCTGGCCACCGGACACCGCTCCGTACGCGGCGAAATGCTTGGCACAGGCGGCAACGCGGGTTGGGTCGCGAAGGTCGTTGCCCTGAAAACCGCGGACGCGTGCCTTCGCCAGCTGCATGCCGAGATACGGGTCCTCGCCGGAGCCCTCCGCGACCCGGCCCCAGCGCTGGTCGCGCGCGACGTCGACCATCGGCGCGAAGGTCCAGTGGATGCCGAGTGCAGTGGTCTCGAGCGCCGCTGCGCGGGCGGTGCGTTCGGCAAGGTCGGGATCGAATGCGCAGGCCTCGGCGATCGGCAGCGGATAGGCGGTGCGTAAACCGTGGATGACGTCACCCGCGAAGATCAGCGGGATCTTGAGCCGGGTCGCGAGCGCCGCATCCTGCGCGGCCTTGGCACCGGCATAGCCGACACCATTGAACAGCATGCCGATCTGCCCGGTCCTGATCCGCGCGATCTGTTCGGCAGCACCGCCGGTCGCGAGGCCGGGGTTGAACGGCACGCCGATCGGCCGGATCTGATCGGAGAAGCAGCTGAGTTGGCCGGCTTTCTCCGCAAGCGTCATCTTGGCGATCAGGCTCTCGATTCGGTCGCTCTGCGCGAACGCAGAGGTCGAGCCGAGCGACAGGCCAGCGATAGCTGCGCCGCCGGCCAGCATCTGACGGCGGTCTAGAATGGGCGACATATCCTGCTCCTCAGTCTTTGGAGCGGGGTTAGTCGCTGGACCGCGGTTCCGCAAACTTGCGGAACCGCGGTCGTCTGCGCTCAGCCCAGCGCGCGCGTGAACAGTCGCGTCAGGCGAGCGGAGAAGGCGCGGGCATCGATCGGACGCTCGCCATCCGCAATCTGCGCCTCGTCGAACAACAGATGCGCCGCGTCCTCGCGGAGTGCGGTCTCGTCTTCGCCGAGCGCGGCAAGCTTGGCGATCAGCTCGGAACGTGGGTTAATCTCCAGCACCGGCTTGGCTGCGGGCATCGCCTGACCGCTGGCGGCAAGGATGCGTTCGAGCTGGCGATCCATCCCGCTATCGGATGCGACCAGGCAGACCGCGCTGTCCGTCAGACGCTGGGATGCGCGAACCTCCGAGACTGCATCCGCCAGCGTCGTCTTCACGAACGCGATGAAGTCAGCGACTTGTGGCGACGCGTCGGCGGTGGGCTGCTCGGCGCCACCGACTAGCGGAATCAGCCCGAGATCGGCGGCTCCTTGCGTGACCGACTTGAACGGCTTGCCGTCATGATCGATTCCGGCCGTGACCCAGAATCCATCGACCGAATCCGGCAACAACAGCACTTCGATCCCGCGCGCGCGGAACCCTTCGAGCTGGGGCGAGGCTTCGAGTCGGTCGAGATCGGTGCCGACCGCGTAGTAGATCGCGGTCTGGTTGTCCTTCATCGCCGCGAGGTAATCGGCGACCGAACGCCATGCGCCGCCGGACGTCGTCGTCTTGAACCGAGCAAGCTTCAGCAGCGCTTCGCGCCGTTCGAAATCCTCGTACAGCCCCTCCTTCAAAACCGCGCCGAAATTCTCCCAGATCTTCGCATACGCGTCAGGGTCGCGCGTCGCGAGCTTGTCGAGTTCGCCCAGCACGCGGCCCGTCACGCCTTTGCGGATCGCGGCGAGCATCGGGCTTTCCTGGATCATCTCGCGCGAGACGTTAAGCGGAAGGTCGGACGAATCGACCAGCCCGCGCATGAAGCGGAGATAGCGCGGCAGGACCTCGGCGTCTTCGGTGATGAAGACGCGTTTGACGTACAACTTCATGCGGCCGTTGCGGTCGGAGTCGAACAGGTCGAACGGTTTGGCCCCCGGCACATAGGCGAGCACCGAATATTCGTGCACCCCTTCGGCGCGGTAGTGGAGCGTCAGCGCGGGTTCGTCATACTGGCCGGAGACGCTGCGGTAGAAATCTGCATAGTCCTCGGCCGAGATATCCGCCTTTGGCTTGGTCCACAGCGCGGCACCGTCAGCGATATCGACCGGCTCGGAATCGGGCTTTTCGCGGAGCGTGATCGGCACGGGTACGTGGCCCGACTGGTCCTTGATGAGGCGCTCGACCGTGAACCGGTCGGTGTAGGTGGTCGCGTCTTCGAGCAGGTGCAGCACGACGCGGGTGCCGCGGGCAGGGGCGTCGGCGGTCGGCACGTCGGCGATCGTGTAGGTGCCGAGGCCGTCCGACGACCAGAGCGAGGCGATGTCCGCGCCGGCGCGACGGGAGATCACGTCGACCTTCGAGGCGACCATGAACGCGGAATAGAAGCCGACGCCGAACTGGCCGATCAACTGCGCGCCATCCGAACCGCTCGATGCCGCGATCCGGTCCATGAACGCCTTGGTGCCCGAGCGCGCGATCGTGCCGAGCGCTTCGCCCATGTCATCGGCGGTCATGCCGATGCCGTTGTCCTCGATCGTCAGCGTCTTGGCCTCGGAATCGAGTGTGATCGCGATCGCCAGCCGGGTCTCGTCGCCGAGCAACTCGGGGGCGCTCAACGCCTCGTACCGCAGCTTCTCGCACGCATCCGCGGCGTTCGAGATGAGTTCGCGCAGGAATACGGTCTTATCCGAGTAGACCGAATGCACCATCATGTGGAGCAACCGCGCGACGTCCGCCTCGAAGGCGTGGGTCTCGGGCGCGGAGGTCTCGGCAGCGGAAGCGGTTTCGATGGTCATAGGATGTGACAGGTCTCTTGGTGAAATGATCAGTCCGAGAATTGGCCGGAGCACGTACCGAATTCAAGGCCCGCGTGGTTGCACGGGTTGCCGCCTCAAGATCGTCACCGCGGCGTTAAAGATTTCATTTGCGTTACATGTCAAAGCAATGTTCAATCCGAATCGTCCAGTCAAAAGATGCAACGTGTCGAGATATCGCGTGCAAAGGAACGATGTGTTCTTTTGTGATCGCTGTCCGACGTCCATCGGGGCTGGCGGGGGATGATGATCCTGCAAGGCTGCTGACGGGTTCGACCCGCCGGCAATTCTGATCTTCGGCAAACCCAGGGGGGTGCCGTTTCGGGGGGCCTTGATGACTAGACACGGTGTGATGACACGCAGGACCTTGTTGGGCCGGCTTGGCCTGATGGGAGGGTTGAGCGCTACGCTTGGCGCAATGCAGGCTTTAGGTCTTACCAATGGAGTGATCGGTACCTCGCAGGCGGAGGGGCTGGCGATGTTGCCGCCGGGGGTCGGCAAGGGAACGCATGTCGTCGTGCTAGGGGCCGGGATCGCGGGGCTGACCGCCGCATACGAACTCGAACAGGCAGGCTTCCAGGTCACGTTGCTCGAAGCGCGAGACCGGGTCGGCGGCCGCGCCTGGACGGTGCGGGACGGCGACAAGATCGAGATGATCGGAGAGCAGACGCAGACTGCCAAGTTCTCCGAAGGAATCTATTTTAACGCCGGACCTGCGCGCATTCCAAGCTTCCACCAGGGGCTGATCGGGTATGCGAAGAAGTTCGACGTGCCGCTGGAGGTCGAGGTCAATTCGAGCCGCTCGGCCTATGTGATGGGCGAGAACGGCAGCAAGATCCGGATGCGGACCGCGATCAACGACATGCGCGGCCACATTGCCGAACTGTTGGCGAAGGCGATCAACCAGGGTGCGCTCGACCAGTCGGTGACGGCGGCGGACAAGCAGAAATTGCTACCGTTCCTCAAGGCATACGGCGACCTCGGTACTGACTATGCGTTTGCGGGCACCGAGCGATCGGGGTTCGGGACCGCACCGGGGGCGGGCGTCACCTTCTCGTCGGCGGGCAGCGCAGTGCCGATGGACCAGTTGCTGGCGAACGAACGGCTGCCGATGACGCTGTTCGAGGACAATCTCTACATGCAGGCGACGATGTTCGAGCCGGTCGGGGGGATGGACCGTATCCACGCCGGGTTCGATCGCAATCTGCGCCGCCCCGCGATCCGCGGTGCCGAGGTCACGAAAGTCCGTCACACCGCCCGCGGCGTCGACGTCGTCTACCGCGACAAGGCAAGCGACGTGGTCGACACCGTGACGGCGGATTACATCATCTGCACGATCCCGTTCCCGGTGCTCGCGACGATCGATACCGACTTCTCGCCCGCGCTGAAGAAGACGATCGCGGGGGTGGTCTACGATCACTCGAACAAGGTCGCATTCGAAAGCCCGCGCTTCTGGGAACGCGAACAGATCTATGGCGGCATCTCGTTCGTCGGCGGCCCGACGACTCTGATCTGGTACCCGTCGGCAGGGCTGCATTCCGCGCGCGGCATGATCCTGGGCTGTTATTCGTCGGGACCCAATGCCGCCGAGTTCGCCAAGCGGCCGATCGCGGAGCAGATCGCGTTCTCGCGCGGGGTGATCGACCGGCTGCACCCGGGGCATGGCGGCGATCTGGTCAACGGCATCGCGGTGAACTGGCACAAGATCCCGTACAGCCTGGGGCCTTGGCCCGACTGGAACGCGGGCAGCGCCAATGGGCGGCAGGAGGGGCATATCGATACGCCCGAGTTTCGCTTGCTCCAGCAACCCGACGGCCGCGTCTATTTCGCCTCCGCCGCACTCAGCCAGACGCCGGGCTGGCAGGAGGGCGGCATCCAGTCTGCGCAAGGCCAGGTCGTCGCGCTGGCTAAACGCGTCGCGGCGCAGGGCGCCAACCGGACTGTACTGGGTCCACGCGATGGAAGACGTGCAGCCTAACACCAGTGCCTCAAGGCAAAACGTTGCATAATAGTGACAGCGCAAACAATAGTTGCGTATTAAATATTCATTAGATCCGAATCAGTTGTCACGTATCTTCCTATAGTCAATCCTGACCAAGGTTAAAGATTTAAGCAAATCGGGGTATGGGACTGCGAAACGGTGTTTCGTGGATCGGGTAACTGTAAATAGATGGCATAAGATCATCGAAGAATATTGAGGATAGCTGAAGGCGCTCAACAATAAGGGGGGAAACCTTATGCGGATCGTTACCAGCATTTCACGCGGCGCACTTATCGTGGCGCTCGCCAGCGCCGGACACATGACGGCCTCCGCGCAAACCGCGTCGGTTACCGTGACCGATCCCCAGACCGGATCTTCCGAGATACCCGACGACATCATCGTCACCGGTACGCGCGCGACAGGCATTACCGCGGCCGAAAGCGCTGCCCCGATCAAGGTGCTCGACGCCGAACTCATGAGCCATGTCGGCCAGCCCAACCTCAACCAGGTGCTGACCCAGCTCGTACCGTCGTTCACGGCGCAGGCGTTCGGCGGCGACACCGCCAACCTGACGCTGTCGGCGCGGTTGCGTGGGTTGAGCCCGAACCACACGCTGGTCCTGATCAACGGCAAGCGACGGCACGGCACCTCGAACCTCGCCGTCCTCGGCGGACCGTACCAGGGTGCGGCGACCGCCGATCTCGACCTGATCTCGCCAGCGTCGATCAAGCGCATCGAGGTGCTGGAGGATGGTGCAGCCGCACAATATGGCTCGGACGCGATCGCCGGCGTCATCAACGTCATCCTGAAGGACGACAAGGAAGGCGGCGACGCTTCCCTGACCGCGGGAGAGAATTACGACACCGGCGGCCGCACCTATGGGGGAAGCCTGCACCTCGCGACCAAGGTCGGTGAAAACGGCTTCATCAACGTCACCGGCTTCTACCGCTATCACGACTTCACGCAGGTCGGCGGGCTCGATCGACGCGTCACCGACATCAACGGCAAGCTGCTGACGAGCGCGACGACGCCGTCGATCACGCCGCTCCAGCAAAGCCTCTATCCGGGGATGTCCGACTTTCCCTACGTGAACAAGATCAGCGGCGATGCGCAGTCGCGCCTCATCAACCTCCAGTATAACTCGGCATATGATTTCGGCGGTATCGAGGCGTACAGCTTCGGCACCTATTCACGTCGCGTCGCCAGCGCCTACGAGAATGTCCGGGTGCCGACCCGCGTATCGCGCACCGTCGCGGGGGTGACGACCTATTTCGATCCCGAGGGCGATAGCCCGGTCAACGGCTTTTCCCCGCGTGAGAAGATACGCGAGGAAGACATGGCGTTCACCGGCGGCGTCCGCGGCGACGTCAGCGGCTTCCACTACGACCTGTCGTCGACGTTCGGTCAGGACAAGAACGAGATCTATACCGTCAATTCGGCGAACGCCTCGCTCTACGCGGACACCGGCTTTACGCCGACCACCTTCTACAACGGCTTTTTCAAATCGAGCGAGCTGACCGTCAACGCCGACTTCACGCATGAGATCGAGGCGGGCATGGCGGCACCGATCAACCTCGCCTTCGGTGGCGAGTATCGCAAGAACGTCTATCAGATCGGCGCGGGCGATGCCGCCTCGACCTACAAGGAAGGCGGGCAGTCCTATCCCGGTTTCCGCAGTTCGGATGCGGGCGTCAACGGGCGGAATTCGCAGGCGGGTTACGTCGATGTGGCGCTGATGCCGGTCGAGGGCTGGAAGGTCGATGTCGCAGGTCGGTACGAACATTATTCCGATTTCGGCAGCAAGTTCATCTACAAGGGGACAACGCGCTACGACTTCTCCGATGCGTTCGCGTTGCGGGGCACGTTCTCGACGGGGTTCCGTGCACCGACGCTGGCGGAATCGTTCTACTCCGCGACCAACGTCTCGCCCACTTCCGCGTTCGTGCAGCTGCCGGCCAATTCAGCCGCGGCCAAGCTGCTTGGTTTTGCCAATTTGAAACCGGAGAAGTCCACCAACTACAGCTTCGGGACGGTCATCCGGCCGGTGCCGCGCCTGACGATCACGATCGACGCGTATCAGGTAAAGATCGAGGACCGTATTCTCGGCACGGGATCGCTGTTCGGCGGCGGCGGCGCGACCTCGCCGGTCAACGTCAACTTCCCCGTGGTGACCGCGGCGATCCGTGCGAATGGCAACGTCCTCGATCCAACGGTGACCCAGACCGGCATCAACATCTTTACTAACGGCGCGGACACCAGGACCCGTGGCATCGATGTCGTTGCCAGCTATGCGAGCGATTTTGGCGAGTATGGCAATGCGACCTGGACCCTGTCGGGCAACTACAACCAGACCAAGATCACCAAGGTCATGTCGGCCCCACCGCTGGTCAACGTCCTCGGGCAGACCATCACTGTGCCTCTGTTCGATCAAGGCGCCCGCGCCAATATCGAGACCGCATCGCCGCGGGTGAAGGTCATCGGCTCGACCTTCTATTCGATCGAGAAATTCTCGATGACGTTGCGTGGTACGGTCTACGGCAAGAGCTCGGCCAGATACAGCCCGGACGGCGGCACTTTCTACAAGCAGACGATCGGGACCGCGTTCATCGGCGACGTCGAATTGAACTTCAAGGCGACCGACGATCTGGAGCTGTCGATCGGGGCGAACAACGTCTTCAACAAGAAGTCGCCGACACTCGGGCTGGTACCGGGTACGACCAATGCGACCCTGGTCGGCGGCGGCAACCAGCTCGACGCGCCGCTGACGTTCAGCCCATACGGGATCAACGGCGGCTATTATTATGCGCGGATGAACGTGAGCTTCTGAGAGATCGGACGCGGCGTTACATCGCGCCGCGCCCGAACCATTCGTATCGGCAATTGGGAGAAAGACGTATGATGATCAAAATGAAAGCCATCGCACTGACCGTGGCAACCTGCACGATGCTCGCACTGCCCGGCGTGGCGATGGCGGCCGATACCAAGTCGGCGATCGTTCGGCATGCTAACACTCCGCCCGGCCTGATCCTGCAGGGCGTTACCGTGCCGGCAGGGGCGAAGATGCTGTATCTCAGCGGGCAGCTCGCGGCGCCGATCGACCCGGCGAGCAAGACGCCGCCCGCGCAACTGACGATCGCCGATTTCGGCGATACCAAGACGCAGACGATCAGCGTGTTCACCAAGATCAAGACGATCCTGGCCGCGCAGGGCTATGCGATGAGCGACGTCATCAAGCTGACCGTGTTCGTCGCTGGTGATCCGAAGCTTGGCGGCAAGATGGACTTTGCCGGCATGAACGACGCCTTCAAGATGTATTTCGGGACGGCGGAGAACCCGAACACCGTCGCGCGGTCGACCGTTCAGGTCGCAGCGTTGGCGGGGCCGGCGTTCCTGGTCGAGATCGAGGCGACGGCGGCGAAATAAATTCGGGCGGAGGTGGCCTTGTGTTCGCTTTCGATATCAGGTGCTTGGTCCGGTCGGGTGGTTGGCTGACGGTAACCCACGACTGGATCGAGGCCAGATCGGATGCGTAACGAATTGACGCTCGGGGCGGTGCGTGGGACGATGTTGGACACACCGGACCGGAGACCGCCATGCTTGTCCCCTCGCTCGCTCACGGACTGATCCTCGCCTTCGTCATCGGCATCGTCGCGGGGTTGCGCGCGATGCTGGCGCCCGCCGCGATAGCCTGGGCCGCTAGCAAGGGGACGTTGCCGTTGCAGGGTACATGGCTCGCGTTCCTCGGCTACCGGTTCACGCCGTGGATATTCACGCTGCTCGCGGCCACCGAACTCGTCACCGATCAGCTTCCGTCGACACCCAGCCGCAAGGTTCCGGCTCAGTTCGGTGCGCGACTGCTCACGGGAGGGCTGTCGGGCGCAGCGTTGGGGTTCGGCATCGGCGCGCCGTTGCCGGGGATCGTGCTCGGCGTCGTCGGTGCGGTCGTCGGTATCTACGGTGGTGCAGCGTTGCGCGCACGACTGGCGGTGGCGTTCGGTAACGATCGGCCAGCCGCGCTGATCGAGGATGCGATTGCGATCCTCTTGGCGGTGCTGGTGGTGTTGTCGATCTGATGCGGACGTTCGACGCGATAATCATCGGCGCCGGGCAGGCCGGACCAGCGCTGGCCGGCCGCCTCACCGCCGCGGGCATGACAGTCGCGCTGATCGAGCGGAAACTGGTCGGCGGCACCTGCGTCAACACCGGGTGCATGCCGACCAAGACGCTCGTCGCCAGCGCCTATGTGGCACATCTGGCCCGACGTTCGGCTGAGTTCGGCATCACCGTGGGAGAGATCACGGTCGATATGCCCGCGGTCGCGGCCCGCGCGCGCAAAGTCGTGATGGATGCACGATCAGGCAACGAGCGCTGGCTCGAGGGCATGGCGGGCCTGACCCTACTACGCGGCCATGCACGCTTTACCGGGCCCTCCACCATTCTAGTCGACGGCGAGGCTCTGACCGCACCGCGCATCTTCCTCAACGTCGGCGGACGCGCGAGCGTGCCCGACATGCCGGGCGTCGGCGACGTGCCGCATCTCGACAATACCGACATGGTCGCGCTGGAGCAGGTCCCGGCGCACCTCGTCGTCGTCGGTGGCAGCTATGTCGGGCTGGAGTTTGCGCAGATGTACCGACGGTTCGGCGCCGCGGTGACGGTGGTCGAGCGCGGCGAACGATTGATCGGGCACGAGGATGCCGATGTGTCCGACGCGGTGCGCACGATTTTGGAGGATGAGGGCATCGCGGTGCGAACCGGCGCGAATTGCATCGCCTTCGCGCGGCATGACGTCGGCGTCGCGGTTTCGGTGGATTGCCACGCGGGCGATCCGCAGGTGGTCGGCAGCCACGTGCTGCTCGCCGTCGGGCGACGTCCAAACACCGACGATCTTGGGCTCGATCTTGCGGGGGTGGCGATGGACGAGAAGGGCTACGTGATCGTCGACGACCTGTTGCAGACCAACGTTCCCGGGGTTTGGGCACTGGGCGATTGCAACGGCCGCGGCGCCTTCACGCACACCGCGTACAACGATTTCGAGATCGTCGCTGCGAACCTGCTCGATGGCGATGACCGGACGTTGAGCCAGCGGCTGGTCGGCTACGCGCTTTACACCGACCCTCCGCTCGGCCGGGTGGGGATGACACAGGCCCAGGCGGAGCAGACCGGGCGACCGATCCTCGTCTCGAAGCGGCCGATGACCCGCGTCGGGCGCGCGGTCGAGAAGGGCGAGACCAAGGGGTTCATGAAGATCGTGGCGGATGCGGAAACACAGCGGATATTGGGGGCGGCGATCCTCGGCACGGGCGGCGACGAGGCGATCCACGGGATTCTCGACATGATGAACGCGGATCAGACGGTGTCGACGCTGCGCTGGGCGGTGCCGATCCACCCGACCGTGTCCGAGCTGATCCCGACGCTGTTGCTCGGGCTCGAACCGGTGGCGCGGACATGAGCGATGTCGGCGCGCGCGACCATCAGATGTTCCCCGTGCTCAACGCCGAGCAACTCGAGACGGCAAAGCGCTTTGCCAGCGGCCTTGCGCGCGTCTTCGCGGCGGGCGAGCAGGTCTATGCGATCGGCGACCAAGGCGTTGCGGCATGGCTGGTGCTCGCGGGAACGATCGACGTCGTCCGTCGCGACGGGCTGAGCCACGAGGCACCGATCACGACGCACGGCCCGGGGCAATTGACAGGCGAGGTCAACCAGCTTGCCGGCCGCCCGACGATTGCCGGCGGCACGGCCGGACCCGAAGGTTGCACCGCGCTGCCGTTCGATCCCGCGCACCTGCGTGCGCTGATGGTCGGGTCGGCGGACGTCGGCGAGATCGTGATGCGCGCGCTGATCCTGCGCCGCGTCGGCCTGATCGAGCAGGGCAGCGGGGGGACCGTGATCGTCGGCGTGCCGGGCAGTCCCGATGTCGTCCGGTTGCAGGGATTTCTCACGCGATCGGGGTATCCGAACATCGTCCTCGATGCGGCATCGGACGACGAAGGACATGCCTTAGTCGAGCGGACCGGGGTCGCTTCGAGCGACCTGCCGCTCGTGGTCTGTCCGAACGGTGCGGTGCTGAAAAGACCGTCGGATATCGAGGTGGCCGCGTGCCTCGGCATTACCCCCGACCTGGATCCGGACGTGGTCTATGATGTCGCGATCGTCGGCGCGGGGCCGGCCGGGTTGGCGGCGGCGGGGTATGCCGCGTCCGAGGGGCTGTCGGTGATCGTGCTCGACGAGCGTGCGATCGGCGGGCAGGCGGGGGCATCGGCACGGATCGAGAATTACCTGGGTTTTCCGACCGGCATTTCGGGGCAGGCGCTGGCGGGGCGTGCGTTCAACCAGGCGCTGAAGTTTGGGGCGGAGATCGCGATCCCGCTGACCGTCGAGCATCTCGATTGCGACGAGGATCGGCCTGCGGGCGACCCGCTTGCGCTCGAACTGCCGGGCGATCGACGCGTCCGATCGCGCACGGTGATCGTCGCGTCGGGCGCACGGTATCGGCGGCCGGACATCCCCGACCTGGCGGAGTTCGAGGGCGCGGGCGTGTCGTATTGGGCATCGCCGATCGAGGCGCGATTGTGCGAGGGCGAGGAGGTCGCGCTGGTCGGCGGCGGCAACTCGGCGGGGCAGGCGGTGGTTTTCCTAGCGCCGCGCGTGAAGCACCTGCACCTGATCGTGCGCCGTCCGTTGGCCGCGACGATGTCGAAATATCTGATCGACCGCATCGCCGCGCTGCCCAACGTGACGATTCGCGTCGGCACCGAGATCGTCGGGCTGGAGGGCGAGCGCGCGTCCGGGCTGACCGGCGCGGTCTTCCGGCAACGCAGCGACGGTGCGGAGACGCGGTGCGCGATGCGGCACCTGTTCCTGTTCATCGGCGCCGACCCCAATGCGGGCTGGCTGAAGGGCTGCATCGATACGGACGAGAAGGGGTTCATCGTCACCGGCGGCGCCGCGCTGCCGTTGCAGACGAGCCGGACCGGGGTGTTCGCGATCGGCGACGTCCGCGCGGGCTCGACCAAGCGCGTCGCGGCGGCGGTCGGCGAGGGCGCGGCGGTGGTCGCGCAGATTCACATGATATTGGCCGACATGGTGGAAAGGCGCGCAGGATGATCTACGGGTGTACGCATATGGAGACGATCCGCGACGTGACGCCGAGCGCGAAGGGGTGCGAGGAGTGCCTCAGGATCGGCAGCGAGTGGGTGCATCTGCGGTTGTGCCGGGAATGCGGCCATGTCGGCTGTTGCGACGACTCCCCACACCGCCACGCGACCGCACACTTTCACGCGACACGGCATCCGATCATCGAAGGGTATGACCCGCCGGAGGGCTGGGGCTGGTGCTTCGTGGACGAGACGATGGTCGATTTGCCGGACCAGACGCCGCAAGTGGGGCCGATCCCGCGGTATGTTTGAGAGCTACCCAGCGCAAGAAGTTTCGGACGAACTGGCTACAGGTACACCACCCCGGCGAAGGCCGGGGCCCAGTTGGTATGGCCTGAGTGACAAAGCGCAAACCTACATTACCGACGTTCCCCAACTGGGCCCCGGCCTCCGCCGGGGAGGTGCCTACTCGGACGAATGGAACTAAGCCGAAGCGCTCGCTGGTGCATGCTGAGCGGTGCAAAACGTACGTTGGTACCAACGGTGATCACCGGTTTACTCCACGTCACTAGATACCCCTCCACGCTTGCCTCGCCGCAAACGGACAGGTAGCCGGCCCCGATCGGTAAAGGCGTGAGTGATCGAAATGCGGCGTTTGATGATCGGCTTCGTAGCCCTTGCGGCCTTGGCCACGGCAGGAACGGCGCAGCCGGCAAGGCGGTCGGTACAGCGCGCCGAACCGGGACCGAAGCCGGGCCTTGTTCGCGTGCGCTTAGTCACGTCAGAGGGGCCGATCCTGTTAACACTCGACGCGCGCCACGCACCGAAGACGACCGCGAATTTCCTCGCCTATGTCGATGACGGCCGGTTCGACGGCACCGATTTCTACCGCGCGAGCCGCCAGAAGTCGGCCCCGAAGCTCGGCTTCATCCAGGCCGGCATCCGCACCGATGCGCGCCGGATCCTGCCACCGTTTCCGCTCGAGACCACGGCGATGACCGGGATCAAGCATCTCGACGCGACGATCTCGATGGCACGCGGGATGACCCCGGCGTCGGCGGGCGGGAATTTCTTCATCACGATCGGGCCGGCGCCGGTGATGGACGCGCGCGCGGGGTATCCGGGCTATGCGGCGTTCGGGCATGTCGTCGCGGGGATGGACGTGGTGAAGCGCATCCTCGCCAAGCCTACGGGGGGCGGCATGGATGCGTTCAAGGACCAGATGATCCTGAAGCGCGTGGCGCTGGTCAGTGCGCGGCGGTTGGACGGGGTGGCCAAGCCGACGGGGTTGCCACGAGCTTGGTTGATCGAGACGGGGCCGCAACGGCGGAAGTGAGTTGAGGGCGATCTGAAGTTTGTCGGATCTTAGGGTGAATTGCCACGATCGCACGCATTGCCATCGAATATGCTAGGCCTGTCGAACGCGACGGCCTTCCGCATTCCCCACCTCCCCGGCGAAGGCCGGGGTCCAGTTGCGAAGGCCTGAGCACCTGAACGCCGGGCGCAGTTACCACTGTTTCCCAACTGAGCCCCGCCCTCCGCCGGGGTGGGGTGCTCCAGTTTGATGCTGATGGTCATGCTTCAAACCTAAATGCCACAACCGTCTATGTTACCCCGCGAAGACGGGAGCCCAGGGTCACGACTGCCAACGTTTGTGGCTCCTGGACCCCCGCCTTCGCGGGGAACAGTAGCGTCCGAGTCAGGCCGTCAGGCTGAGCGCAACAGCCTCCGCCACCTTGATACCGTCGACCGCGGCGGAAAGAATGCCCCCCGCATAGCCAGCGCCTTCGCCCGCCGGGAACAGGCCGGCGGTGTTGAGGCTGACGAAATCGTCGCCTCGCGTGATCCTGACTGGCGATGACGTCCGTGTCTCGACGCCGGTGAGCACCGCGTCGGGATGGTCATAGCCAGGAATCTCACGCCCGAACGCAGGCAGAGCCTCCCGCAACGCAGTGATCGCAAACTCCGGCAAACACTCCGACAGGTCGGTCATGTGGACGCCCGGCTTGTACGATGGGATCACCGACCCGAGCGCAGTCGACGCGCGGCCTGCGAGCAGGTCGCCGATGCGTTGCGCGGGCGCCTTGTAGTTCGAACCGCCGGCGACATAGGCGCGCGATTCCCAGTGGCGCTGGAGTTCGATCCCGGCGAGCGGGTGGCCGGGATAGTCGCGCTCCGGGTCGATGCCGATGACGATCCCCGAGTTCGCGTTGCGTTCGTTGCGCGAATATTGGCTCATGCCGTTGGTGGCGACGCGGCCCTCTTCGGAGGTCGCGGCGACGACGGTACCGCCCGGGCACATGCAGAAGCTGTAGACCGTGCGGCCGTTTTTGCAGTGGTGCGACAGGCTGTAGGCCGCCGCGCCGAGATCCGGGTGGCCGGCGCATGGCCCGAAGCGTGCTTCGTCGATCCACGACTGTGGATGCTCGATGCGGACGCCGATCGAGAAAGGCTTGGCCTCGACATGGACGCCCCTGGCATGGAGCATCTCGAACGTGTCGCGCGCGCTGTGGCCGACGGCGAACACGACGTGGTTGGCCTCGAGATAGTCGCCGGTGCTGAGATGCAGGCCGCGGAGTTGGCGGGTACCGGCTTCCTTGACGATGTCGAGACCGTCGACGCGGGTCGAGAAACGGTATTCGCCACCGAGTGCCTCGATCGTCTCGCGCATGCTCTCGACCATCGTGACGAGGCGGAAGGTGCCGATATGCGGGTGCGCTTCGGTGAGGATTTCCGGGGGCGCGCCGGCCTTGACGAACTCGGTCAGGACCTTCCGGCCTAGATGGCGCGGGTCCTTGATCTGGCTCCAGAGCTTGCCGTCGGAGAAGGTCCCGGCACCGCCCTCGCCGAACTGGACGTTGGATTCGGGGTTGAGGACGCTCCTGCGCCAGAGGCCCCAGGTGTCCTTGGTACGCTCGCGAACGACCTTGCCGCGGTCGAGGATGATCGGGCGGAACCCCATCTGCGCGAGAATCAGGCCCGCGAAAAGCCCGCAGGGGCCTGCGCCGACGACTACCGGGCGGGGGCCGGTGTAGTTCGGGCCTGACTTGGTGACGAAGCGATAGCCGGTGTCGGGCGTGCGCTGGACGTGGCGATCCTTCCTGAAGCGCGTGAGGACGGTGTCCTCGTTCTTGAGCGTGACGTCGACCGAATAGACGAGCTGGATGTCCATCTTGTCGCGGGCGTCGTGTGCGCGCCGCGCCACGGTGTAGCGGATCAGGTCGCGCGGAGTGACGCGCAGGCGGTCGCGGATCGCGGCAGGGAGCGCTTCGTCGGCGTGGTTGAGCGGCAGCTTGAGGTCGGTGATGCGGAGCATGCCGCACGCTCTAGCGCCGCGCGGCGCGATCCGCCATCGGGGGCAGGAGAGGAGATGATCATGCGGACCGACGACGAGCAGAATGCCAAGAGCGCCAAGCGGAAAGAGGTCCAGGACCGGATCGTCGCGAGCAAGACGATCGAGAAGGGGCTGATCATCGTTCACACCGGCAAGGGCAAGGGCAAGTCGACCGCCGCGTTCGGCATGGCGGTGCGAATGATCGGGCATGGGCGCAAGGTTGGCGTCGTGCAGTTCGTGAAAGGCGCGATGGCGACCGGCGAGAAGGCGATCTTCGACGCGTTTCCGGATCTGTGCGAGTTCAAGCCGATGGGAGAGGGGTTCACCTGGGACACGCAGGATCGCGCGCGCGATATCGCTGTGGCGCGCGAGGCGTGGGACGAGGTGAAACGGATGGTTGCCGACCCGTCCTATGCGATGGTGGTCGCGGACGAGCTGAATATCGTGCTGCGGTATGACTATCTGCCGGTCGACGAGGTGCTGGCGGTGCTGGCGGCCAAGCCTGAGATGACCCATGTCGTGGTGACCGGGCGGAACGCGCCGGATGCGCTGATCGAGGTGGCGGACCTGGTGACGGAGATGACGCAAGTGAAGCATCCGTTTCGGTCCGGAGTGAAGGCTCAGGCGGGCGTGGAGTTCTGAGCCCAACGTCATGCCGGGCGCGTTCCGGCATCCACGGTTCCGCAAGCTCGGCGGTGGTAGGTATGCGGACGGGTGGACCCCGGAACTAGTCCGAGGTGACGGAGTGATTGGGACGGGTGCCTTCAATCATCGGGTGTTGTCTTGCGCCTCTTCATCCGCCCGCGTAACGCTCGACCTGCGACAGGTTTTCCCGAGGCGGCAACGCTTATGGAAATGAAAATGGGAACGGGAAACACCCGGCTGCCCCTGCAACTGTACGCGGCGAGCCATCGTGCCTCATGCCATTGGGATGGTCCCGAGAAGGCGGCGCGGCCGGCGTTGACCCGCGAGCCAGGAGACCTGCCCGTCGCGGTCGTCTTTCGTTTGGCCAGGGTGCGCCGAACGGACGGGTAACACCCCGAGCGACGACATCGCTTCGCGTCGCGCGAAGGCAGGAGGCGTGCGCCTCTCGCCCTTTGCGCGGTGCGGGACCGACTGTCCCAAGGGGTTCCTATGCCAATTTCACGTCATTCTAAGATCGTCCGGGTACGGACATGCTGAAGCCGGTCGAGGACGGCGTCGCGGTGGTCGCGTGCAATACGTGTCGCCATTCCGCGGACTCGCGCGATGACGAGCAGGGCCAGCGTGGCGGCGCGCGGCTGGTCAGTGCGCTGAAGGCGGTGCAGGCGAGCGATCCCGCCTATGCCGACGTAGCCGTGCAGGAAATGCCGTGCCTGTTCGCGTGCCAGGATTTCTGCACCATCCATCTGCGCGCACCTGCCAAGGTCGGCTATGTGCTCGGCCGGTTCGAGCCCACCGAAGACGCCGCGCGCGCGATCCTCGATTACGCGCGGCTCTATGGCGAGAGTGCGTTCGGGCAGGTGCCGTTCAAGCAATGGCCGCAGGGGGTGAAGGGGCATTTCATCACCCGCACGCCGCCCGCCGGGTTCGTGGTGGAATGACCTTTTTTCCGACGACCGGGGCATTTCTATCGTCCTTGAGCGCGTTGCCGGAGCCCGACGAAGCCGCTCGATCGGCGGCGGTGACGCGGCAGGGGCAACTGACCAAGCCGCCGGGTTCGCTCGGGCGGTTGGAAGAGATTGCCGTCTTCATGGCCGGCTGGCAGGGCCATGAACGCCCGCGGCTCGATCGCGGCCGGGTGGTGGTCTTCGCGGGTAATCACGGCATCGTCGATCGCGGTGTCAGTGCGTTTCCGGCCTCCGTCACCGCGCAGATGGTGGCCAATTTCCAACATGGCGGTGCGGCGATCAATGCGCTGTCGCGCGCGGCGGGGCTCGATCTCAGAGTCGTCCCGCTCGATCTCGACCGGCCGACGACCGATTTCACCGTCGCGCCTGCGATGTCGGAAGAGGAATGCCTCGCGGCGATCAACGCGGGCGCCGCCGTCGTTGCGGACGCGCCCGATCTGATCGTGCTCGGCGAGATGGGGATCGGCAACTCGACCTCGGCCGCCGCGCTGTGCCTCGCCAGCTTCGATGGCTCGGCACGCGACTGGGTCGGGCCCGGTACCGGAGTCGACGACGACGGCATGGCCCGCAAGATCGCGACCGTGGAGGCCGGGCTGGCGCTGCACTGGGACGCACTGACCACCCCGTTCGAGACGCTACGCAGGCTTGGCGGTCGTGAACTTGCGGCGATCGCAGGCGCGGTCCTCGCGGCGCGTCTCGCTGGCATACCCGTCATGCTCGATGGCTTCATATGCTGTGCCGCGGTCGCGCCGATCGCCGCTGCGTGCCCAAATATCCTCGCGCATTGTCTTGCCGGCCACGTGTCGGCCGAGCCCGGTCATGCGCGCCTGTTGCGGGCATTGGACCTTGATCCCCTGCTGTCGCTAGGCATGCGGCTCGGCGAGGGAAGCGGTGCGGCCACCGCGACGTTGCTCGTTCGCGCGGCGCTGGCGGCGCACGACGAAATGGCGACCTTTGCCGAGGCGGGGGTCTCGGTCGCGTGACCGGCTCGCACATGCTGTACCTGATGCGGCATGGCGCTCCCGTCCGCGAAGGCCTGTTGCTGGGGCGAACGGACGATCCGGTGACGGAGGCTGGCGTTGCGGCGTGCGTCGCTCGAGCCGGGGGACTGGAGGTTGCCGCGATCATCTCGTCCGACCTGACGCGTACGCGCGACTGTGCGATGGCCATCGGCCGTGCGCGAGGCATCGTCGGCACGGTCGATCGACGATGGAGTGAACTCGACTTCGGGGCGTGGGACGGGTTGCGGCCCGCCGATATCGATCCCGCTGCCTTTACGCGGTTCCACGACGATCCGGACGCCGCCCCGCCGCCGGATGGTGAGCGATGGTCGTCGTTGCTGGACCGGGTCGGCGATGCCCTCGCGGCACTTCCGCCGGTGCCGACGCTGGTCGTGACGCATGGCGGCGCGATCCGGGCGGCGCTCTCGGACCTGTGCGGGTTCGACCGGCGCCAGACATGGGCGTTCGACCTGCCCTATGCCGCGCTCGTATCGCTGCGCATCTGGCCAGGGCCGGACCGGACGGCGCAGATCGTCGGGCTGGCGACGTGAAGCGCCTGATCGTCGCGTTCGCCTTCCTGACGCGCCTGCCGATGCCGCGGGTCGAGGTCGGAGCGGACGATTTCGCGGCCGCGATCCGGTTCTATCCGATCGTGGGGCTGGCCATCGGTGCGCTGGTCGCCGCGGCCGGTTGGGCAGGGGCGTTGATCGACCCCTGGACCGGGGCGTGCGCCGCCTTGCTGACCTGGATTGCCGTCACGGGAGCGTTGCACCTCGATGGACTGGCGGATCTCGCCGACGGGCTGGGTGCAGCACATGGTGACCGGACTCGCCTGCTCGCGGTCATGGCCGATCCGCATATCGGGAGCTTCGGCGTCGTCGCGATCGCGGGCCAGATGATCGCCAAGCTCGTGTTGCTGCACGCGGTCGGGCCGACAGGCTGGTGGCTGGTCGCCCTGGTGCCGTTTGCGGCCCGGATGGGGCCGCCTGCCTGGGCTGTCCTGTTGCCGCCGTTGCGGGCCGGCGGATTGGGCGCGGCGGTTGCCGGCGCGGTTCGCACGCGTGATCTGGTCGGTTGGGGAGTGGTCCTTGCGCTGACCGCGGTGGCTGCGCCGGGCCTGGTCGCAACGCCGATTCTCATCCTTGGGGCAGCAGCGTGGCTACGCCGCAAGCTGGGCGGCGTGACCGGCGACGCGCATGGGGCAGGGATCGAACTGGTCGAGACGGGACTGCTACTCGCGTCAGCCGCCGCCGTTGCCGTCGGCGTTTCGGCCGGCGTTCCGGCCGGCGTGCTGGGCTAGGTCGAGCATCGCATCGAGATCGAGGTGGCGTTCGAGCGTCGCGGCGATCGCATCGAGCGCGGCATCGATCGATGCCGCGTGGTCGGGTCCGACTGCATCGACGCCCAACCGCGCCAGCCACGCGGCGCGTTGCCCGGCAAGCGCGAACAGGCCGTGGACGTAGCTGCCGTGGACCAGCCCGTCGGCGCTCGTCGCACCCTCCGCGCTGCCGTCGACACGGTGGCCGACGGGGCGGCTCAGGTCGAGCCCGGTCGTCGCTCCCATGTGCATCTCATACCCTTTGAAACGTGCACCGTTCGCGGTCCCCTCGATCCGTTCGAGCGTCTTGGTCGGCGTGAGAACCGTGTCGATATCGAGCAGCCCTAGCCCGGCGATCGTCGTCGCCGCGCCTTCGATGCCGTGCGGGTCGGCGATGCTGCGACCGAGCATCTGGTACCCGCCGCACAGCCCGAGGACCGGCCGGCCGCGACGGTGATGCGCGAGGATATCGATGTCCCAGCCCTGCGCACGGAGGAAAGCGAGGTCGGGGATCGTGGCCTTCGATCCTGCAAGGACGATCATGTCCGCCTCGGGGATCGGCGTGCCCGGAGGGACCATCACGAGCGCGACGCCGGGTTCGAGCCGAAGCGGATCGAGGTCGTCGAAATTGGCGATCCGCGGTGTGATCGGGCAGGCGATCGTCACGCGGCGTCGGCTGGTTGCGGAAGGGCGCTCGAGTATTACCGCGTCCTCACTGGGTAGGCGCGCGGCATCTGGCAGCCACGGCACGACGCCGTAGCCGCGCCATCCGCTGCGCGCCTCGATCGCTCGATACCCGTCGTCGAACAGCGCCGGATCACCGCGGAACTTGTTGACGAGGAAACCGTGGATCATCGCCGCATCGGCGGGGTCGATCACCGCGCGCGTGCCGACGATCGAGGCGATGACGCCGCCGCGGTCTATGTCGCCGATTAGGATCACGGGGACTTTGGCGGCGCGCGCGAAGCCCATGTTGGCGATGTCGGCGGCGCGCAGGTTGATCTCCGCCGGGCTGCCCGCACCCTCGACGACGACGAGATCGCAGCTTGCCGACAATCGCGCGAAACTGTCGAGCACGTCGACGAGCAAGCCTTCGCGACCCTCCCGCCAGAGCGCCGCGGCGAGCGTGCCGCGGACCCGCCCGCGGACGATCAGCTGCGAGGTACGGTCGCCCTGCGGCTTGAGCAGTACCGGGTTCATGTCGACGGTCGGCTCGACGCGACACGCGATCGCCTGCGTCGCCTGCGCGCGGCCGATCTCGCCGCCGTCGGCCGTGACAGCCGCATTGTTCGACATGTTCTGCGGCTTGAACGGGCGGACCGACAAGCCGCGATTGGCGAACGCGCGACACAATCCCGCGACGAGGACGGACTTGCCGACGTCCGAGCCGGTGCCCTGGAGCATCAAAGCTGCCATGCGATTGCTCCGGCCATGACGAGGAGTAGGACGCAGGCCCGGCGATAGATGCCGAGCGCCGCGCGAAGGTCGGTGGCCGTCAACTCGTTGCGGCCGTCGCCGATATAGGACTTGGCGACGACGATGCCGTCATAGGCGATCGGTCCGGCAAGGCGGAGGCCGAGTGCGCCGGCCATCGCCGCCTCGGGCCACCCCGCGTTGGGCGACGCGTGATTGCCGGCATCGCGGATCATCGTGCGCCAACCGCCACCGCCCGCGACGCAGAGCAGGACGCCGCTGAGTCGTGCGGGGATGAGGTTTGCGACGTCGTCGGTCCGCGCCGCCGCCCAACCGAACACGCGCCACCGCTCCTCGCGGTGTCCGATCAGGCTGTCGGCGGTGTTGATCGCCTTGTAGGCCCACAGGCCGGGCATTCCGGCGACGAGGAGCCAGAACAGCGGCGCGACGACTCCGTCGCAGACGCTCTCAGCGAGGCTTTCGATGGCGGCGCGGGCGACCCCGGCTTCGTCGAGCGTCGCGACATCGCGGCCGACGATCATCGCGATGCGGCCGCGTGCGCCTTCGAGGTCGCCGGCTTCGAGGGCCCGTGCGACCGGCACGACATGGTCGTGGAGGCTGCGGATCGCCAGCCCTGGCGCCGCCATCAGGGCGACCGCGATCCAGGCCACGGGGCCGAACACCAAGCGCGCGACTGACGTTGCGGCGAGCGCCACCCCAACGGCTGATGCGACGAGTGCGAGTACCGTGACGACACCGGTGACGCGGCGGGTCGTGTCCGACAGCGTGGGTCGATTCCAGCGGGTCTCGGCCCAACCGATCATGCGCGCGAAACCGCCGACCGGGTGGCCGATCCGCGCATACAGCGGTGCCGGCCAGCCGATCGCGGCGTCGATGATGATTGCCAGCGCGGCGACCGGCTCAGACATTGCCGAGCGCTTCGTCGAGGCGTGCGAAGGCGTCTTCACCGCCGGGGACGCCTAGCCTCAGCCAGCGGGGCGAGTGATCGAAGGTGCGGGTCAGGATGCCGGCTCGTGCAAGATGTTCGAACAGGTCTTGCGCCATGTCGGTCTCGACCAGCCGGAACAATGCGCATTCGCCGCGGGCTTGCAGGCCATGGCCGGACAACATCGCGTCGAGCCTCGCGGCGCGTTCGACGATCGAGACCCGCGCGGCGGCGATCCATTCGGCGTCTTGGTAGGCGGCGATGCCATAGGCCACGGCGTGCGCCGAGATCGGCCAGCTACCGAGCCGCCGGCGCATCGCGACGACGTGGTCCGGCGGCGCGATCACGAACCCCAGTCGCACGCCGGGCAGGCCGAAGAACTTGCCGAACGACCGAAATACGATCGCGCGGTCGTCGGGACCGAGCAGGGGGATGAGGCTCGTTCCGGGCAAAATGTCGGCGAACGCCTCGTCAACGACCAGAAAGGCACCGTTGCGCGCGATCCGAAGCAGGCTTTGCGGCATGTCGTGGCGGCCATCGGGATTGTTGGGGTTCGCCAGCATCAGCGTGCCATCGGCGACCGTATCGATCGCGCCCCGTGCTATCGGAGCGGCGTCGTCGATCGCTTCGGCATGCGTGGCGTAGCTCGGAACGACGAACCGGACGGGGCTAGGCAGGTCCAGCGCGGCCAGCGTTCGCAGGCCGAGTTCGCTGCCGGGCAGCGCGACGACGCGGTCCGCGGTCGTTCCGAACACCGCAGCCGCCGCGGCTTCCAGTTCGGCGATCGCGGCGGGTGAGGGAAGGCTGTGCAGGTCGACCGTCCAGACGCGCTCGGTAGGCCAGGCGCAGGGATTGATGCCAGTCGACAGGTCGAGCCAGGGGCGCGGCGCATCCGGGTAGCGGGCGGCGGCGAGATCGATCCGTCCACCGTGGATGCGTAGGGCGTTCATACCGTCTTTCACTCGGATCCGCGGGCTTTCGCTTGATCTTCCGAGCGTCATCGTCATTCCGGGCACATCGAGCAAGTGCGAAGGAGACGGTGGGATGCAATCGGTCGGAGCACCGTTCGGGAGAAGCCTGTTCGTATTGGGCGGCGCGCGCTCGGGGAAGAGTCGCCATGCGCAGGCGGTGGCCGAAGCTGCGGCCGCTGACCAGGCGATACGGCTCGTTTATATCGCGACCGCGCAGGCGTTCGACGACGAGATGGAGGACCGGATCGCGCGCCACCGCGCCGACCGCGACGGTCGGTGGCGGACCGTCGAGGCTCCGCTCGCGCTCGGTGAGGCGCTGGTACGCGAGGATGGGCCGAACGTCGTGATGCTGGTCGATTGCCTGACCCTGTGGATATCGAACCTGCTGCTCGCCGACGAGGCGATCGCGGCCCGCGTGGATGACCTGGTCGAGACGATTGACCGGTTGAAAGGCCGCGTAATCCTCGTGTCGAACGAGGTCGGCCTAGGCATCGTGCCGGATAATCTGCTGGCGCGGCGCTTCCGCGATGCTGCAGGATTGCTGCACCAGCGGATCGCCGCGCAGGTCGATACCGTCGATATGGTGATGGCCGGGTTGATACGGCGTTGGAAGTCTCCGGCCAGTGTTTGAGCCGTTTAAAATGACTATCGCTTAGAAATCTTACCCGGATCAAGTATTCGTGAATAATGGTGACGATCATTTGTTCGGTGTATAAACTTAATCTGGCTCTTAGCGGATCGGATTTTGGCAACGTGATTGATGACCGCGGAAACCCGTGATTTCATTTTTATTTGCGAAATCCGAAAATTGATTGGAGCAAATTGGCGGTATGAAACATTAATTAAAACATTCCGTCTCCGGTTATGTTAAAAGAGATTATCGCCAGCCGATTTTTTGGGCCCTGACGACCGAGAGATGCATGTGCTCCCGCCCCGATTTCTGCGGGATTACACTTATGGCTACGACGCCCAGCCCCCTGGCGCTGATGGTTCGCAAGTTGGAAACGCACGCGATGCTCGATGACGGCGACCGCAAGGCGCTGCTTGCGCTGCCGTACACGCTGCGCACGTTCGAGCCGTCCTCCTATCTCGTGCGAGAAGGCGACGCCCCTGATCAATGTGCGGTGTTGCTCTCGGGGTTCGCATATCGCCAGAAACTTACGGGAGCCGGAATGCGACAGATCGTCTCGCTCCATATCCCGGGCGAGCCGCTCGACTTCCAGCACCTGTTCCTCGATGTCGCGGATCACAACGTCCAGACGCTCACGCGCGCGGAGATTGCGACGATCCCGCGGTCGGCGCTGCGCGAACTGGCGCGGAGCCGTCCGGCGATCGGCACCGCGATCTTCGTCAACACGCTGGTCGAGGGCTCGATCTTCCGCGAATGGATCCTCAACATCGGTCGCCGCGATGCCCGGTCGCGGCTTGCGCACTTCCTGTGCGAATTCGCGATCCGTCTCGACATGCAAGGGCTGACGGGGGCCGAGGGCTACGAGCTACCGATGAGCCAGGAGCAGCTCGGCGATGCGCTGGGGCTGACGGCGGTGCATGTGAACCGGACGATCAAGTCGCTCGAAGCGGATGGGCTGATCGGCCGCAACCGCCGCCGCATCAGCTTTCCGCAATGGGACGCGTTGCGCGAACTCGCCGACTTTTCGAGCCGCTACCTGCATCTCGCGCAGCAGGTCAACTAGTCTCCTAGCGCGCCGTGGAACCTAGCGTTGATGGGCGTGGTCGACCGAGTCGATGATCCGCCCGCCGGCCATGAAGACCGCGATCGGACAGACGGCGAATAGAAGCCAGCCGCCGTATCCGGGATATTGCTGCAGGTAGTGCATCCCGCGTTCAACCGCGCCGACCCCGAGGCCGTAGATGACGAGAAAGGCCTCGAACTTGGTCTTGATGACGAAGAGGCGTGCAAAGCGGGTCCACATGCGAGCACCGCAGCAAGATGCGTACCAGTGGCGGATCTCTGCCGTTCTCGTTGCTGCGAACGTAGTTAACTGTAAGTTAACCCGACAGGGCAGAACTCTGCGCTTCTGACGCGAGAATACCGGAAAACCTCCGCTGTTTCCACCGAGACAAAGGGTGTGAAATGGAAAACTGTCAGAGCCTCATTCCAGTTAATTTGCGGTGCCCGGCATGAAGACGCCGGACATGCTCGACGGCGTGATTAGCGCCGCCATCCCGTTCTATCGGGATTACTCGATCGGCATAATCGTTGACAACTTCGCGGGCGGGGGCGGGGCCTCCACCGGGATCGAAGCGGCGACCGGACGCGACATCGATGTGGCGATCAACCACGACGAGGAAGCGATCGCGATGCACACCGCGAATCATCCGCGGACGCGCCACCATTGCCAGAGCATCTGGAGCATCGACCCGCTAGACGCGGTGACGATCGATGGGGCGCCGCAGCCGGTTCGGCTTGCGTGGTTTTCGCCGGACTGCACGCATCATTCGAACGCCCGCGGCGGGAAGCCGCGCGAGAAGGGTATCCGCGATCTCGCCTGGGTCGTCGTCTCATGGGTCGAGCGGCTCGGTCCGAAGCTCAAGCCGGCGGTCATCAAGGTCGAGAACGTCGAGGAGTTCCTTACCTGGGGCCCGCTTGACGATGAGGGCAAGCGCATCCCCGGCCGGAACGGCGAGGAGTTCGCCAAGTGGGTCGCAGCGCTTCGTAAGCACGGGTACAAGGTCGATTGGAAGGTGCTGAAGGCGTCGCGTTACGGGACGCCGACGATCCGCAAGCGCCTCTGCCTGATCGCCCGGTGCGACGGCATGCCGATCATCTGGCCGGAAGAGACGAACGGACCTGGCACGCCCGCGCCGTACCGCACCGCCGCCGAGTGCATTGACTGGTCCATCCCTTGTCCGTCGATCTTCCTGACGAAGGAAGAGGGTCGCGCGATCGGTGTGAAACGTCCGCTCGCTGACGCGACGATGGCCCGGATCGCGAAGGGCATCCAGCGGTACGTCATCGACGCTGCGCAGCCGTTCATCGTGAACCTGACGCATCACGATACGTCCGACAGGACCGAAGGCGTAGATGAGCCCTTCCGCACGATCACCGGGGCCAACCGAGGCGAGAAGGCGCTGGTCGTGCCGATCGTCTCGTATGCCCAGCAGGGCGGCGGCAACCGGAGCGTCGAGGATCCGATGCACACGATCTGCGCGTCGACGAAGGACCAGAACACGGTGATCGTCGGCCATATCACCAAGTTCCACGAGGGATCCGTCGGGCACGCCGCGGACGAGCCGCTGCATACGATCACTTCGAACAGCTACATCAAGCGCCCAGGTGGAAACGTGCCGCTTGGCATCGTCGCCGCCACGATCGAGCGGCAGTTCGGCGCCAGCGCCGGGGCCTCGATCGCCGAGCCGCTTGGCACGGTGATGGCAGGCGGGGGCGGCAAGAGCGCGCTGGTGACGGCATTCCTCGCCCAGCACAACACCATGCCGCACGGCGGTATCCACGCGGGTCATAGCGCCGAAGAGCCCATGTCGACCGTCACGACAACGGGATCGCATCAGGGCGTGGTTGCCGCGCATCTGATCAGCTTGAAGGGATCGGACCGGCGCGACGGATCGGTCGAAGAGCCCGTTCCCGCGATCACCGCCGGCGGGCTTCACGTCGGCGAGGTGCGGGCGTTCCTGCTAAAGTACTATGGCGGCGAGAGCAGCGACGAGGGGCACGACGTTGATGCGCCGCTCGGCAGCGTGACGACGCGCGATCGCTTTGGCCTCGTCATGGTCCAGGGCGAGCCGTACGAGATCGTCGACATCGGTATGCGCATGTTGACGCCGCGCGAACTGTTCGCCGCGCAGGGCTTCCCCGCCGACTACATCATCGATCCGATCGGGCCGAGCGGGAAGCCGCTGACGAAGACGGCGCAGATCCGGATGTGCGGCAACTCGGTGTGCCCGCCGCTCGCCGCCGCGCTGGTCCGCGCGAACTATCTTCAGCCAGTGGCAGCGGAGATCGCAGCATGACCGAGAACCTATGCGCCTTGGTGAGCGCTCGTTTGCGCCGTCCCGGCACCTATCGAACTGACGCCCTTGTGACGCGTTCGGTGGCGGGCATTATACCCCCAGGGATATCCCCACGCGTGGGGCGGTCTACATGTCTACCGCCCAGGTTTGCTCGGGAACGTCCCCGGCGGTGGTGAGCCGCTCACGGAATGCCTCCGATGTCTTTAAACCGAACCCGCTTTGATCGGCGAAGAAGCTGAACCCGCTGTCATCGCCTGTGTACGTTATCAGAGAGTTAATGGATTTTGTGCGATCAGACATGATAACATGGATCACCATATGACCATCGTAAATGGGGTGGGGTGAATCTTCTGGTTTAAGTGGATCTCGGTTCAAAAGGTCTGCAACGACGGTTGGAGTAAATTGATAATTATTTCTTGTTGAACCAACAACTTCATCTACTCTACAAATTATGAGGTGGTTGCGGACATACCTCGAAAAAAGAAGAGGATCTCCTGCGAGGAGCCGTCCTTCGCTATCACAGCGCCACAATTTTACTCCATACGGAAGCTTCTCGAACCCAGCGCGGCTCCGATACAGGAATTCTAGCCATCCACCCCACATTTCGTCGAGCCGTTCATCTGACCTAGCTTCTACAATGAAGTGCGCCGTCGCACGGGCCATCATAATCGCCATAGGAGCACTCATTGCGTCATAGACGGCAGGTTGATCGACGGTCGTTTCGAAGTAAAACTGATCGCGGCCGGAACCCTTATAAGTTAGAACGCCATCTCGAAAATTCTCACTCTCGCAGCGATGACTCCACGTTGTAACTGTATCTCCATCGTCGCTGTAAAGGTAGTTCAATGACACGGACTCGGCCTCCTCAGTATCCAGAGGCCAAAGATCTGCGAAACACTCGTTTGTCACCGGTCGTGATCCGTCGCCACCTGCTTCCGCTAAAGCGGCAATAGCTGCTTCGGCTGCAGATTTTCGACCCGACCATTGTATGAGGGTCTTACCCATAACCACAGATTTTTGGGAGACGCCGGCCACGACATAGTTGCCGCATCTGTGGCGTATACCTCCCGGTCGTAATGGCAAGCGAACAAGCGGCGGGCGCTCCGCAGTTCTCATCGACGTCAAAATGTCTGAAATGCCGACCAGTCCGACTGATGGACTTACTAGCGTCGAAATTAACGTCATGGCGGCCCTCCCGAATCGGTTCAGTTATCCTGCTTTCTGTTCGGGTTTAACGCAACTAAACAGTAAAGCCTCGTAGAGATCATTCGGCGCTGAGGTGAAGGGCAGGGCGCTATGTTGCCGCCATGGCTCGACCTCCCCGCGGCCAAGGTGCATCGTTTCTGCTGGACTGGTCGCCGCGCCGCATGGGCATGACCTTACTCGGCACCGCTCGATCGAAGCCTCGATGAGCGGCCGGAAGCGCTGGACCCACCTCGACCAGATGGTCGGCGCCGGGACACTTGCAGCCGAATCCGCCCACTTGCGACCAGATGGGCATTGTCGCACCATCGTAGGGCCGGTTCCGGGAACGATCCCAACCGCTACAAGGAAACCCTTCGATGAATATCACACCGCCCGGCCGAGCAGCGTCACCGAATTCCGGCGTAGAGCAACTTCTGAAAGAGCAGAACCGGAAGCTGACTGATATCTACGACGTACTGGCGCGCATTGCGGCCACGCTCGAAGAGCGGCGATAGGCGACAATTCACTTAGGCTCCGAACTCTGGCCCTTCCTCATCAGGATAGAACGCGTGGGGATCGTACACCGGTCGCTGCGCCGGCCGCATCTGGCGGGGAGGGGCGGGCTTCGGAACATCAGGGACCGGGTCGGGCAGGGTAGGTAACCCGCCTCCGAACCGGATCCGGATATAGGCCCCGTTCCCGTGCATCGCCTGGAAGACCGCAGTCGCGTCGTCTTCCTTCATCCGCTTGCCGATCAGGGGCGCACGCTCGGCGCTGACGTAGCCCAGCTGCGTGCCGCGATCGCTGAAGATGGCAACGGCGTTCGCGTCGAACGGGTTCTTCGGCTCGAGGCGTAGCTCGACGACGTCACCCGGGGCGCAGAGCATGCACTCCATCCGCCTGTTGCTCTTCGACTTATCCTCGTTCGGAAAGTCGATGCCGACAATGGAGGTGGTGAGTTCGTCCATGCAGATAGTTTGCCCGAATCGGTCGACCGCGCATAGGCTCTGCGAATGGACACCCCACCACTGCGGCTCGACGTGATCGAGTTCCTCGACGATCAGAGCCTGCTAGAGGAATACCAGCGGACAGATGGCGAACCTGGGAATCCCCTTGCCGATGATCTGCTCGCGGAGATTAACCGGCGTAACCTCGACATATGACGGTCCGCAAGATCGTCTACACGATCCCCGCGGATGCCACGAAGGACGTCGCCGTGTTTGAGCACGACCTCGGCCCCGACGTGATTGTTCAGGTCCGCAGCGAGCGCGGTCGCGTCCTGAAAATGCGTGTAGATGTCCTGCCAGGTCGGGTACTGGTTCACTTCAAGGATGGGACGAGTGAGCAGCTGAAGGTCGTGATCATTGGGTAATGCATCACCGATGAGCGACCGAGACGTGATGGTGAAGGCCGGCGAGATACTCGCCCAGCACGGCGCGCTTACCGCGGACTATATTATCGAGCAGATGAACGAGGTCCTCGGCGATCGTGTAGCGGTCGAGGACTGGCGACGGGTCGCCGCTGCGGTCGACGAGATCACCGGCGCATCGTCAACCGGGGCGAATTGAGAACAAACGCGGAACGGTGTAGGCAGCACGGCTGACGAGTCGGAGCCGTGTTACCGTGTCCAAGCCTAACCGAACGACTTTCATCGCCTTGGTGGTGATCGACGATGCGATCAGGAAGCTGCAGTCGGAAGGCCCGTTGAAACTTCCGCAGCATGGCCTGCGCCTGGCGCTGGCGTACCTCTACTCCACCTGCTTATCGAAAAACCGCGACCCGTTCGACACGCTGTGGCTCACCCTTCTGGGTCGCGACCGTCATCCGCCAGAGTTCCGAGTGACATGGGCGGGAACACAGTTCGCGCGGATCTGTCAGGACATCGAGGTGCGGCAGGACATCGCCCTTGGCGAAGCTATGGCGCGAATTAGGGCCGATAAGCTTGTGACGCCGAGCTAGCCGTTTGCGCCGCAGCGTCATCTCTGCCTTGATGAGTGACGACGCGGTATCATCTGCGATAACATCTATGCTTAACAAAAAGGCCAATCGTTCCAGTATGATACGAGTTTAGCATTGTAAGAATCGTACGGCGCATTTTAGTGAACGGGAGGTTAACAGCGCCTCCAGCCCCGCTCCTGTGCGTGGCAAGATGGGGGATAAATTATGAGAACTTTGTTGTCTGTCGCCGCAATTTTGATGTCGGCAGCTGGATTACCTGCTGCGGCTCATGCAAGCTCAAGCATCGACAATCCTTCGAGTGGCGGCGGCGTCGGTAGTTGGGGCCCATCAAGCGGCCAGTCATACGGGCAGGTGTTTAGTGCGCTTGATACCGTACTTACGAGCTACACCCTGAATATCGGGTCAAGCTCCGGCTTTTCATACGTTAGCCAGATCTTTGCATGGAACGGCTCTGGCGTAACTGGATCAGCCCTATTCACCAGCGGTATTCAAAACACGCCGCTGTCCCGAGCAGATGTGACTTTCAATCCCGGCGCTTTCGTAACTAACGGTTCGCAGTACATTGCGCTAGTCACGAATCAGCCAGGTGGTAACCCCTTTGGGGGCACCGGTGCCGGCTCTATGGGGACTGGCACGGCCTCGAGTGGATTTGTTTTCACGGGGAACGCTCCGGTACAAGGCAACTCTTGGGCTTGCACGACTGGTTGCGGTATCTCCGCTAAATTCCACGCAGACTTTGCTTCCGCCGCACCGGCAGTTCCCGAGCCCGCCACCTGGGCGATGATGCTTCTCGGCATGGGCGTGGTCGGCTTCGCCATGCGTCGCCGGATCAAGGTGTCGGAAGTGAACTTCACGAACCATGTGCGCGCGATCGCGGCTTCGTAAGCGACCAAATAGACTGACGACAGGCCGCCCCCTCGCTAGAGGGTGGCGGCTTTGTCATGTTCGCGGCTTAAAGCACCGGTGCCGCCATCAAACGCGAGGCGGCGCGATAGTCGAGCGTTCCGCGCTTCAGCATCGTACCGTCGCCAAGTTCGCCATCAGAGCAGTTGAGCAGTTTGCCGATGCACTCGCGGTTCCAGGTTTCGCGCGCCTTCGGTTCCCAGCCTTCCATATAGTCAGCGTGGAAGGTCGACCCGCCCGACATTCGCATGCCGGCCATCCGGTCCGATGAGAACCACACCTCGCCGTCGCTCTTCTCGATCGTGTAGACGACGCCCTGTGTGAGCTCCGGGATCAGATACGGGTGACTGGCCGGACACCGAAGCTGCCCGGTCATCTGTCCGTAGGCCCCATGGGTCAGGTGCGAGCGGTGATCTGCGCTGTCGAGCGTGCCGGTCCAGCAATTGCCAAACCCGATCATTGCCATAACCTGGCCTGCCCCGCCGCAGTCGGCGATGGCCTCGCCGATCAGCAGGCGATGGTCGGACGGCCTGCCCGCCGTGATGCAGCGGAAGTGGAACGTGGAGTTTTCCGGCTGCTTCTCGCCCATGCGTTTCATGTCGAAGCCGGAGACGACGCGCAGACCGGTTGGCAAACCAGTGCAGCCCTTGGCCGCCTCCCTGAGGCACTCCGGATCATTATCGGGAAGGCGCTTGTAGTAGATCGAGATATAGTCAGGCTGAATGACCTTGCCCGCCGCAGTTATCAGCGCGGGCACCCAATAGGCTGATCGGTTCAACTGGTTCGAACAGGTGCTGTCGCCTGCTGCCCTCAGTGACGAGTATGTGCTGTCATATCGGCCGGCGGTGTTGCCGAACCACTGGTGAGGGTGCGGCGATCCACCCGCGATACCGGGGTAGAGGATCGGATCGTCGTAGTTCAACTGTCCCGCGTTGCAGATCATCCGGAAGGCGCCGACCACGTCCGGCTTGCCCGATGGTACGACCGCGTTGGCGCCAGGGGAGAGGAAGCTTGCCAGATCGAAGTTGCTTGCGATCGGCACAATGCTAGCCGGTAGCAATGGCGCGGCGACGGCTCGGCGCGCGCATCGCTTCACGACGCCGGGTGCTGGATCGCCGATCGTGTCGTTGTCGCAGCGGACGTCACCGAGGGCCGTCAGCCGCCGCGTCTGGTCGACAGCGCCATAGCGGACCTCGCCCCAGCCGGTCGCCTTGCATATCTCGCCCTCGCCCGCGCAGTCGACGAACTCGGATGCGGGATTTGGCCGTGGCGCGATCGCGGCGAGCCGATCGGTGCGGGCTTTTGCCGCCGCGGACGCGAGCGCTCCGGCGCGGCCGAAGCAGTCGACGTCGGCCTGCAACTTCGTCGCGTCGGTCGAGGTTGCCAAGCGGTTCGAAGCCACCGACGAGCAACCGCTGATTGTCTGCGCGGAGGCCGGACCGATCAGGAACAGCGATGCGAGCATGATTAGATAGCGCATGGTCATCGCCTATATTCCTGCCAAGGTCGTAAATGCGTTGTCCGAAACAGCACCGCCGATCTGAATTTGAATACCTAGTGGGCTTGTGGAGGATACGTTAGTTCCCCCGTGGTAAAGGCCGAGTTTTCCGTCCGACCTGTTAAAAACATGACTGTCGATCGTCATGCCCTTCATCCAGCCGTTGCCATTAGGCTCGTGAAGATTGATCCGGTACCGCCAAGTTTTGCCGCCGTCGAAGCTGGCAGCTCCTTGAATAGATCGATAGCTTGAGTTTCCGTTCTCCGAGCACGGGATCGCATCGAACGTACAAAAGATTTGCTGCGGTTCGTTTGGCGGCGATACATAGCAAGGCTCACCAACAATTCCATCGAACAGCTTTCCAGTATTGTTGACCATTGGGCGTTGATCAGGAGTCACCGCATCGGGAATGGCCCACGTCAACCCGCCGTCCGCGCTTACAGCGCGACCAAACGTATAATAGTTTGAGTATTGATCGCCGCCATCGCTTGCGGCGCACACGCACTCCAAGGTTCCATCCGGCAGTACCCGAAGGCTGCTGTCGAAGGCACCGGCCTTGAACCATGTGCCGTCAATGCCCTTAGCGAAGACCTTGCCGCGTCGCGTCCATGTATGAAGGTCGGGACTGGTAGCATAGGCTACTTCGCTTCCGTTCGACGTTCCATAGGTGAGAACCCATAAGCCCGACTTCAGGGAGTAGACCATGCCGCCGTTGAAGGCCCAGTAACCATCATCGTTGTTGGCAAGAAGGACCGGGTTAGCGGCATCCTTCGTCCAGGGACCATCGGGACTGTCCGCTGTGGCTATGCAGAGGTTCTGGATGTTGTCACCGCCATTGCGGGTCCGGTAGCCAGAATACGACATGACCCACTTGCCAGTTGTTGGATGCTGGAAGATCGTTGGGTTGTTGGCATCGCCGTAGTCGTAGCTACCGTTAGGTCCGTTCGGAATATCGGGATTAGTCGTGTCCCTGTTGGTGAAATGGGGCCATGCGATTTTTGCGCCAGAAGGAACGGACGCGGCGATATTACGCCACGTTGCCGAGTTGCCGCCGGCATTGCCACCCGCACCAAGAAATACACCTGCACGAGTAGCAGTGCCACCGAGCGCCGGCGCGTTAGAAATCCACGCGACTTCCTTTTGATCCACGATCATGACGATATTGCTACCGTCACAGCGAATTCCAATCTCAACCTGTTCATTAGGCGCGGTGACCCGCGCATAATTCATAACCGGATAATCGGTGCCGCCGACACGATAAATCAACTGAACGCGATTAAAGCGGCTGTCCAACTGGACATGCCAGTAATTATTCGCGTCCAAATACCGCGCGACGATGTTTGCTAAACAGGCAACATCAGTAGCGTTGTATGACGAAACCCGCGCCTGCACCGTATGGTCTGTCGATCCAGTGTCGAACGTCGCGGTTCCTGCATAGACCTGCCGTGTTGACTTCAGGACGCCATTACCATCGATCGCAAAAAGTCCTGCATCCGAACTGGACCATTGCTTGCCGCCGCTGGTTGTCGTGCGTGCCTCGACAGATGTACCCGCCGCCCCTGAAAACGTGTCGGAAGCAATCGGAGGTATCGGCCCGTCGATTACGAGGTCATCGGTCCGAGTTACCCCGTTAAGCGTCTTCCTTACGCGCACTGTCGTAGTCTGCCGCGCGCTTGGCGGGCTCACTCCAACGACCAGCTCGTTACCGGAAAGAGCAACGGCACCACCGGCGCTGTCTATCAATTCCAGAATAGCCCCGGCCTCGATCCCTACAACCGGGCCGATCGTCGTACCTGCGGGGGAACGGTCCGCGGAAAAGGAGTTTCCAGCCAACGAAACAGCGCGCAGGGTTGGCGTCGGCGTCGGCGTCGGGCTAGGTGTCGGAGTGACGCCGCCAGGGATGGGCGTACCGACCGCGGCGAGGACGCCAGCCAAAGCACCGACCATAGCCACGCTATATGGGATGAAGACGCGCCGCGTTGCACCGCCTGCGCCATGCTGGAGCACGACTTCGGTGAGCATGGTCGGATCGAGCGCCCCGCCCGTCGACAGGGCGCCTGCGTCGGCAGGATTGGCCGCTGCCGCGACACCGGCGCGCACCGCCGCCGATGCGACAGTATCCTCGACCGTGAGGCGCGCGGGGCGGCGATCCGGGAACCTGGGGTCCCAGAGGAGAATGGTCTTCATGGGGCTGTTCCTTGGATCAATTGGCGGCGGTGGCGGTGATGACGGCGGTGGCGGCCTGCGCCTGGGCGAGCGCTGCCGCCTGTTCGGCTGCCGTGGCCGCGTACCGCGCGGCGAGCAGGCCGCGTTCGGTCAGCGCCATCGCCAAGCGGATGCGCGCCTGCCGCTCCGGAGACAGGAAGGGCAGCACGATCTCGGCCGATGCGGCGATGCGATCGTAGGCAGTCTGCGTGCGCGCGACCGCGGATCCGATCTCGGCCGCGGTCCCGACCGACGGCGTCGGCATCGTCGCGCAGCTGGCAAGGGCCATCGACGCCGCGCAGAGCGCAGCGGTCAGCAGTTTCTTCATGGTCAGTCCTTCGCGTGAGAGATCAGGACCAGGCGCCGGCGACGAGCGCGGCCTGGAATGACATGGCGTACCCGGCGACCTTCTCGGCGCGGTCGATCCCATTGATGATGCGCCGCGCAGAGGTGAACTGGACGGCCGTTGCAGCGCCCTTCGCCGGCAGGTAGCGCGCGAACTTATGCCGCCCGACCTTGTCCCCAGCGAACCAGCCTTCGGACATCCCCCGCACCATGACGCGTGCAGAGATCTCGGTGTCGAGCGCGAGATCGAAGTTGGCGAGCAGTGCTCCGTTCAGCCCGAGCTCGTCGTCTGCCGTCTCATAATTGCCGTCCCACGTCAGCTGCACGTCACCGCGACCGTACGGAACCTGCCCGCCATGCTTGCCCGGCTTGCCGTACGCCTTGCCACGACCGCGGCCGATCTCTGTCACCGGCTGCATCTTGGCGCCGGTCTCATGGAGCGAAGTGGCGAGCCCGTACGCGACATACGCCAGCGGGGAGCCCTGCGCGGCGAACGCGGCGAGCTTCGCCTCGATGCCCTCGACCTGCGCTTTCGTCATCGTCCCGAACAGCGGGCGAATCGACGCGAAGAATTTGTCCGAAGACGCCAACCCGTGCGCCGGGCGCGCAGGGGCGGTCGCCGGCTTTGATGCCGTCGCGGTCATAGTTGGTCTCCGATGTGAGGGGCCCGCGGCAATCGCTCGCAGGCAGGATCAATCGATCTTGTCGAGCTTCCGCAGCGCCGAGGTCATCTCGGGCGGCACGGTCGGCTTGCCGGGCAGTACCGCGTCGAGTGCATCGATCGCGCTTTGTCCTCGGCGTTTGAAGAACGTGATAATGCCCGCGCCGATCGCACCAGCACCGCCACCCGTGCCGAGCGCAGCGAACAGATCGACCTGATGCTCTACGATCCAGACCGCTGTGATGAGCATCGCAAGCCCGGTGACGATGCCGTCAAGGATCCAGCGCTTGGGACCAGGTGCGTCGAGAGTAATGAACAGTCGGACCATGAAACAGGCGAGAAGCCCGACAATCATGGACCCAGCCGGGAAGCTGTACCCTAGGATCGACCAGATAACCGGTACCGTTACGCTCGGTACCGCAGCGATAGCCCCCTCCCGCATTACCGCAGTCCGACGGCAGCGGTCGCCATCAGCAGACTCACGACGAGGATCGCGATCGGTCGGCGCAACTGGGGCCACCTCGACCACATGTCGACGGGCAGGGGGGCCTTGCGCAACTGGAACTCGATCATCGGCTCGGCGAGGATATGCAGGGCCATCCACAGGAACCCGCAGCCGACCGATAGCGGGTCGAGCCAGCGCTTCAGTTCGGCCACCTTCTCGATCGTCGCGGCGTCGCCCGAGCTCCACGACCAGAGGCTGACCGCCTCCGCCCCGCCGCGGCTGGCCACCGCGCAGCCAGCGAGGAACACGATGAACCGGTAGACCGAGACCGGGTCCGTCGGATGGTCGATCGCCCGCGCCGCCCAGATCCGCCGCCCCTGCTTGCCCGCCATCATCAGCCCGAGGCACATGGCTGCGGTCATGACGAACAGGTTCCAGGCAAGCAGTCCCGGATTGTCCGCGAGGGATGGGGGCGCCAGCGCGGACGTCGCCCGCATTGCCTCCCCGATGTAGTTGCTCGTGGCTGTCGCGTTCATGCGTCATCCTTTCTGCTGGGGCTGTCAGCAGGTTGACAGCCGACTGCTGCGCCGCCACGCCCACCGCATGTTTAAAAATGTATTGAAGAGCGCCGCCGCGATCGAAATGGACCGCCGCGGCGCTGAGGCTAAATCATCGAATCCGCAGGGCGGGAAGTGCCATGCCTGCGGCAATGACTGCGCTCCGGACGCCAAGATTTGCGCGGAGTGTGTTGACGACCGAGCTTGGTAAAGAGCGCACCGTTACATCCGAGCATCGCGCATAAGCTGCGCGAACTCCCGTTGATGCCCAAGTTTGTTCTCGTGCAGGCCATCATTGAACGCCACGCCGTTTGAGCCCACCCCCACGTAAAGGGTTGGAACGGTCGCAGTGCCGGGGCCGTTCGTGGTCATGGTCTCTCCGAAGCGAACTGGAATGGCGCCGCTTGCCAGGACGATGGCGGTCTTCGCCGCGCTCGACGCCAGTGTCGCTACGTAGACGGTCGCACCGACAGCTTTCCCCATCCGGATCATCAGCGCGATACCAGCTGCGAACTCCGCGTCGTTCTCGGGGTTGGTCCCCAGATTGATCAGGATGTTTCGCGGCTGCATTGCCTCCAGGATGCAGAACAGTCGGAAGATCGCGCCGCGCGTGGTCGCGCCGCCGACGCCGGATATTGCAACGCGTCGTTGCCCGAGCTTGTCGGCCAGCAGCGCGGAGTATCGCTCAGGCGCAAGGACACCGAAGCCCTCGGTCTTGCTGTCGCCGATGCATAGCCAGTCTCCGAACACGTCGTACGGCGCGCTCGTCTGCCAGCTCAAAAGCTTTGCGGTTCCGGTAACGGCCGCGATCACCGCAGCGCCATGCATGAGGCCATGCTTCGTGTTCTGTCCGGTCGCCGTGTATGTGTAGAGGCCACCGTCGCTGACCGTCGTGCTGTAATAGGATGGCCCTGCGGTATCGATCACCGAGACCCGGTAATCACGAACCAGTTTCTCCACCACTAGCGAATAGGTGCGATTCATGGCCGCTACGAAAGCCGTGCCGTCGATGTTGACCATCGTCTTCTGGTCAGCAGGATCGCTTGCCGGGATATTGCCGCTTCCATCCCAGCTGTTATAAATGTTCAGTTTCCCCGTCTCACGGTCCACCGTGAACAAAATTCCGTCGACCGGGAGGCCATCGACTGGGACGGCCGGGTTCGTTGCGAACATCACGTGCGAGGTGCTGCTCGTGAACTGGAATTCGGCACGGTACACCATACGATCCAAGCCCGTTATGCGCTTGGTACTCAGGTTCTGGGTCGGATCTCCTGTGCGCAACACGATCGCGCCGGCTCCATCCGTTGCGAACGGCGGGCCATTCTGAATATAGGTTGAGGGAACGACACCGAACGTCGTGCAACGATCCACGATCGCCTCGCCTGGCTCAACCGGATCGGCGAGACGGTAGTAGAATTCCACGTCCAGGGTCGCGCCGGCTGCGTCAAATTTCAGAACTGTGTCGTTCAGCCCACTGCCCAGGCCCGCCGGCCAGTTGTAGAATGGCTCGCGAGTGTTCGGCGTGAACTTGATACCCGCCTCGTGGGCAAAGCCAAGAATGTCGCCAACCTCTAGAATGAATGGCTGCCCCCCGTTGGCCGCCATAATCGTGTCGAAGCTAACGGTCGACACGCCGGAGGGCAGTGAGAAGCTGGCGTTCGTTGCAGCCGCAGCGTGTCGGTTGGCGTCGTTCGTCTTGATCGCGCGGATGATGGCGAAAGTGCCAGCCCCCGCCAAGTTGACCTTGAACCCGGTCAGCAGCGCGCGGCGAAGCTGGTGCCCGCCGACTGCAAATACTTGACCAATGCTCGAGGTCATCGTCCCAGTGCCGCTGCACGCGCCGACCGCCACAGGGGTAGGGAATACCTTGCTGACAGGAATGGGCACCGCTGCGATGGCGCGGGCTGCTGACGCCTCGGACGCCGCCGCCGCAGATATCGCCGCGGCGCTCGCGTCTTGCGCATCCGTCAGCACCTTGCCCAACAGGTCCGCCCCGTCGATCGTGAGCTCGACAACGTCATCGGCACCGATTGTTAGGCTCGCACCCGCCGAAGGCGCGCTATCGACCCGCGCCCCATAGCTCGCAGGGCGGTTCATAGGCGCCGCGTCGCTGTCGATCGCGTGCGCCAAAACGCGCAAGTTTCCGTACAACCGCGTGCGCCCGGCGATCTGGAACGCCATTGCCAATGTGGCCGCATCGCCGATCTCGCCCGCATACGGCAAAGCCTGGCGAGTCGGCTTGTTAAGCCGAATGCGAACGTCGTTCGTGATGACGCCGTCGACCGTCGTTACCCCCGCCAGCCGTATTCCCTCGGCGTTGCCGTTCGTCGTCAGAGCAAGGTCGACCAATGGGGCGCCCGGCGTGTCCGGGGCGAGACGCACCTGGGCGCGCATGGCAACGCCCGTGAGATCTGGCCCACGAACCCGCAGCGGGAACTCGTACACTTCGTCATTGCGCCAGACGTCGAGCGTCAGCGATGCTGCAGTTGCCATCAGTATCTCCAGTGGATCAGGTGTTGAGGCGCGCGATGCGCAGCGGGATCGTGAAGCTGGCGCCGATTGCGAGCAGCGGGGCAGTGAAGCCGACCGAGATCGAGGTCGGCGAAACAGCGGCGACGTCGTGAACGGCATATCCGGCGATGGTAGCCGAGGGCAGGGCCATCAGCGGGTCACCGGCGACGACGCCCCAGCCAGCCGGAATGGCAACGACGAGGCGGCGCGTGCCGGCGCTGATTGCCACGGTCGCGGTTTGCGTCAGGTTGACCGTGCCGAGCAGAGCGGACGCGTTCTTGCCGTCTGCGCCGTTCGCGCCGTCTTTCCCATCCTTGCCGGCCGCACCGACCAGCGAGGCGATGAACTGCGTCTTAGTACCGCCATACCCAAGCGACCGGGCGATGTCGTAAGCGGACTGCCCGTCGACACCGTTCTTCCCGTCGATGCCGTCGCGTCCGTTCGTGCCGTCGCGCCCGTTCTTCCCATCTCTGCCGCGGAGGTCGGGATTCGCCGCTGGATCGGTGACGAAATCGATGTCGACGACAGCACCTTCCATCAGCACTCCGCGGACGATCAGTGCGGCCATTGCCTGTCCGACGTTGGGCGGGCTCAATGAGAGGCGCATAGACGTCCGCCCTGCGCCGCCCGGCTCAAAAATCAGGTAAAGCCGCCGGTTAAGCGGGACAGTCTCATGTGTCACTCGATCTGAGCCCCCTGATTGTAGCGCCCGCCACCACCGCCGCCGCCATCACCGCCTGGCGCAGTCGGCGTACCGGGGTAGGTGCCGTCCGCGCTTTGCGTCGTGACGTATCGGATCAGGACGTAATCGGCCGATGCCAGTGCCTCGATCGCGGGTGACGCGACCGCAGAGTAGGTCTGCGCGGAGAGGCTCCAGAGCACGACATACTCAATGCCACTCGTCAGGCCTTCGACCGAGCCAGATGGGAAGGCGATGGTGCTGCCGTCGTCGATCACCGCCGAGAATGCTGCGATGTTGACGCTGTCCGCATCACTGGTCACCGGGTAGGCGACAGTCTGGCTGATGATCCGATATACGGCTCGCGACTGGTCGACAAGATAGGATGGCGGAACCGACAGGTCAGGGGTCGGGGGCGCATTGCCCGTCTTGCCTAGGCAGAACGGATGCTTTGCCGCAGTTTCGGAGCGACAGGTAAGCGTCACCCCCATCGTACTGCCCTCGATCTCGCGGTTACGGACGACGACATCGCGCGCAACGAGTGACGCTTCGGGGATGTCGACCGTCAGGCAGTCGCCCGGCCGATATCCGATCGCGTACACCTTGGCCGGCAGCACGATGCCGTCGAGTTCACGGCCGTTCCACATGGTGTACAGCCCCAGCTGCACGCCTTGGTCGACCTGCTGCACCAGCGGGAAGGTCAGTTCGGTCGGCCGGCTACCTCCATCGGCAGCAACGTATGCGGGGATCGCGACGGCATCGAGCGGCACCTCTTCCCAACCATGAGTTTCCAGCCGCACTCGCGCGATCACGGTGTTGCGGCGCAGGCGACGCGATGCCGTGCCGGGTGCATCGATATCGCCCGTGATGTCCTCAGACGTGATCGTGCCGATCGAGACCCGCGGCGCCGAGTAGGTGCACGAAAGCTGTGCGCCGACCGGCATTACCTCGCCGCCGCCCGCCTGGGCGATCATCTTGAGAATGTCCCAGCTGTTATCCGACGTCGTGTAGACGATACCGCCGACCTTCCAGCCGTTGGCGTCGCAAACGTTCGCCCAGTCGACGAATGGCGCAATGTCGATACCACCGACCTTCAGCCCGCCGCCTGCGATGAGAACGCCGTTCTGGATCCGACCGAACGCCCAAGTCAGCGCGTGAAGGGCAGGGCATTCCGACCAAATGTAAGTCGTCTCGTCGCCGAGACGGCAGGAACCGTTCCCACCCGGATAACTGCTGTCGAGACGGGGGTCGTAGACATAGACGCCCTCGACGATTCGCCCGCGCTGCGGGACACCGTTCGGGTAGATCTTGCCCTTTTCGTCGAACTTCAGCGTCCAGAGATCTGCGGCCAACCCGGATAGCTTGTGCGCAGCCGACCATCCCGGGAAATTGCCCTGTGGTCCGGACAGCGCGCGCCCTTCGGGCACAGCCCCGAGTTGCTGATCAAGCCACATGTAGCCGGCATAAGCCCCGCCGATCGCGGTACCGTTGAGCGCCACACTGACCTTGTTGATCAGCAACGGTCCCAAACTGCGAACCGGTCCGATGCTATGGACGGTGACCCAGCTTTCGAGGCTGTTCTTCGAGCCATAGTACTGGCGGTGCACAACGTTGCCGCCGGAATAGGTGCGTCCGATCGCAACCGGCAGTCCTGCGTCTTTGTCGATCTTGAACTGTGTGGCGCTCCCGCCGATCGATCCTTTCGGCGTCCCTGCAGCCAGTGACAGAACCGCGCTCGCCGCGCCGGCGATCGCGCCGACTGCCGTCAAGGTCGCCGCTGACACGCCGAGGAAACCGGCCGTCGCACCTGCTGCGGCACCGGCGCCTGCGGTCGCGCCAATGAGGCCCGCGCCTGCCGCGGCGCCGACGCCCGACGCGACCAGTGCCACCGCACCGATCACGAACGCTGCTGTCCTGAGCGTCTTGGACATCGCTAGACCCGCCAGGCCGCAATGTATTCGACAGGCTGCAGGATGTCCGCGCCTTCGAGGTCCTGATGATAGCCCAGCACACGCCCGTTGCCGACGGCGATCGTCAGCGCGCCATCTAGAGGCGCTTCGCCGGGGATCATGACGATATCGGCGACGCGCGCCGCCGCCGGCGCAATCCGCTCGAGACCCATGCCGTCAAGCGCTTCGGACAGCGAGCTGTAACCGGCGCGCTTCAGCGCGAGCAGCGAACCGGCACCGGTCGTGTATGACCCCGCTTTGCCCAGTTGGGGGCGGTGCCCCATCTTGCGTAGGACGAAGGCGGCCAGCCGGGCGCAATCGTTCTTGCCGAGTTCCCACGGCTGCCCCTTGAAGCGATCGACGGCCGCCTGTGCCGCCTGCTGACGCCGGATCATCTCGATCATAGCCCCATCGCTCCCAGGAAAGAGGCACGGGTCGTGCCGCTGATGACGCTGACGGCCGACGGAGGCTTCTCGACGCCCCAATAGCTCGTGCGTTCGATGCCCGTCATATTCGACAGGCCCAGTTCGCCGGGTGCGACCAGCTGATGCCAAGCATCGGAAAGGCGCGCGCCGATTTCCTGATCGTGGAAGGGCTCAAGCGCGGATGTGCAGCGCCATTCAACCGACCGCGTACCTTTGCCGACGCGCAGCCGCGGGACGTCCAGTTCGCCGGCGAACAGCTGGATAGGCTCGGGCAACGGCAAACCCGTCGCACGATCGATCACCGCCAGCCAGCCATTGACGAGGCCACCCTGCGCAGTCGCGGAAGTGAGTTCGGAAGCGGCGATCGCGCTGGGCGGGACGAAGGTCAGCAACCAGTCCGGCGCCTCGTCGCCAATCCCGTCCTTCAGCGTACTTGCGGCGACCAGCGCGCCGAACTTCGCATCGAGGCCAGTGAAGACCTTGGCGCCCCAAGCCACTTCGCCAGCGCCGACTAGGTGGCGCATGGTATAGCCTGGCAGCACCACCTCGACGAGCGGGGCAAGCGGCGACTGCCCGGCGCGCAACGACGCCGACATCTGAGGGGTCAGACGAAACGTCATTTCCGCTCCTGGATACTGAAGGCGAGGGGCTTGGTGCGGTTGCGCTCGAAACCAGCGCCCTTGTCAAACCCGACAAGCTGCCCTTCGATCATCGGATCCTCGAAGTGACACGGTTCGTCATCGACCGTGATAAAGCGCAGCATGGGCCATATCGGCACAGCAGCACGACCTGAGGCATCCGCCAGCACCTGAGACCTGATCATGTGCACGTAATGAACGCCGGCATGCACGATGCTGAAGAACACGCCCCAGTGAAGAGCAGCGTTCGGAATCATGCCGCTGACGCGAAGGAGCGAACCAGTCTGCCCAGCCCCATCGACGACGCCGTTGCCTCGTATCAGCGTCGGGGTGTTGGGCAGGCGCAGTGATATCTTGGCATCGGCGGTCGTAGCCTCCATGAGCGAGGCGACCAGCTGACGGCTCTCGGCGTCCTGCCGCAATTGGGCTGTCGATACGTCTACGACGAAGCGATCGCCCATCCTCGGGATCTGCAGATCGGCACCGCCCAGCACGCCTTCCTGGTTGCCGGAAAACAGGCGTGGCCGGATCGTCAGATCGGCAATCCGGGTCCAGGGGATGAGGATGCTCAACGGAAACGTCCCAGCCGCTTCATACCGGCTGCCTGTGCGTCTGCCTGGCCCATTGCTGCCCCACCGGCTGCGCCTTGCATGGCGGCGTTCGCGTCTCCGGCCTGGATCTGCGCCCAGAACTCAGGCGTCATGAGGTTGCCGCTGAAGTAGTTGTGCGTGACCCCGCCGCGTGGCTGATCATCGCCCATGCGGCGCGTTGCCCCTGCTGGCGTGACCCGTGTCCCTTTTGGCAGCCAAGCCTTTTCGGGTCCGTGCTCACCGAGAAGAGCCTCGCCGCCTGACCAGTATTCGGTGCCAGACGCGAGTTTCGGCAGGTACGGCCCGCCGCCCGCGCTCACGGTTCCGACATTGAGATCCGCGCCGGCGAACGCCGAGGACCCGCCCGCAAGGGCCGATGCTCCACCGATTAGCTTGGTGAACGCGCCAAGCAGCCCGCCGCCACCCGCAGACCCGATCTTGCTGAGCGTCCACTTCGCGAGCATCTCAGAAATGGCGTCGAGGCCGCGCTGGCGGAACATGTCCATGATCGACTTCGTCCCTCCGGTCATGGCATCGCGATAGTAGCTGGCGAGGTCGCGGATCCCGGCCTTGCGCTTGTCGTAATCGTCGGCACGCGACTGCACTTCGGCATCGCGCTGAATCTGGATCAGGCTCATCGTGTCAGCGAGAGGGTCGTCGGCGCCGAACAGCACCTTGAACTGGGCGAGTTGCGCGTCAGCCTGGCGCTTCTGCTCTTGGTGATAAGCCTCCATCTTGTAGCCGGATGCCTGCCCGGTTGTGAGCTTTCCGGCCGTCTGAAGCTTCGCGATCTTCGCGAGTGATTCGGCGTATTCGTCGGCTGCGGCGCGCGCCGGATCGAACTGCTTCACGACCTCATCGAGATCGCTGTCCAGTTCACGGTTCGCCTTGGCAAGGTCGCGAGTGTCCTTGGCAGCGTCGGCCGATGCCGATCGCTGCGCCGCAGTACGCGCCCATTCCACGTGCCAGTGACCAGTCTCCGCGAAAACCTTCGTCAGGCGAACGCCCTCGGCGGCGAACGCATCCTTGATCTTCTTGGCCGTCACACCGGCCTGGAACTGGATGTCGAGGGCATTCCCGCGCTCGTGCGCGCTGGTGCCGGGCCGCGCGACCGGGTTTTCCTTCGGCTTCCCCTGAGCGATCCATGCGTCGTACAGCTGCTGCTGGCGCGCGGTGCTGCGATCGGCGCTGTTGACTTGCAGGCCTGCGGCGCGGGCAATCGCGGACGCCTCACGTGAGGTCACCTCACGCCCGTACTGGCGAGACGTCTCGCCAGCGGCCTTCTGCTTGTCCTGCTCGGCTTTCACGGCAGCAGCGCGGTTGCGCTCGATTGTCGCAAGCTCGCGAGTCAGCGCGGAATCGACGTCCTGCCCAGCCTTGATGCGGGCGCGAGCGGTGTTGCGCGCGGCAGTGGCCTGATCGTCGTACTGCTTCTTGATCCGGGCCATCGGGTCCGCCGAGCGCGCCGCGGACTCGGTCGCGAGGTCGATGCGCGTACCCATCAGGTTGCGCTTCGCTTGGTCGATTGCCTTCTGGTTGGCCTGAAGCTGGGTTTGCAGCCCGGCCACGCGGCCGCTCGATTCCGTCAGTGCCAGCGTGCCAAGTTCGCCGCGCTGGCCAGGGCCCTGCGAACGGGTCTTGTCGATATTCTCCTGCGCGATCGCCTGGTCCAGCAGCGCCGCGGTCACGGCGCGGATTGACATCTCGCGCTTCAGGTTCTCCTTTGCGAGGATGTTCGCGCGCTCGGCAGCCGACCGCTCGCTCTTGGCGGCAGTTTCGAGAGCTTCGGCCTGCTCCCGAATTGATGCCGCGACGCCCTCGGCCGACCGAGCGAACCGCTCCTTTGCCAGCCGGGTGTTCTCGGTCTCCGTGGCGTCCTTCTTCAGCTTATCGACGCCGTCCTGTACCGCGTCGCTGAAGTTCAACAGTTTGCCAACCAGCGGGCCAAGGACGAGCATGCCAGCGGTAATGGCGAGGCCCCATGGCCCGATCATGAACCTGGCGAAGTTGCCTGCCTTGCCTTCGAGGTTGGAGAATTGCCCGGCGACTTGGCCGCCCTGGATGGCGAACACCTGCAGGGCGTTCGTGCCCATGCTCAACTGCGTGAACGTGTCCTGCAGCTGATAGCTCAGGCCCTGCATCGCCGCGCGCTGTGCGCCTGCCGAATTGCCCGCCTTGCCGTGGTTCACAGTTACGGCGTCCAGCGCCGCCTGCTCCTGCCGGAGCTTTGCGACATAGTCGTCGAGCGAGATGGCACCTGCGCTGATCAGCGTGCGTGCCTCGGCCATCTCCTTATCGAACCGCTGCTGCGCCCCGTACGCGGGATCGATCGCGGCGCGCAAAGCGGTCGCGCGCGCCTCCATCTTGGAATACGCGGCTTCGAACACAGCTGCGGACGATTCAGCGCTCTTGCCGATGTTGTCACGGACGCCGGCAGCCATGTCGAGCTTGGTCGGGTTGAGACCCGGCAGCAACGCCGCCAGCTTCGACGCCTGCTTGTTGGCGAATTCCATCGCGGCATCGGCGTCGCGCCCAGCCTTTACGGCCGACTTCGCCAGGCGGTTGAATGCGGCATCACCGGTCGCGCCGATGGTGTCTAGGTCGGCGACGACCTGCGCCTTACCTTCCGTGCCTAACCGAATTGCGATCTGACGTGGCATCGGACCTCCTATTCGGTGAAGTCGTCGGGCTCTTGGCCGGACAGGTTGTCGATGATGATCGGCTCGACCGCTGGGAGCACGTCGGCGAGTAGCGCCAGGTCAGTCCTGCGGTGCGAGCCCATCGTCATGATCGCGCCGAAGTCGAGCCCGACCGGGGCGCCCATCACACCAGAACGAAGCTGGCGATCGCAGGCGGTCAGGACGCGCCAGACGCCTTCTTCGGCTTCGGTCTGCGGCTCTTCGACGATGTACGGGCACTCGTTGCAGCGCCGCCCCGTTTCCGCGGTGCAGGCTTGTTGGCAGTATCGCTGTCCGGCATCGCCGCCGCCCCAATGCCACTCGGAGAGGCGGCGAAGGCGTTTCCCGGCTCTTCCCGCTCGCGCTCGGCGGTGACGAACGGGACAACGTACGCGGCATCGAACGCTTCGAACGTGACAGGATCGGCAAGCGCCATGGCGAGGTTTTCAGCTGAGAACGGTAGCGGCTCGCCGGCGCCAACGTCGCCTTCGTCGGCCATGAGGCAGACCCCGCGCCAATCCTGCGCGCCTTCGGTGATCAGGGCGCGGCTCATGGCGTCGCCCATTTCCTCGAGCATGTCGATCGCCGAAGTGCCGTCATCATCCGCCTCGGCCGCCGAGACGTTCCGCGCCGCGCGGCGCGCGCGCATCAGCATTGATCGGTCGATTGGCGCGAACAGCACGTCGGCACCCATAACAGGCGACCATGCCGCCCCCTGCGGCTTGCGAACGAGCAGCATCAGGCGGTGTACGAAGGGACGTCGTTGATCAGCGTGACCACGACCGAGTTGCCGGATGCGGCCTTCGACGACTGCCAATTGAAGGCCTGCATGATGCCGTTCGGACCGGTCACCGGCTTCTTTGCCTGCGGCATGAACACGCGGCCGACCAGGAAGACCAAGCTGAACGCGCCGAAGTTCCAGCCAAAGGCCAGTTCCATAGGCGTAGGCGGCTGCGAGGTCGCCGCGTCGAGCAGTACGCGATCCTTGAAGCGGACGTTCACCGATCCCGACATCTGCGCCATGCCCGGGTCGCTGTCCTCGATGCGGCCGTCGGGCTGGATCGTCTCGACCTTCTCGAGGTTGTTCGAATAGGTGAAGTCGGCGCCGACGACGCTGCCGAGCAGCTGACCGTCCTTGCGTACGAAGCCGACCGCCTGCGGGAATCGGGTCGTCGCCAGCGTCGCCGGCGAGGCCGCACCGACCGTCCCCGCAACCGGCGTGGTCTCACCGATGCAGATCAGGCTGCAGGTCGCATTGAGTAGGCCGGAACGCGACTGCGAGATCCGCAACTGGTTGCCACGCGCACCGCGGTTGACCGAGAACGCCGGAACTTCGGGAGCGCCGACCTCGATCGACATCGACGGCAACACGATCGCGCCCGACTTGAAAACGTGCGTGAACGTGCCCGATGCGCCCGAGACCGTCGGATCGCCGAAGAACAAGCGCAGCCAGCGGCCGAAGTTGCGGACGTCGACCGGCACCACGATGTCACCGTCATTGGTGGCAACATCGGGGGTCGGGTCCTGCATTTCGCGGCCCATGCCGAGCAGATCGCTTTCGATCAGCGGGCGCTCTTCGCCGAGCGAGTGGCTGACGAGCGGCACATTGAACCACGGGTCACTCGCTGCGGGGACAACGCCGGGCGTGGTTTCGAACGCTGCGACGACCTTGGCGTTAGAGCCGCGGGCGCGGGTGGGGGCGACGGCCATTCGGCTTCTCCTTCAGGACAGTTCAGAATCGGTGACGTAGGTAGCGGTAAGCACGAGCTCGGCGCCGCGGGGCGGTTGCGCGCCCTCCGTGAAGATGTCTTCGCTGCCGGGGGCAGAGATGCCGAGCCAGTCGCACAGGCCGCCGAGGTGACGGTCAGCAGCGATCGCGGCGCCGAAGCGGACGAGCATGTCGTCGAGGGCTTCCTCGCTGGTCATCGTGGGCGTCTCGATCGCCACGAACTCGATCGGGATCCTGTGTGACCAGTTATAGGCGAGGGGGCTCAGGTCGATCTCGGGCTCGCCGGGCTCGCCGGTGCGAATGATGATGCGGCCGTTCGCTGGGACGCGGGCGGGCGCCGCCTCTTCGCCGTCCAGGCCGACAACTTCGGCTTTCGGTACGGCGACGGCCGTGAGCAACTTCAACGCCTTCAGGATATCGAGCTTCTTGCTCATTTCGCCCCCAGACGCTCGGTGAAGCGAGATTCGAAGTTGGCAGCCCAGCGCTGCGCGACGACGTCGAGATCAAGCACGCGCGGTAGGCGGACGCTGGGCACCATGACGAACATCAGGACCGGCTTGGGATCGCGGCCCTGCGCGCGCCTGCCCTTGGTGGCGAGACGGAAGCCGCGGCCGTTACGGGCGCCGACGGCATTGATGAAAGCCAGCACACGACCGGCGCGACCACGCTTGAAAAACAGATCCTGGTTGAACGCGTTCTCGACCTGCGCCGGCGTCATCTTGCTGCTCGAGCCGCGACGGCCGCGCGCGCTGGGGACGTTCTTGGTCGGGATGGCGAGGAACCGGCGTCCGGCGAGCGGCACAATCTGCGCACCACGGGAAAAGGCGTCAATGATGTCCGGCGCGTTCGACCAGATATAGCCCGACGGGGTCATGCTGCGCCGCTTCTCAGGAAACACCCGATCTCGCCACGTGTTCGCCAGCCGTTGCCCCATACCGGCGCCGGTGACCTGCTCCCGTAGTTCGAGCAGCGCCTTATAGGTCGTGTCACGCATGGCGAGCGACGCGGCTTCCGCCAGATCGCCCTCGATACCGTCCATGAGCGACTTCATGTCGAAGTCGCCGACGTTGATCCTCACGCGACCGGGCTTCCGCCGATCGTCCAGGTCAGGCCCTCGACATCGAGCATGGGCTCACCGAGGAGCTTATACGTGGCATCACCGATCACAACGATGTCACCCTTGGCGGGCATCGTGACGTCGCTGACTCGAATTTCGAAGACGTTGGTGCCCTCGATGATCTCCTGCCCGCCGAAACCGACCGCTTTGTCCGGCTGCCCGAAAATGACGCGGACACCAGCCCGACCCGGACCATCCTTCGGGTAGTAGGTGACCTCTTTTGACCCCGGCGCACTGAACAGGGCGTCCAGCGCCAGGGCGAACGGGTCCATGATCAGGCCTTGTTCTGCCGGCGGGCGCGGATCGCGGCGACCAGGTCGTCTTTCAGCACGGCTGGGCCGACCGAGACGGCTTCCGCCTGCGCGATCAGCCGAAGCTCATCGACCTGGAGGCTGTCGAGGTCGTCGGCGCGGGCAAGCCCGGCTTTGATCAGCGCATCAGCCTGTTCAGGCGACGTTTCGATGACTCCGCCGGACGGATAGGACAGCTTGCCGTCGACCGGCGCTGCGCCGACCAGATAGATCTTCTTCATCGCTGATCTCCAGCAAAGGGGGCGGCGCGACACAGCCACGCCGCCCAGGTGCACCGGGTAATAGGGGAGGGAACCCCGGTGTTAGGCTGCGATCTGCCCGGTGAGCAGGACGGAACCGGTGACGTCTGCGGAAGCTGCCGACGCTGAGGCAACGCCGCAAAGCACGCCGCCCGCCGTGGCGGTGAACGCCTTCGCGGTCGCGTCGAAGTAGATCTTCGTGGTGCCCGCGACCCATGCGGCACCGGCGACCTTCGGAACGGGGTTGAAGACCCCGACACGCACGAACGAGACGTCTTCGTTGATCGCCGCATCGGTCGAGGCGATGCCAACGACGGCACCGATCAGCGCCGGGGCGCCGCTGGCGACCGCGTAGGGCGCCGGGAGGGTGATGTTGTCACCCAGCTGGACATAGTTCTTCATGATGGGTGTTCCCTAAATACGGAACCGTCGCGTGTTAGGCGACCGGCTCACGATGCTTCTTGATCGCGGCGATGATGTCCGCCTTTTTCGTGGCGTCGTTCAGCGGCACACCCTCCTTGGTCACGAGGATATGCAACTCGGCGACAGTCATGCCGTCGAGATCTTCGTCGGACGCTTCGGATGCGTCGTCGGGCAGATCCTCCGGCTCGCCGTCGAGCAGGTTGTTGTCCTTCAGGCGCGTGGCTTCGTCGTCGGAGACGATCAGCGGGCCTTCGACCGGCTGGCGGAGTTCGCCGTTCGTCGGCGTTCGGGAGTTCGAATAGACGACCGTCGCGGTCGCCAATGTGACGATCTTCATGTTGCTGTCCTCGCAGGAGGACCGGGCGACCGCGGGCCGCCCGGTCAGGGTCAGGCCGGGGGGGCGCCTGGGTTCTTGTACAGACCGCGCCAGTCGAGGACCTTGGCGGTGGCATCCAGGCGGGCCTTGAACTTGATCCCGTCGACCTCGAACGACAGGTGCGTGTCGGTGAAGACCTCTTCCTGCCCTTCAAGATGCGCCAACAGCACCGTGTCATAGGCGTTCGGATCGGCTGCCAGGTACCAGCTGTAATCGACGATGCGCTCGTCGATGACCAACTGCAGCTTGCCCGAGAACGGGTTGATGTTCCCGTTCGAGGTGGCCGCGACGACCGCGAGGAACTGCTCGGCAGCAGTTTCCTGGAGCGGGCCGACGATCAGGAAGGCCGGACGGATCGACATATTGCCGCCCTCCGCCGTCTTCTGCTGCCGCATGGCCGCCCGGCCTTCGCCGACCGCCTTGACGGTGATCGCCGTTCCGGTGCCGGCGAGGTTGGCGTGCGCGGTGCTGAAGAGCGGCGTGCCGTCGTACACCGTCGGGTTGCCCTGCAGCTGGCTGTAGACGAGGTCGGATTCGAGATCCGCCGCCTTGTTGGCGAACTGGGTCGGGATACGACCGAACAGTCCCTTGTCATCGTTGATGATCGCCTGACGGGAGATCGGGATGATGCGCGCATAGGTCGCCAGCTTGTAGGTATCGCCGGTGTCGGTCAGCGCGCCATGCTTGATCTCGCCGTTCTCCTTCACGAGCAGCAGCGCAGGCGCGTCGCCCATGCCGATGATCGATGCCGGACGGAAATCGGGCAGCGTGCCGGTCGAGACCCAGCCGCGGAAGCTCTGCGGCGCAGCAGCGAACGCCTGACGGACTCGGCGATTGGCCGCGTTGCCGAGCGCGTTGGCGAAATCGCTGGTCGTCAGCGCTCCACCGCGCATGCCGAGCGCCTGACCCGCGACCTCGTGCTTGCCGAGACCCGACGTGCGGATGCCGGTGCGCTGGAGGTAGTCGCGCCCGAGTTCCAGAAGGGTGAGCCCCCGAAATTCGCGCGCGGCTTCGGCCCGCTCGCTGCTGATGCCGAGCGCGTCGGGCTTCACCGACGAGTTGGCGGTAAGCAGCAGGGCATCCTCGACCGCGGTGCGATAGCCGTCCTCTTCGGTGCCCGAGCGGCCGGCGCGGGCGTCGATCGGATCACGCGTACGTGCCGCGATCAGGCGATCAGCGACACGGCTCTGGAGCTCGCCTTCGGTCAGAGGCGTGGTTTCGTTCACGCCGATAAGCTCGAGCGCGAATGCGTCGCCGAGGTCGGCGGTGCGAGCGCACTGCTCGCGGATGCGAGCGATCGTCACCACCGCGCCGCGGGACTGCGGTTCGGGGGTTGGCGCGGGCGCCGGGGCAGGTGCGGGAGCCGGGGCAGGCGTCGGCGCGGGTGCAGGAGCGGGCGTCGGCGCGGGCGCCGGCGCCGGGGTGGGCGTCGGATCGGGCATTGTTGGTCCTTCGGGGTTCGCGGTCGCGCCGCGGATGGTGCAGGGATGGCCGCCCTGCTCGGCGCTCCGCTGTCGCACTTGCGCAGCGGCATCGAATGGCACGGTGACGAACGAGAGCTCGACCGGCTCCCAGTCCGTAGCGAGCATGTGAGGGTGTTCGCCCTCCCGCTCCGTGCGTTGGAACTCGAACACGTTGTACGACACGCTCAGCGAGCGGATGTGCCCGTCGATGATCTTGGCGACGGTGTCGGCTACGTCTGGCGTCTTTGCGAGGCGCACGCGCGCGGTGCCCTCGCCGTTGGCGATCGACACGCTGCCCGGCACGACTGAACCGAGAACGCTGCTCAGGCTGTACGTGTTGTGGCTGTCGAGCAGGCAGGCGCCGGCATTCAGGCGCCCGAGGCGGACGGCGCTGGCGTCCATCGAAAGCTCTTCGACGTAATAGCCACCGTCATACCAGTCGAACCGAATGCCGGCCGCGCCGACCGACCACACGACCTCGATCGAGTTGTCGCTTTCGCGAAACGAGGCTGGGCGCGTTTCGGCCGAGCGCGACAGGAGCGGCGCGGTAACCGACCGGCTATTGAGTTCAGGCATCTGGCATGGTCCCTACGAGAAGGCGGCGAGCGATCGCGATCAGCAGCCCGCGCTCGGCATCGGCCGGGTTGCTTGCAGTCGGGTCGCTGGTGTTCGTCTGGAACGGCGTGAACGGGTCGCCCTTGAAGGCCAGCCCGAGGGTCTTCAGCAGCGCCTGGTGATCGGCGATCTGCTGCATCATCTCAGGGGCATCGAAGCCCCGCGAGTTGAGCAGGTTGGGCCGGCTTTCTAGGCCAGCCTGCATCTCAAGAATGTCAGCTTTTGCGTCGCCTTCGCGGTCGATGCTTTCGAACGGCGGGGGCGTCCATTTCATCTCGACCGGCTTGGCGCTGGTCAGGCCGAAGTCGCTCGCGGTGCCGTGGAACCAGCCCCAGATGCGATCAAGACAGACAGGGATGATCGTCAGATACTGAAGGCGGCCGACGGTCCGCTTAAACTCCAAGTGCCCAGCCTTGTAGCTGGAGAAGTTCACGTTGCTCAGATCGCCGGTCATCTGCTCGTGCGTCACGCCGACACCGGCAGAGGCGGCGAGCATCGCAACGCGGAACAGGTCACCGATCCCGCCCGACTTGGGCGGCGTGGAGAAGGTGATCTGCTCGCCGTCGTCCAGCGTCTCGATCATGCCAGGCACGAACTCTTCGATCGGCGGGCCGTCCCGGTCGCCCTCGACGGGCATACCGATGTTCGGGTCCTCGCCCTCCTGCGCCGGCGGGCGATACCGGAAGCCGACCATGCACGCAGCGATGTTGGCCTTGACGACTTCGGCCTCGATGCCCTCGTCGACATCACCGAGGCGTTTCACGACGCTCTCGAAGATGGAAACGCCCTCGGACTGGCCGATCCATTCCGAGTGGAACAGGTGGATCACCTCGTCAGCGGGGAACCGGATCGTGTCAGAAGATGCCCACTTCTGCCCTTGGCGGTGCTTGTAAAAGTGGAACGCGGCGACTTTGTTGTCGGCGTCGTACTCGATCCCGCGGTCGATGCCGGCGCCGACTTTGTGAGTGGCGAGCATGCCCTTGTCGAGCAACTGAAGGCGCAGCGGAACACCGCTGGCAACCTTCACCGTCCGCTTGGCGATGAACACCTCGCCGTCGCGCAGCATGGACCGGACGAACAGTTCCTGAAGGCCATACAGATCGAGGCGGCCGTAATAATCACAGGCTTTCACCCAGTCTGCCCAAAGTTTGGACAGCGACTTCGAACCCTGGGGCGCCCCAGTCACACCCCAACCGACGAGGCTGTTGAGCAGAGCGTTCAGCGCCTTCCGCGCAAAAGGATTCTCGGCAACCAGCTGCAGAATCGTCAGCCGATCGATATATCGCTTGGCGCGCGCGTCGTTCGGGCTGCCCGTGTTCACGTAGAAGTCGCGATCGTTGCGCCCTGCGAAGCGCCTACCCGACCGCGGCGCGCTACGTGGCGCCGTTCGATCCAGCATCGTCCGGGCAGCCTGCCGCCGCAGGCCGGCCACTGGCGACATGAAGCCGACCGCGCGATCCACCCAATTCATCGACGACCGACCCGCCCAACGATGAAGCGCGTGCGCCGCGACGTCTGCGATGCGGACGCCGCCAACTCTGCCTTCACGTCGGCGCGAACCGCGCGGATGTCCGCCAGCGATTGGTATTCGGTCTTGCGGCCGTCGGCGAACGTGATGCTGCGGATACCGCTGACGATTGCGGCGTCGAGCTTGTCCAGGTCGGAAGGCTGATATGGCATCAGCGTCTCCTTTTCATCCAACTGCCCGACCGATTGGCGAACTTCGTCGGTTTGGGCGGGGTGGGCGGCGGTTCAGTCGTCGGTGGCGCCAGCTTCGGCATCCGCTTCTTGGCGATGGCTGCCTCTGGAGCGGGTGAAACAGCTTCGACCACGGCGTTGAGCTTCATGCCCAGCTGGATCAGACCGGCCAGCGCCGCCATAGCGTTGACGCGGCAGTCGGTCGCTTCGTTGGCCTTGCCTTTTGGACAATCCCAGACGGTGAACACCCGACCGCTGAGAACCTTCGGAATAAGCCGCTCGGCCGTCAGCTGCTCGTACCAGGCCAATTCACGCTTCGTACTGAAGTGCATGTAACCCGGTCCCGGCTCACTGAACGTCAAGCGGGCTCGAAGCGTATCCTTGGCAGAATTGACGCCGATGATGATCGGCTTGAAAACCGTGCGCGTCCGGTTGCTCGGGCGGGTGGTCGGCCACAGTGGCGACCGCTTGCCGTTGCGATCCGATGCGCCCTTGGTGGCCCAGACTTTCCGTCCGAGCCGTGCCTTCGAGAACTCGTAGACTTCCTTAGCGCGGTGACCGCCGGAATCGATGCAGGTCGCCTCAATCGCAAACTCGCGACCGTCCGCGCGCTTGAATGTGCGCAGCAACTGGCGGTCAACTTCGTCCCAAGTCGACTTCTTGGAGGTGTCGCCCTCGACGATGACGTAAAGAAGCGACCAGCTTTCCTCGTTCGCGCCCCACCCGACGAACTCGAGTTCGACGCGATCATCCTGCGTATCGCCGCCAACCGTGATGATGCCGACACCGTCAGGGACTTCCGCCGGCCAAATCTCCGCGCGAGCGGCGAGCAGTTCGGCGACAACCTCCTTCGAAGATGACCGCCTGTGCGGCTTTCCCAACTGGGTGTTGTCGAACTTCACCCGCTTGTCGGGATCGTTCTTGCTCGCCAGCCACTTCGCCGCGATCTTCGGAGGGGCGTCATTCGGCCAAGGACTGAACACCTTGCCGGCGGTGAAACTCGCATGCTCGTTCGAGACCGGCCAGGTACCGCAATCCGGACAACGGGCACGGTAGACGGCATGCCGCGGGCCTTCCCACCAGTCCCATATCAGCGCGACCGCGTCGGAATCCGGAGCCGCCTTCCATGCCGCAGCGTACGCTGACAACGGGTCGACGTGTTTACCGCAGCAACGGAAGCGCTTGGTCTGGTGCCACCGGATCGTGCCCAGCGCGGTTAGGCGCTGGCCTTCGTTCCATCCACACCCGCATTCTTCGCATAGCACCTGCGCCGTTCGAGGATAATGCGCGGTGACGTTGCCGTCATCGTCATAGTCCTTGTCCCAGTTGATGTGCTTGAAGAAGTCCAGGAAGTTGCGGTGACCGCACTCTGGGCACTCAACCGAAGCCTGCCGCTGGTCGCCCTCGAGATAGCTGCTTTCGATGAGGCTTTCGCCTTCGATCGTCGGCGAGCAGACCCGAACCGAGAGCGATCCGACGTAGGTTGCCATGCGCTCGTCGGCGAGACCGATCGGGTCACCTTCGCGGGTGATCGGATACTTGTCCGTCTCGTCGCAAAACACGCGCTTGACCGGGCGACGTGCCAGATTGTCGGGGCTGCCGGCGCCGGCGAGGGCGAGGAAGCCTCCGGGGAACGCCTTGTAGAGCAGGGTCTCTTCGGCCGATCGGGTCTTCTTCGTGCCGATCAGCTTCCGCAGGACAGGGGTGGCCCGAATGAGCGGGGTGATCCGCTCTTTCGAGAATTGCTCGGCAGCCGCCTCCTTGGGCTGCACGATGAGCATCGGCGCGGGATCGAGGTGAACGAAGAAGCCGACCGCGTTCTCGATGAGCGCGGTCTTCATCAGCTGCGTGCAGACCATACCGGTGATCGTCTCGACGCCGAGCTCGGTCACCGCGAGCATCGGCCCGCGCGCAATCTCTACGGTCCGGGTCGACCAGTCGCCTGATGTCGAACCTGCCTCAGGGGCAAGCTTACGAAAGCGATCGGCCCACTCGGGAACGCTGATCCGTGGCGGCGGGGTGAGTCCGCGCCGCCACGATCGTTCTAGCCGTTCGTCCTTACTCTGCGTTTGCGAAGTCGGCTTCCGGCTCGCCGAGGGAGGCGAGGTGCTGCTGGACATGCTCGTTCAGCGCCTCCAGCAGCGGCTCGACAGCGATCCCTAAGGAGGCGGCGATCAGCGGCGAGACGCGCGACGGCCAGTTGAGCCAGGCATCACGCAGCGACCGCGCCATGTTGAACAAGAGGGTCTCGGCAACTTCCAGATCCACAACGTCGCCAGCTTCACGGCGGGCGGCAAGGAGACTGCGAGCAGCGAGACCGTTTTCCTTTACCCGCTCTGCTTCACCGGTGAGGGCGAACCTGCCGGCGAGCACCTCGGCGATGAAGTCCTCGTCGTCCAGGCGCAGCGGATCGGGCGCCGCGTCCGCAGGTGCGGACACTTTCGCGCCGCGCTTCGGGGTGCGGGCACTGGGTGCGGACATTGGAGGCGTGTCCGCACCACTGTCCGCACCCTCCGCAGCACGCCTATTTGTGCGGCGCCATCCAGTTCCAGCAAGCGAGCGATCGAGCTTGCCGTCAGATGAAACCCGCAGTTTTCCTTCACTTATGGCCCGCCGGACTAGCTTATCGCTGCACCCATCGAGGCGGGCAAACTCGCGAATGCTGACGGTGTCGGAGGGTGCGGACATTTCAGGTGCGGACCCCTTTGGCGAGTTGTAGCTGGGGATCGTTCACGCCTTTGCCCCCCGTATTACCTGAGAGCCCAGGAAGGACCCAAAGGGGTGGGCCTCATCGGCCTCGGACGGCTGCCCGGAGGTCGATCGCGGCCTGCTCAGCCTGCTCGATCAGGCGCTCGCTGCGCCCTTGGTGCCGCGACCCTGACGCCATGTCCTCGGCGATACGCAGCACGCGCATGCCGATAGCTTCGACGTGGTCGGCGGTGGTGAGCCTCAATGGCGGTGCGGTCACATGACGCCCTCCAATGGCACATACGACAAGAGCCGCAACCCTTGCGGGCGCGGCTCTAACAACTGGTGATGTGCATAGAGATAGGTGCGCAACAGTCAAGCGGTATTGATCAGGCAAGTCGCTCCTTCATCGCGACAATGTCGGCCACGAACATGACGACGATGCGCGCGGCATCGATCGCCGACCGCGCGTTGTTCGCAAGGTCCGAGCCCGCGGTACCGGCAGGCTGGTCGAAGCGGCACACGTTCTCGTACACGCTCCAGTACTTGGCAGGCACATACCCCTTGATCCGCTTCAGATCGTCGAGGGCTTCCTGCTCTGCCCACCCGTTGCCCTGTCCAGCGCCGGGGATGCGCGCCAGATCCATGACGAGGGCCTTGCCACCCAGCCGGGACCATAGCGTCTCACAGTGGTCGATTGCGGCGACCTGGCTATCGGACAGCAGCTTGGCAGCCTTCCACCGCGCGACCGGCGTGCCGCCCCGATTGATCAGCGTGTGCTCGGTCACCACGCGCCCAGCATCCCGCAGCGGCACGTCGACGATGGCGTGGAACCCGCGCGCAACCTGGATCGCTGGGGCACCGATAGCCTCGCCCTTCGCCGTCACCGCCTCAGCCATGCGCTGCGCCGGTGTCTTCGATTGCCTCTTGATCTTCGTGCTGGCCTTCGCTGCCCTAGCCATCGTGCTACCCCCTGCTCTTGTAGATATGTGTCATGCTGCCATCTGCTCGTCAGGCTGCTTGTCTTCGTCGATGGCCTTGTCGCCTGGGTCGACGCCGAACATGCGAACGTAATCCTCTCGGCTAGGCATCCGGGCGCCGCGGTCGGGATTGCGGCCCTGCGGCTTCGGGCGGGTCGGATCAGCCGCGACCGAGAAGCGGCTGCCGAGCCCGGCGACGATCTCCGCGGCTTCCTCAGGTCGGCACCGCTCAACCTCAGCCGAGGCGTTAGGGCGGCCGGTGCTGGCCTCGACTAGCTGCGACAACCGCCACTGCCGCTGGATGCGGGGCGGGGCCGGCTGGCTCATCGCTGCCGACCTGATCTCGGAGATCGAGGGGAAGAACTTCATCGTGCGGGCAGCGGCCATGGCACCAGCCATCAGCACGTCCGCGGGTATGTCGCTCAGCTGCTCGGCGTAGACGTCTAGGCGGGCGAGCGCTTCGGCCTCAGATACCCGCGCTGCCGGATAGGCCACGACCAGTTTCGCCATCACGCGATCCACGGCCCGGGGCGAACTCGTCTTCGGTGCCGCGCGATACACGTCGAGCGCCTGCTTGGCGTCCGCGAGTTCATCGCCAACGAGTACCGGCAAGTCAGCGGGCAGGGGTTCAGTCCGCAAAACCAGATCGGCGAGCCTCCCGCTCAACGAGGGCTCTTGCCATCGGGGTGAGGTCGTTACCGCGTTGCGCTGGTCGACGGTCGTGAGTTCGTTTGCCATTGAAGCTCTTCCAGTTTTTGACCCAGGTTCTCCACGAAGCCTGCCAATCGAGGCTCCTCGTGCCTTGCGTGGTGTGTCGATCGATGAAGTGCTCGACCTGTTCGGCTTCGACGCCAGGCGGCCACGCTGCCATGGCCTTGCCGGTGATCGAGTCCGGCTTGACGACCGGAGTGAAGTCGAGAGGAACAACCGTGCCGCCTGCATCGTGCTTGCGCCCCACCTTCGGGGGTATGGTGGTTCTTGGTAGTTTGGGTGCCACAGTGGCGGGGGTAGCCGCCTCTCTGACGGGGGTGACTGTCTGACGGGGCGTCACTGTGACGGGGGTGCCAGCCTGACGGGGGTGTACGAGGTAGATACGCCCGCGGCCCGGCAGATCCTGCCAGTTGATGTGGCCTGCATCCTTTAGCGCCTGCACGGCACGCTGAACGCTGCGCTCGGAGAGCTTTGTCTTGCCTGTCAGGCCGGTCGGACCATTGATGCCGGGCCAGCAACGAGCCTCGTCGTTCGCCATGATGGCGAGCACGTTCAACACGCTCTGCTCAGGCGCGCTGATGCCCTCGACGCACATAGCAGCGCGGCAGAGGTCGAAGCCGGTCAGGATGGTCACTTAGAACTGCACCTGCTGCATGGCGATCGCGTGCTTCAGTTCGGCCAGCTTTGGGCGGGCGTGCTGGAACCGCTTGCTCTCGTCGCGATAGGGACGCGCCAGACGCCGAGCCCGCGCATGGGCAATGCCGCGCGCGATCTCAGCGTCCAGTGCAATCATCGGGTCGACGTCGTCATCGACGGGCTCGGGAGCCCGACCAGCGGCGATGCGTTTGATCAGGCCCCACATGGTCAGGCCTCCGCCGCGCCGAAGAACACGGCCGACGGGGTCTCGGCATCAACCTTCTCGACAGCTTCCGCGAAGGCATGGTCGAACGAACGGTCGGCCCGGTAGAGGTCAAACCAGAACTTCACGCCCTCGGTCGTCTTGCGGTACCGGAGCCGTGCCCCGATCCGGTAGAACGGTCCCTTGGCGAAGATTGGGATCGCGATGAAGAACATCGTCGGGACCTTGATCGTGCCGCCCTGCTTGGTGCGCGTCTCGTGCTCGACCGAGAACCGGATGTGGCCCTCGCCCGAAGCGAGGTTCGTGGCCTCCTCGACGTTGGCCTGCTCGTAGACCTTCAGCCCTCGCGACAGCTCGACCAACGTGGCGAAGTCCGCGATGCTGTCGATGCCGCCGTTGACGTTGACGAAGCGGCTCAGATCCTCCGGGAACTCGTCACCGGCAACGGCGATGTCGCCAATACGATCCTCGAGGAACAGCGCGAACTGGCCCATCGACATCACGACGGCGTTTGCTTTCGTCCAAGCCTTCCACTCTTCCGACAGCGGGAAGGCGAATGACGTCCGATGCTTTCCATGACGAAACTCGCCGATGCCATCGCCATCGGCCCGATGATAATCGAGGACGGCCGTGATCTTAGGCGCCGTCTTGCTGTCGTCCGCGAACACAGCACTGTCGTTGTCACCGAAGCGGTTCACATGCGCGATGAAGCTGTCGAGCGACGTCATTGCCGCCGTACCGCGGCGGTAGCGAGGATTGTCCAGGTTGCTGTCGAAGAAGTCAGGCGACACCGGTTTGATTCCGCCGTTGCCGATAATGACCAGAACTTCCGCGCCGCTTGCCGGGTCCGCGACGGTGATGATATCTGGCTTCAGGTGGTCGGTTACGAATTCACGCGTCGCTTCGAACACTCCAGCGATTCCGGCGGCGGTCGCGAGGCCGGGCGCATACAGCGCGTCCAGCGTCTCGCTGTTGATGTCTTCGGGCATTCTTCGTCTCCTTGGTTGATAGAGGATCAGACCGACCGCACGTCGCGGGCGGTATTGTCGGCGACCACGCGGGTGCCGAAGAACACGCCCTGGTCGGGGCGATCGCGGGAGAGGCGCCCGTCGTTATCGGCGAACAGCAGTGTGCCCGGCTGGTCGGGCGTCGGCGCGGTGACCTTGATCGCCGGCGTGACGACGTGCGCGCCGTTCATCATCTTGATGTCGAGCTTGATCGTCAGCGAGCCCTTGGCGACGCCCTTGCCGTTGTCAGCGTGGTCGGCGATCTTCGCGACGAGCTCGCGCAGTTCCGCCGACGCATCGAGATCGAACTGACCATCGTTCAGGAGGCGGATGGTGTCGGCCAGCGTCGCTGAGGGCGGGGTGCGTCGGCTACCATCTGCGGCGCGGGTCGAGAGAACCTCGCCCGTATCCTTATCGAATGCTTCTTCGGCCATGATTATGCTCCTTCGGGGGTCAGTAGGATTGGGCGACATCGCGCGCGTGGCGGATGCGCTGGGCGTCTTGGTGGTTGAGGACGGTGCGTCGGGCGTGCTCAGGCGTGCCGGCGATCTCGGCTAAGATGACCGCCTTTCGCTCGTCCAGGGTCATGCCGCCGACCTTCATCTTGTCGTTCAGGGCCCAATATTCTTCAGGGCACCAATCCCGGGACGCGCGCTTGATCGCGAGGCGACCAGCAGCTTGAGCTTCCTCGTCACCATTCCGCCAGAAGTTGCGGACGCCGACTTCGCGGCCGATCTGCTGCAGCTTCTCCCGCATCCCTGGCTTTTCCATTGACCGTTTCTTGCCGGCCGCTGTCGCCGCTTGATGGCGAGCCTTGAACTCGGGTGTCTGCCGGGTGGCCTGGATCTTGGCGTCGCGAGCCGCCCTCAATCCGGGGCGGCTGTGCACCTCCCGCATTGCGCAGGCACGGCACCGGCCTTTGGATTCAGGGCTAATCGCCGACGGGCAGTCGGAGCACGTGCGCGGCGCAGGCCGCAAAGAACCGTCCGCAGAACCGGGCTCAACCGGCGCTGCGCTTATGAGCGCGTCCATAGTCATCTCCGTTGCGGGGTTTTCCGCGTAAATTCGTGGCTTAATCGGTTTCGATGAGCGCCATTGCGGCGTCCATCGCGGCTAAAACTTCCATCTGGTGACGGATCTCGGTGCGGATGTTGCCCGCCTCGCGCCGGCTGACGCTGCCATCTGACAGGGCCATGCAGACCGACTGCGATACGTCAGCGGACTCCTTGGCGTGACGGCCGACGAGCGTGAGCATGTCGGCGTTCGAAGCTGGGGCATCCGGGAGCTTGACGAGCACGAAGCCCATCGTCCCAGCCAAGGCGCGAGTAACATGAGGCCAGCCGTCGCGATCGCGCGCCAGCGGCTCAAGGTCAGCGATCACGTCGAGGGCTACAAAGCTCTCGGGCTTGTTCACCGACTGGTTGTCGCCCAGCGCGGACTTGCCGACCCGGCAAAACTCCGCAGCTGCTTCGAGCCCGCCGACGCCCTTGATCATCTCGCAGGTCGCGCGCTTCAGGTTCAGCTTCTCCGGGGTCACTGGGGATCCCCCGCTGGAAAAGTCGCTGAGGCTTCCGGATGACGGCGAACGCGGTCGAGATGCATACCCGCTACATGATAACCGGCACGCTGACTTTCGCCCCAGGGGCTTTCAACATCGACCTCGTCGAAGTCCGAATGTCGGCCCTCGTCCCAGACGCAGCGACCGTACCGAGCAGCGTTGCAGCTGTTCACGACGATGGACGCGGCAATCGTGAAAACCACGCCAGCCACGTACCCGGCAATCACAGGCATAACCGGGAAGGCGACGACGTGCGCAATGCCAGTAACGGACACCAAGCCAACCGCAGCGATCGCGGGGAACAGATAGGCGCTACGCATCAGGCAGCCTTTCGATCACGGGAGGGGCAGTCAGGGGAGATGCACGCACGCACCGCGGAATCACCGGTCAACCGGCAGCGCGAGCAGTGCGAGACAACGATCGCCGGGATCTCGGCATACTCAGGCTCGGTGATCGTGAAGCCCGCGACGGACTTGCCGCCGATCAGCATGACGACCAATGGCGCAGCCGCGACGCGCGCGCTCATCTCGAAGGGAAGGGTGAGCAGCATCTATGCCCCCGCGCTTTCGGTGCCGCGGATTGACTCCGCAGCACCGTCCGCCATCGTCGTGCTGCAACACACCGACGAAAGGATAGGCCACCCATGCTCATACCCGGAGATCTCAGCGTTCCCGTGCTCTGCAATTGCGGACACGAATTCGAGGTATCTGTTGCCGGGCGAGACCTTGAGCGGCTCAAGTACAAATGTCCCAGCTGCGGAACCGTCAACGGGTTCGACAAGGACCAGATCGTCAGTATCGTCGCCCAGTACGATGTCGCGAAAGCCGAGTTCGCTAAGGCGTTCCGCAAGCTCAGGTGACACGCAGGCCGAGAGAGAGGCGATTGACGCCTTCAGTGCGTCCAAGCCGCCGAGCGTTAGAGTCAAAGAACCGATGGTAGCCACTTATGCTGCTTCCTTCTGTTCTATGGGGGTGGAGCGACCGCGCGCAGCAAGTGCTTCAAGCGCGAGGGCGGTCCTTGCATCAACATCAAGCGCTCCGCTCTCGAGCCTCGACACGGTCGACTGGTTGAGCCCCAGCATGGCTGCAAGCTCTGCCTGCGTGGCTCCGAGCGCCTTGCGCGTCTGTTTGATCGCATCCATACGCCAACAGATATGCTCGCGTGCATATTAGGTCAAGCGGATTATGCACGCGTGAATTAGCGCGTCCGCCGATGCCATATTATGCGCAGCGCATGACGAGCGTTCTTGCTGCAAATGTGAAGACACTACGGTCCAGGTTAGGACTGAGCCAGCAGGCGTTCGCCGAGCGCTTAGGGGTGCAGCAGTCCTATATTTCGAAATGGGAGACGGGCGCTGTCGTACCCTTGGGCGACAGCATTGCAGCGCTGGCAAAGCTGGCGGGATGTTCATTCGAGAGTTTCAAAGCAGAGCCTCTTGGACAAACGGCGGACATCACGGCCGACCAGCCTGTTGCGCGATCCGCCGACGGCGGGGAAACAGCGCAAATCAGTCGCTTGGATCTGTCCCTCCCGATGGGACCGGGCGCGAGCGTTGATGATTACGTTGAGGACGAACCGCTAGAATTCGATCTGGGCTATCTTCGTTCATTCACACGGACGCCGCCGAACCGGCTACGTCTAGCTGCAGGCACAGGCGATAGCATGTTCCCGACGCTTGTATCGAACGACCTTGTATGGATCGACACGACGCAGAACCAGCTGCTGCACTCTGATCGTATCTACGCCTGCGCGATCAACGGCGGGGCGGCGATCAAGCGCCTCAGGCCGGTCGCCGGCGGAGCCCGAATACTCGTCATCTCCGATAACAAGACGATCGACGCCTACGAGGTGGATGCCAACGAGGTGGTCATCTGGGGTAGGGTGATCCGGTTTGCGAGGGACTTATGATGGCAAAACGAAGCACGCTTCCTTTCGGACCTAAGGATGTATTCCGCCAAGCTCGAGACTTTGACAAGGCCGCGTCGGAAATCTGGAAGGCGCACAGCGTCGATCCGTTAACTGGCGATCTGTTATCTGAGCCTTTGGTGATTCCGCATATCGTTTGTTTGAGCTTCGCTCTAGAGCTTTATTTAAAAAGCCTCCTCTATTTCACAACAGGGGTTAGCTCGGGCGTTCAACACAGCTTGGTCCAGATATTTGCTGGAATTGCCCCTGACGCCCAGGCCGAGGTTAAAAGATACTGGTTAAATGATCAACGTACCATTGCGGACCGTCGAGCACGTGCATATGTTCTCGGCACCCCGGAGGAGTCCTTTGAGGACACGCTTGCAGAGAATGACCGAGCTTTTGAGCGGTGGCGGTATATATTTGAGGCGCATTCAAATTGGACTGGGCCTGGCCTCGTTAGAGCCGTTAGGGGGTGCCTGGTCAATCGTTATGCGGAACTCGCGGACGTCGTTTAGAGAGCCACATTCCCCGTTCGTTGAACTCTAAGACGATAATACAGGAAGCATCTGTATCTTTGGGAATGTACTCTATCACGAGCCCTCCACCCTCCATGTCTGGATCATTGGTGCCCTCGAAGCGCAGCAACTGCGCACCTAAAAGATCCCGCGGTACCTGCTCGCCGTCGCCATAGACCGTAGGTAGAAGGGTCTCGTGCTTCATCCTGCGATGATATACATCGGTACCCGTGGTTAGGCAATTGTCACTCGCGATCGTCGGCATAGACTACCCGAACAAGCGCGGCCCCGGTCGGCGCTTCGAGCTTGAGATATGCAGGCCTAGCGAGCCGATTGAGCTACGCCCTGAGCCCGGCAACCAGTTCGACGAACATGCGATCGCGGTATTCTCCTGCCGCGGCATCCAACTTGGCTATCTGGCGTCCGAACGCGCCGTACTGATAGGGACGCTTTGGCGACAGGGACACGAGACCCGTGCTATCTTCCAGGCGTTAGAGGCAAAGGTCGGATGGGTTCGCGTCGCATTCCGGGGTGATGAGCCTGTGTTGCCCCCGGAGCATAAGGCCACCCAAATAAATGACCCTAGCGGGTTCTGGCCCGATCCCATTTACGACGAATAATATTCCTGCGTGCATTTTATTACTTGAGGATATGCACGCGAGCATATATGTAGCTTCCAACAGGCCATACCGGCTTGTCGGGAGGTCGGCGTGGGTTTGCCCCGTTCAGCATTTCAAACTCGGAAGCCACCGCGGGCAGGTCGCCCAGCGTGGAAGTGCGCCGAGGAATACAAGCGGTGGCTGCGGAAGCTGCCTTGCGCTCGGTGTGCTCAGCCCGCCGGTAACTTGGCTAATCCAACGGTCGCCGCACACGTCGACCACGCAGGCGGTAAGGGGCTTTCGACGAAGGCGCCCGATAGCGCGTGCATCCCCCTCTGCGACGACTGCCACAAGGAGCAGCATCGCGCCGGGTGGATGACGTTCGAGAAGCTGCTCGACGGCGCATGCGCGGTCATCCTGGCGTCCATCTACTGGGTGGAATGGCTGGCGACCGACAACGGTCGCGCATGGGAGCGCGAGCTCGCCGCCAACCCAGCGCCGCAGCGGGGGCGCGCAGCGTGACCGGCCGCACCATCAAATCTCACGACCCTGATCTCGATCAGACGATCATCGATATGTCGTCCGCGTGCCACCGGCTGCGGCTGGCTGAGGATCGCGTGATCTATCTCCGGGGCAAGGAAGAGCACCCCGCCGTGCCCGCCGCTGTGGCGCACGCCGCGGCGATCCGCGACACGCTGGCGATGCGCGCCGGTCGCATGGGCATCAAGCCCGCGTCCGCGCTGCGCCTGATCATCGATCAGCACGAGTTCCTGCGTCAGAAAATGGGCCGCCGGCCGAACATGGAGCAGCTGGAGGCATCGGTCGCTGCCGCTGCCGATGTTCTCGCCCGCCAGGCGGTCGCTGATCAGGCGCTCGCGATCGAGGCGGAATCAATCGCGCGCCGCAGCCGTCATCTGGACGGGGCAGGGGTCGCCGCTGTCGAATACCTGAGGGCCTGCGCATGACGATGGTCTGCACCCCCTCATCGAACTGGCAGGGCACCGAACAGGATGGCTCTCGCTGGACGGTTCAGCAGGTCAGCGTGCTGATGAAGCTTGGCAAGGACCCGCTGGTCGTCCGCACCGTGAAGGTGTGCCGCACGCCGTTGCAGACCGTCGAGCTTCCCTCGCTGCTAATCCGCAAGGGCGGGACGCAGGCGAAGGTCATCCTCCCGTCGGGCCTCGTGCAATGGATGGACCTACCCCGTGGCCGATAAGCAGCTGATCAACGCGATCGCCGACACTGGCATTCCGCACGAGGAAGCTCAGGACATGGTTGACCGGGTCTTCTCCGCGATGCGTGATCTACTTGTCGCCGGGAAGACGGTAGGCATTTCCGATATCGGTCGCCTGCGCGCACCGTCCAAGGTCGTCAAAGTCGGCTTCCCGCCAAACTCCCTGCGCGAGCAGCGGAAGGTGGAGCTTCGTCACGGTGCGCTGCTCGATCAGGGCGAAGCCTATCCGGATCCGCGAGCCGCGCCGCGGAAGCGGTCAACCTACGGAGGCGGTCGATGACGCCCGCGCAGCCCCGCCCGCAGGCGCCCGACCTCTGCGGCAAAGTCACCCCTGAAGTCATGACCGAGCTCATGCTCGCAATCCTTAATCGTGGAGATCGTCGATGACCTGGAACGTTGCCATGTGGGCCCTCGGCTTGGCGTCGCTGATTACTATGGCTGGCGTCTCGCTGACGACGTTGTTCTTCGCGCTCGTCCCGAATTGGGCGCGCATCTGGGACACCGCCTGCGGGCGACCCTGGCCGATCGCGCGCCACCCCGTTTCCCCGACTGCCTCGGTCCTGCCCCTCAGGACGTCTACCTCCAAGCTGCGCACCGTCGAGGCCGATGCCCAGCCAACCCATGAGGCCGCGTGATGGCTCAGTGGCGCCGGGTCGAACTCGCACCCGATCATTGCCTTCTTGCCCGCCTCGCACCGGGTTCGCCCAGCGACGGTGAGCGCGTGCTCGTCAGTGTCAGAGGCAGGGGCCGCATGTACGTGCCGGCCGCGCGCTGGAACGCCGCGGAGGTGCACCGTGGCTGACGTAGCCGACATGGCGAACGACGTCGCGCAGGCCGCGCTCGATCGCAACATCCGCGCCGCCAGTGCGCCCATCGCCATCGGCGTTGAGGGCGAATGCCGGGAGTGCGGCGAGCACACCAAGCGCATCCTGATGGGCCGCTGCGCCCGGTGCCGTGAACCTAAGAAGGGATATGCCCGTGGTTGATCAATCAGAACAGCAAGCGGTGCCGGTTGCGCAGGACGAAGACGAGGTGGACAATCTTGTCCGCATGGTGGCTAATTGGATTAGCTTCTCTTCGTCGTGCATCAAATCTGGCGAAAGCTGGACCGCCACCTGCGAGACGATGAAGGCCAGCGCTTTCAAGGCGCTCGACGTTCTCGGCAACACGAACATCGTCGCCCTCACTCCCGATGCCACCCAGACGCGAGAAGCGGAGGAAGCAACGCGTCACTTCCATGACGGAATGTTCTATTATCGAGGACTGCTTGATCAGATTGCCGAACATATCGGGCCCGAAGCTCGTCGCGCGGAAAACGGCGACGAGATGGAAAGCGTCGTTCGTGCGCGCCTACCTGATTTAGTTAAAGCCGCAATGCACCCCGCTTGGTTGCCGATCAGCGATGACGCAAAGAGCGGGGCGATGGTCGAGTTGGTTGTCGACTATAGCGACGGCGATCATCCTTTAGCGGACGGCATCCTCGCCTGCACGGTGGGCTTCAATACGCTTGCCGATACCGGCGAGGACGAGTGGAAGTTCTCGGGGTGGTGCTGGACTCACGATCATTTCGTCCAGGGCAAAGGCACGCCGGTTGCTTGGCGTCCCTCGCGCTTGAACGCCACCGACGACTGTTTGCCCGCACTGCCCGCCCGAGACGCCGCATGACCCCCAATCCCAACCCGAGCCCCGAGTTGAAGGGGTGCCCGTTTTGCGGAAAAGCGCCTTGGATCGAACTTGAGAAAACATCCTTCGCCGTGATGTGCGTCAACGCGCACTGCGGGGAATCAATGTCTCGCTGGTTTCCGACGGAAGCCGAAGCCATCGCCGCCTGGAACACCCGCGCCCTCTCGCAGACACTGCCAGCGCCGGGGGAGGTGGAGGACGAGCCATTGAAACTTTGCCTGTCCGACAGGGAACGGATGCAGGCGGAATGGGCTGATCTGGCAGACCACTTTGGGCATGAAGCAGCCGCCATATCCCCATCCCTCGCCACCGTTGCGGCAGCGAATGACGAAGGGGTGGCGCTGCTTCGGGAGCAGATCGGTCGCGAACTAATCGGCTGGGACAACCAGATGTCGCCGGAAGCTATCGCACACCCGAACAACGCGGCGTTCTTCGCGCACTGGCTGGACGTCACAGACCCGAATGATGGTGAGCAGGCCAAGCATTATCAGGCGGGTATCAACATGATCCTACGTCTCGCCACCTCACGCTCGCAACACGAAGGGGCTGAATAGACATGTCCGTCATCGAAGAACTGATCGCCGAGGCCAAGCGCCAGCGCCGTAATTCGCCACCGCCCGCCTACTTGTCGTTCGTCGACAAGGCCCTGTGGCGTCTCGGGTGGCTGGACGGCTGGTGCGTCCTGAAAGGCGAGATTGCCAAGCGCCGCCCGTTCCGCTGGGCGTGGCAGGCCAAATGCGCCGTGCTGCTTTACACCGAGTGGAACGCGCCGAAAGGCCACGAGGCCCGCGCATCGATCCGGCAACAGTGGAGCTATGCAGGCGGCCTAGCGGAAATGCTCGACGAAGCCGGTGAAGGCTACCTTTCCCCATCCGACGCGATCGACGAAGATCGCCAGTACTGGGACGAATAGCATGAACCCGACCACCAACACCGAGGCGGGGGCTGTTGCAGACGTGGCGGCGCCCAAGTTCGTCGCGGCTGGAACCGTGATCATGCGCCGATCGGATGTCATTGGTCTGCTGCACAAGCGGATCGCGCAGGCGCATGAAGAGGCCCGCGACGTTGGCGAGAACGGCAGCGTGGCGAAGTTCACCGCGGTTCGCCACAAAATCGCGGCGTACATGGCCTTGCTCAGCGATATGCGCGCTGTTCCAAAGTTCATCAACGAGACGCCTGCCACGCTTGCCCAGCACCTTGAGCAGGGGGCGACGGCATCATGAGCGCTGCACCGTATTGGCCGCGCATGCTCAAGCGATCCACGGCCGCGCAGTATTGCGAGCTCACCCCGCAGCAGTTCGACGCCGAGGTCTATGCTGGCCGCCTGCCGATGTCGGTTGCGATGGCCGGCGGGCCGCGGTGGGACCGCGCCGCGCTGGACACCAGCCTCGACGAGATGTCGGGCGGGGGCAACGACTGGCGCAAGGATCAACCGGGGCTGCGCAGTGCCGCATGATCTCCCCAAATATGTGAAGCGGGTTCGCTCGAAGGGTAAGGAGTATCTGTACTTCGACACCGGCAAAGTGGTCGACGGGAAGCGTCTGATGACGCGCCTTCCTGGTCTTCGTGCAGACGGGTTCGGGGGCAGCTATGCCGCCCTGATGGGCCACCGCAACCGGAAGGTGAAGTCGGCGCTGATGACCGTGCCGATACTCGTCGGTCTCTATCAGCGCAGCGTGGCCTATGGCACGCTCAAGCCGGCATCGAAGAAGCTGTACGACATCTACCTTCGTCGTCTGGAGAAAGCGCTGCCGACCGCGCCAGTTACCGGGATCACGAAAGGCGACATGCGGACGCTGCTCGATAAGATGGGCGCCACGCCAGGTGCGGCGAACGCCTTCTTGCGGACGAGCGGCGCGTTGTTCGCATGGGCTGTTGATCGCGATCACCTGCTCAAGAATCCGTGCGATGGTATCGCGCAGATGGCGGGTGGCGAGCACGAGCCATGGCCGACCCCAGTTCTCCGGGCAGGCTTGGCGGCCGAGGACGACGCTGTTCGGCTGCTCGTGAACCTCCTCTACTATACCGCGCAGCGGCTGGGCGACGTGCTTAAGATGCAGTGGTCCGACGTCGCCGACGATCGGGTCGAGGTGGTCCAGGACAAGACGAAGAAGCCGCTCAGCATCCCTATCCATAGCGCACTTAAGGCGGAGCTTGCCCTGCGGACGCGGGGGGAGGGGCCGATATGCCTTACGACCCACGGCAAGCCGATGCGCGACGACAACGCTCGCAAGATCCTCAAGGCGTTCTCAGCCGCCGCCGGCGCGCCGAGCGTGCCGCACGGCCTGCGTAAGAACGCCGTGATCGCGCTGCTCGAGGCTGGCTGCTCGGTTGCTCAGACCGCCGCGGTTAGCGGTCAATCGCTCTCAATGGTGGAGTGGTACGCCCGCCGCCGCAATCAATCGACGCTCGCCGATGCCGCAATGGAGGCATGGGAGAGCAAATCGTGAACTTACAAACAGTGGAAAACTCCGCTCGCGACTCGCGCAATTCCGCCATCTCGGGTTATCTGTAAGTTAACCCGACGCCCGAGGAAGCGTATGCGTCAGATACGGGGGACATGCATGACGCGATCGGCCCCCCGGATATCGAGCGTGCGCGCGCAATCCTCGGCCAGCACGACGCCGTCGTCAGTCTCGCGGACCTTCCCGAATGCCGCGCGGAAGTCGGCGAGGGTGCCCATCGCGACCAGGGCGTCCTTGCCGTCGTCGCCACCGATCCCGACCACGGTGCCGTCGCGCGCATCGGCGATCGAGCGGACCTGATCGGTGCGCGCGGTCATCGTCGGGCCGCCGTCGAAGATGTCGACGTAGTTCTCGAACGCGAACCCCTCGTTCTCGAGCATCCGCATCGCCGCGCGGCCCGAGGGATGCGGAAGGCCGATTGCGGCACGCGCGGTCTCGGTGAGCATCGCGGTGTAGATCGGATGCTTGGGCATGAGGTCGGCGATGAACTGGTGGCCGTTGATCGCATTGAACTGATCCGCGTCCTGGAAATTCATCCCGAAGAAGCGACCCGCAAGCCCGTCCCAGAATGGCGAGCCGCCCGCTTCGTCGATCACGCCGCGTAGCTCGGCGAGGATTCGGTCGGCGAAGCGCGCGCGGTGCATCTTGATGAACAAATAGCGGCTGCGGGCGAGCAACAGGCCCAAGCCGCCGGCCCGCTCGCCCGGGTGCAGGAAGAGCCCGCCGACCTCGCTCGCGCCCTCGAGATCGGTGGCGAGCGAGAGCATGTCGGCGCGGAAGGTGCGGTTCAGCTCGCGGCTGTGCTGTGTCAGCTGGCCGATCCGGTAGCTGTAGAACGGATAGCTTTGTCCCACTTGCGTGAAGATCTGGCAGGTGCCGCGGACTTCCTTCGTCTCGGTATTTTCGAGGATCAGGACGAACAGCTCGTCCTGGACAGGGCCGTCGGTGCGCGCGAAGGCGGCGTGGCTGCGTTCGAGCTTGGTGGTGAGGGCGCGGCGGTCGGGCGGCAGATTGGTGAAGCCGCCGCCGGTCAGCTTGGCCATTTCGTAGAGGTGCTGAAGGTCGTCGTCGACCGCGGCCCGGATCCTGAAGCTCACAAGCGGCCCTCCGCGATACGCAATATGGTGACCGCCGACAGCGCCGCGCGTTCGGCGAGGCTGTCGGGGATCATGAATTCGTCGGTCGAATGGATCGCGCCGCCGCGGACCCCCATTGTGTCGACGACCGGCACGCCGGCGGCCGCGATGTTGTTGCCGTCGCAGACGCCGCCGGTGGCTTTCCAGGCGATGTCGAGGCCAAGGTCCGCGCCGGAGGCCTTGACCAGATCGAACAGGCGCGCGGCGCCGTCGTCGATCGGCTTCGGCGGGCGGCTGAAGCTCCCATGGACCTCGATGCGGACGTCGTGCTCGGCAGTAACCATCGCAACGGCGGAGTCGATGTGCGATTGCGCCCGCGCGATATCGTCGAGCGTCGCGGGGCGGAAGTTGATGCGGAGGATGGCGAGGTCGGGGACGACGTTGTTCGGACCACCGCCCTCGATCCGCGCCGGGTTCACCGCGAGACGGGGTCCGCGGACCTTCGACAAGCGCACCGCGATATCGGCCGCCGCGACGAGCGCGTTGCGGCCGTCTTCGGGGTTGCGGCCGGCGTGCGCGCTGCGACCGTGGACGATGATCGAGAAGTTGCCCGTGCCGCCCCGTGCACCGGCGAGCGTGCCATCAGCGAGGGCAGGTTCGTAGGTCAGCGCGGCGACCTTTCCGTGCGCGGCGCGAGCGAGCAGCGCTGCGGAGGAGAAGGAGCCGGTTTCCTCGTCCGAGTTGATGACGACGTCATAGCCGATCCGCGCGGCGAGGGGGCTGGCCTCGACTGCTCGAAGTGCGGCTAGCATCACGGCGAGTCCGCCCTTCATGTCCGCGACGCCGGGGCCGTTCAGCCTGCCGTCCTCAAGCCACTTTAAGGTCTGAAAGGCGTGATCGACCGGGTAGACCGTGTCCATATGGCCCGTGAACAGCATGCGGACGGGCGCGTCGGGACGCACGACAAGGTGCAGGTGCTTGCCGTGCTCGATAGCAGAGACCACGCCGTCCGCGCCGACATTGTCGACGGGCGTCGGCTCGACCAGCGTGATCTCGCCCGGCAGGCTCGCGAACGCGTCGCCGAGCAATCCGGCCATCGTCGTCAGCCCGGCAAGGTTGCGCGTACCGCTGTTGATCGCCGCCCAAGCCTCGACCTGCGTCAGCATCGGTGCAGCGCCCGCCGTGTCGACCGCATCGCGCTCTATCGGTGTAAGTCCCCTCATCACGCGACCCTAGCGAGGCTGGACGTGTGTGGGAACAGCGTCAGAAGCTGTAGACCAGGGACGCGCGGCTGGTGGTGTCGGTCGAGACCGAACCGACCGGCGGTTCGCTTTCATACTGGACGCTGTACGACAGTGCGGCGGACAGGGGTCCGATCAGCTTGGCGTTGAGCGATGTCGTGCCGCTGAGCGTGCTGTTGTAGCGCTGGACATAGGCGGAGGCGACCTGGCTGACCGACAGGCCGCTCAGGATCCGCACGCTGAAATTGGCGGTGCCACGCGCGGCGATGCTGCTCTGCTCGGTGTCGTCAGTGAATTCGGTGTAGCGATACGCTGGCCCGAGTTCGAGATCGAGCTTGGTCCCTGCGGTCTTGATCACGCTGTAGCCGGCACCGACCGAGGTCGAGTAGCGGTTGAAATAGCCGAGGAACCGATCGCCTTCATATTGCGCGACACCGTAGATATAGGCGCGGTCGTCGATCTTGTAGTTGGGTTCGTACGAGGCGAGATAATGCTCGCGCGTCGTGATGTTCTGGTTCGACTGATAGTCCGCCTGCGCATGGAATTTCTGGCGCCAGCGAAGGCCTTCGCGGTTTAGGTCGAGCACGGCCGTGCCGCCAGCAGTGTCGGAATTGCCTGTCGTCAGATAGCCGCCGACCTCGGCCTTGCCGCTCCACAGGTCGAGGAAGCTGGCCTGGCGAATGACCTGCGTGCGCTGCGCTGCGCGGTCGGCTTTCCACTTTTCGGCGATCGCCAGCACCGCGTCGCCGCTAAGGGGATCGGCGGCGCGTGCGTATTTGGCGATCGTGTTGACGTCCGCTTCGTTCCCCGCCTCCAGCGCCGCGTCGAGCATCGCGCGGATCGTCTCGGGGATCATCACCGACTGCGGATCGGGCGCGTTCGCCAGCAGCAGCGGGGCGAGCAGAAGAGGGGCTAAGCGGCGCACAGCCGTTCCGTAACGGCAGCGTGACGGAATGGGAACTGCTCAGCGTGTCGAGGTTGCGCCGAGATGTGGCGCGAAGGCGGCGAGTACCTGTTCGTAGAGCGCCTTCTTGAACGGCACGATCAGCCGCGGAAGGTCGGCGGGATCGCTCCAGCGCCACGCGCGGAATTCCTCGTGGTCGGTGGCGATGTTGACGTCCGCGTCGGTGCCGAGGAAGCGGTACAGGAACCAGCGCTGCGTCTGGCCGCGCCATTTGCCCTTCCAGACTTTGCCGAGCAGTTCGGGGGGAAGGTCGTAGACGAATTCGCCGGGCGCTTCCGCGATCAGCTCGACTTTGTCCGGCATGACGCCGGTTTCCTCGCCGAGTTCGCGCAGTGCGGCGGCTTCGGCGTCCTCGCCGGGATCGATCCCGCCCTGCGGCATCTGCCATGCCTCCAGCGGTGAATCGTTGCGCTGGCCGACGAAGATCTTCCCCTCCGCGTTCATGAGCATGATGCCGGCGCAGGGACGGTAGGGCAGGGTCGAAACGTCGGTCAAAATAGTCTCCGCAACGCAGGTGCTTGGGGCTCGGGCAACTTGGGAGTCGGCAGGCGCGCTCCTACCTACGGAGCATGATCCACGTCGTCCACCATCCCGACTATGTCACCCCCGCGCCGGCGCGCTCGACCTATCGCTGGAACAAGAACGGGCTGATCCGCGATCTGCTGCTCGACAAGGGCGATGCAGTGACGTGGCACCGCGCCGAAACGACGCCGACCGCGTGGCTGGAAGCGGTGCATGACGAGGATTACGTCGCCGAGGTGCTTCGCGCGGACGTGCCGAAGGAGAAAGAGCGACGGATCGGCTTCCCGGTGACCGCGGCGGTGGCGTCCCGTGCCGCGATCGTGCCGCACGGGACATGGCTGGCCGCCTGCCTTGCGCTGGAGCACGGGTTTGCGGCGAATACGGCGGGCGGGAGCCATCATGCGCTGGCGAACACGGGCGCGGGGTTCTGCGTGTTCAACGATCTTGCGGTGGCGGCGGCGCGGTTGATCGACGAGGGGCGCGTGGCGCGGGTGCTCGTGGTCGATTGCGACGTTCACCAGGGGGATGGGACCGCGGCGCTGCTCGCCGGGCGGCCGGAGATCGCGACCTACTCGATCCATGCGGAGAAGAATTTCCCGGTACGGAAGGCGCGCTCTACGCTCGACGTGCCGTTGCCCGACGGGGTGGGCGACGAGGCGTATCTGGCGACGCTGGAGGCGACCCTGGTGCCGTTGCTCGACGAGTTCCGGCCGGAGCTGATCCTGTATCAGGCGGGCGTGGACCCGTTCGAGGGCGATCGGCTGGGGCGGTTGGCCCTGACACTGGACGGTCTAGCGCGGCGGGAACGGCTCGTCGCTAGCCTGGCGATCAGGCGAGGTCTCCCACTCGCGAGTACGGTCGGCGGGGGCTACGGCGACGATGCGCTGGCGATCGCGGAGCGGCACGTGGCGGCTATCATGACGCTGGGGGAAACTTTCGCAGCGGCGTGATGCTGGATCGCGGGTTGCTGCGTTGGGCAAGCGATGACGACACCTGTTCTTCTCTGGCTGCGCCAGGACCTCCGCCTTCACGATCACCCCGCGCTGATCGCCGCCGCGCATGCCGGGCCGGTGATCCCGGTCTACGTGCTCGACGACGATGCACCGGGGAAATGGAAGATGGGCGGGGCGCAGCGATGGTGGCTGCACCACACTCTCAATGCCTTCTCGAAGTCGCTGCAGGAAAAGGGCTCGGAGCTGGTTCTGCGACGCGGGGAAGCGGTCGAAGTGCTGACAGCATTGATGGAGGAAACCGGCGCTGCCCAGGTGCACGCGATCCGCCATTACGAGTCTTGGTGGCGCAAGGCCGAGGCGGCGCTTGGCGATAGGCTGTGCCTGCATGATGGCAACCATCTTGCCCGCGTCGAGGATGTGAAGACGGGGTCGGGCGGGCAGTTCAAGGTGTACTCGTCGTTCTGGAAGGCGCTCAACCAGATGATGCCGCCGGGCGACCCCGAGCCGGCGCCGCGCACGATCCCCTCGCCGTCGAAATGGCCGAAGAGCGAGAAACTGGCGGACTGGGACCTGCTGCCGGCCAAGCCGGACTGGTCGGCGGGGTTCGGCGACTGGACGCCGGGCGAGGCTCAGGCGTTGGAGAACGCGAAGGCGATGGCGCCGATCGTCGAGGCGTATGACGTCGACCGCAACATTCCGTCGATCGAGGGCACCTCGCGCCTGTCGCCGCATCTTCATTTCGGCGAGATCTCGCCGCGTGCGGTGTGGCATGCGGTCGATGGCCACGGCGACGCGACGACGTTCCGCAAGGAACTGGCGTGGCGTGACTTTACTGATGGCGTCGTGCTGACGATGCCGGATTACGGCGATACGAACGGTCGGCCCAAGTTCGACAAGCTGCCGTGGCGGTCGGGTAAGAACGCCGAGGCGGATCTGAAGGCGTGGCAGGAGGGCAAGACCGGGTATCCGATCGTCGATGCCGGGATGCGACAGCTTTGGGCGACCGGCTGGATGCACAACCGCGTGCGGATGATCACGGCGAGCTTTCTGGTGAAGCATTTGCTGATCGACTGGCGCGAGGGGGAGCGCTGGTTCTGGGATTGCCTGGTCGATGCGGATTACGGGAATAATTCGGTGAACTGGCAGTGGGTCGCCGGGACCGGGGTGGATTCGAACATGTTCGGGCGGATCATGGCCCCGCTGTCGCAGTCGGAGAAGTTCGATGCGGGGGACTATATCCGCGAATGGGTGCCGGAGTTGGCCAAAGTGACCGGCGAAGCGATCCATGATCCGGAGGAATCCGGCTGCCGGCCGAAGGCGTATCCGGCAAAGATCGTCGGCCACCGCGAAGGCCGCGAGCGTGCGCTCGAAGCTGGGCGGCACGCGCGCTAGGGTCGCATTTTCTCCCCTCCCTGGAAGGGAGGGGTTGGGGATGGGTCGGGTTCCGCTCGGTCGACCGTCAGTGGCTCGAACCCACCAACCCACCCCCGGCCCCTCCCTTTAAGGGAGGGGAGTGCATTGTGGTCTTGATTACGTTCCAGCCGTTTCCGCGCCGACGCCTCTTTCCTAGCCGTTGCCCGTGTTGCATGGAGCGCCGCGATGACCGTCGTTTCCGCTTTCGATGATGTGCCCGCTGCGCAGGGTTCCACGGTTACGCGTCTCGTTGCGCCGGTGTTTCACCGCCTGCTCGACCGGATCGATGCGGGGCTTGAGAGTGGCGGCATAGACGCGCATTTGCCCGACGGCACGCGGCGGCTGATCGGCGGTCGGGCTCCGGGGCCTTTACCCATCGTGACCGTTCACCGCTGGCGCGCGCTGGTGCGGTTGGCGACCGCGGGATCGGTCGGCTGGTACGAAGGCTGGGCGGCCGGCGACTGGTCGAGCCCAGACCCGGTACCGCTGTTCGACCTGTTCATGCGCAACCGCCGCTCGCTCGGGGGCGCGGCACGGTCGGGGGGCGTAGTGCGGCTCGCCGCGCGGGCGTGGCATCGGATGCGGCGGAACGATCTAACTGGCTCGCGCAAGAACATCGCCGCGCATTACGATCTCGGCAACGACTTCTACGAAACGTGGCTCGATGCGAGCCTGACCTATTCGAGCGCGATCTTTGCCGAGCCGTTCGACGATGCCGAACCGCATGAGGCGGCGCAGGGGACCAAGCTGCGCGCAATCCTCGACCGGACCGGGGCGCGGGCGGGCGATACGATCCTGGAGATCGGCTGCGGTTGGGGATCGTTCGCCGAGATGGCGGCGCGCGCGGGGGTCGGCGTGCACGCACTGACGCTGTCGACGGAGCAGAAGCGGCAGGTCGACGACCGGATCAGCGCAGCGGGGCTCGACGGCGTGCGCGTGGCGCTGACCGATTACCGCGACGTCACCGGTACCTATGATGCGGTGGCGAGCATCGAGATGGTCGAGGCGGTCGGCGAGGAATATTGGCCGGTGTATCTCGACGCGATCGCGCGGGCGTTGAAGCCGGGCGGGCGTGCGGCATTGCAGTATATCTCGATCGACGATGCGATATTCGATTCCTATTCGCGGAGTGTCGATTTCATCCAGCGCTACGTGTTTCCGGGCGGGATGCTGTTGTCCGAGCCGCGGTTTCGCGCGCTGGCGGAGGCGCGTGGGTTGGCGTGGGAGGACCGGCGCGGGTTCGGGCTGCACTATGCCGAGACGTTGCGGCGGTGGCGCGTCGCGTTCGATGCCGCGGTTGCGGAAGGGCGATTGCCGGCGCGGTTCGATGCGCGGTTCGTAGCGTTGTGGCGCTATTATCTGATGTATTGCGAGGGCGGGTTTCTAGGCGGCGGGATCGATGTCGCGCAGGTCACGCTGGTGAAGCGCTGACGTTTTCCTGCGTACGCAGGAATCCAGGGTAACGGGCGGTGGCGATTGTGATCCTGGGCTCCTGCGTTCGCAGGAGAACGGTTAGGCTACCCGCTCGAAGTGACCAGCTTCAAAACCTTCGATTGCGAGCGCAACGATGCGATCTGCCACGACAGTCGGTTCCTTGACCGAGTTCGGATCCTCGCCCGGATACGCTCGCGCGCGCATCTTCGTCCGGGTAGCCCCAGGATCGACGATTGCCGTACGGATTGCGCTGATCTCGGCCATCTCGTCGCCATACGCGCCAAGCAATGTCTCGAATGCAGCCTTCGAAGCGCCGTAGAGGCCCCAATACGCGCGAGGCTTGCGGCCGACGCTGGAGGTCACGCCGATCACTCTGGCCGACTTGGCCTTCTTCAGCATCGTGTCGAATGCGGCGATCATGGCCGCCTGCGCGCTGACATTGAGCGTCAGAACCTGCGCCATTTCCTTCGGATCGATCGCCGGGACCGACGACAGAGAACCCAGCATGCCAGCGTTAAGCACCAGAATATCGAGGGCATCCCAGCGGTCACCGATCGCCGTCGCCAAGCGCGCGATGGATTCGCTCTCGGCCAAGTCGAGAGGCGCGATCGTCGCCGAGCCACCAGCCGAATGGATCGCCGCCTCGACCTCTTCGAGACCACCCGGCGTACGCGCCGTCAGGACGACATGCGCGCCCTTTGCCGCCAACGCGATCGCGGTCGCAGCGCCGATTCCGCGGCTGGCGCCGGTGACCAAGGCCAGCCGGCCTTCGAGAGGCTTGTCCGTCATATCAGCTCCGCGAGTATCAGATGACGCGTTCGGCGAGCATCGCGAACTGGTCGACTTCCGAGCCTTCGTCATGGTCGGTCAACGTCGTCGGATAGTCGCCGGTGAAGCACGCATCGCAATATTTCGGGCGCACATCCGCGCGCTTCGCCTCGCCGAGCGCCTTGTAAAGCCCGTCGATCGAGATGAAGTTGAGGCTGTCGGCATGAATAAAACCGGTCATCCCACCGAGATCGAGCTTGGCCGCGAGCAGCTTCTCGCGCTCGGGCGTGTCGACGCCGTAGAAGCACGAATGCCGCGTCGGCGGGCTGGCGATCCGCATGTGCACTTCGGCGGCACCGGCTTCGCGCATCATTTCGACGATCTTGAGCGAGGTCGTGCCGCGGACGATCGAATCGTCGACGAGGATGACCCGCTTGCCCTTGATCAGCGCGCGGTTGGCGTTGTGCTTGAGCTTCACGCCGAGGTGGCGGACCTTGTCGCCGGGCGAGATGAACGTGCGGCCGACATAATGCGAGCGGATGATGCCGAGCTCGAACGGGATGCCCGATTGCTGGGCATAGCCGATCGCGGCCGGCGTGCCCGAATCGGGAACCGGGATAACGAGGTCTGCATCGACCGGCGATTCGATCGCGAGCTGCGCGCCGATCGCTTTCCGCACCGAGTAGATCGAGTGATCGTCGACGATCGAATCGGGGCGCGAGAAATACACCCATTCGAAGATGCACGGCCGCGCGGCCATCGGTGCGAACGGGCGGATCGATCGGATCTCGGAACCCTGGACGATGACTAGTTCGCCGGGCTCGATCGCGCGGACGAAGGTGGCGCCGACCACGTCGAGCGCGACCGTCTCGGAGGCGAAGATCACCGCATCGCCTAGCTTGCCCATGACGAGCGGCCGGATACCGAGCGGATCGCGGCAGGCGATCATGCCCTCGGGCGTCATCACGATCAGCGAATACGCGCCTTCGATCTGCTTCAGCGCATCGATGAAGCGATCGAGCAGCGTCCGGTAGTTCGAGGTCGCGACGAGGTGGATGATCGTCTCGGTATCGCTGGTCGACTGGAAGATCGACCCGCGGCGGACGAGCTCGCGTCGCAGCCGCATCGCGTTGGAAATGTTGCCGTTATGCGCTATCGCGAAGCCGCCGGTCGACAGCTCGGCATAGAGCGGTTGGACGTTGCGCAAGGCTGTCTCGCCGGTCGTCGAATAGCGGACATGTCCGCAGGCGACGGTGCCTGGCAGCGACCGGATCACGTCGTCGCGGTCGAAGTTGCCGGCGACGTGACCCATCGCGCGGTGCGTGTGGAAATGCGCGCCGTCGAAGGTCGTGATGCCGGCGGCTTCCTGGCCGCGGTGCTGCAACGCGTGCAGCCCCAGGGCTACGAGCGCGGCTGCGCCATCGGTGGCCGAAACGCCGAACACCCCGCATTCTTCGCGGAGTTTGTCGTCATCATAAGGGTTTGTCGTCAGCATGCCGGTTCTCACGTCGTGCGGAAGCTGCCCTATACGAGCGGATCGCCGGCTTGTCGCCTGTTTGTAATAACATTGCGCGTCGCTGGTCGCATCGGGCCGGGTTTCGGGTATATCCAGGCCATGACACACAGCCGCGACACGGGCCTGACGCTCGATCCGAAATTTGATTCCGCCGGGCTCCTGACCGCGGTCGTCACCGATCGCGTATCGGGCGACGTGCTGATGGTCGCGCATATGAATGCGGAGGCGCTGGCGGAGACGCAGGCGACCGGCGAGGCGCATTTCTGGTCGCGGAGCCGCGAAAAGCTCTGGAAGAAGGGCGAAACGTCGGGGAACGTGCTGCGCGTCGCCGAGCTTCGGATCGATTGCGATCAGGATGCGGTGTGGGTGATCGCGGACCCGGCGGGGCCGGCGTGCCATACCGGCGAGCGGACGTGTTTCTTCCGGCGGATCGAAGGGGGCAAGCTGGTGCCGGCCGAATGAAGCGCGCGTTGCTGCTCGCGCTCGTCCTCTGCGGGTGTGGGCGGGAGCCGGCGACTGCTGTGGCGGACACCGCCGGGGCTCGGCTCGAAGCTGCGGCCGAAACGGCGGGGATCGTGCCCGACCCGAACGCGCCGCTGCAGGGATCGTGGGCGCGCGATACTGACCGGCTCTGCGTCGTCGGTACTGAGAAGACCGCACGGATCGGCGTCAGCGTCGACTATGGCGAGGATCAGGCGTGCGCCGGATCAGGGACCGTGGAGCGGTCGGGCGATGCGCTGAAACTCGCGTTCGGTACCTGCAAGTTCGACGCACGCTTCGACGGTGATCGGATCGTTTTTCCCGCCGAGGTCCCTGAAGCCTGCGAGTCCCTCTGCAGCGGCCGCGCCTCGCTCGCGGCACTGACCGTCGACCGGCTCAGCGAATCGCGATCGGAGGCTGTGACGCTACGGTCGACGAAGGGAAAGTTGCTCTGCGGCAATTGACGTTGACGTAAACGAGAGTTATTTCTCCGGGGATGGCGACACAAGCATCCCCTCGATTGCGGGCGACCCCGCAATCCTACGCGGTGATCGAGCCGCGGCATGATCGCGAAAGCTTCACGATCTCCGACCTCTCCGCCGAATTCGACGTGACCGCGCGGGCGCTTCGTTTCTACGAGGACGAAGGCCTGATCGCGCCCGAGCGTCGCGGTACTCAACGCATCTATTCGCACCGCGACCGCGCCCGGCTCGCCTGGATTCTCAGAGGCAAGCGCGTCGGGTTCAGCCTCGGCGAGATCCGCGAGATGATCGACCTCTACGATCTCGGCGACGGCCGCCGTGCGCAGCGCCAGGTCGTGATCGAGCGCAGCCAGGCGCGGATCGCGCTGCTGACCGCGCAGAAGCGCGACATCGATCTCGCCATCGACGAACTCACCAGTTTCGTGGCCCTCCTCGAAGTGAGCCGCGCCCAGGACAACCAAGGATAAACCATGCCCCAGTATACGCCCCCCGTCCGCGACACGCGTTTCGTCCTCGAGCATGTCGTCGGCCTCGATCGCTACAATAACCTCCCCGGCTTCGATGCGGCCTCGCCCGACGTCGTTGACGCAGTGCTCGAAGAAGGCGGCAAGTTCGTCGCCGAGGTGCTGTTCCCGTTGAACCTGTCGGGTGACCAGCAGGGCTGCACGCGGCATGAGGACGGCTCGGTGACGACGCCGGACGGCTTCAAGGAAGCGTATAAGCAGTATGTCGAGAGCGGCTGGGCGACGCTCGGCAACCAGCCTGAATATGGCGGGCAGGGCATGCCGCACGTCGTCTCGACCGCGTTCCAGGAATACATGATCTCGTCGAACATGGCGTTCGCGATGTATCCAGGGCTCACGCACGGCGCGATCGCCGCGCTGATCGCCAAGGGCTCGGACGCGCAGAAGGCGATGTACGTGCCGAAGATGGTGTCGGGCGAATGGGGCGGGACGATGAACCTGACCGAGCCGCAGTGCGGTACCGATCTCGGCCTGATCCGCACCAAGGCCGAGCCGCAGGCGGATGGCTCGTACGCGATCACCGGCACGAAGATCTTCATCTCGTCGGGCGAGCATGACCTGACCGAGAACATCATCCACCTCGTGCTGGCCAAGACGCCAGGCGCGCCGGACAGCTCGAAGGGCATCTCGCTGTTCGTCGTGCCGAAGTTCCTGGTGAACGAAGACGGTTCGCTCGGCGCGCGCAACGGCGTCACCTGCGGCTCGATCGAGCACAAGATGGGCATCCACGCGAACTCGACCTGCGTGATGAACTATGATTCGGCGACCGGTTGGCTAGTCGGCGAGGAGATGAAGGGTCTCGCCGCGATGTTCATCATGATGAACGCCGCACGTCTCGGCGTAGGCCTCCAGGGGCTCGGCGTCGCCGAAGTCGCCTACCAGAACGCCGTCCAGTACGCGCAAGATCGCCGCCAGGGTCGCGCGCTGACCGGGCCGAAGGAGCCGCAGGAGAAGGCGGACACGCTGTTCGTGCATCCCGACATCCGCCGCATGCTGATGGAGGGCAAGTCGCTGACCGAGGGCCTGCGCGCGCTGATCCTGTGGACCGCGCTTCAGGCCGATCTCGAGCATCACGCCGAGACCGAGGAAGAGCGCCAGCTCGCCGGTGACATCATCAGCCTGCTGACCCCGGTCATCAAGGGCTACGGCACCGACATGGGCTATGCGATCGCGACCAACGCGCAGCAGGTTTACGGCGGCCACGGCTACATCGCCGAATGGGGCATGGAGCAGTATGTCCGCGATGCGCGGATCGCGATGATCTACGAGGGCACCAACGGCGTGCAGGCGATGGACCTGGTCGGGCGCAAGCTCGCGCAGAATGGCGGGCGCGGGATCCAGGCGTTCTTCAAACTGGTGGCGGACGATGTCGCGGCAGCGAAGGGCGATCCGGCGACGGCATCATTCGCCGAGGCACTGGAGAAGGCGAACGGCCAGCTTCAGGCGGCGACGATGTGGTTCATGGCGAACGGTATGAAGAACCCGGAGAACGTGGGTGCCGGCGCGGTCAGCTACATGCACCTGATGGGGATCGTCGCGGTCGGCACGATGTGGCTGCGGATGGCGGTCGCTGCGACCAAGCTGAAGGCGGCGGGCGAGGGCGAGACTGCGTTCCTCGACGCCAAGCTGGTCACGGCGCGCTTCTATGCCGAGCGGATACTGCCGGATGCCGGCGCGCTGCGTCGCAAGATCGAAGGCGGAGCTGAGTCGCTGATGGCGCTGCCACCCGAAATGTTCATGGCCGCCTGATCGCAGGTGGGGCGGGTTGCTCAGGCAGTCCGCCTCGCGTTCGTTGGCAAACTGCCCCTCGCAACCCGTTCGTGCTGAGCGAAGTCGAAGCGCCTGCGCTACGACCATGCCTTCGACTTCGCTCAGGACGAACGGACAACAAGGCAGGCCACAGCCTTCTCACCATGCCGGACTGGTTTTGGGGGTGACGGAGTGGCGTTGCCACTACGTCGACCAACCGCACACTGATGATCGATCAGTTCTGCTTGGCGACGCCAGTCACAGGTGTCGGAACCGCTGCGGGTAGCGATGGCGCGGTATTTGGCTTGCGCCGTACGCCGTTCAACTCGGCAGCGACTGGCCCAGTGGGCGCAACGACTGCAGGCACCGGCACCGCGGTTAAAGTCGCCTGCACCCGCATGCATTGCGCCGGATCGGCACGCTTGAACTGCCGGCAGTTCCACAGCGACTTCTCATAATTGCTCGACCGATCGCGCAGGTAGCTGAAGCCCATCGCCGCAGTCTGGGCCGGTGCCAGGGGCAGCGACGTCGGCGCCTTGCTCCCATCCACCCACGCCATGTACCGGCAGAACGGCTTGTCCCCACACGCCTGGGCCGCAAGCGCAGTGAGCCCGTCCGCAGTCTGGTTACGCGGCAGGGCGACCAAAATCGTATCACCGTCGAGGGGCACTACTGGAGCGGACGCAGGCGTCGCCTCGGCAGCCGAGCCGAACCCCATCGCGATCGACGCTTCCGCCAATGCCGCATCCGCCTCGGCGAGCGCGGCGCCCGTCTTGTGCGCGTCGGACAGGCCGGCAAGCTGCGCGATCACCGGCTCGACGGTCTCGGGATGACGCCCGAACGCGGGCGGCGTGCCCCACCAGCCCGACCAGCGGAAGAACAGATGCGTGTTTACGGCCGTGATCTTGTCGAGGCTCGACTGCCAATACGGCACGACCCAGTTGGTATGGTAGTGTGTGGCATAGCCGACTTGGCTGAACACCGCGCCGCCAAGCGCCGCGCCGGCGACTTCGCGCGCGCGGCGCCAGGCGTCCTCGGTCGGGTGCCAGCGGGTGATCGCGCCGTCGCAGCTGAAGCTGAACTGGCAACCGGTGGTACGGTCCTGTCCTTCGAACACGACTCCGCACACGGTCTTGGGGAAGGCCGGATGGCGCAATCGATTGAGCACGACCTGCGCCACCGCGCGTTCGCCGAGCGTGTCGTCGCCGGCTTCGTACAAGATCCCTGCCGCCATACAGTCGGTCGCCCGCGCGAGGTCGTCCGGTGCACCGGCAAAGCGGAACGGCTTTGCCGCCGGATTTGGCTCGGTCGAGAAGGGCACCGTCGCGTTGAAGGCGCGGGCGTCGGTCGGCGTCAGGTCAACGAATTTCAACGGTTCGACCTTGGGTATCTCGGCCTTCGGTACGACACGTTGCCGCGGCAGCGCCATGTGCTTGGCCGGGACGATGACCGGCGCATTGACAACGACCCAGGCCGGACCGACGATCGCCAGCCCGACGATGCCGGTCAAAACGCCATGCAACGCGGTCAACCCGCGCGCGGAAGAGGATGATGCGCCGCGCGCGAACGTAGGACCTGTCACTGTTCGGGCAGGAAGTCCGGGACCGACAGATAGCGCTCGCCGGTGTCGTAGTTGAACCCGAGCACCCGAACGTTATCAGGCAGATCGGGGAGCTTCTGGAGGATCGCCGCGAGCGTCGCGCCCGAGCTGATGCCGACCAGCATGCCCTCTTCGGTCGCCGAGCGGCGCGCCATGTCCTTGGCCACTGCGGCATCGACCTCGATCACGCCGTCGAGCGCCTGGGTGTGGAGGTTGACCGGGATGAAGCCGGCACCGATGCCCTGGATCGGGTGCGGCCCGGGCTGGCCACCGGCGATGACCGGCGAGGCGGCGGGCTCGACCGCGTAGACCTTGAGCGAAGGCCATTCCTTCTTCAGTGCCTCGGCGACGCCGGTGATGTGGCCACCGGTGCCGACGCCGGTGATGATCACGTCGATCGGCGTGTCACGGAAGTCGGCAAGGATTTCCTGTGCGGTCGTAGTGACATGCACGGCGATGTTCGCAGGATTTTCGAACTGCTGCGGCATCCACGAGCCGGGCGTCTGCTCGACCAGTTCCTTCGCACGCTCGATCGCGCCCTTCATGCCCTTCTCGCGCGGAGTCAGGTCGAAGGTCGCGCCGTATGCGAGCATCAGGCGGCGGCGTTCGATCGACATGCTCTCGGGCATGACGAGGACGATCTTGTATCCCTTCACCGCGGCGACGAGCGCAAGGCCGATGCCGGTGTTGCCGCTGGTCGGCTCGATGATCGTGCCGCCGGGCTGGAGATGGCCGTCATTCTCCGCCGCCTCGATCATCGCGAGCGCGATGCGGTCCTTGATCGACCCGCCGGGGTTCGAGCGCTCGGACTTCACCCAGACTTCGGATTCGGGGAACAGCTTCGACAGGCGGACGTGCGGCGTGTTGCCGATCGTATCGAGGATCGAGTTGGCCTTCATGGCTTGGCTTCTCCGTGTTCGGGTTCGGTCTCTAGGATCTCTGGGGGATCAAAGGTTTTCGCGCGGCCTAGTTCCGGGAACAGTCGCGCCCAGCCGATCGTGATCGCAATAGCACCGACGCCACCGAACACCACCGCGCCGACGGGGCCGAGCAGCGACGCCATCACGCCGCTCTCGAATTCACCGAGCTCGTTCGAGGCCGAGATGGTGAGCTGCGAGACCGCGCTGACGCGGCCGCGCATGGCGTCGGGCGTGTGGAGCTGGATCAGCGACTGGCGGACATAGACCGAGATCATGTCCGCGCCGCCCGCGACGATTAGCGCGACGAGGCTGAGGACGAAGGCCGGCTGGACGGGGATGCCGGCGATCGTGCCGGGCGCGATGTCGAGCAGGTTCACGATCGGCGTTGCGATGCCGAAGGTCAGGATCGCGAGGCCGAACACGACGACGGCGATCAGCATCTTTACGCCGACATTGGTGCTCATCGGCCGGAACGAGAACCAGATCGCCGTCACCGCGGCGCCAATGCCCATGCCGGCTGCGAGTACGCCCAACCCTTGCGAGCCGACGTGCAGGATGTCGCGGGAGTAGACCGGGAGCAGCGACGTTGCGCCGGCGAGTAGCACCGCGAACAGATCGAGCGTGATCGTCGCGAGGACGAGGCGGTTGCGGCGGACATAGGTGAAGCCCTCGATGATGCGGGCGAGGGGGCGATGGTCGGTCTGCGCGGCGGGCTGAGGCACCGGGCCGATCAGGAACATGAAGAGGAGCGCGACGACGAACAGGATCGTCGCGACGCCGTATGCGACCTCCGGGTGGATCGCGTAGAGGAGGCCCCCGACACTGGGGCCCGCGATCGTGCCGACCTGCCAGGCGATCGAGCTGACCGCGATCGCGGTCGGGAGGACGGCGCGGGGGACCAGGTTGGGGGCGAGCGCGGAATAGGCCGGGCCGGAGAAGGCTCGGGCGACACCGAACGCGACGGCAGCCACGAACAGGACGCCGAGCGTGAGGTGGCCGGTCCAGGTCAGCAACCACAATGTCGCGGCGGTGAGCACCAGCAGCGCCGTCGTGCCGCGGACGATCCAGCGGCGGTCGAAGCTGTCCGCGACTAGGCCGGTGATCGGGGTGAGCAGGAACAGCGGCACGAACTGCGCGAACCCGATCATGCCGAGCATGAAGGCGGCCTGGCGGATGTCCATCGTCTCGCGGGCGATGTTGTAGACCTGCCAGCCGATCACGATCGACATCGCGCTGACGGCTAGGGTGCCGGTGAAACGGGACAGCCAATAGGCGCGGAAATTGGCGATCCGTAAGGGATGCTGGTGGGGGTCTGCGGTGGAGTCCATTGCGGTTGGCTTTAGGCGGTGGCGAGAGGGAAGGGCAACCGGAGCTTTGCTTGGGGTGAGGATAGTGGCTTAAAGCTAAGCCAGTGTGTTTCCCCGCGAAGGCGGGGACCCAGACTGGGCTCCCGCCTTCGCGAGAGAACAAGGGGGTGGGGAGGGGGCTACGTTGCCGCCCGTGTGCGTGCGATCACCCCCCCGCCCCCTCAGCAGCACCACGGCGAAGGCCGGGGCCCAGTTGGGGCGCGTTGCTAGCTGAGAACTGCGCGTCATTACTACGACCTCCCTACTGGGCCCCGGCCTTCGCCGGGGTGGTGGCCTTTTCATAAGGGCAACGGGTGGGAGCGGAACCCATCCCAGGCCCCCAAAACCATCATACCCCAGACGGGAATTGATGTTCCGCCCCGTCCGCGCCTATAGGCTCCCTCAACTCCCCTACGGAAAACGAGGTTTCCCACATCGTGGCCAAGACCCCCCCACCAGCGCGCGCAATCGCCGAACCGCCGATTACGAACCGCGAACGACCGGCCGAACCAAAGCCGTACGAAGCGTCGAAGGATGAACTGCTCGAAATGTATCGGCAGATGCTGCTGATCCGCCGTTTCGAGGAAAAAGCGGGCCAGCTCTATGGCTTGGGCCTGATCGGTGGCTTCTGCCATCTGTATATCGGCCAGGAAGCGGTCGCTGTCGGGCTGCAGTCCGCGCTCAACGGCGAAACCGATTCGGTGATCACCGGCTACCGCGATCACGGCCACATGCTTGCCTACGGGATCGACCCGAAGGTCATCATGGCCGAGCTGACCGGGCGCAATTCGGGTATCTCGAAGGGCAAGGGCGGGTCGATGCACATGTTCTCGACCGAGCATAAATTCTACGGCGGCCACGGCATCGTCGGTGCGCAGGTGTCGCTCGGCACCGGCCTCGCGTTCAAGCACAAATATTCGAACGACGGCGGCATCTGCATGGCCTATTTCGGCGACGGCGCCGCGAACCAGGGCCAGGTGTACGAGAGCTTCAACATGGCCGAGCTGTGGAAGCTCCCGATCATCTTCGTGATCGAGAACAACCAGTACGCGATGGGCACCAGCGTCAACCGCGCCTCCGCCGAGGACCAGCTGTATCGCCGCGGCGAGAGCTTCCGCATTCCCGGCATCCAGGTCGACGGCATGGACGTGCTCGCCTGCCGCGGTGCTGCCGAGGAAGCGCTGGCGTGGGTCCGTGCGGGCAAGGGTCCGGTCATCCTCGAGATGAAGACGTACCGTTACCGTGGCCATTCGATGTCCGATCCGGCCAAGTACCGCACGCGTGACGAGGTCCAGGCGGTCCGCGACAAGTCGGATCCGATCGATCACATGAAGAAGCTGCTCGACGCGCAGGGCGTGACCGAGGCGGACCTCAAGTCCCTTGAACAGGAAATCAGGAAAATCGTGAACGAAGCCGCCGATTTCGCCGAGCAGACCCCGGAGCCGGATGCTGCCGAGCTCTACACCGACGTTCTGGTGGAGAAGTACTGATGGCGATCGAGATCAAGATGCCCGCGCTCTCCCCGACGATGGAAGAGGGCACGCTGGCCAAGTGGCTCGTCAAGGAAGGCGATAGCGTCAAGTCGGGCGACATCCTCGCCGAGATCGAGACCGACAAGGCGACGATGGAGTTTGAGGCGATCGACGAAGGTACGATCGGCTCGATCGCGGTCGCCGAGGGTACCGACAATGTGAAGGTCGGCACGGTCATCGCGACGATCCTCGAAGAAGGCGAGAGCGCGAGCGACGCCAAGCCCACCGAAACGCGCTCCGGCGATGCGGCCAACGCTGCGCCGAAGGAGACGCCGTCGGACGACAAGGCACCCCCGGTTCCAGAGGGTTCGTCACCTGCCAAGGCGGAGAGCGGCACGCAGCAGCTCGTCGCGTCGGCAGAGAAAGTCGGCATCTCCGACCCCGCGATCCCCGAGGGCACCGAGATGGTCAAGACGACGGTCCGGGAAGCCCTGCGTGACGCGATGGCCGAGGAAATGCGCGAGGACGACCGCGTCTTCGTGATGGGCGAGGAAGTCGCGCAGTATCAGGGCGCGTACAAGGTCACGCAGGGCCTGCTCGATGAGTTCGGCGACCGTCGCGTGATCGACACGCCGATCACCGAATACGGCTTTGCCGGCATCGGTGCGGGCGCGGCGATGGGCGGCCTTCGCCCGATCGTCGAGTTCATGACCTTCAACTTCGCGTTGCAGGCGATCGACCACATCATCAACTCGGCCGCCAAGACCAACTACATGTCGGGTGGCCAGATGCGCTGCCCGATCGTGTTCCGCGGTCCCAACGGCGCCGCGTCGCGCGTGGGTGCGCAGCATTCGCACAATTTCGCGGCGTGGTATGCGAGCGTGCCCGGCCTGATCGTGATCGCGCCGTATGACGCGGCGGACGCGAAGGGCCTGCTCAAGGCCGCGATCCGCACCGAGGATCCGGTCGTGTTCCTCGAGAACGAGCTGATGTACGGCCGCAGCTTCGACGTCCCCAAGCTCGACAACCACGTCCTGCCGATCGGCAAGGCGCGGATCGTCCGCGAGGGCAAGGACGTCACGATCGTCAGCTACTCGATCGGCGTCGGCATTTCGCTCGAAGCTGCCGAGAAGCTCGCCGACGAGGGCATCGACGCGGAGGTCATCGACCTGCGCACGCTGCGCCCGCTGGACACCGAGACGGTGCTGAAGAGCCTCGCCAAGACCAACCGCATGATCATCGTCGAAGAGAACTGGGCAACCTGCTCGATCGCCTCGGAGATCGTGTCGGTGGTGATGGAACACGGCTTCGACGACCTCGACGCCCCGGTGCTGCGCGTGACCAACGAGGACGTGCCGATGCCCTACGCGGCGAACCTCGAAAAGCTGATGCTGGTCGACGTCGCGAAGGTCGTCGCGGCTGTCAAGAAGGTCACGTACAAGTAAGTTTTAGGCGCAGTCGCGTAACCGCCGCGACTGCGCTTCAGCTCGAATATGTGTCGCAGGTGTTGCGCGTTGCGGCGGGCGACGGATTGTAGACCTGACCGAAATCTCGCCGGTCGCGTACGATGAACGACGCGATATAATGGAGCTTGGCAGCCCCGCCGGGCAGCCATCCGGTTCCTGCGACCGGCTTGTAGTCGTAATTGATCTCGACGAACATCACGCCCGAATTGTTTGGCGCGATGACCTTCGCCCCTGCATCGCCCATCCCGCCGACGATCACGCTACCGGGATGCGATGCAGAATTGTCGGCCCCCGACTGGTTGGTATTGACGCCGGCAGTCGGATCATAGGGTACCGCGTTGTTATCTGCTGCGGACGGCGTTCCGCCCGAAATTCGGGTGCGTCCATAGCTTGAGTCGTAGCCAGCGCCGGATTTCGTTCCGAGGCATCGTTGCCAATGGATCGTCTGCTTGCCGTCCTTGTCCGCTTCCAGGCTTGACACGGTAATCCGGCCTCGCGTGGTCAGGTCCCATCCGAGCCCCTGGATCTTGGCGGCGGCGAACGTATCGTTGATGTCGACCTCGCGCAGTTGCTGCGTAGCCAGAGAGCTTTGCATTCCCACGCGCGAGGCGTTGTCGGCCAAATTGAGCGCGATCTGGCTGACGCGGAGGTTCGCCAGTGCCAGGTTCGCGGTCTCGACCCCGTAGAGGCCAAGCGCGATGACAAGCGGCGCGGTGAACGCGAACTCAATCAGGGCGAGCCCGGATTGGTCCCGCTGAAATCGCCGGGCGAAGCGTGCGGGGCGAGTGGCGGTTTGGGTCATGTGCATATGTTCTTCACCGCGGCCGTCGACTGGGAGGCGTAGGGCTGGTTCTTCAAGAAGGTCTTCGCGGCAATGACCTGGGTCGACGATCCGCCGAAGAAGCTCGCTACCGGGAACAGGCGTGGATAGCTGATCCTGACCGTGTAGAGCGTCACGTCGTTGGCGCCGCCCTGCCCGGACGAGCCGGGATCGGTGTCGTACGATCCGTTGCCATTGATATCGTCGAAACATTCCTTCGGATCGCGCACGCCGTTGCCGTTCGTATCCGTGAACGGTTCGGGTTTTGCCGATGCAAAGGTCGCGTAGCTCTTGCGCTTCGGCGTGCCTTCGAAGCTCGCACCGGGGGCGGCGGTCTTGACCATCGCCAATACGGCCTGATCGATGGCGGCCGCATTGTCCGCGCCCCCCTGGATCGCTGAATCACGCCCCGCTTTCTGGATCGCGCCCTCCAGGATGGACTGGGTGTAGACCTGATACATCAGCTCGCCCAATCCCATGATCATTGCCAGCATGACCGGAAGGATCATCGCGAATTCGATCGCCGTCACGCCGCGGTGGTCTGCGCGGAACCCTGCGCGCGACCGTTGAATGGCGTTCGCGCGGTTCATTTGGAAATCCGCAACATGGCAACCTGATTGGCGATCGTCTTGAACGCCGTCTGCAGCGAGGCGTTGTCGCTCGCGTAATAGGCTTGGTTGGGCGAAGCGCAGGCCGTCAGTTGCGGTGTTAGCACCTGGCTGAACCCGATCACGAAGACCTTGATATTGCGTGCCTTCGCAGCTGTGCACTCGGCTAGAAAGCGGGCGTTGTGATCCTCCAGTTGTTCAGACTGGTTGCCGTCGGTCACGCGTTTGTCGTACCGTTCGATCCCGTACATGCCGTAAAGGTCGTAATTCGGTTTCATGTCGCCATCGGTCATGAATACGATATATCGGTTCGGCACCGTACGGCCTGGCCAGGGGGCGGTATCGCCGGCGAAAATGCCGGTCGGCGAGATCAATCGGGTTCCCCAGATCATGCCCGTATCGTGGTACGTACCACCCTGCGGCTTGAAGTCGGTGGCGTTGACATAATCGCTGACATCGTCGCGCGACAATTTGGCTAGGCGTTGGACCTTCTTGCCGCATGAAACATAGCCGAGCGATATGTTCTGGTTCCAAGCCGGATTGGGATTGGCGATCATGTTCGTGTAGGTGGCCCGCGCCTGGTCGTTAGGGGTGACATAATAGTCGCCATACGGGGTCGTGCTGTTGCCCGCGAAGATCACGCCGCTAGTCGCCGCCTGCGCTCCAAGACCGCGATAATAGATGACATCGGGCCACATGGGTCGCCAGCGGGTAGCGTCGCTGCTCGGGACCAGATCCGGATCGAGATCGGGCGGAAGGTCGTTCTGGTCGAAACTCGACGCGCCTTGATCGGTATCGCGTTCTTCTAGGCAACCCTGCCAGGTCGCGGTCGCACCGGTGATCTTGCTCGGATCGGGTACCGCGACACCCGTCGTGTATTTGCTGACGTCGTAGCTCACCTGCGTATAGTACCAGTTGGGCCTCACCGGCTGCGACGTCACGGTGCAGGTTCCTACGTTCGACGTCGACGTATTCGCCGTCCACGACACGGTCGAACTGGTTGCGGTGCCCGTAGTCGTATAGCCTTTCGACGGTGAACGCCCTGCATAGGCGTTGCAGGCCGACAGCTGAATGTTCTTGTACGTCGTAGTGCTCGTTAAGCCGTTGTTGACATCGCCGATCACCCGGCGACTTTCATAGTTCCAGTTCTTCACGAGATAGTCACTGGACAGGCTCGAGACGGCATAGCCGGCGTTGACCGTCGACGTGTACGTGACGAAGCCATAGCGAATGTTGGTCGTCGGATCGACGTTGCCGGCCAGCGTGTCATAGAAATTCATCACACCAGTACGCAGACTCGACAGTTTCGAGTTCCACTTCTCGGCCGTGTAATAACCGATGTTACCGTCGTTCTGGGTGTACGTCACGACAGGCTGGCCGCAGCCGTCCGGTCCGTCGCTCGTGTTGCAAGCCATCGACCCGGTGGTATCGAGCACGAACATGATATCCGCATCCGCGACGTCGTAACGCGCCTCGCACTTCACGCTGAGCGTGACGTCGGGGGCGGCGAACATCTTCATGATCGTCATCGGCACCTGCGAACTCGCGGTCCCGGCAACCTGCTGGTCGGTCGTCTTGGTCGGCGTAAACACGGCGGTCTTCGTACCCATCCAGCCCTTCTGGAAATTATTCCTGAAGAACGTGCTCGCCTGGGTGGTTGCGACATCGTCCAGCGTCGAGTTGTCGCTGCTCGTCATGAATTTACGACCGGCGAGCGCGCCGGCGTCGCACGCCTGTTGCAGCCTGACCTTCACGACGTAGAGTCGCGCGGCATCGATCGCCGAACCCGCCAACGCCGCGAGCGGGATCATCGCCGCCGCCATGATCGCAATCGTGTTGCCGCGGACGTCGGTGCGCAACCGGCCAAGAACGGTCGTCGGCTCGTGCAGTCTCGTGTCGTGCTTGCTGATCATTGGTGTTCCGACGAGATCATGATCGATCCCGTCGTCGCCATGCAGGGTGATCCACCAAATCCGGCTCAAGATATATGGTTAAGACGACGGTAAGCTGCTGCGCGGTCGCTGTTATGTCGTTATGGCGAGGCGATGATTCACGCAGACCCCGAGCGAAGCCTTGCGCTCAGTTATGCTGCGGCTGCCAGGCGTCCCGGATTGGCCGCGCTGTTCGCACTCGACGACAGGCTTGCCGCGATACTGCGGTCGACGCGCGAACCGCTGATCGGACAGATGCGACTGACGTGGTGGTACGAGGCTTTGCGGAGGCTCGATATCGCGCCGTCACCCGCCGAACCCGTCTTGGCCGCATTGCAGGACACGGTTTTACCGTCGGGTGTATCGGGCGCGATGCTGGGCAAGTTGACCGACGGGTGGGACGTGCTGCTCGAACCCGATCTCGATGACGCGGCAATCGAGCGGTTCGGGCGCGACCGTGGGCGGCATTTGTTCGAGCTTGCGGCGATCATCCTCTCGGTCAGCGACGATCGTATCGGCCTGGCTGGCGAGGGGTGGGCGCTCGCCGATCTGGCCCACAGGCTTACGGAAACATCAGGTCGTGATCTGGCGCGCGCTCGGGCTCGCGAGGCTCTCGACGCGGCGATGAGGGGGCGATGGCCTTCGTCTGCGCGCGCGCTCGGCGCTCTGGCCCTGTCGGCGCGGTTCGACACGGGGTCGGAGTCCCCTCTACCCGGCAGCCCCAGACGTGTTGCGCGGTTGGCGTGGCATCGATTGACCGGATACTGATCAATCCCCCGGGGATCGCTCGCGGCAAGGCCTAGCGTGCAGGCTTTGCAGTTGGGGGCGGCGGCGATGTGGCGGTATCTGGCAGGTGGAGTGGCGGTGATCGCGTTGATCGCCGCGGGGTTCATGTTTTTCAGCGGCAAGGCACGGCCGGGGCCGGTGTTGCCCCCGCAACCCGCGGCGCAGGTCGGCGGATCGGCATCGGGATCCGATCCGCTACCCAATACGGCGCCCGAGGCGACCGACAAGACGCGCGAGCAGAAGCGCTTCGATCGCTACGACAAGGATCGTGACGCGAAGATCACGCGTGAGGAATATCTGGTCCAGCGGCGCAAGGCTTACGCGCGGCTCGACATGGACGGCGACGGCAAGCTGTCGTTCGACGAATGGGCGGTGAAGGCCACGACCAAGTTCGCCGATGCCGACCGTGACAAATCCGGCGCGATGACCGCGCCGGAATTTGCCACGACGGCGGTCAAGCGGAAGGGGCCAGCTCGGGTGAATTGTCCGCCGGCTCAGCCAGTTGCCGAGGAGAGTTGAGCCACTCTGCGAGCGCCGCGCGGCCTCGGTCGGTGTACATCCGCTTGCGGTCGGTCTTCTTCGTCCGACCGGGGATCGGCGGGAAAAGCCCGAAGTTGACGTTCATCGGCTGATACGTCTCGACTTCCGCACCGCCGGTGATGTGCCCCAGCAACGCGCCGAGCGCAGTCGCATAGGGCGGCGGCGTCAGCGTCTTGCCGGTCAGTTCCGCCGCCGCGAACAGCCCCGCGAGCATGCCAATGCCGCAGCTCTCGATATAGCCCTCGCAGCCGGTGATCTGCCCAGCGAAGCGGATGTTCGGGCGGGACTTCAGCCGCAACGTCGCGTCGAGCAGTTCGGGCGAGCGGATGAACGTGTTGCGGTGCAGCCCGCCCAGCCGCGCGAACTCGGCATTCTCGAGGCCAGGAATGGTACGGAACAGGCGAACCTGGTCGGCGTGCTTCATCTTGGTCTGGAAGCCGACGATGTTCCACAGCGTGCCTTGCGCATTGTCCTGCCGGAGCTGAACGACGGCATGCGGCCAGCGTCCGGTCTTCGGGTTGTCGAGCCCGACCGGCTTCATCGGGCCATAGCGCAACGTATCGACGCCGCGCTCCGCCATCACCTCGATCGGCATGCAGCCGTCGAAATAGGGCGTGTCCTTCTCCCACTCCTTGAACGGGGTCTTCTCGCCGTCGATCAGGCCCTGGTGGAAGGCGAGATACTGGTCCTTGTCCATCGGGCAGTTGATGTAGTCCTTGCCCTCTCCCTTGTCCCAGCGCGACGCGAACCACGCGGTGTCCATGTCGATGGAATCGCGGTGCACGATTGGCGCGAGCGCGTCGAAGAAGGCGAGCGCCTCGCGGCCGGTCTCGGCACCGATCCCGGCGGCAAGCGAGGCGGCGGTGAGCGGACCGGTGGCGATGATCGTCGGGCCCTCGGGCAGCGCGTCGATGCGTTCGCGAACGAGCGTGATGTTCGGATGCTGGTCGATCGCCTCCGTCACGCTGGCCGAGAAATTGTCGCGGTCGACCGCGAGCGCGGAGCCCGCGGGAACGCGGTGGATGTCAGCCTGGCGCATGATCAGCGAGCCGAGCGTCCGCAATTCCTGGTGGAGCAGGCCGACCGCGTTGCTGTCCGCATCGTCCGAGCGGAAGCTGTTCGAGCAGACGAGCTCGGCAAGGCCGTCGGTCTGATGCGCGGGCGTCTCTTCGCCGCTGCCGCGCATTTCGGACAGGCGGACCTTGAGGCCGGCTTCGGCGAGTTGCCAGGCGGCTTCGGAACCGGCGAGGCCGCCGCCGATGACATGGATATCGTGGGTCATGCGCGTGCGATAGCGCGGGACGCCCGTCATGTCAGCGGTTGTCGTGTCGGGGGTGCGGTCCCACTTCGTTCTCATGACCCACCCGACGAAGATCTTCACGATAGGCTATGAGGCTACGACGATGGCCGATTTCCTCGCGGCCCTGAAGGCGGCGGGGGTGGAGCGGGTGATCGACGTTCGCGCCTTGCCCCTGTCGCGGCGGCCGGGCTTCTCGAAGACGTCGCTCGCCGCTTCGTTGCTAGAGGTCGAGATCGATTACGTGCATCTGAAGGCGCTCGGAACGCCGAAGCGCGGGCGCGATGCGGCGAAGAAGGGCGACGTCGCGACCTTGACCGCGGTGTATGACGAGCAACTCGAACTGCCCGAGGCGCAGGCGCAGGCGGCGGTCATGCTCGGACTGGCGGCCGAGAAGCCGAGTGCGCTGCTGTGCTACGAGCGCGACCCGTGCCATTGCCACCGGACCTTGTTGCTGCAAGCGGTAGGCGAGGGGACCGAGGTAGTGGATCTGTTTACGTGAAGGCCTACTAGCAAGGTTTAGTTGACGACCAGAGTACCCCGTCACCCCGGACTTGTTCCGGCGTCCACGATCTCGCAAATTCAACGCCGATGGCTTTGTGGAGCGGTGGATGGGGGAACATGGCCGGCATGACGGAGCTGCGTAGGTCGCGCGCCCGCACCGCTTGCATGTTGCATCGCAGTGCGCCCTCCGCTAACAAACTCACACTCGCTTGGACCCGGTGCAATTCCGGGTGGCTATTCCGGCCGCCGATCCGCCGGACAACGCAACGACGCCTTTGAACGAACCGCCCGCGCAAATCGCCGCGGTTCCTGCGTCCTATGCGGACAAACACATGACATCATTTTCTCGGTACCGAACCGAATGGTTCAGCGGCCCGACGGCCGCGCGCCGTGACGTCCTCGCCGGCATGGTCGGCACCTTCGCGTTGATCCCCGAGGTCATCGCCTTCTCGTTCGTCGCGGGCATTGACCCCGAAGTCGGCCTGTTCGCGTCGTTCGTGATCGGCATCGTCATCGCCTTTGCGGGCGGACGCCCCGCGATGATCTCGGGTGCAGCCGGCTCCGTCGCGCTGGTCGCCGCCGCGCTGGTCCACGCCCACGGCCTCCAATATCTCCTCGTCGCGACGATGCTCGCAGGGCTGCTGCAGATCGCGTTCGGCCTGGCCAAGCTCGACGTACTTATGCGGTTCGTCTCGCGCTCGGTACGAACCGGGTTCGTCAACGCGCTCGCGATCCTGATCTTCGCGGCGCAGGTGCCGCAGATGGTCGGCGTCAGCTGGCAGGCCTATGCGATGATCGCGGGCGGTCTGGCGATCATCTACCTCGTGCCGCGGATCTCGAGCGCGATTCCGTCGCCGCTGATCTGCATCGTCGTGCTGACCGCGATCGCGATGTGGTTTCCCATGCCGCTGAAGACGGTTGGCGATCTCGGGCGGTTGCCGTCGGAACTGCCATCGTTCGGCCTGCCCAACGTGCCCTTCACGTGGGACACGTTGCGGATCGTCGCGCCCTACGCCCTCGCAATGGCCGCGGTCGGGTTGCTCGAGTCGATGATGACCGCCAGCGTGGTCGACGACCTCACCGAGACCACCAGTTCGAAGGCTCGCGAATGCACCGGCCTCGGGCTCGCCAACATTGCCGCGGGGGCGTTCGGGGGCATCGCCGGGTGCGGCATGATCGGCCAGACCGTCGGCAACGTCCGCTATGGCGGGCGAGGGCGGCTGTCGACGCTGGTCGCCGGCGTCTTCCTGCTGGTGGTCATGGTCCCGCTGCGTCCATGGGTCGCGCAGGTACCCGTCGCGGCGCTGGTCGCGATCATGATCATGGTGTCGATCAGCACCTTCTCCTGGGGATCGATCCGCGAACTCGCGCGGCACCCCAAGATGTCGAGCGTGGTGATGGTCGCGACCGTCGTCGTCACCGTCGCGACGCACGACCTGTCGCTCGGTGTCGGCGTCGGCGTGTTGCTGAGCGGCGTCTTCTTCGCGTGGAAGGTCACGCGGCTGATGGACGTCACGGTCGAACACGATGCGGCGAGCGACACGCGCATCTACCGCGTCGGCGGGCAGGTGTTCTTCGCTAGTGCCGACATCTTCGCGGATCGCTTCGATCTTCGCGAGACCGCGCGTGCCGTGCGCATCGACCTGACGCGCGCGCATCTATGGGACGTGACCGCCGTCGGGGCCCTGGAGAATGTGGTGGCCAAGCTGCGGCGCCACGGTACGAACGTGGAGGTCGTCGGGCTCAACAAGGCGAGCGAAACGCTGGTCGACCGTCACGCACCCCTATTGCTGGGCTGACGTCCGGAGGCGCGCTAACTTGGCAGCGTGACCGAGATACCGCTGCCAAGTCCTTGAAGAGGCGCTTGGGTTACTGCTGAGGAACTGTGTCGTTCTCGACCGGCGCCTCGTCGCGCGTCACGCGTGCGGTCATTCCCGTCGCATCGGCATCGTCGCGCATCTGCTCGTCGGGCGCGACCGGGGCTTCGCGTTCCGGTTCGACTGCGTTCACGGTGGACGGTACCACGGCAGGCGCAGTCTCGACCGGCGCCGGGGCAGGCGTCGGCGCGGCTTCGGACTCGGTGACGCCGGTGTCCTCGACCATGTTGACGTCGGCGGGGGGCTGGTCGGGCTCCGCGCGCGAGCAGCCGGCCATTGCAAGCACAGCGAGCAAGCCTGCCGCAACGGTCGTGCGGGTGCGGTTGGAAAACTTCATGTCTAATCCTCTCAGCGAGCGGCGATCGTCTGGCGCGCGGTGCGCGCTTCGATCTTGGAAGCGAGAATGCCGTCCCAGTCATAAGGATCGGCGCGGAAGTTCATCTGCCCGTTGCCGCTGGCAAACGCGGTCCAATAGAGCAGATACACCGACACCGGCTTGATCAAACGGGCGCGGACCGTATCACCCTTAGCGACCGCGGCGTCGACCATCTCGGGCGTCCAGGACGGGTCGCCCTTGAGCAGCAGGTCCGCGAGTTCGGCAGGTTTTTCAAGGCGAACGCAGCCATGGCTCGCAAGCCGGCTGAAGCTCGCGAACTTCGCGCGGCTGGGCGTATCGTGGAGGTACACCGAATAGGCATTGGCGAAATCGAACTTGAAGCGGCCCAGCGCGCTTTGGTCGCCGGCCTGCTGCTGCAGCCGTGTGCCGTCGATCACCTTGATGCCGTTGCGCCTGAAATAGCCGGGGCCGGCCTTTTCCTTCGGCCACAATTCCTTCGTCGCGATCGAAGTCGGCACGTTCCAGGGCGGGTTGATCACGATGCTGTGGATCGTCGAAGACAGCATCGGCGTTTCGTCGCCCGGTCGCCCGGTGACCGCGCGCATCGACTGCACGGGGGTGTCGCCGTCGAACACGGTCAGCACGGCGGCGGCGATGTTCACCTGGATACGGTCGCGCGGCAGGTCCTGCGGCAGCCAGCGCCAGCGTTCCATGTTCGCCATGATCTGGCGCACGCGGTCGGTTGCCGACACGTTCAGCGCGGCCAGTGTCTGCGTGGAAACGATGCCGCTCGGGTTGAGGCCATAGCGGCGCTGAGCGCGGCGTACCGCATCCACCAGTGGTGCATCGAAACCGTCACCCGTGGTCGACACGTCCTTGTCCTCGGCAGCGAGACGCTTGCGGAGCGCGATCACGCGAGGACCGGTCGCGCCGATCGTGAAATCGGGACCGGAGGCGAGGGGGGCCCAGCCGCCCGCGGACGCGATCGAGCGATAATTCTGCAGGCCCTTCCGCAGGCCGTCATAGCCGGCATACGGCGGGGGCAGCGAGGCGAACCAGGCGGCGATCCGATCGAGCCGGACAGCATCGGCGAACGCGGGGGTCGGATCATAGGCGGGGGGACGAAGACCCCAATCCTTCTGGAAATCGGCCTCGCTCAGGCGACCGGCGTGGACCGCACGCGCATGATCCAGTGCGGCGCGAACGAGTTCGTCCTTGCTCGGCGCGGTGGTCGACGCGGTAGCAGCGGACTTCAGGCCCTGTGCGACGATGTCGCCGTTGAGCAGCTTGTCGAGCATAGCCGCCTGCGCGTCGCTCAACGGCGGCACGGTGATGACCGGCCGCGCGAGCGTCGGCGCCGGCAGTGCCGACGGTACCGTCGGGATAACCGGCGGCGGCGTAACCTGCGCGAACAGCGGGGTCGCCAGCATGGGGGCCAGCATCAACGGCACCGCGGTCATTACCGACCGGAGCATGCCGCTATTCCCTCGTCCATTATCGAAACCGCGCGCCATAATCGTCCTGTCTTACCGTATCTGGTCGACGCTATCGCACGTCGAACCTCACCCTTAGCTGAACCGGACTCGCTAAGCATCGCCAAACGGGCCAAATTCGTCTGTCGACGTCCGAGGCTATGGTTTTCCCTGCTGGGCGAGCACTTCATAGGCCATCACCGCGGTTGCAACGGCGGCGTTCAGGCTGTCCGCCTTGCCGAGCATCGGGATCTTGACGAGGAGGTCGCACGCCTCCGCCATTTCGGGCGGCATGCCCTGCGCTTCGTTGCCAGTGAGCAGGAAAGTCGGTCCGATATAGGTCGCTGCCCTGTAGTCCATGTCGGTATCGAGGCTGAGCCCGACGAGCTGGCCGGGTCCAGTGCGTAGCCAGGCGTTAAACGGCTCCCATTCGGTCTTGACGACGGGGATCGTGAACAGCGCGCCCATGCTCGCGCGGACCGCCTCGACCGAGAACGGATCGACCGACTCGCCGATCAAGATCAATCCGCCCGCGCCGACCGCATCGCCGGTGCGCAGGATCGTGCCGAGATTTCCGGGATCACGCAGGCGCTCTGCGACGAGCCAGATACCGGACGTGGCGCGATCGAGGTCTTCGAGCGTCGCGTCGAACTCGTCGAACACGCCGACTATTGCCTGCGGGTTGTCCTTGCCGGACAGCTTCGAGAGGATATCCGGCGTGGTCTGGATCGAATCACCACCGGCATCCTCGACGTCCATCGATAGCGCGTGGACGAGCGGGTGGTTCGCGCTGGCCGCCGCGTAGAACAGCGTACGGGGCAGGCGACCGGTCTCGCGCGCTTCGGTGAGGATGCGCAAGCCCTCGGCGAGGAACTGCTTGGCCGCACGCCGATGCCGCTTGTCGCGCAGATCGCGGACGTACTTGATAAGCGGGTTCGAAAAGGCGGTTATCTCGCGGGGCATTCTTGTCCTCCCCTCCCGTATGCGGGAGGGGCCGGGGGTGGGCTCCCGGCCTCAGCAAATGATTCGATTATGGTGAGCGCGCGCCCACCCCCAACCCCTCCCGCCTGCGGGAGGGGAGTAAGAAGGTCAATCCTCGCCGAACTTCGCCTCGACCAGTTCGGCGAGCGCGGCGACCGTATACTCCGCCCCGTCGCCGGTCGCGCTGATCGTGATCGCGTCGCCCATCGCCGCGCCGAGCATCATCAGCCCCATGATCGAGGTGCCGGTGACGTGATCCGACCCATCCTTGGTCACGCTGACTTCGACCGCGTGCGACGACGCGAGCGTCACGAACTTCGCACTCGCGCGCGCGTGCAAGCCGCGGCGATTGGTGATCTGGACGGTGCGCGAGACCTCGCTCACGCCGCAGCCTCGCCGAGAACCTCGGATGCCACCGAGATATACTTGCGCCCAGCCTCCCGCGCCGCCGCAACCGCCGCAACGACGGTCATCGACTTGCGCGCCGAGCCGAGCCGGATCAGCATCGGCAGGTTCATCCCCGCAATCACTTCGATCCGCCCACGTTCCATCAGCGAGATGGCGAGATTGGAGGGGGTGCCGCCGAACAAGTCGGTCAGCACGATCACGCCGCGCCCGACATCGACGGCCTCGATCGCGGCGGCGATATCCGCGCGGCGTTCTTCCATGTCGTCGTCAGGACCGATCGAGATCGGCGCGACGCGTTCCTGCGGGCCGACGACGTGGATCATCGCGCGAACGAATTCCTCGGCCAGTCGACCGTGGGTTACCAGAACAAGGCCGATCATGTCAGCGTTTCATACTCATAAGACGACCGGTGATCCTTCGAGCGCATCTTGTGGAGCGGCCCCCAGGTCGCGGTGTGCGATACTGGGGGAAAATCCTGCGTCGCGCAACCGTCGCGCTACCCGGTCGGCGACGTGGACCGACCGGTGTCTCCCTCCGGTACACCCGAATGCGACGGTCACATACGACTTGCCCTCCGCCTTGTAGCGCGGAAGCAACAGCATCAGCAGCTCCTCGATCCGACTCACCGCGGCTTCGTAGGCGGGGTCGTCCATGATGTAGGCCGAGACGTCGGCGTCCAGCCCGGTACCGGGACGCAGGTCGTGATCCCAGTGAGGATTGCGGAGAAAACGCATGTCGAACACAAGGTCGGCGTTGCGCGGCAGGCCGCGGGCAAAGCCGAAAGAACGGATCGACAGCGTCGGCTCACCGAGCTCCCCGCCTGCAAAACTAGTGCGGATCTGTTGCGCGAGTTCGTTGGCGGCCATGTCGGTCGTATCGATCAGGCGGTTCGCCCAAACTCGGAGCGGTGCCAGCAACTCGCGTTCGCGGCCGATACCGTCGTTCGCCGGCCGATCGAGCGCCAGCGGATGACGGCGACGAGTCTCGGAATAGCGGCGTTCGAGCTCAGCCCCCGAGCAATCGAGGAACAACATGCCGATCTCAAGACCATGGCGATCGCGAAGGTCGCGAATGCGGCTGACGATCCGCTCGGGATCGAAGTCGCGCGTCCGGGCGCCGATGCCGATCGCAAGCGGCCGGGAATCATCGGTCGAGCCCTCGGGAATCGGCGCGTCGAGCAGGCGGTCGAGCAGCAACAGCGGGAGGTTGTCGACCACTTCCCAGCCGAGATCCTCCAGCGTCTTGAGGACGGTGGACTTCCCCGCCCCGGACATGCCGGTGACGAGCAGGATGTCCTTGGGACGCGTCATTCTATGGGCTCCGGATTGCGCAATGCGAGTTCGACTTTGATCGGGGCGGAGGCTTCAAAGGGGGCGATCGCGACCTCGCGGACGTCGATTCCGGCGATGTTACGGACGCTACGTTCGGGCATCCGTTCGATTGCGCCATCGACGCGTACGAGCAGGGCGACTGGTACGTCCTCTACATAGGGCATGGCCAGGATGCCGATCCCGCGGACTTCGATGCGGCCGGCGATCGTCATCGGTGCACGCGCGAGCAAGGTTGCGCCCGCGCGCACCACGAGCGTCTGGTCGTCGCTGACGAGGATCGCGCCACGATCGATCAGGCGCAGCGCGAGGTCGGACTTGCCCGATCCCGATACGCCCTCAATCAACACGGCCATGCCGTCGATGGCGACCGTGGTGGCGTGGAGCCTGTCGGAGGAGGGGACGACCACGAGGCGTCCTTACTCCGGCATTTCGGCGAGTGGTAGCCTTACGACGAAGCGCGCGCCATCGAGCCGGTCCTCGCGCGACTCGACGAAGATCGCGCCCTGGTGTCCGTCGACGATGGTGCGCGCGATCGCGAGACCGAGCCCGGAATGCTGGCCGAACGTCTCACTGTCGGGGCGCACCGAGTGGAACCGCTTGAACACGTCCTCGCGGGCTTCCTCGGGAACGCCGGGGCCCTCGTCCTCGACGCGGATCACGAGATCCTCGTCCTCGCGGATCGCGGAGATCGCGATCAGCCCGGCATCTGGCGAGAAGGACAGCGCGTTGTCGATCAGGTTCTCGAACACGCGTTCAAGCCTCGCGCCTTCGCCGAGTATGATCGTGCGGTCGTCGGGATTGCGATCGAACCGGAGACGGATGCCGCGCTCGACCCCTCGCGCATCGCGTTGCGCGACCAGGCCGTCGATCATCTCGGCGATGTCAACCGGCTCGAACTTGGCGCGGCTGAGCTGCGCGTCGAGTCGCGACGCTTCGGAAATGTCCGACAGCAGCCGGTCGAGCCGCTGCACGTCGTCGCGGACGATCGCGAGCAGTTGCGCCTGCAAGACCGGGTCTTTCACGCGCGACAGGCCCTCGACCGCTGACCGAAGCGACGCGAGCGGGTTCTTCATCTCGTGCGTGACGTCGGCGGCGAACGCCTCGGTCGCGTCGATCCGCGCCCTGAGCGCCAGGCTCATGTCGGAAAGCGCGCGCGCGAGCATGCCGAGTTCGTCGCGGCGCGAGGGCAGCCGAGGGACGACGACCTCCCGGGCACGACCTAGCCGGACACGCACCGCGGCACGCGCAAGGCGGCGCAGCGGGCGGACGATCGTGCGGGCGAGGAACAGCGACAGCAGGATCGAGACGATCGACACGCCGAGCAGGACCATGCTCAGCCGAAACCGCTCGATCCGCACCGTCTTCGTGATGTCACGCGCGTTCACCGTGGTCATCACGACCCCGCCGCCGGGCAGCGGCGCGGCGGCGGTCAGCACCGGCGTTCGGTCGGGCGCGCGCCAGACAGTGGTCGAGACGGCCCTGCGGCCGCGGACTGCGCTCACGTCGGGCCATTGCTGCGTGCCGCCGCGCTCGCGATAGAGCGGCGGGCGAGGGGCCATCACGACGACGTCGATCGCTGCGTCTAAAAAGCGGGCGATCGTCTGGTCCCAGTCCTCCTTGTCCGGATCCATGAGCACGAAGTTGCGCAGGCCGAGTGCACGGCTGTCGGCGGTCGTCCCCCCGGCCGCATCGAACAATCGGATCCGCGACCCCGTATCGCGCGCCAGCCTGAGCACCAGCGGGTCGCGCAGCGCCGGGTCGACCGCGGCGATCGCCTCGCCGATCAGCCGTGCTTCGCGCGCGGTCTGCGCTACGCGGTTGTCGACCACCCGGCTGCGGTACGAGTCGAGATAGAAGAACCCGCCCGCGAGCAGCAACAGCGCGAAGATGTTGACGGCCAGGATGCGCCGGGTGAGCGAGATCTGGCCCGACCAGCGCAGCGTGAGATCGCGGCCGTCGACGCCCAGCTCATTCCTCAGAAAATCGATACCCGGCACCATATAATGTCTCGATCGCGTCGAAGGCTGGGTCGACCTGCCGGAACTTGCGGCGGAGTCGTTTTATGTGGCTGTCGATGGTCCGGTCGTCGACATAGATATCGTCCTGGTACGCCGCATCCATCAACTGGTTGCGCGTCTTGACGATGCCGGGCCGCTGCGCGAGCGTCTCGAGGATCATGAACTCGGTCACCGTCAGCGTGACCGGCTCGCCGCCCCACAGCGTGCGGTGCCGCGCCGGATCCATGCTGAGCCGACCGCGGTCGAGCGGCCCGGCGGCCTCCGCCTCGGTCTCCGTGCCCGGCGATTGCGTCAATTCGGTGCGCCGCAGGATCGCGCGGATGCGGGCGATCAGAAGCCGCTGCGAGAACGGCTTGGCGATATAGTCGTCCGCGCCCATCGCGAGCCCTAGCGCCTCGTCGAGCTCGTCGTCCTTGCTGGTGAGGAAGATTACCGGGACCTGGCTCTTCTCGCGGAACCGGCGGAGCAGTTCCAGCCCGTCCATCCGCGGCATCTTGATGTCGAAGACCGCGAGATCGGGCGGGTTGTCGGTCAGTGCCTTCAACGCCGTCTCGCCGTCCGAATAGACGCGCGTCACGAAGCCCTCGGTCTGCAGCGCGATCGACACGGATGTCAGGATGTTGCGGTCGTCGTCGACCAGCGCGATCGTTGCCGTCATCTGGGGAGCTTTGCCTCGGTCGTTGGCGTGTCGGCCTAGGGCAAACCGCCGCCGCACTCAACTAGAGCCGTATCGGGACGGCGTTGCAAATCAGTGGGTTTGACCGGTTGAAAACCGCCCCGTACAGCCGGGCGCAACGACATACATACGTATGCGATAAAACTTAGGAGAGAGAGCCCGTGTCGAGCGAGCGTATTCCGGCCGTCGGCCTATCCGCGCAGGGGATCGAAACCCGCGCCAATCTACACTGGAACCTGGTTACCGCGCAGCTGGTCGAGGCGGCGCTGGAGCGGAACGAGGGCACGCTGTCCGCGGACGGCCCGTTGGTCGTCGAGACCGGCGCGCATACCGGTCGCTCGGCGCAGGACAAGTTCATCGTCCGTGATGCCGAGACCGAGGCGACCGTCTGGTGGGGCAAGAGCAACAAGGCGATGGAGCCCGCGCATTTCGCCGCACTGAAGGAAGACTTCTTCGCCGCGCTCGCCGCCAAGGACGAGCTGTTCGTGCAGGACCTGTACGGCGGTTCGCAGCCCGATCACCGCGTGCAAGTTCGCGTCGTCACCGAACTTGCGTGGCATAATCTCTTCATCCGGACGATGCTGGTACGGCCCGAGCAGGCTGCGCTGAAGGACTTCGTCGCCGACTATACGATCGTCGACCTGCCGAGCTTCCGCGCCGATCCCGCGCGTCACGGCTGCCGCAGCGAGACGGTGATCGCGGTGAACTTCACCGACAAGCTGATCCTGATCGGCGGCACAAAGTACGCCGGCGAGATGAAAAAGTCAGTGTTCGGCCTTTTGAATTACCTGCTGCCACCGACTGGCGTGATGCCGATGCACTGCTCGGCGAACATGGGCGCGAACGGCGACACCGCAGTGTTCTTCGGCCTGTCGGGTACCGGCAAGACGACGCTCAGCGCCGATGCGAGCCGCACGCTGATCGGTGACGACGAGCATGGCTGGTCCGACACCGCGGTCTTCAATTTCGAGGGCGGGTGCTACGCCAAGATGATCCGCCTCTCCGCTGATGCCGAGCCGGAGATCTTCGCGACTACCAAGCGCTTCGGCACGGTGCTGGAGAACGTCGTGATGAACCCGGCGACGCGTCTGCTCGACCTCGACGATCATACGCTGGCCGAGAACAGCCGGGGCGCGTACCCGATCGACTTCATCCCGAATGCGTCGGCTGAGAACATGGGGCCGGTGCCGCGCAACATCGTGATGCTGACGGCGGATGCGTACGGTGTGCTGCCGCCGATCGCCAAGCTCGCGCCCGACCAAGCGATGTACCATTTCCTGTCGGGCTACACCGCCCGCGTCGCCGGGACCGAGATCGGCGTGACCGAGCCCGATGCGACCTTCTCGACCTGCTTCGGCGCACCGTTCATGCCGCGGCATCCCTCGGTCTACGGCAACCTCCTGAAGGAGCGGATCGCCAAGGGCGGCGTCGATTGCTGGCTGGTCAACACCGGCTGGACCGGCGGCAAATACGGCGTCGGCAACCGCATGCCGATCAAGGCAACGCGGGCGTTGCTGAACGCTGCGCTCGACGGGAGCCTGAACGATGCCGAATTCCGGACGGACCCGAACTTCGGGTTCCAGGTGCCGGTGAGCGTACCGGGTGTAGATAGCGCGATCCTGGACCCGCGGACGACCTGGGCGGACAAGGACGCGTACGACGCCACGGCGACGAAACTGGTGGACCTGTTCGTGGAGAACTTCGCCCAGTTCGCCGAACACGTCGACGAGGGCGTGCGTCAGGCGGCGCCAAAGGTAAAAGAGGCGGCGTAAAACTCCTCTCCCTACGGGGAGAGGAAGGGGCCCGCACGACGAAGTCGGGCGGGAAGGTGAGGGCACGGTCCTGCTTGGCGTGCCCTCACCCTCGCCGCTACGCGGCTTCCCTCTCCCCCAAGGGGAGAGGGTTCAGAGGGGTTCGACCACGACTTCACCATCGACAACCGCCGTTACCCGAACGCGCGTACCAACCCCAGCGTCTTCACCACGAGCCGGCCAACTCCCGTCGCCCACCAGCACCCGACCACGCCCACCAATCAGCGCGGCCTCCACGACCACGACCTGACCCACCAGCCGAGCAGACCGATCGTTCAACATCGGATCCCCACCCTCGACAGGGTAATCGCGGTACCAGCGCTTCCCGATCAGCACCGCAACCGCGCTCCAAACCCCGAACGCAGCCAGTTGCGCCGCCACCGGCAGGTCCGGCAAGGCGAACACCGCAACCCCGGTCACCGCCGCGGCGATGGCAAGGAACACAAGGAACACTCCAGGCACCGCAAGTTCCGCAATCCCCAGCACCAGCGCGGCAGTCAGCCACGCGCCGGCTGCACCAATCGCGTCCATCAGCTTTTCGGAACCTCGGTCGACTTAGACAGCTCGAACGGCCCCCGAGCGGCAGGCTTGGCCGGCGGTGACGCGGTCGCATCGCGCAGCGCATCCTTAGCCAGCTCGCCAATCCCCCCCAGCGTCCCCATCAGCTGCGTAGCCTCGACCGGGAACAGGATCGTCTTCGCATTGGGCGAGGTCGCGAACTTGCCGATCGCCTCGACATATTTCTGCGCAATGAAGTAGTTGATCGCCTGCGCGCCCCCCTCCTCGATCGCCTGCGACACCGCCCGCGTAGCCGAAGCCTCAGCCACAGCCGCCCGCTCGCGCGCCTCGGCATCGCGGAACGCCGATTCCTTGCGCCCCTCGGACTCGAGAATCCGTGCCTGCTTCTGCCCCTCCGCCCGCAGGATTTCCGAAGCCCGCGATCCCTCCGCATCCAGAATGTTCGCCCGCTTCTCGCGCTCCGCCTTCATCTGCCGCCCCATCGCGTTGACGATGTCCGCCGGCGGGCGGATGTCCTTGATCTCGACGCGCGTGATCTTCACCCCCCACGGCGTCGTCGCATGATCCACCACGTTGAGCAGCCTTGCATTGATCTCGTCGCGCTTCGACAGCGTCTCGTCGAGGTCCATCGATCCCATCACCGTACGCAGGTTGGTCGTCGTGAGCTGCAACAGCGCCTGGTACAGGTCCGACACCTCGTACGCCGCCTTGGCCGAGTCGAGCACCTGGAAGAACACGACCCCATCGGTCGAGATCATCGCGTTGTCCTTGGTGATGATCTCCTGGCCGGGGATGTCGATCACCTGCTCCATCATGTTCACTTTCCGGCCCACACGATAGAAGAACGCGGGGTAGAAATTGAAGCCGGGCCGCGCGACCGTCGTGAAGCGGCCGAAATGTTCGATCGTGTATTGATAGCCCTGATGGACGATCTTGATGCTGGTGAAGAGGTACAGCAGCACCAGCGCCAATAAGAGTGCGGCAACGGTCAAGCCCATCGAACATCCCCATCCGTGTATAGCACCGCTATAGCACGTGGGCGCCCCCTGGAGCCAGACATGAGGCCTAGCCGTGCGCGCGCGCTTTGGTTACATGGCGCGCCACCTCACACCCAGGAACGGCAGCTCTCATGGATATCCGCCTCGGCCTCACTTTCGACGACGTCCTCCTGTATCCGGGGGAATCGGACGTGCTGCCAAGCCAGGCCGATACTCGCACGCAGCTGACGCGCGGCATTGCGCTCAACATCCCGATCCTGTCCTCGGCGATGGACACCGTCACCGAGGCCGACATGGCCATTGTAATGGCACAGCTCGGCGGCATCGGCGTGCTCCACCGCAACCTCACCGTCGAGGAGCAGGTCATCGCGGTCCGTCAGGTCAAGCGGTTCGAGTCGGGCATGGTGGTCAACCCGATCACGATCAAGCCGACCGCCACGCTCGGCGAGGCGCAGGCGCTGATGTCGGGCCACCGCATCAGCGGCATCCCGGTGGTTGAGGCGGACGGCAAGCTCGTCGGTATCCTCACCAACCGCGACGTGCGTTTTGCGGGTGATCCGAAACAGCCCGTCAGCGAGCTGATGACGCACGAGAACCTCGCCACCGTCTCGACCGAAGTCGGCAAGGAAGAGGCACGCCGCCTGCTCCACGCTCGCCGCATCGAGAAGCTGCTGGTGGTCGACGCGCAGTATCGTTGCGTCGGGCTGATCACCGTCAAGGACATCGAGAAGGCGGTGATGTTCCCCGATGCCACCAAGGACGAGGCGGGCCGCCTGCGCGTCGCGGCGGCGACGACGGTCGGCGACAAGGGCTTCGACCGGACCGAACAGCTGGTCGACGCCGGCTGCGACCTGATCGTGATCGACACCGCGCACGGGCATAACCGGGACGTCGGCCGCGCGGTCGAGCGCGTGAAGAAGCTGTCGAACTCTGTGCAGGTGGTGGCGGGCAACGTCGCGACCGGCGAAGCGACGCGCGCGCTGATCGGTGCGGGCGCGGACGGGATCAAGGTCGGCATCGGGCCGGGCTCGATCTGCACCACTCGGGTGGTGGCCGGCGTCGGCGTGCCGCAGCTGACCGCGGTGATGGATTGCGCGGAGGCTGGCCACAAGGCTGGCGTGCCGGTGATCGCCGACGGCGGCATCCGGACCTCGGGCGACATGGCGAAGGCGCTCGCGGCGGGCGCGTCGACTGTGATGATCGGCTCGCTGCTAGCTGGCACCGACGAGGCACCTGGCGAGACGTTCCTGTACCAGGGCCGCGCGTACAAATCGTACCGCGGCATGGGCTCGGTCGGCGCGATGGGGCGCGGGTCGGCGGACCGCTATTTCCAAGGCGACATCAAGGACCAGCTGAAGCTCGTCCCCGAGGGGATCGAAGGACAGGTCGCGTACAAGGGTCCGGCGAGGGATGTCGTTCATCAGCTGGTTGGCGGGATCAAGGCGGCGATGGGGTATACGGGTTCGGCAACGATCCCGGACCTCCAGGCGCGGGCGGAGTTCGTGCAGATCACGGGTGCGGGCTTGATGGAGAGCCATGTCCACGACGTGACGATCACGCGGGAAGCGCCGAACTACCCGACGCGGTGAGGGCGGGAACTTCTCCCCTCCTTGAAAGGGAGGGGCCGGGGGTGGGTCGGTTTCCCCAAGCTCGTCTGCCGGTGGCTGAAACGAGCCAACCCACCCCCAACCCCTCCCTTCCAGGGAGGGAAGCGGCTAGCTCTCACGCTCCCCGTCATTCCCGCGAAGGCGGGAACCCATACGGGCTAATCATACGGGCTAACGTCGCGGTAAGATCGCAACCGTGCGAGAATATGGATCCCCGCCTGCGCGGGAATGACGAACGAATCTGCGGGGGCAATGCTCCGCAGGCCGGAGGCTAGCTCACAGACCGCCGCCCCCCTCCGTCATCCCGCAGCCCCCCTCCGTCATCCCGGCGCCCCCTCCGTCATCCCGGCGAACGCCGGGACCCACGGTTGCGAGCCGGGTGGTGGTTGCACGCTGTCGCCGGGTCCACCGTGCCATGGGTCCCGGCGTTCGCCGGGATGACGGATAGCGGGGCTGGGATCGCCCGCACTCGGTCAAGGGCGCTGAACCAAACCCCGAAATTATTCCCCTCCCGCCCGCGGGAGGGGCTAGGGGAGGGGATGATGACGAACACTCCCTACCAAGCCTCCCCCCGAACCCACGCGAAGTCGGGAGCCCAGAAGTGACGCCCCCAGCACGCACCCAGGCCGCGATCGAACTCCTCGACCAGATCATCGCCGCCGCCCGCGAGTCCGGCGCCGCCGCCGACACGCTGATCGCCCGCTATTTCGCCACCCGCCGCTACGCCGGCTCGAAGGACCGCCGCGCCGTTCGCGAACTCGTCTACGCCGCGATCCGCAAGGCCGGCGACCGCCCCGAAAACGGTCGCACCGCAATGCTACTCGTCGCCGACGCCGATCCGGAAGTCGCCGCGACCTTCGACGGCTCCACCCACGCACCCGCCCCGATCGCCAAGGACGAACCCCGCGCCCGCGCCGGCGTAGCGCCGCAGTGGCTGAGCAAGGCCCTCCGCGCATCCGGCCTAGACGGCGCCGCACTGACCGATCTAGCCGGCCGCGCCACGCTCGACCTCCGCGTCAACACGCTCATCTCAAACCGTGCGACCGTCCTCGCCGCGCTCCCCGAAGCCGACGCCACCCCCCACGCGCCGGACGGCATCCGCCTCCCCACCGGCACCAACGTCGAAGCACTCCCGCTCTTCAACGAAGGCGCTCTCGAAGTGCAGGACGAAGGCAGCCAGCTCGTCGGCCTCGCGATGCAGGCGAAGCCCGGCGAACGCATCGTCGATCTCTGTGCCGGCGCCGGCGGCAAGACGCTCGCGCTCGCGGCGACGATGAAGAACCAAGGCGTGATCCTCGCTTGCGACACCGACCGCAACCGTCTTTCGCGGCTCGCCCCCCGCGCCACCCGCGCCGGCGCGACGATCGTCGAGAGCCGCCTGCTCAACCCGACGCGCGAGATCAAGGCGCTGAGCGAATGGGCAGGCCGCGCGGACGGCGTGCTGGTCGACGCCCCCTGCTCGGGCACCGGCACATGGCGGCGCAATCCCGAGGCACGCTGGCGGCTCACCCCCGACCGCGTCTCGCGGCTGCAATCGACGCAGCAGCAGGTGCTCTCCGTCGCCGCCACGCTGGTCAAGCCCGGCGGCGCGCTCGTCTACATCGTCTGCTCGCTGCTCGACGCCGAGGGGACCGACCAGGTCAGCTGGTTCCTCAACGCGCACCCCGGCTGGACGGCCGAGCCCCTTACGCTCCCCGCCGGCGCGAAGCACGGCCACGGCGTCCGCCTCGAACCCGGTCGCGACGGCACCGACGGCTTTTTTGTCGCGCGCCTCCGGGCTGCGTGCTAGCCAGCCGATCTATGGTCCAATCTGTGGCCCCATCTGTGACCCGCCTGGAGACGATGATGCGTTTTTCGTCCGTTGCCCTTGCCGCCGCGCTGACCGTCGTGTGCGTGTCGACGTCGCTCAGCGGGCAACGCCCCGACGCCCAGATCGACGCGCGCTCGATGCAGTTGTTGGCGCAGGGGCGTTCGTTGATGACGGCCGGCAACCTCGACGGCGCGACGGATGTGCTCGAAACGTCGGTCGCGGTCGATCCGCGCAATCGTGCGGCGTTCCTCCTGCTGGCACGCGTCGCGGAAACGCGTGACCTGCCAGGCAAGGCGATCCGCCTGTACCGCGAGGCCTTGCTGCTGGAGCCGAACGACGTCGCCGCGCTCAAGGGGCAGGGCGAGGCACTGGTCGCTAAGGGCGCCGTGGTCCGCGCAAAGGACAACCTCGTGAAGATCCGCACGCTCTGCAAGGGCGTATGTCCGGAAGCCACGCAGCTCGCGGCGGTGATCGCCAAGGGCCCACCGATCGCAACCGCGCAGGTCGAGAAGACACCAATCGCCGCCAAGGACTAACAGGCCCCCCTCCCTGAAAGGGAGGGGCAGGGGGTGGGTAGGCCCGCTCGTGCCACCACCGTCACTTCATACGGAAGCCGACCCACCCCCGACCCCTCCCTTCCAGGGAGGGGGGAAGATCAGCTGACCGCCTTCGCCAACGCCGTGAAGTCGGCAACCGAAAGCGTCTCCGCCCGGCGCGTAGCCTCAACCCCGATCCGCTCCAGCGCATCGAGCGCGCCCGGCACGCCCTTCAAACTCTGCCGCAACATCTTCCGTCGCTGCCCGAACGCCGCGCCCGTCAGTCGCTCCAAAACCGCAAAGTTCACACCTTCCGGCGCCTCGACCGGCGTCAAATGCACCACCGCCGACATCACTTTCGGTGGCGGCGTGAATGCCGACCGGTGCACCGGCATCGCGATCCGTGCGGTCGAGCGCCACTGCGCCAGCACCGCGAGCCGCCCGTAATGATCGTCGTTGGTCTTGGCGACGATCCGCTCGGCGACTTCCTTCTGGAACATCAGCGTGCACGACTGCCACCACGGCAGCCACGACGCCGACAGCCACCCGACCAGCAACGCCGTGCCGATGTTGTACGGCAGGTTCGACACGATATGCGGCTTGCCCTCGAACAGCGCCGGCGCGTCGACTTCCATCGCGTCGCCCTCGATGACCCGCAGCCGTCCCGGATAGGCCTCACTCAATTCGGCAAGCGCCGGAATGCACCGCCGGTCGCGTTCGATCGCAGTCACCCGCGCACCCGCGGCGAGCAATGCGCGCGTCAGGCCACCAGGACCCGGGCCCACTTCAAGCACCTCGGCATCCTGAAGATCGCCCGGCACTGCCGCGATCCGCTTGAGCAACTGCCCGTCGAACAGGAAGTTCTGCCCAAGCGCCTTGCTCGCGTTCAGCCCATAACGCGCGATCACCTCGCGCAGGGGGGGAAGCTCCGTCAATGCAGCCTCGCTCACGACTGGGCAGCGGTCTGCGCGCGTCGGTCCGCCGCTTCGCCCGCCATTGCGATCGCGGCGATCATCGCGCCTGGCTCGGCGAGGTTCCTGCCGGCGATCGCAAACGCGGTGCCGTGATCAGGCGACGTCCGCACGATCGGCAGGCCCAGCGTCATGTTCACGCCGTCGTCGAAATGGATCGTCTTGAGAGGCACTAAAGCCTGGTCGTGATAGCAGCACATGACGACATCGTAGGTCGCACGTGCCCGCGGATGGAACATCGTGTCCGCCGCAAACGGCCCGGTCGCATCGATGCCTTCCTCGCGCAAAATCGCGATCGCCGGCGCGATGATCTCGATCTCCTCGCGCCCGAGCGCACCCTGCTCGCCAGCATGCGGATTGAGGCCGGCAAAGGCGAGCCGCGGGTTCTCTATCCCGAAGTTCCGCAGCAGACCGCGGGCGGTCGCGCGGGCCTTGGCGACGATCAGGTCGACCGTGAGCAAAGCCGAAACGTCCTTCAACGGCACGTGGGTGGTGATCGGCACCACCTTCAGCGACGGCCCGGCGAGCATCATCACCGCATTGTCCCCCGCGACGCCGTAGCGCTCGGCAACGAACTCGGTCTGCCCCGGATGGCTGAAGCCGATCGCATACAGCTGTGACTTCGACACCGGCCCCGTCACCAGCGCACGCGCCGCGCCAGTGCGAACGAGACCAACCGCCAATTCCAACGAATGCAACGCACAGCGCGCACCGTCCGCATCGGGCTCGCCCGGTACGATCGCGCCGGCGTCCCCCACTGTCAGCACCGGCAGCGCCTCACCGAACACCGCTGCCGCCGCGTTCAGATCCGCAATCCGCGCGATCGGACCGGCCCAGACCCGCTCGATCGCCCGGGCATCACCGACCGCCACGAATGACGGCAAGGCATGCGCCTTACGCGCATCCCAAGCCTTGGCGATGATCTCGGGCCCGATCCCGGCAGGATCACCCATCGACACCGCCAGCGGCGAGATGCGGGTCAAAATCCGATCACCGATATTCGACCACGGCATCGCGCCGCAGATCGCGCAACTTCTGCTGGGCGCGCAAATTGACGCGCTGTTGCTCGAGCTGACCCTGGATCTGCTCCGAGTTCGGCACCGAACCGCCAGCCGCCTCGTCGCGACCGCAGAGCACCAGCGCGCGAACGCCTTGCTCAGCGGACCCGAAAGGCGGGCTGGACTCGCCGACCTGAAGCTTCAGCATCACTTCCTGGAGCTGCGGCGGCAGATCGCGGATGCGGACCGTATCGTTGTCGACCACGTCCGCGCCGATGCCAGCGGCGACCTTCTCAACGGTCCCACAGCCACGCAACTCCTGCGTGGCCTTGGCGAACGCCTGAGCGCGCGCCGTCGCCTGTGCCTGGTTGGTGTTCGGCGGGAAGCGCAGCGTCAGCTGCTTCAGGCTGAGCTTGGCATCACGCGGATCGGCCGTCAGCACCTGGCGCTTGTCAGTCAGGTACAGGATCGAATAGCCACCCGAGACCTCGATCGGCCCGGCAACCTGACCGACCTGCATCGAGGTCGCAGCCTCGGACAGCGGCCCCGGCAGCGCCGCCGCACGGATCCACCCCAGATCGCCCCCGACTGCCCGGGTCGACGCTTCGGAGAACTGCCGCGCGTAATATTCGAACGGCTGCGCGCCCTTTTGGATTTCCTGCAGGATCTGCTTGGCGTTCGCATAGACCTGCTGGCTGTTCGCCGGCGTCGCCGCGAGGTAGATTTCCTTGAGGTTGAACTCGTCGGTGCCCTTGGCCGCCTGGAGACGGTCGATGATCGACTTCACCTCTTCGTCGCCGACGTTGACGAACGGCTCGACGCGACGACGCAGATAGCGCTGCCAGGCGAGCTCGCCCTCGATCTGGCGCTTGAGCGACCGCTCCGACGATCCCGATTCGCGCAGATAGGCGCGCATCGCGACCGGCGTACGATTGAAGCGCTTCGATACGCCGTCATAGCTCTGCGTCAGCTCGGCGGGGGTGATCGTGATGTCGGCGGTCTTGGCTTCCTGGATCTGGAGCGTCTCGTCGATCAACTGGCGCAGGACCTGCAGCTTCAGCCGCTCGCGATCTTCGGGCGACAACTTCGCCTCGTTCGCCATCGCCACCAACGCGACACGCTGGTCGACGTCGGTCCCGGTGATGACCGTGTCGTTGACGATCGCCGTCGGCTTGCGGACGTTGGGGTCGACCTTGCCGAAGATCTGCAGGTTGGTCGGAATGTCGAGACCGGTATTGTCCGGAACGCTCTGGTCCTGGACCGTCCGGCCCGAACCAGCCTGGGCGGCCTGGGCCGCGGCAGGCTGCGTCTGCGCGGGCTGGGTCGGCGCAGGCCGCGGTGTCCGCCGGCCCTGTGCCTTGGGTGGCACGGATTGCGCGATCGCGCTGGCCGCCAGCGCAGCCAGAACCACCGAACCGATCACACGGCCGCCACGCGCCGCCAGTCGAACATCATGCTTCAAGTGTCGGTATCCCATTATCGCGCGTCGGAATTCGCATCGGCATTGCCATGACGACGCATATCCGGCGCGGTTTGCCCCAAAGTAGCTGAACGCGGGCTTAGCGGCCGAGGTTGGTGAAGGCCAGCGTCAACAGGAAGCTGTTGCCCTTCCGCGCGTCGCCGGTGTCGTTGTACGTCCGCCGCCAGGTTCCGCCGAGACGCAGGCAGTCGTCCTCATACTGGACGCCCAGCCGGTGGCGGATCGGCGTGAAGCCGTCGCTGCGGGACAGCGGATCCTCCGATGCGTTGGTGAGATCGACCACGCCCGAGCCGAACGCCGACCAGAATCGCGCGAATTGGACGCGGCCCGCGACGCGAACCTCCTCGCGATCGCGCAGATCCTCGATCGAGGCGTCGATGTTGCGGTTGAGCTTCAGATAGCCGACCAGAACATAGGTCGCGCGCGAACCGATCGTCGCGTCGACTTCGTTGCGGCGGATCGCGAAGCCGTCCTTGTCCAACCGGTAGCGGTGGACGATCGACACGAAATCGCGGAACCGGAGCTCGCTGCGCCCGACGATGTCGGAGAACCGATCGCTGAGGCCGGTACCGTCGGGCAGGATGGTCGGACGCAGATCCAGACGATAGCTCTGGCCGATATTGGTGGTGAAGGTAATGCCCGGCAGGTCGAGCGCCCATTCACCACCATAGGTTACCCGTGACGAATCCTCGAACCGGTCATAACCGGCGAAGCGGTTCAGCGAGAACAGGTTGGTGTCGTCCAGGTCGACCGCGCGCGAGTCCTCGTTCGGCAAAGAAATATTGGCGACCTTGGGCGCCGCAACGAACTGAACCTGAGGCGTAAACCGCTGGGTTCCACCAAGGAAGGTGCCGATGAACGGCCATTTCACATCGACCGCAGCCGCGCCGATGGCGCGCTGACGAAAGCCGCCGAACCCGCGATAGGTGGGGATCTCCGAACCGATCTCGTTGGTATTGTACAGGTCGCCACGCGCGAACGCGGTGAAAGTGACCTCCTGGCCCCAATTCGTGAAGCGGCGCAGGTCCCATTGCAGGCTCGCGAATGCGCGCTGTGTGTCCTGGCCATCGGTACGGGTCAGCGCGAGCGTATTTAACTGGAGCTGGAACCGACCACCGACGAGCCCGTCGTCGAACCGCTTGCGATAATCGATCTCGGGCAGCGCGATCGGCTGTTGTCCCTGGCTGTCGGCAACGCGCAAGGTCTGCGCGTACCAGCCGCTCAGCGAGAAATAGCTGCTGTCGTCGATCCGCTCCAGGCTTGCGGTCGTGCGCAACCGGTCGTCGCGCGAAATGTCGTAGCGGCGCAGGAACGTCCGGTCGGTCGTCAGGCGGAGCGAACCGCTTGCGGTCCAGTTCGGCGTCAACTGATAGCGCGCCATGCCGTCGATATAGCCGCGGAACGCCATGCTCGTGTCGGCTGTGTTGGCGGTCGCCAGATCGTCACTGCGCCGGCTTTCGGTCGCATAGGCGCGCACCTTGAACGCGCCCATGGAATTGAGCGCGGAATAATCGACCTGGGCCATCGGCAGCACGCTGCTGTAGATGTGCGGCGTGATGACCAGCCCCTGGTTCGGGGCGAGCTTCCAGTAATAGGGGACGCTGACTTCGACGCCGTTGACGCGGCTATAACCGCCGTTGGGCGAGAGCAGGCCGCTGTCGCTGCCGCCACCGACCGGGTTCGAGAATTCGGGAAGCGGCAGGCTCGGCAGGCCGAACAAGTGCAGCCGCGCGCCCTTGTAGAAGATGCGCTTCCGCTCGGGGCGATAGGTGACGCGGACCGCGGTGATCTTCCACGTCGGTTCCTTGGGACAACCGGCGGTGTTGGTGACGCTGCACGGCGTGTAGGCCGCCGTCTTAAGGTTGACCGTGCCGTCGGCGTCGCGCGTGCCTTGCTGTGCGGCAAGGCGTCCGCCCTGTTCGAGCACGACGAGCATATTGTCGACCACGCCGTCCTTCAGCGAATCGGTCAGGTTGATCTCGTCGCCGTACGCGATGTCGCCTTCGGGATTGGTGACCGCGATGTTGCCGGTCGCGACCACCTTGCCGGTCTTACGGTTCCACACGACCTTGTCGGCGCGCAGGCGGCTGCCCTGGCGGAACATACGGACTTCACCCGTCGCGGTGACGATATCGGTGTTGGTGTTGTATTCCAGCGCGGTGGAGCTGAACTGTACCTGGTCCTCAGCCGGCGTCGCGGTCGATGCATTGGCGACGGGCGGGTCCTGCACCGGAGGCGCGACCGGGCGGTTCTGGAAATCCTGGGCCTGGGCAGGCGCAGCCGCGATCCCGGTCGCCAACGCGAGCGAAAGGGCGCAACCCGTCAAAAGGTCGATACGCAACACGATCCGAACCAACCCCTTTGGCACTGGGCAGCCGTTTGCCGCCATATCGCCCGCCTATCGCATCACCGGCGCTTCCCTGCAATCGCCGTGAGATGACAGGCCGCCACCTTGCTTTGCCGTAACTGCGGCATCAACTTATGGGGTACGTACATCCGTTCAAAAGCTTCCCGAGGTTTCTTCATGCAGATCGTCTTCGCCCCGACCGTTCCCGCCAACGCCCCGATCCTCGCCGTGCCCGTCGCGAAGGACGGCTTGGCGACGATCAACTGGAGCGCGATCGGCGGCGATGGCGAGGCAGTGGCGACCAGCGCAACTGCTGCGGCGCGCTTTGCAGGTGAGGCAGGCTCGGTCGTCGAGCTGTTCGTGCCGGTCGACGGCGCGGTTCGCCAGGTCCTGCTCGTCGGAGTCGGTGCGGGCGAGACCGCCGATTGGGAGAAGGCCGGCGGTGCGATCACCGCACGTCTGCTGACATCGGGCGCGACGTCGGTCGTTGCCGACCTCTCGGCCGGCGCCACGCCGACGCCTAAGGCCGCTGCACACTTCGCCGCTGCCGCCGCCCAGCGCGCATGGCGCTACGACACGTACCGCACGAAGCTGGCCGAGAAGTCGAAGCCGACGCTGACCGAGATCACCATCGCCGGCGCGCCCGACGGCACCGATGCAGCCTGGAACGAGGCAGCCGCGGTCACCGGCGGGCTCGACCTGACGCGCTGGCTGGTCACGTCGCCGCCGAACGTCGTCTACCCCGAGAGCTTCGTCGAGAAGGTGACGAAGGACGTTGAGGGTCTCGGGCTCGAGATCACCGTGCTCGACGAAGCGCAGATGACCGAGCTTGGCATGGGTTCGCTGCTCGGCGTCAGCCAGGGCTCGCGGCGTGAAGCACGCATCCTTGCGCTCAAGTGGAACGGGGCAGGGGCAGATGCGCCAACTCTCGCGTTCGTCGGCAAAGGCGTGACGTTCGATTCGGGCGGCATATCGATCAAGCCCGGTGCGGGCATGGAAGACATGAAGTGGGACATGGGCGGCGCCGGCGCCGTCGCCGGCGCGATGAAGGCGCTGGCCAGCCGCAAGGCCAAGGCGAACGTCGTTGGCGTGATGGGCCTGGTCGAGAACATGCCCGACGGCGCCGCGCTGCGTCCGAGCGACGTCATCACCTCGATGTCGGGCCAGACGATCGAAGTGCTCAACACCGACGCCGAGGGGCGCCTCGTGCTCTGCGATTGCGTGACCTGGGTGCAGCAGGCGCACAAGCCGACCACGATCGTCGATCTCGCCACGCTCACGGGTGCGATGATCGTCGCGCTCGGCACCGAGAATGGCGGTATCTTCGCCAACGACGACGCGCTCGCCGAACAGCTGATCGCGGCGGGCAAGACCACCGGCGACACGCTCTGGCGCTTCCCGCTGTCGCCCGCCTACGACAAGCTGATCGATTCGCCGATCGCCGACATGAAGAACGTCGGCCCCCGCGGTGCCGGCTCGATCACCGCCGCGCAATTCATCAAGCGTTTCGTCGACGAGGGCGTGAAGTGGGCGCATCTCGACATCGCCGGCATGGTCTGGTCGGACAAGCCCGGGACGAACCACGACAAGGGCGCAACCGGCTACGGCGTGCGCCTCCTCGACCAGTTCGTAGCGGAGAACTTCGAGGGTTGAGGCCTAAGAGAAAGACTGTTCCCCCGCGGACGCGGGGGCCCAGCTAAGTACCGACACCCATCGTGGCTCCTGGACCCCCGCTTTCGCGGGGGGAACAGCGAGGGAGAATGGATAGAATGCAGGTCGATTTCTACCACCTAACTAGCCCCCTCGACCGCGTCCTCCCACGCATCGCCGAGCGCGTCGTCCAAACCGGCGGCCGCCTCCTGATAGTCGCCGAGCCCGAAGAACAACGCGTCGCGCTCGACCGCCTCCTCTGGTCCTACGCCCCCGAAAGCTTCCTCCCCCACACCCAGGCCGGCAGCAACGACGACACCGCCCAACCCATTCTAATCGCTGAGGATATCCAGGAAGCCGCCCCCGCAAACGCTGCCCGCAACGTCGCGGTGGTAGACGGACGTTGGCGTGACCTTATCCTAACCTTTGACCGCGGCTTCCACCTCTTCGACGACGAAGCGATCCAGGAAGCGCGCTTGGCGTGGAAGGCGTTGGCCGACCGCGACGGCGTCGAACGCCGCTACTGGAAGCAGAACGACTCCGGCCGTTGGGAACAGGCCGCATAGGTTGCTTTAAACGCGTCCCCCGCCTAAGCGCCGCGCATCCAACTACCGTCAACACAGGAGCCCGTGACCATCATGGCCGCGAACCGTACCTTTTCGATCATCAAGCCCGACGCAACCCGCCGCAACCTGACCGGTGCGGTCACCAAGATGCTTGAGGAAGCCGGCCTGCGCGTCGTCGCTTCGAAGCGCATCCAGATGACCCGCGAGCAGGCCGGGGGCTTCTACGCGGTCCACAAGGAGCGCCCGTTCTTCGGTGAGCTCGTCTCGTTCATGATCTCGGGCCCGGTCGTCGTCCAGGTTCTCGAAGGCGAGAACGCGATGCAGCGCAACCGCGACATCATGGGCGCCACCAACCCCGCCAACGCCGATGCCGGCACGATCCGCAAGGAACTCGCCGAGTCGATCGAAGCCAACTCGGTCCACGGTTCGGACTCAGACGAGAACGCCGAGATCGAGATTGCGTACTTCTTCAAGCCCGAAGAAATCGTCGGCTGATGACTTGGCGGCTGCGACGGGCTGAGCCGGGCGATGCGCCCGCGCTATCGCTCGTCGCATCCGCCACGTTCCTCGATACCTATGCGACCGTGCTGACCGGGGCGGACATCGTCGCCCACTGCACGACGAAGAACAGCATCGCCACGTTCGAGACGTGGCTGGCCGATCCCGCGACGATCGTGACGCTGGCCGAGTATGAACCCGGCCAAGCGCCGATCGGCTACACGGTACTGACCGCGCCGGACTTCCCCATCGAGCCAGGCCCTGCGGACATAGAACTCCGCCGCATCTATCTGATGAAACAGGCGCAAGGCTCAGGCCTCGGCTCCGCCCTGATGGCCCGCGCCCTCGAAGACGCCGCCGTGGCAGGCCGAACCCGGGTCCTGCTAGGCGTATGGGACCAGAACACCCGCGCCCGAGCCTTCTACGAACGCCAAGGCTTCAAGGTAATAGGCAGCCGCCAGTTCATGGTCGGCACCACCCTCCACGACGACCCGGTCTACGCCCGCTCGGTCTGAACTGGGCAAAGGCAACTACCGCCTCCTTGTTCTCCCGCGAAGGCGGGATCCCAGTCTGGATCCCCGCCTTCGCGGGGAAACATTTCAGCAGAAGCAGCCTTATGCCGCCGGCTTCTCTTTCGCCCAGATCGCATCAAGCTTCGCCTGATCCCCACCGCGCTGGCGAACGCGCAAGCCCTCGAGCTTCAGTGACCGACCCATCAAGGGCAAGCCGGCTTCGGTCTTCCAGATTACGTCATAGATGCCGCTCGCCGACCGGGTCGTGTCGCCATCAAAATACTGGACGCTGACGAGAACCGCCAATCGGCCTGCTCGGTTGTCCGCGCCGCCATCGGTCAACTTCAGAAGTGGTTTCGAGAACCACGATTTGTCGATGACTGGCTCAGCCGGCGGCCGCTGCGGCGAGACGCCCAGCGCACGCGGGAACGTGATCGTCACGTCCTGAAGGTCATGCCGCGCATCCTTCAGCAACAGCGTGTCGCCGCCATCCTGCACGATCGCCGACAGAGCGATCTTCGTCCGCTCGCGCGCCGCACTCGACAGCGCCGCGATCTTGTCGGCCTCGTTAGCGCGGTGATCCGACCAGTTGGTCCACAGCGTCAACGCCGCGATCAGCACGCCCGCAACGGCGACGACCTCGGCCAGCGTCACCCAACGCCGCCGCGTTGCCGCAGCTTCGCGGCGTTCGGTCGGTGTCTCGGTGCTCATCGCCCGCCAGCCTCCAGCAAGCGGGCAGGGGCCGCCAGTTCCCAACTCCGCGCGATCCGGTCCTCGACCAGCGCCCAGTCCGGATCGCCGGCAACATTCATCCCGACCCAACCGGTCGCGCCGAGATACGCCGGCCGCGAATACATGGCCGGGTTCGCCTCGATCAGCGTCGCCTGTTCCTCGGTGCCGCTGGTCTTCACGCACACTATGGTCAGTCCATCGCCGTGATGATCCGCCCGGAACTGCGCGAACTGCCTGTCGGCCACGAAGAAGGTCGGCTGGCCGTGTGAAACCTTCTCCTCGGTCTCGGGCAAGGCGAGCGCCGCTGCGCGAACGCGGTCGAGGGGGGACAGATCGGTCATCGCGTCACGAACTCCGCCAAGGTCTTCGGGTACAAAGCATGTTCCGCCGCCAGCACGCGATCCGCAAGCGCGTCCGCATCGTCGCCGGGAAGGATCGGCACCTCGGCCTGACCCAGCACCACGCCGCCATCGAGCTCCTCGGTCACGACATGCACCGAACATCCGCCGACCGCATCGCCTGCCGCGATCGCCCGCGCATGCGTGTCGAGCCCCTTGTACTTCGGCAGCAACGACGGATGGATATTGACGATCCGGTCCCGCCACGCCGCCACGAACCCGTCCGACAGCAACCGCATATAGCCGGCGAGCGCAACGACCTCGACGCCGGCCTTTCGCAACGCCGCATCGATAGCGGCCTCATAGGCCGGCTTCCCCAGACCCTTCGGCGAGAGCGCGAACGTCGCCACACCTTCCGACCTTGCCCATTCGAGCCCCGCCGCGTCCGGCCTGTCCGAAGCGACCAGCGCGATCTCGTACGGACACTCCGCCGCGCGCGACGCGCCGACCAGCGCCATCATGTTCGATCCGCGCCCCGAGATCAGCACGCCGACGCGCGTCTTTTCAGCCATGCGTCGCGGTCCAGTCCTCGCGCGCACTCCACGTGCCGGCCGACCCACGCACCGTGCAGCCGTGCGTGCCGGTCTCGATCCGCCCGATCGTGAAGACCGCCTCGTCCGCCGCCTCCAGTGCCGCGGTCACCGCCTCGGCCTCGTCGGCGGACACGATCACGACCATGCCGATCCCGCAGTTGAACGTGCGCGCCATCTCCTCCGGCTCGATAGCCCCCTGAGCCTGCAGGAACGCCATCAACCGCGACTGCTCCCACGCATCGGCATCGACCACCGCATGCACGCCGTCGGGCAGCACGCGCGGGATGTTCTCGAGCAGGCCACCACCGGTGATGTGTGCCAGTCCCTTGATCCGCCGCTCGCGCAGCAACGGCAGCAGGCTCGCGACATAGATCCGAGTCGGCGCCATCAGATGATCGATCAGCAACTTGTCCTGGTCGAACAGCGCCGGGCGATCGAGCTTCCAGCTGCGATCGGTCGCCAGCCGCCGAACCAGCGAGAACCCGTTCGAATGCACACCCGACGATGCCAGCCCGAGCATCACGTCGCCCGCGGCGATCTCACGTCCGGTCAGCACATTGGTCCGCTCGACCGCACCGACGCAGAAGCCCGCCAGGTCGTAGTCGCCGTCCGCATACATGCCCGGCATCTCGGCGGTCTCGCCCCCGATCAGCGCGCAGCCTGCGGTCTTGCACCCTTCCGCAATCGAGGCGACGACGCGCTCGGCGACCGCCGCGTCGAGCTTCCCGCTCGCGTAATAATCGAGGAAAAACAGCGGCTCGGCGCCCTGCACGATCAGATCGTTGACGCACATCGCGACGAGATCGACGCCGACACCCTCATGCCGATTCCATTCGATCGCCAGCTTCAGTTTGGTGCCGACGCCGTCGTTGGCCGCCACCAGCAACGGATCGACGAACCCCGCCGCCTTGAGATCGAACATCCCGCCGAACCCACCAAGATCGGCATCCGCCCCCGGCCGTCGCGTTGAGCGGGCGAGCGGGGCGATCGCCCGCACCAGCGCGTTGCCCGCGGCGATCGAAACGCCCGCTTGAGCGTAGGTATAGGAGCCCGTGGCGGGAGCGGCGGAGTCTGGCGTATCGGTCATGATCGGTGCTGCTAGCCACATCGCGCTTGGATTTCCACGTCTGCTTCGCCAAAAGGCCCGCTTGATGCGTATCCGTGCCCTTCCCACCGCGCTTGCTGGTGCCGCCCTATTGTTGAGCGGCGGAGCCGTGCTCGCGCAAATCGAAGGCGGCAGCCGAGGCGCGGCTCCGGTCGACAGCGGCAGCGCGTACGAGGTGAGCGGCGTCACGGTCGACGTAGCCGGCAAGACCGCAGACGCCGCGCGCTACAGCGGCTGGCGGCTCGCCCAGCGAAAAGCCTGGGTGCAATTGTCGAACCGGCTCGGCGGTGGTGGCGGGCTCGTCTCCGACGGCACGCTCGATTCGCTCGTCTCCGGCATCGTCGTCGAGAACGAACAGATCGGCCCGCAGCGCTACATCGCCAAGCTCGGCGTGCTGTTCGATCGCGGCCGCGCCGGATCGATCCTCGGCATCTCGACCTATGCCGATCGCTCGCAGCCGATGCTCGTGATCCCCGTCCAATATTCAGGCGGCGTCGGCCAGGCGTTCGAGCAGAGCACGCAGTGGCAGCAGGCCTGGGCACGCTATCGCACCGGCAACAGCAGCATCGATTACGTCCGGCCGTCCGGCTCGGGTCCCGACGCGCTCCTGCTCAACGTCGGCCAGACGCAGCGCCCCGGCCGAGGCTGGTGGCGGACGATCCTCGACCAATATGGCGCGAGCGACGTGCTCACCCCGGTCGTGAAGCTTTATCGCCAATGGCCCGGTGGCCCGGTGATCGGCGTGTTCGAAGCACGCCACGGCCCCGACAACGACCTGATCGGCAGCTTCACGCTACGAGTCGGTACGCCCGATGGCATCGCGCAGCTACTCGACACCGGCGTGAAGCGGATCGACGACCTCTACCAGCAGGCCCGCCGCAACGGCTCGCTCCGCGTCGACTACAGCCTGTCGCCACCGCCGCCGCCCGAAGCCGCAACGATAGACGATCTACCGACCGACGAGACGGCCGATGCCAACACCGCGGCGCTGACCGGCGGCGAAGGCATCTCTGTCATCGTCCAGTTCGACACGCCCGCAGCGACCGCCGTCTCGTCTACGGAAGCTGCACTCCGCGCGATCCCCGGCGTCCGCTCGGCGGCTACTACCAGCCTCGCGCTCGGCGGTGTCTCTCTGATGCGCGTCGCCTATGACGGTGACCCGGCCGCGCTGAAGACAGCGCTCGAAGCCCGCGGCTATCAGGTATTCGGCTCTGGCCAGACGATCCGCATCCGCCGGGTCGCCCAACTTCTTCCGCCGGACTTGCCCGCGGACAATGCGACGACAGGGTGAGCGCGACCAAGATGACTCAAATTGCGCTGCCACTCGGGTGGCCGGCGGACCCTCGCGACGATGCCTTCCTGGTTACCCCCTCCAACTCGCGGGCCGTCCATACGCTGGAGCATACGGCCACCTGGCCCGTCATGACTGCCATCCTCACCGGTCCGCGCAAATCGGGTCGCAGCCTGCTCGCGCGGATCTTCGCGGCGAAGAGCGGCGGCACGATCATCGACGATGCCGAGCGCGTGCCCGAGGCGCAGCTGTTCCACGCCTGGAATCGCGCGCAGGAGGAACACAGGCCGCTGCTGATCGTCGCCGACGCCGCCCCGCCCGAATGGAAGGTAAAACTCCCGGATCTCCGCTCGCGTCTCGCCGCCAGCCCGACCGCCGCGATCGGCGCGCCCGACGACGAGCTTATGCGGCTGTTGCTGGCGCACCTGTTCGAGCGCCGCAGCCTCGATGCGCGGCCCGATCTGATCGACTGGCTCGCGACCAGAATCGAGCGCAGTCATATTACCGTAACGCGAACCGTCGATGCGCTGGATCAGGAGGCGATGGAACGTCGCAAGCGCTTGTCCATTCCTCTTGCACGAACCACACTCACCGAGGCCGGGCTGATCCTTCGGCCGCAACTCGCTCTCGACCTTCCGCTCTTCACGCCACCATAAGCCCCCAAGAGGCCCGATGAACCGTCCAGCCCATATCGTCCGCCAATCGGAAGACGACGACGATCCCATCGGCGCAGAGCCGAACGACCGGTTCTTCAACCGCGAGCTGTCTTGGCTCGCGTTCAACCGCCGTGTGCTGGAGGAGGCGTGCAACCCCGCGCATCCGCTGCTCGAGCGGCTCCGCTTCCTGTCGATCTCGGGCTCCAACCTCGACGAGTTCTTCATGGTTCGCGTCGCCGGCCTCAAGGGGCAGCAGACGCAGGACGTCGACCGGCGATCCGCCGACGGGCTCACCGCGGGCCAGCAGCTGACGGCGATCGTCCGCGAGGCCGACGAACTGATGGCGAGCCAGCAGGCGGTGTGGGGCGATCTCCGCGTGCTGCTCGACGAGGCCGGGCTGTTCGTCCTGCGGCGTGAGGCGGTCGAGGGCGAAGCGGACGAGTGGCTCGAAACGCATTTCCGCGATCAGATCTTCCCGATCCTGACCCCGCAGGCGCTCGACCCCGCGCATCCGTTCCCGTTCATCCCAAACCGCGGCTTGTCGGTGATCTTCGACCTCGTCCGTCGTTCGGATAACGAGCCGGTCCGCGAGCTCGTCATGCTCCCGCACACCATGACGCGCTTCGTCCGCCTGCCCGGCGAGCCCGCACGCTACATCTCCATCGAATCGATCCTGAAGCGGTTCGCGCCGGTCCTCTTCCCCGGCTACGAAGTCCTCGCCGCCGCCAGCTTCCGCGTGTTGCGCGACAGCGACATGGAGATCGAAGAGGAAGCCGAGGATCTCGTCCGCTACTTCGCCAACGCGATCAAGCGTCGCCGCCGCGGCCGCGTGATCCGTCTCGAACTCGAAACCGGTATCCCCGACGTGCTCGCCGCGGTCCTCAAGGACGAACTCGGTGGCGCCGACGCGATCATCACCGAGAGCGGCAATCTGCTCGGCATCGTCGACCTTGACGGCCTCGTCGACGAGGATCGTCCCGACCTGAAGTTCCCGCCCTTTACCCCGCGCTTCCCCGAGCGAATCCGCGAATTCGGCGGCGATTGCTTTGCGGCGATCAAGGCGAAGGACATCGTCGTCCACCACCCGTACGAGACGTTCGAGGTTGTGCTCGCTTTCCTCAAGCAGGCGGCGAACGACCCAGACGTCGTCGCGATCAAGCAGACGCTCTACCGCGCCGGCAAGCAGCCCGCGGTCATCAACGCACTGATAACCGCGGCCGAGGCGGGCAAGTCCGTCACCGCGGTCGTCGAGCTCAAAGCGCGGTTCGACGAAGAACAGAACATGGTCTGGGCCTCCGCGCTTGAGCGTGCGGGCGTGCAGGTCGTCTACGGCTTCATCGACTGGAAGACGCACGCCAAGGTCTCGCTGGTCGTCCGCCGCGAGGGCCAGGCGTTCCGCACCTACTGCCATTTCGGCACGGGCAATTATCACCCGGTCACGGCCAAGATCTACACCGACCTCAGCTTCTTCACCGCCGATGCCGCGGTCGGACGCGATGCAGCGCAGATGTTCAACTACATCACCGGCTATGTCGAACCGACCGACATGGCGCGCGTCAGCCTGTCGCCGCGCGACCTCCGCCAGAACCTGATGAACCTGATCGACGTCGAGATCGCCAACGCGCGCGCCAGCAAGCCCGCCGGCGTCTGGGCGAAGATGAACTCGTTGGTCGACCCCGCGGTGATCGAGAAGCTCTACGAGGCGAGCGGGGCAGGGGTCGAGATCGACCTCATCATCCGCGGCATCTGCTGCCTGCGCCCCGGCGTTCCCGGCCTGTCCGAGACGATCCGCGTAAAATCCGTGATCGGCCGGTTCCTCGAACACAGCCGGATCTGGGCGTTCGGCAACGGCAAGGCGCTCCCCAACGACGGTGCAAAGCTGTTCATCTCGTCGGCCGACTGGATGCCACGCAACTTCGACCGCCGCGTCGAATATATGCTGCCGATCCTCAACCCCACCGTCCACGACCAGATTCTCGATCAGGTGATGGTCGCGAACCTGATCGACAACGAGCAGAGTTGGGAGCTAGGCCCCGACGGCGAATATAGCCGCGTCGATCCCGGCGACCGCCCGTTCAACCTGCATCGGTATTTCATGACGAATCCTTCGCTTTCCGGCCGCGGCGCCTCGCTCGCGACCAGCAATGCCGTGCCGACGCTATCGCTCCGTCGAAAACGATGAGCGTCACCAATATCCTGTTCGGCAATTCCCCACCCAAGGCCGAGACTGACGATCACCCGCGCACCGGGATCATCGATATCGGCTCGAACTCGATCCGTCTGGTGGTGTATCAAGGGCCGCCGCGGCTGCCCGCGATCCGGTTCAACGAAAAGGTTCTGGCGGGGCTGGGACGTGGGCTTGCCGCTACCGGCGCGATCGAGAAGTCCGCGCTGAAGACGGCACGCGTCGCGCTGGCGCGGTTCGCGGCCGTGGCGAAGGAGATGGAATGCTCGACGCTCCGCACGGTCGCGACCGCGGCGGTACGCGAAGCGAAGAACGGCGGAGAACTCATTGCCGCGGCTGAACAACTCGGCCTGACCGTCGAGACGCTGTCGGGTGAGCAGGAAGCCAGCGCGGCGGGTTACGGTGTCCTGTCCGCGATCCCCGAAGCAGACGGCATCGTCGGCGATCTCGGCGGCGGCAGTCTCGAACTCGTCCGCGTTCGTCGCGGCAAGATCGAGGACCGCGTCTCGTTCCCGCTCGGCGTCCTCCGCATCGGTCCGATCCGGGCGAAGCGCGGCAAGGTGCTCGCCCGCTACGTGGCACGTCTGGTGCGCGAAGCCGGCTGGACGGCAAAGGGGCAGGGGCTTCCGCTATATCTGGTCGGCGGATCGTGGCGTGCGTTGGCACGGCTCGACATGGAGCTGTCGGACTATCCGCTGCCGATCATCCACCAATATTCGATGACTGCCGCGACGATCACTCGGCTCAGCCGGACGATTCCGCAGCTTTCCAAGCCGCGCTTGAAGGCAATCCCCGGGCTGTCGTCGGGACGTACGGCAACGCTCGCCGATGCCGCAGCGTTGCTCGGCGTGTTGATGCGCCAACTCGGCAGCCGGACCACGATCGTGTCCGCCTATGGCCTGCGCGAAGGCCTTCTTTACGAAAACCTGAAACCCGCAGACTGCACGCTCGATCCACTGATCGTCGCCGCGCGCGAAGAGGGCCGCCTGCTCGGCCGCTTCCCCGAGCACGGCGATCTCCTCGACCGCTGGATCGCACCGCTGTTCACCACCGAGCCACCCGCGATGGCCCGCATTCGCCACACGGCGTGCCTGCTCGCCGACGTAGGCTGGCGCGCCAACCCAGAGTTCCGCGCCGAACGCGGCGTCGAGGTCGCGCTGCACGGCAACTGGGTGGCGATCGACGCATCGAGTCGGGGGATGCTGGCGCAGGCGCTCTACACAAGCCTCGGCGGCGACTTGGCGGCGGCTGATCCAGTAGAGCGGCTGGCGACGCCTGCCGCGCTGAAGAGTGCTACGGCCTGGGGCATGGCGATGCGGCTAGGTCAAAGGATGAGCGGCGGTCTAGCCGGACCGTTGAAGCGCTCGCAACTCGCGGACGATGGCGTATCGCTCACGTTGACGCTGCGTCCGGACGACCGCGGGCTGTACGGCGAGGCGGTAGAACGGCGCCATATCGCTCTGGCGACCGCGTTGGGCCGCAAACCCTTACTCGCTATTGCTTAGTTTCCCCCCGCTTGCCGGGGAGGAACTGAGTTATCATGCGCAGGTGAAGCGTTCGATCCGACCCTTCGCATCGACATAGACGTTCAGCCGATCGGGCCGAAAATCCATCGTCACGGCCGTGTTCGGCGCGATCCACCGGAGCGTCCGCGCTCCCGATCGGGTCTGCATCACGTCGGCCCGAGCATCGCTCGCCCGCTTGCCGACCAGATCGCCAAGCGAGTCGGCATTGCACGCCGCTGCAACCGGTGCCGCAACAGGCGTCTCGCCCCGCATCTCGACCGGCGTACACGCCGCCGAGGCCAGCAAGGCTGCAACTAGAACGATCCTCATGCGGCATCCTCCGTACGAGTCATCTTGAGCTTGCCGCCGATGACCGCAAACGCCAGCCGTCCCTCGACCAGATCGAGCGCATCGCGTCCGAACTGATCGAACCGCCAACCCTCGAGCATCGGCAGCCCGGTCCGCACACCCGCCGCCAGCGCTTCGAGTTCATCCGTGCGCGCCAGCAATTTCGACGCGACATCAATGTCTCGCGATCGGATCTTCAGAAGCAGCTTGAGGAGGTCAGCCACCAGCGAACCCTCCTTGCCAAGCCCCGGCTTGCGATCGTCGCGTGGCGGCAGTTCGTCGTCGCCAAGCGGCTGCGCGCCCTCGATCGCCGCCATCAAGCGACCACCGATGTCGTTGCTGGCCCAAGTCGCCGAAAGCCCACGCACCCTTGCCAAGTCCGCCTGCTTCTTGGGCGGATGCCCAGCCATGTCGCCCAGCGTCTCGTCCTTGACGATCCGTCCACGCGGCAAATCCTTTGCCTGCGCCTCAAGCTCACGCCAGCGAGCCAGCGCCTTAAGCCGCCCCAGCACGTCAGGCTTGCGCCCGGAAATCCGCACCCGCTTCCATGCCAGATCGGGATCGTTCGCGTAATTGGCGGTATCGCCGAGCCGCTCCATCTCCTGATCGAGCCAAACGCCGCGTCCGGTTTTCCGCAACCGCTCCAGCATCTTCGGGAAGATCTTTGACAGATGCGTGACGTCGCCGATCGCATATTCGATTTGCCGCGCGTCGAGCGGTCGGCGCGCCCAATCGGTAAAACGCGCCCCCTTGTCGACCGCGATGCCGAGCCAGCTGTCGACCAGGTTCGAATAGCCGATCTGCTCGCCCTGGCCGAGCGCCATCGCCGCGACCTGCGTGTCGAACAGCGGGAAGGGCGTCTTGCCGGTCAGGTTGTAGACGATCTCGATGTCCTGCCCGCCGGCATGGACGACCTTCAGCACGTCGTGATTCTCGACGAGCAGGTCGAGCAGCGGCTTGAGGTCGATCCCCGGCGCCATCGGGTCGATCGCCGCGGCTTCCTTGTCGTCGGCGATCTGGATCAAGCAAAGTTCCGGGTAATAGGTGCTCTCGCGCATGAATTCGGTGTCGACGCACACATAGTCGGCGTCGGCCATGCGCGCGCACAAATTGGCGAGCGTGGCACTGTCGGAGATAAGCGGGTGGATATGCATGACGTTTCCATAGCGAGGGTCGCCGAGGTTGACAAAGGCGGGTGATGAAGGGAAGCGCGGACCACCTGTTTATCGTCCGAGAAGACCCATCATGCACGCCTATCGCACCCATAACTGCGCCGCCCTCCGCCCCGAACAGGTCGGCGAAGAGGTCCGCGTCTCCGGCTGGGTCCACAAGAAGCGCGATCACGGCGACCTCGTCTTCATCGATCTGCGCGATCATTACGGCATCACGCAGATCGTCACCGACGTGTCGGGCCCGGTCTTCAAGGTCATCGAGGGTCTGAAGAGCGAAAGCGTCGTCACGATCACCGGCAAGGTGACCGCACGTGCGCCCGAAGCCGTGAACCCGAACCTGCCGACCGGCGGGATCGAGATCCGCGCGACCGCCGCGACCGTCCAGTCGATGGCCGGCGAGCTGCCGATGCCGGTCGCGGGCGAGGCCGAGTATCCCGAGGATATCCGCCTGCGCTATCGGTACCTCGATCTGCGTCGCGAGCGGCTCCACGCGAACATCATGCTCCGCAGCCAGGTGATCACGTCGCTGCGCAACCGCATGAACGGGCAGGGCTTCACCGAATTTCAGACGCCGATCCTGACCGCATCGTCGCCTGAGGGTGCGCGCGATTACCTGGTGCCGAGCCGCGTCCATCCGGGCAAGTTCTACGCGCTCCCGCAGGCGCCGCAGATGTTCAAGCAGCTGCTGATGGTGGCCGGCTTCGACCGCTATTTCCAGATCGCGCCCTGCTTCCGCGACGAGGACGCACGCGCCGATCGCTCGCCGGGCGAGTTCTACCAACTCGACTTCGAGATGAGCTTCGTCACGCAGGACGACGTGTTTAATGCGATCGAGCCCGTCCTGCACGGCGTGTTCGAGGAGTTCGCCGACTGGCAGGGTAAGGGGCGCCAGGTCTCTGCGCTCCCCTTCAAGCGCATCCCCTACCGTGAATCGATGCTGAAGTACGGCAGCGACAAGCCCGACCTGCGCAACCCGATCCTGATCCACGACGTCGGCCATCACTTCGTCGATTCGGGGTTCGGCCTGTTCGCCGGGATCGTCGCCGGCGGTGACGTGGTCCGCGCGATCCCCGCGCCGAACACTGCCGACAAGAGCCGCAAGTTCTTTACCGACATGAACGACTGGGCACGCGCCGAGGGTCATGCCGGGCTCGGCTACATCACGCAGAAGAACGGTGAACTCGGCGGCCCGATCGCCAAGAACCATGGCGAGGAAGCGACGCGGAAGCTGATCGCGGAGATGGGCCTCGGCCCGAACGACGGCATCTTCTTCGCCGCCGGCAAGGAACTGCCCGCCTCGAAGCTCGCGGGCGCTGCCCGGGCGCGGATCGGCGCCGACCTCGGCCTGATCGACGAGAACCGGTTCGAGTTCTGCTGGATCGTCGACTTCCCGATGTTCGAATATGACGAGGATGCGAAGAAGGTCGACTTCAGTCACAACCCGTTCTCGATGCCGCAGGGCGAGATGGACGCGCTGGAGACCAAGGATCCGCTCGATATCCTCGCGTACCAGTACGATATCGTCTGCAACGGCGTCGAGCTGTCGTCGGGCGCGATCCGGAACCACCGTCCCGAGATCATGTACAAGGCGTTCGAGATCGCCGGCTACACGCAGGCCGACGTCGACACGAACTTCGCGGGCATGATCAACGCGTTCAAGGTCGGCGCACCGCCGCATGGCGGTTCGGCGCCGGGGATCGACCGGATGGTCATGCTGCTCGCCGGCGAGCCGAACATCCGCGAGGTCGTGCTGTTCCCGATGAACCAGAAGGCCGAGGATCTGATGATGGGCGCGCCGAGCCCGGTCAGCGCGAAGCAGCTGAAGGAACTCAACATCCGGTTGACGGTCGATGGCCCGAAGGACGCCACGAAGGCGGTCGCGCCTAGCGCGGGGTAACTTCTCTCTGTCCCTCGCTCCTACGGGGAGAGGGAAGGAGGAGCCGCTTGGCGACGGGAGGGTGAGGGGAGGTTGGTGTGCGCCAACTTCCCCTCACCCTCCCACCCGCAAGCGCGGGCGGGGCCCTCCCTCGCCCAGAAGGGGCGAGGGAAAGACGTCCCACGCTTCCTCAACCCCCTCAACCATGCAAATACCTCTGCACGATAAGGGGTTGGCATGCGCGACGATCAGATGACACCGGCGCCAAGCCTCGTCCGCAGCCTCGGCGTCACGGGCGTCCTGTTCCTCACCCTCTCCGTCGCAACTCCGGCCTCGTCGGTGTTCGTCATCGTCCCCGGCATGCTCCAGGTCGCCGGCACCGGCGCGGTATGGGCTACGCTGATCGCCGGCATCGTCTGCGTTGCAACCGCATTCGTCTATGCCGAACTCTCCTCCGCCTGGCCGGTCGCAGGCGGCGAGTATGTCGCGGTCGCGCATACGCTCGGACCGATGGCGGGGTTCGTCATGCTCGGCGTCAACGTGTTCAACAACCTGCTCTTCCCCCCGGTCGCAGGCTTGGGCGTCAGCGCGGTGCTCGGCACGCTGACGCCCGGCCTGCCGCAGATCCCCATCGCTATCGCCGTGGTCGCAGGGTCGACGCTGGTCGCGATCCTCCAGATCAAGGTGAATGCCTGGCTCACCGGGCTCTTCCTGCTCGTCGAGATGCTCGCCATCCTCGCGGTCGTCTGGCTCGGGTTCGCCGATATCGTTCGCCCGATCGGCGACCTGTTGCTCCACCCGGTCATGCCGCAAGGCGCCTCCCTCGTCCCCGCGTCCGCCGCCTCGATCGGCCTCGCCACCTCGATCGCGATCTTTGCACTCAATGGCTACGGCGCGGCGGTGTATTTCGGCGAAGAGATGCTCGACGCCCCCCGGCTGATCGCGCGCGCCATCATGGCCTCGCTCGCACTGACGCTGCTGTTCGAAGGTATCCCGATCGTAGCGGTCCTCGTCGGTGTACCAGACCTCCACGCCACGCTTACCGCCGACGACCCGTTCGGCCTGCTCGTCACCCTCCGCAGCGGCACCACGACGGCGAACTGGATCTCGATCAGCGTGGTCGTCGCGATCGTCAACGCGGTGATCGCCTGCATCCTCGCCTGCGCACGCTTCTTCTATGGCACCGCGCGCGACGGAAGCTGGGGCCGCCCGGTCGATCGGTGGATGACGCAGGTTCACCCGAAGTTCGGCTCGCCCTGGGTCGGCACGTTGCTGGTCGGCGGGTTCGGGATCGTGGCGTGCTTTCTGCCGCTCCAGTTGCTGCTGGTGCTCAGCGGCACCGGCCTCGTCGCGATCTACACGGGCATCTGCGTCGCGGCGATCGTCGGCAGGCGTACCGGCAAGACCGCCCACGCCCCCTACCAGATGCCGCTCTACCCAATCGCTCCGGTGGTGACGCTGCTCGCGCTCGGCTATGTCTGCTGGACGAGCTGGTCCGATCTGGAGGAGGGCCGCCCCGGTCTGATCATGACGGCGGCGCAGATCCTGCTGTCGATCGCCTATTATTGGTTCGTCCTGCGTCGTCGCGGCGCCTGGAACGTTCAGATTCCGACCCCTGCGACGGAGCGTGATGCATGACGATACACCTGGCAGATTACGAAGCCGGCGACGAGTACGATGGCAAGTACAAGCATGACCTCGCCGCGCTGCAAAAGCGGCTTGAGCATATCCAGGTCGCTCACATCGTCGGCGGTACGCGCGCGATCGTCATGTTCGAGGGCTGGGATGCGGCAGGGAAGGGCGGCATCATCCAGCGCCTGTCGGCCGAATGGGACCCGCGCAACTACAAGGTTTGGCCGATCTCGGCGCCAACTGCGGACGAGAAGGCGCATCATTTCCTCTGGCGCTTCTGGAACCGGTTGCCGGCCAACGGCAACATCGCGGTGTTCGACCGCAGCTGGTACGGGCGAGTCTTGGTAGAGCGCGTCGAGGGGTTCGCCAGCGAGACCGAATGGCGCCACGGTTACAACGAGATCAACGCGTTCGAGGCTCAGCAGGTCGAGAGCGGCACGACGCTGATCAAGCTGTTCATCCACACAACGCAGAAGGAGCAGGACCGGCGATTGAAGGCGCGTCTCGACGATCCGTGGAAGCACTGGAAGACCGGGCTCGATGATTTCCACAACCGATCGCGCCGTGAAGACTATCTGGAGGCGATGGCCGAAATGTTCGCGCGCACCGACACCGCGACCGCGCCGTGGACCGTGATCGACGGCAACGACAAGAAGGCGGCCCGGATCGCAGCGCTGACGCTGATCGCGGACCGCCTCGAAGCCGGCGTGTCGATGGTGCCGCCACCGCTCGACCCGAAGGTCAAGAAGGTGGCGGAAAAGGCGTTAGGCCTTCGCTGACTTGGCCTCTGCTGCATCGGCCTGGATGAACTCGTCATCCTCGTTGAGCAGCAGCATCTGGCCCTTGTCGATGCCGAAATAGGCACCGCGCAGGGCGAGCGTGCCGGCGGCTTCTGCCTCGGTCACAAACGGGAAGGTGCGGAGGTTGGCGATCGAGGTCCGGACGGATTCGAGTTCTATCTCGCGGCCGGCCTCGGCACCTTCACCGTACTTCGCGATGACCTTCTCGCGGGCACCGTCGAGCAGGCTGACCCAGTCGGACACGAACCCGCCTGCGCCATGATCGGCATCGGCAAACGCCTGCGTCAGCGCAGCCTTGCAGCCACCGCACTTCTCGTGGCCCATCACGACGATCTCTTCGACCTTCAGCTGCGTAACCGCGAACTCGATCGCCGCGGAGACGCCGTGATAACCACCACCGGTCTCGAACGGCGGGACGAGGTTGGCGACGTTGCGCACGACGAACACCTCGCCCGGCAGCGTGTCGAAAATCTGTGCGGGTTCTACCCGGCTGTCCGAGCAGGCGATAATCATCACCTTGGGGCTCTGGCCGTCCTGCAGTTCCTTCCAGCGCTCGCGCTGCTCCTCCCAGGGGCCGTCCTTGAAGCGGTGATAGCCTTCGATCATTTCCGGAAAGTGAGTTGGCACAGGTAGCCTTCCATATCAGTTTGCGATGCAACATGAAAAACTTGTCATGTTGAAACTGGTTCCATGATTTTATCCGGTTCGTCCGACGGTTCCAACCCGCCGACATGGCTCGCTACCATTGTCTCAGCGGCAGGGCGGGGCTATCTGGCGTGCATGAACGACATGACCCCGATGGCTGCACCGGTCCGTGCGCGCAAGCCCGACTGGATCCGCGTCAAGGCGCCGACCTCCGCTGGCTTTGCAAAAACGCGAGAGCTTATGCGGTCCAAAAGTCTGACGACCGTTTGCGAAGAGGCCGCGTGTCCGAACATCGGCGAATGCTGGTCGAAGAAGCATGCGACGGTCATGATCCTCGGCGATACCTGCACGCGGGCGTGCGCGTTTTGCAACGTCAAGACCGGCATGCCGCGCGCGGTCGATCGCATGGAGCCGCAGAACGTCGCCGATGCAGCCGCGCAGATGGGCCTTAACCACATCGTCATCACCTCGGTTGATCGTGACGACCTCCCGGATGGCGGCGCGTCGCAGTTCGTGAAGGTCATTCAGGCGATCCGCGCGTCGAACCCGACGACGACGATCGAGATCCTGACCCCGGACTTCCGCAACAAGGCGCAGGCCGCGATCGAGTCGATCGTCGAGGCGCGTCCCGACGTCTACAACCACAATCTTGAGACGGTGCCCCGGCTCTATCCAACGATCCGTCCGGGTGCGCGTTACTACGCGTCGCTCCGCCTGCTGGAGAGCGTGAAGAAGCATGACCCATCGATTTTCACCAAGTCGGGCGTGATGCTCGGGCTTGGCGAGGAGCGGCTTGAGATCCATCAGGTGATGGACGACATGCGCTGCGCCGATATCGATTTCCTGACGATGGGCCAGTATCTCCAACCGACGCCGCGCCATGCCAAGGTCGCCGAGTTCGTGCCGCCCAAGGCGTTCGACGCCTATGCCTCGATCGCGCGCGCGAAGGGCTTCCTGCTGGTCGCGTCGTCGCCGCTGACCCGGTCGAGCTATCACGCGGGCGATGATTTCGAACGGTTGCGCGCGAACCGTGATGCAAAACTGGGCGTCGCGCGCATCTGATGCCGAAGCATTCGGAAACGCGCCATTTGCCCTACACCCCTGAGCAGATGTTCGACTTGGTCGCCGATGTCGGTCGCTATGCCGAGTTCCTGCCTTGGGTCAGTGCGATGCGCGTGCGCTCGAACAGCGAGACGGAGACGCTCGCCGACATGATCGTCGGCTTCAAGGGCCTGCGCGAGACGTTCACGTCGCGCGTGCAGAAGGTCCGGCCGAGCGAACTCAAGGTCGATTACGTCGATGGCCCACTCAAGTATCTGCGCAACGAATGGCATTTCCGACCCGAGCCGCAGGGGTGCGCAGTCGACTTCACCGTCGACTTCGCGTTCAAGAACCGGATGTTCGAGATGATCGCCGGGCAGGTATTCGGCGCTGCACTACGCAAGATGATCGGCGCGTTCGAGACCCGCGCCGCCGAGCTTTACGGCGCCGAAGCGTCCGGCAGCAAGAGTTCGAGCGCGCACAACGCGGCCTGAAGCCGGATCCCACCCCGACCGAGATCGCCGAAATCCTTGCGATCGGCATGGACATCGGACGGGTCGCGACCCTTCTCGGCGCGACCGAACACGACGGTGCCGACTGGCTTCTTGAGCGATCCCCCACCGGGGCCCGCCACACCTGTTATCGCCACCGCGATGTCGGCGCCCGACTGCTTGAGCGCGGCTTGCGCCATGCTCCACGCCACCGCGATCGACACCGCGCCGAACGTTTCAAGCACGTCCGAACTGATCTTCAGCACGCCGAGCTTGGCGGCGTTGGAATAGGTGACGAACCCGACCTCGAACACGTCCGAGGACCCAGGAATTTCGGTCAATGCGGCAGCGACGAGCCCGCCGGTGCAGCTCTCGGCGACCGCGACCCTGCGGCCGATCGCGCGGTTCTGCTCGACCACTTTGCGGGCGGCATCGACCAGTTCGGCGGGAAGGATCGTATCCATCAGCGAGTCTCCACCGGGCAGAGCAGCATCGCCACGGCGGCGATATCACCGCTGCGCGACTTCTGGGATTTGAGGTACCGCAACGTCTCGACGACGATGCCCGCGGTGTTGCGCGGTGGCAAGGGCTGGAGCAGCGTCACCATCCGGTCGATCGTCCCGCAATCGCGCGTTGCGATCCGCCCGACGATCTGCGGCACCAGCAACGTCGTCAGCAGCGGTCGCGCAAACTCCGAATCGAGCATCGCGTCCACGGCAGGATCGCTGAGCTTGACGATCGCCGCGCGGGCCGCTGGCCAAGCCCGGTCGGACTCGACCTGATACCGGTCGATCAACGCACTCGACTGCGATCGGATGAGACTTCTGGCGGGAAGCTGCGCCGCACAGACGCGACCGGTTTCGCGGAGAATGTCGGGCATCGCGACGAGCGTCAGCGATTCGGCCTCGGGCCCGGTGATACAGCGCTGTTGCGCGACCGCCGGGCTGGCAAGGAGCGCGATCGCTGCAAGCGCGGCAGCGATCTTCAAAGCGGCGATCCGGGCAGGCGAATGGTTGCAACAGCCTGCGCGGCAATGCCTTCGCCGCGGCCGGTGAAGCCGAGGCGTTCGGTCGTCGTCGCCTTGACGCTGACCCGGTCGAGCGTAAGCCCGAGCAGGTCGGCGATCCGCGCGGTCATCGCGGTACGGTGCGGCCCGATCTTCGGCGCCTCGCACATGATCGTCAGGTCGACGAAATCGATGCGACCGCGCTTGTCGGCGATCAGCTTGGCGGCATGCTGGAGGAACTGCGCGGAGTCGGCACCCTTCCACTGTGGGTCGCTTGGCGGGAAATGCGTGCCGATATCGCCCGCCGCGATCGTGCCGAGCAGCGCATCGGTCAGCGCGTGGAGCGCGACGTCGGCGTCGCTATGCCCCGACAGCCCCTTGTCGTGCGGGATCAGGACGCCGCCGAGCCAGAGCTCCTCGCCGGTTTCGAGGCGGTGGACGTCGAACCCCATCGCGGTACGGGTTTCGTACGCGACACGCGCTTCGGCGGCCGCGAAATCTTCTGGGTGCGTGACTTTCTCGAGCATCGCCGAGCCCTGCACCAACGCGACGCCGACGCCAAGCCGTCGCACCATTTGCGCGTCGTCGGTCGCCTCTTCGTCAACCGGCCAGACGGCATGCGCGGCGCGTAGTGCCTCGACCGCAAACGCCTGAGGAGTCTGCACCCGGTTGAGGTCCGCGCGGGGTATGATATCGCCGAGCAGGACGCTGCCGCGCGCCAGCGTATCGGTCACCGGAAGGACCGGTATCGCCGCGTCCCTAGTCTTCAAGGCAGCGACGAGCGAATCGATGACAGCGTGCGACAGGAAGGGGCGGGCGGCGTCATGGATCAGCACATGCGTCGCATCGCCGACCGCCGCGAGACCGTTAGTAACCGACTCGCGTCGCGTCGTCCCGCCAATGACGATCGGCGCGGTCCCCAACGCGGCAATTGCCAAGCCCTGCTGTCTCTCGGCGACGACGACGATCGTTTCGGCGATGGCCGGGTGCGTCGCGAACGCCTCATAGGAATAGGCGATCATCGGCCGACCGGCGATCGGCGCGAACTGCTTGGGGACCGATCCGCCCGCGCGCACGCCGGTCCCGGCAGCGACGATGATCGCGACGATACGCTGTGCCTGTGTCATCCTCGCGCCCTAGCGGTTCGTCCCGACGCTCGCCAGTCTTGCGAAAAATTGCCGGGTAGGGTAGAGTCGTGCCTCTTTTTCAGGCACATTCATGCGTAATCTATCCCCCATCCAGATCGGTCCCGTCCGGATCGAAAGCCCCGTCGTGCTCGCACCGATGACCGGCGTCACCGACATGCCGTTCCGCACGCTGGTGCGACGCTATGGCTCGGGCCTCAACGTCACCGAGATGGTGGCGAGCCAAGCGGCGATCCGCGAGACGCGTCAGTCGTTGCAGAAGGCGGCGTGGGATCGGCTCGAGGAGCCGGTATCGATGCAGCTTATCGGTTGCACTCCGTATGAGATGGGCGAGGCTGCCAAGCTCAGCCAGGATCGCGGCGCTGCGATCATCGACATCAACATGGGGTGTCCGGTGCGCAAAGTCGTCAACGGTGACGCGGGCTCGGCGCTGATGCGCGACACCAAGCTCGCCAGCGCGATCATCGAGGCGACAGTCAAGGCGGTCGACGTCCCCGTGACGCTCAAGATGCGCATGGGCTGGTGCCACGACAGCCTGAATGCACCCGACCTCGCTCGCATCGCCGAAGACCTTGGCATCAAACTGATCACCGTCCACGGCCGCACGCGCAACCAGATGTACAAGGGCAGCGCCGACTGGGGCTTCGTCCGCAAGGTCAAGGACGCGGTCACGGTCCCGGTGATCGTCAACGGCGACATCTGCACCATCGAGGACGCCGAAGCGGCGATGGACCAGTCCGGCGCCGATGGCCTGATGATCGGTCGCGGCTCCTACGGACGCCCCTGGGTGCTCGGTCAGGTGATGGAGTGGTTCGCCACCGGCCGCCGCATCGAGGACCCGTCCATTACCGAGCAATATGACGCGATCGCAGGCCATTACGAGGCGATGCTCGAGCATTACGGGATCGAGACCGGCGTCAATATGGCGCGCAAACATATCGGCTGGTACACCAAGGGGCTCCCCGGTTCGGCCGAATTCCGTAACAAGGTGAACCAGGTCCCAGACCCCAAGCAGGTCAAGGCAATGCTTGCCGAGTTCTACGCTCCCTGGCGCGATCTTGCAGCGGCCTGATACGCACTCCCGAGCACGGCCGGGCTTTGCCGAACTATTCGCGGCGCTGCCGGTTGCCGTCGTCGTCGTCGACCCGGACCACCGCGTCGCCCATGCGAATTCACTCGCGGAGCAATTGCTGAACCTGTCCGAGCGGCTGATGATCGGACAGTCGCTCGACGCGATCATCCCGCCACCCGACGATCCACGCAACCGCGATGGTCACGGGCTCGCGGTGTTCGATACCGAGATATCGACCGCACGCGGCGTGAAGATTCGCGTCGATTTCGCCGAGACCCAGATCGCCGACTATCCAGGTTGGCGGGCGATTACGCTGCACGCTGCGGCGACCTCGCGCCGCCTTGGCCACTCCGCCGACCGTGCTGCCGGGGCGCGGGCCGCAGTTGGTGCGGCGGCGATGCTCGCGCACGAGATCAAGAACCCGCTGTCCGGTATCCGTGGCGCAGCGCAGTTGCTGGGTGCGGGTGAACTGACCACGCTGATCGTCACCGAGGTCGACCGCATTGCTGCGCTGATCGACCGGATGCAGGATTTCAGCGACACGCGGCCCTTGCCACTCGCCAGCGAGAACATCTATCCGCTGCTGGGCCATGCCCGTCGGCTCGCGCTCGCCGGGTTCGCGCGCGGTATTGCGATCGAGGAACGCTTCGATCCGTCGCTACCGCCCGCGCAGATCAACCGTGACGCGCTGCTCCAGATCGTCATAAACTTGCTCAAGAACGCGCGCGAAGCCGTTAGAAACGAACGCGAACCGCGGCTCGTGATGACGACTGCCTATCGCCACGGCATCACCGTCAGCGCCGCGCCAGGCAAACCACGCGTGCCGCTGCCGATCGAGATCTGCATCTTCGATAATGGCCCAGGCGCGCCCGCCGACATCGCCGACCATCTGTTCGATCCGTTCGTGTCGGGCCGTCGCGAAGGGCAGGGGCTCGGTCTCGCGCTGGTCGACAAGCTCACCCGAGACATGGGCGGCATCGTCCAATACGCCCGGGAAGGTACGCCGGAAATGACCGTCCTCCGCCTGTTACTCCCGAGAGCGGCATCATGAGTACGGTTCTGGTCGTCGATGACGACGCTGCGATCCGGACCGTGGTTGAACAGGCGCTTCGCCGCGCTGGACATGACGTCACCGTTGCCGACAGCTTGGCGCAACTTGAGCGGGCGCTCGCCGTGTCTCTGCCCGATGTCCTCGTTACCGACGTCATCCTCCCGGACGGCGATGGCATCGACCACGTTCGCAGCGTCGCCGCACGCTTTCCGTTACTGCCGATCATCGTGCTGTCCGCGCAGAATACGTTGACCACCGCTGTCCGTGCGGCCGAAGTCGGCGCCTACGAATATCTTCCGAAGCCGTTCGACCTAGACGTGCTGGCGCGCGCGGTCGCGGGGGCACTCGCGCGCGGTGGGATGGTATCGGAAGACGCGCTCCACGACGAGGATCGGGCGCTGCCGCTGATCGGGCGTTCGGCGGCGATGCAGGACGTCTACCGGGTCATCGCGCGCGTGGTGTCGAACGACCTGACCATCCTGATTTCAGGCGAGTCGGGTACCGGCAAGGAGCTTGTCGCGCGTGCGATCCACGATCTTGGGCGGCGAGGTACCGCGCCGTTCGTGGCGATCAACATGGCAGCGATCCCGCGCGAGCTGATCGAAGCCGAGCTGTTCGGGCACGAGCGCGGCGCGTTTACCGGCGCGGCGACGCGCAACGCCGGCCGGTTCGAGCAAGCCGCTGGCGGCACGCTATTCCTCGACGAGATCGGCGACATGCCGATGGAGGCACAGACCCGCCTGCTCCGCGTACTACAGTCCGGCGAGTTCACCAGCGTCGGCGGCGCGCGGACGATCCGCGTCGATGTCCGTATCGTCGCCGCGACCAACCGCGATCTGGCCGCCCAGGTGGCGACGGGTCAGTTCCGCGAAGATCTCTTCTACCGACTGAATGTCGTTCCGATCGCATTGCCCCCACTGCGCGAGCGTCGACAGGATATTGCATTGCTCGCGCGTCACTTTCTGGATCACGCTGCGTCACAGGGGCTCCCGCGACGCCAGCTTGCGAGCGACGCTTTGACGGCACTCGGCCTTCATGACTGGCCGGGCAATGTCAGGGAACTCGAGAATCTCATGCGCCGCCTCGCGGTGCTGTCGCGTGACGAGGTGATCGCCGCCGAGGCGATCCGGGCGATGATCGGCACGTCGGCGGTGACCGACCACGCCGCCGATATCGATATCGCCCACGCCGTACGCGCGCTGATCGACCGGATCGCGCGCGACGATCCCGCGGCACTCGACGATGGCAGTCTTTACGACCGCGTCATCGGCGAGGTGGAACGTCCGCTGATCGAAGCGATGCTCGCGCGGCATGGCCAGAATCAGTTGCGGGCAGCGCGCGCAATGGGGATCAATCGCAATACGCTGCGCAAGCGGCTCGACACCTTGGGCATCGCGGTTGTCGACCTGCGCACGAATGATCCGGATCGGCGTTGAATTCACGAATTATGTGGTTTCAAGGCAACGGTTGACGTTGTACCGAGGCAAGGATGATCGCTTCCGCGACGCTACCGATGGATGAAGACGGGCCTGCACACCGGTTTGCGGTGACGCCCGCAATCGAGCTGCTTGTGCTGGCCGTTGCGATCGTGATCGCCACCGCCAGCTACTTCGTCGTGGTCGGTACCGACGCCCCACAGCGGCTGATCCCGCCGCCTCTGGTCGCGTTGCTGCTGGTCGCCAATCTCGTCCCCGGCATTGCCCTGATGATGCTGTTCGGCCGCCGGGTGGCGATGCGGCGTGCCGCGCGCTCGCCGATCGGCGGTGGCGGCAGGCTGCATGTCCGACTGGTCGCGCTGTTCTCGATCGTTGCTGCCGTTCCGATGCTGTTGGTGACGATCTTCGCCTCGCTGCTGTTCCAGTACGGTGTCCAGTTCTGGTATTCGGACCAGGCGCGTGGGATGCTGGAGAACGCGACCGCGCTGGCGCAATCCTCCTATGCGCGGCAGCTGAACCGGTGGCAGGAAGCGACCGTGACGATGGCGGGCGACATGTCCGGTTATCTCCGCGAGCGTTCGCTGCAAAGCCCAGATTTCCCAGGCTGGTTCCTGCAGCAGGTCTATTATCGCAGCCTGTCGGAAGGCGCGTTGTTCAAGGTGACACCGCAAGGCGTCATTCAGACCTTCGCGATCGTCAATCCTTACGAGATCGACTTCGCACGTCAGGTCACGCCGGGGGCGATCGCGCAACTGCGCCGCGGCAAGACGGCCGTCGTTACGGTCACCGGCGATCGTATTCAGACGATCACGATGTTGCCGGGATCGGACGAGCTCTTCCTGTATGCAGGGCGCGTCGAGGACACCAAGCTCTTGTCCGGACAGACGACCCGCGCGACCGAGGTCCTGACGAGTTACCGGACGCTGTTGGCGCGGTCACGCAGTCTGCAGTTGCGATTCAATGCCGCGCTGCTGCTGATTTCGCTGTTGATCGTCGGGGTCGCGGTCTGGATCGCGTTGGCAGTCGCCGATCGGCTCGTTCGGCCGGTCGGCGAACTGGTCGATGCGGCGCGACGGGTCGCAGGGGGGGATTTTGCTGCTCGCGTGCCCGATCCGCGCAGTCGCGACGAGGTCGGGACACTCGCCAACGCCTTCAATCAGATGACTGTGCGTCTTGAGGAGCAGAACACCGAACTCGTCACGGCAAACGGCCAGCTGGAGAACCGTCGCGCGTTGATCGAGGCGGTGATGGCGGGTGTGTCTGCTGGTGTCATCGCGACCAGCCGAGACCGCACGATCACGATCACCAACGACTCCGCGATCGGCCTGCTCGGCACGGGCGGCGGGGGCGCCCATCTCGTCGGACGCAAGCTTGGCGATGTCGCCCCCGAACTCGATGCGATGCTGGAAAGTGGCGACCGGGAGGCGATTGTCGAGGTGGGGCAGGGGGGAGACATGCGAACACTTGCTGTCCGTGTCGCGCGGCCGGCGACCGGTCCCATCCTGACCTTCGACGACATCACGCAGCAATTGCTCGATCAGCGCCGCGCTGCGTGGTCTGATGTCGCACGCCGGATCGCACACGAGATCAAGAACCCGCTGACCCCCATCCAATTGGCTGCCGAACGGCTGCAACGTCGGTATGGAGGCAAGATCGAGGCACAGGACGGTACGTTCTCCCGATTGACCGATACGATCATTCGCCAAGTCGGCGATCTTCGTCGCATGGTGGACGAGTTTTCGTCGTTCGCGCGCATGCCCAAGCCGGTGTTCCGCGAGGAGTCTCTGGTCGATGCGGCACGCCAGGCGCTGTTCCTGCACGAGGTCGCACATCCCGCGATCAGCTTCCAGTTGGTGCAGGACGATCCTGGGCTGACCCTGGTTTGCGACCGCCGCCAAATCGGTCAGGCGCTCACGAACATCGTCAAGAACGCCGTAGAAGCGATTGAAACGCGTGGCGAAGCCGGTGGTTCGGTAACCATGACGCTGACCAACGAAGCGGATACGGTCGGTATCACGGTGGCCGACAACGGCATCGGGCTTCCCGCAGAGCGCGACCGGATCGTCGAACCCTACGTGACCACGCGCGCCCGTGGCACCGGGCTAGGCCTTGCCATCGTCAAGAAGATCATTGAGGAACATTGCGGCACGATCGGCTTTTCCGATCGGCCGGGGGGCGGTACACGCGTCACCATGACATTCGACGCCAAGGCGCTGGCCGCGCTCGACCAAGGGGCATCAGCACCCGAGTTGGCTGGGGAGGGCCGACTCGACACGATGACCCGCAAACGGACATGATTTAATGGCGCTCGATATTCTCGTCGTGGACGACGAACGTGACATCCGCGAACTCGTGGCTGGCGTCCTGGAGGACGAAGGCTATGAGACACGCGACGCTGGGGACAGCGACTCCGCTCTGGAAGCGATTGCAGCGCGGCGTCCGTCGTTGGTGTTGCTCGACGTCTGGCTGCAAGGCTCGCGTCTCGATGGGTTGGAGTTGCTTGACGAGATCAAGCGGCGCGATCCCTCGATTCCCGTGCTGGTAATCTCGGGTCACGGCAATCTCGATACGGCCGTCGCCGCCATCCGTCGCGGCGCGTCCGACTTCATCGAAAAGCCGTTCGAGGCCGAGCGACTGCTGCTGATGGTTGCGCGGGCAACGGAGACCGAGCGCCTCCGTCGCGAGGTCGCGTCGTTGCGCGCCACGGTCGGTCGCGAAACCGATCTGACTGGCAGCTCGGGATCGATCAATGGCGTTCGAGCGACCCTGAAGCGCGTCGCCGCGACAGGTAGCCGGGTCCTCATCATGGGTGCGGCGGGAGTCGGCAAGGAAGTCGCTGCCCGCCTGTTGCATGGCTGGAGCCTGCGCACCGACGCGCCGTTCATCATCGTCAGCGCCGCGCGCATGACGCCCGAGCGGATGGACGAGGAACTGTTCGGCGTCGAGGAGGCGGGCGATCTCGTCCGTCCCGGCCTGTTCGAGCAGGCGCATGGCGGCACGTTGTTCCTGGACGAAATCGCCGACATGCCGATCGCGACCCAGGCTCGTATCCTCCGCGCACTCACGGACCAGAGCTTCACGCGGGTAGGTGGTACGCGGGTAGTGAAGGTCGACGTCCGCGTCGTTTCGGCTACTGCGCGCGACCTCGTCTTCGAAATCGCCGAAGGGCGGTTCCGCGAGGACCTGTATTACCGTCTCAACGTCGTACCGGTGATGATCCCGCCACTGTCCGATCGACGCGAGGACATCCCCGCGCTTGTCCAGCATTTCATCGCGCATTACGCGTCCGAGCGACGCGTGCCGACCCCGGAAATCGCACCAGATGCGATGGTTGCCTTGCAATCCTACGATTGGCCGGGAAATGTCCGGCAGTTGCGCAATGTCGTCGAACGTACGATAATTCTGGCGCCGGGAGACCGGATCGGGCGGATCGATCTCGACCTTTTGCCGGCCGAAGTTCTAGGCGATCAGGGCGATATCGGATCGGCCGGATCGACCGCGATAATGGGCTCGCCTTTGCGGGAAGCGCGCGAGACGTTCGAGCGGGAATATCTCCGGGTGCAGATCCGACGTTTCTCGGGAAATATCTCACGGACGGCGAGCTTCATCGGCATGGAGCGTTCCGCGCTTCATCGAAAATTGAAGCTGCTCGGCATTACCGAAACCCGCGAGGAATAGACGCCGTAATTTCGCCGCTCTCTGGATATAGCAGGGCGGCGATCATAAATCAGTACCGCGCCCGGTAACCGGGTGCATCTCCGACGCCGGGAAACGGCGCCTTGCGGGCAAAGTCCCGCCAAAAACAAAGGGTTATCCCATTGGCCGATAAACCAGGCTCGCTTCAGGATCTGTTCCTGAACGCACTCCGGCGCTCCAAGACGCCGGTCACCATGTTCCTCGTCAAGGGTGTCAAACTCCAGGGCATCGTCACGTGGTTCGATAATTTTTCCGTTCTGCTTCGCCGCGACGGCCAGTCGCAACTGATCTACAAGCATGCGATCTCGACGATCATGCCTGCCGGCCCCATGGACGTGTCGGCGCTTGTCGACGCGGTGGGTGAAAACCAGAAGAAGCATCCGCTGCTGCAGGAGATATTCCTCAACGCCGTGCGCAAGTCCGAAGACAGTGTGACGATGTTCCTCATCAACGGCGTCATGCTGCAGGGCCAGATTGCGGGCTTCGACCTGTTCTGCATGCTACTCCAGCGCGAAGGTATGGCGCAGCTCGTCTACAAGCACGCGGTCTCGACAATCCAGCCGGCTCGCCCGCTGAACCTCGCCGAAGAACCGACCGATACTGACGAAACGGACAATGACGATTGAGTAACGGCTTCGAACGCGACCGGGACGAATTTGCGCGTGGCACGCGTGCAATCGTCGTTCTTCCAGACCAGGGCGACGCTACCCGCGACGTCGACGCACGCTTGGAGGAGACTGCCGGTTTGGCCGCGGCGATCGGTGTCGAGGTCGTCGAACGGATCGCGTACCGCGTCCGCCAGGCCAAGCCAGCGACCCTGATCGGTAGCGGGCAGGTCGAACTGCTCGCGACACAGGTTCGCATGGAGGAGGCGGGTCTTGTCGTGTTCGATGCGAGCCTCAGTCCGGTTCAGCAGCGCAACCTCGAAAAGGCGCTGGAGACCAAGGTCATCGATCGCACCGGCCTGATCCTCGAGATCTTCGGCGAGCGAGCCGCGACCGCCGAAGGTCGATTGCAGGTGGAACTTGCCCATCTCGATTACCAGGCAGGTCGCCTCGTTCGAAGCTGGACCCACCTCGAACGGCAACGTGGCGGTTTCGGCTTCCTCGGCGGTCCGGGCGAGACACAGATCGAGGCCGATCGCCGCTTGATCCGCGACCGAATGGCGCGGCTGAAGCGTGAACTCGAGCAGGTGAGTCGTACTCGCGGGCTTCACCGCGAACGGCGCCAGCGCGCGCCGTGGCCCGTCATCGCGCTTGTCGGTTATACAAATGCCGGCAAGTCTACTCTGTTCAACAGGTTGACCGGCGCCCAAGTAATGGCGGAAGACCTGCTTTTCGCAACGCTCGATCCCACGTTGCGCCAGATTCAGCTTCCCGGCATCGACAAGGCGATCCTTTCGGACACGGTGGGCTTCGTCTCGGACTTGCCGACCCAGTTGGTCGCGGCGTTCAAGGCTACGCTCGAGGAGGTCGTGTCCGCGGATCTGCTGATTCACATCCGTGACATCGCTCATCCGGATACGGAAGCGCAGCGCGCCGATGTCGAGACCGTCCTGGCGGAGATAGGCGTCGACGAGAACACGCCTCGGTTCGAGGTGTGGAACAAGCTCGATCTGCTCGATCCGGATACTCATGACGAGATTGCCGGCCAAGCTGCGCACCGCGAAGATGTCGTCGCGATATCGGCGCTGAGCGGGGAAGGGGTCGAGAGCCTTATAGACCAGGTGGCGGCAAAGCTTACCACTGCGCATCGCCGGTACAGTATCGCCATCGAGGCCAGCGATGGGGCAGGCGCGGCATGGTTGCATGCGCACGGTGAGGTACTGGGTAGCGTCAGCGACGACCTCGAAACCACGTACGACGTGCGGTTATCAGAGACGGATTATGATCGCTTCATCCGCCGCGACGCTTGACCGCCTGCCATAGATCTTCTTTCTCCTCGAGTGTCGAGGCGGCAAACGTGGCGCCGCCATCGGCCTCGATCGCACGAAAGCGCGCTTCGAACTTGGCGTTGCCGGCCCTGAGCGCAGCTTCGGGGTCGACACCTAAATGCCGCGCCCAGTTCGTCACCGCGAACAGGAGATCGCCGATCTCCTCTGCGACCGTATCGGCGCTGGCTTCCTGAACTTCCTCGATCTCTTCCATCACCTTGGCTAACGGACCCGAAGCATCCGGCCAATCGAAGCCCACACGGACGGCGCGCTTCTGAAGCTTGTCGGCCCGCGATAGGGCAGGCAGGCCGATGGCGACGCCTGCTAGCGCGCTCTTATCGGACCTGCCCGCTCGCTCGGCCGCCTTGATCGTTTCCCAACCCGGAGACGCCTGAACATCGCCGAAAATGTGCGGATGACGACGCTCCATCTTGTCGCTGATCGCAGCGGCGACATCGGCAAGGGTGAACGCCCCGGCTTCCTCGGCGATACGGCTATGGAAGACCACCTGTAACAGGAGATCGCCAAGCTCATCCTTCAGGTCGGCAGGATCGTTGCGTTCGATCGCGTCGGCAACCTCATAGGCTTCCTCGATCGTGTAAGGCGCGATCGTCGACCACGTCTGAACCCGGTCCCATTCGCAACCCTCCACAGGATCGCGTAGCTGCGCCATGATAGAAACCAATCGCTCGATCATTCGAGATACCTGTCTACTAAAAATCCTGTGAGCGTCAGGGTGCTAGCAGCGCGTTCGCGGCATAGCCATTTCCCATGACCGCCGGTCGATCATACTGCCTTACCGCAACACTCTGGTTAGCTTGCAATACGGTGAACGTGGCGTTGTCGCACCGTCGATGATCTCAATATCTTTCGTGGGCAAGGCTCTAACAACTCAGCCGCTTATCCGCACTAGAATCGAAGCTACCGAGTTGCTCTGGTGCACATCGCAAAGCGTTCAAACATAACCTATTCCGCAAGATCGATAATATACATTATGTTAAACTACAGGTGTGATCGTCAGAACAGCACGACATCGCAGCGTCAATCGCCAGATTGCGTCCCCACTAGTCCAATCTGCTGAAGCAACACGACCACCACCGCCCCGACGGTAAAGATCGCAACCCACGCGAGCGCAACTTTGAGCACTCGGTTCGCTGGCAGACGGCGCGCAGCAAGCGCGGTTAGCGGAAGGATGAGCATCGTAGCATATAGCGCGAACTGGGCGGCACGTTCGCCGTTCATGCCGTCAGCACCAACCCGTCATATCCAGGCTCGACGCCGTCCGGCAACTCCCGGGACAAGGTTGCATAGTCCATGCTGTGGTCCATGTGGATCAGCGCAGCGCGACGAGGCTGCAGCCGCTCGACCCAACCGAGCACCGCTGGCAACTCCATATGCGTCGGATGCGGGCGGCGGCGTAGCGCGTCTACGACCCAAATATCGAGATCCTGGTACAGCGCAGCCATAGCCGGGGTCATCTCGTGGAAATCGGTCGCATAGCCTATCGATTTGCCGCCGCCCTCGAACCGTAAACCTGCCGCGTGAATATTTCCGTGCGGCTGGTCGACGACGCGGATGTCGATGTCGCCGATCGTCAGCCGATCCGGCAGCTGCATCGCGGCGATCGTCGGCGGATATCCGGCGCGACCATGAAACGCATAGGTGAAGCGTGCTTCGAGTGCCGCCAAGGTCGTCGGCCGTGCATAACCGGGGACCGCGGTGCCAGTCGCATGAAAGAGCTGCCGAAGGTCGTCTATCCCGTGGCAGTGGTCGGCGTGATCGTGCGTCCAGATCACCGCGTCCACGCGATCAATGTCCGCCGCAAGCAGCTGTTCACGCATGTCGGGGCTGGTATCGATCAAGATGCGAGTACCGTCGTGCTCGATCAACGCCGAGGCGCGCGTGCGACGATTGCGCGGTTCGCTTGGGTCGCATTCACCCCAGTCGTTGCCGATCCGCGGCACGCCCGATGAGGTGCCTGAACCGAGTATGGTGATCTTCACGCGCGCGTCTTACCGAACAATTTATGGAAGTTCTCAGCCGTACGGCGCGATAATTCCTCGACATTTGCGCCGCGCAGTTCGGCGAGGAACGCGGCGGTATCGGCGACGAACCCAGGCTCGCCGGTCTTGCCACGATGCGGCACCGGGGCAAGGAACGGTGCGTCCGTCTCGATCAACAACCGCTCGATCGGTAGCCGCGCCGCTGTCTCTTGCAAGTCACGGGCGTTTTTGAACGTCACGATGCCCGAGATGGAAATATAAAGCCCCATGTCCAAGGCCTTGTCGGCGAAAGCTCCGCTTGCCGTGAAGCAATGAATGACGCCGGGATAGGCCCCCTTCCCCATCTCCTCGGTCATGATCGCGGCCGTATCGTCCTCCGCGTCGCGGGTGTGGACGACGATCGGCAACCCGGTTTCGCGCGATGCCGTGATATGTGCCCGGAAGCTCGCCTGCTGACGCGCGCGGTCTGAGGTATCGCGGAAATAGTCGAGGCCGCTTTCACCAAGTCCTACCACGCGCGGGTGTCGTGCTCGCGCAATCAGTTTGGCGGCGTCCACGTCTGGATACACGTCCGCTTCGTTCGGATGGATGCCGATCGTCGCCCAGACGTCGGGTTCGCGTTCGGCCGTCGCGACGATATCGTCCCATTCGCTCTCCCGAGTCGATATGTTGAGCATCGCCGTCACGCCGCGGGCGCGCGCACGGGCGATCACGGCCTGCTGATCTTCGACGAGCCCCTCATAGTTCAGGTGGCAGTGGCTATCGGCAAGCATCAGGCCTCCGCAGGCATGTCGAGACGCGGGAAAACGGGCGATGGCGGCGCTATGCGGAAGTCGGACACTGCGATGCGCTCGTACCAGCCGTCGTCGTCGATCGCCGCATGATCGCGCTCGGCGGCACCGATCTGGTCGAGCACTTTGCCGGCGGACTCCGGCACGACCGGCAGAATAGCGATCGCCAACATGCGGATCGCCCGAACGAGGGTCCGCAACACGGCGTGCATCCGCTCTGGGTCCGTCTTGCGCAATGTCCAGGGGGCCTGCGCATCGATATACTGATTACAGGCGAACACGCCGCGCATCCAGGCTTCGATACCCTGCGACAAGGCCAGATCGGTAAAGCCTGCCTTGAAGCCGGCACACGCGACGATGACCTCCTCGATCAACATGCCATCCGCCTCTTGGACCGTACCCGCCGAAGGAAACACACCCTCCAAGTTCTTGGCGATAAACGACAAAGTTCGCTGCGCCAGATTGCCGAAGCTGTTCGCCAATTCGGCGTTCACACGGGTCACGATTGCCTCGGGAGAATAGCTCCCGTCCTGACCGAAGCTGACCTCCCGCAAGAAGAAATACCGCAGCGCGTCGACGCCGAACGCATCGGCCAAAGCCATCGGGTCGACGACGTTGCCGACCGATTTCGACATCTTCTCGCCGCGCGTCAGCAGGAAGCCGTGACCGAACACGCTTTTCGGCAATGGAATGTTCGCAGACAGCAAAAACGCCGGCCAATACACCGCATGAAAGCGCACGATATCCTTGCCGATCAGGTGGATGTCGGCCGGCCAGAACTTCGCTTTGTCGTCCGTGCCGTCTGGATATCCGACACCGGTCAGATAATTCATCAGCGCGTCCACCCAGACATACATGACGTGGCCAGGACTGTCGGGCACGGGAACGCCCCAGTCAAAACTCGTACGCGACACGGAGAGATCCTTCAGGCCACCCTCGACGAAACGCATCACCTCGTTGCGACGGCTCTCGGGCCTGATGAAGTCCGGATTGGCGGCATAGAGATCGAGCAGGGGTTGCTGATACTTCGACAGGCGGAAGAACCACGTCTCCTCTGCGGTCCATTCGACAGGCGTACCCTGTGGCGAGCGGCGATCATCGCCCTCCCCTGCCAGTTCGGATTCGTCGTAGAACGCTTCGTCGCGAACCGAATACCATCCCTCGTAGCGGTCGAGATACAGATCGTCGGCCTCCGCCATGGCCTGCCAGATGGCGCGGCTTGCGGCATAGTGGTCGGTATCGACGGTACGGATGAAGCGATCGTACGATATACCAAGGCGGTCGGCCATCGCACTAAAATGCGATGACATTTCGTCTGCGAACGCGCGTACTGGGACGCCTCGGTCGCGTGCCGCCTGCGCCATTTTCAAGCCATGCTCGTCGGTCCCGGTCTGGAAAAGGACTTCGCGCCCCGCCTGACGCTGGAACCGGGCGATCGCGTCGGCGGCGATCATCTCATAGGCATGGCCGATATGCGGGCGGCCATTGGGATAGTGGATTGCGGTGGTGATATAAAAGGGGTCGGCCATGCCGCGCTTCTAGAGCATCGCTCGGATCAGGTGAAGCCCGCGGCACGCCTCTGTCGGGCCACGCGAGCGTTTCTACTGTCTATTGTCGAAGAGATGCGACGATCCCGGCCATCTCAAATACCGTCGCCTGCGCATCGAGCGACAATCCGATAGCCGCGCCGGCGAGATCCCGGGCGGCTGCGTGCGCGTCGAGTGCCGTTCGCAGCGCAGGTCCGGATCTCCCGCGCGCCTGGTCTGCGACGAACGCCTGCGCGCGCTCCAGGAACGCCTCGTACCGCGGCTGCGAGGTCTTGGCCCCGAGCGCTTTGGCCAATTTCAGGCGGCGGCCATTGTCGCGGTCACCGTCCAATGCGATCGCCGCCAATGCGCCGTCGATCCCACCGATATCCAGTCCGGCATACCGAAGCGCCCTGCCCGGTGCACCCTGGCTGGCGCGGACCAGCGCGGCAACCTCGTCGTCATCAGCTTCGGGTCGAAGCGCACGGATCGCACGGGTGACCGCGTCTTCTTCCAATGCGTCGAACCGCAACAGCCGGCACCGCGACCGGATCGTCGGTAACAACCGACCGGGGGCATGGCTGACGAGCAGGAAGATCGTGCCGGCGGGCGGCTCCTCCAGATTCTTGAGCAACGCGTTGGCCCCGCCGCGCTCGAGATCGTCGATAGCATCGATCACGACGACCCGGCGCGCGCTCATCGACGGTGTCGTTGCGAACAAAGGCTGCAGGGTACGGACCTGTGCGATCGTGATACTGCGCGCCAGGTCCTGATCGGGCTTCTCCGGGTCCTTCGGCAGCCGCGCCAGCACACGGTAATCCGGATGCGATCCCGCCTCGACCAACGACCGCGTGCGGTTACCCTGCGGCGTGTCGTACCCGGCCGAAACCGTGTCGGGATCGGCGCCGTCGGCAAGCATTCGCATCGCCGCCATTCGCGCGAAACTCGCCTTGCCAACACCTTGCGGTCCCGTCAGCAGCCAGGCGTGATGCAGCGCACCGCTGCGCATCGCTGCCAGGAATGCGGACTTCGCACCGGCGTTCCCGAAGATTTCAGTCATGCGTCACGCGTAAGCGGCAATAATCGTCACCCGAAGAAACCGGTCAGGCCGGCCCAGGCGCGACCGAAGAAGCCGGCGACTGCAACGTCCTTGTCGGCGACCAGCGGCATGCGCTGCTGCAGACCGTCGGACGTCGTCACGACCAGGTCGGCGATGTGCTGACCAGCCTTGATCGGCGCCTTGATGGGGCCTTCGTAAACGACTTTGGCGGTCAGGTTCGGCGAAGTGCCGGCCGGCAGTGTCACCGTAAGTGCCTTGGGCGCGACGAGACCTACCGACGATGCATCGCCGAGTTGGACGGCCGCGGTCTCGACCTTCTTACCCTTGGCGACGATCGGCTTCGACTGCCAGGCGCGAAACCCCCACTCCATGAAGCGGACCGATTCCTCCGCGCGCTGTCCCGCGCTCGTCAGGCCGGCGACGACCATGACCAGGCGACGGCCATTCTGCACTGCCGATCCGGTAAAGCCGTAGCCCGCCTCCTCGGTATGCCCAGTCTTCAACCCGTCGGCGCCGACGACGCGACCAAGGATCGGATCGCGGTTGGCCTGGGTGATGGCGCTGCCGCCCATCGTCTTGCCCCAGGTAAAATCGCGCTTCGAGTAGAATTGCCTGTAGAGGTCCGGATAGTTGTTGATCGTCGCGGCGGCGAGTTCGGCGAGATCGTGCGCGGTGACATAGGTAACGCCGTTGTCCGGCCACCCGTTCGCAGTGCCGAAATGGCTATCCTTGAGGCCCAATTCGGCGGCTTTGCGATTCATCCGCTCCGTGAAAGCCTGCTCCGAACCGGAGATGCCCTCGGCCAGCACGATGCACGCATCGTTACCCGACAGCGTGACGATACCATAAAGCAGGTTGGCGACGCTGACGTTCTCGCCCGACGAAAGGAACATCGTCGAACCTGCTGTCGGGCCATGCCATTTTGCCCAGGTCTCGGGTCGCACGGTCATCATCTGGTCGAGCTTCAATTCGCCCTTCTTGACCATGTCGAACGCAACGTACACCGTCATCATCTTCGCGAGCGACGCTGGTGGCATGCGGCGATTTGCATCGCGCGAAAAGAGCACGGCGCCCGAGGACAGGTCCTCCATGTACGCGATCGGCGCGGCAGTCTGAAACTGGGGCGCAGCGGCGATGGACGGGTGCGCCAGCGCAAGGGCGGCGAGCGGTGCGACGATCAGCTTCTTCATGGGGTATTCCGTGAGCAAAAGGGAACTCAATCCGTGGGCAGGACCTGGGCATCGCCATAGCCGCGCTCGGCGACCGCGTCACGCGCGCGTTGCAAGCTGGCAGCATCTTTGAACGGGCCGAGGCGGACGCGGTACAGGCCGCCGTTTTCAACGACGTCCGCATCGAGGGAGCTGGCCAATGCGGTCGCACGAATTTCGCTGGAGAACGTCGCGACCTGCAGGAGGTATCGACGTCCTGCCTCGATCCTCGTCGTGGCACGGTACGGTAGCGAGTCGATGCTGGCAGCCTGCCTGTATACAGCGGGCTGCATTGCGACGGCCTTGCCGGCGCGCAGCAACGCCACATCGCGAGACGACGGCACGATCGCGCGAATACGAACGGTGGCCTTCTGCTGGCGATCGGTGCCCAGCATGTGCGCTGCGGCGCGGGACAGGTCGATCATCCGGTCGCGACGGCCCGGGCCGCGATCGTTGATACGGACCAGGATCGACCGACCGGTCTCGATCGACGTGACCTCGACGAATGATCCCAGCGGCAACGTCCGATGAGCGGCGGTCATCGCGTCCGGATCGAACGCTTCTCCCGAAGCCGTCCGGTTCCCCGATAATTCGTCACCATACCAGCTCGCTGCGCCGGTATCCTGATAGCTGCCGTACAGTCCGCCGCCGGCCGTCAGGATCGCGCCTTCGCTGTCGCGCGCATGGCCGCAGGCGGCCAGCGCGAACGCCAGACCAAGGACCCTAGCGCTCGACCGCATCGGCCAGCAATCCGACCGAGAGAGCATAGAAATTCGAGCAGTTGTAATCGAGGATCACGCGGTAATTGCTGGTCAGCAGATAGGCCGTGGCACCCTGACCATCGGGCTCGAGCAAGGTCGCCATCGCCGAACCGTCCAATGGTCGGCCGCCTTGCGGGCTGACGCCCAACGCTCGCCACTCGGACATGGTCCGCCAGCCGCTATGCCGCTCGAACACCCGCGGGCAACGCGGCGAAACCAGGCGATTGCGAATCTGCGACCGATCGAACCCGACTGGCACGTTGACCGCGATCCCCCAAGGCTGACCGGCACGCCATCCCGCATCGACGAAGTAATTGCCGATCGACGCGAGCGTATCAGCAGGGCTGTTCCAGATATCTGCGTGACCGTCGCCATCGCCGTCGCGGGCAATCCGCAGGTAGATGGACGGCAAGAACTGCGGGTTGCCCGTTGCCCCTGCCCAGCTACCTTTCAGTTGCTCGCGAGTCACCCCGCGATCGAGCATCTTCAGCCCCGCGATGAATTCGCCGGCAAACAGCGATCGCCGTCGTCCTTCATAGGCCAGGCTGGCCAACGAGCGGAGTAGGTCGAAATTGCCGCTATAGCTGCCGTAGTTGGTCTCATGGCCCCAGATCGCGACCATGATCGATTCGGGCACCCCAGTCCGCTGCTCGATGCCCTGCAATCTCGATCTCTGCGCGAGATAGGTCTGGCGACCACGCGCGATCCGCGCCGCGTCGACATGCTGCATCCTATAAGGAGCGAATGCAGGTATAGCGCTGGAGTTCGTCGCGCCCGGCTGCGCCCGGTCGAGTTCGATCACGCGGGTGTTGAGCGTGAGAGTGGGAAAAACTTCATCCGCCGTACGCGTGCTCACACCGTCGGCGACCGCCTGTTGACGCAACTCGCTCATGTAAGATTGAAACCCTGCGTCATCCTGCGCCGCTGCCGGCCCGCCTGCAGCCAGCATCGCGATTGTACCGATGATGCCGCTTTGCAGCCAGTGCGCTACTCGTTTAAACCCACCCATGCTTGATGATGTGCCACAGACACTATTCAACCGGAACCTCGCGTCGTCGCACGATTGGCACGCATAGGCGCTTGGTAGTCGAGGCGATGGGGAAGCGTACCGGACAAATGCGCACCATGCCTTGGGAAGCTTGGCGCGCACGACCAGCGTTCTTCGATCGGCAACGCACCTTTTGTCCGTCCGGCAATTCCGGCTATCGGGTTGCGTTCGTAAAGAAAACGGTGACGACCATCGTGACCTAAGGGATGAGGAGTGACGCCGTGATCGAGGTCAATTTCGATGGAATCGTCGGTCCAACACACAATTATGCAGGGCTGTCGATCGGCAACCGCGCGTCGTCCGTCAACGCCGGTGCTGTGTCTGCACCACGTCTCGCCGCGCTCCAGGGCCTACGCAAGATGCGCCGCCTCATGGTCATGGGGCTGAAGCAAGGCGTCTTCCTGCCACACGCTAGGCCCCGGGTGGACTGGCTGAGAACTCTAGGTTTCGCGGGCTCCGACGCGGAAGTTCTGTCGTCAGCATGGGCCGCCGATAAAGCGCTGGTCGCCAATGCCATGTCGGCGTCGTCAATGTGGACGGCAAATGCGGGCACGGTCTCCCCGGCAACCGATACGCATGATGGACGCTGCCATATCTCCGTCGCGAACCTATCGACGATGCCACATCGTGCGATTGAGGCTCCGCAGACCGAGCAACAAATCCGCCTCGCGTTTTCCGACGGACGATATTTCCAGGTGCACCCCCCCCTGCCTGCGGCATTCGGGGACGAAGGTGCGGCAAACTTCATGCGACTGGCCTCCCCCGCCAGCGGTGCTGCCGTTGAGATCTTCGTCTATGGCGAGGGCTCCGCGGGCGGCTTTCCCTCGCGTCAGCACCGCAGCGCCAGCGAGGCGATCGCACGTCGCCATGGCCTGGACACGGACCACACGCTGATAATCCGCCAAAGCGAGGCGGCAATCGCGGCGGGTGCCTTCCACAATGACGTGGTCGCCGTGGCCAACGGGCATGTCTTGTTCGCGCACGAGCAGGCGTTCGCCAAGCCACGCGCGCTGTGCGAGGCGGTGACAGCGCTCGTTCCAGATGCTGTCATCATCGAGGTTCCCGCCGATCGCGTAAGCCTCGATACGGCGATCCGGACATATCTTTTCAATTCTCAACTGGTGACGATGCCGGATGGGGGAATGACCCTCATCTTGCCCGCCGAAGCGAGGGAGAATGCCGAAGTCTGGACTTGGCTGTCGGAATTGATCGCGGCCAAGGGGCCGATCACGCGCCTCGAAATCGTAGACGTGCGCGAATCGATGCGGAACGGCGGTGGTCCCGCCTGTCTCCGGCTTCGCGTTCAGGTCGATTCAGAAGCGTTTGCCGCGATCGATCGCCGTTTTCTGCTGGACGACGGAGCCTGCGACCGGATCGAAGCGGTCATTGCACGGGAATGGCCCGAGGCCATCGCGCCCGATGATCTTGGCGATCCGCGCCTTTGGGAGCAATGTCTTGAAGCGCGATCGGCTTTGACCGCCGCGCTCGGTTTTAGTCCCGAGGAGCTCTGACCGGTGGCGGACTCTCACCAAGAGTGCGCAACTGGGATGCGCGTAGTACGAACGACATCGTGAAGTGCGCGGGCATCCGGAAAGTACGGCCAATATAATTGTTCTCACTGTTCCGGTCCGCATCGAGATTGGCGTAGCGGCTACACTAACTTACGGGGACCGACACGGAGCCACCGCCTACCGCGGTCCTGCGCGCAACCACTAGCGCCGGACATCGAGGCCGCCGGCAAGATACGCGTCGATATCGGGTTGGCGGAACAGACTCGCATCGCCAGGCAAAGAGTGTTTCAGCGCAGCAAGCGCCAATCCGATGCGCGCCGTCTCGGCGAGGTCCTTACCCGACCGCAGGCCATGCAGGACACCCGCTGCGAACGCGTCGCCGCCGCCGATCCGATCGACGATACCGGCCAGCACGACCTCATCGGTCTGCGCGCTGGCGTCACGCGTGTCGATGCGCGCGGAAAGGCGGTGGAGATCGACATGCTCGACGTGCCGCGCGGTCGACGCGATCGTTTGCAAACGGGGAAACGCAGCGAATGCCACCTCCGTCGCCTCGCGTCGACGGTCTTCCGCTTCGCCGGAGAAGTCTCGGTCGAGCAGCAGGGCGATATCCCGGTGGTTACCGAACATCAGGTCAGCATGCTCGACGAGTTGCGTCAGGATTGCGCGCGGGTTCGAATCCCACCGTTCCCACAGCTTGCCGCGCCAGTTGCCGTCGAACGAGACAGCGATCCCACGTGCGGTCGCGGCACGGACCGCTGCCAGCGCCGCGACCGCCGGGATCGGGCCTAGGGCCGGAGTAATGCCGGACAAATGAAGTCGATCGACGCCGACAAGCGACGAGGCCCAGTCCCAGCTGTCCGCGGGTGCCTGTGCGAAAGACGACCAGGCACGGTCGTAGATGACTTCGGTGGCGCGCAGGCCAGCGCCGGACGTGACGAAATACAGCCCCATCCGCTCGCCGCCCAGCAAGACTGTCGACGTGTCGACACCATGCCCGCGCAACGTCGTGATTGCCGTGCGGCCGAGATCATTGTCGGGGACCATCGTTGCCATTCCGACGTTGTGGTCGAGCCGGGCAAGCTGTGTAACGACGTTCGCTTCGGCACCTGCGACCCACACGTCGAGCTTGGGCGTCTGCAACAGCAACTCACGCCCCGGTGGCGACAGCCGCAGCATGATCTCACCGAACGCCAGAAATTTGGCCATACTGCTCCCTCATTCAAATCGGTACGCCGTCACTGACATCCGCCATCGGCTGCTAGAACGTGGCCTTTCGCATAATTTACTGCCGCCGACGACCGGAACACTGCAGACCCGCCGAGATCGCTCCCGTCGCTTTATCCTATCAATCCCGCTGGTGTTGGTCGCCGGCAACATGCGCGAACGCTTCGAATGCGACATACCCGGTTACGATCGCCAGGCCTCTCTTGATCTACACCGACAAACTTTATTGCGGCTCCCGCTTTGATGACGAGCGTTTCGTCTACGGATCTATCCGGCACCGGGCGCAGCTGAAGGTTTTCTCGGGACGTCGTTTCAATCGCAGCATGAATGTCCTGGGTTCCCCCACAATGTTAGCGGCGACTTGCTAATGCTTCGTCCGGGGCTGAGTTCTGCAAGCCAGGTCGGTGCGTGCTTCCGAAATTCTCAGTTCTCTGCTATCTGATCGAAGATACCAGCCGATCCTCTTGATCGCGCGCCTGCGTGCTTGCCGCGCGTCCAAATCCCTAGGGAGTCCGGTTTGCAGATTGTGACCTTGTGCCTGTTCCTGTTGCTCGCCGTAGTGGTGAGCGGTATCGCGTCCCGGATGCTGCCGTCGGCGCTGCCTCGGCCGCTTGTCCAGATTGCACTCGGTGCCCTCATTGGCATGGTCGCACATGTAAGGGTCGAACTGGATCCCGAACTCTTCTTCCTGCTGCTCGTCCCCCCACTCCTTTTCCTCGACGGCTGGCGGATCCCCAAGGACGAGCTCTTCCGCGACCGCGGCGCGGTGTTGGGGCTGGCTTTGGGCCTTGTGTTCCTCACCGTGCTCGGCATGGGCCTGTTCGTTCACTGGCTGATTCCCGCTATGCCGCTCGGCGTTGCGTTTGCGCTCGCCGCGGTAGTGTCGCCTACCGATCCCATTGCAGTCTCGGCGGTCGCTCAGAACGCACCGATCCCGAAGCGGATGATGCACATCCTCGAGGGCGAAGCATTGTTGAACGATGCGTCCGGCTTGGTCTGCGTCCGCTTTGCAATTGCCGCGGTGCTGACCGGCACATTCTCGTTCGCTGATGCCGCCGCAACGTTCGCATGGATGGCGATCGCCGGCGTAGCGATCGGCGTCGGCGGCGCTCTCGGCATCGTCGCGACCAAGAGCGCCTTCGCACGACGCTTCGGCGACGAGGCGGGCTCGAACATTCTCGTCAGCTTGTTAATCCCGTTTGCGGCCTATCTGCTCGCCGAACACATCCACGCGTCCGGCGTACTCGCAGCCGCCGCAGCGGGGATCGCGATGACTTTTACCGACGCGACCACCGCCGTCGCTGCCGGAACGCGGATTCGCCGCCGTGCGGTGTGGGACATGCTGCAATTCACCCTGAACGGCGTGATCTTCGTGTTGCTGGGCGAGCAATTGCCCGAAGTGTTTGTCCGTGCCCGCGACACTGTGACGTCGACCGGACACGTAAGCCCGTGGTGGTTGGCCGTCTATGTGGTCGCTGTCGTCGCTGGGCTGGCAATCCTGCGCTACGGGTGGGTCTGGGTCTCGCTCCAGTTCACACTGCTCCGAGCGCGGCGGCGCAACGATACGACCGTCGGCGAGAGCCCGCCACGCCGGATCATCGCGGCAATGTCGTGCGCGGGCGCACGCGGCGCCATCACCCTAGCAGGCGCGCTCACGCTGCCGTTGAATCTTGCCGACGGTACGCCGTTCCCGGCGCGGGATCTCGTCATCTTCCTTGCTTCGGGCGTCATCCTGTCGTCGCTGGTCATCGCGGCCGTCGCGCTGCCGTTGCTGCTGCGTGGCCTTAGTCTACCGCCTGAAACCGGGGTCGGTGCGGCACGTGATCAGGCCCGACTGGTCGCGGCCAATGCGGCGATCGCTGAACTGGACCGTGTGCAACACCGGATGGCCGAAGGGCGCGACGATCCTGACCGTTTTACCGACGTCGCCGCGCGCTTGATGGACCAGTATCGCGAGCGCATCGACAGTCTTTCGTCGCGGCCCGAAGATCGTGCGCGGCAACGCGACGTGAGAGTCGAACGCGACATGCGGCTTGCGGCGGTCCGAGCAGAACGCAATGCGATTTTCGATCTCGCGCGCCGCCGGGAGATCGGGGTCGAACTGGCAGAACAACTGGGCCGCGAGCTCGACCTGATCGATGCGCGGTTGTCGCGGCAGGGCCTGGCCTGAACCGAAATAGCGCCCCGCCCGTCCGTGTGACTGAAACCGACGGGGCGCTGAAGGTACGCGTTACTTGGGCGATGCCTCTGCCCCGCGATATGCCGTTCGAAGGTGAATTTCAGGTGAACGAGGTGCCCCGCCCGTCCGTGCGACACTCTCGTATCCGGGCAGGGCACCGAGGACGCAGCGCCTTTCGGCAGCGCATCGCTGTGAACGAAGCTAGCAGGGTACGCCGAACTGAGAAGCACAGCCCGTCACGGAAAAGTCTCGCTTTATCCTGTATTTGTTCCGGCAGCCGGGGATGCCGAGCACCGCGCGAAGAACTTACGATTCTGGCACACTAGGCAGCTTAACTTGGCGCAATGCGACGATCATTTTCCGGGCGCCCGGCGGGGCCGCGCGAAGAAAAAGGTCGAACAGATCGTCGTCGTTGAGCGCGTCGACATCCATACCGAGCGGCAGCGCAATCGCTTGGCGGCTGCGGGCGCCGGGTTGCGCTTCCAGGACGATCGTTCGCCACGCCATGCCAACCGGCGGCTGGCCGTCGACGTCGTGGAACTCGCCTACCACCATGTTCCGGATCCGCAGCCGCCGATCGGGATGTTTGACGAACCAGAATGCGTCTCCCGCCGTCGCGATCTCGACCGCTATTATCTTCCCGCTCATCTCGCTCGTCCACTTCGCTTGCGTCGTCGTGTGGCAGGTGTTGACGTATTGCCTCAAACGCAAGCGGTAAGAAACTCGAAGTAAGAGAGCTATTGATAATGGTTAGCAAAAACATTAGCGGGGCGCCATAACGTAAAGGGAATCATATGACACGTCGTCTTGGCATCGCCATCTTGCTTAGCTCCGTCGCTTTCGCCGCCGCGCCAGGTTTTGCGCAGACCCTGCGCGAAGATGCCTCCGACGTGATTGTCGTGACCGGACAGCATCCACGAGACCAGGCGTCCTCCGGTACGAAGACCGACACGCCCTTGGCAGAAACGCCGCAGTCGATCACGGTCATCACTGCCGACGACATTGCGGGCCGCAGCCTGCAGAATCTCAACCAGGCGCTCCGGTTCGTCGCGGGCGTGACACCCGAGACGCGAGGATCGAGCGGCGAGGTGTACGACCAATTCAAGCTGCGCGGCTTCGACGCGCCCGTCTATCTTGACGGCCTCAAGCAATTCGGCAGCCCGTCCGGCTATGCGGTTCCTCAGGTGGACGTCTCCCGGCTAGACCGGATCGAAGTCATCAAGGGACCAGCGTCGGTCTTGTACGGACAGTCGAGCCCCGGCGGGCTAGCGGCGGAATCGAGCAAGCTGCCGCTCGACCAAGCGCTCTACGGCGCGATCAGCGGTACCTATGGCAACTACGATCTTTACCGCGTCGATGCCGATATCGGCGGCCGCGCAGGCGAGGGCGTTCTCTGGCGGATCAACGGCAGCGCGAACGGTGCCGACACGCAGCAGAAGTTCGGCAAACGCGAACGCCAGACGATCTCGGGCGCGGTGACCGCCGGTGCGGGCAGTTCGACCAGCTTCACGCTGCTGGGTGCGTACTCGCATGATCCATACAACGGCGACTACGGCGTGTTTCCGGCCAGCGGCACGCTGCTCGCTAACCCCAACGGCAAGCTGCCGACCAGTTTCGACGGTGGCGAGGCCGGTAACCGCTTCAGCCGCGAGCAGGCCGCGCTGACCTACATCTTCCGTCACGATTTCGGCGGCGGCTGGGCGTTTCGCTCGTCGGGGCGCTATCAGTATGTCAAGTCGGCGCTCGGGTTGATCTACACCGCCGGCGGGCTGGATGCGACCGACCCGACGCAGCGGACCTTCAGCCGCGCGTCCTATGCAACCCGCGAACAACTCGACAACTGGACGTTCGACAACCAGCTGACCGGTATCGTTCAGACCGGTCCGATCAAGCACACGCTCCTGTTCGGCGTGGATCGCCAGGTCGCACATTCGACGGAGGATTTCGCCTTTGGTTCCGCCCCGTCGCTTAACGGCTTCGCACCGGTATACGGCACGGTAACCCCGCCGCAGAGCGTATCGGCGGTCCCAAACCCGTTCGGCGACTACATCGCGACGCGCCAGCGTCAACAAGGCCTTTACGCGCAGGATCAGATGTCGCTGGGCGAGCTTCGCGTAGTGCTTAGCGGGCGTCAGGATTGGGCACGCGCACAACAGATCGGGGGTGCTGCGAAGCATGACGAGAAGTTTACCTATCGTGCCGCAGCGCTCTACACCCTGCCGTTCGGCCTCGCGCCCTATGTGAGTTACTCGACGTCGTTCGAGCAGCAGGCGGGTACCGTGCTTCGTCCCGATGGATCGTTCGGTATCGCCGATCCGTCGCTTGGCAAACAGATCGAGGCGGGAGCCAAGTTCACGATTCCAGGGACGCAGATCCTGCTCTCGGGCGCATGGTTCCGGATCGATCAAACCAACGTGCTGACCTCGACCCCTACATTCTCGGTCTCGACGCAGACTGGCAAGGTTCGCTCGCAGGGGGTAGAATTTGAAGGAAGCGCCCCGCTGCCCTACGGGTTTAAAGCCCGTGCCGCATATAGCCGCCAACGCGTAAAAGTGACCCAGGACGTCAACGACCCTTCACGCGTCGGACGTGGTCTTGAAACCGTCGGCCGCGGTGGCGTGTCGCTTGGCCTCGACTGGGCGCCACCCGTGAGTGCCTTGGAAGGGCTGACGATCGGCGCCGCGGTGCGGCATGTCGACGAGGTTTACGCGGGGGTGACGCCGGGCGAGACCATGGGCCGCAACAGCCCATCCTACACGGTCTATGATGCGCTGATCCGCTATGACCTGGAAAAGTTCGCGCCTTCGCTGCGAGGTTTGAGCCTTGCGGTCAACGGGGCCAACATCTTCGACAAGAAGTATCTCACGTCGTGCTTCGCGAACTACAACTGGTGCTGGTACGGCAACCGCCGGACGGTGCAGGCGACGATCGGATATCGTTTCTGAGTTAATGCGTTTGGCCGCGATCGGTGCCGTTTAACGGTATCGGTCGCGGTGCCGTCGATCGTCTTTAAGGTGTGGGCGACCTGAAAGCCCGCGCACGTTATGCGGGTTCAATGACGCCGATCCTCTACAGCTTTCGTCGATGCCCCTACGCGATGCGTGCGCGTCTCGCGATCGCGGCGAACGGCCGGCGGGTCGAACTTCGCGAGATCGTGTTGCGGGACAAGCCGGTGGCTATGCTCGACGTCTCGCCGAAGGGAACCGTGCCGGTGCTCGTGCTGCCCGACGGGACGGTGATCGACCAGAGCCTCGACATCATGCGTTGGGCTTGTGCAAATACGCGCGATACCAAGTGGCCTACCGGTAGCGAAACCAAGTTGATCGCGATGAATGACGGTGAGTTCAAACACCACCTCGACCGATATAAATACGCTGACCGCTACGATGTGGATCCGACCCAGCACCGCGATGCCGCGACGGCCTTGCTCGGGGACCTGGACGAGAGGCTGCGTGCGTCCGGCAATCTTGGCAACGACCCCCGATCGATGACCGATCTCGCGATCATGCCGTTTGTCCGCCAGTTCGCGCAAACCGATCGCGCCTATTTCGACGGTCTGTCATTCCAGCGGCTTCACGCGTGGCTGGCTACGCACCTCGCATCGCCGCTATTCGCTCGGGTCATGGTACGCCCGGCGCTCTGGCGGCCGGGCGATCCGCCAGTGATGTTTCCGACGTTCGGCACGGAGTAGGAGGCGCCGGCAAACCCGAGGCCCCCTTCGCGCTTCAGAAGCCGACGCTGATCGTCCCGAACACCTGGCGGGGTGCGACCGGGAACTGGTTGAACGTTCCGCTTGCCGCGCCGATGCTGAGTGTCGAGGCCGCGCGCTTGTTGGTGATGTTCGTGACGTTCAGGCTAACCGTCGCCGTACGGACGATCTGCCCCTCGGAAAGCGGCACACGCGCGGCGATGCGGCCGGACAGCGTGAAGTAGGACGGCACCGACAGGTCGTTGGTGTAGGTCGCGAACCGCTTGCCGATATAGTCGCCGACGAGCTGCGCGTCGAAGATGTCGTAATTGGCCGAGGCGGTGAACTTGTTGAGCCAGTCGGGGCTCCCCGGCACCTTCTTGCCCGCGGTCGCAATCGTGCTCGTCCCGCTGATGTAGTTCTCCTCGTAGCGCGAATTGTTGTACGACAGCGCATCGTAGAACGAGAAGTGCGAGCCGAACCGGATCGTGCCCGCGATGTCGAACCCGTCGGTCTTCACCGCACCCACGTTCTGCAGGATCGCCGCGCCGCTGACGACCGCAGTCACAACCGGATTCGGGCTAATCCCGAGCAGGCGATTGCTGAAGTCGACGTGATAGACGCTTATCTGGCCGTCGAAGCCGGTCAACGGGCCAAGGTTCAGGGCGTGGTGCGAACGCAAGCCCGCTTCGTAGGTCCAGCTCGTCTCGGGCTCGACATCCTGCTTGAACAGGTCGAACGCCGCCTGGCTGCCGAGCGCGAACGGCGACAAGCCAGCCGCAGCGCTCGTCTGGAACTGGCGGATGTTCTTCTGGACGTTCACGAACACCTGTTCGTTGTCGGTCGCATCCCACAGCGCACCAAGCTGTGGCAGGAAGTATTTGTGCGTGTCGATCTTGCCGACCGGCAGCGCGACCGATCCGGTGAACGAGCCCGGGATCGGCTGCGTCGGGACGCGCTGCGACGCGTTCTGGAAGGTGCTCTTGACGCCGCCCTGGATCGTCAGCGTCGGCAGGACCTTCCAGCTGTCCTGGATATGCGCCTGATATTCGTCGACGCGGACTTCGCTGTGATATTGCGTGATCAGCGGTGTCAGTTCCTCACGCGGGCGCTGGTAGGGCGTGCTCGGATCGTTGACCGGGAACGGATACCAGCGGCGATACGCGGACGAACTCTGATGCTCGTACCAGGCACCGAACTCGACATGATGCGCGCCGAGATCAAGTGCGACGGTGGAGACGAGGCCACCGCGGTCGATCCGGTATTCGGTGGTACGCGTGGCTAGGCCCGAGCCGCCGAACACTGACGTCAGGTTCTGGCCTGGATAGTAAAACGAGAATAGCTTGGGCAGGCCGGCGACGTCGATCGGACCGCCGATGACTCCGACGCCGTCATTGTGATGATAATAGGCCTGGTTCGAGAAGGTGACGTGGTCGCTGACGTTCCAGTCGTACTTGACGTAGCCGAGATAGTCGGTGCGCGCCGCGACGCCGTAGTAGTTGCGGTAGTTCGACCCATCCGCCTTGTACGCGCCGGAACTGAGATAGTTGAGCATGCCCTGGAAGTTGGGGAACAGGAATGGGCGGACATATGGCGCCGTCTTCTGCGTGGCAGTGGTGATGACGGTCGAATCCTCGTTCGGCTCCGTCTTGTCCGAAAACGCGCCGTAGAGCGTCAGCTTGCCGTTGCTGTCGTCATGAACGAACTTCGCATTGGCCTGATAGCCGCCCTGGATACCGTTGAAATCCCACGCCTTAGCCTTCTGCCGCGAGCCCGAGATATAGAACGCGTTGCCGTTGCCCAGGTCGCCGCTGTCGATCCGCGCGAACAGTCGCGAGGTCGAATGGCTGCCGAGCGTCTGGTCGACCTGGACGCCCATCTCCTTGCGCGGATCGCTCGAGAACGTATCGATCGTCCCGCCAAGGTTGCTGGTCGATGCGGTGCCGAGATCGCCCGCGCCGCTGGCCAGCGTCACGCGCGAGACGTTCTCCGAGATGATCGCACGTTGCGGCGACAATCCGTTGTAATTGCCGTAATTCTGATCGCCCAGCGGCAGTCCGTCGAGCGTGTAGCCGAGCTGCTGCGCGTTGAAGCCGTGGACGAACAGCGAAATGTTCTGCTCGTTGTTGCCCCACGGATCGGCGGTCAGGAAGGTGACGCCCGGCAGCGTCTGCAACGCCTTTAACGGGCTTACGCCGGGAAGGATCTTCTGCATGTCCACGCCGCTGACCTGAGTCACCGACCGCGTGTTGGCGCCGGTAACGACGATCGTATCATCCTGCCCGGCGGGCGTCGTTGCTGGATCGGCAGGTTCGGTCACCGTAGCGGGCGAGCCTGGCTCCGCGTCCTTGGCAACCAGCGACTGCGCCGTTGCGGTGACGGGCACGCCGACCACGACAAAACCGATAGCGCCGCACAACAGCCGCGCGGCCGTACGAGAAAACGCCGTACGAGAAACCTTCGTCATTCTTGAAAACCCCTAGCGAGATCGATCGATCGTCACTCCCGGGGCTGCGCCTATTGGCACGACGAGACAGTCGGATGACCGTTACGCTACAGATTTAATATGGTGCGGTGCAGCGGTCCAAAAGGCCGCTGCACCGCCGCCGCATCACTTCGCGGTCGCCGTCAGGCCGCGGTCTTCGAGCATCGGGCCGATATCCGGGTTCTTGCCGTAGAACGCCTTGAACATCGGACCATAGTCCTCGGTATGGCCCTTCGACAGGATCATGTCGCGGAAGCGCTGGCCGTTCGCGCGCGTCAGCCCACCATGCGCCATGAACCACGCATACGCGTCGTTATCCAGCATCTGCGTCCACAGATACGCGTAGTAGCCGGCCGCATAACCGCCCGCCCAGATGTGCGCGAAATAGCTGGTGCGGTACCGCGGCGGCACGTCCTTCGTGTCCAGCCCCATCGAGTTCAGCGCCTTTGTCTCGAACGCGTCGACGTCCTGCAGTCCTGCCGACGCCGGCAGCGAATGCCAGTCCTGGTCGAGCGTCGCCGCCGCCACCAGCTCGCCAAGCTCATACCCCTGGTTGAACTTCGCCGCGTTCTTGATCTTGGTGACGAGCGCCTGCGGCATCACCGCACCGGTGCGGTAATCCTTGGCGTAGTTCGCGAATACCTTGGGATCGAGCGCCCAATGCTCGTTGAACTGCGACGGGAACTCGACCCAGTCGCGCGCGGTGTTGGTGCCCGACACCAGCGGATAGGTCTGGTTCGCGAACAGCCCGTGCAGCGCATGGCCGAATTCGTGGAACATCGTCGTCACGTCGTCGAACGTGATCAGCGCGGGCTGGCCCGGCGCGGGCTTGGTGAAGTTGCCGACGTTATAGACGACCGGCTTGGTCTTCAGCAGCTTCGACTGGCCGACGAAGTTCGACATCCAGGCACCGCCTGCCTTGTTGTCGCGCTTCCAGTAATCGAAATACATGAGGCCCAGTTCGGAGCCGTCCTTGTCGTAGACGGTGAAGACACGGATGTCCGGCTGGTAGGTCGGGATGTCTCGGCGTTCCTTGAAGGTGACGCCGTAGAGTTGGTTCGCGGCGAAGAACACGCCGTCGGTCAGTACGCGGCTGATCTCGAAATACGGCTTCAGCTCGTTCTGGTCGAGGTCGTACTTGGCCTTGCGCACCTTGTCCGAATAAAAATCCCAGTCGGACGGTGCGAGCGGGAACGCGGCGCCGGTCGCGTTTATGGTCTTCTGCAACTCAGCCGCTTCGCGACGCTGTTCCGCAGCGGTCGCGGGGACGAGCTGCGTCATGAAGCCCTTCGCCGCCGCCGGGGTCTTCGCCATCTGATCGTACAGCGAATAGGCGGCATAGTTCGGATAGCCGAGCAACTGCGCCTTCTGCGCGCGCAACTGCGCGATCGTCCGGATCAGCGCACGCGTATCGTTCGCGTCACCACGCTGCGACCGGTTCCAGCTCTTCTCGAACAGCGCCGCGCGGGTCGCGCGATCGGACAGCGAGGCCAGCGCGGGCTGCTGCGTCGTGTTCTGCAGCGACAGCACGTACTTGCCGGGCATCCCCCGCTCCTTCGCACCCTCCGCCGCTGCGGCGACTTCCGCATCGCTTAGACCGGCGAGCTTGGCCTTGTCGTCCACCACCAGCGCGCCCGCCTTGGTGCCGGCGAGCAGCTTCTGCTGGAAGTCGGTCGTCGCGGACGAGATCTGCGTGTTGAGCAACCGCAGCTTGGTTTTGTCAGCATCGTTCAACTGTGCGCCGGCGTGAAGGAAGTCGCTGTGGTAGATCTCCAGCACCTGCTTCTGCTCGGCATCGAGACCGAGCGAGTCCTTCTTCGCATACAGCGCCTGGACGCGCGCGAAGAGCTTCGGATCGAGATAGATAGCGTCGCTGTGTTGCGCGAGCTTTGGCGCCTCGGCGGACCGCACCGCGTCGAGTGCGTCGTTGGTGTTTGCCTGCGACACGCCGAAGAACGCCTGGCTCGCGCGGTCGAGCGTCCGGCCCGAGCGCTCCATCGCCTCGATCGTGTTGGCGAAGGTCGGTGCCGCGGGGTTGTTGGCGATCGCCTTCATTTCGGCGATCTGTTCGGCCATGCCCTGTTCGAGCGCGGGCTGGTAATCGGTGTCCTTGATCTGGTCGAAGCGCGGCGCCTGGAACGGCAGCGTGCTGGGCACAGTCAGCGGATTGACGCGCGACGGTTTGGCGGAGGTTTGCGCAGAGGCGGCGCTGACGATGCAGCACAGGATGGCGGCGGAACGAAGCAGGCTGGAACGCGACATTGACGACTCACAATGGCAGGAGTGATGCCCCTATCCTTGCCCTGCCTAAGCCCTTGTTACAATCGGTTAGCAAACCACCGGGTTGAGTGCTTGCACTGCCGCCCGCTCGCAGGCAGTAGGCGGTCAAACCCCAGGAGTTCCGACATGGCAAATACCCTCGAAATCGATCAGGCGAGCGTCGTCGACAACGACATCCAGAAGCAGATCGAATTTTCCGGCGAGTTCGACGGTGACGAATATGAGTTCGCGGTCAAGTACGCGGTTCTGAAGGAACTGAGCGGCGACGAGCCCGAGGATGACGGCATCGAGCTGTTCAATCGCTTCAACGACGATATCGTCGACGCGTGCCTCGCCGCGATCGAGCGCAAGCCGAATGCATCGACGATCATCGTCGACGAAGACGACCTCGAATAATCAGCACTTTAGCTGCGATCGGCGCCGTCTCAAACGCGCCGATCGCCTCTTTCCCGGGCACTCAGTCGCCGGTCACGAACCGCCGGATACGGTTCGAGTAGCGACTGCCGACCAGCAGAGTCACGCCGAACAGCATCGACGCTCCCCATATCGCCGCGAAGGCGTTTATGACGATCTTCATCACAGCCGGCCTCCAAACCTGTTTCGCTGCGCGGCGCTTACGCCGTGCGATCCGGATATTTCCTGAACGCGGTGGCAATCAAAGGTTCAGGTTAACCTGAGTTATCCGGTCGGCGCCGCGCGCCGTAGGAGATAGATGTCCATGATCCAGCCATGCTGCGCTCGAAGGCTGGCACGGGTTCCGACGATCGCAGCGGTGACGTCGCCCAGAGGTCCGGCAATCAGTTTCTGATGCGCCATTCCCAGATACGCTCCCCACCATATCGAGATGCCGGGCGCGTCGAGCGTCTGGAACGCGCAATCGCCGTCGAGCATGACTGCGATGGTATCGATGCCTTCGGGCCATCCTCCTGCCCTCAACCGTCGCCCTGTCGTGATGAGCACCGGAGCGCCGACGCTGTTTAGCGGTATCGCATGGGCCGCGGTCAGTGCCTGGAGACTAGTGATCCCGGGTTCGACCGTTACGGTAATCGCCAAACCGTCCGCCTGCAGCCGATCGGCGATGCGTAGTGTGCTGTCGTACAGCGAAGGATCGCCCCATACGAGCAGCGCAAGGCTGCCGCCGTTCGGCAGGTGTTGTGCGATCTCGCTTTTCCAGGCAGCGGCGATCGCGTCGTGCCATTGACCGACTGCGCTCAGATATGGCGCGGCTGGGTCCCGTTCGGGCAGGTCGAACTCGACCACGCGGGTGACACCGGTCAGCACGTCTGCGCAGATCGTGCGGCGGAGGTCGATCAGGTCGGACTTCGCATCGCCCTTGCGTGGGAGGAGGATCAGATCGGCGGCGTTCATCGCGGCGATCGCGGCGCGCGTCAGGTGATCGGGATTGCCGGTGCCGATGCCGATCAGGTGGAGGTCGATCACGTCCTGGCCTCTGCGTCCATCAGAGGACCGTAGAGGATCAGTGCGGGTTTGCTGGAAAACCCTGCCTGTAATTGCGCGGCGAGGTCTGCGATCGTCGAACGCGTCAGGGACTGGTCAGGGTGGCCGACATTCTCCGCGATAAGGGCCGGTGTATCCGGGGATAGCCCGTGCTCGATCAGCGATGCGGCTAAAGCCGGAAACGTCCGCTTTGGCATGAACACGACCGTCGTCGCTTCGGCGTCGGCAAGCGCTGCCATGTTGCGCTGTTCAGGGAGGTCTCCGGTCACGTCGTGGCCGGTGACGAACTGGACACGGCGGGCGCTCAGCCTGCGAGAGAGTGGGATCTGTGCAGCGGCCGCGGCGGCGCTGGCGGCACTGATACCGGGAATGATCTCGAACTGGATTCCCGCGTCTCCGAGCGCGACGATCTCCTCCTCGAGGCGACCAAACATGCCCGCGTCGCCAGACTTCAGGCGGACAACCCGGATTCCCGTTTGAGCGTACTCGACCAGCAGTTGCGAGACATGCGCCTGGCTTGGCGAGGGCTGGCCGGCACGCTTGCCGACCGCTACGAGATCGGCACCGGGTCGGGCATGGCTCAAGACCGCGCCGGACGACAGGTCGTCGAACAGCACCGCGTCCGCCGCCTGCAGTCGCGCGACCGCTTTCAGCGTCAGGAGTTCGGGATCTCCCGGCCCGGAGCCGACGAACGAGACGAAACCGGTCATGGATTGGCGGCGATCATGTGGAAGAAACTGCCTGATACGTGGCCGCGATAGGAGCCGGTTTCGGGCACGGCATTGCCTTCGGCATCCGTGACATGCGCGAGGGGAGCATCGGGCTGGTGGAGGATTGTGGAGTAATGGAATTCATGCCCCGTCAGCGAAGCGCCGGCCACGATGCCGCTCATCGGCGCGAGCAAGGTCGCGCGGCGATACCCGAGATGCATCTTCCGCTGAGCATAGCTGGTAACGAGACCGAGCAATCCCGCCATCCGGTTGCGAACACCGTCCGCGTCGATCAGCGCCTCGCCGAGCGCCATGTAGCCGCCGCACTCACCGTGGACCGGGCGGGTCTTTGCAAACTCTTTCAGACTTGCCTGGAACCGGTGCGCCTCGGCGATCTTGCCCGCGTGAAGTTCGGGATAGCCGCCGGGGAGCCAGACGAGATCGGCATCCGCGGCGGGAGGCTCGTCGGCTAGTGGGGAGAAGGGCAGGATTTCAGCCCCTGCTTTGCGCCAGCCCTCGAGCACGTGTGCGTAGGTGAACGAGAAAGCGGCGTCCCGTGCGAGCGCGATGCGCTGCGCCGGCGGACGTATCCACGTTGGCGCGCTCGCCGGTCTGGTGCTGGCAGTCGCAGCGTCGCGGAGCCCGGGAATGTCGACATGCGCGCGAAGGAAGTCGGCATATTCGGCGATCCGGACGTCGAGATCGGGATGCTCGACCGCCTGCACCAGCCCGAGATGGCGTTCGGGCAGCTTCAGGTCGCCGCGCCGTGGCAGTGCCCCGAACACGCGGATCCCGACCGCGTCCATCCCGCTGCGCGCGAGGCGCTCGTGGCGGGGGCTGGCGACGCGGTTGAGGATCACGCCGGCGATCCGGACGCTGGGGTCGTAGCGGCTGAAACCGAGCGCGCTGGCAGCGGCGGACTGCGCTTGTCCCGAGACGTCGATCACTAGCACGACAGGCCAGCCCATCCGGCGCGCGATGTCGGCGCTCGCACCGTGGCCGGCCGTGCCCGGTTTCGCGACGCCGTCGAACAGCCCCATTGAGCCTTCGGCAAGCGCGAAGTCGGCATCGTCGGCTTTCGCCGCAAGCGTATCCAGCATGGCGGCGGGCATCGACCAGCTGTCGAGGTTGAACGATGCCCGGCCGCTCGCGGCGCGGTGGAAAGCCGGATCGATATAGTCGGGGCCGCTCTTGAACGGTTGGACAGCGAGGCCGTCATCGCGGAGCGCGCGGAGGAGGCCGAGCATGACGGTGGTCTTGCCGGTGCCCGATGCGGGCGCGGCGACGAGCAGACCGGGGGTCATGCATCACCTCCTGCAAACTTCGACGCCGCTGATTGCGGGCGAAAGCGACGATCATAGCCTTGCGCGTATAGACTGCTATCGGCGAAGTCTTTGGGCGAGATCGCCTGTCCGACGAGGATCAATGCGGTACGATCGGGCTTGCCCTCGATCGTATCCGCGATCGTTGCGAGCGTGGCGCGTTCGACCTGCTGGTCGGGCCAGCTGGCGCGCCAGACGATCGCCGCCGGGCACTCGGCGCCATAGGCCGGCGTCAGATCGGCGACGACCTGCGCGAGGTTGTGCACCGAGAGATGTATCGCGAGCGTAGCTCCGGTCGCGGCGAACGCGGTCAAGGTCTCGGCGGGCGGCATCGTGCTGGCGCGGCCGGGGGTGCGGGTGAGCACCACCGATTGCGCGAGTTCGGGCAGCGTCAGTTCGACCTCCAGCGCGGCGGCGGCGGCGGCGAAGGCTGGTACGCCGGGCGTGATCGTGAACGTGATGTTGAGCGCGCGGAGACGGCGGAGTTGCTCGCCCATCGCCGACCAGATCGACAGGTCGCCGGAGTGGAGCCGGGCGACGTCCTGGCCGGCGTCGTGCGCGGTCTGGATCTCGGCGATGATCTCGTCGAGCGAGAGCGGCGCGGTGTTGACGATGCGGGCGCCCGGCGGACAATGATCGAGTATCGCCGCAGGAATAAGCGAGCCCGCGTAGAGACATACGGGCGATCCGGCGATCCGGTCGCGCCCGCGGAGTGTAAGCAGGTCGGGCGCGCCTGGGCCTGCGCCGATGAAGTGGACGGTCATGCGAATCCTTCTGCGATGGCGCACGTCGCCATGCGGTCGTGGGAAATGTGGCGCGGTGTCAGCAACCGCGCGCCGGGTCCTGCAGCAGCGAGTGCGCAAGCTTCGGCGACGCTGCCAGTTTGGCGTATCTTCAGGCTAAAAGCCGACTTCGTGGCCGTTTGTGCAGCGCGTAGCGCATCTGGGTCGATAGCGACCAGGAGCAGATCCATTGCCTCGGCGAGCCGTTCGACCAGCGGAGCCTTGTCGCGGGGGGTGGCAAGCCGCGTAACTTGCGGTTGGCCGTATAGCGCGCTGGCAAGCGCATCTTGCAGCGATGCCAGCGTGGCATCCGCGCGGAACCCGAAGCCAGCGACGATCACAGCGTGATGCTCCATTGGACGACCGGGTAGCTCGCGCGCCAGCCGCGTCGCGTGCCGAGCGGGGTGACTTCCGACAGTTCGACGCGCAGCAGGGTGCCGCCCTTCAGACCGTGCCAGCGCGACAACAACGCCTCGGATTCGAGCGTCACTGCGTTGGCGACCAGGCGTGCGCCAGCTGGCAGCCTCGCCCACAATGTTTCGAGCAAGGCTTCGGAGAGCCCACCGCCGACGAAGACCGCGTCTGGAGCGGCGTAACCTTCGAGTGCCTCCGGTGCACGGCCCCGGACCACACGAAGTCGATCGACGCCCAGGGCTGCGGCGTTGCTCTCGGCTCGGCCAGCGCGGACGGGGTCGGCTTCGAATGCGGTGGCATGCGTCGATGGATCAGCGAGCAACCACTCGATGCCGATCGAGCCAGAGCCCGCGCCGATGTCCCACAGCGTCTCGCCGGGCCTTGGGGCGAGCGCGGACAATGTCAGCGCGCGAACCGGGCGTTTGGTAAGCTGGCCGTCATGATCGAACCATGTGTCCGGCAGGCCGGATGTGCGAGGCACAACCTTGCCCTGCCCAGCGAAGACGATCCCAACCGCGACGGGATGCACGATGTCGTCATCATCGAGGTCGGCTGCTGCGATGTCGCAAACACGCTCGCGGGGGCCGCCGAGCGCTTCGAGGATGTGCAGGCGCGATTGCCCAAAGTCGAGGTCGGAGAGATACCGTGCCAATCCGGCAACCGCCGCGCCGTCGCGGACCAGCACGATCGCGCGTCGACCCGGTACGATATGCGGACGGATGCGGCTAAAAGGTGCGGCGTGGAGACCCAGGCAACTGGTCTCTTCGATAGGCCAGCCAAGGCGCGACGCGGCGAGACCAAATGTCGAGGGCGCGGGGCGCGCTACCCAGTCGCCGGGATCGAGGTGGCGGGTGATCGACGTACCCGCGCCGAACCAGAACGGATCGCCGGACACGAGCATCGCGACGCGCTTTCCGCGGTGCGCGAGCAGGTGCGGTATCCCGTCGCCGAACGGGACTGGCCAGGGTTCGACCGCGCACTTAAGGTCCGGAAGCAACGCGAGGTGGCGGGTGGCGCCAGTCACGAGTTCGGCTTGCGCCAATGCGGCCTTCGCCGACGCGGACAGGCCGTCCACGCCGTCTTCGCCTATACCGATGATCGTCAGCCAGGGAGTATCAGCCATGTCGAACATCCTGGTACTGGGCGGCACGACCGAGGCTAGCGCGCTTGCCGCGGCGCTGGCTGCGCGGGGCAACGATGCGGTGCTGAGCTATGCCGGACGCGTCGTCGAACCGAAAGCGCAACCGATCGCGGTGCGCATCGGCGGTTTCGGCGGCGTCGACGGGCTGGTCGCGTATCTGCGCGAGCAGGGCGTCACGCATATGGTCGATGCGACGCACCCGTTCGCGGCCCGGATGAGCGCGAACGCAGTCGTCGCGGCGGAGCGCGCCGGTGTCGCGCATATTGCACTGACGCGGCCGGCTTGGTTGCCGGTTGCTGGCGATCGATGGACGCGCGTGGCCGATATCGATGCTGCGGTTGCGGCGCTGGACGGGCCGCCGCGGCGCGTGATGCTGGCGCTGGGGCGGATGCATGTCGACGCGTTCGCCGAGCAGCCGCAGCACCACTTTCTGCTGCGGTTCGTCGATATGCCCGACCAGCCGCCGGGGTTGCCGCGTCATCATCTCGTGGTCGACCGTGGGCCGTTCGATGTCGAGGGCGATCGGCGGTTGATGGAGGCGCACGGCATCGAAGTCGTGGTCTGCAAGAATGCCGGTGGCACGGGGGCGTCGGCCAAACTGCATGCGGCGCGCGCGCTTGGCCTCTCGGTGATCATGATCGATCGGCCTGCCCTGCCCGCTCGACGCGAGGTGCACGCGGTGGCGGATGTGATGCGCTGGCTCGATCATGGCGCCGACCGGGGAGTGTAGAGGATCGGTCCCGCCGGGCGATCGATAACGCGCGTAAGGCTGGAGCCGATGATGATCATCGTCCGCATGTCCGCCATGTCCGCGCGGGCTTCGGTCAGCGGCACGATGCGGAGCGTTTCCTCGGGTGTGGAGACCGCGCGAGCGAACAGGACGGGGCGGTCGTCGGCGCAGGTTTCGCGGAGGATTTCGAAGATCCGGATCAGGCCCCCCGCGCGCGCCTTCGATCGCGGATTGTAGAAAGCTATCGCGAAGTCGGCTTCGGCGGCGAGGCGCACGCGGCGTTCGATCACGCCCCACGGCTTCAGATTGTCCGACAGGTTGATCGCGCAGAAATCATGGCCGAGCGGTGCGCCGGCACGTGCACTGGCGGCGAGCATCGCGGTGATGCCGGGGAGGACGCGGATATCGATGTCGCGCCATTCTGGCGGACCGGCTTCGAGGGCTTCGAACACTGCGGCTGCCATCGCGAAGACGCCAGGATCGCCAGAGGATACCGCGACCACGCGGTGGCCTTGGGCCGCGAGTTGGAGCGCGTGCGTGGCGCGATCGAGTTCGACGCGGTTGTCTGTTGGATGGAGCGTGAGGCCCTCGCGGGGGGCGATGCGCGCGACATAGGGGATGTAGCCGATGACATCGGTCGCTTCGGCGAGCGCCGCGGTGACTTCGGGGGTCACGAGCGCTTCGCCGCCGGGGCCGAGGCCGGCGATGGCGAGCCAGCCGGTCACGGCCGCCGCCCCTGCCCGTGGATCAGCAGGATCGAGAAATAGGGCGTTATCGCCTCCGCATCGCACAGCCTGGTCACGCGCTGATCGGCCATGGCTGCGTATTCGACTAGCCACGCTTCGGCCTCGCGCCCCGCAGCGGCGACGGCGCGGCGGAGCTTGGCGAGGTGGCGGCCGATCTTCATTACCACGAGCGCGTCGGTGTCGCGAATGCGGCGGACGAGATCGTCTTCGGGCAGCGTGCCCATCAGGACCGTCAGGACGTCGTCGCCCCAGGTGATCGGCGCACCGCTGGCCGTCCATGCGCCGGACATGCCCGTGATGCCGGGAACGACCTTCACCGGCGCGATCGTCTGGAGGCGTGTGTAGAGGTGCATGAACGAACCGTAGAAGAACGGATCGCCTTCGCAGAGGACGACGACGTCTTCGCCCGCGTTTGCGAGCGTTGCGAGGCGGTCGATGCAGGTGGCGTAGAAGGCGGACAGGCAGTCGTTGTAGCGCGGGTCCGAGACCGGGATTTCGGTGGTGACCGGGTATTCCATTGGGAATTCGATCACGTCGTCGCGGAGCATGCCCTCGACGATCTTTCGCGCCTGGCCGGGGCGACCGGCCTTGCGGAAATACGCGATGTAGCGCGCGCCGCGGACGAGGCGGTCCGAACGGACGCTCATCAGGTCCTGCGCGCCGGGGCCCAAGCCGACGCCGTGGATCGTGCCCCCAGTTCGCAACGGTGTCATTCGGTGCCGCTCGCGAGTGCGTTGATCGCGGCGACGGTGATCGCGCTGCCGCCCATCCGGCCTTCGACGACCACGCAAGGCACGGGCTGGTCGACCCACAGCGCCGCCTTGGATTCGACCGCGCCGACGAAGCCGACCGGGCAGCCGATGATCGCCGCGGGACGCGGGCAATCGGGGTCTTCGAGCATGTTGAGCAGGTGGAACAACGCGGTCGGCGCATTGCCGATCGCGACGACGGCGCCGGCGAGATGCGGTCGCCAAAGTTCGAGCGCGGCGGCGGATCTGGTGTTGCCCATCGTCCGCGCGAGCTCGGGCGTTTCGGGGGCGTGGAGCGTGCAGACGATGCGGTTGTCGGCGGGCAATCTGGCCTTCGTGATGCCTTCGGTGACCATGCGGGCGTCGCACAGGATCGGGGCGCCGGCTTGAAGCGCGCGACGCGCCTCGATGGCGAACGTCGGCGTGAAACGGATGTGCTGGGCTAGGCCGACGAGCCCGGCGGCATGGATCATGCGGACCGCGACGGGCTCCTCCTCGGGCGAGAAGCGGGCGAGATCGGCTTCGGCGCGGATCATCGCGAAGGACTGGCGGTAGATCGCCGCGCCATCGGTTTCATAGGCGTACGGCATTCAGGCGGCTCCGAACTGGGCGAGGATCTGCGCGACGTCGAGGCCTGCGCGGGAAGGTGGTGCGCCGGCACGCGCGTCGAACACGAGGTCGTAGCGGCCTTCGCGACCGGTGAGCGTGACGTCGGCGGGGGCGGCGCGGGCGCATCCCTTGGCGCAGCCGGAGACGTGGAGGCTGCCGGTAATGTGCGGCGCCAGGCGTAGGGCGAGCGCTCGCGTCTCAACGGTGCCCTGCGGACAGGCTGGTGCGCCGACGCAGGCGTCCGCGCGCAGGATCGGCGAGGTCGGGTCGGTGATGAAATGGGCTGGGTCGGGTTCAATCATGAGCGCCGCGTCGGCTTCGCAGATTGCGATATGCCAAGGGGTAGTGCGGATCGCTTGAATTGCTTGCTCGGTGTCGACGTAGCGTGCCAGCGCGCTTGCTGCGATCCGACCGAATGGGAGGCCTAGCGCGCGTCCTAGGGCATGCTGTCCGACGCCAAGTGGTGGCGCGCTTGCGGCAGGAGGGGTTGTCGCGGCTGCCCAGTCCGGGAGAGGCGCGCCGTGGCGTACCATGCGGCCACTGGCGGTGCCGCCGCTGTCGACGAACCAGTACGCGAGTGCGATCAACCGGTCGGCTTCGGTGCCGGGCGATACCGGCGTGGCAAGGGTCCGGCCGTCGGCGCGGAGGATAAGCGTTCCAGATGCAGCGCGCTCGATGCGGAAGTCGGCGGGGGCGTCTTGCAGCACCGGTGCGGCGCCCGCGTCGATCGCGAAGCCGACCTTGCCGGGAAGTTCGGGCAAGTCCGCCAGACGCGCGCGCAAGTGTTCGGCGATGCGGTGGGTGTCGTCGCCCGTCCACCATTCCGGTGCGACGAGGATGTTCGCGCGCGCTTCCCGGATCGGATCGGGATCGATGAGGCCGAGATCGAGCAGCGTGTCGATCAACGGACGCCAGCTATCCTCGCGGACGCCGCGGATCTGGAGGTTCGCGCGGCTGGTGAAGTCGATCAGGCCGTTGCCGTGCGCCGCCGCCGCGTCGCACAGGCTGAGTGTTTGCTCGCGCGTCACGCGACCGAGCGGTGGGCGGACGCGGACCAACAGGCCGTCGCCGGCCATCATCGGGCGCCATGCGTCTGGGCACCACCCTTTCACGACAAATGCGCTCATGTCGGCAGGTCCAGCGCGGCGAGGATCGAGTTGCGGCGGGTCGGCCATAGGTCGGCGGCGTGGAGTGCGGCAAAACGCGCCTGCATCGCCGCGAGTGCGCCGGGGTTGGCCTCGGCGAGGAAGGCGTGGACGTCGTCGCGGCCCAGCGTCGCGTCGTAATAGAGGTCGATCAGTTCGGGACGGACTGCGCTGGCGAGATGCGCGAAGGCGCCGAGATGGTCGAGCGTCGCGGCGATCTCCGCACCGCCGCGGAAGCCGTGGCGCATCATGGCGTCGACCCAGGCCGGATGTGCCGCGCGGGCGTGGACGACGCGGGCGATCTCCTCGTTGAGCGGGCGAGCCCTGGCCTGGTTCGGATCGCGTGCGTCGAGATGGTAGAGCGTGGCGCTGCCCCCCGCGACCGATTGCGCGGCGGCGAAGCCGGCTTCGTGTGCGGCGTAATCCGCGGCGAGGAGAAGGTCGGTTTCGGGCAGGTCCTGGACGTGGACGAAGGCATCGGCGGCGGCGACCCGGTCACGGATGCCGGCGGGGTCGAAACTGTCCTGGCCCCCTTCCCCATCGGCGTCGAGGGCGTGGCTGGAGGCGGACAGCCACGCTTGGCCGGCCGTCAGGCGCGCTTCCGGCGTGTAGGTCTCGGCCGCGTCGCCCATGCTGAGGCCGTAGCGGCCGGGTTCGGGACCGTACACGCGGGCGGTGACTGGCTTGCCGACGAAGGGGTTCCAGTCGGCCGGCTCGTCGCGCGCGCCTAGGGCTCGAACGGCTTGGCCGAATATCGTGCAGAGCGTCGGGAAGGCGTCGCGGAACAGGCCGGATACGCGCAGGGTGACGTCGATGCGGGGGCGGTCGAAGTTCGCCAGCGGGAGGATCTCGACGCCCGTCACGCGGTCGGACTGCATGTCCCACACCGGTTCCGCGCCGAGGAGGTGGAGTGCCATCGCGAACTCCTCGCCGGCCGTGCGCATCGTCGCGGAGGCCCAGAGGTCGACGACGAGGTTGCGCGGGTAATCGCCGTGGTCCTGTAGGTGGCGGCGGGTGAGTTCATTGGCGAGTTTGACGCCTTGAGTGTGGGCGGCGCGTGACGGGACCGAGCGGGGGTCGGTGGTGTAGAGGTTGCGGCCGGTCGGGAGGACGTCGGCGCGGCCTCGCCATGGGGAACCGGAGGGGCCCGATGCGACGCGTTTGCCTTGGAGCGCCGACAGGAGACCGAGGCGTTCTGCTGCGCCGTGTTCGCCGCAGCCGTAGATGTGGAGGCCGTCGCCATACTGGCTCTCCTTCACGTCGCAGACGAACGTGTCGATCCGCGTGATCGCGTCGGCTTGGGACTGTGCGTCGTCGAGGCCCAGCGTGGCGGCGAGGCCGGTGGCGGTGGCTTCGTCGCGGATGTCGCGTTGCAGGCGGTCGCGGCGGGCGGGGTCGAGGCCGTCGGCGTTGGAGAATTCATCGAGCAGCGCTTCGAGGCGACCGAGACCGGCGCCGGTGCGCGTGCGTTCGAGCGGGGGCGGGACATGGCCGAGCGTGACCGCGCCGATGCGGCGTTTGGCTTGGGCCGCTTCGCCGGGGTCGTTGACGATGAACGGGTAGATGACGGGCATCGCGCCGGTGAGCGCTTCGGGCCAGCAGGCATCGGACAGCGCGACCGACTTGCCGGGGAGCCATTCGAGCGTGCCATGCGCCCCGACATGGACCAGCGCATCGGTGCCGCGCGTGCGGAGCCAGAGGTAGAAGGCGACATAGGCGTGGCAGGGGCAGCGCGAGAGGTCGTGATACTCCTCCGCGCGTTGCTTGGTGCGGCCGCGTTCGGGTTGGAGCGCTACGAGTGCCCCGCCTTGGTCGATCGCGGTGAAGGCGAAGTCCTCGTTTGGTTCGCCCCAGGTTTTCTGAAGGTCTTTCCGCAGGGTTTCGGGGAGGTGCGCGAGGGCTTTGCGGTACTCGGCTAGCGGCCAGGCAATGCGCGACGCAGCCAGATCAGTTGGGTCGGGGGTGATCGCGTAGCCGGCTTCGGCGAGGTCGGCGAGGATCGCCTGCGTGGAGGCGAGCGCGTCGAGACCGACGGCGTGCGCCATCTGGTATGCCTTGCCCGGATAGGTCGAGAGGATGATCGCGATGCGGTGGTCGGCGACGGGCTTGCTGGCCAGGCTGGTCCAGACTTCGATGCGCGCGGCGATGGCGGTGATGCGGGCGGGGTCGGCGCGGTGTTCGCGGCGGGTGTATTCGAGATCGCCGTCTCGGACCGCCGCTTCCTTGAAGCTGGCGACGCCGGCGAAGAGGCGGCCGTCCACTTCGGGGAGGACGACGTGCATCGCGAGGTCGGCGGGGGAGAGGCCGCGGGACGCGCCAAACCAAGCGGCGCGGTCGGAGGTGGCTAGCGCAATCTGGAAGACGGGGACGTTCGCGTCGTCCAGCGGTGTCTTGTCGTTGGCGCCGCGCGCGGAGAAGGCGGTGGCGTTGACGATCGCTGCGGGTTTGAGGGCTTCGACCCAGCGTGTCATCCAGCCTGCCGCATCCGGGGCTTTGAGCGAAGGCGCGAAGAGGCCGATGACGTCGAAGCCTCGCGCAGTCAGTTCGGCATGGAGCGCTTCGATCGGGTGGAGGTCCGCGGCGGTCAGGTACGAGCGGTAGAAGACTATCAGTATGCGGGGGCGTGTCGCGTTCAGGGCGAACGCGGCCGGGCACGTCACGCCGTCGTGGGGTTGCCAGCCACCTACGTCGGCGATCGCGCGGACGCCGGTGACGGGGCCGGCGTAAATGCCCGCCGCGAGCGCGAACTGGGCCAGTGCCGCTTGCGCCGCGACCGCGCCGCCAGTGTCACAGAGATGGGCCAGGCGGCGGAGCGTCGAGAGTGGAATGGTCGAGGCTGCGTCGAGGCGCGTGTCGATGCGACCGTCTGCGGCGAGGACGGCGAGCGCGATGCCCTTCTCCCGCGCGAGGTTTTCGACCTGTTGCAGGCCATAGCTCCAGTACGAGCGCCCGCCTATCAGCCGGATCAGGATGCCCTTTGCGCCCGCCAGCGTCTGCTCGACATAGGTGTCGACCGAGAGTGGGTGCTGGAGTGCGGTCAGGTTGGCGAGGCGGAGCGAGGGCAAGCGGCTTCCGGCGGCGTCCGCACGTTTCCAACCCGCGGCGAACGCGCCGAGGTCACCGTCGGAGAAGGAGAGGACGACGAGGTCCGCGGGGGATTGGGCGAGGTCCTGCGGGACCGCGCTTTCCTCCAGCCCGTGGGTCTCGCGGAAGACGACGTGCATCGTGGGCCTCAGCCGTCCAGCGCGGCCTTGATGCGGGCCTCGTCGATCCGGTCGTGCTCGGCGATCACCACCAGTCGCGTGCGGCGCGGTTCGCCTGCGCGCCACGGGCGGTCGTATTGCGTGCGGACGCGGGCGCCGACCGCCTGGACGAGCAGGCGCATTGGCTTGCCGGCGACTGCGGCGTATCCCTTCACGCGGAGGATGTCGGCGCTGCGAGCGAGCGCTTCGATCTTCGCGGTCAGGTCGGCGGGGTCGGCGATCTCGGCGAGTTCGACGACGACGCTGTCGAAATCGTCGTGCTCGTGATCGTCTTCGCCGTCGTGATGCGAGGGGCGGCTGGCGATGTCGTCCTCGGCGGCGGCGTTGAGGCCGAGGATCACGCGAGGATCGATGATGCCGTCGGTCAGGTCGATCACCGGGAGCGGCCGTGCGGACTCCGCGGCGATGACGGCGCGTGCCTTGGCGACGCCCTCGGGGCCGGCGAGATCGACCTTGGTCAGGAGCACCAGATCGGCGCAGGCGAGCTGGTCCTCGAATACCTCAGACAAGGGCGTCTCGTGATCGACGCTCGGGTCGGCGGCGCGCTGGGCGTCGAGCGCGGCCACGTCGGGGGCGAAGCGGCCCGCGGCGACGGCTTCCGCATCGGCGAGCGCGATGACGCCATCGACGGTGATGCGCGAACGGATCGCGGGCCAGTCGAACGCCTTCAGCAGCGGCTTGGGCAATGCGAGCCCGGACGTCTCGATCAGGATGTGATCGGGGCGCGGATCGAGCGCGAGCAGCGTCTCGACGGTCGGGATGAAGTCGTCTGCCACGGTGCAGCAGATGCAGCCGTTCGCCAGCTCGATCACGTTTTCCGCCGGGCAATCGGGGATCGCACAGCCCTTGAGGATATCGCCATCGATGCCGAGCGTGCCGAACTCGTTGACGACGACGGCGAGACGGCGGCCGTTCGCGTTGCGGATCAGGTGGCTGATGAGCGTGGTCTTGCCGGCTCCGAGAAAGCCGGTGACGATCGTGACGGGGACCTTTGCCAAATTGGGCGAACGATCGGACATTATATTCTCCTGCGAGCACACGCACGCACGACCATAGGGCCGCACGCGTTCGTCGCTCAGACGGAGTACCGTGCCGCGACCATCCCCTGGATCGTAGCAAGAGCGACCGTTGCGCTGGCAGGTCTCCTGGCTCGCGGGTCGAGGCTCGACGTACGCCTTCCCAGGATTTCACCCAGTGGCTGCCCTTCTCGTGAAGGGCGTGTGCGTCTCGCTCACCGCTTACAGTTGCAGGGACAGCCGCGGCATTGGGAGGAACTCCCGCACCGCATTCCCATTCAAGCCCCGAAGGGCACCGGCGCGATCTGTGAGGTTCGGTGAAACCGAGCCTTGGGGGTGGGTTAGAGGATTTCCGAGGGCGTGCCAATTCGCATATCGCTAGTTTCGAATCCTCCCCCGCCAGGGGGAGGTGGCTGGCGCTTGCCAGACGGAGGGGGAGGACAAGAGCAAACGTGATCGCCGCCCTCCCCCTCCGTCGCTTCGCGCCACCTCCCCCTGGCGGGGGAGGATCGAGCGCGCGTCCAACTCGGTGATGGCGGCGCTATCCGTGCACGACTTCGATCTCGTCGAAGCGTTTCCAGCGGTAGATCGCGAAGCTCAGCACCCAGCAGAGTACGAACAGGCCGATGATCGCGAAGCCGAGGCCGTTGAAGTTCTCGCCGAGCGCCGTGGCGACGTCCCATATCCCGCCGGTGAAGCCGAGCTTCGATCCAAGCAGCGCCAGCGTTTCGATCCCGCCGATCGCGATCGCGACGATGGCGGAGATCAAGGTGATCGTGATGTTGTAGTAGAGCTTGCGGATCGGCTTCACGAACGCCCATTCATAGGCGCCGAGCATGACGACGCCGTCGGCGGTATCGACCAGCGCCATGCCGGTCGCGAACAGTACGGGGAGGACGAGGACGACACCGATCGAGAGACCGTCGGCGGCTTGGCTTGCCGAGAGGCCAAGGATCGCGACCTCCGTTGCCGTGTCGAAACCGAGTCCGAACAGGAAGCCGAGCGGCGCCATGTGCCAGCTCCGCGTGACCAGCCTGAACATCGGGCGGAACAGCCGGGCGAGCAAACCGCGGTTGCCGAGGAGGAGGTCGAGGTCCTCCTCAACATAGGTGCCGCCGCCGCGGACATGGCCGAAGGTGCGCCAGACCGACCGGAGTATGATGAGGTTCATCGCCGCGATCGTGAACAGGAACACCGCGGAGATCACGGTGGCGACCACCCCGCCGACTTGCTTGAACGCCTCGAACTGCGACAGCGCGTTCGCGGTCAGTGCGATCGCGACGGCGGCGATGAGCACGATCCCCGAATGGCCGATCGCGAACCAGAAGCCGACCGCAACCGGGCGCTGTCCGTCCTGCATCAGCTTGCGCGTCACGTTGTCGATCGCGGCGATGTGGTCGGCGTCGACCGCGTGACGCAGACCGAGCCCCCAGGCCAGCAAGGCTGTGCCCAGCATTAGCGGTTGGGCGTGGAACAGCGAGAACGCCCAGCACCATGCGGCGATGTTGGCCGCGACCAAGCCTGCGAACATCCAGCCGATGCGCTTTCGGGTCGAAACCCGCGTCGGTCTTTCAAGTGTCAAAGTCGTCATGCACAAACCCCGAGCGTCCGACGAGGACCGGGGCCTGCCGCGAACGGCCGGGTCACGCGACGACCGGACGCCATGAGCGGCCGACGCACGACACCGATGCGGCCCCCGCCACATGGTCGTCGCTCAGCCAGTGTCACGCAGGCGGCGTTCACCGTGCCTCGGCCACCCCCTGGACCGGGACAAGAGCGACCAGACGCCGGCAGGTCTCCTGGCTCGCGGGTCGCTGCTCGATGCACGCCTTCCCAGGTTTTCACCCAGTGGCTGCCCTCGCGAAAAGGGCTCGTGCGTCTCGCTCGCCGCTTACAGTTGCAGGGACAGCCGCGGCATGGGACGGCGAACCGTCCGCACCGCATTCCCAATCAAGCCCTTCCGGGCACCGACGCGATCATGGGAGACGGCTGGAAGCCGCGTCCCGCGTGTTCGGTACCCTGCTTTGGGTCGCGTGCCAACGGTCGCGCTATTTCGCGAGGCCGAGCTGTTGCAGCATGAACGCCTGCCACTCCGAATTCTGGCGATAGCGCTCGAACCGGCCGGACTTGCCGCCATGGCCTGCCTCCATGTTGACGCGGAACAGCAGCGGGTTCGTGTCGGTCTTGAGTTCGCGGAGCTTGGCGACCCACTTGGTGGGCTCGTAATATTGTACTTGGCTGTCCCACAGCCCGGTGCCGACATAGAGCGCCGGATAGGCCTTCGCCTTGACGTTGTCGTACGGGGAATAGCTCAGCATGTAGTCGTACGACGCCTTTTGCGCGGGGTTGCCCCACTCGTCATATTCGAACGTCGTCAGCGGGATCGACGCGTCGAGCATCGTCGTGACGACATCGACGAACGGCACCTGCGCGATGATCAGCTTGTAGTCCGCCGGTGCCATGTTCGCGACGCCGCCCATCAGCAGCCCGCCGGCGCTGCCGCCCATCGCCGCCACGCGGTCCTTCGCCGCGTATTTCTGCGCGACGAGATAGCGGGTGACGTCGATGAAGTCGGTGAAGCTGTTCTTCTTGTTCAGCAGATGGCCGTCGTCATACCAGCCGCGCCCCATCTCCTGCCCGCCGCGGATATGTGCGATCGCATACACCACGCCGCGATCGAGCAGGCCGATCCGGCCGGGATCGACTGCCGGGTCGCTTGAAATTCCGTAGCTGCCATAGGCGTATTGGAAGAGCGGTGCGGTGCTGTCGCGCTTGGTGCCCTTGGCGTAGACCAGCGAGACGGGAATGCGCGTGCCGTCACGTGCGGGTGCCCATACGCGTTCGGTGACGTATTTCGCGGTGTCGTAGCCCGGCACCGGGGCGACCTTCAGCACGCGACGCTCGCCGGTCTTCGTGTTGACCTCGTAGGTCGTCGTCGGCGTCACGAGCGACCCATAGGTGTAGCGGACCCACGGCGTCGCGGTCTCCTCGTTGACGTCGAGCGACATGCGATAGGCGGGTTCGTCCGCGGTGACCGCGGTCGACTTGCCCGCATCGCTGAGGACGCGGATCATGCGGTTGCCGCCCTCGCGCTGGTCGATCGCGACGAACCCGTCGAACGGCTTGAAGCCCTCGATGAAGACGGTGTCGCTGGCGGGCGTGAGGTCGCGCCATGCGGCCGTGCCCTTGGCCAGATCGGCGTCGGCGACGGTCACCAGCTTGTAGTTTTTTGCGGCCTTGTTGGTGCGGATGATCCAGCGGTTGCCGATGTGATCCGCGCTGTAGCGGAACTCTCTCGCGCGCGGTGCGACGATCGTGAAACTGGTCGGGGCCGCAGCCGGCGCGCAGCGTTGCTCGTCGCTGACCGTGCTGCTCACGCCGATGCAGACGAACTTGTCGTCGGCGGTGCGCGAGACGCCCATCGAATAGGTGTCGTCCTTCTCCTCGTACAGCAGCCGATCGCTGGCGACGGGCGTGCCGAGGACGTGCGCCTTCACGCGGTAGCCCCGGAGCGTGACCGGGTCCTTCTCGACATAGAGGATGGTCTTGTTGTCGTCTGCCCAGACGACGTTCGGCTCGATGTTCGAGAGCGTGTCGGCGACCGGCGCGCCGGTCGCGAGGTCCTTCACCTTGAGGACATATTGGCGACGGCCAACGGTATCCTCTGCCCAGGCGACGCGGCGGTTGTCGGGGCTCACTGCCCAATCGCTCAGCGCGAAGAAGCTGTGACCCTTCGCCATCGCCGGCTCGTCGAACAGCGTTTCGGCGGGTGCGGTACGGCTCCCTTTGCGGCGCTCCAGAATCGGATAGTTCGCGCCGGTCTGGAACCGCGAGCCGTAATAATAGCCGTTCTTCGCATACGGCACCGAGCTGTCGTCCTGCTTGATATGCGAGACGGTCTCTTCGTAGAGCTTGGCCTGGAGCGGCTTCAGCGAGGCGAGTTGCGCATCGGCGTACGCATTCTCCGCAGCGAGATAGGCGAGCATCTCGGGGTTTTTCCGCGTGTCGTCGCGCAGCCAGTAATAATCATCCTCGCGCGCGCCGTTGGGCGACGTCACCTGGAACGGCTTCTTGGCGACGCGCGGCGGCTGGACCTGCGCCACCGCCGCCGTCGAGACCAGCGCCACGCCGGCGAGCATCATGTACCGTATCGTCATTGTGCTGCTCCCTGTGTTGCTGCCGTTGCTGTGGGCGGCTTCCGGTATCGATCGAACCAGGCGATGATCGCCGACGCCTTCGCTGCGGATTGCGACGGGCGAGCGGCGAGGCCGCCGTGACTAGCGCCTGGCACCTTCACCAGCGCGGTCGGCACGCCGCGGATCTGGAGCGCCGCGTAATATTGCTCGGACTCGCTCACCGGGGTCCGGTAATCGTCGCCACCGACCACGACCAGCGTCGGCGTCTTGACGTTGCCGACGATGCTCAGCGGCGAGCGGTTCCAATAGCTCATCGGATCCTCCCACGGCAGCTTGGTGAACCAGTAGCGCGAGGTGAACAGCGTGTTGTCCATCGTCAGCGCCTCGCTGATCCAGTTGATCACGGGCTTCTGCGTCGCCGCCGCCTTGAACCGGTCGGTCTTGCCGACGATCCACGCGGTCAGCAGCCCGCCGCCAGAGCCGCCGGTCACGAACAGATTGTCGGGATCGGCGGTACCGTCCTTGATCGCTGCATCGACCGAGGCGATCAGGTCGTCGTAATCGGCGGCCGGGTAGGTCTTGTCGATCAGGTTGGCGAACTCGGCGCCATAGGAGGTCGAGCCGCGCGGGTTGGTCCAGAGCACTGCGTACCCGGCGGCGGCGTAGAGCTGCATGTCGGTCGCGAAGCCGGGGCCATAGGCGGCGTTCGGGCCTCCGTGGATCTCGAGGATCAGCGGTACGCGCTGGCCTGCGACACGGCCCGGCGGGGTGGCGAGCCATGCGTCGATCGGGCGACCATCGGGCGCGGTCACCGCGATCTTTCGGACCTGTGCGAGCGCCTTCGATCCGGTCAGCACCGCGTTGAGCGTCGTCAGGCGGCGGGGTTTACCGCCCGCCAGCACCCATACGTCGGCCGGCGCGCTCGCATCGCCGCCGGTATAGGCGATCGTCCCGCCCTTCGAGACCGAGAACTCGCCGCCGGTATAGGGCCGATCGAGCCCGCCGCCCGCGACGTTGTCGATCAACGGCGTGACGTGGCCATCGACACCGATGCGGGCGACGCGGCGCTGGCCGTGATCGTCGTAGCTCGCATACAGGCTGCGACCATCGGCGGACCACACCGCGTCCTCGATCGCGCGATCGAGCGTAGCGGTCAGCGAGCGCGGCGAGGCGGCGTCGCGGTCGCCGACATAGAGCAGCGTGTTCTCGTAACTGCGACGCTTGTCGTCGAAACCGAGCCACGCGATCTTCGAGCCGTCGGGGGACACGCGTGGCTGCGCGTCGGGGCCGTCGCGCGTCGTCAACGTCCGCATCGTACCGCTCATCGCATCGACCGCGATCACGTCGGAGTTCATCACCTGGCGGTCGGCGGCTGGTCCGCGGATCGCGGCGAATACGATGCTGCGGCCATCGGGCGTCCACGACAGCGGACCGCCATCGTCGAACTTGCCGTATGTGAGTTGCCGCGCCGCGCCCCCGTCCGCGCCGACCACGAAGAGGTGGTCGTAGCCCGGCTTCACATAGCCCGGTCCGTCGTTGCGGTAGTTGACGCGGTCGATGATCGTCAGCGGCTCGGCCCATTTCGCGCCCTCGGGCTTGGGCGGCTGCGTGCCGAGCTTGGTGCCCTCGCCCGCTACCGTCGCGATGTAGGCGAGCTTGGTGCCGTCCGGCGACCAGGCGAGAGCCTGTGGATCGCCGGGGAAGCTCGTGATCCGTGCGCTTTGGGCGCCGCCGATCCAGCGGACGAACAACTGTGATCCCTCACCGTCACGCGCGGCGTAGGCAATGCGCGCCCCGTCGGGTGACCAGCGCGGGCTGCTGCCGTCGGTCGCGAACGGCGTCTGGCGACCGCTCGCGACGTCGATCAGCCAGAGCGACGATTGCATCTTGTCGGTCATCACGTCGCCGGTGCGGCGGACATAGACGATCGTCTTGCCGTCCGGGCTGATCTGCGGGTCGGCCGCGATCGTCAGCCCGAACAGGTCGCTCCCAGTGAAGCTCCGCGTCGGGCCATCAGGTACGGGGGCAGGTACCGGTGCGGCCGGTTGTTGCTGGGCATAGGCCGGCGTCGCCGCGAGCAGGAGTAGGGCAAGGGTCAAGCGCAACGAACGGCTCCTTCGAATGAACCGCGCGAAGATGACACACTATTACGGGGTGGCAAGCGGTACGAACGTCACCGGCAAACCATCTTTCGGGCGCGGGATCGGGAAGACCTGCCACGCGTCGCCGCTGCCGGCCGCCGCCTCGATCCGGTAGCGCGTGAGCAAATGCGCGATCAGCAGTCGCATCTGCATCGTCGCAAAGTGCAAGCCGATGCACATATGCGCGCCGCCGCCAAACGGCACCCACGCAAAACGGTGCCGCCCTTTTGACGCCTCGGGCGTGAACCGCATCGGGTCGAACTTGTCGGGATCGGGCCAGTGCTCCGCCATCCGGTGGGTATAGGTGATACCGGTGTTCACGCTCGTGCCCGCCGGGATATCGAACCCGCCGAAGCTGAAATCCTTGAGCGCGCGCCGCGGGATCGACGGGACGGGCGGCATCATCCGCAGCGATTCCTTGAATGCGTATTCGGTGAGGACGAGGCGATCGAGCTGCTCGGTCAGCGGCATCGCCGGGTCGAGCGCCGCAACCTCTTCTCGCAGCCGCTCCTGCCAATCCGGGTTGCGCGCGAGCAGCATCAGCAGGCTGGTCGCGGAGGACGTGATCGTGTCGTGCGCCGCCATCATCAGGAAATTCATGTGGTCGGCGATCGCCAGCGCGGTCAGCGGCGCACCGTCGTCATCGGTCGCGCGACAGAATTGCGAGAAGAAATCCTGGCCGTTTCCGGTGCGTCGTGCCGGGATCTCGCGTTCGAAGAAGTCGACCAGATAGGCGCGGGCTTTCACACCTTTGCGCATCTGCGTGCCGGGCCAGGGTTTACGGATCGGCGAGACGCTCGCCTGCACCTCGTCGACGAACGCCTGGTTGATCCGGTCCGCCTCCGCGCCGAGCGGCACGCCGAGGAAGCTGGTCGCGGCGAGATCGAGCGTGAGCTTTTTCACCACATCGTAGAAGCGCAAGGTCTGCCCGGCCCAGCCGCCGATCGCGGACTCGATCCCAGCATCGAGTTCGGTCGCATAATGCCGCATCGGTTCCGGCTTGAACGCAACCGACAACGCCTTGCGATCGGCGCGGTGCTTGTCAAAATCCATCAGCATCAAGCCGCGTGGGAACAGCATGTTGAGGAGCGGTCCCCAGCCCTGTTCGGATGAGAAGATCTTGTCGCGGTCGAACAGGACCAGTTCGTTCGCATCGGGACCAAGCAGGTTGACGCCGGTCCCGCCGAGCGCGCGATTGCGATAGATCGGGCCGTACCGCGCCGCCATGCCCTCCGAAAACGCTATCGGATCGGCGAGCAATTTGAAGGTGTTGCCGACGAACGGCAGGCCGTTGCTGCCCGGAATATGATCCAGCGCACCCTTGGACTGACGTGGGAGCCAGTGCGGGCTGGCGTTCTGCAACATGGCGTGGCTCATCGTCGGATCCTCAGCGACATGCCGGCTTGGCAAGCCTCGAATACCGGCATAACTATTGTTCTGCAACCGGGGCGCGGATCCCGGGGCTTTGACAGGAGAGATGCATGGACCTCGCAAACACTGCTGCCGTCGTGACCGGCGGCGCGTCGGGCCTGGGTGCCGCCACGGCGCGCGCGCTTGCCGCCAAGGGGGTGAAGGTGGCGATATTCGACCTGCAGGCGGACAAGGGTGAAGCGCTCGCGGACGAGATCGGCGGGGTGTTCTGCAAGGTCGATGTTACGTCCGACGACAGCGTCGAAGCGGGTTTCGCGGCGGCGCGCGCGGCGCATGGCCAGGAACGGATCCTAGTCAATTGCGCAGGCACGGGGAACGCGGCGAAGACTGCCGGGCGATCGAAGCAGGACGGCTCGATCAAGCATTTTCCGCTCGATGCGTTTGATCGGATCATCCAGATCAACCTCGTCGGCACGTTCCGCTGCCTCGCCAAGTCTGCGGCTGGGATGTTGACGCTAAAGCCGGGGGAAGACGGCGAGCGGGGGGCGATCGTCAACACGGCGAGCGCCGCGGCCGAGGACGGCCAGATGGGGCAAGCCGCCTATTCCGCGTCGAAAGCGGGGGTGGTCGGCATGACGCTGCCGATCGCGCGAGACCTGATGAGCGAGGGGATTCGGGTGAACACGATCCTGCCGGGGATCTTCGACACGCCTTTGCTGGCCGCCGCGCCGCAGCAGGTGCGCGATGCGCTGGCGGCTTCTGTGCCGTTTCCGAAGCGGCTCGGGCGGCCGGAGGAGTTTGCCGCGCTGGCGTTGACGATGATCGAGTGCGGGTATTTCAATGGGGAGGATGTGCGGCTGGACGGCGCGATCCGGATGGCGCCGCGGTGATGGTTTAAAGAGCTGTCCTCACCTTTCCCACCCGGCCCGAGACATCGGGTACGGCAGTTGGTGAGGATGGTTGGGTGCGGGATACGAGGAGACGCATCCTCCCCCGCAAGGGGGAGGTGGCTGGCTCTTGCCAGACGGAGGGGGAGGAAAGGGAAACGCCTGTTCCGTGTCCTCCCCCTCCGTCACCTCCGGTGCCACCTCCCCCTGGCGGGGGAGGATGCAAATGCCGACCGCCCTCAGGCCGCGCGCGCCAATTGCCGCCCCTTGATCATGTCCGCGGCCTTCTCCGCGATCATGATCGTCGGGGCGTTGGTGTTCGATCCGATCAGGGTCGGCATCACCGATGCGTCGACCACCCGCAGTCCTTGCAACCCACGCACCGCCAAGCTCGCGTCGACCACCGCCATCGTGTCGTCGGCCGCGCCCATCTTGCACGTCCCTACCGGGTGGTAGATCGTCTCAGCCGTCCGCCTTACCCAGGCGTCGATCTCGTCATCGGTGCGGACGTCTTCACCCGGCGACAGTTCCCCCGCCCGATACGGATCGAGCGCCGCTTGCCGCGCGACCTCACGCCCGATGCCGACGCACGCCCTCATCACTCGCCGGTCCTCGGCCGTCGCCAGATAGTTGGCGACAATCACCGGATCGGCAAACGGATCGGCCGAGCGCAGCCCGATCCGCCCCCGGCTCTCCGGCCGCAACTGGCACAGATGCAGCGTGAAGCCGTCCTCGGTCGCCTTCACCTTGCCGTGATCCTGCATGATCGCGAGCACCGCATGGATCTGCACATCCGGCCGCGACAGCCCCTCGCGCGACGCCACGAACGCGCCCGCCTCGAGGAACTGCTGCCGCCCCGCCCCCTTGCCGCGCAACAGGTAATTGAGTCCGACGCCGATCATCCCGACGCCTTTGGTCATCGCGTACCCGGTTCGCAGCCCGCGCGATTTCCAGTTCATTACGACGTCGAGATGGTCCTGCAAATTCTCCCCCACACCGGGCAGCGCGTGCACCACGCCGACCCCCGCCGCAGTCAACCGATCCGGATCGCCGATCCCCGAAAGCTGTAGAATATGCGGTGACTGCACCGCGCCCGCACACAGCAACACTTCGCGCGTCGCCGTCACGCTCTCCGCCCGAGCCCCCTTGTCGAGTACGTAGTCGACGCCGGTCGCACGCCCCTTGTCGATCCGGATCCGCGTCGTCCGCGCTCCCGTGACGCAGGTCAGGTTGCGCCGCGACAGTACCGGCCGCAGATACGCCGCCGCGGTGCTCCAGCGCTTCCCGTCCGCGACGGTCAGGTCGTAGCGCCCGAAGCCCTCTTGACTCGCGCCGTTGAAATCGTCGGTCACCGGATAGCCCGCCTGCCGCCCGGCCTCGACCAGCGCGTCGTAGAACGGGCTATCGGACTCGCCGCCCGAGATCGTCAGCGGCCCCTCGCCACCGTGCAGATCGCAGGCGCCGCGATGATGCCCTTCGAGCCGCTTGAAATACGGCAGCACGTCGTCGAACGACCAACCGGGCAGGCCCATCTGCCGCCACTCGTCGTAGTCCTGCGGATGGCCTCGCGTGTAGATCATGCCGTTGATCGACGAGCTGCCGCCCAGCCCCTTGCCGCGTGGCCACCACAGGCGACGGTTGTCGAGATGCGGCTCGGGCTCGGTCGAGAAGCCCCAGTTGCTCGCATTCTTGCTCTTGATGAGTTCGCCGACACCTGCGGGCATTCGCACCAGCACGCCGTCGTTGCGTCCGCCCGCCTCGAGCAGCAGCACGCTCACCGCCGGGTCCTCGGTTAGTCGCGCGGCGAGCACGCAGCCGGCCGAGCCCGCGCCGATTATCACGTAGTCATACGTCTGCATGCCCGCATCCTCTTGTTCACGCTCCGCTTTTTTACGGAGTCGCGTCAGTCCACTACGCTAGCGCTCGCACAGCAGTGTCAGCAATCCCTCGCGAACGACGCTGCGCTCAATCCCTTCGGCGGCATGGACCTGACTGAGGCCGATCGCCAACAGCGCATAGCTGCGAATCCCCGCCTCGGCAGGCGCGAACCCATGCGCCACGAGTTGCTCGACGAGGAACGCCATCACCGTGTCGTCATGCTCGCGGATCGCCGCGGCCACCCGCGCGTCGCTTTTCGCCCAGGCGCGCATCGCCAAGGCCAGCTGCGCCATGTCGTGGTCGCGAACATGATCGGCGAACGCCCGAATGCGCTCGACCGGTGGAAGCCCCGACGCGGACAGCGTGACGATCAACGGATCGATATGCGCTTCGACGAAATATCCTGCGAGCGCCGCATGATACCCATCGAAGTCTTTGAAATGATGATAGAAGCTTCCCGTCGACGCACCAAGCGACTGCGCCAGGCCGCGAAGCTTGAGCGCGCGGAGCCCGCCATTCTTCAGCAACTGCAAGCCGATTTCCAACCAGTCGCGCGGCGCCAGATCTGCGCGTGGTGCCGCCCCGTCTTCCAACAATACCCTGCTTGACAAGCCATTCCCCATAACGAATGTTACGTCGTACCGAAGCCGGACGCAATCCGGCATCAGGCACTACGACCGAACCGGCGGGTGCAACAGGAGAGCGATGTGGCCGAGGCACTGATCATCGACGCCGTCCGTACCCCGCGCGGTATCGGCAAGACCGGCAAGGGCGCGCTTGCGCACATGCACCCCCAACATCTCGCCGCGACCGTCCTGAAGGCGATTGCCGAGCGAAACAAGCTAGATACCGCCGATGTCGACGACATCATCTGGTCGACCTCGACTCAGCGTGGCGAGCAAAGCGGCGATCTCGGGCGGATGGCGGCGCTGGACGCGGGCTATGACGTCAAGGCGAGCGGGACGACGCTCGACCGGTTCTGCGGCGGCGGGATTACCGCCGTGAACTTCGCCGCGGCGCAGATCATGAGCGGGATGGAAGACCTCGTGATCGCCGGGGGTACCGAGATGATGTCGCTGACCACGACGATGATGCAGGACGACATGGCGGCGGGGAAGCGGCCGCTCGGGATCGGCTCGGGCAACGCACGGCTCGACGCGGCGCATCCGCAATCGAACCAGGGCATCTGCGCCGACGCGATCGCCAGCATCGAGGGGATCGACCGCGAAACGCTCGAAGCGCTCGGGTTGGAGAGCCAGCGCCGCGCCGCGGTGGCGATCGCCGAAGGGCGGTTCGACCGCAGCCTCGTCCCGGTCACCGACGATACCGGTGCGCTAGTGCTTGAGAAGGACGAATACCCGCGTCCCGACACCACCGCTGAGGGGCTCGCGGCGCTGCGCCCTTCGTTCGCCGGGATTGCCGACATTCCGCTCGACGACAAGGGCACGACGTATCGCAAGCAGATCAATCGCCGCTATCCCGACGTCGATATCAAACACGTCCATCATGCCGGCAATTCGTCGGGCGTGGTCGATGGCGCCGCCGCCGTGCTGCTCGCCAGCGCCGACTATGCCGCCAAGCACGGGTTGAAGCCCCGCGCGCGGATCGTCGCGATGGCGAACATGGGCGACGACCCGACGCTGATGCTCAACGCCCCCGTTCCTGCTGCGCGTAAGGTTCTGGCGAAGGCCGGGCTGACGGTCGACGACATCGACCTGTGGGAGATCAACGAAGCGTTCGCGGTGGTCGCCGAGAAGTTCATCCGCGACCTGAAGCTCGACCGCGAGAAGGTGAACGTGAACGGTGGCTCGATCGCGCTCGGCCATCCGATCGGTGCGACCGGGGCGATCCTGATCGGCACGATACTGGACGAACTCGAACGCCGCGACCTGAGACGCGGGCTCGTGACGATGTGCGCGGGCGGCGGGATGGCCCCGGCGATCATCATCGAGCGCGTCTGATGCACCCCGTCGCGCACGCGCTGACGACGCCCGACAAGCCCGCCTACATCATGGCGGCGACGGGCGAGACGGTGACGTATCGCGACCTCGACGAACGGGCGAACCAGGGCGCGCATCTGCTCCGGTCACTCGGGCTGACGCGCGGCGACGGCATCGCGGTGCTGATGGACAATTCGCCGCGGTATCTGGAGGTGATGTGGGCGGCCGAACGCACCGGCGTCTATTGCACCTGCCTTTCGTCGAAACTGACTGCGGTCGAGGCCGCGTACATCATCCGCGACGGCGATTGCCGGGCGCTGATCGTGAGCAAGGGATGCGCCGAGGTTGCCGCCGCGCTGGTACCGATGCTTGACGACGTGCGCCGCTACGTCGTCGACGGCGCGATCGACGGGTACGCGTCTTACGAAGCCGCGCGCGATGCAAAGCCCGCCACGCCGATTGCCGACCCGTCACCCGCCGGCATCCTGCTCTATTCGTCGGGCACCACTGGCAAGCCGAAGGGCGTCAAGCACGCGCTTTCGGATGAGCCGTTCGGCACCAACGTCTCGCCGCTCGTGATGCTCGGCAAGGGGCTGTACGGGTTCACGCCCGAGATGGTCTATCTCTCGCCCGCGCCGCTCTATCACGCCGCGCCGCTGCGCTGGTCGATGGCGGTGCATCAGGTCGGCGGCACCGTCGTCGTCATGGAGCATTTCGACCCCGAAGCCGCGCTCGCCGCGATCGAGCGGTTCCACGTCACGCACGCGCAATGGGTGCCGACGCACTTCATCCGGTTGCTCAAGCTGCCGCCCGAAGTCCGCGCGCGCTACGACGTGTCGTCGTTGAAGGCGGTATGGCACGCCGCGGCCCCCTGCCCGCTCCCGGTCAAGCAGGCGATGATCGACTGGTGGGGGCCGATCATCGGTGAATATTACGCGGGTACCGAAGGCAACGGGTTCTGCGCGATCTCCAGCGCCGAATGGCTGACGCACAAGGGCTCGGTCGGCCGCAACCTGACCGCGCAGACGATGATCTGCGACGAGGACGGCAATGCACTGCCAACGCGCGCTGAAGGCGACGTGTATTTCGCGGGCGGCGGCGCGTTCGAATATCATAACGATCCCGCCAAGACCGCGGAGGCCGCCAACGCGCACGGCTGGACGACGCTCGGCGATGTCGGCTGGCTCGACGAGGAGGGCTATCTCTACCTCACCGACCGCAAGAGCTTCATGATCATCTCGGGCGGCGTGAATATCTATCCCGCCGAGATCGAGAACCTTCTCGTCACCCACCCGAAGGTCGCCGACGTCGCGGTGATTGGCGCGCCGGACGACGAGATGGGCGAACAGGTGGTGGCGATCGTCTGCCCCGCCGACCTGACCGAAGACCGCGTGCAACTCGCCGCCGAACTCAGCGCGTTCGCCCGCGCCAACCTCAGCCATGTGAAGGCGCCGCGCCGGATCGACTTCCGCGACACGCTGCCGCGGCACGAGACGGGCAAGCTCTACAAGCGCCTGCTCCGCGACGAATATTGGGCGAAGCCAAAGGAGTCCGCATGAACTTCGATTATTCCGACGACCAGAAATTCCTTAAGGACGAAGCGCGCAAATTCCTGGCGGCGCACTGCGGCAGCGACCGCGTCCGCGCGGTGCTCGACGATCCCGCCAAGGCGTATGATGTCGATCTCTGGAGAGCGGTCGGCGCCCAAGGCTGGCTTGGCGCGGCGATCCCCGAGGAGTTCGGCGGACTAGCGCTTGGCCATATCGAACTCTGCGCGATTGCAGAGGAACTGGGGCGAGCCTGCGCGCCGATCCCGTTCGCATCGACCGTCTATCTCGTCGCCGAAGCGCTGATGCTGTACGGCAGTGATGCTCAAAAGGTCCGATGGCTGCCGAGGATCGCGGCAGGTGACGTCATCGGCGCATCCGCCACCTCCGAAAGCGCCGGCCCCGTCACCGCACGCTCCGTCCGCACCACCGTTTTCGGCGGCAAGCTCACCGGCGAGAAGATTCCCGTCACGGATGGCGACGTCGCCGATCTGATCGTCGTCCTTGCCCGCGACGGCCTCTACCTCGTCGAGAAGGGCGCTGGCGTCACCGCCGAAGTCCTCGAAACGCTCGACCCGACGCGGAGCGCCGCCCGCCTCACCTTCACCGACGCACCTTGCGAAAGACTTGGCAGCGACGACGGGATCGCTGCGATGCAGGCGGTGTTCGACCGCGCCGCCGTCCTCCTCGCATTCGAGCAACTCGGCGGTGCGGATCGTTGTCTCGACATGGCGAAGGGCTATGCGCTCGATCGCTACGCGTTCGGCCGACAGATCGGCGGATACCAGGCGATCAAGCACAAGCTCGCTGACATGTACGTGAAGAACGAACTCGCGCGCTCGAACGCCTATTATGGTGCGTGGGCGCTGAATGCAGGCGCCGCTGAACTCCCGCTCGCCGCCGCCACCGCGCGCGTCGCCGCCTCCGACGCATACTGGTTCGCGTCGAAGGAGAACATCCAGACGCATGGCGGGATGGGCTTCACCTGGGAGTCCGACTGCCACCTCTATTACCGCCGCTCGCGTCAGCTCGCGCTCGTCGCCGGCGCCCCCGCAGCGTGGCGCGAACGCCTCGTCGGCCAACTCGAAATGCGCAACGCCGCCTGATTGGAGCAAGCAATGGACTTCAAGGACAGCGACGCCGAAGCCACTTATCGCGCCGCCGCGCGCGACTGGCTCGACACCAACATCGCCGAGCATGACGCCGGCCACTACCCCGACGACATGGCCAAGGCGAAGGCGTGGCAGGCACGCAAGGCGGCCGGTGGCTATGCCTGCATCACCTGGCCGCAGGAATGGGGTGGCGGTGGCGGGACCCCGATCGAAAGCGTCATCTTCGGGCAAGAAGAAGCGCGCCACGCAGTCGATGGCAGCTATTTCACGATCGGGCTCGGTATGTGCGTGCCGACCGTGATGGCCTACGCCGACGACGCGACCAAGCACCGCTTCGTCGGCCCCGCGGTCCGCGGCGACGAGATCTGGTCGCAGCTATTCTCCGAACCCGCCGGCGGCTCCGACGTCGCCGCGATCCGGACGCGCGCCGTCCGCGACGGCGACGACTGGGTCATCAACGGCCAGAAGGTCTGGACCTCGGGCGCGCATTTCAGCGACTACGGGATCGTTCTAGTCCGCACCAACCCCGACGTGCCCAAGCACCAGGGCCTGACGATGTTCTGGCTCGACCTGAACGCACCGGGGATCGAGATCCGCCCGATCCACCAGATGTCTGGCGGGTCGAGCTTCAACGAAGTCTGGTTCGAGGACGTCCGGCTTTCCGACGCGCAGCGCCTCGGTCCCGTAGACGGCGGCTGGAAGGTCGCGCTGTTCACGCTGATGAACGAGCGCCTCGCGATCGGGACGAGCGGCGGTGTCGGGCCCGAGGATATCCTCGCCTTCGCAGCCCAGGCCAACGGCGCAGACGGCCCGCTGCTGAAGGATGCGGCGTTCCGTCAGACGCTCGCCGACTGGTGGGTGCAATCGGAGGGCTTGCGCAACACCCGGATGCGGACGATCACCGCGCTGTCGAAAGGGCAAGTGCCCGGCCCCGAAAGCTCGATCGGCAAGATCGTCGCCGCCAACCAGTTGCAAGCGATCGGCAACACCGCCGTCGAGGCGGGCGATCAATACGGCATCATATCCGACCCCACGCTGACCCCGCTCAAAGGCGCGTTCCACGCCGCGACGATGTGGGCGCCGGGTTTGCGGATCGCTGGCGGCACCGACGAGATCCTGAAGAACATCATCGCCGAACGCGTGCTCGGCCTGCCTGGTGAAATTCGCGTCGACAAGGATCAGGCGTTCCGGGACCTGCCGGTCGGCGCGTGAGAGCGGTACGCGTCTCGGCTTTGTCGGCGGACCTGTCGGGCGTGGCGCTCGACGACATACCCGAGCCGAAGCGGTCGCCGGGCCAGTTGCTTGTGCGGATGCGTGCGGCATCGCTCAACTATCCGGACCTACTGATGACGCGCGGCGAATATCAGCTGAAACCGCCGCTCCCGTTCGTGCCGGGCATGGAAGTCGCGGGCGACGTGATCGAGGCCGATGCAGCTAGCGGTTTCGCCGCCGGTGACCGGGTGGTGTGCGGCACGCGGCTCGCCGCGTTCGCCGAGATCGTCGCGTGCGATGCCAGTGCCGCCCGCGCCATTCCCCCGCGTCTCGACTATGCGACGGCAGCCTCGATCGGCGTCGCCTACCTGACTGCTTATGTGGCGCTCGTCCGTCTGGGCGCACTTGCGACCGACGACTGGGTTTTGGTCCACGGTGCTACCGGCGGGGTCGGGCTTGCCGCGGTCGATCTCGCGCAAGCCCTGGGGGCGCGCGTGATCGCCACGTCGCGCTCGTTCGAGAAGTTGCAGGTCGTTGCCGATACGTACGCGCCCGCCGTCACCTTGCCCACACCGGGCTTTCGCGACGCGGTGCGCGACCTGACCGGCGGGGGCGCGGATATCGTCTTTGATCCCGTGGGCGGTGACGTGTTCGACGAGTCGACCCGCTGCATCGCATTCGGCGGACGCCTGATGGTCGTCGGGTTCGTCTCGGGCCGGATCGCGACGCTGCCGACCAACATCGGGTTGATGAAGGGCTTTTCCGTCATCGGCGTCCGCGCCGGCGAATATGCCCGCCGCTTCCCACGGCTCGGCACCGAGAACCTCGATGCGATATGGGCGATGGCAGGCGAAGGTCGCCTCCGCCCCCGCGTCCATGCCATATATCCCCTTGCCGAATGGCGGGACGCGTTTGCCGCCATGGCCGCCGCAACGCATGTCGGCAAGATCGTGCTCGTGCCCTGAAGGACCGCCAATGACCGATATGCAGACTATTCTTGCCGGCCAGCGCGATGCGTTCATGGCGGAGCTTCCCGTCACCAGGGCGGTGCGCCTCGACCGGCTCAAGCGCGCGGCGGCGATGGTGCGGGACAATGCTGCGGCGTTCTGCGACGCGGTATCGGGGGATTTCGGGCATCGCAGCCGCGAGCAGACGATGATCACCGACATCGGTGCATCGCTCGCGCCGATCGCGCATGCCGCGAAGCATCTCGATCGCTGGATGCGGCGGGAGCGGCGCGCGGTTCAGTTTCCACTGGGGCTACTCGGCGCGAGGGCTTGGGTCGAATATCAGCCCAAGGGTGTTATCGGCATCATCGCGCCGTGGAATTTTCCGGTGAACTTGCTGATGGCGCCACTCGCGGGCGTGCTCGCCGCGGGCAATCGCGCGATGGCGAAGACGAGCGAGTACACGCCCGCGACGGCCGCGCTGTTCGACGACCTCGTGCCGAAGTATTTTGCGCAGGACGAATTCGCCGTCATCTCGGGCGGCGCGGATGTCGGGAAGACGTTCGCCGCGCTGCCGTTCGACCACCTGATCTTCACCGGCGCGACTGCGATCGGTCGCTACATCCTTCACGCCGCCGCCGACAACCTGACGCCGGTCACGCTCGAACTTGGCGGCAAGTCGCCCGTCATTCTCGGCGCATCGGCGGATATCGCGCGGGCGACCGAACGCGTGACGCTCGGCAAGATGATGAACGCCGGTCAGATCTGCCTCGCGCCGGATTACCTCCTCGTGCCCTCCGCAAACGAGGCGCAGGTCGTCGACGGCATCAAGGCGGCGGCCAGTGCGATGTACCCGACGCTGCTCGCCAACGCCGATTACACGTCGGTGGTCAACGATCGCCACCACCAGCGGCTTACCGACTGGATCGCCGACGCCCGTGCGAAGGGCGCGACGGTCGAGGTCGTGAACCCCGCCAACGAGGATTTCGGCGCCGCCAATTCGCGGAAGATGCCGCTGCACATCGTTCGCGACGCGACCGACGACATGATCGTGATGCAGGAGGAAATCTTCGGCCCGGTCCTGCCGATCCGCCGCTACGACGGGATCGACGACGCGATCGCGCAGGTGAACCGCCGCGACCGGCCGCTCGCGCTCTATTATTTCGGCACCGACGACACCGAGCGCCGCCGCGTGATGGACCGGACGATTTCGGGCGGCGTGACGCTCGACGACGTGATCTTCCACGTCTCGATGGAGGACCTTCCCTTCGGCGGCAGCGGGCCGTCGGGGATGGGCGCGTATCACGGCATCGACGGCTTCCGGACGTTCAGCCATGCGCGGGCTGTCTACAAGCAATCGAAGCTCGATGTGGCCAAGCTTGCCGGGCTCAAGCCGCCTTATGGTGCGGCGGCGGCGAAGACGATCGCGCGTATGATGCGGGGGTGAATGCAGGCATGATTATCATAAGTGCCCTCACCGTTCCCACGGCTAAGTAGCCGCGGGGCCCTTCCCTCCCCCGTTGGGAGCGGAAGGTCAGTCGTCGCGTTGGGCGAGGCATTCGGGTCACTACCGTGACAATATCGCCGACCGTCTCGAATTCGTCTTCGATCTGTCGCCGACGCGTCACGGCGATCGGCAAAGGGCCGCTGAGCGCCGTCGCGCTTCAGGGGACATCATGCAGACCATATCGTCGCTTTTCGCCGGTGTCGCACTCGCGGCGCTCGCCACGCCTGCCGCGTTTGCCCAGGCCGCACCGGAAACCCCGGTAGCTGCGCAGGCAGAAGTCCAAGCCGATCCGGCACCCGAGACGTCGTCCGACATCGTCGTGCTCGGCTTCGGCCAGAGCCGCCAGGTGCAGAGCGTTAGCGCCGTCGATCTCGCGCGCCTCACCCCCGGTTCGAGCCCGTTGAAAGCGATCGAGAAGCTTCCCGGCGTCAATTTCCAGGCGTCCGACCCGTTCGGCGCGTATGAATGGGCGGTCCGGATTTCGCTGCGCGGGTTCAACCAGAACCAGCTCGGCTTCACGCTCGACGGCGTGCCGCTCGGCGACATGAGCTACGGCAACGTCAACGGCCTGCACATCAGCCGTGCGATCATCTCCGAGAACGTCGCCCGCACCGAAGTCGCACAGGGCGCCGGCGCGCTCGGCACCGCATCGACCAGCAATCTCGGCGGCACGATTCAGTTCTTCAGCGACAAGCCGCGCGACACCGCCAACGTCACTGGCGGTGGGACCTATGGCTCGGACAACACGTACCGCGGTTATGCGCGTATCGACAGCGGCGATCTCGGTGGTGGGCTGAAGGGCTATCTGAGCTATGGCTATCTCACCACAGACAAGTGGAAAGGCGACGGCGTCCAGCGCCAGCACCAGGCGAACGGCAAGATCGTCAAGGATCTGGGCAGCTTCGGCAGCCTGTCCGCGTTCGTGAACTTCTCCGATCGTCGCGAGCAGGATTACCAGGATCTCAGCTACGACATCATCCGTCGTCGCGGCCTGCGTAACGACAACATCGCCGACAACTATCCGCTCGCGCTGCAGATCGCGAAAACCTACCAGAACCAGGGCGCGCTCGCGACCTATACCAAGGCGAACAACGGTTCGTCGGTCGGCTTCGTCGCGCCGTGGGCCGGCACCGGCACGACCTTCCCGACCGGGTTCGGGACGGTCGACGATGCGTATTTCGATGCAGGTGGCGTCCGGCGCGATTATCTGGGCGGCGTTACGCTAGACGCGAACCTGACGCCCGAGCTGACGATGACCACGACCGGTTACTATCACAACAACAAGGGTCAGGGGTCGTGGATCACGCCCTATTCGCCGACCCCGGCGGGTGCGCTGAACCAGGACGGCAGCGCGATCACCGCGCCCAGCCCGCTCGGCTTCCGCACGACCGAATACAGCATCAAGCGCGGCGGTGCGCTCAGCAACATCGCCTATGAGACGGGCGCGAACACCTTCGAGATCGGTGGCTGGCTCGAGACCAACACGTTCACGCAGGCGCGGCGCTTCTACGGCATGACCGACAGCGCTACGCCCAACCGCGACGTGCTGAAGTTCCAGAAGAATTCCTACGCGACGCAGTGGGACGGCAAATACGGCACCGACACGATGCAATATCATGTCGAAGATACGCTGAAGCTGGTGGGCGACCGGTTGATCGTCAACGCCGGGTGGAAGGGCGCCTATGTCGTCAACAGCGCGACGATGCTGCCCGATACGACATCGCCCCTCTCCGTCGGCCGTATCTCGGCCAAGGACTGGTTCCAGCCTCAGGCCGGCATATTGTTCAAGCTGACCCCGGCGGCGGAAGTGTTCGCGGACTATACCGAGAACATGCGCGCGTTCGTTTCGTCGGCGACCACCGGACCGTTCGCGGCGACGCAGGCCGGCTTCAACGCCGTCCGCGGTCGCCTCAAGCCCGAGCGCTCGAAGACCGCTGAGGGCGGCGTTCGTCTCCACAGCGGACCATTCCAGGCCTCGGCGGTCGGCTATTATGTCGACTTCTCGAACCGCCTGCTGGCCTTTGCGAACGGCGTCGGCATCCTCGGCAACGCCCCGACACTCAACAACGCGGGCAGCGTGCGCACGTACGGCGCCGAAGTCTCCGCCAATTACCGCGTGTTCCGCCCGCTCTCGCTGTTCGCGAGCTATTCCTACACCAACGCGGAATATCAGGACACGGTCACCGACGCGTCTGGCTCGGTCCAGGTCCGCAAGGGCGACACCGTCGTCGATACGCCCAAGCACATGGTCAAGGGCGAGATCGTGCTCGAACAATCGGGCTTCACCGGCCGGGTCGGCGCGGATTACATGAGCAAGCGCTACTTCACCTACCTCAACGACCAGTCGGTGCCGAGCCGCGTGCTGGTCGACGCCAGCATCGGCTACCGCTTCGAGGGCGATGGCGCGCTGCACGGCGTGGCGATCGAGGGCAACGTCACCAACCTGACCAACAAGAAGTACATTTCGACGATCGGGTCGAACGGCTTCACGGCCAGCGGCGACAACCAGACGCTGCTGGCCGGCGCACCACGTCAGTTCTTCGTCTCGTTGAAGAAGGGCTTCTGAAACCCCGAAGGAGATAGGACCGGGCGGTATTTGCCCGGTCCTATCTCACTCTACCGCGCGCAGCTTGGGGCGGCCGGGCGGCGACTGGCGCAGCAGTTCGTCGACCCGCGCGGCGAGATCGGTCTGGCGGAACGGCTTCGACAAACGGGTGACGCCCTCGGGCACGTCCTCGCCCGCGGCGGCATAGCCGGTCACCAGCAGCGCCGGGATGCGATTGCCCGATGACCAGAGTTCGGTGATGAGTTGCCCACCTGTCATCCCCGGCATCAGATAATCGCTGACGAGGATGTCCGCATCTACGCCGGATCGGATTGCCGACAGCGCCTGACTGGCAGAGGGGACCTCGACCACGACGTACCCGATGTCGCGCAGCATGTCGGCAGTCGCCGCGCGTACCAGGTCCTCGTCGTCAACAAGCAACACCTTGGCCGCACGCCGCGCGATGACGGGCTCGGTGGTGTTCTCGACCGTCTCGGTCGCCGCTTCCTCGGTTGCCGGCAGCCATAGCTCGACGGTCGTGCCGGAACCCGGTTCGCTCGTCAGGCGAAGCGTGCCGCCCGATTGCGCGGCGAGGCCGTGGACCATCGAGAGCCCGAGCCCGGTGCCCTTGCCGACGCCCTTGGTGGAGAAGAACGGTTCGGTCGCGCGGGCGAGCGTGGCGCGGTCCATGCCGACGCCGGTATCGATCGCCGCGATCCGGACATAGCGGTCTGGCGCAAGGCCGACCATGTTGCGATCGTCGACGACGACTTCGCTGACCGTCAGGGTAAGCTTGCCACCGCCCGGCATCGCATCGCGCGCGTTGATCGCGAGATTGAGCAGTGCGAGTTCGAGCTGATTGGGATCGACGCGCGCCGATGACAAATGTCGCGGAATCTCAAGCGTCACTGCGATCGACGGCCCGAGCGAGCGTCGCATCAGGTCGACCAACCCGTCGATCAGCGCGCCGATATCGACGGCGCGTGGCTGGAGAGCCTGCCGCCGGGCGAACGCCAACAACCGCTGCGTCAACGTCGCCGCCCGCTCCGCCGCCTGCAACGCGCCGCCGATCATCCGCTGCGTACGCTCGTCGTCCTTGTGCCGCCGGCGGAGCAGGTCGAGGCTGCCGACGATCGGCGTCAGGAGATTGTTGAAATCGTGCGCGACACCGCCGGTCAGCTGGCCGATCGCGTCCATCTTCTGCGCCTGCGCGAGTTGCGCGTCGGCTTCCTTGCGATCGGTGACGTCGGAGACCACGCCGGTCATCCGCGCGGCCTTGCCGGCATCGTCATACTGGACGCGCCCCTTGGCGACGAGCCACCGTGACGCACCGTCGGCCGCATCGATGCGGTACTCGACGTCGATCACACCGGTCCGTGCCGCCTCGGTCATCGCGCGCGTGACGATACCGCGTTGCTTCACGTCGATATGGCTCAGGAACGTTTCCATGGTCCAGTCGGGCCGGCCCTCAGGATAGCCATAGATCGCATCGTGCCGCAGCGTCCGCCGGGATTCGCCGGTCGTCAGGTCGATGTCCCAGCTTCCCATGCCGGCAGCTTCGAGCGCGATCTCCAGGCTCTCGCGGGCCGATCGCAATTCGCTGGTCCGGTCGAGCACCGCGCGTTCGAGCGTCACCGCGACATCGCGCAACTCATACTGCCGCCGCCGCGCTGTCAGCGCCGACCGGATCGCGCCCAGCATCGCCTCGGCGTGCAGCGGTCGTTCGAGCAACAGGACATTGCCGAGATCGGCAAGCCGCTGCGTGGCGCGCGCGCTGCGCGGCGTCCGCGTCCCGTTCGCCAGTACGACGAACTGGATATCGGCCCAATTGGGTTGCGCCGCGACCCATCCCGCGAGCGACGCGACCTCCTCCGTGATCAGGGCTTCCTCGGTCAGCATGACTGCCCCGGCCCCCTTTGCCAATTCGACGAGCAGCTCGGCCTGGTCGCGACAGACGAAGGCGACGATGTCGTTGCGGCCAAGCAGATCGGACGCGATCGCCGCATCGCGCCCGCGCGGCGCCAGGATCAGGACGCGATCGTCCATATCAGCCGCGAATATCCTGGATCCCCATCCGGCTGGCCATCAACGTCTTTCCTTCGCCCGAGAATGTCGGAACACCCGTCAGCACGCCCTGGAATTCGCGAAGGGGCTCGCCGACCAGCAATCCGTTGCTACCGATCTGAAACTCCCGGATCGTGCGTTCGTGCCGTGCGGTACGCGTCTTGATGACCGAAATCGCCTGCCGCACCTCGCCATGCGCCTCGAAATAGCGGAGCTGGACGATCGTATCGGACAGATAACTGAGGTCGACATCCGAGCGAACGTCGCCGGTAATCCCGTGCAGGCCGAGGATCAGCAGGCTGACGATGCCCTTCTGGCCGAGATACGTCAGCATCTCGTGCATCTGGAGGATCAGGAACTGCTCGTTCGGCATCGCCTGGAGGTAGGCGTTCAGGCTGTCGATCACGACGATCTTGGCGCCGTGCTGTTCGACTGCCGCCCGTACCGCGCCGGAGAACTCGCCCGGCGACATCTCGGCCGGATCGATCGCGCGTAGTTCGAGCTGCCCATTCTCGACGAACGGCATCAGGTCCATACCAAGCGACGCGCTGCGCTTCAGCAAGGTCGGCAAGCGCTCATCGAACAGGAAATACGCAGCCCGTTCGCCACGCTTCAGTGCTGCGATCATCGACTGCACCGACGCCGTCGTCTTGCCGACACCGGCCGGCCCGGTCAGCAGCGTCGCGGTGCCGGGGATGAGGCCACCGCCCAGCAACGTGTCGAGTTCGGTCGACCCGGTCGATACGGCATCGTCCGAATATTTCATGACGTGTTCGGACGCGATCAGGCGCGGATACACGCACAACCCGCCGCGTTCGATCTCGAAGTCGTGATAGCCACCGCGATACCGTACGCCGCGCATCTTCACGACGTGCACGCGACGACGTTGCGCACCGAATCCCGACAAGGTTTGCTCGAGCGAGATCACGCCGTGCGCGATGCTGTGCAACTGGAGGTCGCTGCCCGACCCGCTCTTGTCGTCGAGGAACAGCACGGTGCAGGCCCGCGTCGAGAAGAAGTGCTTGAGCGCGAGGATCTGGCGGCGATAGCGGATCGGGCTCTGCGCCAGCAGTCGCAGTTCGGACAGGCTGTCGATCACCACGCGCTTCGGGCGAAGCTCGTCGACCTTCGCCATCACGTCGCGGATCGTCTCGCCGAGCTCAACCTCGCTCGGGTGGAGCAACGTCTGTTCGTGATCTTCACCGAAGCCGTCGGCCGGCACCATCTCGAACAGCGTCAGGGGATCCAGCGACCAGCCGTGCGTCTGCGCCACCGCGCGCAACTCGACTTCGGTCTCGGCCAGCGTGATGTACAGCCCTGCCTCGCCGACCGATGCGCCCGTGAGCAGGAAGCCGAGCCCCAGCGTCGTCTTGCCCGTGCCAGGCGTACCCTCGACCAGGTACATCCGATCCGGCGTCAGCCCCCCATTCAGAATGTCGTCGAGCCCGTCGATACCGGTTCGTGCGAGCGCCGGTAGTTGTCCGTTCAGTGCCAAGTGGCAGTCCTTCCTGTGATCGTACCGCGCATGGTGCGACCATATGGTCTCGTTCTAGGTTATAACCGGCGTATCGCATAGCCTTACGGTCGCGCCACTCCGAGGAACTTAATGTCGCTCAAGCACTCGTTTCCGCCGATTTTCGATTTCGAAGCGCGTGTTCTGGTTCTGGGCAGCCTGCCGGGCGACCGCTCGCTAGCCGCGCAGCGTTATTATGCGCATCCGCAGAACCAGTTCTGGCAGCTGATGTCGCCGGTCGTGGGCTGCGATCTCGTCACGCTCGACTATGAGGATCGACTGGCGGCGTTGCGTGCGCGAGGCGTGGCGCTGTGGGACGTAATAGGCTCGGCGCGGCGAGCGGGAAGCAGCGATGCGGCAATCGTCGACGTCGAAGGCAACGACATCGTGGCACTCATCGCCCGACTGCCTAAGCTTCGTGCGATCGCCTTCAACGGCGGCACCGCGCTCAAGCAGGGTCTGAAGCTGCTCGGACCAAACTATGCTGGACCGAGCGTCGTCGCGCTTCCCTCCAGCAGTCCGCTACATACGATCGGTCTCGCGGCAAAGCAGCCCGCCTGGAACCAGCTTGCCGCGTTCCTCCTCGACCGGACGTGATTGCGCGCCTACGCCTGCGTCCATGACCCAGCTCTATGACCTCACCGTCCCCGCGTTTCGCCGCGGTTTCGCCAGTCTTTCGGCGATCCTCAAGACGGGCGAAGCCTATGCACAGGAGCACGGCATCGCCGAGGCGGATATGCTCGGCACGCGCCTGATCGACGACATGGCGCCACTGACCGCGCAGGTCCAGCGGGCGAGCGATACGGCCAAGGGCGCGATGGTTAGGCTCGGTGGCGTTCCGACGGTAGCGATGGCCGACGACGAGACGAGTTTCGCAGCGCTCCAGCAGCGCATCGCCGCAACGGTTGCGTTCCTGGATGGCGTCCCGCGCGACGCGATCGACGGCAAGGAAGACGCTGTCGTCACGATCGTCACGCCCAGCCGGACGTTGGACTTCACGGGGCAGAGCTATGTCCTCGGGTTCGTGCTGCCCAATTTCTATTTCCACATCACGACCGCCTACGCGCTGTTGCGGATGCGCGGCGTACCGATCGGCAAGATGGACTATCTCGGTCGCTAGCAGCCCGCATCGACGTCGATAACCGCCTGTAGCGAGGCGGATAAATGATACTGGCGGAGAACTCCGCGCTGCGGCAAGGGCGAGCGATGTCGATCGAAACGCTCATCGCCCAATACGGCCTCGCCGCGATATTCCTGGGTGCGGGGCTCGAAGGCGAAACCGCAGTCGTGACCGGCGGCGTGCTGGCGCATCAGAACCTGCTGCCGCTCTGGGGTAGTGCCGCCGCGGCAGTCGCGGGATCGTTCGCCGCGGACCAGCTCTTCTTCCTCGCCGGGCGCCGCTACCGCGACACCGCCCGCGTCCGCAAGATCGCCGCCAAGCCGGCGTTCGCCAAGGCACTCGACACGCTGGAACGTCACCCGACGGTCTTCATCCTAGGCTTCCGCTTTCTCTACGGCCTGCGCACGATCAGCCCTATAGCTATCGGCACGTCGCACGTCCCCGCGCGCACGTTCATGATGCTCAACGCGATCTCTGCGGTGGTCTGGGGCGTGATGTTCACCGGCATAGGCTATCTGTTCGGGGATACGCTGCTCGACGCGGTCCACAGCATCATGCCGAAGCATAAGTTGGCGGGCGTTGCGATCCTCGCAGTCGTCGTTGCGGTGGTGATGACCGCGATCCGCTATTGGCGCGGACGTCGATCCAACGCGGTACCGAAGACGCGCTGACGAATAGCGAATACTCGAGAGTACGGTCCCTGCCAGATGCCGGCACGCCGCCAAGTCTTCCAAACCTCGCGCTCAAAAATGGTGGCCCAGCAGAGGGGATCCGCTGGACCACGAGGTTCCGTCTAGGGAGCTTCACTTCGCCTTGACGTTGTCCCGTTGTAATACCCACTTATCAAATAGGAATAGAGTTATTCACCACCATCGGTGAGTAGAGTATTAATTGCGCCGAAATGCATCGGCTCGAAAACGTACTTCGATCGCTCGAAATACGAAAGGCGACGCATTCCCTAAAATGGGAAGTGCGTCGCCTTTCAAGTCTTCGAACAGATGGTTCGATTACCGAACCAAGCCATCTGTTACATTTTCAAGTCGTGATCAGAGCGAGTTGCCGCTCGAATTCGAATCGACCGAGTTCTCAAGGTCCGTCGAGTTGCTCGTTTCGATACCGTCTACCGCGGAAAGATTCGCATCCGATTCTTCGACGACCGTGTTCGACTGAATGTCGGTAACGTTCTCGGTCGCTGCGGGCTTGGTGCAGGCGGCGAGGCCAAGTGCCAGGACTGCAATCATTGGCACGATCGTGATCTTCTTCATCGAATGGTCTCCGTGATGACTAGTGCAGAATTACGACCGCAATGTGCGAAATCGATCCTGGAACCGAAAGCTACCCAGCGATGCGGCCGAACGCAATACCCTATCGTGCGACTATGATTTAATCACCAGCTCAGGCCTGCACGGGCGTAGACGTAGCGGCCGTTGAACCCGAACGGCGAGTAATAGGGGTAGCCGATCACCCCGGTCGGGTTGTTCGCGATGCTCGTCGCATCGGGGTAGACGTCGAACAGGTTGCTGACGCCAAGCCCGATCTGTGCGCCCTTCTTCGCCTGATAGCGGAGTTCGAGATCGGTGATCAGTTGCTTGCCGCTATGCACGTCGCCGGCCGCCGTCGTGCCGGGTTGAGTCACGTCGCCATAATAGGTGACGCGGGCCAGTGCGCCGAGCTGGTCGAGCGACCAGTCGATCGACCCGGTCACCTTCTCGCCCGGCGTACCGTTCTCCAGCGATTCGATGCGGTTGCGGGCGAACAGCGTCGGTGCGGGGTTGAGCGTCGAGGTCGATGTCGGCACGCGGGTGACGTTCACGTCGTTGACGTTACCGGCGATCGTCAGGTCGAACGTCCCGGCAGCATCGGTCGGCAGGCGGTAATGCGCGACCGCGTCGATGCCCTTTGTCGTCGAAGCGATCCCGTTGATGAAGAAGCGTGCCGCACTCACGTTGAACGGCGCGAGCAGCGCCGCGACCTGCGGATTACCCGCGGCGGCAAGGTTTTCCGACAAGCCGATCTGGTTTCGGATGCGGATGCGGTAGGCATCGACCGTCAGCTCCAACCTGCCGGCGCGGATTACCGTGCCCACCGAAAGATTTGTTGACTTCTCGGGCTCCAGCGGAAGGCCTCCGAGTCTGGCCGCAATGGGGCTGACCGATGGATAGGTGCCGGTCTGGATTGGATTACCGTTTTGAATGACGGTCGCAACCGAGGTGAAATACTGTTGCTGTAGTGCCGGCGCGCGGAAGCCGGTCGACGCCGTTCCACGCAATGCAAACCAGCGCGCGAAGTCATAGCGTGCGGAGACCTTGCCGGTGCCGGTCGAGCCGAAATCGGAATAGTCTTCACCCCGACCAGCAAGGCCAAGTAGCAGCTTGTCGGTCACCTGCGCTTCGACATCGAGATAGACGCTGCCGTTGCGACGGCTCCGCTCGATCGCGTTGTCCGGGGAGAATCCACCAAAGCCCTGCGCGCCTGGGGGTGCGGTCGGCAGTGCGCCGGTCACTGTCCCAGCGGCGGGATAGCCATAGGATGCAAGTTCGCCCGACTGGATCTTGAACCCCTCGCGGCGCCCTTCGAGCCCGAACGCGACGTTGACGCCCTGCAACACATCGAACTTACGATCGACGTCGAGCCCGACGATGTACTGGTCGTAGATCAGCGCACCGTCGGAGAAGTCGCGCTGCGTGGTGCGGCCATAGGCATAGTTCGCGGAATCCAGCGTCCGGAACCCGATCTTGTTGCGGCCATAGCTCGCGTTCAGGTCGACGTTCCAGTCGGCGACCACGCCCTTGATGCCGATTGCCGAGTTAATGTCGCGCGACTTGGTATTGATCAGCGGCAGGAAACCATCGGACAACCCTGCCAGCTCCAGTCGCGCGACTGCTACCGGGTCCAACTGCAACGGCAATCGCGGAAAGGCCGCGCTGCGCGTGTCGCGGTCCTGATAGCCGAGCCAGCCGTACAGCTTCCACGTGCCGGTCAGCGTCGTGCCGGCGTTGGCGAAGATGCTGTATTGCTCGACCTTGGGATCGCCGAAGAGCCCGGTCACACGACCCGGCGTCCCGGGGATTTTGACCAGCGCGCGCGTGTCGAAGTCGGCGCGGTTGGTCGCCTGGCGATCCAGATACTCGCCCGAAACGGTCAGGAAGCCGTCCTCGCCAAAGCCGATGCCCTGCCAGCCGGACACGGTCAGCGCATGCTCGCCATTCGTGCTGCGGCTGCCGCGCGCGGTGTCGATATCGGTGTTGTAGAAGCCGTAATTGACGGTCATGCCACCGCCCGATCGTGCCTCGCGTAGCCGCAGGTTGACGACACCGGCGATCGCATCCGAGCCATATTGTGCGGACGCCCCGTCGCGCAGCACCTCGATACGGTCGAGCGCAACCGTCGGGATCGTGTTCAGATCGACCGCAGCCGAGCCGCGCCCGACCGACCCGCCGACGTTCAGCAGTGCCGCAGTGTGGCCACGCACGCCGTTGACCAGCACGAGCGTCTGGTCGGGCGAAAGGCCGCGCAACGTCGCCGGGCGGATCGCGTCGGTGCCGTCGACGGCGGACGGCCGCGGGAAGTCGATCGACGGCGCGATCGCCGACAGCGCTGCGCCGAGCTCGGTCGTCCCCTGCCGCTGGAGCGCTGCCGAGCTCAGCACGTCGACCGGCGACGCGCTGTCGAGCCGCGACCGACCAACCGCGCGGGTGCCCGTGACGATGATATCGTCCTGCGTATCGGGCGCCGCGGCGAGGTCCGCAACAGGATCGGTGGCAGGCGCGGTCGTTGGTTGCGCTGGCACATCCTGTGCACGGGCCGCCTGCGCGCTGGCGAAGGCGAGGGTCGAGGCGGCGAGCGTCAACGCGGTACGATAAGCAGTCATGATAGTGTCCCTGTTAGTGGATCGCTCTGCGACGATCTCCGTGCGAACCAAACGAGCGGTCGCAGTCATCGGTCCCGATAGGTCCCAAGCGACTGGCCGATAAGTGAAAAGAATGCGCGGCTGGATGCGCTGGCTGCAACGTCCCATTCGGGATGCCATTGCACCGCCAGCACGTCGCCGCCGCACGGACGCGCCGAGAACGCCTCGACCAGCCCGTCCGAAACCGCATGTGCCTCGACGCTGAGCCCCTCCCCCAGCCGATCGATACCCTGGCGGTGAACCGACGTGACCGAGATGCTGGGCTCGGCGATCGCGGCCGCGAGCATCCCGCCCGATCGAAGTCTCACGTCGTGGACATGGTCGAACAGCGTCTCGTACGCGGTCGCGTCGTCGGTCGATCGGTGATGGCCATCGTCCAGCGCATCGGTCAGCGTACCGCCGAACAGCACGTTCAGCTCCTGCAACCCGCGGCAGATACCGAACACCGGCCGCCCCGCCTCGATCATCCGCCCCGCGAGTTCGAGCGCCACAGCATCGCGGTCCAGATCGAGCGAATCGTCGGCCGCATCGGACTTGCCGTAGCGTGCCCCCGCGACGTTCGATCGCGACCCGGTCAACAACAGCCCGTCGAGCCGCGATGCCAGTGCGCGCGTGTCCATCGCATCCGCCACCGCTGGTACCAGCAGGACGGTGGCGCCGGCATAGCGCACCAGCGGCTCGACGAAGCGGGTGGCGACCGCCTGGATCGGACGATCGACCACTTCGTTGCAGCACAACACGCCGATCACGGGCTTGGGCGGCCCATCCTCCCGACGACAGCAGGCAAAGCGCATCATGCGGCTCGACCCCGCAGCGTCTCGTGCAACTGGTCGGCGGCATCGCCCGCCAGGATCACCGCAGTTGGCTGCGCGACCACGCTGCCGGCGGGAACGTCCTCGAGCAGCCAGACATTGCCGCCGATCGTCGCGCCCTGCCCGATCGTCACGCGGCCGAGGATCGTCGCGCCGGCGTAGATCACGACATCGTCCTCGACGATCGGATGCCGGGCGAGCCGTTCGCGCGCCGACACGTCGGTCACGCCGAGCGGACTGCGCGCGCCGAGCGTGACGTGCTGGTAGATCTGCACCCGATCGCCGACGATCGCGGTCTCGCCGATCACGACGCCGGTACCGTGATCAATGAAGAAGCTTCGGCCGATCGTCGCGCCGGGGTGGATGTCGATACCGGTGCGGTTGTTGGCGAGTTCGGAGATGATCCGCGCGACGATCGGCGCGCCGAGGCCGTAGAGCGCGTGCGCGATCCGGTGATACAGGATCGCGACGATGCCGGGGTAGCAGATCAGGATCTCGTCCGCGCTGCGGGCCGCCGGATCGCCGAGGAATGCCGCGCGGACATCGTCGTCGACCAGTTCGCGGATCGGCCCCAGTTCCGCGCAGAACAGGCCGATGATCATGCTCGCATGGCTGACGTCGAACGATAGCACCGCCTCTTCCTGCCAATAGGCGAATTCGCGTTCGACCTGCCGCTGCAGCCGTTCCAGCGCCTGTCGCAGCCGCGTCTCGACGAACGCGTCCTCGCGCTCGACCGGACCTGCGAACATGCCGAGCCGCCCAGGGAACAGCGCCGCGACGAGATCGTCGAGCGCGCGACCGGTCTCGTCCAGCGACGGGAAGCGCGCGACGCTATGTCGGCCGTCCTGCTCCTGCCGCCAGGCGCGACGCGCGCTGCGGAGCTCGTCGATCGTCGTAGCGAGGTCGATCGGGTCGAATACTGATGACACGGCGTTATCCTTCATGTCAGCGGAGCGTGGGATAGCCGGCCCGGACGGCCTCGGCTTTCAGCGTCAATATCGGCGCCAGCGCGTCCGGCTCGGCGGGAACGATCCCGGCGAGGAACAGCGTCTCGCGTACCGCCGCCAGATCGGGATCGGCGGCAACATGATCGAGCGCGCTTTGCAACGCCGCCACCGTCTCGGCGTCGGTCCCGGCCGCGGTCACGAACGGCAGGCTCGGCGATGCAGGGCTCGGCGCGACGATCTTCAGGTCCGCCACCAACGCCGGCTCGAACCGTGCGATGATCGCATAGGTCACGCGGTCGATCGCCGCGAGGTCCGCCTTGCCCGTCCCGACCGCGACGATGCTGGCTCGATGCGCGCCGGTTTCGACCACCTCGGCGAAGAATGCCCCCTGCCCCGCAAACGGCGCGATCGTCGCGCGGAACAGGTTCATGCCGGTGTTCGACTGGCAATCGTTGATGGCCGCACGGCTACCGCGAAACGCCGCGACTGAACCGCGGGGATCGTCCGCCCTCGCCACGATCACGCTGCCACTTTCTCGCCCGGCGTAGATCGGGAACGCGATCACGCGCAGATCCAGCGTCGGATCGGCGATTAACGGATAGCCACAGGCCTGACCGAACAGCAGCGCCGGATCACGCCAGATCGCATGGACGTCGCGCGTTCGATCGAGCCGATCGGGCACCTCCGCGACACCGCGTTCGCGCAGGACGGCGGCGATGGCGGACCACAGCCGATCGTTTGCACCATGCTGCGCGGGGTGATCGTACATCCCGAGCGAAGCGATCCGGCCCGTCAAGACACGGGCTCGCGGTGGAGGGGATGGACCATGTCGTCATGCGCGCTGACCGCGAACCGCCGGACGATCTCGCCATACCCCTGATAGATCGGTGCCCCCGCCTCCGCGAACCGGGCTCGATTATGGCGGTGGTACGCTGGCAGGTCGTACCAGGCGAGCGACGGCCGCTCGTGATGTGCGGCATGCAAATTGTTGTTGAGATACAGCAGCCCGAGCAGCCCGCCATGCTCGACGCTGGCGGCGCGGCCGGGGCTCGCAAGATCGGCGCGGTGCTCGGCGTAGGAGCGCACCATGGTCAGTGCCATGCCCGGATAGACGAAGCAGAGCACGTAACAGCCGACGCCAAGACCGACATGGTCGAGCCACGAGAGCACCAGCACGACCGCGACGAGGTGCGGCGCCCAGTCGCGCGCTACGCACGCCGGTTCGCGCGCCAGTCGGCGGGACTCTTGCAGGAAGAGCCGGCCGACCGAGATCGCAGGTCCGAAGGCCATCTGACCGAGAAGCGTGGATTGAAGCCGGCCGAGGACCGCGGCGAAACCACGCGCCTGCACGCGGTAGCGGGACTCGGGGTCATGTCGCGGGTCGGTGATGCCCTCCGCGTGGTGATGCGCGACATGGCTGCGGCGGTACAGGCGATAGGGCAGCCACAGCGACAGCGGTGCAAACCCGATCGCGTCGTTGATCCAGCGGATCCTCGTGGGATGCCCGTGAATGACCTCGTGCTGCAGTGATCCCTGCCAGGCGAGCAGCCACCCGCCGATCAGCACCAGCAACGGCGTCGGAATGGCCGCATGCCACGCCGTCGCGACCATCCATCCGCCGTACACGATCCCTGCCAGAAGGACGGTCGGCCATCCTACCGTCGAACTCGAAGCCTCTCGCTGCATTCCCATCTCCGTCCGATGGGATGAATATCCCCCCAGCGAATGGGAATTGACAGTCGATTGAACTTTGCGGCGGAAAAACTTTGATTGTCAGGCGCTAGCCCTGGCGATCGGCGACCGGTTTCCGATCCCGTTCGAACGGAGGATCGTTTTAGGCGATCTCCTCCAGCGGCAGTTCGGGCCGCGCAGCCTGTGCACGAAACCGCTTCACGGTCGCTTGGGTGAACGGCTTGGCAAACACCGTCGACACGGTCACGAAATCGGCGGTCGCCTGCTCAGGCGTGAGCGTCAGCAGCGTGAAGCCCTTGGCGTCCTGATCGCAGAACCGGACCTCACCCTTGTTGGCGTCGGCGATCAACGTGCCAATACCCGGCAACAGCGAACCGTAGGACGGACTGGTGATCGCGGTGCAGCCGAATTCGACCGCGACCAGCTTGCCCGTGTCGTCGTGCAGATCGTTCGCCCAGGCGGCATGACTGTCGCCCGACAGCACGATCGGCCGCGACTTCGCCCGCCGGAACGCCGCGTACAGGCGCTCGCGCGCGGGCGGATAGCCGTCCCAACTGTCGAGGCCGAACGGCATGCCAGCCCGGTACGAAGCGGTGCCCGCCGCCAGTCGCTCGCGCCACATCGCCGGCAGCTTCGCCATCGTCTCGCCGAATTTCACCGGTCCGAGTTGCCGCTCCATGTCGGGGCCCGCGACCTTCGCCATCACGATCTGGTTGCCCAGCACCTGCCAGGGCTTCCCCGCGGTCACCGATGCCGCCATCGTCTTCTCGACCCAGGCAAGCTGTGCCGGCCCGAGCAGTTCGCGATCGGGCCGCGCGCGCTCCGCCAGCATCGGTGCGTATTCGGCGGGTGTGATCGCCTCGCCCTTCGACACGACCTGATGACTGCGCGCGAGCAACCGCGTCTCGACCATCACCAGCGTCGCGAGATCACCGAAATCGAAGCTGCGGTTGATCGCCGCCCAGGGCTGGCCAGGCTTGGGGTCGCGGATCGGCATCCATTCGAAATACGCCTGCATCGCCGCTGCCTTGCGCGCGTCCCAGTCGCCCTCGGTCTTGGGATCGTGGTTCTCGGCACCGTGCATCCAGTCGTCGTTGGCGACCTCGTGATCGTCCCACACGCAGATGAATGTGGCACGGGCGTGAGCCGCCTGCATGTCGACGTCGCGCTTCACCTGCGCGTGGCGCATGCGGTAGTCGGCGAGGCTGACGATCTCGTGGCGCGGCTCGACCAGCCGGCCGATCTTCTTGGCGATGTCCGCGCCGTACCCGTCGGCGCCGTATTCGTAGATATAGTCGCCGAGGTGCAGGACGGCGTCGAGCCGGTCGAGCTTGGCGATCGCGTCATACGCGTTGAACAGCCCGCCCGCGTAGAGCTGGCACGAAACGACCGCCATGACGGCGTCGGCAACCTTGCCGTTCGGCAGCGTCCGGAGCCGGCCGACCGGTGAGCGCGTGCCGTCCGCGGCGTCGAACCAGTAGCGATATTCGTGCCCCGGCTGGAGCCCGGTCGCCTCGACCTTCGCGGTGAAGTCGCGCGCCGCACGGGCCTTGATCGTGCCCGAGCGGATCGGCTTGCCGCCGTCGGTCTCCGCAACGTGCCAGGTCAGCGCGATATCGCCGGCCTGCGTCGCATCCACCGGTGTCGCCCGCGTCCAGAGGATGGCGCCGTCGACCGAAGGATCACCACTCGCCACCCCGTGATCGAAGCGCGCTTTCGCCGTGCCTGCTCCCTGTGCTGCTACGGCGGGGAGCGCGAGCGTCGCACCCGAGCCCGCAAGTTTCAGGGCATTCTTAAGCGCATCGCGGCGGTTGATCGTCATCGGCTCGGGCTTTCGTAACGGCTGTTGCCCGCCTGCTAGCCGGAATCGAAGACACCCCGGCGGCAACGATGTGACAGCGCCGTTACGGAATAGTCATTTTGCTTTCATGAAGACGCCATCGAAACGTCACCTCGTCCCCGTAGTGCGGCGGCAACGACACGGGGGACTTAATGACACGTATCTTCACGCGGCTCGCAGTTGCGACGCTCGCCACGACCTGCTCGACCATGGCGCTCGCGCAAGCCGGCTCCCCAGCGACCGCCCAAGCCGAAACCGAAGCCGCAACGTCGGACGACGAGATCGTCGTCACCGCGCAGAAGCGCGAGCAGCGGATCGAAGACGTCCCCATTACCGTCACCGCGCTGACCGGCGCCCGTATGGCGTCGATCGGCGTCAACTCGTTGAGCGAAGTCGCCGCCTATATCCCCGGCCTACAGATCCAGGAGCAGAGCGCGAACAACCCGGGCTTCGTGATCCGCGGCATCACCTCGGACAACGGCTCGTCGCAGCAGGGCGCGCGCGTCACGCTCTACTACAACGGCATCGACATCAGCCGTTCGCGCGGCGCGTATCAAGACCTGTTCGACCTCTCGCGGATCGAAGTCGTGAAGGGTCCGCAGGCGACCCTGTTCGGCACCGCGGCTGCGGTCGGCGCGATCAGCCTTGTGTCGGCCAAGCCGGAGCCCGGCATATCGGGCGCGATCAACGGCACGTACGGCAATTTCGACCGCACCCAGGTGTCGGGCTTCCTGAACGCCGGTAACGACGTGCTCGCCGGTCGCATCGCCTTCGCGTATAAATATCGCAAGGGGTACGTCCGCAACATCGCGGGCGACGCGAACGTGCCGAACCAGAACCAGGGCGGTGTCGATCAGGACGACCTGAACGGCCAGGACCAGCGCGGCATCCGCGGTTCGCTCCGCTATCGCCCGAGCGACAGCATCACCGCCGATCTCGTCCTGACCTATGACGGACAGCGAAACCCCGGCACCGCGTTCAAGAGCCGCGCGCACGCCCCGACCGGCGGCCAGACCGGCGACTATGGCTACGCGGAACTCTCCGGCTCTCCGTACAGCGCCGCGGTTCTCGGCGCGCGCAAGCTCGGTCTCGACCGCAACGTCTATGACGCGAACCTGACGATCACCGCGGACCTGTCGCCGGGGATCACCTTCACCACCGTCAACGGGTATCGCAAGTTCGACGCGCTCGAAGTGTTCGACGCCGATGGTGGCCCCGCCGCGTATCTCGAGTTCGCCGAGGACGCGAAGGGCGACCAGTGGAGCCATGAAAGCCGCTTCGCCTTCGAAGGGCCGAAGTACCGCGCCTCGGTCGGCTGGAACGCGTTCTTCGAGAACGGCTTCCAGCGCGTTCCGTTCGCGACCGAAGAGGGCACGTACCTCGCCTGTTCGGTCACGCCCGCCTACGCCCCGATCCGCGCGGCGCTGAACGGCGCCGGCATCCCGACCGGCACCGGATGCGTCGCACCGAACGGCACGGTTCCCGCGACGCGCGCAACCGCAGCGCTTACGGGTGGTCGTGCAACGGCAATACCTTATGCCGCGGAGTTCACGAACTACGGCAACAACGATACCTACTCGTTGTTCGCCGACGCAACGTACATTCCGGTGCCTGCGCTCGAACTGACCGCGGGCGCGCGGATCCTGATCGAGGACCGCCAGTCGGGCTATTCGTCGGTTCAGCCGAACTCGGTGATCCTGGCGGCACTCGGCATCCAGTCGAGCCTGCTCGGCACGGCCAACACCAACGGCAACAAGTTCGTCGCGGAGAAGAGCTTCACCGCGATCCTGCCGCGTTTCAACGCGCTGCTGAAGCTCAACGACGCGGTCAATCTCTACGCGACGATCAGCAAGGGGCGCCGTTCGCCGGTGGTCCAGCTCGCCGCGCAGCGCACCGCGTTCGGCGTCGGTCCCAACCTGCAGGTCGTCCCGCAGGAGAACGTCTGGAACTATGAAGGCGGCATCAAGGGGCGCGTGGGCCCGTTCAGCGGCGCGGCATCGGTCTTCTACCAGACCTATGACGGCTTCCAGGTGTCGGTGACGAACAACGGCGTGACCACGACGCAGAGCGCCGGGTCGGCCAAGAACCTGGGCGTCGAACTCGAAGGCAATCTGAAGCTCGCATCGTATCTCTCGGTATTCGGGACGTTTGCCTACATCGACGGTGGCATCGGCGACGAAGCGGCGAACGGCGTATTCGCCGGCAACCGCTTCCGCCTCCAGCCGGACACGACCGCGTCGGGCGGCGTGATCCTTCGTCTGCCGGTCGGCGGCGCGACGGTCTACGCCACGCCGAGCGTCACCTACCGCACCAAGGCGTTTTTCGAACTACCGAACAACCCGGCGATCAGCACGCCCGGCTACACGCTGGTCAACGCCCGCGCCGGGATCGAGTTCGCGCAAGGTCGCTACAGCGTCGGCGGCTTTGTCCGGAACGCGACCAACAAGCGCTATTTGATCGACGCGGGCAACACTGGCGGCGGCTTCGGCATCCCGACCTACATCGCCGGCGAGCCGCGCTTCTACGGCGTCGAGTTGGGCGCGAAATTCTGATTTCCACGCATCGTTACACACCACGCAACCATCCCCGGGGGGACCAAGCATGACGTTCGAGACCATCTATACCGACGGCGATATCGACACCAATCCGACCGCCAACCCGCATATCAACGACCTGATCGAAACGCGCTATTCACGTCGCCAGACCTTGATGGGCGGCATGTCCGCGACCGCCGCGGCGGTGTTCGGCGGCATGTTGCTGACCGGGTGCGACGATGACAATGACGGCAATGGCTCAAGCCCCGTCACGGTAACGGCGACCGCCGGCGGCAGCTCGACTGCGGGCCGCGTCGCGACGTTGACCGGCGCAGCGATCGGCCAGGTCGACAGCGTGACCTGGACGCAGACCGCCGGCCCCGCCGTCACGCTAGCCGGTGCCTCGACCGCCACCGCAACCTTCGTCGTACCGGGTGCTGCTGCCGGGACCGTCCTCAGCTTCCAGTTCACCGCAGTATCCGCCAGCGGCTCGGTCAGCGCGACCACCAGCGTGACCGTCGGCGCGGCCTCGTTGGGCTTCACCGCGGTTGCGAAGAGCCTGGCGGATGTCGTTGCAGTGCCTGCGGGTTACGCGGTGACGGTCTTGTACCGGCTCGGTGATCCGATCGGCAGCGGCGTCGGCGCCTATGCCAATGACGGGACCGACGCGACGTTCTCGAAGCGCGCGGGCGATCATCATGACGGCATGAGCTATTTCGGCATGTCCGCCACCGGAACGCCGGATGCGAACGGCAATACGCGCGGCCTACTCGTGCTCAACCACGAGAACATCACGCAGGCCTACCTCCATCCGAACGGCCCGACTACGACGGCCGGCGTCCGCCCCGAAGCCGAAGCGCTGAAAGAAATGGAGTGCCACGGCGTGTCGGTCATCGAAGTGAACCGCGCCGCCGCGTGGAGCTACACCACCGCCTCGTCGTTCAACCGTCGTATTACGCCGCTGACGCCGATGAGCTTCTCGGGTCCGGTGCGCGGTGCCGACAGCCTCAAGACGCGCTACTCGCCGGATGCCACCACCGGTCGCGGCACGATCAACAATTGTGCCAATGGTACAATGCCTTGGAACACGTACCTGACCAACGAAGAGAACTGGGTCGGCTATTTCAAGCGTGAAGTCGGCGACGCAGCGCGGCGCGCGGCAACTGGCCCGGTGGGCGTCAAGGCGAACACCTCGCTGACGCGTTACGGCAAGGGCGAGAGCAATACCGGCGGCAACTATGGCTGGTCGACGGTGACGCCAGCGGACACGACCAGCACGCTCTACTCGCGCTGGAACATCACCGCGCAGGCCAGCGCACCCGCCGATGGCACGGGCGATTTCCGCAACGAGATTTTCCAGTACGGCTGGGTGGTCGAGATCGATCCGTTCGATGCCGCCTCGACGCCGCGCAAGCGGACTGCGCTGGGCCGTATGAACCATGAGGGCTGCCAGATCGGGCGGACGATCGCTGGCGTGAAGCCGGCCTTCTACATGGGCGACGATGCGCAGAACGAGTATATCTACAAGTTCGTATCGGCGACGCCCTGGTCGGCTGCGGATGCGACGGCCGCCAACCATCTCGCAATCGGTGACAAGTATCTCGATGCCGGAACGCTTTACGTGGCGAAGCTCGCAGCGGATGGTAGTGGCCAGTGGCTTCCGCTGACCTATAATGTCGGCCCGCTGACCTCCGCGAACGCGGCCTATCCGTTCTCGAGCCAGGTCGATGTGCTGATCAACACGCGTCTCGCCGCCGATGCACTGGGTGCGACGCGGATGGATCGCCCCGAGTGGACCGCGGTAAACCCGGCGACCGGCGAGATGTATTGCACGCTCACCAATAACTCGTCGCGTACGGTCGCTACCGCCGATGCGCCCAACCCGCGCGCCTATGTCGATCCGAAGACCACCGGCGGGCAGACCACCGGCAATGCCAACGGGCACATCATCCGCCTGCGCGAGACCGGCGACACGTCCGATGCGCTGACCTTCGCCTGGGACATCTACGCCTTCGGTGCGGGTAGCGATCTCGACGCGACCAACATCAACCTGTCGGGCCTCGATGCGACCAACGACTTTTCGTCGCCGGACGGTTTGTGGTTCGGCCTGCCGAGCAATGCGTCGGGGACGATTGCGCCGGTGATGTGGATCGAGACCGACGACGGCGCGTACACCGACGTCACCAACTGCATGTTGCTCGCCTCGGTGCCGGGAGTCGTCAATGATGGCGGCACGCGGACTGTGACGAACACGATCGGTGCGGCAACCGGTTCGGTGACGACGCGGATCGGCAAGGCACCGGGGGCGGCGCTGCGTCGCTTCCTGGTCGGGCCGAAGGAGTGCGAGATCACCGGCATCCACTCGACGCCGGATGGGCGGTCGTTGTTCGTCAACATCCAGCATCCGGGTGAGAATGGCGGGCCGACGAACATCACCAGCAGCTGGCCGGCGAATCAGGCCGGCGCGGTGACGACGCCGTCACGGCCGCGGTCTGCGACGATCGTGATCACGAAGACCGATGGGGGTGTCGTGGGGCTTTAAGCTCGAGAATCCTTACGATCCTCCCCCGCAAGGGGGAGGTGGCACCGGAGGTGACGGAGGGGGAGGACACGGAACATCGGTTTCCGTGTCCTCCCCCTCCGTCTGGCAAGTGCCAGCCACCTCCCCCTGGCGGGTGAGAATTTTAGTGTCCCTCGATCACACCGAAAAACCCCGCCCCGGCGGAGGCCGGGGTCCAGTTGGGGGACGTTGCTGACCCGGAACGCGCTTCGTTATTGCCACCTCTCCAACTGGGCCCCGGCCTTCGCCGGGGTGGAGCAGTCTCGAGTGCGTGGTGCAATTTCAGGGGGCGACTTCCCTTATTCTCTAGACCGTCCCCGCCGGGATCCGCGCCAGCGCCTCCTGCTCGATCTTCTCCAGCTCGTCCCGCGTCTGGACGATCGCCTCGCGTTGCGCATCGAGCAGGTCGATCCGTTGGCGGCAGCGTTCGGCCAGCGCGCGCATCTGTTCCACATGCTGCGGGTCGGCGTCGTAAAGATCGAGGAACTCCTCGATATCGCGCAGCGTGAAGCCGAGACGTTTGCCACGCAAAATCAGCTGCATCCGGGCGACTTCGCGCCGTGTGTAGACCCGCGTCGTGCCGATCCGGCAGGGCTCGATCAGCCCCTTGTCCTCGTAGAACCGGAGCGTCCGCGCGCTCACGCCAAGCATGCGCGAGACTTCCTGTATGCCGGTAAGATCGTCCTGTCGGTCGTTCACGCGTCCACTCCCCTCGCCTCCGACGCCGCCGCCTTTGCGGTCTCTTCAGCGACAAGTTCCTTTTTGGATAGCTTGCCGATCAGCGTCTTGGGGAGACTGTCGCGGATTTCGACCTCGCGGGGAAGCTCGATCTTGCTGATCTTGTCGCGCAGAAAATCGCGCAGTTCGAGCGGGGTAGCGACCGTACCTTCGGCCAGCACGACGAACGCTTTCGGCGCCTGCCCGCGGTATTTGTCGGGTACGCCGATGACGACGGCTTCGAGCACGGAGGGGTGTTCGTACAAGGCCTCCTCGATCACGCGCGGATAGACGTTGTACCCGCCGGCGAGGATCAGGTCCTTGATCCGGTCGACGATGAACAGATAGCCGTCCGCGTCGAGATGCCCGACGTCGCCGGTGCGCAGCGCGCCGTCCGCGAACAGCTCGGCGGTGGCGGCGGGCTTGTGCCAGTAGCCTTGCGTGATCTGAGGACCGCGCGCACAGATCTCGCCATTCTCGCCGATGGGCAACAGGCGCGTCGGATCCTCGCGATCGCGGATCTCGATCGTCGTGCCGGGAAACGGCAAGCCCGCCGAGCCCGGCTTGTTGAGGCCATCGATCGGGTTGCAGGTGATGATCGGCGAGGCTTCCGACAGACCATACCCCTCGCACAGCTTGGCGCCGGTCGCCGCCTCGAACGCGATCCGCACCTCCGCTGGCAGCGGCGCGCCGCCCGAGATGCAGGCGTGGATCGAGGACAGGTCGATCTTTTGCGTTTCGGCGGCCGTCGTAATGGCCGCATAGATCGTCGGCACCGCGGGGAAATAGCTCGGCTTGGTGCGCTCGATCGTCTTGAGCAGTTGCTGCAATTCGAAGCGCGGCAGCAGGATCATTTCTGCGCCGGTGCGGATCGAATAGGTCAGCACGGTGGTCAGCGCGAAGACGTGGAACAGCGGGAGTGCGCCAAGCACGCGGTCCTGGTGCGGTTGCTCGCCACCGACGAAGACGACCATCGCATCGGCGTTCGCGACGAGATTGGCGTGGCTGAGCATCGCCGCCTTGGGCTCGCCGGTCGTGCCGCCGGTATATTGCAGCACTGCGACCTCGTCAGGGGAGACAGCTACCGGGGACGGCGCCCCCTTCGCCTTAAGCAGCGAGCCGAACGTCGAATGGCGCGCGTCAGTCGGTGCCCGACCGATCTCGGCGCGCTTGAAGATGCGGTAGGCGATCGACTTCAGCGTCGGCAACGCGCCGGCGATCGGACAGGTGATGACGTGCTTCACGCCCATCTGCCCCGCGACCTTGAGCACACGCGCGTGGATCTCGGCTATGTCGCAGGTGGCGATGATCGTCGCGCCCGAATCCTCGAGCAAATGCGCCAGCTCGCGCTCGACATAGAGCGGGTTGACGTTGACGACGACGCCGCCCGCCTTGAGAATCGCGAAAAACAGGATCGGATAATAGGGCGTGTTCGGCAGGCAGAGCGCAACACGCGTACCCTTCACGACGCCCATGTCCTGGAGCCCCCGCGCCGCCCGATCGACCGACTCGCCGAGCGCGGCATAGGTCAGTGTCCGGCCCATGAAGTCGAGCACGTTGCGCGACCCGAACCGCTGCACCGACAGGTCGAGCATGTCGCCCAGCAGCCGCGGCTCGCCCAGCAACGGTACGCCGATCGCCTTGCCCCCGGAAGTGTCCTGCATCTCGCTCTCCATTGCTCAGTGTGCGTAAGCCATATTGTCGGCCGCTTCACCTTGACGTAAAGGTGAGGTATCGCACCTTAAGGGTAACCCGCAAGCGTTAACCGGGTCGACCGCAATATGAGAGGATCATCGTGACCAACGTCGTCATCGCCGGGTACGCCCGTTCGCCGTTCCACCTCGCCGGCAAGGGCGAGCTCGCCCGCGTCCGTCCGGACGATCTCGCCGCGCAGACGATTCGCGGGTTGCTCGACAAGACCGGCGTCGATCCCGCCGAGATCGAGGACATCATCCTCGGTTGCGCTTTCCCCGAGGGCGAGCAGGGCCTCAACGTCGCCAAGCTGATCGCGCAGATCGCCGACCTGCCGATTTCGGTCGGCGGGATGACGGTCAACCGGTTCTGCGGCTCGTCGATGAGCGCGATCCACATCGCCTACGGCCAGATCGCGGTCGGCGCGGGCGAGGCGTTCATCTGCGCGGGGCTCGAATCGATGAGCCGCGTGCCGATGGGTGGCTACAACCCCCTGCCCAACCCCGAGCTCGCGAAGAAGAGCGCCGGCGCGTACATGGGCATGGGCGAGACCGCCGAGAACGTCGCGCGGCAATACCAGATCACGCGCGCCGAGCAGGACGCGTTCGCGGTCAAGAGCCAGGACAAGGCCGCCGCGGCGCGCGCCGATGGCCGCTTGTCCGACGAGATCGTGACGATCCAGACCAAGGCTGGCCCGGTCAGCCAGGACGGCACGATCCGCGCCGGCACGACCACCGAAGCGCTCGCCGGACTGAAGCCTGCGTTCAGCGCGGATGGCTCGGTGACCGCCGGCACGTCCTCGCCGCTGACGGATGGCGCGTCCGCGGTGCTGGTGACTTCCGAGGAATTCGCGAAGAAGCACGGCCTGACGATCCTCGCGCGGATCAAGTCGATCGGCGTGTCGGGTTGCAGGCCCGAAACGATGGGGCTTGGCCCGATCGGTGCGTCGAAGAAGGCGTTGGAGCGGGCCGGGATCACCGTCGCCGACCTCGACGTGGTCGAGATCAACGAGGCGTTCGCGAGTCAGGCGATCGCCTGCATCCGCGACCTGGGCCTCAAGGACGAGGCGATCAACCTCGATGGCGGTGCGATCGCGATCGGTCATCCGCTCGGCGCGACCGGCGCGCGGATCGTCGGCAAGGCGGCGTCGCTGCTGTCGCGCGAGGGTGGGCGCTATGCGCTGGCGACCCAGTGTATCGGCGGCGGTCAGGGCATCGCGACGGTGCTGGAGCGCGCATGATGGTCGATCAGGTCAAGAAGGTCTGCGTCATCGGCGCGGGCGTGATGGGTGCGGGCATTGCGGCGCAGGTCGCGAACGCCGGGATCCCGGTGCTGTTGCTCGACATCGTGCCGCGCGAGGGTGATGACCGCGACGCAGTGGCCAAGGGCGCGGTCGCGAAAATGCTCAAGACCGACCCTGCGCCCTTCATGTCGAAGCGCGCGGCCAAGCTGGTCGAGACGGGCAACATCGACGATCATCTGGGTCGCGTCGCCGAGTGCGACTGGATCGTCGAGGCGATCGTCGAGCGGCTCGACATCAAGCAGGCGCTGTACGCCAAGCTCGAGGCTTTAAAGCGCCCCGGCACTGCGGTCTCATCGAACACCTCGACGATCCCGCTCGGCAACCTCGTCGAGGGCCGGTCGAACCAGTTCAAGGCCGACTTCCTCATCACGCACCTCTTCAACCCGCCGCGCTACATGCGGCTGGTCGAGATCGTCCGCGGTGAGCACACCGACGTCGCGGTCGCCGAGAAGGTCGAAGATTTCGTCGATCGTTTCATGGGCAAGCGGATCGTCCGCGCGAAGGACACGCCGGGGTTCATCGCCAACCGCATCGGCACCTATTGGCTGGCGATTGCGATCAACGCGGCGATGGACCAGGGGCTGACCGTCGAGGAGGCCGACCAGATCGGTGGCCGTCCGATGGGCGTGCCGAAGACCGGGATCTTCGGGCTGGTCGACCTCGTCGGCGTCGATCTGATGCCGCTGCTGTCGAAGAGCCTGTCGTCCACGCTGCCCGCTGGCGATCCGTATTTCGATACGGTGCGTCCGCTGCCGCTGGTCGACAAGATGATCGCGGAAGGGTTCACCGGCCGCAAGGGCAAGGGTGGTTTCTACCGCTTCGACAAGGCGACGCGGACCAAGTTGTCGTTCGATCTCGCGACTGGCGAGTATCGTGCGGAAGCCAAGCCGGCGGAGTTGCCGGGCAAGACCGGCAAGGACCTCGCGGCGCTAATCGCGGAGCCGGGCAAGATCGGCACTTTTGCATGGTCGATCCTTGGCAACACGCTGTCCTATGCGGCGATGCTTGTCGGCGAGGCGGCGGACGATGTCGTCGCGATCGATGATGCGATGAAGCTGGGGTACAATTGGAAATACGGGCCGTTCGAGCTGATCGACCGGATGGGGCCGGGTGTGCTCGCCGCGCGCCTTGCCGAGGAAGGTCGCGACGTTCCTGCGATCCTGACGACCGCGGGCGATCGTCCGTTCTACCGCGTCGAGAACGGCCAGCGTCAGTATCTCACGGCTGGTGGTGACTATGCCGACGTGCCGCGCGCGGACGGCGTCGAACTGCTGGAGGACATCAAGCTCCGCTCGCGGCCGATCCTCACGAACCTGTCGGCGTCGCTCTGGGATGTCGGTGACGGCGTCGCGGCGCTCGAGTTCCACACTAAGATGAACGCGCTCGACGATCAGGTCGTCGCGCTCATCAACGAGGCGATCCCGGTGGTCCGCGAGCGCTTCAAGGCGCTGGTGGTGTATAACGAGGCATCGAACTTCTCGGCGGGTGCGAACCTGGGCGCGGCGATGTTCGCAGTCGGCGCGGGCCTTTGGGACATGGTCGAGGCCAGCGTCTCGGGCGGTCAGCAGGCGTACAAGGCGCTCAAATACGCGCCCTTCCCGGTCGTCAGCGCGCCGGCCGGGCTCGCGCTCGGCGGTGGGTGCGAGATCCTGCTCCACTCGGACGCGGTGCAGGCGCATGCCGAGACCTACGCAGGCCTCGTCGAATGCGGCGTCGGGCTCGTCCCCGGCTGGGGCGGCAATGGCGAGATGCTCGACCGCTGGACCAAGTCGCGCACGCTGCCGAACGGGCCGATGCCGGTGCTGACCAAGGTGTTCCAGGCGGTCTCTACAGCTCAGGTCGCCAAGTCGGCGGCGGAGGCGAAGGAGATGATGATCCTGCGCAAGGCCGACGGCATCACGATGAACCGCGACCGGTTGCTCGCGGATGCGAAAGCCAAGGCGCTGTCGCTGGTCGAGGGCTATGTCGCGCCGGAGAAGCCGACCTTCCGCCTGGCGGGCGCGAGTGGCCGGACGGGGCTGAACATGGCGGTGGCGGACTTCCACAAGAAGGGTCTGGCGACCGACTATGACCTCGTCGTCGCGGATCGTCTCGCCGAGGTGCTGACCGGTGGCGAGGCGGATCTGGTCGACACGGTGACCGAGGACCAGATGCTCGACCTGGAGCGCGCGGCGTTCATGGCGAGCGTCAAGGATCCTCGGACTCAGGCGCGAGTCGTGCATATGCTCCAGACGGGCAAGCCACTCCGCAACTAAGACTGTTCCCCCGCGAAAGCGGGGGCCCAGGGTCAAGCAGCGCTGCGTTCGTGATCCTGGGCCCCGCCTGCGCGGGGGCACACCGTGCGCATGAACACTTTTTCACCGCCCGGAATCAGTAAGAAGACTTGACTTGTCTTCGTACAATTCTAGTCGGGATCGATAACTGCCGTATACGGCAACAAGGTCGCGATAACGTCGACGGCCTGACGAAACATTCGACGACCGCACGCATGCGGCGTCACCAACGACACTAGGAGAGGATAGAAGATGTCCCTGTTGATCGCCACCGCCCTGCTCGCCGGCGCGTCCGCCACGCCCGAGACCGTCATCGGCCGCTGGAAGACCGAGACGCACAACGCCATCGTCGAGATCGCCCGCTGTGGCCCGTCGATCTGCGGCAAGATCCTCACCTCCGACGCGTTGCGCGCCAATCCTTCGATGAAGGATGCGAACAATTCGAACACCGCGCTGCGCAATCGCCCGATCCAGGGGATGCAGATGCTGAGCGGCTTCAAGTCGGACTCGGACGGCGTCTGGAGCAGCGGTCAGGTCTACAATGCCGAGGACGGCAAGACGTATAGCGGCAAGATCACGCCGCTCGGTGCGAACCAGCTGAAGCTGCGCGGCTGCGTCTTCTTCCCGCTCTGCAAGACCCAGACCTGGACGCGCGTGCGCTGAAGCGCCGCTTCCTCCTCCCTATTATCAGTATAGCTTTCAGGACCTTACCCATGACGCTTCGCACCAAAGCTCCGCTTCTCGCGGTATCCGCACTCGTCTCCGCGTTCGGATTCGCCAGCACCGCCTACGCCGACGCCTTCTATCTCCAGGCACAGTCCGCTCGCGGTGCCGGCCGCGCATTCTCGGGTGAAGGCGCCGATACCGGCCCTGACTCGCTGTGGTGGAACCCAGCCGCGATCGCCGGCATCCGCGACGGCAGCGCGACGCTGAGCGCAAGCGCGATCCTGCCCAAGGGTGACGTCGTCGACACCGGCACGCTCATCGGCCGCCCCACCTTCTCGCCGACGACCGGCCGGCCAACCGGGTTCAACTACACCCCCGTTGGCGGCAACGGCACCTCGAGCGATCCGATCAACAAGGGTGTCGTCCCGTCGGGCGCGATCGCCTATCCGCTAACCGACCGGATCGCGATCGGCGTGGCGGTGACGTCGCCGTTCAGCTTCACCACCAATTACGAAGCGAACAGCTGGGCACGCTACAGCGCGGACAAGACCCGGCTGCGGACGATCGACATCCAGCCCTCGATCGGCGTTGCAGTGACCGACTGGCTGCGCGTCGGTGGTGCGCTGAACGTCGAATATACCGACGCGACGCTCAACAACGCGCTCCCCAACCTGTCTGCGGCGCTGCCCGACGGCTTCCAGGAGCTGAAGGGTGACGGCTGGGACTTCGGCTGGACCGCAGGCGTTCAGCTGCACAACGACTTCGCCACCGTCGGCGTTAGCTACAAGTCGAGCATCCGCCACAATCTGAAGGGCAGCCTGAACATCACCGGGCTGGTCGGCCCGCTGGCAAGCTCGAACGTGTCGCTCGACGGCGCGAAGGCGAGCTTCAACACGCCGGGCCAGGTGATCGTTGCCGGTCGTATCCGCGCGACCAACGCGCTGACGCTCAACGCGCAGGTCGTCGCCTATTACTGGAGCAAGTTCGACACGATCGATCTCGGTGCACCGCTGAACACCGCGATCCCCGAGAACTATCAGGACAGCTGGAGCCTCGCAGGCGGCTTCGACTACGCAGTCACCCCCAAGGCGACGATCCGCGCGGGCGTCCAGCGCACCAAGACACCGACCCAGGACGGCCTTCGCGATGCCCGCGTACCCGACGCCGACCGCTGGACCTATGCGGCGGGTGGGTCGTACCAGCTGACCTCGCGCATCGCGCTCGACGCCGCCGCGCAGTATGTTGATTTCGAAAACAGCACGATCGACCGCAGGACGGCTGCCTATGTCGGCACCGCTGCACAGACGAACATCATCACCTCGGGCGCGCTGCGTAACGCGTCGGCCGTCGTGCTGTCGCTCGGTGGCCGGCTGAGCTTCTAACTAAATCCTCCCCCGCCAGGGGGAGGTGGCTGGCACTTGCCAGACGGAGGGGAGGCAGGAGATGACTTCTGCTCCGTGTCCTCCCCCTCCGTCGCTACGCGCCACCTCCCCCTGACGGGGGAGGATTCTATACTTCGACCAATCTCAAACCCTCGGCGTAGACGTGCTGCTTGGCCGCGTACGACGCGGCGGACATCTTCAGTCCGGCAATTGCTTCCGGAGACAGTTCGCGCACTGCCTTTGCCGGCGCCCCGACGATCAGGCTCCCGGCAGGAAACACCTTCCCCTCGGTCACCAGCGCGTTAGCACCGATCAGGCAATCGTCGCCGATCACCGCGTTGTTGAGGATCGTCGCCCCCATCCCGACCAGCACATTGTCGCCGATCGTGCAGCCGTGGAGGATCGCATGATGGCCCACCGTGCAACCCTCCCCGATTGTCAACGGTGCACCCGGATCGGAGTGCAGCATCGCGCCCTCCTGAATATTGGTCCGTGCACCGACGATGATCGGCGTGTTGTCCGCGCGGATCACCGCCCCGAACCAGACACTGGCCCCCTCCCCCAGCCGCGCGTCGCCGATCACGTCGGCGGACGGAGCGACCCAGACGTCGTCGGCCAGCGTCGGCCGTTTACCCTCGATCTCGTACAGCGGCATCAGGCAGCGTCCCTTTCCTTTGCCCGAGCGCGGAACGCGTGGAGCAGCGGTTCGGTATAGCCACTCGGCTGCGCTAGACCATCGAACACGAGCGCGCGGGCGGCCTGGAACGCGAGGCTCTCGTCCTCGTGTCCCGCCATCGGCCGGTACAACGGATCGCCCGCATTCTGCGCATCGACCTTCGCAGCCATCTGCCGCAGCGCCGCATCCGCCTCGTCAGGCGTGGCAATGCCGTGGAGCAGCCAGTTGGCCATGTGCTGCGAACTGATCCGCAGCGTCGCGCGGTCCTCCATCAGGCCGATGTCGTGGATGTCGGGCACCTTCGAGCAGCCGACACCCTGGTCGACCCAGCGCACGACATAGCCGAGGATTCCCTGAGCGTTGTTCTCCAGCTCCTCGAGCACCTCGTCGGGCTGCCAATTGTGCCCGGTCGCGACGGGGATCGTCAGCAGCGCGTCGAGCGAGGCGATCGGTTCGGCCTTCCGCTCCGTCTGCCGCGCGAACACGTCGACGCGGTGGTAATGCGTCGCGTGCAACGTCGCGGCGGTCGGTGACGGCACCCACGCGGTGTTCGCGCCGGTCATAGGATGCGCTATCTTCTGCTCGAGCATGTCCGCCATCCGGTCGGGCGCGGCCCACATCCCCTTGCCGATCTGCGCCTTTCCGCTGAGCCCGCAGGCGAGACCGATCTGGACGTTGCGATCCTCATACGCCTTGATCCACGACGAAGCCTTCATGTCACCCTTGCGGATCATCGGGCCGGCGCGCATCGAGGTGTGCATCTCATCGCCGGTGCGATCGAGGAAGCCGGTGTTGATGAATACGACCCGGTCCTTCACCGCGGCGATGCAGGCGGCGAGATTGGCCGAGGTGCGGCGTTCCTCGTCCATCACGCCGACCTTGATCGTGTGGCGCGCGAGGCCGAGCAGGTCCTCGATTCCGTCGAACAGGCGGTTGGTGAAGGCGGCTTCGTCGGGGCCGTGCATCTTCGGCTTGACGATGTAGATCGAGCCCGCGCGGCTGTTGCGGATCGGGCCGGTGCCCTTCAGGTCGTGTAAGCCGATCAGCGACGTGACGATGCCGTCGAGGATGCCTTCGGGCGCCTCGCTGCCGTTAGCGAGCAGGATCGCGGGCGTCGTCATTAAGTGGCCGACGTTGCGCACGAACATCAGGCTGCGACCGGGAAGCGTGAACGCGCTGCCGTCGGGGGCGGTATACTGCCGGTCCGGTTCGAGCGAGCGCGTGACCGTGCGGCCGCCCTTGTCGAAGCTGGCGGTCAGGTCGCCCTTCATCAGCCCGAGCCAATTGGCGTAGGCGGCGACCTTGTCCTCGGCGTCGACCGCGGCGATCGAATCTTCTAGATCGGCGATCGCGGTCAGTGCGGACTCAAGCAGGACGTCGGCAAGGTATGCAGGGTCGTCGCGGCCGATCGAATGCTGAGCGTCGATCACCAGTTCGATGTGCAGGCCGTTGTGACGCAACAGGATATTCTCGCCCGCTTGCCCGATGTGCTGGCTCGGATCCGCGAGCTCGGGCGTACCCCCGGCCCAGTCGCTCCAGGACCCGTTCGCCAGCGGCACGGCCTTGTCGAGCAACGCCTTTGCCCAGGCGATCACCTGCGCGCCACGTGCCGCATCATAGCCCTTGCCGGAGGCCGCGCCGGGGATCGCATCGGTCCCGTAGAGCGCGTCGTACAAGCTGCCCCAGCGCGCGTTCGCCGCGTTCAGCAGGAAGCGGGCGTTGAGGATCGGCACCACCAATTGCGCGCCGGCGAGCGAGGCGACCTCCGCATCGACGTTGGTCGGTGTAACCGAGAACGACGCAGGCTCGTCGACCAGATAGCCGATCTCGCGCAGGAACGCCTGATACCCGGGCTGGTCGATCGGCTTGCCGGCCCGGGCTTCGTGCCACGCGTCGATCTTCGCCTGAAGGTCGTCGCGGACCGCCAGCAGCGCGGCATTCTCCGGCGCGAACTTGGCGTAAATGTCCGAAACGCCCTGCCAGAACGACGTCGCATCGAGACCCGTCCCCGGCAACGCGTGCGTTTCGATGAAGTCCACCAGCGATGCGGCGATCTTCAGACCCGCCTTTTCGATCATCTCGGCCATGCTGCTCTCCTATGCTCTATCGCGACGATAGACGCCCGCCACCTTCGCCACTAGACAGTATAAACCGAAATCTGTTGATCGCCTGGAGAACGAATGGATCCCGATATCGTCCTCTTCGCCGAAGTCGTCCGCACCGCCAGCCTCAGCGCGGCGGGGCGTTCGATGGGTATCTCGCCGGCGATGGTCTCGAAACGCATCGCGCGGCTGGAGGCCCGGCTGGGCGTGCGGTTGCTCAACCGGACGACGCGGCGGCTCGAACTGACCGCTCGGGGGGCGGCCTATCACCGCGACATGGTGGAGATCCTCGCCGCGATCCGCGACGCCGAGGCGCGCGTGTCGGACCGTACGGATACGCCGGCCGGACCATTACGGGTCAGCGCACCTACGTCGTTCGGTCGCCTCCATATCGCGCCGCATCTGAAGCCGTTCCTCGACGCGCATCCTGCGATCGAGCTCGACCTCGATCTGTCGGACGGCTTCTCGGATGTTATCGGCGACCGGCTTGATCTCGCGATTCGGATCGCCCCGGCCGTGCCGCCAAGCCTGACGGGCCATCGCCTTGCCGACAGCCGTCGGGTCCTGTGCGCTGCACCGAGCTACAGTGCGCCGCGCGACGCGGCCGATCTTATGGAACACCGCCTGCTCGCAGCGAAGGGCCAGATGCCGTGGCGGCTTACCGGCCCGAGTGGCGACGTCACGATCGATCGCCGGAGCTACGTCGCGACCAATTCCAGCGAAGTCGTGCGCGAACTCACGCTGGCCGGCGTCGGCATCGCGCTGCGCTCGCTATGGGATGTCAGCGCGGACTTGGCGGGTGGTCGACTCGTCCGCATCCTGCCGGAACTGGCCGGGTCTGCGGACGTCGGGATTTACGCGGTGCATGCGCGCGGGCCGGTGTCGTCCGGTACTACCGCACTGCTCGATTACCTGCGTGGTCTCTGGTCGCCAACGCCGCCGTGGGAGTCGTGAACGAGGTCGATCGTCACCGCATCGATCCGCCGCAGCATCGCGACGAACTGCTCGACCTCCGCCCCTGAGAACCCCGCAAAGATGCGCCGCTCCAGATCGAGCGCCTTCGGCGCGACCGAGGCATAGAGCGTGTGGCCGTCGTCGGTCAGCCTCAGCAGATGCGAGCGGCGATCCTCCGGGTTCGCATGCCGCTGCATCAGCCCACGTTCGACCAAGGCGATCGCCGCACGGCTCACCGTGACCTTGTCCATCCGCGTCTGCTGGCCGACCTGCTGCTGCGTGATGCCGTCCGCCTCGGCGACCACCGCCACCAGCCGCCACTCCGGGATCGTCAGCCCGAACAGTGCCTCATACGTATCCGCCACCGCCTCGCTGACAAGGTTCGAGGTGATCGACAGGCGATACGGGATGAAATCGTCCAGAACGAGTGCGCGGTCAGCCATAGCGAAATCGTAACGATTGACACCAGTTGTTCAACCCGCCAGATTGGTAACAACGGATACCAACTGTCAGGATGTGATCATGGACCATATGGATGTAAACCCGATGGGTCTCGACGGGTTCGAGTTCGCCGAATTCACGTCGCCCGATCCCGACCGGATGGCCGCGCAGTTCGAGCAGTTCGGCTTCGTCGCCGCCTCGACCCACCCCACCAAGGCCGTCACCCGCTACAAGCAGGGCCGCATCAACTTGCTGCTGAACCGCGAAGACGGCGGCCATGCGGCAGCATTCCGCGCGGATCATGGCCCGTCCGCAAGCGGCATGGCGTTCCGCGTTCATGACGCCAAGGAAGCGTTCGACGCGGCGCTCGCACGCGGCGCCAAGGCGGCCGATGCCAGCACGGGCGCGCTCGGCGAGGGCAGCTATGTGCTCGAAGGAATCGGTGGTTCGCTGCTGTATCTGGTCGACAAGCATGGCGCGGCCGGCAGCCTGTATGACGACTGGAATGCGGTTCCGGGCGCGGCCGAAGCGGAAGCCGAGAACAACGTCGGCCTCGATTTGCTCGACCACCTCACGCACAATGTGAAGCGTGGCCAGATGCGGACCTGGGCGGAGTTCTACGGCCAGATCTTCGGCTTCGAGGAGCAGAAGTATTTCGACATCAAGGGCAAGGCGACCGGGCTGTTCAGCCAGGCGATGATCGCCCCCGACCGCGCGATCCGTATCCCGCTCAACGAGAGCCAGGACGACAAGAGCCAGATCGAGGAATTCATCAAGGATTACAACGGCGAAGGCATCCAGCATCTGGCGTTGACCACCGACGATATCTTCGAGACGGTCGAGAAGCTCCGCGCGCGCGGCGTCAAGCTGCAGGACACGATCGAGACCTATTACGAACTGGTCGACAAGCGCGTGCCGAACCACGGCCACGACCTCGAACGCCTACGCCGCAACCGCATCCTGATCGACGGCAATGTCGGCGAGGAGGGGTTGTTGCTCCAGATCTTCACGGAGAACATGTTCGGGCCGATCTTCTTCGAGATCATCCAGCGCAAGGGAAATGAAGGCTTTGGTAACGGCAATTTCCAGGCTTTGTACGAGAGCATCGAACTCGACCAGATCCGTCGCGGGGTCATAACGGTCGACGCGTAAGTTCTAAGCCCTCTCCCTCGGGGAGAGGGACAGGCGCTCAGCGCCGAGGGTGAGGGCACGCGCGACGCCGACACGTGCCCTCACCCTTCCGCCGCGCAAGTGCGCGTCTCCCTCCCTCTCCCCTGAGGGAGAGGAACAGAAAGAGTTTGAACGGCCGGCGGTTCGAGCGTTGATCGGAACAGGTGACGGAGAGGAAGCCATGACAATCCACCAGCCGACCAATGCCGTAGGCGAGACCGCCAGCCAGACCGAGTACCAGCCCGGCTTCGGCAACCACGTATCGACCGAGGCGATCCCCGGTGCGCTGCCGATCGGCCGCAATTCGCCGCAGCGCCCCGCCTTCGGTCTCTATACCGAGCAGCTCTCCGGCACCGCCTTTACCGCGCCGCGCCACGAGAACCGCCGCAGTTGGCTCTACCGGATGCGCCCGACCGCAGAGCACCCGCCGTTCGAGCGCTATACCGGCGCCAAGCGGTTCGCGCCCGGTGCCACCGACGTGCCGCTCGCGCCCAATCGCCTGCGCTGGGACCCGATCGCCGCCCCCGCCCCGAATACCGACCTGATCGACGGCATGACGACGATGCTCGCCAACCGCGATCCCGCCGATCTCGAAGGCGTGGCGCTGCATGTCTATGCCGCCAACACCGACATGACGGCGCGTGTGTTCATGGATGCGGACGGCGAACTACTGTTCGTACCGCAGGCCGGGCGGCTTAGGCTGCTAACCGAACTCGGCCGGATCGACATCGCGCCCGGCCAGATCGCGATGATCCCGCGCGGCGTCCGCTTTCGCGCAGAACTTCCCGATGGCGAAGCGCGCGGCTATGTCGCGGAGAACCATGGCGCGTTGTTCCGCCTCCCCGATCTTGGCCCCATCGGCGCCAACGGCCTCGCCAACCCGCGCGATTTCGAGACGCCGGTTGCGTGGTTCGAGGACCGCGACGAACCGGTCGAGGTCGTCCAGAAGTTCATGGGCTCGCTGTGGACCACCACGCTCGATCACTCGCCGCTCGACGTCGTCGCATGGCACGGCAACCTCGCGCCGTGGCGTTACGACCTATCGCGGTTCAACACGATCAACACGGTCAGCTTCGACCATCCCGATCCATCGATCTTCACGCTCCTGACCTCGCCGAGCGACGTGCCCGGTCGCGCGAATGCCGATTTCGTGATCTTCCCGCCGCGCTGGATGGTCGCCGAGGGCACGTTCCGGCCGCCCTGGTTCCACCGCAACGTCATGTCCGAGGCGATGGGGCTCATAACCGGCGCGTATGACGCGAAGGCTGAGGGGTTCGCGCCGGGCGGTATCTCGCTCCACAACCTGATGTCGGGTCACGGGCCGGATCTGGCGAGCTGGCAGGGTGCGAGCGCGGCCGACCTGAAGCCGCACAAGATCGACGGGACGATGGCGTTCATGCTCGAGAGCTGCTGGCCGTACAAGCCGACCGCCTATGCGCTGGAGCATTCGCAGCTCGATTACGACGCGGTCTGGTCGGATTTTCCGAAGGCGGTGCTGCCGAAGTGAGCCTGACGCTGCACGGCTATTGGCGCTCGACCACCGCCTACCGCGTCCGCATCGCGCTGGCGCTGAAGGGCGTGGCGTATGCGCAGGTCACGCACGACCTCCGCAAAGGTGCGCAACGCGAGACGGGGTATCGCGCGCTCAACCCGCAGGGACTCGTGCCGGCGCTGGAGATCGACGACGCGGTCCTGACACAAAGCCCCGCGATCCTCGAATGGATCGACGAGACGTATCCCGATCCACCGCTGCTTCCTGCCGACGCGAACGGCCGGGCGATCGTCCGTGCGATGGCCGCAACGATCGCGTGCGACATTCACCCGGTGAACAATCTTCGCATCCTGAACGCCTTGCGCACCGAGTTCGCAGCGGACGAGGCTGCGGTGAACCGCTGGATCGCACGCTGGATCGGCGACGGTTTCGCTGCGCTCGAGACGCAAATCGCGCGCTATGGTGACGGCTTCGCGTTCGGCGCGACACCGACGATCGCCGATTGCCACCTCGTCCCGCAGGTCTACTCCGCGGAACGGTTTGCGATCGATCTCTCGCCTTACCCGAAGCTCAAGGCGGCGGCAGAGAACGCCCGCGCCCTCCCCGCCTTCGCCGCCGCCCACCCTGACCGCCAGCCGGACGCCGACCTCGCATGAGCGACGGCGAACAGCTGACCGCGACGCCGGGCGGGATCAAGCTCGCGCCGCTCGACGCAATTGCGGACGGCAAGGCGCGGAATTTCGTGCTCCAGATGCGCGCAGGCCGCTTCCACGGCTTCGTCGTGCGTAAGGGCGACGCAGTGTTCGGGTATGTCGATCGCTGCCCGCACATGGGACTGCCGCTCGCGCAGGTGCTCGACGACTATCTCACGCCGCGCGGGGACCTGATCGCGTGCAGCTGGCACTCCGCGCTGTTCGAGATCGACAGCGGCGCATGCGTCGGCGGACCGTGCGGGGGCACGCGGCTGACGCCCTGGCCCGTCGCGGTGGTCGACGGGATGATCGTCACCGCAGGCTGACGCGGCGGGCGACTTGCGCTAAGGGGGCGCACTTTCTCCCCTGCACGATGAACCGATGATCGAAACCCTGCACATCCGCGTCGTGGCGCTATACCGCTTCACGCCATTCGCCGACATCGCCGCGATCCAGCCGCCGCTTGCGCTCGCCTGCTGCTCGAACGGGGTGAAGGGGACGCTGCTGCTCGCCGCCGAGGGGATCAACGGGACGATTGCCGGGTCCGAGGCAGGCATCGATGCGGTGCTCGCGCATATCCGCATGCTGCCGGGTTGTGCGGACCTCGACGTGAAGGAATCACGTGCCGCGGTGATGCCGTTCCACCGGATGAAGGTTCGGCTGAAGCGCGAGATCGTGACGATGGGCGAGCCTGCGATCGATCCGCTGGAGGGCGTCGGTCATTATGTCGAGCCGGAAGACTGGAACGCGCTGATCGCCGACCCAGGCACGATCGTGATCGATACGCGCAACGACTATGAGGTCGCGGTCGGGACGTTTGCCGGCGCGGTCGATCCGCAGACGCGGACGTTTCGCGATTTTCCGGCGTGGTTCCGCGAGCATCGCGACGAACTGATCGGGAACGGCCCGCCGCCGAAGATCGCGATGTTCTGCACCGGCGGGATACGGTGCGAGAAGTCGACCGCCTTCCTGAAGGCCGAGGGGCTGGATGAGGTGTATCACCTCAAGGGCGGCATCCTGAAGTATCTTGAGACTGTGCCTGAGGCGGAGAGCCTGTGGGTGGGGGAGTGTTTCGTGTTCGATCAGCGGGTTGCGGTTGGACATGGACTTGCGTTGGGAAGTCATGTGCTGTGCCATGCGTGCCGGATGCCGGTGAGCGTGGAGGACCGTGCTTCGCCGCTATATGTCGAGGGGGTGAGTTGCCCGGCGTGCTATGACGCACGGGATGAGGCGCAGCGGGCGGGGTATGCGGAGCGCGAGCGGCAGATGCGGTTGGCCGAGGCTCGGGGCGAAGCGCATGTCGGGGCGGTGTTGCCTAAGACGCATGCCGGAGCCGCGCTAGAGGTCGATGGCTAACGAAGTCCAGTAAGCTTGTTCACCCGCGAAGGCGGGTGCCCAGACTGGGCACCCGCCTTCGCGGGTGAACAATTTGGGATAGCTAGCTGATCGTTGCGAAGCGCTCGGCCAACGCCGCATTACCCTGCGACACTGCCAGCGAATGCACGCTGTTCCCCGCCGAATCCACGATAGTCGCGTCCGCACCGTGCTCCAGCAACAGGTTGATGATCGCCGTCTTGTTCACCAGCGCGGCCATCATCAGCGCGGTCTGTCCGACGCCATTCCGACGGTTTACGTCGGCACCCGCGTCGAGCAGGATCTGCGCGATCTCGGCATAGCCCTTGAAGCACACGCCCATCAGCGCGGTATTGCCGCGTGCGTCCGCTGCGCCATCGACCTGCGCGCCTGCCGCGAGAAGCGCCGCGGTCGCCTCCGCCTGGCCGTTGTAGCTGGCGATCACCAGCGGCGTGTAGCCTTTCGCATCGGTCACCTCGATATCGACGCCCGCCTGCAGCAGCGCCGGGATCATCTCGTCCCGCCCCGTCCGTGCGGCGTCGAACATCAGTTCGATTAACCGCTCCATCGGCGGCAACGGGGGCAGGTCTCGCGCGTCAGTCATCATTGGCCTCGATGATATGCGGCACGAACCGCGCCAGATTGCGCGTCACGACCGTGTCGTCTTCCCGAACGCCGATCCCCGCGGCTTCGTTGCCGACCATCCACGCGCCGATCACCGGATGGCGACCGTCGAATACCGGTGGCGGTGCATAGGCCTGGCGGATTGCGCCCTCCGCGCCGTAGCCCTGATCGAGCACCGCGTGGCCGTCCTCACCGATCACCTCGACGTTCGCACCCTCGCGCGAGAACAAAGGTTTGCGGACATATTTCGGCCCGAGGATCTTGGCGGCGGGATCATCGTCGAAGAACGCGGGGAGCAGGTTCGGATGCTCGGGATGCCGTTCCCACAGCAGCGGCAGGATGCCCTTGTTCGACAGGATCGACTTCCACGCCGGCTCGATCCAGCGCACGTCGGCCCGCGACAGGTTGGGCGCATAGGGCTCGCGGAGCATGAACTCCCACGGATACAGCTTGAACGCGGCCTGCACCTCGAAACCGTCGGTATCCACGAAGCGCCCATCGGCGGCGAGGCCGATGTCCTTCATCTCGACGAACTTAGGTTCAATTCCGACCTGCGACGCCAGATCCTCGAAGAACCGCACCGTCTGGCGATCCTCGACCGCGGATGCATCCGCCGCGAAATGGACGAAGCCGCCGCTCGGGAACAGCGCGCGGAACCGCTCGCGCAACTTGTCGAACAAGCTGTTGAACTGGTCCGTCCCCGCCGGCAACGCACCGCTCGCGAGCAGATCCTCCAGCCACATCCACTGGAATGTCGCGCATTCGAACACCGAGGTAGGCGTGTCCGCGTTATACTCATAGAGCTTGGCCGGCCCGGTGCCGTCATAGGCGAAGTCGAACCGTCCGTAGAGCGACGGCTGGCGCGTCCGCCACGTCTCGGCGACGTAGTTCCACTGCTCGCGCGGGATCGCCAAGCGTTCCATCAACTGCTGGTCGCGGACCACCTCGTCGATCAGGTCGAGGCACATCGCTTGCAGCTGTTCCGCGGCGGGCTCGAGGTCCTCCTCGATCTCCGCCAGCGTGAAGGCGTACGCCGCGCCCTCGTCCCAGTATGGTTCACCATCCGTGTCGTGATAGACGAACCCGATCGCGTCGGCCCGCTCGCGCCAGTCGCCGCGCGGGTCGACCGCGATCCGGCGCATCAGGAGTCCGACGTCTTGGAGTCGTCGCGCTGCTCGATCTGCAACGTCTGGCCGACTTGCGGAGTCTTCGGGGCCGTCAAGCGCGCGAGCACGTCGTCCGCGGACGACTGGCCCGGTCCGATGCCCGCGAGCCGGAGCTTCTCATCGAGGTCGGCGCCGGTACGACGGTCTTCCAGTTCGCCCGCTGCCTTGATCCGCTCGCCACGGATAGCCTGCCGCTCGCGAATGCGCGCGAGGCTGTCGGCGGCCGAGCCGAGCTTGTTGCCAGCACCCATGCTGCCCGACGCGACCGAAGCCTGTGCTTTCTGCACCGACTCGTTGACCTTGACGACCTCGACCTCGCGACGGAGCTGCTCGATCTTGCGGTCGGTCTGCGCGACGGCGGTGTGGATCTGCTCCTCGGCGGCGCGCATGTCCTCGACCTGCGGCGATTTCAGCGCGATGTCCTGCTCGAGGTCCGCGATCCGCTGCGCGACCTGGCGCGCGAGATCCATGTTGCCCTTCTCGACCGCGATCCGCGCCGAAGCCTCGTACTTGGTGGCCTGCGCGCGGAAGCTCTCGACCTCGGTTTCGAGGATGCGGCGACGCGCTACCAAGCCCGCGAGATCGTCGCGTGCCTTGCCTTGCGCCTTGTCGGCATCGCGAATTTCCTGGTCGAGGATACGCAGCGCGTTCGCGTCGACGACCGCCGCGCCCGCTTCGTGCGCACCGGCGCGACCGAGGGTGAAAAGCTTGCTCCAGATGGCCATGCCAGTCTCTCCGTTTGTATCTAAATCAGGCGGCGATGTCAGACAGCCGAGATCTGCGCGTGGCGCAGGTCGGTGGCCGCATCGATCGCATTCTCGGCAAGCGTGCGCAGTTCGATGATCACGGTATCGAGCCGGCTCGACGTCGCGAGTTCGCCGAACAGCTCGTAATAGTCGCGACCATCGACCGTGCCGATCCCAAAGTTCGACAGCGGCACCAGCTTCTGCGACTTCAGCAGGAAGGTATTGAAAGCCAACTGATCCTCCTGCTCTTCGCAGGGCCATAGCAACGTCGAGCACGCGATCTGCGCCTCGCTGACGTTGACGAACAGTTCGAGGTCGCCGTGGCGGTGCATCGTCACCAGCAGCACCGGGTCCGCGCCCTCCAGGATCCGTGCGGAAAATTCGCCGGCTTTCGCGGGCTCGGACGTGTCGAGCGCGGCTTTGAGACTGCGGACGGTCCAGATGTCGGTCAATGCAAGAACTCCCGTGCTTGTCGCTCGGGGAGACACATAGGCGCAGGCGAGAGGCACGCCAATGGCGCTTTGCGACGGCTCGCGCTTTGGCCTAAGAGGCAGGCCAATCACAGAGATGCGAGGATTGCATGTTCGATCGCCTGTTCGGCCGCAAGCCAGCGCTTGACGGCAACGCCCTGCCCGTCGTCCGCAACGTCACGCTTGGGCGGACGGTAACCGTCGATCCGCTGGCGTGGCGCCGGTTCGGATCAGAACTCCTGTTTCCGTTCGACCGCGATACGCTGGTGATCGTCGCGCAGGGGCTGATCGATCTTAACGAAGGCGGGTTCGTCCACCGGTTCTACACCGACGACGACATCATGTTCCAGGCGGTGTCGAACGATCGCGATGGGCAGGACGTCACCGACGTCACCCTGTTCGCGCCGTGGGACAGCAGCTACCCGTCGTCCGCCGCCGAGCGCCCGGCATGGAAAAGCCGCCTCAAGGCACGCACCTTCACCTTCGAAGGACTGCCCGAATACAGCCGCGCCTGGTTCGGCCCCGAAGCGAGCGAGCAGGAGCCCGTGACGTTCTGGGAGGAACTGCACGACGACCGCGACGGGATCGTCGACCGCCGCATCTTCCAGACCTGCATGCTGTTCAGCCGCGACCTGCCGGGCGACGACGGGCGCGAATTGTTGCTCGCGATCGACATGGAGACCGAGTCCGGCGACGTCTCGTTCGAGATCATGCTCGGCGTGGCACTGGAACTCGGCGAGTTCAGGGCCTAGCGTCGCGCGCACACGGCTCCGGGGGAAATGCCATGATCGACCAATACAGCTTCGGCGCCAGCGCGCTCGCCTTCCTGATCGCGTTCGTCGCGGCGGGTGCGTTCACGATAGTGTTCAAGATCGTCTACCAGGTCGCGACGCCGTATCACGAGAAGTCGCTGATCCGCGAAGGCAACACCGCCGCGGCGATCACGCTGGGTGCAGCGCTGCTCGGCTATGTCCTGCCGCTCGCATCCGCGCTGACGCATACCGTCTCGCTGGTCGAGTTCGCGGTGTGGGCGCTGCTCGCGGGCGTGATCCAGATCGTGACGTTCCTGGTAGTCCAGCATTTCGTGATGCGCGACTTCAACGACCGGATCGTCCGCGGCGAAATCGCGGCGGCGACCTATATGGGCAGCATCTCGCTGTGCGTCGGCATCCTCAACGCCGCCTGCATGACGAACTGAAGGGCATAGCGATGAAGCGTTCCAGATCGATCGTTCTCACCAGCCTGATCGCAGGATCGGGCATCTCGCTGACCGCGTGCGACGGCGACGTCGGTGGCAAGCCCGTCGAGGCGCAGAGCTATGCGTCGGTACAGGAGTGCCGCGCGGCGGGTGCGTTGTCCGCGGTACAGTGCGACACCGCGTTCGAGCAAGCGAAGGCCGATGCCGCGAAGACCGCACCGCGGTTTCAGGACCGGCAGACTTGCGAAGAGCAATACGGCGCCGCGCAGTGCGAACCGCGCAACAACGGCAGCGGCGGGAGCTTCTTCACGCCCCTGCTGACGGGCTTCCTGGTCGGGCAGGCACTCAACGGCGGGTTCGGCAACCGCGGCGCACCGATGTACCGCGACCGTGACGGTAACTACTACGGTGGCGCCGGCGGCCGGATCAACCGCGACTACGTTACCGGGCGCACGCGGGTGGGCTCGGACGCCTTCACACCCACCACCGCGAGGGCGCCTGCCCGCGTCCAGTCACGCAGTTCGGTGATCTCGCGTGGCGGTTTCGGTGGCGGCTTTGGTGGTCGCAGCTTCGGGGGGTAACGCGGCCGCTACCCCCTTCCGTCGTGTTTAGCGGCGGGCCGGCATCAGCGGGCCACCAATCTCAGTCGCGGCGACGAACGCTGGGCGGGCGCGCAGTCGATCGAGATACGCCGCGACGTCGGGATGCTCCTTGAGCAATCCGGCGCTCTCGGCGATCGCGAGGATGTAGCACATCTGGATATCGGCCAGCATCAGCTGCTCGCCCATCAGATACGGGCCATCGCCGACGCCCGCGCCGATATAGTCGAGCGTCTTGGTCACTTCGGGTCCGGTGAACTTGGCAAGGCCTTCAGGCAGACCGCCCATCCGCTTGCCGAGCGACGTCATCATGATCGGCAACGACGCCGAGCTTTCGACATATTGCAGCCATTCGTCGTGCACGGCGGCCGCATCGCTGTCGACCGGCGGCGAGAAGCGACGGTCGCCGTAACGCTCGTCGATGTACGACAGGATCGGCGCGCTCTCGGCGAGCGTCAGCGCATCATCGACCAGTACCGGTGCCTTGCCGAGCGGATGGATCGCCTTGAGCTCTGCCGGCGCGCGGAAATTCTCGTCACGCTCGTATTTGACGAGGTCGTATTCGATGCCGAGCTCTTCGAGCAGCCAGATCACGCGGATCGAGCGCGAATAGTTCAGGTGGTGGAGGGTTAACATAGGCGTCCTTCGGATATGATTGTGCTGCACCGCGGAACGGCTGGGCAGCATCGAAGGTTTCCTCGATCGCGGCTCCGGAATTCTCCGGCAACGGAGAGATTTATGACGAAACTGACCTGCGATGTCGCGATCATCGGCGCAGGCACGGCAGGGCTAGCCGCCGAACGGAGCGCGCGACGCAACGGCGCCAGCACCCTGCTGATCGACGAAGGCTTTGGCGGCACGACCTGCGCGAGCGTGGGATGCATGCCGTCCAAGCTGTTGATCGCGGCGGGCAATGCGATGCACACGGTCGCGCAGGCTTCGACCTTCGGCGTCGAGGCCTCGGGCAAGGTCGACGGCGTGGCGGTGATGACGCGTGTCCGCACACTGCGCGACGCGTTCGTCGCCGGCGTCGAGGAGTCGATCGACAAGCTCCCCGACGAGGTGAAGATCGAGGCGCGCGCTAAATTCGCCGGTGCAACGATCCTGTCGCTCAGCGACGGCCGCGAGGTCCATGCCAAGTCGGTGGTGGTCGCAACCGGGTCCAGCCCTGCGATCCCCGAGATGTTCGACGCCGTGCGCGACCGGGTGCTGACCAACGAGAGCATTTTCGAGCTTGAAGATTTGCCGCGGTCGATCGGCGTCGTCGGTGCCGGTGCGCTGGGGTTGGAACTCGCGCAGGCGATGGCGCGGCTGGGGGTCGATACGATGGTGTTCGACACCGGCGAGACGATCGGCGGGCTGAAGGACCACCATGTCGCCGAGGCCTATCGCGAGATCCTGTCGCGCGAGATGCCGATCCTGCTCGGCGTAAAGCTGACGGTCGAGCCGGATGGCGATGGCGTTCGACTCGCCTGGACCGGTTCGGCATCGGGCGAGCACCGCTTCGATTACTTGCTCGTCGCGACCGGCCGCCCGCCGCGGGTCAAGGATATCGGGTTGGAGACGACCGGCCTCGCGCTCGACGACCACGGCATGCCGGATTACGACCCCGACACGATGCAATGCGGAACCGCACCGATCTTCATCGCCGGGGATGCGGATCATGATCGCGCGGTGTTGCACGAGGCGTCGTCGGAAGGGATGATCGCCGGGCGCAACGCCGCCAGCTATCCGGAGGTAACGCCCGGCAAGCGCAGCGTGCCGTTTGCGATAACCTTCACGCACCCCAATGTCGCGGTGATCGGCACGGTCGCTGGGGACGACGACGCGGACAGCGTGATCGGGACCGCCTCGTACGACGACCAGGGTCGTGCGAAGGTGGAGGCGTGCAATGCCGGCCTCGTACGGTTCTACGCGGACCGTCGCGACGGGCGATTGACGGGGGCATCGATGGCGGGGCCTGCCGTCGAGCACAGCGCACACCTGATCGCCTGGGCCATCCAGAGCGGCTGGACGGCTACCGAAGTGCTCGACCTGCCTTTCTATCATCCGACCTTCGAGGAGGGCATCAAGTCCGCCTTGCGGTCGATCTGCAGCGAAGTGCATTCGCCTACCCCGCCCGACCGTGACGATGGGTTCACGCCGGGGACTTAAGCACGGCCGCGGGGAGATCACCTCCCCGGCCAAGGCCGTGTCCCGGTTGGAAAGGGCGCAGTAACGTCGCATCGCCCGTCGTTGGCAAGACCTCCCAACTGGATCCCGGCCGCCGCCAGGGAAGATGGATACTGGGAGGTCTCAAGAACTATCGCGAGCGCTTCGGCCCCCTACTCGTCCAAATCCAGATACGCGACGACGTCGTTCTCCGTCGCCAGATACAGCCCTGCCTGCACGTCTTCCTCCTGCTGCGCGGCAATCGCCAGCGCCTCACCGAGAGGCCCATAGAACATGGTCGTCGCCGCACCGCCCTCCCCGCTGTCGTCGAGGTGATAGAGCCGAACCGACACGTCGGAGGAAATCGTCCGCATCTCAATCCCCTACCAAAATATATGACCCAAATTTCACGGAACCAAACGCCGCGATCCGCAACTTTGGTCGCCTTCACCCGTTAAGCCAACAGATACAGGGGTTTATATGCATCAGGATGAAGGTTTTCCGGTGTCGCGCCGCGGCGTGATTGCCGGTGGTGTCGCATCGGCCACGTTGGTGGCGGCACCCGGCGTGCAGGCGCAGACGCAGGGGACCGCGCAGCCGGCCCCGCCGACGATGCCGGTCACGCTCAGAGTGAACGGTCGCACGACCAAGCTGAACGTCGATACGCGCACCACGCTACTCGATGCCCTGCGCGAGAATTTGAAGCTGACCGGCACCAAGAAGGGCTGCGATCACGGCCAGTGCGGCGCGTGCACGGTGATCGTCGACGGTCGCCGGATCAACAGCTGCCTCACGCTCGCGGTCATGCACGAGGGCGAGGAGATCACCACGATCGAAGGCCTGGGCACGCCCGAGAAGCTGCACGCAATGCAGGCGGCATTCGTCAAGCATGACGGTTATCAGTGCGGCTATTGCACGCCCGGCCAGATCTGCTCGGCAGTCGCGACGCTCGGCGAGATCAAGGCGGGTGTCCCGAGCCATGTCGCCGACGACATCACCGCAAAGCCGACGGTCACCACCGACGAACTGCGCGAGCGGATGAGCGGCAACATCTGTCGCTGCGGTGCCTATGCGAACATCATCGACGCGATCCACGACGTCGCCGGTACGGAGCGCACCGCATGAAGGCCTTCACCTACGAACGCGCGACCTCGGCCAAGGATGCCGCCAGCGCCGCGGTCCGCACGCCCGGCGCGAAGTTCATCGCCGGTGGCACCAATCTGCTCGACCTGATGAAGCTCCAGATCGAGACGCCGCAGCATTTGATCGACGTCAACGGCCTAGGTCTCGACAAGATCACGCCGACCTCGGACGGCGGTCTGCGTGTCGGCGCCCTCGTTCGCAACACCGATCTCGCCGCCGACGCGCGCGTGCGCAAGGACTACGGCGTGCTCAGCCGTGCGTTGGTGTCCGGCGCCTCCGGCCAGCTCCGCAACAAGGCGACGACGGCCGGCAATCTGCTGCAGCGGACCCGGTGCCCGTATTTTTACGACACCACCAAGCCCTGCAACAAGCGCCAGCCCGGTAGCGGCTGCGCGGCGATCGGCGGGTTCAACCGCAACCTCGCCGTCATGGGCACGAGCGACGCCTGTATCGCGACGCACCCAAGCGACATGGCCGTCGCGATGCGGGTGTTGGACGCGACGGTCGAGACGGTGAACGCCGCTGGCCAGACGCGTGCGATCCCGATCGCCGACTTCCACCGTCTCCCCGGCACCACGCCGAACATCGAGACATCGCTCGCGCCCGGCGAACTCATCACCGCGGTGACGCTGCCCAAGCCGATCGGCGGCACGCACATCTACCAGAAGGTGCGAGACCGCGCGTCCTACGCGTTCGCGCTGATCTCGGTTGCTGCCGTCATCCAGCCTGGCGGTCGTGGCCGGCTCGCCTTTGGTGGCCTCGCCCACAAGCCGTGGCGCGTCGAAGCGGCCGAGGCGCAGATGCCCAACGGCGCCAAGGCGACCGCCGCGGCGGTCCTCGCCGGCGCCCGCACCACATCCCAGAACGCGTTCAAGCTGCCGTTGGTCGAACGCACCATCGGCGCCGTGTTCGAAGACGCAAAGGCCTGATCGCCATGAAGTTCGATACCCCCGCAACCGCCAATCCGACCGACCGGATGAAGGTGCTCGGCCAGCCGCACGACCGTGTCGACGGCAAGCTGAAGACCACCGGCATGGCCCACTACGCCTATGAACGCAGCGATGCCGCGCCGAATGCCGCTTATGGCTACATCCTCGGCGCGGCGATCGCGAAGGGGCGGATCGCGAGCATCGACGTCGCCGACGCGAAGGCCGCACCCGGCGTGCTCGCGGTCGTCACGTATGAGAACGCCGGCAAGCTCGGCAAGGCGAAGAACCATACCGCGCGGATGCTCGCCGGTCCCGACGTCCAGCACTACGACCAGGCGGTGGCCGTCGTCGTCGCCGAGACGTTCGAACAGGCGCGCGCCGCCACCAAGCTGCTCCGCGTCACCTATGCGAGGGGCGCCGGCAAGTTCGATCTCGCCGCCGCGCAGGGCTCGGCGACCAAGCCGAAGAGCGGCACCCCGGATACCGCGGTCGGCGACTTCGCGGGCGCATTCGCCAAGGCGCCGGTCAAGCTCGACGAGCGCTACACGACGCCCGACCAGAGCCACATGATGATGGAGCCGCACTCAACCACGGCGGCGTGGAAGAACGGCAAGCTTACGCTGTGGACGTCGAACCAGATGCTCAACTGGGCGGTCGGCGACATGAGCCAGACGTTGCTCATGCCGAAGGAGAACATCCATGTCATGTCGCCCTATGTCGGCGGCGGGTTCGGGTCGAAGCTCTGGATCCGCAGCGATGCGGTAATGGCGGCGCTCGGCTCGCGCGCGATCGGCGGACGTCCGGTCAAGTTGGCGCTTGCCCGCCCGCAGGTGATGAACAACACCACGCATCGCCCTGCGACGATCCAGCGTCTCCGTATCGGCGCGCAGAAGGACGGCAGGATCACCGCGATCGCGCATGAGAGCTGGTCGGGCGATCTCCCCGGTGGTGGCCCGGAGACCGCACCGAACGCCACGCGTTTGCTTTACGCCGGCGCCAACCGGATGACCGCGACGCGGCTCGCGGTGCTCGATCTCCCCGAGGGCAACGCGATGCGCGCTCCGGGCGAGGCCGTCGGCCTGCTCGCGCTCGAAGCGGCGATGGACGAATTGGCCGAGAAGCTGAAGATGGATCCGGTCCAGCTGCGGATCATCAACGATACGCAGGTCGATCCGGAGAAACCGACGCGGCAATTCTCGCACCGCGACCTGGTCGGCTGCCTGAAGACCGGCGCCGAGCGCTTCGGCTGGAGCAAGCGTAACCCGGTTCCGGGCCAGACGCGCGACGGCCGCTGGCTGGTCGGCATGGGCATGGCGTCGGCGTTCCGCGACAACGTCACGATGAAGTCGGGCGCTCGTGTCGGCATCGACAAGAAGGGCGTCGTCACCGTCGCCACCGACATGACCGACATCGGCACCGGCAGCTATACGATCATCGCGCAGACCGCCGCCGAGTTGATGGGTGTCCCCATGGACAAGGTCGTCGTCCTGCTCGGCGACAGCAGCTTCCCCGAATCGTCCGGTTCGGGCGGCCAGTGGGGCGGCAACAGCTCGACCGCGGGCGTCTATGCGGCGTGCATGGCATTGCGCGAGCGAGTCGCGCAGAAGCTCGGCTTCAACTCGACCGACGTCGTGTTCGAGGACAACAAGGTGAAGTCGGGCAACCGCAGCGTCTCACTGTCGGACGCGGCAGGCGATGCCGGCCTCTCCGCCGAGGATACGATCGAGTTCGGCGACCTGACCAAGACATACGCACAAGCCACGTTCGGCGCGCATTTCGTCGAAGTCGGCGTCGACTCGGCGACCGGCGAGATTCGCGTCCGCCGGATGAGCGGCGCGTTCGCGGCGGGTCGAATCCTTAACCCGAAGTCGGCTCGCAGCCAGATCATCGGCGCGATGACGATGGGCGTCGGCTCGGCGCTCATGGAAGACGCGATAGTGGACACGCGGTTCGGCTATTTCGTCAACCACGACCTTGCCGAGTACCACGTCCCCGCGCATGCCGATATTCCGGTTCAGGACGTGTTCTTCATGGACGAGATCGATGCGAAGTCGTCACCTATGAAGGCCAAGGGTGTCGGCGAACTCGGCATGTGCGGCGTCGGCGCGGCGATCGCCAATGCCGTCTACAACGCGTGCGGCGTGCGAATCCGCGATTATCCGCTGACGCTCGACAAGGTCATCGGCAAGATGGCCTGACCCCAGCCCTCCAATTCGGACCCTCCAATCCGAGCCCTCCAATCCGGCCGGAACGCGGTCGGATTGGAGGACGAAGCCGGGTCTGGCGCGGTCGAATGGGTTGCGCTAGAAAACCCACATGACCGTACCCGCTATTCTAAAAAACCTGCGCCTGCCCGTCATCGGCTCGCCGCTGTTCATCATTTCCGGACCCGACCTGGTGATCGCGCAGTGCAAGGCGGGCATCGTCGGTTCGTTCCCCGCGCTCAACGCGCGGCCCCAGGCGATGCTCGACGAATGGCTCCACCGCATCACCGAGGAACTCGCTGCGCACAATCGCGCCAATCCGGATCGTCCGGCGGCGCCGTTCGCGGTCAACCAGATCGTCCATAAGTCGAACGACCGTCTCGAAAGCGACCTCGCCACCTGCGCGAAGTGGCAGGTGCCGATCGTCATCACCTCGCTCGGCGCGCGCGAGGACCTCAACACCGCTGTCCATGGCTGGGGCGGGATCACGCTGCACGACGTGATCGACGACCGGTTCGCGCGCAAGGCGATCGAGAAGGGCGCCGACGGCCTGATCGCGGTCGCCGCCGGCGCCGGCGGTCATGCCGGTCGCCTGTCGCCGTTCGCGATCATCCAGGAAATCCGCCAGTGGTTCGACGGCCCACTCGCGCTGTCGGGGTCGATCGCGACCGGCGATGCGGTGCTCGCGGCGCAGGCGATGGGCGCGGACTTCGGCTATATCGGCTCGCCGTTCATCGCCACCACCGAGGCGAACGCCGACCCCGCATACAAGAACGGCATCGTCGCGGGCAAAGCCTCCGACATCGTCTATTCCAACTTGTTCACCGGCGTACACGGCAACTATCTGCGCGCGTCGATCGAGGCGGCAGGCATGGACCCCGACAACCTGCCCGAAGGCGACCTGAAGACGATGAACTTCGGTGGAGGCGACAACAAGGACGGCGGATCGAAGCCCAAGGCGTGGAAGGACATCTGGGGCTCGGGCCAGGGTATCGGCGCCGTTACCGAGGTCGAGAGCGTCGCCGACCGCGTCGACCGGCTCGAACGCGAATATCGCGCGGCGCGGGCCCGTCTCGCACTTTGACGGACCCGGCGCCGACCGAGGTCGGTTTGCTCAGAACAGGCTCTTGAGCAAGCCGATATTGGTCTTGCCCAGTTCGACCACCTCGTCCCCTCGCCCGCTGATGATCGCCTTGGCCATGTAGAGCGTGAAGCCCTTCATCTGCTCCATGGTGATCTTCGGCGGCATCGACAATTCGGTCCGCGCAGTGACCGCGTCGAGCAAGGCCGGTCCGGGGTGCGCCAGCACGTCGCGGATACCCGCCTCGAGATCGCCCGGATCGGTCACCCGCACCCCGTGCAGACTGATCGCCCGCGCCATCGCCGCGAAATCCGGGTTGTCGAGCGCGACCCCGGTCTCGATCAGGCCGGCCGCCTTCATCTCCATCTCGACGAAGCCGAGCGTACCGTTGTTGAACACGATGATCTTCACCGGCAGGCTAAGCTGGCGCACCGTCAGCAACTCGCCCATCAGCATCGCCAGACCGCCGTCACCCGACAACGTCACGACCTGACGCGTCGGATATGCCGCCTGTACGCCGATCGCCTGGGGAAGCGCGTTCGCCATCGATCCGTGGTTGAACGACCCGATCAACCGCCGCCGTCCGTTCATCTTCAGATAGCGCGCGGCCCAGACCGTCGGCGTCCCCACGTCGCAGGCAAATACGGCATCGTCCGCCGCCTGTTCGCTGAGGACGCGCGCGACATGTTGCGGATGGATCGTGCCGCTGCCGGGCGTCCCGTCCGCGAGATCGTCGAGCCCTTCGCGCGACTTCGTGTAGTTCTCTATCGCGGATTTCAGGAAGCTGCCGTCGCGTCCACGGCCCAATCGCGGGATCAGCGCGGCGAGCGTGGCACCAACGTCGCCGACCAAACCGATATCGATCGCCGTCCGCCGCCCGAGATTTTCCGGGATCAGGTCGATCTGCGCGACCTTGGCCTTTTCCGGATAGAATTGCCGATATGGGAAATCCGTCCCGAGCATCAGCAGCACGTCGCACGCCATCATAGCGTCGTACCCGCTCGAAAAGCCGATCAGCCCGGTCATTCCCACGTCATAGGGGTTGTCGTACTCGACGAACTCCTTGCCGCCCAGCGCATGGACGATCGGCGCCTGCAGCACGCCAGCGAGCTCGACAAGTTCGGCGTGCGCGTTACGGCATCCCCGCCCCGCCAGGATCGTCACTTTCCTGGCACCGTTCAGCAAGGCGGCCAGTTCGGCGATGTCCGCCTCGGCCGGTGTCGTCACCGAGGCCCGCGGCAACAGCGCGGCGGTCGATCGCGCCAGCGTCCCCGTCGTCGATCGCAACGCGACGTCGCCCGGCATTGCCACTACCGAAACGCCGCGACGACCGACCGCCGCGCGGATTGCGGTCTCCAGCGTCCGCGGCATCTGGTCCGCGTCGGAAATCGTTTCGCAATAGACGCTACATTCGCGGAACAGCGCTTCCGGCCGCGTTTCCTGGAAATAGTTCGAGCCGACCTCCCCGCTCGGCACCTGCGCGGCGATCGCCAGCACCGGCACGCGCGTCCGGTGGCAGTCGTACAGGCCGTTGATCAGGTGCATGTTGCCGGGACCGCACGACCCCGCGCAGACCGCGAGCTTGCCCGTCAACTGCGCCTCCGCGCCCGCCGCGAACGCTGCCGCCTCCTCGTTGCGGACATGGATCCATTCGATCTTGCCCTGTCGGCGCAAACTGTCGGTGAGGCCGTTCAGGCTGTCGCCGACGACGCCGTATATCCGCTCGACTCCCGCTAGGTGCAGCGTCTCGGCAAACAGGTCGGCGATGATGGTCTTGGACATGGGCAACTCCAGGCAGTGACGCCCGCCTCAATCGGCCGGCGAGGCGGTAGTGCACAAACGCGTTCTAGTATGATCGGGATGCAAATTATGCAGGCTGCTCGTCGGTAACCGGGCTCGCGCGGCTCCCTTTCGCGAAACTAGGACACGCGACGCAGCAAGCAAACCGAGAGCGCCGCAATGCGCCGCGGACCGTGACGGTCGGCAGTATCCGAAATAACCGGTTGTCGCTTGCAGCGAAGCATCCGGCACGCGCCGATTTTTCCTCGGCGGCGAGACGTTTCGCCCACGTGACACGCTCTTGGACAGCGCGTAGACCCCTCGCCATGGCCGCGCTCCGTCGTCTTCTCTTGGATCATCGCGCGCTGGCGGCGTGGGTGTTTGCCTGCGCGCTGGTGATGAAGGTCCTGGTGCCGGCCGGTTTCATGCCGGTCGTCTCGGCGGGACGGGTGACGATCGAGATCTGTGCCGGCACCGCACCCGCGCCGATGTCGATGGCAACGACGATGTCGATGCCCGGCATGGCGCATCATGCGGACAAATCCGGTCCCCAGGGTCGGGAGATGCCGTGCGCCTTTTCCGGCCTGACCGCACCGTCGCTGGCGGCTGCCGATCCCCTGCTGCTCGCGATTGCCATCGCATTCATCGTCGCCCTGGTCTTTCGAGTCAGGGCCGCGATTCCGGTTCCCGCGCACGCGTATCTACGGCCACATTTGCGAGGCCCCCCGCCCTTACCTGCCACGTGATCCGTCGGTTTCCGGACCGGGCCCGATCACGACGCTTCAGCTGATCCGCCACCTCGGCGGACCAGCATCTACGCGCGCGGCATGTCCGCAGGGATGACGGTATCCGATCCTGCACCGGGGTGTGCGGACGGATCCAGCAGGGATTCGCATGTTCAAAACCATATGTCTCGCATCGGCATCGATCGTCGCGTTCGCCGGGGCGGCTCACGCGTCCGACACGAACGACGCGACCGACCAGAAGTCCGAGATCATCGTCACCGGCCAGCGGGACCAGCTCAAGCTCGATCGCAAGTCCGATACCGGCAGCCGCCTAGGCCTGTCGGTCCGCGAGACGCCCGCCACCGTCGAGACGCTCACCCAGGCGGACATGCAGGTGCAGGGTCTCCGCACCGCCCGCGAGGCGTTCAACAGCGTCGTCGGCGCGATCGCCGGCAACGTCCCCGGCAACCCCGCAGTCGTGACGTTGCGCGGCTTTTCGGGCGGCGCCGTCTCGATCCTGCAGGACGGCGTCCGTATCTCCACCTCGACCGTGGTCCAGCGCGATACCAATGTGTGGCATTTCGACCGGATCGAAGTGATCAAGGGGCCAGCCTCGGTGCTGTACGGCGAAGGCGCGCTGGCCGGCGTCATCAACAAGGTCACGCGCAAGCCGACGTTCGACGGCGACCACCTCGACGGATTGCTGAGCGTCGGCAGCTTCGACACGGTGACCGCGGCCAGCGGCGTGAACCTGAAACTGTCGGACAGCGTCGCGATCCGCGCAGACGCGAGCTACATGCATTCCGACAGCCTGTACGACGTCGACGACAATGAAACGCGGTCCACGGGGCTGACGGGCAGCATCCTGGTCAAGCCGTCGGCCGATTTGAGCCTGCTCTTTGCCGTCGACCATTACGAGGATCGATACGACAGCAGCTATCAAGGGCTGCCGTGCGTCTCCGCCGCGGTCGCGCGCGATCCAAGCGACGCATTGCGTAGCCAGAACGGCATGGTGCTCGACAAGGCGCTGCGCCGTCGCAACTACAATCCGTACGGCGCCTATTCCGGCGCACGCGACACGACGCTGCGCTCGCGGATCGACTACGCGATCGGTGGCGGCTGGTCGGTCGGTAACGACTTCACCTGGTATCACGCCAAGCGCGACTTCGTGCTGAGTGGCGATCAGACCTTCACCGCCCCGACCGCCGCCTTCCCCAAGGGCAGCTTCGCGCGGTCGGTCCAGCGTATTTACCACGACCACCGCCTCTGGAACGAGCGGCTCGTGGTCGCCAACGACAGCGTGATCGCAGGACTGCGCAACCGGTTCAGCCTCGGCGGCGAGTATAACGACACGAACTTCGTCAATCCGCGTCAGCAGAGCCCGGTCGGTGGCAACGCCGCCATACGGATCGCGAACGTCGATCCGTTCGCGCCGATCGTCGGCGCGTTCCCAAACATCGACGCTGCGTATTCGACTACCAACGTCGTCTACGATTCGAAGCTTAAGACGGCGTCGGTGTTCGCCGAAGACGCGCTAAATCTGACACCGGAATGGCTGCTGGTCGGCGGCGCGCGCTACGATCACATCGACCTGACCCGCGTCATCACCAATCTCAACGCGAACGGCGCAGTGACGCAAGGGGCGCCGACCTATGATCCGTTCTCGTGGCGGATCGGCACTACCTACGACCTGACGCCCGGCATTACCGTGTACGGCCAGTACACGACCGCGGTCACGCCGGTATCCTCGATCCTGCTCCAGTCGATCGTCAACACGACCTACAAACTCACCAAGGGCCGCTCGTACGAGGTTGGCTTCAAGGCCTCCGCGTTCGCCAAGCGGTTGACGATGACCGGCGCTGCATACCGGATCGAGCAGACCAACATCCTCACGCGCGATCCGAACAATCCGCAGCAAGCCATTCAAGGCGGCGAACAGTCGTCGCAGGGCGTCGAACTCAACATCGGCGCAGCGCTCACAGACGCGCTCTCGGTATCGGCAGGCGCCGCCTATACCGACGCGCAGTACGACCAGTTGAGCGAGCTGATCGCCGGAGCGCGCATCGATCGTGCCGGAAACCGACCGATCAACACGCCCTCGACCACCGTTAGCGGGTCGGCGCTCTACACGATCAAGGCTATCCCCGTGACGATCGGCGGGTTCGTGCGGCACGTCTCCGGCTTCTACACCGACACCGCCAACACCTATTTCGTGCGTGGCCATACGACTGTCGACGCGTCGATCAGCTATCAGGTGGCGCCGCAAGCGTCCGTCTCGATCCGTGGGCGCAACCTGACCGACGCGTTCTACGGCGAGTATTCGGGATACCCGACGACCAACGTCTATATCGGCGCGCCGCGCAGCGTCGAAATCGCGCTTTCCACGCATTTCTGAGCAAAGGTTTCCAGATGGCCTTCACCGGTTCGGTCGATCCGAAAGCGTACCGCGCGCTCTGGCGCTGGCACTTCTATGCCGGCCTGATCGTCGCGCCCTTCCTGCTGATCCTGGCCGTCACCGGCTCGATCTACCTGTTCAACGACGAGATCGACGATGCGCTGTATCCCGCGCAGCGCTTCGTCGCGGTCCATGCAACGCAGGTGCCGCCGTCGCGGATGATCGATGCAGCGCTGAAGGCGTATCCCGGGGCGGCGACGCGCATCGACCTTCCGGGCGCGCCGAACCGCTCGGCGGTCGTGTTCGTCACCCCCGATCGCGGCGAGCCGCTTCGCGTGGCCGTCGATCCGGGAACGGCTCGCGTGCTCGGGTCGACGATATACGCCCGAACGCTGGTCGGCTTTGCAGATGCGATGCACGGATCGCTGACGCTCGGCACGATCGGCGATCGGATCGTCGAGCTCGCCGCATGCTGGGCGCTCGTCTTGATCGTCACCGGGCTGTACCTGTGGTGGCCGCGCGGACGCGGTGGGCTGGGCGGCATCCTCTACCCGCGGCTTGGTGCCGGTGGACGCCTGTTCTGGCGCGACCTGCACGCTGTGATCGGAGTCTGGTCGGTCGCGTTCATCGCGTTCCTGTTGCTGACCGGGCTGCCATGGGCCGGGATTCAGGGCGACCTGCTCAACCGCGGCACCGCGGCGCTGGGCATCGGCTACCCGGCATCGAACCGCACGCACAACGCGCCTGCGAGCGTGCCGATGAAGACCGCGCTGGGCGAAGCGCCATGGACGATGGAGCAAGCGCCGATGCCGACATCCACGGCATCCTCCGAACATGCCGGTCACGCCGGCCACGAGATGACCATGGCCGTCCGCGATGATGCGGCGGTGGCCGGGATCGACCGGATCGCAACCTCCGTGACGCTCGATCATCACGTCGCGGGTGCGTATCGCCTGTTCCTGCCGAGCGGACCGACCGGCGTCTACACCGCCTACACCTACCCGGATCAGCCGCAGGGGCAGCGTACACTGTATTTCGATCGCTGGACCGGCGGCCTGATCCGCGAGGTCGGCTACCCCGATTATGGCTGGGCAGCGAAGGCGATCGAGCTCGGCGTCCAGCTGCACATGGGAAATTACTTCGGGTTGGCGAACCAGGTCGTGATGCTGACGACGTGCATCGCGATCGTGCTGCTCGTGATCAGCGGTGTCGTGATGTGGTGGCAGCGCCGCCCGACGGGCCGCCTCGCCGCGCCAGCGCGCGTCTCCCCGACGAGGATCAAGGGCGCGGTCGCCATTCTCATCGTCGCGGGAATAGTATTCCCGATCCTGGGGGTGTCGGTGATCGCGATCTTCCTGATCGACCGCTTGGTATTGCTCGCGGCGGTGAGGCGATATCGGAACGATCGAGGATAGCTGCGGCGCGCTATTGCACAACGGCCGCGAAACAGTCGGCGGCGTGCGAACCGTGTCCCCGCCTGCGGGAAATGCTGCTCACGAACCGTGGCTATGGGAGCCTATCCACTTCTAGCAACAGCATGCCGCTGCCCGCTGTCCTGGAAGGAAGTATCTCCCTGATCTTTACGTCGACGTAATCTGAGGACTGAAGCGACGAGTGCTAATTACGCCAGCCGCTGCTACTCGATTACAATAGTTGTAAATTAACGAACAATTAATCATACATTTAGCTTGTAATCGACACTATTAACATACATAGATCAAGTATGGTGGAATAGGCCAAGCGCTGCGAACGTCGCAGCGGACCATTTTAGTTCCGTAATGCCCGTTCGCATACAGATGCTTGAGACCCGATCATAATTGGGCTCCAGTCTCTTCGAAGGCTTCGTCCTTGCTTCGGACGCTCTCCCCACAATCATTCGACATGGCTCCCGCTGCTGCGGATGGGAGATCTGTGCCTTCCATCCGCGGTGACTTTCGAGGTGTTCATGTACAAGTCGACCCTTTGGGCGGCCGCGCTTGCGGCTGTGAGCCCGGCTGCCTTGCTGATTTCGACGCAATCGGCGCAGGCGCAGGTTCCCGTGGGGGCCGGTGGACAGCTCCAGCAGATCCCGCCCGTACTGCTGAACGAGACGCCCGCGCCAGACTTCGGGTTCGAGCGCAAGACGCCGGTCGTCGTTGCCGCCACGGGTGGTCCGAAGACGCTCGTGCGCTCGCTGCGCGTGACCGGTGCGACGCTGTTTCCCGAGGCCGACCTGATCGCCGCATCGAAGTTCGCGCCGAACAGCGAGCTTGACCTGTCCGACCTGAAGACGCTCGCCGCGCGGATCACCGCCTATTACACGAGCCGCGGCTATTTCGTCGCGAACGCCTACCTCCCCGAGCAGGACGTACGGAGCGGCGCAGTGACGATCGCCGTCATTGAGGGACGCTTCGGCGCGGTCGGCGTCAAGAACGAGTCACGACTTTCCGACAGCGTCGCGAACGGCATCCTTGCCGGGCTCGACGTTGGCGATCCGGTCGCGGTCGCGCCGCTCGAGCGCCGCTTGCTGATGCTGTCGGACCTGCCCGGCGTGCGCGTATCCTCGACGCTGAGCCCCGGCACTGCGGTCGGCACGTCGGACTTGCTGGTCGCGATTACCCCAAGCCAGAGCATCACCGGCAGTGTCGAGGCCGACAACGCCGGCAACCGCTACACCGGCGCCTACCGCGTCGGCGGTGTGGTCAACTGGAACAACCCGACCGGCTCAGGCGACGTGCTGAGCCTGCGCGCGCTGACCTCGTTTTCCGGGCTCGCTTACGGCCGCGCGTCGTACCAGGCACCGATCGGGCAGGTCACGCTCGGCGTCGCGTTCGCGCATCTCGAATACTCGCTGGGCAAGGAATTCGACAGCCTCGAAGGCAGCGGCAACGCCGACGTCGCCAGCGTCTATGCCAGCTATCCGCTGATCCGCTCGCGCGACAACAATCTGTACGTGACGCTCGGTGGCGACGTGAAATGGTTCGAGGACCGGATCGGCATCGTCGACGTCACCACCTATCGCCGTGCGCAGGTGATCACCGCAGGGCTCAGCGGCGACGAGCACGACACGCTGCTCGGGGGCGGCTGGAGCGCGTATTCGCTGAGCTATTCGGTCGGCAATCTCGACATTCGCGGCGCGTATGAGCGTTCGATCGACGTGCTGACCGCACGCACCGACGGCAGCTACGGGAAGGTCCAGTTCAGCTTCGCGCGGTTGCAGACCATCGCCGGGCCGCTGTCGCTGTTCGCCTCCGCGCGCGGGCAGATCGCGTTCAGCAACCTCGATATCTCCGAGCGGATGGAGCTGGGCGGCGCCTACGCCGTCCGCGCCTACCCAGAGGGCGAGGCTTACGGCGACCAGGGCTATGTCGCCACCGCCGAGGCGCGGCTGGCGTTGCCGCAGGTCGTGCCGGGTGCGCTCCAGCTGTTCGGGTTCGTCGACGTTGGCGAGGTCGATTACGTCAAGCACCCGTATTTCGACGGATCGAACCACGCGAAACGCAGCGCGTACGGCGCCGGGCTGAGCTGGGCGGGACCGTACGGTATCGCCGCCAAGGCGACCTATGCACGCAAGCTCGGCGATGCCGATGCGACGTCCGCCCCCGACAAGTCGGGTCGCGCCTGGTTCCAGCTCTCGAAGACATTCTGAGCGCACCAGCACCCAAAATTCAGCGGCCATCGGCCGCCACCGAGGATACCGCACATGACCCCCATCCCTTCGTCGATCAGAAACACCCGTCGCCCCGCTCCCACCGTTACGCGCACAAAGCGCGGCGGCTTGTTCGGCACGACCGGCCTTGCGCGGTTCGCGTGGCTGATCGGGTTCAGCCTCGCGGGTACCGTGGTGGCACGCCCGGTCGAAGCGCAGACGCTCCCGACCGGTGGCGAAGTCGTCGCGGGCCAGGCGAGCATCGCGACCGGCACCAAGTCGCTGACCGTGACGCAGACCAGCGAACGCGCGGCGATCAACTGGCAGTCCTTCTCGATCGGCAAGGGCAAGAGCGTCGTCTTCGAGCAGCCTACCAGCAGCTCGGTCGCGCTGAACCGCGTGCTCGGCTCGGACCCTTCGGTGATCCTCGGCAACCTGTCGGCGAACGGGAAGGTGTTCCTGGTCAACGCCAACGGCATCCTGTTCGGCCAGACCGCGAACGTGAACGTCGGCGGCCTGGTGGCCTCGACACTGAACATCTCCAATGCCGATTTCCTTGCAGGCAAGAGCAGTTTCGCAGGGACGAGCGGCGCTAGCGTGCAGAATGACGGGTCGATCACCGCGAAGAACGGTTATGTCGCGCTGCTCGGCGCGAACGTCGGTAACGGCGGTACGATCAAGGCGAACTTCGGCACGGTCGTGCTGGCGGGCGGCGAGGCGATCACGCTCGACGTGGCGGGCGACGGGCTGCTCAACGTCGCGGTCGACAAGGGTGCGGTCGGCGCGCTGGTCCGCAATGGCGGGCTCATCCGCGCCGACGGCGGCAAGGTCGTGATGACCGCGCAAGGAGCCGGTGACCTGCTCCACACCGCGGTCAACAACACCGGCATCGTCGAGGCGCGCACGTTGCAGAACCGCGGCGGCACGATCCTGCTGCTGGGCGACATGAAGACCGGCACGGTCAGCCTTGCGGGCACGCTGGATGCCAGCGCGCCGGTCGGCGGCAATGGCGGCTTCATCGAGACGTCGGCGGCCACCGTCAACGTCGCCGACAGCGCCAAGGTCTCCACCTTCGCGCGATCGGGGACGACCGGCATGTGGCTGATCGATCCGCAGGATTACGTGATCGGCGCGGGCGGCAACATCTCGGGCGCGACGCTGTCGGCGCAGCTCGTGACGACCAGCATCACGATCAGCACGATCCCCGCGGCGGGCGACACGACCACCGGCAACGGCGACATCTTCGTCAACGATGCGGTTGCCTGGACCGCCTCGGGTGTGCCGACGACCCTGACGATGAACGCATTCCGCGGCGTCAACATCAACGCGCCGATCACCGCGACCAACGGCAACATCGTCGCCTGCTGCGGCCGCGACGTGAACGTCAACGCGGCGCTGACCACGACCAACGGCAGCATCCTGCTCAACGCCGGGCGCAACGTGCAGGTGTTCCACGCGATCACGACGACCGACGGCAACATCGCCTTGTGCGCAGGGCATGACGTGATGATCGACGCGGCGGTAACGCTGACCCGCGGCACGACGATTCCGGCGCAAAGCCTGGGCTTGCCGGTCGGTTTGACGCTGATCGCAGGGTCGGACGGCACCGGGCCGGGCGTCAACGGCGGCACGATCGTGTTCTCCGCACTGTCGCCGCCGACCACGGTCACCGCGGCGCCGGTGTCGATCAACTACAACCCGGTCTCGTACACCACGCCGACCGACTTCTCGACCGAGTTCGTCCTGACCGAGGGCGCGGCAATCACCCAGCGGATGCTGCTGTTCCCGACCGCGCAGAAGGTCGCCGACGGCACCAATGCGGCGGTGCTGAGCGGGTTCAACACCAACGGCACCTCGGGCACGCCGACCGGCGTATCACTGGTTGCCGGCCCGAATGCGACCGCGACGTTCGACAGCACCGGTGAAGGCACGGGCATCGGCGTCAGCTTCAGCGGCTACACCCTCACGGGCGCAAACGCCGACCAGTACGCGCTGGCGAGCTCGTGCTGCGTCGCCGGGTTCCGAACTACGGGGACGATCACGGCGGCACCAGCGCCTGCTCCAGCACCAGCACCTGCACCTGCACCTGCACCTGCACCTGCACCTGCTCCGGCACCAGCTCCGGCACCAGCGCCTGCACCTGCTCCGGCACCAGCTCCGGCACTAGCGCCCGCTCCGGCACCAGCGCCTGCTCCAGCACCGGCGCCTGCTCCGGCACCGGCGCCTGCTCCGGCGCCTGCTCCGGCACCAGCGCCTGCTCCAGCGCCTGCTCCAGCACCGGCGCCTGCTCCGGCACCAGCGCCCGCTCCGGCACCAGCGCCTGCTCCAGCACCGGCACCAGCCCCGGCACCAGCGCCCGCCCCGGCTCCGGCACCCGCTCCAACGCCAACACCTACCCCCGTGCCGGACCTGCCCAACGCAACACGGCCGTTCCTGGAGGTGCCGCCCGTATCGGTCCGCGTGCCGACACCACCGACGATCGAGGTCGTCGAGGGTGGCGTGACCTATCCGGCGCCCGAGCGTCCGGGGACCGTCATCGTCGAAACGCCCGATACGCCGCGCGTCCAGCGCGTCCAGCCGCTGTTCGTGCAACCCACGCCGCCTGCCCCGACCGCCCCCGCCGCCCCGGTCTATCCACGCAAGCAGGCGCGCCATTGAGATGATCGAATCTCGACGACGACGCGTGGCGCGACGAGTACACCGACAGGCAAGCCTCGGCCTGCTCGCCTGCGCACTAGCGGTCACGGCGCCGGTGGCGGCACGCCCCGTCGTCGAGACCGCGAATGCCGCTCAGTTTAAGGGTGAGGCGGCTTCGGTCGACGCACGCGAGACGGCGAACTGGGTGACCGCGTCACGCGACAATCACGCGCTACCGTTCGTCATCATCGACAAGGTGAATGCGAAGGTGTTCGCATTCGACGGCGCCGGCGTCCTGCGCGGCGCGGCGCCCGCGTTGCTCGGGATGGCACGCGACGACGCCAGCGTGCCGGGGATCGGCCAGCGCAAGCTCGCGACGATCACTCCCGCCGAGCGTACCACCCCGGCGGGGCGCTTCCAGGCCTCGCTAGGGCGCGATTTTGAGCAGGATATCCTGTGGATAGACTATGAGGCCGCACTATCGCTGCACCGGGTGATCGTCGGCCGCCGCGTCGACAATCGCGCCGGTCGACTCGCGTCCCCGACACCGAGCGATAACCGGATCTCCTACGGTTGCGTCAACGTACCGCCCGGGTTCTACGACGGCGTGGTGAAGCCGCTGTTCACCGGCACCGTCGGTATCGTCTACATCCTCCCCGAGACTAAGCCGTTGCGGACCGTGTTCGCGATCCCGGGCTGACGTCTGGTCCCCTCTTCAGACGCTGCGGATCACTGGCACCAGGGCCGCTCGCGATACCATTTCGTCAGCACGTATTTCACGCCCTGCTCGACCGGCATGCCCTGGTGCAGCGACCCCGGGTTCGGCGCGCCATACTCGTCCATGTTGTTCCAGATCACCAGATTGCCCGCTCTCGGCGTGATCGCCACCCCGGCGGTCGGATAGTTCGTCCGCCCGCCCGCTTCGGGTTCGTTGAGAAAGGTCATCGCCGACCAGGTCCGCTGGCCACCCATCGTCACCTGGTCCAGCCAATAGGGTTGTGCGGTATCGAAGAAGTCGTGATGCGGCTTGAACTCCTGCCCGACCGCGTAACGCTGCCCCTGCAACGCCTCGCCGTACCGCGGCTCGAGCCCGGTCAGCAAATCGAGCTTCGTCTCGACCGCGGTGACGGGCGCGGGTCCGGGATACAGGTAACACGTCTCGCTCGTCCGATGCGGCGATACCGGCGCATCGCCGACGACCGGCGACGGCACGCGATTGGCGTCGATGAGCGCGATCAGCGCCTCGCATTCGTCGCACGTGAGGAAATCGCGGACGATGTAGAGTTCCACCCCGCTCGCCGGCATCCGCACCGTACCGGGATAACACAGGAGCTGATCGCGGACCTTCGCGGCGGAGTCCGCCCGGCCGAGCGCCTCGACCTGGCCATCGCGCCGATCGTTCGATCGCGCGTCCGACACGGTGCGTGGAACATCAAGATTAGCCATAAAGTCCGTACCGCTCTTCAGAACCACAACAGTAGAATATGATTCAGATTTATAAAGCAGATTAAGTTTCGTACAATATGCATCCTTATGAGATAACCGACGTTTATTTAGTACGATCAACATAGGTTAGGCCGATTGCGCGACTACATCGCGGACCTCTGCCCTCATGGATGCGCACAAGTCGCACCTACCGAAGAGTTCGGGAACATCCCCCGCTCCGCTGCCGGCGTGAGCTCTGGGTGACGCACTAGAACCGACATCGGCGGAGACCTACCATGAACCCGAGATTTCTCGTGGACGCTGGACTGCGGTTCAGCCTGCGCACGCCCCTACCCGATACGCCGTGTACGACCCTCGCGGTCCAGCGCGGCGCAACATGCGCGATGGCGACGGCGGTTACGGCCGAGGCGCAGGACCAGCACGTCACGCAACGTATCAAGTCTCGCTAGGCGACCGCGGGTCCCGCGCAGAACGCGCCCGACCCGCCCTAGCGCCCCCCAATTCTCCTCTTGCTCGTCCTCGCGCCTCGCGGGGCCAGGATAGTCATGTTCAACAATCTTCTCGCAGGAGCAGCAGCGTCGTTGCTCGCAGTCATTCCGCATCCAACGGCAGCCCAGAAGGTGATCGTGCCCGGCGCGCTCTTGCTCGCCGGCTACCGCGCGACCTGCGGCCCCGTCGATACCATGATCCAGCCGATCGACGACATCGCCGCCGCCTACAAGGGCCGCATCATCCTCCATCCCCGCGTCCTGAACCTGCCCCGCGCGCAACAGCTCTTCTGGTACACGCACGAATGCGCACACCAGATTTTCGGCCCGGGCGAAGCCGCCGCCGACTGCTGGGCGGTCCAGCAAGGCAAGATCCAGGGTTGGCTCACCCGCGACGAACTGACGAAGCTGGGCGGAACGATGCGAGCGTATCCCGGTGATGCCACGCATACCGGCGGTCAAGCGCGGATCGTGGCAATCAATGCCTGCTTCGCACGATAGTTCTGATGTCCCAACGAAGGTAAGCCGAAGACTTTAGCATGAGGAATGTACGGACTAACGGAATAAGTTCTTCGGGCTGATCCAGATCGTTGACAAGATCTGACCGAACGCATCTGTATCGTTACCGTAACGACACGGCCCGCTCTGGTGTCGCATCGCCTCCGTCTGGATCGCACACGTCATGCCTGGTTCCCTATCCGCGGCGATCGACGACAGGCCATCGCCGCACGGCTTCGACGTTGCCGTCTGTGACCGCGAGCCGATCCACCGGCCCGGATCGATCCAGCCGCACGGCCTCGTCCTCGTCGCCGACGCCTGCACGTTCAGGATTACGGCGGGTGCCGGTGACATCGAAACGGCGTTGACGCCGCATTGGCTCGGCGCCGACCTCGACACGCTCCTCGCACAGTCCGTCTCGGCGCAACTCGCCGCCAAACCGAACGCGAGCACGATCGTACTCGCGCGGGTCGTCGGCATCGAGATGCCGTTCGACGCGATCGCGCACCGCGTGGCGAACGCGGTCGTCGTCGAACTCGAGCCCGCGCCGACGGCAATGCCCTCCCCCATCGACGTGCTGGTCGAAATGGAGGAAGCCGCCGCGACGTTCGAACAGGCATTCGGCCTGCGCGAACTGTGCGAGCGCGCAGCCAGGACGTTTCGCCAGTTGACCGGGTTCGACCGGGTAATGCTGTACCGCTTCCTCGACGACGACGCCGGCGTCGTCCTGGCCGAGGACCGCGATCCGGCACTCGGCAGTTTTCTCAACCAGCATTTCCCCGCGTCCGACATTCCGAAGCAGGCACGCGCGCTGTACGTCAGGAACCGCGTCCGCATCATTCCCGACATCGCCTATGAACCCGCACCGATGCGTCCGGCGGGCACAGCGCCGCTCGACATGAGCGATCTCGCGCTGCGCAGCGTATCGCCGATCCACCTCGAATATCTCGCCAACATGGGCGTCGCGGCGTCGGCATCGGTGTCGATCGTCCGCGACGGCACGCTGTGGGGGCTCGTCGCGTGCCACCATCCGACGCCGAAGTTCCTGCCGCTGCACGTTCGCATGGCCTGCCGTGCGCTTGCCGGCAGTCTTGCCCGCCAGATCCGCGCCAAGGAGGATGCCGAGCTCTACCGCGAGCGTATCCGGCTGCGCACTGCCGAGGACGCGGTGGTCCTTCGGCTCGGCAGCGACATCTCGCTCGCGTGCTTCTTCGCGACCGCGGGCGACGACATGTGCCGGATGCTCGGCGCCGACAGCTTTGCGGCCGTGCGCGGCAACGAATTGTTCGTCGCCGGCCGCTCCCCGCGCCACGACGACATCCGCGCGGTCGCCGATCACGTCATCGATCTCGGCCGGGCGCTTCCTTTCTCGACCGATCGTCTATCCGAACAACTCCCTGCGGCGATCGACTTCCAGGATTTTGCGAGCGGTGTTCTCGCGGTGACGATGTCGACCGACGAGCCGACGATCCTGATCTGGTTTCGCGCCGAACAGATCGAGGTGATGAACTGGGCCGGCAATCCGCACAAGGATCTGGCAATCGATCCTCACATCCCGTTGACACCGCGCGCCTCGTTCGAAAGCTGGAGCGAGGCGGTCCGTGGCCGATCGGTACCGTGGACCTTGTTCGAGATCGAGGCGGCCGGGCGGCTGAAGCGCACGATGTTCGATGCGCGCCAGAACCGCCGCCTGTTCGAGGTGAACCGCGAACTGACCGCGACGATCGCGGACAATGAGAGCCTGTTGCTGCAGAAGGACTATCTCATCAAGGAGGTCCATCACCGCGTCCAGAACAGTCTGCAGCTCGTCTCCGCGTTCCTCGGCCTTCAGGCACGCGCGGTCGGAGACGACGTGCTGACTGCCCATCTCGCCGAGGCGCAGCGACGATTGTCGGCGGTCGCGATGGTCCATCGTCGCCTCCATTCGGACGAGCATGTCCAGGCCGTCGACCTCGCGCGCTATATCGGCGACCTCTGTGCCGAGATCAGGTCGACGATGGACCAGTCATGGGGCGGACAGATTCAACTCGAACTTGCGCCGATCCTAATCTCGACGGACCGCGCCGTCAGCCTCGGCTTGATCCTGACGGAGTTGGTGATCAACGCCAATAAATACGCGTATGCGGGTGGCTCGGGACCGATCACGATCGCGCTCGAACACCATCGCAACCGCTTTCGCCTGATCGTCGCCGATCGCGGCCGCGGAAAGGGCAATGCGGGTACCGGGTTCGGTTCGCGGATGCTCATGTCGATGGTCGCGCGGCTGTCCGGCACGATCGAGGAGGCCGACAATGATCCCGGCCTCCGCGTCACCATCGGCGCGCCGATCAACGACGACCCGCCGCACGCCTGAACCGCTACGCTAGCGCCATAACGCACGGTCCCCGCATCAGACAGAGCCCGTCCGTATCAGCGTCCGAACATCCTCCGCCACTTGGTTGTTGGCGCCGAGCCGCTCGATCAGTTGCGCCGGACGGCTGCCACGCAGTCCCGCGGTCGTCAGCTGCTTGTTGCGGACATAGGTGTAGACGCCACTGACCGCGAACGCCTGGACATGCGAGATATTGGCCTTCTGCTCGGCCTGCGTTGCGACGAACACGTCGGACTCGAAGAAGGCGCGTCGTGTCAGCGGACTTTCGAAGGCCAGTTCGATCACCGCGATCAGGGCACGCTCGGCAGGGACGCGATGATCGACGTTGGGTGCCGGCGGTGCGGGCTCCGCGTTGTCGTAGCGGTCCGGCAGGTGCAGCCGCAACTTCAGCACCGCCGGGTCCGCAGCGAGCGTCTCGGCGAAGCCCGTCATGAATGTGCCGAACGCGGTCGCATCCTCGGTCGCCGCCCCGAAATGGACGTGGATACGGTCGAAGCCGTCGTCGCCATTCGGGATGGGATCCGCGACCCGGTCGACCAGCGTGCGCGATCCATCGGGCAGCGCATAGGCGACGGTGGCGGCGAACATGTTCTGTTCGTCGGCGAACAGGATATGGCTCGCGGCGTTGAAGACCTCCTGGTCCGCCTTCGATGCGAAGCCGATCTCCACCCCGCCATCGAGTTCATAATCGGCGAACGGCGCGATCCCTTCGATCACCGGCCAGAGATGCGCGTCCTGTTCGCGGTTCAGATGGTTCTGGACGTACCAGCCCAGCCCCGGGATGCGCGAACACAGCGGACCATGGACGTCCCGCCAATAGGTCGCGAACACCTCGTGCGGCACGCGAGGCCGACGCAGCACGGTGGTGTAGCTGTTGATGACGATGCTCGCATCGCGCTCGGCGTAATCGGACTTGGTCGAAACTTTGGGCATTGTTGTACTCCTGATGCTGTACGTGCGAACGCCCGCGAGTGGTTCGCCGGGCCAATCGCGTAAAAGGTCGTCGCGCGCGACGATCCTCGAGCTATGCCGCGGTCCGCGGCTTGAGCCGGTTCACCACCGGCGTGACGATGACCGCGAGGATGGCGACCGCGGCGGCGACATAGCCGACCGCGCCGAGCCCGAGATGCTGGATCACCGAGCCGCCGATGATCGCGCCCAGCCCGATGCCGGCGTTCGCCATCGATACGTTGAGCGTCCCGGCCAACGCCTGCGCATGGCTCGCCGACTGCATCACGCGCACCTGGCAGATGGGATAGAGTGCGGTGTTGGCGATGCCCCAGACGGCAAGCGCAACCGCGAGCCAGACATGGGAGCCGGCAACCAGCGTGGTCGCCGCCATACCGACCGCCAGCACCAGCGCCGTGATCGCCGTCACCAGCAACGGCCCGCGACCGACGAACTGTCCGCCCAGCCAGTTGCCTGCGAGACCGACGATGCCGAAGCCCATCAGCCACCAACCGACCTGCCCCGCCGGAATGTGCGCGATCTGCTCGAGCGTGTCGGCCAGGTAGGTATAGGCGGTGAACATCGCGGTGAACACGATCACCGACAGCACGACGTTGCCGAGGAAGTACGGGTCCTTGAGGATCCGCGCCTGTTCGGCCAGCTTGACGCGCGCCGGTCGTGCCAGGCTCGGCATCACGACGAGCAACAGCACCGCCATCAGCAGCGACAGGCCCGACAAACCCCAGAACGTCCCGCGCCAGCCGAACGCGGTCGATGCCAGCGTACCTAACGGAATGCCGAGCACCATCGCACCGGAAATGCCGAGATACACGTTGGCGACGGCCTTGCCTGCCTTCTCGGGACCGGCAAGCTCGCCCGCGGTTTCACTCGCCGTACCCCAGAACACCGGAAGCGCCAGTGCCGGCAGGAACCGCGCGAGACCCAGCACCCAGATATCGGGAGCTGCGGCGGCGAGTGCGTTCGCGCCTGCGAAGATTACTAGGATCACGACGAACAACCGCTTGCGTTCGAAGTGCGAGAGCATCGCGGTCAGAAACGGGCCTGCGAGCATGACGGTGAACGCGAACAGGGTGACGAGCTGTCCGGCGACGGTGATCGAGATACCGAGATCGCGCGACAGGCTCGGAAGCAGGCCGACGATGATGAACTCGGTCGTGACGATCACGAATGCGGAAATCGCCAGCAGCAGCACAGCCAGGCCATGCCCCGCGGACGGAGCGCCCGGCCTGCTATCGGGCGGAACGGCATCGATGGGACGGACGGACGACGACATGGGCAAACTCCTGAAGCTGCCGTGTCTACGCGCGACAAAAAGCGAAGTCCTGCGGCAAGATTTCGCGTAGGACGCGACAATAATTCCACAATGGATGGATGCCGCATGATCCCCTCCGAACGTCTCAAGGGCATCGAGGCCTTTGTCTCTACCGCCGATGCCGGCAGCTTCACCGCAGCGGGCGTCAGGCTGAACCTGACCAACTCCGCCGTCAGCAAGAGCGTCGCAAGATTGGAGGCACGGCTCGGGAGCCGGCTGTTCGAACGTACCACCCGCCGGCTCAAGCTGACCGATGTCGGCGCCGCCTTTTACGAGACCTGTGTCCGGGTCCTCGAGGACCTAGCCGACGCCGAGGCGGTGCTGGCGGCGCATCGATCGGAGATCGTCGGCCGACTGAAGGTCGACGTGCCGATCGCGTTCGGGCGGATGCAGGCAATGCCGCTGTTGCTCGCCTTTGCCGAACGCCACCCCAATTTGCGTCCGAGCATCACCTTCACCGACCGGAAGATCGACATCGTCGAGGAAGGCATCGACGTCGCGATCCGGATCGGCGCGTCGGAGCCCTGGGCTGACAATCTGGGCCACCGCTATCTCGGCAGCGAGCGCGTCATCGTCTGCGCCGCCCCCGCTTATCTGGCGCGGCGCGGCACTCCGGAATCGGCAGGCGATCTCGCACGCTTCGATTGCATCCTGTACGGGCGCGGCGACGGCAGCACGATCAAGTGGCGCTTCGCCAATGATGCCGGTGGTGTCGACGAGCGCGCCATGGACGGCCGTATCGTCCTCGGCAGCGCTGAGGCGCAGGTCGGCGCGGTCAAGGCCGGTTTCGGTATCGCGCAACTCGCCACCTGGCTGATCGAGGACGAACTTGCGCGGGGGGATCTGGTCGAGATCCTGCCCGTACTGGCGACGGCAGGCCTTCCGCTGCATCTCGTCTGGCAACGCCGCCGGCAGCTTAGTCCCAAGGTGGATGCGCTGCTCGATGCGCTCACCAACGGCTTGCGGATCGCATGACGGCACAGTGAAAAGCGCGTCATCCTGCCGTTTCCTGCAACTCGCGATGATCTTGCCTGTTGGGCAGGAATGGACATTCTCAACGACCAAGTCGCCATCGTTACGGGTGGCGAATCCGGAATCGGCGCCGCGTGCGCCAAGGCGCTCGGGGAGGCCGGCGCGCGCGTCGTCATCACCTACTTCAAGGACGCCGCGGCAGCGCAGGCTGTGTGCGAAGCGATCGGCGGCGACGACCGTGCGATCGCGGTCCAGGCCGACGTGGGCGACGAAACCGCGATCGAACGCCTGTTCGCGCAGGCGGAAAGCACGTTCGGCACGGTCACGTTGCTCGTCAACTCGGCAGGCCTGAACATGAGCGGTGTCATGCTGGCCGACATGGAGCTCACCCAGTTCGACCGAGTCATCCGCTCCGACCTGTACGGCCCGTTCCTCACCTGCCGCCGCATGGTCCGTGCACTCGAAGTCAAGGCTACCAAGGGCCGCATCGTCAATATCTCGTCGATCCACGAACGCGCGCCACGTCCCGGTGGCGTCGACTACGACTCCGCGAAGGGTGGTCTGTCGCAGTTGACGGCGACGCTCGCGCTCGAACTCGCGCCCAAGGGTATCGCGGTCAACGGTGTCGCACCCGGCATGATCCTGACCCCGATGAACCAGTCCGCGCTCGATCACCCGCAGGAACTCGCCGCCAAGGAGGCCGCGATCCCCTGGAAGCGCGCCGGGCGGCCCGACGAGGTCGCGTCGCTGGTGACGTACCTGCTGTCGCCCGCCGCGGACTACATCACCGGCACGACCGTCACGATCGACGGCGCATTGTCGCTCACCGTCGCACAGGGCGCGTGATGATCACCTACGCCGTCGAGCAGCTCGACACCGTTGCGATCGCCGCCGCCTCCGTGATCGACGGCATGGACCTCATGAGCCCGTTCGTCTGGAAGGAAGGCGACCTGTACCGGATCATGGTCCGCGGCGTTCCACATCCGCTCGGGCCGCAAGATCCGACCGGGATAATCGCGCGCGGCGAAAGCCGTGACGGCGTGTCGTTCACGATGGACCCGGGGCTTGCGATAACGCCTGGCCCCGGTGCGGAAGACATGGGCGGGTGTGAAGACCCGACCGTGTTGATGACCCCCGATCACGAATATCTGATCTATTACACCGGCGTCGATGCCGATCGGTCGCAGGGTTGCATGATCCTCGCCGCGGGTCGCGACCTAACCGCGCTGGTGAAGGAGGATCTGGTGCTCAAGGCCCCGCCGGGCGAGGGCAATATCAAGGAGGCCACGCTGGTGCAGACGAGCGCTGGCGACTGGCGGCTGTTCTACGAATACGCGGCGAATGGCGCGTCGCGGATCGGCATGGCGGGCGGACCGACCGCCAAGGGCCCGTGGACCGTGCTGCCCGATCCGTTCGGCATCCGCGAGGACAGTTGGGACAATTGGCACCTGTCGACCGGGCCGATCTGGCAGGCGGAGGGCGCCGACCCGGTGATGTTCTACAACGGCGCGACGCATGATGCGCGGTGGCGGATCGGTTGGATAAGCTTCAGTCCCGATCTCACGCGGGTCACGGGGCGTGGGTTGGAACCGCTGCTCGTACCGCCGCCCGCTCTCAGCCGCGAAGCGACCGACATCGCTTTCGCCGCATCCACCGTCGCGGAGGGCGATCGGATCGCGCTCTATTATTCGCTGGAGGACCGTATGTTGCGGCGCGCCTTGATCGGACGATACAGCCGCTAGCGAAGTCTTGGGGTCGCGACCGTCATACCGTCCGCGACCCCGACACACTTACCCGTGGGCGCGAGCAGCGGCCTTCTGCGCGCGGGCCTGCTTGGCATAGTGATGATGCGCGACCACGCAGCCGATGGCGGCGCCGGCGACGGCATGACCCTTGCCGACGAAATGCCCGCCTACGCCGCCCGCCGCTGCACCGCGAATGCAGCCTTTTGCCAAGACGGGCGACGCCGTCATGGCGAGAAGCGGAAGGGCGAGCAGGGAAATGAAGCGCATATCGGTATCCTTGAAAGCACTGCAGGAAGACCTGAAATACCCTTCAGGCCGCGGTCGTGTTCCGTGAGAAATTCGTCATGTTCCGCATCGGCGGGACATTCGCGACCGATACGAATTATCCGCGATAATACATTGAAATGCGGCGCTCCTGTAACGAACACCAAGTCCACCGATCGGGGCAAGACATGCCCCCGTCGCATCCCCTTCCGATCAACCCGAAAGCCACTCACCATGATTGCCCTGTACCTCGCGGCACTGTCGATCGCGCCTGCCGCCGCCGTGAAACCGATCGGTCCCGATGCGGCGAAATGCGTCGCGGGCAGCACGCATCCGGCCATGCTGGTCGTCGTCGAGGGATTCAAGGCACGCACCGGCACCGTCCGCGTCCGGACCTTCGGAGGCGCGACGTCGACCTATTTCGACAAGAAAAGAACGCTCTTGCGTACCGAAGTTCCGACCCCGCGCGAGGGCCGCGTCGCGATCTGCATGCCGGTCGACCGGCCGGGCGTCTACGCGGTCGACGTCCGCCACGACATCAACGCCAACGACAAGACCGATCGCAGCGACGGCGGCGGCGCGTCGGGCAACCCCCACGTCACGCTGTTCGACATGCTGTTCTCGCGCAAACCCGATCCAAAGATCGTCCAGGTGCGTGTCGGATCGGGCACGACGGTCGTGCCGATCACCCTCACCTATCTGCAGGGCGGATCGCTGCAACCCATACGCTGAGCCGATCACCAGCTGATCGACGCGCCCAGCCTGAAGGTACGCGGCCGCAACGGCGTATATTCGTTGCGCGCGGCGAGCGCGAACGGGTTGCCGCCCGCAAATCTGTCGCCCTTCACGTCGAACAGGTTATCGACCGTCGCGGTCATTCGGACATCGTTTCTCGCCACGCTGCCGCCGAGATGCGTGCTGCCATATTCGCCCTGCGAGATGTCGAGCGGCGCCTGCGTCCCGACGGTCGACCGGCCGACGTAGCGCCATCCCGCGTCGACGCTGACATGCGTATCGGCGCTAAGCGACCATTCATAGCCGATACTCCCCGACACCGCGAACGGCGGCGTGTTGGGCAGTCGCGCGCCGACCTGCCGGCGTAGTGCGGGGTCTGCATCGGCGACGTGGGTCTCGTTGAGGAACATCGCCATGTCGATCTTCAAGCCGGACAGCGGCACCCAGTTGGCGCTCGCCTCCAGCCCATAGATATGGCTGTTGCCGAGATTGGTGGTGAACGGAAAGCCGGATTTGTCGACCAGATCCGCCTGGATGTGCCGCCAGTCGGTCAGCGATGCACCGATCGATGCGGAAAGCCCAAGCGGTCCATGCCGCTCCTTGCGCAGGCCGATCTCCCCGACGTGGATGGTGTCGCGAACGAGATCGGCGATGCGGCCGACGCCAGGCGCCACGGTAACCCCGCCGGTCCGAAAGCCCGATTGATAGCGCGCATATGCCGCCACCGTCGGGGTCAACAGCCAGGATGCGCCGAGCGTGGGATCGAGCCGGGTCGAACTGCGTCCGCGGATATAGGTTGTCGTCTTGAGGCGCGCGATCGGATCGCCATCGGTACGCTGATGCGTCAGCCGCGCGCCCGCAGTGATCGTCAACGCCGGGCCGATCGCGATCCCCGCCTCGCCGAATATCGCGGCATCGCGCGTCCGGTTGGTGACGCCGACGATGTCGCGCAACCTGTCGGGCGACCCGTATCGGCGCGCATAGGCGTCACGCGCGTGGATCAGCGCGACGCCGACCAGCCAGCCGGCACCGTTCGGCTTTGCCCGCGACAGCCGCGTCTCGTGCGAGAACAACCGGCTTCGCTCGTCGGTGTCATAGGCAATCGGCGTATTCGGCCGCACCGGTCGCGTCGCGTCGAACCGACTTTCCGCATCGCGGTGGACGAACCCGGTCGCCGAGACGAGGTGCAGCCCGTCCTCCCAGCGCCTGTCGACCACGACCCGTCCCAGGAAATACTGCTGCTCGAACGGCTGGGCGAGCAAGGACGAACGCGACAGCGGCCCCATCCCCCGCTCCGCATATTGAAGGTCGGGCGCGGTCACGTTCTGGATCACGGCGCCCGCATCGACCGTCCACCCACCTACCGGAACGATACGGACGTCCAGCCGCCCGCCGGTCGTCGCCACCCGGTTGACGTTGCGAAGGTTGCGCCGCACGTCGTCGATATAGCCACCTTCGACCACCCGGTAGCCAACTGCGCGCACGCCGGCGACGCCAGTTTCGATCGGTATGTTGACCATCCCGGCGATATCGGTGCCCGGATCGCCCGATCGCGTCGCGCCCACGCCGCCCGAAGCATTGGCCGATAGGGACGACAAATCCACCGCGTGCGGCACCAGCCTGACGATCCCACCGATCGCCCCCGCCCCGTACAACGTGCCCTGCGGCCCCTCGAGCACTTCGACCTGGTCGACATCGTACAGGTTCAGCCCGGGCTCCGGACCGTTATAAGCGACCGGCACCTCTCCGAAATAGACGTTGGCCGTCGATTGCGTCGGCCCGGTGAAGCTGCTGTCCGCCACCCCGCGTATGAACAGCTTGTTGCGCCCGGCACCCAATGCGGTGCTCTGCAGGATCGGGGTCGCGGCAATCGCCTGGTCCATGCCGTTCGCCGCATCGTTCCGGATATTGATCGCACTCGCCGGTCGCAGGATCGTCAGCCCGCCCGGAAACCGCAGTCGCGACGTCGCGCGCTTGGTCGCGGTGACGATGATTTCGGGCGAGACTTCGACAGGCGGCGTCTGGAGGCGTCGCGGTTCCGGTTGACGTTCGCGGACGACGGGGCGCGGGACGACCGCACGACGAACGATCCGGAAGCTGTCCGCGCTCAGTCGTTGCGCGGTGTACGGCGTACCCGCGAGCATCTGGTCGAGCGCAGCCGCGGCGGTCAGTCGACCCCTCACGCCCCGCGTCACGGCCCGCGGCAGCCCGGGCTCCGCGCTGCCGATATCGACGCCCGCCTGCTGCGCGAGCACCGCGATCGCGCGATCGAGCGGCCCGGGCGCAACCGCAACCGTGCGCTGCCCGGCCCCGTAAGCGGGCGCGGACAGCGACGGTGTGAGCAGGGTGGCGGCGAGCAGCGATACGGCCAGGCGGAATTTACGGACCGGCATGGCCTCCAACCAGACGCCAGCGGCCATCGACACGCTCTGCGCGCGCACCGATCAGCGCAGCCACGCGGGGAACCAGTCCGTCGGCACCTCCGCCGACGCCGATCGAGCCGGTGAACGGCGTTTCGGCCAGCCCCGGCGAGACGCTCACAACGGTTCCGGTACTGCGTTCCAGGGCCGCGGCGACAAGGCGCACTGGCGTCTGCTGGAACACGAGCCGGTTCCTGCGCCAGCTACCGACGTCGTCGATCGCGACCCCCGACATACGCGGTGCCTCGCCGTCGACATGCGACAGCGCCGCGCCGGCGGTCAGCATGATGCGCTCCTGGTCGGGCTGGAACATCACCGCACCCTCCGCGACCTGGACGCCGAGATGCGGCCCTACGCGAGCGACGTTGAAGACGGTGCCGACGTCCTGCAACCGCATCGTCCCCGACTGGACGACGAAGGGATGTGCGACATCGTGCGTGACCCGGAAGATCGCTTCGCCGCGTTCCAACGTCACCAGCCGCGATGCGCCGTCGTCGACCGCCAGCTTGGTCCCGCCGTTCAGCTCGATACGGCTGCCGTCGGCGAGCGTGACACTCCGCCGGACCCCGGCCGGTGTCTCGATGATCCGCTCTGCAGTCTTGGCAGGGTTCTCCAGCGGTAGCATGACGCCGACGATCCCCGCCGCCGCCAGTCCCCCGACAGCGCCCATCACCCAGCGTCGCCGGGGCGTCGGCCGGTCGTCGTTGGCGGCAACCACGGGCGTCGCTTGCGACCAGTCGGGCGGCGAGAGCGCATCCGTGAGTTCGGCATCCGCGACAGCCAGTGCGTCATAGGCGCGTGCGTGTCGTGGGTCGGCCTCCAGCCAGTCGGTGAAGGCCATCCAGGCGCCACCATCGGCGGTCGCCAGGCGGAGGTGCCACGCGACCGCCTCGACCGCGGCATTCCTGCCATAGTCCAAGCCGTCGTGACCGTCCTTGCCCCACTCATCGACCATCGCGCTGGTCCTCCTCATGAGTGAGACGTCCTGCCTGCGGGATATCCGCACCGGAATTGCTCCGTTGCAAGTGAATTCGCAGGTACGCGCGGTGCAGCAGCTTCTCAACGCCGCTGACGGTGATGCCCATCTGCTCGGCGATCGCCTTCTGCGGCATGTCCTCGAACCGGTAGAGGCGGAACGCGGTCGCCACGCGATCGGGCAGGCCGGCGAGCGTCGCCTCGACCCGACCGAGCCGTTCGCGGGCGATCAACGCGCGTTCTGCATCGGGATGCTCGTCGGCGGTAGCCTGCGTTTCCAGCCAGTCGGTGTCGCGATCCGCCCGCCGCGCCGCGCGACGACGCCGGTCGACGGCGATATTGTTCGCCATCCGGCAGATATAGCCGAGCGGTTCTGCGATCGGCCCGCCGGTCACCGTCTCCAGCTTCAGCCACAGATCCTGCAACGCATCCTCCGCCTCCTCTACGCTTCCCAGCCGGGCGACGAGCAGCCGGAGGAGCATCGCGCGCTCGGCGAGAAACACGGCACGGAGCCCGCCCAGGGTCACGCCGGGTCGGCCTTGGCATCGCGGCGGAACAGCACCGCCAGCGCGACGATCGCGACGCCGTTCTGGAGCAGCGCGTGCCACCCTGCCCCGTCGGTCCCGAACGCCCACAGCATCGCGGGCAGCAGCGGGTAGAGCGCGAGGCTGGTGACGAGGCCGACGGTCATCGAGCGCCCCGGCAGTCCGAGTGCTGTCAGTCCCGAAGCCAATGGCGCGCTTGCGAGCCCCGCCGCTCGTGCTCCGGCAATGAGGATCAAGAGGACGGTGCCGCCCGCGAAGCTCGCGCCGCCGAGCGTCACGAGCAGCCGATCCCCTGCAAAGGCCAGGATCACGACGATCGGCAGCGCTACCGCCAGCGCCAGCCCCGCGCTCCGCCAGACCGTATGCCGCAATGCTCTCAGGTCGCCGCGTGCGACCTGTGCCGCGAGCACCGCGTAGCTCGCCTGGCTCAGGAGCACCGTCGGCTGGGCAAGCAACGACGTCGCGCGCTGGGTCAGTGCGAGCAGTCCCGCCGCCGCCGGCCCGAGCAGCCAGCCGACGGTCAGCGGAGCCAGGTTCGGCGCGAGCTCCCGGACCGTGATGTCGAAATTGGTGATGAGGATGAAGCGCTTGAGCCCCGCGATATCGCGCAACGTGCCACGCCAGGGTCCGCGCACGGGCTCGTTGCCGGCAAGCTTGCGCCAGGCGACCCAGCCGAAGACCCACATCGCCAGTCCCTCGGCAACGGCCGCGACGAGCCAGACCGCGATGAAGCCGATCAACCCGCCGCCGGTGAACCAGACCCCGAGCGCGCCGACGAGGCGGATCAGCGGCGACACCGCCTGGTGGATGCCGATCAGGTCGAACCGGTCGGCGATCTGGAGCAGGCCTTGCGGCGTCGCGCGGACCGTCGCGATCACCGCGAGCGAATACGGGATCGCGATCCGGATCGTGTCGGGCGACCAGCCGAGCCGCGGTCCGATCAGCGGCACCAGCAGCGCTGCTACGATTACCGCGAGGGCACCGCAGCCGAGCTCGATCACCGCCATGAACCGGACGATCCGCGCGAACCGGGCACGGTCGCCCGCCTCCAGCGCGAGCCCGCCATACCGCACCACGCCGTGGAAACCGGAGAACGCCAGGACGCTGCCGATCAGCACGGCATAGGCGTTGACCAGCACAAGAACGCCGTAGTCAGCAGCGCCCAGCCGGTGCGTCACGAGCACGAGGTAGACAAGGCTCATGACGCCCGCTGCCGCCTTGCCGCCTAGGAGGTGACCGAGGTTCGCCAGCACCAGCCACAGCCCCGACCGATCGCCGCGTCCCGCCCCAGCTTTGGCGGAGTCCGCCTGCCGGGACGTCATACGGTGGAGAAGCGAACGCATCGCGAGCGCTTAGACGCCCATCGTTGCGCCGACGAACGGAAAGTTCCGCGCGATCGGCCAGATGACAAAATATTTAGTGAGGATGGCCGGTGCCGGGAACGTCTACCGGCCATGAAGATCGGTTTTCTGTTCAATCACGACCAGGTTCATCAGGTCGCGCATGCCCTCCCGACCGCGCTGGCCATGGCGGAGGGCTATCCCGAAGCGGAGATCGTCGTCGCGACCACCAACGCACGGCTGACCGACGAAGTGCGGCGGCTGTGCGCGCGGCTCGGCGTTACCGTACCGCTGGTCGAACTGGGTCTGCGTCGTGCATCGACGCGTGCGCTATCCGGCACGCTCGAATGGGCACTGCCGGTGACCAAGATCGGCATCTACCGCGACAATCTTGATTTTTTCCGGTCGCTCGACGCGCTAGTCGTCGCCGAGAAGACGTCGCTTCTATTGAAGACGCGCTATCGTCTCGACGATCTCAAGATCATCCACACCCGCCACGGTGCCGGCGACCGCGCGATCGGCTTCAACAAGCACAGCGCAACGTTCGATCACGTCCTCGTCTCGGGCAGCAAGATCCGCCAGCGCCTGCACCGCGAGGCGGGCGTGCCGTTCAACCGGATGAGCCTGATCGGCTATCCCAAGTTCGACCTGATGCCCGAGCCTGCGCCGCGCCTGCCGTTCCAGGCGAATGGTAAACCCACCGTGCTCTACAACCCGCATCCGTCGCCGCATCTGTCGTCCTGGTATGCGCAGGGCCGCGCGGTGCTCGAGCACTTCCTGCACGACGACCGCTACAATCTGATCTTCGCCCCGCACGTCATGCTGTTCCACCGTAAGTTCGTGCTGACGATCGACAAGTTCCGGATCGACCGTGCTGGCGTGATCGAACAGCGCTTTCTCGACGCGCCGAACATCCATGTCGATCTCGGATCGGCCGCATCGACCGACATGATCTACACGGCGGCGGCGGACATCTATCTCGGCGACGTCAGCAGCCAGGTGTACGAATTCCTCCACACGCCGCGCCCGTGCCTGTTCCTCGACGCGCATGCGACGGCGTGGGACGGCGATGCGAACTATGCGCATTGGCAGGCGGGCGAAGTCGTGACCGGCACCGACGACCTGGGCGCCGCGCTCGACCGCGCGGTGGCGCAGCACGACCGCTATCGTCCCGTGCAGCGCGCGCTGTTCCAGCGCAGCTTCGAACTGACCGCGGAACGCTCCGCCGTGCGTGCGGCGCGCGCGGTGATGAGCGTGCTCGGCGATACCGTCCGGGCAGTCCTGCCCGAGCGCGAACTGGAGACGGCAACCGGACTGCAGGGGTTGCGCGTAGCCTGATCCGCCGCGAGAAGGCCCGCGCGGCGCCCCTGTCGGGCGCGGCGTTTGGGATCGATCGACCACCGTGGCTCTACGCAAGGATATCTGGCGCCCCGTGATCGTGATGGCGACCGCCGAGGCGATCGTCGCACGCGGCTCGATCGAGGGGTTCCCCCTGATGTGGCTGCCGTCGATGGGCAGCTTCCAGTTTCTCGCGGATCCGTTCGGGTTGTGGCGCGACGGCCGGCTGTACGTGTTCGTCGAGACCTATGACTACCGCGTCCGGATCGGCGCGATCGAAGTGCTAATCTATGATGCTGACTTCCGCCTGGTCGACCGTCAGCCGGTGCTGAACGAGCCCTGGCACCTTTCCTATCCGCTGGTGTTCGAGGCGGAGGGCGGGACGTGGATGCTGCCCGAGGCGCATCGCTCGAACCGACTGACGCTGTACCGCGCGGTCGACTTCCCGACCAAGTGGGAACCGGCGCATGTCATCGAACTCGATCATGTCGCGGTCGATGCGACGCCGGTGTTCCATGACGGGCGGTGGTGGTTGTTCTACACCTCGGCCGACCGCGAGCCGGACAAGATGAGCGCGCTGCACGTCGCCTATGCGGACCGATTGGCAGGACCGTGGACGCCGCATCCGATGAACCCGGTGCGGGTCGATGTCGCGAGCGCGCGACCGGGCGGAATGTCGCTGGTGATCGATGGACGGATCGTGCTGCCGGTGCAGGATTGCAGCCGGACCTATGGTGGCGCGATCCGGCCGCTGACGATGACGATTTTGACAACGGATCGGTTCGTGGCGGAAGTGGGCGAGGCGATCGTCCCGCCAATCTCGTCGGCGCCGTTCGTCGAAGGGCTTCACACGCTTTCAGCCGCGGGGCCGGTGACACTGGTCGACATGAAACGCACCGAATTGTCGCTCCACGGACTCTCGATCGAGGCAATACGCGAGGTCAAGAAACTGAGCCTTAAAAACCGCGCATCCGTTCGAGGATAGCGAGGCCGGTCGCTACGAACCGCTCCGGCCCGAACGTGTCGAGAACGCGCTCGCGGCCCGCCTGCCCCATCACTGCCAGTTGTGCGGGCTCGGCCAGTGCTCGCGATACCGCAGCGGCAAGCGCCACCGGATCGGCGGGCGTGACGGTGAAGCCGGTCTCGCCCTCGACGATGCTGCCGGGAAGTTCGCCGACCGCCGACGCGATCACGGGCAGCCCCGCCTGCATCGCCTCGTGCGCCGCAACGCAGAGACCTTCGGAGCGCGATGGTTGTACGTAAAGATGGCAGCCCGCGAGAAATGCCGCAGGGTTCGCCGCATAGCCTGCGAACTGCAGCGTCTTGATGCCAAGCGTATCCGCGCGAGCTTCGAGTGCTACCCGCTCGGCGCCGTCCCCAGCGATCACCATCTCATACGGCGTCGATGTTTCAAGCAAAGCCAACGCCTCGACCAGCACGTCGTAACCCTTCACGTGGTGCAGGCGACCAAGGCTGCCGATCCGGACAGGTTGCCCCGGTCGCCACCGCGTCGCCTGACGCGCGTCAGGGTCCGCCCGGAAGATCGACCACTGGATCAGCCGTTCAGGGGGCACATCAAGGCGCTCCGCGGTCAATCGCGTCACCGCTGTGGAATCCCCTATCCACAGCCGCGACAGCCGCTGCATCGCGCGGAGCAGAACACGGTTGGCAGGTTTGAGGAATGCAGCGTGCTGCCAGCTGACGACCGGCCAGCCCCGCCGCCTGCCGACGATCTGGCCGAGCAAAGTCGCACGGGTCAACGAGGTCCAGACATGCGTCGGCGCCCAGTTCTTCAGCGTCGCATCGAGCCAGCGTAGCGCGGCAGCATGGTCGGTCTCTCCGCCCTCCCGCACGTGCACCTCGAACCCGGCGGCACGCATCGCGGGCTCGCCGCGGCGATTGCGCGCGGTCAGTGCGAACACCGCCACTTCGGCACCGCCGTCGCGCAAAACGCCGAGCACTGCTGGCACCGGCGACGCAGCCCCGCCGCCCTCGACCGAGTTGATCACATAGGCGATCCGCATCGCGCGACCAGTCACGCGCGCAACCCAGCGAACAGATCGAGATACACAGTTGCAACCGCGCCGATCCGGTGATGCTCGACCAGTTTCGCCAATGCCGCCGGATCGGGCGGGGCGCGCGCAAGCATCGCGGAGATCGCGCGCGCCAAGGCGTCGCTGTCGTTCAGCGGCACGACCATGCCTGCGCCCGGTGCACCGAGCAGCAGCGTCGCCGGGGTACAATCGGTCGCCAGCACCGGCCGCCCCGCGGCCAGGGCCTCGACGATCACCGCCGGATACCCTTCGAAATCGGACGCCAGCACAAACAGCCGCGTGGCATCGAGCCATGGCCGGATCTCCGCGACATACCCGACAAGTTCTATCCGATCGACGAGTCCCAACGTCTCGCTCTGCTGACGCAACGCAGCCGCCTCGGGGCCATCTCCGACGATGACAAGTCGTGCCGTGCCTTCGGGGAGTTTTGCAAAGGCATTGATCAATCGCGCGAACCCCTTTTCGGGCACCAGTCGCCCCGCGGCAAGCACGATAGGCGGCCGCGTTGCAGGAACCGGCAGCGGCGCCGCGGCGTCGTCGCTCAATGCGGGCAGCGCGATCGTTGTCGCGCCGCGGCGGCGCAATATCCGGTCGGCCTGATCGCGCGCCACGTCCGAGAGCGCGACGACTGCCTGCACGCGTCGAAGGAGGTATCGCATACGAACCTCGAACGCCCATTGCCTCAACCGGCCACGCTGCGGCTTGTCGAGCGCTGCACTGACCTGCGCAACGACAGGCACTCCCGATCCAGCCAATGCCGCAGCGACGGGCCAATGAAAATTACCGGGAATGAAGACGCCATCGAAGTGGCGTTGCTCGACGAATGCCCGCGCCGCCCGCGCCAGTTGTCGGCGGGAACCATGACCACGCGCGATCGGAGGCGCCGCAACGACGATCTGGACAGCCTCGCCGGCCATGGCCTGCAGTGGCCCGGTATCCGATCCCGCAAAGATCGTGACCACAGCGCCCTGTCGCGCCCAGGCATCGGCGAGCCGCACTGCGACCCGCTCGGTACCTCCCAACGCGAAATCGTGGAGAACTATCAGGATCGACGCGGGAGCCATGTCCGCGCGGTTAGCGCCGACAGCGCATCGACGCCAAGCTTTGTTACGTCGAGACCCAGATTCGGCCGTGCCCGAGATCAAAGATCACGCGCATGGTCTTGAACGCGGCGAGCCCGACCGACGGCATCGCGCCTCGTGTTACGACGGCGTCCTTCAGGACGGCATGGCCGAGCGCGACAGGACCGTCGTCGATTGCTGCTATGACGTCCGTCGGGCTCGCGAGGTCGAGTATCGCCGCCGTCGGCGGGGCCGAACCAATCGTCAACGGTATCGTCATCGACCCGTCTGCCTGGTGGGTGACGGGTATCGCGGTCATCCCGCGTTCGACCCGTGATGCTTCGCCGGGCAGCAACAAGCGAAGTTCATGACGCGGGAAGTCGATCTCGATCGGATTGGCATCGAGAACATCCTGGCCGATGCGCACGTCGGCACCCGTTGCCGGGTCCGTTTCGACCGTCGCGATCGGAGCGTAAAGATACTCTGCGCGAATCCCGATCTTTACCCGGTCGCGATGCGCGATGCGGTCGGCGAACTTCGTGGCGATGGCCGAACGCGGCGCGCCCGGCACGAGTCCGATCGTCGCGTGCGCATTGTCGACCCGGCCGTGGAAGAGCAGCGTGGCTGCCATGAGAACGAACTTGCCGCTCGTCGCACCCGTGATTCCGCCCATCGATTATCCGCCCGTGACGCCGCCGCCCGCGGCCTGGAACAGTGCGACCGTATCCGACAGGCGGGCGGCACGAGCCTGCACCGCCTGCCCACGCGCCTGTGCGTCGGTCGCTGTGGCGTTGAGTAGTGCTGGCGTACCCACGTCGCCGAGCGCGAGTTGGCGGCGGACGAAGGTAAGCGCGCGGCCGGACGCGTCGGTCGCCCGCGTCGCGGCGTCGAGTGAGTCCGCGTCGGTTCGCAAACCGGTCAGCGCATCGGACACGTCGCCGAACGCCTGTAGCACCGCGGCGCGATATTGCGCCTTCGCCCCCCCGAGCGCAGCTTCGGCGGCGCGTTGCTGATGGCGGAGCGCGCCGACATGGAAGATCGGCTGGGTGATCCCGCCGATCAGTGTCCAGAACGGATTGCCGTTCTTGAACATGTCGCCGAACCGTTCCGACGTTCCGCCAGCCGAACCGTTGAGCGAAATTGCCGGTAGCCGCGCCGCGATCGCGGTGCCAACATCGGCCCCTGCCCCTTCAAGTTGCGCGCGCGCCGCCAGCACGTCGGGCCGCCGTGCAACGAGGTCGGACGGCACGACCAAGGGCAGGTCGCGCGGGAGTGTCAGGGACATCAGCGCCGGCAGCGGCAGAAGGTCCGATCCCGCTGATCGCCCGATCAACGTCGCGATCACGACGCGTTGATGCGCCTCGGCGCGGACCAGAGGCGGCAGCGCACCTTCGGCAGTCGCCAGCGCCGCCTGTTGCGTCGATACGTCGGCGGCTCCGACCGCGCCGAGTTGCTGGCGCCGAACCAGTGTCTGGAGAATGTCGCGGTTGACGACGATCGCGGTCTGCGCCGCCGCGATCTGTTCGGCGAGCGACCCGCGCTGGATCACCGCCTCGACCAGGTTGGCGATCACCGTCGTGCGCGCCGCCGCCAGCCTTTGTCTCGCCGTCTCGGTCGCCGCGTGCGCGGACCGGATCTTCGACCGCGTGCCGCCGAACAGGTCGGGCGCATAGCTGACCGTCACCTGCGCGGTATGGAGCGTGTAAAGCTGCTGGTTCTGGTCCGCGACCGCGGGCGACAGCGCGTTCGAGATCCGCGTACGCTCCGCCTGATAGTTCACGTCGGCCTGGGGCAGCGCCGCGCCCGCCGTGGCGGAACCCTGTTCGCGATATTGCCGGAGCGTGGCTTCGGCCACGGCGATGTCGGTCGCGTGCGACTGCGCCTCGCTCACCAGCGTGTCGAGCTGCGCGCTGCCGAAGGTCCGCCACCACTCCGCTGGCACTGCCGAGATGGTGGTAGCCTGCGCCGCGCCGCTTGACGGTGCGAAGGTCTGCAAGGCGGGGATCGGCGGCAGGCTGGCATGCGCGTCGAGGTTGCGCGGGCCCATCGTGCAGGCGCTGGTGACACCCGCGAGCAGGAGGATGGCGGGACGCTTCATGCTTGAACCTCCGTATGAGGATGATGGCCGACATCGCGGCCGTGTGCGCCGCGATCCTCGGGCGGCACGCGCTTCGAGAAGCGCGCGATCAGCACCGGCAGCACCAGCAGGATCAGGATCGGCGCGAGCGTCATGCCCCCGACCACGACCAGCGCGAGCGGTTTCTGCACTTGGCTGCCGATCCCGCTCGACAGCGCGGCGGGGAGCAGGCCGATCGCGGCCACCAGGCACGTCATCACCACCGGACGCAGGCTGTGCCGCACCGTCGTGGCCAAGGCATTCTCGCGCGCGAACCCCTCGTCGACCGCGTGGTTATAGGTCGTGACCACTAGGATCCCGTCCATCACCGCGATCCCGAACAGCGCGACGAAGCCGATCGCCGACGAGATGCTGAACGCGGTCCCGGTCAGCGCGAGTGCGAGCACGCCGCCGATGATCGCCATCGGGATCGCCGAGAACGCCAGCAGGCTGTCGCGGATCGAGCCGAAGTTCGCATAGAGCAGCAGCAGGATCACCAGCAGGCTGATCGGTACCACCACTTCCAATCGCGCGACCGCATTGTTGAGGTTGTCGAGCTCGCCCGCCCATTCGAGATGATAGCCGGACGGCAGATGCACGGTCCGCTCGATCCGCGCATGCGCCTCGTCCACCGCCCCGCCGAGATCGCGGCCGCGGACCGAGAACTTGATCGGGATGTAGCGCTCCTGATGCTCGCGGTAGATGAACGACGCGCCCGAGGTGAGCTTGACGTCGGCGACCTCGGACAGCGGCACCTGGATCGTGCCCGCGCCATCGGGCGACGGCGCACCGATCGTGATCCGGCGGATCGCATCGATCGTGTCGCGCTGTTCGGGTTTCAGGCGGACGACGATCGGGAAGTGGCGATCGGTGCCCTTCTCGTACAGATCAACGTTCGACTGCCCGCCGATCGCCGCGGCGACGGTCGCGTTGATGTCGTAAGGGGTCAGGCCGTAGCGTGAGGCACGCGCGCGATCGACGTCGATCCGCACGGTCGGCTGGCCGAGCGACTGGAACACGCCAAGGTCCTCGATCCCGCGGACCTTGCCCATCTGCGCCTTGATCTGGTTGGCATATTTCTCGAGCGTGGTCAGGTCGGGGCCGAACAGCTTGATCGAGTTCGCGCCCTTCACGCCCGACGCCGCCTCCTCGACGTTATCCTCGATGATCTGCGAGAAGGAGAAGTCGACGCCCGGATATTTGGCGCTAAGCCGCTTCGACAGTTCCTCGGTCAGCGTTTCCTTGGTGACGCCGCTCGACCATGTGTCGAACGGCTTCAGTGGCACGAAGAACTCGGCATTGAAGAACCCGGTGGAGTCGGTCCCGTCGTCGGGGCGGCCATGCGCGGACAGGACTGCCTGCACCTCGGGATATTGCGTCAGAATGCGGCGGACGCCGTTGACCACCGGCTGCCCCGCCTCGAGGCTGACCGATGCGGGCAGCGTCGCGCGGATATACATGTTGCCCTCTTCGAGATGCGGCAGGAACTCGATCCCGAGCGACCGCACGCCGACCAGCGCGACCGCCATCAGCAGCAGCGCGCCACCGATCGCGACGACCCGGTTGCCTAGCGCGAACGCCGCCGCCGGTTCGTAGACGCGGCGCAGCTTGCCGACGATCCACGTCTCGACCTCAGACAATTTGTCGGGCAGCAGCATCGTCGCCAGCACCGGCGCGACCGTGAAGGTCGCGATCAGCCCGCCGGTGATCGCATAGGCATAGGTCTTCGCCATCGGCCCGAAGATATGGCCCTCGACGCCGGTCAGCGTGAACAGCGGCAGGAAGCTGGCGATGATGATCGCGGCGGCGAAGAAGATCCCGCGGCTGACCTCGGAACTGGCGCCCAGCACCGCCGAGAAGCGGTTGGCGAGTGTGTAATGTCCCTTCCCGCTTTCGACATGCGCGGACCGATCGACCATGTGGCGGAAGATGTTCTCGACCATGATCACGCAGGCATCGACCACGAGCCCGAAATCGAGCGCGCCGACCGAGAGCAGGTTCGCGCTTTCCCCCTGCAACACCAGGATAAGGATCGCGAAGGCGAGCGCGAACGGGATCGTCGCCGAGACGATGATCGCGCTGCGCAGATTGCCGAGGAATATCCACTGAAGCGCGAAGATCAGCAGGATGCCGACCACCATGTTCTCCAGCACAGTGTGGATCGTCAGGTGGATCAGATCGGAGCGATCATAGATCCGGTCGAGATGGACGCCCGGCGGCAGGATCCCCGACGCGTTGATGTCGGACACTTCCTTCTGCACCGCGAGGATCGTCGGCATCGACTGCGCGCCACGCTGCATCAGGACGATGCCCTGGACGATATCGTCCTGGTCGTTGTAGCCGGCGATGCCGAGCCGCGGCGCGTTGCCGATCCGGACGTGCGCGACGTCCTTCAACAACACCGGCTGGCCACCGCCGGTGCCGACGAGCACGTTCTCGATGCCGCCGACCGACTGGATCAGGCCAATGCCGCGGACGATCGCCGCCTGCGCCCCGAAGTTGATCGTCTGGCCGCCGACATTGCCGTCGCTCTTGGCGAGCGCCGCCAGCACCTGCGACACCGTCACGTTGTGCGCGGCGAGGCGATCATTGTCGATCACCACGTCGTAGGTGCGCAGCTTGCCGCCCCAGCCGGTGACGTCGATCACGCCCGGAATGCGCTTGAAGCGGCGCTGGAGGACCCAGTCCTGCAACGTCTTCAGGTCCATCACCGAATAGCCCTGCGGCGCGGTGATCTTGTACCGGAAGATCTCTCCGACCGGGCTGGTCGGGGACAACGTCGGCTGCGCCCCACCTTGGAGCGGCGGCAGCTGCGACAGGCGGTTGATGACCTGCTGCTTGGCCTCGTCGTTGGTCAGGTCGTAGCTGAACTGGATCTTGATGTCTGACAGCCCGAACAGCGAGATCGCGCGGATCGCGGTCAGATGCGGGATGCCCGCCATGCCGACCTCGATCGGGATCGTGACGTTGCGCTCCATCTCCTCGGCCGACAGGCCCTGGGTCTGCGTTATGATCTCGACCATCGGCGGGACCGGGTCGGGATACGCCTCGATGTTGAGATTGTAGAAGCCGACGCCCCCCGCCACGAGCATGGCGACGAAGATGCCGACGATCAGCAGCCGCTGGCGCAGCGCGAATTCGACGATCCGGTTCATTCGCCGAGTCCCGCCTCGTTCACGAACAGTGCGCCCGCAGTGACGATCCGCTCGCCCGATCGCAGCCCGGCGGTGATCGTCACCTTGCCGTCCTGCTCCTCGCCCGCAGTCACCGTCCGCGCGACCAGCAGGCCATCGGGTCGCACCACCCACACGCGCGCTTGATCCCCCTCGTGGATCACGGCGGCGGCCGGCACGCGCAGTGCTTCCCCGCCGTGTGGGCGCTCGATCGAGAAGCTCGCGAACATCTGCGGCTTTAGCGCGCCGTCCGGATTGGCGATCGTCGCGCGGACCGGCAAACGGCGGCTTTGCGGATCAAGCGCGGCACCCACCAGGTCGATCGTCGCGTGGAAGCTGCGCCCCGGCAGCGCGGGCGTCGTTACCGTCACGCTGTCGCCGAGATGCACCGCGGTCGCGTCGTTTTCGGCGAGTTGCGCGATCAGCCAGACGTGCGACGGATCGGTGATCGTCATCACCGGCTTGTCGCCGCCCTGGGAGAGATACTGTCCCGCCGACACGTCGCGCGTCGCGATCAGGCCGGAGATCGGCGCATGCAGCGTCGTCACGTCGTGGATGCCGGAGACTTCACCGACGTTTTCGAGGCGCGAAATCTCACTCTGCGACTTGCCGAGGATCGCCAGCTTGTCGCGCGCCGCGCCCAGCGAGGCGGCGGCGGTGCGCGCGGTCGCCTGCGCAGCCGCAAGATCCGTCTTCGCCTGCTGGTAATCCTTCAACGCGCCGCCGGCCGTCTCGTAGATCAGCCGTTGGCGTTCCGCGGTCCGCTGCGCCGTGACGAGTTGGGCCTGCGCATTCTGCAATCCGGCGCGTGCCGCGAACAAGCCGCTGCGCGCCTCGACAAAATCGCTAGTCTTCACCAGCATCAGCGGCTGGCCTTCGGTCACGTGCTGGCCGGCATCCGCCAGCACGCGGACGACCTGCCCCGAATAGGGCATCAGCATGGGCGTGCTGCGATCACCGTCCACCGTGATCGCACCACTTGCCAGCGTCCGCGCGTCGGACGCGCCGTAACCGACGCGCATCGTCGTCATCCCGGCCAGCTGGTCCCTGGTCGGCCGGAACGTGCCGGCAGGCGACACGGGCGCCGGCGCAAGCTCGTGGTGCGTGAGCTTGCCGATCAGCACGACGATCAGCACCAGCCCGACGATCACGCCAGCGGCGATCCCAAGCCAGCGTATCTGCGCGGATCGCGAGAGCGTGGCGGCAGGAGGGAGCGTTTCGGGTGTCGTCGATGCGTGCATTATCAGCCCCTTGGGGATTAGACTGGAGCCGCTAGCGCCGCTGGCTTACAGCGCGCTTACGGATGCTGCGCCGCGGCAATATGAGGTTGAGTTCGATGCGAGTGCTGTTGATCGAGGACGATCGCGATCTGGCGCAGGCGTTGACCGCGGCGCTGGCGCCACGTGGTTTCGCGGTCGATCTCGCGCGATCGGTTGACGAGGCCGAAGCGTATTTGCAGCACGGGGATTATGCCGCCATCCTGCTCGATCTTGGGCTGCCCGATGAAGATGGACTGGCGCTTCTCCACCGCATGCGGGGTCGCGGTGACACCCGTCCGGTGCTGATCCTCACCGCGCGCGGTACGATCGACGCGCGTATCCGAGGCCTGAACGAGGGTGCCGACGATTATCTGGTAAAGCCGTTCGACGTCGATGAACTTCACGCGCGACTGCTCGCAGTCCTGCGGCGGCAAGGTGGGTATCTCGGTCGGTCGCTGAGCTGCGGGCGGTTGACGTTCGACGTCGAGATCCGGTGCGCGCATGTCGACGGGACGACGATCGCCTTGTCGGTACGCGAGACCGAGCTGCTCGAACTTCTCCTGCGTCGCGCCGGCAACGTCGTCCCCAAGCGGATCGCGGAGGACCATCTGTTCGGGCTGGGCGGCGAGCTCGGCTCGAATGCGGTCGAGGTCTATGTCCATCGCCTGCGGAAAAAGCTCGACGAAGCCGAGAGCGGCGCGCGGATCGAAACGGTGCGCGGCGTCGGCTACATCATCGTCTGCAAGCCGTGAGGCTGCGTCTTCCCCGATCGCTGCCCAAATCGCTGTTCGGACAGTTCGTCGCGCTGCACGTCGTCACCGCGCTGGTCGCGACCATCGCATTGTCGCTGGGTGTCACAGTGATGCTCCACAGTACCGCCGACCATTACCAGCGGCGGCTTCTCCGCCAGCAGGCCGCCGTCGTCGCAGGTGCGCTGTCCGTCTCCGCCGCGCTACGCAGCGACGCGCTGACCGACGGGATGGCGGTCGCGGTCATCGACCGAAGCCGCGCCGTACTGATGGCGAAGGGGCCTGCCCGACCGCGGATCATCGCCGCAGTGCCGATGGATCATGGCGCACATTTCTTTCGCCGCGGCGTGATCGAGGCCTACAGCCTGCCGATCGGTGGCGGGCGCTTGATCGTCGCGTCGCAGGACGGTGCCGCGCCCGAAGTCATCACCGACGATATCGTCACAGCCTTCCTCAAGCGCTTCGCACTGCTGGTCCTGCCGATCGCCGCACTGGTACCGCTGATCGGAGCGCTGCTGACGCGGCGCCTGACGCGGCGGATGCAGGCGGTCTCCGCGACCGCGGCAGCGATCGGGCCTCGCACGCTGGATACCCGCCTTCCGCGGGGCACGTTGCCGTCCGAAGTCGAACCGCTCGCAGCCGCCACGAACGAGGCGCTCGAACGGCTCGAGGACGGCTTCAGGACCCAGGCCGGGTTCGCCGCGGACATCGCGCACGAACTGCGCACGCCACTTGCCGTGATCCGGCTGCGGGCCGACGCCGTCGACGATCCGGCGCTCAAGGATGCGTTGCTGGCATCGGTCGATCGTGCCGCCCGCGTGGTAACGCAAATGCTCGCGCTGGCGGATCTGGAGCGACCGGTCGAGGAGCACGGCGAGCCGCTCGACCTCGTCGCAATCGCCGAAGCGGTCGTCGCGAACCGGGCGCCCGCCATCATCGCCGGCGGACGCAGTATCGCGATGGAGGATCGGACGTCGGACGCTGCTTTCGGCGTCGGCCATACCGGTGCCATCGCGCTCGCGCTGGAGAATTTGGTGGATAACGCCGTCCGTCACACCCGACCGGGAACGGCCATCGTCGTCCGGGTCGGTCCGGACGCCAGCGTGCACGTGCTCGACGACGGCGACCGCATTCCGGACGAGCATCTCGCGCGTCTAACGGATAGGTTCTGGCGCGCCGATGGATCACGGTCCGAGGGCTCGGGCATCGGCCTATCGATCGTCGACCGCGTTGCGCGGGCGCATCACGGCATACTCGACGTCAGCCAGCGGACTGATGATACCGGATTGCATTTCCGGATCACCCTCGGGCACGTCAAACGCCACCGGCGATAAGTGCGTGTCAGTCGTTATGGCTAAGCCGTCGGCAGCGATCCCAGCGTATCGACCACACGCCGCCGCAGATCGGGATCGCGGGTGATCTCCAACATCGCGCTCAAGCTCCCTCGCGCCGCCGTCACGTCATCGTCGACCAACTCCAGTCGCGCGCGCTCCCACCACGCATGCCCGTAAGCCGGCGCCATCAGAGTCATTCGCGTGTAGAGTTCCAGAGCGCGGCGACCGAAACCCGCCTGCTCTGCTCGCGTCGCCTGATTGAGCAAGAGCCGCACCAGAATGGCGCGGTTCGGCATCGTTGCGACGTGGTTCACCGCAGCGGCTCGCTCAGTGTTCGACGCAAACACCAATGCGGTCAACGCCTCGCGATCCACCCGCATCCCGCCGCGAAACGGGTCGATGATAACCGGAGCAGCCTCGGCTCCGATCATGACCAGCACGTGCCCGGGAACGTCAAGCGCGTCCGCCTGCCATCCGATCCGGCGTGCGGCGCCGACGTAGAGGATCGACAGGCTTACGGGCAGGCCTCGACGCCGGTCGAGGACCCGTATCAGGTCGGCGTTGGCAGGATCGTCATACGATTCACGGTCGCCGACGAAGCCGAACTCCTCTCCCAAAGTCTCGGCCATGACATCGGCACGTTCTTCGGCGGTACCGGCGTTTCGGCCGACCGCCGCAAGCCGTTTTGCTATGGCATCGATCAGCGTGCTGTAAGGCGTCGGGTCGACATCCGCGTGATCGAGCAGCGCCAGCGACAGCGCCGCTTCATCGAGTATGATGTCTACCTCATCGAGAAGACCGAGGCGGATCAAATTTTCGTTCATCTACCGGAGATGGGAGCGCCCTGCGGCACTGCAAGCGGGGGCTGTCGTGGCGGTCGCAGCTATCGGCGCGCTCGTGTGTTAATCAAATTAAACACGGAGACCATTGATGAAGCTATATTATTCGCCCGGCGCGTGCAGCCTCGCCGATCACATCGCACTGCACGAGGCGGGACTTCCGTTCGAGCTTGAAAAGGTCGATCTGAAGGCCAAGCGGACCGAGGGCGATGTCGACTATACGACGATCAACCCAAAGGGCTACGTCCCCGCCCTGACCCTCGACTCGGGCGAGACGGTGACCGAAAACGTAGCAATTCTCGATTGGATCGCCCGCCAGGATACCGCGCTAAAACCTGTGGGCGCGATGGGTCATACGCACCTGCTGGAGGCGCTCGCGTATATTTCGACCGAGGTTCACAAGAGCTTCAAGCCGTTCTTCTCGGGCGCGAGCGATGAAGCGCAAATCCAGGCTAGCGACGTGATCCTGAAACGATTGGGATATCTCGCCGACACCATGCAGGGCGACTATCTGTTCGGTAAATCACTGAGCGTGGCGGACTGTTACCTTTTCGTTATGCTGATGTGGGCGGCGAAAAACCGGATCGACGTGCCGGCTTCGCTCGAAAGGTTCCGGGATCGGATGAAAACGCGTCCTGCCGTACGAGAGGCGATGCAGCGTGAGGGGCTAATCTGATGTGCCTGGCCGTCAAGGGTCGCCAATCGGACCGGTCGCGCGACTTTGCGCGGCGTCGGTGATACTTGTCGCCACCAGAAAATCGACCCAATGCTGACGTTCAGCGCCATACCGATCGTTTCACCCCGACGACGCCTTTCGCGTTCGCACAGCGGTGTGGGCTCGACCTCATGGCGATCCCGGAAGGGAGTGCCGGACAGCGGCGATCTTCGGTTTATTCGTTTCTTTTAAATCTCCGACGTTCATGGACGATTGCATGAGTGGCTTAATCTCTCGTCTCAGGCAGTTGCGGCATTCCGATCAGGCGATCGCCGCGTCGGTGCGTGCCACCTTGTTGGAATCGCTATACGCATCCCCGCAATCGCTCGTCATCGGCGCTGTGACCAGTGCCGGTATCATGGGGATCGTCGCCTGTGTCAGTGGCAATCGATGGCTGATCGTCTGCGCCGTGGCGATCGCGTTGGTTGCCGGCATCCGCGTGGTCGATGCGCTGAAGCGACCGCGACAGGCTCCCCGGACGGTTTTGTCAAGAAACGGCTGGGCGGCGCGGCAGGAATTTCTTTATCGGTCGGGCGCGCTTGGCTATTCGGCCTTGCTCGGTACGTTTGGCCTTCTGACGCTGGTCTACAGCGACGAAGGCGTCCTCCAGCTCCTAGCGGTAACCACAACGATTGGATACGCTGCAGGGATTGCGGGCCGCAACGCCGGGCGGCCGTTGATAGCTCTGTCGCAATTATGCTTTGCCTCGCTACCGCTGACGGTGGGATTGGTCGTCTCGCTGCAGCCGTTGAAGATGGCGCTGGCTGCAGTGATCGTCCTGTTCGTCGTCGCGATGATGGACATCACCTTGCAGACATATGGCGTCATCCTGAAGGCAACGTTGGTATCGCGCGAAAAAGCGGCGCTGGCCGAGCATCATGCCGCGGTCGCCCGCCGCGACGACCTCACCGGGGTCGCCAACCGGACAGCATTCCGGGAACAGTTCGAGGCGCGTTTGCAGGCGCTGGAAGACGGCAACCGACGTCTTGCCATTTTCTGGATCGATCTGGATCGGTTCAAGGAGATCAACGACTCGTTCGGTCACCTCGCCGGTAACGCGTTGCTGGCTGGGGTGGCTCAGGGGCTCGCCACGGCGTTCGGTGATGCCGGGATCGTTGCCCGGTTGGGCGGTGACGAGTTCGCGGTGATCTGCGACGTCGTCTCGCACGCGGAAGCCGTCGCGACGGGTGAGCGGATCATCGCCTTGGTCGAGCAACCGGTCCAGCACGACGGGCGGGCGCTGTGCGTCGGCGCGTCGCTCGGCATCGCGATCGCACCGTCCGACGGCACCGACGCTGACACGTTGTTGAAGAATGCTGATCTCGCCTTGTACCGCGCAAAGGATAGCGGCCGTGGTCAGATGCGGTTCTACGAGCCACTGATGGACGAAAAGATCGAGCGCACGCGCGACCTCGGCACCGAGATGCAGGGCGCGCTGGAACGCGGCGAGTTCCACCTGATGTTCCAGCCGATCTTCGACCTGACGGGACGGCGCATACTATCCTGCGAAACGTTGCTACGGTGGACCAACCGTCGTTACGGCGCGATCTCGCCAGCCGAATTCATACCGATCGCCGAAGAGAATGGGCTGATCGTCGTGATCGGCAGCTGGGTGATCCGGGAAGCTTGCCGGGTTGCCAAAGGCTGGCCAGCCGACGTGACCGTCGCCGTCAACCTCTCGCCGATCCAGCTACGGTCGGCGAACATGCCGACCATCATCATGAGCGCCTTAGCCGCCAGTGGCCTCGCAGCCGATCGCCTCGAGCTGGAGGTGACCGAATCAGTCCTTCTCGACGATATCGATGCATCGCTGGCGGCATTGGACGCGATCAATCGTCTCGATGTCCGGACAACGCTCGACGATTTCGGGACGGGATATTCCTCGCTGAGCTATTTGACCAAGTTCCCCTTCCAGACGCTGAAGATCGACCGATCGTTCATCGCAGATCTCGAAGAGAGCCCGGCATCGGTCGCCATCGTCCAAACCGTGATCGAACTGGCGGCGAAGCTGGGCATGCAGACCGTCGCAGAAGGGGTCGAGACGCAAGCCCAACTCGAACAGTTGCGCCGTACCCGCTGCGATGCGGTGCAGGGTTTTCTGCTGGCACACCCGATGCCGGCAAGCATGGTCGCGACGATGCTTGCCGGCGCAGGGGTCAAGGCGTTGGGGCGCTCCTGAAGGAGATCGCTACGCCGCTTTGTCCATCAGCCGCGTCTGGGCGCCTACCAAGCGGCGCATGAGTTTGAGATCCGCCTCGCTGAGCCGGAGCGCAGCATCCGCCCAGAGATCGACGACCGCCTGCAGTTCGCTGAGCGCCAGTGGGTTCACCGACCGTGACGCCTCATAGATTGCGCAATGGCCGCTATGCCGACGGTGATTCTGGCGGATGTAGCGCTCGACCTCCGCACGGCCCATGCCCGGGTCGGCAAGTGCGTGGACGATGCCGAGGTCATATAGTTCTTCCGCCGTGTATGACCGACCACTCAAGATCATCTGTTCGGCACGTGCGGCCCCGAGGCGACGGGACAAGAAGCAGTGTGCGCCCATCCCAGGGAACAGGCCGAAGTTCGTTTCCGGCAAGCCGAAATGCGTGCCGCGCTCGGCGATCACCACGTTAAACGACAACAACGCCTCGAACCCACCGCCCAGTGCATCACCTTCCACCAAACCGATCGTGATGATCGGCTGATCCAGACTGCGCATGTTGCGGTGCAGGATCTGCACGCACGCGCGGCCGTAGCGGACCAGCGCGTCGCGGTCCTGGTTGCGGATATGCGCGGCGAACAAATCGAGATCGCCCCCTAGCGAGAAGACCCCGGGAAAGTGCGAACCGAGCACGAGATACCGGATCGACATAGCGCCCGACGACCGCGCGGCGGCAATGTCGTCTTGCCATTGGTCGAATTCGGCGAGGAGTCTTGGGTTGAAGCTAGGCCGTGTGCGTTGCCGCATGTAAGTCCACAGCGTCTCGTATTCGGGATCGAAACGTGTCTCCAGATCGATGAACTCGAAGGGTCGCCGCTCGGGAAGGGCATTGACATTATGATGCACGACTTCTTCGGGCTGACGACCGCTGTCAGGAAGGGATTCCAGGGTCATAACGACGTCCTATTCAAGCGCAGCGGATTGCTGCGCGAAAAGATTACGTCGGTTTTGACTGGTAAGGCGCAGATTCTAGGATACCACGTAACGCCTTGGCCAAGGCGTCCATGTCCGCCATCGTGTTGAAGAGCGCGGGCGTCACGCGGACGCAGGATCCGCCAGCGGCACCGTCGCGATGAACCGTGAATATGCGGTATTTTTCGAGCAGCGCGGCCGATACCGCGACGTTTTCCGCCGTGCTCGTCCTGCCCCGAATGCGGAAGGACGTGATGCCACCATGTAAGGCGGGATCATCGGGCGTCAGGATCTCGATGCCAGGCACTGTCTTTACTTGGTCGACCCAACGGTTCCGGAGCGCCACGAGACGATCGGCCCGTCGTCTGCTGCCGATCCGGCCTTGGAAGGCGAGCGCAGCCGGAACCGTGAGCGGCGCGGCGAAATCGACCGTACCGGTATGGATTCGCGCCTGTATCGTCTCGCGTTCGGATGCCGGATTGGCCGGATCGCGATCGATCGCCGCCAAGGCGCCGCGACGGATGTGGATTGCACCGACACCCAGCGGTGCACCCAGCCATTTGTGGCAGTTGATGCCGACATAGTCGCAGTCGAGATCCGCCAGCGTCATGTCTAGCTGACACCAGCTATGTGCCGCGTCGACGATGGTCGCGATCCCACGCGCACGCGCCATCGCGGCAATCTCGCGTACCGGCAGGACGAGGCCGGTGCGATGGCTCAAATGCGTGAGCAGGATCAACCTGAGACGCGGGTTCGCCGCCATCGCAGCGGCGTAGGCGTCGATCAACGACTGTCGTGTCGCCGGTTGCGGCAGAGCGATCCGCACCACCGAAACACCACGCCGTGTCGCAAGGCTGTCCATGCAAGCCTGCATGCTGTCGTAATCGAGGTCGGCATACAGCACGGTATCGCCCGGCGTCAGGCGGTTATAGCCGAGTATCAACGCCTTCAGAGCTTCGGTCGCATTCCGCGTGAACGCGACCTCGTCGGGTTGGACCTGCAAGGTGGCTGCCAGCGCATCGCGTGCGCGCATCCAGTCGGCGATCATCCCGCGCCGCGTATAGTAACTGGTATCGCGGTTAACGCGCTCGACGTTGCCTTCATACGCCTCGATCACAGGGCGGGCCATCATGCCCCAATTGCCGTTTTCCAACTGGGTGATCTCGCGCGTGACGTCGTACTGTGATGCTATGTTTGTCCAGAAGGCGTCCTCGTCGATCGCGACGGACGCAAAGGCCCCCGCCTGCCGTGCCATTGGCAAGGTAGCAGTTGCGGCGGCACCGCCCATAAACCCGCGGCGATCGACGAACTGCACCATCAGAACTTCATCCCGAGACGTACGTAATACTGACCGCCATCGGTATCGTACGGCGCATTTCGCGAATAGATCAGCCCGCGGACGGCTTGGTTGGTCGCTTCGGCCGGATAGGTATTGGCGACGTTCTCGGCTCCAACGCGAAGGGTGAAATGCTCGTCGAACCGATAGCTGGCCGACACGTCGAACAACGCGATCGAGCCGAACCGCTGGAACAGTTCACCGGTCGCATTGCCGGTGACGTCGGTCCACGCCCCGTAATAGCGGCCACGCGCTAGGAACGACACCGCGCCGATGTCGTAGCCGAGCGTCGCGGTGCCGTTATGCTGAGGCAGGCGCTCCTCGAAGATGCGGCGTTGCGTGTCGTTAGGGATCGCCGCGCTGACGCCGCTGCGCACCTTGGTCTGGTTGTAGTTGTAGGCAAGGCTCAGGCTCGCGCGGCCGGGTCCGACGCGATGGGCATAGGACAGCACCGCATCGATACCGCGCGTGCGCGTGTCGAAGTCGTTGGTGAAGTACGAAACTGCGGTGAAGCGCTGCGGATTGGCGAAGCTGGTGGGGACCGCGAACGTCCGCGACTGGCTGAAGCGGTTGTCGACGTCGATCTGATAGGCGTCGATCGAGCCGGTCAGCCCGAAGTGGCTCTGGAAGGTGAGGCCGGCCGTCGCGGTCTTTGACGTTTCCGGCGTCAACGGTTTTGCCCCCAGCGCGATCGCCAGCGGATCGCTGGGCGAAAGGCGGCCCTGGTTGAAGATCTGAAGCGTCGCGGTGTCGAGGCCCTGCGTGGTCTGCGACGTGTTCAACTGTGCCGGAGTCGGCGCACGGAAACCGGTCGAGTAGGTCCCGCGCGCTGCAATGCCCCTGACTGGTTCGAACCGGGCGGACAGCTTGTAGTTGAAGGTGTCTCCGAACTCGGAGAAGTCCTCGTAGCGACCGGCTGCACCGACCGTCACCATCTCGATCGGCTGCCATTCGAGATCAAGATAGCCAGCATAGCTGGTCTGGTCGAACGTGCCGGCCAGACTAGGGCTGAAGCCGGGAAATCCGTTGGAATTAGGCGCTAGGCCGGTCGCCGCGCCCGCGCCGATTGCATAGGATGCGGGGTCGCCCGCGGAAACCTGATAGGTTTCACGACGTCGTTCCGCACCGAACGCGACGTTGACGGGATGTGCGGTACCGACAGGCAGGCGGTAGACGAAATCGGCGTTGAGATTGAACTCGCGCTGTTCGAGTTGACCAAGATAAAAACTCGTCGGGCTCGCCGGCCCAAGCGACGCATTCAGGCTCTCGGCGAGCGTATATGCGATCCGGCTGCGCCCGACCGCAGCGGAAAGATCGTAGCTGAAGCGCTCGCTGAGATCGCCGCGAAGCCCGCTATCGCCCTGATAATCGCTGAACGTCGTGCCGAACCGCGGGGTGAAGCCGACGGGGTAGACACTGCGGAACGAGAAGCCGGGAAACGCGCTGCTTGCGTTGTAGACGCTGCCCGTGCCGGCGGGGTTGCGCCAGTTGAAGTCGGTGAGTCCCTCGCCCTGCTGTGCCGTGCCGAACAGATACAGCGTTGCGGCATCGATGAGTGCGTAATGCGCGTCGATCGCGCCGCGAATGCGCTCCTCGTCGGGCTGGCCCCAGCGTTGCACGGGATTGGGCACTACGAGATTGGGGTTTGCCGCCTGGAACGCGATAGCGTCGGGACGTTGACGAGTCCGCGACGTAGCCTCCGAATGATCATATTCGCCGGTGACGACGATCGCGCCTCGGTCGCCCAGCGCGATGCCGCCGCGCGCGCCGGTCTGATACTCGTTGCCGTCGCCTTTGTAATATTGCGAGAACTGCCCGAACGCTTCCATGCCCGCGGTGTCGTCGAGGATGATGTTGACGACGCCAGCGATCGCGTCGGAGCCATATTGCGCCGACGCGCCATCGCGCAACACTTCGATCCGCTTGATCGCAAGCGACGGGATACCGGCCAGATCGGGCGCCTGCGCACCGCGCGTACCGAGCAAGGCCGACCGGTGATAGCGCTTGCCGTTGACGAGGACGAGCGTCTGGTCCGCGGATAGCCCGCGCAGCGTCGCCGGCCGGACGAACGCCTGACCGTCGGCTGCGGGAAGGCGCTGGACGTTGAACGACGGCAGCAGTTGCGCGAGCGTGTCCGACAGATCCCCGGATACACTGGAGCGCACTGCGTCGCCCGACAGGACATCGACCGGGGCGAGTGTGTCGAACTGCGTTCGTGAGCGATCGCGCGTCCCCGTGACGACGATCAGGCTGTCCTCGGCTACGGTATCGACGGCAGCGTTCCCGGGTACCTGCGGCGCGATCTGCGCAACAGCCGACGAACTGGCGATCAGCGCGATCAACGCGCTGCCGGTGATGAATTTCATGATGCCCCTGGGGTTGCCGACTTGGATCCGCCGGTTCGCGTGGACAGCTAGGCGCAATGTTTTTCGTGTTGATGACGTAACGAATGCACTTTGATGACAGCGCCGGTGGCGTCAAAGCCCGATCGCGACCCGTACCGTCAGCGTTCGCGGGCGGATCGGCACGGTCTGGTCGCTCGTCGCCAGCGTGAAGGGATTGCCGAACCCGAAGCTGTTGCCGCGGCTGTCGAGCACGTTGTCGACCGCGATCGACCAGCGCCACCCGCCCCGGTCGATCGTCGCGCCGGTATCGATGGTCGCGTAGTTCCCAGCCGGTCGATCGAGCAGCGGATCGAAGCTCAACCGGGTACGGCCTGTGTAACGCCCGGCGACGTAGATCGTCGCGGGTAGGCCGAACGCAACGAGGCTACGCGTCGCCGTCAGCCTCGCCGATATGTCGGGGACGACCGGCAACCGGCGATCGTCGCGATCCAGTCCGGTGTTCGACGACGCCGACGTCAGTCGAGCGCGTTGCAGCGTGGTCCCGAAGTCGATCGTGAGCGGTGGCAGGGTCAGAACGCCGCCCAGCTCTAGTCCGTAATTCACCGCGTTGCCCGCATCGACGGTCCCGAGGAGTCCATCGGGCCCGACGGTATCGCTGCGCAGATGCTGCCATGCCGATCCGAACACCGCGCCGTGCAAGGCGAGCCGATCCCCTGCCACGCGTATCCGCCAGCCCAGTTCCAGGCTCTGGAGCTCATCGCCGGGTATCCGCAGGTTGGTGGGGTCCGCGGTGCGACTGATCCCCGCGGGCCTCACCGCGCTGGCATAGCGAAGCCACACCAGCCCGAGATCGTCGCGATGCCAGCTGAGCGTACCGCTGGGGGTAACGCCGATCCTGTTGGCGCGGACACGGCCCGGAGCCTGTTGCTCGAGATGGCCCGAGGTCGAGAATGCCCGCAGCCCGAGCTTGAAATCGAGCGTGTTCGAGAGGCGCTGCGTTCCTTCGGTAAAGAGGGCGAAGTCCGTGACGTCCTCCTCGTCGCGCCGCGCGGCGATGGTGTCGACGCCGACCGACGTGAAACGACCGTCGAGGCGGCTCGTCGAATGCAGGATGGTCGCGCCGATGATCCAGGGGTGACGCGCGGTCGGGTCGCTCAGCCGAATCTCCTGAGACAGCAACCGCGCGGAGCGATCCTCGATATAGGCGACCGGCGACGCCACGCCGAGCGACGATGCCAGGATGCTCGCGTCATATGTGCTGCCGAACTCCTGGTCGACATAGGCGGTCGTCGCCTGCGCCTCGAGCTTGCCGATCGGTCCTAGCAGTGTCAGCGCACCGGACGTGAAGTCGTTGTCCTGCGGCTCGGCAATCCGCGTGGCGCGCGACAGGCCGCTGGTCGCATATTGGCTGTCGCGCGCGTCGATCCGTTGGGCGACGCCGCTCAGCGTCGCCGACCACCCTCCGCCGATCGACCAGCGCAGCGCGGCGCGGCCACCGAACCGCCGCGTCCGGTTCACGTCGCGCCGATCGCGCCCGGTATCGTCGATCCAGCCGGGCATCGTCTCGATCCAGCCCGAGGTCCGGAGGGCGACCGTGCCGGTGACGATCGGCAGGTTGAGGATACCCTGGACCGCGCCACCGACCGCACCGTTGGTGATCCCCGTCCCCTCGACCGCGACACCGCCGGCGAGCCGATCAAGGTCCGGCGCGGCGGTCACGACACGGACGACTCCGCCTAGCGCACCGGTGCCGTAGAGCGTGCCCTGCGGTCCGCGCAGGATCTCGATCCGGTCGACGTCGACGAGCCGCAGGTCGGGATCGGGGGACGAGGAGCCGATCCGCGCATCGTCCAGATACAGGCTGACGAGCGACTGGCTGGTGCCGTTGAACGCGCTGTCGGCGACTCCGCGGAGGAATATCCGGTCACGGCCCGGGCCGAGGTTCGTGGAGAATGCGCCGTCGGTCGTGGCCACGACGTCGGTCAGGCCACGCCGCCCCGCCAGTCGCCCCAAATTGGGCCCACCGACGATACTGATCGAGGCGGAGAGATCGGACAGCCGCTCGTCGCGCTTGCTGGCGATGACGACAATATCGCCAGTCACTAGCGTCTCCGTCGTGACACCGCGACGCGCCACCGCGCGCGGTGGTTTTGCCGGAATGGCCTCGATCCGCCACGTGGTCGCATCGACCTGCACCGCGCGCAGCCTGCTGCCCGCCAGCATGCGCCGTACGGCCTGTGCGACGTCGGCAGCATGACCGACCTGCCTGACGACGACATCCGGCAAACCGCCGGCCATCCCGATCGAGATCCCGGTCTGGCGTGCCAGCGAGTCGAGCGCGGACCGTAACGGTCCCGCCGGGATCGTGATCGAAGGCTTGCCCGGTGATGCCCGCTCAGCGTCCGCCGGCGGCACCAAGATGCACGACGCCAGCAACCCGGCGAACGCGTATCGGCAGCACCGCCTGAAGCTGGTCGACAAGCCGCGATCCGTCACCAATCGTCAATACCCCGGAAAAGCGCAGGTTCGCCGCCGAAGGATCGACCGTCAGCGGGCTCTGCGCATACCGCGAGATATCCGCCGCAACCAGTGGCAATGGCGCCCCGTCATAGTCGAGCCGACCGTCGGTCCAGTCCGACACGCGCGCAGGGTCGACCGTCCGCCGTTCGGCGATCTGTTTGGCCGGGGTGATATCGAGGCTCTGGCCCGCCTGCAGCGTCGTCGCGTCGGACGGCGCGCCACCGACCGGCAGGACGCTCACCATGCCCTCCGCGACGGTGACGGCAACACGTCCCCGCGCACTGACGACATCGAATTTCGTACCGAGATCGCGTATTTCGTATCCGCCGGCGCGTACCATCAGGGCGCGGGACGGATCGTGCCGGACGGCAAAGTTCGCCGCGCCTTGCGCGATCTCAATCACCGGACTGCGGCCGCCACTGACCGTCACGCGCGAGCCGCGATCGATCTGCATGCGACTGCCATCGGCCAGCGTCACCGACCGGGTCTCGGTGCGACCCGTTTCATAGGCCTGCGCCGCGTCGTCGCCCGACGGCGCGACCAGCAAGACCGCGAGCCCCGCGGCAAGCGCTCCACTGGAACCGAACGCCGCCCATTGCCACCGGCGAGTGCGTGATGCTGCAAGGGGCACAACATCCCGGTGGACATTGCCCGCCTGGTCATCATTCGCCGGCAGGCGTGCGGCGATCGCCGGTGCGGCAGCGACGAACTCCGCATCGAGACCCGCGATCGCATCATAGGCCGCCCGATGGGACGGGTCGGCCGCGAGCCACTCGCCGAACCGGTCCCAGTCCATATTCGGCGCGTCGAGACGCGAATGCCACGTCGCGGCCGTTTCGGCGGCGCTATCTATCGCAGCGTGCGTGTCAGTCATGCGTCCCCCTTTCCGGCGGATGCCCCCCGCCCGTGTCAGGATCGACGCACCGCGCGCCGACCCTGCGAGATTCTCCCGACAAATACCGGACCGCCTGATAGACGCCGCCGCGCGGATCAAACCGCACCCCGTTCGCTAAATCATTCATCGAGCGCCTTTCTCAGATGCCTGAGGGCGACGGCGATGTGTTTCTCGACTGCGCTGCGCGAGATGCCGAGTTCGGCGGCGATGTCGGCATGGGACGCCCCGTCGATACGGTGCCGACGAAATACGCGCATCGCACCCTCGGGCGGTCCGGACAGCGCAGCGGCCAGACGGTCGAACCGTTCACGGCTGGCGGCCGCGTCGAACGCGGACGGCGCGTCGTCGACCGCCTCCGCACCGACGATCGAGGTCGTCGCGTCGACATAGCCGGTGTCGCGGCGCTGGCGACGGCCGTTCGCACGGACGCGGTCGAGCACGATGTTCATGCCGACGCGGTGCAGATACGCGAGCGGATTGGCGATCGGTCCCGTCGCCTGTGCCGGTGACGGCTGCGCGGTGTGGAGCCAGATTTCCTGCACGACGTCCTCGGCTTCCGCGACGCTGCCCGTGCGCCCGGTGAAGAACCGGACGAGCCGGCCACGATTGGCCGCGAGTACGGCAGAAAGACCTTCGGACTGGTGCGAAGGCGGTATCGTATCGGGGTCGGCTACGGCATTCCTCCGAGGCTCATCGTCTCTGGCAAGGCGTATTGCTCCTGCCCGCCCCGGATGTCGCCCCGAAAAATGCGACCGACGGTGTCCGCGCGTCGGATCAGTGCGTCAGGATACCGAGCGGTTCAGCACGGTTGCGGCACGGTCGCACAGGCAGATCGCTCCCGCGGCGAGGGCGAGGACCGCGGAGGCCGGAATGGCAAGGTAGAACAGCGGACAGGCCCAGGCGGAACGCGGGTGTGCGAGCGCGTCGGCCAAGCGTCCGTCGCCGCGAAAATCACACGGTGGCAACGGCGTATTGGACGGCGCGACTGTCGCAGCCGGGGCCGGGGCCGGGGCCGGGGCCGGGTCATGATCCGAAACATGTATCGGTTGCAGGGCGAAGCGGGTCGCGGTCATCGACATGATCCTTCTCTCCTCACCAGGTCCTCGTTCACGTATAGTGCGAGCAGGGCGTCGAAATGATCGTCCATCGTGCGAACCGGGGTTACCGCGCGTGGCCTGCGGCTCGCGCGGGCGACCGACAGGATCGCCTCGGACGCTGCCTGCGCATCGCTGGAGCGATACAGCACGCCGCCGGATTTCCGCGCGAGATCGGCGGCACCGCCCCGGTCGGGTGCGATCAGCGGCAGCCCGGAGGCGATCGCCTCGGCGGCAACGAAGCAGAACGTCTCCGCCTCGCAACCGTGGATGAGGGCATCCGCGCTTGCCATCATCCGCGCCAGCGCCGCGCGATCGGTGGTCGGCTCGAGCAGGCGGACATGCGGATTGCCGTCGATCGCGTCGATCACCGGCCGTTGCCGCGATCCGCCGCCGACGATGACCAGCCCTACCGGCATCTGGGCGCCGGCGATCGTCGCAGCCTGCGCCACCATCGGCCAGCGCTTTTCGGGCGCATGCCGTCCGACCCCGATCAACAGCACCGCATTCTCGGGCAAGCCGCACAGCGCCAGCATCTCGCGCCGGACGGTGGCATCGCGCAACGAGGGCGAGAACTGGCCCGGCTCGACACCCATCGGGTCGGTCAGCACCTTTTGCAGGCCACCCTCGCGCAGTCGCTCGCTCAGGCTATCGCTCGCGCTGACGACCATGTCGAAGCGCCGATCGAGGCGGCGCAGGTGCCGCCAGTACCAATCGAATGCTTGATCGATGGTCTGAGTCGATGCGACGCCGCCAAACCAGCGATAGGCGTAGGCGGCCAGCGGATCGGCATGCGCGATCAGCGCGAGGCGTGCCCTGGCGCCGCGGTCGCTCTTCCAGTCGGCGACCATCGACGCGCTGCGCCAGGGCGACGAGACCTCGACGAGGTCGGGGTCTTCTTCGTCCAGCACCGCATGCAGTGCGGCTCGGTCGGAAAAATAGCGGTAGGAGCGGTCGAGCGGGAACCGTGGCGCGCGCACCCAGCGGATCCGGGCGTGCGGCCCGCGCCGTTCCTCGCCATCGCGCTCGCCGGGTGCGACGACCACCATCTCGTGCCCGCGCTCCGCAAAGGCGACGAGCTTGCGATCGACATAGGTCCGGACGCCACCACCGCTGGGCGTGTAGAAGGCGCAGACATCAACGATCTTCACGACGGCCCTCCCCCTCTGGTAGCAGATCCGCGTAACGGGCGACCATGCGGCGGTCCGCCAGGCACCGGATCGTCCGGTCGATACTGGTCATCAGAGACTCCTTCGTGACGTCGCCGGGATGGACCGCGACGCGCAGGGTCGGCAGCCAGCCCGGCAGGGTGCGCGCCGCCGCGGCGACCGCGAGCGAACTGGCGGTGCGGGCGGGCGAGCGACTCGCCCAGGTGACGACCGGACCGCGCGCGACGATCGCGTCGGTCGCGGGCCGCCAGACGCGGAAATGATCCTCCGCCAGCGCGAAATCGCAGGCCTTGAGCGCCGCCATCGCGCCGGGGCCGTACAGCCAGGCGGGCGCGATGAAGCCTGCGACTGGCCTGCCGATCGCCTGTTCGACCAAGTCGCGGCCGGCGCGCATCCGATGTTCCGCCTCGTCCGCGTCGAGGCCGAGAAACTCGCCCTCGCCCGCGGTCATGTAGCGCGCCTTCAGCGAGGCGCCCGTGCTGCGGTGCGCGCTGGTATCGCGGTGGAACCAGCCGTGGAGGAACATCTCGACCCCCGCATCGGCCCATTGCCGCAACCGCCGCGCGAACGCCGGCGCCTGGTCGAGCGGCGCCGCGCCCCAGTGATCGGGGACGACCAGCATCGCGAACCGCGGACCGCCGAGGATCCCCCCGATCATTTCCGCCAGCCGCTCCACGGGTTCGGCAAACGCCGGAGAGACGTCGTGGATCGAGACGATGAGGCGGCGGTCCGGCGATGGGGCACGCACGGCCTTTGCCGGGGCGTTCACGACTGAGGTCCGGGCAGCTGGGGCACACACATGCCCCGGAGACGGCACCACGCGATCCGAACCGCAGTCCGCCGGATTATTTTTTCGCGCGGACTGTTTCGGGCTGCGGATGCCGCGATGCGGTGACGTCCAGGGCCCATGACATATCCCGGCTCCCCCGCCGTCGCGGCATCGCTGCGTCATGGAAATCCGCTCGCCGCCCCGATCGCCGTACGGCGGGCGGTGGCATGAGCAAGGCCCTCGACCGGATCGCCCTGCCCGCCCCCACGCTACCGCTCAAGACGATCGAGGTCCGCAAGGGTATAGTCGCCCGCGGCCTGACGCCGCTGTTGTCCGCGGCGATCCTGATCGCAGCGCTGTGGCAGCTGCGCTATCTCGACGTACGCGGCGTTATCGCGATGGTGCCGCGGTCGCCGCTGTTCTGGCTGCTGTTCGCCGCCGGCTATCTCGCGCTGCCGGCAAGCGAGTGGGTGATCTATCGCCGGCTGTGGAACCTGCCCCCACGCGGTTTCCTCGCCTTGCTGCGCAAGCGGATCAGCAACGAGATCATCGCTGGCTATTCCGGTGAACTGTACTTCTATGCCTGGGCGCGGCGGCATGCGGCTCTGGTCGCGACGCCATTCGGCGCGATCAAGGACGTGTCGATCCTGTCCGCGGTCGTCGCCAACGTCTGCACGCTGGCGCTCGCCGCGGTCAGCTGGCAGTCGCTGGTCGCGCTGAACCTCGGCACCGACGCCAAGGTGATGATCGTCTCCGCCGCCTGCATCGCGCTGCCCTCGATCGTCGCGCTCGTGATGCGCAAGCGGCTGTTCACGCTGCCCCGCGACGAACTCGCCCGGATCGCGGTCATCCACCTGTTGCGGATCGTCGCGACGACGGTGTTCGCCGCCGCGCTCTGGGCGGTCGCGCTGCCCGCCGCACCGCTCGCGTGGTGGCTGGTGCTGGCGACGCTGCGCCTGCTCGTCTCGCGCCTGCCGCTGTTGCCGAACAAGGACATCGTTTTTGCCGGCCTCGTCGCCTTCACCGTCGGACAAGCCTCCAACGTCGCGGCGATGCTGACGATGGTCGCCGCGCTCTGGCTGGTCACGCACCTGTTGCTCGGCGCCGCGCTGACCGCGGTCGAACTTCTTAATCCGGAGCATAATCAATGATCGTCGCCCTCCTGGCGCTGGCCGCGATGCAGATCGCGTCGACCCCTGCGCTGGGGACCGCGGCGGCGCAGTGCCGACCGCACGAGACGGGACCCGCGATCGTCGTGACGGTCGAGGGACTGAAGGATCGCGCGGGCAACCTGCGCGCCGAAGTCTATCCTGCGGTCGAAGGCGAGTTCCTGGCCGACGACAACGTGCTGGTGGCGCAGGGCAAGACGTTCCGCCGCGCGGTGATCCCGGTGCCGGCGTCGGGCCCGGCGCGGCTGTGCCTGCGGGTTCCGGGCGAGGGTGCGTATGCGCTCAGCGTCGTCCATGCCCGCAGCGGCGGTCACGGGTTCAGCCTGCTCCACGACGGGATCGGTTTTGCCGGTAACCCGCGGCTCGGCCATTCCAAACCGAGCGCGGAGGCGGCGCGGGTCGTCGCGCATGCCGGAATCACGCCGACGACGGTGGTGATGAACTACCGAAGCGGGCTGTTCTCGTTCGCGCCGCTGAAGCGCTGACACCGACCAAGACACCGCAGACGAACGAAGTTTTCTCGAGAGGTGGGGTTTCGGTCGAGCCGTGGCGTCACCCACGCAACTACAGGAATTGGATCGCCAATGGTTTCGCGTCGTCTCGGTCGTCTCGGTCGTCTTGCCGTCTGTCTCGGGCTACTCGTAGCAATCACGTCGCCAGCAGCGGCTGAGCGGCCGGAAACGACGGTGTCGATCATGACCTACAACGTCCACGGCCTGCCCTGGCCAATCGCAGAGGACCGGACGGCGTCGTTGTCGGCGATCGCCGCGCAGCTCCGCGCGATGCGGGCTGCGGGGCACCAACCGCGGATCGTCGCGTTGCAGGAGGCGTTCGTGCCCGATGCCAAGGCGATCGGTGCCGCGGCCGGCTACCGCTACGTCGCGTTCGGAGCCTCCGCCGACGACGCCGCGACCGCCGCGACCCCGAACGACCGGGATTTCGTCGCGGAAGGCAGCATGTTGCGCGGGGAGCAGGTCGGCAAGCATGTCGACAGCGGGCTCGCGATCTTCTCCGACTATCCGATCCTGGCGGTCCGACGGGTCAGCTACCCGGTATGCGCAGGTTATGACTGCCTCGCCAACAAGGGTGCGATGGCGGCGATGATCGCGGTTCCGGGCCGGGCGGGCCCGGTCACCGTGATCGACACGCACCTGAACTCGAACGGGGCGACCGGCGTATCCGAGCCTCGTGCGCTCTATGCCTATAAACGGCAGATCGACGTGCTCAGCGCATTCATCGGCTCGATGGAACGCCCGCATGAGACGCTGTTGGTGGCGGGAGACTTCAACGTCGGGCAGGACGTCGCGCGAAGGGCGTATTTCGCACGGCACATGTTCGGCGGTGCGATGCCGCTGACGGGTGGCGAGCAGCGGTGCCGGTCGACTCCTAGCTGCCTGGTGACGCAACGCGCGGACGTCGCGACCTCGACGGGGCGTGCCAAGGACTGGCTGATGTACCGCGCCTCCGATGCGCTGTCGGTAAAGCCGGTTGCGTTGAGCGCGCCGTTCGGACGCGCAGGCGACAACAGCATGCTGTCCGATCATATCGGCGTGATGGTCAGTTACCAGCTTGACGGGTTCGCCGTCCGCCCGAAGATGGCGGCGATGCTTGCCAGCCGCTGAGGGGGCGGAAGCGCCCGATTTGCGCGCGGGTTGAAGTCGTCCGGCGTCTACCCTAGTTCGGGTTTCATAATACCATTATGATACCGGAGACGAGCATGACGCGACATACGGGCAAGTTCGGCCTCGTCCCCTCCCTCATGGCTGTCGCGGGGCTGTCTAGTCTGGCATCGGGGTCGGCTTCGGCGGAACCGGTCACCATGCCCGCGCTGTTCCCCGCTCCCGCGTCGATCGAACTGGGATCGGGAAGGATCGCGCTAGGGCGTACGGTATCGCTGATCGCAGCGCCCGGCGTCGACGCCGAGACGGTCGCGCTCGTCCGAAGCATCCTCACGGCATCCGGTGTCCAGACCGTCACGAGCGCGCGACGATTGCCGTCCGCCGTCGACGGTACGTATATCGTGCTGGGGCTATCGACCGCGCCGATCGTCCGCGACGCGCTAGCCCGCAGTCGCGCGGTGGCCGATGACCATGCCGAGGGCTACACGATCGCGAGCCTGGCCTCGGCGTCGGGCGGGGTCGTCACGCTGGCGGGTCACGACGTGGACGGCCTGTTCCATGCCGCCCAGACGTTTCGCCAGCTTGCCCGGCGGTCGACGATTCCGGCACTGGTGATCCAGGATCATCCGGCGATGCCGATCCGGGGCACGATCGAGGGATTCTACGGCGCGCCGTGGTCGATGGCGGACCGCACCAGGCATCTCGACTTCCTCGCCACGGTCAAGGCGAACACCTATGTCTACAGCCCGAAGGACGATCCGTATGCGCGCGATCGCTGGCGGGAGGCGTATCCGGCCGCGACGCTGAAGGCGCTGGGGACGCTCGCGACGACGGCGCGGCGGAACCATGTCGACTTCGTCTACGCGGTGTCGCCGGGGCCGTCGGTCTGCTTCTCCGACCCTGCGGACGTGCAGGCGCTGGAACGCAAGTTCGACGCGATGCGATCGATCGGCGTCGGCAGCTTTTATGTCGCGCTCGACGACATCGAATACACCAAGTGGAACTGCGAGAAAGACAAGGCGGCGTTCGGTCCATCGGGCGCGGAGGCGGCTGGCATCGCGCAGTCGCAATTGCTGAATGCGGTGCAGGCCAACCTTGCCGCCAAGGACCCTTCGGCGCGTGCGCTGATCATGGTGCCGACCGAATATTACGACGCGAAGGAGACGCCGTACAAGGCGGCGCTGCGCAAGCATCTCGACCCGCGAATCGTCGTGCAGTGGACCGGCACCGACGTCGTGCCGCCGGCGATCTCGATCCCTGACGCCAAGGCGGCGACCAAGGCGTTCGGTCGCAAGACTCTGTTGTGGGACAATTATCCGGTCAACGACTATGCGCAGACCACCGGCCGGCTGCTGATGGCGCCCTATACGCGGCGCGAGGCGGGCCTGTCGGGCGAGCTGACCGGGATCCTGTCGAACCCGATGAACCAGGAGGCGCCCAGCCGCCCGGCGGTGACCGGCGTCGCCGCGTTCGGCTGGAACGACAAGGGGTATGATGCGCAACGGACGTGGCATTTCGCGGCGCGGGAACTGGCGGGCGGCGACGAGCGCGCAACCGCGGCGCTGTTGACGTTCTTCGATACGCAGCACATGGCACCGACCTTCGGCAGCCAGCCCTGGCAGGAGCAGGCGCCGCGCTTGAAGGCGATGCTGGACGGCGTGCGGGAGGTGCTGGCCGGGGGCGACGGAGCTGCACGGCGCCGAGCGATCGCGGACCTGACCGCGCGTGCCGACGAGATCGCGAATGCGCCCGACATCATCCGGTCCGGGACCATCGACCCCGGTTTCGCGGCGCAGTCGCGGCCGTGGCTGGACGCAATGCAGCGATGGGGGCGTGCGCTGCAGTTGACGGCGGCCGGACTCGACGCGGCGGACCGCGGAAGCAGCGCTGCGGGACGGTATTTCGCGGATGCCAAGCGATTGGCCGCCGAAGCCGCGGCGATCCAGAGCATTCCAGGTGCCACGCGGTTCGACGGGCCGATAAAGATCGCGGACGGCGTGCTCGACCGGTTCGTCGCGGACGCACCGACGCTGATCGCGTTCAATCGTACCGGGGGTGATGCCTCCGCTGCCGCGCGGTCACTGGCGCGTGCGATAGGGAACGGCGCGACCTTCGCAGGTTTCGATCGTTCCGACTGGATGGATGGCCACGACCCGTCGTACGATCGCTCGATCGCCGAAGCCCGCTGGCTGACGCTTACCCAAGAGACGCTGCCAGCGGTCGCCCGCCGGCGTCGCTGGCCGGTCGAGGCGAATCACTGCTTCCAGCGGATCTTCCTCGACAATGCCTGCGGCGGCGTGTGGTACGACAGGATCACCCGCCGCCCCGCATACGCCCACGCCGACCGCGCGCTATTGGATCGCGCCATCGCGCTGGCGGAGGCGGCGCTGGCGGGCGGGGTCGACCTTCACGATCTGAACCGACGTTCGCTTGCTTGGCGGCGGCGGGCCGCGGCGATCGGAGGTTAGCCGGCGCTGCGGAAGAAGCATCGGCCACGTAGCGGCTCGATCGCGTCGGCAAAAGTGATAAGGCGGCGTCTGATCGCTAGCGTCGCCGAACAGGACGACCGGGACGATCGCGTCGCCAAGGCGACGAGAATGCGCGAGGTTGCATCGTCCGAGACGTCAGGCGAGGCGCGAGTCACGTGCGGCGTATCGTCTCGAACTCGACTACGGGTGCAATCAAAATGCCAAACTGCCGAGAGTTCAACGATCGCATGGCCGCTCCCCCGCCAGCAGAATAGTTGCTGACAGACGCTAATCCAGACTTAACCGGGTCGAGCCCGCGTAGCCATTAAGAACTCATGTTTAATTTATCTGGTTTGATTTAGATCAAACCATTAAGGTTTTTATTATAGAGGCGAACGTGAAAGGAATCGTGTGCGCGATCATCACGAAGAAGCCCGGTTGGACGCTCTGTACCAGCTGAAGCTGCTCGACACGCCGGCGAGCGAAGGATTCGATCGCATTACTCGGATGGCCAGCCAGATCTTCGGGCTGCCAGTGGCGGCGGTGTCGCTGACCGATCGAGACCGACAATGGTTCAAGTCGCGGGTCGGCGTCGAGCATCGCGGCATCCCGCGCGACAAAGCACCATGCGCCCAGGTCGCCGAATCGACCAGGCCTCTCGTCATAGAAGATTTTCAGGCAGACCCCTGCTACGCCGACAGCGTCCTCGGACGAGCCGGCACGCGATTTTACGCTGGTGCGCCTTTGATAACCAGTGACGGCTTCGGGCTCGGATCGCTGTGCGTCCTAGGCACCGAACCACGCAAGGCCACCGAAGCGGAACTTGCCGCGCTGGTCGACCTGGCCGCAATGGTGATGGCGCAGATTGAATTACAGCACGCGTTCGGCAGAATCGATCCAGTCACCGGCATGCCGACCCGGAACCAGTTTCGCGAAGACCTGATGGACTTGGAGCGCGACCATCCGGGCGAGCATCGCTTCGCAGTGGTGGTCGACATGGCGCGCGACGACCAGATCAGTCGGATCACGCGGGCGCTGGGCGTCGCCCGCGTCGACGACTTCATCCGCGAGGCGTCGCAGTCGTTGCGCGTGGCATTGGGGCCGGGGCGGATCGCGTACCAAGTCGGCAGTGCGCAATTTGCGTTCATATCGCCGCCGGGTGTCGAGGAGCTTGCCTATGTGACTTTGCTCAAGACGAGCTTCGAAGCGATGCATGCTACGTCGTCGGTACGCTTCGTCACGAACGTCGCGATCGGCGTCCGGTCTTTCGTCATCGGTAGCGTTTCGGCGGACGACGTGCTCAGGGGCGCGGCGAGCGCGGCGCAGGATGCACGCAACACGGATGGTGCTATCGCGCTGCATTCGCCGGCCAACGACATCGCGCACCGCCGCCAATACGGCCTGTTGCAGGATTTCGGCGCGGCGCTCGAAGCGGGCGACCAGTTGCGGATGGTGTACCAGCCACGGGTCGAACTTGCGACCGGGCGATGCCTTGGCGCGGAGGCGTTGCTACGCTGGCGGCATCCTCGACTGGGCGAGGTATCGCCGGCCGAGTTCATCCCGATCATCGAGGAAACGTCGCTGGCGCGGGCAACGACGCAGTGGGTGATCGACGCGGCGATGGACCAGATGGTAAATTGGGATCTTGCCGCGATCGCGCCGGTCCTGTCGGTGAATATCTCCGCTGCCAACCTAGGCGAGTCGGACCTGATCGACCGAATTCAGCCGGCGTTGTTCGAGCGCGACCTGCGGCCCGAGCGACTGGAGATCGAGCTGACCGAAAGCGCGATCATGGATCAGCCCGACCAGGCACTGGCGATGCTGCGCGAACTGGCCGGAGCAGGTATCTGTCTTGCGATCGACGATTTCGGGACAGGACATAGCAGCCTTGCGTATCTCCAGCGCCTGCCGGCACGGATCGTGAAGATCGACCAAGCCTTCATGCGCAACCTGACGGAAGCGGCAGGGCCCGATTTTGTCCTCGTCGAGACGATGATCGGGCTCGCGCACAAACTTGGATACCGAGTAGTGGCCGAGGGGGTCGAGACCGGCAAGGCCGCCGCAATCCTAGCGCAGCTTGGTTGCGAAGAGGCGCAGGGATTCTGGTTTGCGCGCCCGATGGAAGCCGCACAATTTGCAACCTGGATTGCCGAGCGCCAGGCGGCGGTCGAGATCGAGCACGTTTGATCTTCCCCCAACCTCGATCCTCGTCTCAAGTCTTCCGGATGAGGAAATCGCGCAACATCGCAGCAATGTCGGCATGGTGCGTTTCAAGCGAAGAAGCCACCGACCACATTCGCCAACGCAGTCGACGAAGGGTCGCTCGGCGCGGCTGAGTGTCACCGTAACCGGTCTGCGGCCAGCGTCCCGCGGGCGGTCATCTTTGCTTGGCGGAAGACTTCGCGGCGGGCCGCCTTGTCACGGTTCCGAGAGCATTCGAACCCCCGCCGCAATCGGCGCATATGGTATATCATCCGTATCGAGGAAGCCGCGGCGTCGTTCGGGCCTTCATCAACCATGCCGTACCGGCGCTGCGGGCCGAACATCGGCGGATCACGGCGACTATCGCCGCGATCGGCGGACCGCCGGCATCCGCAAAGATCTTTCCGCCCGCGCGATGGCGAGCTGGCGGGCTGATCATCTCTTCGATGATAAGGCGGGCGATGGCCGGGGCGGTCGAGTACTATTTGCGGTCATGGATTACCGATTTCTCTGGGCTTGCGGACGAATTTGCCGATATCGTTCGCGTGGGGATTATTGGGGGCCGAATTGTGCGGAGTGTAGTGGTTGCAGCGGTGTCGCTGGGGTGCATGGCGACGTCTGCGGCGCAGGCGAGCGACGTTCCTTTGTATCAGGCCGCGCCCAGCTGGGTCATTCCGGCCGTGATGCCGGACGCTGCGAAGACGGGCGGCGATACGCCGACGCTGGTGATCTTCGATACCCAACAACGCATCGAGGACGGGCGGCTATGGTCCTATATGGACGTCGCGTCGCACATCACGTCGCCGGAGATGCTGGCGCAGGCCACGTCGCTTACCCTGCCTTGGGCACCGGACAAGGGCGACATCATCGTCCATGAACTGGCCATCTGGCGCGGGAGCCAGCGTATCGACCTCTTGGCAAACGGTCAGAAGTTTACCGTCTTGCGACGCGAACAGGCGCTCGAACAGCGCGAATTAACCGGTATCCTGACGGCAACGCTCGCGGTCGAGGGTCTCCAGGTTGGCGATACCCTGCGGCTGCGGGCGTCGACGACATCCAAGGACGTCGCGTTGGGTGGGCGCGTGCAGAACGTCGTGCCGATGATCGCCCTGCCCGCTCGCGTCACCTTTGCCCGCGCTCGCATATCGTGGCCGACCGCGACGCCACCGCGCTGGAAGCTCGAGGCCGACGGTGTCAAGGCCGTGCCGATCCGCGACGGGCAATATACCGTGCTCGACCTCGCCCTACCCGCGCCAAAGCCGGTCGAGATGCCGCAGGATGCGCCAAGCCGTTTCCGGCATCCGCCGATGATCGAATTCGCGACCTTCTCAGATTGGGCGGACGTCTCGAAGACCTTCGCGCCGCTCTATGGCGCGGAGGCCAACACCGTCGCGCCCGGCTCACCGCTGAGGACCGAGGTCGACGCGATCATGAAGGCGGATGCGACGCCAATCGGCAGGGCCGAACGCGCGCTTGAGCTTGTGCAGGACAAGATTCGCTACCTTGCCGTCGGGATGGACGGCGGGAACTATGTTCCGCAGAAACCCGCGCGAACGTGGGAGGTTCGCTACGGCGACTGCAAGGCGAAGACGGTGCTGTTGCTGGCTATGCTGCGGGCAATGGGCATCGATGCGGAGCCTGTCCTCGCCGCGGTCGGAACGGGGGACTTCGTCGCCGAAAGGCTGCCGAGCGCGGCGGCTTTCAATCACGTCTTCGTGAAGGCGACGATCGGCGGGCAGACGCTGTGGCTCGACGGGACGGGTGCCGGTTCTAGGCTTGCGGATATCCACGACACGCCGGATGTCGGCTATGTCCTGCCGATCCGCGCCGATGGCGCATCGCTCCTCAGGATCGCGGCGCACGCGAACGCGCGCCCGGTCATCGACCTGACCGTCGAAGCGGACGAAACCGCCAGCGTCGACCTGCCCAGTGCATTCGAGGCTACGGCGATCGTTCACGGGCGACCGGCAGCGATGCTGACGATGGCCAAGACCCAGTTGGGCGAGAAGGAGCAACGCGACGCTGTCAGTCAGTTTCTGCAAGGCTTCCTGGGCGAGGGGCAATTTGTCGACACGTCGATCACGTCCGACCCGATCACCGGTGCGGTCACGCTGAAGGCCCGCGGCGCCACAAGCACGATCTGGACGACCGACGATCGTCGTCGCAAGCGCATGGTCGACCGGCTCATTAATCAGGTCAATTTCGATCCCGACCGTAGCAAGGCGACCTGGGCATCCGTCCCTGTCGTCGTCAACCAACCGGACGGCATGCGCTATCGCTTGCGATTGCGCCTTCCCGAGGGAGCACGAGCCTTCACGCTGGAGGGGGAACCCGATCTCAAGGCGAACATCGCCGGGTATGATATCGTTCGTAGCGCAGCCCTTGAAAACGGGACTTTCACGCTCGACGAGCGCATCGACACCGTCGGCGGCGAGATCGCGGTCGCGCGTATCCCGGCGGAGCGCGATGCGCTGGCGACCGCGAAAGCCCGCGCCCCCCGTATCGTCGCCTCCGCCGACACCCGGCGCCGGTGGGACATCATGGCCAGCGATCCCCCTGGCGCTACGCAGTTGAAGGCGGTCGAGGCGATCTTTGCAAAGGCTATCGCCAACGATCCCGAGGAGGTCAGCGGGTATGCCAGCCGCGCGTCGCTTAGGAGCGGCGTGGGTGATCGCCGCGGCGCCGTCGCCGACCTGACGCAGGCGATCGCGATCGCTCCGACGATCGACCTCTATCTGCAGCGATCGACGGAATCACACGAATTGGGTGACATGGCGGCGGCGCTCAAAGACGCGGAAGCCGCGCGTGCCCTGGACCCGTCGTCGGAACAAGCGATTGGTCAGCTCAGCGACCTGAAGGCGGAAGGCGGTGACATGACCGGAGCGCTGGCATTGCTGGATCAGCGCATTGCGCTGGGCGGCAGCATGCGCAACGCGTTTCGCGAAGCAAAGGCGAGCTTGCTCGGCGAGTATGGCGACGTCACCGCGGCACTCACCCTGTACGACAGCCTGATCGCGGAAAAGCCGGGTTCGCCTTCGCTGATGAACGAGCGATGCTGGGCCAAAGGAACCCGCATGGTCATGATCGAGAGCGCGCTCAAAGACTGTACGACGGCGATCGAGCTCAGCACCGACACGAGTGGTCCGCTCGATAGCCGGGCGCTGGTCTGGTATCGGCTCGGAAAATACGAGCAGGCTTTGGCCGATCTCGACGCGGTGCTGGCATCGACGCCCAATCAGGCGGAAAGCCATTTCATGCGCGGGATCGTGTTGGCGAAATCGAACCGGACGCCTGAAGCGAAGAAGGAATTCGCGATTGCACGGCGGCTACTACCGAGCGTCGACAGGCGGTATGCGCGCTACGGCATCAAGACGGACTGACCATTGGTATCGGGCAGCCCTTAACTGGGCGCTCAGCCTATTGATTGGCGACAACGGTGAACGGTGCTGGGTCGTAGGGAGAAAATCGCTTGATGTCGGACGAGTATGCGCATGGCCGTCGAGACGGGTTGCGGCTGGCGCTGGCGATCTTGGCTGCCGAAGAGGCCAAATGGGCGGCGTTGCTGGGCGAGAGTGCATCCTGGCGGACCAACGCCACGCGTGAGGTGCGGCACAAGACGCTCCAAGTCGCTCAAACGCGCGTCCAGACCGTGCTGAACCGGCTTTCTCCCAAGGACGACACCGCATCGAATGCGGAGTTGTCCGCCGCGCTGGCGAAGATCGGGCTTTAGCCCGCCCTGCCGTCCGACGAAGCGTCGATCAGTTCGGTCAGCTGAAGCGCATCACCCAGCGCCGCGGAGGCGGCCGTGTTGTCGAACATGCACCATGCCGGGCGCCCTGCTGCGCGGTCCGCGGCAATCAGGTGCGCATAGTCGCGCAGGCGGTCGAGCCCGTACGCGGTTCGGTACATGTCGAGCGATCCGTGCAGCCGGTAATAAGTAAGCCCGCGCCAACCACCCGGACGTGCCGCCGCCGGGACCCGGGCGGGACCGGCAGCGACCCGTGCTACTTCCTGGTCCGCTAGCAAGCAGTCGACATCGGGCTCGAACCAGCTGGCGTGGCGTGGTTCGCACACGTTGCCCGGCATGAACGCCTGCTGCGAAATCTGGCCACCGCCGACGACGGCGTAGCGCACCTTCTTCTTGTGTCCGAACATAGCGGTCCTTCGGTGTAGTTTGGGGATGCAGGGCGAACGACGGGCGACCATGATCGTTGCATTCTCCCGACGTTTGCTCCGTACAGGACACGCGACGCTGCGTTTCCGCAGTCGCGCTGATCGGGCAGGACCGCATGGCGGTGCCATTCGTTCGGCACGTGAACCTTTGAGGTAGATGGACCATGGAATATACCAAACTGGGCAGCACCGGCCTGGACGTATCGCGGCTGTGCCTCGGCTGCATGACCTACGGCGTGCCCGATCGCGGCAACCACGCGTGGACGCTCGACGAGGACACCAGCCGTCCCATCCTCCGCGCCGCGGTCGAGGCGGGGATCAACTTCTTCGACACTGCCAACGTCTATTCGGATGGCACCTCGGAGGAGATCGTCGGTCGTGCGGTCAAGGACTTCAGCCGCCGCGACGAAGTGGTAATCGCCACCAAGGTGCACGGGCGGATGCGTCCGGGCCCGAACGGTGCCGGTCTCAGCCGCAAGGCGATCATGGCCGAGATTGATGCCAGCCTTACGCGGCTCGGCACCGACTATGTCGATCTCTACCAGATTCATCGGTTCGATTACGACGTGCCGATCGAGGAAACGCTGGAGGCGCTGCACGACGTCGTGAAGGCGGGAAAGGCGCGGTATATCGGTGCGTCGTCGATGTTCGCGTGGCAGTTCGCTACGATGCTGCACGTCAGCGAAGCGAATGGCTGGACGCGGTTCGCGACGATGCAGGATTATCTGAACCTGCTGTACCGCGAGGAAGAGCGCGAGATGCTGCCGCTGTGCGACGCCGAAGGGGTCGGCGTGATCCCCTGGAGCCCGCTCGCTCGCGGTCGTCTGACGCGCGACTGGGACGAGACCACCGGGCGTTCGCAGACCGATGAGTTCGGCAAGACGCTGTATGCACATACTGTCGAGGCGGACCGCAAGGTGGTGGAGACGGTCGCGACGATCGCCTTGGAACGCGGCGTGCCGAGGGCCCAAGTGGCGCTCGCCTGGGTGCTGGCGAAGCCGGAGGTATCCGCGCCGATCATCGGTGCATCGAAGATCGCGCATCTCGACGATGCGATCGCGGCGCTCGAACTGGGCCTTACCGACCGCGAGATCGCGCGGCTGGAAGAACCGTACGTCCCACATGCAGTCGTAGGTTTCTCATAATAGTCCAGGGGGCGGCAGCGGTACGAGCTGCGACCAGGCCGCCCCCTCCCCAATCCGGCGAGCACAACGCGCATTAAATGACGAACGGTTCTCATTCCCGTGCGCTCGATAAGGCCGGTTCTTCCGTGCACTATCGTCGTAGGACTCGAAGCTCGGTCGAGCAGCTCAGCGCGGCGGGCCGTGAAGGCAACGCGGTATGTCACCTTCATACCAGGATGAAGTTCGCACGTCAGATGGCCACGGTCGCACGGCATGCCTGCATGATGTGCTTTACGCGGTCCGCCGCAGCATCATCGATATACCTACTTCGTAGGGGAAACGGCGTCGTGTTCTTGGCGGGACGTTACGAAGCCCGCTTGTTGGATCACTACCGCCGGTAAACGGTGACGGGGTGATCGCACCGGCGTCGTATGGCTGGACCATGTACGCGCGTATCTCCACCATCGCGATACGCGCACATACGAAGCAAAACGCGACCCTGCGTCCGAGTATTGCGTGCTTTACTTGGCCGATCCAACTGTCAGACTATGCATCTCACTTGGCGCTTGCGCCGTATCGGAGCATTCGGCATGAACTTCATCGATCGGCGTACTGCCCTAGCCGGTATCGGTGCGACGCTCGGTTGCGCCGCCCTGCCTGCGTCCGCACGTCCTGCGCCGGACGACGTTTTCCTGCTCAGCTATTTCACGGACAAGGATGAGGGTCGTGAAGGCCTGAAACTTGCGCGAAGCGACGACGGGTATGTTTTCACGGCGCTGGGCGGCGGTCGTGGTTTCCTGACGCCGATGGTCGGTGAGAACAGGCTGATGCGCGATCCCAACCTGTCGCAGGGACCCGATGGCCTGTGGCACCTCGTCTGGACGAGCGACTGGTTCGGCCCCGTCATCGGCCACGCCACGTCACGCGACCTGATGCAATGGTCGCCGCAACAGACCATTCCGGTGATGAAAGGCTTCGCTGGCGTCCGCAACAGTTGGGCGCCCGAGGTGATTTACGATCGCCCGCGGGGCGATTTCGTGATCATGTGGTCGAGCAGCATCGACGGCCGTTTCGGCGCGACCGCCGGCGAGAAGTTCGCGGGGATCAAGCTGCGGCCTTACTACACGCGAACCCGGGATTTTCGCACGTTCACCCCGACCAGGCTATTGTTCGATCCCGGTACCGATTCCATCGACTTCACCTGGTTGAAGCTGGCCGACGGAGGGCTGCGGCTGATCTACAAGGACGAGACGCACGACACGGAAACGCGGCGGTGGCTGGTGAGCCAGTCGGCCGCCTCGCCGACCGGTCCGTTCGGGCCGGTCAGCGTGCCTTTCACCAAACCGATGACGGAAGGCCCGACGGCGATCCGTCTTGGCGACCGCTACATGGTATATTACGACGTCTACGAGCAGCAACGCTTCGGCGGCGCCTCGACCCGGGATTTCGTCCACTGGACCGACGAAAGCGCACGCGTTCGGTTTCCCGAGAACGCACGCCATGGGACAGTAGTTCGCGCGCCCCGCGCATTCGCCGACAGGATCGTGTGACGGCTGGGGCCGGGGCGGTCCGAAGCTGCGTCGTGTCGACGCCGAGCGACGCGCTCCACAAGATCGGTGCGAGCATCGCCACTGCCCGACGTGTTGCAATCAGAACGATCGCGAGCGACACTGATGCGAATACAGCATGGCCGACCAACACGAGGTACCGCGTCATCCGACTACGCCCTCGATTACGCCGCCCATCTGGCCAATTCCCCGTGGTAGGACCCGGCGAAGTTTGGGGAGCGACGATGCGGACGGTCATCATGGCGACGGTGGTGCTAGCGCTTAGATCGGGTACGACGTCGGTCGCTGCCGACCGAACAGCGGAAGCAAGTGCGCGAAGCTCAACGGCGCACGGACGGGTCGAGGGTCCGTTCGCGCTTCATTCACGGATCTACCCAGGGACGGTCAGACGTTATTGGGTGTATGTGCCAGCGGGCTACGACGCATCGACGCCACCCAATCTTCTGCTGTTTCAAGATGGTCAGCGCGCGGTCAATCCGGCAGGTTCGCTAAAGTTGCCCGCCGTTCTGGACACGCTGATCGAACAGAAACTCATCCCGCAGACGTTGGGCGTGTTCGTCACGCCAGGCAACGTGTCCGTTCGATATCCGGATACGCTCGGCATGCAAAACCCGGATCATCGAACGGAAGAGTATGACGAACTTTCCGACACCTATGGCCGGATGACGTTGGACGAATTGCTGCCCGCCATAGCCCGGCGATGGCGGTTTTCAGGGGATCCGAAGCGGCGCGCTATCGGCGGCACGTCAAGCGGTGCGATCGCCGCGTGGACAGTCGCATGGCGCCATCCGGACGCGTTCGGCAACGTCATCAGCTTCATCGGAAGCTATACGTCGATCGGTCTGAAGCTCGCGCCGGACGGAACGCCGCTGGCCTATGGCGGGGATACCTACCCCGGCCTGATCCGGAAAAGCGCGATCCGCCCCTTGCGCGTCTTCCTTCAGGACGGGCGGGGCGACCTGGATAACGAACACGGCAACTGGTTCCTGGCCAATCAGCAGATGCTGAAAGCGTTTGAGTGGGCGAACGTCAACGCCGATGCGGAGAAGAGCAAGGGGCCGCGCTACGACATCAATCACGCTTGGACCGACGGTATGCATTCCGATGCGGATGGCGGATCGATCCTGCCTGATGTCCTTCGCTGGATCTGGCGAGACCAAGTTCAGGCTAACCGCTCAAGTCGGTAGGTTCAACCACCGCGGCGCCCCGGCCTCGCCTCGCTTTCCACATTGACGCAGTGCAGCATCGCACCTACCAGCCCGCGCTCCCAAGATGCTTGCCTACAAGGCGCAGTTTAGCTCAGCGCTGGAGGCGCCGCGTGACCATGACCATGACCTTTGCCGATCTCTTCCTGGCGCCGTTTTTGCTGCAGGCGCTAGCTGAGGAAGGCTATGCCCACCCCACCCCGATCCAGGCGCAGTCGATCCCGATGCTGCTGCAGGGACGCGACATGCTCGGGATGGCGCAGACCGGCACGGGCAAGACCGCCGCCTTCGCGCTGCCGCTGCTCCACCGCCTCGCCGCGCATCCCCGCCCTGCACCCAAGGGCGGCGCGCGCATCCTCGTACTCGCGCCGACCCGCGAACTCGTGTCGCAGATCGCGGCCGGGTTCGAGAGCTTCGGTCGCCATTTGAAACCGAGCGTCATGACGATCTTCGGCGGCGTCAGCCAGTTCCATCAGGTCAAGGCGCTGGAAGCCGGGGTCGACATCATCGTCGCCGCACCGGGCCGCCTGCTCGATCTGGTCGATCAGGGGCTCTGCGACCTGTCGCAGCTCGAAGCGCTGGTGCTCGACGAAGCCGACCAGATGCTCGACATGGGTTTCGCCAAGCCGATCGAGCGCCTCGTCGCGACATTGCCGACCGACCGCCAGACGGTGCTGTTCTCGGCGACCATGCCGAAGTCGATCGCCGTCCTGGCCGAGAGCTTGTTGCGTGATCCGGCAAAGGTCGAGATCGCTCCGCCGTCGACGACCGTCGATCGGATCGACCAGTCGGTGATGTTCCTCGATGCGACCGACAAGAAGGCCGCCTTGCTGGCGTTGTTGAAGACCCCGGACATGGGCCAGGCGGTCGTTTTCACGTTGCAGAAGAACATCGCCAACGACGTCTGCGCGTTCATCGGCGAGGCGGGCATCACCGCCGAAGCTTTGCACGGCAACAAGTCGCAGGGTCAGCGCGAGCGCGCCCTCGATGCCTTCCGTGCCGGAACCGTGCAGGTGCTGGTCGCGACCGATATCGCCGCGCGCGGGATCGACGTCGATACCGTGACGCACGTGTTCAACCATGACCTGCCCAGCCTGCCGGAAAGCTATGTCCACCGGATCGGCCGCACCGGTCGCGCCGGTCGCAGCGGGTTCGCGATCACGCTGTGCGACGCCGAGCAGCGGGCATGGCTGCACGACGTCGAGCGCGAGATCGGGCGCACCCTGACAGTGCAGGACGATCACGAGTGGCATTGCGAAGTGGCGCGGCACTCGACCAAGCGCGCGCCGGTGCTGGGGGGCGGCGCAGTCAAGCAGGTCAAGCCGGTGAAGCCGCCGCGCGAGCGGAAGGTCTGGACCGAAGAGGAAAAGCTCGCCGCCAGGATGGCCGCAAAGGCCGCCTGAGAACGTCACTGGACGAGGATGCGATGCCCTCGTACAGCGCCGCCGGCGTTCGGCGACAAGAGCAATCTACCGCTGGCAGTGAGCGAATGCTCCAGCGCGACATCGGCGCCGTCAGCAAGCGCCTCGGCCGTCGAGGCGGCCGTTTTGGCCGATCGCGTTTATGACGCACCTGCAACATAAGTCGCATAAAACCGTCGCCGCGAGATGCCATGCCCCGCTTCGAAACGCGTAAGGGGAATGGTGTGTCTTTAAGTAAACTCATGGTCTGTGCAGCGTCGGCAACGATGCTGACGCCGCTGTCGATCGCGGCGCAGACGATCCCGACATCGCCACCAGTCAACTACGTCAACGAGAGCAATCCGGCGATCGGCAGCATCGTTCCGAAGCTGCTCGACAGCTATGTGAGTCTGATCCGCGACCATCCCGAAGTGATGGTGCAGAACTACAAGACCGTCGTCACGATGACCAACGCGCGCACGCCGAGCCAGACCCTCGCGGCGATCCACGACGATCGTACCAACCAGGCCTACAGCATCCTGAATGGCCTCGGCGCGCTGACCAACCTTTACATGGCGGGCGCCGGTGCTTCGACCAGCGGGTCGGCGCCGAACACGCTGACCCCGACCAGCTATGCGACCGCGACGCTCGCCGACTATGTCGCCAACATTAATCTCGGCAACAGCTTCAGCCCGGGCGCCGAGAAGTTCGGCAACGGTACCGCAACGCCGCTGGCCGCCGCAGTCGCCTTCATCAACAACACCGTCCGCGCCAGTTCGTCGACCGAGCCCGCCAAGCGGACGTTCGCGCGGTATCAGGGCGAGAACCCACCGATCGACCCGCTCGATCCGCGGTTCGCCAACTACAACGTCAACACCAATCGCGGCGCGCTGACGCTGACGGACACCGCGGCGATCATCGTGCCGTCGTATCTGTCGAGCTTCACCACGCCTGCGCCCTACGCCTCCACGACGCAGTGGGTACGCGGGTTCGTCGTGACGGCGGACATGGTCGCGGCAAATGGCGGCAAGCCGATCACCGCACCCAATTTCGGCACGTTCGATTCCGCGGGCAAGTTCACCGCGGCGACGTTCAAGGTCGGCGAATATGTCCCCGGCATCGGTGCCTCGCCGCGACCGTACCGCGTGACGACCGACGTCAACGTACCGACGCCGATGCTGCAGATCATCAACTCGTCCAACCCCTATGCCGACGGCGCCTATCCGAGCGGGCATACCAATTCGGGCATGCTGCAAGCGCTGGGCACGGCGTTCCTGATCCCGCAGCAAGGCCAGGAATTGCTCGCGCGCGCGGCGGACCTCGGCACCAACCGCATCCTCGCCGGGATGCATTCGCCGCTCGACATCATGGGTGCCCGGATCGAGGCGACGGCGCTGTCGGCGACCAACATCTATGCGGCCTTGTATGACGCGAAGGGCAATCGCCTCGACTGGACCAACCCCGCCAACGCCAGCGCGTATGCGGTCTACCAGGCCTATACCCAGACCCAGTCCTATCTGGCGTCCGCCTGCGGCACCGCGACCGTCACGGCATGCATCGCCGCCGCCAACGCGTCTGGCGCAACCGCAGCCGATCCGTATGCCAACGTCGCGCAGAACAAGGCGACGTACCTTGCCGAGATGACCTACGGCTTCGCGCCGGTCGGTCCGGTCAAGGCGATGACCGCCGCGGACGTGCCGGTGCAGGCGCAAGTGCTGCTGCTGACGCGGTTCGGGTATCTGACCGATGCGCAGCGGACCGAGATCCTCGCGACCACCGCCCTCCCCTCGGGCTATCCCGTGCTCACCGGCAACACGCTGGACGGATGGGGCCAGCTGAACCTCTATGCCGCGAACGATGGCTATGGCGCGTTCAAGGGCCAGGTCGCAGTGACGATGGACGCCGCGCAAGGGGGCTATGCAGCCGCCGACAGCTGGGGCAACGATATCGGCGGAACCGGCGGGCTGACCAAGAACGGCACCGGCAGCCTGACCCTGACCGGAAAGAACGGCTATGCCGGCCCGACGATCGTCAATGGCGGCACGCTAGCCGTTACCGGCTCGATCGTCTCGGCGACGACCGTCAACACCGGCGCAGTCTTTGGTGGCACGGGCAGCACCGGCGCCGTCACGGTCAATAGCGGCGGCACGCTGGCGCCGGGCACGGGAACCACGCCGGGCACGCTGACGATCAACGGTCCGCTCACACTCGCCAGCGGCGCGACGCTGGTGCAGACGGTATCGCCTACGCTTGCCAGCCGCACGGTCGTATCCGGCGCGGCGAAGCTCGACGGCACGGTGCGCGTCCAGGGCTCGGTCGGCACGCTACCGGTTACCCGCATCACCTTGGTCACGGCAGCCGGTGGGATCTCGGGCAGCTTCGCCAACGTCACAGGTGTTCCCACCACCCTGCGCGCTGTGCTCGACTATTCGACGACGGCGGCAAGCCTGAACCTCAACCGGACCGATATCGACTATCGCGCACTCGGGGTCACCGCGAACCAGCAACGCGTCGCGGCGGCGCTGACGAGCGCGGTGCCGTTGGCGAGCGGTGCCGGTGCGGCCACGTTGCTCAACACGATCTACGCCACGGGCCAGGGCTCGGCGGCGGCGGGTACTGCAGCGCTTGACACCCTCTCGGGTGAAGGCCTTGCCGACGCGAACAGCGCAGCGTTGTTTGCCGGGCGGGTATTCGGCGATGCCGTGACCGATCAGCAGCGTGCGGTCCTGACCGACAGCCAGATGCATCTCTGGGGCGGGCCGTTGGGTGGTCGTGAATGGACTGATGGCCGGGACGCCGATGGTACGGTCGATCGCCGCAGCAATAGCTGGGGCGGCGTGATCGGGCTCGACGGCGAGGTCTCGACCGGGTGGCGTGCCGGTTTCGTCGCGGGCGGGCTCGACACCCGCTTCAACACCGCGGCACGCGCGACCAAGGGCAAGGCGTCGAGCTATCACGTCTCGGCCTACACCTCGTACGCGCTGCCGACGGGCACGTATGTACGCGGGTCGCTGGGCTATGGCCATTACGCGATCCGTACGACGCGGACTGCGGGCGGGATCGGCAGCGTCGCCAGCGAAACCGAGATCGCAAGGTACGACGCCGCGGAGTTGCGCCTGCGCGGAGAAATTGGTCAGCGCATCGCAGTCCAGTCGTTCGACCTGACGCCGTTCGTCGCGGTGGAATATGCGCGTCTCTACACCGATGCGTTCGCGGAGCGCGGCAGCGTGCTGGCGTTGCAAGCGGGCAAGCAGACCACGACGTCGCTACCGGTGAATGTCGGGTTGCGGATGGATGGCAGCGTGCCGTTCGGGAACGGCCTCGCGCTGCGCCCGATGATCGAAGCGAGCTACCTGCACGAGTTCCGCCGCGACCGCGATATCGGAGTCGATTTTGTCGCGCTGGCCGATCCCTCGTTCACGATCGCAGGCGCTCGACCGTCGCAAAGCGCGTTCGTCGGCAAGGCCGGACTCCAACTGCCGCTGGCCACCGCGCTGGTCCTCTACGCCACCGGAACCGGCGTGTTGTCCTCGCAACAGCGATCCTATGCCGGCAATGTCGGCGTGAGTATCAACTTCTAAGGCGTTAGAACGAACGATCGGTGGCCGGTCGAATACGCGTGGATGATCGCCAACTGACGAGGTGTTTCGATGGAATACCTCGCCAGTTTGCTGCTGGCCCTCCACATGATCGGCGAGCCTGCGAATGAGTTGGAGACGATGGGCGGGTGCCATCGTTCGGCATAGATTGCTCATCAGCGGCGCTGTATCTCGCCCGCCTTCCAACCCGAACTCGGATTTTCGGCATCAGATCGCGCGCGATCCGCAGCGCATCGTCATACGCAGATCACGGATGGTCGCATTTCGGACCAATCGATCTGGCCGAACAGGCGCAATTCCATAAGCTGCCTATACGTGCCGGATGACTAGCCCGGCGGTTTTCGAGTTCGACGGTCGGTCGTGACTATGCGGACGATGGGTGACGCTTGCACTATGCTATAGATTGGTAGCATTCTAGATCACTGGGATCTTGAGATCGTAGCGTCGTCTCGGCCAGCTTCGCATTTTGTCGACGGACCGCCTCCAAAACGATCATGAGATTTTTGCGGGCTTTGCAAACGCATCGGCCGACACGAAACTGTAATTTTCCGATAGCGTCAGGAATTAGATTGGTTATGTATTACCAATACCACGCTGCGATGACAGTACCCTTTAGAGGTCCGGCCAGTGAGGTGTGTCGAACGATACGGGCAGGACCGTGTCGAAGGGTGACGCCGCGGCGTCGATGGGAAGGGGCTTTTGACGATGGTTTTTCGTAAGCAGGTTTTGCTCGCATCCGGTGCGGCGATACTCGGTCTGGTATCAGTTTTCGCGCAACCCGTTCTCGCGCAGTCGGCGCCCGCGCCATCGTCCGCCCCCGTCGCCCCCGCGCCCCAGGGTGATCCCGCCCCGGACGGCGCTGATACGGACATCGTCGTCACCGGTATCCGCGGCAGCCTGCGCAGCGCGATCGCAGTGAAGCGCAACGCCAACGCGATCGTCGACGTCATCAGCGCCGAGGCGATCGGCAAGTTCCCCGACCGCAACGTCGCCGAATCCCTCTCGCACGTTCCCGGTGTCAGCATCGATCGTCGCTTCGGCGAAGGCGAGAAGGTCGCGATCCACGGCACCGACCCCGCGCTCAACCGCATGCTGCTCGACGGCCACGCGGTCGCTTCGGCGGACTGGGGCGGCAACGACAATGACCCGACCAGCCGTACCTTCAACTATTCGCTGCTCGCGCCCGAACTCGTCGAGCGCCTCGAAGTCTACAAGTCGCCCGAGCCTCGCATCGAGGAAGGCAGCATCGGCGGCACGGTCATCGTCCGCACGCGCCGTCCGCTCGACACCCCAGCGAATTCGATCTTCGCATCGGGCGGCTATTCATACAACGACCGTGCCGACAAGGGTAACGTCCGCGCGTCGGGCCTGTACAGCTGGCACAACGAAGGCGGCACGTTCGGCGTGCTCGGCGCCGTCACCTACGACAAGCAGAGCCTGACGCGCTCGGGTGTCGAATTCTTCGGGTTCGAGAACGCCGGCGACCGCTTCTTCCAGAAGGATGCGAACAACGCGCTGATCCGCGACGCAAGCGGCCAGCCGGTGCTGAAGAACCCCGGCGCGACCGTGACCGGTGGCACGCGCCAGGATCTCGCCAACGCGGTATCGCCGTTTGGCATCAACTACGCGTATTTCACGCAGGAGCGTAAACGCATCAGCTATGTCGGCACGGTCCAAGCCAAGCCGACCGATGACATCACGCTCACGCTCAACGGCCTGCACATCGACGGCAACTACAACAACAGCAGCCAGTCGATGTACGTGATCCCCGGCGCGTGGAGCGGCGACGTTCTCCAGTCGGCAACGGTCGCCAACGGCGTCGTCACCAATGCGAGCTTCGGTGCGGCCTCGGCGAACAGCCAGAGCGCGCAGCTCGACCTGCTGATCCGCAAGACCAAGCTGACCACCGACAGCCTCAACTTCGTTGCCGAATGGGAAGGTCCCGACGGCGCAACCGTTTCGGCGACCGGCGGCTGGAGCAAGGCGATCGGCGGGCGCAATCCCGAATATCTGCTCGATGTGCGGACCGACCTGCCGTACAGCTACGGCTTCACCTCGGACAGCGCGAACGTCGATTACGTCGGCGACCTGACCAACCCGGCCAATTATCGCCGCAGCAACAGCCCGCAACTTCAGACGATCGACGGCGCGCCCGTCATCGTCAACGGCACGCAACTGAATGCGGCGCGCGCGGGCGGCATCGATTTCTCCAAGACGATCGATCGCGATTACTACGCGGGCTATGACGCGGTCATTCCGTTCGAGGCGGGGCCGTTCAAGGAAATCCGCATCGGCGGCAAGTTCACCGATCACCGCAACCGCCTGAACGCGAGCGGCTTCAACAACTACTCGACGTCGAACTACACGCTGGCGAGCCTGGGCGTCGATACGATGACGACGCCGAACGGCACGTTCGACGGCACCGGCGGCACCGGCAACGCGACTAAGTACATCAACCTGTCGCAGCAAACAGTGATCGACATCCTCGCGAACTCGATCAACATCCCCGTCGCCAAGCCGACCGCGTCGTATATCGTCGACGAGACGGTCGCGGCGAACTACGTCCAGCTGAACTTCGACCAGAGCGGCTTCCGCGGCAACATCGGTGGTCGTCTGGTCTATACCAAGAACGTGTCGAACTATGCCGATCAGGTCTCCGGCACCGACGGCAGCCTGCCGACGATCGTGCCGCAGCGGGTCGAGAACGACTATCTGAAGTTCCTGCCAAGCCTGAACGTCGCGTACGAAGCGGGCACGCACCTGATCTTCCGCGGCAGCGTTGCCAAGGTGATCGCCCGGCCGCGCTACGAGCAGCTTGGTGGATCGGTCGGTCGCAACGACATCACGCTCGATGCGAGCGGCGGCAACCCGAACCTGAAGCCGTACCAGTCGACCAACTACGAACTGTCGGCGGAATATTATCCGCGCGAGGGGACGCTGTTGTCGCTCGAGCTGTTCCGCCGCGAAGTGAAGGACTACATCCTCAACGGCCTCAGCCGCCAGACGTTCTTCAACGAGCTGACGCAGAGGAATGCGTCCTATCTCGTGTCGCAGCCGCTCAACGGCGGCAAGGCGAACGTCAACGGTGCGCTGGTATCGGCGCAGGGCGAGATCTGGCACGGCTTCGGCCTGCAGGCGAACTACTCCTATGCCGAGAGTTCTACCGACGAGGGGCTGAACCTGCCCTATCTGTCGAAGCACACCGTCAATGTCATCCCGTATTACGAGAACGGACCGTTCCAGGCGCGCCTGAGCTATAACTACCGCTCGTCGTATTTCCGCGCGATCGGCCGCCTGAACTCGATCGACATGGTCGCACCGTACAGCCAGCTCGACTTCTCGGCCGGGTTCAACCTGACCAAGGCGGTCACGCTGACGGTCAACGCGCAGAACCTGCTCGACTCGACCTATACGCAGTATAGTGGCTCGCGCGATCGGCCGACGGCGTTCTACAAGAACGGCCGCACGTACGTCGCATCGGTATCGTTCCGGATGTGAACCACGAGAGGGCGCGTCGGGACGGCGCGCCCCTCTTCGGACCGAGCGGTAATCGCGACCCACAACGCCGAACTCTAGCCAGACCGTGGTAGCTACTGAACTTAACCTCTGGGATTTACGAGTACCGGGCGTTATCCCACCGGATTGCCATCCTCAGCATCGCGAGCGATTTGGTTGGCCGCCGCCGTTGGCATCCCGTCAAGAAACTAGCGTATCCGCTCGACCCGTAGTCGCTGATGACACCCCCCGCTCCTGTCCCGGCAGTGCTGAGAGCCATCCTGCAAAACTGCCCACGGTTGGCGATCTTAACGTGATCGAGATCGCGGTCGACGGCGGCCGACATTAAAGCCTTCGAGGCAAGCGCCGGCTGCCGCCTCAACGAGAAGCGTTGAACGCCGCCCGCCCGCACGAGCTGATGTGTGACGATCCTGCCAGTCGGCCTGATAAGCAAGCTAGCCATCCCCTTACCCTTCCGGATTTGGTCTAACCGCACGCTGGCGGTCTCTCTGCATCGCAGTTGACGCCTGATGTGGATCAACACGAGTCTAGACCTTCAGGTTGTCATGCGGTTCCGCTACTGCAATTCCAGGGGGCCGGACGGAGATCGACGTCTCGGCAATGCCTCAGCGAGAGAAGTGCCTAATTCGAAAAAAAATGTGCGGTAGCAACTACTGTCTCAATTATCTTGGGAATCCGGGACGGTCGGATCGCATAGAGCAGCTCGACGAACAGCAAGTGGTCCCTATCCGTATAGTGCTCAATTTACCACACTCACGACAGATTGTTACAGGTTCAAAACCGACGAAGTTTGTAAATCGTACACCACTTTTGTCGCCGTTCCGCGTAAATGCTTCTAACTAATAACATTCTCTCAGAATCAGCTAGCGTCCTAGACGATCTAGCGCTTACGAACATCCCGCCTCTACTTTCCCGCGGTTGACACAGGATCTCCGGATGGTAGCCCTATCATACACGGCAACGACCGTGTGCACTCCGGCCTGATCAGGGCGGCCGGGAATCGGGGGAGGATTGATGATGAAATTTTCGCGCACGCTCGCGCATTCGGTATCGACTATTGCGGTCGTAACCGGGCTTGCAGCTTCCGGTACTGCGATCGCGCAGACGAATACCGCAGCGACGGGCCCAGGCACTCAGACCACGACCGTCCAGCAGACGGTGCCCGACGCAGTTCCTGCGGCCAGCACGCTTGACGAAGGCGCTGCAGGGGCGACCGATGAGATCGTCGTCACCGGCATCCGCGCCAGCCTCAATCGCGCGATCGATATCAAGCGCAATTCGGCGGGCGTCGTCGACGCCATCTCGGCCGAAGATATCGGCAAGTTTCCGGACACCAACCTCGCAGAATCGCTTCAGCGGATTACCGGCGTGTCGATCACCCGCGCCAACGGCGAAGGCTCTCAGGTCGCGGTCCGCGGCTTCAGCGGCGGCTTTAACCTCGTAACGCTGAACGGCCGTCAGTTGGCGTCGACCAGCATCGATACCAGCACCGGTAACGCCTTCGCAGTGGGCACTGGCCGTTCGTTCGACTTCCAAAATCTCGCGTCGGAAGGCGTCGCGACACTCGAGGTCTACAAGACTGGCCGTGCGAACATTCCTTCGGGCGGCATCGGCGCGGCGATCAACGTCGTTACCCGCCGTCCGCTGGACGCCCGCGAGGATGGCTTCTCCGGTTCGATCGGCGCCAAGGCGCTGTATGACAGCTCGGTCGAGAAGGCAGAGGCGAATCTTAAAAAGGTCACGCCCGAGTTGTCCGGTCTAATCAACTGGAAGAATCCCGACGAAACCTTCGGCGTCAACCTTTTCGGCAGCTATCAGCTGCGCGAATCGGCGTCGGTTCAGTCCAACCCGAACTATTGGAACATCGTTCCGCTCAATAGCTTCCTGAATACGTCGACTTACATCAGCCCGACGACCAACATCACGAACCGACCAACGACGCCGTACGTCCAGATTCCGAACGACAGTCGCTATCAGTTCTCGGAAAATCGTCGCGAGCGCCTCAACGGCCAGGCGAACATTCAGTTCAAGCCGACGGACCGGTTGGAGATCACCGTCGACGGCCTGTACGCCCGCAACAAGCTCAGCGACGAGCGCAGCGAGCAGACCAACTGGTTCCAGCGGCCGTTCAGCGACATTACGTTCGACGACAACAAGCAGATGCAGTCCGCCATCATCCTGGCGGAGGCGAAACAGGCGGACAAGGGCTACGAGCAGCAGCGGTTCGCAACGAAAACCGAACTCTATTCGGTCGGTGGCAACCTGAAGTGGAACTTCACCGACGTGCTCTCGCTGAAGCTCGACGCCAACCACTCCAAATCGACCACAGATCCAGACAATGCGAACGGTACGTCGGCGACGACGATCTCGATCGGCGCACCCGTGCGCGCAACCCATAGGGTCGACTTCTCGAACGGTTTCCCGCAGCAGTCGGAAACGCTCAATGATTGCAACGCGACCAACGGTGGCCGGGGCGGTAATTGCAACAACCTCCTCGATAGCGGCGATCTCGGCACGCAGATCGCGCGGGAGATCTTCTCGAAGCAGGAGTCGAGGATCAATCAGTTCAACGGCGAATTGGGCTGGGATCTGGGCAACCAAAGCCGTTTCGTGCTCGGCGGCAACTATGTCGATGCTAAGATCCACTCGACGAGTTCCAACACGCAACAACTTCTTGGCGACTGGGGCATCACGGACACCGGTATCGTCGACAGGCTCGCGGGCGACCTGGTCAGCACCTATTGCCTGACGTGCAAGTTCGACAAATACAATCCAAACTCGACCGGGTCGGCACTCGTCGCCTTCAGAGGCGATGCGGTCGATCTGCTCAACGTCTTTTCGCCTTATTACCAGAACGTCCCAGGGCGTGAACGGGTGCAGATTGGTTCCTCGGACAACACGGTTGGGGAGAAGACCTGGGCAGTCTATGGTCAGATGGCCTGGCATGGCGAAATCGGCGGACGCACCGCCAATGCGCTGATCGGCGCTCGTTACGAGCAAACCCGGGTTAATTCGCTTGCGCTCCAGACGATCCCGTCAGCGCTGGAATGGCAGTCGGATAATGACTTTGCCGTCCTGGGCGGCGCCGCCGGTGGCGCAGTCAACGTCAAATCCAAATATGATAACCTACTGCCGTCGCTCGACTTCAACATCGAGGTGGTCGACAACGTCGTCGCACGTACGTCGTTCAGCCGGACGCTGGCACGCGCCGATTACGGCAGCCTCTTCGCGTCCGTGACGGCCAACGCACCGACCCGTCCAACTGCGCTGGGCTCTGGATCGGCGCCGGCGAACAGACAAAACCCGGCGCTGCTGCCACTGGTTTCCGACAATTTCGACGTGTCGGTCGAGTGGTACTATAAGCCCACCAGTTTCGTCTCGGTCGGGTTCTTCAACAAGAACGTACGCAACTTCGTCGGTAATACGGTGAGCAACGGGAACCTGTTCGGGTTGCGCGATCCGGGCTCGGGTGCGCCGGGTTCGCGGTCCGGCACGGCGCTGGATTATCTGCGGTCGAACAACATCGCCACGACCGACGAGAACCTTTTCGCCTACACCGCGCTGTTGCAGCAGAGCGGCGGCAACCGGGCGGCGGCGACGGCCGCCTTCCAGAACGGCTTTGACGCCGCTACGGGTAAATTCCGCGGTACGTTCTACACCGACCTTGCCCTCGCGGTTAATCTCGTCGGCGATGCCGCGGATCCGCTCGTCAACTTCGCGATCAGCGAGCCGATCAATAATAAAGAGGCCAATATCCACGGGTTCGAAGTCGCCTGGACAAACTTCTTCGGTCAATCCGGTTTCGGTTTCGCCGTCTCGTACACCAAGGTCAGCGGTGACGTGAATGTGGACCCTTACGGTGATCCGAACGTCAACATCTTCGCGCTCACCGGGCTAGGCGACAGCGCCAACTTGACAGCGATTTACGACAAGGGCGGCATATCGGCCCGCGTCTCGTACAATTGGCGCGACAAGTATCTTGCGGCAACGAACCAGGGCGACAATCGCAACCCGCTGTTTACGGCTGCGTTCGGTACGCTCGATGGCAGCATAAGCTACGACGTCTCGAAGACGTTCTCAGTGTCGCTCGAGGCCGTCAATCTGACTAGCGAACCGTTCCGCCAATATGCCCGCACGGAGACGAACCTGGTGTATGTGCAGGAACTCAAGCCACGCTTCTATCTCGGCGCGCGCTATCGTTTCTGATGAAGGCGGGAGTGGATCGCGATCGGCTCCCGGTTACAGTAAAGAGGCCGCCGCCATACCGTGCGGCGGCCTTTTCCTTTGTCGGTCGCCATCGCGCTGATAAACGTGAGGCAACAGCAGGACCGGAGCGGATGAACCCCGTACAGATCAACAATATCGACCACGCCGATTTGCGCGTCAGCCCGCGGGCCGGTGCCACATTCGGCGACGCTGCCAATCAGACGCCGATATTCCCCGCCGAGTTCGAGGAGGTGCAGCGCGAATTCGCCATCATATTCCGCCGCCGCGACGAGGGATTGCAGGCCTATGCCCTATTGGGGCTAGACCGCGACGAGAACCTGTTCCTGTCCGGGGACTATTGGACAAGTCGCTACGTGCCCGCCAACCACCAGCGCGGCCCCTTCTCGATCGGGATCATCCGCGCCGCCGGGGATAACGTCGGCCAGCCCATGCTTCATGTCGATCTCGACGATGCGCGAGTAGGCGACACTGCTGGCCTGCCGCTGTTCCTCGAACATGGCGGCAGCACTCCGTATCTCGACCATATCACCGGCGTACTGCGCCTCCTGTACGAGGGGATTGAAACCGCCCCTGCTGCCTACGCCGCGCTCGACGAGGCTGGCCTTCTCACGCCTGTGACGCTCACCGTCGATGTCACTGAAGAGCGCCGCTATACTATCCCCGACGTACTGGTCATTGACCTCGAGCATCTAGCCGCCCTGACAGGGGAACCGCTCGAGCGGCTACATCGATCGGGCGTGCTGCGTCTTGCCATCCTCGCCGCAGTGTCGCTCGGCAACGTCCAGCAATTGATCGCACGGAAGCAACCTCTGCTGAGCCAGATCACTTGAGCGCGGTGGCTGGTGTCACGCGCCGCACGCGCGTCATCGAAGGTGCGAGCGCGATCAGCGTGTCCGTTGCCGACCTGATTGCCGACGGCCTTCCGGTGATCCTGCGCGGGATCGCCAGCCAACTGCCGCTGGTTACCGTCGGGCTGGAAGGTCCGGAGCCGGCCACGACTTGGCTCAAGCAGTTCGACGGTGCCCGTCCCGTCACGGCGTATATCGGCGATCCGGCGATCGGCGGCCGCTTCGGCTATTCGGACGATTGCTCGACGCTCAATTTCAAACGAGAGAGTGGATCGCTTTCCGGCTATCTCGACCGGATTCTTGAGGGGCTCGGCGATCCGAACGCGCCCGCCATCTACATCGGCTCGACCGATATCGATCTGTACTTGCCTGGTCTGCGTGCGCAGGCGGCGCTGCCGTTCGGCGATCCGCAGCTCGTCGAGAACCCACCCCTGGTCAGCATCTGGATCGGCAATCGTACCGTCGCTTCGACCCACTACGACATGTCCAACAATCTGGCATGCTGCGTCGTCGGTCGACGCCGCTTCACGCTGTTCCCGCCGGAACAGGTCGCCAATCTCTATCCCGGACCGTTGGAGCCAACGCCGGCCGGACAGGTGGTCAGCATGGTCGACCTCCGCGCACCCGATCTCGACCGGTACCCACGATTTGTCGACGCTCTGGCGCACGCCGAGGTCGCTGAACTCGAGCCGGGCGATGTGCTGCTCTACCCGGCCTTGTGGTGGCACAATGTCGAGGCGCTGGACCCGTTCAACGTGATGATCAACTATTGGTGGAACGCTGTGCCGCGGTTCGTGGATACGCCGATGAACACCCTGCTCCACGGCCTGTTGTCGCTACGCGACCGGCCCGATCACGAAAAGCAGGCGTGGCGCGCGATGTTCGACCATTATATCTTCGGTCCGTCGGATACGGCCAGGGCGCACTTGCCCGAACACGCGCGCGGCGAGCTCGCGCCCCTGGACGCTATGTCGGCACGGCGGCTGCGCGCCAAAGTCCTCCAGCGCATCAACCGATAGGAGCCGAACATGGTCGAGCAGCGCATCAGCAAAGTGGTCATCGCCGGGGGTGGCACCGCGGGTTGGCTCGCAGCCGCCGCCCTGTCGCGGCAATTGGGGCAACTGCTCGACATCACGCTGGTCGAGTCCGAGGATATCGGTACGATCGGCGTCGGCGAAGCGACGATCCCGACGATGCGAGCCTTCCATACGATACTGGGGCTGGACGAGCGCGAGTTCATGCGCGCGACACAAGCGACGTTCAAGCTCGGTATTTCGTTCGAGAACTGGGCGCGCGACGGCGATCGCTACATCCATTCGTTCGGCGATATCGGCAAGTCGACGTGGATGGGCGACTTCCACCATTTCTGGCTCGCCGCCAAAGCCGCCGGGGATACGAGTGAGATCGGCGCGTATTGCCTGGAACTCCAGGCGGCAAAGGCGGAGCGGTTCGCGCTCCCCTCCGAGGGACAGATCAACTACGCCTATCACCTCGACGCCGGCCTCTACGCGCGCTTCCTGCGCGCGCGTAGCGAGGCGAACGGGCTGAAACGGATCGAGGGACGGATCGCGAGCGTCGATCGCGACGGCGAGACCGGGTTCATTCGCGCTCTCGTCCTCGACTCTGGCGAGCGCGTCGAGGGTGACCTGTTCATTGACTGCACCGGTTTTCGCGGGTTGCTGATCGAGGGCACCTACGCCGCCGGTTACGAGGACTGGTCACAGTGGCTGCCCACCAACAGCGCACTGGCCGTGCAGACGGCAGCGACGGGCCCGGCACACCCGTACACGCGCGCGATCGCCCATGACGCGGGCTGGCGCTGGCGCATTCCTCTGCAGCACCGCGTCGGCAACGGGCTGGTTTATGCGAGCGATCATCTGTCAGACGACGAGGCCCATGGCCGACTGCTGTCCACGATCGGCGGCGCGCCGCTGACCGAGCCGCGGCTGATCCGTTTCCGCACCGGTCGGCGGCGGCAAGTGTGGATGGGGAATTGCGTCGCACTTAGCCTTGCCGGCGGATTCGTCGAACCGCTCGAGTCGACCAGCATTCATCTTATCATGACCGGCCTGACGCGGCTGATGCAGACCTTCCCGTTCGGCGGGATCGCACCCTCGATGGTGAAGCGCTACAACGACCAGGCGCAGGCCGAGCTCGAGCGCGTGCGCGATTTCATCATCCTCCATTATCACCTGAACGAACGCCCCGAACCCTTCTGGGCGGCGCGTCGCGACATGCCCATCCCCGACACACTGGTCGAACGTATCGCGCTCTTCACCGAAAGCGCACAGGCGTATCAGGGCGGCGAAGACCTGTTCCGCGTCGCCAGTTGGGTGCAGGTGATGCTCGGCCAGCGTTTGATGCCACGCGACCATCATCGCCTAGGCAGTATCATGGGCGGACCGCAACTCACCGGTGTCTTGACCAACATCCGCAACACGATCGCGGACGCCGTCGCCGGTATGCCGACGCACCAGCAGTTCCTGGATCGCTACCTTTCGCCGCCCGTCGCCACCCCAACCAAGATGCGATAGTCCGTACAAAATGCTGCCATCAGGAGTCTGGCAAGCAGACAGGCGATACGGTGGCGGTATACGCGCTCGATCGACTGCCTGTTTGGAGGCTAACGCCGTAGATCACGTTGGACACATCGCCCCGGGGATCGGCCGAGACGTGCCGGGTGCAATGGTCGGGACCGTTTGGTCGCCTCAGTACCGAACCTTCGCTCCCGCGTACACATACCGACCGACCGGTGAAATCGGGATGTTGGTCTCGAAACCGATGTCGGGCTTCTGGTCGCCCAGGTTGTTGACGCCGCCGTAGAACGAGAACCGCTCGTCGACCTCGACCTGCGCCTGCACGTCGTGCTGCCAGAGTTCCTTGTACCGAAGGTAGCGCGGATCGACGAGATTGGGGTTCGCGTCGGTATCGACCTTGGCGAAGCGTCGGACGCCGTCCTGCCAGCGTAGATTGTAACTTACCGTGAGTGCACCTGCGGTCCAGCTTGGCGAGAACGTGACGTTGTATCTGGGGCGGAAGGGTTGGTCGACATTGTCCTCGACGACGGCGCCCGGCGTGGCGACCTGTTCGAGCTTGTCGAGATAGCCGCCGACGAGACGGATATCGAAGACCCCCGCGCGGGCGGTGCGGACGCGATAGGCGATGTTGAGTTCGGCACCGGCGGTGCGGAACGCGGCGACGTTCTGCGGCTGGACGACATAGCCGTTGATGAACCCGGTGCCGCGTGCGCGTGTGATCGCGTTGCAATAGGCATTGTCGAGGGTCGGCTGGTCGACGCACAGCGACGCGATCGTGTTCGCGTCGGGGGTGTTGATCGCATCGCGCAGCCGGATGTCGTACCAGTCCAGCCCGATCGACAGGCCGGAGACTGGTCGCACGACGACGCCCGCCGTCCAGGTGCGGGCGACTTCGGCGCGCAGGTTCGGATTGCCCTGCTGCGTTCCCGGGATGAAGATCGTCGCGTCCGGATTGTTCTGCGCGGTGAAGGTGGCGGGATTGCCCCCTGCCCCGGTAATAAGCGTCTGGCAGTTCGCGGTGCGATACTGCGTCCCCAGCCCCCTGTTCCCGAGGTAGCAGGGATCGGAGAAGAAGTTGCTGCTGCCGGTCTGCGGGCGGAAGATCTCGCCGATGTTGGGCGCGCGGACCGAGCGGCCGTACGAGCCGCGGAAGCTGATCTCGCGGATCGGCGCGTAGATGCCGTTGAATTGGTAGGCGCGGGTCGAACCGACCGTTGAGTAATCCGAATAGCGCCCCGCCGCGCCGACGGACAACAGGCTGGCGAACGGGACGTCCTTCAGAATCGGCGCGTTGAGTTCGCCGAAGGCTTCCCGGACGTCGAAATGGCCGTCCGACGGGGTCGGGATGATGTACTCGTCATACTGGTAGAACGCGTTGTCGGTGATCGCCTGCGCGGGCCGGAAGCTGCTCGACTCGCGCCGGTATTCGCCGCCTACCGCGAACGCGATCGGGCCGCCGGGCAGCGTGAAGAATTGCCCGAAGTCACCGGTCAGCGAGGCGTTGGCGACATGCTGCGTCAGCCGCGAATCGCTCGCCGGATTGCTCAGGAAATAGCCGAACGCGGCAGGGTTCACGGTGTTGCCGCCGAACGTGTTCACGGGGACGCAACCGGCGGCGCGCGCATCGGCGGAACGGCAGACGATCGCTCCCCCCGGCCCGCGCACCGCGTCGAGCGCGTTCAGGAAGCGGTCGTTCAGGCGGTCATTGAGCTTGGTCGCACGAACATCGGTCCGGCCGTAGGTGTAGGAGACGTCGTAGCTGGCGTGTTCGGACAGGCGGCCGGTGACGTCGACGACGCCGCGGTACGTGCGGCGACGGTCTTCTTCACCGCGCCGCGGGATGTCGAAATTGTTGCGGTTGACGTCGACCGAGCCGAGCCCCGCGGCGGTAGCGGCGGCCAGGATGCTCGCCGGGATATACGGGTTGTCGAGCGCGATCGTCGCCGGATAATTTCCGCCATAGCCGCCGTAACTGGTCACGGTCGACTGGACGAACTTGCCCTCCAAGCTAATCTTGAACGCGTCCGAGGCATCATAGTGCGTCAGCGCGTTGACTGCATGGCGGCGGGTGCGCGGAAAGATGTCGCCGATATAGCCGGCGACCGGCGTATCGTCGCCGCCGACCGTGTACCCGTCGTTCTGCAGGAAGCGGCCCGGCGTGTAGAGCGCGCCATCGCCTCGGAATGTCTGGTCGCCGATATACACGATGCCCTGGTTCGAGCTGTACGGATAGCGCAGGTCGCGGACCGGCCCGATCTTGTAGCTGCCCGCGCGGGTCGGATCATAGCCGTCGAGGTTGACGAAATACTGGCGATCGCCCTGTGCCAGGTACCGACGATCGTCGTTCGCGAGCGGCTGGTCGGCGTTATACTCGTAGGCGAGCGTCAGGTTGCCGCGACCGTCGGCGAAGTTGCGACCGGCGATCAGCGAGGCGAAGCGGTTGGCGGCGTCCCCGCGCTCCGAGATGCCGAACTGGCTGCGGCCTGCAACGCCGTCGAAATCGCGCTTCAAGACGAAGTTGACGACGCCCGAGACACCATCCGCGCCATATACGGCGGAGGCTGCGCCGGTGAGCACGTCGACCCGCTCGATCAGGTCGGTCGGGATCGCGTTGATGTCGACCGCCGCGGTGTCGGGCTGACCGGCGACATGGCGGCGGCCGTTTACGAGGACCAACGTACGGTTGGGTCCCAGCCCACGCAGGTCGAGCAGGTTGAGCCCGACCTGACCAAAGCTGCCATCCGACTGGCTGCGCCCGGCGGTGCGCGTGCTGTCGAGCGAGTTAGTGAGCGCCGGCACGCGTTGGAGAAAGGTCGTGACGTTGGTGTTGCCGGACTGTTGCAGATCGGCCGCGCTGAACGACACGATCGGGTTGGGCGCTTCGTAATCGGGGCGCGCGATGCGCGAACCCGTCACGACGATCTCGGTGGCTGGATCGGCGGCCGGGTCTGCTGCAGCGACGGGGGCAGGCGTATCGGTCGCCGGCGGGGCAATCTGCGCCTGTACCGAAGTCGCGGCGAGCAACGCGACGCCGGACAGCAGGTGACGGCGGCGAAGGATACGCATGACTTCTCTCCCCGATCGCCGGCATTGTCCCCGCCGGCATTTATGCGTTCCAACTTATGCGCATCGACCACCGCGGAGCAAGCATTTCGCCCCGCAAGGCCCTAAGTTAGCGCAATATTTGACGGGGCGTAGGTTCGCCCAGGGGGTGGCGCGGACCGCCGTGATGCGCCACGATCCGACAATGGGGGAGCAGGCACAGGACTGGACGCGGAGGGCCGCACTGGGGCTGTTCCCGACGCTGGGTCTGGCGGCCTGTGCCGGCACACCCGGTTCGGAACCCCTGAAGTTCTGGGCCATGAGTTACGAGGGCGATTATTCGCCGATGCTGATGCCCGCCTTCACCGCCGCGACGGGCATTCCGGTCGACGTGCAATCGCTCCCGGCGACCGCAAGCCACGAGAAACTGCTGACTGCGCAGGCCGGCGGGGCGATGCCCGACGTGCTGATGCTGTACAATGGCTGGGTGCAGGAGTTCGCGACGATCGGCGCGATCGCCCCCGTCCCCTCGCCCGCCTTGGTGGCGGACATGTTTCCCGGTGTGCTGGACGCCACGAGGATCGCCGGTCGCGATTTCGCCGTCCCGTGGTCGGTCGGGCCTCAGGTCCAGTTCTTCCGGCGGGATATCCTCGCAAAAGCCGGCTATGCTGAACCCGCACAGGACTGGGCCGGCTGGCTCCGGATGGGGCGCGCGATCAAGCGACAGCGGCCCGACGACTTCGTGTTCATGCTGCTGCTCAACTGGCCGGACATGCTCGTCACGATGCTCGGCCAGACGGGGGCGACGATGCTGCGCGACGACGATACGCGCGGCAATTTCCGGACACCGGAGGCGCGCGCTGCGTTTGCCTATTACGCGCGGATCTTTGTCGAGGGGTTGGCGCCGAAAGCACTCTCGACCGAGATCCAGGATCCGGTCGCCGCCTTTGCGCAGGGTTATTTCGCGATCTGGCCGACCGGTCCGACGACGTTGCTCGACCTGCATAGTCGTGCTGCGGAGATTCCCGCCAAGCGGTGGGGCACGGCGAGGCTGGCGGGGCCCCGCGGTCCCGACGCGGTCTCCGGGCTGAGTACCAGCCTCTGCGTCTCCGCATCCACGCGACGGCCCGCCGAGGCTTGGGCGCTGGTGCGTCACCTGACCTCGCCGGCCAACGAGTTGCGGTATCAGCGGCTGATCGGCAACCTGCCGGCACGCTTGAGCGCGTGGTCTTCGCCGCAGCTCCGTGCCCCCGTCCTGGCGCCTTTCAAAGAACAGATGCGCTTCCCCGCCGCCGCGCCGAAAGTCATCGAATGGGAGCGGATCAAGCTCGAGATCCAGTTCGCTGCCGAGCGCGTAGTGCGGGGCGTCCAGACCATTCCCGAAGCGCTCGCCGGACTCGACACGCGCGTCGACCAGTTACTCGCCAAGCGCCGCGCGCTGGTCGACGCGGGTAGGCTCTCATGACCCGTCAGGAACGCGCCGCGTGGCTCTTCTCCGCCCCCGTCCTCGCGATCATCGCGCTGGTGTTCGTGCTACCGACCGCGCTGGCAATGGCATTGTCGGTCACCGACTATTCGATCTACGCGCTCGCCGACTGGGGGAACCTGCGCTTCGTAGGGCTCGGAAATTTCGCCGACCTGTTCTCGACACCGCTGTTCTGGCGGGCGATGGCCAACACCGCGATCTTCGCACTGCTCGGCGTACCGATGGCGATCGGCGCTTCGCTTGCGGTCGCGCTGCTGCTCAACGACGCGACGGTGCGGTGGAAGCCGTTGTGGCGCGTGCTGCTGTTCGCACCCTACGTCACGAGCATCGTCGCGACAGCGGTGGTCTGGCGGTTCCTGTTCAACGAACGCTCGGGCCTCATCAACCGAGCGCTGGCGCTGGTGGGGGCAGCGCCGGTCGATTGGCTTGGCAACCCCCACACGTCGATCCCGGCGATCCTGATCTTCGTCACGTGGAAGATCTTCGGCTACAACATGATCGTCTTCACCGCCGCGTTGTCCGCGGTGCCGCAGGACCTGATGGAGGCCGCGCGGCTCGACGGCGCGAGCCGCTGGGGCCGATTCCGCCACGTCACATTGCCCGCGATCGGTCCGACATTGTTGCTTGCCGCGGTAATGAGCGTCGCGGGCTTCCTGCAGATCTTCGCCGAGCCCTACGTGATGACCCTCGGCGGACCCGCGCAGAGCACGACGACGATCCTGTATTTCATGTTCGACGAAGGCTTCAAATGGTGGAACCTCGGCCAGGCAAGCGCGGTCGCGTTCGTGCTGTTCCTGATGATCCTCGCGCTGACGCTGGTCCAGACGCGGATCGGGAGACGATACGAATGGCTCTGAAACCCCGCGCGATCCTCGCCAATACCGCGGTCGTGCTGCTGACCGCGCTGACGATCGCGCCGCTTCTCTACATGGTGATCGTGTCGTTCATGCCGCGCGGCGAGTCGAGCATTCTGCCGACCCCGCTATGGCCGTCGCACTGGTCGCTGGAGAATTACCACGAACTGCTCGTCCGACGATTGATCGACGGTGCGTGGTTCGACTACCGGATCGTCCCCGCCCTGTTCAACAGCGTCGCGATTGCGGCGATCTCGACCCTGCTTGGCCTGCTGCTGACTGTGCCCGCGGGCTACGCGTTCGCCAAGCTTCGGTTCCGCGGGCGCGAGCGTCTGCTGAAGATCCTGATCGCGTCGCTGGTGGTGCCGGGACAGGTCGCGATGCTGCCGCTGTTCCTGATCTTCAAGCAGTTGGGGCTGGTGAACAGCTACGCCGGCGTGATCCTGCCGAGCCTAGCAGGCGTCTTCGCGATCCTGTTCGTGCGGCAGGCGACGCTGGCGATCCCCGACGAAATGATCGACGCGGCGCGGATCGATGGCGCCAGCGAGGCGCGCATTTTCGTAACGATCGTCCTCCCCCTGCTCACGCCGATCGTCGTGACGCTGGCGCTGTTCATGTTTCTCGGTTCGTGGAACGATTTCCTCTGGCCGCTGATCGTGCTGGCCGACCAGCATCTCTACACGCTGCCGGTCGCGGTCGCGGCGATCGCGCGCGAGCATTCGGCGGACGGCGGGCTGATGATGGCGGCGGCCGTGGTGACGACCATGCCGGTGCTGCTGCTCTTCCTCGCGATGCAGCGCTATTATCTGACCGGACTGCTCGGCGGCAGCGTGAAGGGATAGGCGCGGCCGTCCGCACCGAACACGTGCGCGTCCTCGGGCGCGACACCGACCCGCAGCGTTTCGCCGAGGGTCGCCGATCGGTCGCCCGGCAACTGCGCCACGATCGTATCGACTGCGCCGCGCGCGCCGAGATGCGCGAACGACAACGGCCCGAGCCGCTCGAACAGCTCGACCGCACCGACGAACGGTCCTGCGTCATCGACGTGCAGATGTTCGGGCCGAACACCGAGCGTTACCGTCGCGCCGATCGCACCCCGAGGAACGATCGCGCCGGTCCGGACCATCTCGCCGCCAGCCAGCGCGACGATCGTACCGTCTTCCTCGACCGAGGCGACCGTCGCCGCGAGCAGGTTCATCCCCGGCGAGCCGATCGCCGCGGCAACGGCAAGGCTGGCGGGACGTCGGTACACCTCGATCGGCGGGCCGACCTGTTCGACACGTCCCTCGCTCATCACGACGATGCGGTTGGCGAGCGTCATCGCCTCGAGCTGGTCGTGCGTGACGTAGATCATCGTCGCCCCGAGCTGTTGATGCAGCCGCGCGAACTCGTGCCGCATCCGCGCACGCAGATTGGCGTCGAGGTTCGACAACGGCTCGTCGAGCAGCAGCACCTTGGGTCGACGCACGACCGCGCGGGCGATCGAGACACGCTGGCGCTGGCCGCCGGACAGTGCGCGCGGGCGTCGGTCGAGCAGGTCGGACAAGTCCAGCATCGCCGCGACCTCGGCGACACGATCGGCAATCTCGCGTCTGGCGACCTTCGCGACCTTCAACGGAAAGGCGATATTCTCCGCGACCGTCAGATGCGGGTAGAGCGCGTAGGACTGGAACACCATCGCCAGCCCGCGGTCCGACGGCGCCGCATCGGTCACGTCGCGGCCGCCGATCATTACTCGCCCGGCGCTCGGCAGATCGAGCCCGGCGATCATCCGCAGCAGCGTCGACTTGCCACAACCCGACGGCCCGACGAGCACGACGAACTCGCCGTCGGCAATCGTCAGGTCGGTCGGCTCGAGCACCGTCGTGTCCCCGAACCGCTTGGAAAGTCCGCTGATTTCGACGCTCGCCACCGCATGTCCTCTTGCCTGCCGTACCGAGGGGGTAGCCGCACAAACAGCATTGCGCAAAACCATCGTGCTCGCGGTCGCTGCGTTTCGTCCGTAGCAATTTGCGCCAGCGCGGGGCTGATTGTACGACAGGTGGACTGCCCCGACCGACGAGGATCTCAAGACCAATGAAACTCGCCGACCTGGCCGCACTCGCAGGCGTTTCGACCGCAACCGTCTCGCGTGCGCTGGCGGGCCACTCGTCCGTCAATACGCAGACCCGGGATCGGATACGCGCGTTGGCGCGTGAACACGACGTGCGGCCGAACCAGCTGGCGCGCAACCTGCGGATGAAGAGCACCGGCGCGATCGGGCTCGTTCTGCCGCTGGGCCACGCGAAGACGCAGCACCTGACCGACCCGTTCTTCCTGTCGTTGCTAGGGTTCCTTGCCGACCTGCTGGTCGAGCGCGGTTACGACATCTTGTTGTCGCGGGTCATTCCGGATGCCGACGACTGGCTCGAGCGGTTGGTCGACAGCGGCCGTATCGATGGCTTGCTCCTGGTAGGCCAATCGGACCAGTTCGAAGCGATCGAGCGCGTTTCGCAACGCTATCGCCCGCTGATCGTGTGGGGCGCGAACCGTCCCGGCCAGCATCACCTGACGATTGGATCGGACAATGTCGCGGGCGGTCGGCTGGCAGCAGAGCATCTGATCGCGCAAGGGCGGCAGCGGCTGCTGTTCGTCGGCGACCCCGCGCCGCCCGAGTTTGCGGACCGCCTTGCCGGGTTCGCCGCAGCGGCCGACGCGGCCGCTATCGCGTACTCGGTGCTGGCAACCGCGATGAGCCCCGAAGCCGTTCACGCTACGGTGGCGGAGCATCTCGCGGGTGGCACAATTCCGGACGCGATCTTCGCCGCATCGGACGTCGCGGCGATGAGCGTGCTGCGCGCACTGGCCGAGGCGGGGATCGACGTGCCCGGCACGACGGCGGTTGTCGGGTATGACGACGTCTCTCTGGCGGCACATACCTCCCCATCGTTGACGACGATCCGCCAAGATCTTGCGATCGGGGCGGAATTGATGGTCGATCGCTTGCTGAAGCGCGTCGCCGGCGCGCCAGCCGAGTCCGCGATCGTGCCCCCTGCGCTGATAACGAGACAGTCCGCCTGATTTCTGCAATCGATTGTGAAATTACGTTGCAATCGATTGTAGTGACGGTAGGAAGCGGCCTTGGGCTTCTCAGAAAGCCGTCGCGCAGGGAGAGTCGCATGAAAGTACGTCACGCATTGCTGGCCGGCATCGCCGCCGCATCGTTCGCCACCGCAGGGGCCGCACAGACCGCACCGCAGGCCGATCCGGCCACCGCGCCGGCCAATACCGCCGCCACTCCTGCCGCCGACGTTCCGCAGGACGACATCGTCGTGACCGCGGTCGCGCGCGGCACGAACAAGCTCAACACGTCGATCACCACCAGCTCGATCACGTCGGATGCGCTGGTCCAGCTCGCACCGCGCACCTCGGGTGAACTCCTCCGCAACCTCCCCGGCATCCGGGTCGAGGCATCGGGCGGCGACGGCAACGCGAACATCTCGGTCCGCGGCCTGCCGGTCGCATCGGGCGGCTCGAAGTTCCTCCAGCTGCAGGAAGACGGCCTGCCGATCCTGGAATTCGGCGATATCACGTTCGGCAATGCCGACATCTTCCTCCGCGCCGATTTCAACGCCCGGACGGTCGAGTCGGTCCGCGGCGGTTCGGCCTCGACCTTCGCGTCGAACTCGCCCGGCGGCGTCATCAACTTCCTCTCGAAGACCGGCGAGCAGGAAGGCGGCGCGTTCCAGCTCAGCAGCGGCCTCGACTACCGCGAATTCCGCGCCGATTTCGACCAGGGCGGCAAGCTGTCCGACACGCTGACCTATCATTTCGGCGGCTTCTACCGGATCGGTGACGGCCAGCGCGAAGTCGGCTTCGACGGCGTCAAGGGCGGCCAGTTCAAGGCAAACATCACCAAGTCGTTCGGCAATGGCGGCTATGTCCGCCTGTACGGCAAGTATCTCGACGACCGCGCGATCGGCTATCTGCCCAACCCGGTGCAGGTGACCGGCACGAACAGCGACCCGACCTACAGCAACATCACCAACTTCTCGATCAACAACGGCACGCTGCACAGCGCCGACATCCGAACCGTGCAGACGCTCGACGGCAACAACCAGCTCGTCACGCGCTCGATCCGCGACGGCCAGCATCCGGTCGTATACTCGGCCGGGCTCGAGACGCAGATCCCGGTCGCTGATGGCTGGAACGTGGTCGAGCGGTTCCGCTATTCGGATATCTCGGGCAGCTTTACCTCGCCGTTCCCGTCGGCCGTGGGCTCGGCGCAGACGATCGCCAACGGTATCGGCGGCGCGAACTCCCAGCTGTTCTACGCGAGCGGACCGCAGAACGGCCAGCGGATCGCCAACCCCGCGTCGCTCAACGGCAATGGCCTGCTGGCGAACGTCGTGCTGTTCGACGTCGACCTGAAAAGCCTCAACAACATCACCAACGACATCCGCCTCAACGGCTCGGTGCCACTCGGCTCGGGTACGCTGGCGATCACCGGCGGCTTCTACGCCTCGCGCCAGGACATCAAGAGCGACTGGCTGTGGAATTCGTTCGTCCAGACCGTCGCCGATGACGGCCGCTCGCAGCTGGTCGACGTCCGCACCGCGGCGGGCGTTCCGGTCACGCAGAACGGCACGCCGGGCTATTCGGCATTCGGCTTCGGCAATTGCTGCCGCCGGTCGTACGATCTCGACTACACGACCTACGCACCATTTGCTCAGCTCGGTCTGGAGATCGGCCGCTTCAACATCGACGGCTCGCTGCGCTACGATTTCGGTCGGGCACGCGGTAGCGTCGCGGGTTCGGATCTGGGCGCAGGCTTCGGCAGCGGCATCACGACGTTCGACATCAACGGTAATGGCGTGATCTCGGCGCCCGAGCGTCAGGTCGCGATCATCCCGACGCGCCGCTCGCCGCTCAACTACAATTATGATTACCTGTCCTACTCGGGCGGCGCGAACTATCGCCTGACCGACAGCACCGCGGTGTTCGCCCGCTACAGCCGCGGCGGTCGCGCCAACGCCGATCGCCTGTTGTTCGGCCCGTCGATCAACACGACCACGGGCGGCCTGACCGACGAAGGCGCGGCAGTCGATTTCGTTCGCCAGCTCGAAGGCGGGTTCAAGTTCCGCCAGAACGGCCTCTCGCTCTACGCCACCGGCTTCTGGGCGCGCACTGAAGAGCAGAATTTCGAGGCCACGACGCAGCGTTTCTTCAACCGCGAATATGAGGCGAAGGGCGTCGAGCTCGAGGGCCGGATCGCACGCGGGCCGTTCTCGCTGTCGGCAGGCGGCACCTACACCGATGCCGAGATCACCAAGGACGTGCTCAACCCCGCAGTCGAGGGCAACCGCCCGCGTCGCCAGGCCAAGTTCATCTTCCAGGCGACCCCGCAGGTCGATGTCGGCCGTCTGACCGTCGGCGCGAACGTGATCGGCACCACGGACAGCTTCGCGCAGGACAATAACGGGCTGAAGATGCCCGGCTACACGCAGGTCAACGCGTTCGTGTCGGTGCACCCGACCGAGAACGTCACGCTGTCGGTCAACGGCAACAACCTGTTCGACGTGAAGGGCATCACCGAGGCCGAGGAAGGCGCGATCCCGACCAACGGTATCGTCCGCGCGCGATCGATCACCGGCCGGACGATCTCCGCCGCGGTCCGCGTCGGCTTCTGATCGGGCGGGTGAGCGTGACAGTGACCTCCACCGAGCGCCGTCTCGACGCGCTCGCCCCCCTGCTTAAACGCCAGCTCGAACGGCTGTACGGCACCGATCGGCTGGCGACGCTCTGGCCGCGGATGGAGACGATCCTCCGCGACCGGGCGGCCGAACGGCCACCGGCGATGGTCGCGCTCGACGATGCGCGGCTGGCCGATCCCGACTGGTTCGTCGCGCCCGACATGCTGGGCTATTCGACCTATGTCGACCGGTTCGCGGGCACGGTCGAGGGATTGATCGACCGTGTCGACCACCTCGAATCGCTCGGCGTCCGCTACCTCCATCTGCTCGCGCTGTTGAAGGCACGCGAGGGCGACAGCGATGGCGGCTTCGCGGTCGCGGACTATCTCGCGATCGAACCCCGGCTGGGGACGATGGCCGATGTCGAACGCCTCGCCGCACGGCTGCGCGACGGGCGGATCAGCTTGTGCGTGGATCTCGCACTCAACCATACCGCGGACGATCATGCCTGGGCGAAGGCGGCACTGGCCGGCGATCCGCATTACCGCGCCTTTTATCATGTTCTGGGCGAGGACGAGGCTCAGGCGTATGAGGCGGCACTGCCCGAAGTGTTCCCGACGACCGCACCGGGTAACTTCACCGATGTGCCGGCGATGGGCGGGCAGGTCTGGACGACCTTCTATCCATTCCAGTGGGACCTGAACTGGTCCAATCCCGAAGTCATGCTTGCGATCGTCGACACGATGCTGCGGCTGGCGAACCACGGCTTCGAGGCGTTCCGGCTCGACTCGATCGCATTCCTCTGGAAGCAGATCGGCACCGATTGCCGCAACCGGCCCGAAGCACATTTCATCGTCCGCGCGCTCCGCGCCGCGCTCGATATCGTTGCGCCAGCAACACTGCTGAAGGCCGAGGCGATCGTCCCGACCGCGCTCGTGCCGCCATATTTCGGCGCGGACGAAGGCGCGGACTGGGATGGCGGGTTCGAGCCGGAATGCCATCTGGTCTACAATAATTCGCTGATGGTAGCCGGCTGGGTCGCGCTGGCCGAACAGTCCGCCACCCTGCCCCACGCGATCGTCGAGGCGAGCGGCGGCCTGCCGCGCGGCGCGAACTGGCTGAGCTACGCGCGGTGTCACGACGATATCGGCTGGGGCGCAGTGATCGGCGATCTCGCCGGGATCGATCCGGACCCGGTCGCGCGGCTTAAGACGGCGGCGCGCTTCCTCGAAGGCGGCGATCGCAGCTGGGCACGCGGCGCGCCGTTCCAGTCGGACGGATCGGTGTTGCATGGCTCGAACGGGACGATGGCGTCGCTGGCCGGGCTCGAGGCAGCGGCGAACGAAGACGCGCGCGAAATGGCGTTTCGGCGGATCGCACTGCTCAATACGCTGTCGATCGCGAGCGGCGGTCTGGCGACGACCTATATGGGCGACGAGGCTGGGCTGCTCAACGACACCAGCTATCTTAGCGATCCCGAGCGCGCACATGAAGGCCGCTGGCTGCATAGGCCAGAAATGGACTGGGCGGCGCTAGACGGTCCCACCGCGCGGCGGATCAGCGGCGATCTGGAAGCACTCCGTGCAGCACGGATTGCAAGCGGCGGGGCTGGTTCGCCGGCGGCGCTCGCGACAGGTGAAGCTGCCCTGCTCGGCATCGGTTGTGGCAGCGACCGGGTGTTCCTGAACTTCTCCGACGCCGCGGTCTCGGTCGACGGCCTCGCGGGCTGGCAGGATCGTTTATCCGAACAGTCGTGCGGTGCCACCCTCACCGTCGAACCCTGGGGCGTCATATGGGCGGGCCCGGCGGCATGAACATCCGGCGGATTTACAATCCTCCCCCGCAAGGGGGAGGTGGCTGGCTCTTGCAAGACGGAGGGGAAGGCATGCGAAACGCAGGGTCCGTTTCCTCCCCCTCCGTCACCTTCGGCGCCACCTCCCCCTGGCGGGGGAGGATCGATAGATCCTCGCCTGGCCAGCTCGCACAAGAGGCATGACAATGAACCTCGGCCTCATGACCAAACCCCGCCTCTCGCTGATACGTCTCATCGAGATGAACCTCGGCTTTCTCGGGCTGCAATTCTCGTTCGGTCTGCAACAGGCCAACATGGCGCCGATCTACGGCTATCTCGGCGCGGACGAGGCGAGCCTGCCGCTGCTATGGCTCGCCGGGCCGATGACCGGCCTCCTGATCCAGCCGTTGATCGGCGCGATGAGCGACCGGACCTCGACCCGGATCGGCCGCCGCACCCCCTATTTCCTCGTCGGCGCGATACTGTGCAGCCTGTGCCTGCTGGCGATGCCATACAGCCCGACGCTTTGGGTCGCCGCCAGCCTGTTGTGGGTGCTCGATGCCGCCAACAACGTGACGATGGAGCCGTACCGCGCCTATGTCGGTGACCGCCTGCCCGACGACCAGCGCGCCGCCGGCTTCCTGACGCAATCCGCGTTCACCGGCCTCGCGCAGACGCTGTCGTATCTGGCGCCGTCGCTGCTGGTGTGGATCGGTTTCAACAAGGACGCGATCGATGGCAACGGCATCCCCGACATCACGCGCATCGCGTTCCTGATCGGCGCGGTGCTGTCGCTGGCGACGATCGTCTGGTCGGTCATCCGCGTCCCCGAACTGCCCTTGCCCAAGGAGGAGAAGGCGCGGCTGGCTAAGGAGCCGCTGACGCTCAGCGACACGCTGCGCGACCTCAAGACCGCGCTGGTCGAGATGCCGAAGCCGATGCGACAGCTGGCGCTGGCGATGCTTTGCCAATGGTATGCGATGTTCGCATACTGGCAGTTCATCACCTTCGCGGTCGCACGGTCGCTGCACGGCACGTCGGACGCCAAGAGCGAAGCGTTCCGCGATACCGTGCTGACCGTCGGCCAGCTCGGCGCCTTCTACAACGCCGTCGCGTTCGTCGCGGCGATTGCGCTGGTCCCGCTCGCCCGCCGCTGGAGCGCGAAGAGCGCGCACGCCGCCTGCCTGCTCGCGTCGGGCGTGGCGATGCTGGCGATCCCGGGCCTGCGCACCGAGCCTGCGCTGTTCGTGGCGATGCTCGGCATCGGCATCGGCTGGGCGAGCATGATGGGCAATCCGTACATCATGCTGATCGACATGATCCCGCCCGAGCGCAACGGCGTCTACATGGGCATCTTCAACATGTTCATCGTCATCCCGATGATCATCGAGAGCCTCACCGTGCCGCTGTTCTACCACTCGCTGATGGGTGGCGAACCGCGCAACATCCTGTATCTCGGCGGCGCGCTGATGGTGCTGGGCGCGATCGCAACGACCCGCGTGTCCGTCGCACCCGCTGCGGCTAGCGCCTAAGACGGAGAACGATGCAGTTGATTTCCAACCTGTCCTTCGCGCCGCGTTTTATGAAATCGGAACCGGCAGTTGGACAACCCACCCCGGATCACGTGGCAACCCTAACCCAAATCACCGCATCTGCAGGAATAGCGCGAGCGCGTTACGGGCACTGTCCGCGAAATGGTCGTAGATCGCGCGGGAGACCTCCGCGATGACAGGCTGGCGATCTCGGCCGCCTCGAGCGAACACCACGACCGCGACGCGGCGGCCATCAGGCATGGTGATGAACCCGACGTCATTGGTGATACCGTCGAGCGTACCGGTCTTGTCCTCCACCCGGGTTCCCGCGGGTAGCAGGGCACGGATACGGCGCGTACCCGTTTGACAGCGGCTCATCAGGTTAAGCAGGAAACTACGACTCTGCGCTGCCAGAACGGTGCCGTTGTCGAGCTTGTTCAACAGCGTGACCATGGCGATCGGCGTGGCGACATCCTTGCTGTCGGCAAGGTGGCCACGCTCCCTCAGCAACTGGGCGATGGTCCGGTCCATCCGGATACCGGTAATGCTGTGCGACGACAGCCATCGCTGGATTGCGACCGGGCCCCCCAGCGCGGCAAGCAACTGGTCGGTCGCCTGGTTGTCGCTATGGACGATCATCAATTCGATGACCTTCGCGGCGGGACGGCCGACGATCAAATCGCCGAGCGTCCGGCGGCCCTGATCGACATCGGCAAGGTAGGCGGCGGCAATCGCGATCTTGACCGTGCTCGCCATCGGAAACGGCGTGTCCCCCCTGACGGACGCGGTCGAGCCATCACGAAGATCCAAGGCTGCGATGCCGTAGTCACCGGAGCGTTCCGCGACCAGCAAACTCAACACGCGCTCGAGCCCGGTAGGCGCGACCGAGGTTGCCGACGCCGGCGCGGCAACGAGAATGCTAGCCGCGATGCTCGAGAGAAACAGGGAAGAAAGCCGAGGTGCGCGCATCAGTCGTCCTTGAGTGTCGTCCGTCGGTGAGATGGCCATCATAAACAGAAAACCTGAACACTTCATGTTGAATGCCGGCAAGGTACGAACAACGGCTGATCGCCCACGCCTGTCACGGAGCCAGCTATGTCCCCGCATCCAGCATGCCCGTCCATTACTTAACAGCTAAGGCCGGCTCGGCGACACTGTCAAAGACGTGCGAACAGGTCGCCGATCGACGCGACGAAGTGCGTGCTCATCGCTGCGATCGCCGCTTCCGGGTCACGGTCGGCGATCGCCTGCGCCAGTACGTGGTGGTGCGCGAACACGGCGCTACGCTGGCGCGCGGTGGTTCGTGTAGCCCAGGCGGCGGGGACGGCATGGACCATCATCGGTGCGAACGAGCGGACGATCTGCAGGAACAGCATGTTGCGTCCCGCCTGCGCGATCGCCTGGTGGAACGCGATATCGTGGCGGGTCAGCGCGTCGACATCGGTACCGGCCGCTTCCATCGCCTCGGCCAGACCGACGATGATCCGCGCCTCTTCGTCGGTACGTTCGATCGCGGCGAGTTCGGCGGTGCGGAGTTCCAGCGTGCGGCGCACGTCCCAGATCTGCACCATCGATATCTGTGCCGTCGCCACCGCGTGATCGAGCGACGTCGCCATCACCGAACCGTCGATCGCCGCGACGCGCGCGCGACGGCCGTTGCCCACGTCGATCAGCCGCAGCGCCGCCAAGGCCCCGAACGCCTCGCGCAGCACCGGCCGGCTGACACCCAGTTCGGTCGCGAAATGCCCCTCCGACGGCAGCGTGTCCCCGACCTTCATATCGTTCGTGCGGATGTGCGTGCGGACCGCATGGACTGCCTGATCGACGAGCGAGCCGCCCTCGACTAGTCGCAGGCTCGCCGCGCTCATGCCGCGAGCCGTGGTGCGCGCAGCGACGACGGGGTCGTGCCGAACTGCCGCGAGAAGGCGCGCGTGAAACTGGCGTTGTTGAGATAGCCACACTGGTACCCGATCGACGATACCGGCAGGTCGGTCGCGATCAGCAGCTGACGGGCCGCCCCGAGCCGCCGGTCGAGCAGCGCGTCGGCGACGGTGCAAGCGAACATGTCGCGGAAGCCGCGCGTGAGCTTGGCCCGGTTCAGGCCGCAGGCGCGCGCGATCGAGTCGAGCGTCATCTTCTCGCCCCAGCGCTCGTCGATCATCCGCTTTGCCGCGACGATCCGCTGGCTGTCCCGCGCGGACAATTGCCCCGCGCCTGCGAGTGGGACGAGGTCGTCCTCGACGATCCGCTGGAAGGTGATCGACAGGAGCTCGATGCATTTCGCCGACCGGTGCGTGTTCCGCCAGGGCTCGGGCAGCGCGCACTCGCGGATCGCGGCGACGATCATCCGCATCTCGCTCGGTAGGTGGCAGGCCACGTCCACGTCGGGCGCATAATCGAAGACCCGCAGGCAGGCACCACGTTCGACCGCCAGGACGAGGACCGCCTGCCCCTCGATAGGCACAGCGCCGGTGGTGACGGTCACGCACGCCGGTGCGTCCTCGCCCAGCGTGAAGCACAGGACGACCGCGTCCGTAGAAACAGCCGTCGGATCGACCACGCCCTCGCCGATGAAGGCCGCCATCTCGGGCGACACCGTGACCCGTTCCTTCTGCATGCTTTCCTCGCCCAACACCGATCTCCAATTCCCGATTGCCGGGATTGGGTCGATCATGCAGCTATCGGATAGCTCGTGCAAGAGCTATCTTACAGGTCAGGCCGTTGCCGATACAGGGGCGTGACGCATCGCCATCGTGAAGGCGATGACGGAGATCGCGCTGGTCACCACGCCGACGATCGCGAGACCTTGCGCGAGATGCGCCTCGCCGCCCAGCATGCCGCTTGCCGCCGCGACCAGCGTCGGTGCGAGACCGTAGCCGATCAGCCCGGCGATCGCGATGAACGCGCCGATGCACAACCCGCGGAGTTCGTTGGGAATGAGCACGGTCAACGCCACCGAGGTCACGACACCCGTCACCGCGCCGCACGTCACGAGAAGACCGACGGCGACCCCGAACAGCGGAACCGAGGGCATGATCGGGAACAGCGCGGCGGGCACGCCGACCGCGGCGGCAACGATCGCACCGATCAGCAAGCCACCGCGTCGCCCGCTCTTCTGTCCCCGGTCGGCGGACAGGCCACCGACGATCGCACCCACGACGCCCGAGCCAAACAGCAGCGTGCCCATCCATCCGGCGAACTGGTCGGGCTGCAGGTGGAAATTGCGCGACAGGACCGGCGAGACCCAGATCCCCGCGGCGGCATCGGCCATCACCACGCTGATCTGGCCGATGAACAAGGGGATCAGGAACACGCGACGCGCCCAGAGTTCGCCAGCGACGACCTTGAACGGCGCATGCGTGCCCGCCGCAACCTCCTGTCGCGCCGGCTCGCGCAACAGGAACAGCGGCAGAATGGCAATCACGCTGATGACCGAGAGGCCCAGATGGACGCTGCGCCACGGCATCATGCCTGCGAACCACGTCGGCGCGCCGCCATGGGCGAACAGGCCGAACAGCGCGCCTGACAAGCCCAAAGCGAGCGCGACGCCGAGCGACTTGCCGAGGTTGACGATCAGCATCGCCCTGCCCCGCTGCGTCGGGACGCAGAAGTCTGCGCACAGCGACAGCGCCGCGGTCAAGGCGCCGGTCGTGCCGATCCCGGTCAGCATGCGCGCGACGAACAGCAGCGGCACGCCGTGCGCGAACGCGGTGAGCACCGTGCCCAGCGTCCAGACTAACGCGAGCGCGATCATCATCCGCACGCGGTTGTAGCGATCGACCAGGATACCGATCGGGATCGAGAACACCGCGAGCGGCAGTGCCGCCGATAGTCCCTGGATCAGGCTCAGCGTATAGTCGCTAAGATGGAGTTCGGCCTTCGCGCCCTCCTGCACCGTCCCGAACGAGCCCATCATCGTGAAGCCGACCGCCATCGTCAGCGCGAGCGCGAGCAATGGCAACAGCGTCCTTGCGAACGGCGGAGAGGCCGCGTCGATCGGTCGGGCGAAATCGGTCATGTGAGGTCCTTATGCAAGCGCACGGCGCAGTGCCTCGTGGCTGTCGCGGCGCGCCTGTTGCGAGACCGGACCGTCGGCGAAGACATCGAAGGCGTGGTAGCCGCCGGGATAGACGTGAAGCTCGACCGGCACGCCCGCGCGGATCAGCCGTGTCGCGTAGTCGATGTCCTCGTCGACGAAGAGATCGAGCGCACCGGTCGCGATATAAGTACGCGGCAGGTTGCCCAGATCGGTAGCACGCGCAGGCGCGGCGTAGGGCGACACGTCATCGCCACCGGGCGCGTGGCCGAGCAACGAACTCCAGCCGAAGCGATTGCTCTGCGCGGTCCAGATAAACTCACCGGCGTACGGATGCGGCGGTGCGGTGCACGTACGATCGTCGAGCATCGGGTAGATGAGATGCTGGAACGCGAGCGCATACTCACCACGGTCGCGCACCATCAGCGCCAGCGCCGCGGCATACCCGCCGCCTGCACTCTGCCCCATCACGCCGAGCCGCGTCGGATCGATCCCGAGCCTGACGGAATTCGCGATCGTCCAGGCGAGCCCGGCATAGCAATCCTCGATCGGACCTGGAAAGTTCGTCTCGGGCGCGAGGCGATACTCGACCGACACCATGATGCATTGCAGGTCGGCGATCAGCGGACGGACCAACGGATCATAGTCGCTGACCTTGCCCATCACATAGCCGCCGCCGTGGATGTGATAGATACAGGGCAGGACGCCAGCGACGCCCACCGGGCGGAAGACGTGCAAATCGATATCGGGCGCTCCGGCAGGCCCTGGAACCGTATGGATCTCCAGCGTCGCCAGCAACTCGTCTGCCGGCGGCAACATCGAGGGCCGGTCACGCATCGCCGGCAGGATGTCGTCCGTGAGCGATATCCGCGGCAACATATCCAGCAGTGGGCGGAGCGTAGGGTCGACGAGGTGCAGGCTGTCCATATCAAGTCCTTCTTCCCCCTCCCTGGAAGGGAGGGGTCGGGGGTGGGTCGACGCGGGGCGCACTCTAGCGCCTGCCAATAAGACGACCCACCCCCAGCCCCTCCCTTCCAGGGAGGGGAGCAGTTTCAGAACGCAAAGATCTTGCCGGGATTGAACAGGTTGTCGGGGTCCAGCGCATGCTTCAGCGTCCGCATTAGATCGACCGCATCACCCAGTTCCGCGACCAGCCAGTCCTGCTTGCCGATGCCGATGCCGTGCTCGCCGGTGCAGGTGCCGTCCATCGCCAGCGCGCGCTCGACCATCCTTGCGTTGATCGCCGACACCTCGGCGAGCTCCGCCTCGGACTCCGGATCGATCGAGAAGACGACGTGGAAATTGCCGTCGCCGACATGCCCCAGGATCGTTGCGGGGACCGACGATGCCTGCAGATCGGCCTTGGTCTGGCCGATGCACTCCGCCAGGCGGCTGATCGGCACGCACACGTCGGTCGCCCAGCCGACTGCGCCGGGGCGAAGGTTGACCGCCGCGTAATACGCCTCGTGCCGCGCCTTCCACAGCTTCGAGCGTTCCTCGGGCAGGTTCGACCAGCGGAAGTCGCCGCCGCCGTTCGCCGCCGCGAGTTCGCGCACCGTCTCGGCCTGTTCGTCGACATAGCTGGGCGAGCCGTGGAATTCGAAGAACAGCGTCGTCAGTTCGGGGTAATCGAGCTTCGACCAGGCATTGACCGCCTTCATCTGCATGTCGTCGAGGATCTCGACGCGAGCTAGCGGCACGCCGATCTGGATCGCCTGCACCACGGTATCGACCGCGCCGTTCAGCGTGTCGAAGCTGCATACTGCGGACGAGATCGCCTCGGGAATGCCATGTAGCCGCAACGTCACTTCGGTGATGATGCCGAGCGTCCCCTCGGAGCCGACGAACAGCCGGGTGAGGTCATACCCCGCCGCCGACTTGCGCGCGCGGCGGCTCGTGCGGATCTCGCGCCCGTCGGGCGTCACCACGCGCAGGCTCAGCACCGCCTCGCGCATCGTGCCGTACCGCACCGCGTTGGTCCCGCTCGCCCGCGTCGCCGCCATCCCGCCGATCGTCGCATTGGCGCCGGGATCGATCGGGAAGAACAGCCCCAGGTCGCGGATATGCTCGTTCAGCTGCTCGCGGCGGACGCCGGCCTGCACGGTGCAGTCGAAGTCCTCGGCGTTGATCGACACGATCTGCGTCATCTCCGACAGGTCGACCGACACGCCACCCTGCACCGCCAGCGTGTTGCCCTCGATCGAGGTGCCAGCGCCGAATGCAACGATCGGCACCTTGGCGGCGGTGCACAGCTTGACGAGATCGACCACCTCCTCGGTCGATCGCGCGAAGACGACCGCGTCGGGCAGCATCGGTGCGAAATGCGCCTCGCTGCTGCCGTGGTGGAGCCGCATCGCGTCGCTCATCTGGAGCGCATCGCCGAACCGCTGCTTGAGCGCCGCGACGAACGCCGGGTCGAGCGGCGCGCGCTCTATGGGGTCGAAGTGCATGGTCATCCTAGAACCGGAAGCTCGCGCGCACGCCGTAGCGCCGGCGGTCGCCCTGGATGGCGAGGTTCGACGCCAGCGGCGCGAGCCCGGCGCGAACCAGCGCCGACTTGTCGATATAGCTTTCGATGAACTTGGTATTGAACAGGTTGGTGCCGAACGCCGTGACGGTCAGGCCACTTGAGAAACGAAAGCCGAGCGAGGCGTTGGTGATTGCATACGCCGACAGCCGTGGCGCGACATTGGGATCGAGCGAGGAGCCGATCCGGCTGCCCTTGCCGAAGATACCGGCGTCGAGCAGCACCGCATTCTCGCCGACCGGCACGGTGTAGGTCGTGTTGAAGTTAAAATTGTAATCGGGCGTGAAGATGATCCGGTCGCTCGATACGTGGACGCCGGTGGTCGCGAAATACTGGCTGTCGTCGGTGATGCGGGCATGGAGATAGGACGCGCCGGCATCGATCCGCCACTGGTTCGTCACGCGCAGGTGCGCCTCCACTTCGGCGCCGTAGCTTTCGACGGTGCCGGTGTTGAGGTTGATCGCGACGAAGCCCCCGCTGGTGTTGGGCGCGAGCGAGTTCTGGCCGATGAAGTCCTTATAGTCGTTATAGAATACGTCGGCGTTGATCGTCAGGCGACGGTCGAACGCGTCAAACTTGGTGCCGAGTTCGTAGGTCCAGACGTTATCGCCCTTGTAGGTCGCATCCTCCGGCCGCGTACCCGGACCGTTCTGGCCACCGCCGCGGATACCCTTGGCGACCGAGGCGTAGCTCATCACCGCCGGCGTCCAGTGCTGCGTCAGCGTGACGCGCGGCTGGAACTGGTCCTTCTTGTACTCGGGCGCCGTGTACGGCGTCGTGCCGTTGACCTGGCTCGCGACCAGCTTCTGGTGATCGTACCGGCCGCCGACGGCGAGATCGAGCGTACCGACTTTCAGGAACGCGGTGGCGAAGATCGCGCGCGTGTCGTTGCGGACATAGGTCGACGACGGCGTGGTCGAGGGCGGCACCGGGAAGGTCGGCCCCAGCAGCGCGCGGAAATCGATCGTCGTCAGCTGATCGCTCGTCTGCGTGTAGCGGTTGCCGTACAGCCCGATCAGCGTCGAGAACGCATCGCTCCACTGCGTATCGAAGCGCAGTTCGGCGGTCTTGGTCTTCAAGGTCGAACCGCCGCGGGTGCGAAGCAGGTCGACCGCGCTGAAATCACCGTCGTTGATCCCGGCGACATTCTTCTGGTTGTAGGCGCCGATCGCGGTGATCTTGGTCTTGAGCGAGGCGGCGTCGAACTCGCCCTTCACGCTCGCACCGTAATAGTCGATCACCGCGCGGTTCAGGACGTTGGTCGCGCCGTCGAGGCGGTAATCGGTCGGCCCGGCGACATGGATATACGACGTGCTGCCGCCCGCGGTCCGGTCGTAGTTGCCGTTGACGGTGAACACCGCCCAATCGGCGGGTGTGAAGCGCAGCGTGCCGCCGACGCTCTGCTGTTTCAGCGGGTTCATGTCGCCGATCGTCAGCGTGTTGCGCATGAAGCCGTCCTGCTCGTGGTAGGACGCGCCGATCCGGAACTGCAGCAGGTCGCGCACGATCGGCCCGCTGACCGAGCCCGAGACCGACGCGTAATTGTCGGTGCCGGCGACCGCGGCGTCGAACCGCCCTTCCCATTCGTTGCCCGGCTGGCGTGTGATGACGTTGATCGCGCCACCCAGCGTGTTGTTGCCGAACAGCGTCCCCTGCGGCCCGCGCAGCACTTCGATCCGCGCGACGTCGACGATCGGCGAGTTGAGGTAGGACGTGTTCGGCTGATAGACGCCGTCGATGAAGATGCCGACGCCTGGCTGGACCGTATCGATCAGCGTCGTACCGATGCCGCGGATCGAGACGAACGCGCGACCGACGCTGTCCGAGTTGATGTTGAGCCCCGGCGTGTAGGACGCGATGTCCTTCACCGTGTTGACCTGCAACTCCTTCAGCCGGTCGCCGGTGATCGCGGTCACCGCGATCGGCACGTCCTTCAGCGACTCCTGGCGCTGGCGGGCGGTGACGACGATGTCATCGGAGCTGACGGGCGTTGCGGTCTTGGCCGTATCGGCGGCGTCCTGCGCGAAGGCCGGTACCGTGGCGAAGGCGGCGGCGGCGCATCCTGCGGCGAGCAATGTCTTAAAGCGCATTGGATCCTCATCCCTGTAGAGCGCCGATCCATTGCCGGCTACTTCTACAGTCAGAGCTATCCGATAGCTTACCTGTATGAAAGGTCTCGCGCTATGCCGTCCGGCTCGCGGACTTCGCCGATCGGTGCGTTACCAGCAGCTATAGCCGCCGTCGGCGAATACGATGCTGCCGGTCATCAGGCTCGCCGCATCCGAAGCGAGGAACGCGACGATCGACGCGACTTCTTCGGGTTCGCCAAGACGGCCCTGCGGCGTGCCGTCGATCCAGCGCTTGTACATTTCGCCCTCGCGATCCGCGAAGCCGTTAAGAACGGTGTTGATGTAGGTCGGCGCGACCGCGTTGACGCGGACGCCGCGTGGCGCCCATTCGGCGGCGAGGCTCTTGGTAAGCTGGTGCACCGCGGCTTTCGACGCGTTGTAATAGCTTTGCGGCTGTGGCCGGTTGACGATAAATCCGCTCATCGACCCGACATTGACGATCGCGCCCCTCCCCGCCGCCAGCATGTGACGGCCAAAGGCGCGCGCACACCAGAAGGTGCCGTTTAGATTGACGTCGAGTACGTTCAGCCAATGCTCGTCGGCGACGTCTTCCGCTGGGGTTTCACTGCGCGCGATGCCGGCATTGTTGACGAGAATGTCGATCGCCCCGAGCTGATCGGCGACCGTGGTGACGCGTGCCGGGTCGGTCACGTCCATCGCGATACCGTCGACCGCATAGCCCTTGTCCGCGAGCACCGCCTGACCGGCCGCGATCGCAACCTCGTCGCGGTCGGCGATCGTCACGTGCGCGCCCATCTCCGCCAGCGCTTCGGCACAAGCCAGGCCGATCCCCGCCGCGCCACCCGTCACGAGGGCACGGCGGCCGGTCAGTTTCAGTCTTTCGAAATACATCGTCGGTCCTCAGGGCAGGAAGGGTGCGGCCGGCATGACGGGCTCATGTCGCGCCCCCTGCCGGACAAGCGAATAGACCTGCCGTGTCTCGGCATCGAATTCGACCCAGGGCAGGCGGCCGTCGGTGGCGAACCGGATCCACAGCGCGTGCATCCGCTCGGCGAGATCTTGCGGCGGATTGGGTCCGCACAGACCCTGCTCGCCGGTCGCGCACGCCAACGTGTCGAACACGAACGGCAGCTCCATGCCGTGCGACGCGCCTAGCTCGCCGCCGAACATCGGCGAGCGCCAGTCGAACTCGTACATGTGCGTGCGCCCCTTGTGCGCCTCGGCAAACCGCCGCGCGGGCCAGCGAAAGACCAGATCGTTCATCGCATCGGTCAGCGCCTGCCCTGGCTTCCTGCCCTTCGTGCCGATCCCGTACGCCTTCAGCACCTTGCGCGCATGCGGTTGCGACTTGTGGAGGACATAGGTCGCCAGCAACCGGCCGATCTTGTCACGCACGCCGGTGGGGACGAGGTACAGGTTCATCTCCTCGGCATTGGTACCGATCAGCAGGTCCACCTCCGCGCCCGCGCCGTTCGCCAGCGCATCGAGCGGACGCTGGGGCAGCACGTCGTCGCCGTGGACAGGGACGAAGCGGCTTATTCCGAACACCGGTTCGTGGCCCGCCTCATCTCGCAGATCGATCCGCGCAGTCGGTGCCGATACCGCCTCGACCGCGTCGATCAGGCGGTCATACGCTACGCTGCCAAAACCTGCCGCGTCGGGCGTGATTTTCAGGATCTTCGCGAGCTTCTTCACCAGCCGCTGCATCACCGGGACCGACCGCGTCATTCCGCCGTGGCCGCTCTGGACGATCGCGCGCCGGAACAATCCCTTGGCGAGCGGCGAGGCGATCAGGTCGGCGATCGCCATCGCACCCGCGGACTCACCGAACACCGTGACGTTGCCCGGATCGCCGCCGAACGCGGTGATGCCGTCCCGTACCCATGTCAGCGCCGCGATCATGTCGCGCAGCCCAAGGTTGGTCGGCACGCCCGGGATCGGCAGGAAGCCGTCGACCCCCATCCGATAATTGATCGCGACGCAGATCACGCCGTCTCGCGCGAACGTGCTGCCGTCCTGCACCGGCGCATCCTTGCTGCCGATCACGAAGCCGCCGCCGTGGATGAACACCATCACCGGCAGGCCGGTCCGGTCGTCGTCGGGCCGCCAGATATTCGCCGTCAGATAGTCGTCACCCGGCGCCCAGCCCTCGCCGATCAGCGGCACGGTATCGAGGCCGGGAAACGCCTTGGTCCGCTGCGGCGCATTGGGTCCGGCCACCGTCGCGTCGTGCACGCCTTGCCACGGCACAACCGGTTGTGGCGGCGCGAACCGGTTCGCACCCACCGGCGCCGCGGCGTAGGGCACGCCGAGGAACCGCCGCACGTCGCCCGCGGCACTCCCCTGCACGATACCGTCGGCGGTCGAGACGATGGGTTCGCTCACGATGTTCTCTCCTCCCGATCCGCAGCCGCGGTCGAGGGATAAAGGTAGCAGCCCGGTACCGCACGTCGCGAACTCACGTTATGCGCATCGTTGCTTTTATCGTGCAGTCCGGTGGGCCGACGAGCGCCCGCGTCACCAGGCCCCGGTCCCCGTCGCGCCCTGCTGGTATTCGGCGATGCGCCGTCGGGTCGCCGGCGATGTCGTCTCCGGCAGGTCGCCCAGCGGGAACCAGCCCGCCTGTTCGATCTCCCGCAGGTCGGCGCGGGCGAGAACACCGCTCGCTCCGGTTCGTACGACGAAGATCACGATGTGGTCGTCCTTACCCTCCCCGCGGCTGTGATAGACGCCGAGCACCCGCTCGATCACCGGGTCGGCGATCGCCACTTCCTCGGCAAGCTCGCGCAACAGCGCGGCCGCGATACTCTCACCCTTCTTCACGCCGCCGCCCGGAAGATACCAGTGATCGGCATAGGTGTGCCGTACCAGCGCGACCCGCCCGTCGCGGTCCAGCAGCAGCGCGCGAACGCCGATCGTGCGCTGCTTGGCGATCCGCCAGACCAGCCGCGCCGCCTTGCCGATCAGTCGATGACGTACACCCACGCACTTGTTCCCCAACCGTTGATCGCCACTTCGCAAGCGTACGCGCAAACCTGCTTTGCCGCGCCGTATGCTTCTCGGTGGGCACAGCCATGCAGCGGACGGGCACAGCAAATGGTTTCGTCGCTTGCGCCGAACGCGCGCAGATTGCGACCGCTCCCCCGAGATCCGAATCACCGGGGGAGACGCGTCGGGACGACGTCATCCTGCCGCGTTTGCCATCCCGAACATCGGCGAGGCGGTATGGCGTGGGAGAGCGATGGTGAAAAAGCGTCTGCTACCAGTAGCGATCGTGGCAGGCGCCGGATTGGCGATGGCCGGGACCCTTAGCCTGTCAGCACGATCGGGACTTGAGCCGGGGTCAGCGCCAATTCGCATCGTCAGCGGAGCCATCGATACATCTGTGGTCACGCCGTCATCCGCCACCTCAACGGTCGCAGACCCGGACGCCTGCACCGCGCCGACCAACTCCGCCGGTTCGACCGAACCTACACCCGGGACGATCAAGTGCGGTCTACCCAGCCATGTGACCTTGCAGGATCGCGTGTGGTTCGGCGCCTATTGGCAGCTGCTCACCACGCCGATCGTCCTCGGCGGTAGCTACGTCAACGCGCGCGTCGAACGGACCAGTGACGGCGACTTCTTCGACGGCATCGTCGATAAGGTTGACGCCGACGGCCGGGTTACGGACGTCATCCTGGCTTTCGCCGGCGCGCAGGGGCTCGACGCCGTCCAAGGTGAATCGGTCCTCGCGGGCATTCCCCTCGACGAGGCGGCGCGCGCGACGCAGGTCTACGACCGGCTGCTGAACGATCCGCGCTATGCCAATGCGCGCATTCACGTCACCGGGCATTCGCTTGGCACCGGCTATACCCAATATATCCTGGCCTATGCGCTCAAGACGCACGGCGTGGCCGCAACCGACGCGCGGTCCGACTTCCTCGCATTCGGCGCGCCCAACTGGCTTGCGTCTTCGGCCGCACACTTCAACATCGATCCGGAGATTGCGGCGACGCGCATGGTCGACTTCACCGCCGCGAACGATCCGGTACTGCTGAACGGCGTGGTGCGGATCGGCATCAACAACTATCTGCCCGCGTTCACCGGGCTACCCGGGCTCGGCGCCGCGATCGACGTCATCGGCGCGCACTGGCCGACCACCTACGCCGCCGCGCTCGGCCTGCCCGACTGGCTGTCGGCGGCCGACCAGAAGGCGGCAACCAACGCACTCAGCGCACAGTTCAAGACGGGCGACTCGATCTCCCCCACCTACGGACCGGCGGGCGGCATGCCGCTGACGGTCGACGGCAGCGGCAAGGCCGAATGGGTCGCGGGACTGGCGGGGGCAGACCGGCTGATCGGCCACGGCGGCGGCGACGTGCTGACCGGCGGGGCCGGCGCCGATCGCTTCGTCTATCTCGATCGCAGCGATAGCGGCACCTCGCCAGATGGCGAAGATCGGATCACCGACTTCTCGCAGTCCGAAGGCGATCGCATCGATCTGTCGGCGCTCGCCATGCTACCACTCAAGTTCATGGGCACAGCGCCGTTCACCGGACCAGGCCAAGTCCGCACAGCGTTCGAAGGCGGTACAACGCTGGTAATGGTCAACCTGGACGGCGACCCGTCACCCGAGTCCATCATCCGACTGAGCGGCACCATCGCGTTAACGTCGCGGGACTTCATCTTGTAATGGGCGAGGCACGCAAATGAGCGCAAAACCATGATGCGACTTCGACGGGCGAACAATGTTGCCGACCTGCGCCTGATGGCGCGCAAGCAGCTGCCGCGGCCGATCTTCGACTATATCGACGGTGGTGCCGACGACGAGGTGTCGCTGCACCGAAACGTCGGCGCTTTCTCGAACTACGAGCTGGTGCCGGACGTGCTGAACGACGTCTCGACTATCCGGACCGGCACGACGCTGTTCGGACAGCCATCGCACTGGCCGCTGATGCTGGCGCCAACCGGTCTCACCCGTATGTTCCACGGCCATGCCGAACTCGCGGTCGCGCGCGCTGCCGCACGGCACGGCATCCTCTACAGCCTGTCGACGATGGGAACGACGCGCTTGGAAGACCTTGCCCAGGCATTCTCCGGCCCCAAGGTCTTCCAGATCTACATCTTCAAGGACCGCGGCCTGACCGCGGAGTTCGTCGCGCGCTGCCGCGACGCTGGCTTCCACGGACTGGCGCTGACCGTCGACACGCCCGTCGCCGGCAACCGCGAGCGAGACCGGCGCAGCGGGCTGTCCCTGCCGCCCAAGCTCACGCTCAAGTCGCTTCTAAGCTTTGCGCGCCACCCCTCCTGGTCGCTGCCCGCGCTGACCGGCTCCAAATTCGATCTCGCGAACGTCAGCCATAAGATCGACGCGCTGGCATCGGGGCCGATGAGCCTGTTCGACTATATCGGCGGCCAGTTCGATCGCTCGATCGGCTGGCGCGAGGTCGAATGGCTCGCCCGCGAATGGAACGGGCCGCTCGCAATCAAGGGCGTGATGACACCCGAGGACGCGCGCCGGTCGATCGCGTCGGGCGCGACCGGCGTGATGGTGTCCAACCACGGCGGCCGCCAACTCGACGGAGCGCCCGCGCCGATCGACCAGATCGCGGCCGTCCGCGACGCCGTCGGCGATGCGCCCGACGTCATCTGCGACGGCGGCATCAGGCGCGGGTCGGACATTGTGAAGGCATTGGCGCTGGGCGCCACCGCCTGTTCGATCGGACGTCCCTATCTGTACGGCCTGGCGGCAGGCGGAGAGGCCGGCGTCGACCGCGCGCTAACGCTGCTGACCGAGGAGTTCGAGCGAACGATGACGCTGACCGGCGTCAACGATGTCGCCACCCTGTCCCGCCGCCACGTCCGGCTGAACCGCGCTTAGCCGAAAAATCCCGCTTCCCTGTCAGCCAGCCTAGTCAGGTCGCACGTGTCGGTGACATCAGTGATCGTGCTAAGCTGAAGTCTACGGCCTATCCGACGATGGCCACCCCACGGCCTCGCCGGTGCTTGACATATATCCGTTACGCATATTACTTATGCGCTCGAAGGATATATGAACGGTATGAACGAGACCGATTTTCTGGAAGGCTATGATCCGCATCGGTACGAGCGCCCGTCGGTCGCGGTCGATCTGATTCTGGCGAGCGTCGTCAACGGCAGGCCTGCAGCATTGCTGATGCAGCGTTCCGAGCATCCTTGCCTGGGTGCATGGTCCCTGCCCGGCGGGTTCGTTCGTATCGACGAGAGCCTCGATGCGGCGGCACACCGCGTGCTCGCAACGAAAGTGCGGATGGCGGACGCGTATGTCGAGCAGCTCTACACGTTCGGCACGGTCGACCGCGACCCGCGCGCCCGGGTCATCAGCGTCGCGTACTTCGCGCTGTTGCCCCCTGCCCGCTTCGCAGCCGCGCTGAAGGCCGCGCCCGACCTGTTGCTGGCCGAGATCATCGTCCCCTGGTCCGGCGAGACCGGTGGTCCGGTCGAGGCACGATCGCAGGAGGGCGACGCGCTGCCGCTGGCCTTCGACCATGCCGACATGCTCGGACTGGCTATGCTGCGGCTGCGCGGCAAGCTCGATTATTCGGACGTTGCCTTCGCACTGCTGCCCGAGCGCTTCACGCTGCGGGCGCTGCAGGACGTCCACGAGACGATCCTCGGGCGATCGCTCAACAAGCCGGCCTTTCGCCGCCGCATGCTCGCCACGAACACGCTGGTCGCGACCGGCGAGCGCGAGACCGGTGCCTCGTTCCGCCCCGCCGAACTCTTTCGCCACCATTCGACACAGGAGTAACCGTCATGGCCTCGATCAAGAACCTCGGTTTCCTCGCGCAACTTCGCAGCGATGCGAGCAACCACGTCATCCGCTACCGCAGCGGCAAAGCGAAGCAGAGCGGCCGCGGACTGGTATTCTGGTTCCGCCCGGAAACCGCGAGCATCGCCGAGCTGCCGATGGACGACCGCGAGATGGCGGTGTTCGTGAAGGGCCGGAGCCAGGATTTCCAGAGCGTGGCGATCCAGGGTACGCTGACCTGGCACGTCGCCGATCCCGAACTGCTCGCCTCGCGCGTCGATTTCAGCCTCGGCCTGCTTACCGGTGCCTATAAGAGCGAACCGATCCAGCGGATCGAGACCCGGCTCGCGGGGCTCGTCAACCAGGCGGCGCTGCAATATCTCGCGCAAGGATCGGTGCGGACGCTGCTCGATGCCGGTCCCGAGCCGCTGCGCCACCAGCTCGAAGCTGCGCTCGCTAACGATCCGGCGCTGAACGAAATCGGCATCGCGGTCACCGCGGTTCGCCTGACCAACCTCGCGCCTTCGAGCGAACTCGAACGCGCGCTGCAGACTCCGACGTTCGAGGCATTGCAGCAAAAGGCCGACCAGGCGACGTTCGAACGCCGCGCGCTCGCGGTCGAGAAGGAACGTGCGATCGCCGAGAACGAACTCGCCAACCGGACCGAACTCGCACGCCGCGAGATGCTGCTCATCACGCAGGAGGCGGAGAACGCACGCAACCGCGCGACCGGCTTGGCCGAGGCGCAGCAGGTCGAGGCCGGGGCGGAAGCCGAGCGCATCCGCACGGTGGAAAGCGCCAAGGCGGAAGCGGAGCAGGCGCGGATGACGATCTACCGCGACCTGCCACCAGGCGTGATGCTCGGGCTCGCCGCGCGCGAACTGGCGGGCAAGCTCGATACGATCGAGCATTTGAACATCACGCCCGACCTGCTCGCGACCGTGCTGGACGGGTTTCGCAATGCCCCGCCAGCCCAGCCTGCGCTGTCCCGCTGATGGCGACCAACGCACCGCGCGCGGTCTTCGTCACGCGCGAGACCGACTATGACCTCCTGCTCGCGCGGCACGCGACGCGCGGGCAGGCGAAGTTCTTTCTCGAGACGCGGGGCCAGGACATCGACGCGATCGAGGATCGACACCGCCGGTTCCACGCCACGCTGCACGAAGCCCGTTCGCTCGTCCCCGACGACTGGCGCCAGGCGAGTGTCGCGCGTGCCGACCTCGATCGGTTCCTGTTCGGCCCCGAGGACGTGATCGTCGCCGTCGGGCAGGACGGGCTGGTCGCCAACGTCGCAAAGTATCTCGACGGGCAGCCCGTGCTCGGGCTCAACCCTGCCCCCGACCTGTACGACGGGGTGTTGGTCCGCGTGCCGCTCGCAAGCCTGTCCGCGTTGCTGCCTGCGAGCGTCGCAGGTGCGGCGCCCGCCGAGCAGCGGACGATGGTCGAGGCGCGACTGGACACCGGCGAGCGGCTGCTAGCGCTGAACGAGGTGTTCGTCGGTCATCGCAGCCACCAGTCCGCGCGCTACCGGATCACGTGCGGCGACCAGGCCGAGGATCACTCGTCGAGTGGATTGATCGTCGCGTCGGGCACCGGGGCGACGGGCTGGGCACGCTCGATCATGGAGGCGACGCATGCCGTCCTCCCGCTCGACCCTCAGGAGCGCGCGGTGGGCTTCTTCGTCCGCGAACCCTTTCCCAGCGTGGCGACAGCGACCTCGCTTCGTGCCGGCAAGCTTTCAGGGATGCCGCTCGCGGTCACGTCGCGGATGAACGAAGGCGGAGTGATCTTCGCGGATGGCGTCGAACAGGACTTCTTCGCCTTCGACTGGGGCCGCGGCGTCACCATCGCCCCTGCTTCCCGCACCCTCCACCTCGTCACCGGCTGAGGACGCATATGGTCTGTTCAAACAGAGTCGATTTTGATGGTGTGATCGCAGTTCGTGCCGAACGGGAAATCCGAGGTTCGATTACGATCCGGATACGACCGGCTTCCCCCGGATCGCCAAGAAAATAGCCAGAGAGCTGTCGGTCGTCCGCCCCACGTCCGGCCTTCAACCGGTCCGCAATCGATCGCGTCCACCAGACGCAATTTTTCGACGAATTTTCCTTGAATTAGCATTCTCAGGCCAAGTCTAATTACGAAAAATATGATCCAGGTTACAAGGCTCAGTTTGGTGCTCAACTGCTGTGGACCGGCATCATTGCTGCCCCTCCGAGAATAGCAACATATGTAATTCCCGGAGCACTTTAGCGGCAATTTTCGCAGACATCGGTGGACTTTACTTAGCGGATAGTTAGCCACGCGCTCTGTTTTGAGAGGACGTAGTTATGGGCGAACGGGTCGGGATCGCGGTGATCGGACTGAATGGCGCGGTGGCCACCACCGCGGCGGCGGGGATCGCGATGATCCGCGCGGGATCGAACGACCTGTCGGGCCTGCCGCTCGCCAGCCGCGACGTCGAGGGGATGGCGGCTTATCGCGACCTCTACTTCGGCGGGTGGGATCTCAGCCATGACGATCTGGCGACCGCCGCGCTGAAGCATGGCGTGCTGACCGAGAGCGAACTCGCCAACGGTGCGTCGAGCCTGTCCGAGATGCGGCCCTGGCCGGCGGTCGGCTCGACCGATTTCTGTGCGAACATCGATGGCGCGCACAAGATCGCGGCGCCCGGCCACCGTGCCGCAGTCCAGCACATCCAGGACGATCTCGCGCGGTTCAAGAGCGAGCAGAATCTCGACCGAGTGGTGATGATCAATCTCGCCTCGACCGAGCGCAAGGCCGATCTGGGTGCGGATGCGCTGACCAGCGTCGAGGGGTTCGAGCGTGGTCTGGATGCCGACGACGCGGCGATCAGCCCGGCTATGCTCTATGCCTATGCCGCGATCGCCAGCGACACGCCCTACGCCAATTTCACGCCGTCGGTCGCCGCCGACGTCGCACCGCTCGCCGAACTGGCGCGCCAGCGCGGCGTGCCGATCGCGGGCAAGGACGGCAAGACCGGCCAGACGTTGCTGAAGACGGTGATCGCGCCGGCGCTGCGTGATCGCGCGCTGCATGTCGACGGCTGGTTCTCGACCAATATCCTCGGCAATTCGGACGGCCTCGCGCTCGACGATCCCAAGAGCCTCGCGTCGAAGGTCGATACCAAGAAGTCGGTGCTTGACCAGATCCTCGGCTATCCGGTCGAGGATCACATCATCATGATCCATTATTACAAGCCGCGCGGCGACAACAAGGAAGCGTGGGACAACATCGACCTTACTGGCTTCCTCGGCCAGAAGATGCAGCTGAAGCTGAACTTCCTGTGCAAGGATTCGGTGCTCGCTGCACCGCTCGCGATCGAGATCGCGCGGTGCCTGGCGCTGTCGCAATCGCGTGGCGAGGGCGGCGTGCAGGACCAGATGGGGATCTTCTTCAAGATGCCGCAGACCGCCGATGGCGGCGAGCCGATCCACGCGTTCGGCGAGCAGCAGTTGATCCTCGACACCTGGCTCGACCGCCGGTGACATTCGATGCTGCGTCCCTGCCGCTATTGCGCGAACTGGGCGACCTGAAGCGGATCCGTTCGGCGGAGCGTGACGGGTCGATCGCCGAGCGGTTGTTCGCGCGCGGCTGGGCGGCGTTGGCGACGGGTGATGCGGTGGCGGCGGTGATGCGGCGGACTGTTGCAGCTGCGCTGGCGGCGGCGCGGCTGGGTGATCTCGATCGTGCCACGCTGGCCGAGCTTGGCCTGTCGGACGCGGAAGCGACCGCGGTGCTTGAGCGCGGTTTCGACGAAGTAGCGGTGTCGCTCGAGCCGGCACTCGCGGCTGACCTGCGTGGGGCTCTCGAGGAGGGCGCGCCCTCGGCGGGGCCGGTGCCGCGGTTCGTGGCGCAGCTTGCAACCCAGCCGCGCGCGGGCGTCACCTGTCCGGGTCGGCCTCGTTTGTTGCTCCAGCCGCCGGAGAACCATGCCGAGCATTGCATGATCGTCGCGGTGTACGGCGTGCTTGCGGCGCCCGGTTATGGCGCGGATCCGGCGGAGGTATTCCTCGCGTCGATGGCGCATCATTTCCACAATGCGGCGATGCCCGACGCGGGGTTCACCGGCGAAGTGCTGCTCGGCGACCTGCTCGACCGCGTGATTGACGCTGCGCGCGAACAGGCGATGGCGATGCTCGATCCGGCGGTGGCGGCGCAGGTTCGCGCGGCGATCGCGCCGATTGCGGGTGACGCGACGCCGGCGGCGCGCGCGTTTCATGCTGCCGACGTGCTCGACCGCGTGCTGGAGATCGAACAGCACCTGCGTGCGTCCTCGGCAACGATGGACTCCGTCCTTCACACCTACGAACTCGTGCATGCGGGTCCCGTGAAGGGCTTTCACGATCGCGTTCTCGCGGACGTCGGCCTGCTGTGAATTACCGCTCGCCGGTCACCGGACGGCCGCTCGTTGCGGATACGCCGTATTCGCTGGCCGCACCCGGTGAGCGATGGCCGGTGGTCGACGGCATTCCGTATCTACGGACCGATAGCGAAGGTCTGGTGGCGGTCGCGCTTGACCATCTCGATGCGGCCTGCCCGGACGATGCTCTTGTCGCATTGCTCACGGACCAGGATGCGTGGTGGACTGGCCCCGCGACCGATCTGGGTGAGCTGAAACAGCTGGTTCGCGAGCGTGACACGTTGTCGTTGCGCGCGGCGATGGGGCTGCTCCGGATGGGGCCGGTAGCTGATTATTTTGCGCATCGCTGGAGCGATCCGACGTACCTTGCCGGGCTCGCGCTGGTCGAGGCACATTGGGGGGAGCCGGGTACCGGGTTCGAACTGGCGTGCGGGATCGGTCATCATCTCCGCGAATTGTCCGCGCGCGGCGTCGCGTGCGTCGGCGCGGACGTCGTGTTTTCGAAATGCTGGTTGGCGAAGAACTGGGTCGCGCCGGCCGCCGACTATGTCGTGTTCGACGCGGCAGCACGCTGGCCGGTCGAGGCTCAGCGCTTCGATCTCGTCGCATGTCACGACGCCTTCTATTTTCTGCCCGATCAGCCGCGAATAGCCGGGCTGTTGCGCGATGCCGTCGCACCCGGTGGCGTGCTCGCGGTAAGCCATCTTCACAACGCCGCCGTCTCTGGCGGGGCAATGGGACCGGCACGCGCTTCGTCCGAATGGGCAGCGCTGTTCCCCGATGCGGTCATTTATGACGAGCGCGAGTTGCGGCGGGCTCTGCTCGCGAGCGATGCGCCCGTGGCGACTGCGTGGTCCGACGATCCGACAATCGAGGCGTGGTCGATCGTCAAGGGGAGTGGCGCGGCGCGTCCGCTGACCGGTGGGCTAGCGATGCCGGTTGCCGACGCGGTCCTACAGCCGAACCCATTGCTCGACGGCGAAACGCCGCGCTGGCCTTCCGAGCGCTATCGCGCGGAATATGGTGAAGCGGCCACATGGCTGTCGGATAGCGGTGACGCGGCGCGGAACCGTCGGGTCCTCGACCTGCCGGCGCGGTGGTGAGCATGCGGTGGGGCATCGTCGGCTTCGGCTGGGTCGCGCGTGACTATAAGGCGCCGGGCATTGCCGCGGCTGGCGGGACGGTGGTCGCGATCGCCGACCCCTCGCCAATGGCGCAGGCCAGCGCGATGTCGGGCGGCATCCTCGCCTACGATACCGCCGAAGCGATGCTGGCCGACGCAGCGCTCGACTGCATTTACGTCGCCACGCCCAACAATCGCCACGCCGACCCGGTCCGCGCGGCCGTTGCGGCGGGCGTGCCGGTGCTTTGCGAAAAACCGATCGCCGCGACGCTGGACGATGCCGAAACGATCGGCGCGGCGGTTACGGGACATCTCTACGGTACGGCGTTCGACCAGCGTCACCACCCCGCGCACCGGGCGATGGCAGAAGCGATCCGCGACGGCACAATCGGCCGACCGATCGCGGTACGGATCGTGTATGCGTGCTGGGTCGACCCGAGCTGGTCGCCAGACGATGCCGGCGGTTGCAACTGGCGCGCCGACCCGGCCGCGGCGGGCGGCGGTGCGGTCATCGACCTCGCGCTCCACGGCCTCGATCTCACCACGATGCTAGTCGACGAACCGCTCGATCGCCTGCATATCGACCTGCAACGGCGCATCCACGACTATCCGGTCGACGATGGCGGCATCCTATCGGGCCGCACCGCAGGCGGCATCCTGGTCCAGAGCCACGTCGCGTATAACTGCCCCGAAGTCCTGCCCCGCCGTCGCCTCGAGATCCTCGGCAAGGACGGTTTGCTCGTCGCGACCGACACGATGGGCCAGACTGCGGGTGGCACCGTGATCCGCCGTTGCGCCCGCACCGGGGAGGAGACCGCCCTCCCCTTCGACGCAGCGCTGTCGCCCTTCACCGCGCAGGCCGCTGCATTCGCTGCCGCCGTTCGCGGCGACGCGCATGATTTCTCCATTGACCGGGACCTGTCGCTGATGCGCCTTTTCGACGCCGCCTATACCGGGGCGCGAGCATGCCTCTAAGCTGGTATGCCTGCGCGCATTGCGGTTTCTGGCAGCGGCATTTCGCGCCCGCCGATTGCCCGGTGTGCAACGATACGCGCAACGATCTGCCCGAGGACGGTTGGCGTTTCCTCCCCGAACAGGACGTCGCCGCAACCCACGACGGCAGCTGGCGACAGGTTTCCGACGATCTCTGGGCATTCACCACGACACCGCATCTCGGGCTCGGCGGTACGGGCTGGCTGATCGTCCGAGAGGGCGGCAACATCGCTTTCGAGGCCGCGCCCTATTATTCCCCCGCGATGCTCGAACAGGTCGCGCGGCTCGGCGGGATCCGCTATCTCGCGGCCAGTCACGCGCATGGCTATGGCGCGCTGTTCCAGCTTCAGCGCGACTGCGCGCCGGAGATGCTAGCCATCCACAAGGACGACCTCGGCATGACCAAGGCGTTCCGCGTCACGACGCCCTATGACGATGTGCTGGAGATCGCGCCGGGCTATACGCTGCACCACGTCGGCGGCCATTACGAAGGCCAGGCGGCGCTCCACGACGCGGTCGGCAAGCGCCTGTTCTGCGGCGACATGTTCAAGATCGACCAGGACGCGGCAGGCGTCAGCCACGCGATCTCGAGTCACAAGGCGTTCCACAAGGACATCCCGCTGACCCACGGCGAGCTCCGCCAGTATCGAGACGTGATCGCACCGCTCGCGTTCGATGCCGTCCTAACCCCGTTCGAATATGCACCCGAAGTCGGTCGCGATGTCGCCGTCGCCGTGCTCGACGAGGCGCTGGCCCGTGCGCCGGGCGTGAAGAGGATCCCGCTATGACCCGCACTATCACCGGCCTTCCCGAACAGCTGGGCACAGCCTGCCACCTCTATCTCGACGCCTTCCCCGCCGGCGACATCGTCGCGTTTCCGATCGACGGGATCGACCGCGTGGGTATCCCGGTCTGGGTAGTCGCGCTGTTCCCGGAGACAGCGGACCTGGACGGCATCATGCCGTACGGCGTCGGCTATGGCGCGACCGACGAGGCCGCAATCCTGGGTGCGCTGGGCGAGATCGCCGAGATGGTCTGGCCGACGCTGACCTTGTCGGCGCGCGGCAAGACGCACGGCAGCTACGCCGACCTCGTCCGCGAACGCGGCAATCGGGGTATCGCCGATCCGCTGACGCTCTGCCTTCCCGCAGGATCGCCGGTCGACCGCAATGCGCCGCTAGACTGGGTCGAGGCCAGGCGGTGGGCGGACGGCTCCAGCGTCCTCGTACCGATCGACCTTGCCGCGTATTCCGCCAAAGAACTAGCGCCCGGCTACGTGCCGTTCACGACGATCATCTCGAACGGGATGGGCGCGGGGCCGGACCTCGACTGGGCGATCGGGCATGGATTGTGCGAGATCCTCCAGCGCGACGGCAACGGGTTGCTGTTCCGCGCGCTCGACCGCGGCGTCGCGATCGACTTGCCCGAAAGCGTGCCAGCCGAAATCGGCGACCTGATCAACCGGTTCGCCGCCGCCGACGTCCGCGTGATCCCCAAGTTCGCGACCGACGAATTCGGCCTCGCCAACGTCTATTGCGTCGGTGTCGATGCGCGCGAACCCGCGATGCCGATCATGGCGACGGCGTGCGGCGAGGCGGCACATCCCGACGCGGTGCAGGCCTTGGCCAAGGCGATCGCCGAATACGCCGCCAGCCGCGCCCGCAAGGCGTTCGCGCACGGCCCGATGGCGCTTGCCGAGACGATCGCCCCGCGCGGCTATATCGACCGGTTCATGGCGCAGGCCGGCGGTGCAGCGAAATCGACCGACGGCCGCGCGTTTTCGGAAATGCAGCGCTGGACCGATGTCGACGCAGCGACGCTCAGGGACTGGCTCGCCAGCACGATGCTCGCCGAACGCAGCCGCCGCGATTTTGAGGACTTGCCGCGCGCGGATGTTCCCGATGCTCGGGCTCGCGGACACCTCGCGAGAGAGGCCGTCGAGGCGGCGGGCTTCGACATTCTTTACGTCGACATGTCCCCGGCGGATGCCAGCGTCGCGGTCGTCAAGGTGATCGTGCCGGGCATGGAAGTGGAGACGATGAGCTATTACCGGATCGGCGAACGCAACGTCGCCAAGCTGGTCGCGCTGGACAGCCCGCTGGTCAGCTTCGGCGGCGAGGAAAGCGCGACCCGCCGGCCCGTCCGCCTCACCGAGGAAGCAGTCGCGCGGCTCGGCGGCCAGCCGTTCTTCGATACGGCATTGGCGGACGAGATCGTCGGCCCGCTCTATCCGCTCTATCGCGAGCCGGAAGCGCATCACGTCGCCTGGTCGGAACAGGGCCTCGAGACGGAGGTGGCACGATGACGCTGCGCTTCGCCTACAACACCAACGGTGCAGCCAACCACCGGCTCGACGATGCGCTGCACCTGATCGCGGACGCAGGCTATGACGGCGTCGCGCTGACGCTGGATCATCACCACCTCGATCCGTTTGCCGACGGCTGGGCGCGAGAGGCGGAGCGGGTCGGCGGGCTGCTGCGGTCGCTCGGGCTGGGGTCGGTGATCGAGACCGGTGCGCGCTACCTGCTCGACCCGCGCGACAAGCATGAGCCGACTTTGGTCACCGCCGATCCCGCCGGCCGGGACCGGCGCGTCGCGTTCCTCGCACGCGCACTGGAGATCGCCGCGATCCTGAATGCCGAGACGGTATCGTTCTGGGCGGGTGTGTCGAAGCCCGACGTTAGCCGCGCGGACGCTCTCGACTGGCTCGACGCCGGGCTCGGCAAGGTCGTCGAGCACGCCGTCCGTGTCGGCGTTCCCGTCAGCCTCGAACCCGAACCAGGCATGCTGATCGAGACCGTGGCCGATTACGACCGTCTCGCGATCCGCCACCCGCATCTCTGGCTAGCGCTCGACACCGGCCATTGCCTCGTCACGCAAGATATCACGCCCGACGCGGCGATCCACGCCTATGCCGATCGTCTCGGCACCGTAGCGGTCGAGGACATGCGCCGCGGTGATCACACGCATCTTCCCTTCGGTCAGGGCGACATGGACATCCCCGCCATCCTCACCGCGCTGCAGTCGATCGGCTTCGACAAGCTGGTCTGCGTCGAGCTGTCGCGCGAGAGCCCGCGTGCGCATCAGGCGATCCCGGAATCGATCGCCTACCTGCGGGCGGCCCTGTCCTGATGCGGATCTGCTTCGTCTCGCGTCGCTTTTTTCCCGCGATCTCGGGGATGTCGATCTACGCGATCAACCTGCTGCGCCAGCTCGTCTCGGCGGGCCACGACGTGACGATGATCAGCCAATATTACGGCGATCCAGCGCGCGCGCGCGTCTACGGCGGCGGCCCCCCGCCGCCTGTGCCGGGCGTGCGCGTCGTTGGGCTCGAAGCGCTGGGCGAACAGGAGGGCGGTGACTTCGAGCGCGATATCGACGCGATCGTCGAGGCCATCGCGCGCGACCATGCCGTGCATCCGTTCGACATGCTCCACGCGCAATATGGCTATCCGACCGGTTGGGCGACGATAATCGCGGCCCACCGCCTCGGCCTGCCCTGCGTCGTGTCGATCCAGGGCGGCGACGGGCATTGGGTCGGCTCGTGCTGCGAGACGCACCGTCTCGCGATGGTCCGCGTGCTCGATAACGCCGGCGCGCTGCTGATCGGCGGCATCAGCTTCGCGGGCGAAGTCCACGACCGGCTCGGCACTCCGCTCGACCGGTTCACGATCGTTCCGGGCGCCGTCGATACCGACCATTTCACGCCGGCATCGAAAGCAGCGGCCGAAGGTCCGGTCCGCCTGCTCTATCACGGCCGCGTCGACCGCCGCAAAGGCGTGCTCGACTTCCTCCAGGCGCTGCCGGACGTCGGCGGCGACTGGCACGCGACCATCTCCGGCATCGGTCCCGACGTTGACCCCGCTCAGGCGCTCGCGGTTGAGCTTGGGCTCACCGACCGCGTGACGTTCAGCGGCTATGCGGATTATGACGCGGTCCCCGAACTCTACCGTGCACACGACGTGTTCGTGTCGCCGACCTATGCCGAGGGGTTTTCGAACACGATCCTCGAAGCGATGGCTTGCGGCCTTGCCGTCGTCTCGTGCCACGCCGTCGGCGTCGTCGACTGCGTCCGCGACGACGAGAATGGCCTGTTGACCGATCCCGGCGACGTGCCCGCGCTGGTCGCCTCGCTGACCCGCGTCATCACCGATACGAGCCTCCGTCTGCGCCTCGCGACGGCCGCGCTGGAAGAATGCCGCCGGGTGTATAGTTGGGACGCGGTCGGGCAACAGATCGTCGGCATCTACCGCGACCTGCGTAACCAGCCGCAAGCCGCCTTCGACACCGACCTGCCGATTACGCCCTGCCGTTTCCGCAGCGAGCCGCATCTGCTGTGACCGACCAATGAAGCTGCTCGCGATATCACCGCATCTGGACGATGCTGCCTTCTCCGCCGGCGGGCTGCTGGCGTCGCGCGTCGATCAGGGCTGGGACGTCACGGTGGCGACCTGCCTCACCGGCAACGTAACGCAACCGACCGGGTTCGCGCTCGCGTGCCAGTTCGACAAGGGTCTGAGCGCGGACGTGGATTACATGGCGTTGCGCCGTGGCGAGGATCTGGCCGCATGTCGGGCACTCGGTGCGCGCGCGGTCCATCTGCCGTTCCTGGAAGCGCCGCATCGTGGCTACACATCGGCAAGGATGTTGTTCGAAGCGCGCTTGCCCGGTGACCGGATCGCAGACGACGTAGCCGCCGCGCTAACCTTGCTTATCGCATCGGAACGACCCGACCTCGTCCTCGGTCCGCTATGCCTTGGCAACCATGTCGACCACCACGTCGTTCTGGATGCGATGCGGCAATCGTGCGCCGCGCATACCGTGTTGCTATGGGAAGACTGGCCTTATGCCGATCGCGAAGACCGGGTTGCCGCCATGCCGGCGGTGACCGAAGACCTGACGCCTGAAACGCGGGCGCGTCGCGTCGCGGCCTGCGCTGCCTATACGTCGCAACTGGGCTTCCAGTTCGGCGGCGTCGAGGCGATGACCGAGCGCACCGCGCGGATCAGCGAAGAACGCTTTTACGCGCTTCACGCGCGTTGATCGGCCAGCCGCCACCACCGCCGCCGTGTCCACCTACTTCAAGCAGAGCTGTTTCCATGACCGAAGTTTCCGTCGTCACCCTCGGGAAGGGACGTCCCGACCATCTCGTCAATGTCGTCCGCGGGCTGATGCGCCAGACGCTGATGCCGACCGAGTTGATCGTCGCGGTGATGCAGGACGATTTGTACGAGCTGCCCGAGGCACCGTTCCCGATCCGCCAGATGCAAGTCGTTGCCGATGCCCTACCGCTCGCCTCGGCACGCAACGTCGCGGCGCGCGCGGCAATGGGCGATATCATCGTCTTCCTCGACATGGACTGCATCCCGACGCCCACGCTGGTGGCCGATTATGCCGGTTTCCTCGACACGTTCGACGGGCTGCTGATGGGAGAAGTTCTGTACCTGCCAGGCGGCGCGACCGACGGCGACTGGCAGTATGACCGGTTCGCGGAGATCGCGGTGAAGCATTCGGACCGCCGCGGTCCCCCGCCGCAGGGGATCGAGATCTGCACCGACTATCGCTGTTTCTGGTCGCTCAACTTCGCGATGCGGCGGACGACGTTCCTCGGCCTCGGCGGGTTCGACGAGCGCTATGTTGGCTATGGCGGCGAGGACACCGATTTCGGCAAGGCGCTCGACGAGGCGGGCATACCCATCGCGTGGATCAAGGGCGGCCTGGCCTATCATCAATACCACCCTCACCACATGCCGCCTGTCCACCACCTCGACAGCGTGGTCCGCAATGCCGAGTTGTTCGAGACCAAATGGGGCTATCGGACGATGGGCCACTGGCTCCAGGCCTTCCGCCTGATGGGCCTGATCGATCCCACCCCGGGTCGGCCGATCCGAATCCTGCGCCGTCCCGACGCCGCCGACCTCGCGCTGACCGGGCAGCAGAGCCACCAGCCCTATGCCAATACCGCGACCGTCATTCGCCTACTGGAAGACCGGCTGGCGGCAAGCGAGAGAGCCGCGGCGGCCGAATGAGGATCGCGGTCCTCTGTCATGTCCGCCAGCCTATCGCGCAGCCGTTCGCCGGCGGGATGGAATCGCAATGCTGGCATCTGGCAGCCGGTCTCCAGGCGCGTGGCCACGACGTGGTGCTGTTCGCTTCTGGAGACAGCGACCCTCGGTTTACGATCAATGCCGTGATCCCCGAGCATTACGAACGAACCTTCCCCGGCGCCGAGCATCGCGGCTTCACACCATTGATCGCGTATCTGGACGATGCCTACGAAGCGGCCTGCGACCGGATCGCCGCGGGTGGCTTCGACGTCGTGCACAACAACAGCCTGCACCGCTTCCCGCTGGAGCCGGCCCGGACTGCCAGGATCCCGACCGTCACGTCGCTGCACGTCCCGCCCTATGACGCGCTCCGATGGTTCGTGCATGCCAGCGTCGCGCCGACCCACCGCCTGACCGCGACCTCGGCACACCAGCTCGCTGCCTGGTGGCCCGATGGTGCACCGAACGAAGCCACCGTCCTGCACAACGGCATCGACCCCGCCGCGTGGCCGTTCGTCGCGCACGGCGATGGCAGCGCGGTCTGGTGCGGAAGGATGACGCCGGACAAGGCTCCGCATCTGGCAGCGCAGGCAGCGCGGATGGCGGGCATCCCCCTCACGCTGTTCGGACCGATCGAGGACCGCGACTATTGGGACGCGCATGTCGCATCGCTGCTGGACGGCAGCATCCGATACGGCGGGCATCTTGGCGCCACCGCGCTCGCGACGGAGATGGGTCGCGCCTCGGTGTTCGTGTTCACGCCGTGCTGGGACGAGCCGTTCGGCCTGGTCGCCATCGAAGCGATGGCATGCGGCCTGCCGGTCGCGGCGTTCGACCGCGGCGCCCTGCGCGAAATAATCGGGGACGCGGGATGTTTCGCGCCGCCCGGCGATATTGCGGCACTAGCCCGTACCGTCACCGAAGCGGCCCAACGCCCCCGCCAACCGCAGCGCGACCGGGTCGAGTCGGCCTTCACGCGTGATCGGTGGCTCGATCGATGCGAAGCCCTTTACCGTGAAGTGATCAGCAACGCGCCAAGGCAGTCTGCATGACGGCCGAAGACCATCTGAAAGAGCAGCGCGCCCTGCTCGCCACATTCTATCGCACCCATGTTTCGCTCGGTTCACGGTACGCGCTGGTCGACTTTCCGGACCATGCGAACGTCGGCGACAGCGCGATCTGGCTCGGCGAGCTCTCGCTGCTACGCCAGATAACGGGGCACGACCCCTGCTACGTCTCGACTTGGCACGACTTCGATCTCGATGCCTTCCGCGCCGCCTGCCCCGACGGCATCCTGTTTCTGCATGGCGGCGGCAACCTCGGCGACATCTGGCCGCATCACCAACGGTTTCGCGAGGATATCCTGGCAAATGTCCGCGACCGAGCGGTCGTGCAACTCCCGCAGTCGATCCATTTTCGCTTGCTTGCCGAGGTGGATCGGTTCGCCGCGCTCGTCGCAGACCATCCCGACTTCGTCCTGTACGTCCGCGATACCCGCAGCCTGGACTTCGCCCGCAAGCATCTGGCCTGCCCGTCGCACCTCGCCCCGGACTCGGCGTATGCGCTGCGCGAGCAATTGCGCGGGGAAGCGCAATGCGACGTGCTGATGCTGATGCGTACCGACGACGAGCGGCAGGGCTATGCGATATCACGGGCCAATCCAGCGACCGTCGTCGATTGGCTGGAGGATGACGCCGATCTACCGATTGGGGTCGACGCCAAAGCACGCGAAGCCCAAGCCGTCGCACGCGTCAAACGCGGGCTGCGATTGCTCACGCGGGGCCGGGTCGTCGTGACGGACCGGTTGCACGGCCACATCCTCGCCGACCTGCTCGGCATTCCGCACGTCGTTCTCGACAATGACTACGGCAAGATCGCCGCGTATCTCGACGCTTGGCCTGCCCCGGACTCGATCGTGACGAGGGCCTCGACGATCGAACACGCCATGGTTCTTGCCAAGCAGCGCGTCGGCACGCGGTGACTGCCGCCATCGACGTCAGCTTGCTCGTCTGCACGCGCAATCGCGCTAGCTCGCTGGCAGCGACGCTAGAGTCCGTGGAGCGCGCGGCAGCGTATGCTGGATACACGACCGTGGAAATCGTCCTGGTCGATAATGGCTCGGTCGACGACACGCAGCAGCGATTGGCGCAGTGGCAAGCCAGACAGGCTTTCCCCGTCCACCTCGTCCACGAACCGAACCCCGGGCTCGCCCGAGCGCGCAACACCGGGCTCGCGCACTGCACCGGGCGCATCATCGCGATGACAGACGACGACTGTGTCCTGCATCAAGACTATTTCGCCGCCGTCTGTGCGGCGTTCGAAAGAATCAGCGGGCCGGCGATCATCGGCGGTCGCATCCTGCTCGGCAACCCGGCCGATCTCCCCGTCACGATCAAGCTTGAGGACCATCCCATGGTCGCACCGTCGCGCGGGTTTCCGGGCGGGTTCATCATGGGGGCAAATCTGGCGTTCACCGCGGATGTCCTACGGTTGACGGGACGCTTCGACGAACGGTTCGGGGCTGGCGCGCCATTCGTGTCCGCGGAGGATACGGATTTCCTGTTTCGTGCAGCAGGCCTCGGCATTGCGGTGCTCTACGACCCCCTGATGGTCGTCGATCATCACCATGGGCGCCGTGATACTGAAGACGAGACTCGATTGCTGGCAGGCTACAGCTTCGGCGACGGTGCGCTGTACGCGAAGTACCTCTTCTCCGATCGGCGAGCGCTATGCGCCATTCTCGACGATATATGTGCAGTGCGCCTCGACGTGACACGGCCCGTAACGACACACACTGGCATCACGTGGTTCTACTGGTTCCGGCTCCGTCACAAGGCCAGGGGCTTCGCCTATTTCTGGTGGGTCGCACGCCGGTCGAAACTGCGGCTTGTCTAGCGACCGATCGCTCGGCGCATGATGCTGCAATATCAGAGGATTGTCATCAAAGATGCGCGGCATCGGGCTTGGCAGTCCGGGCTACCGCACCATATCCTCAGCATGGGCGGGCGCGTAAAACGATTGGCAGGGCTGAAGCAGGCCAAGGTACGATCGCGCGCGACCGACGACGTCGAGCGCTGCGCGCCTGTGCGAGCGTGTTCTCGGTAGAAAGGTGGAATTGCATCACCGCATTCCGAAAAGTCGCGGGGGTACCGAGGTATTGCCGGTTCATCCGATCTGCCACCGGATCATTGACGCCAGCGTTTCCAACCAGGATCTCGCGACGACCTTCGCCGATCTCGACGTCCTGCGAGCACGCCCGGACATTAGTCGCTTCCTGCGCTGGATCGCCGACAAGCCCGCGGATTTTCACGCCCCCACCCGTCGGCCCGATCCGCGCTAGGATTGCCCGCCTGTACGAACGCCCGATCGTCCCGCGCGGACTTGCTCGTCGGCGGCACTTAACGACCGACGGACCGTTCCTTCAGCGACCCGAACAGCAGGACGCGCTCCATGACCGAAGATCCCCGCACCATCCATCCCACGAGCTTTCCCGACGAACCGCAGCAGCCCCGCCCCGGGCTTGTCGCGAACATGAAAACCAAGCCGGACCACGGCGAGGAAAGCTATGTCGGCAAGGGCCTCCTCAAGGGTAAGGTCGCGCTGATCACCGGCGGTGACTCCGGGATCGGCAAGGCCGTCGCCATCGCCTATGCGCGGGAGGGCGCGGACGTCGCGATATCGTACCTCCCCGTCGAGCAGGACGACGCAGAAGATACGCAAGTCTGGGTGGAGAAGGCGGGACAGCGCTGCGTTCTCCTGCCGGGCGACATTCGCGACCGGGATCACTGCGTGACGCTGGTGGAGCGCACTGTCGGTGAGCTTGGCGGGATCGACATACTGGTCAACAACGCCGCCGCACAGACGATGAACGAGGATCTGGATAGCGTCGACGACGACGAAATGCAGGGCGCGTTCGCTGCCAACGTGTTCGCGATGATACGCCTGGCAAAGGCGGCGGCGCCGCACATGAAGCCGGGATCCGCGATCGTGAACACGACCAGCGAGCAGGCCAAGGTCGCAACCAAGAGCATGATCGTCTATGCGGCCACCAAAGGTGCGATCTCCAGCCTGACGGTGGGCCTCTCAAATCTGCTCGTCGCGAAGGGCATCCGCGTCAATGCAGTGGCTCCCGGCCCGATCTGGACCCCGATCCAGCCGATCGCGAAGTCGCCGGAGGAACTTGAAAAGCTGGGCCAGAATACTCCGCTGGGTCGCGCGGGACAGCCTGCCGAACTGGCACCTGCCTACGTCCTCCTCGCGTCGGCGGAGGGGAGCTACATGACCGGGGCAGTGATCGCGGTCACCGGAGGCGTGCCGATCAACTGATACGAAAAGCCGCAGTCAGGGCACGAACCCTGGACCTTAACTAAGACTTGGCCGTGACGCTCATGGAGGGCGTCACGGTTGTACGGAGGTTTCCATGCCCTCGAAGATTGATGATCGCGAACGTCAAGCTTGCTTCTGGACGACCCTGCGATCGGCGGTTCGCCCGGCGAGTGCACGGCGTCGCGATGGTAGACCCCACCACGGCGTTCCCGGCGACAGATGGTGCTCGTGATGATAGCCGCCGAAGTGGAAACAGGTCAGCAACGACAATGCGGGGCCTATCTCGATACTGTGAGCGCGATGGGCGTCCGCGAATGGCGTCTCGCGCTCCCGATGCGGTAGCCATGTTCCGAAGACGAACAATTGCGCCACCGCCCCCAGGGCCGGCAACGCCCAGAATATGACGATGTTGCCGAGCGGCGCCCCGAGCCACACCGTGTAGATTAGCGCCACCACGGTGATCCGAACGATCTGCCCGTGAGAATAATAGGTCTTGAAGAACTGCAGGAACCAACCGCCGAGGCTTGGATCACCACCGTGAAAATCGGGATCGCCCGCTCTTCCGGTTTCCTTGTGATGCATATGATGCTGCGGCAGCAGCGTCGCGTATGACAGGCAGGCGTAAAGCGAAAGACACGTCGCACCGATCGCTCGGTTCAGCCTCGGACGGTCGGGCGCCAGCGCGCCGTGCATCGCATCGTGCGCGACGATGAACAATCCCGTACTGAGCCATGTCTGGATGACGACCATCATGACGGCCAACGGAATTGCAGCCGCAGTCCAACGCCAGAAGAATATGCCGGTTATGTGGATCGCAAGCCAGGCCACGACGATCGCCGCAGCCAACGATACGCCAATTCGCGTCTGGCGCCTCATGGCCTGCGATCGGGGAACCGCCACGCTCACTTCTTCACGTCTGCCGTGACGAGGTTTCCCGCCTGGTCGGAACGTACCGCACGCCGCTGCGGGTCGGCGTTCGCTCGCAACTGCGCCTTAAGTACGGCAGGCTTACGCGCGAACAGGAAGCCATGGCTGACGGTACCGTCCTTGCCCTCGACCGCATGATGCAGACGATGCGCTTGCAGCAGCCGCTTGAAATACCCCTGCTTGGGTACCCAGCGAAAGCCGCCACGTTGATGCACCAGCATGTCGTGGACGAACGCGTAGATGCCGCCGTAGACCGTGATGCCGAGCGCCGCCCACCAGAGCGGCTCCCACCAAAGGCCGACGACGAACAGCATGATCGGCACGATCGCGAAGACGACCGCATACAGGTCGTTTTTTTCGAACCAGCCTTCGTGATCCTCGTGATGCGACTTGTGCCAGCCCCAGCCCCAACCATGCATGATATAGCGATGCGCCGCCCAAGCGAAGCACTCCATGAACAGGACCATGAAGACGACGATCGCGAGTTTCTCGAACCAGCTCACTTCGCTCGATCGCACGAACTGACGGTGGACGGGGGCAACGAATTCAACATGATCCACACATAACCTTTCGCTACGACCGATGCGAGGGCACTCGGCGACAAAAATCCAAAGTCCGTGGCGACCATGCGATTTCTGTCCGAGGCCACCTCGTCTCCCAGGACGCACGATGTCCGGCTGACCTGCGCGAAAACGTCCTGCCTGGGCACCGCATGGCGGCATGCGGCGTTCGACCGGTATGACTGCCCTATCGTTTCGCGCCGACCACCGGGATACTCCCTCATGGGTATTGATCGCGGCCATGCTGGCATGCTTTCTTGCCGCGCAGTATCACCACCGCTTCACGGTGGATCCGATCCGCGCCGCCCCCGCGGTGGCGGTGCTGATGGCGCTCGGCATCGCGCTGGCGATCGGCAGGTCCACGGCGCGACCTCGCCTGGCTGCCGGCGCGAGGGCCTTCCTCCAGATGACGCTGTTCACGGTCCTCGGTGTCGTCCTCGCGTATGCGTTGGCGGCAAACGCCGGCCCGCTGTGGGACGCCCGCCTGGCCGCCGCCGACCGTGCCATCGGCTTCAACTGGCCGGCAGCACGCGCAATCCTCGACACATGCCCTCCCGCGATCTGGCTCCTCGGTCTCGCATATCACAGCCTGACCGTGCAGATGATCGTCATCATCGTAGCATTGAGCAGCACGAGTAAATTCGAAACATTGAGGACGATGGTCTGCGCGGCGATCATGTCCGGCTTCGTCACGATCCTGATTTCGGGCTTCACCCCGGCAATGGGCAATCTGTTCGATCCATCCGGGTACGTGCATCTCTGGCCGTCCATAGCGTGGCTGGAACAGGGTTTGATATCCGGGCTGCGGGATGGATCGCTACGGGTTCTGGATCTTACGATGCTCATGGGGATCGTCAGTTTTCCCAGCTTTCATGCGACGCTCGCGGCCATCTTCGTCTGGGCGTTCGGCGCGGTACCACGTCTTGCCCTGCCGGGCCGTGCATGGGCGATACTCACGATCGTCGCGACGCCAATCTTTGGCGGTCACTACGGGGTCGACGTCATCATGGGGCTGTTGCTCGCGCCGCCTGCCATCATTGCAGGCCGCCGCATCACGCAGCGCAAGCAGGCTTCCCGTTTGATGGATTCAGCCTTGCCGGTATGACTTCGGTATCGCTGCGAAGGGCCGCATCGACCATCGCGGCCGACCCGGCGGCGCCCCCCGCCCCCGCCCCCGCCCTTGCCATCTCCGTGGCCAGCAACTTTGCCGCACGGCTGTATGCCGGATCCGTCAGTACGCGCCGCAACGCTGGTACGAGCCCCCCCTTGCCTGCTTCGACGGCCGATACGATGCAGGCCGCACCAATTCGCTTCAATCGCGCGGCGGTCGCGGGCTGTTCGAATGCCAGCGGCACCGCAACGATCGGAACGCCCGCAGCGAGCGCGTCCAGAACGGTGTTGAAGCCGCCGTGCAAAATCGCCGCCGAACACTGTGGCAGGATGCGAGTCTGAGGCCAGAATGCCCGCACCAGAGGCCTGCCAGGGAGCGAACTGGCCTCGCCGTCGCTCAACCCGCCGCCATGCGCAACCACCGCACGGGCGTCGACCGCTGCGCACGCAGCGGTCATCGCGGCGAACAATGATCGGCGGGCACCCTGCAACGACCCCAGCGAACAGAATATCAGCGGTCGGCCATCGTCTTCCGGAAGATGGACGTCAGGTTCGTCCAGCCGCCAAGGTGCGCCGTATCGAAAGCTCTGGGGCAATTCCGCGCGTGGAAAATCCAGGCCGGCCGGACATTGCGCGATCTGCAGGCGGTCCGACCATCGGTGCCGAGGGTCGGGATCGAGCCTCCAGCGGCGCGCATAGGATGCCACGACCTTGGTGATCGGTCGCATCAGCAGGTCGCTGACCGCGTATCCACCATTGTTGCGGCGGCGACCTGCCGCAGTCGCACGATACGCCCACCCCAGAAAGGGTGGCGGCACCATCGGCTCCCTGAGCAACGGCAGTCCGGTGACTGCAGTCACGAACGGCAATCGGAGATGCCGCGCCACCAGCGCACCGGCCGGCTCGACGGAGTCGGCGAGGACCGCATCGACCCCAAGCCTCGACAGCGCTGCGGGAAGGGCCTCCAATAACAGTTCCGTCATGGACGCCGTGCCGCGGATCATTCTGGGCAGTCCGACCGGCCCGGAAGGCTGCGCTAACTTTCGATAATAGTCTATCAGCAAGCCCGGACAGTCGGCTGGGTGATCGAGCGCCGCAAACCCCACGCCGCACTCGGGTACCAAGGGGGCGACGTCAGCCAGATGAACTATCGTGGCTTTCCAGCCCGCCTCGACGAGCGATGTTCCCAATGCTGCTAACGGATTGATATGGCCCGCTGTTGGCGGCGCGATGATGGCGATATGTCGCCGGTTGACCGTCAATGCAGTGGAGCTTTCCGTCGCCGTCTCGTTGACCGGTTACTACCAGCATGTTCGCGGGCAGCGATAGCGCGATTTTACGGGTCGCCCCTCACAACGCCCACTTCACTGATCGGCATCAATGCGTAAATTTTCGGCGACGCTGGTTTCCGCTATTGGGGTATGACGCGATGTTCGTTGTCAGTGCTCTAGCGAGGTCGCGCGGACAGCGATTGTGGGATTCCGAATTGCAACTCTGCAACGACGGGAAAATGATCCGATGCGAAGACACCGCCGGCATGATCGGTTCGTACTTCGGCGCGAAGCGGGGTCAGACCCCGTACGAAGATATAGTCGATCCGACGGTCGGGGTGGCCGGTGAAGTCGTGGAAGGTGAGCTCCGGGCCCTGGCGTACCGGCGCCGCCGTCCATGCGTCGGTCAGCCGCGCCGAAAGCCTGGCATAGGCCCGACTGTCTGGCGTCGCGTTCATGTCGCCGGTCAGCACGATCGGCAGGGTTCCGGCGATCGCTTTCATCTGGTCGAGTAGCAAGGCAGCGGAGCGTTCGCGGGCGATATCGTCTTCGTCACGGTGCGCGAAATGCGTGTCGAACAGGACGAACTGGCGTCTGATCCGGCCGCGTGTTTCGAAGACGCCCCAATTGACCATGCGCGGCAATGTCGCACCCCACGCCATGCTGCCGATCACGGACGGCGTATCCGACAGCCAATAGTCGCCATGCCGTATCAGGGTCAGGCGATCGCGTCGGTAGAATATTCCCATATGCTCGTCCGCATGCCCTCCCCGGCGGTCGCGACCGAACCATGCATAGCTCGGCAATGCGCGAACGATATCCGCACCTTGCAACGCGAACAGCTCCTGGGTGCCGATCACGTCAGGGTTCGCCGCTGCGATCGTCCGCAGGAACACCGCGCGTCGCCGAGCCCATATGTTCGGGCCGTCGTCCGGGTTGGGATAGCGGACGTTGAAGGTCATGACGCGGAGATGGTCGGCGTTCAACGGACGCCCCGCGACCGGCCCTGCAAACAGGAGCAACGCCAGCGCGATGAAGCATAACACGATGGTCGGCATGATAAATATCTCGGCAAGGAAGGACGTGCGCAGGCTGCTGCGTCGCGCCAATGTCATATCCGGCGATCATTGCGCGACGATGACGGACATGATGCCATCCCGGACCTCGCTCGATCGACGCTTCTATCACCTCGCCAGCACCGAGACGTGGGAGCGGTTTTCGCTGCACGGCGTGAGGGCTCTGCTGACGTTGTATCTGATCGATAACGTGCTGGTCGGCGACGCCGATGCGGTCCTGGGATTGGCGCCCGTGCGCGCATTGCTCGAATCGCTGTCGGGATCGCTCACTCCCCTTGCCTTCGCCTCTCAGCTTTACGGCCTGTATGCGGCGCTGTCGTATCTGGTGCTGCCGATCGGCGGCGCGATCGGCGACCGGGTGTTGGGCCGGCGCCGCGCGACCGTCCTCGGCGCGCTGTCGATTGCCAGCGGGCATCTTTGCCTGATGCGTGAGGCGCTGCTGCTGCCCGCGCTGGCGTTGCTGATCGCGGGCACCGGGTGCATGAAGGCGAACCTGTCGGCGCAGGTCGGCGACCTGTTTCCGGCCGCGGATGGCCGGCGTAATCGTGCGTTCGCGGTGTATCTCGCCTTCCTCAACATCGGCGTGATGCTCGGCCCGCTGCTCTGCGGACTGCTCGCACAGCAGTTTGGCTGGCGCTATGGCTTCGGCGCGGCCGCGTTGGGGATGGCTGTCGCGCTCACGATCTATCTCAGCGCGCCGCCTGCCCTCCCGGAGCCAACGACCAAGCGGAATACAGCCACGCAACCGCGCCTTTCCGGCACCGCGATTGCGACGATCGTCGTCGTCGTGCTCGCCTTCTGTGCGTATGAGCAGGTGTCGAACATCTTCCTCGTCTGGATCACGGGGCATATTCGGCTCGACGTCGCAGGCCTCTCCGTGCCGCCGGCCTGGTTCGCCGCCGCCGACGGGTTCTTCACCATCCTGCTCGTCGCGCTGGTCACGCTGATCGGCAAGTCACGCGCCGGGCGGGGCTATGCGGCGCTGTCGCCCGCCACATTACTGGCGATGGGCTGTAGCGCGATCGGCGCGGGGTTCATCGTGCTTGCCGCGGCGGCCATGACGGGAACCGGCAGCGTACTCGTTCCGCTCGCCGCGCTTGTCCTGCTCGATCTAGGCGTGGTGCTCGTCTGGCCGGCGGGGCTCGCACTCGTCACCGCGTCGGCACCTGCCGGTGCGAGCGGGACGATGGTCGGGCTGTTCTACCTGCACGGGTTCTTCGCCAATCTGTTCGTCGGCTGGGTCGGCGGCTTCTACGAACGCGTCTCGATCGCCGAATTCTGGAGTTGGCATGCCGCCATCGCTGGCGTCGCGCTGATGCTCGCGCTCGCGTTACGTCACACGATCAGCAGGTGACCCAATCGAGCTTTTCCATCGCCGCCGCATAGGCCTCGTCCGGCGCACGGTCGGCGACCAGGATATCGACATCGGCGAAGGTCGCGACCGCAGCGACGCTGCATCGGTCGAACTTCGAGGCGTCGACCGCGATCAGAACGCGTTCGGATTGCGCGATCATCTGGCGGCAGAGATCGGCCTCGCCGACGTGATAATTGGTGAAACCCGCGACCGAATCGACGGACTCGGTCGAGATGATCGCCAGGCGGGGCCGAAACCGTGCGAGATAGGCGCGCGCATCGCTGTCGAAATACGCGCGATAGCGACCGTCGAGTTCGCCTCCCGCCGCGTAGATTCGATTGCCGTTGCGCCCCCCAAGCTCCTGCACGACGCCGACCGCATTGGTGACGATCGTCAGATCGCGCTTCGAACGCAGCGCCTGGGCGACGAAATGGCCGGTCGAGCTGGCATCGATATACAGCGACTGGCCGTCTTCGACGAGGAGCGCGACCGCGGCGGCGATACGCTGTTTGGCGGCGGCATTGCGGCCGAGACGCACCTCGAACGCGCCTTCTTCCACGGTCTTGGCAAGGCGTGCGCCGCCATGGATGCGCTCGATCAGCCCATCGGTTTCCATCAGGCGGAGTTCGCGTCGGATCGTCTCGTCGGAGACCGCGAGCGCTTCGGCCAGTTCGGCGATCGCATGCGCATCGCCATTGCGGAGCAGGTCGAGAATATCCTGGCGACGATCGCTGCGCTTCATCATGCGCCGTGCCTACCGGTTGGCCTTCAGCCTTCCAAGCGCGTTTTCCCGATCCATGTGAAGTTATCCATGAATCCCATCACGTTTCCGCAGATATGATCAGATTTCTCACATCATTTTACGATGTTGTCACAAAACGGTATCTAATCGGTCCTACCGCGTCTCTCGAACGGGCAGCTCAGCCCAATTCGACCATCCCAGGGGGGACCCATGAATTCGACCTTCACGATGCCGGTACGCCGGCAGCGATCGCTCACGCTTGCCTTGCTGACCCATGCCGCCCGCGGCGCGCTTGCCGTGGCGACGATCGGTGTATCCGGTACCGCCGCGATCGCGCAGACGACAGCGCCCGAGACCCAGGCCGTACCTGCGCCGACCGAAACCGTCAGCGAGGCGCTGACCGGCGACATCGTCGTCAACGGGCGCCGCCAGCAGACCGCGCTCGCCGAGGAGCATGACGCAGTTGGCGTGATCGACATCGTCACGACCGGCGACGTCGCGATCCATTCGCAGACCGGGATCGCCGATCTTGCCGAGACGCTGCCGGGAATCTCGGTCAGCCGCGATCAGGGTCGCAACCAGAGCGCGACCGGCGAGGCGCAATATGTCTCGATCCGCGGTTTCGACACCAGCTACAACGCGTACTCGCTCGACGGCCTGCGCCTGCCGCAGGTCGCGGGCAGCTCGCGCGCGATCTCGCTCAACCTGTTCTCGCCGTTCGCGGTCGGCGCAATCGCGGTCGACAAGACGCCGGGCGCTGCCAAGGATTCGGACTCGATCGCGGGCATCGTCGATCTACGCACGCCGACCGCATTCGACTTCTCGACCGACTTCACCCGGGCCCGCGTCCTCGTCCAGGGCGCGCAACTCGCACTCGATCGCAAGCAGAAGGGGTTCGGCGGCGCGGTCGGGATCGATGCCGCACGTCGGTTCGGCAGCGACCGACAGTTCGGCGTGTACGTGGCCGGCTATTACGAGGAGCGCGCCAACGCCGCAGAGTCGACCGCGGTCCAGAACGACTACAAGACCACGAACTTCAACGTCGGCACCGCGCGCGCCAATGGCGATGCGCTGTCGGCCGACGGCGTCCAGTGGAATTTCTACGACAACGAGATCAAGCGCTATGGCGCGACCGGCTCGCTCGATTTCCATAGCGATCCCGTCGAGCTGTTCGCGCGCGTCAACTACGCGACCTATCTCAATACCAACACGATGAACCAGACCGGCCTGCGCAACGAGCTGACGCGCGGCCAGACGAACGCGAACCCGGTCCGTACGCTGAACAACGGCAGCACCACGCAGGCGTACAACGCGGCAGGACTCTACACCCCGCTCGGCATCAACCCCGCCAGCTATTTCCGCACCGAGGACGTCGAGCAGGAGCTGTTCTCGGCCCAGTTCGGCGGCAAGGCGCATTGGAACGGCGTCACCGCCTCGCTCGAAGGCAGCTACGCGGATGGCCGGTTCGACCAGCCGCAGCGGATCGAGGCGGCGTTCCGCGGCATCGCGTACAACGGCGCCGCCAGCAACACCGGCCTGTCCAGCGAGGGCGTGATAGTCGACCTGTCAAACCCGCGCTCGCCGCGCCCGGTGCTGTCGTCGGGCGCCGCCGCCTATGTCGGCTCACTCGACCGACCGACGCAGCTCTACGTCCAGCAGGGCTATGACTATCTGTCGGAGACCAAGAAGACCGTGAAGGGCAGCCTCGGCTGGGAGGGTACCGGGTTCCTCGCCAGCGTCGCGGTCGGCGGACTGTACGAGGATTCGGACCGCGACGGCCGGTCACTGTCGCCCGATGTCACGCGATACCGGTTCCTGACGCCGTTGCAGGCCGGCACCGTGCAGGGGCCGACGATCAACCAGTATCTCGGCTATGTCCTCAAGGATTTCCTCGATTACTACCCGGCGCGGGGAATCAAGGTGCTCGACCGCAGCCAGCTCGACTCGCAGGTCAGCCAGTATGTGAACCTCGCCAGCGTCTCGCCGCAGGTCATCAGCCAGGGCCTGCTGAAGGCGAACGAAAAGCGCAAGGCGGCCTACGGGACCGCGACGCTCAAGCTGGGGACGCTCGAAGTCGTGCCGGGGCTTCGGTATGAGGACAACAGCTTCGACGCGCGCTATTTCTCGACCAACGCGAACGGCGTTGGCGGCAGCTTCGTGAATGCCGGACGCAACTACGACCATCTGGATCCAAGCGTTCTCGCGGCGTGGAAGCCCGACGACCGGTTCGTCGTACGGGGTGCGGTCCGCTCCAGCTATGCGCGACCGGGGTTCGACCAGATCGCCGGCCCGACCCGGCGCAGTGATGCGGATTCGAACGGCGTCATCACCGTCACCCGGCCGAACCCCGACCTGAAGCCGGTCGAGGCTTGGAGCTATGACGCAGGCGTCGAATATTATGGCGGCGTCGGGCGGTATCTCCAGGTCGCGCTCTATTACAAGGACATGAAGAACATCCTCGTGCCGACCGGTACGCGGTCGCTGAGCGAGGCGGTGGGCAGCGTCATCACGATCCAGCCCGCCAATGGTCGCGGCGGCAATGCCAAGGGCGTCGAGGCGTCGGGTCGCTTCACGATCGGCGACATGGTCGGCTCCGGCTTCCTCGGCAATTTCGGGGTCGGCGGCAACATCACCTACCAGCGGACCCGCGCCAATTACCAGATTTCGGCGACCGACATCCGCCGCTCCAGCCTGCCGCAGGCGCCGGACCTGATCTACAATGCCGAGATCTTCTATGCCGACGGCCGGTTCCGCACCAACCTCGCGTACAATTATACCGGCCGGTTCCTCGCGACGGTGCAGGACAGTCAGCCCGACATCTACGTCCAGCCGGTCGGCGAACTGAACTTCGGCCTGGCGTTCGCCGCGACCGACAATCTCGAAATCGGCGTCGCGGCGCGCAACCTGCTCGATCAGCACACCTATTGGGCGACGGTCGGCAAGTCGGAACGCTACATTTCTAACGATCGCAACGGCGGCTACATGAACACGGGACGCGTGTTCCAGTTCAGCCTCACGATGAAGATGTAACCTCCTGCCGCCGGTGCCTGCGCGCCGGCGGCGCCTCGTCTGCAAGTCAGGACATCCCGATGCGCCTTCTTCATACCCTGTCGATCACGATGATGGCGGCGATCGTGACCGGATCGTCCGCAGCGCCAGCAGCGGCCCGAACACAGCCGGCGCGTCGTGAATTCCAACTCGAGCGCGTCGTCATCGTGATGCGCCACGGCGTTCGCGCTCCGCTATCGGGCGAGGTCCCGTCCGACACCCGTACGGGACTACCCTGGCCGCGCTGGTCGGTTCCGGAAGGTCATCTGACCCCGCACGGCGCGGCGGCGATGCGCGTGCTCGCACGGCACGACCGTCGCTGGCTGGCCCCGCTCGGCCTTTCTCGCTGCCCGGTTGCCGGCACGGTCCGGATCTGGGCCAACACCGCCCAGCGGACGATCGCCAGCGGCGAAGCCTATGCGGCGGGCTTCGCCCCCGAATGTCCGATACCCGTCGGCCATTTCGCTGCCGATCGGATCGATCCACTCTTCGAACCGCTAGGCGCAGGCGCTACCGTGTTCGATCCGAAGCAGGCGATCGCTTCGATCGACCACTACACCGGCGGCATGACCGCGCTCACGGCACGACACCAACCCGCAATCGCTCTTCTGAACCGGGTCCTCGGCTGCGACGTCGGCCAGGCTTGCAGCCCTGCCACCCCGGCAACGCTCGCACCCTCTGCGGACAGGCGCGGCATAGATCTTTCCGGACCGATCCGGGCAACGTCCGGGATCGCGCAAGTCCTGCTGCTCCAGGAGGCGGAGGGCATGCCTCGCACGTCGGTAGGCTGGGGGCGTGCCGATCCCGCCACGATCGAACGTCTCGGCGCGCTTCATGCAGCCCTGTTCGACGTCTTCACCCGTTCGCCGTACATGGCTGCACACCAATCCTCGGTACTTGGCGACCGCATCATCGACACTCTTTCGGCGTCCAGCTCACCCCGCTTGGACATCTTGGTTGGCCACGATACCAACGTGACCGCGCTTGCCGCCACGCTGAACGCCACTCTTGACGCGCCCGGCTTCGCCCGAAACGACGTTGCGCCCGGTGGTGCACTGGTATTCGAACGCCTGCGCGATCGGCGATCCGGCAAGCTCTACGTCCGTGTATTCTACCGGGCTCAAGGCCTAAGCGCCATTCGCTCGCTAAGTCCAAACGTGACCGTCACGCGGCTAGGCATACCGGGCTGCGCAACACCCTGCCGCCTCGATCGATTTACCAACCTGCTGAGGTTGCGGCTTCCTGTGCTCGTAGCCGAGCCTGACCACCATGGCAGGCGATAGCATCGACAGCATCTTACCGCCCAGAAACGGCAAATGTCCAATTCGAGAGGTAACTCATCCGAGTTCGACCGGGACATGGAATAGAACGGTTCGGCCTGGATCTCGGTAACGGCATTGCGTCGTGGTGGTGAAGCAGGCAGCATGCACATTCATGAACGGGAGACCGGATTGTGCCTGTTGCTGTTTTGGATACCCAGCGGCTGAAGCTCGTCGCTCTCGTCCCGGAAAATGCTGAATCCATCTTCGACCGGTTTCAGGAATTTGCCCGGTTTGGTGAAATGCAGCAGATCGCGGTTCGGGGCCGTACCACCGCGGAGCGGACCGCATTGGCAGCGCGCATCGATGACGCGGTGGCGGTCTCCAATCGCGCCGTGATGGTCCTGGCGCAGGGAAGCGCATGTGCGGCGGCTGCATGGTGGGCACGATTGTCGCCGAAATCATACACCGCAAACGTCCTTGGCGCCTTGCTGGTGGCGCCCGAAGAACCAGGTTTCCTCAATCGGGGTTTTGCATCTCCAAGGGTGGCTTTGCCCTTCCCATCGATCGCCGTCGGCGCAGACGACGAGACGCAACGGCTTGGCGTGGAATGGGGAAGCCGATTGATCGACGGCCCGCTTCTAAACGCTGCAACGGCGCCGACCGGTCGCCTTCGCGCGATCATCGAACGCTTCACCGCGGCCGTGATCGAGCGCGATGTCGTAGCTGCACATCGCATCATCCAAGCCATGGGAGATGGCTAGATAAGCGCGGCCGGATCGACGCCGGGGCAGGCATCGATCCGGTTCGACGTGAACGGGCGTCGCGGAGGCACTGATTTGGTAACGGCCGCTCGACGTCTCCAGTAAAGCGTTACCCCGCCACGCCGTCACTCGCTGCAGCGTCGAGCTTGTCCTGAGTGCGTGTTTTGAAGTCGCCCGCGTCGTGCCGCTCGGGGAGCTGGCTGGCGGGATCACCCATCACGCGGTTGACCATGCGCCCGCGCATCACCGCGGGCCGCGCGGCGATAAGGTCGGTCCAACGCGAGACGTTCTTGTAGTCGTTCACCTGCAGGAACTCGGCGGCGTCATAGACCAGCCCGTGCACCAGCGCGCCATACCAGGGCCACACCGCCATGTCGGCGATCGAGTACTCGTCGCCGCCAAGGTACTCGCTTTCGCCCAAGCGCCGGTCGAGAACGTCGAGCTGTCGCTTTACCTCCATCGCGAAGCGGTCGATCGCATATTCGATCTTCACCGGTGCATAGGCATAGAAATGCCCGAACCCGCCGCCGAGCATCGGCCCCGCCCCCATCTGCCAGAACAGCCACGACAGCACTTCCGCGCGCTTGGCGCGATCGGTGGGAAGGAACGCACCGAACTTCTCGGCGAGATAAAGCAGGATCGAGCCGGACTCGAAGACCCGGATCGGATTTGCGCTGCTGCGATCGACCAGCGCGGGGATCTTCGAATTGGGATTGGCTTCGACGAAGCCGCTGCCGAACTGGTCGCCGTCCATGATCTTGATGAGCCAGGCGTCGTATTCGGCACCCGTATGCCCGGCAGCGAGAAGCTCCTCGAGCATCACCGTCACTTTCACGCCGTTGGGCGTGGCGAGCGAATAGAGTTGGAGCGGGTGCTTGCCGACCGGCAGTTCCTTGTCGTGGGTGGCGCCGGCGATCGGGCGGTTGATGCTGGCGAACCGGCCCCCGCTCTCCTTGTTCCACGTCCAGATTCTTGGCGGCGTATAATCGGCGGCTTCGGTCATCGGGATTCTCCGCTACGGTTGTTCCTTGGGCTGGCCGTGAGCCGCTAAGGAATGCGACGCAAGCCTGGAATACGCCCGGTGCGGCCGGCTGCATTGAATCAACCCTTGGGGTGGGCCTCAGCACAGTATCTTGGGCAATAGGACAGGTATGAAGGCCGAGTTGCCGGTGCCCATTGTCACCGGCGACGGAAGGACCGCGCGATTACCCGACCTTCGACCTGAACCGATAGCGTCATTCGACGCCGATCGGTCGACTCGGGGCTGGCGTTGAGGGCGTTGCCGATCTGATAGTCTTGAGGGGTAGCCGATCGCCAGACAGCCGACGTTTTCGCGTTTGTGCGCGGTGCAGTCACCAGGTCTGTGGCGCCGTTAGACCGGGCCCGTCGCAACCAACTGCGGCAAAAATGCAACGTTGTTACGAATGAACGACGCGCGATACTGTTTACGGTTGTCAAACCAGGCCCATTGTGACCGTTTAATGCACGAGGGCGGTGCAGCGAATGACACCGCCACGACATTCGCAGGGCTGGTCAAAAAGCGTTTTCGATACGCCGAACATAATCGACGATCGAACGCGGGAACATCTGAAGAAGGCTCTTGAAGGGCCAGGTTTCTTAAGGGGTTTCAGATGATCAGATACACGACTTCAACCGTCGCCTTGGCGGTTGCCTTGCTATCGGGCTCTACCGCGTATGCGGCTGGATCGGGTACCGCGCAGGACGTAGCTGCGGCGTCTGCCCAAGATCCGACGCCTCAAGCGGTCGCGCCCGCCGAGCCCGAACCGACGAGCGACATTCTCGTGCTCGGTACGCGCCGGACCGATCGTACGCTCGCCAATTCGGCCTCGCCCGTGGACATCATCAGCGCGGAAGACCTTACCACGCAGCCCGCCGCCAATATGATCGACGCGCTGAAGAATATCGTACCGTCCTTCTATGCCGGCCAGAACTCGATCTCGGACGCCTCGACCTTCGTCCGCTCGCCCTCGCTGCGCGGCCTGTCGGGGGATCAGGTTCTCGTGATGCTGAACGGCAAGCGTTACAATCGATCGGCGCTCGTGCAGGTTTACGGCGGCAGCGACACCGGCCTTGGCCGCGGTGCGCAGGGCCCTGACATTTCTGCAATTCCGTCACTTGCGATCGGCAACCTTCAGGTGCTGCGCGAAGGCGCCACCGCGCAATACGGCTCCGACGCCATCGCGGGCGTGCTGAACTACGGCCTCCGTTCGGATCAGGGGATCGAGTTGGTCGGCCGCGCCGGACAATATTATGCGGGTGACGGCGAAAGCTATCAGATCGCAGGTAACGCAGGCGTGAAAGGCGACTGGGGCTTCATCAATGCAACCGGCGAATATGTCGACGAAGGACAGACCAGCCGAGGCCGGACGCGGCCATCGGCGGCAAACTTCGCGGCCAATTTCCCCGCGCTCGCGTCACAATTGCCGAACTTTCCGGGCCCCGTACAAATCTGGGGGAACTCGCCGTCGCACGGGTTCAAGTCGGTGGTCAACGCCGCCATCAACGTCACCGCCGACAGCAAGATCTACGCATTCGGCAACTATGCGCAAAGCAAGGGCAACCAGAGCTTCAACTATCGTGCGCCGGTTTCCAGCACCGCCGTCGACAGCACCGGGGTGGTCCGCAACCAGGGTGCGAACGGCGCCTTCAACAACACCTTCTTCCTGACGCCCTGCCCGACCGGCAACGCCACCTGCCCAACCGGCGGCTTCGTCCGGGACGGCAACACCTTCCGGTTCGGCACGCTCTATCCCGCCGGCTTCACGCCTCGTTTCGTGGGTAAGTCGCAGGAGTTGTACGGCGTGCTTGGCTACAAGGGCACCGCCGGTGACTTCACCTATGATTTGTCGGGTACGTTGGCCCGCAACAAACTGTCGTTGTCGATGTACGATTCCGCCAACTTCTCCTACGGCCCGGCGACGCAGACCAGCTTCGAATTCGGTGACCTGATCCAGAAGGAAGTCAACTTCAACGCCGACTTCACCTACGCGGCCGACCTCGGCCTCGCTGCACCATTGACCATTTCGGCGGGTGGCGAATTCCGCAAGGAAACCTACGAACAGACCGCGGGCGATCTACAGTCCTACAACGCCGGTCCCTACGCGATCGCCCAGCCACTCTACACGCTGACCGCTCCGGGCGTGTACACCGCCTCCGGCACCACCGCCGCGCAAGGCGTCGGCGCCAGCGGCTATGCCGGCACCAGCCCGGCCACCGCAGGCAAGTTCAGCCAGAAAGCCTATGCCGCCTATGTCGGTCTCGAAACCGATCTTACAGACGCGCTGACGGTCGGCGCTGCGGGCCGGTACGAGCATTACAACACGTTCGGCGATGCCTGGGTCGGCAAGGTGAACGCACTCTACAAATTCGTCGAGGGCTTCTCGGTTCGCGGCAGCTTCGGCACGGGGTTCCACGCACCGTCACCGGGTCAGTCGAACGTCTCGATCGTCACCACCTCGTTCAACAACGGTGTCGCGTTTCAGGCCGGCACGTATCCGACGAATACTGCCGTCGCGCAATATTATGGAGCGACCAACCTGTCGCCGGAAAAGTCGACCAACTACGGCTTGGGCGTTATCCTCGAACCGGTTCGGGGCATGACGATCACAGTCGACGGTTATCGCATCGATCTGCGCAACCGTATCGGCCTGACGTCACCGTTCATCGTCAGCGCAGCCGATCTGGCGGCCCAACCCGCATTGCTGCCAGTCGGCATCGGTGGGCAAGTGCAGTACTTCACCAACGGCTTCAAGACGCGCACTCAGGGCATCGATGTCGTCGGGACATACCGGACGAAACTGAGCGATGCCCTGCTCAACTTCTCGCTAGCGTACAACTACAACGACACTAAGGTCACCGACTACGACGCCCGGGTGGTCAGCGCCGCCCAGCTTATCGATGCCGAAAACCTGGCGCCGAAGCATCGCGTCGTGTTCAACGCGAACTGGTCGCTGGACAATCTGAGCCTTAACGTTCGCGAGAATTATTACAGCTCCTTCACCAGCGCACAGGATTACGGCCAGACCAACGGCGTCGCGAACCAGCGGTTCGGGGGCAAGTTCACCACCGATATTGAACTGAGCTATACGTTCGCCGACCATTTCACGCTTTCGGTCGGTGCGCAGAACTTCACCGACGAGCATCCCGATCGACTGGCGGCCAATTCGACGGTGCAGATCTATCCGCTCACCGGCGGTACGTCGGACGGCCAGGTCTATCCGCGTAACGGCGGCCCGTTCGGGTTCAACGGCGGCTTCTACTACACCCGCCTCCGCGTGAAATACTGATATCGAGTGGGAGTGCCAGTGCGCTCCCACTTCTGTACCTTGTGATGTAGCGGCAAGCCATGTTCATCACCGGTAGCTGCGTCGGTGAAGATGCGTGTGTCGGGCCTTCGCGCTTGACGCCGACATGGTCGGCTCCGAAAGTCGGGACAATGGCATCCACACCGAACCATCGTTGGTCTAGCGATCTCATGCAGGCCGCGCTCGCACTTCACGACAACCAGTTGCACGTCGCCGAACCGCTTCTGAAAGCGTATCTCAAGCGTGATCCGTTCGACGCACGCGCGATCCGCATGCTCGCCGAACTGGCCGGGCGGATCGGTCGATACGGGGATGCGGAAGCGTTGCTGCGTCGTGCGGTCGAGTTGGCGCCGGGCTTTACCGCGGCGCGTGCGAACCTTGCGCTAGTGCTCTACCGCCAGAACCGCGCACCCGAAGCGCTGACGTTGCTCGACGCCGTGATCGCCGACGAACCCGACAATCCCGGCCACGCAAATCTGAAAGCCGCCGCACTGGGTCGGCTTGGTGGGTTCGAGGATGCGATCTCGCTCTATGAAAAGGTGCTGCATGATGCGCCGGGTCAGCCCCGTGTATGGCTGAGCTACGGTCACATGCTCAAGACCGTCGGGCGGCGTGACGACGGCATCGCCGCGTATCGCCGCGCTTTGTCGCTTCTCCCGACGCTGGGCGATGCTTGGTGGAGTCTCGCCAATCTGAAAACGGTGCGGTTCGACGACGCCGACATCGCGGCGATGGAGGCTGCACTCGCGCGACACGACCTGGACGACGAAGACCGGTTCCATCTCGATTTCGCACTCGGCAAGGCGTTCGAGGACCGTCGAGACCCGGTCCGGTCGTTCGCCCGTTACGAAGCGGGCAATGCCCTTCGCCGCACCCGGATCGTGTACGAGGCCGACGAAACGAGCGCGTTCGTCGACCGCTGCACCGCGCTGATGACCCCGGAGTTTCTGGACGCACGTCGCGGCCAGGGATGCACCGCGGCGGACCCCATCTTCGTGCTCGGCATGCCGCGCGCGGGTTCGACGCTGATCGAGCAGATCCTCGCGAGCCACAGTTCCGTCGAGGGCACCACGGAACTGCCGGACATGCCAGCGCTCGCCCGGCGTATCGCTGAGTATCCGAATGGCATCGCCACCCTATCCGCCGACAACTTGCGCGAGATCGGCGAGGACTATCTGCGACGTGCCGCGATCCAGCGACGCACCGATCGCCCGTTCTTCATCGACAAGCTGCCCAACAACTGGGCGCATGTCGCGCTGATCCATCTCGCGCTGCCGAATGCGCGGATCATTGATGCGCGCCGCGATCCGCTCGACTGCTGCTTTTCGAACTTCAAGCAGCATTATGCGCGGGGGCAGGCGTTCAGCTATTCGCTCGACGACCTCGGCCGCTATTACCGCGACTATGTCCGGCTGATGACGCATATCGACGCCGTTTTGCCGGGCCGCGTCCACCGCGTCGACCACGAAGCGCTGCTCGAAAATACCGAGAGCGAAGTCCGCGCATTACTGACCGCCTGCGGCCTTGAGTTCGAGCCCCCCTGCCTCGCCTTCCACGAGACCGAGCGCGCGGTTCGCACCGCCAGTTCGGAACAGGTCCGCCGGCCGATCAACCGCGACGGGGTCGATGCCTGGCGCCCCTACGACCAGTGGTTGGGACCGCTGCGGGCAGCGTTGGAGGTTCCCGCTCCCGTCTGACCCGTGGCGAAAACGTCACGGATGCGTCATAAAATGTTCCGCAGACGAAGCTTCGTTTGACCTTTGTTGCGCCGCAACACAGGTTGCGGACACAAATCGTCGTGGGGGCAACGAAACATGCACATAATCGATCGTCGCGTAATGATCGCGTCGCTCCTGGCGTCATCCGCTATCGTCACGCCGACAGTCGCCCAGACGGCGCCTGCCGCCACGACGACTGCGGATACGGCCGCGCCGCAAGCCGACGAATACGAGGGCGACATCGTCGTCACCGCGCAGAAGCGCGACCAGACCATTCAGAACGTCCCGATCAGTATCCAGGCGATCGGCACCAAGCGTCTCGACGATCTCAACATCTCGAACTTCAATCAATATACGCAGCTCCTCCCATCGGTCTCGTTCCAGACGACCCAGCCGGGGTCGACCGTCGTCTACATGCGCGGCGTCGCATCGGGCGGTGACGGCAACCATTCGGGGCCCCTCCCCTCGGTCGGCACCTATCTCGACGAGCAGCCGGTGACGACGATCGGCGGCACGCTCGACGTCCACATCTACGACATCGCGCGGATCGAGAGTCTCGCCGGGCCGCAGGGTACGCTGTACGGTGCCTCGTCCGAAGCGGGCACGATCCGGATCATCACCAACAAGCCCGACACGAGCGATTTCTACGGCCGCGTCGACGGCGAGGTGAACAGCGTCAAGTCGGGCGGGATCGGCAGCAAGATCGAGGGCATGCTCAACATGCCGCTGTCGCAATCCGCGGCATTGCGCGTGGTCGGCTTCTATCAGCGCGACGCCGGCTATATCGACAATGTCGCAGGCTGCCGCAGCTACCTTCCAGAACCGACCCCTACCTCGTGCACGTCGGCGAATGGCGGGGTCGTCGTCGACAATGCGGCGTTCGTGAAGAAGAACTACAACGATACCGAGACCTATGGCGGCCGCGCGGCGCTGAAGGTCGATCTCGACAGCAACTGGACGGTGACGCCGACCGTCCTGTACCAGGAACAGCGCAACCACGGCACCTATGGCTACGACCCCAAGGTCGGCGATCTCCAGGTCCAGCACTTTTTCCCCGAGTTCCGCCGCGACCGCTTCATCCAGGGCGCACTGACGATCGAGGGCAAGGTCGGCAACTGGGACGTCACCTATGCCGGCGCGTATCTCGACCGGAAGACCTACACGTCGAGCGACTATACCGACTATGCCGAAGCGTATGACTCGGCCTACTCCTCGGTCGGTGGCCTCGCCGGCTATTTCTACTACCAGGACAATGCCGGGCGGACGATCGATCCCCGCCAGAAGATCATCGGCACCGATCACTTCAAGAAGACGAGCCAGGAACTGCGCGTCGCCTCGCCCGTCGAGGACCGGTTCCGGATCGTCGCCGGCGCCTTCTACCAACGGCAGACCAACGCGATCTTTCAGGATTATCAGATCGCCAATCTCGGCACCGCGGTGTCGGTCAACGGCTCGCCGGGCACCTTGTGGCTGACCAAGCAGAACCGCGTCGACAAGGATTACGCGATGTTCGGCGAGGCAAGCTTCGACATCCTGCAGAACCTGACCGCGACTGCCGGCGGCCGCGCGTACATCTACGACAATTCGTTGATCGGCTTCTACGGGTTCGGGCGTAATCCGGCGGTCGATCCGGCCGATGGGCGGCCCTACACCGCGACACCGTTCAACGCCGCGGGCAGCAGCCAGACCGGTGTCGCGGGGTGCTATCTCGCCAATGGCCAGACCTTGCGCCAGGCCTATCTGAGTGGTGGCGATACCTCGACGCTACTACCGGCGGCGGTCGCTGGTTCGCCCTGCACCAATCTGGCGACCTACACGACGACCGGGCTGATCCCCAAAAAGACGCAGGGCCAGGGCGCGACCTACCGTTTCAACCTGACGTTCAAGCCGACCGAAAAGGTCATGGCGTACGCCACCTTCTCGCGTGGCTTCCGTCCGGGCGGGATCAACCGCCGTGGCGACGTGGCACCGTATGACGCGGATTTCCTGACCAATTATGAGCTGGGCTTGAAGACGACGCTGTTCGATCGCCTGAGGCTCAACGCATCGATCTATCAACAGGCGTGGGACAAGTTCCAGTTTTCGTTCCTGGGGCTGAACAGCTTCACGATCATCCAGAACGGCCCGAACGCGCGGATCAGGGGCGCGGAGGCCGATGCGAACTTCTCGACCGGCGGGCTCTCGCTGACCGCGGCCGCCTCCTATACCGATGCGAAGACCCGCAACGATCTGTGCGCCACTCAGATTTGCAGCGGTACCGGCACCGACGTGCTCGCACCCAAGGGAACCCGCCTGCCGATCACGCCTCGATTCAAGGCGAGCGGGACGGCGCGTTACAGCGTCCCGGTCGGCACGGCGAAGGCGTACATCCAGGGGCTGGTCGCGCATCAGAGTTCGGCGGCCGCGGATATCCGCCTCGCGCAGGCGGCGAGCTTCGGCCGGCTGAAAGCCTACACGACCGGCAACGCGTCGGTCGGTGCCGAGTTGTCCGGCTACAGCTTCGAGCTGTTCGTCCAGAATATCTGGGACGAACGCGCGCAATTGTCGCGATTCCAACAATGCGGGACCTGCTCGCAAAGAACGTACATCGTGAGCAGCACACCGCGCACGATCGGACTGCGTGCGGGGGCGAAGTTCTAGTATCCTGACGATCCCCCCCGGCAGCGGAAGTTGGCAGGCGCCGGCTTGACGGAGGGACACGGCACGGCGGTTGCCCTTCCCCCTCCTCCGTCTGGTGAAAACCAGCCACCTCCCCCTGCCGGGGGAAGACAAGATTTCTTCGAGGAACGATGATGATGACGTCCAAGCTCAAGCTTCTCCTGGCCTGCACGGGTGCGCTCGCCTCGGCCCCGGTCTCGGCCCAGGCCCAGACGGCCGCCACCAACGGCCTCGACATCGCCAAGAAGATGATCGCCTTCCGCAGCGTACGCGGCCCCGGCAACCAGACGCCGCAGCTCGCCGCCTATCTGAAGTCGGTGCTCGTGGCGGGCGGCTTTGCGAATAGCGACGTGACGATCACCCCGGTCGACGACACCGCCTACCTGATCGCCACGTGGCGCGGCAGCGATGCGGCGTTGAAGCCGATCGTCGTTTCCGGCCACATCGACGTCGTCGAGGCCAAGCCCGCCGACTGGCAGCGCGATCCGTTTACTGCGGTGGTCGAGAACGGCTATCTCTACGGCCGCGGCGCGACCGACATGAAGCTCGATGCGGCACTGGCGATCGCCACCCTGCTCGACATGAAGAAGGCCGGCTACAAGCCCAAGCGCGGCATCGTCTTGGCGCTGTCGGGCGACGAGGAAACGGTGATGAAGACATCGTCGCTGATCGCGGACACGCTGAAGGCAAGCGAGATGGCGCTCAACATCGATGGCGGCGGTGGACTATACGCCGAGAACGGCAAGGCGGAATATTTCACGATCGGCGCCGCTGAGAAAACCTACGCGGACTTCCAGCTCGAAGTGACCAACCCGGGCGGCCACTCGTCAGCGCCGCGGAAAGTCAACGCCATCAACGAACTGTCCGCCGCGCTGGTCAGGATCGGCGACTACCGGTTCACGCCGCAGCTATCGCCGATCACCAAGGGGTATTTCGAAGGCGTGGCACCGCGCCAGACGCCCGAACTCGGCGCTGCGATGCGTGCGTTCGTCGCCAACCCCGCCGACCAGAAGGCGATCGAAACGCTCGCCGCCAACACCGGCTATGTCGGCCAGATCGGCACGACCTGCGTCACGACGATGATCAACGGCGGCCATGCCCTCAACGCGCTGCCGCAGCGCGCGACCGCGAACATCAACTGCCGCATCTTTCCAGGCGTCAAGCCCGCGACCGTGATGGCCGAGCTCGCCAAGGTCGCAGGCGATCCGGGCGTGAAGTTCAGCGACGTCACCGAGGGCTCAAACCCAACCGACGCCTCGCCGCTGCGCGCCGACCTTACCGGGGCGGTCAAGGCGGCGATGGGCAAGATCCGTCCCGGCGTGCCGGTCTTCCCGAGCATGTCGGCTGGTGCCAGCGATTCGATGTGGTATCGCTCGGTCGGCGTACCGAGCTACGGCGTCAGCCCCATCTTCATCAAGCAGTCCGACGACTTCAGTCACGGTCTCAACGAGCGCACCCCGATCGATAACATTCCGCTGGCGATCACCTACTACCGCTCGCTCTTCACCGACCTGACGAAGTAATGCGCGGGTGAGGACGTTACGAGGCGAGCGCCACCGTCACGCTCGCCTCCCTGATGTTTGACGACAAGTAATTCAATCGAGTCAGGCGGGATCGGGGATGCGGCAGTATCCTTGCAGCGTCTGCACGTCCTTGCGCGCTTCCCTCGCCGCGCGACCGTCATTCGCCACCGCGACCGTAGAGCGCTTAGGGGCCAATTGCCCGAAATCGGTGCTCACCCTCGGGCACGATTACCAGACGTGATGGAGAGCTCGCACTTGCCCTAGCGGCGCCGGTCGATGGCATCATGCTCGAGCCCGGCAACGTGTTCGGCACCAGCGGCGGATGGGCAGATTATGAGGCCCGAACCCGCTCGCGTGAAGAGCATCGATACATAATCGATACGATCACGATGAGAGCATTTCATCGCTGCATCAACGAAGCGGTAAATTGTTCGGCCCAATCAGACGGTATATTCGAATTCGCCAATCAGCGACGGTTCTGTCGCAGCGCTCGTACGGCGACTGCGGTCCACCCAGGATCGTTCGGACACTCCAAATCCACCAAAAGGACGTGCCTAAATGGCCACCCTAGTTGCCACTCCAGCAATCCGATCAGACACAGCGAGCGGGGGAACTCAGTCCGCCCGCTGGGGCGCGGTCTATGCGATGGCGCTGTGCAGCTTCGTGCTCGTCGCGTCCGAATTCCTGCCGGTCAGCCTGCTCAGTCCGATCGCGGAGACCTTGCGCCTGACCGAGGGCCAGGCGGGGCAGGCGATCGCGATCTCCGGCGTGTTCGCGGTCGTCACGAGCCTGTCGTTCTCGGTAATGCTCGGCCGGATCGACCGGCGCTACGTCGTCCTCGCGCTGATCGCCATGCTGATCGTGTCGGGCGCGATGGTGGCGTTTGCGCCGAGCTACACTCTGTTCATGACCGGCCGCGCGCTGCTGGGGGTCGCGATCGGGGGGTTCTGGTCGATGTCGGCGTCGATCGCGATCCGGTTGGTGCCCGCGGACTCGGTCGGCAAGGCGCTGGCGATCATCAGCGGCGGCACTGCGCTCGCGACCGCGCTCGCCGCCCCGCTCGGCAGTTTCCTCGGCAGCATCATCGGCTGGCGCGGCGCGTTCTTCTGCGTGGTGCCGGTCGCGGTCGGTGCGCTCGTCTGGCAGGCACTGGCGTTGCCGAAGCTGCCCGTCGCCGAGCGTCAGTCGGCGCGCGCGATGGTCGGCCTGCTCCGTAGCAGGGCGGTGCTGCTCGGCCTGTTTGCGGTCGCGATGCTGTTCGTCGGCCAGTTCGCGCTGTTCACCTATCTGCGGCCGTTCCTCGAACAGGTGACGCACGTCAGCGTCGTCATGCTCTCCGTGATGCTGTTGATCGTCGGTGTATCCGGTTTCGTCGGGACCGTCGTGATCGAACGGTTCATCGCCGGGAGCGTGTTCGTCACGCTATGGGCCCTGCCCGCGGTGATGGCGGTGGTCGCGGTACTGCTGGCGGTGTTCGGCGGTTCGACGATCGGCACCGCGGCGTTGCTCGCGATCTGGGGCTTTGCCGGAACGGCGGCGCCGGTGGCGTGGTGGACCTGGCTCGCGCGCACCTTGCCCGACGACGCGGAGGCAGGCGGTGGCCTGATGGTCGCGGTGGTGCAGATGGCGATCACGCTCGGTGCGACGGTCGGCGGGGTCGTGTACGACACGGCCGGCGCGATCCCCGAGTTTCTCAGCAGCGCGGCGTTGCTGGGCGTCGCCGCGCTGGCTGCCCTCGCGGTAGCACGCTACGCTGGGCGCGATGTCGCCATCCGCAACGAACAATGATGAATCTTTCTCATTGCTTCGATGAGCGAATACGAAGAGCCGAAACCTGCCACGCAGCGTTGTGTTGATAAGCGACGCACCGGAGGTCATCCCGGTCCGTCACCGACGATCGCACAGGGGACGGCCGCGCGCCGTACGAAAAGGAAATGCAAGCGATGCCCGACGTCTCCGAACTCGAACTTTCGCGCCGTGGCCTTCTGGCCGGCGGTGCGGCGACGGCCGTGGTCGCGGCGACTTCCGCCGCCTCGGCCGCACCTGCAACTCCAGCCAAGGCCGTGCCGATGATGCCCGTGACGTTCGAAGTGAACGGCAAGCGCCAACAGCTGTCGCTCGATCCCCGTACGACCCTGCTCGACGCACTGCGCGAGCATCTGCATCTGACGGGCACCAAGAAGGGCTGCGACCACGGCCAGTGCGGCGCGTGCACCGTGATGGTCGACGGTGTGCGGATCAATTCCTGCCTCAGCCTCGCGGTGATGCACGAGGGCGACAAGGTCACGACGATCGAAGGGCTCGGCACGCCCGAAAAACTGCATCCGATGCAGGCCGCCTTCATCAAGCATGACGGTTATCAATGCGGCTATTGCACGCCCGGCCAGATCTGTTCGGCGGTGGCGGTGCTCGACGAGATCAAGCGCGGCGTGCCGAGCCACGTCCAGGACGACCTGACCGCCAAGCCGCGCGCGACCAACATGGAAATGCGCGAGCGGATGAGCGGCAACATCTGCCGTTGCGGTGCCTATTCCAATATTGCCGAGGCGATGGGCGAAGTCGTGGGAGCAGACGCATGAGAGCCTTCACCTACGAACGCGCCAAGGATGCCGGCGCAGCGGCCCGCGCGGTGGCGGGCAATCCTGCGGCGAAGTTCATCGCCGGTGGGACCAACCTGCTCGACCTCATGAAGATCGAAGTTGAAACGCCGACGCATCTCGTCGACGTCCAGGACCTCGGGTTCGACAAGATCGAGAAGACGCGCGATGGTGGCCTGCGCATCGGCGCCCTGGTGACTAACACCAACCTTGCCGCCGACGAGCGCATCCGCCGAGACTATAGCGTGCTGACGCGCGCGATCGTCGCGGGCGCTTCGGGCCAGTTGCGCAACAAGGCGTCGACCGCGGGCAATTTGCTCCAGCGTACGCGCTGCCCGTATTTCTACGATACCAACATGGCCTGCAACAAGCGCAAGCCGGGGTCGGGCTGTTCGGCGATCGGCGGCTATTCGCGCCAGCTGGGCGTGATCGGGGTCAGCGACGCATGCATCGCCACCTTTCCGGGGGACATGGCGGTAGCGATGCGCGTGCTGGACGCCGTGGTCGAGACGATCGACGCAGGCGGCCAGCGCCGGATGATCCCGATCGCGGACTTCCACCGTCTCTGGGGTGATCATCCCGAACAGGACACGGTGCTGAAGCAGGGCGAACTGATCACCGCGGTCACCCTGCCCCGCCCGCTCGGCGGCAAGCATTTCTACGAAAAGGTACGCGATCGTGCGTCCTACGCCTACGCGCTGGTTTCGGTCGCCGCAGTGATCCAGCCGGACGGTACGGGTCGCGTCGCCTTCGGCGGCGTCGCGCCGAAGCCCTGGCGGGTCGAGGCGGCGGATGCGCTGCTGCCCCAGGGTGCCGCCGCCGTGACGGCCCGCGCCTTCCAGGGCGCGACGCCGACCAAGGACAACGCGTTCAAGCTGCCGCTCGCGACCCGCGCGCTGGCAGCCGTCATCGCCGAAGCGAAGGCCTGATCCCATGAAGTTCGAAACACCCGCCGGTACGAACCCGATCGACCGCATGAAGGTCGTCGGGCGTCCCCTCGACCGCATCGACGGCAAGCTCAAGACGACGGGCCGCGCGCCCTATGCCTATGAGCATCACCGCGACGTCGCAAACCCCGCTTATGGCCACATCGTTGGCGCGGCGATCGCCAAGGGACGCATCAACGCGATCGACCTGACCGCGGCGAAGGCTGCACCGGGCGTGCTGGCGATTGTCACCGCGCAGGATGCAGGCAAGCTCGGCAAGGGCAATTTCAACACCGCCAAGCTGCTCGGCGGGCCGGAAGTCGACCATTATCACCAGGCGATCGCGATCGTCGTCGCCGAGACCTTCGAACAGGCGCGCGCGGCGGGGAACCTCGTCCGCGTCGACTATGCCCGTGGCAAGGGTCAGTACGACCTCGACGAAGCACTCAAGACCGCACCGCTCGAGGGCGGTTCGAGCGAGGAAGGCAGCGGCGCGCCGCCGGTCGACCGGGTCGGCAAGTTCGAACCCGCATTCGCCGCAGCACCGGTCAAGCTCGATGCGGAATATTCGACGCCCGACCACAGCCACGCGATGATGGAGCCGTTCGCCTCGATCGCGTCGTGGACCGGCGATCAGCTGACGGTGTGGACATCGAACCAGATGATCGACTGGGGCCGCAGCGATCTGGCGAAGACGCTTGGTATCCCGAAGGACAAGATCACGTTCCTGTCGCCCTATGTCGGTGGCGGTTTCGGCGGCAAGCTGTTCCTTCGCACCGACGCGGTGATGGCGGCGCTTGCTGCGAAGGCTGCCGGACGGCCGGTCAAGGTCGCTTTGCCGCGGCCGATGATCGCCAACAACACGACGCATCGCCCGGCGACGCGCCAGCGCATCCGGATCGGCGCGACCAGGGACGGCATGATCACCGCGATCGCGCATGAAAGCGGCTCGGGCGATCAGCCCGATGGCAAGCCGGAGACTGCGGTCAGCCAGACCAAGCTGCTCTACGCCGGCGCCAACCGCCTGACGTCGATGCGGCTCGCCGTGCTCAACCTGCCCGAAGGCAACGCGATGCGCGCGCCTGGCGAAGCGCCGGGATTGATGGCGCTGGAGATCGCGATGGACGAAATGGCCGAGAAGCTCGGGATGGACCCCATCGCCTTCCGCGTGAAGAACGATACGCAGGTCGATCCTGAGAAGCCGTCGCGTCGCTTCTCGCAGCGAGAGCTGGTGCGGTGCCTGACCGAAGGTGCGACCAAATTCGGCTGGGATCGCCGCAATGCGAAGCCGGGCCAGGTGCGCGACGGTCGCTGGCTGGTCGGCATGGGCGTGGCATCGGCATTCCGCAACCACATGAACATGACGTCGGGCGCGCGCGTCCGGCTGGGTCGCGACGGCATCGTCACGGTCGAAACGGACATGACGGACATCGGCACCGGCAGCTACACGATCATCGCCCAGACCGCGGCGGAGATGATGGGCGTGCCGTTCGAGGCCGTCCAAGTGAAGCTCGGCAGTTCGGCCTTCCCGGTATCGGCGGGGTCGGGCGGGCAGTTCGGCGCGGCCAATGCCACCGCGGGCGTTTACGCCGCGTGCGTGAAGCTGCGTGAGGCAGTGGCGCAGCGGCTGGGCTATAATTCCGGTGACGCGGTGTTCGCCGACGGCAAGGTCGCCAGCGGCAATCGCTCGGCGGAGTTGCGCCAGGCCGCCTCAGCGGGCGAGCTGGTCGCCGAGGACAAGATCGAGTTCGGCGATCTCGACAAGAGCTGGCAGTTGTCCACCTTCGGCGCGCATTTCGTCGAGGTCGGCGTCGATGCCTATACCGGCGCGACCCGGCTGCGGCGGATGCTGGCGGTCTGCGCGGCGGGGCGGATCATCAACCCGATGACGGCACGGAGCCAGGTGATCGGCGCGATGACGATGGGCGTCGGCAGCGCGCTGATGGAAGAGCTGGCGGTCGACAAGCGCTTCGGCTTCTTCGTCAACCACGACCTCGCCAGCTACGAAGTGCCGGTCCATGCCGACATCCCGCACCAGGACGTCGTGTTCCTCGAGGAGGCCGACGCGAAGGCCAACCCGATGAAGGCGAAGGGCGTCGGCGAACTCGGGCTTTGCGGCGTCGGGGCGGCGGTCGCCAACGCGGTCTACAATGCGACCGGCGTGCGGATCCGCGATTACCCGCTGACGCTCGACAAGCATCTCGACCGCCTCCCCGCGGTCGCCTGACGCGCGCGATACTCGATCCAACAGGAGTTCCCATGACCCCGAACACCACGGCGCTTCTGCTGATCGAGTATCAGAACGACTTCGTGAGCGAGGGCGGCGCGCAGCACGACGCCGTCGCCGCGGTGATGCGCGATACCGACATGCTGGCGCACAGTCGCGCGGTCGTCGCGGCGGCGCGCGCGCAGGGCGTGACCATCCTGCATGCGCCGATCAGCTTTGCCGAGGGCTATCCCGAGGCCCCGTCCGAGCCCTACGGCATTCTCGCCGGCATCGTCGGCGCGAACGCCTTCCGCAAGGGTAGCTGGGGCGTCGAGATCGCCGAAGAAATGGCACCGGCGGAAGGCGACATCGTGGTCGCAGGCAAGTGCGGCCTCGATTGCTTCGCCACCACCAACCTCGATTTCATTCTCCGCCAGCGCGCAATCACCGGGCTCGTGATCGCCGGTTTCCTGACCAATTGCTGCGTCGAATCGACGATGCGCTCGGCCTATGAGCGCGGCTACCAGGTCGTCACGCTCACCGACTGCACCGCGACGCTCAGCCCGGAAGAGCAGGATGCCGCCGTGACCAAGAATTTCCCGATGTTCTCGCGGCCGATGACGCACGATGCGTTCCTCGCGGAACTGGACGCCCGTCGGTGAAGTTCGATACGCCCGCCGGCGAGACGCCGATCGATCGTCTCACCGTCGTCGGCCGCGCGCATCCGCGGGTCGAGGGCAAGCTGAAGACCACCGGCACCGCGCGCTACGCAGCCGAGCATGATGTCGGCCCCGACCTCACCTATGGCTGGATTCTCGGCGCGGCGATCGCGAAGGGGCGCATCGATTGGATCGACGCGACGCGCGCACGGGCCGCACCCGGCGTCCGCGCGGTGGTGACGCACGAGAATGCCGGACCGACCGGTACCGGCGAATTCTACGTGCAGCGCGTCCTCGCCGGGCCTCTCGTCGATCATTATCACCAGGCAGTCGCGGTGGTCGTTGCCGACACGTTCGAACAGGCGCGCGCCGCCGCCGCGCTGATCGGGGTCGGATATGCCCGCGCGCCCGGTCGCTTTGATCTCGCCGCGCAGAAGCCCTCCGCGTCGCTCGCGCCCAAGGAGGCGTTCGGTGGCCCGCCGGAGACCATCGTCGGCAATTTCGACAGCGCCTTTGCCGATGCCGCAGTGACGGTCGACCAGCGCTACACCGTTCCCGATCAGGCGCATGCGATGATGGAACCGCACGCGACGATCGCACGCTGGGATGGCGATCGGCTGACGTGCTGGACGTCGGTCCAGCAACTCGCCTGGGGCACGCGCGATCTCGGCCGGATCATCGGTACGCCCAAGGAGAATATCCGGCTGCTGTCGCCGTTCATCGGCGGCGGGTTCGGCGGCAAGGGCACCACGCAGAGCGATCTCGCGCTGGCGGCGATCGCCGCGCGGGTCGTCGGCCGCCCGGTCAAGCTCGTGCTGCAACGCCCGCTGATGTTCAACAACACGATCCACCGGCCCAGGACGATCCAGCGTGTCCGGCTCGGCGCGGGCAAGGACGGTCGATTGGTCGCGATCGGGCATGACAGCTGGTCTGGCAACCTGGCGGGCGGGCGGACCGAGGCCGCGACGATCCCGACGCGATTGCTCTACCACGGTGAGAACCGCCTGCTTCGCCGTTATCTCGCCACGCTCGATCTCGCCGAGGGCAACGCGATGCGCGCGCCCGGCGAGGCGCCTGGGATGATGGCGCTCGAAATCGCGATGGACGAACTTGCCGAGAAGCTCGGCATGGACCCGGTCGCACTGCGCATCGCCAACGATACGCAGGTCGATCCGGAGAAGCCCGGTCGTCGCTTCTCGACGCGGCCGTTCGTCGCCTGCCTGCGCACCGGCGCCGAACGCTTCGGCTGGGACGCCCGCCAGGCAGAGCCCGGCAGCCGCAGCGAGGGTCGCTGGCTCATCGGCATGGGCATGGCGAGCGCGATCCGCGGCGCACCGATCGCGAAGGCAGGCGCGCGCGTCCGGCTCGAGACCGACGGCCGCATCGTCGTCGAGACCGACATGACCGACATCGGCACGGGCAGCTACACGATCGTCGCGCAGACTGCGGCCGAGATGATGGGCGTGCCGCTCGACCGGGTGACGGCCAGGCTTGGCGACTCGACCTTCCCCGAAACGCCGGGATCGGGCGGCCAGCAGGGTGCGGCCTCGGTAACGGCTGGCGTCTATGCAGCCTGCGCGAAGCTCCGCGATCTCGTCGCACAACGGCTCGGCTTCAACACCGCGGATGTCGTCTTCGCGGACGGCCAGGTCCGCTCCGCCGGCCGGTCCGTGCGGTTGACCGACGCAGCGCTGGGAGGCGCGATCGTCGCCGAGGATTTCATGGACTATGGCGACCTCAAGGAGCGCTTTGCACAGCAGACGTTCGGCGCGCATTTCGCGGAGGTCGCGGTCGACCGCTATACCGGCGCGGTCCGCGTGCGGCGCATGCTGGCGGTCGTCGCGGCGGGCCGGATCATCAACCCGACCACCGCGCGCAGCCAGGTCATCGGCGGCATGACGATGGGCATCGGCGCCGCGCTGATGGAGGAGATGGCGGTCGACACGCGCTTCGGCCTGTTCGTCAACCACGACCTCGCGGGGTACGAGGTCCCGGTCCACGCCGACGTGCCGCATCTCGACGTCGCCTTCATTGACGAAGTCGACGCCACGATGTCGCCGCTGAAGGCCAAGGGCGTCGGCGAGCTTGGCCTGTCGGGTGTCGCGCCCGCGATCGCCAACGCGGTCTACAACGCCACCGGGGTGCGCGTGCGCGACTATCCGGTGACGCTCGACAAGCATGTCGACGGATTGCCCGACATCGTCTGACAGTCACATTTCGAAGGAAAATGCTCATGGAACTCAAGCGCGCAGGATCGCAGCCGTCGCAACAGGGCCCCGCCGACTGGTTCACGGGAACGGTCCGTATAGACCCGCTCAACACCGCGACGGAGCCCGCCCGCCACAGCTGCGCGGCGGTGACGTTCGAACCCGGCGCCCGCACCAACTGGCACACCCATCCGCTGGGCCAGACGTTGATCGTCACTGCCGGCGCCGGCTGGACCCAATGCGACGGCGAGGCGATCGTCGAGATCCGCGCCGGCGACGTGATCTGGTGCCCACCCGGCCACAAACACTGGCACGGCGCGACGTCGACCACCGCGATGACGCACATCGTCATCCAGGAAGCGCTAAATGGCAGCCCGGTCGACTGGCTGGAGCCGGTGACCGATGCGCAGTATCTTGGGTCGGCCGCCTAGGGCGCCAGGATACACAGTAGGACATGGTCACCAGTCGATCCGATTTCGCCGACTTCAGCTATTTCTTGGCGATCGCGAAGCACCGCAGCTTCCGCGTCGCCGGGCTAGAACTCGGCGTCAGCGCATCGGCGCTGAGCCACGCACTGAAAGGACTCGAGGGTCGGCTCGGCGTCCGATTGCTCAATCGGACCAATCGCAGCGTGACGCTGACCGCGGCGGGCGAGGAATTGCGCGACGCGATCACGCAGCCCTTCTCGGCGATCGGCCAGGCGGTCGAGGACCTCAACCGCTACCGCGATGCGCCGACCGGTAGGATCAGGCTGAACGTTGTCGTCGATGCCGCCGCGCTCCTGCTCAGTCACGTGCTGCCCGAATTCGCCGATCGCTATCCGGACATCGACCTCGACATCGTCGCCACCGACCGCATGGTCGACATCGTCGGCGGAGGCTTCGACGCAGGGATCCGCCACGGTGGCACCGTTCCCGAGGACATGGTGGCGCAGCGAATCTCTGGCGATCTCTGCTGGGTCGTCGCTGGCTCGCCCGCCTATCTCGATCGGTTTGGCGAGCCGCAGTACCCGGGAGATCTCCAGCAGCATCGCTGCCTCGGCATCCGGCTCGGCGACGACCGCATCTACCGGTGGGACTTCGAAGGACCGGACGGCGAGTTCGCGGTCAGCGTTCCCAGCAAGATCTACATCAACGAAGGTCGCGCTATGCTCGGGCTGGCGCTCGGCGGGGCTGGCCTGATGTACGGTTCCGAACAGCTGTTCGCGCCCTATTGCGCTCGCGGCGAATTGCGCATCGTCCTGCGCGACTGGGCGACGACGGGTCCCGGCTACCACGTCTATTATTCGAGCCGGAGACAGGTGCCCGCCGGCCTTCGCCTGCTGATCGACCTCATCCGCGAGTTGCGTCCTTTGGGACTCTAGTGACGATCCGGACAAAGGTGACGTCTAAGTAGGCGCCCTGGCGTGCTGCAGGACGAAGCCGCACAAAGCACCTGTGACGATATCGGCGTCATAAAAGGTCAGCATCACTGACACGATTGTGTCGCATGGGTGCCATAAGTGAGGCATTCAAGACCCCAGATTGGGGTTCCGCAGTCGATAGAGCCAGCCTTCCCGGCCCCAGGAAGACCTCTTTGCGCGTCCCTTTCGGAGATGCTGAACCAATGTCGTTTCTTTTGCCCGCCAGGCGGGTCCGTTTGATCGCGTCCGCCGCATCTACCCTCCCCTTGCTCCTCCTGGCGAACGCCGCACACGCGGAGGATCCGAAGGCCGATCCCGATCAGACTAGGTCCGACATCATCGTCATGGGCGATCGCACGATCCGTTCGGACAAGGAGCAGTCGACATCGGTGCGCGATTCGATCGTGTTCGACGATCTCGAAACGCTGTCGGCCGACGGCAGCGTCGCGGGGCAGTTGATCCTGCTGCCCGGTATAAGCGCGATCGAAGACGGCGATGCGCCGCGGTTCGTTAGCATCCGGGGCATCTCGCCCGATCTCAACCAGACCACGATCGACGGCATCACGCTCGCGACGATCGGCAACGACGGCGAAGGATCGCGCAAGGTCAATCTCCAGCAGATCCCGTCCGAACTCGCCTTTCACAATGACGTCTACAAGACCTTCACTGCCGAACAGGACGGCGCGGCGATCGGCGGGATCGTCGATATCGTCACGCGCAGTGCGTTCGCGCTGACGCGCCGCTACGTCATGGTCGACGGCTACGGCATCTATTCGTCGTTCAAGGGCGATGGTGGCAGCAATGCCGGCAACGGCAGCACGCCGCATTTCGGTGGCGGCGGCAAGATGGTGTTCGCGGACAAGTTCGGCGCGGGCGACCAGTTCGGCGTGGTCCTGTCGGCGCGCTACAAGAATCGCATCCGCAACTCGCGCAAATGGTGGCAGGACACCAAATATTACTTTAGCGACGCCGGCAAGAAGCTGACGGGCCCTGACGATCCCGCGTGGAACGGCATCGCCGTGCCCTACAACCACAGCTATGGCAGCTACACCAACCGCCTCCAGACCGCGGGCAGTTCGGCAAAGTTCGAATGGCGGCCGCTCGGTACCGACATTTATGCGTCGCTGCTGGGGTTCAATTATCGTCAGTGGGAATCCTCGACGATGAACAAGAACGATTACTACACCAAGAACAGCGTCAGCGACCTGACCGCGGAGGGCGGCGGGTCGGACATCAACAGCCTCTATTCACGCTATCGCTACGACACCTGGAACAAGGCGACGGTCGGCGCGATCGGCAATGTCGAATGGCACGACGACCGCTCGTCGTTGCGCGTTCGCGGCGGCTACACGCGCGCCCGGTACGACAATACGCAGCCCTATATCGGCGTTCGCGCCTATCCGGCCGGGCTTTCGCTCGATTGGGCGGCGGGCAATGACGGCACCGGCGGGCTGCCCTACGTCACCGGGATCAACAAGCCGAGCCTCGTACTCGGATCGCCATACAAGCTCAGCACCGCGCAGACGACATACCGCATGGCCAACGAGGGACTGGCGAATGCGCGCGTCGATTATGGCTGGAACGCCGAGCCCGAGGATCGTGGCTTCGGGTTCGTCACAGGGATCGAATTTCGCAACCTGGAACTGTCGCGCAACGTCGACATGACCGAATACAAGCTCGGTCAGGCGATGAACGCCTATCTCTATGATCCCGGCTACGTCCCGGTCGGCGCACCGCAATCGTTCCCGTGGGTCGACTGGGCCCGCGTGAAGAAGGAGTTGTGGCCCAAGTTCGTCAAGGACGTACCCAACTCGACCTACGACAGCATCACCGGGGATTATCGATACACCGAGCGGCTGGTAACGCCGTTTCTGTCGCTGCATTACGCCACTGACGACACGACGCTGGTTGCGGGCGTCCGTTACGACCACACCCGCTTTTCCGCGTTCCAGCCGACGATCACCGGCGGCACCGCGTCGGCGGTGATGAAGCGGAACAACGGCGGGTACCAGTATCTGCTGCCATCGTTCACCGGCATCCAGGACTTCGCCGGCGGCAAGAAGCTCCGTTTTTCGTACAGCCGCACGCTCGGCCGGCCGACGCCCGGCAACATCGCACAACCGGAGTCGCTCAATTGCGGTGACGAGGACTCGGGCGGGGCGGATTGCTCGATAAGCCGCGGCAATCCCGATCTGCGCCCGCGTCGGTCGGACAATCTCGATGTCCAGTTCGAGCAGTATTTCCACAAGGACGGGATCATCTCGCTCGGCGCATTCGCCAAGTGGATCAAGGACGACATCTTTACGCTGACCACGACGCAGTTGATCAACGACGTCACCTACCGGGTGCGCCAGCCGCTCAACGCCGACAATTCGCGGCTCTACGGCATCGAGTTCCAGGCGGCCGATCACGACGTGAACCTGTTCGGCCAGCGGATCGATCCGTTCTTCAACGCGACCTGGCTGAAGGGACGGATGTCGATCACCAGCGATGCCGGATCGCGTACGCTCGACCGGCTGATCTACCAGCCGAAATGGATCGTCAACGGCGGCGCGACGCTCCGCCTGCCGGCGATCGACGGCGCGTTCCGGGCCACCGTCACGCACCGCGGCAGCTATATGGAGGGCATCGGCGAGACCGCGCAGGACGATAACGGTCGCGCCGAGCTGACTACCGTCAACCTCGGCCTGTGGCACCGCGTGACGAAGCACGTGACGTTCAAATACGAGATCACCAACCTGCTCAACGACCAGCCGAAATTCCTGGTCGGCAACGGGCTTCGCTACGTCAGCGAAGTCGACGACTATGGCCAGGGTGCCTTTTTCCATATCATGCTGCGCTGATAAGCCGAACGGAGTTACGACCATGTACGAAGTCGACCGCCGCTATCTCTTGTCCGCCCTCGGCAGCCTGACCGCCGCCGGTCTGCTGCCGTGGCGCGCTGGCGCCGCCGAGGTGCGCCCGCGCAACCTGATCGAGGATCCGCGTTTTCCGACCCCGCCGTTCACGCTGGGTGTCGCGGCCGGCGATCCGGATGCCTCGGGCTTCGTCATCTGGACCCGGCTCGCCCCGCTGCCGCTTCAACCGGATGGCGGGATGATGATGGCTCCGGTGCTGGTCGCATGGGAAGTCGCGGCCGATCCCGACTTCCGCCAGGTGCTTCAGCGGGGCGAGGCGATCGCACACCCGGAGCTGGCACATTCGGTCCATGTCGAGGTCGCCGGTCTCGTCCCCGCGCGGCCCTATTGGTACCGCTTCACCTGCGGCGGCGAGCGTAGCGGTACCGGGCGCGGGGCAACCCTGCCCCCGCCAGGCGCACCGCTCGACCGGGTGCGGTTCGCGGTCGCCGGATGCCAGCATTACGAAGAGGGCTATTACACCGCGTGGCGGCACATCGCGACCGAACCGATCGACTTCGTGTTCCATTACGGGGACTATATCTACGAGGGGCCGGACCGCGGCGAACAATCGCGCGGCGTGAAGAAGCCGCTGGGGCGCCGCCATCTCGGCCACGAAATCTATTCGATCGGTGATTACCGTCAGCGCTACGGCCAGTACAAGAGCGATCCCGATCTCCAGGCCGCGCACGCCGCCGCGCCCTGGTTCGTCAGCTTCGACGATCACGAAATCGACAACAACTGGGCCGGCGACATCGACCAGGACAACACCACGCCCGAAGTGTTTAGAACGCGGCGGGCGATGGCGATGCAGGCCTATTACGAGCACATGCCGCTGCGCCGGTCTTCGATGCCCGACGGGTCGCACATGCAGATGTATCGCAGCGCGCAGTTCGGCGACCTGATGGACGCGTTCTTCCTCGACACGCGGCAATATCGGTCCGACCAGGTCTATGGCGACCACGACGCGCCGCAAGGACCCGACGCGTTCGCCACCGACCGCTCGATTACCGGCGCGCCGCAGGAGGCGTGGCTGTTCAAGGGCCTGGACCGCTCGAAGGCACGCTGGAACCTGATCGCGCAGCAGGTGTGCCTGATGAACCTCGGCTACCACAAGGCGGGCCAGCCCGAGCAGCTCGTCTCGATGGATCAATGGTCGGGCTACATGAACAGCCGTCGCCGCTTGCTGTCGCACATCGACGCAAATTGCCCCGGCAACGTCATGACCGTCAGCGGCGACGCACACCGCCATTACGCCGGCGACCTCATCCAGGATCACGGCAACGGCAAGATCATCAGCAGCGAATATCTCGCGACCTCGATCAGCTCGGGTGCGGACGGTGTCGGCGAGACCGACGACTACACCCGCTCGTCGCGCGCGGAGAACCCCCAGCTCAAGGCGCTGACCGACCGGCGCGGCTACGTCCTGTGCGACGTCGGCCGCGACCAGTGGCGCGGCGACCTGAAGATCCTCGACACGATCGCGACCCGCAACGGCACGCTGTCGACCCACGCCAGCTTCGTCACCGAACGCGGCAAGCCCGGCCTCCAACCCGCGTGACGCCCAGGCTCGGGGCTATCAAGACCACGCATCCAGCCTCGCCGTAAAGGACGGGGCAGCTTCCGCAGAAGCCGTCCCATCTCGTGATCGCTTCCTTTGAAATCGACGCGCGCGCCGGTCCTAAGGGAAAACCCAATTTTGTTGCCGGTGGTCCAGGTAGCCTTGGCGTTGCACGACACCGGCGACCCATCTTGGTAGGTCACCACCGACGACGATAAGACTGCATGAGAAAACGACGGCAGTTTCTACGCAGTCAGAAGCTCGATTTTTACCGATCTCTTCTCGGATGACATTTTGCATTCTCGCCGATAATTGCCGGCAATCACATTTTCGTTTCGACCGGGGGCGGGATCCAACAATTAGGCGCTGAACTGCGGTCGGACCTCCGCAGGTCGAGGATCGGCCGAAACATGCACAACCGTTAGGATTGCCGCCGAGCGCCTTGAAGAACTGTTGATATACGAATAGCGCGATGCCGATGTAGAGCGACGCGCGGTAAGAGAAGGTCACGGCCGAATAGGTCAGCACTGCTCGCTCGCCCCCCAGGCCGCGCTTCGGCGCAGGGCTGGCGGTTAAGCCGATCAGCATCTCGGCGACAGCGCATGGGATGCCGATCTCACCGCATTAGCTTGAACCTTACGGCTGCAAACTACACCCGCCCGAAACACGCACCGGACTGCAGCGCGCCATCGCGTTCCTCGGTAGCGTCACTGTGAACGCGGTATGCAGCGGATCGGGCGCCCCCGGGTAATAGTCGGTACTGACCGCCTGCGCCCCACTCGCCATCGCCGCGTTGGCCTTGGCATGATCGCCATTGCGGGCTTCCACCGTGCCGGCGTCGGTGCGGGTGCGAACGATCACGCCCTCGGTAACCCAGCGCCGGATCCGCTCGCCATCGACCAGCGGATCCTGGACGATCTGGATCGCGGACTCGGGTTGGTCGTCCGGGTACCAGCCGAACATCGCTCGACCGGCGAGCGAAGGATGGCCGGTGCGGTAGACATCCGATACCGCTTTGCGCACGTCGAGCAGTATGTAGATCCGCCCACGTGCCGCCGCCAGGGTCGGCCAGCCCCGCGCATGCACGGCATCACGCAGGGTCGGCGCCGACCCGCGAACTTCGTCCGGAGTGATAAGTCGCTTCCCCGGCAGTGCCGCGCGGATTTCTCCGTCTAGCGCATCGAGCAGGACCTTGTCGTCGAGCGGCAAAGGGCTGCTGATTCCCGGCCGCTCGGACGGCAGGTCGGCGGCGTTGATCGTCACCATGATCGGCAGGTGCCGCGGGTGTGCGCGGGACCAGCGGTCCACCTCGCCCAGGCATCGCATCAGCGTGACGCAGGAGCTGAGATAGTCGATGTCGGGAATGTGGAAGACCTTGTACCCGGGCTTCGACATCGCCGCACGATCGAAGCCGGTCGTCTCGCCCGCGGCCTTCGCCCAGGCCTCGCCCTTGGGCGACGCATAGCGCCCGCCCCGCGGATCGGCGAACACGTCGATCTCGATCTGCCGCACCCCGCGGTCGAGCTGCTGCGCGAGCGGCAGGTGATAATAGTCCAGCCCTTCCGCCAGTCGCGGCTCGGCTGCGCGAAGCTTCGTCATCACCGCGGTCGGGATCCGTGCCTTGAAGCTGTTGTGCGAGCCGACCACCTGGATATCGTTCATCGCCCGTTGCGCACTCGCGCCGGTCGAAATAAGCGCCGCGGCGGCGAGAAGTGTTGTCCTGAGCATCAGAACTGCGCCCGCACGCCGAACAGGATAGTGCGGCCGTAATTGTTGATCTCGCCGAACTGGAGCTCCCTTTCGTTGTAGCTGTAGCTGTAGCTGTTGGCGTTGGCGATGTTGATCGCCTCGACGCTGAAGGTCACGTCGCGGGTGGCGCGGACCGAGATATTGCCGTCGAGCGTGCCGAACGCTGCGACGAAAGTCGGCACCTGCGTGGTGCTGCCGATACCTGCCAGATATTTGTCGCGCCAGGTGTACGAAATCCGCGCTGCCAGCGGCCCCTTGTCGTAGAAGCCGACCACGTTGAAGCTGTTCTTCGACAATCCGATCAGCTGATCCTTGATCGGGCGCGCACCCGCCGTGTAGTTCGCCTGCACGGACGTGTGGGTGTAGGACGCCTGGACGCCGAGCCCGTCGAGCGGGGCCGGCAGGAACGTGAACACCTGGTTGTAAGCCGCTTCCGCACCGTAAACCTTGGCGCTGCCACCGTTCACCTGCGTGCTCAGCAGCACCGTGCCGCGACCGGGGATCTCGACGTTGATGTTCTGCGCGGTGATGTAGTCGTCCATCGCCTTGTAGAACAGCGCGCCGGTGAGCGATCCCGAGCGGTTGAAATACCATTCGAGCGATCCGTCATACTGGGTGGCGAGGAACGGCTGTAGGGCAGGATTGCCACCGCTTGCGGTCGGCTGGTCGGTCGAGACGCTGATCTGCGGAGCGCTCTGCGTCACGTTCGGTCGCGTAAGCACGCGGCTGGCGGCGAGACGCCCGACCACGTCGCGCGTCAGTTCGGCGCGCAGATTGAAGCTCGGCAACCAGTTGCTGAAGGTCTGCGGAAAGCGAGCGGGCGTGACGACGTTACCCGCGGTCAGATTGCCGCTCGCGACCTGGTCGGTATGGACATAGCGCACGCCGACATTGCCCGTGACCGCCACGCTGCCGACCGGGAATGCATAGTCGGCGCGAACATAGCCGCCCGCCGTCTTCTCCGTGACGATGTAGGATGCGCGCAGGTCTCCCGCCGAGAGCGGGCTGTTGGCGATCGCGGCAGTGAACAGCTTGTCGTAGAATACGCTCGTGATTGGGACCAGCCAGGTGCGTGGGATGTTGCCGTCGACTCCGGACAGGAAGTTGTCGAACGGAAGCTGTTCGAAGCCATTCGGTGCGAAACCGGTCAGCGACGTGTTCGCCGCCGGGTTCACCGTGAAATCGCGACGGCGATAGTCGCGCTTGCGCCAGTGATATTCACCGCCGGCGGCCAGCTTGGTGATGAACCCCTCCATCGCGTGATCAACGTCAAGCCGCCCATAGGTGTCCCAGTCCCTGCTGTTCTTGGGGGCGATGTTGAACGGATAGAGCGTGTAGTTGGCGGGATCGAGGACATTGACCGGCATGGAGATCGTCGGCGCAATTTTGTAGCCGGCCGATGAATCATAGGTTAGCGGCGCGAAGAACTGTATGCGACTGCGGACCGTGCCCTCGGCATAGCTCGGGTGGTAGCTGTGCGCGTACGACCAGTTGGCGTTGGCGACGACGTTCCAGCCCTCCGGCGTCCAGGCCTGCTTCAGCCCCACCGTGATCAGGTCGTGGCGGTTGAGGCTGTATTCGCGCGTGCCCATGAAACGCACGTCGTTGATCGTCGCCGCGACCACGGTGTTGCCATCGAGCTTGACCGAACCGGGTACCAGCACAGGCTTGTGACCCGCAACACTGGCATCGTCGGGATAAATGTCGAGGCCGTATTCGTCAAAGGCGATGTCGAGCCGGGTCGCGAGCACGTCGAGCGTCGTCTCCAGCTCCGGGCTGGGCTTCCACTGCGCCGAGATCATGCCCGACAGGCGCTTGCGATCCTCGGTCTCCACGGTCGGCCGGGTGCGCCCCGGCGTGTAGAAGCCCTTGCCCAGTGCCGACGCGAACTTATCGAGGTACCAGCCGGTGTTGTAGGAGCGATCGTTACGTACCTCCTTGCCCCAATATTGCGCGCCAGCCAAAATCCCGAAGGTTCCGTCGTCGGTCTTGGCGCTGATCAACGCGGTGGCGTTGGGCTTCACCTTGTCGGTCAGCGTCGTGTAGGTGCCGCGCAGGTTCAGCGTGGTCTTGTTGCCGACGTCGAGCGGGCGGAACGTCTTCACGTCGATGTTGCCGCCCAGTGCGCCCTCGGTCATGTCCGACGTCGGCGTCTTGACGACGTCGATCTGCGACACGAACTCGGCGGGAAGCATCTCGAACCGGAACTGGCGACCGTTCGCGCCGCCGTTCTCGATCAGGTCGTTGATCGCCACCGGGCGTCCGTTGAGCAACGTGCTCTGGAACTGTGGCCCGAGACCACGGACGCTGACGTACAGCCCCTCGCCGCGGGGACGCGTGATGGTGACGCCTGGAATGAGCTGGAGTGCTTCCGCCACGTTCTGTGCCGGAAACTTGCCGATGTCGGTCGCATTGATCGCGTCCACGCCGTAACCGGCCTGCCGCTTGGTCTCGGTCGCCGCGGCGAGGCTTCGCGCGTAGGAACCGGTAACGACGATATCTCCCGCGGTGTCGACGTCGGGGTTGGCGGCGGTATCAGCCGCTTCACCGGACGCGCGGTCTTGCTGCAAGTTAGACGCACCGGCGCTAGTCTGCGCGCTAGCCGATTGCGCTGCGCCCAGAGCAACAAGGGTAAGCGGCAGCGTCGCCCAAAGCAGGCGCGAATAGTGCAACATGTCGAGTATTCTCCCCCCGGACCGACCGATCCGAATGAGCGTGGCTTAGAACTCGCATGTTGCGCGCTGGCGGCATTAAAGTTTCTCTGCCGTTACGGTCTCATTGCAGACGTGTTGCACTGCAACACGGAAGAGCGCCTGCCGACATCTAGGCTGCTCACTCGATGAGATCGCCACAGGGGCGACGAGAACGCTTCTTTTGAACGGAGAATTATAGCGGGCCGCGGCGCATGAGACCCCGTTGTGATACGGGGAGCGATGACGGCTTACTTCAACTGCCCAACCACTCGGTTGTGATCTCACCCCTATGCCCCTCCGGCGCCAGCACTGTGCGCAGCGCTTCCAACAGCGGTGGCAGCGCCTGCACGAAGGCGTAGGGCGGGTTGACGATGTGAAGGCCCGCACCGTTATAGATCCCGATTTGATCTTCGTCATACAACCAATGCTCCACCCCCAGAAATTTCGGGATGCCGAGCTTGCGCAACTGCTCCTTCCACCGTGAATGCGTGGCGCGGTCTTTCAGCGGATACCAGATTACCGTCACACCATGCGCCCATTTGCGGTGAGCGGCGGCGAGGGTGGCGGTGACACGTGCGCGTTCGTCAGACTGCTCGTACGGCGGGTCGATCACCACCACGCCGCGCGCGGTGCGAGGCGGCAGCAGCGCCAACCAAAGCTCGTAGGCGTCGCGCTCATGCACGGCGGCGGAAGTGCCGCGCATCACCCCGCGCAAGGTATAGGCGTCCTCGGGATGTTTTTCGTTGAGGATGAGAAAATCCTGCGGGCGCAGAAGCTGCGCCAGGATCCGCGGCGAGCCGGGGTAGAGGTGCGGCTCGGCCCCGACATTCACCGCGTGCACGGCGGCGCGGTAGTCGTCGAACAGCGGGTCCGGGTCGGCAAAGGCCCGCAGCACGCCCTGTGAGGCCTCGCCGGTACGTTGGGCGTCCTTGCCGCCCAGGTCGTACAGCCCACAGCCGGCATGCGTGTCGATAAGGGTCAGCGCGCCCGGTTTTTGCTGCAAGGCCCGCACGAGGGCGATCAACAGGCTGTGCTTCACGACGTCGGCGCTATTGCCAGCATGGAAGGAATGGCGATAATTCATTGCGACCCAAAAATTCTGACGATCGACCTGCTTCCGTGCTGCTGGGCGCGGCTGCCAAGCGCGGGGCGACCGAAGTAACTGATCCGGTGTTACTATAAAGTCGGGCGAAAACCTTCAACGTACTTCTAAGTGATGCCATGAGCCGGCGTTGACGATCGTCATCAGAGGGGGACGCCACGCCTTGGGAATGGCGCCGACTCCTACTCGGACATGCGAGCGCCCTCCCCCTCCGCCCAACCTGGACAACCATCTAACAGGCGGAACGGCAGGTTTAAGCTGCCGGGGACGCGAGTCCGCACCGCGGCGGATCAACAGCGGTCATGACCGACAGCAGGTCATCCACGTCTCCCACGGCAAACGCCGAGAACTCGTCGCCGATCGCGTAGGGAAGCAGGATGCGGCGATTCTGGATCAGCGCGCCGCAGCTATAGGTCACGTTCGGCACATAGCCCCCGCGTTGCTCGGCGCTTGGAAACAGCAACGGCGACGCGGTGCGCGCCAGCACCTTGGACGGATCATCCTTGTCGAGCAGGCAGGCGCCGACGCAATATCCTCGCACCATGCCGACGCCGTGCGTAAAGACGAGCCAACCCTCGTCTATCTCGATCGGCGAACCGCAATTGCCCAGCTGCACGAACTCCCACGGGTATTTAGGCGCCATGATCGGCGCGCCGGTTTCCCACGTGTAGAGATCGTCCGATCGCAGCAGCCAGATACTCTCGCTGTCCTGCCGCCCCAGCATCACGAACTGGTTGCCGATCCGCCGCGGGAATAGAGCCATGCCCTTGTAGCCGGTCATTGCGCCGGTAAGCGGCCTCATCTCGACACGGCGCAGGTCGACCCCTCGTAGGATTTCCTGACGCGCGTCCTTGCCGTCGAACGCGGTGTACGTGCCGATGATGCTGCGGACGCCGTTGTGATCGGTGAAGTTGACGAGGCGAAGGTCCTCGATGCCCTGGCGCTGGCTAGGCAGAACGGGGAAGATAACGGTTTCGGACGCATCCTGACTGTCCGCGCACACCAGGCGTACCCAACCGTCGTCCTGCCGCTCGATGCGAGGCGGGACACCGTGTTCGCTGGCCGGATCGATCACCAGCCGGTCGCCCGGTCCCCACTCGCCGGTTCGAAACGTGACCGACGAGATATGCCCTTCGCCGATACCTCGAAGCGACATGACGAAGCGGACCGCACCCGGCACCGACGGCTCTTCATCGACCAGAGCGACGATGCTGGGATTGAACAGCGCTGCGGACTCGAACGCATATTCCTGACTGAAATAGGCACCGATGAGAAGTTGTTCGTCTTCGCTGAAGTCGCCGTCCCCTATTTCCTGCCGTACCTCCTCGAAGCGGCGTAGCAGTACCTGTTCGGCGTTACGGTGGCGTTCCTGCATAGGGGTCAGCAGAAGGTCTCGCATCCTTCGGCGCATCCGATCGTCGAGCGCCCGGATGCGGTCCACGACGACTTGGCTGCGCGGTGGGTGGTCGGCCGCGAAGGCCGCTGGATAACCGAAACTGAACGGCCGGATCACGGTACGCGCCGGATCGGGCTTCAGCTCGACGTCGAGCGTCGTAAAGACATCGGCAGCTTTCATCGGCATCGGCATCTTACCTTGGGCTATGTTCGCGAAACGCTCGGGACACGGAAGGTAACGATGCCGGGCGGCTCATGATCCCCGAGGACCATCTATATCGAGGTCGATGCCCCCCGCTGGATCAAGACGCCCCGGCGCGCCGATTCCTGGCCCTGCAACCCCGTGCGATCATTTCGCCTTGACGAACCGCAACGTGAACCGGTCGCTTTCGCCGATCGCAGCATATTTCGCGCGATCGACGTCCTTCAATCGATAGCTTGGCGGCAACGTCCAGACGCCTTCCGGATGATCGTGATTATCCCTGATGTTGGCGTTGATGCGGGATTCTGCGGCGAGCACAAAGCCGGCCTCCCGTGCCAGCCGAATGACCGTCGATCTTTTGATGTACCCGCTCGTCTTTTCGCGCGCCGTGTCCATCTCCTCCGGTAAACGATGATCGACCACGCCAAGAACGCCGCCGGGCTTGAGCGCCGCGTAGAACGCTTTGAACACCCGGCCTGCGACCGGAGGGTCGTCCTGCATCAAGAGGTTGTGGACGTTGCGGAACGTCAGCAGCACATCCGCACTTCCAGGGGAGATCGTGGATGCACCGGTGTTGAAGTCGATTGTCGCGACCCGCGTCGCGCCGTACTCCGAAGTTTTGCCGGCAAAGGTGTTGCGGGTGCGTTCAGCCTGCGCTGTCGGCACCAGCGCGACATATTGGCCGCGACCTTTCACTAGAGGTGCGAGGATCTCCGCATACCAACCACCCGCCGGCAAGAATTCGACGATGGTCTGCTTCGGCGTGACGCCAAAAAATGCCAGCGTCTGCCCTGGGTGACGATAGCGATCGCGCGCCCGGTTCGCAGGCGCCCGCGTCGGTGACGCGAGCACTGCTGCAATCTCTTTAGACGGTGCAACGGACTGTGCCCCCACCCCCGTAGCCGCAAACGTGGCAATACAGGCCAAAACGGCATGCGATCGGTTCATAGCATTCGACTCCCTGCGCGATCCTCGAGCGACAATGCCTTGCCCGAGCCAGACATACAATCTTACCCGCCTTGGCGAGGCCATAGACACCCGGCATCGGCTTGTCCCACCGCGCTATCGCCGTAAAATCAGTCACTACCTGCGTTCCAAGGTCAAAATGAACACGACCGTTGCATCGCCGCCTCATGCGCCGGCCCCCACGATAATCGAACGCGCGATCCGGCCGCCCGGCGATCGGAACCGCGACGATAGACGGGTCGCAATTGCGAGGTTGGCGCGCCAATAGCTCGAGCATCACACCGGCAAACGCCGCCGCAATAATGGAATCCTTCATGTTGTGCGGCGCCTACCCACGCTTGGCTGGACAACAACGCAAAAAGTTGCACAAAGAGAACGAAATACGGCAGCAAAATGCCGGTAAAGGGGAATGCAATCGTGATCTGTTCTGCTTCGGCCGTACGCCGCCGTCGTCTGTCGTTCGTGCTAGGGACGAGCGCGCTGGCATGGGGATTGGCGCTGCCCGCGGTCGCGCAGGCGCAATGCGTGCCCGATCCGACTACGACGAACACCGTCACGACTTGCGCTGGGACTGACGCCGATGGCGTCCGCGTGACGACCCGCGACACGACACTGGTCGTCGCGAGCGGCGCCACCGTATCGAACACGGGCGCGCCGGCAATCGCGGTGGATGTTCCGCGGCCTAGCTCGGCTCCCTATTCCACGAACACGCTCACCGTGCTGGGTGCCGTCTCCGCGCCGGGGCAGACCGCGATCCTGGTGAATTCGGGCGCGCTCAACCCCAGCTCCTATTACAGCACGCAGCAGACGGCGCTGACTGTCGAAGTCGGCGGCAGCGTTACCGGCGCGACGGCGCTGGCGTTGCTCCAGTCACCCGGCAACCCCAACGGGACCGTCTCCGTTAGTGTCGACAATGCGGGCATGATAATCGGCACCGGCGGAACCGCACTGCTCGCCAACACGGTGTCGAACGCGCAGGGTTACAGCAGCCTGCTCACCAGCTTCTCGACGATCTCCAACCGCGCCGGCGGTAGCATCGTCGGCGGGATTGTCGGACAGTTGTCCACGCTCGCCAATGCGGGCAGCATCGACGGCGGCGGTGGCAGCGCGCTCGATTCGACGATCGGTTATGCGCCGACGATCACGAATGCGGCGGGTGCGACGATCCGATCGACGTCGGCCGCGGCGACGATCACCGCCGGGCCGAATTACTACATGACCGTCACCAACGCGGGAACGATCACCAATGCGGGCAGCGGCGCGGCGGTGTCGGGCGGCTTGCTGGCTGTCACCAACGCGGCGGGCGGGCAGATCGGCAGCGCGGGCGCGACCGCGATCGCGGCATCAACGTCGCTGACGCTCACCAACCGCGGCACCGTGACGGGCAACGTCGTCGCCGGGAACGGTGGCAACACGATCGATTCGACCAGCGGCACGATCACCGGATCGGTAACGCTGGGCAATGGCAACGACACGCTGATCGCGCGGTACGTGGGGACACGCGCGCTGGCGACGGGGATCACCGGCGCGATCAACGCGGGCGGCGGCACCAATACCGAGCGGGTGGTGTTCGCCACCGACACCCTCGTGACGACGCCGATCGATCTGAACGCAGGCTTCGGGCAACTCCTGCTGGCGCCCGATGCCAAGGTCACGGCGACGCTGACGGCCGGCTTTTCGACCGCGACTCCGCTGATCGTCACTGGGCAGGGCACCGTGGTCAACCAGGCGACGATCGCGTTGTCCACGCGCGCGGTCAGCGACCTGGACTATGCGTTCGGCTCCAGCGCGCAGTTCCGCAACGAAGGATCGATCACCGCGTCGGTGCCCAACACCTATGGTTCCGCCGGGGTCGTGTTAAGCAGCCACAGCTTCGCCAACAGCGGCACCGTGACCGTAACCGGCGGCACGGGCGTATCGGTATCGTACAACCCGGTGATCAACAGCGGGGTCATCACCGCCACCGGCACGGGCGTGTCGTTGTTCGACGGCGTGCTGACCAACAGCGGGACGATCATCTCCACCGGCGGCGTCGGCGTCGATCTGTACGGGAACGTCGGCTATACCGGATCGAACAGCGGCACGATCAGCGGCGCGACCATCGGCGCTCTTACAGGTATCTATCTGACCAACACCGGCACGATCAGCTCGGCCGGTACCGGAGTCAGCGTGCAGGGCTATGGCTATCTGATCAACGCGGCCGGCGGCGTGGTCAATGGCGGTAGCGGTGGCGCCATCTCGGTCGGTCCGTTCAACGCGGGCGTCGCCAACGCCGGCACGATCAACGGCAATGTGAGCTTCGGCGGCGCGTTCAGCCGCGACAACAGCTTGTTCTATATCGCGCAGACCGGCGGCGTGCTGAAGGGCAACCTGTCGCTCGGCAACGGCGCGACGCTCGTTACCGATCTGGTCAACACCGGACCAGGCCAGTTCGCCGGGATCACCGGCACGGTCACCGCCGGTAGCAGCTCTGCACTGCGATACGCAGTCAATGCAGACGCAACCGCCACGCTTCCGACCGGCAATGTTGGTCCGTTCGCCAATGTCGGCTATCAGGTGGCGAACGGCGCCGCGTTGACGCTGACGGCGCCCGCCGGGCAGCCCCGCGTGCAGCCCCTGCAACTTGCCGGCAACGGCAGCGTCGACCTGAACGCAGCGATCGTGACGTCGAATGCCCCTGCGATCCAGTCGACCTATGCCATCACCTATCCCGGCGCACCGACGACCACGGGTGCGTTGTCGATCACCAGTCGCGGGGTGATCGCCGTTACGCGTACCAACACGAACGACGCGTATTACGCCGGCGCCGTCACGCTGCTTGCGAGCGACAGCTTCACAAACGCCGGCAGCATAGCCGTAAACGACCAGACGACCTATGCTACGGCGGCGATCTATGGCGGCGCAAACGTCGCCAACACCGGGACCATCGCGCTGAACGGTGCGACCGGGATTTCGGGTGCCGCCACGGTCAGCAATACGGGGCTCATCACGCAGGCCAGCGGCGGCAGGGTGTCGAGCGGTGTGACCAGCTTCGGTTCGCTAACGAACAGTGGCACCATCAGCGTAGCCGGCAGCGCCGCGCAGTTCGGCTATTTCTATTCGTCGGATTTCTCGGGACGTCGGACGATCGTCAACAGCGGTACGCTCGTTTCCACTGGTGGCGCTGCGATTACCACGAATGACGCAAACTATCTGCTTCAGGTCACCAACCAGGCCGGCGGTACGATCGCCGGCCTCGGCAGCGCGATCCTGCTCCAGAACGCGACTCTCTACAATGCCGGTACGATTACCGGTACGGTCGATCTGGGGTACGCGGGGCCAAATTCACGCAGTTACGGCTCCTCCAGCTACATCGCGGCCAGCAGCACGATCGCCGGCGACCTGCTGTTCGGTACGGGCAGCGACCTGCTGCTACAGACCGGCGATTCGCTGGGCGTATCGGGCATCGTCGATGGCGGCGCGGGTGCCGACATCTATGGCCGCACGTTCGCAAGCAGCGGTACGGTGGACATCACGCCGGTCGGCGTCCGTAATTTCGAGGATTCGCTGGTCCAGGCGGTTGGTGTCGATACGGTCGTGACCACGACTGCGAGCGGTACGTTCACCGGCAATCTCTACGTCGCCGGCACCGGTAGCATCGTCAACCAGGCCAATATCGCGGGCATGCTGACGACATCGTTGCCCTATCCGCTGTCTTCACCTTACAACTCCGATCCGATCTTCCCCGCCGATCAGGTCCTTGCGTCGCTGACCAACGCCAGCGCGGTGGCGGGCGGCGTGTACGCGACGGTGCCGTCGTTCACGAACAGTGGGACCATCACGACGTCCAGTTTCTACGGGTCCGCGGTCAGCCTGAGCGGCGCGCCGACGCTGGCCTTTGCCAATAGCGGCACGATCGGCGTTCCGAGCACGGCGACATATTATACGCAGGCCGCCAACCTGTACGCGACGCAGGGCCTGACGATCGACAATAGCGGCCGGATCGACGGCGGCCTGTTCACCGTGCTGCGGTCCGACGACGCCACGGCGCCGGTGTCGTTCCGCGTCGCCAACAGCGGCACGATCACCAGCAGCAACGGCGCCACCGCCGCCTCTTTTGCAATCGACGCGCGCGAGAATGGCGGCACGGCGAGCATCACCAACAACGGTACGATTACCGCTCGAAGCCCGGGATCCGCGTATGCGCTCGACCTCGACGTCCGCTCGTCGTTGCAGCCCCTCGCCTATGCGCTGACCAACACCGGCACCATTTCGGCGACGGCTACGCCGGCGATGGGCGGAAACTATCCGTCCTACGCCTACGGACTGATCGTGCAGGGCGGCAACCTGTCGGGAACGATCACCAACGCGGCCGGCGGCACGATCAGCGCGACCGGCGACCTCGCCAATGCAATCCTCGCCGGGGACAGCGCGTTGAACCTGATCAACGCTGGCACGATCAGCGCGGTCGGCGCGACGAGTAGCGCCGCCGTCGTCACGTACGGCGCCTTCGACAACACGATCCGCAACACCGGGACGATCACCGGCGACGTCCTGCTTGATGCCGGCTCAGACACGGTCGACAACAGCGGTACGATCAGCGGTCTCGTCGATCTCAACGCGGGCGACGATCGCTTCGTCCAGCGGGTGGGAGGAATCTCGAACGGGCTCGTCGATGGCGGCGACGGCACGGATAGCTATGAGTTGGCCACGACCGGCGGCACGGTATCGCTCGCCGCATCGCAGATCGCGAATTTCGAACGCGTGACGCAGACCGGCACCGGGACGGGTGTTTTCTCGGGCAGCTTCGGTGTCGACACGATCGGCCTCGCCGGCGGCACGCTTACCGTCGCGGCAGGCCGGACGCTGGCGACCCAGAGCGCGACCACCGTCACCGGATCGGCCGGTAGCGGGGCCCTGGCCCTCGTCAATGCCGGCACGATCGCGGGCGGCATCACGCTGGCGGATGGCAACGATATCGTCGTTAACACCGGTGCGATCGGCGGCGCGGTCCTGCTCGGTGCGAGCGACGACATCTATGTCGAAGGGGTCGGCAGCAGCGCCAATGCAGGCGTCGACGGAGGCGCGGGCGCCAATCTCTACCGCGTCGTGCTGGGAGGGGACCGCGCCGGCATCGGCGCGCGCACCAATTTCCAGACGCTGGCGGTGGATGGTACCGGCACGCTGGCGCTGAAACTCGACCAGAACTTCCAGTCGATCGCACTAAACGGCACCAGCCTGTCGCTGGGATTGGGCGGCTACGCGGTCAGCCAGATCACCGCGACCGGTCCGGCGACGCAACTGACGCTCGACGGCGATGTCGGCTCGGTCCTGCTCGGTGCGGGCAACGACACGCTCGCGATCAGTGCGGCGACGCTGGCCGGCCACTATGACGGGGGGCTCGGCACCGATACGCTGCGGCTGACCAATACGGGTGCCGTGACGCTGACCGGTGGCGCCACGGGGTTCGAGACGCTTGCGCTTTCGGGTAGCGCGCTAACTGTCGCCGGCACGCTCGGCGGCGCCGGGAAGTCGATCGCGCTTACCGGTGGCGACAAGACGGTGACGGTAGCGCGCGGCGGCGTTCTTGCGGGAACGATAGATCTGGGCGCTGGCAATGACGGCTTCCGGCTGGCCGCCGGCGGCACGCTCGCCGGCACGGTATCCGGGGGCGCGGGCAGCAACGCGGCGACGCTCGACCTGTCGGCAGGCGATCTCAACCTACGCGCGGGCACGCTTACCAGCTTCGCACGGTTGGCGACCGAAGGCTCGGGCACACTGACGCTCGGCAGTGGCGGCTTTGCCTATGATACGCTGGCCTCGGCGGGCAACGTGACGGTCGCTGCCGACGCGAGCCTTGCGGCACGCGTGACGTTCGGATCGGCCGATAACCGCTTCGTCATCGCCGGCGGCTTTGCGGGCGCGGTGGACGGCGGCGCGGGCAGCGACAGCATCGACGTGTCAGGCGGGAGCGCCACGGCGCCCGTCGCGTTCTCGAGCATCGCCAATATCGAGGCGTATCGGATGAGCGGCGGGTTCGCGACCATCGCTGGCGCCGCATCGCTGGGCAATGTCACGCTGAGCGGCGGACGGCTGGTCGGGCTGGCCGGCTCGGGCATGAACGCCGCGACGTTCACCGTGCAACAGGGCGCGACCTTCGGTTCGGCAGGCACGGTCACCGGCAACATCGCGGTTGCCGGAACGCTCAGCCCCGGCGCCTCGCCGGGAACGATGACGGTCAATGGCAATGTCGCGCTGGCCTCGACCTCGACATCGCTGTTCGAGATCACGCCCACGATTTCCGACAAGCTGGTGGTCAACGGTGCGCTGACGATCGCCGGCGGGGCGACGTTGCAACTGGTCTCCACCGGTATGCTGAAGCCGGGCCAGAGCTTGGATCTCATCACGACCAGCGGCGGCATCACCGGGAGCTTCACCACCGTCGTCAAGCCCGCCTCGCTGTTCGGCTTCGTGGTGCAGGATACCAACACCATCCGGCTGCTCGGCCAGTTCCTAAACGACCCAAGCTATACCGGCCAGGTGCGCAGCAGCATCGACTACGTCAACGGCGTCCTGACCAGCGGGCAGGCAAGCGCCTCGCTGATCGCCGCCGCGCCACTGCTGGTCAACGCATCGGGACGCACCAACGCCGCGGCGTTCGCGCGGCTCGCCCCCGAACCCTATGCCGCCGCACGCCAGATCGGCGTGGAGAACGGGCTGACGCTGGCCGACGCGGCACGCGGCGGTGCCTTCGCGCCGACCCGCGACACGCCGGGAGTGTACACCTTCGCCTCGGCGCTCAGCGGCACGCGCACCCTGGACGCGGACGTCGCGCGCGGCACCGCGCGAACGACCGTCAACGGCTATGGCTTCCTCGCCGGCTTCGGTGTCGCCGGCGAAGGCTGGTCGCTGGGGGCGTTCGGTGGTTGGCTTGACGGCCATCAGACCCTGTCCGGTCTCGGTGCGCGGACGCATGCCGATGGCGGCGTCGCGGGCGTGCACGGCCGCGTGCAGCGTGGCACGGTCGGCATCAAGGCGACGGTCGCCTATGACGGCGCGCAGGCGGACACGCGTCGCGCGTTGCCGGGTGGGACGGCGTTTGGACGCTACGACCTGCACAGCTGGACCGCGGACGCTAGCCTCGATGCTGCGATACCGCTGTCGGACGCCTGGACAATGCGGCCGAGCATCGGCGGCACCGCGATCCGCACCACGCGTGACGGCGTGGCGGAAACGGGGGGCATCCCCTTTGCGCTCACGGTCACCAAGCAGCGCAGCACCGCGGCGTTCGTCGACGGCAGCCTGACCTTTGCAAGTGCCGTTTCGCCAGACGGGATCATGGCTGCCCGTCCGTATCTGACGATCGGCGCGCGGTATCAGATGAAGGGACGCACCCCCTATGCTCTAGCCGCGCTAGGTGGCGGCGGTCTCGGGCTGCTGGCGACGGGTGCGGCCCGCGCGCCCCTGCTCGCGACTGCGACGCTCGGTGCCGACATCGCCGTGTCGCAGCGTCTGGCGGTGTTCGGCGCGCTTTCCGGCGAGAGCGGCGACGCGGACCATCGCGCGTCGGCCCGCGCGGGAGTTCGGCTGGCGTTCTGACGCGGAGCATCCGGAAGCGCGCAGGCCCGCTTCCGGATGCTTCGTCGCCTGATTGCATCGACGGATCGAATTGGCGTGCCGGACAGACTGGTGGAAACGGCTTGATTGGTCCGCGCGTGATCAGGTCAGCAACACTACCCCGGCGACGCCGCCAGACGCATCGTCGGTGCCAGGAATTTCCGACGGTGACCAATACCCGAATGACCTCGAGTAATGGACGGCCGACCCACTACGCGACATTCAGGACCCTATCCCCCCAAGGCGGACACCGGTTCGGCTTCGGATGACGCTCCGGACTGGATATCTCGACACCGCGTGGAGCGAGTTTCCCGTTTCCGGATCAGCCCAAACGGTACGGGTATGACGCTCGGTAACAACGCGCACCGATCGAGCGAGGATGGCCGCGTCAAGCTGCGTGATGGGCAACCGTCATCTCCATCAAAACAGTTTGCGGAGCGAAAGAACGACGTTGCGCCCGACGGCATCGAGCAGGTCCGGCTGATAGCGGTAGGGGACGACGCCGTTCGCATCGCGTACGCGCTGGCGCGCATCGGTTATGTTGACGAACTCCAGCTTGAAACCAAGATGCCGAGCCCAGTCCTGGCGTGGCAGGAAATGATGGATGCTCAGCGAACCGGTAACATTGATCTTGCACAGGGGGGCAAATTTTAGGGTCGATGCGGCGACACCCCCGCGGACGGTCGCCCCGCCGGTGCAGTAGAAGTCGAAAGTGCCGCCATTGCCAAGGTAGCTCAGTCCCCCATAGCCATAACCGGCAAGGCGCTGCGTGGTACCTCCCGAAAGCGTATCGCCGTCCAGCAGATCGAGCGTCGGTGCGCCCGGCCTCAGCTCGATCCGGTCGGCAAAGCGGACCGTGGGGCCGATCCCGCCATAGAAGGTCGGGCGGTCCGGCGGGCGACCGTCCGGTGTCGTCGGTGGCTTGGCGCGACCGAGCTGGCCGTTGGCGGCAAGCGTGATGTTCAACGTCCGTCGCCGCTCCCGGAAGACATTGATCGGCCGGAATGCCACTGACACCAACGCGCCGGTATCGTCGCGGACGAACAGTTCGGGCAGCGCCGCCTGCGCGGCAGGCGTGAGCGCAAAGATAGTCTGGATTCCGTCCCGGATGTCCAGCGCTTCGTAGGTAGCGCCGATCCGCAGTTCGCTCTTGGTAAAGGGCTTCACGGTCGCGCCGATCGACCGCGTTCGGCGACGCTCGGCGGACAGCGCGGGGTTGCCGCCTAGAAACAAGGTAACCAGCGTCGAACGACCGATTCCGAAATCGAACAGCGGAACCTGGGGTGCCGAAATCTGCGGGGCGGCGAGTTGGTCGAGCGTCGGCGCGGCGGCCGACCGCTTGATCTGAGCCAATACCTGAAGACCCGCGAACGGCGCCCAGTTCGCGCCCAGCGTCGAGTCGGACAGATCGCCGAAACCGCCGACGCGGCGGACCGTGGCAGAGACATTGGCCGATAGTTCCCCAACCCATGGCAGTACGTCCTCGCGCCGCGACGCGATCGGCAGGTCGAGCGCGACCGCCCCCTCGACCCGGCTGCGATCGAAGGCGACCGCGGACGGGTTGGCCCCGCGCGTCCTGCTGTCCGTGCCGATCTGCTCGCCCTCGATCGTGGCCGTCAGCGTGGCGCGACCGGCCGGCAGGCGCAGCGGGCCGTTGGTCGCGACGAATTTCGTACCCGCACCGTAAGTGGACTGGACCGTGCGATCGACCAGTCGGTTGGCGAGCAGTGCGGGATCGAACGGTCGGAATGGGTCGGCACCTGCGGCGATCGCGACAGCCGCCGCCGTGGTGTCGATCGCCTTGGCGACGATGCCGGTCCTATGCTGCGTATCGAGAGTCCCCGTCCAATCCCATTGCCACCCTCGCCACGCGCCCCGCACCACGCTGCCGGCGTGCAGCGTGGTGGTGTCGGTGCGCTGGCTGAGCGGCGGTGCCTCGACGAGGTAGCGTTGGAGCAAGACGTCGCGGCTGAACGGCGAATACGGATTGTCGCGGGGAATGACGAAGGTCGCGCTTGCGGGGCCGAACACGGCACGCTCGCGACTATGATCCGCCGTCAGCGTCAACGAACCGGACAGCCTGCGCCCGATCCGGTTGGCAATCACCGCCTCGCCGTGGAAAGTGTTGTTGGACGGTGCCAGCGTACGCAGCGGCGACAGGTCGAACAGCCGCGGTCGATTCGCGTCCACCACGAAACTGCCAAGGCCGATCGGGCCAGCCGGTAGAGGCTCGTTCGGCACCGGGACGATCGTCACGAACTGCCCGGCCAGGCCTGACAACACAGGGTCGATCTCGCCACCCGCCAACGTCCCGGTGATATTCCCGCTTGCATCGAACGGTACGTCCGGATCAGGCAGGACGCGACGTCGCGCCTGTAGCAACGCGTCGCTATGCCGGGCGTCCAGCGACAACGTCACGCGACCGTCCCCTCGCAGACGCGTGTAATCGACATGCGCGTTGGCATTGTCGGCACCGCCCCGCGTCGACGTGCCGACCGCCTGTTTCAACGACAGTTGGCGAAACCGGCGCTTGGTGATGAAGTTCACGATCCGCCGAGTTGGCGGATAGCCGTATTGGAGCGCGACCGGCTCCGGAAAGACCTCGACCTTCTCGATCGCTTCCGGCGGCAGGTTGCCGATCTCCTGATACCCCGACACGCGTTGGGCGTTCAGCAGGAAGATCGGATCCTGCCCGTCCCCTGATTGCGTCACGCCGCGGATGGTCCGCAGCAGTTCGTCGATCGAGGTCGCGCCGGTGGCGGTGATCGCCCCGGCGTCGAGCGTCGCTAGGGGCTGGATAGCGGTGTCTATCTGCCCCCGCCTCCCGACGATCACGATATCGGGATGGGCGGCAGACGCTTCGGGCTGATCTCCCGATAGCGCGGGATCGGGTTTGTCCAGCGCATTCGAAGGCACACTAGACTGGGATATGCCCGCCGCCGGCCAGCACAACAGGCAGGTGGCGAAGGCGATACGAGGAGCCCGCAAAGTATCCCGACGCATACTCGTGGGCGGCTGCATGGTTTTGCTACCTTTTCGGGCTGACAGGATCGATAGCGTCAAACGAACGGCGTACGGCTACTCTTGACGGTGCGCGGCCGCCGGCTCCCGGTCCATTCGCCAATGCCATTGCATCAGCATCAGGACCGCGACATGCTGGGCTACCAAACCCAGGATCGGCAAGATCATGCGGGTTTCATCGAAACCAAGCAGCCCGACGAAAACTATCAGCGTCGATGTCGCAGCCGCGGCAAACCGCTCGATGGCTGCAACACGGACCCAATGACGATCAAGTATCGCCCATGCGATCAGCACGCTCGTGCCGGCCAACAGGAATACGACCATCGAGAGCGACGACGCCGCCGCCCGATTACCGTCGTCGAGAAGAGTCGACGGCGCACCCCCGAAGGCGAGAATACCAACGACATTGTCCTGCGCGAAATCAAGATACGGGAAGCCGGCGATCGCGCCGACCGCCAGCACGGCCGCGAGCGGAAGGATCAGGCCGATGGCCAACCCGTAGCTCGCCAGCGCCAAGCGTCCGTCCGGGTCGGCCAACCGTGCGCGCGACGCACCCAGCAGACAGCCGAACGCAAAGGAAAGCGGCTTTCCGTCGGCGATCGACGCCTCGAATTCGCCCCGCATGGCGATCCCCCATTCGCGTCGACGATCACCCAGGCAGACGATCGCAGCCGCCATCACGCATCGGGAGAGTGCTGTCATCATATCCGGGCCAGGCGAGCCGAGGATGCGGTGCCCCCCGTAGCAACCGTTCGCGCGAGGGATATACCGGCAGTCGTAAGCCGATAGGCATGACGCGGAGGTCGTCCCACCTGTGAGGGTTCGCGCCATTCGGCCTCGAGCAACCCTTGCTCCGTCATGCGTATGAGCAACGGGTAAAGTGTGCCGGACGAGACCCCGGTATCCTTCATAAGTTCATACCCGTGTCGCCATCCCGCCGGGTGGCCGGACATTGCGGTCAACAGCGCCACCATCTGTTTCGAGGGTCGTCGATCATGGGCCATATGACTATCCAACATATGTAGATTTGATAGTCAAGGCGGCGGTTGATCGCGCCGGAACACTGTCGTTACCGGGCCCATCCCGTGAACACCGTATCACATTAGCGATTTGCCGACCTCGCCCGAGCTGACCGAATTCATTCGTCCAGTACATTCCGCGGTGGCGCCGAGCCGGGCGCAATCCTAAGGTCGATCCGATACGGACCGATCGCGATCGGTTGGGAAACACAGGCGTAACAGGGAGTTGGCATGGCGGTAATCGACAGACGCGCGGCATTGCTCGCGGGGGTGGCTCTTGTGGCTGCCTGCACGAATACGGCACGTCTCCCGACCGGCAGGCTCGGGAAAGGACGGGCGACCTCGTCGTTCGTGACGGTCAGCGGACATGGCTTCGAGCGCAATGGCAAGCCGTATCGCTATGCCGGCGCGAACATCTGGTATGGTGCATGGCTGGGTGCGGCGACCCCGTACGGCAACCGTGCTCGGCTGGCGCGTGAGCTCGACCGGTTACAGGCGCTTGGCATACGCAACCTCCGGATCCTCGGCTCGGCCGAGCTGTCGCCGCTGAAGAACTCGATCACGCCGGGGTTCCGTGACAGGACAGCGACCTATAACGAGGATCTGCTCAAGGGCCTCGACTGGACGCTCGCCGAGATGGCGAAGCGCGACATGACCGGCGTGATCTACCTGACCAACTTCTGGGAGTGGTCTGGCGGGATGATGACCTATCTGTCGTGGGTCAATGGCGGCAAATTCATCAACATGAACGACCCCGCGCACCCATGGCCCGAGTTCGCCGATTGGAACGCGGCGTTCTATACCAACGGCCAGGCGCAGGCGATGTACCGCGACTATATCCGCGCGGTCGTCTCGCGCACCAACAGCGTTACCGGCATAGCGTATGCCGCCGACCCGACGATCATGGCATGGCAGCTCGCGAACGAACCCCGTCCCGCCGGCGGAGCAGCGGTCGCCGTACCGAACCTTCCCGCCTTCTACCGCTGGATCGACGAGACCGCGCGCTACATCAAGACGCTCGATCCCAACCACCTCGTCTCAACCGGTTCGGAAGGGCTGAAGGGCTCGATCGAGCGTGAGGATGTCGTGCTTGCCGCGCACAAGTCGATATCGATCGACTATCTGACCACGCACATCTGGCCGAACAACTGGACCTGGATGGACGCGGGCAACCTAGCCGGCACCTACGACGCGGGCGCGGAGAAGGTCGCGGACTATATCGACGCCCACATCCGGCTCGCGACAATGCTCGGCAAGCCGTTGGTGATCGAGGAGTTCGGCTATCCGCGCGACGGCGAGACCGCCTATGATCCGACCATCACGACCGTCTACAAGGATCGTTTCTACCGCCAGATCTACGCGGCGATCGAAGCGAACGCGAAGGCCGGCGGACCGCTGGCTGGCTCGAACTTCTGGGCCTGGAACGGCGAGGCGCGTACGCCGCACGCCGACCACCGGTTCCAGCGCGGCGACCTCGGCTACATGGGCGATCCGCCGCACGAGCCACAAGGCTGGTACGGCGTATTCGACAGCGACGCCGCCACCCAGGCCATCATCCGCGGCCACGCATCGGCGATGGCGGCGCTCTGATGCTCGCCCCCGCTATGGTAAGTCGGCGCGAGACGCTGGGGATGACGGCCGCGCTCGGTCTGCTCCACGGCATGCCCGCGCTGGCGGCAGTACCTAACCGGAGGTTGAGCAATCCGAATGCGTCCCCCGCAGCCCAGAGGCTCTACGCCTATCTTTGGAGCCAATTTGGGCGCAAGACCCTGACCGGCCAGCAGGAACAAGGTTCGGGGCCGGCCAATCCGAACGGCGAACTCGACTATCTCCAGCGGGTCACCGGCAAACTGCCCGCCATCCTCGGCCTCGACTATATCGACCCGCGCGACAACGACGCGGTCAACGACCGGGCCACTGCCTGGGCGCGCTCCGGCGGCATCGTCACGTTGTGCTGGCATTGGGGCGCCCCCGATATCGGCACCGGCTACGAGAATTCGAAAAAGGACTTCGACGTCGCCGCCGCGCTCAAACCCGGCACGCCGCAAAACGTCGCGATGATGCGGGACATGACCGAGGTCGCGCGCCTGCTTACCGTCCTCCGGGATCGCGGCGTCGCGGTCTTGTGGCGCCCGTTCCACGAATTCAGCGGCGACTGGTTCTGGTGGGGCAAGCACGGGGCGGACGCGTTCAAGGCGCTCTGGACGCTGATGTACGACCAGTTCACCCGCGTCCACCGCCTGAACAACCTGATCTGGGTGCTCGGCTGGGCGGGACAGAACGTCGACCCCGCCTGGTATCCCGGCCGCGCGACGGTCGACGTTGCCGGTGCGGATATCTACGCGAACGACCACGGCAATCTCGCGGCCATGTTTGCGCAGGTGAAGGCGATCGTCGGCGACACGCTGCCGATCTGCCTGCACGAAAATGGCCCGGTCCCCGACCCGACGTTGCTCGGCCCGACCGCAGACTGGCTCTGGTTCATGACGTGGCACACCCGCTGGCTGACCGGCGCCGACCAGAACACGCCGGAACAGTTGCGCCGCGACTTCGCCTCGAAGCGCTACGTCACCAGGGACGAACTCCCCGCATCGCTGAAGGTAAAAGCATGAAGACGTTTCTCGGGTTTTTCGCCGCCGCGCTCCTGTCGACCGCGGCAACCGCTACCCCGCCAACCGTGACTCCGACGACCGAGAAAGCCGGCGCGCCGCTCCCCGTCCACATCGGCGGCCGCGTCGAGCGGATTGCCGACGGCTATAAACGCCAATGGCCGGGTACATATTTCGAGGCGGCGTTCCGCGGCCCCAATGCACTGCTGAAAATCGGCCAAGGCGACGCCACCCTGCATGTCTCCGTCGACGGCGCCCCCGTCGCCAAACTCGTCAAGCCAAAACCCGGCCTCTACCGCGTCGCCGGCCTGTCGAGCGGCCACCACACGATCCGCGTCGCCTTCGCGAGCGAAAGTCAGGCCGCACCGACCGTCTTCGGCGGCTTCTACGCCGACCGAGCAACGCGCGCCCTCCCCGCGCCTGCACGCGCCCGCCAGATCGAGTTCATCGGCGACTCCCACACCGTCGGCTACGGCAACATCTCGACCAAGCGCGACTGCACGCAGGACGAGGTTTGGGCGACTACCGACACCGCGCATGCCATGCCCGCACTGACCGCCAACCGCTATGGCGCGGACTATCAGGTCAACGCGATCTCCGGCCGCGGCATCGTCCGCAACTACGACGGCATGCCCGCAGACACCCTTCCCGTCGCCTATCCGTTTACGCTGTTCGACAAGGCGACGCGCTACGCCGACCCGGCCTGGCACCCCCGCCTGTTCGTCATCGCGCTCGGTACCAACGACTTCACCACAAAGCTCCACCCCGGCGAGCCATGGCAGACGCGCGACGCGCTCCACGCCGACTATGAACGGCACTATGTCGAGTTCGTCAAACGCCTCCGCGCGCGTGACCCGAACGCGCACGTCGTCCTGTGGGCGACCGACATGGCCGATGGCGAGATCGCGTCCGAAGTCGGCAAGGTCGCCGCGCGCCTCAAGGCCGAAGGCGAGCGCAACGTCACCTTCGTCCCCGTCACCGGTCTCGCCTTGACCGGCTGCCACGCGCATCCGTCGACCGCGGACGACGCCCGGATCACGACGGCGCTATCGACCCATATCGACGCGCATCCCGAAATCTGGACAAAGAAATAACCAAATGATTTGCACATTGTAGCGCTAGCCCGGTAGCAAGGATGCCAAGGTGCGGATCATGATCGCGCACCGTCCGGGGAGAGTATGATGTCGGCAGGGTTTTCCACGTTCACGATCGCGCTGCTGCTGCAATCCGCAGCGACGCCGGTAGCGCAACCGGCACCGGCGTCGGCGGTTGCCCATCCCCAGATCTGGCCGACCGCGAACGCCCGCCCCTCGCGCGACCCGCGGGTCGAGGCGCGGATCGACGCGATCATGAAGCGCATGTCGGTCGAGGACAAGATCGGGCAGCTGATCCAGGTCGACATCGCGAGCATCGAGCCATCGGACCTGCGCACTTACAAGCTCGGATCGATCCTCAACGGCGGCAATGCCGGCCCCGGCGGCAACGATCTCGCTCCCCCGGTCGAATGGCTCAAACTCGCCGATGCGTTCTACGACGCGTCGATGGCGCGCAGCGACGGCCGCCCGGCGATCCCGGTGATCTGGGGTACCGACGCGGTTCACGGCAACAACAATATTCCCGGCGCAACGCTCTTCCCGCACAACATCGGCCTCGGCGCCGCACGCGACCGCGACCTGATGCGCGAGATCGGCCACGTCACCGCGATCGAGACCGCCGCCGCCGGCATCGACTGGACCTTCGCGCCTACGCTGGCGGTGGTTCGCGACGATCGCTGGGGCCGGACGTACGAGAGCTATTCCGAGGAACCGACGATCCAGGCCGATTACGCCGGCGCGGTGATCGAAGGCGTCCAGGGCAAGGTCGGCACCAAGGAGTTTCTCGCGCCCGACCGCGTGATCGCGACGACGAAGCATTTCCTCGGCGACGGCGGTACCGGCGGTCGCGACCAGGGCGACGCGCTGATCCCCGAGACCGCGCTGCGCGACATCCACCTCGGCGGTTATCCCGCGGCGATCGAGGCGGGCACGCAGTCGGTGATGGCGAGCTTCTCGAGCTGGAACGGCGCGAAGATGCACGGCAACAAGAGCCTGCTGACCGGCGTGCTCAAGGATCGCCTCCACTTCGACGGCTTCGTGGTCGGCGACTGGAACGGCCAAGGCCAGGTCGATGGCTGCTCGAACGAGAGCTGCGCCGCCGCGATCAACGCCGGGCTCGACATGTTCATGTATTCGGGCAGCGGATGGAAGACGCTCTACGCCAACACGCTGAAGCAGGCACAGTCGGGCGAGATCTCCGCCCCGCGCCTCGACGACGCGGTTCGCCGCATCCTGCGCGTGAAGATTCGCGCGGGCACGTTCGATCGCGGCCGCCCGTCGTCGCGCGCGCTCGCCGGCAAGATGAACCTGATCGGTGCGGCCGACCACCGGGCGATCGCCCGCCGCGCGGCACGGGAGTCGATGGTGCTGCTCAAGAACGAGGGCAGTCTGCTCCCGCTGAAGCCCTCGGCCAACATCCTCGTCGCTGGCGGCGGCGCGGACAACATTCCGCAACAGGCCGGCGGCTGGTCGCTGACATGGCAGGGCGGCGGGACCACCAACGCGAACTTCCCCAATGCCGAAACGATCTGGTCGGGCATCAGCACCGCGGTCAAGGCGGCCGGCGGCACCGCGACGCTGTCGGCGGACGGCAGCTTCGCCAAGAAGCCCGATGCGGCGATCGTCGTGTTCGGCGAACAGCCCTATGCCGAGTTCAAGGGCGACCGTCCCAACCTCGAATACAGCCCCGAGGACAAGTCCGACCTCGACCTGTTGCGCAAGCTCAAGGCGGCGGGCGTTCCCGTCGTCGCGGTATTCCTGTCGGGCCGCCCGCTTTGGGTGAATGCCGAGTTGAACGCCTCCGATGCGTTCGTCGCGGCGTTTCTGCCGGGCAGCGAAGGCGGCGGCATCGCCGACGTGCTGCTGCGCAAGAAGGACGGCAGCGTCGCCAACGACTTCCGCGGCAAGTTGAGCTTTTCCTGGCCGAAGCGACCCGACCAGTATGTGCTGAACCGCTCCGACCCCGGCTACGACCCGCTCTTCGCATTCGGCTACGGCCTGAGCTACGCCAAGCCCGGCTCGGTCCCGAAGCTCGACGAAACCCGCCCCGCCGGCATGGCCGCATCGTCGAACGGCACGATCTTCGGCAAGGGCCGCGTACCCGAGGGCTGGTCGCTGACTTTAGTCGAGCAGGACCAGTCGAAGGTTCGCTTGCTCGGCGTCAACGCGACGACCGCGACCAAGCGCCTCACCGCCTCCGCCGTCGACCGCCGCCGTCAGGAAGACGCGCGCGCGCTCGTTTGGGCGGGCGGGGCTGCCGATGCTCGGGTCGAAGCGTCCGGTCCGCTCGACCTGACACGCGAGAGCAATGGTGAACTGAGCCTTGTCGTCGACGTCCGCGTCGATCGCGCCGGTAGCGCACCCGTCGGGCTCGGTATGGTCAGTAACGACGGAAAGGCCGTCACAGTCCCGATCACCAGGACGCTCGCGGCTGGCAAGCGCGGCGAGTGGCAGCAGGTGATCGTCCCGCTGCAATGCTTCGCCAAGCGCGGCATCGACATGGCGCACGTCACCGCACCGTTCGTGATCGCCACCGACGGCAAGCTCGGCCTGTCGATTTCCGACGTGAAGATCGACTCCGCTCCCGTACCGATGACGAAGTGCGGCGATTGAGCCAGCTCCTACTCGGTGCGGCGGCCGTCCTGCTGACGACCGCCGCCACGCAAGCTCCGCCCGCGGCGATCAGGATCGACCAGGCAGGGTTCGAGACGTGCGGCCCCAAGATCGCGGTCCTGCCATCGACGCAGGCCAGGGCGCTTGCGTGGACGCTCACCGACGCGCGCGGCAAGACCGCCGCGTCGGGCCAGACGATACCGGTAGGTGCCGACGCAGCATCGGGCGAAAGCGTCCACCGGATCGACTTCGGCAGCTTCAGGACGTCCGGCACCGGCTATCGCCTGCACGTCGGCGCAACCGCCAGCCACCCCTTCGCGATCGCAGACCGTCCGTTCGCGCCTGTCGCGACCGCAGCGATGTCGTTCTTCTACCAGCAGCGTAGCGGCGTGCCGATCCTGCCCGCGTTTGTCGAACGCAGTTACCTTGCCCGCCCTGCGGGTCATGCCCCCGACATCGCGACCTGTTTCGCCGGCGTCGACCAGAAGGGCGTGAAATGGCCTGGTTGCGGCTATAAGCTCGACGCGACCGGCGGCTGGTACGACGCCGGCGACCACGGCAAATACGTCGTCAACGGCGGGGTCTCGACCTGGACCTTGCTAGACCTCCACGAGCGCCTGGCCGCGTTCGGTGACGCCAACGCTTTCGCCGACGGTCGTCTCCCGCTGCCCGAACGTACCAACGGCAAGGACGATTTGCTCGACGAGGCGCGCGTCGAAGTCGCCTTCCTGCTCGCCATGCAGATTCCCGATGGCACCAAGCTCGCCATTGCCCCGGACGCGGGCGTCGCTGGCAAGGCCATCACCCGGTTCGAGACGATCGACGCAAGCGGGCTGGTCCACACCAAGATCGCCGACGAGAGCTGGACGGGCATCCCGACCGCGCCGGTCGACGATCACCAGACGCGGTTCCTCTATCCGCCCTCGACTGCGGCGACGCTCAACATGGTCGGCGTCGCGGCGCAGTGTGCGCGGATCTGGCGCACGATCGACCCCGCCTTCGCCACCAAATGCCTCACCGCGGCACGGCGCGGCTGGGCTGCGGCACTTCGTCACCCGAACCTGCTCACCAGTTCGGACTTCACCGGCAGTGGCGGCTACGGCGACCCGGATGTCCGCGACGAGTTCACCTTCGCTGCCGCGCAACTCTACGCAACCACCAAGGAACCGGTTTTCCTCGATCGCCTGCGCAAGGACGGGATCTTCACCGATCCCGGCACGGATATTGGCTGGGGCTCGCTCAAGCTGGCGGGCGCGCTGACGCTGGCGACGGTCCCCGGCGACCTACCGGCCGATGATCGCGCCACGCTCCGCAGCCGGATCACCGCACTGGCCGACGGCTTTGTCGCCGAAGGCAATCGCAGCGGCTACGGCATACCCTTTGGCGGCACCAACTACCCGTGGGGCTCGAGCAGTTCGATCCTCAATCGCGCGATCTTGCTGGGCGTCGCGTGGCAGATCGACCGCAAGCCAGCCTATCGCGACGCGGTCGTGGCGAGCCTCGACTATATCCTCGGCCGCAATCCGCTCGACCGGTCCTACGTCACCGGCATCGGCACGCGCCCGGTGCAGCATCCGCACCACCGCTTCTGGGCCGCCGCGGCGGACAAGCGCTACCCGGCACCCCCTACCGGCGTGCTGTCGGGTGGCCCCAATTCCGCGGCGGCGAACGAACCCGGTCCGATGAAGGGTTGCGCACCGCAAACCTGCTGGATCGACGATTACCGCGCGTTCACCGTCAACGAGGTCGCGATCAACTGGAACGCGCCGCTCGTCTGGACCGCCGCGTTCCTGGACGCGACGCGGGGGCGCTAGAGGCGTTCAAGCGTCCGCGCGAGGTATCCGCGGATCGCGTCGGTCCGCTCCGGCGACGGGCTTCCTAGCACGCCGCGCATCGCTTCGGGCAGATGCGCGGCCGCGTCCTGCGCCGCGTCTCCGAACACGTATTGATCGAACCACCCCCGCACCGCCGCGCGCTCACCCGCCGGCAGGTCGCGGATCGCGAGGATCGCGTGGATCAGCGCGGGGAACGGCGAAGCCGCGCCCGCCTGTCCCCACCAGTAATTGACGAGCACGTTGAACCGCCCGAGCGCCTTCACGTCGTGCCACCACATCGACGGTATGAAGATCGCATCGCCCGGCTCCAGCACAGTCACCTGCATCTGCGCGAGCGCCTCGGCGAACCGGGGGTAACGATCCAGATCGGGCGCCTCGAGATCGACCAGGCTGACCGGCTGGCCGGCGATCGTCACGTCGAGCGGCCCGACATACAGGTTCGGCCCCTGCTCGGGCGGGAACAGGCAAAACCGCCGCCGCCCCGCGACCACGACCGCGACATTGCTGGACACGTCGTAATGCGTCGACACGCGGCTTTCGTTACCGATCCACACCCGCGGCACCGCATCGGGCGTGGGCAGCGGCAACACGTTCGCCTCCGCCCAGCCCGGCAAAAACTCGCCGGCCGCAGCCGCCCCGGCATAGATTGCCGGCGCACCGGGCACTCCCTGCAACGCGATCAACTGGTCGACCAGCGTCGGGATCGGCGCCTTGGCACGCTCGAAATTGAAGCCGATCAGGTCGTCGTTGTAGAAGAACCGCCCGCGCACGTCGCTCTGCGCGACCATGACGTCGGCCGAGCGCCCGCCATCGAACGACACGATATGCTCGCCGATCGCACGATCGGACTTGCGCGCAGCCAGGACCGCGGGCCAGTCCGCCGCCAGTCCGCGCATCACCACCGGGCGATAGCCATGCGCAATCTCGGCTTCGAACCGCGCCGCGTCGATCGGGCCGGTTTCGGCAACCGGGAGGCCAGAGATCTCACTCATCGCGTGCGTGTAATCCCTGGCCTCGTATCCCGCTACCTTAGCCCGCTACCTCAGAAGGTCATGCGCGCCGAGAGCGTGTACGACCGATCGTTCTTGAAGAAACTGCGCGGCGCCTCGAGCCCTGCACCGTTCAGCAGGAAGTTGGTCTTGGTCGTTTCGTCGAGCAGGTTCGACGCGGTCACGCCCAGCTTGAAATGCTCGTTCACCGTCACGAACGCCGATGCGTCGAGCTGTCCGGTCGGCAGCGCGTAGACCGGCAGGAACGGGAAACAACAATCGCGGTTGGTGAGCAGGAACTTCGAGCGCCAGCTATACGCGACACGGGCATAGAACGGACCCTTGTCGTAGAAGCCGGCAACATTGACGGTATGCTTCGACAGCCCCTGCAGCGGGAGGTTGTCGTAGAGACCAGCGACGTCCTGCGGCGGACGGCTGCCATCCGCGGCGCCGTTGGCAGGCACCGGGTTGGGGATCTTGCCCGCCTTCACGAAGGTGTAGTTCGCCTGCATGCCGAGGCCGCTGAGCACACCGGGTAAGAAGTCGAAGGTCTGCTGGTACGCGATTTCCGCACCCTTGATCCGCGACTTGCCGTTGACGTTGGCGGGGCCATTGACCTGCACATCGAACGTCTGGCCGTTGTTAGTCAGCGTGCGCGTGTAGCCGAGATTGTCGACGATGATGTTCGACAGCGTCTTGTGGAACACGGTGGCGGTCAGCGAGCCGACCTTCGAGAAATACCATTCGCTGGTCAGGTCGAACTGCAACGCCTCGACCGGCCGGAGATACGGGTTCCGCGACGACGCCGAGAACTGGTAGTTGCCCGCGGTGTTACCCGACGAGACACCGACGCCCACGAAGTTGCGCAGGTCGCCGAAGTTCGGACGCGAGATCGCCTTCGATCCGGCGGCGCGGAACAGCAAGTTCGGCGTGACCTGCAGCTTCACGTTCGCGCTCGGCAGCCAGAAGTTGAACTTCTGCTTGGCGACGTCGGGGGTCGATCCGGAGTTCGCATAAGCAAGGATTGCCGCCTGCTGAGTCGCGGACACGGTGCAGATGGCGTTGATCGTGCCCGACGCAGGCGGCTTGTCACGCTGCGACTGGCAGAACCCTGCCAGCGTCTTGGGATACGCGCCGCCGGTCGGCGTGGCCGGCAGATTGGACGCATCGAAGATGCTGCTCTGATTCGGGAAGGTGATCGCGCCGTCCGAGCTGTCCTTGGTGTTGACGAAGCGCACACCCACGTTGCCGGTCAGGCTCATGCCGTTGCCAAAATCGTCGACACCGAAATCGGCGCGGACATAGGCGGACTTGGTCTGCTCGCGGTTACGATAGAGCTCGCTGTTCAGATACGCGCCATCGTTCAGCGGGCTGCCATCGCCGTTCTTGCGATCTTCCAATGCCGTGTATCCGCCGCCACCCAACGCAGTGATCTTGCGCAGCAGGTCAGTGAACGCGTCGTGATCACGCAGAATATCGTCCGCGACGAACGTCGCGCTCGGTGGCATGTTGGTCTGCCCACGGAAGAAGTTCGAGAAGCTGTGCAGCGTCTGCTCGTCCTGACCGAGCGCTGCGTAGCTTACCGGACCCTTTGCGGCCCACGTTTCCGACAGATAGCCCCAGTTATTGTAATCGGCCGAGCGCACCAACTGCTTGCGGTCGGCATAGCGGCCGCCGACGCGGACGTTGCGCAGGAACGCGGTGTCGCTGACGTCGAACTGTGCGTCGCCGCGGAAGGCCCATTCGTGCCCTTCGTTATCCTGACGGCCATTGAAGGCGTCGCGGAAATAGATCGAGTTCGGGTTGGCGAAATAGCTTGTCGTGTTGAAACCCGGCGTGATCGAGGTGATCTGCGGGATCTTGCCGCGCAGGTCGATCGCGGTCTGGCTGAACGTCGCGGTGTCGAGGATGTCGTCGCGCACCTTCACCTTCGACGTCGCATACTGCCCGTCGAAATTCAGGTGCAGGCGGTCGACCGGCTCGAACTTGATGTTCAGCGACTGATCCTGCGAGATCGACTTCGAAAAGAAGTGACGATTGGACTCGGTCGTGAACACGCCGTTCGGCGCAAACTGACTGAGCACGCCGTAGCCGTTCGGGCCATTGCCCTGCACCGCGCCGGAACGCTTACCAAGCGTACCGCTCGTGAAAACTCCGTTGTCGTCGTACGTAAAATCCGTACCACCGACCGGGAACACCGTGTTCGCGTCGCCATAGTACACGTTCGGCTCGACCGTGTGCTCAAGCCAGTCGTCGGTCGATTCAGCGCGAACGAACTGTGCGGTCACCAGCAGGTTGCCGGAAACGTTCTCATACTGCGCGCCCCCCGAATAGCCGATGCGCGTGCGGTCGAAATCCTGTGTACGTGAGCCAGCGCCCAGTGGCGCGTACACCACGTTGCGACCGGCCGGCAGCGGGAAGGTGTCGAACAGCGTCGACTGGAACGGCGTACCCGCATTCAGCACGCGACCCTCGCCGGCATCCTGGACGCCGTTGCCGTTCTTGTCGTCGTTATAACGCGGCAACATCGACGACACGAACACCGAGTCCGAGCGGCTGTAGAGCTTCTGATAAGTGCCGCTGGCCAGGATGCCGAACCGGCCGGCGCCGCCGAGATCGAACTGCTTCGAGACGAGCCCGACGAACTGCGGTGCGCCGCGCTTCTCGAGGTCGCCGAGGTTCATGCCGGCCGAGAGGAACAGCAGGTCCTTCTTCGAATCGAAGGGTTTGCGCGTGTTGATGTTGACGGTGCCGGCGATGCCGCCCTCGACCAGATCGGCGGTAAGGTTCTTGAACACCTCGACCGAGCCGACGATTTCGGCCGGGATATCGTTGAAGCCAATCTCGCGGCCGCCGCCTGCTGCAAATGCGTCACGACCATTGAACTCGCCGCGGACATAGCTGAGGCCGCGGATCACGACGCCCGAGCCCTGCGCGGAATAGTGAGCCGAGTCGCTCGGCGCTGCGAAGCGACTGATCGAGATGCCGGGCACCCGCTGCAGTGCTTCGTTGACCGAACGATCGGGCAGAGCGCCGATATCTTCGGCGGTAATCGCATCGACGACCGTGTCGGAGTTGCGTTTGATGTTCTGCGCGTTGGCGAGACTCTGGCGGATGCCGGTGACGACGATTTCGCCGCGATCGGTGTCCGGGGTCGGGTTACCGGCGTCCTGCGACGCACCCGATGTGCCCGTGGTGTTGCTGGCCGAACCGGGTGCCGTGCCTGCGGTTGCAGAATCCAGGCTGGCCGAGCCCGACGTCGTGCTGGCAACGCCCGTACCCGCGGGGGCGGGCACCGCCTGCGGATCGGTAGCAGCGGGACCAGCGACTGGATCCGCAACCTGCGCGAATGCCGATGGCGCCATGACGGCGATGGCCAGAACCGAAACGCTTGTCCCGAAAAGACGCGCGGCGCGAGCGATCGCGCGCGTTGATGCAACACCAGCCATGATAAACCCCTAAGCATCCTTCAGCGCGATCGCCGCCGCTTTTCGAGCGGACGATCTATCGCGCATCCCCAGATCGGCGAACGTCCTTCGGCCGCCTTAACAGTGTGTTAGGCAGCTATTTTTTGGACCACAAGGGGAATAAGGCAATTTAATAGTCAGATGTGTGAGACGTTGCCGAAGTGTGGCCAAAGTGTAACAGGCTCGAAACGGCCCTACCGAAACCGAAGCAAAAACGCCGTGACGAGAGGATGACGACGACGATGGATCAGGCGCCAACGAGGGTTGTGGTGGTTGGTGGCGGGACGGCGGGGTGGATGACCGCCGCAGCGCTCGTACGACTCTTGCCGACCGTCTGCACGGTCCATCTCATCGAGTCCGCCGAGATCGGTATTGTCGGCGTCGGCGAAGCAACGCTGCCCCACATCCGCGCATTCGTGGAGCGCCTGGGCCTTGACGAAGCCGACTTCATGCGCGCCACGCACGCGACCTTCAAATTGGGGATCGACTTTCGCGACTTCGGTGCGATCGGCGACAGCTATATCCATCCGTTCGGGACGTTCGGTCGACCACTGAACGATATCGCCTTTCACCATTATTGGCTTCGTCTCGCGGCCGAAGGACGGGCGGCACCGATCGGCGACTATTCGGTCGCGGTTGCCGCTGCAAAGAGGCATCGGTTCTCCATCCCGAACGGGACGCCGGATGATCTCGCGGCGAGCTTCGGCTATGCCTATCAGTTCGATGCGACCTTGTTCGGCCCCTATATGCGTCGCTTCGCCGAAGCGAACGGCGCACGCCGGACGGAAGCGCGGATCATCGGCGTCGAGCAGGACTCGATCAGCGGGAATGTCCGGGCGCTACGTCTCGACACGGGCGAGACTGTCGAAGGCGATCTGTTCGTCGATTGCTCGGGCTTCCGGAGCCTGTTGCTGGGTGACGCGATGGCCGAACCCTGGGAGGACTGGTCGCGCTGGTTGCCCTGCGACCGCGCCGTGGCAATGCCCTGTGCGTCGCCCGACGGACCTATCGAACCCTATACGCGCGCGACGGCGAAACCGGCGGGCTGGCAATGGCGGATCCCGCTCCAGCACCGAGTCGGCAACGGCTACGTCTATTCGAGCGCACACATCTCGGATGACGCTGCGGCCGATGCATTGGTTGCATCGGTCGAGGGCGCGCCGCTTGCCGATCCGCGGTTCCTGAAATTTCGTGCCGGCCGTCGCGCCAACAGCTGGGTCGGCAACGTTGTCGCAATCGGACTGGCCTCCGGATTCCTCGAACCGCTTGAGTCGACCAGTATCTATCTGGCGCAGATGGCGATCACGCAACTCGTCGAGCTGTTCCCGCAAAGGGCGGGATCGCAGGGCATCTCCGCCATCGACCGGACCGAGTTCAATCGGATGGTCGATATGGAGTATGACCGCATCCGCGACTTCCTGATTTTGCATTATCACGCCACGACCCGCGACGACTCAGACTTCTGGAACCATGTCCGGACGATGGATGTCCCCATAACCCTCGCCGACAAGATGGAGCTGTTCCGCAGCTCTGGCCGCGTGGCGCAGTATAGCGAGGGACTGTTTCTCGAGCCGAGCTGGATCGCTGTGTATCTGGGCCAGGGGATCATACCGCGGAGCTGGGATCAGCGTGCCGATCGTCCCGGGCTCGACGGTCTCGATCGGGCCGTTACCAACTTGCGGGACCATGTCGCTGCCACCGTGACGGCGATGCCCGACCATGCCGCCTACATCGCGCGCCGTCACGCGACCGTTGCTGCGTGACCGGCCGTACACCCATCGCCAGCATTGCCGTACTCGGTGCCGGCCTCGTCGGCCTGTCCGCCGCGATAGCGTTCGCGCGCGCGCTGCCCGGCCTGACGGTGACGATAATCGAGACCCCGGACGATCCCACGTCGCTGACGGACCGCCTGCCTGGTACGATGCCTTCTATCGCCGAGTTTCACGACCGGATCGGTCTGCGCGAACGCGATGTGCTGGCGGCAGGCGCGTCCCACCGGATCGGCACGCGCTTATCGGACTGGACGTCCGACGGAACACCGTTCGTGCTGGCGCATGGCGAGCGCGGCGGTGCGATCGGTCCGGGTCCTTTTCATCAGCATTGGCTGAACGCGCGACGCAAGGGCAAGGTCGCAGCGTTCGATGCCTTCTCCGTCCCTGCGGTGCTTGGTGCTGCGGACAAGTTCGTCCATCCGTCCGAGGAGCCGAACGCGCGATTATCGGGCTTCGGTTATGCTTTGCGGCTTGACCCTCCCCGTTACCGCGACCTGTTGCGCGCGCTCGCCCGGCATCTCGGCATCGTTCCCACTCCCGGTATCTTTGCCGCCGTGGAGCGCGCGGCCGACGGCAGCGCCGCAGCGCTCGTCCTCGCCGACGGCCGCCGGATCGTGGCCGACCTCTATCTCGACTGTTCGGGCCCTGTCGCTGCGTTGCGCTCGGCACTGGATACGCAGTGGGACGACTGGCGGACATGGCTGCCCGTCGACCGGCTGTTGTTGGGGACGACGTCGGCGCAACTCCCGACGCCGACAGACGACCTGATTGCCGTGCCAGCGGGCTGGCGGTTCGTGACTCCATTGCGCGATCGGACCCTGACGGGGCTCGCGTTCGCTGCCGATCAGACGCCGGACTCCAGCGCGCGCCGCATTCTGCCTGCAGGTGAGGTGATCGTTCCGATCTCACCCGGCACGCGCCGTGAACCGTGGCGCCACAACGTCCTCGCGTTGGGCGACGCCGCCGTCGTGCTCGACCCGCTCGCCGACGCCAATCTTCATCTTGCACACGCCGCCATCCTGCGCGCGATCCGTTTGCTGCCGGGTGGCGACTTCGCCCCGACCGAGCTTGCCGAGTATAATTTGCACACTCACCGGCAAGCTGAGCGGGTCCGCGACTTCCAGGCAGCCCATTTCCTGTCGACCGGGCGAACGCGTGGCCCGTTCTGGAAAAGGGCATCCCGCCTGCCGCGACCAGCCAGTCTTGCCCACACGTTGGAGCAGTTCGCGCACCGAGGTCGCTTGCCATTCTATGAGGATGAGAGCTTCGACAAGGACGATTGGCACGGGCTGTTGCTGGGCCTCGGCATGATCCCGCGCACGCCCGATCCGATCGCGTCGGCCATCGCGCCCGAAATGATTGCGGGCACGCTGGCGAGGCTCGCCAGCGCAACAGCTACGGTGCCGACGCAGCTGCCCCCCTACCCTGCCTATCTTGCGCAACTGGAGCGCGGACGATGACCGGTGCGAACCTCGGGCCGATACGCAAGGTCGTTATCGTCGGTGGTGGCACGGCCGGCTGGATGGCGGCGGCCGCGGCTGCGCGGTATCTCGACGACGGCCAGCGCCAGGTCGTCCTGATCGAATCCGACGCGATCGGCACGGTTGGCGTCGGCGAGGCGACGATCCCGCCGATCCTAGGGTTCAATGCCCTGATCGGCGTTGACGAACGCGAGTTCGTGCGCGCGACCGGGGCCACCTTCAAGCTCGGTATCGAGTTCGTGGGCTGGGACACGGGCGACGATCGCTACATGCATGCGTTCGGCGGACACGGCCGTGACATCCAGGGACTCGCGTTTCACCAGTTGTGGCTCAAACTGCGCGACTATCCCGGCGTCGGCGGGATCGAAGCATATGCCCCCTCTGCCGTCGCCGCGTATCTCCACAAGTTCGGCCTGCCGACCGGGCAGCAGTCGCAACCGCTTGCCTATGCCTATCATTTCGATGCCGGGCTCTATGCTGCATTCCTGCGCCGTCGTGCTGAAGCCGGGGGCGTTACCCGGATCGAAGGGCGTATCACCGGCGCCGATCGCCATTCCGACACCGGCCATGTCAGTGCGGTTCGACTGGATGACGGCCAATCCATCGATGGCGACCTGTTCATCGACTGTTCGGGGTTCCGCAGCCTGCTGCTCGGCGAAACGATGGGCGTGCCGTTCGAGGACTGGTCGCACTGGCTGCCGTGCGACCGTGCGGTCGCGGTGCCGACCGAACCCAGCAGTCCGCTGCTACCCTACACCCGCGCCACCGCCCGCTCCGCCGGCTGGCAATGGCGCATCCCGCTCCAGCATCGCACTGGCAACGGCCATGTCTATTCCAGCGCGCATATCTCGGACGACGAAGCGACGTCCATGCTGCTCGCCAATCTTGACGCCCGACCGACCGCCGAACCGCGACAACTGCGTTTCAAGGCGGGGCGGCGCACGAAGATGTGGGAAGGCAATGTGGTCGCGCTGGGGCTTGCGGGCGGGTTCCTCGAACCGCTCGAATCGACCAGCATTCACCTGATCCAGACTGGTATCTCCAAGCTGTTCGCATTGTTCCCCGACCGTGGCTTCTCCACCGTCGAACGCGACGAATATAACCGGCTGATGGGCGACGCTTACACGTCGATCCGCGACTTCATCATTTTGCACTATCACGCCACCCGTCGCGACGATTCTGCGTTCTGGCAGCATGCCCGGACAATGCCGATCCCCGACACCCTGACGCGCAAGATCGCGCTGTTCCGCGAAAAAGGCCGTATTTTCCGGTACGACGACGAACTGTTTGGAATTTCTAGCTGGGTGCAGGTGCTACTCGGTCAGAACGTGATCCCCACCGGCTATGATCCTATCGTAGACGCGCTCGATGCGGACCGCGTCGCCGATGCGGTTCGTCAGATCCGAGCCGCGACGTTGCGCGGTGTGCAGGCGTTGCCGGACCATGCCGCGTTCATCGCCAGCCATGCGGCGGCCGGGCGCCAAATCTAATCTGCCAAATGATTTGGCTTTTTCGTCCTCGCGTGCTTTTTGAGGCTTCGATCGCGCAGCCCGGCCACAGATCCGGCTGCCGAAAAGGGGATGACTGATGACCGACCGCTCGATCCGTATCTATGGCGCCACAGCTCTCGCATCGCTGCTTGCCTCGACGGCGATCGCCCAGACTGCCCCGCCTTCACGATTGCCTGCGGGCTACGCTCAGCGCGACCCGGTGCCGTCGCATTGGCCTGTGCAGGTCCGCCAGTCGCTCGGCCAGGTCAGTCCCCAGGATCCGGCTACGCTGCCGCGCAGCCGCGCGCCCTTGTCGAAGCCGATCGCAAAGCCTGTACCCCGCGGCCCCTCACTGGCGCAGCGGTCGCTCGGACTATGGACCATTGCCGGCTGGCGGCTAGCGGAAGCACCCACCGTGCGGGCGGATGGCGCGACGGTGTCCCGCGTCGGCTATGACATGAAATCCTGGTACGTCGCCACCGTGCCCGGCACCGTGCTGACCACGCTCGTCGATCGCGGCGTCTATCCCGACCCCGCGTTCGGGTTGAACAACATGGCGATCCCCGAACGCCTCGCGCGCCAGGACTATTGGTACCGCACCGAAATCGACGTACCCGTAGAGACCGTCGGCAAGCATCTCGAACTGAACTTCAAGGGCGTCAATTATGCCGCCGAGATCTGGCTCAACGGAGACCGTCTGGGGACGATGAAGGGCGCCTTCATCCGTGGCCGGTTCGACGTCACGGGCAAGCTTGCTCCCGGGCGGAACGTCATTGCGGTGAAGGTCTCGCCACCGCCGCATCCCGGGCTCGCGCACGAGGAATCGATGACGGCAGGCGTCGGCGAGAATGGCGGCATGCAAATGCTCGACGGGCCGACCTTCGTCGCGACCGAGGGCTGGGACTGGATCCCGTCGATCCGCGACCGCAACACCGGCCTGTGGCAGGGCGTCGACCTGATCGCGACCGGCCCCGCAGCCCTGGGCGATGCGCAGGTCGTCACGACCTTGCCCAACGCTGACAACAGCGTGGCGAACGTCGAGATCACCGTTCCCGTTCGCAACCTGACCGAGCAGCCGACGACCGCGATCGTTACCGCGAAGTTCGACGACGTGACGGTGACCAAGTCGGTCGCGCTTGCACCGCATGCAAGTGCTGATGTGACGATGGCGCCCGCCGAGTTCCCTGCACTCGCGGTCCGCAATCCAAGGCTGTGGTGGCCGAACGGTTACGGCGCGCCTGCACTCCATGACCTGACGCTCACCAGCACGGTTGGCGGCGCGATATCGGATACCAGGACGCTGCGCTTCGGTATGCGCCAGGTGACATACGAAATCTCGCTGATGGACAAGGACGATCGTCTGCGCCGTGTCGGGATCGACCTGTCCAAGGCGCGCGCGCTCGGTACGCAGATCGTCGACGGCACGCACCAGGGTATCCGACAGACCGAGAATGGCTGGGCCGCGTCGCTAGTCCCCGGCGCGGAAACTTCGCCCGCGGTGACGCAGGTCGCGGGCGATGCCGGCCTTGCGCCCTATCTGCTGATCAAGGTCAACGGCGTGCGGATCGCGGCACGCGGTGGCAATATCGGCATGGACGACTTCATGAAGCGGTCCGAGCGCGCACGTCTGCTGCCGTTCTTCCGCCTGCATCAGGATGCCAATCTCAACATCATCCGCAACTGGGTCGGCCAGAATACCGAGGAAACCTTCTACGATCTCGCCGACGAACACGGTTTGATGATCCTCAACGATTTCTGGGAGTCGACGCAAGATTACAACATCGAGGCGCAGGACGTGCCGCTGTTCGCCGCCAATGCCGAGGACGTGGTCAAGCGCTTCCGCAACCACCCGTCGATCGTCGTCTGGTTCGGCCGCAACGAAGGCGTGCCACAGCCTATCCTGAACGAGGCTCTGCAGGAGATCATCAACCGGAACGACGGAACACGCCTGTATATGGGCTCGTCGAACCGGGTGAACTTGCAAAACAGCGGTCCGTACAACTGGCGTCCCGAAGCCAGCTATTTCACCGAACACGCCAAGGGCTTCTCGGTCGAGCTCGGTACGCCAAGCTTCCCGACCCTGGAGGCGTGGACCCGCGCGATGCCCAAGGCGGATCTCTGGCCGATCGGCGATACATGGGCGTATCACGACTGGCACCAGACCGGGAACGGCGCAGTCAAGACGTACATGGATGCACTGGCGACGCGCTACGGTGCTGGCATCAACCTGCCCGACTTCGAACGCAAGGCGCAGATGATGGAGTATGACTCCTACCGCGCGATCTTCGAAGGGTTCAACGCAGGGTTGTGGACGACCAACAGTGCGCGGATGCTGTGGATGACGCAGGCGGCCTGGCCTTCATCCGCATGGCAGATCTTCTCGTCGGATTACGACACGCACGCCGCGTTCTATGGAACGAAAAAGGCCTCGGAGCCGGTCCATGTTCAGATGAACCTGCCCGATCACAAGGTCGTTTTGGTCAATAACGGCCGAGCGCTCGCGGACGCGGTGGTCCACGCCAAGGTCACGTCGCTCGACAACCGGCTGCTCGCGGAACAGCGCGCGACGCTCAGCGTGGGCGCGGGTCTCGTCGGCGACGCCTTCACGCTCGATCTCGCACCGTTGCTTGCGAAGGGCGTGGTGCTCGTATCGCTCGATGTCACCGACACGGGCGGCAAAATCGTTTCGCGGAACGTCTATTGGCAGGGCGCCGACGATGCAGCTTATCGCGGCATGACGACGATGCCCAAGGTTCGTCTCGCCGCCAGCGCGACCAGTCGTCGTGACGGCGACGAGATCACGACGATCGTCGACCTGTCGAACGCAGGTCCGGTCGCCGCCCTTGCTACGAAGATGACGATGATGAACGGCGACGGCACTCAGGTGCTGCCCGCATATTTCACCGACAATTACGTGTCGTTGCTGCCAGGCACATCACGCCGCATCGAGATCCGCTATCCGGCCTCTGCTGCCAAAGGTCGCACGACCGTCGCATTGCGCGGCTGGAACGTGACACCGACTGCCGTGACGGTGCGCTAATGAGGATTTTTTTCGCCCTCTCGCTCCTGTGCACCGCCGCCTCCGTGTCGGCGCAGGACCGTCACCTGGTGTCGCCCGATGGCGCCATCGACGTCACGATCGGCCAGGATGCGACGAGCAAAGGCCCGACCTACGCCATCGCGTTCCGCGGTCGGTCCGTCATCGCGACCTCACCGCTCGGTCTTGCGTTCGAGAGCTATAAAAAGCTTGGCCCGGATACCGCGGTCACTGCCACGACACGGGCGGGCGCAGATACCCGCTATCGCCTGCTGGCGGGCAAGACTGCGCTGGCGCGCGACCATTATAACGAACTCACGCTCGCATTCACCGAAACCGGCGGCGCACGACGTCGGCTGGAAATCGTGTTCCGCGCGTATGACGACGGGGTCGCGTTTCGCTATCGCTTGCCCGTCCAGCCGGGCTTTACCGACCTGCGGCTGGCAGGCGAGCTGACAGAGTTCGCTTTCCCCGCCGATTATCACTGCTGGGGCCTCAACCTTGGTCGGTTCGATACCAGCCACGAAGGCGAATACGACCCGTTGACCGCGTCGCAGGTCCGCCCGCACAACCTGTTCGAGACCCCCGTCACTTGCCGAACGGGTGCCGGCGACACCAGCTTTGCACTGACCGAGGCCGATCTGCGCGACTATGCGGGCTCCTACCTCACCGGTCGCGAGACCGGCGCGCTCGGGTTCACCACCCGGCTGTCGCCGCGACTGGACGATCCCGCGATCGCGGTGAAGGCCGACGTCCGGAATACCGGGCTGACGACGCCGTGGCGCGTCGTGATGCTGGGCGACACCGCCGGCAAACTGATCGAGTCCACGATCCTGACCAACCTCAACCCATCGTCGAAGGGCGATTTTTCGTGGGTGATACCGGGCAAGACGGCGTGGGACTGGTGGAACGGCCCGACGCTGAAGGCACTCCCCGCCGCGGGCATGAACGACGCGACGATCAAGGCCTATATCGATTTCGCCGCGGCCAACGGCCTGCCGTACATGCTGATCGATGACGGCTGGTACGTGAACAGCGGCGGCGGGCCAGTGGTGTATCCGGGTGTCGACATCATGAGTACCGTGCCGGCGATCGACCTGCCAGGCCTCGTCCGGTACGCGGCGGACCGTAAGGTGGGGCTGTGGCTGTGGGCGAACTGGCGCGTGCTGGATGCGAGAATGGACGCGGTATTCGCGCGTTACGCCGCACTCGGGATCAAGGGCTTCAAGGTCGATTTCATGGATCGCAGCGATCAGCAGATCGTCGAGTTCTACCAGCGCATCTTCAAGGCAACCGCGGCGCATCATCTGATGCTGGACCTGCACGGCGCGTATCATCCGACAGGCGCGACGCGCACCTGGCCGCAGTTCCTGACTCAGGAGGGTGTGCTTGGCGCGGAGTATAACAAATGGACGCGGCGGATCACTGCGCGGCACAACGTCACGCTGCCGTTCACACGCGGGCTGGCCGGTCCATACGACTATACACCGGGCGGTTTCCGCAACGCGACACCTGCGACGTTCCGGATCGAACCGCAGACGCCGATGGTCCAGACGACGCGGGGTCACGCGCTGGCGATGTATGTCGTGTTCGACAGTCCCTTCATGGGTGTGTCCGACAGCCCCGACAATTATACGGGCGCGTCGGGGCTCGACTTTCTACGGGCCGTCCCGGCAAGTTGGAACGAGACTCGGGTGGTGTCGGGCGCGATCGGCGAGCAGATCGTGACCGCGCGGCGATCCGGCAAGAACTGGTTTGTGGGGGCGATGACCAACGAAACGCCGCGCGTTCTCGACGTACCGCTTAGCTTCCTTGGCAGCGGCCGGTTTACCGCGACTATCTGGCAGGACGGTTCGACCCCGACCGACGTAATTACCACGACCCGCATCGTCACCGCGCGCGACGCGCTTTCCCTGACCCTCGCAGGATCGGGCGGCGCCGCCATCCGCCTCGTGCCGATCCGATAAGGAAACCCTGATGAAAATGCCCGCCCCGTTGCTCGCCGCGCTGGCCATCGCCATCGCATCTCCGGCGATCGGAGCCGAACCTACGCCCGCGCAGAAGGCGCAGTGGGCGAAGGAGGCGGAGGAGCGACTGCATACCGATTGGGCCTATCTCGGCCGATACCGCGACGCGAACGCCGCTCTGCCCGCACCTGTTGCGGGCCAGCCGCGGATCGTCCTGATCGGCGACTCGATCACGCAGGGCTGGTTCGACCAGGTCCCGACGTTCTTCACCCCCGGTCGCATCGGTCGCGGGATCGGCGGCCAGACCACACCGCAGATGCTCGTACGCTTTCCTGCCGACGTGATCGCACTGAAGCCTGCCGTGGTACAGATCATGGCCGGCACCAACGATATCGCGTTCAACACCGGGCCCATGACGCCCGACGAGACCAAGGCCAATATTCGCGCGATGACGGAACTGGCGCAGGCCAACGGCATCCGCGTCATCCTGGCGTCGATACCACCTGCGGATCGCTATCCCTGGCGCCCGGGTCTCGACACCGGCAGCAAGATCGTCGCGATGAACGGCTGGCTGAAATCCTATGCTGCTGCGACCGGCTCGACTTATGCCGATTACTGGTCCGCGCTGGTCGCCCCAGGTACCACTGGCATGCGCGACGGGCTGTCGTCGGATCATGTCCATCCGACCCCGGCGGGGTATGCGGCGATGGCACCGATCGCCGAACGTGCGTTCAAGGCGGCTCTGGCCCGCCCCGCCCCGACGCGTGCGATCATCGCCCGGTGATACTGCTCGCCGCGCTCGCCTTAGCCGCCACGGTCGTTCCGACCCAACACGGTGCCGTCCGCGGCGATGTCACCGCGGACGGCCGCCATCTCTTTCGCGGCATCCCCTATGCCGCGCCCCCGATCGGGCCCCTTCGCTGGAAACCGCCGCAGCCGGTGCAGCGCTGGAGGGTCGCGCGGGACGCCACCAGATCGGCACCGTCCTGCCCGCAGGTCGATCGCGGCTGGAATACCCAGGCGGCGACCTTTGCGAGCGAAGACTGCCTGTATCTCGAGGTGGCGACGCCGGACCTGAAGCCGCGCAAGGCCATGCCGGTGATGGTCTGGATTCACGGCGGCTCGAACTATGCCGGTGGTGGTGCGGGGACGATCCAGTCCGGGCTGGTCCGCAAGGGCGTGGTGCTGGTCAGTCTGCAATACCGGCTCGGCGCGCTTGGCTTCCTCTCGCACCCGGCGCTGACTCGTGAAGGTGGTGGCGCGTCGGGCAATTACGGGCTGATGGACCAGCAAGCGGCGCTACGCTGGGTCCGTGCCAATATTGCCGCGTTCGGCGGCGATCCCGCCAACGTCACGCTGTTCGGCGAGAGTGCGGGCGCCATGGATGTTGGCCTGCACCTGCTCAGTCCCGGATCGCGCGGACTGTTCGCCAAGGCGATCGAGGAAAGCGGCACGCCGGGCTTCGGTACCCCGCCACGCAGTCTCGCCGCGAACGAGCGCCTCGGCATGTTGATCGCAGCGAAGGCCGGGATCGCTCAGACTGCCACTGCTTTGCGTGCGCTGCCGGTTGCCGACCTGATCGCCGCGACCGAGGCGATCCAGGTGCCGGGGCTCGCCGACAAGAGCTTCATCTGGCTCCAGGCGATCGTCGACGGCCGCGTCCTGACGGAAACGCCCGCCGCAACGCTGGCGAAGGGCGGCAACCCCGCCCCGCTGATCATCGGCAGCAATGCACGCGAACTGACGCTGCACGGCGGCGTGGCGCGCGCGAGGGAGGCGATCGCCGATGCATTCGGAAGCAACGCTTCCATAGCGCGCAAGGCGTACGGCTTGGACACGATCCCCGTTGCTGATCCTCGGCTGGGTGATCTCGACCTGATCCTGTCCAACGACATCACGTTTCGCTGTCCGGTGACCCTGGTCGCCGCGGCGCGGGCGCGTGCGGGCCAACCGGTCTGGCAGTATCAGTTCGACTACAGCGCGCCCGACGGCAAACCCGTGACGCACGGCAGCGAGATCCGCTACGTCATGGCAGGCAGCGACGAACTCGAAGCGGGCGCGCCACCGATGCAGGCCTATTGGCTTGCCTTCGCGCGTACCGGCGTCCCGAACGCGGCGGGACTTGCGACGTGGAAGCGCTACGATCTGGCGACGAAAGCCTATCTCGGCTTCGTCAATGGTGGCCCGCAGCCCGGTGCCGACCTACGTGGCGGGGTCTGCGGCTTGCGCACCGCGCCCTGACGCGCCGGGCGTTGTCTCGCGGACGCAACGTCCGGTCCGAGCCCATTCGTCCGACCCGGATCGATCCACTCCTGACTGGCGGCACGGGAGAACGTATCTCCGGACGCCGCTGCGGTCACCCCAGTCTCGTTAATCACTACGACTTGCGTGGCCGACCTGCATGAGGATCGCATCGGAGGGCAGGACGTGATCGAGAAACGGCAGGATAGCCGCGCCGATCGCCGGCGCATCGTCCGACATGGCCGCGCGGACGACCCGGGCCGGGGACGGCAATTTCGCGTCGGCAAGCATCACGTTCAACCGGTCGACGAGCGCATTGACGAGCGCGGCAGGCAGGCGCCCACCGATCAGCACCGCATCTGGATCGACCAGACAGCTGACCGCGATCAACGGCTCGATCAGTGATTGCGCGGCGTCTTCGATCCAGCGCTCGGTGATCGCTGCCACCGCGGGGTCGTCGCGGGTCAACGCCTCGATCCCGTCGACCTCGCACCCACCAGCCCTCAGCCTTAAGTAAAGCGCGGACAGCGACACGGTTTCCTGTACCGTCTGACCCGCGGCGCGGCGCGTCATGTCGGGCATGAAGCCGATTTCGCCACTCCGCGCGCTCGCGCCGCGAAAATAATTGCCGTCGATCACCAATCCGCCGCCGAGGCCCGCGCTGACGAGCACGTAAAAGAAGCTGCTCAGGACCATTCCCGATCCGAACTGTGCTTCGCCTATCGCCGCCGCGGCGGCGTCATTGTCGACGTGCACGGACCAGGGGACGAGTTCCTCGACCATTGCCTTGACGTCGATGTCGTTCCAGCTTTCATACGCGGACGGTCGATGCGGCAAGGTAACCCGACCGAGATCGTCGGGCATCGCGACGCCGACGCCGAGCATGCGCCGTTCGTCGATCAGCTTCGATGCGCGGATAAGGGCAACCTGCTCGCGCAGCCATCCGGCAACCACTTCGGGCAGGGCGAAGGCCGCCTCCAGAGTCGCACGCGTCAGCACGGTACCGGCCAAGTCGAGCGATACGATCGTGATGTGATCCCGGTCGATGTTGATCCCGATCGAGAACCCGCCAGCGGGATTGATGACGAGCTGCAACGCAGGCTGTCCGCGCGCGCCCTGTCGTCGCCCGGCCTCGCTGATCAATCCGGCATTGAGTAGCCTGCGCGCGATGTTCGCGATGGTCGGCGCAGTCAGTCCGGTGATCGCGGCCAGATCGGTCCGGCTAGCTTCCCCGTTCACCCGGATCGCCTGCAGCACGGTACGCTGGTTGTAGTCGGCAGCGCGCTCAAGATTGGTGCCGGACAGGCTGATGCCCAGTCTGGCGCCGCGGTCTACGGATCTGGGCCTTGCGGCGAGGGGGTCGGAATTCGGGGGACCGTGCTGCATTGCCATGTCGTCGAGAATTTCGCTCCCTTCCCTGGTCTTATACTGGTCCTAACGTGCCAGTCTTGATCTCCCCTGGCAACGCCGTGCGTCACATTGATGAAAGCTGCCCCCGCCCTGCCGTCAGACCGTAGTCACACCGGCTGATGCCGATGGGACCGCGCCGACGATTGTCGGTAAAGCGCCCGAATACGCGAAAGACCTCGGGAAGCAGGGATATGGCCGCGCGGCCCCGGCCTAATATTGCTCCAGTGACGGCAAGGCGCGGTTTACTGCGCTGTAAGTCACGTTCGGCAGATGGCCCGCACGTTGCGCCGTCCGGTGCACTAAGTCAGGCGTCGCTCTCGCCCGGCGAATATCCGGCAACCGGTTCGGGGGTCGTGAGCCACACGGCCTCGATCAAATCGGATGCGCATAATCTCGCGCTATCGGAACGGCGCGGGCGCGGTGTGGAGGAGACCCTGGTCGATCGCGCAGCCGATCCGGGTCGCCTCGACCTCGAACCGATCGGCGAGTCGCAGCCGATCGGCGCAATGCGACGAACGCAGGCTGCGCCACCAACCGAAGGGTCGAGGTCGTCTTCCACCCGCACGAAGAGTCCCGCGGAGCAACTGGCATTGATTTAGCGCATGGCGACCTGCGTCGCCCCCCCACGCGGGGTGATCGTCATCACGCCGTCCTCGATCGTGACGCGTCCCAACCGCGCGATCTCGGGCTGTCCGAGCAGCGTATAGGGGATGCCGGGCTGGCCGATGCGCATCGTCATACGGCCGAGGCTCTGACCGCCGATCTCGACCGACGCGACGCGCGCGACGCCGACCCGCGTGTAGCCGCCGATGCCGACCGCCATCTCCTCGCGCTGCACCGCACGATCGGCACCGGTCTCGCGGGCGTCATCCGCCGAGAGGATGCTGTATGCCGCGCCGGTGTCGATGATGGCACGGATGGGTATGCCGTTTATGATCATCGACGCGACGAAGTGCCCGCCCCAGGGATCACGATTGATGCGCAGGACCCTTGGCGTCTCGGGGGCGACCGGGTCGTCGAGGTCGGCCAAATCGATCTCGATGCGGGGTACGGGGGGCGGCGCATACGCGACGACGGCAACGGTCGCCCGTTGCGGCACGATCGAGGTGACGATGGTGCGCGACAGCACGTGACCCTCACCGTCCTCGTCCGTGGTCTCGGTGGAGGTGATCGTGGCCATGCCAGGCGTCCCCTCGCCGCCCTGCCATGCGGCGTCGACGACGTGCGTGCGTCCGTTGACCGTGGTGACGGTTCGCACGGTGTTTGCGGGAACGTCCTGTATCTGTCCCTCGATCTCGACGCGGACCTGGGCGGCGGCGGGTGTCGCGGCCAGCGCAGATACAAGAGCGATCGCGATTGCTGCCGCATGGCCGGTTGCTCTGGTGGCCATCGCCTCCCTCGTTTTCGTCTCGTCCAGGGGAATCCGTGCCTGGCGCCGCGGTGTATTTTAGCGTCCGTTCGTTTACATCTGGTTAGCGAGTGCAGCGGGACCGTGATGCGTCTCGTGTCGACGCAAGGGCCGATAGGCGACAGCGGTCGGCTCCGTCATCTCTGCATCGGCATCCGGCCCGGCGAACCGAGACGAGTGTGATTGGTCGGGATCGGCAACGGAGACGATCCAGTCGTGGACGTTTGCGAGCTACTTTAAGCTTCCAGGCTTCGATCGCTCGTTGATTGCGCTGCGAAGGCGGCGTTGGGCGGCGAATTACCGACCGCCGCCCCTTTCCCGAAGCAAATGGCGATCTGGGAAAGTCCCAAATCAGATGTTGAAGCGCAAACTATTGCCTAATTTGCCGATGGCATCTCGAACACCAGCAACGTCGAGGTCGCCGTCGCACAGACCTGCCCCTTATCGTTGTGCAGCGTGGCTTCGGTGAAGGCGGCGCGACGGCCCATGGAAATCAGGCGGCCGGTGGCGCGGATCGTGCCGCTGGTGCTGCTAAGGCCCTTCACGAATGAGACCTTCAATTCCAGCGTCGTATAGCCGTAGCCAGGCTTCAGTGCCGTGTGTGCCGCGATACCGCAGGCGCTGTCGAGGATCGTCGCGATGTAACCACCATGAACCGAGCCCATCGGATTGTAGGAACTTCCGTCGGGCGTCGCTTCGAAGACCGCGTGCCCATGGTCCGCTTCGATCAGCGAGATACCGAGCTTTTCGCCTAACGGCGGTTGCCGTCCGGTCGCGAGCAGCGCGCGGACCTGAGTGAGCCCATCGGTTCCTTCGGCAGCCTCAGATGACATGGTCTTCCTCCTTCTACTTATTCTGGCTAGCTAGCATCATGCCGGCGCCGTTCTACGTCGTAAGTTGAGCAGGATCCCAGCCGCCGCCCAATGCCCGGAACGACACGACCGCGCCGCGACTTGCCGCCGCTCGCGCTTGGATCGCCCCGTCGCGGGCGTCCAACAGGCGCCGATCCGCGTCCAGCACTTCGATGAGGCTGATAGCGCCGCCGCGGTATGCCGTATCGGAGGTCGCCCTTGTCCAAGTGAGCGACAGCTCGTTCTGTGTCAGCATCGTGGCGCACGCTTCTTGATGTACAAAGGTCGAGAAGGCGTCCTCCACATCATGCGACGCGCGCAGGACGGCCAGGCGATAGGCCGCCAAGGCCTCCGCGTTGCGCCCTTTCGCTGCCTTGATCTCGGCATCAACGCGGCCGAAGTCGAACGATCGCCAGCACAGCCAGCAAGCCATTTGCCTGTATCGCACTGCCGCCGAACAGGCCACTCGCAGCCGTGGTGGCCGTGCCAAGCAGGCCGCTGAGCGAGAATTTCGCAATCGATGCTGCATTCATGTCCATTCGAATACGGCCTGCCCCAAATTGCGATGACGACGCCGGACACAGCATGAGCAGTTGGTCAGTCCAGCTTCAGCCATTCGTCCACTCAGTGAACGGAGGCTCGTTGCGGACGGATCAACTGGCCTCTGGCTCAAACGAGTGGCAAGCCGCAGTTCGCTTCAGCGGCCCGAAGCATGCGAAAAAACGTTCATTCTAATGACGCCGGCACCAATCAGCCTCACGCCACTAACGACAGCGCCATCGAGCTTTCGATCTCAGAACGCCCACGCCACCCGATGCCGGTCATCCCCGATCCGTTTCTGACATCAAACTCGCTTATGTTGCAGATTTGCAACGGCGGTTGAAACTTCGCAATAGAATGCTCGACACCAAACGACAGTCTATTGCGCCGCCGCACGATTTCCGAGACACCTCCGTCGATAAACCGGGGGAAAATTAATGATAAACCTGACTTTGCTGCGTGCAGGCATATGCCTGCCCGCCATGCTTTGTGCCGCGGCTAGCGCACATGCGCAGGCGGTGGACGTGGGACCAGCGGCTGCCGCAAGCGCTTCCAGCAACGAGGCGGCGGACACGCCCGACGATATCATCGTCACCGGATCGCGCATCCGTCAGAGCCCGCTCGAACAGCGCTCTCCTGTCGTCACGCTCGATACTGCCGCGCTCGCACAGACCGGCCTGACCTCGGTCGCTGATATTCTTCAGCGCCTCCCAAGCGCTGCGGGTGGGTTGAACACGAAGGCGAACAATTCCGGTAACATCGGCAATCCGCAGGATGGCGGCGGTGTAGGTGCTGGCTCGGCCGAGATCGACCTGCGCTACCTGCTGGCCAAGCGGACGCTCGTGCTGGTCGACGGGCTCCGCTACGTCAACGGCGCGTCGGCGAGCGGCATTCCCGGCACGGTCGATCTGAACACCATTCCCAACAGTTCGATCGAGCGGATCGAGGTGCTGCAATCGGGCCAGTCGCCGCTGTACGGTTCGGATGCCATTGCCGGCGTCGTCAACATCATCACCAAGGCCAGCCAGCAGGGACTGCGCATGTCCGGCCAGTTCGGTACGTATCGTGCAGGCGACGGCCATTCCTACAACGGCGACATCAGCTACGGCGTGAAGGGTCCCAACACGTCGCTCGTCTTCGGCGCCAGCTATGTGAAGGAAGGCAGCGTCCGCACCAGTGATCGGGCCCTTTCACAATTTCCAAATCCGGGCCAGACGACCTGCCTCGATCCTCGCGGCGGTTGCTCGGGCGCGGCGCTGGGCGGTCGCATCGTCTTCAACCCCGGCAACGCCATCCGTCCCCAAGGCGGCACGCTCACGGTGCGCCAGAACGGCTTGACCAGCCGCGGTGTCTACGATCCCACGCTCGCGGGCGGCGACTTCCGCGCGTTCACCACCGCGGACCGGTTCAACTTCTCACCGTTCAACTATTTCCTGACACCGTCCGAACGCTACGGTGCGTTCGTCAGCTTCAAGGGCGACCTCGGCTCGGGTATCAACCTGCGGATCAAGTCGGTGTACAATCACCGGAACTCGCAGAACCAGGCCGCCTTCCTGCCTCTGAACGTTGGTCCCGATGCGGGGACCGGCACGCTCACCGACCGCATCTCGATCGATGCGACCAACCCGTTCAATCCCTTTGGCGTCACGCTATCGGCTGGTGGCGCCGGCCAGCCCCCCGCAAACTACGGGTTTATCGGACGACGCCTCGTCGAGGGCGGGCAACGCACCTACAATCAGAGCGTCGATACGATGTCGGTCACCGCGACGCTGGACGGCAAGTTCCAGGTCGGCGGGAAGACGTTCTACTGGGACGTGAACGCGGTCCAGGGCTTCAACGACGCCAAGCAGGTGTTCACGGGCAACATCAACACACAGCGCCTCGCGCAGGCGCTTGGTCCGCTCGCGCAATGCACGGGGGAGTGCGTACCGTTCAACATCTTCGGCGGCGCAGGCTCGATCACGCCGCAGATGCTGGCCTTTGTCGGCTTTACCGAGCGCGCCAAGAGCAGCCAGGAACTGCGCGACTACACCGCCAACCTCACGGGTGAACTGTTCGACCTCCCCGCCGGCCCGATCGGCTTCGCGGTCGGCTACGAACATCGCTACCAGAAGGGATCGTTCACCCCCGATGCGTTGATCCAGGCCGGTTTCGGCGCCGACATTCCCGCGCAGGCGGCGAGCGGCGCGTTCAACTCGGACGAGTTCTACGGCGAAATTCGCGTTCCGCTGCTGAAGGACGTGCCGTTCTTCAGCTCGCTGGAAGCCTCGGGTGCGGTCCGCCATGTGAACTATTCGATCAGCGGCAGTAACACCACCTACACCGGCACGGGTCTCTGGAAGCCGATCCCCGATCTGCTGCTACGTGCCTCCTATGCCACGGGATTCCGTGCGCCCAGCATTGGCGAGCTGTTCGGCGCGCAGTCGCGGTCCGATATCGGTATCCCCGATCCGTGCAGCAATATCCCAGGCTCGCGCTATCAGGCCTCCGCCACGGTGCGGGCCAACTGCGCCGCCAACGGTGTTCCCACGAACGGCAGCTATCAGGAACCGACGGGTCAGCTCGGCGTGACGACGGGCGGCAACCAGGCGCTTGCGCCGGAAACCTCGAAGACCTGGCTGTTCGGCGCCGTCCTCAGCCCGGCGTTCATGCGGACAAGCGGCATCGCCAGCCAGTTCGCGTTGGAAGCGAATTATTACGACATCGAGGTATCGGGCGCGATCGCCTCGACCAACCCGCAGGTGACGTTGGCGCGGTGCTCCGAGGCGGGTGACGCGCTGAGCTGCTCGAACGTGGTGCGCAGCAGCAGCGGCCGCATCTCGAGCATCGTCGGCTTGCTGCAGAACATCGGGCAGATCCGCACGCGCGGCATCGACCTGACGCTCAACTATCGTTCGCCCCAGACCGGCATAGGCATTTTCGGCCTGTCGCTGAACGGCAATCATCTCATGAAGTACAGCGAGACGACACCAACCTCGACCGGGTTCAGTGCGATCAGCTATCGCGGCACGACCCGCGGTTCACCCGACCAGTCCTACCCCAAGTTCAAGGGAACGGGCGTGGTCAGCTGGAGCATCGCCGATGTCGAGGCGTCGTTCACCGGCCGCTACATAAACCATGTCCGCGAGAATACGGGCGCCCGGCTGGACAACACCTTCTACGGTGACGTGCAGTTGACCTTCTCGCCCGCCTTCCTGGACAGGAAGTTCGATTTCACGGCAGGCGTGCGGAACGTCTTCAACCAGGATCCGCCGGCGTGCACGACCTGCACCGGTCCGAACTATGATCCCACGACCTACGACGTACCGGGGCAGTTCGGTTATCTGCGCCTCTCGTACCGTATGTGATACGGTCATCTGATTATTCAGGCGACCTTTGGTGGCCTGATCGTATATCGAGGGGGGACGTCGCTCTTCCCTCGATATACGAACGATCTGCGCGCGTTGAACCTCGTGGCAATGTCGACGGCTACGTACAATAAGAACGGCATATTTACGTGGGACGTTGGAATGGCGAAACATCTCAGTTTGATGATCGTCATTGTGATCGTGACGGAGACGCTGGGTGCACCGTTGATCGCGAATGCCCAGACACCGATTCATTTCGACTGTGACGCACCGGTCGACCAATTCAGAACGGAAGCACAGATCGTGGCGCTGCCGGTCACGGTTGTCGGCACGATCTCAGCAGTCGCGATGGCATCGAAAGACTATGTTCCGTCCGCCAGCGTAGCGGTCGTCAGCGAAGATGATAAGAACGGTGTTGGATTTCAGATGAATTCGCCGGCAGACGATGCGACTGAATTAGATGTTGATCATATCGAGATGCAACGCGGTGTTCTTAAGGAGACACCTTAAGGTCGTGTACCTTCCGCTGGAGCAATGCCCTTTGCCTTGTCGGTTTCGAAACTAGGCGACGTCACGGTAAGTGTCGGCACCATAGTGTTCACCGCAAAGTTCGCGCCGGTTGCGCGTATGAAGGTGGCCGCAACCTGCACCAGCGGCCATTTCAAATATCTTGGCAGCCTATCAAATGCGGAGGGCGCGACCATATCCACGACGCCGTAGAGGCTCGGACGGGGAAAAATGGAATGGCCGGAATGGGAAGGTTAGTTACCGTCCTCACGCGCTCTGTCCCGCGCAGTGCATTTGGGTGTTTCCAAGCAACTTTTCGAAGCCGTTAAACCTCTTGTGCCTTCTGCCGTGGCGATTCTACTGGCTTTTAGAATCACGTCGTCCAGTGATCCCATTCCACCGTAGAGCCGCAAAAGTCGATCGACGCCGTGATAATCGGATTGTACGATACTCGATCTACACCGCTCGACCTGCTTGGCCAATCTGTTGTCACCGTGCAGCTTTACCAATGTGCCATTGCTTCGAGTGTTCCAGCGAGCCGAGCAACATCGGGATGCAGTGCCGTTTTTACTAGCGTAGCGGGTCTATCGGAATGACTGCAAGTGGGCGTAAGGCACCCTGCCCGACAGCTTCCAGCCAGCTCCAGATGCGGGCATTCCACCGGGAGCTTCGCCTCCCCAACTTCTGCCATTCATTCACGTCTGTAGCGATCGTCGGCAACCAGTCTTTACGGCCATAGACCAATTGGCCGATCACCTTCAGGGCGCAGTCCATCTATCCGTCTCGGTCCCCTTCTAGAGCTGGGTTTGGGGGATCGCTGGCGCGCTGATCGCGGTGCCGTTGACCGCTGCGATCGTGACGATCTGCGGCCAGTTCGATCGCAGCCGCTGGATCGCCAAGCTGCTGTCGTCGTGACGACGAGGTGAAGTTCCTGATGAACAGGAACAAAGCCTCGGGTCAGCGATTACGCCGTAAGAACACGCACTCAAAAACAGGGGACCGAAAATGAAGAAGACATTCGTAATCGCGATTGCAGTAGGGCTAGCTTCGCTTTCGGCCTGCAACTCCAGCCCACGTGAACAGGCTGCAGACAAGATCGAATCCAACACCGAAGCGGTTGCGGATAACCTCGAGGATGCCGCTGACCGGGTCGATAACGAAGCCGTCGAGGATCGCCTGGAGAACAAGGCCGACGCTGTTCGCGCAACCGGTCAAAACCAGGCTGAAGACATGCGAACGAATGATCCCGATACGAACCTGTCCAACGGCATGTAGTTTTGCGAGACAGAATGGGCCGCTCCCAAGCACAGCTCGTTCTGGAGGGGCGTCCAAGTAACATTGGGCGCCCTTTTCCGTTTCTTCCCCTGTCAAAGCTGCCTTCAAGACAGACGCAGGAAGTCCGGCCTTTCCATCTACTGACGTTCCTGACGATGATCGACGCTTTGTGCATCCTTGGGTCCAACGGGCATCGACGCCACGATGAATGCAGCGGAAAAACGTAGCTTCGACATCTCGTTCTCCTCGTTACCGCTCCTTCCACGCGGTGTTGGCCTAATTCGGTCGCGTGCAAATTGAAATTGCATTGTTGTCGTCTTCTTGATCTGGCTCGAGCACGAACAGATCGCGAGATTACGCTGCACGAACGCACGTATGCAGAGGTGGCGCCTCCTGCGTAAGTGCTTCGCAACACAAAAGACGACCCACATCCGGACATTCCGCTGGGCACTGCGCTTCCCGAATTCCTGCCATTCATTCAGGTCTGTAGTTATCGTCAGCAACCGGTCTTTACGGCAATAGCCCGATCGGGCGATCACCTTCCGAGTGCAGCTCAATCACGCGTTGCGGCAAGCCCCATCCCGGGGGCCGTAACTGACGGACCAACCTTGGCCATGATCGCAGATGGACCGCGGTAAGTGATCGACGATGCGGACGATTGCGCGGAACTCCGTCCCCATCTCGAACGGTATGCCGGAGCAATGTGGAGCTGACCGTGACCGACTTATCCTGCCGCTGGTCCACGGCTTGCCCATGGACCAGAAACAGCGACCCATGATGGCTACGGATTTAAAAGGTAGCCAAGCCCTTCGTGCCGGAGTTCGCCTTCTGCGCTTCAAGATGTCGACCCAAGCACATGGTCGGATCGGGCTGTGGGCTGTGCTTTCGGCTCGAACGGTCCGTAGCGCGCTCCGTGACGATTTTGGCATAGCGGCGAGTTCGATAGCGTTTGCCGCCTTCCTGGCGATGATCCCGCTCGCCGGTGTCATTGCGGGCGTTTATGGCATGGTGGTTCCACCGACAGCCGTCGCCGACAATATGCGCAGGATCGTCGCCATCCTGCCAGTCAGCGCGCAGCAATTGGTTGCCGCTAACCTGAACCGCGGACTTGCCAGCGGTCGCGACGGGATCTTCACGCTGATCGTGTCGCTCGGGATCGCGCTGTTCAGTGCGCGTCGTGCGGGACGGTCGCTGCTTCACGGAATCAACCTTGCCTATCGGATCGAACGCGAGCGTCGCGGGCTGCGTCGACAACTGGTGTCGACGATCGTCGTCTTGGGCTGCGCCGCGCTCGTACTGACCGCGCTTATCTCGCTGTCCGTCCTCACTTTCCTCCAGAGCTATGTTCCCGACGGACTGCCGGGTGCCCGGCTGGCGTCGGCGATCACGCTGTTCGGTTCGTTGACGCTCGACGCAGGTGGCGGCCTGATCGTGCTCTATCGCTATGCCCCGGCGTCGGAGGCGGTTCCGTGGCACAGCGCCCTGCCCGGCACGATCGCCGGCGTCGCCCTGTGGCTGACCGCGACGATGATGTTTCGCGCCTATGTCGCGCGGTTCGCGCGCTTCGACGACACCTATGGTTCGCTGTCCGCGGTCGTGGTGCTGATGCTCTGGCTGATGGTGTCGGCCTGGGCCCTTCTGCTCGGTGCGCGGCTCAATGCCGAAGCGATGCGCCATGTCGGCGAACACATAAAGGAACGTGCCGAATGACCGACATCCCGGTGCAGGACCGCTATCGCAACCGCCTGCTCGGCATCATCACCGCGATCCTGCTGATCGCCTCGCTACGCATCGGCTTTGCGGTCATCATGCCGATCGCCTTTGCCGCAATTATCGTCGCCGCGCTCTGGCCACTGAAACGCTGGCTGGCGCGGTTCATGCCGTCCTGGATCGCCTACACGCTGACCCTCCTGTCGCTGGTCATGATCCTCGGAGCGTTCGCCGCCGCGGTATACCTCTCGGTCGGCCAGGTGATCGGCGCGGTGGCGTCGCAATGGGCAGGTCTCGAGCGCGGATACAACCACCTCGCCAGCTGGGCGGCGGACCGCGGCGTGCCGATCGCCGGGACGATCAACCGGCAGCGGATCACGATGCTGGTCCAGATGCTGGCGAGCGGCGTCTACGCCTTCGTCACCTATGTCGGCTTCATCGGGATCGTGGTGATGCTCGGCCTGCCCGAAGTGCCACGGCTCTGGCGCAAGCTGTACGAGATGTTCGAGGGCGGTGCGCGACGCGACATGCTCGAAGTTGGCGAGGAGATTTCCGGCCAGATCCGCCGCTATCTCGGCACCACGCTTGCGACCAGCATCCTGACCGGCGTCGCGTCAGCGCTATGGTCGTGGATGACGGGGCTCGAGCTGGTGCTGGTCTGGGGCATCCTCAACTTCCTGCTCAACTTCGTCCCCGTCATCGGCAACATCGTCGGCATCGTCCCGCCCGTGCTCTTCGCGTTCATCCAGTTCGGCGGGTGGCAGATGCCGTTACTGGTGTTCGCCGGATTCGTGGTCCTGCAGATGACGATCAGCAACGTCGTCTACCCGATCCTGCAGGGCAAGCAGCTGTCGCTGTCGCCGCTGGCTATCATCGTCGCCATGACGTTCTGGAGCTGGGTATGGGGGATCGCCGGCGCGCTGATCGCGGTGCCGCTGACCGCCGCCGTCGTGATGATCTGCGGCCAGTTCGATCGTAGCCGCTGGATCGCCAAGCTGCTGTCGTCATGATGATCGGGGACAACGACCGCTCGAGGAACGCAGCATGAGGCAATGGTCGTGGATCCTGAAGCGGATCGTCCGGCAGATCTGGTTCCGCGCGGCGATCATCAGCATGCTCAGCGTCGCGCTGGCGATCGTCGCCGGGCTCGTCACGCCGTATCTGCCCTACACGTTCGACGCCGATATCGGGCAGCGATCGGTGGGTACGATCCTTCAGATCATGGCCTCCAGTATGCTGGCGGTCACGACCTTTTCCCTGACCGCGATGGTCAGCGCCTATTCCTCCGCGACGCAGCTCGCCACACCGCGCGCGACCCAGTTGATGGTCAGCGACCCGACATCGCAGAACGCGCTGTCGACATTCCTCGGCGCCTTCGTCTTCTCGATGGTGGGTATCGTCGGGCTGAACACCAGCGCCTACGGGCATGACGGCCGGATCATCCTATTCGCGGCGACGGTGCTGATTATCCTACTGGTGGTCGGCACGTTGTTGCGCTGGATCGGGCATATCACCGCCTTCGGACGGATGGCCGACGTGATCGACCGCGTCGAGGAGGCCGCGACCAACGCCATGCAGGAATTTGCAGCGCATCCGTATCTTGGTGGGCGGGCTCCTGTCGCCATCCCCGCCGACGCCGTGGCGCTGCGTGCTCCGCAGACCGGCTATATCACGCATATCGACGTCGCCGCGCTCGGCGCCATCGCCGACCGCGACCGCCTGACGATCTATGTCGACGTCCTGCCCGGCGCGATGATGCACCCCGCGCGGACGCTTCTGCGGGTCAAGGGGGAGGCGAACGACGCGGTCCGGTCCGCCCTGATCAAGACCTTCACGATCGAGCGACATCGCTCGTTCGATCAGGACCCGCGGCTGGGCTTGATCGCATTGTCCGAGATCGCGAGCCGTGCGCTGGCGCCGGCAACCAACGATCCGGGCACGGGGATCGAGGTCCTCAATGCCTTGCTGCGCGTGTTCCTGACGCTTCGGCCGGGCGAAGCACGCATCGATGACAAGGTCGAAACCCATCCGGTTCACATCGGCAGACCGACAATGGACGATATGCTGACGGACGCGTTCGGGCCGATCCTGCGCGAAGGCGTTCAAGAGGTCGAGGTATCGCTGCGGCTGACAGCGACGCTGGCGGCGCTGCACGCGAACCTGCCCGATGCACGGGCCGCGATCGAACGCTGGGCGCACCGCCACGCAAAGCGGGTGACGACCACCATCACGGATCCCGACGATCTGACGGCCTTCGATACGGCTTACAGGAAGCTCTGGCGTGCTTGAGGCGGGGGCATAATCCCCGATTGCCGGGCAACTCCTTCGAAATACGGGGTCACCAGCAGATGCGGCATTGCCAGTGCCGCGATGCCGGCAAACAGCGAACGCACGCCCGAAGGGTCCCATCGCAGCAGCAACCCGCTTACGATCCCCACCAGCGTCACGGCCGCGACGAGGACCGGCGCCGTGGTACGAAGGTACGCGGTGGTCGTGACGCACTGCAAGCGATCACGACGCTCTTTCGTCTGTGGCACCGCGTGCAGCACGAGGAACCCCAATGAAAACCCGACGAGCGGGGGTAGAACCAGAAGTGCCGTCGTTCCAACCAGGAGACGTCGATCTTGACTCGCCACGCCGATGATCGCGAGGCAGCCGGCGGCTATGCCACCGGCAATCGCCAGACTGCTGACCATGGTCGGCAGACTTGACGCTTGAACGCCGGCAGAATGGAGAATGCGGGTCAGGCTCGCCGCATGCAGCGTCGCAGGGGTGGCAACCAGGCTTATGCCGCGGGCCACCCTCTCGAACGGCCGGCTTGCCGGGGCATCCTCAAGGCCAAAATGGACGGCGGATGCCAGCAGGAATGCGGGAAGAGCGATCGCGGGATCGACGATCCACCACCAGAGACAGACCAGTAGCGCAGAGACGTACAGTGCCAGGAATGTCGGGCGTCGCTGGTGCTCGATGATTTCAAGATCACTGGCGCCGTGCACTATGCCGACGATGCCGACCGCGATGGCTGCGAACGCAAGCTGCACGGTGAGCGAGCACAATGATGCGATCAAAGCCGCCCCGAAAAGGAGGCCCCAGCCAAGGGCCGGGGCGCGTCGTGTCATGCCCGGTAGCCGCGTTCGTCGCCCTGATGCGCCAACGCCTTGTCGAGGTTGGCTGCCGCATAGAACGCATAGACGACCTTCGCGATGATATCCATTATCAGGAACGCCCAGACCGATGCGGGATCAGTGATCAGCTTTAGACCTTCCGGCCCGACCAGGAAGACGATGGGATAGAGGAACCAGATCACCGTCAGGAAGATGAGGTTCTTGGCGTAAGCAGTGCCCAACGCGGCGCCTCGGCTGAAAGCCTGTGACCGCAATGGACCCCAGAGCAGATACAGGACGCCGAGAAACGCGACGCAGGACCATCCGTACCAGATCCATTTCGCCAGCGATGGGGCGGCAAGCGACGATATCAGGCCCGTGACGATCATCAGGACATCGAGGACGATGACCGATGTCAGATACCCGCCGACTTCACCTGTCTTTCCGTGCTCGTGGAACGCCAGCAGCACCAGCCCGGACAATAGTATCGGCGTCGTTACCGACCAATCGACATAGCGTGCCAGATAGGTCGCCGAGCCGTCGCTGTTGACCAGCGTGCCGATCCCAAAGGCCATTGCGAGATACGCGGTTGCCGCGATGAACGGGACGCTGGCGTGCAGGAGCGTATGATGACCCGACGGCTGCGTCTTCTTACCCGTCGCGTATATCGCCAGCGACGCGACCGACATCACGCTGAAGCCGATCAGAAAAGCGGTTTGATCCACGAGGGAGCCCCCTGTCATGAGGACGACCCGGCGCCGACCTTAAGCCCCTAACATCGCTCACATGTTTTGGGTCCTAACTCGCGATAAGTTCATGAATGCGTCATGTTTGGTGGGGCCGCGACAGACTGATGCTTACGCTTTCGGAACGTGCACGGCCGCACAAAGCCCTGGCGCATTGTCGCTCAGCGTCAGCGAGGCGCCATGAACGCGGGCAGCGACCCGCGCGATGCTGAGACCAGGGCCGCTGCCTTCGGAATGACGGCTGGTGTCGAGCCAAGCGAAGCGCGTCATGGCATGCTCGCGCTGGTTGGCCGGTATGCCCGGTCCCGTATCTGCCACGATGAGCGTGACCCCATCCAGCCCGCGCGTGAGCGTCACCAAGCGATCCACGCTACGGGCCTTGCTGCGTTTGCGGCGCCTCGGATTGACCACGGCGATCCTGCATGCCGAAACCGAACAGCTGTTCCAGTCAATCGGCCAGTTCGCCGTCATCCGATTCGAACTGCGTCGGTTCGAATTGCTGCTCCTGCGCCAATCCGGGCTTGACCTTGATCTGAACGACGCTCGGTCCGACCTGACACATGATCGAGTGCCTCGCGGCGCGTGAACGTCCGTCGATCAGGCTCTCGATAGCTGAGCCAAGCGCTCTTCCTATGGCACTTAGGGCATACTCTACCTTGGGCGGCCCCTGGCCATAAGTCTTCCGGGTGACGATGCCGTCCTTTTCCAACTCCTTGAGTTGCTGGATCAGCATCTTCTGCTTCACGGGACGGTTGGATGGACACTGTCCCGCGCCATCCCGATGCTGAATCTGCGGGCGAGATCTTCGAGTGGTTCGGCGCGGCTAGCGACATCAGCGCCCTACGCAATGCGGAGGCCGCGCTACACAAAAGCGAAGCGAAGTTGCGCGAGCTAAACGCCACCCTTGAACAGCAGGTCAATGAGCGCACGGCCGAGCGCCACCGCCTTTGGTAAACGTCGCCAGCTCTATCGTTAATGATTGATTTCAAAGACGTTTCTCAGCGCGTCAACCCGGCCTGGACCACTCTTCTTGGCTATGCGCCTGACGAGCTGTCGGGTTGCGGAGAGGATGAGGGACGGTGTTGAAGTTTAGGCTTCAGGCGGCGGGAGATCAGGCATTTCTTACCGATGATCGTCTTACACGGAACAGCCTCACGCGCTTCGGTGCCGTACCGCCCCGACGGCAGCAAGGCCTTAGCAACACGCCGAACTCTACCTAAATTACCTCGCGGTGCAGCACGCCCATTTGTCACCATCTCACGGCAGGCCATTGCTATCGTTTGGAACGGATTTCAAAAAGCGCCGACGTCCATGGGTTTTATCGACGCCGGCGTATCCTCATGCCCTATGGACACAGGCGATAGGACTGCCGTGATTGCCTCGTGAAGATCATGTATACCGTACGGCTTTCGCACGACGACGCTCCTAGCGAGATCCGCGCCTAAACCTGCATCGTCGCCGTAGCCGCTTGCGAAGAAGAAAGGGATCGATGCCCCACGCAATCGCATCGCTATCCCGATACTCGTCTCATCCCCGAGGTTGATGTCTAGAATAGCGAAATCAACGGCCTCGCGGTCCAGGATCTCTTCGGCGCCCTCGATATAGGATGCCGTCCAGACGTGCAGCGCGCCTAGATCCTCCAACAAGTTTTCACCAGTCAGAGCAACGATCATATTGTCCTCGAGCAGGAGTACCCGCTTGCCGCTAAGCGGCTTGGCGGCGCCGTTAAGGCTGACCGGGGTAGCTGACTTGCGAACTTCGACCGCACGTTTCGTATCCTGTTCGGCCCGACCCGCGAGATGGCGAGCAGGAACGAAAAAGTCTGCTTCGAACCCTTCGACCGGGTACCGGACGGTCGCGGTACCTTGGAGGTCAAAGGGAATAGTCCGCTCGATAATGACGGTCCCAAAACCGATCCGGGTTGGCGGGGTTACGGGCGGCCCGCCCCGTTCTCGCCAGGTCACGGAGAGGCCTTCGCCAGCGCGGTGATCAAGTACCACCTCGACCGATCCGCCATCCGATAGCGCGCCATATTTCATGCTATTGGTTACAAGCTCGTGCACGACGAGCGCCATCGACGAGAACGCCTCGGGGCGCAGCAGGATGGCCGGGCCGACAACGCGAAAGCGGTCTTGCCGGTCGGGCATGAACGCGGCAATTTCCGCTTCGAACAGGTCAATGAGCGGTGCTGGCGACCAGTTCTGGAGGGTGACCTGGTCGTGGGCGCGCGCCAGCGCCTGAACCCTGCCGCCAAGGGCCTCGACATAGGCCGCCGTCGTTATCCCTGGCGCGTTGGTCTGAACGATGAGCCCGCGGATCAAAGCAAGAATATTGCGCACCCGGTGGTTGAGTTCGGCAATCAGCACCTCCTGCTGCTCGCTTGCGCGGTGTCGGGCAACGTCGGTCTCTTCCGACAAGCGGAGAATGACTTCGATGAGCGCGGTTCGGATAGTCTCGCCGACGCGGCGATCGCGCTCGACAAAGGGCACTGAACAGTCACGTACAGTTTGCTTGAACGCCTCGAAGCTCCTGCGGGGGCTCAGGCGGCCGCCTTCATCGGCAGTGACCGACTTATCAGGATTACCGCCCCAGGTGATCGCCTCGATACGCTCCCGCCTGAACAGCATGACGTAATCGCGGGGCGTTCGGGAAATCGGGATAGCCATCATCCCTGCTGCGTGATCGCTCACGCCGACGCCGTCCGCACCAATCTTGCGTATGCTGTCGGTATCGAACACCCGGCTGGCCGGCATCGTGTCTAGGTACCGTGCGATGCCCAGCAGTTGCCCACGATCGGGCGTCGCACCGGCTGCGTTGAGTTCTCCGCGTAGGTACACAGCGACGCCGTCGCACGCGATCACGTCACCGATTGTATCCATCAGCCAGATGGGATCAGACAGAAGCGGAGCATTGCTCGCAACAGTAAGGATGATGCGATCCGCGAAGCTTCTTGCGTGCTCGTCGTCGACCACAGCCAGGCTGCGCAGCCGGCTTTCCAGCGTCAGTGAAAACATCGCGCCGAACAGTTCGGCTGCGCTGCGCATGACGAAGCTTGGAATCCGAGCCGTCTCGTGGTGGCAGGCGATCAGTCCCCACAGGCGGCCCTCGACGATGATGGAGATCGACAGCGACGCGCCAACGCCCATGTTTCGGAGATATTCGATATGAATGGGCGAAACGGCACGGGTGACCGCGAGTGAGAGATCGAGCGGCTGAACCGCCTGCGATTGTGGTAGGATCGGGACGGTTGGTGCATGCACGTCGGCAATGATGCGAAAGGGATTGCGGAGATACAGCGCGCGCGCTTGCACCGGGATATCGGAGGCTGGGTAATGAAGGCCCAATAATGAGTCGGCTGGCGACTTGGCGGCCTCCGCAACAACCTCCCCGACGCCGTCTTCATGGAACCGGTAGATCATTGCCCTGTCAAAACCGGTGATCGCTCTAGCCTGTCTGACGGCATCCCGTAACAGGGCCGGCATCATCGATTGCGCCTGCAACCTCGCCATCATCGAGCGCACCAACGTCGCCGCCTCAGCAGGTAGATCTGTACCGCAGGGCTCTCCCTCGATGACTAGCACCTCGCCAGCATAATGCAGCGCGAGATCAAACAGGCGCCGATCAGCGGTCAGCCTGACGCCGTATAGTCGCTCTGTTCCGGTGCCGCCTGAAAGCGCGGCCAAACGATTGCGCACGTCATGAAGCGCACCTTGCGCAATCAGGCGATCGGCCTTCATGCCGATCGCCTCGCGTGCCTCGGTTCCAAGAAATTCGAGAAGGTTGGCTGACGCCCGGACAATGGTCCAGTCGTTTCCCAGTGCGATCAAAAAGCCGAAGCTTTGGATATGATCTAGAAAGGCGATCGGCTCGCGTGCACACTGATCGAGATCGGGCGAAGCAATTTGATCACGCATTTGTCATAGCCTTAACCCGAGACGAAGCCGTCCATCGGCAAGGGTTCTGACCGAATGAAAGTAGCGCTAGATACTTACACGGAACATACTGATCTTAATCGTAACACGCCACGGATATTATTACCGGAATCGAATATCAATGTTTCTTCCGATTTAACGCGCCTGCGAGCTTGAGATTGTTCGACCCGCAGTTAGCGAGATTTAGATCGTACCATCTGTCCTTTGCGGTGAGATCGATCGGCACGGCCGGGAAGATCCGTAAAAAATTTCGGATCGAATTGTCGGTCAGGCGCGGACAGGCGTGGACTGCTATGATCGGCGGATGCTTGTCTGCGGCAGACAGCCACCTTCGATAACGTCCTGAAAAATGCTACGACCGGCCGACATATCACAGCATTGTGGCGACCTTCGACGACAGTGCCTCTAGCGTAAAGGGCTTCGTCAGCAGCTCCATACCGGGCTCCAGATGACCGTTGCCCACCGCCGCGTTCTCGGCAAAGCCAGTGATGAACAACACCTTCAGCCCTGGTCGTAGCCGGCGTGCCTCGTCGGCGACCTGACGCCCGTTCATGCCGTTGGGAAGGCCAACGTCGGTGATGAGCAGATCGATCTTCGCACCGGACTGAAGCACCTTGATCCCGGCAGCGCCGTCCGCCGCTCCGATAACCGTATAGCCGAGGTCGTCCAGCACCTCGTCGATCAGATGCCGGATCGTCGCCTCGTCGTCGACGACCAACACGGTTTGTCCTTTCGTACCGTCGACGAGCGCACCGTGCTGATCTGATCCTCCTGCACTACGTCGCCGTGATGGCGTGGCAGGTAGATGCAGATGGTCGTGCCTTGCCCGATTTCGGAGTAGATGCGCACCTGCCCCCCGGACTGGCGCGCAAAGCCGTAAATCATCGACAGGCCAAGGCCCGTTCCCTGTCCGATCGGCTTCGTGGTGTAGAACGGCTCGAACGCTCGCGCGATCGTCTCCGGGCTCATGCCCGTACCCGTATCGGTGACGCAGACCGAGATATACTGGCCAGGCGGCAGGTCACGGTCACGACTGGTACGCTCATCGATCCACTTGTTGGCGGTTTCAATGGTCAGCCTGCCGCCTTCGGGCATCGCATCGCGCCCGTTGATGCACAGATTGAGAACTGCGTTCTCAATCTGTGCAGCGTCGATCTCCGCGGTCCATAGGCCGGCTGCCCCAACAATCTCGATGTCGGTCAGAAACGTCACCAAGCTACCGTACCATCATCGTCGAAGAAGCCACCGGTGGGTCCATCGTCAGGTAAAGTCGCTAGTCGAATGCCGATCGCGCCCCCCTGCTCCGGAGTGCGCGAGCCTGAGTGCTGGTTCAGGTCGGTAGCGGTGTAGCCTGGGCAGCCGGCATTAACCTTGAAGCCAAGCGGCGCGAGATCCTTTGCGAATGCCACTGTCACCGCATTCAATGCCGACTTGGCGCTGTTATAGCCAAGCAGATTGACCTCGGCCATCGGCGCCTCGAAGTCCGATGCCCAGGCAAGCGAGCCCAGGCTGCTGCTGACGATGACAATCCTCGGCTTGGACGCCTTCTTTAACAGAGGTAGGAAAGCCTGCGTTGCTTGGATCACGCCAAAGACATTGACGTCGTAGATTGCTCGCACATCCGTGATCGTCTCCTCGCTAAGCGGTCCCCAGCGGGTTGAGATGCCCGCGTTGTTCACTAGAACGTCGAGCCGGTCGACCTCTCGTCCCATAGTTTCTGCGGCCGCAGCGACGCTCGATCGTCCGCAACGTCTAGCGTCAGGACCAGCCAATGATGGCGTTGATCCTAAGCGGCGCAAAGGAGATCGCGATCGGCGATCGGCGACCGCCGGCTTCGCTATGATCCGGCCAGCTATTTCATCGCTACCGTCGAGCTACCCGCGTCCGGCTGCGTCAAACTCGATCAGCCAAACGAGCAGTATCTTGCCGTCGGCCTCGACCTCGACAGCGACCAGCTCGCATCCGTTCTCAGCGAGGCGGACGTGCCCTCCCCTATAGCCGAACCCGCGTTTGCAGTGAACCCGGTCACGTCGGAACTGCTCGACGCGTGGCTACGTCTCTTACGGCTTCTCGATGCGCCACAGGATATTGCCGTGTTGGCCCCGCTTTGCGAACGGGAGATCCTCTATCGTCTACTTCAGGGGCCGCGGGGGTCAATCGTCCGGCAGATCGCGCGCGCTGACAGCCGGCTTTCGCAGGTACGCCGGGCGATCGCACTGATCCGCGATCACTTCGATAGGCCGTTGCGCGTCGAGGCGTTGGCCGACGTGGCCGGCATGAGCTCGGCGTCGTTACACCGGCATTTTCGAACGGCAACGGCGATGAGCCCGCTGCAGTACCAGAAAAGCCTCCGACTTCAGGAGCTCGTCGGCTGATCCTGGCTGGCCGCGACGTCGCCGCAGCTGGCTTTGCGGTGGGCTACGAAAGTGCATCCCAGTTCAGCCGGGAGTACGCCCGCCTTTTTGGTTCCGCGCCGTCCCGTGATGCAAAGAGCACCAAGGTAGCAGGCGAAAGCAACCGCGCCCTAGCTGCCTGAAACGAAGCAGACTGTTGACCCACTTGCGGTCATTCGCGGCCGCTTTCTGGCTCCCCGATTTCCGCCATCCATTCAGTATTGCAGCAGAGAAGGTGCTGTGCCTCGGCCCTACCCGCTGCCTCACCAGCTTTCGAAAGGATGATGAGGCGGCAAAGCTTTTGCCGGCCCATCAACGGGCTGTCGGCTGCATAAGCTCTATCGTGATATGATCGGGGCCTGAAACGTAGGCCACCAACGTTCCCTTCCGTGGACCACCCGGGATCGGCAGCGGATTGCCTTTCGCCTTCCATCCTGCTGCCTCGACGCGGGCAATGGCGACGTGAATATCCTTTACGGTCAGAGCCAGGTGGGCCGCTCCGATCGATCCCGCGCCGCTGGGCACCGTCCCGTTCTGGAGCCCGTTTGAATATTCCAACAGTTCGACCACGTAGCCGCCTGGTGCCTTGACGATCGCCGTTTTCACACTCGGATCATCGACACCTGTCACCTGATGCAGGAAGTCGCCCCCCATCTCAGATTGCCGCTCAAGTGTGAAACCGAGCGCTCCCGTCCAGAACCGAACGGCTTCGTCCAGAGACGACACAGCGAAGCCTGTGTGGTCCACGGCAATTACGTTTGCGGCGTCCGTCATTACTGCCCTCTCACTGGTATGCCGGTCGTGCTTACCACGCGACCGTTCACCATCGTAAACCGCTTTCCCAAAACCCTTCCCCCATACACTTCCCAATATGGGCTGGTGGACACGGAGAAAAGGAAAGGCTTCGAGCCTCTTGAAGCAGCGGGTTCCAGGATGCGAAAGACCTTGGGAGCAGACTAGCGTGGTCATGCAGCGATCAGGCGACCAGCGGCCGCGGAGACGCAAGAGTGGACGTTCGAGCACCTACCTTGGCGTCCCAACGCCCGACACTCATTCATCGTGATAGTAGACTGTAATCGGCTGCCAAGTCAGTCGGGGGACAGCCCAATGGAGTGGGAGCAGACCGGCATTTCAGATACGCTGCCGTCTCTGAACGATCTCCGCGAGTACCGGCACGAGGGTGCATCGGATATTTACACCAGAGGTTTTCTGTCCGGGTGAGGCTGGATCAATCATGGATCAGAACGGTTCGCCTTACACAGCATTGCGTCGGATGTTCCTTAAACGCGCTAAACCCGAAGTTGACTTGTTTAAGGGGACGATACTACCCGGTTCAGTCCGCGAACAAGCCCGCACTTTACTACGATCTCGTACGGGCCGGCGTCCACTCCTTCGGGCGGTTGTAGGGTTCCCTGTTCTAGTGTTGGCGGCGACATTACTGCACGATCCATTCATACGTCCGCGCGTCGCGCAGAGATCAATTTGGAGGTGAACTGCTTGTTTATCGGGTTCGGCGCGTCGTTTGTGCTGAGGAGTTAACGGGCAGCGCAGTCAGCCGCTCCCCCGAGAAGAGCGGCTACGCGGCAAAAAGTCGAGCAGCTAGAAATTCAGTAGCGACTCAGTGCTACTGGCAGTTGGCGATAGCCATGGATGAAACAGGCCGCGACCCGGTCAGGCTCGCCCATGACGTTTACCCGCAGGCGCCGCTTCGCCATTTCCTCGAGCAGCACGGCGATCTGCAGTTCCGCCAATCGCGCGCCGACGCAGCGGTGGATGCCGTGGCCGAATGCCAGATGACGCCGGGCGTTGGGACGATCGATGACGATGCGGTCGCCGTCCGGAAACACGCTCTCGTCGCGATTGGCGCTGAGATACCAGAGGATGACCTTTTCGCCCGCTCGGATCGACTGGCCCTCCAGCTCGACATCCTGCGTCGCGGTGCGGCGCATGTGCGCGATCGGGGTCTGCCAGCGGATGATCTCGCTGACTGCCGAAGGGATCAGCCGCGGGTCGGCCTCGAGTCTGCCGCGCTCGTCGGGCTCGCGGTCGAGGCCATAGGCGCAGGCGGTCATGGAGCTGCGAGTCGTATCGCTGCCTCCGACGATAAGGAGGACCAGATTGCCGATGAATTCGAGCGGGTCCATGCTGCTCATCGCTTCCGAATGGATCATCATGCTGATTAGGTCGGGGCGCGGCGCGGCGTCAGCACGCTCGTTCCAAAGCTGCTGAAAATACGCGGCGCACTCGCGCACATGGACGAGCCGTTCCTGCCGCCTTATCGGATCACGCATCGCCTCGACATCACCCGCCCAGTCCGACCACAAAGTCAGCTTGCGTCGGTCCCTCCAGGGGAAGTCGAACAGGATCGCCAGCATTTGGGTCGTCAACTCGATCGAGACGCGGTCGACCCAGTCAAAGGTTCCGCCGATGGGCAGCGTATCGAGCACTTCAGCGGTTCGCGCCCGAATATCTGAGGAGAAGGTTGCCATCGCGCCGGGCGCGAAGGCTGGCGCCACTGTCCGCCGCTGACCGGCATGCTTTGGGCCATCCATGGCAATGAACATCGGCGTGCGCACGCCGTCCGGCGGGACGCTCGCGATCGTGATGCCGTCGGCGCTGGAAAACAGATCGGGTTGCGCCTCGACCCGCACGATCGGATCGAAGGTGGACACCGACCAATACGGCCCGAAGTCGCTGTCCTCGACATAATGAACGGGTGCCTGCGCACGAAGCTCGCGGAACGGCTCGTGCCATGTCCCGTCGCGGTAGAGTTCCGCACGGCTGACATCCCAGCGATCGGAGGTCATCGTGGGCTCACCACGTCGCGCACGATCTTCCACCCGCCTGCACGCGTGCGCCGCCAGACGACCTGGTAATTGGACTCTTGTATCTGCTGGTCGCTAACGAGCTGAAGCCGGGCGGTGCCGTTCTCGACCAAGATGTTCGGGCCAAGCGGTACGACGGACGTCGACTGGAGCTTCATGCTCGTCACGCCGCGCGCGAGAACCCGGAGGACTTCGCCAATCGCCGCACGCCCTTTGGCAGGTGGCGCGCCTGGAAGTACCAACCACGCGCCCTTCTCATACATCGCCGTGAGCGATGGCACATCGCCGCGCTTCAAGGCAGCGACCCAGCGATCTTCCTGATGCTGGACCACCGCGTTTCGTGTTTGCGCGAGGATGGGGCTGCTCACCAGCAAAGTGGCGGCGGCGATCGCGAAATATTTCAATGTATTCTCCGTTTGCCGTTCAGCAAAAGACCAAGTTCTCCCCACATTCCGTCGACGGCGAACCGTCGCTTGAGGGAGCTCCGTTTTAGCGGCCACGCCCTGCCTGCCCAGATCACCGTTGCTCAGCTCACCATGAAGGATCGTCACGGAGGGATCGTCACGCGATCCGCCTAGGCGAATTCAGGCTAGTGACGGACGGCAGGCTTCGCAGGCACACAGAGGTGCGTCAGGACCATGTTGCGCCACCAAATGTGAGACGGCTCGTCGTGAACGCGCGTATGCCACCAGAGATAGACATTGGCAGAGGGCAGATCGAATGGTGGCGCGACCGCCAGGACCTCGCCGGCCGAAATAGCATCACCGGCGACGCTTTCCGGTACAGTTGCGACCAGGTCGGAGGTCGCGACGCAGCGCACCGCAGCCCTTGCGTCGCTGACGGTCAAGATGACGCGCCGCTCCCTGCCAAGCGCCCCCAGGCTGTCGTTCACCACGCTGCGGGTCTGGTCCGAAAGGCGCACCGCAACATGGGACAGATCAAGATAGCGTTCCAGATCAAAGTCTTCGCCACAGAAACCGGGATGGTCGCGCCGCAGGACGCAGACGAACCGGTCGGTGCCTGCGGAAACCCGCATCGTCTCTCGGTCGAGTTCCAGGAAACTTTCGGCATCGCCATAAGCCAATGCGAGATCGACCTCGCCGCTCGCAAGGCGTTCGCTCAGGGGACCGTTGATGCCGAGCAGCTTCATCCGGACGTGCGGCGCGATGCGACGGATCGACGCGACCGCACTTGGGAGGCGCTCCATGATGCAGTCGCTCGCTGCCAGCGAGAAGCGATGCGCGGAGGTGCGTGGATCGAACTCGGCCTCCTCGGTTAGCACGGTGCGAAGATCGACCAGCGCACGTTGCAGCCTCGGCTGCATCGCGAGCGCGCGTGGCGTGGGACTGAAACCGCGTGCGTCGCACACGAACAGTTGGTCACCCATCCGCGTCCGCAACGCCGACAGCGAGTGGCTGACCGCCGAAGGCGTGACGCCTAGCGCCTGCGCCGCGCGGGTGACCCCGCCTGTATCGAGCAACGCGCTCATCACCCGCAGTAGTCGTAGATCTAGATCGCTCACCTGATTGCTGTTCATCGCGCTCCGTCTCGCGCTGCGCGGCAGGGGATGCCCCCTGAGCGGTGAGCAGGTCGTGGAAGCATCACAATTCTCCTTTCGGACATGCCTGTTCAGCAATCCGCGTTCGACGTCCCTTCCACGAAGATCGCGCTCGTTTCTTGAACGATTCTGCGGCGCGCAAAGAGCATCGGAAGGACGCTAGACACATCGGCGAAGCTTTTGGTCTATGGGTCTCACGTCTGATCAGAAGCCATATTGGCCGACCCGCGGTTCATAAAATCAGGAACACCTCAAGACGGGCGCAGATGTTCTGCTCGACGGACGGTATTGGATCGTCGCATTTGTTGCTCAACAGCCGGAGGTCGACGTGAGTACAGGCCGGTATAACGACGTCACGTCTTGGCTTCGTTCGGAGGAGGCGGGCGCGTTGACGGTGGAAACGCCGCGAAAGTCGACGCTGGCGATAGCGTTCATTCGCTACGGGCAGCCGTTTTCTGCAGAGCCGGACACTGTGTTGGTGCCCGAAGAGGCACATACCTTTGGCTGGAACTTGCGCGGTGCGGCAGGGGTCGAGTGCATATCACGCGATCCAAAGGTGAAGTCAGCCGCCAATGACTTCGAAACGACGTTCTGCGCGTTGCCGGAACTGGGTTTTCTACGTCTGAGTAAGCCTTGTGTCGCACAGCACTTTGTCTCTACGCGCGCGTTTCTCGATAAGCTTACGGACGGTCTGGAAGCTCCGCCGATCAGCCATGTCGGTCGGCCAGAACTAGCCATCGACGATCCAGTTCTTGCCACATACGGCAGCCGCCTTCTTCAATATGTTGGCTCGTCAGAGGAATTGGATGTCCTTTCGGCAGATTATGTCATGACGAGTATGGCTGTAGGTGTTTGCGGCCATTATGGTGGCTTGGTGACGAAGCGGCCGCTCATTGGTGGCTTGACGCGTTGGCAGATGCGTCTCGCCCAGGAGATGATCGACGCGAATCTCGTCTCGGGCGTACCGTTGAAGACGTTGGCGGAAGCGTGCGGGCTGCGCACAAGTCAATTCGCCCACGCGTTCAAGCGGTCAGTGGGAGTTGCGCCCCATCGATGGTTGATCAGCCGTCGGCTTGACCAAGCGCGGACGCTGTTGCGCGACACGAAGCTTCAACTGGCGGAAGTTGCGCTCGTCTGCGGGTTTGCCGACCAAAACCATTTCACACGCGCGTTTCGCCGTCACGAAGGTTTGGCGCCCAGCACGCGGCGCGCGGTCGCCTGACACGGGGCAAGATACGGCGCCCTACAATGTTCTTTCGTAGATGTTGTAGATCTTGTTGATCCGGCTGCCGAGCGTCATCGCGATCGATCGCATCCCCTGATTGTCGTCCAGGATCCAGCCGATTTCGCTTCGGCTAGCGCCGTAATTATCGATCGACGCGCGACGAATGTATCCGATCATCATGAAGGCGAGCTGGCTCGCGATTCGAGACGCCTGCAGTTCCTTGACGACGCCCATCAATGGCACGCGCATCGTACGGACCTTGGGTTTGCGCAGCCATAGCAGCAGCTTTACCCAGCCAAATGGGAGCAGCGATCCGTTAAGTGGCGCGATCGCTTCGTTTAGATCGGGGAGCGTGATCATGAAAGCAACCGGCTTGCCGTCCAATTCGGCTATGCGGATCAAGTCGTTGAATACGATCGGCTTCAACTTGACGCCGACGTCCTTGATCTCAGGCGGAGTAAGCGGGACGAAACCCCAGTTTTCGCTCCAAGCATCATTGAGGATCGTGAGGATGATAGCGGCCTCGTCCTCGAATCTGGATTTGTCGACCTCGCGCACCACGATCCGTGGATTATTCTCGCCGGACTTGATGATCCGCTGGACGATGGGCGGAAATTCGATGGCGAGGTCGAGTTCATAGGTTAGAAGTTGCTTAACAACGGCGTAGCCGGCACGCTCGATCCAGCCGCGATATTCGACCTTGGCATGCCCCATCATGATCGTCGGTGGATGATCATAGCCATCGACCAGGAGACCCGGCTCCTCCCAGATCGACTGGGAGATGGGGCCGAGCGCGCGGGTCATACCCTGGTCGCGCAGCCAAATCTCCGCACTGGCGAGTAGGGCGACGAAGATGTCTTCGCGCTCGGCGTCCATCAACCCCCATTGGCCGACGCCGGGACCGAAGCCCTGTGCCGCCGGCATGTCGAGCGCGAGCGTATCGAAATGCGCCGAGATCCGGCCGACGACCCGGCCATTCTCATGGGCAAGGAAGAGCTGCGCCTTGGCGTGGCTATACCAGCCGTTTTTCTCTGGGATGATCAATCCGAGCGCTTCCCCTTTCAGGGGTGGCACCCAGTTCGGGTCGTTGTCGTACACTCGATAAGGCAGATCGATGAACGCCTTGCGCTGCCGCTTGGTGGTCACAGCCGTTATGGTCAGATCGCTCAAGTCACTGGCTCCGCCCTCGGCGTGTCGTGGAAGGTCGATCTTTCTCGAGAAAGCCAAGGACGATGTCGGTGTAGCGTTCGGGCTGCTCGACCATCGAAAGATGGCGGGCGCGGGGTAGCACCGCGAGCGCAGACCCGCGGATGCCTTGATGCAGACGCTGGTGGCAGTCCAGCGTGACCTCATCCCATTCGCTCGTCATCACCAGCGTCGGCACGCGGATGTCGGCCAGCGCGGATCGGGCGTCCCAACCCTTCAACGTGCCGGTCACGCTGAACTCGTTCGGCCCGTTCATCACCGGATACGTGCGAGACGAGCCGAGGTTCTCGAATGTCCGCGTGAGATAGGCCGGTGGCTTGTCGACATGCACGACGTGCCGATCGTAGAACGTCTCGACGATCTTCGCATATTCGGGACTGTCCATCGCGCCGGCGGCTTCAAGTTGTCGACGCCGCGCGTCCATACCGTCGGGTAGCGCGGCAAGCAGACGCTGTGCACCAGCAACGAATTCGGCGACGCTCGCGGATGTGGATGCGAGGACGAGCTTTTCGACGCTTTTTGCACCATCGCTACGGCGCATATACTCCTGCGCGAGCCAGCCACCCCATGAGTGGCCGTACAGGACGACGCGATCGAGCTTCAATGCCTGCCGCAGGACATCGATCTCTTCGACGAAGCGGTCGATGCGCCACAGCGAAGGATCGTCGGGCTTGTCCGAGCGTCCACAGCCAAGCTGATCGTAGAAAATCACCGGGCGATCGACCGCCAGCGATGCCAGCGGCTCGAGATAATCATGTCCAGCTCCGGGGCCGCCATGAAGGAGGAGCAGCGGCGTCTGCGATCCAGACCATAACGAGCGCCACCAGACCCGTCCGCCTGGCACATTCGCGAACCCTTCTTCGATCACAGGCGGTTGCGACGCCAAGCTTTTGCGCGGCAGCGTCGCCGCGAACAGGGTAGCGGCGCCAGCCGTAAGAATCTCACGTCTTTGTAATGTCATAACGGTATCCTCAATCGGAAGATCAGTGGATCGGAAAACCGCGTCGCACAGAGTGGTCTTCGTCGGCAGCAGAGACCGCGCCATCCAATTTCAAGTAATTCGCAGAGTGAAGCGCGGTGAGGACGAGCATCAGTCGCCCAAGCGGTCCGCCATCGGCAATCATGAGCTCCGCCATGGAATGCTCGCGCAACAGTCGCAGCATTTTCTCGGTGGTAACTGCGAGCAAGGCAGGCTCCGATGCCGGCGTCAAAATGCCCTGCCGACTGCCGTTCGAGGAGGTTTTGCCCGCAAAGAACCGCGCGGTTGGCGCGTTTGGAGCGCGAAGGCCACTCTTCGGGGCGATCGCTACGGCACGAACCAGAACGATGCCGTCCTCCTCACCGCCAAGACGCGCCAGCATCTCGATCGTGGCGCCGAAAGCGATGAACGTTTCGCGCTGGTCAGACGGGACATCGTAGCGCGTCGGATGCGCAAACTCTGCGCCGTCCGTCAGGCGAACGCCATACGCCGCGGCATTGCCGACCAGCAGGCGCACGTCGTCGTCGTCCACGTCCCGAGGCATTGCCACGCCATCGACGATGCGAGTCCCCGCACGCCGGACGAATTGCTCGAAACCGGAGGGCGCACAAAGCAGCAGATAGCTGGCATCTTCGTCGCCAGCGTTACTCAGCCGGTGGACCTGACCGGGTGGCAGCGTCGCCCAATCGCCGGCACGCAGGATCATCGATCGCCCGAGCGTTTCCACAGTCAAGGCACCGCCCAGCATGACCAGTGTTTCGCTGTCGGTCTCGTGGAAGTGCGAAGGCGTCGTATTTCCGCGCGGAACTTGTGCGAGCAGCAGCGAGTAACGGCCGCCGGTAAACGCGGCGTCGGCGAACACGGTCATCAGCCCACCGGCGAATTGATAGATTTCGTGGCCGGCATCGGGGTAGGTGGATCGCATAGGAAGGGAAGCTCCGTGGGGGAGTTTCCAGAATAAACTGCACAGCCGTCAGGGGGAGGTCATACCTGTTCACGAACAGATGAACGCGTCTCATCATCGGGCGGCTGGTGAGGTTTGCCGGCACCGATGCAGCACCAGTCAGCCGTGGTCGTCGAAGACACTGCGATAGGCGTAGAGACCAGGCACGCCGCCCGTCATTACGAAAAGCACTGCCGATTTTGCGGGGAAGATTCCTGCGCGGACGTCGGCCATGAGACCTGCAAAGGCCTTGCCGCCATAGACTGGATCCAGCAATATCCCTTCGGTCCGTGCCACGGACCGTACAGCCTCGATCATCGCAGACGTCGGCATGCCGTACCCCGCCCCCAACTGGTCGCCCGACACGACGATCTGCTTGTCCTCGACTCGCGCGCTACCGTCGAGCAGCGCGAGCGTTTCGCGCGCCAGATGCAGCGTGTCCCGGTGCGTCCGATCGGTATCGGCTAGAACCGCGAACGACCGAATCCGACGAGGATCTTGCCCCAAGGCCGCAAATCCGGCGGCGAGACCAGCGTGCGTTCCGCCACTGCCGTTCGGGACGATGATCTGCGCAAAGCGCTCGTCCAGCGCGTCTTCCTGCGCCAGCAACTCCGCCCCGGCGGCAGCATATCCCAGGCACCCAGTGGGCGACGAGCCGCCCATACCGACCACATAGGGGTTGCGCCCATCACCCCTGAGAGCGTTCGCGCGGGCGTGCGCGGCGGCGAGCGCATCCGTGTCGCCGGGCAGTTCATGGATCGTCGCTCCGAACAGTCCGTCGAGCAGCACGTTGCCGTTAAAGCGATAGTCTTCATCGTTCCGTGGCACGACCCGGGTGAGGAAGAGTTCGCACGCCATCCCCGTACGCGCTGCCGCCGCGGCGCTCAGACGCGCGTGGTTCGATTGTAGTCCACCGGTGGTGATGAACGTGTCGCAACCTTGGGCAACGGCCTCCCCAAGCAGAAACTCCAACTTGCGCAACTTGTTGCCGCCGCCACCCAGCATCGCCTGATCGTCGCGCTTCGCATAGATGCGAACATCGACGCCCAGCGCGCGCTCCAGTCGCGGCAGCCGTTGGATGGGTGTCGGCACCTCGAGCAGGAGTACCCGTGGACGGTCGTTCAGTAACTCCAGCATTCCGATCCCCGCATTATCCTCGTGATCATCCTAGCATTCCTCATCGCTTTGCCGCGACGGTAGATTGAACACTGCACGGTGTTCGTCAGTGTGCATTCGAAAGCTGAGACGCAAGAAATTCGCTCAGAAGGCGGTTCACGAAGTCCGGTGCCTCAAGGCTCGCCGTGTGCCCGGCAAGCGGGATCTCGACGAACGCGCAGCCGATCCGCTCAGCCATTGCGCGCCCCTCTGCGACTGATCGCGCCTGATCTTCGGCGCCCGTGGCCACCAAGACCGGCATCTTCAACGCCGCAAGATCGGCTAGCGCTTCACGACGATCGAAGATGATCCGCCCGAGCGGCACGAGACTGTCCACCACGCGGCCAGGATCCCAGGACCGCAGTCGCGCCATGAATGCCGCCTGCAGCGTCGGATCACGCTCCTCCACTGCCGCCGAGAAGAAAAGCGGTGCGGCGGCGGCGATGACTGCCTCGGGAAAGCCTCGGTACGCCGCGATCGTGTCCAGCAAACCCATATAGGCAGCGTGTGTGGTTGCAGGCTCGGCTGCAAGCGACGTATCCATCAGCACCAGTCCGGTGACCCGGTCCGGCGCCATCAGGGCGAGTTCCGCGCCCCACATGCCACCGATCGACAACCCTGCGATCGTGCACCGATCGACCTTCAAGGCGTCTAGCAGTTCAAGATACTGACGGGCCACGTCGCGCATCGAGTCAACACCAGTCGGGAGGGGGCCGGACAGACCATGACCCCACAACTCTGGAACGATGACGCGGTAGCGCGTCGCCAACGTCTCGATCTGCGGCAGCCAGGCGTCGCCATCGCAAAGAAAGCCTGACCCAAGAACCACGGCAGGGCCCGAGCCTACGTCGATGACGCTTATGGCGGACCCCGCGACCGGGACCAACTTCCGCTCGTAGCTCATGCTGCGTCTTCGGCTTGAAAGAAGCGGTGTGAGCGATCGAAGTAACGGTTTTGACGGGTGATCCGAGCGGCAATCCCGGCTTTGAGAAGGCTTACCCGGCTGCGGATCGAAGCGGACGCTATCGGAGTGCTCGAGAGGTGAACGCCGTTAATAGCGGCGTATCGAACCAGCGCCAGTTCGCCGCGCGTGACGCTTTCCTTGCGACAGCGTGATGCGGCAGAAAACGTAAGCTGCATGGCACAGACGCGCGCTGCCGCGCTTGCCACACGTGACTTGGCCGATCGCCAGCCCTGCTTCGTCTGTAGATCGAGATCGTCAAGCCGGACGTGCTCGCTTGCAACGGGGTCATCGAAGCCGGTCGATACTGCGTTGGCGCCAGCTGGTTCGGAGAACAGCAACAGAAACGGTATGAAGGGAATAATGCACAGGCGTGACGCTGATTTAGCGGAGGCCAAGGCACCATCATACTCTGTGGCGCCGTCTTGCATTGGTATTGCTTCGAAAGTCATCGGTATCTCCATTTTTGGAAAATGACTTTTGAACCAGTAAAGTTTTTCGACCTAGATCACGGAGTCTCACCTTCACATGAGCGATGCTCAACTTGGCAATGACTGCTCTCACTCGCAGTCGGAAGTGCCGCGGACTGACGCTAATCTGCGTTGGCATCCCGCGTCGACACGGCGGCATGTGTCCGCCGCGTCCCTATGACCCCAGCGCGGCAGGGACCTCAGCGCTCCACCTGTCGTGCAACGATACGCAGTTGCGGATCTTCTCCAGCGTAGCATCCAGAAGCAACCGCATTTTCGCGTCCTTGCCGATCCGGGAGTTTAGGGCATCGCTCCAAGATCTTGCATCTGCCGCGGAGCAGGCATTGTCGGCCAAGCCGATAACCATCGGCCGGACGCCCTGACGTGACAGCAGGTCGAGATGCCCTTTGGCCCAAGTCAATGTGGCGGGACGCGTCGCTGGCTCCTCCGCCAGACTGAAGAGCACATGCTGTCGATCAAGATAGGAGAGCCGGGTATCGCCAAGGCGGTCGAGCAGCCAGGTGGCCCCGGCGGGGTCCCTCCGTGTACCGAGCGCATAGGCAATGATCTCGCGCTCGTTGGCGTCGGTCGTTTTGGCGAACCGCTCGAACAATGCCGGCACCCGCGTCCCCGGCATCGCCCTAAGATAGGCAGCAAAGGCGGCAACCTGGAGCTGGGGCGCCAGCGCCCCAACTTTGCCGGCAAGCGTATCCGCTGCCCCTTGCGCCAGCCCAGCGAGCACAATGGGATCTTCGGCTTCGTCAGCGAGCAATCGCTCCAGCCCGACCCGCAATCGTTGGTGTTCGGCCGTGTCGCCCGGCTTCGTTCCCGTGGCCACGAAGCCCACTTTGTCGAGCAATGGCCGGTAAAGCGCACGCAGCAGTTGGCTGTAGTGCGCCTGCTCGTCCGCCTGGATAATGCCTTGATGTCGCAGTACCGCCAATCGATTGCCGGCGTCGAGCGCAGCCGGCCCAAAGCTGTTGCCGACCATAAATCGGGCGGCATCGACCAGCAGATTCGGTGCAATCTCGCCCGCCCGAAATCCGGCCCATAGACTATCTGTCGTCATCAGCGCCTCTGCCGGTACCATGCTGGCCGAAGTGGCGATCAGCGCTCGCCAATCCTGCAGAGACAGCGAGAAGCGATAATACCCCTGCCCGCCCGCATTAGGCATCAAGACCCGGGCTCCACTGATGGGGATGGTCGCATCGAGCCCTTGGAGCATCACGCAGCTACGCGCAGCATCGGCGCGGTAGCAGATCGGAACCGTCCAACGTTGTGCCGCCGCGGTCGTGCCGATTGCTGCGTAGCGCGACTGGATCAGGCGATACCCGGTCGGCGTGCGGTCGAATCGGATCACGGGGATCCCGGGCTGGTCGACGAAACTGCGCAATGCCATCACTACCCGAGGATCGTGCACCGTGTCCTCCAGCGACGTGAAGAAATCTATCGTATCGGCATTGCCGTCGGCGAAGCGCGCCAAGTGGAGTTGCAGGGCGGCCCGAAACTTCTCTTCGCCAAGATAGGCCTCGAGCATCCCGAGGACCTGGCCGCCTTTTCCATAGGTAATATCGTCGAACGCTGGCTCGCTGTCTTCGCCGACGCGTTCGTGGACGGGATGGCTAGCCGCCAATTCGTCCAGGTTGAGTGCAGCGATGGCGTCCAGCGTCGACTGCACGCCTATTTGGAGCTCTGGGCGCCAGCGATCGCCTATCCGGTAGCTCATCCAGTTGGCGAAGCTCTCGTTCAGCCACAGGTCGTCCCAGGCTTTCGGCGTGACGAGGTCGCCAAACCATTGATGTGCAAGCTCGTGAGAAACGTCGCGAACAAAGTTCGCCTGGCTGGCCGGTGACCGGGGGTCTAGCGGAACGAGCTTCTCCTGATCGTATATGATGGCCGCCGCGTTCTCCATTGCGCCCGACATCATCGGAGACGCAATCTGGTCCAGCTTGGGATAAGGATAGGGCCGGCCCATATAGGCCTCGAGTTTCTCAAGGATCGGCCCGGTCTGCGCCAGCGCAAGATCAGGGCTGCCAGCCCCTTGCGGCGCCAGGATACGCAACGGTATGGGCGTTTTGCGCGCGGCGCTGGCCGGGATAGTGGCGGATGCAACCGCAAACGGCCCCACGGCGACCGCAACCAAATATGTCGGCAAAGGCGCGGTGGTTGCAAAGCGATGGCGGATCAGCGCGCCGTCTGCCTCCGCTGTCTGCTCGGCACCGTTGCTGGTGGCGACCATGCCGGCGTATGTCGTCACCGATACCGTGTAGGGAGTCTTGAACCCAGGCCGGTCGAAACTGGGGAACAGCCTGCGGGCGTTTCGTGCTTCGAGTTGCGACCAGGCGTACCAGCGGCCGCCGACGTCTGCGCGGTAGAGCCCCGCGAGCGATTCCGCGAAGCCCGCCTCATAGTCCAGTATCAGTGTCGCGCGTCCCGCCGAAACCGCACGCGCGAGATCGAGCCTTGCGTGCCCGCCTGAATCCATCTCGCGATACGTGGCCGGAAACTCGGCACTCCCTCGCCGCAGCACGGCGCGGCGGACAGTCAAATCCTGTCCATCGAGCGCCACGTGCGACGTGGCGTTGACCAGATCCACGTCGATCTCGACATGACCATTGAACCGCGCACGATCAGGCAAGATCGTAAGGTCCAGTCGGTAATTCACTGGCCGAATGCTCGCCTTTGGCGGCTGTGCAGGGACTGCGGCCGTCATGGGCATGACCGCTCCAGCGACCACCGCAACGGCATGTTGCAAAGTCCGAGTAAGTCCCGAAAACACCACGATCATGACGACCTCCATCGAGGTTGAGCGGTGCGCGATACCCAGATTGTCATGGTCGAGCGAACACAGAGTCCGTATCGTCACCAATTGCAGCTACGCGCGCCATGGCCGCCTCGGGCGGCATCGCCGCAAAGGGCTGCTCGCGGTCAGCCGCTACCAACGCGTCGAAAAATCGCTGGTGCTCCGGAACGCTGATGCTCAGCAGGCGCGCCTCGGTATTACCTTCGTTGGCGAACCCGTGAAGGCCGGTCGACCTCGCCACAACGACATCGCCAGTGCTCGACCTGAACGCATGACCGTTGTCCGGCTCTCTGAAGAAGGTAACGGTGCCTGCCAAAACGTAGAAGGCCTCAGTATAATGGTGGAGGTGGAGCGGTACGACGTCGCCCGGCGCGAGCACCTGCTCGAAAAAGCAAAACCGCATGTCCGAATCTTCGGCTTTGACTTTCCAGGTTAATTTCGCACCCGCCAGATCGAAATGTTCGCCGTTCCCCGCGGATATCATCGATAACCGTTGTGGATGAGAATGTTCAGGCATCGCATGCTCCCCTGGGCAAGCGCTCAGCGCTCATCCGTCGTAATATGAACTCGATTACTGCGTGTCCCGGACTGCCGATGCTCACCATTTAAAAATCCTCAAAGGCCGGTGAACCCAATTCACAATGACTGACAGGACGGGGAATAAGCGTCAACGATGGCATCTCTGTTGCGGTACTACGGTCTAGAATCTATCAAAAGTCTACGCTTCGACATTCCCACCGTAGTAAGCTAAGGATCGCTCGCCCACGTCTTTGCGGTAACGGGCAGGACGCGCGGAGGTGAAGATGGCAACATTTGGTCGCTTGGGCGAAGTTGCGACGGTGCCACTGGAGCTTTCTGCCGGAAGTTCTTTGACGCTGCGCGCCCGTGGCTTGGTCAAATCCAGGCTCTATATGGCGGAAATCGACATTGGCGAGCATGGCATTGCGCAGAACGACGAATATCCCCAATGGGACGACGTGTTCACGGTCGGAATACGTTATCGCGAAGAAGTAAGCGAAACCTTGGTTTACGGACAGAGATTCGATTTTAAAGCACCAGTGGGTTTCTCTCATATACTGTATTTGCCGGAAGTTGATTTTGTGGAATTCAGTTCCGAGCGCCATTCCGTCGAGATATTGCTGCCTCGGGCCTTCATGCGTCAGATCGCCGAAGATCTGGAGGTCCCGGCGATTACGCATCTCGGGAACGATGCCTGCTTACTGGCATTCGATCCCGTACTCGTTTCGCTGGCGAACCGTATCCATCCTTATCTCAACGACCCGGACATGCTCGACACGCTCTACGCCGATAGCTTTATGTGGTCGTTCGGGATCTACGTAATGAGCCGTTACGGCGATCTCGCCTCGCGTCGCTCCTCGGTCGGTGGGCTGACTACTTGGCAGGAACGGCTTGCTAAGGAATTGATAGAAATAAATCTCACCGACGGGATTGCCCTTGAGGAACTTGCGCGATGTTGTGATCTTCGCGTCAGCCAGTTCGCTCATGCCTTCAAGCACTCGGTTGGTGTGCCACCGCACCAGTGGCTCATCAATCGGCGAGTATCGCGTGCTACAGACCTGCTGCGCGGACGTAGTTTCAATCTTACCGAGATTGCGGGTCAATGCGGCTTCGCCGACCAAGCACATTTCAGCCGAGTCTTCCGAAAACGGGTTGGAGTTGCGCCGGCAGCTTGGCGCAAGCAAATTTGACATGTGCTCAAGCCTATCGGATCATTGACAGCAGTGTACGCTACCAATCAAATTTCCATGGAGTGGCTTGACTGAACCGAGCAGGTCTTTCAGATCTTGCCACAACTCGTTGCTACGTCACGTATAAGGCTCTTCATTACTGGTGTGTCACCCGCTGAGTTGTTGACGACGACGGCCAAGACCCACAATCGGACGTTCGCGCCCCTTTCCTCGCTTCCCAACTCTGGACGTGGTTCATTTTTGCCACAAACGCCAACACAGCGCTGTGAGGGCGGCAAAGATCGTTTTGTGTTGTAGGAGTCGGTTGCGGGGACAGGATTTTACCGCTGCAGAACTCGCTTCCCGCTATACGGCAGCGCTATCGTCGGCCGGTGACTAACATCGAGACGGCGCTACGATATCTAGCCCTCCGCGAGAATAGCGATTGTTCGTACAAGCCAGATGAGCGTAAAACCTAGTCATATTCACAACTGTGCGACAAACAGGTGTTTGCCGTCATCCCGTGAATGTCATGGGCGCGCGAGCTGCGCGATGAGCATCAACGTTCTAAAACGCGAACGTCCGTGCTGCGGTCGCAAATTCAGGACTTCCGCGACTATGCTGCGGAAGTCCCGTGTGGTTCCAGTTTAGGATAGACCAAGCCAAGCGGTACACGTGCGGTGTACCTCTTGGTTTAGAGCTTGATAAACTGAGACGCGATTAGGACTTCAGCGATTTCGCCATGTTGAGATGCGCTGCAACCGTCGGTGCCAAGCCCGCCGCAAACGTCTTCAGCTGGGACACGTCGCCGGTTGCAGCATATCCCTTGAGCGTATCGAGCGTCTGCTCATGCCCGGCGACCTGGGCCGCTGCATACGCGGTGTCGAAGTCAGTGCCCTGCTTGGTCTTCAGATCGGCAAGCTTCTGCTGCTGCTCGGCACTCAGCGCCGGGTCGGGCGACAAAGCTGGCGACAGCGTTGCCGTCAGTGCCTTCAGCTTCGCAGTCGAACCCTCGTGTGCGGTGATCATTTGGCCAGCGAACTTCTTTACCGCAGCAGATGCGCCATTAGTCACAGCAAGCTTCGAGGTCTCGATCTCGAACGCATCGCTCGCAGCTGCCATGTTGACGAAAGCCTGCCCACCTAAGACGGTTGCTGCCACGGCGTCATTGGAACCGGATGCATTAACGTCCGTGGCGGTCGTGTTGGCGTAGGTGCTGTTATTAACAACGGTCGTATCGTCGGCCTTCTTGCCGCATGCGGCCAGTGACAGGGCCGCTGCCGATACCAGTGCCAGGGTCTTGAAGTTCATCATACTCTCCATCCACTTGTGTATTGCTATTGCCGCTCAACGCGTGCCTCTTGAGGACCGTTCCGCACGAGTAACGAGCTCTGGACCGTTCCTGAGGTGCGTTCGTTCTAGCGGTCTGCCGGCGCAGCCGCCGGCCTTATCGGGACACGGCTATGAGCATCTTCAGCACGATCATGAACAAGGTTTTCCATCACAAAGCCGCACCAGCCGCTGCGCCGGCTCAGGCTCCCGCCGCTGCGCCCCAAGCTGCGCCACAGGCCGCGCCGACCGCTACCGCCCAGCCCGCCCCCGCAGCGGCTCAGCAGTCCGTCGATGTCGGTGCGGTCCTTAGCGAGATGGCATCGATGAAAGATGGCGGGGGCAATTACCAGAGCTCGATCGTCGATCTTCTGAAGCTGCTGGACCTAGATTCCAGTCTGACGGCTCGCAAGGAACTCGCTAGCGAACTGAACGTCCATGCAGCAGCCGACGGCTCGGCCGAGCAGAACATCGCCCTTCACAAGGCAGTGATGCAGAAGCTTGCCGATAACGGCGGTATCGTTCCAGATAGCCTGCGCAACTAAACAAGCCGATCCGGGGGACCACACCCAACGCGGTCCCCCCGGCCTCAGACCGCCAGTTTAATCGTCGTCACCGTTATTGGGCAGGAGCAGCGTTCGGAGGCGTCGCAGATACGGGCCCCTGCGCTGCCTAAGCTGGCAGCGTCTTACTACCACGCGGTGATCCATTCGGCTCTTTCTGAAAGCCACGCGCCGCGAGCCAGCAGATCGTTACGACGAGTGCCACGATCATCACGAAGATGACAATTGCCACAGGATCGGCTCGCTTGTTTCCCCGTCGCCGCATCACATGCGCTCCACAGTCGTGCCGTCGATGTTATCGCCGTGCCGTAGCCACGTGGCGACGAGGTGTTAGTGGACCCAGACGGCTCTATCGCCGCTCGCCGAAGACCGAACCAAGAATGCCCCCCAGGCCGCCGCCGAGACCGCCCCCGGGGCGCAGCGGCTGCGACTCCAGCGCCACCTAAGGCTGCCGAGTACAGATCCAAGGAGGCCACCCTGCTGCCCGGCCGAGCGCCCTGTCAGATGCCCGGCCACCAGCATGACCAGGATCGGCAGTATCTGCTTGAGAAGCTCGGGCGCCAGGCCGCTGCTCTGCGCCGCGTCGTCGGCGACCTCTCGACTGCCGTCCTTCGACCCGAAGATACCGCCGAGGAACTGATTGCCGCGATCAATCGCAGTCGGCTCATTGCCCAGCACATTGGAGGCAAGGCTTGCGCCGCCAAGCGTGTTCACATGGGCGTCTAACTGCGTCGTGTTATTCCCCATGCCGCCCAGAACCGACGGCAGCAGCGCTTCTGCGCCCCGCTGGGCTTGGTCACGCGGTATGCCTAGCTGGGCGGCGAGTGCGTCGATGCCACCATCTGGGAGGAGGTCATTGAGATTCATGGCAGCGTCCTTGTTGTTACGGGTGTCAACAAACGCTGGGACCGATACGTCCGGTCCCCTTTGATCGCGCTTGGACCATGGATCGGTAGGCATGCGCTGTTTGCGCAATGTTAGTCAGGGAGTTCGGGCGTACGGGCGCCAAAACGTCTTATCCGGCGGTAGATATTGACGCGATGGTGCCGAGACACGGGAACCCTCCCCCATACTCTCGCGCTTGAGCCATGAAGGAGAGACGGCATGGACGACCAGCGCGTATGGGAATTCGAAGGGAGCCTATGGGATGCCAGCGACGAGCATTACCAGAACCGGATCGACGAGGAGATCGTCATGGTCTTGCCCCGTCCGCCTTATGTCTTCCAGGGGCAGGAAGCGAAGGATGCGGTCAAGGCTACGCCTGATTGGGATACGGTTGAGCTATCGGATCGACGAGTGTCACGACCTCAAGAGGGGCTGATCGTCGTTGCGTACACGGCACGATGCGCGAGCGGCGACGAGAAGTACGAGGCGCATTGCACCTCGACTTTGCGGATGCGGGGACACGACGATTGGCTGGTCGTCCAACATCAGCAGACGCCACCCTTGACCGCCAGCGTCGAAGCCTGACCACTGGGTTGCCGTCGCGCCTGATACATACCTGTAACAGGCGCGACGGTACTGAACCGGGAGTCGGCGCCCTCGTCGCTGGTGTGATCCCGACAGCCTCAACTGCGACCGGTTATCGCGACCAATGGATCGCCAATGCAACCGTCGGCGAGTAGGGAAGCCGTGACATCGCGGAACCCTGCTTTTTCCAGATAGAGGCGGACAAGCGAGGCGTGCCCCTGCGTATCGAGAGCGCGCCAGACCGCCACGGCCTTGGTTGGGAAGCACCGGTTCGAGAAGCTTATGATGACGCGGCCTCCCGGCTTCAACACGCGACGAACCTCGCGCAGTACCGCCAGGGGGTGTTGCAGATATTGAATCCCGACACAGATCAGTACGGCATCGTAGCGCGCGTCCCCTTCGGACAACTCAGGCACATCGTTCAGGTCTTGGACGAACCAGCGGTCGAGGCGCGGATTGGCCGTCAGTTCCTCTGCGTTCATGCCGTGGCCAACGACCTCGCCGTAGGCGACGTCGTCCGGCAGGTGGCTGACCCAGCTCGACATGATGTCGAGCACCCGCCCGCCAGCAGGGATCGCATCGCGGTACAGGCTGGTCAGTGCGCAGACAGCTGCCTCGTCAATGTGCGTGACTAAACGCGGGGGTGCGTAGAAGCCAAGATCGTCGCCATCATCCTGACGGTCGAAGGCATGCGCCGGCAATCCCAACTCGATCGCTTCGGTCACGCGGTGAACCCCTGCCAAGTAAACCAGCCGGTATTTGCGACCACATCGTCCGTTCGTAGCCGTATGCCCAAGCGCAACGCGAGATAGCGGTCGTCCTCAATCACCGGCGACGGCCCAGCCATACACCGACCCCCGCAAGGCCGAGAACCGCCATACCGCCCGCTGCGGCTGCCACCTTGCGCCCCCGGTGTGGATCGCGTCGGCCACCATCAGAACCGGCCGGGACGCCATGTTCGAACAACACCCCATCGCTGTCGTTGCCGTCGGCCGCGCGGGCTGACCAGGTGTCGAGGAAGCCGCTCATGATCGCCGCCAGCAGGTTCGGCGCCGCGAACTCGCCGAGTTTGAATGCGATTGCCGGCGCGCCGACGGCGGTGAGGTTACGAGGGTGCGTGGCGAGCCGCACGACTGCCTTCGCCACCGTCTCCGGTGCGAGCGAACCGGGGGGAAGCGAAAGCCGGGCACCGGTATAGTTGCCGGCATGGTCCACGCCGGGCGTATCGACGAAGGTCGGGCAGACGTCGCATATGTGAATGTGCGGACGCTTCGACACCTCGCCGCGCAAAGCCGAACTGAACCCGCGCAACCCGAACTTGCTCGCCGAATAGGCCGCGGCATACGGCGTAGCGACAAAACCGCCCGCCGAAATCATGTTTACCCAGCTGCCGTGATCCTGCGCGAGGAAGATCGGCAGTACGGCATGGACGTCGTTCATGTGGGCGACGAGGTTCACATCGATGACACGGGCATGATCTGCGATCGGCACGTCTTCGTACCGGCCGAGCACACCGACGCCTTCGCAGCTGAACCAAAGGTCAATGCCACCGAGCAGATCGCGCGCCTCAGCGGCGAATGCGGCCACTGCGCCTGCGTCGGTGGAATCTACCGGTCGGACGATTGCGCTGCCGCCAGCTTCGACGCAGCGCTGCGCGACGTCGTCCAGCCCGTCCTTGCCGCGAGACCCTAGGACAAGCCGCGCTCCCGCTTTTGCGAAAGCCATCGCCGTTGCCGCGCCGATGCCGCTCGATGCACCGGTGATTACCACGCGGCGCCCGGCCAGGTTACGATCAGCGCTCATCGGACGATGTTCAAGGCGGCTGCCTCTACACTTACGGGAAGACAACGCGGTCGCGTCAGACGAACTTTCCTATCATCATGCATAGACACTCAACGTCTCGGAGGCGCAGGATGTCCAACCGAAACCGCGCGATGTTCCTTGAAAGTGATCCCAGGATGATCAGTTGGGATTGGTATGCGGTTCCTTGGGGCCATCGCTCAACGATCTGAGCTGCGCTTCGCGAGTTGGGTCACCACTACCGCCATGTGGAACTGGCACATCGATAGGGCTGTTCGGTGTCGCACCACCGCTAAGCTTTCCCGATCCGCTCAAGACATCCGCGGCGTCGGTACCGCCTAGACCACCGCCGCCCGGCGTTTTGGTCATCTGCGCATCGTCCAAAACGGTCGCAGTGCTATCGGCGTCGTTCGGCTCCGGCTTCATGTCGTCAGGTACAATGTTCGGCTGTTCGGTTGCCATGTCGATCTCCTTGACTCGCTCTAGAACCTTTCAGCCGGCGCAAGTTTCCCACCAATTCAATGATCCTGGTGCTCGAGGAAGATAGCCAGCCCCTAGAATACCGTCTCGGTTTGCCCTTCCCGATGGCCTAGTCATCCAGCATCACCTGGGAGGGCCAGAGGCAATACCGCCGATACACGCTCATGGATATGTTCGAAAATCTAGGCGTTTGAACATTGCCACAGGGAGAGCATGATGCCCGATACGTTCAAACCAACCACGAAGATCGCCGCTAATGCAAAGAAGGGGCTAAAGTTGCGCGACGATTTCGGACGAGGCGGTACGGACGTCGGGGTTCGTCGTGCCGAGCAACTCGCGGCGCAGGACGATGTGACCGCCGAGGATGTGAAGTCGATGCACAGCTACTTCGCGCGTCACGAGGTCGACAAAGACGGCAAAACCCATGAGTGGGGATCGGACACCGATCCGTCCGCGGGCTACATCGCTTGGCTCCTATGGGGAGGCGATGAGGGGAAGGAATGGGCTGGTCGACACGCCGAGAAGCTCGACTAGAGTGCTATCGGAACGGCAGATCGCGATCACGATCGTTGTTCGATCACGGTTCATTACCACTTCCAACGCGGAGGGTCGACGCGATGCCGTTAGCCCCCCTCGCCCCAGTAATTGATCGGCACATGTCAGATGTACGTTCTCCTTTTCGCCGCGGTCGCAGCGCTGATGCAATCGCCAGTTGCTGCATCCGTAGTGAAGCCAGGCACGATAGCGATCGTTGCTACAGATAGCTCAACCACGTCTCCCGCGATCACGAAAACTTTCACGGACGCCGTTCAGCGAAGCTTCCTTCGAACAGCCTTCCTGCCCATGCCCGACGCGAACCACAGCCTTTACGTCGCTAAGGTTGAGGTATCGCAGACGCAGCGCGGCGTCGTACGGTCCGGCAACGACCGATCAGACCGACCGGGTATGGCAGCGGGCCTTGGAGGCCTGTCGCTGACTCAGCCTTCGGGGAAGGATCAATTGCGCGGTCTGATCGTGACCCGTCTCGAAGTGACCGTGTCGCTGCGCCGCGATAAACACGTCGTCTGGACAGGGCAGGCAACAACGGTGCGGGCTAGCGGCACACGAACAGGCGACCCCTCGATTGTTGCAGCAGCCCTGTCCGATGCCCTCCTGACGTGGTTTCCCCGGCAGCTGCCGGGACCGCTGTCTGTCCCGTAAGACTCACCGGGTAAGGCGATTATCAGCCTCTGATCTTAGCCAACACGCGCGCTGCAACATTGCTCCTAACGGCAAGCTTCCGCCATAGCGCAGTGCCGTCGACGGCGATGACCGACGTAGTGCCTGGGCAATGCCAACGCCGTCCTCGCCGGCGGCAAACAGATCCTGCGTCAGCCCAACGCGCAGCGAATGGCTCGACGGCGCGCGAGCGGCCTCCTCGACTTTGGCGATCGGCATCTCGACCAGCCCCTGCCGGGCTCGCCACGCGCACGCGAGTGCGGCAAATACAACGCCGGCGTCTGGAATCCGTCGACGCTATCCGGCGATGTGACACTCGGCGAAGGCATTCTAAACAACGAGCTTCATATCGGTCGGCGGATCTTCAGCCGGCGGACGTGGGTGGAGGTCGCCAACGAGCGGCGCGGCTTCTCACGGCGCCCCCGTGATGAACCCAACCTGCGTATTATCGATGATGCTCTTTGGGACCAGGTCGAAGCCCAGCAGATCGAAGCCCGTGCCGCGCGCGACGTGAAGTTCAAGCTTACCGGCAATCCGCTCAGCGGGGCCAAACGGCCCACGTATCTGCTGTCCGGACTGGTGATATGCGGGGCGTGCGGGGTGCCGTTTTTGGCACGGGAGCGGGACGCTGGCGCTGCAAGGGCCACCGTACGGGCGAGTGCGAGAATGGCTCAATTACGATCAGGGAACTCGGAACCCGAGCCCTTGCCGGTATACACGGACGACTGCTCACACCCGAGGTCATAAGCCGGTTCGCTGTTGCCCTTCAGCAGGAACTGGCAGGAGCATCGCGGGTCGGTTGCCGATCGTATCCGGGCCGAAACCGACCTGGCCGACACTCGTGCGCGCATCACCAAGCTTGTCGCCCATATTGAAAAGGATGAAGACGCGCCACGCTCGCTCACCGCGCGCCTGAAGGAACTTGAAGCTGACGAACACCGCCTTCAACAGATGGCCGCAGCGACTTCCCTATCACACGTTGTTCGCCTGCCGGCCAACTATGAAGCGCTGTACGTCCGCGCGATCGCAGAGCTCGACAGCCATTTGGCATCCGATGACGCAGCAGTTGTTTGGCAGACGATCCGTCCTCTCATCGAGAGGATCGTGGTTCAGCCGGGTAGCGGGCGTGGCGGAAAAAGCCGGCCCATTCGGTTTCATGGCGATCTTTACCGGATGCTGGCGTTTGCGGAGGGTGCCTGTACGCCAAACACACAAAAGCCCCGGTCCATTGGGACAGGAGCTTTTGTGACAGAGTTGGTTGCGGGGACAGGATTTGACCGCTGTAGAACTCGGTTCCGGCTGCTCGGCGGCACGATCGTAAGCCTGTGAAGGTGACCCAAGCAACACTACTTACGCCCCACCGCGGTCCCGGGCGACGACCGTGATTTGCGGCTGGGTTGTAAGCCAGGCGCACCTATCTCCCAGCCAGTGGCAGATCGGCGATACCACGCTGATAGCGGCTATAAACCCCACGACTGTCAGTTCCTCACGTATGGCAACAGCTCGATTTCGAAATGCTGCGAACCTTAACGGTCGTTCGGTCGCCATCGCTCGACGCAGGGACCATTGCAAACCCATCATGGGTAAGGGGCGAGGGATGAAGCGCCTTGTGCATGACGATTATCCAACTTGGCGCCACCGCCATCGAGCCTCAGGCCCTCGGCACCAACGGCGCGCATGCGGTCAAGCAGCCTGAATACCTGGCGTCGGCCCAGTCCGAGAACCATAGCAGCATCATCAATCCGCAAGTCGCCGCGCTCGACCCTTTGCAACGTGTCGTACCGCGAGAGTTCGCCTTGGCTCATCGAAACCACCGTCATCTGCGCACACCCTCGTGAACGTGGGCGGCATGACAGCGAAGATCCGCCCGGTATGGAACCGTGACATTTCTATCTAGTGGAAGGGTGACATTTCTATTTGGCGCTTACAATCATTCGGATCGATACTAATCGTTATGTTAAATAGGAAGTTGACGCTGGGTAGGCATTGATCTTGCATAGGCAACCTCAGCAGATTGAGATGATAGCCGATACCTTAAATAATCTGACTCCGGTGGCCATCAAACAGGCTGGTAGCAACGTTTGTTTCTGACCCTCATACTCTCTGGCTTGGAGATCGTGACACGCAATAGGTTGGTCTGCGCGACCGTTTTACCGCGATTGATGAACTGCCGGCCGGTGCAGTTTATACGGCATATACAAGGAGGCTCGATATGGCACGATCATCTTCCAATTTTCACGTGCGCGAAGCTAAGCCGCGACTTCTCGATATTCTGAAAGGGCTAACTCTTCTCGCCTCCGACGATCAATTCCCACACGATTTCGATGCGACGCTGCTTCCATTGAAGGCAGTCGACCTGTGACTGGCGCGCGGTACATGCTCGACGCCAATATCTTCTCCGATCTCGTTCGCAATCCGCAAGCCGCTGTGGTCGAAAGATCGTCGGGAAGAGACAACCTGTCCATCAGCATTTCACCGCGGCTGAGCTTCGCTACGGTGGCGCTCGCAAAAGCTCCCCACGCCTTCTTAAGCAAGTCGAGGCCATCCAAGGCGGCCTCGAACCCTTCCGCTCGACGTCCCGGCTGACGTCGAATATGGCGGCATCCATGCAAAGCTTCAGGCTGTGGGCAGACCAATCGGTCCCAACGACCTCCTGATCGCAGCCCAGGCCCATGCACGGGGTGCCACGCCAGTCACCGCCAATGTCGGTGAGTTCGCGCGTGTTCGGGTCTCAGCATGGAAAACTGGCTCGCGTGATACTGGGGCGTTCCGCATCTAAAAACAGGTCTTTAAGCGTCGCAGCGATCCCATCCGCATCGATTAATGGATCACCCGCCGCCTATCCTAACGAACGCCACCATCTCCGCATTGCGCTGTTTTGGCGTGATATCCGACTCCTGTTCCTGATCGCGCAGCGTGACATTGTTCGCTGCGTCCTTGACCAAACGTATATCCCATATGTATATCCCACATCATGCACAATCAATGATGGACTGTTAGATGACACGTACCACCCTATTCCAGTCGAACCGGTCTCAAGCGGTACGTTTGCCCAAAGATGTGGCCTTTCCCCTCGACGTGCGGGAAGTCACTATCCTTCGCGATGGAGACAGGCGTGTGATCGTTCCCGTCGACCGCATCTGGGACGAATTCTTCGCAGCTCCTGGGGTTGATCTCGGTGATCGCGAACAGCCAGCGGCGCAGGAGCGGGATGCACTTTGATGCTGCGTTATATGCTCGATACGAACCTGTGCATTCGTGTGTTACGTGATCGGCCGCAAAGCATTCGGGAACGCTTCAATGCCGAAGCGGGCGGCCTCTGCATCTCCACCGTCGTTCTGTACGAGTTGTTCTACGGCGCTGCGAATTCGGACCGCCCGATCGAGGCACGTCGCGAGGTTGAGCGCTTCGCCGCCCGTGTTGATGTATTGCCGTTTGATGCCGACGCCGCGGCGCATGCTGGTGACATCCGAGCCGCACTGAAGCGAGAAGGGCGCATGATCGGAAGCTATGATCTGCAGATTGCCGGCCATGCGCGCAGTCGCGGACTGATTGTCGTCACTGGCAATCTCGGGGAATTTGATCGTGTGCAGGGTTTACGCTGCGAAGACTGGTTGCCGGCGCATTAGCGTACACTAGCGGATCGGCGTCGCCGATTCGCACATTACGCGCGAACGTATTGCCAGTCGCTAGCGATCAATGTTTCGAGCGCGCTTCGCTTCGGCTACGAGGTCGGCGATCGGCCCCTGCCCTGAGGTGGCCTCGTAGATTTCGGCTGCATCATGATCAGCAAACTTTTCTAGTATCAGCCGAACCGCCGCGACGCTGGCGTCGTTCAGTACGGTCTTTGTCTCGTCGTTCGCCTTGGCTAAGGTCCCGCCGGTGTTTCCAATGGAGAACGAATAGCATGAACGTAGGTGACCTGGCCAAGGGCGTCGCCGAAGCGACCGGTTCGAACGAGGCCGATGCAAAGAAGGCGATCACCGCCGTATTCGACCAGATCGCAGCCGCAGCCGTGAAGGGCGAGGAGGTTTCGATTCCCGGGTTCGGTAAGTTCACCGTCAAGGACCGCCCGGAGCGCGAAGGCCGTAACCCCGGCACCGGTGAGGCGATCACGATCGCAGCGTCCAAGAAGGTTGCGTTCACAGCCGCCAAGGGGCTGAAGGACAAGATGTAAGACGTGTGCGCCGGCGAGCGGTCTCGTCGGCGCCAACGGGCATGGCTCCATTACAATATCAAAAAACCTTCGACCCTACGAAGCAGGACGGTTGCTCCTGACCGAACCGACGAGCGCGAGCTCGGCCGCCTTCTCGGTCTGTTATCAGAGCGTGTCTCAATTCAGTCGGGAATACTGGCGAATGTTCGGCACACCGCCGATGCAGGGCATTCGAACGCGCCGGTTGGATTGATTGCTAGTCTGAGCATCCATGTATGTGCGTGAACTGCCGGTCCCATTGCGGTCGACGAGACCCACTTCCAGACGTTCAAACGCCCTTCCCGGCTTCCCAACTTCAGACGCTCGTTCATCCGCGATCTGAAATCGCAGCCCTCAACTATTCGCTCGCGAAGAACTGAGTCCTACAGTCTTGCACTGGCAGGGTAGGCGGAAATTTCAGCTACCTGTACGAGGAGGCTGGTACTTGCTCTTGGGCGCATCGACCAACCGCTTAATTAGGTCGACCTCCGACTGACGGTATGGCGTCCCATCGGCCTTCAGCATGTCGTGGAACCAAATCGTTGGCTGCGTGAGTGTGTAAGGATGGTACCAACTGTCCCACGGCAGCCGCGTCTGTGTTTTTCCGTCGACGAAGCCCCAGTTCATCATTGCGACGTTGTATCGCTTACCGATCGGCAGGCTGCCATCGAAGGTTGAGCCGTTACCTCGTGCCATATACTCGGTGCACAGTATCGGCCGGTCATAGGGGATTAGCTCTTTGATCTTGGCCTCGAACGTTTCTGGCCAATCGTAATTGTGAAAGCTGACGATATCGGATTGGTCGAGCTGGATGGCTTCGATCGGCTTTCGCTTACCCCCCGGCGTCCAGTCACCGTCATGGCTCCAAACCGGGCTTGTCAGCGGTTGCGTTGGATTCATCGCCTGCGCCCATCGAAAGACATCGCCGAGCATTGCTTGGACTTGAGCGACCTTGCCGGGAGTCGGTGCATAGGCTGGTGCCAGATTGTCGGGCTCGTTCCAGACGTCCCAGGCGAGAATGCGGTCGTCCTTTGCGAAGGTCCCGACGATATCCTGCACATAGGCTTTGAGCTGCGGCCGCGCCCCGGTATCCGCCAGGATCGCCGTCCCCGGAGACTGTACCCAGCCCGAGTTGTGGACGCCGGGTATCGGCGGATGCTGCGGCCCGACCTTCGGGTCGGGATCCCAGCAACTGTCGAAGAAGACCAGCATGGGGCGGATCCCGTGCCTCTTCGCGATGGCGAGGAACGCATCGATCCGTGTCTTGAATCCTTTGGGATCCTGCTGCCAGAGCTTGTCGTGAAGAAACACGCGCATCGTGTTCATGCCCATCGCCTGCGCCCAGCCGAACTCGCGGTCGATTGCCGCGGGATCCCAGGTCGCGGCCTGCCACATCTCCAGCTGGTTGATCGCGTTGGCCGGAACGTAGTTCGCGCCGACCAACCAAGGCTGCTTCGCATACCAGGCGTTAGCCTGCGCGCTCGTCCACCGTTCGCGGGCACCGGCTTCGCGCGCACCCATGGCGGTGCAAGCGAGAGCGATCAGGGCGAGCCCCATCCGACGTTTCATGTGCATCTCTCCTGTCGCCGCGACCGCCGCTGCGATTCTTTCGGCTTGTTGATCAGTGTCTTCTGCTCAGCATTCCGCATCCTTAGCGCCCGACGTCGCTGCAAACTCACGGAAACCCGCTGCCATAAACCGCGCCATCCGCGCTTTGACGGCTTCGAAATCGTCGGAGTGGCACAGACCGTTCGACAGCTTGTCGATCCGCCCGGTCCGCGCGAGCGTGAGCAGCAGGCTGCCGGTAACGAAGTGATAGCCCCAGAAGATATCCTCTTCCGCCATATCGGGCATCGCCCGCTTGAGCAGGTCGATCAGCCGCATCACGACCGGATCGAAATGCTTGTCCATCAGCTCGGCGCCATAGTCGGTGTTGCTGAGCTGGCCTCCGAGTGCGCCCCAGTTGCGCCACCCTTCCCCGCCGGAAATGTACAGATCGAGATCGGTATCAAGGAACGCGTGCAGCGCGCCCTCGACGGTCGGACGACCGCCGCACGCGCGTTCATAGGCATCGAGAGCCTCGATCCGCCGCGCGCGCGTGACGGTGGCACGTCGTTCGAAGACCTCGACGAACAACGCCTGCTTGTCGGCGAAATAATAGTGCATCAACGACGTGTGGACGCCGACGCGCTGCGCGACGTCTTTTAGCGTGACGCCGTAGATGCCGTGTTTCGAGAACAGATATTCCGCCGCATCAAGTATCTGCTCGATGCTGTCCTCGCGACGCTCTTTTCTTGAACGTTTGGTCTGCGGGCGTTCGGCGGGTGTATCAGTGGCCATGACGAGGGTCATGCGCGGAGGACCGCGTCGGACGCAACCGCTTCGGCTGTGCCAAAAGTTACGCGGAGCGCCTGCTTGTCGATCTTGCCGGTCACGGCGAGCGGCATCCTGTCGACCCTGACGATCGCATCGGGCATCCACCACCGCGGGATCCGACCATCCAGCAGCGCTTCGACATCGACGTCGGTGCTGGCTTCGTAGATCAGAACCGGTCGCTCGCCCCATTTGGGATCGGCGCGCGCGATCACCGCGACCAGGCCAGTATCCAAATTCTCGGCGACAATGCGTTCGATCTCGCCGGGATTGATCCACTCGCCCCCGGATTTGATGAGGTCTTTCGCCCGGCCGGTGATCGTCAGGCTGCCGTCCGGGTCGATGCGCGCCAGATCGCCGGTATCGAACCAGCCTTCGGCATCGGTCGCATCCTGCGCAGTCCCGAAATAGCGCTGCACGACACTCGGTCCACGGACTTGCAGATGCCCCTCTGTCTCGCGCTGTCTGGCGAGCACTGTGCCAGATGCGTCCGTCAACCGCAGATCCAGGCCGATCGGCACACGCCCCGCCGATCCGGAACGCGTCCGCTCCACGCCGTGGGGTGCCACGGTGCCGAGCGGTGAAAGCTCAGTCATGCCCCAACTTACATGGACGGACACGCCCAGACCGCGTTCCAGTCGGCGTTGTGCGTCGATCGGCATGGCCGCCCCGCCGAGATAAATTCGTTGCAAGGACGGTAACGCAATGTCGTGACGCTCGACATGATCAAGCAGGTCGAGCCAGACCGTGGGCACACCCGCCGCGACCGTCACCGCCTCCGACGCGATCAAGCCGGCGAGGCTGGCGCCGTCCAGGTTCCTCCCAGGCAGCACGAGTCCGGCGCCCACAGCTGGCGCTGCAAACGGTATGCCCCAGCCATTGGCATGGAACATCGGCACGATCGGCAGCACCCGGTCGTCCGCCGTCAACGCCAGCGCATCCGCCTGAAGAAGGCGCAGAGTGTGCAAATAGTTGCTGCGATGCGTGTAGAGGACACCCTTGGGCGGACCCGTCGTCCCCGACGTGAAACAGAGCCCGGCAGGATCGTCCTCCAGGGCGCCCCCCCAAACCGGCGCCTCATAGTCACAACCCCCGGCCGTAAGATCGCTCAGCGATGTACCGGCAGAACGCTCTGGATCGTCGATCGCGATCGTCGCCAGAGCACCGTTGGTGATCTCGGACGCCAGCGACGCGAGGTCGGACCCATAGAACAAAAGGCGTGGGCGGCTGCGCGCCGTCATCGCCGCGAGCTGCGCTGCGCTGAGCCGTGGATTGAGCGTGTGGGAAATCGCACCGATCGCAGCAGCCGCATACCATAGCAGCACGTGCCCCTTGGTATTCCAGCCAAGCGTTGCGATCATGTCGCCCCGCCCGATCCCCCCCGCGGATAGCGCGGCCGCCAGCTGGCCCGCCTCGCGTCGCAGTTCGGAATAGCCTGTTCGAACCACCCCATCGGGGCCTGCCGACGCCACGGTTACGTCGGGATGCCATTTGGCCGCATGGTCGAGAAATTTCTCTACGGTGAGGTCATGGCGCTGCATCGATCCTGCGTACGACCGCTCGCCGGTCATGGCTCGTTCGTCCACGCGGCGATCGAAGTTGCCAGCGCAGCCTTTCTCGCCTGCTCCTCCAACGGAGTCAGCATCGTCGCCTTGATCGGCGTGGCGATCGTCAGGCTGCGCGGTGCCGTCGCACCGTCGATCCGCGGCCATGCTACCAGCCCCTTGGCGTTGGGATCACCGGTTCGCGCGAACTGCACCCAATAGTCACCCATCGCTCGCGAAACAGTGCGATCGGCATCGTCCCACACCGCACCGTCATACGGGTTCCCGAACAGATATTGCAGCTCGTCGCCATGTCCCGTCCCTCCGGAACCGGTGCGTTGCGATGCGGGGACCTGGTCGAAATAATAGCTGAATGCACGGCCACCGGCCGCGGCATGCATCGCCCCGATCGACACCGAAGGCAGGATCGACAGGACATCCTCCGCCAGATCGGTTTTCGCCGCGTCGGCCGATTTACCCGGCCGTGCCGCGACATAACGCGTCTCGAAGTCGCTCACCGCGGTGCCCAATGCCAGCTTCACCCCATCGGCGTTGTTGGACGATAGGGTCGACTCGTTCGAATTGGCGCCGATGATCAGCGGCACTTTCCTCTCGCGCTTGCGCAAGAACGCGGTACCCGGACTCGCAACGACCACCTTCCCGTCGATGAAGGGAAAGCTCCGCATCAGCAGCTTGTCGGCCGGCAGCCCGCGTAGCCGCGCCGCGGTCACATTGCCCAGCCCGGCGGCATCGCTCAGCGTCTTGCCCACCGCCTCCACCTTCGCAAAGCTCGGCAGTACCGAGCCGCCCGCACCGGACTGACTGATCGCCTTGTCGAACAAGCCCTCTGCGGCAGGCGACCCCATCAGGAGCTGCACGGTGCCAGCCCCCGCGGACTCGCCGAACGCCGTGACGTTACGCGCATCGCCTTGAAAGGCAGCGATGTTCTTCCGCACCCATCGAAGTGCAGCGATCTGATCCATGATTCCATAGTTGCCAAGCGCGCTGCCCGGTGCCTCACGCGTTAACGCGGGATGCGCGAAGAAGCCCAGCACGCCGAGTCGGTAGTTGAGCGTCACCACGACGACGCCGCGCCGCGCCAGGGCGGCACCGTCATATAACGGTACGCCTGCCGATCCGTAGGTGAACCCTCCGCCGTGGAGAAACACCATTACCGGATATTTGCCGGGCTTTGCCGGCTGCCAGATGTTGAGGAACAGACAATCCTCGCTGGTCGGACCGACCTGTGCCCAGGCTTCCGTACGTCCCGCCAGCTGCATGCAGGCTGCGCCGAACCGCGTCACGTCGCGCGTCCCCTGCCATGCAACGACGGCGGCCGGGGCGCGCCACCGGCGATCGCCGACAGGCGGCGCGGCGTACGGGATACCCTTGAATATCCGGAGGTCGCTCGTGGCGCGTCCGACGACAACGCCCCCTTCGATGGTCGCGACAGGCCCGTGCGGTGCGGCATACACCGGTGCAGCGCTTGCGAACATGGCCAGCGCCGAGACCAGCCCTGCCGTAACCAGCCCCCTCGTCAATCCAGATGTCATGCGCCCTGCTCCTCTATCCGATCCGCAGGCTCTGTCGGCCCCGCTAATACCCCTTTTCATCATTCACTAATTCACATGTCAATCAGTCTTGACTCCATTTTTTCTTTCGGGGATGACTATGGGCGAGCGCCGAAGAGCGCCGTTTTTAGGGAGTAAGAGGATGCGAGGGCTTCTTCGTGCATCGGTGTCGATGCTCGTGTTGGCGGCATGGCCTGCCGCAGCACAAACCGTGGTAGCAGGCGAGCGCGCGCCGGGAGCGACCAGCGCAGACCCGGTTCAGGCGGATGCCACCCCGGTCGACGACAGTACCGCATCCAAGGATATCATCGTCACCGGCTCACGTACGATCGTCGACGGATCTCGCGCACCGACACCGATCACCGTCGTATCCGCCAGCCAGCTCGAAACCTCGGCACCAGGCACAATCGCACAGGGGCTGAACCAGCTCCCCGCCTTCCGCGGATCGACCGGCGCGGCCAACGGCCAGAGCGGATCGAACGCCGCAGATTCCGGCAGCTTCATCAACCTGCGCAATCTCGGCGCACAGCGCACGTTGCTGCTGCTTGACGGCCGACGTGCGCCACCGTCAACGCCACTGGGTACGGTCGACACCAACATCCTGCCGCAGGAACTCGTTAAGCGGGTCGATGTCGTCACCGGCGGTGCGTCGGCTGCCTACGGGTCCGACGCGGTCGCGGGTGTGGTCAATTTCGTACTCGATACCGGCTATGAAGGGCTGAAGGGCAGCGTCCAGGCCGGCACCACGACGTACGGCGACAACGGCACGCAGAAGGTCACCCTGACCGCCGGCTCTGGCTTTGCCGGCGGACGTGGCCGCATCGTCGCAAGCGCTGCGTTCTACAGTTCCGACGGCGTCGGCAGCAGCGCGAAGCGCCCCTGGGGCCGAGATGCCTATGCCGTCATCCGCGACCCGGCAAATCCCGCGCAGAGCATCATCGTCTCGGACTTCAACAATCCGATCTTCTCGCCCGGCGGCGTGATCTATGGCGGCACCGGTCTCGGGTCTGGCGTGCTGCAGTTCGGTCCTGGCGGCACGTTGCTCCCGTTCAACCGTGGCACCATCGTCGACAGCGTGCAGGTCGGCGGTGACGGCCCCAAGACATCGACTAACCTGATCGCCAAGGTGCGATATGGCAGTGGATTTACGCATGCCGAATTCGACGTCACCGACACGCTGACCGTCTTTGGCGAAGGCATGTTCAGCAGCGTGCGCAACCGCTACAAACAGGTCGAAGACTTTTTCATCCCCGGCTTCAACGCGCCGACCATCCTGAGCGGCAACGCGTTCCTGCCAACCGCCGTGCAGTCGATCCTGACCGCCAACCGGCTCGGTGGATTCCAGCTTGGGCGCTTCTCGTACGATACCCAGCCCGCAACCGCGACGACGACCAACGACACCTATAACTTGGTCGCCGGCCTTAAGTGGAAGCTGCCGAGCGACTGGCGGCTCGACGCCTATTATTCGCGCAGCCACAATACCCAGCTCACCAAGGTCGCGAACGACGTCATCTACAGCCGGTTCTTCGCGGCGGTCGACGCGGTCCGTAATCCCGCTAACGGCCAGATCGTCTGCAATGTCACACTGACTAACCCGGGCATGTATCCCGGTTGCGTGCCGATCAACCTGTTCGGTAGCGGCAGCCCGTCCCAGGCCGCAATCGACTATATCAAGGGCACCGCCTTCTACCGTGCCGTGGTCAAGCAGCAGGTCGCAGAGGTCGCGCTGAGCGGTTCCGCGTTCACGCTCCCCGCCGGCGACGTCAGGGTCGCGATCAGTGCCGACTACCGCAAGAACTCGGTCACGCAGACCACCGACTCGCTGTCGACTACCCCAGTGTCCGCCACCGGCCTGCGTCTGGTTCCCGCCGCGGTGCTCGCCGGCGCCGGTAGCTATCAGCTTGGCAATACGCAGCCCTTGGGTGGTTCCTTCGACGTCAAGGAAATCGCCGGCGAGGTCAACGTGCCGGTCCTGTCGTCACGCTCGCCGATCGGCTCGATCGATCTCAACGGCGCCGCGCGCTACACCGATTATAGCATCTCCGGGTCGGTCACGACGTGGAAGGCGGGCGCAGTCTGGAAACCGGTCGACGGCATCGCGCTGCGCGGCACCGTGTCGCGCGATATTCGTGCGCCCAACATCCAGGAACTGTTCGGCGGCTCGATCCAGAGCCAGGTCACGGTCAATGATACGCGCAACAACCTCGCCGCCAACGTCATTCAGAGCCGGATCGGCAGCATCGCGCTCGATCCGGAGATCGCCAAGACCTATACCGGCGGTGTCGTATTCACCGGTATTCGCGGGCTGGTCGCGTCCGTCGATTACTTCAACATCAACGTGAACGACGTCATTCAGACGTTGACGCCGCAGCAGACGATCGATGCGTGCACCGCCTCGGCGTTCACGTCGGCCCAGTGCGCGAACCTCGTCTACACGAATCCGGCTGCGCGGACCGGACTGGTCCGTGTCTTCACACCGCAACAGAATTTGAGCCGGCTGAAGACGAGCGGGATCGACGGCGAGGTCGGCTACACAACACCGCTCGCCGGCGGCACGATGCAGGTCAGGGCGCTGGCGTCGTATCTGATCAACTATTCGATCGGCGTCCCGGGCGGCGCGACGATCGATTACACCGGTGTCGTCGGGACGTATCAGAACCCGCGCGTCACCGCCCTTGCCAGCGCATCCTATTCCGCCGGCGCCGTCACGCTCTACGCGCAAGAACGGCTGGTCGGGAAAGGCAAGTTCCAGGCGAGCACCGACTATTACAATCCGGCGCTCAGCCCGTCCGACAACCGCATCCGCGCGGCCTGGTACACCGACATCACGTTGAAGGTCGATGTTGGCACGGACCGCCGCATGCAGTTGTTCGGCACCGTCAACAACCTGTTCAACGCGCATCCGCCGATCATTCCCAGCGGCGCGTTCCAATATGATTATCCGACCAACGCCAGCCTGTACGACGTCGCCGGTCGCACGATTACCGTTGGCGCACGAATGAAGTTCTGGTGACCGCTGCCAGCGTCACGCCGGAGGTCCCCTCCCCGCGCACAACGGGGAAGCCGACGCCAGCGCGGCGCTGGATCACGCTCGGCATTCTAACGTTCGTCTACATTCTCAACTACGTAGACCGGACGCTGCCGTCAGTCCTGGCAAAGCCGATCCAGGACGATCTGAAGCTGACCGACGGCCAGCTCGGATTGCTCGGCGGACTGTATTTTGCGCTGTTCTACGGCGTGCTGTCGCTCCCCGTCGCCTGGATTGCGGATCGGTCGAACCGGGTGCGCATCGTCGCCGTCGCGTGCGCGCTGTGGAGTGCGGCGACGATCGCTTGCGGTCTAGCCCGCGGCTACGGAGAACTCGCGACGGCGCGCATGGCGGTCGGTGTCGGTGAGGCTGGCGGCGTTGCGCCGTCCTATTCGATCATCGCCGATCTGTTTCCCGGTGAACGCCGCGCCACCGCACTCTCGCTTTATAATCTCGGGCCACCGCTGGGCCAGATGCTCGGCGTCGCCGGCGGTGCGGCGCTGGCCGCCAGCGGTGGTTGGCGCCACGCGTTTCTGGTCGTCGGCGCGATCGGCGTGGCGGCAGCGCTAGCGGCGTCGATCACCCTGCGTGAACCCGCGCGGGGGACGATGGATGCTCCTGTTCCAAATGCTCCGGAAGCGCCCGTGCGCGTCGGCTTCATCACAAGCGTCCGCCTGTTTTGGGCCGATACGACACTCCGGCTCGCGGCGTTCGCGGCCGCCGCATCGGCGTTCATAGGCTCGGGCACGCTCGCCTTCCTGACGCTGTTCCTGATGCGCGAAAAGGCCATGACCCTGCAGCAGGTGGGCAGCTACTTCGCGGTCCTGCTCGGCGTCTGCGTGTGTTCGGGCATCTTCGCCTCGGGCCGGCTGGTCGATGTCCTGTCGCGACGCTCGACCGCGGCGTACGGACTCGTTCCCGCCCTTGCCACGGCGGTGTCGCTGCCGTTCTTCCTCGGCTTCGTCGCGGCGCCCGATTGGCGGATCGCGCTCGCGCTGCTCGCCGTGCCTCTGTTCTGCAACTACTTCTACCTGACCCCGGCCGGTGCGCTGGTGCAGGCTCGCGTCCCCGCCGAGCGTAGGGCGACCGCCAGTGCGGTGATGTTGCTCGTCATGAACCTGATTGGCGGCGGGCTCGGTCCGATGTTCCTCGGCATGGTCAGCGATGCCGCGCACCGCGGCCAGTCGGCTACCCCGCTGCAATGGGCATTCTACGCGATGGCGCCGGTCTTTGTGATCGCGGTCTGCCTCCACCTTGCCGTGGCACGCAGGCTCAGGCGGCCGGCATCGTGACGCGCGCCGTGGCGCTGATCGTAGCTGCCCTGACGCTCACTGCGTGCGACGGCAGCAAACGCCACACCAGCGGCAGCGACATCGTCGTCGTCCGCAACGACACCGACCTGCACGCCGATCTCGTTGAGCCCGTCGTCAACCAGGAACGGCAGACGCCGATAGTCGCGCCGCCCACGTCGTCCGGCCTCGAAACCCAGCCAGCCGTCAGTGGAACCTTCACCGACACCCCACTGCCACCCGAATTGGCGCACCTGAAAAATCTAGGCGCCGCGCCGATCTCGACCATTTCGAAGCCCGAGGAGAGGATACCATGACGATCCGTACGCTCATCGCCGCACTGATGCTTGTATCGGCCTTGCCAACCGCCGCGGTTGCCCAGAGCCTGGCACCGACCTCACTCGTGCCCGGCGATGGCGATTACATCATCGCACCCGATATCGTCCCCCGAACCTTCAAGCTTCACGTACCGGCAAGCTATGACGGTACGCAGGCGGTACCGCTCGTGCTCGACTTCCACGGCTTCAGCTCGACCGCCGAGGAAGAGCGCAGCGTCTCCGGCCAGCTTCAGCAGTCCGACAAGCGCGGCTTCATCGTCGTCTATCCCGAGGGACTGGCGCGAAGCTGGAACGGCTATGGCTGCTGCTCGACGAGCAAGGCGACCGAGGTGCCCGACGTCCACTTCGCACGCGCGATCATCGACTGGGTGAAGGCCCGCGCGAAGATCGACGCGACCCGGGTCTACGTCACCGGTATCTCCAATGGCGGCTCGATGGCACACCGCATGGCGTGCGAAGCCGCCGATGTCGTCCGCGCATCGGCCGCGGTGTCCTTCCCGCTCAACCTCGACAAATGCACGCCGCGCCGTCCGATCACGATGTTTTCGATTGCCGGCACTGCCGACACGACGATCCCCTATGACGGATCGAACCCGGATGCGCCGGTCAGCAACATCGCCGGCGTGCCGGTCCGCATCCAGTCCGCGCCGGCAAGCCTTGCCGCGTGGAAGGCCAATGACAGCTGCTCGTCCACCCTCTCCAGCCGTGCCGTGATCCCGGATCGAGTACTCGAGGATGTCTATACCGACTGCGCGGGCGGCGTCCGGACTGGACTGCTGACGATCGTGGGCGGCCGGCATGTCCTCTACAACGGCTATCGCGGTCCCACGCTGAGCTACAGCGGCGACAACGCGCCGATCGATGTGTCCGAATATATCTGGACCACCGTTTTCACCCAGTGACCGCGGGACGGCACCATCCTTCCGACAGCGATCAGAACGAGGCGCATTGCACCATGTCTCAGAACCGGCCGATAGGCGTCACGACACGCCGTGAAGTATTATTTGGCGCGGGAGCACTCGGCAGCATCGCTCTAGCGGAAAGCGTTGCGGGGGCGGTGGCGGCGTCGCCCGGTCGCGACATCGTCCCGTTGCCGACGCCCGAGACGATCCGCCGCGACTATCAACGGATGGTGATTTTTGACCGAGGCTGCCAGGGCATCCCAATCATGTTCGCTTCGTCGAGTTCCTCGCGCGCGAGTTCCAGCAGATCGGACTGACCCTCGGCCCGTGCGACAGTTACGCCTATCGACGCTGGGATCCGCTGGCCTACGGCCTCGATCTCGAAGACGACGGAACGATGAAGCCGGTCCCGAACATTGCCTATTACGTCCGATCGCATCCCGCACCGCCCGGCGGTATCACCGCCCCGCTCTATTATGGCGGAACGATCGACAAGAGCGGCCCGACTGCGCTCGGCGAGGTTCCTGCCGGCAGCATCGTCGTGTTCGACGGCAAGCTCCCACAGACAACGATCCAGCAGCTTGTCGATCCGCTCTACATCCAAGTGCCGGAGGCGGAGAAAGCGAAATATCTGTCGCGGCCCTATAAGCGGCTGTGGCTCATGCCCGCATTTCCGCTCGAGGCCGTCCTGGCGAAGGGGGCGGCGGGTGTCGTCATCATCATCGACGTATCGGACGCGATGATCGCCGGAAACTTCTCGCCACATGCCAGCCACTACAAGCCGCCGCTGCCAGCACTTTTCGTCGGAAACGATGCCGGCAATGACCTCCGTCGGCGGGCCAGGCTCGGCAAGCGCGCAAAGCTCACGCTCGACGCACAGTGGGTCGATTGCACTGTGCCCTCTCTAACCGCGATCCTCCCAGGCGAGAGCGACGAGGTCGTGGTCATCGACACCCACACCGACGGACAGAACTTCATCGAGGAAAATGGCGGCATGGCAATGCTGCAACTGGCACGGCATTTTGCCAGTCTACCCAAGCACCAGCGCCTCCGCCGGACCTTGGTCTTCGCAGGCTGGCCCGGTCACATGAGCGGTGCCCTGCCCGAATGTGCAGGCTGGGTCCGGGCGCATCCGGATCTCGTCGAGCGTGCCGCGGCTGCGGCAACGATCGAACATCTCGGCGCGCCCGAATGGGAAGACGTTCCCGGCAAGGGCTACGCGCCAACGGGGCGCAACGAATATATGAACTTTGCAACAACCGGCGGGGTACTGACCGATTTGGTCAAGGACGGGTTTCGTAAGTTCGACCTTCGTCAGCATGGTATCCAGGCTGGTCCGGAAACCACAACCGGCGCAGTGTTTCATGAAAGCGGCGTTCCGCATGTCGGGGTCATAGGCGGACCTAATTACCTGCTGGGCATCGTCAAGAACGGCCACTTGGACAAGCTGGACGCCGACCTGGCAGCGCGACAGACGGCCATGATCGCCGAGTTGCTCACGCGCATAGACGGCGTATCGGCAACGGTCCTCAGGTCAGCCGATCATACCCTTGGGGCGCACCCTGCGCTCGGTGCCGATTCAAGCGTGCGCTCCGCATGTCGCCCAGCATTAGCGCCGGGCTAACCCGCCCAACGGACATGGCCGAGGCGACAGGACCCATGAGCGGACATCCGAGCGCAAAATTGCGGCGCCCACAAACGGACGTTCGTTCAGGTCCGGCTTACGCCTCAGATTATCGAAGGCCAGCGAAGCGATAGGTAAAGACTGAAAGCCCCGCGCCCGCTAGATATCGCGTCGGGCGCGCTTGGGGATCGGCAATGCACAGATCGACGATCGGCTGGGCATCGTGAAAAGCTTGCTCGTAGCTAGCGGTCCCCGGGGTCGAAGCAAGAATGCGGTCAACCATCCTTGGTGCCTTTTGCATGATACAGATATACCCCGTCGAATTGACAGAACGTGCAATGTTTCGACCCATAAGTTGAAAACGGGCCTGTCGTAGGTAAAAGCGCGCAGCGGCACCGGTGTAATAGACGAAGTTGTCAGGGCCAGGAGCTGTGTAAGGACAGGCCCGACGTGCTGCTATGAAGGTGCGGAACGCACGCGCCGTATCGGTCGATTTCGGCGCCGCCAGGAACTTGTGCATTTCAACCGGATATGTTTTTGCCAAGCACTACGCAAATGCATCAAGCCTCAGCATTGCCGCTGGAGACGGCTCGACTAACTGTACAGCGGCCTCGGTCGGGGCGACCGCGATTATTCCAAGACCCATCGCGATGAAGGAAGAGGTTGCCCCAACATCCAGCCAGCGAACAAACGTTCCTGCACGCATTGTTCTACGATCCTCAAACCGAGCCACCTCGGCATCAACGAGTGGACTTCTATATGGGAGGGTCAGCTCGGCTAAAACTAAATTCTTCACTGCGCCGACGAACGTGGAGGAATCGGAGGGGAAGGTCGACCCAGAACCAGACATTCCTGAGGCACTTCGCGCTGCCCAGCTTCGGACGTCCGTTCATGCAAAATTATGATACCGGTCGCTCAATTGCTGGGGGTCTAATGCAGCTAGCTAGTAAGGGACTGGCCAGCGACACGAAGTGCGCCAGCCAGTTCCGTTATCAGAGTTCGCGCAAAGCCTGCTCACTGCTGTCGATATAGCGCTTCCGCTGCAGGACGCCGAAGCGGCCATACGGATAATCATCCGGCGTGGGCGCACTGGCGTTGTCCAGCATGGTCATAGCGTCTGAATCTAGAACGACGTCCGCGGAACCTAGATTGTCGCGAAGCTGCTCCATCGTGCGTGCGCCGATGATCGGCGCGGTCACGGCCGGCTGGTCCCGGACCCACGCAAGAGCCACTTGGCTTGGGGTGGCGCCGATGCGATCGGCGATGGCACGGACGGCGTCCAGCGTGCCCCAACTGCGATCGTCGTTATGCAACTGCTTGGCTTGATGCTGTGTCATGGGGTCGTCGGACGCCAGCCGCCCCTTCGGCGCCGATGTCTCGCCGCGCACATACTTCCCCGTCAGGAAGCCCGCAGCGAGCGGCGACCACGGCAGGATACCCACGTCGTTATGGAGGGCGGCGGGCACGACCTCGTATTCGACCTCTCGGTACACCAGGCTGTACTGCTGTTGCAGCGTCACGGGCAGCGGTACCCCCATCGCCTTGGCGGTCGAGACGAACAGCTGCAGCTGCCAACCGGTGAAGTTGGAGATGCCTACATAGTGGATCTTGCCCGCGCGCATCGCTGCGTCGAGGAAGGACAGCGTCTCCTCGACCGGCGTCAGCGCATCCCAGCCGTGCATCTGGAACATGTCGATCGTCTCGACGCCCATGCGGCGCAGCGATGTGTTGAGCGAACGGTCGAGATGGCGACGGGACAGCCCGACATCGTTGATACCCGGCCCGGTCCCGAACCGCGCCTTGGTGGCGATCGCGACCTGATCGGTCACGTCGCTGGAACGACTGGCGCGCCAACGGCCGATCAGTTCTTCGGAGGCGCCCTTGCCGTACACGTCCGACGTGTCGATCATGGTGCCGCCGGCCTCCACGAACGCGTCCAGGATCGCGAAGGCGTCCTTCTCTTCGGTTTCGGTGCCGAAGCCCATGGTGCCGAGGATCAGGTCGGAGACGGACAGGCCCGACGAGCCGAGTTTGCGGTATTTCATGAATGATCTCCTGTTCGACGGTGTCGAGGGGTTGGTGAATAGGGAAAAGGTTGGGCGGTCCGGACCGGTGGGACCGGCGCGATTACTCCGGGCGAACTTTGAACCAGCCCTGCGCCATCTCGATGATCGCCCACAGTTTATCGGGAATGTGCAGCGCGCGGGCTTCGCTCTTGGCGACGTCGGTCTTGATCGCGTCGTCGCGACCGTCGCGCGCCTTCGACACCCAGTCGGGGTCGATGACCAGCGCCTGGCCCAGGGCGACGAGAGACAGCCCGGCGGCGATCGCCTCCTTGGCCTGCGCTGGCGTTCGCACCTGACCAGCGGCGATTACCGGCACGCGCCCGGCGACATGCCGCGTCATCACTGTCACGATCGGCGTGCCATCGGGATCGTCGACCGGTGTAGCGTGCAGCGCATCGGGAAGCGAGACGTGCAGGTAGTGGATGCCGGCGTCGATCAGGCGATCGACCAGCACGAGCGTATCCTTGATACGCAAGCCGTCCTCGTTCGGCTCGTCCGGCGAGATGCGATAGCCGATGACGAACGGCTGCGTGGCATGCTCTGCGACGACGCTGCGGACATCCTCGACCAGCGCAAGCGGGAAGCGCAGTCGCTTCTCAAGCGTGCCGCCCCAACGATCGTCGCGTGTGTTGGAGTGGGGCGAGTAGAAGTTCTGCGGGATGAAACCGTGCGCGCCGTGGATCTCGACGCCGTCGAAGCCGGCTTCGATCGCGCGCCGCGTGGCCGCTCCGAACGCGGCGATCATGTCCACGACCTCGGCATCGCTTAGCGCACGCGGGGTGACGGCGGCCGAGAACGGACCCGGCTCACCCGGTACTGCGCTGGCCGCGACGATGTCGTCGGAGAGGTCTGGCGTGGTCTTCACCCCAGCATGGAAAATCTGCAGGATCGCGGGCGCGCCGCCGCTCTTCGCAGCAACGGCGAGCTTCGTCAGGCTAGGCAGGAAGCTGTCGTCGTACGAGGCGAACTCGCCGGTGAAGCCGACGCCGTTGGGCTGGACATGCGTGCAGCCGGTGATGACGAGGCCGACGTCCTTCACCCGCGCCTGGTAATAGTCGACTTCCTGATCGGACACCGTGCCGTCGTCGTTGGCCGACCACGTCGTCATCGGCGACATGACGAGCCGGTTGCGAAGCGTCAGGCCGGGGGCGAGTGCGAGGGTTTCAAAGATGCTGGCGTCGTTCATGCTCGAATTCCGGTCCTTGCCTGTGATGGCGTGACGCGGCCTCTCCGCCGCGCCCTGAATTTAGGACGGGTCGGACTGGTCGATTAGATCACCAGATGTGCATGAACCTAGAAGTGGAGGTAATGAAACCAGTTCGCAAGTCCGATGCTACCCCCTGTAGCGCAGCGCATTCACGAGGAGCGTGAAGGCCGGCGTGGGCTGGCGCCGGCTCGGATAATAGAGGTGATAGCCGGGTAGCGCCTGGCTCCAGTCGGGCAGCATTTGGACAAGTCGGCCGGTATCGAGATGATCCTGCACGATCATCTGGGGCTGGTAGCTGAGGCCAAGCCCGGCGATGGCGCCCTCGACGATCATGTCGATCGCGTTGAACACAAGCTGCCCTTCGGTACGGACTTTCAGTTCGTGGCCGTCCTTCTCGAACGGCCAGAAGCGCAGGCCACCTGAAGTCGGCAGCCGCAGGTTGATGCAGCGATGCCGAACCAGGTCCTGCGGATCGTCGAGCGGCGGATTTGCGTCGAAGTACGCAGGTGAGCCGACGAGAGCCATCGGCATGTCGGGTGCGATCCGGACCGCGATCATGTCCTTGGCGACCTGCTCCCCCAGACGGACGCCGGCATCGTAGCGTTCGCTGACGATGTCGGTCAGACCGTAATCGTTGACGATCTCGACGTTGAGGTCGGGATAGTCGGGCAGCAACGTCTTGAGGACCGGCCAGAGATAGGCTTCGGTGGCGTGCTCGACCGAACTGATCCTGATCGTGCCGGCTGGTTTCTCGCGCAGTTCGCTCAGCGCGGCGATGCTGGCATCGAGATCCTCCAACGCCGGCTGCAACGTGTGGAGCAGGCGCTGCCCTGCATCGGTCGGGGCCACGCTCCGGGTCGTTCGCGCCAGCAGCCGAAGACCTAGCCGCGTTTCGAGGCGACGGACGATCTGGCTGAGCGCGGACTGAGAAATGCCAAGCTTAGCCGCGGCGCGCGTGAAGCTCTGCTCCTCGGCAACGACGACGAAGGCGGTCAGATCGGCCATCTCCTCACGGCGCATCTATAACTCCCGCTTCTAGGCTCATGCACATCTACCCGTCTAACCGCACAAATCGATACATGCCACTTTAGGATCATCGCGCACTTCGAAGGGATGATCATGAGCAAGGTCTGGTTTGTGACGGGGGCAAACAGCGGCATTGGTGCCGGCATTGTCAACGCCGCGCTTGCGGCCGGTAACCGCGTCGTGGCGACCGGCCGGAGCATAAAGAAGCTCCGCGCGGCGTTCCCAGACGCCGACGACCAATCGTTGGCGCTGGTCGAACTCGACGTCACTGACGAGGGGCAGGCCTATGCCGCCGTCGCGAAAGCCGTCGAACTGTTCGGCACCGTCGATGTACTCGTCAGCAACGCCGGGTTCTGCGTGCTCGGCAACTTCGAGGATCTGGCGGCGGCCGACTTCGAACGCCAGATGGCGACCAACTTCTACGGCGCGGTGCACGTCATGCACGCGGTGCTGCCGGTGATGCGTCGGCAGCGTTCGGGGCACATCTTCACGATCAGCTCGGTCGCTGGCGGGGTCGGCATGAGTCAGTGCTCGGCCTACAGCGCTAGCAAGTTCGCGCTCGAAGGCCTGTCGATGGCCGTTGCCGCAGAGGTCGAGCAGTTCGGCATCGACGTGACAATCGTCGAGCCCGGCTTCTTCCGGACCAGCTTCCTCAACCAGAACAACTACGAGGCGATCGACACCAGGATCGACGACTACGCGACTGAAGGCTCGGCCCGCGAAGGCTACGCCGCGTATGACGGCAACCAGCCCGGCGATCCCGCCAAGCTCGGCGAAGCACTCTTGACGATCAATGCGATGGACAAGCCGCTGAAACTGTTTGTCGCGGGCAGCGATGCGATCGGGATGCTCAAACCACCAGCGGAAGAGCGTCTGCGCGCGATCTCTGCGCAGGTCGAACTGTCTCACTCCACCGACGGCGCCTTCTGACGATGTCGCCTGCTCGACCCATTACGCTGGAGGTTAATGGCCAGCGCCATGACCTCCGGCTGGACACCCGCACGACACTTCTCGATGCCTTGCGCGAGCATGCCGATCTCCCCGGTACGAAGAAGGGCTGCGACCAAGGGCAATGCGGCGCATGCACCGTCCATATCGATGGCGAGCGCGTGCTGAGTTGCCTCACGCTGGCGGCGCAGGCCGAGGGACGACGTATCACGACGATCGAGGGCCTTCAGGCACCCGACGGGGCCTTCCACGCCGTGCAGACCGCCTTCATGCAGCATGACGCCTTCCAGTGCGGATACTGCACGCCGGGCCAGATCATGTCCGCCGTCGCGTGCATTCGTGAGGGTCACGCCAACAGTGACGACGAGATCCGCGAATATATGAGCGGCAATCTGTGCCGCTGCGGCGCCTATCCGCACATCGTCGCCGCGATCCGCGATGCTGCCGGTCGGATGAGCAAGGGAGCGTCGCTGTGAAGCCGTTCGATTACCTGCGCGTCGACGACGTACCGGCCGCCATAATCGCGACAACAAAGCCGGAGACGAAGTTTCTCGCGGGCGGCACCACGCTGCTCGACCTGATGAAGCTCAACGTCGAACGACCGGCCCACGTAGTCGACATCACGCGCCTGCCCGGTCTCGATGCCATCGAGGTTGGCGACGATGTCATTCGCATCGGTGCGCTCGCCAAGATGAGCAAGGTCGCCGATCATCCCGGTATCAAGGACGCGGCGCCAGTACTGTCCGAAAGCCTCTGGCGCGCCGCGTCGGCGCAGTTGCGGAACATGGCCTCCATTGGCGGGAACCTGATGCAACGTACGCGGTGCACCTATTTCCGCGATCCTGGCGCCTACGCGAACTGCAACAAGCGCAACCCAGGTTCTGGCTGCGCGGCAAAGTCGGGGATCAATCGCAATCATGCGATCCTCGGCATCAGCGACGCCTGCATCGCGGTCTATCCCGGCGACTTCGCGGTTGCGCTGGTGGCATTCGATGCGACCGTGATCGTCCGTGGATCGGTCGAGCGGCGCGTACCCATCGATCGCTTCTTCCTGTTGCCTGGCATCACGCCGCATCTTGAGCACGCGTTGGCACCCGGTGAGATGATCGTGGCCGTGGAAGTGCCGCGCTCCCCTGTCCTCAAGCGTTCGCACTACCTTAAGGTACGTGACCGGGCGTCGTATGAGTTCGCCACGACCAGCGCCTCGGTCGGCATTGAACTTGCGGATGACGGCTACACGATCCGCGACGTCCGGATTGCAGTGGGCGGCGTTGCTACCAAGCCATGGCGCTTGCACGCCGTGGAAGCCGTGCTGAAGGGCAAGCGCTTCGACGAGGCGACCCTGCGTACCGCGGCAGCAGCGGCGGTGAAGGGTGCACGGTCGAGCGGTCATAATGCGTTCAAAATCGAGCTGACGCCGAAGGTCATCGCGCGTGCGCTGATGACGGCAGGAGACCTGGCATGACGTCCACGAACGATCTCGATCGCCGCGCCATCATGAAGCTGGGCGCTGGCGCAGCCGCAGTGGCTGGCATGACGGTCGATCTGACAGTCAGCGAAACTTCGGCCAGTCCGCTTGCGCCTTCGAAGGAGCCGGCGCTCGGCGCACCATTGTCGCGCGCAGAGGGGCCGCTCAAGGTGACCGGACAAGCGCGATACGCGATCGAACAGGCGTTGGAGAACATGGCCTACGGCGTCACCGTGCAATCCACACGACCGGCCGGGCGCATCGTCAGCATCGATATCACTGCCGCAAAGGCATTGCCCGGCGTCATCGACGTCTACACGTTCCAGAATACGCTAAAGCTCAACAGACCGACCTTCTACGGCGCCGGTGGCGGAGCAACGGAGGTGTTCACGCCGATCCAAGACAATGTGGTCCGGTTCAACGGCATGCACGTCGCGCTCGTCGTCGCGGATAGTTTCGAGCAGGCGACCGAAGCAGCCAGCCTGCTCAAAATCGTCTACGAGAATGCACCTCCGATCGTCGATCTTGACGATCCCAACGCCAAGCCCCAGCCGATCGACGCGATGGGCGCCAAATGGGGCGACGCTGCAACCGCCCTCGCCAATGCCGCGATCAAGGTGGAAGCCAGCTACTCGACAGCCCGCGAGTACAACGTACCGCTAGAGCCGCATGCCTGCATCGCATCCTGGGAGGGGGACCGGATCACCGTCTGGGAACCAAGCCAGTGGGTCGGCGGTGCGCGCAGCGTCGTCTCTGAATGGCTCGGCATTCCGGCAGAGAACGTTCGGATCATCTCGCCCTATGTCGGTGGCGGCTTTGGCTCGAAGATTGGTGCGCATCCCCATGTCGGGCTGGCCTGCGCCGCCTCGCGCAAACTCGGGCGGCCGGTCAAGGTGTCGCTGACCCGGCCGCAGACCTTCACTGGCCTTGGCGGCCGGCCGGCGACGCGGCAAAACATCGCGATCGGTGCGAGCAAGGACGGCAAGATCGTCTCGATCGTTCATGAAAGCTGGAACGAGACGGCGATCGATGAGGTGCACGTCGAGACCTGCAACAACGTCACCAAGATCATGTACGCGACGCCGAACTTCGTCTCGCGCGTAAACGTCACGCCGGTCCATACAGTCATGCCCGGCTGGAAGCGCGGCCCCGGCGAAAACCCGAGCGCCTGGGCGCTGGAAAGCGCGATGGACGAGCTCGCTTATGCGCTCGACATGGACCCAATCACGCTCCGGCTCGCGAACTGGGCCAAGGTCGATCCGAGCAACCAGATGCCTTGGTCGACACGTCAGCTGCGTGAAGCCTATGCCGCGGGGGCGGACGCAATCGGCTGGTGGCAGCGGGACCGACGTCCTCGTTCGATGCGCGAGGGCCGCGAGTTGATCGGCTACGGCATGGCGGCCGGCGCCTATCCGATGATCCGCACCGCCAGCGAAGCGAAAATCGTGTTCCATGCGAATGGTCTGATCGAGGTACTGAGTTCCGGTACCGATATCGGCACCGGCACCTACACCATCCTCGCACAGGCGGCTGCTGATGTGCTCGACGTGCCAGTCGACACCATCAAGGTGCGGCTGGGCGACACCATTCTGCCGCGGTCCGCGCTCGCTGGCGGGTCGCAGCAGGCTAACAATCTCGGCGGTGCCGTCACACGCGCCGCAAGGAACGCGCGCGACGCGCTAGTGGCGCTGGCGGCTAACGATCCAAGATCGCCGTTGGTGACCGCGAAAATCGGGGATCTGACCTACGCCAAGGGCGCGATCCGTCCGACCCGCCGTCCCGGCAGAGGTTTGGCGATCGCCGACCTGCTCAAGGCGGTCGGCAAGGTCACGCTCGAAATCGAGGGCAACACATTCGCCGCGGATGCTACCGAGGAGATGAAGAAGGGCGCCGACCGCAGCTTCGCGCAATTGAAGGGCGCGACGGAGGGCGGCGTGTCCGCTCATGCCTGGTGCGCGCAATTCGTCGAGGTGCGCGTCGACGAGGATTTCGGCACGATCCGCGTCAAGCGCATGGTGTCGGCGTTCGATAGCGGCCGCATTTTCAATCCAAAGCTTGCCGAAAGCCAATGGTTTGGCGGCATGATCATGGGCATCGGGCAAACCCTGCTCGAGGAGGGGCTGATCGATCAGCACGACGGCCGCACCGTCAACGCCAACTTTGCCGACTATGCGGTACCGGTGAACGCTGACGTCCCCGAGATGCAGGCGATCTCGGTTGGCATTCCCGACATGAAGGCTACCGCGTTGGGCGGCAAAGGCGTCGGCGAAATTGGCGTGGTCGGTGTGGCGCCGGCTATCGGCAACGCCGTTTTCCACGCAACAGGTCAGCGCATCCGAAGCTTACCAATCACGCCGGAAAAACTGGCGTAGTCCGCGCGATTAACTGGGTATTCCCCTGCATCGACCTAGATCTGGACGTTCACGCGCCCTCCCGAGCTCCTCAACTTCAGACGCGTGTTCAACTTCGCAATGTGAACAAATTCGAAACCCGGCTTCGCGCTCGCGAATGTCGCCATGGAAGGATAATGGACATTCAATTCGGAGCCTGAACTAGCCGGATTAGCGAGCCGTCCGGGTCGATTAGCGCGCCAACGAGGCCACCCCACGGCTCCCTTTTCGGCCGATGAATGCGCGGCCAGCCCTTCGTGGATTCGGGTACACCTGCAGATAATAGAATCTCGAAGAACGCGCCAACGTCGTCCATCCTAAAACAGCAGCTAAACGAGCTCTGTGCCGGATCAAGATCGGGGAACGGGAAGAATTCCAGAATGAGATCACCCCGTTTAAGGATCATCCAATGAGCGTCTTTCCAAGTCGGCTCAAATCCACACTGCTCGTAGAAATGGGCTGTAATCTCGAACTGCCTAGAAGGAAGGTTGGGCGTAGCTAAGTCGGGCATCTCAACGGCTCCCATCATAATCCGACTCCGGTAGATCAACTTCTCCGTTTGGCCGCAAGGCGCCAAGACGGCCAGCAGTGCAGATCCAGCGAGACCCAATTGCGGTCATTTCCGGCCGCTTCCTCGCTCCTCGACTCCGGTCGTTCATTCACCTCGCCGGGAAGCCCATTCTACAATCTGCGTGTCGCGGGATTGATAGCTGACGCGGACGTAGCAGCAGGTTAGATCGCCGGCACGGCCACGACACTCCCGTTGCACCAAGCCCTCACTATTATATATTATCGGTTTAATTAGTTTGCGGGGTAACTATGCCGGCAGCTCATTGTGTATCAACGCTCAATGGGGTCATCCTGCAGGCAGATCAGGGCTTTCTCGATCTATTGCAGCGCCGTGAAAGCGACGTGATTGGGATCTCATATAGGCAGATTACCGACCCCCGGGATTTGCAGCGAAGCGGTAATATGCTGTCGGTCTTAGAAGCGGCTGCCGCCCCAGTCCGATTGCAGAAGCGATATCTGCGCCCTGACGGTACTTCAATCGCAGCGAACCTTCTGGTCACTCGCTTCTCTGACCCTGACCGCCTGATTAGTACTCTGTTCTGGCACGAGGGCGGCCGTGATCTGCCGCCAGCTAGGCTATGGGAAGCGGCGCTCCGTATACGCCATGTCCACGATGCACGAGTCAAGCTCTTCGGCGCTGACCTCAGCACCGACCCAATTGGATCGCTCCTCATCGGCATTTATCTGGCCGAAGCAGAAGGCCGTGCGGTAGGCTTGAACCAGATCGCGACCTATGCGGGCGTAGCAATCTCAACTGCTACCAGGTGGGTGGCCGTACTGCGCCAGCGCAATATCATTGACGCCCAAGCGGACGCTACATTCAATCTTCAACTAACTCGAGCGGGATTGGATCGGGTCGAGGCTATGCTTGCAACCGTCTACGAAGCGCCCGATGCATCCATCATGCTGATGTGACGCTAGGGGACCATCGGGCAGAGGTGACCCAATCCCGGCCATTCAGGCGCCCCTTCCCGCTGCCCGAAACCTGCCGCTCGTTCATATGTGCGGACGACTGACCGTCCGGGCGAGCCTGGCGAGCCGGTAGGAACGTCTTATTCTGGGTACTTTTTGCCAATCAGCTTTCAGGATTGGAACGTTCGAAAGCCGTCGGTACAGGGTGTCACAACCGTTCGGTTGTGACACCGGGCGCATCATGGCCACTCGCGCTCCATTTCGGCCGTTCACTCGATCGGCATGCGTTCCCGAAACCGGCCGTTCAAACCGCTCGTCCAATTCCCGTTTTCCCATGTCCGACCGGCAATTTCAGGAAAATGCAATCGGGAACAGATTTCGAGAAAGCGTAACCCGGAAGGGACGCGCAGCGCGTGTATCAACGGCCTTGTCCTGTTTGACCTTCCCTTTTGGGAATGGTGAGTTGGGCACGAAGTTGTCCAGCCGAGACTTAACCCGGAAATAATCTGCCGGTTCTATCGGCATTGAACATGATCGATCGCCAAACGAGAGCAAGCGCGTCAGCGGTCCTCAGCGGATCCTTGGTTTTGGCCGTTGTCCTTCTGGGGGAAGGAGGACCGTTCACTTCCGAATGGATATTTCCCGGATTGCTCATGCTATTCAACGGTTGGGCTGTGACCTTCAACTTGCTGACCTTCGCTATCGGCCGCAGCGAGGAGGCGTTTACGGTCAACCATATGAACGATGGTGACGAGCCCGACCGTCCAATGTCACCTCGGCTAACAACCGCAGTAATGGCCGTTTTTTGGATCAACGGCGCGGTTTTGCTAGCAACCGTCACCGGCTGAAACGCAACTTTGCGGTTTTAGTATAAGCAGATCAATCCTCGAATTTTATTACCTCCGAGTGGGGGTTTCATAATATACTATTTACCGATACTTCATAATACTTGAAAATGATCAAAATATCATAGAGGCAATATGCGCTTATTTTTTATCTTGGCCTCCCTTCTGGCCTCTTCTTGTAGTTCTACTGGCTATTCGTCTGCCGATCGTCAAGTAAGTGACTGCTTTGCTATGTCGATCGTCTACAAAAATATGGCAGAATTCACGAATGCGCCATCGGAACAAAAAAGAGCTATGGAAGTCTTAAACCGCCACTACACGAGCGTCTTTCAAAATACCGTTGCAAGACTTAGCGAAAAAGATGGAGATGTGAACGGCTACAGCGCAATGACGAAGAAGACTATGAGGCAGGTTGCGGACGCACCTTTGGAATGGAAGGACAGGTTCATTCACTGCGCACCGCAGCGGACATAACCCTTAACGCAGCCCCTTCTCGATGGCCGCTTTGCTTACACCTATTGTAAAAGCAGTCCATCCGCATTTGTCTCCAACCCGGTGATTCCCGATTCGATCCCAATCGACAAGCCGAAAAACGCCCTACGGCGTCTTACTGGCGTAGGCGCTGATCCAAGCTGGCGGCTCCTGCTCTAGTCGCCCGTCAACCTTCACCTGTCGCTCCCGAGCCCATCGGTACGCCCACATGGGACCGAACTTCGTCGCGACCGCAGGCATGACCGAATAGGTCGGGTCGGCTTGTGCCTGTGCGAGTGAAACGAACCCGTAGCCGGCTGACCGAAACAGGCTGAGTAGCGGTTCGATCGTCGCGGCATTCAAGCGGTTGGCATGAAGAAGCATGATGGCCGGCACCTCGCGGCCAAGAACCTTGCGGTCCAGCTCTCCATAATAGGTAATCTGGACCCGGGTATGGTCCAAATAGGCCCGCTCGACCCGCTGCATCATAGCCATGTCACGCTTGGCGAAGGCGCGTTCGTAGGCACTGTTGAACAGGTAATCGGACGTGTCGATTGTCGATGCAGCGAGTTTGTAGCCATGACTGGCGAGAAGCTTTTCGATCGCGAGCCGCTTGGCCTCGGTGTCGCCGACATGGTTGTAGGGGAAGCGGAAGAACTGGATGAGACAGTCGCTCGATGCCGCCATCGGTCGGATGGTTGCTTCTCCCTTCATGACCTCCTTCTCGATCCCCGCAACGTCGAGGTCGTTGCTGTCGAAATGGCTGTAACCGTGATTGCCAAGGGCTAGGAGGCCCTTGTTCCACTCGGCAAGTAGGCGAGGACCAGCAGGCCCAAGTGCCTGCACCTTGTCCTCGTTGACGAAGCCGGTCGCGGGAACGCGAGCGCGCCGCAGCGCGCTGACGATGCGGCGCTGTGCTTCAATAGCTGCGTCGGGGGAGACGGCCGATCCGTCACTGGCATAAGGCAGGTCATCGAAGGTGATCGCAACGACCCGACCGGCTCTGGGCGGCGACGGTCGATCAGCGGACACGGGGACCGCCAAGCTGGCGAAGCCGACAAGCGTCAGCGTGGTCATCAAGGGCCGGCGAAGGGAACGGACTGTGAGACGGACTTTCATGTCCCAACACCTAGCCGATCGTGGTCGAAGGTGAGAAGCTTTCCCGATTTACCATCGATTCCGAGAACGCCTGTTTCGTCTCGATCACCGTTCCAGACCGTGCGAAAACTCGCTGGGTGATTCCACAAGGTTGCTGACGGGCGTATGCTGTAATCATGGCATATATCGAGGGTCATGCGCGCGACCAGGCGCTGCTGCTGCCGGCATCGGTAGAGGATTATGTGGCAGCGGATAGTCCGGTTCGGTTCATCGACGCGTTCGTTGATGACCTCGATCTGGGCGAGGCCGGTTTTCATCGGTCGCGGCCGAAGGCGACGGGGCGGCCAGGCTATGACCCGGGCGACATGCTCAAGCTGTACCTGTACGGCTATCTCAACCGGGTGCGGTCGAGCCGACGGCTGGAAGCCGAGGCGGCACGCAACCTCGAGCTGATCTGGCTGCTGCGTGGGCTTCGGCCAGACTACAAGACCATCGCTGACTTTCGCCGCGACAACCGGAGCGCCTTCAAGGCAGTGTTCCGCGCCTTCGTCGTCCTATGCCGCAAGCTCGACCTGTTCGGGCGCGAGCTGCTGGCGGTGGACGGCACGCGGCTGAAGGCGGTGAACAACCCGGGACGCAACTTCTCCCGTGACAAGCTGGCCAGGTATATTGCCGCGGCCGACGAGCGGCTTGAGGGGTATCTTGCCGAGATGGACGCCATCGACCGCGGCGAGGATGGCCATGGGCCTGGCCGCAGCGGGGCACTGGCCGCAAAGATCGCCAGGGTGCGCGAGCGGCGTCAGGCCCAGGAGGCGATGCTGCACGAGCTGAACGCCAGCGGCGAGAGCCAGATATCGCTAACCGACCCAGATGCGCGCGCGATGGTCACGGGTCGAAAGACCACGGTGGGCTACAACGCGCAGGTAGCGGTGGATGCGAAACACAAGCTGATCGTCGAGCAGCACGTTACCAACGCCGGCACCGACATGGGTCTGCTGGCACCCACTGCTGGGGCGGCGAAAGACGCGCTAGGCGTCGAGCAGATCGATGTGGTCGCCGACATGGGCTATTACAAAGGCGAGGACATCGAAGCATGCGAGGCGAATGGTATCACACCCTTCGTCGCCCGACCGAGACGGGGCAGCGCCATCGCCAATGGCCGTTTCTCTAAGGATCTCTTTCGCTACGATGCTGAGGGGGACGCGTACCACTGCCCAGGTGGCCGGACCCTCGACATCAGCTATCGCGCAGTGACGCGCGGCCACGCCAACATCCAATATTCCAACCCCGCCGCCTGTTCAGACTGCGCAATCAAGGTGAACTGTACCAGCAGTCGCTGGCGGCGCATCAACCGTTGGGAAAACGAGGCGGTGCTGGACCGCATGGCGGGGCGCTTGGTTGCGCGCCCTGATATTCTTGCCGTTCGCCGCGAGACGGTCGAACACCCGTTCGGCTCGATCAAGCAATGGATGAACCAGGGCGCATTCCTGATGCGCGGGCTGGAGAAGGTTCGCGCCGAGTTCAGTCTGACCGCGCTCGCATACAATCTAAGAAGAGCCATTACCCTCATCGGCGTGCCGGGGTTGATCAGGGCCGTACAGGGCTGATCAAGCTCGCCAAATCTGCTGCGCAGCGCTCAATGGCCTCCCCTTGAAGCCACCACAGCGCCACCACGGCAGTAACTCAAAAATATTTGCGCCCAGCTCCACCGTTTAACAAAAGACGTCCGTGCCCATGTGACGGCGAGTTCTCGCACGGTCTGCGTTCGTTTTTAGGAAGACCGGGTCGGCCCCACAGCCGCCTCCGACCGTAAAGCAGTGTCAGCAGGTTGTCGGAATCGAGGGTGTCGCGCTGTCCGAACGTTCGCAGGTTGGGACGGCGATCCGCTGGATGATTGCGAACAGGACGATCAAAACCGGAAGAACGAGCAAACTGGCTTCCGGTCCGGTGGTGCCCCCCGTTAGCAATGGCGAGCCGTCGAGGTTGGCGGACAGGAGGCTGGCTGGGGGTTTGCCTCCGCTGTTGTTAAACCCGAAGACGAAGCTCTGGCTGAAATTCCACGAGGCGTGAAAGCCGAGCGCGAACCAGAGGGAACCCGTCTTTAGCAGGCTGTACGATAATGCCAGGCCAAGCAGTCCAGCGGCGATGATGCCGAGTACCGTCTCGCCTTCGTTTCCGATGTGCCCGTACATGAACCAGGCACTACTCAAGACGGCGGTCGGCCAAAAAGAGAGCGCACGGCAAATTTGCACGAAGGCATAGCCGCGATGCAGACCTTCCTCACCTGCTGCTTGAGCCAGCCACAATATCGCAGACATCATCAAGCTCGAAATCGCTGCTGATATGGTCGGGGTGGCGATGCCGAACGTGACAGCACCCAACAGCCACATCAAACCTGCCATAACCGCGAGTAGTATGAAGCCGGTCGCAAGCCCCCAAGCTGTGAGCTTCATTGCGCTGCCGAATGCCCATGCCGAGAGTTTAAACGGCTCTTTGAAGATTCGGAGAACCAGCGCGGTCGGCACAATAACCAACCCAAGCAGCAATAACACTGCCCTCGCCGTACCTGTCGCCGTGCCGCCTTGCGCGAGTTGAAGAAGAGATGCGCCGAGGAGGCCCTTCGCCACAGCCGAGACGAGAAGCGCACCGACAAATGCCAAGGCTAGATAGCTGACTGCCTTTCCAACGGCGCTTAGCCTTGATCGGGAACCCGATCGAGTTGCCAAGAACGATTTGGTCGTCATCGATCCTCCTGCCGCGCCGTGCGATCTTCGTGTGTTGCTGCGGTACAACACAGCGGTCAACGAGGCATTCCGACGGTACCTCGCTTTTCCCAAAATTCGATCCATTCCGAGAATCCCGCGCCCCGCCGCGCGGTGACATATATCGCTGACAGAAGGTGCCAATTAGCGCTGATATCTACAGATGCCGTTCCGTTTTGAGATGCCTTTAATGGAGAGTACCGTTCGGTTACGTTGCGATATGCCACTCCAAATTACGATTCCTGAGCATCCATCTGACGCCGACCGTAACGCGATTGCCGCGCCGCTTCGCGCATACAACGTTGCCCGTGGCGGGGACCCGCGCATTCGTTCGGTCGCTATCCTACTGACGGATGATGCTGGCTCTCATGTAGGCGGCTTGTGGGGTAAATGTGCCTACGATTGGCTGTTTGTCGACCTACTCACCGTGCCGGAAGAATATCGTGGTGGAAGCTATGGCAAAAGGTTGATGGCAGAGGCGGAGAGCATCGCTCGCGCAAACGACTGCATTGGGGTGTACCTTGATACCTTCGAGTTCCAGGCCAGGGGGTTCTACGAAAAGCTGGGTTTTGAGGTTTTTGGGGAATTGGAAGATCATCCAATCGGACAGCGGAAATTCTTCCTTCGAAAGCGCCTTAAATAGAAGAGCATCTGCCCTTGATCCTCACAGAGAATGATGTTGAGGATGTTGCCGGCCTATATGCGCGCTGCGCCGACTACTTCCTCTTGCAGGACGGTGAGCCGGCAACACGTGCGGATGCCACCGAGCTGTTTCGCGATGTCCCGGAGGGGAAAAGCGCTGCGGATCAAACCATTCTTGGTTGGCGCGGTAACAACGGCCTCTACGCCGTCGCAGCCATCCTAAGTGATTATCCAGACGATGGCGTTTGGTATTTGGGCTTCCTGATCGTCGACGAGGCCCAGAGAGGCCAGGGTACAGGTCGCTCGATCTATGAAGCCATTGAGCGATGGGTCGAAGCTCGCGGAGCGCGGGAGATGCGGCTGTCTGTCCTTGAGGAGAACGAGGGGGCAGAAAGGTTCTGGCGGTCGCTGGGATACAGGGAGCTTCGGCGTGTCGGCCCCGACCTTTTCAAGAGGCTAAGGCATCGCCGCATAGAGCTAACCCGTCCCTTGTGCGGCGTTCCGGGCATACCAGCCCTCTAACGCCATTGCAGCTGCCACTCTCATTTCTCGATCCTTTTGGGAATGAGCAGGAGCCGGTTAGACGGATAGGCGGTATCGCCGCATACGGAGGTCGCCCCGCGCATACAGGTCGCTGTCGAGCGGGACTGAAACCGTTCCTTCATAGCTCGCTCCGGCATTATCCAGCGTGCGGCAAGATGCAGCATTATCCGGCCGAACGGTGATCCAGATTTCATTGAAACCGTGGTGGTGAGCAATCGGACGCAATACCGCTAGCGCCATGCTCGCGTAGCCGTGGCCCCTATGTTCTGGTTCGACCTTGTATCCCACATGCCCGCCATACATGCGCATATAGTCGGTGTTCCCGAGGCGAAGCTGGATGGTACCAACCACCTTCCCGGCAGCCACTATGTCGTAGAATTCAGCCGGTGACCAACCCCGTGCCGGATCGGCTTCCGTCACCTTCTGCAATTTCAATGTGACCGCCATAATCGCCTCTAGCGTCCGATACCTCGATCTATCACGCCATCTAGCACGCGCTACGGGCGCTTCACGCGCTTCCCGTTTGAGCATCCTATTTGAGAAATCGGCCGACCCAGTGCTCTGGCTATTGAGCGAGGGGGCTTCGCTTGTGGTGTCAACGCTCTGGATTGGTGATCGTAACACCCCCATATTCAAGTTTGAAAAGGGGACGGCGATGGTCAGCACATCCAACGACGGCATCATGTCCGAGTATCTCGTAAAATACGCTCTTGTGAAAACGAGCGAGCGTGAGCGGCCGACAGAGCTTCTTGAAACGCTCTATATATCCGAGCGCTTTCAGGCTGGCGAGGACCTTAAGTCTTTGAAAGATAACTACGATCATTCTGTATGGAATGGGGTTCCCGCATCGGAAATAGACCAGCGCCTTGTCGCACTGGACACGTTCATGAAGGAACTTGCGCGAAATCGCGCGGCTATGTGGGGCGTGAACTAATCCATCTGCCCGGAACCGCCATTTGGAGGTGGAATTGAACGACGATAAGATAGGTGATCGCTACCTTCTGGAGCAAGCCAAGGCCGCATTGAGGGACAATGATCAAGATCGAGCAGCCCCTATCTTGTTCCAGATAGCCGAGCGTGGCGCCGCCCTGGCGAAGATGAAAGTTGCAAACGACGTTGTTTGATGACTACCAAAGCAGCGTCGCGTTGGCGTGAAGCCGTTCCCGTATCCTGATCCTTTTCGAAAATGCGGGCCGTGTCACAACCGGTCGGTTTTGAAACCGGCTCACCACCCTAGCTTTTCCGCGGGTTGCGGAGTGTCACGACGCCGGGTCAGAATACGAGTGTGTGAACTATGCCGCTGCGTTCTCAGCAGGGACGATCTGCCCAGGGGGCGTGCGGCCGCGAGGACCCACAAGCCGCCATTCAGGAGGCTGTTTCGCCTCCCCGACTTCCGACATTCGTTAATGTACCAAACCGACCGGGTTCCCGTCCGTACATCACACGCGAGCATGTCTGGAAGGTGAGATAACCGGCCAGTTGACTGACGGCCATGACGACATGCCGATCATCGGGTTTGCGTGAGTTCCCAACAATCTAAGCGTCCCATTTACATTCCGCCGATCACCATTAATTAGGTCAGGCTACCATACGTAATATGTATGCCGTGCCGATGAACCAGGTAGCTGTCGATACGGTGCTTTTAGATGAGGCAGCCAATGGCGGACGACGCTTCCCGCATTGAAATCGATCGTAATGCCGAGGGCCATGGCCTTCTTGGCGACGAGTTCGTTCCAGGCGAGACCGTCTCAAAGGAAACCGCGCCTGCGACGGGGCCTGTCGTGCCACTCGAGCCTGCGCGACGACGGTGGCGTAAGCCGTTGCTGTTGATCGCGCCGATCATTCTGATCGTCGGCGCGCTTGCCTTCTACCTGCACGGCGGACGTTACGAGACGACGGACAACGCTTATCTCCAGTCGGGGCTGGTGTCGGTCAGCCCAAACGTACCGGGCCGCGTGATCGCGATCGCGGTGCGCAACAACCAGCACGTGCGCAAGGGCGACCTCCTGTTCCAACTCGATCCGGCCCCCTTCAAGGCTGAGGTCGCCGAGGCTCAGGCGCAGCTGGCGGCAGCAGTCACCGAAGTAGCATCACTGCGTGCCAATTATGCGCAAGGCGCCTCCGAGCTCGCGACGGCGCGTACCCGCGTGGTCTTTGCCGAACGCGAGGCGGCACGACAGAAGCAGCTCGTCGGCGAAGGGATCTCGAGCCAGGCGCAATATGACCAGGCACAGCTCGCCGCACAGACCGCACGCCAGGCGATCCAGACGACGACGCAGCAGAATGCAAGCGTGCAGGCGCAGCTGTCCGGTAACGTCGATACGCCGCTCGGCCGACAGCCGGGCGTGCAGCGTGCGCAGGCGGCGCTTGAACGTGCGCAGCTCAACTTGGGCTATACGGCCATCCGCGCTGCGCAAGACGGGATTGTCGCCAAGGTAGACCAACTCCAGGTTGGCAATTACGTCACAGCCGCCCGCCCCGTGTTCAGCCTGGCCGGCACTCGCATATGGGTCGAGGCAAACTTCAAGGAGGACCAGTTGCGCTACATGCGTCTCGGCCAACCTGCTACGGTGAAGATCGACGCATTTCCCGACCTGCATCTGACCGCACGCGTGACCAGCTTCAGCCCCGGTACGGGCAACAGCTTCTCGGTGCTCCCTGCGGAGAATGCTACGGGTAACTGGGTGAAGGTTGTCCAACGCCTGCCGGTCGAACTGACGTTGGACCGCGTTCCAACCGACGTCCCGCTCCATGCCGGGCTCAGCGTCGAAGTCGATGTCGATACAGGCCATGTCCGTCACCTGTTCGGCGCTGATACACCGCCCTCCGCCCCGCGGGGGAACGCTGTCCGGTGACGAATGCCGTGACAAACACCGTGACCGATACGGCGCTTCCCGATCCGACGACGCGCAAGTTCATTACCGCATCGGTGATGGCGGCAACGGTCATGAACTCGCTGGATTCGACGATCGCCAATGTCGCGCTTCCGCACATGCAGGGTAGCGTCTCGGCCTCTGCCGATCAGATCACCTGGGTTCTTACGAGCTATATCGTCGCCGCCGCGATCGTGACCCCTTTGACCGGTTGGATGGCGGGGCGGTTCGGGCGCAAGCGGTTGATGCTCTACTCGATCATCGGCTTCACGATCGCCAGCGGGCTTTGCGGGGTTGCCACCAGCCTTGGCGAGCTCGTCGGCTTCCGCCTGCTCCAGGGCGTGTTCGGCGCAGCGCTCGTGCCGATGAGCCAGGCCATCCTCCTCGACATTAACAAGCCCGAGGATCACGGATCGGCGATGTCGATCTGGGGAATGGGCGCGATCCTGGGGCCGATCGTCGGTCCTGCGCTCGGCGGTTGGCTAACCGACAATTACGACTGGCGCTGGGTGTTCTTCATCAACCTGCCGATTGGCGTGCTCGCTTTTGCAGGGCTGTATTTCTTCCTGTCGGAGACCAAGTCGATCGAGAAGATCAAGCTCGACCTGTTCGGTTTCGCGATGCTGGCGCTGGCGATCGCCTCGTTCCAGGTGATGCTCGATCGCGGGCAACAGCTCGACTGGTTCTCCAGCCGCGAGATCATCATCGAGGCTGCGCTCGCGGTCTTCTTCTTCTACCTGTTCATCGTCCAGACGCTGACCGCGACGAAGCCGTTCATCGACATCTCACTGTTCGCGGACCGCAATTTCGTCGCCAGCTCGGTCCTGGGCTTCTTCCTCGGCGTGCTGATCTTCTCGGTGCTCGCGTTGCTCCCGCCCATGTTAGAAGGGCTGATGGGGTATCCCGTTGTACTGACCGGACTCGTCACTGCGCCGCGCGGTCTCGGCACCATGATCTCGATGATCACCGTAGGCCAGCTCATCAAGCGCGTTGATCCACGCCTATTGATCGGCAGCGGCCTGGCGATCGCGGCCTATTCAACGTGGCGGATGAGCGGGTTCTCGCTGGGTATGGACGAGAGCCTGATTGTCAGTACCGGCTTTATTCAAGGGCTGGGAACGGGTTTGGTCTTCGTGCCGCTGTCGACGGTCGCATTCGCCACGCTCGACAGCCGGCTGCGCAACGAAGGCGCGGCGATGTTCACGCTGATCCGCAACATCGGCTCGGCGATCGGCATCTCGGTGCTGCAGTTCATGACGATCCGCAACACCGACACGGTGCACGCCCGGCTTGTCGAGGGTGTGCGGCCCGACAATCCGGCGTTGACCACCGGCCTGCCCGACTTCGACTTCAACTCGCTGTCGGACCTTGCTCGGCTCAACGGCGAGATCACCCGCCAGGCCAGCATGGTGTCCTATATCGACGCCTTCTATGCGTTGTTCGTGGTGACGCTGATCACCGCCCCGCTAATCTTCCTCATGCGCCCGCCTCGAAAAGGGGCTGCGGCGCCGACCATGCACATGGACTGAGCCAATGACGCGTCGCCCCCCATTCTTCGCGGCGAGCGCCGCACTCGCGCTAGCCGGTTGCACCGTCGGCCCGGATTTCACGCGCCCCGCCGCTCCCGGCCAGACCGGCTATGTATCGCCAGTAGATCCGGCACCGCGCAATACCGGGGGGCCGTCTGCGGCGCCCGGACAGGGACCACAACTCGCCTGGTGGCGCGCGTTCGGATCGTCGCAGCTCGACGCGTTCGTCGATCGGGCGATCGCGCACAACGCCTCGCTAGAGGCCAGCAACGCGACGCTCGCGGCGGCGCGGCAGGAACTGGCGGCGGCGCGTGGGCGACAACTGCCTCAGGTCGACGCGAACGCCCGCGTCGAGCACGAACAGGTCAATCTCCAGGCGTTCGGTTTTCCCGGGACCAATCCGGAATTCGATCTCTATTCGGTCGGCGGCGGCATCTCGTATCCGCTAGACCTGTTCGGACGACGCCGTCGCGAGACCGAGCAGGTCGGCGCCGAAGCGGAAGCGCAACTCCGCCAGACGCAGGCCGCCCATCTCTCGATCGCGGGACAGGTGGTCAATCAGGTCCTGCTAATCGCCGCGATCCGCACGCGTATCGAGACCGCAAACCAGCTGCTGGCCGAGGATCGCCGCAACGTCGATCTGACGCAGAAGCGCAAGGATGCGGGCGAAGGAACGCTGGTCGAGGTTCTCAACGCGCAGGCGCAGTACGAAGCCGATCGATCGGACATTCCGCAGCTGGGGCAACAGCTTGCCGAGGCGCGCCACCTGCTCGCGACGCTCACCGGCACCGCGCCGGCGGATCTCGGCGCGACCGAGTTCGACCTGAATGGCTTCACGCTGCCGCGGTCCGTCCCGGTCACGCTGCCGTCCGCGCTGGTCCATCAGCGGCCCGATATCCTGCAGGCGGAGGCAAACCTCCATGCGTCGACGGCCGCTATCGGCGTCGCCACGGCGAACCTGTATCCCGACATCACGCTGGGCGCGACGGTGACGCAGGGTACGCCAAGGATCGGCGACCTCTTCTCGGGCGCGACGCGCGGCTTCGATCTGTTCGCCGGGCTGACCGCGCCGATCTTCCACGGCGGGACGCTGAAGGCCGAGAAGCAAGCCGCCTTCGAGCGGGCGCGGGCGGCAGACGCGACATACCGCCAGACTGTACTCGACGCCTTCCGCCAGGTCGCCGACCTATTGCAGTCGCTCGACAGCGACGCGCGGTCGGTCGCCAACCAACGCGAGGCCGTCGACGTGGCGAGCCGCTCGCTCGGCTTGTCGCGGCGAAGTTTCCAAGTCGGAAACACGGGCATCCTGCAGACACTTGACTCGGAACGGCTCTACCAACGGGCAACGTCGAACCTGGTCGAGTCGCGTGCGCGTCAGTTCCTCAACGTCGCGCGTCTATACGTAGCAACGGCGGGGGGCTGGACAGGCAACGCGAACTCAGCCGACAGCTCTACGATCGCCGCTCAGAGATAGCCCAGGCAGAGCGCCAGAACGAGCGCGATCATTGCGGCGAGTATCGAACCAAACACCGTGGGATACAGACTGGTATCCCGACACAAGCCTTGGCCGGCCACCTGGTTAAGCTCTTCCATGCCACGCTCCATAAGAACGCTCTCGGATCTTGCCCGATGGCCTATCGTGTCTCAACCTCGAGGTCGGTTCAAGCCAACGATCCTTACCTTTGCGAGCTCGATGCCAACGCGTCGCGCGCGTCGATATGAGCAGGGCATACAAGCGCTGAACAACCGCCTCACCCATGACATTTACCGCCACGTCGGGTCTGTCACAGGGCATCTCGGGAATCCGGCCGAGGATCTGATGAGCGAAGCGGCGCGCGGTCTCTGGGGCGGCTTCTGGGTAGTTGCCGGCCTTCGGGAGGGGGCGGCTTCTTTGTGCGGCGCGTCCTCGATGCCGTCTCCCACATGTACCAAGGGGCATCGTTCGAAAGCTTGCATCGGCCGGTCGTCGCAGTGCTCAAGCTGTCCAACGAATTATTCTCGTTGGGCGGTCTGCACGGCACGCACTTGGAGCCGAGACGTCCCGTAGAGCGGTTACAAAGGAACAGCTCGGCAAATGGATGGCAGAGTTGTCAGCTAACGGCTTACCAGCCTAGATCGACCCGGGTGCGCGTCCCGCCCGGTTTTTCTGGACGTCCTTCGTAACCAGCGCGATCTCGTCACCGGCGTTCATGCATCTGGGCGGATTGCTGATCGTTTCGTCGCACCATTTATTTGGGGTAGGAACCCTGTCATTTCTTCTGCGTAATACTCTCGCTTGCCCGATGTCGGGGACTGAAAGGAAACGTATGAAGCTCGCCAAGATCCTCGCTGCCGCTGCGATGGCTGCCTCGCTCGGCCTCACGGCTGGTGCAGCGAATGCCCAGAACCACGGCGCCCGTGAAGTCCACAAGACGGTAGTTCATCGTACCATGGTCAAGAAGAGCGTACGTCACCGTCAAGTTTGCCGGATGGAATTCCGTAACCACCGCAAGGTGCGCGTCTGTCGTTAAGCGGCGGAAGAACCGGTGCCGGCCGTCGTCACCGGACACCAATTCAATAGGGGAGTTCGTTTAGTGAAAAAACTGATGATGCTGATTGCGATGGCTTTGATGTTCACCGGGATAGGTGCTTCGGTCAGCCCCACCGAAGCTACGGCACAATCTTACCGTTCCCACGGAGGATACAGCAGGGCACATCGGCCGCAAGTCCGTCGCGCTCAGCGCGCCCGTGCATATCGCTACAACCGCCGTGCAGCAGTTCATCGCGGCTATGCGCGCCGCAATGCATACCGCGGGAACCGTGGCTACCGGAGCCCGCGAAACTACCGAAGCCCGCGCTACTACCGGCATAACCGCCGCTGACCGAAGATCGTAGCGGCGCCCGCTTGTGCCGCTATGATTACTCAAGATAGAGCGACGGCATTTGGGATGCCATCGCTTCTATAACTCTCATCGCGCACGCCGCCTCATCGACGTCGCGAACAACCAGCGTCGATTGAGGAATGCCGTCCAGGACTAAAGGTGCGTTAACTGCGCGCGTGATCGACGCGGCGTTCCATCAAAGGCAGCGCCGATCGTGTCCCATGTGTATGCTGCGATCAGCCAGGTAGTTCCGGTGACGACCCCATGGTATCCTATCTCAATTAATAGGTTGCCGGCGTCAGCTTAAACCGATGTACGGTGTCAGGTGTAAACCGGTGATCGAACATCGATCCCAATCCTGCCTGTCTAGATAATCGCCCGTTCAACCGAGGTCGCCGGAAGCCTCGAACGAGCATCGCCTAACGTTCGCGACCGGCATCCTGGCGTCAGCTACCGCGTTGTAGTTCTACCCGCTCTGCCTTGCGAGCCTGGCAGGTGGCTAAGAACCCCGCCGCCATGAACCGAGCCATGCGCTCCTTCACCGCTTCGAAATCGTCCGAGCGGCACAACCCGTCCGACAATTTGTCGATCCGGCCGGTCCGCCCCAATGTAAGCATCAGACCGCCGGTGACGAAGTGATACCCCCAGAACAGATCCTGACGCGGGCAATCCGGAAGCGCGCGCTGCAGCAGGTCGATTAGTCGGAGCACGATCACGTCGAAATAGGTGTCCATCAGCTCGGCGCCCCATTCGGCGGTGTTGCTCATCTGCGCACCTAGCTGACCGTAGTTGCGCCAGCCCGCGTCACCATGGCCGTGCAGGTCGAGGTCAACATCGAGATAGGCATGCAGCGCGCCCTCGACGGTAATCGCATCACCCACCTCGCGCTCGTAGGTGTCAAGCGCGGCCATGCGCCGCTCGATCGTCACCGGCGCACGGCGCGCGATCACCGCGTCGAACAGCTCCTTCTTGTCCTTGAAATAATAGTGCAGCAGCGACTGGTGAACGCCGACCTTCTGCGCGACTTCCTTTAGCGTGACGCCGTAGAGGCCGCGATGCGAGAACAGTTCCTCGGCGGCGTCGTAGATCTGTTCCATCGTGGCGGCACGCTGATCCGCCTTGGTAGTGCGCGTGCGTGGCGGTTGTGCACCCAGTTCCGGCATGCGAGCTCCCAAATCTTTCAGTTCCGTGCCGCGTGCATGGCCTCAGCCATGCTCGGCGCGCAAGCGCATCTTGTCGATCTTGCCGGTCATCGCCAGCGGCATGGCGACGACGCGGACGATCACATCGGGCATCCACCAGCTTGCGATCCGGTCCTTTAGCGCGGCGAGCAGCGTCTCGTCGGTCGGTTCAGCACCCTGCCGGGGCTCGACCACCAATACCGGCCGCTCTCCCCATTTGGGATGCGCTCGGCCGACGACGGCGACCAGCGCGACCTCCGGCAGCGCGCCGATGATCGCTTCGATCTCGCCTGGGTTGATCCATTCGCCGCCCGACTTGATCAGGTCCTTGGCACGACCGGTAATGCTCAACCTACCGTCGGCGTCGATCGTCGCGAGATCGCCGGTGTCGAACCAGCCCGCCGCATCGAGCGCGGTTTCGGCGGCGCCAAAATAACGCTCCAGCACGCTTGCGCCACGCACGCGTAGCCGGCCCTCATGCCCGCGCTGTTCTGGCAGCGGTTTGCCCGCTTCATCGGTCAACAGCAAGTCGACGCCGATCGGTGGCTTGCCGGCTTGGGCTGAACTGCGGACAGAGGTGTCGGCTGGCATGATCGTGCCGAGCGGCGACAGTTCGGTCATCCCCCAACTCGTCTGCACCGTGACGCCGAGGCGGGTTTCGATGCGGTCCATCAGCGCCTGCGGCACCGACGAACCGCCGAGAATGACCCGCTGGAGCGACGGGAGATCACCACCCGACCGCTCGAGATGATCGATCAGCCCGAGCCACACGGTCGCGACCCCGACCGCGACAGTCACCTGTTCGTCGTCGATCAGGCGTGCAAGGCTTGCACCGTCCTGGTTGCGGCCAGGCAGCACCAACCGTGCGCCGGTCGCCGGTCCCGCAAAGGCAAGGCCCCAACCATTGGCATGAAACATCGGCACCGCAACCAGCACTGCGTCGGACGAACGAAGGCCGATCACGTCTGCTTGTAACAGGTGTAGCGTCTGCAGATAATTCGAACGATGCGTGTAGGTCACGCCCTTGGGCGCACCGGTGGTGCCCGAGGTGAAGCAGAGGCCCGCAGGCGCGGTCTCGTCAAACGCGCCCCAAGGCATCGGTGTGCCGTGCGTTTCAAGCAACTCGTCCAGTCGCCAGATGCGGACGCGATCGGATGTCGGCACCGGATGATCGGCGCCCGGATCACCCAGCAGTACGACGTGCGCGATCGTCGGGCAGGCGGCGATCAGCTCCTCGACCAGCGGTGCGAGGCCAGGACTGACCGCGAGTATACGATTCTGCGCCTGATGGATCATGCCAACGAGATGCGCTGGCGCTAGGCGCGGGTTCAGCGTGTGGCATACGACTCCGGTACCGACAGCACCGTACCAACATTCCATATGGGCCTGGCTGTTCCAGGCGAGCGTCGCGAGATTATCACCCTGCCGCAGGCCCAAAGCAGCAAACGCACCCGACAACCGATTGGCGCGCTCGCGCAACGTGGCATAGTCGACCCGTGTCGAATTTTCGTCGTCGCCGGTCACAACCTCTGCGCGACCATGCCATTTGGCGGCATGGTCGAGAAACTTGTCGAGCGTCAGAGCATAGGGCTGCATCAATCCAGGGGTCATGTCATTCCGTCAGGTTCAAGGTGCGTTCGCGCTTCAGCGCGCGGGCGAGCGCGAAATGCAGCGCAATGGCGAGGAAGTAGAATGGCACCAGCGTGTAGAAAGCGAACTGAAGCGAATGGCCGGGGTGACTTGCTTTGAACCAGTCGCTGGCCGCGCCCAACCAGGTCGGCCCAAGTCCAAGGCCGATCAGGTTCATGATCAGCAGCAGCACCGCGCCCGCGAGCGTTCGCTGCCGCGGTTTGACGGCGTTCTGGACGAGCGCAACGGCCGGCGTCAGATAGAAGTAGTTGAAGAAGGTCGGTCCAATCAGACAGGCCATCGCCAGCGGCCAAGTCGGCGCCCAGACGAAACCGATGAAGAACGGCACGGCTAGCAGCAGGGCATAGCCCGGCATTGTGCCGTAGATCTCCGGCTTGCTCGCTGCATGGCGGTCGATTAGCCGTGCGGACAAATAGATGCCCGCGCTAACCCCGATCGCCAGTACTAGCGCATACCAGATCGCGATCTGGTCAAGCGTCATACCTTTCTCACGCATTAGGAACAGGGTGGTGAAGCCGAGCGTCGCATAGGTCACGAATTGCGTTGCGCCGGCCGCCAGCGACACGAGCATCAAGGTCGGCCGCGTGAAGAAGAGCTTCAATGTCGATCCGAAGGTAGGCGCGTCGCCCTCCTGCACTACGGGCAGGGGGAGATCGGTGGCGCCGCGCTTCGGCTCCCGTACGAACGCCCATACGGCTGCCGCCGCGATCAGCCCGGCGGCTCCCAGCAGTATGAACGCTAACCGCCAGTCGTACGCCGCTGCGATCTTCGCTCCGAATGCGACGCCCAGTGCCTGGCCGAGCGGCGGCCCCAGGTTGAACAGCCCCAAGGCAAGCCCGCGACGATGTGGCGGGAAATAGTCCGAGATCACAGAATAGGACGGCGGTACCCCGCCCGCCTCGCCAATGCCGACGCTCATCCGCGCCGCTGCAAGCTGACCGTAATTGGCTGATAGCCCGCACGCGATGGTTGCCGCGCTCCACAATGCACACGCGATCGTTAAAACGCGCACGCGGTTGCCGCGATCCGCCAGCCAAGCAACCGGTACGCCAAGGATGCAGTAAAACAGCGCGAAATAGAGCCCTCCGAGGCGCCCGAGCTGTCCGTCGGTAACGTGCAGCTCGTCCTGGATCGGTTTGGCCAGGATCGACAGCAACTGCCGATCAAGGAAGTTCAGTACATAGACGAAACATAGCAGGCCAAGCACCACCCAGGCGTAGCGGCTCGGCCGGGCGGACATTTCGGCCTCGCTCGCCATCAGAACGACCGGCTGACGCGGAGGCCGTACTGGCGCGGGGCGCCAGCCAGGCGGCGCACGCCGTTGATCGCAGCAACGTAATGCTGGTCGCTGAGGTTGGTCGAGAAGCCTGCAATCGACCAATCGCCAGTCGCGAGCGTCAGCTGAGCGTTGACGATGTTCCGTGCCTCCAGCCGGTCACCCAGCAACGTATTCTGGAACAGCGTGCCGAAGGTCGACGCAATATGTGCATAGTCAGCGCGCGGGGTCAGCGTCGCCTTCTCACCAAGCGGAATGGCATATTGCACGCCAGTGCTCAGTGTAAATTTGGGCGCATAGGCCTGCTCGTTCCCCGTCAGGTTGATGCAGCGTGCTGTCGCGGGCCCGGTCGATGCGTTGCAGACGAGCGTGGCTCCGGTCCCGAGCCGCGGATCGATCGCGTAAAAGCGGCCGAGCTTCGAATTGGAGATCGAAGTAGCAAGGTCGACGCGGAGTGGTCCGAAGCTGCCCTGCGCTGACAGTTCTACGCCGTAGAGCTTTGTCTTGCCGGGTACGTTGAAGATCGACGAAATGCTCGGCGTCGTCGGATCGACGATGCTGATCTGATATTTTTTGTACTCACTGTAATAGCCGCCGAGTTGCGTGCGCAGATGGCCGTCCAGGAACGTGCCCTTGTAGCCGAGCTCGTAGTCGGTGACGTCCTCGGCATCGAACGCGCGCGGCGTGATGCCATTGACGTTGGGGCCGTTCAGGCCGCCTGCCTTCGCACCGGTCGCGACGAAGGCGTAGAGGAAGTGGTTCGGGTTCACAGTCCAGTTGAGAGCAACCTTGCCGTTCACCTTCTTGTCGACGGTCTTGTCGTTCTGAACGAGCGAAATGATCGGATTGGCGAGGAACGGCAACGTCGCCCGCGCAACCGCATCGTTCGCCGAGGTCGTACGCGACCAGCGCGCACCGGCCTGGATCTGGAGGCCATTTGTTATTTCGTAGCCCACCTGCCCGAACCCGGCGAGCGCGGTCTTGGGGTTCGTGCCCTCCAGCGTAGTATCGAACACCAGCGGACTGATCGAATTGGGCGTGTTGTCGACGACGTAGCCGCCGTTCGCCGGGATGGTGATGTTGTCGTGCTGGTAGAAGCCGCCGAGGACCCAGGTGAACGGGCCGGTATCTGGCGAGACGATATTGAATTCCTGGCTCCAGATTTCTTCAGTGATGTTGTCACGGAAGTTGATCGCCGGGTTCGCCGGCGTGCCCGTCGCCGCAGTGCCGTCGCCGTCATAGGAAACGTGCGTAGTGCCCCGCTGGAAGCCGCTGATCGAGCGCAGCACGACACCGCCATTGGTGGTGTAGCTCGCGTTCAGCACGACGCGGCCGAACTCGTCGCCGCCCGAGAGCGGCGCATTACTGGAAATCTTGAGCGGATCGCCGGTCTCGGTCGCGCGACCGGCAGGAATGCCGCCATAGTTGATGTTGTTGTAATCGCCCTTCAGCAGGATGCGGATCTGCGGGGTTGGCTGCCAGAGAATGCTCGCGCGCGCGCTGTAGTCGCGACGATCGCCCGCATTGCCGGTCCAGGGGCCGGACACGTCGTAGAAGCTGTCGCGGCGTTCCATGTTACCGGCAAAACGGATCGCCAGTTTTTCGCTGCTCGGGATGTTAAGCGCGCCCTGGAGTTTGACGTCATTATAGTTGCCATACTGGCCAAGCACATATCCGCCGACCGCATCGGTCGTCGGGTTTTGTTCGGTGATGAATACAGCGCCACCGGTCGCGTTTCCGCCTGCAAAAGTGCCCTGCGGCCCGCGCAGCACTTCGACGCTGGCAATGTCGTAATAGGGCTCGCTCTGGAAATAACCGGGCAGCGTCGCCACGCCGTCGCGATAGGTGATGACGCCAACGCCGATCGCACTCGACTGTTCGGTCTTGCCGATGCCGCGAATGTTGAAGGCATTACCCTGCCCTGCGGTGTTGACCGTCAGCGACGGAGTCGCGAACTGCAACTGTTCGACGCCGTTGACGCCCTTTCGCACCAGATCCTCGCCGGTAAGCACCGAGGCGGCAACGGGCGTGCGCTGCAGGCTGGTCGAGCGGCGCTCGGCGGTAACGACGATATCCTGGTCGGTCGACGCAGAATCGGCAGGGGCCGCTGCCGCAGCGGGGTCAGTGGTCTGACTGGAGTTCGCAGGCACATCCTGGGCGCGGGCAATGCCGGCAGTCATCAAGGCGCACACCGACGCCGACAGCAGAAATTTGCGCATTCTTGATCCTCTCTGAAGATCGCGCTCTGCGGCGCGTCGACACTTATCTGGCACCGGACACAGACTGCTGTCAACTTTCATTAATTCTCTAGTTAATGTCTTTTTGTTGCGATACGCTGCGTTGTGAACCGCGATAGCGCGGTCGCAAGGAGAGGATCATGCGCGCGATACCGTGTCGGTGGATGATGGTGTTCTTTGGCCCGGCCTTGCTGCCATTGGCGGCGTGCGATTCGCGACCGGACACGACGGACGAGCCCCGAACGATTCGTGTGGTGACCGTACCGACGATCGCGCTCACCCGTCCCGCACCTCGGCCCGATCTGGCCCCTGCTAAGCCGACACTGACCTTACCGATCGCTGCACTCCCACCGCAATCGCTCGCCGAGATGCGGCCGCGGAAGGCGTTCGTCGATCCGCCCCTACCCCCCGAACTTCGCGACGATGGCGGCCTACGCCCACTGCCGCAGCGGGCCCCGCAATAACAAAAGAGGAGAGGACCATGAAGATACGACAACTGTTCGCCCGGCTATGCGCCATGGCATTGTTGCTTGCCGGCCTGTTTGTGCTGGTGCCTGCCGCCAACGCGGCGCCGTGCGCGACCAATTGCCTGAAGCCCGGCGACTATTCGATCGTCATGCTGTCGGGCGGTTTGCCACGCACCTATCTGGTGCACGTGCCGGCCAGTTATCGCGGCGACCACGCGGTGCCGCTACTACTCGATCTGCACGGCTTCACCAGCTACGCCGCGGACGAACGCAAATATTCGGGACAGCTTGCGCAGTCCGACAAGCGCGGCTTCATCGCGGTGTGGCCCGACGGGATCGCCTTGAGCTGGAACGCCTATGGCTGCTGCGCGGTTGGCGACGCGGTACGTGCCGACGATGTGGGCTTCCTGCGCGGCGTCATCATCGCGCTGAAGGGCCGCGCCAATATCGATGCCGACCGGGTCTTTGTCACCGGGATCTCGAACGGCGGCGGCCTTGCGCAGCGGATGGCATGCGAGAGCGCCGACTTGGTCCGCGCGGTCGCCTCGGTGTCGTTCCCGCTCAACACCAATACGTGCCGGCCAGCCAAGCCTATCAGCGTGACCGAGATCGCCGCGACCGACGACAAGACGATCGGCTATTACGGCTCCACGCCCGCGATACCCGGCCTGCCCAACGATCTCGCCGGCGTGCCACTGGGTGTGCAAGGTGCGCGTGAAAGTCTAGCCGAATGGAAGCGGATCGACGGCTGCAGCGACGACCTCACGCGCCGCCAAATCAACGACGAGGTCCGATCGGAATCCTATCGCAGCTGCAACGGCGGCGTAAACGCCGAGCTCGTCACCGTGAGCGGGGGCAAGCACGTGCTCTACGGCGGCTATGTTGGGCTAGGCTATGACGGCAGCTATTTCCCGCCGATCGATGTCTCGGAATATATCTGGGAAAATGTCTTCAGACTTTAAAGCGTCGCGATCCTCCCCCAACCGGGGGAGGATCGGGTGAGACGTTGACTAATACATGAATTAAGATGTTAGTGCGGCGAAGACGGATCGCAGGCGAGCCTGACGAGACGCGTATCTATGGAGAAGGACACCCGATGATTCTGCGCCTCCTGCTTGCAATGGCCGCGCCCGTTGCGCTTGCCACGGTCCCATCCGCCCACGCGCAGAACGGCCCGGTGAAAATCGACTCGGGTGCGGTCGCCGGCACGACGGAAGGTTCGCTCACCGTCTTCAAGGGTATTCCCTATGCGGCGCCGCCCGTTGGCCCACTACGCTGGAAAGCCCCGCAACCCACACTATCCTGGACCGGCGTCCGCGACGCCCGCAGCTTCGGCGCTGCCTGTCCGCAGGGGGTCGAGCACAAGGAGCCCTGGGCACAGGTCGGGGCGATGAGCGAGGATTGCCTGTTTCTCAACGTCTGGCGCCCTACAAAGCCTGGCCGCTATCCAGTGATGGTGTTCCTGCACGGTGGCGGCTTCACCTATGGCGCTGCAGGCGTTCCGTTGTACGACGGCACGGCATTGGCGAAGCGCGGCGTGGTGATTGTGACGATCAACTATCGGCTTGGCCGGCTTGGCTTCTTCGCGCACCCCGCACTAACGAAAGAAGACCCGAGCGGCCAGCTCGGCAACTATGCGATCATGGACCAGATCGCCGCTCTGCAATGGGTCAAGCGCAACATTGCCAGCTTCGGCGGCGATCCCGCTAACGTCACGCTGTTCGGTGAATCTGCAGGCGCCGGATCGGTGCAGATCTTGATGGGGGCGCCGGTCGCGAAGGGGCTCTTCCACAAGGCGATCTCGGAATCGGGCGCGGGCAGCAGTCCGTTGTTTCCGATCCGCGGCGGCATGCTCAACGCCGAGCGGGTGGGTGAGATGTGGGCTGACAGCCTTGGCCTCCAGAACGCCACAGCCGAACAGCTCCGCGCCGTCCCGCTCGCCGATGTCGTAAAGAATGGCCGCGCCTTCCCCTTCATCGACGGCAAAGTCGTGGTGCAAAGCCCGGGCGAGCCCTTCTATCGTGGCGACGAGGCGAAAATTCCGTTGATCATCGGCGGCAATTCGAACGAATCGAGCCTGGGCGGGATGACCGAAGCAGCGGCCAAGGCGTTGCTCGGCGACGATTTCACGGCGCTTCGCGACGGCTATGTCGCGATGACCGGCAAGCCGCTGGCCGCAGCGACGACCGATCTCGCCGAGGATGTCGGCTTTGTGCTCCCCTCCTTCGCGCTTGCCGATCGCCATGCCGCGAATGGCCAAAAGGCGTTCGCCTATTATTTCGACCAGGTCTTCGTCGATCAGCGCGCGACCGCGACCGGCACCGACCATGGTGGCGAGCTCGAATATGTCTTCGGTACCAAGGCGGCTGAGCATGGCTGGGACGCGCAGGACGCCGCGGTTTCGAAGATGATGGGCGATTACTGGGTACGCTTCGCCAAAACCGGTGACCCCAATGGTCCTGGTGCGCCCAAATGGCCGGCGGTTACGACTGTGCCAACGCAGTATCTCGCGATCGGGGCGACGACGCAGACGTCGCGTCTGCAGCCGATCCAAGAACGTGCCAAGGCCGCTGCGATGGCAGATGCGCAGAAGAAATGGGCGGCGACACCAAAGCCGTGATGTCCGTCCGTCAACGATCGATAGACCTTCCCCCTCGGAGCGCACCGCGTAGCTCCCCTCCCTGAAAGGGGGGAGAGATACAGGGTCGAGCATCATATTGAAGGACAGTCCATGCCCCTGAACCCCAGCAGACGCGAGCTCGTCGCTGGCGCGGCCGGCCTGATCGTCGGCGGCTCTACTAGTGCCCACCCCCGCCGCCCTCGCGGCTTCCTTTGGGGCACCGCGATCTCGGCGCATCAAAGCGAGGGCAACAACGCCGCGTCGGATAGTTGGCTGCTCGAGACCATCACGCCGACCGCGTTTCAAGACCCGTCGGGAGACGCGTGCGACAGTTACGAGCGCTACGAAGAAGACCTCGACATCGCGGCGGGCCTTGGCCTCAACTGCTATCGGTTCGGGATCGAATGGGCGCGAATCGAGCCTGCGGAAGGCATGTTCTCCGAAGCCGCACTCGACCATTATGTCCGCGTTCTGCAGGCGTGCCACGCACGCAAGTTGCTGCCAATCGTCACCTACAACCACTTCACCGTACCCTTGTGGTTCGCGATGCGGGGCGGGTTCGAGGTGGCGGACGGCGCCGACCTGTTTGCTCGCTTTTGCGGCCGAGCCACTCAGAAGCTCGGGCCGCTGATCGGCATGGCGTCGACCTTCAACGAGGCGAACATCGTGCTGTTGCGTAAAGTCCTGCCGCGCTTCGCAAGCGACGCGGCGGCGGCGAATGCGCGCGCGATGATCGCGGCTGCAGCGCGGCGCACCGGCTCGCCTGCTTTCTCGTCGATGCTGTTCGGCGATCCGGACAAGATCAGTGCCGTCATGCTCGACGGGCATGCCAAGGCCTATGCGGCGATCAAGGCGGGTCCGGGTGATTTCCCCGTCGGCGTGACGCTGTCGATGCAGGAGATCCAAGGCGTCGGCCCGGGCAACCGCGCTGCCCAGGCCGAGCAGACGATGTATGGTGGCTGGATCGAGGCCGCGCGGGCGTCTGATTTCGTTGGCGTCCAAACCTATTCGCGCCTGCACATCGACGCGCACGGACTGATGAAGTCCGAGCCCGGCGTGCCGCTGACCGACATGGGCTATGAGAATTACCCGCACGCGATCGGCGCGACGCTGCGCTACGCACACGCGCATACCGACAAGCCAATCTACCTCACCGAGACCGGCATCGCCGCGACCGACGACCGCCTCCGCGCGCAATTCATCGACGCGACGGTGGCCGAGGTCGCCAAATGCATCGCTGAGGGAATCGACGTGAAGGGCTATCTCTACTGGTCGCTGCTAGACAATTTCGAATGGACCTCGGGCTACGCCAAGCAGTTCGGGCTGGTCGCGGTCGATCGCAAGACGTTCAAGCGGACGGTAAAGCCGAGTGCCCGGGTGCTGGCGGCGCATGCCAGGGCGAACCGGCTGTGACCGCGCCGCGAAGCTGGATAAGACGGGGCCTCGGATGCTTCGGGCTGGTCGTCGTCGTCCTGCTGGGGGCGTTCACTGCAATCGGCGGGTGGGCTACGCTTGCAAGCCTGCGCGGTCCGGCCAAACCCTACGACGCGCGAACCCTGCCGTCCGCTCCCGACTACGCAAAAGCAAGCGCCTGGCTGGCCCTGCCCGGCCACAACGGGCTCGAACGATCCACCCCGCCGGGGTTAACACCGGTCGACGAACGCCCCGCGCCTGCGGACGTTTTCTTCGTCCACCCGACAACCTTCAAGGGCAGTCCGGTGTGGATCGCGCCGTTCGACGCCTTGGACACCGCCGCGCCGCTCAACCCGCCAGTGCTCCTCGATCAGGTCAGCGTCTTCAACGGCTGTTGTCGGCTCTATGCGCCGCGGTACCGCCAGGCCACATTGGCAGCGCTCAAGGTGAACGCGGCGATGGACGTCGCCTATGGCGATATTGCCCGTGCCTTCAGATATTATATCGCGCACCAGAACCACGGCCACCCGTTCATTATCGCTTCGCACAGCCAGGGGACGGCGCATGCGATCCGGCTGCTTCAGGAAGAAATCCTCAGAACGCCACTCAAACGGCGCCTCGTCGCAGCGTATCTCATCGGCGGCTATGTGCCCGATACGTTCGGCGAACTCGGCCTACCGATCTGCAGCACTGCGCGGCAGATCGGGTGCGTGGTGTCATACAATACCAGTGAGACAGGCCGCAGCGGCGCGCGGATGATCACCGACAACCGCGCCTATTGGTGGCGGGGTCGCCACGTCACTGACGGCCAGTCGCACGCCCTTTGCGTCAATCCGCTGACCTGGCGACCCGCGGGTGCGGCACCGGCGACCGCAAATGCCGGCAGCCTCCCCTTCCCCGTCGCGCCGTTCGGGCGGGTCGCCCAGCAGTTACCTGCGCTCGTACCGCATCTCACTGGCGCAGTGTGTCGCGGTGGTCTGCTCACCGTGCACGTGCCTTGGTCCGCGCCGTCCGGGTTCATCGACAAGCTGAGCCTTGCATTCGGAAGCTACCACCTCAACGACTATGGGATCTTCTACGACGCGCTGCGCCGCAACGCCGTTGACCGGGTGGCTGCATGGCAGGCACGCCACCAAGCGATAGCGATGGCTTATCGTAAGTCCGAAAGCGTGACCGCGTCCCCCATCACCCGGTAGCCCGCATCATTTGGATGCAGCCAGTCACCCGATTGCAGATCAGCGCGCATGCGGCTTGGGCGGGCAGGGTCGCGGAGTGCCTTGTCGAAATCGATGGTGCCATCGAACGCGCCAGAGGTCAGTATCCAGCGATTGACGGCCTGTCGGACGGCTTCGCCCTGTGGGCTATAATAATTGGCCCCCTCGTACGGCAGCATCGTCCCACCGAGGATTTTGATACCCCTGCTATGTGCACGGGCGATTATTTGACGGTATCCTCCGATCAGAGCATCCACACCAGCTGGGGTGTCGAGTCCTCGGCCGATATCGTTGATGCCCTCCAACAAAATGACGGCACTCACGCCCTGAACCGAAAGTACGTCACGATCGAACCGTGCGATCGCGCTCTGTCCGAACAGCGCAATAGCTCCATCGGCGAGAACGCGGTTGCCACCGATGCCGGCATTCGCGACCCCGAAGTGTTGAAATCGGGGGGCTGAGGAGAGCCGTTCACCCAAGCGGTCGGGCCAACGATGATCCGTATCGACGCTGGACAGAAAGCCGTCGGTGATCGAGTCACCAAACGTGACAACCACTGGTCTCTTCGATGTCGCTCGGACATCGACTTCTGAAAGGAAAGCGCGTGCTGTAAAGGTAGCTACCGGAGTGAATGGAGTATCCGTAAAATCGCCGGTCGGCGACACCCTCGCCGTTGCGCCTCCCACCGCGTGGCATGTGCACAGCCCGGTATCCTCGGGAAGATAGAGGCTAATCTGCAATTGGGCTCGTGGTGGTACAGGCAAATCGATCGCATCTGTGACCCACGGTGCGCCTATCGGAATCTGCGTACCTGAACGACCATCGAACAGCACCGCACGTTGTGTGCCGACTATCACCCGTCCGCCAGCATCGACGAGAGCAACGCGCGCTGCGCCGATCCGCAGCGGCTTCGTCCCGTACTCATTAGTAAGGCGAAGACGAACACCGTTTCCACCGCTACTCAGACGAACAAGCTGAACGATGGTTTGGTCCTTGAACGTACGCGCCATGGCATCCGCTGGCAGACCAGGACTTGATGCGAGCGGCGGTACTGGTGAGGCAGCCCAGCTAGCTGACCAAACTCCCCGAGGAAGGGCGGTCGCGGGTCCTGAAAATAGCAACGCAAGAGCTAACACAACCGACCATTGCGCGCATTTCATGCGACTATTATCTGCTTCAAAATCGCGGTCACGATCGTACGCCCCCATCCTAGTTACCGAAGATCATATCGACGGATCCGGCTCAAGGGGAAGTGATTCTTGATACAGGGATCACTGCACGTCGTAGAAATGTTACCGGCCTCTTAGGCCGGATATGGGCTACAATCGCAAGCTAATATAAGAAAGCAAATCAGCTAAGCGGGAGTTATTCCCGGACGCTTAACGCACGGGCACCGCTACCTAAAAGCAGACGGACATTTATCTAGCCTCGTGACCGTCACTCCGTCAAAACAATTCAGGAATCAATCTACCAATTGACGGTTTTTTCATCTGCACCACATGATGGTGTCTGCCGAAGCCGAACGATGGCAAAGAACGAGCACACGAGCGAAAAGGCCGGCAAGGCCGCCTCGAAGGTCCTGAAGGACGGACGAACCGGGAAGGACTCAAAGACAGCCGCTGGATCGGCGTTATCTCGGCGCCCCGACACGAAGAAGACGTAATCGACGGGGCCGCTGGGTACCGACCCCATCCATCAGCACATCTGACCCATACGTAGGCGTTCGACTGCACTTCCCCCGCATTCCAACTTCTGCCGTTCGTTCGCCTTTGCGATGTGGTTGCTTTCACGTGGCGCCAGGTAATGGGTGGTTCAACTCAACTTGTGCGGCTTGTTTCGCCCTCCCAACGCGGGTCGTGCTGGCAAGCGGCAGCACGACCCGCGTCGTGCTGGCAAGCGGCAGCACGACCCGCGTCGCAAGCACCGTTCGGTGCTTGGTGGGTCTACCCTCCTCGATGGGCTCAGCGGTTGATCATGCGCTGCTGCGAGACAGAATAGCGCTCGCCTTGGAGCGCAATGCCGTCGAGAGCCTGCCCGATGCGTGTGAGATCCTCGCCAGTCAGCGTCGTGTCGACGGCACCAAGATTCTCTTCGAGCCGGTGAAGCTTGGTGGTGCCGGGAATGGGGACGATCCAGGGCCGTTGCGCCAGCAACCACGCCAAGGCGACCTGCGCCGGTGTCACACCCTTCTCCGCAGCGATCGATCCGACGAGCGTGACCAGCGCCTGGTTTGCCTTCAGCGCGTCGGCTTGGAAGCGCGGCACGGTGCTACGGAAATCGTCCGGGCCGAAGACGGTATTCTGATCGAAGCGCCCCGTCAGGAACCCCTTGCCGAGCGGCGAGAACGGCACGAAGCCGATCCCCAGTTCCTCCAGCAGCGGCAGGATTTCGGCCTCCGGCTCGCGCCAGAACATCGAATACTCGCTTTGCAACGCTGCAACGGGTTGGACCGCATGGGCGCTGCGGATCGACGTCGCGCCCGCCTCGGACAAGCCGAAATGCTTCACCTTGCCGGCCTGGATCAGTTCCTTCACCGTGCCGGCCACGTCCTCCATTGGCACGGTCGGATCGACGCGGTGCTGATAGAACAGGTCGATGCGATCGGTCCCGAGCCGGGCAAGCGCTTCGTCGGCAACCTGTCGGATACGCTCGGGCCGACTGTCCAAGCCTTCGCTCGGAACGCCGTTCTTGAAGCCGAATTTGGTTGCGATCACCACGTCGTCGCGGATCGGCGCCAAGGCCTCACCCACGACTTCCTCGTTGAGTCCGGGTCCATAGGCTTCAGCCGTGTCGAAGAACGTCACGCCGCGCTCATGCGCCGCGCGGATCAGCGCGATCGCCTCGGTGCGGTCGGTTGCCGGGCCATAGCCGAAGCTTAGCCCCATGCAGCCAAGCCCGAGAGCCGATACTTCGAGGCCATTCCGGCCCAATACGCGCTTCTGCATGGTTCGCTCCTGTCTCGTCATTACGGTTCGCGAAGGGATCCGCCGTCATAGCCTAGATAAGCGCTGCGCGTTGTTCTGATTAGACAGCAAGAACGGCATGAGCCTATGACCGGACGTCATGAAACCTTTTCAATGTGGGCGGCATAATGGGGCGTGAGGATCTTGGCGGTCTGGCGATGTTCCTCGCGGTCGCGGAGGAGAAGAGCTTCACCCGTGCCGCGGCTCGGCTTGGCGTGTCGCAATCCGCGCTCAGCCACTCGATGCGTCGTCTGGAGGCGAAACTCGGATTGCGACTGCTGACCCGCACGACCCGGAGCGTGTCGCCGACGATCGCTGGGGAGCGGCTGTTGGCGACGTTGGGTCCAGCGCTGGACGACATTGACGACATGTTGTCCTCGCTTACCGAATTGCGCGAACGGCCGGCCGGGACGATCCGTATCACGACGTCGAAGCACGCGGCGCGAACGATCCTTTGGCCCGTTGTCGAGCGGCTGACAGGCGAAAATTCAGACATCGTGGTCGAACTTAGCGTCGACAGCGGTCTTACCGACATCGTTGCCGACCGGTTCGATGCCGGTGTGCGTCTTGGCGAGAGGCTCGAGAAGGACATGATCGCGGTGCGGATCGGTCCGCAGCTCCGGATGGCCGCAGTAGGCTCCCCCGCCTACTTCGCCAAGCATGGCACACCGATGACGCCCAACGATCTTGCGCATCATTCCTGTATCAACCTCCGCTTCACGACGTCAGGCGGCCTGTATGTGTGGGAGTTCGAAAAGGCGGGACGTGAGTTGAAAGTGAAAGTTGAGGGCCAGCTAGTTCTAAACGACGTCGATCTTACAGTGGATGCGGCAGTCGCCGGTCGCGGTATCGCGTTCATGATCGAGGATCATGCTACCGACCATATCGCGAATGGGCATCTAGTTAGGATCTTGGAAGATTGGTGCGAGCCCTTCGATGGGCACTATCTCTACTATCCCAGCCGTCGCCAACCGTCCCCCGCGTTCAGTCTGCTTTTAGAAGCGCTGCGGCTTCGAAAGTAGCAGTGCTTCGAAGACAAATAGTGGGACCAGATACGGACGTTCACGCTCCTTCCCTAGCTCCTCAACTTCAGACGCTGGTTCAACTTCGCGATGTGACCAATTTGAAACCCGGCTTCGCGCACGCGAATGTCGCCATGGAAGGACAATGGACTTTCAATTCGGAGCCTGAACTAGCCGGATTAGCGAGCCGTCCGGGTCTATCAGTGCGCCAACGACGCCACCCCACGGCTCCCTTTTCGGCCGATGAACGCGCGGCCAGCCCTTCGTAAGTTCGGGCACACCTGCATATAATAGAATTTCAAAGAAAGCGCCAACGTCGTCCATTCTGAAACAGCAGCTAAACGAACTCTGTGCCGGATCAAGATCGGGGAACGGGAAAAATTCCAGAATGAGATCACCCCGTTTAAGGATCATCCAGCCAGCGTCTTTCCAAGTTTGCTCAAATCCAAACTGCTCATAGAAACGGGCTGTGATTTCGAACTGCCTAGCAGGAAGGTTGGGCGTAGCTAAGTCGGGCATCTCAACGGCTCCCATCATGATCCGACTGCGGTAGATCAACTTCCCCGCTTGTCTGCAAGGCGCGAAGACAGCCAGCAGTGCGGGTCCAGCGAGACCCACAAGCAGACGTTCAGGCCCCTTCCCTCACTTCCCAACTTCGGACGCTGGTTCATCTTTGCGAATGACCGATTTTGACGCCCGGCTATCCGCTCGCGAATGTCGTGATGGGGAGGATTGCGGACAGTCACGTATCGCCAAAATGTAGTTCAATGAGCCTCGTTATAAGATCGTCGTCGAGATTGATTATCGCTTCCGTGACCCCATGATGGCCCTTCGCAACGGATAGTCCGGATAGCCGTCAGCGATAAGGGTCTTCCAATCCCGACAAGATCATGTCCGCGTAAGTACGGCCGATATCTGCCGCGCTGACATCGCTCGTATCGGGCCGGAACCAGCGGTGAGTCCAGCCGATCACACCGAATATGCCATTGGCCACGATCCGTGATGGGCCCACGTTGCGTAGGCTCTTGTCGGCATAACCCTGCTCGATGATCGCAATCATGCTCTGCGTCGTCAGGCGATTGATCTCACGCATGTCGTTCGACCACGCCGAGCGAGAGTCGCTGACATGACCCAGATTCTCGCGGATGTAGATATAGAAGAGCGGGTAGTGGTCGCCATACGACGTCATCAGCGTCGTGATCAGGTCGCGAAGCTTGCGGCGGGGCGAGAGATCGCTTGTTTCGATCTGCTTGGCGATCGCGCAATTGCGCTCGACTACGGTGCGAACCACCTCGTCGAACAGCGCCTCTTTCGAGGAGACATAATAATAGAGCGAGGCACGGTCGACGCCCATCTCCTCAGCGACCGCAGCAATGCTTGCCCGTTCGAACCCCAGGCGATTGAAGACGCGCACCGCGGCTTCCGCGATTTCCTTGCGCTTGGTCTGGTAGGAGGCACTCGAATCGGTACGCGCCGCAGAGCGCCGGCGACCGATGCCGCTCTGTACCTCGGGCTTGCCCTGATCATCTTCGTCCATCGTCGCTCCATGAACCAGCCTGGGCGGTAGATCAAACACCGCCGCCTCAGGATCAACACAAGCGTTGACATCGCGCCGGTGAGAGGTGATCCTTCTGATATGAGCGCTTCTACCGAACTGGATCCCACTTTCGTATCCCTGCTCGCCGATCCAAGGGTAACGTTGCGCCCCCCGCCCCCAAGCCTCTCGATGAAGGATTATCGGCAAAGGCTCGACCGGCCGATGGCGGCGGTCGCAGGGCCCGCAATCTGGTCGGTTCGGTCCGACGAGACCGAGGCCATCCGACGCCGCATCTATCGCCCCACTGCGCAAACACACGGAACGATCCTGTTCTTCCACGGCGGTGGCTTCGTTGTTGGATCGCTCGACACCCACGACGCACTGTGTCGCTCACTGGCTGCGGCAAGCGGTGCATCGGTGGTCGCTGTCGAGTATCGACTCGCCCCCGAAGCCCCCTTCCCTGCCGCACGCGATGATTGCCGTTCCGCCCTGCAACAAGTGGCGGGCATCAGTCGAGGCGATAACGGGAAGCTGGCAGTATGCGGCGACAGCGCGGGGGGCTATCTTGCTGCCATGACCGCATTGCATGCGGCACGCCAAGGTATCGGCATAGACGCGCTTGGCCTTTTCTATCCCGTGGTCGCCCCGGCGTGCGAGACTGAGTCCTGGCGAACACTGGGGGCCGATCACATGCTGACGCGCGATTGGATGCGTTGGGCCTGGGCGTCCTATCTGGGCGATGCTGGTTCGTTGGCGGCCGATGTCGACCTGCTGCGCGCAGATCTCGCCAGCTTGCCGCCGACCCACATCATCACAGCGGCCTTCGACCCCTTGCGTGACGAAGGCGAGGCGCTTGGCGCGGCGATTCGTACGAGCGGCGGGGTGGTGACGATGACGCGCTACGAAGGGATGATCCACGGCTTTGCAAGTCTGCCGATGCTAACGCCGATGGCCGACCGCGCGATAACCGAGATGGGTCGCAAACTTTTCGTCAACAACAGTGTTGACTGAGGAAGAGGCTGTGCGCATATTCCTGTTCTGACCTGTGCCATGCCGCTCCGTCGCGGCGCGACACCAATGAAGATAGAGCCGATGGCCGACAGAATTGGACAGGATGCCCCCCTCTGGCTTGCAGAGGCCATCGCGCAGGCGAACATTCCGACGCTAGCCTGCGTGCTGGTGCAGTTGACCGGGGACCGGGAATGGATCGAGGGCCGGTTCGTGCCGACCCGTACGCGTGGGCTGGACGATAACGACGATGGCGGGCTGCCTGGCGCGCTACAGGACGAGATTCGAGCCGCAGCGACGACGGCGTTCGCGGCGTGGTTCGAGGGACGCCCTCCTGCCCTCGCCAATCCGGATGATGCGTTGCTGGTCGAGATGATGAGCGTGTCGTTGGGTGAGACTATCCCCGCGAGCTACGCAGCGATGATCAGGCATGAGCTTCAACTAACCGAGGGACAGCCTGCAATCGACGGCGCTCAGGATATCGCGCCGCCTCCGGGGTTTCGCGCGCTGATCATCGGCGCCGGCATTTCGGGAATGTGCGCCGCGGTACAATTCGCTGCGGCTGGTATCCCTTACACCATCCTCGAGCGGCGACCCGACCTCGGAGGCGTCTGGTTCGAGAACCGCTATCCGGGCGCAGCTTGCGACGTGCCGAGCCACCTCTATTCCTTCTCCTATGCGCCCTATGAATGGTCGCGTTATTTCGCGGGAAGTCGTGAGATCCACGCGTATCTGCAGGATGTCGCCGACCGCTTCGACATCCGCCGCCATATCCGCTTTGGTCTTGAAGTGACCGAGGCGCGCTGGGATGCAGACGCGGGCGAGTGGCAAGCCGACGTGATCGATGCCGATGGCAATTCGGAAACGCTGACCGCGAGCATGATCCTCAGTGGCGTGGGCGCGTTCAACAAGCCGCGATTGCCCGACATTCCCGGAATGGACCGGTTCGAAGGGCCGAGCGTGCATACCGCACGCTACCCTGAGGACGGGATCGAGCTCGCCGGCAAGAAGGTCGTGCTGGTCGGCAACGGCGCGAGCGCAATGCAAGTCGGGCCGGCAATCGTCGACAGTGTCGTGTCGTTGACGGTGGTAAACCGTACGCCTCAATGGGTCGCGCCGTTCCCGAAGTTCAAGCAGGCGATCCCAGAAGCGTTGCAACATCTGATGCAGACGATGCCGCTGTACCGGCTCTGGTACCGATTGCGACTGAGCTGGGCGTTCAACGACAAACAGTATGAGGCGTTACGGCAAGATCCTGACTGGGACGGCCAAGGCAAATCGATCAACGCGATCAACGACTCCCACCGTCGCGGGCTGACCGCTTATATGACGGCACAACTGGGCGAGCGGCAGGACCTACTGCCCGACATGATCCCGTCTTACCCCCCGTTCGGCAAGCGCATGCTGCTCGACAATGGCTGGTACCGGATGCTCGCCCAACCGCATGTCGAGTACGTCAACGGTGCAGTGACCGAGGTCCTGCCGCACGCCATCGTGACCAGCGACGGGACGACACATGAGGCGGATGCGATCATCTGGGCGACAGGGTTCGACGTGGTCAACCTGCTGGCACCGATGCGCGTCGTCGGCTTGGACGGACGCGACCTGCATGGCGACTGGGATGGCGACGATGCGCGCGCGTATCTCGGGACAACGGTGCCGGGCTACCCGAACTTCTTCTGCCTGTACGGACCGAACACGCAATACGGGCATGGCGGAAGCCTGATCTCGGTGCTCGAACGGCAGATGCACTACGTCATGTCCTTGCTCCGCCAGATGTTCGCAAAGGGGATCGCGACGATCGATGTGCGGCAGGATATCCACGACGCGTACAACGCAAAGGTCGACGAGACGCATGCCGGGCTCGTCTGGACCTATCCCGGCGTCGATGGCTATGTCCGCAATTCAAAGGGGCGGATCGTCGTCAACAACCCGTTCCGCATCCTCGACATGTGGCGGATGACCGATTCCGCAGACCTAGACGACTACCACGTGACCCTTAAACGGGTGTCGGCATGAGCGTGGTGGTCGAACGCCGCGCCGCGGTGCTGGTGATGACGATCGATCGGCCGGCGCAGCGCAACGCGGTCAACCGCGCCGTTTCGCTGGCTCTGGCCGAGGCGCTCGACGTGCTGGATGCGGATCCGACGTTACGCGTTGGAATCGTCACCGGCATGGGCGGAAATTTCTGTTCGGGAATGGACCTGAAGGCGTTCGTCGACGGCGAACGACCGGAACTCGAAGGTCGCGGGTTTGCCGGCGTCACCGAAAAACCGCCCGCAAAACCATTGATCGCTGCCGTCGAAGGCTACGCGCTGGCGGGAGGGTGCGAGTTGGCGCTCGCGTGCGACCTGATCGTCGCAGGCGACACCGCGATGTTCGGGTTGCCAGAGGTCTCGCGTGGGCTGGTCGCGGGATCGGGCGGGCTGGTGCGGCTACGCGAGCGCATCCCGCCAGCGATCGCGCTCGAATATGCGCTGACCGGCGCGCGAATGGACGCCGCCACTGCGCACCGCTGGGGCTTGGTTAACCGGCTCGCGCTGCCCGGTAGTGCGCTGGAAGCCGCTCTGGCGCTGGCGAACGAGATTGCCGCGAACGCACCGCTGTCGGTGATGGCGAGCAAGCGGATCATGGCCGCGTCGCCCGACTGGCCGCTTGATCGACGGTGGGACCTGCAACGCGACATGGTCGAGACCGTGCTCGCTTCCGCCGATGCACAAGAGGGCGCGCGGGCTTTTGCGGACAAACGCGCGCCGGTCTGGCTCGGCGAATGACCCACAATCGCAAATCCGCTGCAACGGAAGAGAGGATGTGACGTGACGGACGATATCGCAGTGATCGGCGGCGGCACGATGGGCGTGGGTATCGCCTATGTTGCAGCGTTGGCCGGACGAAGGGTCCACGTCGTCGAACCAGACGCGACGCGCGCTGCGATTATGGCGCGAACGGTCGAGACCACGCTGGCGGGGGCAGTGTCGCGTGGCAAGCTGGACGCCGATGCAGCCGAAGCTACCGCCGCCCGCGTCGTTCGCGTCGAGACGATGAAGGCGATTCCCGAAGGACTGGCGCTGATCGTCGAATCCGTACCCGAGCGGCTGGATCTCAAGCGTGACGTCCTCTCCAGCGCGTCCGCCAAGTCCCCCCAGTTACTCGCCACCAACACCAGCGCGATGTCGATCGACGTGCTGGCCGAAAGCGTACGGGATCCGTCGACGTTCCTCGGGCTGCATTTCTTCAATCCGGTCTGGTCGATCAAGCTTCTCGAGATCGTGCAGGGCGCCGCCACCTCTTCGGACGCGCTCGCGCAAGCCCGTACATTCGGCAAGGCGATCGGCAAAGAGACGATCACGGTGCGCGACGTACCGGGGTTCGCGACCAGCCGGCTCGACTTCGCGGCGTCTCTGGAAGCGATACGGATGCTCGAGGACGGCGTCGCCAGCGCGGACGATATCGATCGCGCCGCAGTGCTCGCCTATCGCCACCCGGTCGGCCCGTTGCGGCTGAGCGATATCGTCGGCCTCGACGTTCGGCTGGAGGTCGCACGCGCGCTGGAGGCAGCGCACGGGCCACGCTTCGCACCGCCAGCTATGCTTGCGAAAATGGTCGCCGAGGGCCGGCTCGGCGCAAAATCTGGGCGCGGTTTCTTCGACTGGCCCGCCTGACATTCCATAAGATCCACAAGGAACGCACCGCATGTCCGCTCAACCAATGTTCTTCTCCCCCCTAGTCGACACCGCCGATCACCACCGCGAACTGCGCGAAAGCGTCGCCAAGCTGGTCGGCAAGTTCGGCCGCAAATATTATCAGCAATGCGTCAAGAGCGGCGAAGAACCGGTCGAACTCTGGCGTGCGCTGGGCGAGGCCGGGTTTCTCGGCGTGCACATCTCGGAAGAGCATGGCGGCAGCGGCGGCGGGATCGGCGACTATAACGTCGTGATCGAGGAGTGTGCTGCGCAGGGATGCCCCTTGCTTTCGCTGGTCATCAATTCGATCACAGCGCCGATCATCGCTGCGCATGGTTCGCCCGAGATGAAGGCCGAATGGCTGCCGGGCATCGCCAACGGTACCAAGAAGATCTGCTTCGCGATCACCGAGCCGGATGCGGGCTCCAACACGCACAAGGTGAAGACTGGTATCGTGTCCAACGGCGACGGGTTCGTGCTCAACGGCTCTAAATACTGGACGTCGGGAATCGACGTGTCGGACGCGGTGATGATCGTCGCCCGCGATCCGGAGATGGAGACGGGCGACGGGCGCTCAGCACTGTCGCTGTTCCTGCTGCCGACCAGCGCACCGGGGCTCAGCTACCAGCCGATCGATGCCGCGGTGATGACGCCCGAGAAGCAGTTTACGACCTTTTACGACGACATCCAGCTCGACGCATCGATGCTGATCGGCACGCGCGGTGCAGGCCTGAAACAGGTGTTCGTCGGACTGAACCCTGAGCGGGTAGCAGCAGCGGCGATCAACAACGGCATTTCGCGGTTTGCGCTCGACAAGGCGGCGCAGTACGCGCGCGATCGCAGTGTGTGGAAGACACCGATCGGCCAGCACCAGGGCGTCGCGCACCCCCTCGCCGAGGCGTATATCAACGTCCAGGCGGCGCGCCTGCTCAATGCGCGCGCGGCTCAGCTGTACGATCAGGGCGAGGATGCTGCCGAAGCCGCGAACATGGCAAAGTTCGCCGGCGCCGAGGCGTCGCTGAAGGCACTCGACCAGGCGATCCAGACGCATGGCGGCAATGGGCTGAGCTACGAGTACGGGCTTGCCGACCTGTGGTTCATTGCCCGGTTGCACAAGACCGCGCCCGTCAGTCGCGAGATGATCCTGAACCACGTTGCGCAACACAGCCTTGGCCTGCCGAAAAGCTATTGAGGGGCGAACGATGCAACCGACCCTGCTGACGCTGATGCAGCATTTCGCGACCGAGACACCGGACGCGAAGTGCCTCGCGTTTGACGACGAGCTGCTGACGTTCGCGGATATCGATCGACGCAGTACGCAGCTGGCCAACGTGCTGCGCGAGCGCGGCGTGGGTGCGGGGGACCGGGTGGCGCTGCTGTCGCATGCGGCGTGCGTGTTCTACGAGCTTGCCTACGCATGCGCGAAGATCGGCGCGATCATGATGCCGTTGAACTGGCGACTGGCGGCGGGCGAGATCGCGGCGATCATTGCGGATGGCGAACCACAGCTGGTGCTGGTGCAGGATGTACTGGCCGATCGCCTTACCGGCGTAGCGGTCGAGACGATCGATCTGACGGCGCTCGATGCGTTGCGCGACGCAGCGTCCGATGTGCCACCGAAGATTAGGGTCGATCCCGATGCGGCTACCCTTCTCCTCTATACGTCGGGGACCACGGGGGTGCCGAAAGGCGTACTGATCAGCCAGACCAACCTGTCTTATGTCGAGCGGATGGCACGCGAGGTATGGGCGTTCACCGCTGACAGCGTCAATCTGGTGGCGATGCCGCTCTTCCATATCGGCGGGATCGGCTACGGCATGATGGCGCTCAGTCAGGGCGGGCATACCGTGCTGCTCGAAAAGCTCGACCCGGCCAGTGTGGCGGCGACGATCGACCGGCACGGGGTGACGCACACATTCTTCGTCCCGACCGTGGTGCAAAGGCTGGTCGACCATGTCGACACAGGCGGCATCGCGCCGCAGGGACTGCAACGCATTCTCTACGGTGCGGCCCCGATCGGCGAACCGTTGCTGCGCCGCGCGATCGCGCTGTTCGGCTGCGAGTTCAGCCATGCCTATGGCGCGACCGAGACCGCCGGGACCGTCATAAGCCTGCCGCCGCACGAGCATGATCCCGATGGCCCGACGCCCGAGCGGTTGCGATCGTGCGGCCGGCCCTTGCCGTGGGTCGAGTTGCAACTGGTTGATCCGGACACCGAGGTGCGCGTCGCACCCGGCGAGGTCGGCGAGGTCCGGATCCGGTCGGGGATGGTGATGATCGGCTATTGGCGGAAGCCCGCCGAGACGGCTGCGGCGGTCACGCCCGATGGCTGGCTCAGGACCGGCGATGCCGCCTATTGCGACGGCGAAGGGTTCGTCTTCATCCACGATCGCTACAAGGACATGATCGTGTCAGGTGGAGAGAACGTTTATCCGACCGAGATCGAGAACGTCCTTGGCGCGCACCCGGATGTCGGCCAGGTCGCTGTGATCGGCGTGCCGCACGCAAAATGGGGCGAGACCCCGAGGGCGTACGTGGTGCCGCGGATCGGTGCAGACCCGGACGAGGCGGCAATGATCGCCTACACGCGCGAGCATCTGGCGCATTACAAATGCCCAACCTCGGTTCGCTTCGTCGGTGCACTGCCGCAGAACGCGTCCGGGAAAATACTGAAAAAGGATCTGCGCACGCTCGACCGCGCGCGGTCGGAAATTGTGGCATGACGTTGTCCCCCCAGGCACGCGCACTACGCGGGTTCGCAGTCGATTTTTTGACCTCGCACGATCCGCAAGCTGTCGAATGGGTGATGGACCCGGCCTATAAGCTGTCGATCGGTGGACACGTGTTCGACGGGCGCGACGACCAGTATCTTCCCGCAACCGCGGCACAACTCGATCAGTTTCCGGGACTGACGGTAACGGTCCACGACACGATCCTCGGCGTCGACGGTGTGGCGATGCGCTTTACCGAGCACGGCGCATCGGTGCGCGACGACGGTCGCGTCGCAGCATGGCGCGGGATCACGGTATTCCGTCTAGCTGGCGAGCGGTTGTCGCATGGCTGGGCGGAGGAGGATTACTTCGCCCGCAAGCGTCAGTTGAAGAGCGGCCTGCCCGACGCGGTTGCCGCCCCTGCCCTCGCGCCGTGGGATCAGCCGGTACTGCCGCCCGATCCCGCAACCGAGGCGATTGTGCGCGATTGGTTGCCTGGAATGTTAAGGGCTGCCGCAGTCGAGCCCGTGCTAGTCGACGGACCGGACTTTGCCGCGTTGGTCGAGATCGATACGCTGACGATCTCCCACATGTTCACCGCCGGCCCCCGCGCGGCCGCGCATGTCGAAAGCCACGGACGCTATGCGGGCGGGTTCGTCGACATCGACCGGGCATTGGTCGGAGAACCGGTCACCCTCAGACTGGCGGCGATTATCGACGTGGCCGACGGCACGGTTTCACGCGCGCAGGTATCCGGCGACCGGCTCGGGCTCCATCGTCATCTGCTCGCCCTGCAACGCGAGCGGAAAGGGTAACATGGCCAAGATCATCATCACGTGCGCGGTGACGGGCGGCGCGCATACGCCGAGCATGTCGGACGCGCTGCCGATCACGCCCGAGGAAATCGCCAACCAGGCGATAGCTGCCGCAGAGGCGGGCGCTGCGATCCTGCATCTCCATGCGCGCGTGCCCGAGACGGGACAGCCGACCGGCGATCCGGACGTCTACGCGCAATTCCTGCCGGTGATCCGCCAGCGTACCGATGCGGTCGTCAACCTGACCACGGGTGGCTCGGCGACGATGCCGCTCGACGATCGGCTGGCGGCGGCGACGCGCTTCAAGCCGGAGATGTGCTCGCTCAACATGGGCAGCATCAACTTCGCGTTCCACGGCGCGGGGCGGCGGATCACCGACTGGAAGCACGCGTGGGAAAAGGACTATGTCCTCAACTCCGACGACTATATCTTCCGCAACACCTTCCGCGACATCGACCGGATCATTACGACGATGCGCGAGGGCGGCACCAAGTTCGAGCATGAATGCTACGACGTCGGCCACCTCTACAACCTTGCGCATTTCGTCGCTGCGGGGATCGTCGAGCCGCCGTTCTTCATCCAGATGATCTTCGGCATTCTGGGCGGGATAGGTCCCGATCTCGAAAATCTGATGTTCATGAAGGCGACTGCGGACCGGCTGTTTGGGCGCGGATCGTATCAATGGTCGGTGCTGGCGGCGGGCAGGTACCAGATGCCGTTCCTGACCCAGGCCGCGCTGATGGGTGGGCATGTCCGCGTCGGCCTGGAGGACAGCCTCTTCATTGAACGCGGCGAACTGGCGGTCTCGAACGCGCAGCAGGTAGCAAAGATCGTCCGCATTCTGCACGAGATGGGGCATGAACCTGCCACGCCGAGCGAGGCGCGCGCGATGCTCGGCCTCAAGGGTGGCGACCGGGTGGAGTTCTGAGCATGGCACGCACGATCATCGACCTATCGGTGTTCCTCGAAAACGACGTGATCTCCGATCCGCCCGGCTACGGCCCGAGTATAGAATACATCGATCACAAGGCGTCGGTCCCGGGGTTGCTCGGCTTTTTTCCGGGTTTGGCAGCAGACGACCTTCCCGACGGCGAGGCCTGGGCAATCGAACGCGTTGCGCTCACCACGCACAACGGAACGCACCTCGATGCGCCGTATCACTATGCGTCTACCATGGATGCCAAGATTGGAGATGGCGGCAAGCGCGCGATCACGATCGACGAGGTACCGCTCGATTGGTGCTTCCAGCCCGGCGTCAAACTCGACTTTCGGCATTTCTCCGACGGCTACGTTGCGACCGCTGAGGACGTCGAGGCGGAACTGGCGCGGATCGGACATACGCTGTCCCCGCTGGAGATCGTCGTCGTCAACACCAGCGCGGGCGACCGGTTCGGATACGACGATTATGTCGCTTCGGGCTGTGGCATGGGACGCGACGCGACGCTGTACCTGACGGAGCGCGGCGTGCGCGTGACCGGCACCGACGGCTGGAGTTGGGACGCGCCGTTCGTCCATACCGCGGCTGAATATGCGAAGAGCGGTGACGCAGGACTGATCTGGGAGGGTCACAAGGCCGGGCGCGACATCGGCTACTGCCATATCGAGAAATTGCACAACTTGGAGAGCCTGCCGGCAACCGGGTTCACGATCGCCTGCTTCCCCGTAAAGATTCGTGCGGCATCGGGCGGATGGACACGCGCGGTGGCGATACTCGATTCCTGAGCCGCTTGGGTTGCAGATATCGTCAACGCCTGCGTGGATTAACTGCTCTGTCCCCTACTCGTCGGAAGGCAGAACGAGCCGCTGAAAAAGTGTAACGCGCTTCTGTTTGTCAGCACGACCTGCTCGATGTTGCGTAATTACGCCTCAAACCGATCACCCAAGTTATTGTCAACGTTTCTGTTGACAGCCGACGGAAGGCGCGCCTAGCTTTCGACATGTCGGGGGGGAGGTTCCCTCACCGACCACCACAGCGGCTTCGGCAGACCATCCAAAACTGGAGGTCGGCCGGATAATCATACCGCGACACAGGAGGAGGATGGCATGAAGGTGCGTTCATATCGTTCGGTCCGGATCGGCGCGCTTGCCGCCGTCTGTTCTTCAGCATTGATAGCGGGGACCGCGCTCGCGCAGCTCGCACCCGCCCAGGGCACGCCGGTCCCCCCCGCCGCTTCAGTCGCCGTCCCGCCAGGCAACCCCACGCCGCTTGAGCAGGCCACGGATGCCGCCCCGGTCGCCAGCGACGCAGACATCGTTGTCACCGCGCGTCTCCGGAAGGAAGGGTTGCTCGACGTGCCCGTCGCCGTGTCCGTGCTGTCGGCCGCAGAAATCAACAAATACAACGCCACCGACCTTACCAAGATCGGCGAACTAACCCCAACCGTGATCGTCAGCAATTATCGCACGATCGGTGGCGGTTCGATCGCGATCCGCGGGATCAGCTCGCCGCCGACGCAGGTTGGGTATGAACAGCCCGTCTCGGTTGCGATCGACGGCATCCAGTCGTCCTCCGGGCGCGTTGCGACACTCGGATTCTTTGACATCCAGCAGGTCGAAGTGCTGAAGGGCCCGCAGGCGCTGTTCTTCGGTAAGAACAGCCCGGCCGGCGTCATCTCGATCACCACCGCAGGACCGACCGATCGCTTCGAGGTCGGCGGACGCGTCGGTTATGAATTCGTCGCCGACGAAGTGTCGGGCGAAGCGCATGTCTCCGGCCCGATCACCGAGACACTTGGCGGCCGCGTGGCGATCAAGCACCGTGATGCGAAGGGCTGGCTCTACAACAACGCGCAAGTCGCGCCGAACCCGTTCTTTCCGGCCGCACTGCCCGCGTCGACCGGAACGCTACCCGGCGCACCGGGTCGCAGGGTCGGGGACGACGAGACGATGGGTCGCGTGACGCTCGAGTACAATCCGACCAGTGCATTTTCGGCAAGCGCAAAACTGTTCGGGCTGATCGCGCATGATCCGGGCGGCGGCTCGTTCTCACAGAATATCGGTCCGTGCACGGGCGACCGGCCACGGTCGTTCGGGGTCGCCGATCCGTTCGGCGATTGCCGCGCCGACAACCAAACCAGCTTCAGCAACATCGTCCCCGCGATCGCCAACCGCATTCCCGCGCTAGATGGTGACAACCGCTCGCGCGGGCTGAATAAGGCGTACACGGCGTCGCTGGTGCTTAAATACGATACCGACGACTTCAACCTGTCGTCGCTGACCGGCCGAATCTACAACCGGTATCGCAGCGTATCGGGCCTGACGCACACCGTCGACAACGCGCTGACCACGTACGAAGACACCAGCTACGCTAGCTTTAGCCAGGAATTCCGCCTGCTGACCAAGCTTGACGGGCCGGTCAACTTCCTCGTCGGCGCGTATTATGGCGACACCCGCGACGAACTGTACAACGACACCAATTTTCGCGCTGACATCAGCTACAATCCGCTCAACGATAGGATCGAGACGTACGAGAAGGACGCGTACCTGACCGGCCGCACCTATTCGGTGTTCGGCCAGGCAACTTGGCTGATTGTGCCTAAGCTCGAACTTGCCGCAGGCGCACGTTACACGTCGGAGAAGAAGAAGACGCGGAACCAGAACCTTTATGGCATAAACTCGGCGCTGGGCCGGTTTAATACTGCCGCAACCGTGTTCGCAAGTTCGACCGACCAGACTCCCGGTATCCTCGCCGGGACCTTCAAGGATGACAACATTTCGCCCGAGGCGACGTTGTCCTACCATCCGGTGGCCAATTCGACGCTGTACATCGCCTACAAGACCGGTTTCAAATCGGGCGGGTTCGGGATCACCAGCCCGATCCAGACCAACACGACGCTCGCCGACATCGACTTCGATTCGGAAACGGTGAAAGGCTTTGAGGCGGGCGCCAAGGGTGAGCTGTTTGACCGGCGGCTGCGACTGACTGCATCAGCCTTCGCATACAACTTTAGCAATCTGCAGGTCACGCAATACGACGCCAGCACGATACGATTCCAGATCAGCAACGCCGGACAGGTACGCCAGCGTGGTGGCGAGCTTGAGGCCAATTTCGACGCCACACGGATGCTGCGACTGCATGCCGCGGTTGCATACGTGCACAACCGGTTCCGCGATTACACCGGCCAGTGCTACGGCTACACGATTCCAGCGGCCGTTGCGCTTACCGCCGCTGCACCGTCCGGATGTTCGTTTGTGACCAACGCGACGGGTACGCGGACTTTGACCGCGGCAGGGACGCCGATCCTGCAACAGGTGCTCGACGGCCGAGCCCCAGCGCGTTCGCCCGACCTGACCGGCAATGCGGGCTTCGAGCTGACCATCCCGGCCAGCAATGATTTCGAAGTCGGGGTGACCGGCGATACCTTCTATAACTCCGCATACTTCGCGAGCGACTCCTTTGCGCCCGCCTCCAAGCAGAACGACTTCTGGCGGTTCAACGCGAGCGCCCGCGTCGGGCCGACCGACGGCCGGTGGCAGATGTCGCTGATTGGTCGCAATCTGACGAACAAGTACTATTTGCTGTTTGCGGGTGATCGCACCGGCGGCACTAGCATTCCACTCACGCAGGGCGAGCAGCGCGGAGTCGTGGCGCGCGGCCGGGAAGTCCTGCTGCAGGCAAGCTTCAAATATTGAACAACGTCGGAGAGACGAGCGTGAAGCCAGTGTATATCGTGTCGGGCGTACGGACCGCGATCGGTGATTTCGGGGGCAGCCTGAAGGATCACGCGCCCGCGGACCTGGGCGCGAGCGTCCTCGCCGAAGCAGTGCGGCGAGCCGGGTTGACGCCGAACGATATCGAGCATGTCGTGATGGGTCAGGTGATCCAGACGATACCGCAGGACGCGTATCTGGCGCGGGTCGCGGCACTCAAGGCTGGGGTTCCCGACCGCGCCCCTGCCCTGACACTCAACCGGCTATGCGGATCGGGCCTACAAGCGATCATCTCGGCCGCGCAGATGATCGCACTCGACGAGGTCGAGATCGCGGCAGCCGGCGGTGCAGAGGTAATGAGCCGGTCGCCTCACCACGTGCCCGCGGTTCGGTTCGGCCAGAAGATGGGCGACGTGCAGATGGTTGATGCGATGATCGCGGTCCTGAGCGATCCGATCGACGGCTATCACATGGGCATCACTGCGGAAAACATCGCGCGCGATCACGACGTCTCGCGGGTCGATCAGGATGCCGCCGCGGTCGAGAGCCACCGGCGGGCGGCGCAGGCGCAATCCGAAGGACGGTTCGACGACCAGATCCTGCCGATCACCGTCAAACAAGGTCGCGGCACACGCGAATTCGCGGTCGACGAACACGTCCGCGGCGACGCGAATGCCGACTCGATGGCGAGTTTACGCCCTGCCTTTCAGAAGGCCGGCACGGTGACGGCAGGCAACGCGTCGGGGATCAACGACGGTGCCGCAGCCGTGATTTTAGCGTCGGCATCTGCGGTGGAGGCGCGCGGCCTGACGCCGCTCGGCAAGATTCTCGGTTGGGGTCATGCCGGCGTTGCGCCCAGCCACATGGGGTTGGGGCCTATTCAGGCGGTACCGATTGCACTCGAACGCGCTGGTCTGACGCTTCACCAGATCGACGTGATCGAGTCCAACGAAGCCTTTGCCGCACAGGCCTGTGCGGTATCGCGAACGCTTGGGTTCGACCCCGACAAGGTGAATCCGAACGGATCGGGTATATCGCTCGGCCATCCGGTCGGTGCGACGGGGGCTATCCTGACGGTGAAGGCTCTCTACGAACTTGCCCGCAACGGCGGCCGCTACGCTCTCGTGACAATGTGCATAGGCGGGGGGCAGGGTATAGCGATGATCGTCGAACGCGGTTGAGAGGATTCGTGGTCTCCTTGGGGCAGAATCATTCTTTGTTGTGAGCGGCAACGAGCGAACGCTATCGACAACGCAAGATGCGGGAGTGCCGCTAGTTCTGATATCATTGACTTTGGACGTAATATTTCGTCCCAGCTTCACCACATCATGAATATTTCGCAACCACTGCGCCTTAATTGCCCCCCTATCTTCACTTGTCTGCTTCCCCGCCGGCTTTAGTCTATCGCTATCTTCATTTTTAGAGTAGAATGAGCTTTTCAAAGCGTTTGAGAACCTTGTCGCCGATACGTTAGTATCGAAGCTTCGTTTTGACCCAGAACCGGACGTTCACGCCCCTACCCTCGCCTCCCAACTTCAGACGCTGGTTCATCTTTGCGAATAGCCGATTTTCAAGCCCGGCTATCCGCTCGTGAAGTCGTGATGGGGCAAGGAAAGCGGACCGTCCGCTTTGGAGGTCACACCTCAGGAAACGGACCACTGAACGGGTATCTCAGATGCATCAGCATTTTGCATCGCTGGAGCCCTCAGCTTCCTGCCGTTTTTGGGCTGATGCGTAATCCGTGATTTTTGCATCAGAGCGCCTACCGCGAATGTCGAATTTGTCACTTTCAAGGTGCCCATCAACGTGCTTTGCTAAGTACAACCTATGGGAAGTATCCGGATGGTTGATGCCTTTCTCCGCATGCCGTTACGGTTCTGGCTTCGCGTCGGCACCGTATTTTCCGTGCTCTGGTTAGTGGTTGCAAGTTTAATGCGGTGGTCATTGCTATCGCACGAGCATTTTAGAATATACTTTCACAACCTTGATGCGTGCCATTTGCACACAGTTGATTCCGGTAGCGCCTGCGTCAAACTTGCCGAGTATCAACTAAGGGTCAGTAATAATTCTGTCTTGCCGCTATCCATTGGAACAAGTATTTTTCAGCTAGCGCTTATTTGGGCTCTTGGTGCTGTAATCATCAGCGGCTCAAGATGGACAAGCCGAGCAGCAATACGATGACGATAGATTTTAACAACCTTTCATATCCGTAATGTATAAATTACTGAGTTTGTATCATGTCTACAGCCGTCCAAACTTTGGCGCCATATGTTAAGTAAAATTACAAGGGTTTGTAGATTAGTTTTAGGCGGTATCAGCATCATACTTTTTGTGGTAATGATCTGGCTAAGGTCAAAAATTCCTCATAGCTCCGACCTGTACAATCTAGTTTATTATAATTCGAGACCGCAGAAGCCTGAGGATACGAACACGTTTCTATTCATATTTCCGCTGTTTTGCTGTCTTTCTACCGTATTTTCTCCGTTTTTCTTTGATGGTAGTATAAAGAAAAGAGATGGTCTTATACCCTACACTGATCCCTTATTCTTTATTGTATTTATCGCATTTGCGGTTGGTTCAATAGTTCGATTTAGCATCGTGGCGAAGTTTTATGGGATTTCAGTTTGAAAGGTTTATGGAACGTTGGTCGAATCAACCGACAAACCACACACCGTAGTGATACATAATAATCGCTAGGCCTGCGCAAACTAAAAGCGCCGCCAAAAACAGATATGGTGCTAGTGTTGATTGTTGGCGCATAATAAGCTTACTTTGTTACTTTAACCGTCACGGGCGACGAAATAGCCTTGGCATAGCGAGCCGGCGTTGCGCTAGGATCGAACAGAGAGATCATCGCCTGGACTTGGTAGATACCCGGCCTCGGAAAGATCGTCCGCGTCTTTTCGTGAATGGCGACGTGAAAAGGCGTCTCGCGGCGGATGGCAGTCAACTCGCCGGGCGCAAGCGGCGGTGGCGGCGGTGATCCTATCATTAGTTCTGCAGGCTCGACGAACTGGCCGGTCGACGATCTGACCAGAAAGGCGATCCCGCGTGTCACCTGAACGAATGGCGAGATAGCGAAACCATCATTCGTTGCAGTAAGATCCACTGTAAGCGACGCCATGCCGCTCATCGGCGCTGCGCCGGCCTTCAACGCTATTTTGATAGGAGTTGCTGATCCCGACCACACAGCCTGAGCGGGCGGATTCCATATCTCACCCGCCTGTCCGGCGTCCTTGGCACCTGATGAAGGACGTAGCGATACGCCTTCCGGCGTCTTCCCATCGCTTATGATCTTTTGCATAAATGCCATTCGTTCTTCTGGCGTCACCACACCATCGTGGTTTGTGTCCTGAAGCGCAAAAGCACGCTTTGCCGCGGCGATCTCTTCGGCGAGAGATATCCGACCATCCTTGTCGATGTCGCCTGCTTGGAAAAGTGCTGCTGACAACGGCGGTAGCGGATGAGCGGTATCGGTTCCCGGTATTGCCAAACCGTTCATCGACTTCGTGACGAACCCGGCCATCTCTGTTGGGGTAACGTATCCATCACGATTGGCATCCATCTTCTTATGAAGCGCGGTGGCGCTCGCCACGGACGTCGCTTCGGTGTCACGACCCAACGGATCGAGGCTCGATATCGCGCCGGAAGCGGCAGCCTGTGCTGCAATAATCAGAAAGAAAGGCATCACCATTTGCCATCCTAGCCCCGGATGACATTACACGTTGCTGACGCGAGGATTAAATCGACTCCCTCGGGTGATTTCTAGCCGCGCTCTTGATGCAAAACTTTTGCAGACTGTGTGAGAACCCGGTCTGAGGATTCCCGTAGATCGCGGCGCATGGTATGTTTGTGGCATGGCGCATCTGTCTGGAACGGACCGCTCGCAGCTCCTGCTGCTGCCCGAAGCGGTGGATGATTATGTCGGACCGGATAATCCGGTCAGGTTCATCGAGGCCTTTGTTGACGGGCTCGACCTTGGGTCGGCGGGGTTCGTCCGTGTACAGCCCAAGGCAACGGGCCGCCCGGGCTACGATCCGGCTGATCTGCTCAAGCTGTACATCTACGGCTACCTGAACCGGATCCGGTCGAGCCGGCGCCTGGAAGCCGAGACGCGCCGCAATGTCGAGGTCATCTGGTTGCTACGGCACCTCAAGCCGGATTTCAAAACCATCGCCGACTTCCGCCGCGACAACCGTGCCGCCTTCAAGACGGTGTTCCGCGAGTTCGTGGTGCTGTGTCGTCAGCTCGATCTGTTCGGGCGCGAGCTCGTGGCGGTCGACGGCACGCGCATCAAGGCGGTCAACAACAAAACCCGGAACTTCACCCCCGCATCGCTCGCCAAAGCTATCCAGGATGCAGACGAGAGGCTCGCCGGCTACATGAAACGGCTCGACGAGGGCGATGCCGACGAAGACCGCACGCCGGGCGGCGGTTCCGGCAATGGCGATGGCAAACTGGCCGAGAAGATCGCCGCCATTCAGGGCAAGCGCGATCGTCACAAGGAGATGCTCGCCGAACTGGATCGCACCGGCGCCGACCAGATCTCGCTGACCGATCCGGACGCCCGCGCGATGGCGCGCATGACCAAAGTGGGGGTCGGCTACAACATCCAGCTCGCCGTCGACGTGAAGCACAAGCTGATCGCCGAGCAGGCGGTGAGCAACCAGGTCCTCGACCTCGGCCTGCTCGCGCAGACCGCGACAGCGGCAATGGAAGCGCTTGGCGTTGAGCGGATCGAGGCCGTCGCCGACCGGGGTTACTTCAAGATCGAGGATATCGAGGCCTGCGAGGTGGCCGGGGTTACGGCCTATGTGCCCAAGCCAATCCGCGGCCCCGCCGTGCGCGAGGGCTTTTTCGGCAAGGACGTGTTCCGCTACGAGCCTGACCGAGACGTCTTCGTTTGCCCGGCTGGGGCAGCGCTCTCGCCGCGTTACAGGGGCAAGTCACGCGACAATGTGAAGGTCGACTATGCCAACCGCGATGCCTGCAAGGCGTGCGCGCTGAGATCGCGCTGTACTCGGTCATTCCGCCGCGTCTCGCGTCTGGAGAACGAGGCCGTTCTCGACCGCATGGCGGCGCGGTTGGCGGCCAGACCCGAGATGCTGGACCACCGGCGAAACAGCGTCGAGCACCCCTTCGGCACCATCAAACAGTGGATGGGTCAGGGCGCGTTCCTGATGCGCCGGCTCGAGAACGTTCGCGGCGAGTTCAGCCTGACCGCGCTCGCCTATAATATCAGACGGGCCATCACTCTGGTCGGTGTTCCGGGCCTGATCGCCGCGGTAAGGGCGTAAAACCGGCCTTCTCGCGCCACGAACGCCAGACCGGACCTCCAACAGCCGTCTCTCGCCGCCTCAAGGCCATCAACGGCCACCTTCGGGCTCATTTGGTTCTCGAACCGCTCGAGATTGGAAATCGCTGACACCGACCGCGTTGTTCACGACTTTCCACACAGTCTGTTTGATTTTTGCATCAACGCATCGCCTTGTTGGCATCATCGTGATGAACGGATGTCCGCTTTCGAGACTGCAAGTTGCCCACTGGAACGTCCGGCTTTGGGCGTTAACGGACACGACCGCGTCAAGTAGGGCGCCAAACCCTCCTACCCGCCAGACATTCGCGGGACGGGGAGGGACTATACGGCCCGACGATTCTGCCGGGTTTCGATAGCGAGCGTGTCCAATGCCTCCGCGATCCGCACGCCCGTCAGTAACAGGCTGTGACGATCCGCCAACGCCAAAACTTCCTCAAGCCGGGCCTTTAGGACGTTGCCGTCTTCTTCCGTCATCATGGGGGCTCAGTGCGTGGTATGGCAGATGAGGCCGATAGCACTCGCTATCACTGCCCCGACGGTCCTCTGGTTCAGCCGGATTGCCAGGAGCCTTAGCTCCTCAAGTGCATCGCACAGGTCCTGTGTGGTCTTGAGCTCACCATGTCCCATCCGTTCAGGGCTGATGTCGTCAGGGTCGCTCGGTCTCACCGTCTCGACGGTAAATTACTCGCAGCTGCGCGTCGATAGCCCGAAAGACAGAGCCGGCTAGTACATTCGAACACTACGGTTACTGAACGGGCAGCCCGCTGAACGCCTATCATCTACGCCTTGATCTAACTGCCACCGAAGATCCTCAGGTATCATGGCACTCTTCGGAAATGGACGTGAGGGGGAAGGGCCGGAATTGGTGGAAAGCCCACGGGGCCTTAGGAACGATGCCGGCCCATCAACAGCCCTTTAACGTCACCACGAGTTTCGATGCTCAGTATCAGTAGGTATGGTAGAAGGAAGCCTGCGCCCCCGACGAATGCTACGGCGCCTAGTACGAACCCGCCAGAAGTGAAGTTGTTACGCCACGCGGTCCAAACCGCCGAAAGAGCAAGGAAGCACAGGAAGTCGGCATTAAACTGACCCGACCAGGTGACCTTGGCAATGTCGCCGAAAAACACCGGCAGCAGGTTCAGCCGATACTCGGCTATCACGACTACGGTGTATGACACTAGCGCAAGCCATGCCGCGATCAGCAGCGTTCGAAACCCCGTCATATAACCTCTCCCTCTGGCGGATCACGGAAAGCTGCATGAGAAAAGGAAACTCCGCAATTGGGCGATCACCCCCTGCCCTACGGCTTCCGGCCAAACCCATACCCGGACGTTCGGGCGCCCTTCCGCGCCTCCCAACTTCAGCCATTCGTTCATCAGGCTTGATGGTAGCACTCGGCGGCTGATCCGTTGCCTCAACGGGTTGAAAGGCGGGCATAGCGGTCGTTCGGCTTCCGGCGAGGCAGACGGTTAAAGCCGAGATTGTCAAAAACCGAGATTGTCAGATGCTGAGTTGGCGGGAACGCGGTGATTCAGGATGGGAGTGGAATTACAAATCCAGATGTAAAAACTGGTTGAACGCCGTAGCTTTATATTCTCCAAACGCGGCTCCGTTCGTAAAACCCCGACGGCGGTAAAGCGCGAGAGCCGGCTCGAACGCATCACCGCTACCAGTTTCGAGGCTCAACCGTCTTACACCCCTATTTCGCGCCACACCGATAATCGTATCCAGAAGGGCTGCTGCTGCCCCCTGCCGCATGAAATCAGGATGGGTGCGCATCGACTTCACTTCGGCGTCATCGTCGGGCAGCATCTTGATCGCGCCAACGCTGGCAACACGGCCGTCACGCCACGCCGTCCACACTGTGATTTCCGGAGCCTGCAGACCTGTGAGATCGAGAGCAAAGACATTGTCCGGGGGCGAGGCCGCATGCATCCCAGCCAGATGAAACGCCAATAAGGAACGGGTTTGATCACCGGATAGGTCGTCTTCGCGGATTTCGAACATCTTGCCTCCTGCTCGCCAGTTCACATCCCGGCGTGAATGTCCGTTACGTGGATTTTCATCAAGGTCCCCACCGTGCCGGTCAGCCCGATCACGACAACATTCTGGGATAACTGAGATGGGAGGACTGCGGCCCGACCGCTTTGACTAGCGCGGTTTGAGGTTTGAGCTACGGCTCTACAGGTCATTCTTTAATTTGCGCGGCCACGCGGGATCGTAATCTGGAGGCTTCAATCGGTGGATTGCTAGCCACAGCCCGACTAGAAGTAGATCAATGGCTAGCATTCGCGGTGAACGTTCGGCCCACCATTCAAGGGTCGCAATGATGAAAACGGCCAGCGTCAGTATTTTGGCGACTGCCCAAGCAGGCACATATTCGATCTCTTCATCTTCAGGTTTTGCCGACACAGAACTACCCTTCGACCTCTCCGCCGGCACGCTACCGAGCGATACCTGAAATAGAATGAACGACCGGTTGTAGGCAGATCGTAAGCAGCGCGGAGTGTCTACAATTGGGCGAACACCCCCTGCCCTACGGCTTCCGGCCAGACCCAGATTCGGCCGTTCAATAGCCATCAGCCGATCCTCATGACCAGACGTTCGTTAATGTTGGCGCTGAAGAGATCCCAACAATTTACCCTACGACGAAACTCACGTAAGCTCTGACCTCTCGCCATGTTGTCACCGCCTACCAAACCCTGGCGCTAAACGGCTTGACGATAGCGACAAAGGAATTCGAATGCGAGCCGGTGTCTGCCTGATTGCCCTTCTCCTGACCACCACGGCTTACGCTCAGACGCCTAACGGCAGCGCTTATCATCGCGCGCCCGACGCGATCGCCAGGGCGCTGGAGACGCCGCCCACCCCCGGCGTCGCCGTCAGCCCCGATCACCGCACGCTCGCCATCCTGGGGCGTGAGAACTTGCCGTCGATCGCCAATCTGTCGAAACCGATCCTGCGGCTGGGCGGCTACCGCATCGATCCCGCCACCAACGGCCAAGCCGAAGTGCGCGTGCAATGGCTGAACGCGCTCAGCTTCAAGGACGTCGGCTCGGGGCGGACCGTGACGGTCAAGCTGCCCACCGGCTTGCGCTTCGCCGCGCCCGATTGGTCGCCCGACGGCACCCGCCTCGCCTTCTACGCGCAAGAGGCCGACGGACTGTCGCTATGGATCGCCGAGCGCGACGGCAGCGCCCGCACGGTCGCCCGGGGGTTGAACGGTACGTTCGCCAAGCCCTTCGCCTGGATGCCGGACAGCAAGGCGCTCGTCGCCAATACCGTGCCCGCCGGTCGCGGCGCGGCACCCGTCGCGAGCAGCACCCCCACCGGCCCGGTGATACAGGAAAGCGCCGGTCGCACCTCGGCAGCGCGGACCTACGAGGATCTGCTCGGTGATGCGCATGACGAGGCGCTGTTCGACCATTACTTCACCGGGCAGCTGGTCCGGATCGATCTCGCCGGCGCTGCACAGCCGATCGGAACGCCCGGCCTGATCACCGAGTTCAGCGTCTCCCCGGACGGTCGCTACCTGCTGACCGAGCGGCTCAAACGGCCGTATTCCTATCTGCTGCCCGCCAGCTTCTTCCCGACCGAGATCGCCGTCTCGACGATCGGCGGCCAACCGGTGAAGACTCTGGTCGATCGCCCGCTCGCCGACGATCTCCCGGTCGATTTCGACGCCACCGTCAAGGGCCCGCGCGAGGCGGTCTGGCGGTCGGATGCACCGGCGACGCTGGTTTGGGCGGAAGCGCTGGACGGCGGCAATCCGCGCACGAAGATCGCGTTCCACGACAAGGTGATGATGCAGGCCGCGCCGTTCTCTGCGGCCCCTGTAGAACTGGCGCAGACCCCGGCCCGCTATGCGGAGACCCTGTGGGGCGACGACGGCTTCGCGATAGTGGTCGACCGCGAATGGCGCACCCGCACCGAGCATCGCCTAGCCGTCGCGCCATCGCAACCCGGCCCGACGCGGACGATATCGACGCTCAACTATCAGGATCAATATAATGATCCCGGCGAGCCGATGGAGGAGGAGAATGCTGCCGGGAAACCGGTGATGCGCTTCACGCCGGCGCATGACGGCGTGTACGTCACCGGCGACGGCGCGACGAAAGCGGGGGCGTTCCCCTTCCTCGCCACGATGCCGCTGGCCGGGGGCGAACAGACGCGGCTGTGGACCGCCGAGGCACCCTATTACGAAACCGTCGTTGCCTTGCTCGACGAGCGTGGCCAGCGCATCCTGACGCGGCGCGAGAGCGCGAAGCTCGCACCCAACTACATGATCCGCGGCGTGAAGGGCGGCAGCGCCAAGGCTGTCACCGCGTTCGCCGATCCCGCCCCGGTCTTTGCCGGCGTCACGCAGCGGACGATCACCTATCCCCGCGCCGACGGCCTGCCGCTGTCGGGCTCGCTGTACCTGCCCGCCGGCTATGACGTGAAACGCGACGGACCGCTGCCGACGTTGCTGTGGGCGTACCCGGCGGAGTTCACCGACGCGAAGGTCGCCGGCCAGACGGTCGATCAAGGCAATCGGTTCGTCCGGCCGCGCGGCATCAGCCACCTGTTCCTGCTGACGCAGGGCTATGCGATCCTCGACAACCCGTCGATGCCGATCATCGGTGAGGGCGGCGCGGAGGCCAACGACACCTACGTCAAGCAGTTGCAGCAGGATGCGCAGGCCGCCGTCGATGCGGTCGTCAAGCTGGGCGTCGGCGACCGCAGCCGCATGGCCGTCGGCGGGCACAGCTACGGCGCGTTCATGACCGCCAATCTGCTCGCGCATACCGACCTGTTCCGCGCCGGCATCGCGCGGTCGGGCGCCTATAATCGCACGCTGACGCCGTTCGGCTTCCAGGCCGAGCAGCGCACCTACTGGCAGGCGACGCCGACCTATACCGAGATGAGTCCGTTCACCTATGCCGACCGGATAAAGGCACCGATCCTGCTGGTCCATGGCGGTGCGGACGACAATAGCGGTACGTTCCCGATCCAGTCCGAGCGCATGTACGCAGCGCTCAAGGGCAACGGCGCGACGGTACGCTACGTCGTTCTGCCCAACGAACCCCACGGCTATCGTGCGCTGGAGTCGACCGAGGAGACGCTGTGGCAGATGACCGACTGGCTGGACCGCTACGTCAAGGCGAAGCAGCAGCCCGGATCGATAGTAGCGGCGGTAGCCACGGAAAAGTGATCGAAGTACCGATGACCGTCCAAAATTAGATAAGCAATTGACCCATAGCCGGACGCCGAAAGGCCCCTCGCCGCTCCCCAACTTCGGTCATTCGTTCATTCTCAAACCGAACGTGATCGGGCCGCCCCGCTGTGCCCTGTTACAGCAGTGACTTAATCTGCTATCGCACCTGCCGATGCGTAGGCTTTTGCCATTCCTTGCCTGTCTGATGCTCGTCCTGACCGCTTGGGTCGGGGTGGCGCATGCTGCTGAAAATGGCGGGTGCATCGAGACGAGCCAGTACGAAGCAGCGTCGCACGTCGATGGCGACGGCGATCAGGTCGCTGCCGACGCCGACAAGGGGTATCCGCATCATCATGGCAGCTGCCACGCGCACCATATGAGCACGCCGGATGCTGACACGCTTGCCGGCACGACTGGTCCGGCCGGCTCCATGCTCGCGTTCGGTGTCGACGCCACGCTCGTCGGCCGCGATGCCGATGCCGCCCTGAGACCGCCGAAAGCCTGACGCGTCGATCGGGTGCGCCGTGCGCGCCCGCGTCCTCGTCGTCAGGAGCATCTCAATGCATCGCATCATCGCGGCCGTCATGGCCGCTGGGGTCTGCGCATCTTCGCTGCAGGCCCAAACCCGTCCGCCGGCCTCGACGGAACTGGTCCTCACGCTTGCCGAGGCGCTAGCCCGCGGCGGCGCATCCTCGCCCTTCCAGGATGCCGCGTCGGCCGGAGTCCGCGCTGCCGAGGCGCAGCGCCGGGTCGCGGCGCTACGGCCGAACCCGTCGATCGTCGCCGAGACCGAGAACGTCGCCGGGTCCGGGATCTATCGGGGCCTGCGCTCGTCCGAAACGACGCTGGGGTTGGCGTTGCCCCTGGAACGCGGCGGCAAGCGGCAGGCCCGGATGGCACTTGCCGACGCGCAGATCGGCCGCGCAGGTATCGCAGCAGCGATTGCGCGCGCCGACCTGCGACTGCGGGTTACGCAGGCATACGTCGTCGGGGTGACCGTGCAACGTCGTGTAGCGGTCGCGCGCGATCAGGTCGGGATTGCCGCCGAAGTGCTCCGCGCCGCCAAGGTTCGGGTGCAGGCGGGGCGCGCCTCACCGCTGGAGGAACAGCGCGCAGACGTTGCGCGCCTCGCAGCCGAGGGCGCCTTGGAGCGTGCGGACCGATCGGCCGCCGTCGCCGCTGCGAACCTCACCCGGCTTATTGGAATGCCGGTCGGCGCGCTCGACGACTCCTGGTTCCAGCAGGTGGACGCGCTCGGCCCTCTCCCGCCATCCGGTTCGACGGGTACGCTCATCGCCGCGGCAGCCCGCGCGGGTCTCGACACCGCGACCGCGCAGGTGCGGCTTGCGCGAAGCCAGCGCGTGCCGGACCTGACGCTCAGCGCCAGCGCCCGACGGCTAGAGCAGACCAACGACACCGCCGCCGTCTTTGGCGTCTCGATCCCGCTGACCGTCTTCAACGGCGGTCGATCGGCTATCGCCGTCGCCGATGCGCAACGCGACCAGTCGGACGCGCTGCGCCGCGTGGCCTTGCTCGATGCCGAGCAGGATATCGCAACCACGCAGGCCGAGGCGGCAAACGCCGCGACCACAGCGCGCAACGCGACGGGGCCTGCACTCACCGCCGCCGTGGAGGCCGCGCGGATCGCGCGCATCGGCTACCGCGAAGGCAAGTTCGGGCAGCTCGACCTACTCGACGCGGAGCGGACGCTTCTCGACACACGGACGGCCGCGATCGACGCGCTTGCCGCCTATCACGACGCACGTGCGCGCCTCGAACGGCTGACTGCCGAAGCGCCGATTGCCAAGGACACCGACCGATGAACCGCACGATCTTGCGCGCGATCGCGCCTGCCGCTGCCGCCTTGGCATTCGCAGGCTGTGGCCCCTCCCCCGACCCGACGCCCGCAGCCAACGCTACGACGAACGAGGACCCCGAGAGGGCTTCCGGCGATCCGGCGGTCGTGACCCTGTCGGCGCAGCAGATCGCCGACGCCGGTATCGAGGTCACGCGCCCGACCGTCGGCGGCGTTGCCGGGGCGATCGAACTGCCCGCGACGATCGAGGGCGATCCGCAGGGCGTGCAGGTCGTGGCCGCGCCGATCGGCGGCCGGCTGGTCTCGCTCACCCGCAACCTCGGCCAATCCATCGCTCGCGGCGAGACGCTGGCGATCATCGAGAGCCGCGAGGCAGCGTCGCTCAATGCCGAGGTCGAAGCGGCCGGCGCGCGGTCCGCGCTTGCACAATCGAACCTACACCGCGAACAACGATTGTTCGCCGAACGCGTGTCACCTGAGCAGGATCTCGTCGCCGCCCGCACCGCCGCAACCGAAGCCAACATCGCGTTCCGACTCGCGAGGCAGCAGCTGTCGGCCACGGGTGGCGGAGGCGGTGCGCTCAACCGCATCGCGGTACGCGCGCCGATCGCCGGCCAGGTGATCGCCCGGTCGGCCACGCTTGGGCAGCAGGTCGCGGCCGATGCCGAAATCTTCCGCGTCGCCAACCTCGCCAAGGTGTCGGTGACGATGTCGCTCGTTCCCGCTGACGCCGGTCGCGTAAAGCCGGGTGCACGCGTGGAAGTCACGTCCGCCGGTCGTCGCCAGGATGGCCGTGTGACCTTCGTCTCGCCGATCCTCGACGAAACCACGCGGCTCGTCCCCGTGATCGCGACGATCGACAATGCGGGCGGCCTCTGGCGCGTCGGCGAGAATGTCGGCGTGTCGGTGCTTCTCCCCGCCAGCGGCGACCGCAGCATCGCCGTGCCCTCGGCTGCCGTGCAGATGATCGGCGATCGGCCGCACGTCTTCGTACGCACCGCGAGCGGCTTCAGGGCGACGCGGGTAACGCTCGGCCGCACCAATGGCGGCGCGGTCACCGTGACCGCGGGCCTGAGCGGCGAGGAGCGCATCGCCTCGACCAACTCGTTCACGCTCAAGGCCGAACTCGGCAAGGGCGCGGCGAAGGACGAGGACTAGACCATGCTCTCCCGTATCGTAACCTTTGCCGTCGAGAAGCGCTGGCTCGTCCTGCTGCTGACCGTCGCCGCGGCGCTAGCCGGTGTGTTCGCCATCCAGCGGCTGCCGATCGACGCCGTCCCCGACATCACGAACAACCAGGTCCAGATCAACGTCCGCGCCCCCGCGCTGTCGCCCGACCAGATCGAGAAACAGGTCGCCTTCACCGTCGAGACCGCGCTCGCTGGCATCCCCGGCCTAGACTACACGCGGTCGCTCAGCCGAAACGGTTTCGCGCAGGTCACGGCGGTGTTCGACGAAGAGACCGACATCTACTTCGCGCGGTCGCAGGTGGCGGAGCGGCTGCGCACCGCCGAGGAGGACCTGCCGGACGACGTGGTGCCCGAGATGGGACCGATCGCGACCGGTCTCGGCGACATCTTCATGTGGACGGTCGAATATCGCGAGCTCGACCAGGTTCGCCACCGCAACGGCGAGCCCGGCCTGCAGAAGGACGGCAGCTACATCACGCCCGAGGGCGACCATCTCGTCAGCGAACCCGACAAGGCGACCTATCTGCGCACCGTACAGGACTGGATCGTCACGCCGCAGCTGAAGAGCAGTGCGGGTCTAGCCGGCGTCGACAGCCTCGGCGGCTACACCAAGCAATATCTCGTCGTCCCCGACATCCAGCGGATGGCGGCGATGAAGATCACGCTGAACGACCTCGCCGCCGCGCTCGAGCGCAACAACACGAGCGCCGGCGCGGGCATCGTCGATCGCAACGGCGAAGGTCTCGCGGTTCGTGCCGATGGCCGCGTTCGCAACGCCGACGAACTCGCGCGCACCGTCGTCGCGACGCGCGAAAGCGTGCCGATCCTGCTCAGCCAGATCGCCACGGTCCGTACCGGCCAGGCGCTGCGCATGGGGTCGGCATCGGAAAACGGCCACGAGGTCGTCGTCGGCACCGCGGTCATGCGGATCGGCGAGAACAGCCGCACCGTGTCGACGGGCGTGGGCATGCGGCTGGAGGAGATCGGCCGCGCCCTGCCCGTCGACGTCGTGGTGAAGCCGGTGCTCAACCGCACCGAATTGGTCAATTCGACCATCGCGACCGTCGCCCGCAACCTCGCCGAAGGGGCCGTGCTGGTCATCGTCGTCCTGTTCGTGCTGCTCGGCAATTTCCGCGCGGCGCTGATCGCGGCGCTGGTGATCCCGGTCACGATGCTGCTGACCAGCATCGGCATGCTGAAGGCAGGCGTGTCAGCCAACCTGATGAGTCTGGGTGCGCTCGACTTCGGGCTCATCGTCGACGGGGCCGTCATCATCGTCGAGAACGCGTTGCGTCGTCTGGGCGAGGCGCAGCATGGCAGGGACGGACCGCTGCCGCTTCGAGAGAGGCTGGATCTGGTCGCCGCATCGGCGCGCGAGATGATCCGACCGTCGGTCTATGGTCAGGCGATCATCATCCTCGTCTACGCCCCGCTGCTGACCTTCACCGGCGTCGAGGGCAAGATGTTCGAACCGATGGCGCTGACCGTCATCATCGCGCTGGTCTTCGCGTTCGTCCTGTCGATGACGTTCGTCCCCGCGGCGATCGCGATAGCGCTCAGTCGGCGCGTCGACGAGACGGAAAGCCGGATCATCGGCTGGCTGCGTCGCCGCTACGAACCGGGCCTCGGCAAGGCGATGCGCCGCCCGAGCATCACATTGGGCATAGCCATCGGCGCGCTCGCGCTGGCGGGCGTCGCCTTCACCACGCTCGGCCAGGAATTCCTGCCCCAGCTCGACGAGGGCAACATCCTCGTCCAGGCGGTCCGCATCCCGGGCACCTCGGTCGACCAGAGCCAGGCGATGCAGTTCCAGGTCGAGAAGCTGCTCGCGCGCCAACCCGAGGTACGCTTCGCCTTCTCGCGCACCGGCACGTCCGAGATCGCCAGCGATCCGATGCCGCCGAACGCCACCGACACCTTCGTCATTCTGAAGCCCAAGGCCGAATGGCCCGACCCCGGCCTCGCGAAGGAAGCGCTGGTCGCGCGGATGGCGAAGCAACTCTCGACGCTGCCGGGCAACGCGTACGAGATCACGCAGCCGATCCAGATGCGCTTCAACGAGCTGATCGCCGGCGTGCGCGGCGACATTGCGGTCAAGGTGTTCGGCGACGACTTCGGGGGCATGAACGCCGCGGCCGACCGCATCGCCAAGGTCCTGCGAGCGACGCGCGGCGCGGTCGACGTGCGCGTCGAGCAGACGGAGGGTCTGCCGATGCTCGACATTCGTCCGAACCGGATGGCGATGTCGCGGATTGGCGTCACCGCGGGCGACGTGCAGGACACCGTGGCCGCCGCGATCGGCGGACGCGAGGCCGGCATGATCTTTGAGGGCGACCGGCGCTTCCCCGTCGTGATCCGCCTGTCGGAGGCATCGCGCTCGGACCTCACCCACGTGGCGCAGATCCCCGTGCCAACATCGGCAGGTGGGTTCGTGCCACTGTCGACCGTCGCCGACATTGCGGTCGTCGATGGACCCAACCAGATCAGCCGCGAAAACGGCAAGCGCCGCGTGGTCGTCCAGGCCAACGTCCGCGACCGCGACGTCGCCAGCGTGGTCGCCGACGCACGCGCCGCGATCGATGCGCAGGTGACGATGCCGCCCGGAACCTATGTCGAATGGGGCGGCCAGTTCGAGAACCTCGCCTCCGCGCGCAATCGGCTGATGCTGGTCGTCCCGGTCTGCTTCGCGGTCATCATGGTGCTGCTCTACGGCGCGCTCGGCTCCGTCCGCGACGCGGTGATCGTCTTCACCGGCGTGCCGCTCGCGCTGGTCGGCGGCGTGCTCGCGCTCGTGCTGCGCGGCATGCCGTTCTCGGTCTCAGCCGCGGTCGGCTTCATCGCGCTGTCGGGGATCGCCGTGCTCAATGGTCTGGTCATGGTGTCGTCGATCCATGACCTGATGGCGCGCGGAATCGACCGGGTCCGGGCTGCGCACGACGGCGCGCTCGCCCGGCTGCGACCGGTCGCGATGACCGCGCTCGTCGCCAGCCTCGGCTTCGTACCGATGGCGCTCGGCCACGGCGCTGGCGCCGAGGTGCAAAAGCCGCTGGCGACCGTCGTCATCGGCGGCCTGATCTCGGCGACGCTACTGACGCTCTTCGTCCTGCCGACGCTCTACGCACGGTTCGGTGGATGGGGCGTCGGAGGATATGACATCCGGGGACGAACTTGATCGGGGGAACGCTTGATGATTTAAGACTGCGACGACCCACATTCAGACATCCGCGGCATCACGGACGCTCCCAGCTTCTGCCGTTCGTTCATGTTGTTAGCGACGGCACAATTGAGGGCCTCATAAGATCGGTAAATAGATGAATGCATAAAAGCCATCAGACCTAGCGGGCTCGAGCACCTCGGACGGTGCGGTCCCAAGGAGCGGATGCTTTAGCAACGAGCGCACGTACGGTGCCGGCTTGCGGCTGCTCTTAATCGCTGAACGGCTCAATCTGCGACCATTTCATGCGCCGCCAAGGGGTGCACCACTGGCCAGTCCGGTACGCGCGCACGAACACCCAGCGCGGGTGAGCAGCGCCGCAGTCATCGACGACATGGATGTCGCTTGAGCAGCTGTCGCTAAACCGCTGACATTGGCGCCGCTTGTGAGCAGGGATAAGGCGGCGAGCCAGCCGTTCGTCGAGGTTCTCGGAGTCTCTCCAACCGCGCTTTCGTCGCCGCTCGCGAAGGGCCTCGCGTGCGGTCGCCACCCGGTGCAGCGGCACGCGAATCGCAGCCGCCGGTCGCGGCAAGACGGCTATCGGCGGGACGTCGTTTACTCCAACATCTCGCCTATCGGCTTCCTCAATGATCTTCGCGCGCGTCCCCAGCGGAAGGTCATTCCAAAACTTGTTCTCCATGAACCAATGGTCGGTACCGTAGAGGAGAAAGCGCTCAATCAGCGCGACTAGGGCATCGGGGTCGGCCTCCTCGCCCGACCGCAGCAGATCGCTTTGCTTCAGATATGCGTCGAGCAGCGGCCCCTGCTCGGCGGGTGATGCGATAAATACCTGGGTGCGGCCGGCCTCCGGCACGACGACCAGTAGCACCACAACTCGGTGTGTATCCGGTCCCAGCGTCATCTTGAGCACGCTCTGGCCGGACAGGGTGATCGGCAAGCGCTGAGGCAGGATGAAGCGGTGGAAATGCGCGCCCATCATGCCCTGGTCCATCGCCACCATCGCTTGGCTGAGATGGACGATCATCTCGCGGATCGTGTCGCGGTCCTGTCGAGCCTCGTCGCGCCACCGGTTGAACCGGTCATCCTTATCACTCGGCGCGCTGATCTGGTACGCGGCAAGGATTGGATGCTGATCGACCAAAGCAGCCGTTTCCGCGTGAACGAGCGCGCGCAGCTTCTCGTCATAGAGCTGCTCGAATTGCTCCCTCGACTGGGTGTGCTGCCGGACGTCGAACTCCAGCCGCACCGCCTCACGGCAGGCCGATCGGTAAAGCTGCAGCACCACGTCGCGCGTCGTCGTCAGCGTCGCCCGCGATTCAAACACATCGAAGATCGCCTCGTGCTTCGAGCAGAAGCCCGGGAAGGTGCTGGCGAGATCGAGCCCCTTGCGGCCGGCGACGAGGCGCTCGGTCCGATGATCAATCTCGAGTGTCGTCACGTGCCCGTCCTGGCCGCGCAGCTCGGTTAGCGGACCGCCGCGCTGCAGCGTGTGCGACCGCGCGATGCTGCGGTTGCCGCAGCCGGGATATTGGCACTTGCCTGGTTTGTCCCAATTCTTGAACACCGCGGCACGGCTGGCGAAAAACAGCCGGCGGTGCTCGTTTTCGGGAACGACGACGCACGTGCCGCTCGCGATCCGCGCGCTTACCCGCTCGGCGCCTTCAAGAAAGGCCGTCTCCACCGTTGGGGGCGCGGCAAGGACAACCATGTCGGGGCCGCCATCGGGCCAGCGAAGTTCAACCGTCATCATCTCGTACCCGCGACGCTCGTCGGGCTTTCATTGTTGTTTGGTACTGGCGGACCGCGGCATCGGCCGCCTCGCCGAGCGGGCCGCCGACCTGATCGCGCCGACCCTTACACGTTCAGCAGCGTCGTAAAAAGTCTGCTTTCCTACATCGCTTGGCGCTTTCCGGTAGAGCTGGTCAGTGGCCGCCCTGATCGACCGGCATGCCCAGATCCCCTCCGGCAACGCGGACCCATAACCGGTCATTCCCGGCCTGCCTGCGACTGCTCTACTCCGGCCGTTCGTTCATATAGGCGGAGAAGCGGTTCCAGCTGCCCCCCTGTAAGCAGCTACGTCATTTCAAAGCCCAATCGCTAACCGCAGCGTGATCGTCCGCGGACGCACGGGCACGGTCTGCATCGTGCTGCCGAGAGTAAAAGGGTTGCCGAAGCCGAAGCTGTTGCCACGGCTGTCGAGCAGATTGGTGACGTCGACCGACCAGCGCCGTGCGCCCATATCGATCGAGCTACCGGCATCGATCGTCGCATAGCGGCCTGCCGGACGGTCCAGCAACGGATCGAAGCTCAGTCGGGTCCGACCGATATAACGAGCGGCTGCATAGACTTGAGCAGGCAGCCCGCGCACGTCAAAGTTTCTCGAGGCAGCGAGCCTCGCAGATATATCAGGTACTACGGGCAGCCGGCGATCATCGCCATCGACCGTTGCAACCGACGAGGTTGAGGTCAGGCGCGCGCGCTGCAGCGTCATGCTAAAGTCGATTGCGACCGGCGCTAGGTCCAGCCGGCCCCCTAGTTCGAGCCCGTAATTGTTCGCGTTACCCGCATCGACCGTCCCGAGCAGGCCGTCCGCGCCAACGGTATCGCTGCGCAAATGCTCCCAGACCGAGCCGAAGACTGCTCCGTGTAGCGCTAGAACATCCCCGCCCACGCGGATCCGCCACCCCAGTTCGAGGCTCTGCAACTCGTCGCCGGGGATGCGGCGGTCGGCGATCGGCGCGGTGCGACTGACGCCCGCCGGACGGACCGCGCTAGCATAGCGCAGCCACACGAGACCGAGATCGTCGCGATGCCAGCTGAGTGTCGCGCTGGGCGTGACGCCGACCCGCGCCGCGCGTTCGCGTTCGGGGTCGACCTGTTCGAGATGGCTGATGGTCGAAAACGCGCGCAGACCAAACTTGAAATCGAGCGTCTGCGTCAATTGCTGGGTGCCCTCGGCGAACACAGCGGCGTCGATCACATCTTCTTCGTCGCGCCGCGCGGTCACCGCAGGGGATCCGCCGGTGGAGAAGTACCGGCCGTCGAGTCGGCTGGTCGAATGCAGGATCGTCGCACCGACGATCCACGGATGGCGCGCGGTCAGATTGCTGACGCGGATCTCTTGCGACAGGAGTTGAGCCGAGCGATCCTCAATATAGGCCAGCGGCGCCGTCAGGCCGAGCGAGGACGCCAACACGCTGGCATCATAGGTACTGCCAAATTCTTGGTCGACGAATGCGGTCGTCGCCTGTGCGTCGAGCTTGCCGATCGGCCCCTGGAGGGTGAGCGTTGCCGCAGTGAAGTCATTGTCCTGCGGCTCGGCGATCCGGGTCGCGCGCGACAGGCCATCGGTCGCATATTGGCTGTCGCGCGCATCGATCCGCTGCGCGATGCCGCCAAGCGTCACGTGCCAGTCGCCGAACGCCCAGCGCAACGCCGCCCGACCGCCGATCCGGCGTGTCCGATTGACGTCTCGGCGGTTGCGCCCGATGTCGTCGATCCAGCCGGGCATCGTCTCGCTCCAGCCAGAGGCGCGCAGGGCCAGCGTGCCGGGCAGGATCGGCACGTTGACGATGCCTTCGACCGCACCGCCGAGCGAACCGTTGGCGACGCCCGTTCCCTCGATTGCGGCGCTACCGGTGATGCGATCGAGATCGGGCGCGACCGTGACGATGCGGACGACGCCGCCCAGCGCACCGGTGCCGTACAGCGTACCCTGCGGACCACGCAGCACCTCGACACGGTCGACATCAACGAGCCGCAGATCGGGATCGGGCGCGGCATAGCCGATCCGCACGTCGTCGAGATACAGGCTGACCAGCGACTGGCTTGTGCCGTTGAATGCGCTGTCGGCGACCCCGCGCAGGAAGATGCGGTCGCGACCGGGCCCCAGATTGGTGGAGAACGCGCTGTCGGTGCTTGCCATCACGTCGACCAGCCCACGCCGCCCGGCCAGACGGTCGAGCACCTGCCCGCCCGCAATGCTGATTGAGGCGGGTAGATCGGAGAGGCGTTCGTCGCGCTTGCTGGCGGTGACGATGATGTCACCGCTGGCGAGGTCGGGCGGCGGCGCGCGGCGCCGAGGCGGACGCGAGGGACTCCGCGGAACCGCCTCTATCCGCCACGTGGTCGCGTCGACCCTGACGGCACGCAGCCCGCTGCGGGCAAGCATCTGCCGCAATGCATCGCCGACATCACGCGCGCGATCGATGCGCCGGACACGCAGGTCGGGAAGCGATCCCGCCATCCCGATCGATATGCCGCTCTGCCGTGCGAGAGCGTCGAGCGCCGATCGCAGCGTACCGGCCGCGATCGTCAGCCCCGGCCGCCCGCCCTTAGCTTCGACCTGCTCAGCGTGAGCCGGCGGCGTCCAGATACACCACGCCGCCGTCGCGACGAGCGCGTATCGGCAGCACCGCGCGAAGCTGATCGACGAGCCGTGATCCATCACCAATCGTCAATACCCCGGAAAAACGCAGGTTCGCCGCGGACGGATCGACCATCAGCGGGGCGTCGGCATACCGCGATATGTCGGCCGCAACCAGCGCCAGCGGTGCGCCATCGTAATCGAGTCGTCCATCGGTCCAGTCCGAGACGCGTGCAGGATCGACGGTGCGGCGCTCGGCGATCTGCTTCGACGGCGTGATGTCCAGGCTTTGTCCGGCGTGCAGCATCGTCGTGTCCACCGATGACCCGCCGATCGGCGTGACGTCAACCGCACCCTCCGCGACGGTGACCGCTACGCGCCCGCGCGCGCTAACGACGTCGAACCGCGTGCCGATATCGCGTATTTCATAACCGCCGGCGCGCACTATCAGCAGGCGCGAGGGGTCATGGCGCACCGCGAAACTCGCCGCCCCGTCCGCAATCTCGATCACTGGGCTCGTCCCGCCGCTGACCGACACGCGAGACCCGCGGTCGATCTGCATGCGGCTGCCATCGGCGAGCGTAACCGCTTGGGTTTTGCCGCGACCGGTCGTGTAAAGCTGTCCCGCCGTATCGGCCGACGGGACGGCGAGCAGCACCGCGAGGCCTGCCGCAAGCGCGCCGCCACTGCCGAGCGCAGCCCAACGCCAGCGCGGCGATCGTGTCGGCGCGGGCGTCTCGGCGACCATGTCGTCGTTCGCGGGCATCGCAGCTGCAATCGCGGGCGCGGCCTCGCCGATCTCGGCGTCGAGCAGCGCGATGCTGTCATAGGCGCGGCGATGCGACGGGTCGGCGTCGAGCCAGGCGCCGAACGCCTCCCAGTCCATCTCCGGCGAATCAAGGCAGGCGTGCCAGGACGCCGCGTCGTCGATCGCCGTGCGTATGTCCGTCATGCCGCCCTCCTTTCCCCGCCCGAATGATAGACGCCGCCGCGCATCGCGCACCACAGTTGCTTGCCTCGATCAATCATCGAGCGCCTTTCTGAGGTGCCGGAGCGCGACCGCGACGTGTTTTTCCACCGCGCTACGGGATATGCCCAGTTCGGCGGCGATCTCCGAATGCGAGGCGCCATCGATGCGGTGCCGTCGGAAAACACGCATCGCGCCTTCGGGCGGCCCCGACAGAGCAGCGACGAGCCGGTCGAGCCGCTCACGCCCCATGGCCGCGTCGAAAGCGGAGGGCGCATCGTCGATCGCCTCCGCGGCCATGACCGACGTCGTCACCTCGACATAGCCCGCGTCGCGTCGGCGGCGCCGCTCGCCGGCCCGTACCCGGTCAAGCACGATGTTCATGCCGACGCGGTGCAGATAGGCGAGCGGGTTCGCGATCGGGCCCGTCATGGGCTCGGCGATGTGCAGCCATATTTCCTGCACCACGTCTTCGGCCTCCGCGACGCTTCCCGTTCGTCCGGTGAAGAACCGGACGAGTTGCGGGCGGTTCGCCGTGAGCACCGCGGACAAGCCGGCGGGCGGGATCGGATCGGCGTCGGCTACAACATGGCTCTGCGGTTCAGGCGCCGAGCCTGGCATTCACCTTGGCGAGCAATCGTTGCACGTCATCCCAGCGCCCGGCATTGGCAATCTCGTGGCATACTGCCCTCGTCCGAACAGGAAGTCGCCTTCGAAATATTTGAAAACGATATCACGCCGCCCGCCGGTCGAACGGTCCGGCGGATCATTGCGTTGCCGGACGGCGCGCGGCTGCGTGGAGAGCCGGCGGATATCGCGGTGTCGACGGCGTGCGCAAGGGCTGGCTGATGCACCGCGCCCATCGCAGTATCCGACCCGAACCGCACCTGATCCTGGCAAGACGCTGACGGCCGATCGCCAGCGTTTCAGGCCAGCAGGAGCAGAAGCGGCAACACTGCTCCCGCCACGAGAACGATCACCGACGTCCGGCGCATCGTCCGATTGGTGAGCGCGATGACGATGCCGAGGATCGCCGACGCCAGCAGCCCGATCGACATCAGCACGACGAAGATCTTCAGGGGCAGCGGCGAGATGCGTGCGAACGGTCGATCCTCCCCGCGCTTTGCGGGGCCGGACGGCGATCCCGACGACATCTCGGTGGAAGGTCCCGACGCCGCCCCGGCGCGCGGTGCCGACGGCGTTAAAGTGCGAGGCCCGCCGCGTTTCTCGCGCGGCAGCGACTGGTCCTTGTGCACGCTGGCCATCCAGACGATCCAGCCGGGCGGCGTGCCGCCATAGCCCTTCGCCTCCTGCAGGCGGAATGTCTGGAGCGCACCGCTCAGCGCGAACAATAAGATCGCGGGCGCGAAGAACATGCCCAAATAGAAATGATACTGGCGGATACGGCGCATCGTCTGGGCTTTCATCGCGGACTCCGGTGGCTGGCCTCGGCATAGGGCATGACGTTCATACCGCAGTGCCGACGAGATGCCCGATCCCGGCGGTCGCCGCCATCGCTGCCGCACCCCAGAGCAGCACGCGGACCGCAGGGCGGAACGGGCGGGCGCCCCCTGCCCTCGCGCCTACCACGCCGAGGATCGCAAGACAGACCAGCGTCGCGCCGATCACCACGACCAGCCGGTGCGGCGCCGGGGCGAGGGCCGCGACCGCGAGCGGCACGACCGCGCCGGTGACGAAGCTGATCGCCGAGGCGAACGCCGCCTGGACCGGGCGCGCCATGACGATTTCGGAGATGCCGAGCTCATCACGCGCGTGGGCGCCGATCGCGTCATGCGCCATCAACTGCTCCGCGACCTGATGCGCGAGCGTCGGATCAAGCCCGCGCCCTACATAGATCTGCGCCAGTTCGTCATGCTCGTGCGCCCAGTCGCTGGCGAGTTCGGCATGTTCGCGCGCAAGGTCGGCGGCTTCGCTATCCGCCTGCGAACTGACCGAGACATATTCGCCCGCCGCCATCGACATCGCGCCCGCAACCATCGCTGCCGACCCCGCGACAATCACCGCGCCGGTGGTCGCACCCGACGCGGCGACGCCCGCGATCAGGCTTGCGGTCGAGACGATCCCGTCGTTCGCGCCGAGCACCGCCGCGCGCAACCAGCCGGTCCGCGAGACGAGATGGCGTTCGCTATGGACGCTCATGGCAACTTCCTAATGGTTTCCTCTAGCGTCGCGACGGTAACGCCCAACTTGCGGACGATGAGATGGTTCTGCGCCACCTGCCCATCGGACGACAGCCTCAGCCACTGATCGACGCGCATGCCGCCCTTCATCGAAAAGCCGAGGTGCAGCCGATTGCCCTCGACCTCCCCAGTTACCGGGCCGGAGGCGTCGGTCAGCGTGCCCTTATAACGGCCGTTGCCGAGCGGCCGGATCCGCCACTGCCGATCGCGTGCGGGCTTACCCTGCTGTTCGATGTGCTGGTCGAGCAGCAGGATCCCGTCGGCGTCGACACGACCGATGCTGATCACGTGCGTCGTGATCGGCGCGTGCAGCACGATCTTGAGCGTGCCGACGCCATCGAGGCGGCCTGCGAAGAAACGCTCTGCGACGAAGCGCGGCGCGGCACCGGAGGTGTTGGCTACGGGTGGAGCGCCCGCACAGGCCGAGACGAGCACGGCGAACGCTATCGCGACGGCTGGCCTCGAGGTCAAGAACGGCATCATCGCAGGGGCTTTCGGCAGGAGCGCGGTGTGGTCGAACGGCACGATTGCAACGTCCGATACTATGCTCAGTGCCAATATCTAAGCTATCGACGACCCTTGCGCCACCACCCGTTCCCTAAACTCAAGTTCATGGGACCGATCTACGCGCTGAAAGCTGATAATGAGTATCATTTATTCCTCCGGCTTCTTTGAAAGGACGACTAAATCGTCGATTGTCCCCGTTTGCCGACGTCAAATCGTCGTTAACTGATGTTTTTTGTCAGCGTGGACTGAGGTCGTGACGTGAGGGCGGCGTCCCATCTGCATCTGGGAGGATGCATATGCACGACGCCGCGCTGATCGCGCTGATCCATGACCGTTACGCCGCCGTACACGGGGCCATCCCTGCGAGCGATTATCCGACCTACCTGACTGTCGGTGCGCCTGATTTGCCGCAAGCGACCCTCGGCTATCGGCTTGCCGAAGCCGGCACCCTGTTTCTTGAGGGGTATCTCGACCGCCCAATCGAGGTGCTGTTGACCGAACGGTTCGGGCGACCGGTACCCCGCGCGCGGGTCGTCGAGCTCGGCGACCATGCCTCGCAGCGTCCCGGCGCGACGATAACTCTGTGGCACGAGGCGGCAGCGGCACTCGCCGGTCAGGCGGATGTCGCGGTCGCCGTACTGACCCGGCCGTTGCGGTCGATGTTCGCGCGCCTGGGTCTCGAGTTGATCGAACTCGCCCCCGCACGGATCGACGCGCTCGGCGCGGCAGGCGAGACCTGGGGGCGTTATTACCAGACCGATCCGGTCGTGTGTGCGGGCGACATCGCCGCGTGTCGCGCGCGGCTCGACCGGAGTGTGCGCGCATGACGCGGTTACTCGACGCGATCCTCGGCCATGCCGAACGCCGTCCCGATGCGATCGCGATAGACGGCGCCGCGCCGATGACCTGGGCCACGCTTGCACGCGTGCTTGCGCTGTTGGTCGAGAACTTGGCGGGGCGGTTCGCCCATGGCCGCCCGGTCGCGATCCAGCTCGATCACGGTATTGACGAATGCATCCTCGATCTCGCTCTCCTCGAAGCGGGCATAGCAACGATCCCGCTTCCGCCGTTCTTCACGCGCGCCCAGACCGATCACGCGCTCGACGCAGCGGGCGCGGAGATGCTGCTTTCGGGGCCGGTAATGCTGTCACTTGGCGCGCAGCCCTCGCTGCATGTTAGGGAGGATTGTCGGAGCAGGTCCGCTCGCATCCTGCCCCAGGGTACGGCCCGCATCACCTTCACCTCGGGGTCGACCGGCGATCCGAAGGGCATCTGCCTGTCGCGCGACCATCTCTTCGGCGTCGCGCAGGCGGTGGTCGATACGCTCGGCGTGCATCATGCGGGGCGGCATTTGCCGATATTGCCGCAGGGCATCCTGTTAGAGACCGTCGCTGGCCTGCATGCGACGATGCTGGCAGGCGGGACCTATGTCGCGCTGCCGCAGTCTGCGGTCGGCATGGCCGATCCGTTCCGCCCGGACGTCATGGCGATCCTCGGCACGATCGATCGTGAGGCAATCACGTCGCTGATACTTGTGCCGGAATATCTCGGCGGCCTCGTCGCGGTGATGCGTGCGACCGGTATCCGGCTGCCACGACTGACACTCGTGGCGGTCGGCGGTGCGCGGGTTGATCCCCTGCTGCTCGACGCCGCGGCGGACCTCGGATTGCCCGTACGTCAGGGCTATGGCCTCACCGAATGCGCCTCGGTCGTTTCACTCGACGACGGCGATCCGTCATCGCGCGGCAGCGTCGGCAGGAGCATCGGTGCCAATATCCTGCACCTGGCCGACGACGGCGAAATCCTGATCGACGGGCCGCTTTTCCTCGGCACCGTCGGCGCACCGCGCGCTCCCGGCCTGCTCGCGACCGGCGATCTGGGACGGATCGACGATGCCGGCCGGCTTTGGATCGAGGGGCGCAAGTCGGCGCTCATCGTTACCAGCCACGGTCGCAACATCGCCCCCGAATGGGTCGAGGGGATACTGACGCGCCAACCCGCCATCTTCCAGGCGATGGTGCGCGGCGACGGGCGCGCGACGATCGACGCGCTGCTCGTCCCGTCATCACCGACCGCGGACGTCGAGGCCGCAGTTGCCGCCGCCAACGAAGCGCTCCCTGCCTACGCGCACATCGCGGACTGGCAGGTCGTCCCGCCATTCACCCCCGCGACGGGACTTCTCACCGGCAACGGCCGCCTCCGCCGCGCCGCGATCGACACCGCCTATCCCGCCCAGGAGATTCCCATGGATCACGCGCCATCAGAGCTGCCCTTCTTTAACCGCCTCGTTGCCGACACCCGAGAGGCACAAGCGCGGTTTGCGATGACCCCGCAACTCGTCGCCGGGATGACCGGACGGATCACGCGCGCGGATTACATCGCGTATCTGACGCAAGCGTTCCATCACGTCCGCCACACCGTGCCGCTCATGCAGGAAGCACGGGCTCGGCTTTCGCACCGACCTGTCCTGGTCGCCGCACTCGACGAGTATATCGAGGAAGAGACCGGTCACGAATTCTGGATCCTGGAAGACATCGAAGCGGCTGGGGGCGACAGCATGGCAGCGAGCAAAGCCCCCTCTCCTGCCACGCGCGCCATGGTAGAACATGCGTACGAGACGATCCGCACGGGCAACCCCGCCGCGTTCTTTGGCATGGTCTATGTCCTGGAGGGCACCAGCATCGCGATGGCGAGCCACGGCGCCGGCGCGGTGCAGGCGTCGCTCGGGCTGCCCGACGACGCGTTTCATTACCTGACCTCGCATGGTGCGCTCGACCAGGACCACATGGTGTTTTTCGAAAAGCTGATGAACCGGATCGACGATCCCGAAGACCAGCGCGCGATCATCGACATGGCCAACGCCATGTTCCGACTGTTCGGCGCGCTGTTCGCCGGGATCGAGCTGGAGGCGACGCGTGTCCCGGCTTGAAGGCCGCCATATCGTGCTGACCGGTGCGGCCGGCGGGCTCGGCGGCCTGCTCGCGGCCCGACTACGCACGCGCGGTGCACACGTCACGGGGATCGATCGCGTCGCGTCGAGAGACTGCGACGATCATCTCGTCGCCGATCTCGCCGATCCTAAGGCGCTGGCCGACCTCGCCCGCACGCTCGCCGAGCGCAATGTGGACATTCTCGCCAACGTCGCGGGGCTCCAGTATTTCGGACCGTTCGAACAGCAAGGCGTAAGCCGGATCGCGCTCGGCTATGCGGTCAACCTCGTAGCACCCGCGGTCCTGGCAGGCGCAGTCGTGCCGCAGATGATCGCGCGCGGCGATGGCCAGATCGTCAACATCGGCTCGGTGATGGGCGCGGTCCCCTACCCCTATTTCACCGCCTATTCGAGCGCGAAGGCAGGGCTGAAGGGTCTGAGCCAGGCATTGCGCCGCGAACTCGGTGGGCGCGGGATCGCGGTCACGCACGTCGCGCCCCGCGCGGTCAGGACCGGCTTTAACACCGCGACGATCGAGCGTTTCATGACGCTGACCAAGATGACCGCGGACGATCCCGCCACCGTCGCCGACCGCATCTTCCGCGCGATCGAGCGGCGCGAGCGCGACGTGTCGATCGGGCTGCCCGAGCGCGTCTTCACGCAGCTCAACGCGATGCTGCCGGGCGTCGTCGATCGCGGTCTCGCGGGACAGGTGCTGACCGCGCGCGGCCTATTTCAGGACAATCCTTCAGGAGCCCTATCATGACCGTCCGTTACGCTCTCGCTTTCGCAGCGCTCACCTTTGCGGGTGCCGCCAACGCTAGCAACAACCCGGCGATGGACGCCGCGGTGCGCCGTATCAACGATCAGTGGGCGCATATCCGCTATCAGGTTGCCGACCGGAACGAGCAATATCGCCAGCTCGATGCGCTCGCCGGCCAAGCCGCGCAGGTGTCCGCACGCTATCCTGGCCGGGCAGAGCCCCTGTTGTGGCAGGGGATCGTCGTCAGCGAAGAGGCTGCGCGCGCCAGCGTCCTCAAACAACTCGGTCTCGCCCGATCGGCGCGCGACATCCTCGAAAAGGCGCAAGGGATCGATCCGAACATCGCCGATGGCGGCGTCAAGATGAGCCTCGGCGTCCTCTATTACCGCGTCCCCGGCTTCCCGATCGGCTTCGGCAGCACGGCGAAAGCGCGCGCGCTGCTCGAGGCGGCGCTGAAGCAGGACCCGAACGGTCTCGACAATAACTTCTTCTATGCCGACTTCCTCAACGACGAGGGGCATCCCGCCCAGGCCAAGCAATATGTCCTGCGCGGGTTGCAAGCGCCGGCGAACACGGTCCGCCCAGTCTGGGACGCAGGACGTCGTGCGGAAATGCGGGCGCTGCTCGGCAAGATCAACGCAAAGCTCAAGGCGGCGTGAACCCGCTCGCCGCTACCCTCGCGCGGCAGCTTGAGAACCCTAGCGGCGTGGGCGGTCGGCTGGTCGGGCATGCGATGCGCGTCGCCAACCGTCGGCCGACGCGCCTCGCGATCGCGGCGCTCGATGTCCGACGCGGCGATAGCGTTCTCGATTTCGGCTGTGGTACCGGCGACGCAATCCCCGCGCTGACGACGGCAGCGGGAGCAGGACGAGTTTATGGCCTCGATCATTCGCAGGACATGATCGACACCGCCCGCCGGCGTAACCCCGGCGCGGTTTTCTACCATGCGCCGTTCACCGACATCCCGATGCCCGATGAGTGCGTCGACCGCATCCTAGCATCCAACGTCGCCTATTTCTGGCACGACGATCGCCCGGTCCTTGCCGAACTGATGCGCGTGCTGCGTCCCGGCGGACGGCTCGCAGTCTATGCGACAACCGCAGAATCTTTGCGCCGCACCGGGATCGGACGCAGCAGCACGCACCGGCTGCTCACCGTCGCGGACTTGATGAGCATGCTCGGACCGACCGCCGAGATCACCACGGTTAAGGCGGGGTTTGGCGTGGCGGGCATGATCGGAACTTTCGATAAATCACCGCAAAAAGGGACCCTGGCGGAATGAAGGTCAAGATTATCGCATTGCTGGTACTCGTGCCGGTGGCGTGGGCAGCCCCCGCCACCGCCGGTCCAAAAGGCTGGGCAGATGGCAGCGATATCGGCCGTGACCTGCTCGTCGGTGCCGCCCTCGGCGTGCCCGCTGTTCAGGGTGACTGGCGCGGCGATCTGGACGCGGGTGCCAGCATGCTCGTCGCTGGCGGCACGACATTCGCGTTAAAGGAACTGATCCATGAGCGCCGCCCGGATCGTAGCGACGATAAAAGCTTTCCCTCCGGCCACACCTCGGTGTCGTTCGCCGCGGCGGCATCGCTCGAGAAACGCTACGGCTGGGAAGCGGGATTGCCCGCGTTGCTGGTTGCCTCGTTTGTTGGCGTCGCACGGGTCCGGGCCGACAAGCATTATGTCCACGACGTCCTTGCCGGCGCGGTGATCGGCAGCGCCAGCGGTTTCCTGCTGACCTCGCGCCACGACGACCGCGTCCGCCTGACGCCGTGGGAGGGCTCTGGCGGCGGCGGGATCGACGTCGCCATGCGGTTCTGAGTCATGCGCTTTTGACGCGGTAGGTCAGGTTGCACGATTGCGCACCGGATCGCCCATCGGCGTGATGCCTCCCCACGGGACTGCACCACTCCAACGCTCGCCCTCTCCTTAGTTGATCGGCGCGCTCGGCGTTCCGGCGGGGGCAAGCGTGAGACCGTTGTTGAGGTCAGCACCCGTATTGGGATCGGTGGGCGTCGACTGGATCATTGCACGCATCTGCCACTGATACTTGTCGATCGCGTGCTGTACTTCCTGCAGCAGGTTGCCTGTGGTCGGATCGGTATCGTTGGTCGCCTTGATGCCCTGCCCCAGCTCGTCGCTGGTAACGCGGTAATATTGCGCAAACCACTGGATCACTTTGCCGTCGTCGACGAAACCGCCCGGGAATTCGGGGATTCGGCTGGTCCGGATGATCGTGTTGGCGCGTCCGTCGGACGAGACGCCCACGCTCTGCAAGCGCTCGGCGACTTCGTCAGCGTATTTGGCAACGCCTTCGTAATGCTCCTGAAGCAGTTCGTGGAGCGGGTAGAACAACGTACCCGAGACGTTCCAGTGCGCCTGCTTGGTCTGCAGCTGGAGCTGCTGCAATTCGGTCAGCGCCTGCTGCAGCGCCTGGATCGAGTTGCGCAGATCGCCGGCTTGCGGTCCCGAATGGACCCGGTCGGTGACGCTGTTGAGTGGGAACGGGCCGGTCTGCGACTGGGTCTGTGCCAGCGCGGGGGAGGCGAGCAGAAGCGAAGCCGTAGCCAAGAGAATATACCGCATAGATCGTCCTTTCGAGCGAGGAACGGCGGCGGATGCAGGACGAATTCCCCATCTCGTTACGCGTCGTTTCGTCGAGGATTGAACGTGCGATCGGCACCCTGGTTGTCTAAATTCGGGTTCAGTCTTGATGTACGCGTCCGACCAGCGAGACTGCGCTGCCGCCCTCGGCGAACTGCAACGTGAAGCCATGCAGGTCGGCGATCGCCTTGACCAGGCTGAGCCCGAGCCCGGCGCCCTCGCAATCCTGCCGGCCGCGGTAGAAACGTTGCGTGACCAGCGAGCGCTCGGCGATCGGTACGCCCGGCCCGTCGTCGGCCACGGTGACGACCACGCGCTCGCCCTCCTGCCGCAACGACAGCCGGACGCGACCGTGCGGGGGTCCGAACTTCATCGCGTTGTCGATCAGGTTCGAAACCGCTTCCATGAGCAGGCTCGCATCGCCTTCGACCGAGGCAGTCGTGGCGATCTCGCAGGTCAGGTCGATCCCGCGATCCTCCGCGGTCGGGCGGTGAAGCTCGCACGCGTCCTCCGCCAGCCGCGCGAGGTCGACCGCGGCGAAACGGCTGCGCCGCGCATGATCCTCGAGCTCGCGGATCCGCAGTAGCGCTGCGACGATCCCGAGCAGAGTGTCGACCTCCGCTAGCGCGGCATCGGCGACCGCCTCGAACTGCGTACGGGTATGCGCCTCGCGCAGCCCACGCTCGACACGCGCGCGCAGGCGGGTAAGCGGTGTGCGCAACTGGTGCGCGATGTCGTCGCCGACGCCGCGGACCTCGGTCACGAGCAGCTGAAGCCGGTCGAGCATCGCGTTGATATGCGCGCAGAGCAGCCCGAAACTATCGGGATCGGGGCCTACCGGCAGGCGCTCTGCCAGATCGCCCGCGACGATCCGGGCAGTGAGTGTGCGGACGGCGTCCACCTGTCGCGCCGCGCGTCGCCCGGCCGCCAGGCCAAACCCGATCGCCAGCAAGATCGCGGGGATCAGCGCGATCGCGAGCGACCGCTCGACCACCCGCAACGCCTCCTCCGCATCGTCGAGATCAACACCGGTAAGCAGCCGCGATCCGTCGGGCATCGCGCACACGACCAGTCGCGCGGTATCGCGGGTCTTGCCCGGCAGTTCGATCGTGTCGACGTCGGCGATCACCGATGCTCGCGTGATCTCGGGGACCGGCAGACGTGCGATGTTGCCTTCGATCAGTCTGCCATCGGCGGCAAACAGCGCGAGGAAGCGATCACGGTGGATATCGCGCGTCAGCTTCGCCCGGACGGCCGACTGCCGCATCGGCGCCGCCAGTGAAGCCAGATCGCGACAATCGCTCGCAAACCCGCGCTCGGTCATCCGTCGGTGACTGCCGTTCGCCAGCACCCAAAACAGCCCCGCGACGACCAGCGACTGGACGATCAGCAAAGCCGCGATCGCCCCGCCCCACCGCCATGTCGCGCGTGCGCGGGGGTTAGAGCGGGACATCGAACACATAGCCTTGCCCGCGGACGTTGCGGATCAGTTGCGGTTCGCCCTCGCCGTCGACCTTGCGGCGAAGGCGGCCCATATGGACGTCAACGACGTTGCTGTTGGGCTCGAAGGTATAGCCCCATACGTCGCGCAACAGCATCGACCGCGTGACGATCCGGTCGGGCCGGCGGACCAGGTAATCAAGTAGCTTCAGCTCGCGTGGCAACAGGTCCAGCGCCCGCCCCGACCGGGTTGCGGTTCCCGCCAGCAGGTCGAGATCGAGCGGGCCGACGATCAGCCGCGTGTCGCGTGTCTCGTTGGGCCGTCGCAGCAACGCCTCGACCCGCGCGATCAGTTCGACCAGCGCGAACGGCTTGGGGAGATAGTCGTCGCCCCCCGCGCGCAATCCCCGCACCCGGTCGTCGAGACTGCCGAGCGCGCTGAGCACCAGCGCTGGCGTCCGCCGGCCCTCGGCCCGCAACCGCGCGATCAGGTCGAGCCCTTCCCCGTCGGGCAGTTGCCGATCGACGATCAGCAGGTCGACGCCGTCCCCCTGCGCCGCGAGGAAACCATCCGCCAGCAAGGCGTGGTGCGTCACCGCATAGCCGTTCGCCGCCAACTCGAGCGTGATCTCGTGCGCCGTGCCGGCATCGTCCTCGATGAGCAGGATATGCGTCATGCGACCAGTTCGCAGGCCGGGAGACGCGCCGTCAATTGAATTGCAGTTCAGACTCTGAACGCGGATTTAATCGACGCACCGCCGACCCCTCAGCTACCGATTTTTCCAAGGGTATGTCCTTGGAGAATCACGTAATGCGGATTGTTGCCTTGGCCCTTATGGCTGGCGCCGTCATGCCGACCGCCGCGTATGCGCAAGCCCCGACTGGCACGGCGATCTCACTCGACCGGCTGGCGCAGGACGTCGTCGCCAACAATCCCGAGCGGCAATTCTATCAACGCCAGATCGAGACGGCGGGCGTCGAGCGATCGGCGGCGGGGCGCTGGGCCGATCCCGAAACCGTCGTCGAATTCGGCCAGCGCCGCGCCGACGATCGCACGACCGGGATGCCGCTCGGCGACGGGCTGACCTATGCCGTCTCGGTGGTCCAGCCAATCGAGTTCGGCGGCCGCATCGCGCTGCGCCGGGCCATTGCTGAGCGGCAGGTCGATCTCGCCAAGATGGGTCTCCAGCAGTTCGACGCCACGCTGGCGGCCCACGCGCGGACGCTCGGCTATGCCTTGTTCGCCGCCGACGAGAAGGCGGGCGTCGCGCGCGAGGTTGCGAACCGGATGCGGGCGCTGGCGCGCGTGATCGTCTCGCGTGATCCAGCCGGCCCCGCCCCGCGCCTCGAAGCCGCGTCTCTGCAAGCGGGCGCGATCAGTGCGGAGCGGACCGCGGCGATGGCCGATGCCGAGGCGAATTCGGCGCTGTACGAACTCAACCAATTGCGCGGCGCGCCGTTCGCCGCGCGGCTGCGAATCGTCCGCCCCGACATGTCGCTCCCCGATCTTCCGTCGGGTACGACGCTGGCCGCCAACGCGACCGCGAACAATTTCGAGCTGAAGGCGCTGCGGGCACAATTCGAGCAGCAGGGCCTGCGCGTCGATCTTGCGCGGAAGGCGCGCATCCCGACCGTCGGCATCGGCCCCTATTACGACCGCGCGCGCTCCGACATCCGCGAGACCAACTACGGCGTGCGTCTGTCGACGACGATCCCGCTGTGGAACCGGCAGGCGGGCGAAGTTGCGGTCGAGCAGGGACGCCAGGCGCAGGCCAACGCGACGCTGGTCAACGCCGAACGCCGCATCGCGCGCGACGTGTTCGACCAGGCCGCGCAATATGAGGCGAAGCGATCCGCGCTCGGCAAATGGGATGGCAATACGCCGCGCAGCTTTGCCGATGCCGCCGAGGAGGCCAATCGCAACTTCCAGCTCGGCGCGATCCCGCTCGCGATCTACATGCAGATGCAGCAATCCTATATCGAGGCGACCAACGCGGTGCTCGATACGCGGCGCGAGGCGCTCGAGGTGTTGCTCCAGTTGCGCGCGCTCAACGGCGGCAACGCGCTCGCCCGATGATCGCCAGCTTGCTCGATTTCGTCACTCGGCGCCGGCTGGCGATCGCGGTGGTGACCGCGCTGATCGCCGCGGTCGGCCTGTGGTCGTTCGCCAACCTCCAGATCGACGCGATCCCCGACATCACCGGGGTGCAGGTGCAGGTCAACACGATGGTCCCCGCGCTCGCACCCGAGGAGATCGAGCGGCTGGCGACTCTGCCGATCGAGCGCGCGATGGCGGGTCAGCCGGGGCTCGAGGAGACGCGGTCGCTGACCAAGACCGGGCTCAGCCAAGTCACGTTGCTGTACAAGGACGGCACCGACCAGATGCGCGCACGCCAGCTCGTCACCGAGCGGCTGAACGCGGTCCGCGACCAGTTGCCGCCGGGCGCCTCGCCACAGCTCGCGCCCATCACCACCGGGCTCGGCGAGATCTATTACTACACGCTCGAATGGAAGCACGCGCCCGCGAGCATGGACACGAAGCGCCAGTTGATGGAGCTGTACGAGGCGCAGGAATACACGGTTCGGCCGATGCTGCGCGCGGTCACCGGCGTCGCCGACGTCAACACCAATGGCGGCCTCGAACAGCAATTCGTCGTCGAACCCGATCCGCGCCGCCTCACGATGCACGGCGTGACCGCGGCCGAACTCGCGCAGGCGGTCGGCAAGAACGTCGAGAATGCGGGCGGCGGTATTATCGCGCGCGGCGCCGAGCGTTTCACCGTCCTCACCAACGGTCGTGTGACGAGCGCGACCGATATCGGCGCGATCCCGGTGAAGTTCGCGGGCGGAATCCTGCCGCTCCAGGTCCGCGATCTCGCCGACGTCGTGATCGGCGCCGCCCCGCGACAAGGCGCCGCGACGCAGAACGGCCGCGAAACCGTCCTCGGCACCGTGATGATGCTGGTCGGGCAGAACAGCCGCGAAGTTGCGTTGCGGGTGCAGGACGCGCTGCCCGATATCCAGTCGGCGCTGCCTAAGGGCATGGTCGTCCACCAGCAATATAGCCGGGCCGACCTGGTCGACCGGACGATCTCGACGGTCGAGCATAATCTGGGCGAAGGCGCGCTGCTGGTCGCGCTCGTGCTGTTGCTGGTGATGGGCAATTGGCGCGCCGCGTTGATCGTGACGATCGTCATCCCGCTCGCCTTCCTCGTCACCGTCTCGGGGATGCACGCGATCGGCGTGTCGGGAAACCTGATGAGTCTCGGCGCGCTCGACTTCGGGCTGATCGTCGACGGCGCGATCGTGGTGGTAGAGAACAGCCTGAGGCTGCTCGCCGAACGTCGCCGCGCCAAGGGCGAGGATCTAACGCCTGACGAACGCCGCGACACGGTGGCGGACGCCGCGCGGATGGTCGCGCGCCCGACGATGTTCGGGATCGCGATCATCGCGCTGGTCTATGTCCCCGTGCTCAGCCTTGGCGGGGTCGAGGGCAAGCTGTTCCAGCCGATGGCACAGGCGGTGATGCTGGCGATCTTCGCCGGCCTTGTCTGGACGTTCACGGTTGTCCCCGCGCTGTCCGCCTGGCTGCTGCGCGCGCCCGCCAGCGAGAAGGATGACAGCCGTCACAAGGGCCTGATCGGGCTCGCCGAGCGCGGCTATTCACCGACGCTAGAGCGCGCGCTCGCCCATCCCAAGCTGCTGGTGATCGGCGCGCTGGTCATGCTTGCCGTCACGTTCGGCGTATTCAAGACGCTGGGGTCGCAGTTCACGCCACAGCTCGACGAGGGCTCGATCACCGCGATGGTCTACCGCCCGGTCGGCATGTCGCTCGACCGCAGCCTCAGACTCGAGCAGGAGACCGAGCGACAGATCCGCCGGCAGTTCCCGCAAGTCACCCACACCTTTTCGCGGATCGGCACCAGCGAGGTCGCGACCGATCCGATGCCGCCCAACGAGAACGACCTCTACATCTTCTACGCGCCCGAAAAGGACTGGCCGACCGGCGACGGCAAGCCGAAGACCAAGGACGAACTCGTCGCGGGGATCGAGAAGGTCGGGCGACAGGTCTACAAGGGCCAGAGCTTCGAATTCGCGCAGCCGATCGAGATGCGCTTCAACGAGATGCTCGAAGGCGTGCGCGCCGACGTGTCGGTGAAGATCTTCGGCGAGGATTACGACGTGCTCGAACGCGCCGCGAAACAGGCCAAGGCGATCCTCGACAAGCAACCCGGCACCGAGCATGTCGAGTTCGAAACCGCCGGTCGTCCCAAGAGCGTCGTCGTCGAACTCGATCACGCGGCGATGTTGCGGCTTGGGCTGGGCACGGCCGAGGTGAACACCGCGATCACCGATGCGATCGCCGGCGCCGAAGTCGGCTTCATCCCCGAGGGCGAGGCACGCCACATGATCGTCGTCCGCATGCCCGAAAGCCTGCGCGCTGATCCCGCCGCGATCCTCGCGCTGCCGTTGCGCGTCGGCGAGTACGGGATGGTGCCGCTGTCGCGCGTCGCCCGACTGCGGGTGACGCCGAAGGTCGAGCCGATCCTCCACGACGGCGGCAAGCGTCGCGCCGCGCTGATGGTCACGCTTAACACCAGCGACCTCGCCGGCTATGTCGCCAAATCGCGCGCCGCGGTCGATGGCCAGGTCAAGCTCCCGCCGGGCTACCGGATCGAGTTCGGCGGGCAGTTCCACCAGCTAGAGGCCGCACAGAAGCGCCTGTCGATCGTCGTCCCCGCCGCGCTCGTACTTATCTTCCTGCTGGTCTACGCCGCGCTTGGCAGCGTGAAAGAGGCGGCGATCGTCTATACCGGCATCCCGTTCGCGGTGACCGGCGGCGTGCTGGCGCTGTGGCTGCGCGGCATGCCGTTCTCGATTACCGCGGCGATCGGCTTCATCGCGCTGTCGGGGATCGCGATGCTCAACGGGCTGGTGCTGGTCGACCACATCAATTCGCTCCGCGACGGCCGTGACGGCGACCCGCACACCGTCGACGACGCCGTCCGCGAAGGCGCCCGCGATCGCCTGCGCCCGGTGTTGTCCACCGCGTTGGTGGCGTCGATCGGCTTCGTTCCGATGGCGATTGCGAGCGGCGCGGGCGCGGAGGTACAACGGCCATTGGCGACCGTTGTGATCGGCGGGATCGTCACCTCGACGCTGCTTACGCTGCTGCTGCTCCCGAGCCTGTATCGTTGGCTGGTCCGGGAGCGTGCGTCCGACATGCAGGCCGATCACGTAGACCCGTCCTCCTGATCATCGATGCAGACGGACGTGATCCCCAGCACTACTGCACCGCTTTCGGTGACTTGGCCGCAGACGTCTTATCTGGCGGACTTCGGCGAAAAAGCGCGCCCGGCGCCCGCGCTCGCCGCGTGGATCCGCGTGCACTTGACCTATTGGTGGCGGCACCGGCGGCGATTGTCGATTGACCGACCGCAACGCTTCACCGAGTTCGTACAGCGACGCAAATTGGTCGACCGCGATCCCCGCATACCGCATATGATCGACAAGGTAGCCGTAAAGCCATTCGTCGCTGCCATGCTTGGCACCGATTGGGTAACCCCCACCCTCTGGTCGGGCGAGATACTGCCTGACCAGATCCCCTTTCCCGGCCCGTTCGTCGTTAAATCGCGTCACGGCTGCAACCAGTACCGCATCGTTCGCGATGCGTCGGACGACTGGAACGTCGTCCGTTCAGCGGCAGCGGCATGGATGCAACGGTCCTACGGCCTCTGGCTTGACGAATGGGGCTATCGTGACGTGCCGCGCGGCATACTGATCGAACCCTTTGTCGGCGAGGGACCGGCGCTGCCGGTCGATTACAAGCTTTACGTGTTCCACGGCCGGGTCGAAGCGATCCAGGTTCACGTCGATCGTGAGACATGCCACCGATGGGTAATCTTCGATCGGGATTGGCGCGGAATGTCGACCGATGCCGATCGCCTCAATACTCAGCCGCCGATCAGTTTGCCGCTCATGATTGAGGGGGCAGAAGCTTTGGGATGCGAGTTCGCATTCGTCCGTGTCGACTTCTACGACACAGGCGTCATACCGCGATTTGGGGAAATGACATTTTATCCCGGCTCAGGCCTGGATCCGTTCGACCCGCCTCGATTGGACGAGTTGCTTGGTGATCATTGGCGTCAGATTTCCGGAACGGACAGAACCATGACTTAACGCTCGAGCGTATCTTTGCTTGTGCCAACCTCTAACCCTCATCGAGCTTCCAATCGAGGTTTTGTTTGCTCGATGACTGGGGGCGTTACATTAATTCGCCCGCGACACCCTCCGGCCCGCTGACAGAGGCAACGATCGTTCCGGCGCGTTGTCGGCCGGAAGGTCGAGGCAATTTTGTCATGCGCACGCCCTGCGTTTTGATCTCGCTGGTACGCGAAGTATTCGGCCAGTGCATGACGCCGCCGCTAACTGCTTGTTTGGTAAAGAAGATTAACGATTCTCGTGGGGCTTTCCGGCGGCCGTGCGTTTGACCCACTCGATCACGAGAGGGTTAGCCATGGATCAGAAGAGTGCGCCGTTGGCCGATGCGCTGGCGGCAATCGAGAAGAGGCCGGTCGTCGGCTTCGGAGCGCCGGGCCACAACCAAGGCTCGGCTATTCCCGGCGGCATGAAAGCGCTGCTCGGCAAGCGGGTCTTCGAAGCTGACGTGCTCACGCCGAAGGGTCTCGACGATCGGACCGAAGGAAAACTCGCGCTTCAACGGGCGCACGAGATCGCGGCGGAGGCCTGGAATGCCGACTTCTGCCGGTTCGTGACCGGCGGATCCACGCAGAGCCTTCACACCGTGATGGCGTCCGTCGCCGGGCCGGGTGACACCATCCTGATCGCTGCAAACGCCCACAAAGCCGAGCGAACCTATGCGCTCGCGACAGGGCTCAATGCCGTTGTCGTCCCCGTACAGATCGACGAGGCTTGGGACATCGAACATGGCGTCGAGCCGCAGGCGCTTGGCGCCGCGCTGGCGGCGCATCCGACTGCCAAGGCATTCATCGTCGTCAGCCCGACCTACTACGGCGTCACGAGTAATATAGCGGCGCTCGCCACCGTCTGTCACGATCACGGCATTCCGCTGATCGTCGACGCCGCCTGGGGTGGTGCGTTCGCATTCTGTGAAGGACTGCCGGACGATCCGCTGACCAAGGGGGCGGATGCCGCCGTCTACAGCGCCCATAAGACGATGGGGGCCCTCGCGCAGGGGTCGGTGATCGTCGCCAAGGGCGACCTGATCGATCGCCAGCGACTGTGGATGGCCTATGAGCTGTTCGAGACCACCAGCCCGTCGGTACCGATCCTTGTTACGCTCGACGCGACGCGGCGCGATCACGCACTGAACGGCGAGCAGCTGTGGACCGACGTCATCGCCTTGGCGAAGAACGTTCGCGGGAAAATTGCCGGTATCGCGGGTTTGCGCGTGTTCGGCGACGACCATCTGCCGCCGAATGCCGATCTGGACATAACGAAGGTGCTGATTGACGTCTCAGCGCTGGGCGTATCGGGGTATGTCATCGACGATTGGCTCTACAAGCATCACCGGATCAGCATGGGACTCTCCGACACCCGCCATATTCTGGCCGTCCTATCCCTGGGCACAACTAGGTCCGATCTCCGCAAGCTCGTCCGTGGCTTGCAGGATCTCGTAAAGCAGCTCGATGCCGATCCCTCCATCCTGCCAACAATCTCTCCTGTGCCCGGGATCGGCACCCTGTCCATCGACATGGCGATGCCCGGGCCTGCGGCACTCTACGGCCCAGCCGAAATGGTGGCCTACGAGGCGGCTGCTGGCCGAGTCGCAGCCGAAATGATCGCGCCCGCGCCACCTGGCGTCCCTCGGCTGGTGCCGGGCCAGCGCATCACTGCTGCGCACGTCGCATGGCTTGTCGCAAACCGTGATGCCGGGGCTTTGGTGATGGATCCGGTCGACCCGACCGAAGCGACCGTGAGGGTGGTGCAGAGCTGAAGCAACCGAAGCGACCCGCCAAATCTTACAGCAGCTGCAATTAGGTGGATACACAATGCAGACCGATACCGACGAACACTGGATGCAAATGGCGATAGACGTCGCGCGCTCCAAAGGGTCCGATCCCTCAACCTCGCCGCTTGGATGCGTCATCGTGCTAGACGGGAAGGTGATTGCCGCCGAACGCAATCAGACCAAGGAATTGCCTGACGCAACCGCTCATGCCGAGATGATGGCAATCCGTCGGGCTTGTGAGCAAACCGGAGAACTGGAACTGCGTGGGGCAACGTTATACTCGAGGCTCCAGCCGTGCGGCATGTGCACGATGGCATCGATCTGGTCGAAAGCCGGCCGCGTTGTCTACGGTGCTGGTCGCAGCGATGTGCATCCGATGTATTTCGAGGCAAAGCACGTCGACACCCTCGCATTCATTGGGGACGCCTATCGGGACGATATCGAGATCGAGGGCGGCTGCCTGCGCGAAGCCTGCGCTGAACTGTATTACGGTCCCGATGCTGACTTAAACGAAGAGGAACAGGCCAACCTGTAAGCACACAGCGAGTCGGCGTCGACTGTTTGCGGCTATCAGCGCTAACGTAAAACAAGGCCTCGTCGAAGCAGCTTCGACGACCCACAAGACGATATTCAGCCATCGTAAGGGGCTCCCCACCTCCAGTCATCCGTTCATGTCCGCTCGACGCCTAGACAAACGGTCGTGAGATGACAAAAATGGGAAGAACGCTGTCGCATCGCGGCCCGCATCAGCGTGACGCCGAAGGAAAAAGGGACCGGATCGATGGGCGTCAGGCTCTCCGCTTGCCGCGTGGCATCCCCAAGCAATCGAGATAGACGCGCGAACCGGCATGTCCGTAAGTATATGCCGTCACGCGTGCGGTCAGTTCACACCGAAGGAACGAGAGCAACATGGCCCATCGACCGACCTTCTTTCTGTCGTCCACCATCTACGACTTTCACGATCTGCGCAGCGCGATCAAATTCAGCCTCGAAGAGCGGGGGTGCCGCGTGCTCGCGTCCGAGTTCAACGACTTTGGAGGCAATCTCGACGAGCACAGCTACGAAGCATGCCTCGCCAATATTGAGCAGGCTGACTATTTCGTGTTGCTGATCGGTGCCCGGGTCGGTGGCTGGTACGACCCGAATGCACGGGTCAGCATCACCCAGCAGGAATATCGCACCGCGTACGCACTCCATCTCCAACGCAAGCTGCGCATGGTCACATTCGTGCGTTCCGAGGTTTGGCAGTTCAAGGAAGACCGCAAGGAGCTCGCGCGATTCTTAGCCGACATGACGCTGGCCGATAGCGAAAAGCAGGCGTTAGCGCAGGCGCCGAGCAAATTCGCCAACGACGCTAATTTTGTCAGCGGCTTCATCTCCGAGGTCGGCCGCAACCTTGAAACGGGCCGCGCCGTAAGCAAAGGAACGCCGAAGCCGACGGGCAACTGGATCCATCAGTTCCGCGATTTCCGTGACATCCACGACGTTCTCGCGCCGCTGGCCTTCACCGGCCTTACTTCCGAGGAAGCCGCCTACCGCAAGGCGCTGCAGCACGAGCTGCTGATTGTGATGAGCACCCTGCTCGCAAAATATGAAGGCAAGGTGCTCGATTTGAGAGGAGGCCTGAAACGCGGCCTAGAGGAACACCCGATCACGGTAGAAATCAGGGACGCGGCCTGGATCACGGTCGATCTCAAATCCTGGAACTCCTTCGCAACCATTTTCTACCAAGTGATGGGGGTGACCTTCGAGCCGGTCGTTATCAACGACGCGCTCACCTCTACGATCTTTCTCGACTATGACCGCGAGAAGGGAGCTTATGTGCAAAGTCCGGCCTATGATGCGCTTTCGCGGCTGTGGGACGAGATGCGCCGATTTCGGGATCTCACCACGATCGAGAATTTCGCCTTCTTGAACGAAACCTCGCCGCGCTCACTCGGGCGTAAGACTGGCAAGATCGACCTTCCCGCCGACAAGGTAGGTATGCTCTACGGAATCGCTCATCGCTCGATCAACATCGTCAGTCTTGCCCAAGCATTGATCCTGCACCTCGAAGGTCAACCCTTTGCGATGCCGGAAGTGATGCCGATCTCACCTATTGCAGGATTTGAAGACGCCTATCAGGCCGAGCGCGTGACGGTCAGCGAGCTGCGCGCAGCCATGGGTATCTGAGGTAAGACCCGAACCCAGACCCATTCTCAGACACTCAACCGCGTATCAGCGCTCCTCGAAACCGGACGTTCGTTATCGCGGCCAAGCGCAACCGCTAATCCAGTAAGCCGTCCGACTTCGTCAAGCTAGGCAGATGCGGCAGCGGGCCACCACGACACCATTAGCGGAGGCTGTTGAAAAGATTATGCAGCGCGTCGTCGTCGAACGCCTCGTCGTCTGGGCTCTCGCTGTCGAATGGGTTCGGGTCAGAGCTGGTGGCAGTACGAGATTGGACCTCGCCAAGCCGCTGGTCGACGAATTCAAGCGCGCGCTGGATTGCACCCTCCGGAACGAGCGCGCGTGGCGCGAGTTGCCTGAGCGCCTCCGCGTGCTCATCGAGCTCAGACTCGGAGTTGTATCCTGACGCCATTTCCTCGGCGTTTTCAAATTCGCGAACGATCGCCATGTGGGAAGCCGCGCGGATTTCTGCCGAATAGACGCGGCCGTCCTCCACGATGTCGGACATTTTCAAAAGGTCGTCGGACCCCATGTGTTGGTCGAACAGCTCGACCGTCACTTCGTCCAGAGCCTCGATCATCTCGTCAGTCAGGGACCCGGGCTCGTGATGGCCGCTGTCGTGCAGCTCAGCGATCATCGTGAGAAGCCGCGGTCCGTCACGCCAGGACGTGAACTCCTTCGGCGGTTGCCGCGCGATGGCGAGCGCTGCCTGGACAAAATCGTCAAGTTCGCTCAGAGCCCACCACTCGAGCAGCAGCGAAATCCGGCCCGAACTGTCCAGGTCTGCAACGCTGCTGTCGGACCGCTCCGTGAAGCTGGGCACGACGGGGAGCGCGGATCGCGCGATGGCTGGGAGCTGGATCCAGTCGAGCCGCTTCCTCGCGAACGCCCAAACCTCGCGCGCGACGAAGCCCTGGCTCGCGGTCGAGATCACAATGGACAGGAGCACCGCGTCCGTCAGGTAGCCCGCGAGGTAGTCGCGAACCGACGGATTGATGAAGTCGACCTCTCGATCCTCGATCACCACGAACCCGCCCTCGACATGCCTCAGGCTCTGCTCGAAATCCTTAGGATCGCGCGGGATGCGGAGGTCCCCGCACATGCGCGCGTGCAGCGGCTCAAAGGAGGAGCGCAGGTCCCCAACGGAAGTCCCAAAGCGATAGCTGAAAAACAGGGCGATGAGGAGGTGCCGGGCAGCCGGCGGGATGTGGTTTCGGAACGCGCGATCCCAAAGCTGCTCCGGGTTCTCGAGGATCTCGAGGAACGTCAGCGGGTATAGGTCCGACGGCATCTCTTCGATCCTGAGCGCATCGGTCATCCACTCAATAACGCGTGGGTTGTAGTTACGGTGATCAACGATCCGCGGCAGCGATCCGCTGTCTAACAGTGCGACCACGTGCCCGGCCGGAATGCCACCCAGCGCTAGGTGGTTGTAGAGAATCCGCGCCCGGATAGAGCGGGTGTAGGCCGAGAGATCCAGCACGTAGGTCGACAACTCGACGCGGCGGTCAGCGAGACGCTCCGACGACTGTCTGGCCTCGTTCAGTATATAGGCGCGCGTCGTCAGGATGAAGCGCGCGTTTGGGCTCCTGCGCACCCGGTTCATGAAGAGGGCGAGCTGCGAGTCTTTCGCGGACAGCGCTCGCTGATCTAGCGCGATCGTGCCAAGAAAGTCGTCGAAAAAGAACACCTGCCTCCTCGAATCGTCGATGCGCGCGAATCCGTCCTCCAGATTGCGGAGCGCGATGAGTTCCCAGCCCTCACTCAGATAGGCGAACGTCAGAATTTCCCCGAGCGTCGTCTTGCCGACGCCCGGCGGGCCCGAGATGATCAAGACGTGCCGGGCATCTAGCACGCGCTGAGCCTCCGCTAGGCTCGGATTTTGGGCGTAGACCTTCACGCGTCCGGCCACCTCGTCGCGCGTGCTAGCGGAGAAAGCAAGAGATCCGGCGTGCACGACCGCGTCGAGGATGGTCTGAAGCACCGTCGTGCTGGACAACCAGAGCTTGAGGTGCGTCCGCTCGACCTCGGGGTGCTCACGGAGCATCGCGTTCAGCTGACTCTGTCCCAGGAGGTCGCCCTCGTTCCACAACGCAGGGCCTATAATCGCGGCGAGATCGGCCTTGTTTCGATGACTGAGGTGGCGGGAGGTGGCCAGCACGTAGCGATCGGGTTCCAGGCGGTCGATCGCTCCGCGCTCCCGTCGCATGGCGGCGGCGAGCTGCGCGAAGGATGATCCCACGTAATGCTTTGCCTGCAGTACGGTCGTCAGACCGTCTACGGAGTGACGGCCGTCCATCCCGCCGTCCGGACCGGGCCCAAAGGCCTCGAACCGAACGTCAAGGGCCTTGCCGACCAAGTCACGGACGAGATCCTCAAAGTCGGCAGGTAGCAGAGAGCTAAAGTCGTATGCCAATCCATCCTCGCGGCGAGTGGATATCCCGCCCTCTTATCGAATTACCAACGATTATCCGGTCAACGGCGTTCGCGTGCAAGTTCCGCGTCGGCGACTAACTGCGGCGACGGGTCCGCGCCGCCCTTCTCGGTGAAGCCCGTGTAGAACGCCATCTCAACCTTCCCCCTCACGTTCGGCCCAGTAACGGGCGGTAGCGAACCTCAATAAAGTGGCGGCGGAAAACGGCTTCACAAGTAAAACTGGCCGGTATCATTCAGTCGAGTTCAACAGCATTATCATTCGCTAAGTTGGGACGAGCTTTTGCGCCCCTGCCGAGAATTTCTGACCCGATCACGCTGGCTGCGTGACGTCCATGGTCACCGCAAATTCGAACTGCGCTTCGCAACTTCCATGAGCGCAGAGGGGCTTCTTGAGGGTATGTGGACGCTGGAACCTCGTGCGGCCGCACTTGCCGCAGGCGAAATGCGTACGGAACGCCTTAAACTCCTCCCACCGGACCTTCTCGTCCCCCATGGATCCATCGCCATAAGGTGTGTCCTGGAAGTGGCTGCCGAAGTTCTCGACCTCGCCCTTGATCAGGCTGTCGAGGAAGCGGTTGTTGACGCCGGCCACCCGCGGCGCCTCCAGCTTCGCACCCTTCAGGAACGCGGCCAAGGCAGAGGCCAGCTCGCTGCGCTCGTAGGCGTAGGCGCGCTCAAGCGTTCTGATCCGGACGCTCACGCCAAAGTCGCGGCAAGTGGCGAGCAGCCACTCCTCCTCTGCCTGACGCATCTCATTGGCCGCCAGGTCGCCGCCGGCCCAGCGCGCCTCGATCACTGCGTCGGTCACGCGGTGCTCGGCAAAGCGGGGGCCATATGACGCATCCAGGCCGATGATGCGGGTGAACTGCCACGCGTTCGGCCCAATCTGATCCTTCAGGTAGTTGAAAAAGCGCTCGTCATGTGTGGTAATGATGACCTGGCAGTCGCTAAGCTCCGAGGTGATGAGCGCGGAGATCGCCCGGCGATGGTCAGCGTCGTAGGAGGTGACGATGTCGTCCAGCGCCATCACCGGCGCGCCCGCGTTGAAACGCCTGATCGCCGCCAGGCGGAGCGCCAGCGCCACGGAATGGATCTGCGAGTCGCTGAGATAGCCCCCGGGCTGCACCCCGGTGCGGTTGTCGGCGAAGTCGACGAGGAGGTGGAGGCGCTGTTGGTTAGCGTCGTCCTCGCCCGGCAATTCCAGCCGGACAGTCTTCGCCTTCTCGCCCTGGATCGCTCGGTAGATCGCGTTCATCGGAGTCTGCAGCGTGTCAAGGAGCGACTGCACCTTCGCGCGGATCTGGGAGGAGATCGTCGTCGCTTGGGTCGCCAACGCCTCCTGCAACGCCACCAGCTCCTTGGTGGTGCTCAGCGCCAGGGAGCGTTCGCCAGCGAGCTCGGTGAGCCTGTCGACCGTCGCCTTGGCCTTGAGATAGGTGTGGTCGCCCTGCCTCTCCTCGATTTGGGCGATCTCGCGATCCAGGTCCCCGACCAGCGTCGCGAGGGCGGATACGACGCCGGACGCATCGGGCGCGTCCTTCGCCGGCCAGTCGGTGATACCGGGTTGGAATGCGACAAGCTCGGCCTTGAGCCCAGCGCGATCATCGCCGAGCAGGCCGATCAGTGTCGGCAACGCCGCGCCGAGCGATGTACGCGCATCGCGCGCCGACCTCTCAGCCCTGTCGAGATCCCGCTTGGCCTGTGCATAGTCCGCCAGCTCGTCGAGGTGACCGGCGACGTGCCTTCGAATCGCCCCCGGACTGCCAGCGGTGGTGTCGTCGATCGGCGTGGCGCACACCGGACACGCATCCGGCGCCTCCGCACCGTCGACGAAGATTTTCTCGGCCGCCTCCCACAGGTTCTTAAAGACCGCGCTCGCCGCCTTGCCGCGCTCCTCCTCCTCCCGCTCCTCTGCCCCCGCGAGCGACGCCACAGCCGCGGCGAAGTCGGCGATCGCACCCGAAGCGACGCTCTCTGCGCCGTCCTCCCCCGGCGCCTCGAAATGAAGCGCGACCGCCGCGGACCGCATCTGCCGGAGGCCGGCGATGCCGACCCTGTTCTCCTCCGACTTCGCTCGCATCTCCAATGTCCCGTAGGATGGATCGGTCGCGTCCATCGCGCGCAGGGACATCGTGGCGTCCAGCGGTGCGAGGACCGCAGTGTTGACGTGCTCTAGGATGGCCGTGTCGTCCCATGCCGTGATCGCCGCCGCCGTCGCCTTTGACAGATCAACGTCGATCCTCTTCAGCGGCTGGACGTCCTCCGCGGCCGCCTTCACCTGCGTCTTCAGGGCGCGGAGGTTCTTCTGCACCTCGACGAGCGGGGCCAGCCGCAGCCAGCCGGCGACCTCCTCGTAGCGCTTCTCCGCGGTGTGGGCCTCGACGAAGGTCCGCAGCACGTATCCACGTATGACAGGCGATACGGCGAAATGCGCGTTGAGGTTCGTGGCGACCGCGGGGATGGGCCCCCTGGTTCCAGTCGCCGGACGCTCGCCAGTAGAGGCATCCCTGCCAGTGATCGTAACCATCTTGACCGAAGGTGCGATTCCCGCCTCGTCGGCCAGGTTGTGCACGAGCGCAACGGGACCGGCCTGGTTGTTGACCGCCCGTTGCCCGAGCTTCTCCAACGTGCCGTCCTTCGACAGCAGGAACTCGAGAGCGTCGACGACGCTCGACTTGCCTTGACCGTTGGGAGCGAAGATCGCGATACTCCGCCGCGCCGCGAGATCGAATGTCTTGGGGTGTAGGTAAGCGCGAAAACCCTGGAGGGTCAGCGACTTGATGAAGGTCGGATCAGCCATCAGCGACCTCCGTCGCGTCCGGCAGAGCCCGCGACTTCGCTAGAGCAACGATGGCGTCCCTCGACAGCGTCACCGCGTTCGCTGCCGGCTGAACCTTGAGCAGGTGCGCGGCGAGGACGTCAAGGAGGCCGCCATCAGCGCCCTCGGCCGCCCTCAGCGTCTTCACCAGCCGCTCGAGGAACATCTCGTTGGTTTCTGGCTCCTCGACAGCATCGAGGACGGCTCCCGTGTCGTCCAAAAATCCCCCTCCCGGCGTGACCACGCCGCGCCCCCGCGTCAGCGACTCGCATCGAGCGATTGCCGCCAGCAAGTATCTGTAGATGCGACCGCGTCCGCGATGAAGCCCCTGTCACTTCGGTCGCACGATCCAATGGCGCGATCTCCCCTCCCACCATCGGGTCGACCATCCGGCCGAGAGAGTCTATGAATCGACGGGCGAGCGTAAGCGCATCATCATGGCGTCGACGGGGTTCAGCGCCTCGGCGTTGCGAAGGGAGTTGGCAGTTGCCCGGGCTCCGCATGTGCCCACGACAGGCTAGTAGCCCATGACCGACGATCGCGACAGGGAGCTCGCGCCGATGCGCGGCCTTGCACACGGCCGTCTGGTCCGGACGACCATCCAACGCTTTGAGGCACTCACGCTATGGGGAAGGCCCGCGTCGGTGCGACAGGCGCTCGTGACCGCGTCCGCGTGGACAATCCCGGATGAGGCCCAGATGATCGGCGGCTTCCACGTCCTAGAATCCAAGGAGTTCGTCTGCCTCGCGTTCGCGCGCGACCGAGAGGGCCGGCACCGATCCTACATGCGCTCGGGGATGCTTCCCTCGCTGCGCGCGGTCGATCTTGCGATTACCCACGATCTAGGGGCGCAGCTGCTGGATGACGTGCACGCGTGCGAGTTCGTTACCATGCCCGGTGGCGTCGACCTGTTCTCGCCGATCCAGGGCGTCAAGCGCCTCACGGCTAACGGCCGCAACACCTTCAATGCCGCGATGGCTCCAGGCATGCCGGGCGGCCCGCCGGGGGACGCCCACGACTTCCTCCGCAACGAAATGCCAATCAAGTTCGGCTCACCGCTATTCTCAAAGCTCAGCAAGCGCTACTGGGAGAAGCCGCACGTCGCCGACCACCCATTGATCTTCGCGATCGCGGACTTCCACGCGCCGGCCTCCATGCGATGGTCGCATACCGCGCTGCCCTTCTACCTATACGGCTTCGGCATCGAGACCGGTGTACAGCCCGATGGCCGCCCATTCGGGGTGGAAGTCCCGCTCGCGACGCATGTCGGCAGCAAGACGATGGCGAGCAACTTCTTCGCCCAGCCCGACACGGAGCACGTGTCCGCCGTGCTGTTCTCGAATGCGGGCACCATCGTGAAGTTCAGCCGCATGGGGATTCGGGCAGGGCTTGGCGATCCGTGGGTCAGCTTGGTCAGGGAGGGGGTGTGGAACGCTCCGCAGGGCGGCTTCGAGGGTATCCCCTTCCGCCTCGACGTGGAGAGCCCGGATTATGCCGAGGGATGGGCGGACGAGCTCTGCCTATTCCACAACCCCGCCGCGCCTCGACCCGTCGACGAGGACATGTTCCCCGGCATCGCCCAAGTTCGCGTCACTGACGGGCAGCGCGTCATCAAGTCGCCTGGCCAACGGGTGCTCTACTCGTCCACACGCTCCTATGACTTTCTGCGACGAACGGAGGGACGTCCGGCTGGTTGGACGAGTCCGCCACCAAGCGACGAGGACCAGGCCTTGCCGATAGTGTAGTAAACATGCCTGACGACGTCGTAGTCAATTCGGTTCGCGCCGCTGTGCCGCGTGATATGGACGAAGGTCCCAATCTGCACGGGAGAGAACGACCAATCACTAAGCAGATGGAGCATGCGCTTGGCCACGCCGTGCTGTTAGCTGCCGCTTAAGAGAACCTGAGCAAACGGCCGCTGCTGACACCTGGACACCTGAAAGCAGCCATTCCGGATTCCACCAGGAAGCGGCCGATTGGCCACCCTGCCCCATCAAATGAACGAACGTCCTCTTACGATGATCGTCACCCGAAAGCGGCCGGGCCGCTTTCCACCATTTTACCGTAAATGTGGACGGTCCGCATGCACCGTGATGGCGCCGTTCACTCTTTGAAGCTGTGCATTCCTGCCGCTTTGGGATCTGCCGCCAGAACGCGGTGCGGTTCTCCATTAGAGAAGCTTCTTCCGCCTGCAGATAGCGGGCATTTTCGGCCGAATGACCTTAGCCAACCGGCCGTAAATGCCCCTGCCGCCCCTGCGACGTTTATGATAAAAGGCGGCATGCTCAAGACAAGAATGAAGCGGGTCGCCGATCGCGGCGATCACGCGGTGCGGCGGCTTGCCGAGATCAAAGCCTCGATCGCGGACCTTTCCAACGAGGATCTGCTCGATTTGGCCGATATTTTCAAAGCCGAGCCCCGCTCACCAATTGGGGATATGGCATTCGTAGAAATGGCGCGGCGGAGTATCAGTCTTTAGAGACCGGTCGGGAGCGAATTAGCAGGATCAGGGGACTTTCAAGGAGCATCGGCTGCCCCAAGGATCTCCCGCAATTTTGCATAATGGAGCGACGGCATAGCGATGGTAGCGATTGGCACCCGGATCAATGAGATAGGCACCTTGGTCCGCGATGGCGGAGCCTTCTATCTTCGCCGCGATGTCGGTGGCCGCTATGAGCTGGAATTGCATCGAACCCCCGTAGATCTGGTAGAGAAGCGCGTCCGGCTCATCGGCACATTGGTTGGCCCGGATCTGGTGAACGCTGACGGCGTTGCGCCAGCTTAGTTGGCTGACATTTGTCCCGTTCAGTCGTCAGTCACTGGCCGCGATTCTGATTCAACCTGACTCATTGGCGTTGCGCACAAACCACGAACGGGCATTTATCCATGCCATGGAACAGCGGATCATTCATGCCTGCGGTCACGAGCAGGCTCATCATCTCACCGGCTTTGAAAGCCAGCAGGAACGTAAGGCCAAGTGGCTGAAGACGACTACCTGTCGCGACTGCTTCGTTGCGGAAAAGCGGGCTGAGGAGGTCGCTGCGGCAGCGTTAAGCAGCGCCGCTGTCTCACACCTTGTTCTTCCGCCGCTGACTGGGACTGATCGGCAGATCAGCTGGGCGTCGACGGTCAGGAACAAGCGGCTCGCAGCGCTAACCAACTCAAACAGCGACGCCGACTGTAACGCATGCCTTCGGGTCACTGACGCCAAATGGTGGATCGATTGCCGCGATCTAGATGACGTTGATCTCATGGCAGCCGCGAACCGAGCGTCAAACATGCAATGCGTGCCGACGCTTATGCCATCGACTACAAATCCCACGATCGCCCTCTGAAGGCATAGGCCGGCTTCGCGATCCACGCCGGTAAGCCAGACGCCTATGTGTGCAAGCAGGGTCTAGACCTCCTAAATTAGGTGTTCAATTTCGCTGTTACCGGCCCTGTTTGAACAGGATTTGTGTTCAAACCACATGCTCACTCAGGGTATACCCAGATTGACGCTGAGCGTGACTTCCCGGCCTTTTTGTTGGTGACGGAAAACCTCCGGATTTTGGTTTCCGCACAATCGCACAAAGCGACAGGGTTTGTCGTATGTGCCACGCATAGATTGGGGCAGCCGCGGTCGCCTGACCTGCCGCCTGAGGACAATCGTGTGTTTGACGCCACCCAAGCTTTCCCGTTCGCCCCTCTCCGAGTGGCAACTTCGGGAAACGACAACCGGGAACAGATTTCGGGAACGCGTTTGCCATCGATGACAATCGGCGTGATTGCGGCCCCAACCTTGCTGTCGGTTGCTGATTGGCAAAGCCGACGCGATAGGCAGCGCCGACCGTCGAAAATCTAGTGCCCGTTTGGAGAGCGGTTCAGATGCTCCACGAGGGTGAAATCGAGGGGGCGTCTTGGATATCAAGGGCGGACCGCTCGTCTATCGCAGCTCAATTACGTGGCATACGACCGGTTTAATCTGTGTTAGCTTGGGCAATCTCGGATCGTATTGGGCTTCCGTGACAGAGAGCTGACCGCTCCCGCCGCAGATAACGGAGCGCAAAATGTCACCTGACGATCAATCGCTATTCCCCATGGTACACAAACTCGACGGTCATGCATTCCTGAGCGAGGTGGAGCGTGCCGCAATATTAGCGATGCCGCATCGGATCGTAGATCTCGATGCCGGCGCATATCTTGTCAGAGAGGGCGATAGGACTAAGAAATGCTGCGTGCTTCTAAGCGGATTTTCTTATCGGAGCAGAACTGCGGGCGATGGCAGTCGTCAAATATTGGCTTTTCATATGCGGGGCGATTTGGTTGATTTTCAAAATAGCATAATCTCAATTGCCGATCATAGCGTCCAAACACTCACACGTTCCGTCGTTGCCTATATTTTACACAAAGATATAATCGATATTGCTGCGCATTTTCCGAATGTGGGTCGCGCGCTCTGGCGACAAACGTTGGTTGAATCATCCATCGCACGAGAATGGATGGTCAATTTGGGGCGGCGAAGTGCCCGCCAACGCATAAGCCACTTTATCTGTGAAATCGCCCTGCTTCAAAAAGCGGCGAAGGTAACGGACGGGTTAGCGCTCGTTTGGCCGCTAACACAAGAACAGGTTGCCGATGCTACAGGGCTGACTGCGGTCCACGTAAACCGAACGATGCAACTCCTGCGCAAGGAAGGGATTATTGCTATCAACCGTCACGTTTTAACGATCGGGAATTGGGAAGCTCTTCGCCGAATAGGCGATTTCCGATCAGCCTATCTGCATCAGCCAGAAGCAGCGTAGTTAACCACGGTCAAAGTTGAAATAATTGATTCATGTTAACAACGCATGGTCAATTTCAATCATCATCGGTCATGAGGAACGAAGGAGGTGACCGATGCGCCGATACGCTGAATGTCTGAACGCGTTAAATGCAGCTCTCAACCTCATGATCGACGAAGGCGATACGTTTCTCGTGGCAGCGATTGCACATCCGCTCCACTTGATCGAAACGCAACTCACGCAAAAGCGCATGGACGTTATCGGAAGCCGTGACCCGGCCCTGCTCCCTGACCAGCGTGCGAACTAAGCCTAGCTATGCCGCCCGCAATCTCCGGTGCAAATATCCGTCATCAAACCCGGCGATCCTGACGATCATATCGGGATCAATAACGTCTAGGCTGCCGCGTCGCAGGGCCATTGCCCCCTGAAGGCGCAACTCCTTTAGCACGCGGTTGATGTGCACGGCGGTCATACCCAGCGCATCTGCCAGCAGGATTTGTGATATAGGCAGCGATAAAGACGTATCTCCGGTAAGACCAATGTAAAGTGCCCGCAGGTAAAGCTCGCACATTAAATGGGCCACCCGCTCGGTGCTAGTCCGGCGCCCCATGCTCGTTATCCACGCGCGCATCGTGCCCTCGTCTATCAACTGCGAGATATACATTGCGCGAGCGATGGCGGGACGGCGCTCCATAAGCACGTCCATGTCCACCCTTTCGATCGTCGCCACGCGCGCCGGCGTGATCGTTTGGATGCTGTGATCCATCTCCGCCAGCAAACCTATATGCAAATCGCACGCGTCGCCGGGCATGAGAAACGCAAGCACCTGACGCGTGCCACTTGGCAGCACCTTATATCGACAGGCCCATCCTTCGAGCATGATAAATACCGGACCAGGTCGATCGCCCTCACGGATCAAATCGTGCCTCGCCGGGTACTGGTGGCCTCTTGCACTTGCTGCGGTAAGGGATCTGACATCTTCACCGTCAAGCTCGGCAAGTCCGCATAATTTGTCGACGAAGCGATTTGCCATTGGCCCTTCTCTCACGTCAGGCCACATTTTGATATTGTCGAATGTTATATACGAATGTTGATATCGATCGAGTTTCATCGGGCGATTTCTGCTACCTTCATAGGCATCGTCGGCTCGAACCAGGCCCTGGCGACTGTGGGCATCTAGCGCTCTCGCCTACCTCGGAGCGCCATGATGACTGATCTCATGAACGACAGCGACCTGCCGCAACCCGTGCCGAGGCTGGACGGCCCCGACGCTCATGGCCAAGCGGCGATCCTCCTTGTTGAGAGCCTAATCCACGGGCTTATAGCGCGGTCGGTAATCCAAGTTGAGGATGCAATTGACGTTATTACGGTTGCAATTGATGCCAAAGTGGAGATTGCCGCAGACCGGGGCGAAGGCAAAGTCACGATCGATAGATCAGTTACCTTGCTGTCGGCGATCCGTCAAAGTCTTGCCAATGACGTTGCGCTGACGTGATCGAGTCGCGTACTCTGTATACGCACAAAACTACAGTAAATACGCAAAATAATTCCTGCATATTCTAAGGAAATAGGCCTCGGAGCGACACCAGTTCGGTCCTCGGATGATTGTGAATGATCTTAACATAGACGAATAATTAGACCGCTGTTCCCCCTAAAAATCCTTCTGCACGCGGCTGACTCTGACGGATCCCGACAGAGGGGCCACAAGGGTAGATTGGGGGGAACATGTGCGCTGAGACGGTTACGCAGCCGGATACTTTACAAAAGTTGCGCCCTGTAGCGGTGGAAACCAGCCTGCTGGAGCTATTTGCGCCGACACGTTCACCTGCGCGGCATGCAGCGCCGTTGGTAAGGAGTGAGCATGCCCGGTTGTGGCGAGCGGATGCGATTCACCGGGCGAAGAATATGTCGCAAATGACCATCTCGTTGGCGAATGTAGCAGACCACCCATCGCGGCGCTGGTTACCTCTGGAAGTGACGACTCAGGCAAGGCGTTTGTCACGTGCCTATGACGCATTGGGCGTCGATGACGATGCCCAGTCACACGTACCCTGTGCCGCGTTGTTGATTGAAATCGCGACCCGGCTTGCCGAAATATTCGGTCGGTCGAGGCAGGTTGCCGTTGTCGTCAAGGCGGAGCCTGTGCTGCTTATCCCGGACGTGCGACGTGCCCTCGTGCTGATGGGCAGCGAGCTGGTCATCAATGCATTGAAATATGGGTATCCGACGGAGGCGGGTGGTACGATCTCGGTCAACCTTGCCGCCCGTAATGGCAAGGTCGAGTTGATCGTAGAGGATGATGGCGTAGGACGGGTCGAAACCTATGCTGCCGGGCATGGTGGGGGATTGCTGGATCAGCTCCGAATGGTTCTTGGCGCAATGGTGACACGAAGCGCGGGCACCAAGGGGCATGGCTTTCGTGTCGTCGTTTTGGCACCTGCCGCCCTATCCTAAAGCAGGGATGTTTGAGCTAAAACGTCTTGATCCCGCTACCGCATCGAGGTCGCGCATCGGATCGGACAATTGATCACATCTATCGCGCTAACGTTGACCGTCCCATATATAATCCATGCAAGCCGAACCTTTTAAACGGGCTTGGAAGTGAAAGTGCAACGCGACATCGTTTTCCGGATTTGAAGGTTCCGATCCTCATCCCCCGTGGTCCTGGTCGTCGTTCGCTTTAGGATGCCCTGGAAATGGAACATGAGTATAATATCGCCGGTTGACGCGGGATGCACCGAATAATCTACATAAGCCGGTCGTTAATCGGCGACGATCGCAACGAACTTGAGGCGATCGTCGCGACCTCGGCCGTCTGCAACACTGCCGCTGGCATCACAGGGGTGCTGTGGTTCGACACAAACAGCTTTGCGCAGGTTCTAGAAGGCGAACGAGCGGCGATTGCCGAAACGATGCGCCGCATTGAGACCGATGCGCGGCATGCGGATATCGAGATCATATGCGACCGGGCGATCAGGCAGCCGATATTTGGGGACTGGTCGATGACGCTTCCCCACGAAACTCCCGAAGGCGTAGAGGCCACCGCGTATCTGATCGGCTTTGCCCGTAGTGAACGAAGCGCGCCGGCAAAGAAGCTGTACGAGATCGCCATGGCCAGCGATGATTATAGATAATTATCGCTCCTGGGTTGTGCGGTAAGTCTTCCACCAACGCGCCAATCCGATCCCATTCGAGGGCGGTAGCGGCAGGAGCGTCCAAGCCCGGATGGTTCTGTGTGGAATGATGCGTTGGCAAAAGGGCGACAGCCCATTGAATAGAGCTACCAAATCTAATTTTACCAGCTAGCTTGGCGACATGATCGCTCGCAAATCCTTGAACGTTACCGTCACTCCTGAGCTGCAAGACTTTATCGGCAGCGCGTTGGACTCCGGCCGCTACGGTAACGCGAGCGAGGTTGTCCGAGCGGCACTGCGGCTCTTGGAAGAGCGCGAAACCGACTATCTCCGTTACCGGGCGGCCCGCGACGGCTCGCCTTCGAATGGCGTGTGCTGAGATGGCCGATCAAGTCGTTTTTCAGTCGTTAAGCGGCGATGCCGCTACGCGTATCGCCAACCATCCCTGGCATCTCCATCCGCTGGGCAATCCATCGTCATGGCCGACAGCGCTGAAGGTTGCACTGGGAACGGCGCTCCGATCGCCTGAGGCCATGTTCATTGGCTGGGGGCCTGACCTCTTCTCGTTCTTCAATGACGCCTATGGCGGCATCCTTGGAGCGAAGATCGATAATGCGATCGGACGTCCCGTGTCCGAACTCTGGTCCGAGCTTTGGGACGATGTCGCCCCCATCGCCGAAAAGGCTCTTGCCGGCGAGCCCAGCCGCTTCGTCGACCTGCCTCTGACAATGATGCGTTACGGAGTGCTGGAAGAAACCTGGTGGACGTTCTCCTATTCCCCGCTGATCGATGAGGTCGGCGTGATCGTCGGCATGCTGTGCGTGACGAACGAGACGACGGCTCAGGTGTTGAACGGGCGCCGACAGGCCTTTCGTGACCGGCTCGATACCGTGCTTAGGCCCTTGAGCGATCCTTCCGAAATCAAGGCGGCCGCTAACGCAATGCTCGGCGAGGAATTACAGGCGGGTGCCGTTGGCTATGGCGACGCCTTGGATGATCGCGGTGAGCGTACGCTGATCGAGCAGGATTGGGTTGCTCCCGGATTTCCCAGTGCCGCGGGGCTTCACGTTCTTGAAGATTATGGCGCTGCCACCAGAGCTGACCTAAAGGCAGGCCGGATCATCCGGATCGATGACACAGCCAACCATCCGGCGACAGGACCGCAGACTAGCAAGGCGTTCGCGCAGATCGGCACGCGGGCTTATATCAACGTACCGTTGGTCAAGGATGGCCGCTTCGTCGCGCTCCAATATATCCTCAGCCCGGTCCCACGCCGGTGGACCGATCACGAAGTCGCGCTGGCGGTCGAAGTGGCAGAACGGACGTGGTCGGCGGTCGAGCGGACGCGGGCCGAGACCGCAATGCGCGAAGACAGGCGCGCACTAACGACCCTGAACGGTGCTGCCGCGGCGATGGCGGGCGAGCTCGATCTCGACCGGCTGGTACAGACCGTGACGGATGCAGGCGTAGCCCTGACCGGCGCGCAGTTCGGCGCGTTCTTCTACAACGTGGAGAACACGCAAGGTGAGAGCTACATGCTTTACACCCTGTCGGGTGTCGATCGATCCGAGTTCGACAAATTCCCGATGCCGCGCAACACAGCCATATTCGCTCCGACCTTCGGTGGTGAGGGTGTGGTCCGATCGGCGGACATCCTGGCCGACAAGCGCTACGGACATAATGCGCCGCACAAAGGCATGCCGGAAGGGCACCTGTCGGTCCGGAGCTACCTTGCCGCCCCTGTCACGTCCCGTTCCGGTGAGGTGATTGGCGGATTGTTCTTCGGCCATCCTGAAACCGATCAGTTCGACGCCCAACATGAAGCGTCCATCGTCGCGATTGCCGCGCAGGCCGCGATTGGGATCGACAACAGTCGGCTCTTTACCGTGGCGACCCGCGATCTGGCGGAACGGCGTGCGGCTGAGGCACGGCTGCAAGAGCTGAACGAAACGCTGGAGCAGCGCATTGCGCAGGCTCTGGTCGAACGGCAGTCGGTCGAGGAGGCCTTGCGGCAGGCCCAGAAGATGGAAGCGATCGGTCAGCTCACGGGTGGCGTGGCCCACGACTTCAACAATCTGCTGACCGTCATCCGCGGCTCGATCGACCTCATCCGCCGTCCTGACGTGCCCGAGCATCGTCGCACCAAATATGTCGACGCCATCGCAGAGACGGCCGAACGAGCAACAAAGCTGACCGCTCAGTTGCTCGCCTTCGCACGCCGCCAGTCCCTCCAACCGGACGTGTTCGATGCGCGCGATGCGGTGCGGTCGATTGGTGGAATGGTGACGACGCTCAACGGGTCCCGGATCAAGTTCGACCAGGAGCTGCCCGACTATCCGTGCTACGTGAATGCCGATCCCAATCAGTTCGACACTGCCATCGTCAACATCGCGATCAACGCCCGCGATGCGATGGATGGTGAGGGCGCACTGACCATTGCAGTTCGAGCCGTCTCGGGCCTGCCAGCGATCCGAGAACAGCCTGCGATCGAAGGTGCCTATATCGCTGTTTCAATCACCGATACAGGCAGCGGCATTGAGGCGGGGCATCTAGCCCAGATTTTCGAGCCCTTCTTCACGACGAAGACGGTCGGCAAGGGCACCGGGCTGGGGCTCAGCCAAGTGTTCGGCTTTTCACGCCAATCGGGCGGCGAAGTCCAGGTCGAGAGCACGGTTGGATCGGGCACGACCTTTACCCTGTATCTGCCGCAATCAGCGGCTCCGGCTATCATTGAAGAGGCCGCGCCAGCGGCACAGTTGGAGCAGGGCCACGGCCTTTGGGTTCTGGTTGTCGAAGATAATGAGGATGTCGGCAAGTTCGCCATGCAGGCGCTCGCCGAGCTCGGCTACAATACCACCTGGACGGCCAGTGGCGGCGAGGCTCTGGCGTTATTGGAGAGACAGCCCGACCGCTTCGACATCGTGTTTTCCGACGTGATCATGCCAGGCATCAACGGGGTCGACCTCGGCCTAAAAATCCGCGAACTCTATCACGATCTGCCGGTCATCCTGACGAGCGGTTACAGCCATGTGCTCGCGAAGAACGGCACCTACGGGTTCGACCTGTTGCACAAGCCCTATTCCATCGAGCAGCTTTCCAAGGCGCTGTTGAAGGCGGCGGTATGGCATCGCCGCAAGGAGCAGATGGGCGAATAGCTTCAGCCGGCGGGCTGGCCCACCTTTGGTGGTTCAGCTTCTCAGTTATGCTGGGATGTTCACCTCGAACGAATGCTGCTCAGGCGGTAGTTACTCAACGCATGTCGCCACTGCCTCAGCATTCAGAGGCATCTTGAAGCTGAAGCGCGTTTCCTCAGGCGTCGAGACTACCGTCAGGTTGCCGTCATGTGCCGCAGCGATCTGCGAGGCGATGTAGAGCCCCAGACCCAGTCCGTCGCGGTCAGCGGCCGCTCGTCCTCTGACAAACGGCTGGAAGAGGCGCTCCATGGCGGCGGACGGTATGGCATGTCCGCCGTTTGCGACTGACAGTATGAAGGTATCGTCGTGTGCAGAACACAAAACCCGTACGGGTTCGGCGGACGCCCCATGCGTAAGCGCATTGCCAATCAAGTTTGACAGCAATTGCGCGAGACGATCGGGATCGCAGTCGATAGCGCGGGCGGCCGAGCATTCCACCGAGATCATATGCTCTGGATGCGTGCTCGCGAGTTCGGCTACGACTTGGTCGATCACAGGTCCGATGAACATGGGCTCGCGCCTTAGAGCCAGTCCTTCGCCAAGCCGTCCCCTCGCCAAATCGAGGACATCGGCGATCAGCGCCGTCATGCGATCGCCGCTGCTACGCATCTGGCGCAGTACCAAAGCCGCGCGTTCTGGCGAGGGGTGTTTTTCCAGCAGGGTGATCCCGGCCTGAATTGCCGCCAACGGATTACGGAGATCATGCCCCATTACCGCAATGAACTGCTCGCGGAGTTCGGCTGCCTCGTGCTGCGCGGCAACGTTGGCTTCACTCTCGTCCAGCCGCCTTGCCTGGTCCAGCGCGAAACCGATTAGTTTGGCGAACATCGCGAACATGCCCTGGATCTCGGGCCTGCCAAGGTCGCGGGGAGACGGATCGATCGCACACAGAGTGCCAAAGAAGGCACCGTCCGGCAGGCATATCGGATAGGATATGTAGCTACGGAACCCGTAGAGCGCAGGCGTGCTATGCGTGCCAAAGACTGGATCGCACGGGACGTCTGAAATGATAACGGGGTCACCTGACTGCCGAATTTCATGGCAGATAGTCGACTCGAGCGTGAGCTCACCGCCGGGTTCGAGGCCGAAATTGATGGTGTCACGCACGCTGCACGCGATCCAGCGCTCCTCGGTCACTCGCGCGACTGCGGCGAAGCCCATGCCGGTAGCCTGACAAACCGTATCAAGGATCGTCGGTATGATGTCGACGCGATTGACGAGGTCAACGTCACCTATCTGACGGGCCTCACTTTCAAATGATCGTCCAATCGTCATAAAACTAAGTTTATTCCATATATGTAACGAGCGGAACGTTTTTCTTGTGATCTGCGTAGGATCCTTGCAGCGCCTTATTGGCCTGCAGGCAGGTCTCCATTTTTCGATGTTGCAAACGCCTTCATGTCTTTTGGCATCCTGATCAACACGCGTTTGAGATGGAGAGCGATCACGACGAGAGCGTGTCAGTTGTCGCAAAAGGAGAGGAATACGCGACGTTCGAAACTCAGAATATTATCGATAGACTTTCCATCTTACGCGAGCGCGTAGGAGTTGATGTGAGATAGGACAACGGATCGGGCCCTCCCCGCCCCCATCGTACATTATCAATATCCCACAAAGGAGCGGATCGTGAGCGACAGCGAAGGCCGACCCATACGCCCTGCTGCACCAAATAGACATACCTTTACCCAGAGGTCTGCAAAGCCCGAACGATTTGGCGGCTATCCTTTGATGGTGGAAGGCCGAAGAAACGCGAATATTCCCGACTGAATTGGGTTGGGCTTTCATAGCCCACGCCGAATGCGACCGACGTCGTATTCCCTTCGCCGGCAATCAGCAGGGATCGGGCATGCAACAACCTGATCCGTTTCTGATACTGGAGCGGACTGAGCGCAGTTACGGCTTTGAAGTGCCGATGGAATGCCGAGATGCTGAGCGCCGCCATGGATGCCAGTGCCTCTACCCTGAGGGGGACTGTGAAGTTGTCGCGTATCCAGCGGATCGTCACGCCGATCCGCGACAAGGCTGTACCCGGTGCGGCGATATCACGCAGCATCCAGCCATGCGGGCCTTGCAGGACGCGGTAGAGCAACTCGCGTTCATAGGCCGGCGCAAGTGCGGGTATGTCGTCAGGCCGGTCCATCAGCCGCAGCATACGGAACCAGACATCAAGGAGTTCATCAGTGACGGGAGCCACCGAAAAGCCGGAGCTGTAGAGTTCGCCCCCGGCAGGTTTAGGCATATCGGCCAGTAGGTTGGCAACGATCGACGGTTCGAGCGTCAGGCTGACTGCAAGATAGGGATCACCAGCGTTGCTTGGATGTACGGATCCGACCGCAGGAAGGTCGACGGACATCACGAAATATGTTGCCGGATCATATTGGAAGGTGCGCGCTCCGACTGTCATCGTCTTTGAGCCTGTCAGTATGACGTTGATCATCGGACTGTAGACGGCCGCCAGCTTATGCTGGGGGATCTCGCCCTGGACCATGGCAACACGCGGTATGCCGGTTGGCGTAGCCCGGTTTTGCGCCCGTGCAGCAAGCCGGCGGAGCTCTTCTAGGTTGGCGTTCATAGGAGGCTGGTACCCGATCAAGCCGCGTTGACCTACCACCAAGCAGGATCAGGCAGGTTTCGAAGAGGATCGGATAGGCACAAGATGGCGGGCGTGCCCATCTGAGGTGCAGGCGGCAGCGGCCGGATAACGTGGCGTTGCGGCGAATGCCTTCACCAAAATGGAGTTACCGACGTGGCAAAACTGATGATCTACGGCGCAGCCGGATACACCGGAAAGATGGCCGCCACGAACGCCCAGAAGGCAGGCGTCGAACTCGTTCTCGCTGGTCGAGAGCAGGACAAGGCAAAATTCGTCGCATTGGCTGGCGAGCTGGGTGTGGAATACCGCCTCTTTGCAGTGGACGATCTGCTAGCGTCAAAGGCTGCGCTTTCGGACATCGACGTCCTGCTGAATTGCGCTGGGCCATTCATGCTCACGGCCGAGCCGCTGATGAAGGCCTGCATTGAGGCAGGCGTTCATTATCTCGATATCGCTGCCGAGCTGGACAGCTACCAATTGGCCGAAACGCTGGATCAGGCGGCAACCGCTGCAGGCGTGATGCTTCTCCCAGGCAGCGGTGGCAGCGTTGCGATGCTCGGGTCGCTTGCTGGCCATGCCGCAAAGCGTGTCAGCAAGCCCCATAGCGTCAGCATCGCCATGCACGTGGCAGGCGGCTTTTCCCGCGGTTCGGCCATCTCAGCCAGTGAAAACGTTAACACCGGTCTGCTGCATCGGGTCGATGGAAAGCTGATCAGCCGCAGCCCACAGGATGTTCGCGATTTTGATTTCGGCAATGGTCCTGCGTCCTCGTTCCCGGTGACCTTGCCAGATCTGATCACGATCTGGCGCGCCACGGACATCCCGAACATCGAGACGTTCGTGTACCTGACCGACGGTGCGTTTCCGGAAGGCGACCTTGCCGCCATGCCCGACGGCCCGACGGTCGATGAGCGCGACGCCAACCGCTACCATGCAGCAGTCGAAGTCACCGGCGAGGACGGAACGGTAGTCCGTTCGATCCTCGAGACGGTCAACGGCTATACGTTCACGACCATCGCCGCGGCCGAAGCGGCTCGCCGCGTGCTGAGTGGCGAGGTGCGCCTAGGCTTCCAAACGCCGGCTGGTCTGTTCGGTGACGGCTTTGCCGAGACGATCGCCGACACGACCATCGTCGACCTTTAAGCGATATCAGCGATCGGTGCTGGGTGAGGGTCATGCCTTCGCCCGGTGCCGATCCATATCTATTCTGCCGCAGCCAACTCGACATTATCAACCGTCGCCGCCACGCGGAAGCGGGCCGCGTCCCGTCCTGGTGGCATACCGAACATGCGCGCATATTCGCGGCTGAACTGCGACGCGCTTTCATAGCCAACGCCGTAAGCGATCTTAGCAACGTCGTGCGTTTCGAACAGCAAGAGCCGTCGTGCCTTCAATAGGCGAAGCCGCTTCTGATACTGGATCGGGGCCATCGACGTCACTGCCTTGAAGTGGCGATAGAACGCAGCGACGCTCATGCCGGTCATACCGGCCAACGGTTCCGAATGGATCGTTTCCGCAAAATTATCGCGGATCCAGTCGATCGCAGGTCGGACCTGCGCGAGCCGGCTATCCGCACATGCGACCTCCCGCAGCTTGTCGCCCTGAGGACCTATCAGCACTCGAAAGAGAATTTCACGCTCGATCATGGCTGCGAGGATAGGTGCCTCGTTCGGACGGTCGATGAGGCGCATCATACGTAGCCAGGCATCGATCAACTCTGGCGTGGCTGTCGAAACGGTAAAGCCGGTTGGGTTCGGCGTCGTCCCAGCACCATGCATCTCCGCCATCAGATTGGCGATGATCGTCGGATCGAGCTTCAGACTGACGGCAAGGTAGGGGTGATCCGTTCCTTCCGACTGAACTTCGCCGGTTGCGGGCACATGCACCGGCACGACGAAGTAGGTCGCCTCATCGAAGCGCAGATTCTGGTCGCCGATCGACAAGCTCTTCGAGCCTTGAAGGACGAGGTGCAGCATTGGCTCATAGACCTGGTCAGCACAGCCTTCCGATCTGACCATCGATACGCGGGGGATGCCCGTGTCCGTCCACCGGCTTCCGGCACGCATTACGATGCCGCGCAGCTCGTCCATAACATTTTCCATGCATCACACATGGCCCGGTGGTGACTGCAAACAAGCTGCTTTGAGAAGATTAGGCAGGAATGAGAGAATAAGCGGCATGGGCTCTGCCCCCTGCCCCGCCATATCGGACAGGCGAACGAGGGGCTTTGTGCCTCTCGCATCAGATCCCTCGATCGAGAAAGATAGTCCCATGAAACTCAGCAACAAAGTCGCTATCGTCACAGGTGCGTCGAGTGGCATCGGTGCAGGCATCGCCAAGGCATTCGGTGCCGAGGGCGCGGTCGTCATTGTGAATTACAATTCGAGCAAGAGCGGTGCCGACGCTGTCGTCGCGTCGATCGAAACGGCTGGCGGTACCGCGTTTGCCGTGCAGGCGGACATGTCGAAGTCGGCTGACGTCACGCGCCTGTTCGACCAGGTCATCGCCGATCACGGCAAGGTCGACGTACTCGTCAACAACGCCGGCGTTGCGGTCTTCGAGATGGTCGTCGACCTGACCGAGGACGCGTTCCACAAGCAGTTCAACGTCAACGTGCTGGGCTACTTCCTCGCAACGCGCGAAGCGGTGAAGCACTTCGGCGACGCGGGCGGCAGCATCGTCAACATCAGTTCGATCCTGAGCACGCATCCCTCTGCCGGTGCCAGCGTGTATTCGGCTACAAAGGCCGCGGTCGACAACATGACCTATGGTCTGGCTCGCGAGCTTGGTCCCCGCAAAATCCGGGTGAATGCAATCATGCCGGGCTATACCAATACGCCTGCCACCGACGGCAACTTCGGCGGGGATATCGGCGTGAGGCTCCTGGCTGAAACACCGCTTGGTCGCGTTGGCGAGCCTGAGGACATCGCGCCAACGGCGGTCTTCCTGGCATCGGATGACTCGCATTGGGTCAGCGGCGAATCCATCCGCGTCACAGGCGGGGCTCGCGGCCTGTAACACCATAGATTGAGGGCATAGCACCTCGATCTGGATGCCGTCGGCCGATTAAGGTCGACGGCATCGTCCGCGCTCATAGTGAGCGCCCGCCTGCAGTCAGGCACCCGGAAAGATGCACATGCCAAGCTCAACTCGCGGAGGCCTCCCTCCCGCGTCGCGTCGGCGCGCGTTCGCACTCTGGATTGTACTCGCGGCGCAGCTCATGCTCGCCATGGACTTTCTGATCGTCGTCGTCGCCCTGCCGCGAATCCAGCTGGATCTAGGCTTTACCCCCGCTGCCCTGACCTGGGTGCCAAATGCGTTCGGTTTGGCATTTGGCGGCCTGTTACTGCTTGGCGGTAGGCTCGGCGATATCATCGGTCAGGTCCGCGCATTCAGGGTGGGGCTCACGATCTTCGTCGTGGCTTCCCTGGTTGGCGGTCTTGCACAACTCCCGTCGATCCTGATCGCAGCCCGTGTCGTGCAAGGTATTGGCGCAGCGCTTGCCGCGCCAAGCGTCCTGGCTCTGGTCATGGTGATGGCGCGCGACGACGCGGAGCGAGCGCGGGGATTGTCGCTGTTCACCGCCGTCTCGTCGATCGGCGCGTCTGCCGGCCTAATCCTCGGCGGTATCCTCACCGACTTTCTCTCATGGCGCTGGGCGCTGTTCATCAACGTGCCGGTCGGCATATTTGTGGTGATCGCGATCGGCCGCCTCGTGGCAGAAACCCATCCGAAGCCCGCCCGTCTCGACGTGTCCGGGGCGCTCACTGCGACAATTGGTTCGGTAGCGCTGGTCTACGGGTTCATTAGCGCTGCGGATCGTGGATGGGTCGCAGCCGGCACGCTGGGCTCCTTCCTTGCGGCGACAGTCCTGCTCGTAGCCTTCTTCCGGATCGAGGAACGCCACGCGGCGCCGCTCCTGGACTTGAGCTTGTTGCGTAATCGCGCTCGGCTCGGCGGGCTGGCGGTGATGGCCTTGATCGTCGGCGTCCACTTCGCGGTGCTCTTCATGATGGTGCAGTATCTTCAGCGCGTGTTAGGCTGGACCCCGCTGGGCGCAGGTCTCGGATACATGCCCCTCACGATTACGGTCTATGCGATCAGCCATTTCGCGCCCCGTCTGATCGTCAGGTTTGGGGCTCGTGCGCTCATGATCGCCGGCAGCGCAATCGTCGCCGTCAGCCTTGTTGGATTTGCGTTGCTGGACAACGGCAGCAGCTATTTCCCGGCTGTCCTCGTGCCGCTGTTGATCCATGCGGTGGGTATCGCACTCATCTTCGCGCCGGGTACTGTTGCGATCATGGAAGGCGTCCCGGAAGAACACGCCGGTACGGCGTCTGGGCTACTGCAGATGGACCAGCAGATCGGTGGGGCGCTGGGGATTGCGGTGATGACGGCGATCTACGCGTTCTCGAGCGTGCCCGGCGCCTTTGCTGTAGGCCTGCCCGAAGCATTCATGGGCGGTGCCATCCTTGCTGTTCTGGCAGCGATCGTCGCTTGGCGAGCGGTGGGTTCATCGGTCGAGGGTCTCGCCACGCCATCGGGGCCAACCCCTGTTATACGGTCGTGACCATCATGCCTTCCGGAGCCAGGTTCGAATGAGCGTTCTTCCATCCCTGCTGGCGTTCGGCCTGGCCGCCACGCTGCTGACGATTACCCCAGGTCTCGATACAGCGATGGTCCTGCGGAGCGCGGTAGCGGGTGGACCGCGTCAAGCGATCGCAACGGCGATCGGTATCGGTCTCGGCTGCCTTGCCTGGGGCGCAGCCGTCGCGCTGGGTCTGGGCATCGTCCTGACGGCATCGACGCTCGCGTATACGGTTCTGAAATGGGCAGGCGCGGCCTACCTGCTTTGGCTCGGGGTAAACCTGCTTTTCCGCCCAAGAGACGGGATAAAGGACGAGATGGCCGCCCGGACAATTCCCGTCAGCCGTAGCGAGGCGATGCGCCGCGGCTTTCTTACGAACTTGCTCAATCCGAAAATCGGCGTGTTCTACGTTACCTTTCTGCCCCAGTTCGTACCGGCGGGGTCGAATGTCGCGCTCTTCTCCTTCGCGCTCGCGTGCATCCACGTCACGCTCGGCACAGCGTGGTTCGCCGTCCTGATCGCGGCAACCGCCCCTCTTAATCGCCAGATGCGTCGCCCGTCAGTCGTTCGCATTTTGGATAGGCTGACGGGTGGAGTGTTCATCGGGTTTGGCGCGAAGCTCGCTTTGTCGTCCCGGTGACGCGACGTCTTCACGGCAGCACGTACGTCAGGCCTCTGACCACGCTCCACGATATGGCGTGCTACCGAGATCGTCCACGTCACGCTCGATTGGTCGATGGATGCGTGGACCGGCGATGCTGCCATCTCAGTCGTTACGCCGGCTGCGGCACGATGCCCCTCCTCGGCGGAATCCCAGATGAGCATATCCACGACAAAGCCATCATCGCGTTCACAGATATGCCGCGAGATGAACCCGGGCTGGTTTTGGAGCCAAGGGTCGATATCCTGGTTCGCAGCAATGAAGTCGTTGATCGTCAGGCCGTCCGACAGCCGAAACGTAGTGATCTCTACCGCTTGGGGCATTGGTGCATCATCCTTTGATCGAAGTCGTCAGCGGCGTGGTTAGATGACATAGCCACCAGCAACTTCGATCGTCTGCGCATTGATCCAGCCGGTGTCGCCCGACAAAAGGTTGGCGACTACGCGACCGACATCGTCAGGCTCACCGACGCGGCGGCGCTGCGCCCGAGGCCGCGGCTACCGCCGGTAATGATTGCGATGGTCATATGTCGTCTCCACTTGGTGCTAAAGACGGTCTACGGTTCCCAGCCTTCGCTGACAGCTAGCGTTCCTGTTCCAAACCTGCCTATTTCTGCTCCAACGACGAACGTTTTGAAAGTTTACGAAACAGCATCCCTCGGGAGAATGCAGGATCGTACCAGAACGCTCAATTGCGTACGTTTACCGTATCGTTCACGTTGGCAGCAGGGTCAGCTAAAAGGCGATCGAATTGAGCTACCAGACGGACCGTCGAAGCCGGACGCGAGCCATTACTGTGTACGTTGCCCTACTGATGATAGGCGCGGCGCTGGGCTTTCTTGTGAGGTTCGGCGTGATTACCGATCATATCCTCTGGTAGCGGGAGCCGACGGTCGCTCAAATGTCCGCGTTCCTCTCCAAACCCGACATTCCGTTTCTCTGTCCTTTCCGCGAAAGGCCGCTGCGTCAGGCGACGTCGGCTAACGCCAGCGGCCGTCCCGAATACCAGCCAGTCTGCTGCCCTTCCCACAATGGCCGTTCGGCAGGCATTTGATCGGAAAACCCGGTCTGAAACACCACTGTGCGACAAACAGGTGATCCCGGACTGCAACCTTTCGATCGTCGCAAAACGTCGTGGGCAACCCTGATTGGCAACTACCGTGTGTTTTCCGACAACGGGCGGGGGTTAGTAGACGCTCAACCCGCCGGGTCGTTTCTATTCAAAATGCGACACTCACGACCAGTCAACCGTGTCCCAGCTTCAGCCGTTCAGTTTTCACTTTGCCCTAGATGAACCATCAGCAAACCGACCGGTTGCTTGTGCAGCGCAACGGCATTTCGGTCGCGCGCCATATATCCACCACGAAGAGGCTATGCAAAAACGCATGGCGGTTAGTCGGAAATCGCGGATCGCTAAAGTATTATGCAGCGTTCATATCAGTAGGGTAGCAACGAGGTGTCCACATGCTTCCCGCCCTTTTCGTATCGCACGGTGCGCCGACCTTCCCGCTGACGGATGCGCCCGCCCGCATCTTTCTCGAGCAACTCGGGGCAGAGCTTCCTGAACGACCGCGCGCGATCCTCGTGATCTCCGCGCATTGGGAGACCGCTGCGCCAAGCGTGACGACCAGCCCGGTCAACGAGACGATCCATGACTTCACTGGCTTTCCCGCCGAGCTGTATGCGATCCGCTACGCAGCGCCCGGCTCCGCCTGGCTTGTCGATCGTGTCGCCGGCCTGATCGAAACGGCTGGCGGCGAGGTCGCCCGCGTCCCCGGCCGCGGCCTGGATCACGGTGCGTGGGTGCCGATGCGGCTCGTTTATCCCGAGGCCGACACCCCCGTCGTTCAGCTTTCGGTGCAGACCGCTCTGGGGCCGGACTATCATTATAGGCTGGGCCAGCTGCTGGCACCCCTCCGCGAGGAAGGCGTGCTGATCGTCGGTTCGGGCAGCTTCACCCATGACCTGTCCAGCTTCCGCCAATATTACGACGCGCTGCACGCCCCTGCCCCGGCCTGGGTCGACCAGTTCGCGGACTGGATGACCGATGCGATCGAAGACGGGCGCACCGACGACCTGCTCGCCTATCGCAACCGCGCACCGCAAGCGGTGCGCAACCATCCGACCGAGGAGCATATCCTGCCGCTGTTCGTGGCGCTGGGAGCAGGAAGTGCAGGACGAGCCGAGCATCTCCACGCGAGTACCACGCATGGTATCTTGCGGATGGATGCCTTTGCATTTGGAGGAGCGGCATGACCCGGCCCCTGATCGTCGCGCTGCACGGTGTAGGATCGTCCGGCCCCGACATGGGCGCAGCCCTCGCCCCATTGGCCGCCGTTGCCGAGGTGATCGCACTCGATGGCTGCGAACCCTTCGACGGCGGTGGCCGCGGACGGCAATGGTTTTCGGTCAGCGGCGTGACCGAGGCCGACCGGCCGCGGCGCGTGGCGGGTGCGTTGCCTCGCATGCTCAAGCGGCTGAACGACCTGGCAAGACAGCACGGCGTCGGGCGAGAGGATCTCGTGCTGCTCGGCTTCAGCCAGGGCGCGATCATGACGCTCGCGATGGTGGCGCAGGGGTTTCACGCCGGGCGTGCCATCGCGATCGCAGGCCGACTAGCAGCGCCTGTCGTCCCAGCGATCGCACACCCCGCGTCACTGCTCGTCATCGCGGATGCAGCGGACCGGGTGATGCCGCAGGGATTGTCGCAGGACGCCGCGGAACGGCTTCGCGCGGCAGGCCACCATGTCGATCAGATCCTGACGTCCGGGATCGGCCACGGCATCGGCGCGCAAACTCTTTCATCGATCGCGAGCTGGCTCGCCGCGACCGCTTCCCCACGAGCCCCCGCACTTATGCCCGCACTTACGATCGAAGGATGACATCATGACCACCAACAGCCTGAATACCACCGCCTCTTCCTGGGCGCCTCGCCTGCACGCCATCTTCCGCATCGTCCTGGCGCTCCTGTTCCTGTCGCATGGACTGGTGAAGCTATTCGGCTTTCCCGCCGGCGCAGCACCGGGCCAGGTGCCGCTGCTGAGCCTGTTCGGGCTCGCCGCAGTCCTTGAACTCGTCGGCGGTCTGGCCCTGCTCGTCGGCCTGTTCACCCGCCCGATCGCCTTCGTGCTGGCAGGCGAGATGGCCGTCGCCTACTTCATGGTGCACGCTCCCCAGGGCTTCTTCCCGGTCTCCAACGGCGGCGAACTCGCGGTGATCTATACCTTCGCCTTCCTCTTCCTCGCCGCCGCGGGTTCTGGCCCCTGGAGCATCGACGCCAAGCGCGGCGCATGATGCTCGACTGGGATGACCTCAAGACGTTCCTGGCGATCACCCGGCACGGCACGCTGTCCGCGGCCGCGCGGGCGCTGAAGGTCAGCCAGACGACGATGGGCCGCCGGCTCGACCATCTCCATGGTCGGGCCGGCGCAACCCTGCTCGATCGTACGCCGACGGGGTTCCGATTGACCCCGACGGGTGCGGCGATCCTCGGCGAGGTCGAGCGCATGGAGGATGCGGCGCTGTCGCTGGAGCGCACGATCAGCGGCGAGGATCAGCGCCTGGAAGGCCTCGTCCGTGTCACCACCGTCGATGCGCTCGCCGCGCACATTCTCACAGCCGGTCTCAAGCCACTCCACGACGCGCATCCGGGTATCGTGATCGAGCTGATCACGGACAATCGTTCGCTCAGCCTTGCCCGCCGCGACGCCGACATCGCCGTCCGCCTGGGCCGGTTCGATGCCCATGAAACGGTGGTGCGAAAGATCGGCGAGATGGCGTTCGCGGTCTATGGTTCCACCGCCTATCTCGACGCACGGGGCATGCCCGATTGGACAGCCGGCGCGCCGGGGCACAGGATCGTGCGGGTCCAGGACGACCTACTCGACACGCCGGACGGACGCTGGTTCGCGGACCGTACGACGCGCGCCGAGCCTGCGCTTCTCGCGAACAGCCGCGAAGTTCAGCTCCAGGGTGTCAAAGCGGGCCTCGGGCTCGGCCACCTGCCCTGTTACCTTGCCGCGCATCAGTCGGATCTGGTCCGCCTCGATACCGGTGAAGCCCTCACGCGCGAGATATGGATGGGCGTCCACCGCGACACCCGCCACGCGCCGCGGATCATGGCGGTCCAGGACGTCCTCGTCGCCGCGATCGCCGCGAACAAGGCGTTGCTGTTGCCGGACTTTGGCACGGCCGCGACTCCACCTACTCTTCAACCACCAGGGAACGTATCATGACCGGCAAGCCAACAATCGGTATCCTCATCGGCAGCCTGCAGGCGAATGGCCTGACCCGCAAACTCGCGAGCGCGATCCAGACGCTCGGCGCCGACCACTTCGACGCGACGGTGATCGAGATCGGTGCCCTCCCGCTCTACAATCCCGAGCTTGAAGAGAAGGGCGTGGCCGAATGGAATGATTTCCGGGCGGCAGTCGCGCCGATGGACGGCATCCTGTTCGTGACGCCGGAATATAACCGGTCCGTCCCCGCCGCGCTGAAGAACGCGATCGACGTTGGCTCGCGTCCTTACGGTGCTAGTGTCTGGTCGGGTAAGCCGGCCGGGGTCGTATCACAGTCGCCCGGCGCGATCGGCGGGTTCGGCGCCAACCATCACCTACGGCAGAGCCTAGTATTCCTCGACATGCCCGCGATGCAGCAGCCGGAGGCTTATCTAGGACACGCCGCCAGCCTGTTCGACGACGCCGGCAACCTGGTCGAAGGCAGCGGCAAGACGTTCCTCGAAGGCTTCGTCACGGCATTTACGGCTTGGGTAGCACTTCACCCCAGCAAAACCTGATCGACCAAGGGGACCCGGCCAGCCTGTCGTTCGGCCGGGTTCACCGGGTTACGCCAGACGCTGCGCGTGCCAGCGTAGATGGTCGGCCATGAAGGTCGAGATGAAGTAATAGCTGTGATCGTACCCAGGCTGCATCCGCAACGTCAGGTCGATCCCGGCCGCATCGCATGCCACCTTCAGTAGTTCGGGGCGGAGCTGCTCGACCAGGAACTGGTCGGCATCGCCTTGGTCGACCAGTATCGCCGGAATGCGCGCACCGTCCTCGATCAGCGCGACCGCGTCATGCGAACGCCATGTCGCGCGATCGTCGCCAAGATAGCCCGAGAGCGCCTTGACGCCCCACGGCACCTGGCTGGGCGCGACGATCGGCGCGAGTGCGGAGACCGCCTTGAACCGATCGGGGTGACGCAGGCCAACGGTCAGCGCGCAATGCCCGCCCATCGAATGGCCCATGATCGATTGACGCGCCATGTCGACCGGAAAATTGGCGGCGACGAGCGCGGGCAATTCCTCGGTGACATAGCTCCACATCCGGTAATTGGTGGCGAACGGCGTTTCGGTCGCGTCGACGTAGAACCCGGCACCGAGACCGAAGTCATAGGCGCCGGCGGCATCGTCAGGCACGCCTTGCCCGCGCGGGCTGGTATCCGGCGCGACGAGGATCAGGCCGAGCTCCGCACAGGCCGCGCGAAACTCGCTCTTCTCGGTAACATTGGCGTGCGTGCACGACAGTCCCGACAGGAACCACACGACCGGCAGCGTCGCCCCCTCGTCATGCGGCGGGACATAGACCGAGAAAGTCATCTCGGTGCCGGTGGCGGCAGAGGCGTGTTTGTACACGCCCTGCACGCCACCCTGCGATCGATTGGTCGAAACCGTCTCGATCATGGCCATTACGCCGCCTGCTTCAGCGTGTAGGCCTGCGTCGCGAGCACATCCATCAGCGTCGGGTTGAGGCAGTCATAGGGCTCGAGCCCAAGCTGCTTGAGCTGCGCGCGCACCGGCGTGGTTTCCGCTGGATCGACGCCACCTTCAATGATCGACGACACGAATGCCGCGAAGCCCGGTGCGGCCGCCCCCTTGGTATCGAACAGCTCGGCATGGACGAAATCGAGACCGTAGAAACCGTGGTACTTGTTCTCGATCCGGCCGTACAGATGCACGCCGCACACGGTGCAGGCGTGTCGCTGGATCGCCGCGCTCTCGTCGACGATCGCCAGCTTGTTGCCGTTCTGGACGATCGCGACCTTCTCGCGCGGAACGACACCGACGACCGCGAACGCCGCGCCCTCGGGCTTCCAGCATTTGGTGCAGCCGCACGCATGGTTGTGGGCAACGTCGCCGTCGACCGTCACCGTGACGGTGCGGTCGGTGCAATGACAGCTAAGCGTACCGCCGGCGAAATCGCCGGTACCAGGGGTCACGCCGCTATCGAGTAAAGGGTGGAGGGATATGGTCATGAGGTAACTCCGTATGATTAGTAGACGACGACCGAACGGATGCTCTCGCCGGAATGCATGAGCTCGAAGCCCTTGTTGATCTCGTCGAGCGTCAGGACGTGCGTGATCATCGAATCGATCTCGATCTTGCCGTTCATGTACCAGTCGACGATCTTCGGAACGTCGGTGCGGCCGCGTGCACCACCAAAGGCGCTACCCTGCCAGACGCGGCCGGTGACCAGCTGGAAAGGCCGGGTCGAGATCTCCTTGCCCGCCTCCGCCACGCCGATCACGGTCGAGACACCCCAGCCGCGATGGCAGGCTTCGAGCGCCTGGCGCATCACGGTCGTGTTGCCGGTGCAGTCGAAGGTGAAGTCCGCGCCGCCATCGGTCAGCGCGACGAGATGCGCGACGATGTCACCGTCGATCTTCGACGGATTGACGAAGTGCGTCATGCCGAACTTGCGGCCCCACTCCTCCTTGTCGTCGTTCAGGTCGACGCCGATGATCATGTCGGCACCCACCATGCGCGCACCCTGCACCACGTTGAGGCCGATGCCGCCGAGCCCGAACACGATCACCGTGTTGCCGACCTGAACCTTGGCGCTATTCACCACGGCGCCGACGCCGGTGGTGACCCCGCACCCGATATAGCAGGTGGTCTTGAACGGCGCGTCCTCGCGGATCTTTGCCACGGCGATCTCGGGCAGCACCGTGAAGTTCGAGAAGGTCGAGCAGCCCATGTAATGGAAGATCTGCTGGCCCTTGTATGAGAAGCGCGTCGTGCCGTCGGGCATGAGTCCCTTGCCCTGCGTCGCACGAATCGCGGTGCACAGGTTGGTCTTGCCGCTGAGGCACGACTTACACTGGCGACATTCGGGCGTGTAGAGCGGGATGACGTGGTCGCCAGGCTTTACGCTGGTAACGCCGGGGCCGACTTCCCGGACGATGCCGGCGCCTTCATGGCCGAGCACGCTCGGGAACAGGCCTTCGCTGTCGAGGCCGCCCAATGTGTAGGCGTCGGTATGGCAAAGGCCGGTCGCCATGATCTCGACGAGGACCTCACCGAACTTCGGCCCTTCCAGATCGAGCTCGACGATTTCCAGGGGCTTCTTTGCTTCGAAGGCGACGGCCGCGCGCGTTTTCATGGTTATCTCCAATTCTCTGAACTAGGTCATGCCATGCTCGACGCCGCGGGATAATCCGGGCATTCGGCCATTCATTGTTGCTATGTGGGGACGGTCATGCAGGGCTGGGATGGAATTGCCGAGGCGGTCGCGGTCGATACCGCCGGGACGTTTGCGGGCGCCGCACGGTCTTTGAAGGTGTCGACGTCGCATATCAGCCGGGCCGTCGCGCGGCTCGAGGCGACGCTCCAGCTCCAAATCTTCAACCGGACCACGCGCCGCGTCGTCGCGACCGAGGAAGGTCGACTTCTGCTCGACCAGCTCCGCCGGGTGATCGACGACCGCGACCAGGCGTTCGCCAGTGTGGCGGTCGACGGCGAACCCCAGGGAGAACTGAAGCTGACCTGCTCGATTGCGCTGGGCGATCGCTTCGTCGTGCCGATCGTCCGGCAATTCGCGACGGACTATCCGAACGTCAGCGTCACGATTGATCTGACCAACCGCATCGTCGATCTGATCGCCGAAGGGTATGACATCGCGATCCGCACCGGCGGGCTCCACGACTCCAGCTACGTTGCGACGCGCATCGCGTCGAGGCGGTTGCAGGTTTGTGCCTCGCCTTCCTATCTGGCTGACTGCCCGGCGCCGGTGGAGATCGCGGACCTCGATCGGCATTCATGCCTGATCGGTACGAGCCCGCACTGGAGTTTCTCGGTTAACGGTGCCGAAGTCGTCCGCCGCGTCAAAGGCCGGTGGCACTGCAACAGCGGCGAATCTACCGCCGAAGCCGCCGTCGCGGGCATGGGGATTTGCCAACTTCCCGATTTCTATGTGCGTCAGCCGATCAAGGATGGCAGCCTCGTCGCGCTCTTGGAAGCGTTCGAGCCCTCCGCACAACCGATCTGGGCGGTCTATCCGCAGAGACGCCATCTGCTCCCGAAGGTTCGCGTGCTGGTCGATCGGCTGAAGTCGGCGCTTCAATCCCGCTTGGGACAGGATTGAAGCACGTCCGATGCCTCGACCGGCTGAGCGACTCTAACGCCCCGGCAATTTGACACCGTGATCACAGACCTCCGCGAACTGGATCATCAACTGGACACACGGCACGTCACCGCTCTGACCCGATCGATGACCGACCCGGCTCGGGTCGCGCTCGCTCTCGATATCGGCACCCCAGTGGATTTCGCCTGGCCCCATCTCGACCCGCTTGCCGTCCTGCGTCTCGATGAACCATCGGCCCGACAGGGGAACGACCCACTGCAACGAAGGGCTCGGATGCCACTCGCCGATCCAGCCCAAGGGCAGGATATTGAACCATACTGCCTTCACGGTGCCGGAAAACTCCCGCATCCAGATCGCAGCGGTATCGCCACTGACGCTTTGCTGCCGAAAACCGTCCAGCACCTGCTGAACGATCATCGAGCGGCCTTCGTCGGTGTTCGTCATATGCCAGAACGGCATGCGCGGCGAATCGGACGAATTGAGGCCGTCATTGGTTGCCGGTGGCAGCATCGTCTCAGTCATGGTGATCATCCTTCACAGATCTAGCTGGCACGGAGAGCGGCTGTCCCTGCGATCCGGCATAGGTGACGACCACGTCGACCGGCTCGCCGCCGGCGACACCGCGGTGGACGCTGCCTACCGACTCCGCAAACGCCTGCCCGGCACGATAGGTCGCGGTGCGGCCGGTTGCCCGCTCCTCGACCGTCAGCTCGCCAGACAGGATATAGGCGATGTTGGGCATGAGGTGGCTATGCCAGGGAAGCTTGGCATTCGCGGGGATCGTCATGCGCACCGTCGTCAGCTCCGGCTGCCCGGCCGGATAGCTTTCGTACCGTACGTCGTTCCAAGACGAGGTCGTCTTGATCAGCACCGTGCTCGCCGCTTGGTCGTCGGTCATCGGAATCGTCCTTGCGTCAATTTAAGTAGCGGCCGGCGGGTCGCTGATCGACGCCGCGTGCATTGGGTACGCACGCGAAGCTCGACCGCTTCGACACATCGCCGCGACGGTATTCCGGCAGGGCCGGATAGGCGCAGACCGGCCGCTCCTTGGCGGGCTGGCTATCGCCGGCGGGCTTACGGGCGATTAGCATGGCTGGCGGCTTCCCGCCTTCGGTCCAGGCCACGAGCGTCATGAGCGCATCATTCTCCTGCGCCGGCGGCACCGCCGAGGTGAAGGGCTGGCCGATATCGGTGACGCCGGGGCCGCCGAAACAATGGCCCATGCCCGGCACGAGGAAGAGCCGTGCGAAATCCTGGTCGGAACCACCGGCACTCGCGCCGACCCGCTCGTAATAATTCACGACCTCGGCGAACGGCACGGCTGGATCGGCAAGCCCTGTGTAAAGCATCAACTTGCCACCATGACGCGCGAAATCGGACAGGTCCGCGTCGTTGGCATTGAGCATGCTGGCCAGCTGGGCGTCGACGCGATCTAGATCGGAGTCGAAGTTGAACCGGCTGGCCTCGAATGCCGGGCCGAGGGTCCAGCGGAACGGGTAGAATTGCTGGTCCGGCCAGGTTTTCGGATCGCCTTGCATTACCGGACCCAGTGGCTGGTCTTCGCTGCCCGGCGTCAGCCCCGCATAGATGCGCTCGCCGGTGCGAGGATTGGTCGGGCCTGCATACAACCGGCGAAGCGTTGCCACCTGGGGTGCGGTGACGCACGTGTCGGCCGACGTCCCCGTCCGGCAGACGGGCAGCGTCGCAGGGTCGAAGCCGCAGCGGCGCGGATCGGTCAAGAACGTGTCGCCAGGCGCACCGCCGTCCTTGCCGGCGCAACGGGCGATCACGGCGCGGCTGATGGTCGACCAGTGCCCCGCCGACAGCTTTGCCAAAGGCGATGCGTTGAGCGCGGCGTAGTTCCACAGGAAATAGCTCGCGGAATGAGTCCGGTTATTGCCCGTGTCGCCGGCAAGGATGCCGTCGTAATCCGACGGATAGCGCTGCGCCGCGCTAAGCGCCTGCTGCCCACCAGTGGAACAGCCTTCAAAATATGACCGGAACGATGCGACCTTGTAGTAGGCCGACACCATCGTCTTTGCGACGCGCGTCATCTCATGCGTCGCGCGATGGCCGAAATCGACCCAGCGTTCGGGATGGCCGATCGTGCCGTTGATGTCCGGTGCCGTCCCCATATCGGTATTGGCGACCGCGAAGCCGCGCTTCAGGCCCTCGATCATGCCCATCTCATAGGCGATCTGCCCTGCCCCGCCGCCGTTGCCGGTCCCGAGCAAGCGCCCGTTCCATTTCTGGAGCGGGAGCCAGATTTCGATACCGATCTGGCTGTCGGAAGTTGGCGTCGCAGTGGCCTTCACTCGGCAGAAGGCGGGCATCGATGCGACCCGCTGCGCCAGATCGGGCGCGATCGCCGACGCGGCGCCTTCGAGCCCCCCCGCTGCCACCGGCACTGCAGAGACGATATGCGCGCCCGTCAGCGTCGTGCGGGCGAGCGCTGAGCAGTCGGTCGCCTGTGCCGCCGCCGGCGCAGCGACCAGGGAGAGAAACCCGGCCGCGGCAAGTCCGGCGGTGCGTGAGGATAGGCTCATGGCGAGAACTCTCTTGTGAATTCGGGGGGCGTTACGCATCGCAATCGCTGTCCGTGACGGCCTTGCCCGCAATGATGTTGGCGTAGATCCTGGCGCTCAACTTGGGCGTGCGCTTCTGGGTGTCAAAGTCGACATGGATCATGCCGAAGCGGCTGCCGTAGCCGAACAGCCACTCGAGATTGTCGTGGCTCGACCACACATGATAGCCGCGCACGTCTGCACCGTCCTTCATCGCCGACTTTATCGCGCCGATGTGATCGACGAGATACCGGCACCGCTTGCGATCGTTGACCGCGCCATCGACCATCTCGTCGTCGCCGGGGAAACCGGCACCGTTCTCTGTGATGATGACCGACGGGTTGCCGTAATCGACGCGAATACGGTCGAGCAGCGCCTTGAACTGGTCCGGCCTGACCGCGCCGTTATACGCGGCGTAGGTGTCCTCCGGCACGAACATCTCCGCGGCATAGCCCGTCCCCGTGCCTGCACCCGTGCCCGCAGGCCTGCGGATGAACAGCGGCGAATAGAAGTTGATGCCGAGATAGTCGAAATGCGCCGCGCCGATCGTCGCCGCATCACCTGGGCGAATGTCGAGATCACCGCCCAGTGCGCGAGCCGCTTCCAGCACGTTGGCGGGGTAGCGCCCCTTGTACATCGCATCAAGGAACCACCGGTTCATCACGCCGTCGGCAAGCTCTGCCGCCTCTCGATCGCCGGCCGTGGCGCCCGGCGCCGTCAGCGTCGGAAACAGCGGCACCGCAAGCCCAAGATGACCGGTATAACCCTTATCATCGAAGGTCTTCTTGGCGGCGGCGGAGGCGAGAAGCAGGTGATTGAAGGTCCGCAGCGCGCCCGGCAGATCGCTGGCCGGCGGAACGATGGCGAAGTCCACCTTGGCGCCGGTGATCCGCTTTTCCGCGAGGATCTTCATCGCGCGCTCGACCAGAGGCTCGTTGACCAGGACGTACAGGTCGACCTGATCGTGGAAATTCGCGAACACCACCTCGGCATAATGCCGAAACCAGTCGACCGATGCGCGATTGTCCCACCCGCCGGCACGCGCCAGCGACAGCGGCATGTCCCAGTGATACAGCGTCAGCATCGGCTGGATGCCCGCCGCCTTCAGGTCGACGATGAACTGCCGGTAATGCGCGACAGCAGCCGGGTTCACCGGGCCTACGCCGTCGGGAATGATCCGTGCCCAGGACACCGAAAAGCGATAGCTCGTCAGGCCCATCCGCTTCATCAGCGCGATGTCCTTCAGATACTGAGTGCGGTCATAGAAGTTGATCGCGACCGCACCCGACATGCCCGGTCCGGCGAGGCTCAAATCGTCAAGATAATGGTCCCAGATCGATGGGCCCTTGGCATCGGCCGTGGTGGCGCCCTCGACCTGATACGCAGCCGAGGCGGCGCCCCAGCGGAACGGCTCGTCCTTGGGTTCTGCAAATGCGGGTTCGGCCATCGCCAGCATCAATCCCAAAGCTAGAAGTCGCCGCATTGGCCAACACCTCGTCTGTGCCGGGCGGGGACGATCATCGTCCCCGCCGACGTTTCGATTACCGCGAAAAACCAGCGAACGGCGTCAGATATTGCGCGCCGAAGCCATCGAGCTTCGCGCGAATTTCCGGGGTCGTCTCGCCATAGACGTACAGAGCGTCGATCGTGACCAGGTCCAGAAAGCGCTTTGCGAACGGCGAGAAGGTCTGCTCGACATGCGGCAGCAGGCCCTTGGTGCGATACTTCTCGACGATGTGGATCGCGGTGCGATCGGCGTTGACGACATATTCGTAGGTCGTGGTGTCGACTTCCTTCGACGTCGCCTCGACGATCTGCTCGACCAGCGCCTTGAACGCGTCATAGTTGGTCGGCTTGATCGTCAGATGATAGATCGAATAGATTTCGTCGTGCATGGTCTGTCCTTCGGATCGTGCCAAGTTGGCGCGGTGTTGCTGCCCCTATGTACGGCGGAACAAACCGCTATAAAGGTGCCAGAAGGCAACTCTAAGTGGAACGGATGTCTACCATGGCCGAGCAGGATCCCTTGCAGGGCGTGTCGGTCTTCGTCGCGGCCGCGCGTACCGGCAGCTTCACCCTCGCGGCCGAGCGGCTCGGGATCACCAAGTCTGCGGTGGGCAAGTCGATCGCCAAGCTCGAAGCGAGGCTCGGCACCAAGCTGTTCCACCGTACGACCCGGCTGAGCCGCCTGACCTCGGATGGCGAGGCCTATCTCGCCGCCTGCGCGTCGGCGATGGACGAGGTCACCAACGCGCAGTCCGCGCTGTCGTCGTCCGAACATATATTGAGCGGGCGCCTCCGGATCGACATGCCCGTCGCCTTCGGGCGCAGCGTGCTGCTGCCGATCCTGACCGACATCGCGCGCGCACACCCCGATCTAAACCTGGCGCTGACGTTCACCGACGCGACCAGCGACCTGCTGCAGGACGACGTCGATCTCGCCATTCGGTTCGGCCCCTTGGCCGACAGCAGCAATCTAATCGCGCGCCATCTGGTCGATCAGACGCGCGTGATCTGCGCCGCGCCCTCCTATCTCAATCGGCACGGGCGACCGAAAACCAGTGCCGACCTGCGGGGTCATCGCTGCGTGGTGGGCTCGCCAAAGGGCCCTCCCCTCGCCTGGATCGTGCACGAGGATGGCCAGGTCCGAAAGGTCACGCCCGCGGTTACGCACCAGATCAGTGATGGTGAGGCGATGGTCGATGCCACCGTCGCGGGGCTAGGCCTGTGCCAGGTGCCGATCTCGATGGTGCGCGAACGCCTTCGCCGCAACGAACTGGAGGCGGTGATGACGGATCTCTCCACCGTCCCGGTAGAGGTCCACGCCGTCTGGCCGCGTCGCGCGCACCTCACGCCGCGGGTCCGGCACGTCGTCAACCGGCTGGTCTCGGAGGCGGCGCAAGGGGCCCTGAGCTGAGTCCCTCTACCGGACGGTAGCGCCACGCTCTACTCAGAATAGCCACGTGGCTACTTCAAAGCGTCTGCGGCCTCCGTAAATCAGGGGCATGAACGCATTTCTGCGTCACCCCCTTTTACAGGTTCAATGCCATGAAGCTCTTCGTCTACGATCACTGCCCCTTCTGCGTGAAGGCGCGCGCCATTTTCGGGCTGAAGAACGTGCCTTTCGAACTCGCCATCCTGTTGAACGACGACGAAGACACGCCGGTCAGCATGATCGGCAAGAAGATGGCACCGATCCTAGAGCATGACGGGCGTTTCATCGCCGAGAGCATGGACATCGTCGCGCATGTCGACGGACTGTCGGGCACCAAGGTCCTGTCCGGCCCCCGCAACTCGGCTGTGGCGCAGTGGCTTACCGACGTGTCCGAGCCGCTGTTCCGGCTGGCGCTGCCGCGGTGGGCTTCCGCCGACCTAGAAGAATTCTCGACGCCCTCGGCGCGCGCCTATTTCATGCGCAACAAGGAGGCCGTGATCGGCAGTTTCAAGGATCACTTGGCCGCCAGCCCCGACTATATCGCCACGCTGAACGATCTCCTGCTGGTCCTGGAGCCGTTGGTCCTCTCGCCCGACGCAGTGAACGGCGTGCTCTTGGAAGATGACATCCACCTGTTTGCGAGCCTTCGCAGCCTGTCGATCGTGCGCGGGATCGTCTATCCGCCCTCCGTCGAGGCTTATCGCATTAAAATGGCCGAACGTACCGGCGTCGATCTCCATGACCGAGTCGCGGTTTGAACCGATCCCCACGACTAGCCGACTAAACGACGTCACAGCGGGAAGACCTAAAGTCCGCCGCTCGTGCAGGTTTGGCGCCAGCCGAAAGCGGAGGTTGGTTCAGGGCAATTTGCCCCCGCCACAAGACGCAAAGCGGACATTGCTGGCAGCGATTACCGTCCGAAAGCGGCCGGGCTGCTTACCTCTCCATTATCGTCACTCAGCGGCCGGATGTGTGGAAAACCCGGTCGCAATCACGACTGCGCGACAAATAGGCGTTTTCGGACAGGCTACCAGGCATTCCGACTATCCTGGCCTGCCGCAAACATACCGTTTTCCGACACCCTCAAAATCATCCGTGATCTCGCTTTACCCCGAGGTTCCTGACGCTGTTCGATGGCCCTGTCGGAAAGGTTGTGTTTTCCGACAGGGCACCGCGAGCACTCGGCGCTCAAAAGTGGCCGGGCTGTTTCCGCCTAATCGCAGACGTTCGGGATAGGTGAGCTCGGGTGCAAGAGCTGTCGTTTATTCACCTTGGCCGTTGCGAAGCCGTCGCGATGCTCGACAGGTCAGTGGCGGCGTCGATCGGTACGCCGGCGTCCTTCCGTTCCGAATACCGGTCGACCAGCTGAGCGGCGTGCGGGCGCAGCAGGATCGTGAAGCGGACCAGCTCCTCCATCACGTCGACGATTCGGTCGTAGTAGCTGGACGGCTTCATCCGGTCGGTGTCGTCGAACTCCTCGAACGCCTTGGCGACGCTAGACTGGTTCGGAATCGTCACCATCCGCATCCAGCGGCCGAGGACTCGCAGGGTGTTCACGCTGTTGAACGACTGCGATCCCGCCGACACCTGCATGACCGCGAGGGTGCGGCCCTGCGTTGGCCGCATCCCGCCCATCGACAGCGGCAGGTGATCGACCTGCAGCTTCATGATCCCGGTGATCTGGCCATGCCGCTCGGGGCTGCACCACACATGCCCCTCCGACCACATCGACAGCTCGCGCAGCTCGTGGACGGCCGGATGGTCGTCGCCGGCCACCTGGTCAGGCAACGGCAGGGTCGAGGGGTCAAAGATACGCGTCTCAGCACCGAAGAACCGCAGCAGGCGCGCAGCCTCTTCGACGCACATCCGGGAATACGATCGTTCTCGCAGTGAGCCATATAGCAGGAGGATGCGCGGGGGCGGGTCTCCCGCACCCAGTCCGATTGCTGGCCGGTCGAGTGCGAAGCGTCGATCGAGGGCGGGCAGGTAGTCGGGATCAGAGAGCGTGCGTACGGGCATCAGGCGGCGTGTCCTGTAGGGTTTGTTCGATGAGGCGGCATCAGGCGGCACCGAGCCGCAGCGCGAGGGCGGCGAGTGTCACCAGCAGCACCGGGACGGTTAGGGTCGCACCGATCCTGAAGTAGTAGCCCCAGCCGATGCGGATGCCCTTCTGCCCAAGGACGTGCAGCCAGAGCAGCGTCGCGAGCGAGCCGATCGGCGTGATCTTCGGGCCGAGGTCGCAGCCGATGACGTTGGCGTAGATCATCGCTTCCTTGACCGCGCCGGTGGCGTGGGTCGCGTCGATCGACAGCGCGCCGACCAGCACTGTCGGCATGTTGTTCATCACCGACGACAGGAATGCGGCGATGATGCCGGTGCCGAACGTCGCGCCCCACACGCCGCCCTGGGCGGCGCGATCGAGGAGACCGGCGAGATGATCGGTCAGGCCGGCGTTTCGCAGGCCGTAGACAACCAGGTACATTCCGAGCGAGAAGATCACGACCTGCCACGGCGCTCCGCGCAGCACCTTGCCGGTCTCGATGACGTGGCCGCGCGCGGCGACGACGAGCAGCAGGACCGCGCCGGCAGCGGCGACGGCGCTAACGGGCACGCCGATGGGTTCGAGCAGGAAGAAGCCGGCCAGGAGGGCGGCGAGGACGACCCAGCCAGCCCGGAACGTCGCCCGATCACGGATCGCGTCGGCTGGTGCGCGCAGCTGCGCCACGTCGTAGCTGGTTGGCACGTCACGACGGAAGAACAACAGCAGCACGATCAGCGTCGCGGCGATCGACGCGAGATCCACCGGCACCATCACGGACGCGTAGTCGGCGAAGCCGATGCGGAAGAAGTCGGCCGACACGATGTTGACCAGGTTGGAGACGATCAGCGGCAGGCTGGCCGTGTCGGCCACGAAACCGGCCGCCATGACGAACGCGAGCGTCGCCCTGTCGCGGTAGCCGAGCGCCTGCAGCATCGCGATGACGATCGGCGTCAGGATCAGCGCCGCGCCGTCATTGGCGAACAGCGCCGACACGGCCGCGCCGAGGAGGACGATCAGGACGAACAGCCGTCGACCGTGCCCGCCGCCCCAGCGGGCGACGTGCAGCGCCGCCCACTCGAAAAACCCGGCTTCGTCCAGCAGCAGGCTGACGATGATGATCGCGACGAACGTCGCAGTCGCGTTCCAGACGATGCCCCACACCACCGGAACGTCGGACAGCGAGACCACCCCGACGAGCAGCGCAACACCGGCACCGCCCAGCGCGCTCCACCCAATGCCGAGGCCTCGGGGCTGCCAGATGACGAGCGCGATCGTGACGGCGAAGATGGCGAGGGCAAGGAGCATCAAGCGATGCGCTGTCCGGATGCGTCCACCACCTGTTCGCCGTCCTCCTTGGCGAACGCACCCCGCTGCGGCTCTGGCAGCAGATCGAGGACGGCTTCGGACGGACGGCAGAGCCTAACGCCGAGGGGCGAAACGACCAGCGGCCGGTTGATGAGGACCGGGTGCGCGATCATGGCGTCGAGCAGTGCGTCGTCGGTCAGCGAGGGGTCACCGAGGCCAAGCTCGGCGTAGGGCGTGCCCTTCTCGCGCAGCAGGTCCCGGGGCGTGATGCCGGCTCGGTCGGCCAGCTCGACCAGCATTGCGCGGGAGGGCGGGGTCTCCAGATACTCTACGACGTGCGGCTCGATGCCAGCGTTGCGGATCATCGCCAGCGTGTTGCGCGACGTGCCGCAGGCGGGGTTGTGGTAGATCATGACGTCGACGGCCATGGCGCATCCTTTCAGCAGCATGGGGAGAGTTCGGCGAGGAGCGGTGCGCACAGCGCGGCCGAGCCGGCGCAGCAGTCCTTGACCAGGAACAGCGTCAGCGCCCGAAGGCCGTCGAGGTCGGCGCGGTATATGATCGACCGGCTGTGCCGCTCGGATTGGACGATGCCGGCTCGGGCGAGGATTCCGAGATGCGCGGACATGGTGTTCTGCGGCACGTCAAGCTGGCGGGCGATCTCGCCCGCCGCCATGCCGTCCGGCTCATGCCGGACCAGCAGGCGGAACACGTCGAGGCGGGTACCCTGGGCGAGCGCACCAAGGGCCGCGATGGCTAAATCACTATCCATGCATCCAGCATAGCGGATATATTTGATTTTGCCAGCCTACGTCTAAGGTGCGCTATTTTGCATCTACGGGTGCCAAAGCGCACCCTCTGCTTTCCTTCCCATCATCGCCATTCGGCGATCAGATATGTGAAAAAGCCCAGTTGCAATCACGACAGTGCAACAAACAGGTGACTCGGACGCCTGCCTTTCGAGCGTCGCAAAACGCCGACGCTAACCTCGATTAGCGACTATCGTGCGTTTTAAGACAGATAACTACGCGTTCGTCAGTAGCGCACTGGCACCCGAAAACCTCAAACGACGCGATGGTAGTTTGCTCATTGATAGGAGGGGCTATTCGCAGACCCGATTAGACTCCACACCGTGATGAAGATCGCTGCGGCAACGGGTCCGATTAGCAGGCCGTTGAAGCCGAACGCCGCCAGCCCACCTAGGGTTGTAACCAGAACCAGAAAGTCCGGGATGTTTGTCTCCCGGCCGATTAAGATCGGCCGCAGCACATTGTCCACCGACCCGATCACGAGAAGGCCAGACGCGGTCATGATCAGACCGTGCCACATGTCGGCTGCCGCGAAGAGATAGATCGCGACTGGAACCCAGACGATGCCGGTGCCAACCGCCGGCAACAGGGACGAGAGCGCCATCACGACTGCCCATAGAAGCGCGTTGGGCACACCGAGCGCGGCCATGATGATGCCGCCAACCGAGCCCTGTGCCGCCCCGACGAGGACGCCACCTTTAACCGTAGCGCGTACCACGGTCACGAAACGATCGGCGAGCAATTGACGATCGTCCGGTTTAAGCGGCACGACGTTGCCGATGCTGGTCGTCAGCGACCGCCCATCGCGGAGCAGGAAGAAGGTCAGGTAGAGCATTGCGGCAAGCGACAGGAGGAAGCTCGCCGCACTTTGGCCGATTGTCAGTGCGTGCGACGCCAAGATTTGCAGCCGCGCCGTGATACCGATCGACAGCTGTTCGCGAAGGGAATCGAGGTCGGTTACACCGGTCCGCCGCATCAACCCTGCTATCCATCCCGGCAGCGTCGCTTGGATACGTTCGAACGTCGCGGCGATGTCGATCTGACCAGACTGGATCTGCGTGTAGATCGTGCCCGCCTGGTCGAGCAGGAACATTGACAGCGCGACACCCGGCACGACGCCCATCGTGACGACCACGAACAGCGTGAGGATCGCTGCGAGATTTCGCCGCCCGGTAAAGCGTGAGAGGATGCGGTTGTTGAGCGGCCAGAACATGATCGCCGCCACCACGCTCCAGAGGATCGCGCCGAGGAACGCCCAAACTGACCATAGGAACACGACGGTCACGGCAACGGCGACGACGCCGAGGGCCAAATGCGCCAGCGTCAGGTTGGGTCGCTGGCGGCGCTCTGCGCGGCGCGTGTCCCGCAGAGCACCCACCGTCATGCGACCACGCCGGCATCGGCGGTAATGCCGATGTGTGCGGCATCGATGCTCCGCCCTAATGCCATCTTGGCAAGGACATCCTCCTGAAGCGCGGGATCGTGGGGCATCATAGTCTTCTTGTAGGAATGGGCGAAACCGTTGAACCGGCTGCCCGAGCCCCCCGATGTAACGCCTGGCGGCTGACCGCCTAGTATCGGGAAATACGTGCGCGACAAAAGGGATCGCGCACCGTGATCGGTGTCGGCGCGCATCTCATGCAGAAGGCACTTACGTGTTTCCCGAGCCTGCGATGGCCGTCCTTGACGGTCTAGAAGCGTCGACAAAGGTGGTCGCAATGCCGATCGCCTACCCGCACTCACCGCAAGGGATCCACCGTGATCGAACTCGTCACCACTCGCCCGGGCAGCCCCATGGCACCCGCGCTACCGCTGCACGACGCGGACTGGAGCGCCGACCTAACCTCGCGTGCCGGCTACCATTTCCACGTGCGTCCTGCAGCGCCGGCGGACGAAGCGGCCCTCGCCGAATTCTTCACCCATGTCGACAAGGAGGATCTGCGGTTCCGCTTTCTCAGCGCGGTCCAGAAGGTCGGGCACGATCAGCTTAAGGCGCTGGTGACGCTCGATCATACCCACACCGAAAACTTCCTGGCGATCGAGAGCGGCACCGGCCTGGTCATCGCGACCGCCATGCTCGCCGCGGACGAGACATTGACCCACGCCGAGGTCGCGGTCGCGATCCGGTCGGACTTCAAGCGCGGCGGGATCAGCTGGACGCTCGTCGAGCATGTCGTTCGGTTCGCCCGGTCCAAGGGCATCAAGACGCTTGAATCGGTCGAGAGCCGCGACAATTATCAGGCGATCAAGCTGGAGCGCGAGATGGGTTGGTCCGCTTCGCCCTGCCCCGGCGACTCCACGCTCATCGTGCTGCGCATGGCACTCGAACCCCAGGCCGCCTGAGCGGACGGCGATCCTTACCACTGGCATGATCGCTGCCGTCCGACACCGCCTACCAGCCCACGCCTGAACGCAGGAACATCACGATGGTCAATTCAATCCTTTCCCCCGATGCGCGCGCGCTGGTCGACGAACGTGCAGCGGAGCCGGTCGTGCATCATATCCCCAAGGGCTTTTCCGACCGGTTCGCGCTCGGCTTCACCAAGCTGCTGCGGTTCAGCGCCGATACTTTCTTCGCCAAACGCTACGGCCATCGTGCCATCGTGCTCGAAACGGTCGCAGCCGTGCCGGGCATGGTCGGGGCGATGTTCACCCATCTGACCTGCCTGCGGCGGATGCGTGACGACGAGGGCTGGATCCGCACCCTGATGGAGGAAGCGGAGAACGAGCGTATGCACCTGATGACGTTCATCGAGATCGCCAAGCCGACATGGTTCGAGCGAATGGTAATCCTGGGCGTTCAGGGCGTGTTCCTCGTCGGCTTCTCCATCCTGTATCTGGTCTCCTCGCGCACCGCGCACCGAGTGGTGGGTTATTTCGAGGAGGAAGCTGTCACCAGCTACACTCTTTACCTTCAGGAGATCGACGAAGGCCGGTCACCCAATGTCCCGGCGCCAGCGATCGCCAAGCACTATTGGCAAATGGCCGACGATGCGACGCTACGCGACGTCGTGCTTGTCGTCCGTGCAGACGAGGCCCATCACCGCGACGTTAATCATGGCTTTGCCAGCACGCTGGGCGGCAAACCGGCTGATCCGAGCAGCATCGCACCTTACCCGCTGCACGCGACCCAGCTTGCCGTCGGCGGTTGATCTACTGCCCGAAGCCGCATTGGTCCACCTCATTGAGATTGAGGATAGCACCGAGCGGACTCGCAGCGAGCGAAGTGCGCACTACCGTTCGTGACAGGGGATCCAAGCCCGTGTCATCCGTCACGCCGCTGATAGCGAGGATGGGGCGGGTGCCATCCTGAAGCTAGCCAAGGAAGTGGGCGCCAGCCTGCCGGTCGTGCCCGCCTATCCTCACTCGCGCACGGCCGAGTTTCTGCTGGGCGGCGTCACCCAGACGGTCCTCTAGATCAGCCACATTCCCCTGCTGCTGGCGCACTAGCGCTTTCGATACGGACCGATCCTTCGAAGGAGCTACCGCTTGTCCAATGCCGCATTTGTCGATCGTCTTGCGATCGTGCTGCGCCCCGATCCCTCGCGGGTCGTAATCCGACCCTACGTCCCAGGTTCCGACGACGATCATGCGCGGGCGCGACGGATCGCGTCGCGCGTCATGGCACTTGATGACGCTACGGTCGCGATCGAACTTTACGATCTGACCCGCGACTTTGCGGGGCACCATGCCGAGGTCGAGCCGGTGTTCGCGCAGCGTTACGCCGAGGTCAAAGGCGTTATCGGTCATGATGATCCGATCGGCGAGGAGCGAATTTTGCTGATTGGCGCCTATTTCTGCCAGGAATATGGCTACGAGGCAGCCGCCCTTTTCAACCCCAGCATCGTGCCGCATTCTAACCAGACGGGGGTTCCCGAAGGGTCGGTGCGTTTCGTCCTGTCATTACGCGCCGTCGGCGAGGGCCATGTCTCCTCGATCGCATTCAGGACGGGTGTGTGCAACGCGTCTGGCGGAATCGTCCTTGAGCCACGGGGCGCCCGCGCGACTGTCCCAAGGATCACGGATGCCGCTTTGGGCAGCTCGCGACCCGCTGGCGTCCGCATGCAGTGCGAGCCTGGGTACGCGCTGTCAGAGATCGTCATCTTCCCCTCGACCCCTGCGCAGCGCAACGGGATCGAGGATCTGCGCCTCGTCCGCTTTGCCGACGATGACGGGACGGTGTCGTGGCTCGGCACCTATACCGCGTATAGCGGACAAGGCATCCGCCAGGAGCTGCTGCGGACCGCCGACTTCTGCACCTTCGCCCTAGATACGATCCACGGGGCGGCCGGCGCGGGCAAGGGAATGGCGCTGTTCCCGCGGCGCATCGCCGGCCGCTACGCCATGCTCGGCCGCGCCGACAACGAAACCATCTCACTGGCCTATTCGGACGACCTGTACGACTGGCCGCTCGGCAAGACGATCATCGAACCGCGATGGCCATGGGAGTTTGTGCAGATTGGCAATTGCGGCTCGCCCATCGAACTCGCCGAAGGCTGGCTGGTACTGACCCACGGGGTCGGGCCGATGCGAAATTATGCGCTGGGCGCCTGCCTGCTCGATCGTGACGATCCGTCCAAGCTGCTCGGGCGAATGACCCGGCCACTGGTTCGTCCCGATACGACGGAACGCAAAGGCTACGTCCCAAACGTCACCTATAGCTGCGGCGCGCTCCTTCATGGCCGCACGCTGGTCTTGCCCTACGCCGTTGCCGACAGCTTCACGACGTTCGCGACCATGCCGGTCGATAGCCTGCTCGCGGCGATGCGATGAGCGCGCCCGGACGACCGATATCGGCTGTGGCACGCCATTAGATCACGGGAAAGGACGCAGGAAATGTTCGTAGAAGGAATGCTCGAAAGCGGGTGCGCGACGCTGGTGACTATCGGTGGCGAACAGCCGTTGATCAAGGCAGCGGGACAGCTCGGCGCCGGGACCGATATCCTTGCCGTCGTCGGATCAACCGGAACGCTGCTCGGGATACTTACCAAGACTGACGTCGTGCGTCAGATGGCCATGTGCGGCGGTACAAGTTGCCGCCGAGCCGTCTCCGCCGTGATGACCACGACCGTGACCAGCTGCATCGCATCCGATCCCCTGCAGCATGTGGCCGACTGTATTAAGCGCCATCACCTGAAAAACATCCCGGTGATCGATGGCGAGGGGCGGCCGATCGGAATGCTGACGGCCCGTTCGGTGCTGCGCGTTCTGCTGGGCGACGCCAAGTATGAGGAAGCGCTGCTCGTCAACTACGTCAAAGGCATCGGTTACCGATGACGTCCGCTCAAGAAGCGTTCTCCAGCCGTAACAGTGGCGGCTAGGCCATCCGCGCCTGGGCAATCGCATCTGCATACGTCTCTGTTCGTGCAAGCAGGCCATGACGGTCGTCGATGCGCGCGCGTGTGAGCATGGCGATCACATCGGGTCGCGGGGTGCAGACGATCACGCGCGTGCCTGCTGTTCCTGCGCGACTGACCAGCTCGCCGATCGCCGCTGTACCGCTCGCGTCGAGCACCGGGACATTCTCCAGGCGGATGATCAGCACGCGCGGGATCCTTCCCAATTTGCGATAGGCGTCCATCAACCCTGCGGCCACGCCGAAGAAGAATGGTCCGTCGATCCGGAACACCTCGACATCTGCGGGCAACGCCGCGCGCTGATCGGCCTCGTCCGTGCCGGTCGTATCGCCGCTGTCGATGCTGACCGTGTCGCTCATCCGCGCCACAAACAGGAGCGAGGCCAGCGTCACTCCGACCCCGATCGCGACCGTCAGATCGACGAGCACCGTCAACGTGAAGGTTAGGAGCAGGATGGCCCGGTCGCTGTTCGGCATGCGCATCAGCTGAAGAAAACGATCATGCTCGCTCATGCCCCAGGCCACGACGAACAGGATCGCGGCCAGTGCCGCCATCGGCACGAAGCCCATCAGGTCGGCACCGAAAATCAGGAATACGAGGATGAAAACGGCGTGTAGCATGCCGGCAACCGGCGTCTGCGCGCCGGCCTTTATGGCGGTTGCGGTCCGCGCGATTGCGCCCGTTGCCGGAAGGCCACCGAACAGAGCGGATGCGATGTTGGCAAAGCCCTGCCCGACCAGCTCCTGGTTCGATCGGTGTCGCGATCCGATCATTCCATCAGCCACCACGGCGGACAACAATGCCTCGACGCCTGCCAGGAAGGCGATCGTGAAGGCAGACGGCAGCACGGCTTGCACCTTGGCCAACGTCCATAGCGGCAGCGCCGGCATTGCAATGCCGCTGGCCATGCCAGGAAAGCGCGAGCCGATCGTCTTGACGGACAGGCCGGTCGCCAACACGAATATGGATGCGAGCACGACGGCGACGAGGAATCCCGGTATTCTGGCCGATATCCGTCGCAGGATCAGGATCGTCGCAAGTGCCCCTACCCCGACCGCAACCGTCGCGGTGTCGACTGTCCGCAGCGCGCTGAAATACGCTCGCCATTTCGGTAGGAAATCGGCGGGAACTTCGGCCAGGCGCAGCCCGAGGAAATCGCGCACCTGACTGGACGCGATGATGACCGCGATCCCGGCGGTGAAGCCGGTGATGACGGTGTAGGGAATGAAGCGGATCAGATCGCCAAGGCGGGTGTATCCCGCAACGATCAGGATAATACCGGCAAGTAAGGTCGCCAGGATCAATCCGTCATAGCCGTGCTGGGCGATGACGTTGAAGACGACCACCACGAACGCGCCGGTCGGCCCGCCGATCTGCACGCGAGAACCGCCTAGCGCCGATACCAGGAACCCGGCAACGCTCGCGGTGATCAGACCTTTGTCGGGGGATGCGCCACTCGCGATCCCCAGCGCCATCGCCAAAGGGAGTGCCACGACGGCCACGGTCGCGCCGGCGACGGCATCCGCCCGCAGCTTGGCGAAGCCATAACCTTCCCGCATCGTCGTCACGAGCTTGGGAAGGAAAGTGCCCGGCGCGCGGTCAGCCATGTCGGGTGTGGCGCTGCCAGCGTGCCACGATCTGCTTGGTCGCTTCGGTCACGACGACCGTCGACACCGTTGCACCGAAGCAGAACCAGAGCGTCCGGTTCACCACCGGCGAGGTGCCGAGGATGCCACCCAACGGGGGCCAGAACATGGCAACGAGCTGCAGTGCGACTGCGATGCCGATACCCATCAGCAGCCACGGGTTGGAAAACAGCGGCTCGCGGAAGATCGAACGCCGCTCACTGCGCATGCACAGCACATAGACGTTCTGGAACAGTACGGTCATCAGCAGGACCGCGTTCTGAATTTCGGCGAGGGGATGCCCGTCCCGCCGCAGGACATAGACCAAGAAGAGTGCAAAGCCGGTCATCACCACGGCGGGCGGGATCATCAGCGCGATCGCGCTGCGATCGAGCAGCGGTTCGCCCGGCGCGCGCGGGGGTTGGCGCAACTCGTCGCCCTCCCCGCGGCCGAACCCCAGCATCACATCCTGCGCGCCGTTGGTAACGAGGTTGAGCCATAGAAGCTGGACCGCGGTCAGCGGCATCGGCAGGCCGAAGGCGACGGCGCCGAGGAACATACCGATCTCGGCCATACCCGTCGCCAGCAGGATGATAACGATCCGTCGGACATTGGCATAGGTCACGCGACCTTCTTCGACGCCGGCCACGATCGAGGCGAAATTGTCATCTGCCAGCACTAGATCGGCCGCACCGCGCGCGACATCGGTGCCAGCGATGCCCATCGCGACGCCGATATGCGCCGCCTGAAGCGCGGGGGCGTCGTTGACGCCGTCCCCGGTGACCGCAACCAGCTCGCCGCTAGCGGCCAAGATCTGGACGATCTCGAGCTTCTGGACGGGCTCGATACGCGCGAACACGCGGCCCGCCAGCACGAGCGTCGAGAGCTCTTCCGGCTTCTGCGTCAGCGCGCTCATCTGCGTGCCTGTCACCACCTGATCCTCGCGGACCTCGAGTCCGAGCCCGCGCGCGATCGTCAGCGCCGTGCCGGGATGATCTCCCGTCACCATGCGGACGCCGATACCGGCCTCGGCGCAGCGCGCGATCGCCTCGGGCACCTCCGGGCGGACCGGGTCGATCAACCCGATCCAGCCGAGGAAGACGAGACCGGTCGGGGACGCGGGGTCGACCGTCGCCGATCCATCCGACATGGCAACGGCGATAATGCGGTATCCGTCGCCTGCCATCGCGCTGGCCTTGGCGATCTTGTTGGTGTCGACCGGGCGGCACATCGGCCGGACGACTTCGGGCGCGCCCTTGGCGAACACGCGGATGCCCTGCCCTTCGTCGACCGCCACGGTCGAAAATTTGCGGGCTGGCTCGTAGGGCAGCCCTGCAATTCGGACGATCGCTCGGATCGCCGCCAGATCGGCGCCATTGTCCCGCGCGAACCCCAGGAGGGCAACATCGACGGTATCGCCGACCGGGATTCCATCGGCACCGAGCGATGCTTCGTTGCAGAGCGCGGCCGCACGGCTGATGGCAACAAGCGCGTCTGCATTCTCCGCCCACTCCGCGCGATCGAACGCCCGGCCGTCAGCCAGCAGGATGCGTTCGACCGAGAGCACGTTGCGGGTGAGCGTGCCCGTCTTGTCGCTGGCGATGATGGTGCAGGCGCCAAGTCCCTCGACCGCCGGGAGTGACCGGACGATGACCTTGCGCGCCGCCATGCGGCGTGTCCCCGCTGCAAGTGCGACGGTGACTGCGATCGACAGCCCTTCCGGGATCGCCGATACCGCAAGCGCGACTGCGAGCAGCAGGATCTGGTCGCCTGGGCGGCCTTGGACGAGCAGAACGATCGCGAACGGCACGATCAGCGCGATGCTTGCGATGCTGATCTGCCGCGCCAGCCGGTTGAGCCGCACGACGAGCGGCGGGGGTGTAGCCTCGGTGTCGCGCAGCGACGCGTCGATCGCGCCGAGGGCAGTGTCGGCACCGGTCGCCACGACGACGCCAGCCCCCCGGCCCTCGTCGATCATCGTGCCCGCGAGCAACATCGTCGTGCGGTCACCGGGTGGCGTCCGCTCGACGAGCGTCGCAGCCTCGTCCTTCAGGACCGCAACGGACTCGCCGGTGAAGGTCGATTGATCGACCCGCAGCGCCGCGCTCGATGACAAACGGATATCAGCGGGCACCGCCATACCGCTTTCCAACTCGACGACATCGCCGACGACAATGTCGCGCGTATCGATCACCGACACGGATCCCCCGCGGCGGACTGGCGCGGTATGGCCGATCATGTCGCGCAGGGCGGCGAGGCTGCCCGCAGCCTTGCCCTCCTGAAATGTACCGATGAGTGCGTTGACGATCAGCACGACGCCGATGAAGCCAGCGTCGGTCGTGTGTCCCAGGCCCAGCGACACGGCCGCTGCGGCGACGAGCAACCAGATCAGCGGGCTGTTGAACTGCCGCACGAACAGCAGGATGACCGAAGGCGTCGGCGGGGGCGCCAATTCGTTCAGGCCGTCCCGAACAAGGCGCGCGGTCGCCTCGTCAGGCTGAAGACCCTGATCGGACGTGCCGAGCCGCGCCGCGATGTCGGTACTCGACATCGTATGCCACGCGATGACCGGGGCGGTTTCCTCTCGTCTGTGGTCGACGATCATGGGCGGTCGGCCTCGATCACCGTCACCGCCTTGCCAGTGCCAGCGCTCGCCAGCGTTTCGCGCGTGACGAGCAATGTCGCCCCCGGCGTCAGCACCGTCGCCAACGCGGCACGGAAGCCATCGGGAAGCCGGCCCTTCGCCCGATCCGCGTCACTCAGCTCCCCGGTTCGAGTTTGCCCGGGCAGTGGCAATCGCAGCCAATGCTCTCCCCCGTTATCGATCGCCTGGAGGGTGAACGCCGCGGTCTCTTCGACCGGCGCCTCGAGGTCGATTGCGCTCGATCCGATTTCAACGCCGTTGCGCAAGACGACGACCCGACGGTCGCGACCGCTGATGACGATCGATACCGGACCGGTGGGAGCGCGCGCAGGGTTCCAGGTAAAGGTGCGGTCACCACCGGTCGCGCGCTCGTCGCGCTTCAGAACGCCAGGTGTCGCGACCACCACCGGAACCAGCGCGTCCTGCGTGATGACCACGGTGATGCCCATCTTGGTAATGCCGAACAGCAGCTTGGCAAAGGCTAGCGGCATCCGGATACAGCCATGCGAGGCGGGATAGCCCGGCAGGTTGCCGGCATGCATCGCGATCCCGCCCCAGGTCAGCCGCTGCATGAACGGCATGGCGGCATCCTTGTAGAGGTTGGACACATGGTCCGCGTCCTTCTGGAGGACGGTGAACACCCCCGTCGGCGTCGCAAAGCCCTTCGTACCCGTGGAGACGGTGGAAACCCCGATCGCGACACCGTTGCGATAGGCATAGGCTTTCTGGGTCTTGAGGCTGACGATGATCGTGACCGGGCCTTCGGGCGCGATCCCGGGTGCCCACAGATATTCGCCGGGCTTCAGCGCCTCGATCCTGCCGTCTGCGGCGGGGACCGGTAGCGTCTGCGCCGCGACGGCGATCGGCATCGACAGGGCGAAGGCGATCGCCATCGTCAGTTTGCCCGTCACGTCAGGTCGACCGCCGCAGTCAGCCTGGACACGATGCCAGCGCCCTTAACGATGCGCCGCTGGCGTCGATCCTTGCCCAGATCGGAGGCCAAGGAGTCTGACCGCGTGGCGCCATCGGCAAGGTGTAGAATGGGACGGCGCAGAACCGGGGCGGGGCCGTCCGAAGTGCGGTCGATGGTCATAGCTTCTCGGGTCCGATCTTGCGGCTGTTGCCGCGCAACCCACCTCGCGGGAGGCAGGGGTGAGAACCCTCTACCGGCCGAACCGATCGCGCATCACCATCGGGAATTACGCGGGTGCTGTCAGGGACGCCGTACGGACCAGCTTTTTGTTGACGAACTGCTGGATGCCCATGTCGCCTAGCTCGCGGCCATAACCCGAGTTCTTGATGCCGCCAAACGGCAGCTCGGCGTCGGACCAGTCGATGTTGTTGATGAACATCATGCCCGTATCGACCTGGCTCGCGACGCGCGCGCCCTTCGCAACGTCGCGCGTCCAGACAGATCCACCAAGGCCGAAGTCGGAATCGTTCGCGAGCGCGACTGCGGCCGCCTCGTCCTTCACCCGGTAGAACGACGCGACCGGACCAAAGAACTCATCGCGGAATGCAGGATTGCCCGGCGCGATATCGGTGAGGATGGTCGGCTGCATGAATGCGCCTGGGCGATCGATACGCTTGCCGCCCGTCACCACCGTGGCGCCGTTTGTAACCGCGGCGTTCACCTGCTCGACGAGCTGGAAGAGCGCCGCCTCGCTCGACAGCGGCCCAAGCGTCGTTGCGGCATCCATCGGATCGCCGGCTTCCAGCGTTTCGAGCGCCGCCTTGAACCTTTCGAGGAAAGCATCGGCGAGCGAATCCACGACGATGAACCGCTTGGCCGCGCAGCACGTCTGGCCGGTGTTGTACATCCGGCCCCAGACTGCCCACGGGATGGTGTGATCGAGATCGGCGTCATCGAGCACGATGAAGGCGTCGCTGCCACCCAGCTCCATCGAGGAGATCTTCAGGTTGCGCCCGGCGCGCGCTGCGATGCTCTGTCCTGCAGCGACGCTACCGGTCAGCGCGACACCCTTGATACGCGGATCGTCGATCACGCGATTGGATTGCTCATGGGTGATGAGCAGATTGGTATAGAGTCCGACCGGGGCACCTGCGTCGAGCAGCAGCTTCTCGAAGGCGATCGCGCACCCCGGCACGATCCCGGCGTGCTTTACGGCTAGCGTGTTGCCGGCCATCAGGTGTGGGCCAGCGATCCGGGCTAGCTGGTAATACGGAAAATTCCACGGTTCCACGCAGAAGATGACGCCGATCGGGCTGCTCTCCATGTGTGCCTCGCCGACGGTTGGATCGAGCTTCGTCGGTGCCAGGAAACGCTCGGCGTTCCTGGCGTAATAGCGCAGGATGCGCGCGCTGAACGCGACTTCGCCACGCGCTTCGCCGATCCGCTTGCCCATTTCGAGCGTCATGGTCCGCGCGAGGTCTTCGGCCCGTTCATCGAGGAGGTCAGCTGCGCGAGTGATGATTACGGCGCGCTCGGCATAGCTCGTGTGCCGCCAAGTCTCGAAGCAGGCTTGCGCAGCGGCCAGCTTCACTTCGAAATCGACGTCTGAAAGGTCGGTGAAGTTCTCGATCAGCGTACCGTTGAACGGATTGAGGCTCTGGTAGGTCATGACGTGTCCTTTCGGGATCCGGATCGTACGTATAGGTGTCGGTCAGGCTTCAATGATGACCTTGAGCGCCCGTGTTTCCGCGGCATTCCCGAAGGTCTCGTAGGCCTCCAGCATCTGGTCGAACTTGAAGCGGTGGGTGATCAGAAGGGTCGGATCGATCTTCTTCGACCCCACGATCTTCAGCAGCATCGGCGTGCTCGAAGTATCCACCAGCCGCGTTGTGATCGTAATGTTCCGATCCCACAGCGCCTCGAGATGGAGGGCGACCGGTTTGCCGTGGACGCCGACATTGGCGATGACCCCGCCGGGCGCGATGATCCGCTCGCACATCTCGAAGGTCGCAGGCACGCCGACCGCCTCGATAGCAGTATCGACGCCGCGATTGCCAGTCATCGCCATCACCTGCTCGACCGCCGTGCCGGTCCTGCTGTTGATGGTCGCGGTCGCGCCGAAGCGCCGGGCGATTTCAAGGCGGTTGTCGTCGAGATCGATCATGATAATCTCGGCCGGCGAATAGAATTGCGCGGTAAGGAGCGCGGCGAGACCGATCGGTCCCGATCCGATGATCGCAATTGTCGCACCGGGCTGCACTTTGCCGTTCAGGACGCCGCACTCGAAACCGGTCGGCAGGATGTCACTGAGCATGACAAGGGCTTCCTCGTCGGCACCATCGGGAATGGGGTAGAGGCTCGTGTCGGCATGCGGGGTGCGCACGAACTCCGCCTGCGTCCCATCGATCGTGTTGCCGAGAATCCAGCCACCGGTCGTGCAGTGGGAGAACATGCCCTTGCGGCAATAGTCGCACTTACCGCAGGCGCTGACGCACGAGATCAGAACTCGGTCTCCCGGTTTGAACGCGGCCACGGCAGTACCGACGGCATCGATGACGCCCACGCCTTCATGACCGAGGATACGACCCGGCGTACAGGTCGCGACGTCCCCCTTCAGGATATGCAGGTCCGTGCCGCAGATCGTCGTTCGGGTAATCCGGACGATGGCATCGGTCGGATCGCGAAGCTCCGGTTTGGCATGCTCCTCATACGCTTTAAGGCCTGGGCCCTTATAGACGAGAGCTTTCATGGACGAATCGCTTGCATCCGAGGTCACTCGCTGGCGTGGTTGTGCTGTCGAGCGGATCAGGGCTCGCGAGGAGCGCGGGATCTGGGACGCCTGCTTTAGGGATACCAAGGCCGGTCGGGGCAGCCTCGGGAACTACGCAAATTCTCGCATCAGGCCAGTCGCGCGGGATCGATGCGCAGCGCGATGACGACGCCTTCACTCGACCAGTCATACTCGATCGAGCCGCCAAGTTGGCCGGCCATGCTGCGCTTGATCAGGGTACTTCCAAATCCTCCGGTTCCATTGGGGGCGGTCACCTGCGGCCCGCCGCGCTCGGTCCACAGCAGAACGAAACCCTCGTCTTCGATACGCTGCGACAGATCGAGACTACCGTTTGCGGTAGAGAGCGCGCCGTATTTCAATGAATTGGTCGCAAGCTCGTGGATCACCAGCGCGAGCGTGGTCGCCGCGCGTTCGCCGACGCGCATCCGCGGCACGGCAACCCGCACCCGCCCACTGAAGGCGCCGTCGTCGTCATAGGGAGCGAGCAGAACGGATAGCAGATCGCCCAGCAAGGCGCCGGCTACGTCGCCACCCGGCACCGGTTGTGTCAGATCGTGGGCACGCCCCAGGGCGACCAGGCGTCGGGTCAGCGCCTTGGCCATCTCGGGCGCAGACGTGGAAGACCGGGCAGTGATCTCCGTAAGGCCGGACGCGATCGCTAGCAGATTCTTGACCCGGTGGCTCATCTCGCCGGCGAGCAGTTCCTGACTCTCTTCGGCCTGCTTACGACCGCTGACGTCAAGGAAGATGCCGAACATCACCCGGTCGACGATGCCGAGATCGTCGCCCTTGCCGCGTGCAGAGATCCAGCGGATCTCGTCCCCTATCATGATCCGGAAATCGATTTCGTAAGCACCGAGCACAGCACGGGTCGCGGCGAACGCGGCGCGTACGCGATCTCTGTCTCGGGGATGAATATGAGCCGAGAGATCCTCGAACGTGACGGCCCCGCCGGGCGTGACGCCCCAAAGTTCGAACGACCGATCGTCCATCTCGAACTGATCGTTGTCGACGTTCCAAGACCATAAGGCGACGCCTGCCGCCTCGCTGGCGAGCCTTAGCCGTTTGGCGCCCCAGAAGGAGGCGGCGCGATCTGCGAGATTCTCGGCGATACTCCTCCTGGTTGATGCAGGTTGTGTATCATATGGCGGCGTAAAGCACCCGTCGTCATGGCTTAGGCGCGCTATGATCGCGGTCACAGGGCACTGCCTCAGGCGTAGCGCGTTCAGGACCACCAACAGCGACGACAATGCCATGGCGGCACCAGCGAGTATCGGTGAGAGCAAAATACCGGTCTACGGATAGAGCGCACCCGCCGCGATCGATATGCCGAACGTGTTGACGAGGAACGAGAACAACAGATTCTGCCCGATGTTGTGCATCGCTTCGGGAATTACGCAGACGTCGATTTCAGCCGCGCAAACCATCGCGAAATTCGGCGAGACGTGTGCGATATCCATCGGCATCGCCATATTCGAGGAATTGGTAGTAGCGGTGTAGCGGGTCGTTCACACGCAAAGCGTGTTTAATCGGACACCAATATTGCTCGGTGCGACTGCTGACCTCACGTACGAACGCGATCAGCCCATTGGCGTAGGAGCAGAACATGCAATTCAGCGCCTCGACACGGTTCAGATAGGCAAGATGCCGGCGATCGAAGAGAATGAAGTCTTGTCGCCGAACGCGCTCGATACGGTAGGCACGAAAGCAGATGGCCTGGTAGAGACTGACCCACAGGTCGACGATCACCAGCGGCACGATCAACGAATAGATCACCGGGGCAGTCAGCCAGGAGACGAACTCGGACTCGGCAACAAAGCGCTTCGTGGAAACCCGGAGCTGGCGCTGTGTTTCAAGGACGCCCCGTTCGAAGCCGACGATCCGGCCAGCGATTTCGACGCCTAGCGCGCGCCGTCGGCTCTCGATTTCGCGATCCAGGTCGGCTTGAAGCCGAACAATCTCCATGGCCAGATCGTGCATGCGCTGGGTCATGTTACAACAAGGCTGAGCTCGACCTCTAAGGCACGCCCGGTGTTCCAGGCGTCCTGGCATTCAGTGCCTCGGTCGCAGAATGGCGGTATGATCCCGCTGAGTGGAACCGTCCCAGCTCCCGCACCGGCCCTCATGGTCCAGGGGGCGAAACGCGAGCGATTCAGCTTCGGGTAGGTTTCGCTGGCGAGATCGTCGTCACAAAGCCCGAGCGGGAACGGCAACCGGACCACGAGTTGGTCGATTACGACGTGCACGCCACGCACCCGGACAATCGCCCGCTCCACGGCATGCCTCTGAAGGGAGCTCTCGACGCAGCCAGCGACAGTGACGATCCCGCGGTCGGCGATCACGTCGATGTAGGCAACGTTGATGCTGGGCTCCCAGATAATCTCGGTAAGGACGGATCGCCGTAGCGCACGGTCCTTGAGCATTACATTCTCCTGATTTCGGAATCACGGGCCGCGCAAGCACGCGCTTCTTCGTAGCTGCGGTGGAAATACGAGATAGGCTCGGAAACTACGGTGATGCAGAACGCCCAAGGCCCGACGCGTATGTCCGGGCACATCGGCCGCATTATCAGGCCGTTGTCCCGATAACGCGACCGATGCCCGCAGTCGCGGCCATCGCGAACGCGCCCCAGAAGGTAACCCTTACCACGCCTCGCCAAACGCTGGCGTTGCCGGTTTGCGCACCTAGAGCCCCTAGGATAGCGAGGAACGCCAGCGATGAGACCGACACCGCTGGAATAAGAAGCTCGATCGGCGCCATGAGCACGGTGAGCAGCGGCATGAACGCGCCGACCGTGAAGCTGGCAGCAGACGCGAACGCCGCTTGGACGGGCCGGGCGCGAGCCCCGACGGAAATGTCCAGTTCGTCGCGCGCATGCGCCCCGAGCGCGTCCCGCGCCATCAATTGCGTCGCTACCGATAGTGCGGTTTCGTCATCCACACCCCGCGACGTATAAATCCCAGCGAGCTCGGCGAGTTCGCCAATCGGATCGTTTTCCAGTTCACGCCGTTCGAGCGCGATATCGGCCTTCTCGGTATCCGCCTGCGCGCTGACCGAGACATACTCGCCTGCAGCCATCGACATCGCACCCGCCACCAGGCCAGCGGTTCCCGCGACGACAATAGCCGATACCCCTGCGCCGCTCACTTGCGACGAAGCCGCCGCCACGCCGATGATCAAGCTCGCGGTAGACACGATCCCATCATTGGCACCCAGCACCGCCGCGCGCAGCCAACCAATGCGGTCTACGACATGCTGCTCGCAGTGGGAGGGCCGCGGTCCGGCTCTCGCTAGGCGACTATCCGATAGCGACGGTGTCGCGATCACACGACCTCGAGGAGGTTCTCGACCTTCACTGCGCCAGGCGCTGCCCATGCGGTTTTCTCTGCAACTCTTCGATCGTGGAGCGTATCGACCGACCCCGTCAGGCGGACGATGCCGCCCTCGACCGAGACTTTGATCGTGTCGCCATCGAAGAACCACGAACGGTGGAGCGCCCTGCGGATGTCGTTACCGACGTCTACGACATTGACTCGCGGCGTCACAGTCACGTGATTGATTACGCCGATCACGCCGGCGAGCGTTCGTACCGCGGTTTCCGCGGCCTCCTTTTCGAAATGCCAGCGTACCTCGCCGCGCAGGCTCACCCAGCCGTCCTCAACCTGCGCCTTTACCGCGTCTTTCGGGATGGTCGTGTCCCAGGAGAAGCGCGCGAGGATGGCGCCGGCGATCGCATCGTCACCACGTTTGAAGCGGTCTTCCAGCTGGACATCGAGTTCCTCCGCGATTGCTTTGGTGCCCTCGACGCGGGCTGCGGCACGTTCGGCAGCGTATTTCGCGGCATAGCTTCCGACATGGCCGGTCAGCGTGACAACACCGCCGCTTGCCGTGACGCCGATCTGGGCAGCCGGGACGCTGGGATCCCAGTTCAATTCGGCAAGAACCGCCTTTTGCAGCTTGATATCGTCCAGCATGAAATTCTCCATGGAAAGCCGACCCGAAGCATGCCGACCAGTGATGGTCAGGGATACGCCGTACCGCCGGGGCCGACAGCATCGGGAAGTACGCAGGTCGATCGGCTAAAGATCGCGGCCCGACGCTGAGGGATGCGTAGTTTCCGATCCTGCCCCGCCTGCCTGAAATCCCGCAAGGCGACGGATGAAGTGATCGCGAATGCAGCGACACGGGAGATCAGGCGTGACCTACTCGACCTTGATGGTGCATCTCGATGGCGCGCGACCGAACGCAGCCGTGCTGGACGCCACGGCAACGCTTGCAAAGCAGTACGAGGCGCAAGTGATCGGGATCGCTGCATGTGAACCCGTCCAGCTCGGCGCCTCCGACGGATATATGGACGGCGCGTTCGCGGCGATCGAGCGCGACATCGTCACCGACGAATTGGCGCGTGCCGAGGTCGAATTCCACGAGCATGGAGCGTTACGATCCTATGCCCTAGAATGGCGATCGATCCCGACGCTGGAGAACGTCGCGCATACCATTGCGACGCAAGTACGCTGCGCCGACCTGCTCATCACCGGCATAGGACCGGTGCCGGGTGAACTTGCGACGCATGCCGACACCGGCGACCTCATCTTGCGCGCTGGTCGGCCGGTATTGGTTGTTCCGGACGCCAACGTGACTGCAGATTTCCGGAATATCGTCGTAGCCTGGACCGACACGCGCGAATGCCGTCGCGCGATCATGGACGGGTTGCCCATGCTCCAGAGCGCCGACCGCGTGACGCTGATCGAAGCCAGCAGCGATCCCCTCGGCGCGCAAGAGGGCATCGAGGACATTACGCGATGGCTCGACCGGCATGGCGTCGGCGCTGACCGCATTGTGTCGCGGATGAGAGGTTCGGGCGTGCAGACGCTGTCGACGATTGCGGCCGAAGTCGAGGCGGATCTGGTCGTAGCCGGCGCCTACGGTCATAGCCGTATTCGGGAATGGGCGTTCGGTGGCGTCACGCGCGACCTGTTGCTGCACGAGCGGCGCTGTACCTTGTTGTCGCACTGAGCCCGCCATCATGTATGCGATGATCCTGAAGGCGATCGGTCACCCGCTCGAATGGAGCAAGCTGCCGGATCGCCAGCCAGGACCGGGACAAATCAGGCTCAAGGTGTTGGCCTGTGGCGTCTGCCGCACCGATCTCCATGTGGTCGATGGCGAGCTCGCAGCACCACAGGTGCCGATCATACCCGGTCACGAGATCGTCGGGCGCATCGACGCGCTGGGCGCTGGCGTCGATGGACTCCGGATCGGCGGACGCGTCGGTGTACCCTGGCTGGGCTACACCTGTGGCGTCTGTCCCTATTGCCGGATGCAGGCTGAGAATCTTTGCGATCGCCCGCTTTTCACTGGCTATACGCGCGATGGCGGCTTTGCGACCGCGGTGGTGGCAGACGCTCGGTACGCCTTCCCGCTCGGCGAAGACGGCGACGATGCGGCTCTTGCCCCCTTACTGTGCGCTGGTTTGATCGGCTGGCGATCGCTCGGTAAAACTGGAGAGGCGAAGCGCCTAGGCCTTTATGGCTTCGGTGCCTCCGCCCACATCGTCGCGCAGGTCGCGGCTTGGCAGGGCCGATCGATTTACGCGTTCACGAAACCGGGTGACACGAAGACACAGGCGTTTGCGCGATCCCTCGGCGCCGTCTGGGCTGGCGGGTCCGACGAGATGCCGCCGGAGCTACTCGACGCCGCCATCCTGTTCGCCACCGTCGGCGATCTGGTGCCCCTCGCGCTGAAGGCTGTCCGCAAGGGCGGCAAGGTCGTGTGCGCTGGCATTCACATGAGCGATATCCCGAGCTTCCCGTACAGCCAGCTCTGGGAGGAGCGCGAGCTTCTCTCCGTCGCCAACCTGACGCGTCAGGACGGCCTAGATTTCCTGAAGCTAGCCCCGGAGATCGGGATCGTGACCACGATCCACCGCTACCCGCTCGAGCGCGCGAACGAGGCACTCGATGATCTACGTGCGGGCCGCTTCGACGGTGCAGCCGTTCTCATTCCCTGATTATGAAAGGCCCGTCGGGCGACCAAGCGGTGCGCTCGAAGGCGTAGTTTCCGAGTGTAGCGGCCGGAAAGGTTCACGCGCTACCCAGCGACGCCAACGACGCTCCCGACCGCACCGTCTTTTTCACGGCTGTTCTGCGTGGCTGACACCCACTCTTGGGTCATTTCACCAAGGATCCATACATGCCAAGCCACGACCCTATAGGAGCCCGTATCGGCACGCCGAAGCAAGAAACGGTTACCGATGGACCGCCTGTCCAGCTCAGGCCGCTGTTCCTGCTGGCCTGGGCGCTGTGCGCTGTCTTCTATTTCTTCCAGTACGCCGTCCGTTCGGCGCCGGGCGTCATGCAGCACGAACTCTCCGCCGCATGGGGCGGCAATCACATCGGCGGGATGATCTCGGCCTATTACGTCGCCTATGCGCTGATGGCGCTGATCGCCGGCGTCCTTCTCGATCGATACGGGCCGCAACGCACGATACCTTACGGCATCGCCGTCGTCGGTCTGGGGTGCCTCGTGTTCGCCCAGGGCAGCGAAGCGGCCGGCATGGCTGGTTTCGTCCTCCAGGCTATGGGTGCGATTTTCGCCTTTATCGGGGCATCCTACGTGGCGGCCCGGTATCTGCCGTCACGGATGCTCGCGTTGTTTATCGGTCTGACGCAGTGCCTCGGAATGGCCGGTGCCGCGTTCGGGTCGAAACCGGTCCACATGCTGATCGATCCGGCTGGAAGCCTTCATCTGTCGTGGCAGTATGTCTGGATCGGCTTCGCCGTCGTCGGCTTCGTGCTGGCTGTCGCCACCTGGATCGTCATGCCGCGCGACAGCGGTGACAGTGCGTCCCATCATGGCCCGCTTTCTGCCGCCAGCCTTGTCCAACCCTTCAAGACGGTCCTCGCCAACCCGCAAAGCTGGCTTGCCGGGGTGATCGGAGGGTTGCTCTTCTTACCTACCACGATCGGCGCGCTGGTCTGGGCGACGTCGTTCCTCAACGGCGGAAAGGATCTGTCGATGGCCGCTGCCGCCACGGAAGCCTCGATGGTGCCGATCGGCTGGGTGATCGGATGTCCGTTGCTCGGCTTCGTAGCCGACCGGCTTGGCCGTCGCAAACCCGTGCTGATCGCCGGTGCAGTGGTGATGCTGGCGGCCGGCCTGACCGCGATCTACGTGCCGCACGGCCTGCTTCCGCCCTACAGCGTTGCGCTTGTGCTCGGCATCGCATCGGGGGCTGCGATGATCCCCTTCTCGATGATGAAGGAGACCAACCCATCTGCAGTCAAGGGCACCGCTGCCGGTGTAATGAACTTCCTTGTCTTCCTGACCAGTGGCATCGTCTCCCCCTTCATCTCCCGGCTGATGGTCCCGCAGGGCAAGCCGCTCACGTTGCCGGAGTTTCAGAACGGGTTCCTGCCGCTGGTCGCGGGCGTCGTCGTGGCGATCGGCCTCAGCCTGTTCTTGAAGGAGACGGGCCATGCGCGCGTTGCAGATCGCCCATCACGCGCCACTCCGCCTTCCCCGATACTCGCCGCGACTTGAACCGCCTTCCGGCGTCCAAGCCTCGGTATTCGCACTCACCCGAAAGCATGCTCAATGATCGTCACCGTCTTCAGCACCAAATCCTATGATCGCACCTTCATGGAAGAGGCCGCAGGCTCCCTTCATACCCTGAAGTTCGTGGAGGACCGGCTGACGGCCGCGAGCGCGGCCCTGGCGAAGGGTTCGACGTCGGTGTGCGCGTTCGTCAACGATCAGGTCGATGCTGCCGTTCTCCAGGTCTTCAAGAATATCGGGGTTGAAATCGTCGCGCTCCGATCGGCGGGGTTCAACAATGTCGACATGGCCGCCGCCAAGCGTCTCGGCATCGCCGTCGCCCGTGTGCCGGCCTACTCGCCGGAGGCAGTCTCCGAGCACGCGGTTGCGCTCATCCTATCGCTCGATCGCAATATCCACCGGGCCTATGCCCGGGTGCGCGAGGGCAACTTCGCGCTCGAGGGACTTCTAGGCTTCAATCTGCACGGCCGGACGGTCGGCATTGTCGGGACCGGGCGGGTAGGCGCAGGCGTCGCCCGGATAATGCTCGGGTTCGGGTGCAGAGTGATCGCCTATGACGTCGTACCGAATGTCGCCTGCGCCGCGCTCGGCGTTACCTACACGACGCTCGAAACCTTGCTGGCTGAGGCGGACATCATCTCGCTCCACTGCCCGCTGACCGATGCGACACGTCATCTGATCGATGCGACCGCAATCGATCGCATGAAGCACGGCGTGATGCTCATAAACACGAGCCGGGGCGGCATGATCGACACCGCAGCGGTGATCCAAGGTTTAAAGAGCGGCAAGATCGGTCATCTTGGTCTCGACGTCTATGAGGAAGAGGAAGAGCTGTTCTTCGAGGATCTGTCGAGCGAAGTCATCCAGGACGATGCCTTCGAGCGGCTGCTAATGTTCTCGAACGTGCTCGTCACCGGCCACCAGGGCTTTTTCACACACGAAGCGCTGTCCGCGATCGCCGAGACGACGATGGCCAATCTATCGTCGTTTGAGGCGGTCGGGCATGCCACCAATCAGCTTGCCGGATAGTCCTAACGGGTTTGTGACGGGCGGCCGGCGATGTGTAAAACCACAATATCGTCATGCCGAGCAATCGCCCACATTCCCTTTAACAACTAGGGATGACGATCATGCACACGGCAATCCAGACCTTCTTCAAGCCGATCATCACGAATCCGCGCGTTTCAGCCGGAGGCGGTGTTCTTTCGCTGCTGATCGCTGGCGAGATTGCAATGACGCTTCTCAGGCCATTGACCTGATCTTGCGTCATACTGGCTTGCCAAGCGTTGATCCGTCATGGGTTGCCGACTGTTCGGGAATTTACCCGGCCGGAGGCAAGCTGTTAGATGATCAATTTTCTTACCCCCAGACAATCTGCACCACCTTCGTGAACGAGGGACTATTCCGTGGCGATCGGTCGGACGCTGATGCCGTCGCGCGCAGGAATGCGGTCGTGGCCGAAGAGCTTAGTCTGCTGATCGATGGGGCGACGGGCTACGCGATCTATATGCTGGATGCCAAGGGTCGCGTGACCATCTGGAACCGCGGCGCCGAACGGATGAAAGGTTGGACCGAGGCGGAAGTCATCGGTGCCGATGTCGCCATCTTCTACACACCCGACGACGTGGCGGCCGGCAAACCGGCCGATGATCTCGCTCGTGCGGCCACTCTCGGCCGCCTCGAGGAGGATAGCTGGCGTCTTCGCAAAGACGGTTCGGAGTTTCTTGCTGGCGTAACGATCACCGCCCTGCGCGATGACGCCGGCGAACTGCGCGGCTTCGGCAAGGTCATCCGTGACGTCACCGACCAGAAGGCGTCAGAAGCTGCACTTGTCCGGCGCGAGCATCACTTGCGCTCAATTCTTGCGACTGTACCCGACGCGATGATTGTGATGAACGAATGCGGTATCGTATCGTCGTTCAGCACCACCGCCGAGCAATTGTTCGGATACGCGAAGGCAGATGTCATCGGCCAGAATGTTAGCATGCTCATGCCGCCCGCCGACCGGAGCGAGCATGATGGCCACTTACGGACCTATCTGGAGACCGGCGTTCCCCACAATATCGGCAATGTCCGCGTCGCGACCGCGCAGCGCGCCAACGGCGAAACCTTCCCGATCGAGCTGGCGGTCGGCGAGGCATCGATCGGTGGCGAGAGGATCTTCACCGGCTTCGTGCGCGATTTGACCAACCGGCATCAAACGGCGCGTCGGATGAAGGAGCTGCAATCCGAGCTGGTCCATGTTTCCCGCGTCAGTGCGATGGGAACGATGGCCGCCACGCTCGCGCATGAGATCAACCAGCCCCTGACCGCGATCGCTGCCTATCTCGAGACTACACGCGCTATGATCGGAGAGACCGAGGACGGCCTGCTCGGCGAGATCGCCGAGGCTCTGGAGCTTGCAGCTGCCCAATCGCTTCGCGCCGGCACGATCGTGCGACGGCTGCGCGCGTTCGTCGATGGTGGCGACACCGGCTTCAAGGCCGAACGGCTCGACACGATTGTCGAGGAAGCCACCAGCCTTGGCCTGCTCGGCGCGCATGAGGCGGGGGTCAGCGTAACGATGACCATCGCCGCGGGGCTCGAGACGGTGCTGGTCGACCGCGTCCAGATCCAGCAGGTGCTGGTCAATCTCATCCGCAACGCGATCCAGTCGATGGCGTCTTCGCCTTGCAAGGAGCTGACGATCGCGACCGCGCCCGATCGCGATGGCTGGGTGCGCGTCACCGTCGCCGATACCGGCACAGGCCTGTCCCCAGACATTCGCGATCGCCTGTTCGAAGCGTTCGCAACTACAAAGGAGGACGGCATGGGCCTTGGCCTTTCGATCTGCCGCACGATCGTCGAGGCACATGGCGGCCGGATCTGGGCAGAGGCCGGCGCCACATCGGGGACGGCCTTCCATTTCTGCGTGCCCTTGGCAGGAGCCGAAGATGTCTGAATCCACACGCACCGTCCACATCGTCGACGATGACGAGGCGATCCGGCAATCGGTAGGCTTTATGCTCCGCAAGGCCGGCCATAGCGTCGAAACCTATGCGTCAGGCGTGCAGTTCCTGAAAACCGCCACGCGCGAGACGCACGGTTGCGTGCTGCTCGACGTCCGGATGCCCGAAATCGACGGGCTGGAGGTGCAGGCGCGGCTTGCCGAACAGGGTATCATGCTCCCGATCATCATGCTGACCGGCCACGGCGACGTGACGCTCGCGGTGCGCGCGGTAAAAGCCGGGGCGATCGAGTTCCTGGAGAAGCCGTTCGAGCGGACCGCGTTGCTGGCGGCGATCGACGAAGCGTTAAGCCAAGCCGGTCGAAACGATCGCAGCCAGCTCGCTGCAGCGGAAGCTTCGGTCCGCCTCGCGGCGCTAACGGCGCGCGAGCGTGACGTACTCGACGGCATGGTCTTGGGACGGCCCAACAAGCTGATTGCCTTCGACCTCAGTATCGCGACGCGGACCGTCGAGGTTCACCGTGCCAACCTGATGGAGAAGCTGGCCGCGCGTAGTCTGTCCGATGTCCTGCGGATCGCGTTCGCGGCAGGGCTTGGCGAAGCACATCCCGGCTAACTGCCGGCCCCCTCCCCCTCGCCTTCTACGTACAGACGTGGGGCCTTCCGCCATGCGATCCTTGGAGAAACCCAAGGATATCCGCATGCAAAACGCTACCAAGCCATCGTCACGGCAGATGATCGGCGTTTCCCTCGTCGATGGCGATTCCTCCATTCGGCACGCGCGACAGCTAATGCTGCGCTCGGAAGACTATGACGTCCGGTCCTATGCGACCTGCGCGGCACTGCTCGCCGATCCGAGGTCGCGCGATTATCCGTGCATCATCCTCGACCTCGAGATGGAGGACATCGACGGCCCCGCCCTCCTGCGCGAAATGCGGGCCAGTGGCTGGCGTGGCAAGGCGATTCTCCTAGATGGACTCGACCCCGGCAGTCCGATGTTGATCGAGGCCACGCGTCACGGCGACACGGTGCTTGCACGGAATGTCGGCGATCGCGCGCTACTGACCGCCATTGAGGCGTCGATCGATCACGGTTGGGCTGGCTGGAATGCGGAGGGCTGAGCGTAGGTAGTTCCCGACGCTGGGCCGAACCCCGCCGCGGGCGGTACTGACAAGGCTCACTCAGCCCGACCGAACGCCCCATTCCGGGTCCAGCGGCAGCGGCACGGAGATTTCGCCATGATCGTCAGTCAAGAAGGCGCCGAGCTGTTGCTGTTCAAGCGCCCCGCTCCCCAGGCTGGTGCCAAGGCATGGCTGGTCGGGGGTGGCATCGCCTCGCTGTCCGCAGCGGCGTTCATGATCCGGGACGGCGACATGCTGGGGTCGGACATCACGATCCTCGAGGAGTCGGGCGTCATCGGCGGGAGTCTCGACGGATCGGGCACCCCGGAGAGCGGCTATGTCCTGCGGGGCGGCCGGATGATCGAGAGCAAGTATCTCTGCACCTTCGACCTCTTCGCGTCGATCCCGACACTCGACGGCACCGGCACCGTCACGCAGGAGATCCTTGACTGGAATAAGACGATGCAGACGTCGTCGAAGTCGCGGCTGTTCGTCGACGGCGAACGACGGACGGCGCCGGCGTTCGGTCTCACCGAAGGCCATATCCTGACGATCGAGCGCCTCGGCCTCGAGCCCGAGGCGATGCTGGGCCGCTCGTCGATCGCCGATCAGTTCGACCCCGCTTTCTTCGAGACCAATTTCTGGTACATGTGGTGCACGACGTTCGCGTTCCAGCCGTGGCACAGCGCCGTCGAGTTCAAGCGCTATCTCGTCCGTTTCGCGCACATGGTCGGCGGGTTCAATCGCCTGACGGGCATCATGCGAACTGTCTATAATCAGTATGATTCAATGGTGCGACCGTTGCGCAAATGGCTCGACGACCGCGGCGTCCGCTTCGAAACCGGCACGCGCGTCGTCGACCTTGAGTTCACGCATCGTGGAGGCGGCGACGCCGTCGAGACGATCGTCATCGAGAAGGCTGGTATCAAGGACTGCATCGAGGTTCGGGACGGCGACTATGTGCTGGTCACGCTGGGATCGATGACCGAGGCGTCGAGCCAGGGCGGCATGGACACGGCGCCCGCGTTGAAGGGGAAAGCGGATGGCGGAGCCTGGCAGCTATGGCAGAACATCGCCGCTGACCGTGGCGACTTCGGGCGGCCATCGGTGTTCGCCGATCATATCGATCGCTCGAAATGGGTGTCGTTCACGACGACGCTGAGCGACCCGACTTTCCTCGACCTGGTCCGCGATGCGACCGGCAACGTGCCGGGTGAAGGCGGGCTCGTCACTTTCCCCCAGTCGAGCTGGCTGGCATCCATCGTCATCCCGCATCAGCCGCACTTCATCGGCCAGCCCGAGGACGTGACCGTCTTCTGGGGGTACGGCCTCTTGGTCGATGCGCTCGGTGACTTCGTGAAGAAGCCCATGTCCGCCTGCACCGGCCGTGAGATCATGGTCGAGATCATGGGCCATCTCGGCATCGTCGAGCAGGCCGACCGCATTCTTGCTTCCGCGAATTGCATCCCGTGCATGATGCCCTTCATCACCAGCCAGTTCCTGCCGCGGGTACATGGCGACCGCCCGCAGGCCGTGCCCGCCCAGGCGATCAATTTCGGCTTCATCGGCCAGTTTGTCGAGCTGCCGGACGATGTCGTCTTCACCGTCGAATATTCGATCCGCTCGGCGCAGGCAGCGGTTGCCGGGTTGCTCGGCCTCGAGCGGACTCCGCCCCCCGTGTACAAGGGGGCCTACGATCCGCGCGTGCTGTTCAAGGCCTTTCTTGCCCTCCACGATGTCGGCCAGCACGCTCCGGAACGGGTGCTCGATGCGGTCTGACCGGTCGACGGGGCCTGGCGCGGGATCGTCGTTGCCTGCCTTGGCGCACTGAGCATGCTTGATCGCATGTTCACCGCCGCGGCGACCCGCATAGCCGGTTTCGCCGGCCAGCCCGGTGCCTTCGTGGCGGCGGTCGGCATCATCGTCCTTTGGTCGGTCACCGGACCGCTGTTCGGCTATTCGGATACGTGGCAGCTGGTCGTGAACACGGCGACCACGATCGTCACCTTCCTGATGGTCTTCCTGATCCAGAACTCGCAGAACCGGGATGCGGCCGCCATGCAGGCCAAGCTCGATGAACTGATCCGGGCGGTCGATGCCGCGCGATCGCAATTCATCGGTATTGAGCATCTCACCGATCGCGAGATCGAAAAGGTACGCTCCGATCTGGAGCGCGAATGCAGCGACACCGACGGCAAGCTGTCGCCGGTCGTCAGTCTCGCCAATCTCAGAAACCGCCTATGACGCTGGCCCAACGCACCGCCTCGACGCTCGCATCGTCCGGCAGCGTCAGGGCGGTGCGGTCAGGCTCAGGCGAGAACGCGCGCGAAGCGCGTTGCCCGATCGGCGAGATTGTCCATCAGGTCGGCCGCATGCATCGTTAGCCGGTCCTGCGCCTCGTCGAGGGGCGGTCGGACGAACAAAGCCATGTCATGGACCAGGGCGCGCTGGTCGTGCGATCCGCCCGCCAGCATCGCGATGACGACATTCTCCAGAGCGATCACCCGACTGCGCAGGCAGACCATTTCCTGATCGGACAGATGATGGACGACGTCCACATGAGGTGCTTTGACCGTCACCGGGTGTGAGAGTGCCCCGCCCTCATTGTCCCAGCGGGCGAGAGCGCTGGTGCGCAACACCGCGGCGGTCGGCTGTGCGGTCCGCTCAAGCATCGTCCAGAACCGGGTCTGTGCGACGCGAGCGAGTCAGCGACGTCAGCCGCTCCTCATAGCCTTCGGCGATTCCACGGTGCGATGCGCGTACGCAACTGTCCGTCGATGCCGTGGCCAGTGCGTTGGAGCGCGCGATCCGGGTGATGCAATAGGCGGCTTCGTCCGGGTTCGTGTACATCGACGATCTCCTGATCGGTGCGCCATGCGATCGCGATGATCGTTCCTCGAATGGCTGTCCAACCTGGTAGCCCCTGGCTGTCCGACCTTCGACGATCGGAATATACATAGAGGCGCGATCTGGGCATCGCGGGACGCTAAGCGGTGCTGGCCCACCTCAGCCCTCCCCAAGGATCGCCTGCATATGCCGGGCAATGACGGCTTCTTCGCGTGAAGGGCGCGTGAGAGCAATGCAGACCGCTTTGGGCGTCAACCCGTCCGACGTGGCCAGCGTTACGCCCGCCCAGGCGAGATCCACACAGATCATCTCTCGGACGCGGCCATCATGCTCGCCGATCCCGCCTGTGAACACGATCATGTCGGCGCCCCCCAGCGCAGTCATCATCGCCACGATCTGCTTGGCGACCGACCGGCAGAACATGGCGACGGCCAGATCTGCGTCGGCATCGGGCGAGGCATCATGCAGGACGCGCATATCGCCCGACCGGCCGGAGATGCCGAGCATCCCGGCGTCCTTGTCGATCAGCTGCTCCATCTCGGCCGGACCATAGCCGCCCGCGCGCATCAGGTGGATCAACACGCCAGGATCGATGTCGCCGGTCCGCGTACCCATGATGACGCCGCCCGATGGCGTCAGGCCCATGCTCGTATCGATCGACCGACCTTCACGCACCGCAGTGACGCTGGCGCCGTTGCCGAGATGCGCGATTACCAGCCTCGCCGGCAGGTTCGGCCCGAGCTGATGCACGACGGACTCGCATGACAGGCCGTGGAAGCCATATCGGTGCAGCCCCGCTGCGCGCTGCGACCGCGGGATCGGGAGCGTCCGCGCGATGTCGGGCATGCCGGCGTGGAACACGGTATCGAAACAGGCGATCTGCGCGCGTCCCGGGTAGCGCGCGGTCGCGGTCGCCAACAGTGCCAGCGCCGCGGGCACGTGGAGCGGTGCGAACGGCTCAGCTTGTTCCAGCTTAGCGATCACCTCAGCATCGATCTGGCAATGCCGCAGCAGCTGCGGTCCGCCATGCACGATGCGATGCCCGACCGCGATCGGCAAAGGCGCACCGGCCTTCGCCAGCGCCGCGTCGATCGCCGCGAACGCGGCGTCGCCATCGGCCGGATCTACCTGTCCCGTCACGATCGCCGGCAGGTCGGGCGCGGCGAGATCGAACGCCGCGAACTTCAGCGACGACGATCCGCTGTTAAGCACCAGCGCAATCCTGCGTTGGATCATGCCGGCCAGCGCCAGTCACGCACCTCCGGCATGTCGTCGCCGTTCTCGGCGATGTAGAGCTTGTGACGCTCCATCGTCGTCCAGTAGCGCGCCGTTTCCGCCGGCACGCGGTCACGCAAGCGCGGGATGTGCTCGATCGCGTCGAGCGCCAGGCGATACCGATCGAGATCGTTCAATACGACCATGTCGAACGGCGTCGTCGTCGTCCCCCGCTCCTGATAGCCGCGCACGTGGATGTTGGCATGGTTCGCGCGGGCATAGGTCAGCTTGTGGATCAGCGCGGGATAGCCGTGGAACGCGAAAATCACCGGCTTGTCGTGCGTAAACATCGCGTCGAACTCGCGCTCATCGAGGCCGTGTGGATGCCGCGTGCGGGGTTGCAGGACCATCAGGTCGACGACGTTCACCACGCGGATGCGCATGTCGGGGACATACTCGCGCAGCAGCGTCACCGCGGCCAGCGCCTCCAGCGTCGGCACGTCGCCGGCGCAGGCCATGACGACCTCTGGATCCGCGTCGTCTCCTGCCCAGTCCCAGATGCCGGCGCCGGCCGTACAGTGCCGGACCGCCGCGTCCATGCCGAGCCATTGCGCCTCGGGCTGCTTGCCCGCGACGATAACATTCACATAGCCACGACTGCGCAGGCAATGGTCGGCGACCGACAACAGCGTGTTCGCATCGGGCGGCAGGTAGAGCCGAGCCACGTCCGCAGTCTTATTGGCGACATGGTCGAGGAAGCCGGGATCCTGGTGCGACAGTCCGTTATGATCCTGCCGCCAGACATGCGAGGTCAGCAGGTAATTGAGCGAAGCGATCGGGCGGCGCCACGGGATGCCTTTGGTCACCTTAAGCCACTTGGCATGCTGGTTGACCATCGAATCGACGATATGGACGAACGCCTCGTAGCACGAGAATAGCCCGTGCCGGCCGGTCAGCAGATAGCCCTCGAGCCAGCCTTGGCAGAGATGCTCGCTGAGCACCTCCATCACGCGGCCGTCGGTTGACAGGTTCTCGTCGACGGGTTCGATATCGGCCATCCAGACCTTGCCCGAGACGTCGTACACGTCGGCGAGCCGGTTGGAGGCCGTCTCGTCGGGACCGAACAGGCGGAAGTTTACCGTGCCCATGTTGAGCTTCATCACGTCGCGCAGATAGGTACCCAACACGCGCGTCGCGGGCGCATCGACCTGACCGGGCGCGGCGACCGGCACGGCGTAAGTACGGAAGTCCGGCAGCGACAGCGGCGCGAGCAGCTCGCCGCCATTGGCATGCGGGTTCGATCCCATCCGCCGATGTCCGGTCGGGGCGAGCGACGCGTATTCGTCGAGAAATTTGCCGTTCGCATCGAACAGCTCTTCCGGACGGTAGCTGCGCATCCATGCATCGAGCTGCCGCAGATGCTCGGGATTTTTGAAATTGGCGATCGGCACCTGGTGCGCGCGCCACGTTCCCTCCACGGGCTTGCCGTCGACGACCTTCGGCCCCGTCCAGCCCTTGGGCGTGCGGAACACGATCATCGGCCAGCGCGGGCGCTCCGGGTTCGCGCCTTCGACGCGCGCCGCGGCCTGGATCGCCTTGATCTGCGCGAGCGCGTCATCGAGCGCGACCGCCAGTTGCTGGTGAACCACTTGCGGATCGCTGCCCTCCACGAAGATCGGCTCGTGCCCGTAGCCGCGCAGCAGGGCTTCAAGCTCGTCATGGTCGATCCGCGCGAGAATCGTCGGGTTCGCGATCTTGAAGCCGTTGAGGTGCAGGATCGGCAGCACCGCACCGTCACGTGCGGGGTTCAGGAACTTGTTGGAATGCCAGCTTGCCGCCAGCGCGCCAGTTTCCGCTTCGCCGTCACCGATCACGCACGCGACGAGCAGATCGGGATTGTCGAACGCCGCGCCATATGCATGCGCCAGCGAATAGCCCAGCTCGCCGCCTTCATGGATCGATCCGGGCGTCTCCGGCGCGACATGGCTCGGGATACCGCCCGGCCAGGAGAATTGCCGGAACAGCCGGTGCATGCCGCTGCGGCTGCGCTCGATCGCCGGATAGCGCTCGGTGTAAGAGCCTTCGAGATAGGTATGTGCCACCAGCCCGGGGCCGCCATGCCCCGGACCGATGATGTTTATCATGTCCAGATCATGCTCGACGATCAGCCGGTTGAGGTGGACGTACAGGAAGTTCAGTCCCGGTGTGGTGCCCCAATGGCCGAGCAGCCGCGGCTTTACGTCGGCGATGGTGAGCGGCCGGTCGAGCATCGCATTGTCGCGCAGGTAGATCTGGCCGACCGACAGATAATTGGCGGCCCGCCAATAGGCGTCCATCCGCCGCAGCATGTCCGGCGTCAGCGGATGCGTATGGGCGTGCCGCTCGGCGCGACGGCTGTGCGGCAAAATACCGATCGCGTTCATGAGTGGCTTCCAAAGTCGAGGACGACGCGCGAGGGCACCTGGCCATGTTCTAGACGGTCGAAGACGGCGTTGATCGCCGATAGCGGTTGCAGCTCGATATCCGCCTTCACCTTGCCGGTCGCGGCGAACGCCAGCGCCTCGGCCATGTCCTTTCGGGTACCGACGAATGAGCCGCGGACAGTGATGCAGTTCGCCACCACATCGAACAGTGGCAGTGGAAACTCGCCGGGTGGCAGGCCGACGAGCACGCAGGTGCCGTGCCGGCGCGTCATCGCCACGCCCTGGTTGAAGGCGGCGAGCGACGGCGCGGTGATGAGCACGCCGTGCGCGCCCCCGCCGGTTGCGGCCTTCAGCTCGCCGATCGGGTCGGTGCTACGCGCATTGACCAGCACTTCCGCACCAAGCGCTTTGGCGTGCGCCAGCTTGCCGTCATCGACGTCGATTGCGCAGACACGCAGCCCCATTGCGATGGCATATTGGACGGCAAGATGGCCCAGCCCGCCGACGCCGGAGATTGCGACCCATTCGCCGGGCTTTGCGCCGGTTTCCTTCAGGCCCTTATAGGTCGTGATGCCGGCGCAGATGATCGGCGCAGCCTCGACCGCGGACAATTCATCGGGGATCCGCGCGACATAGTTCGGGTCGGCGAGGATGTATTCGGCAAACCCGCCGTTGCGGGTGTAGCCGCTGAACTGGATGTCGGGGCACACAGTCTCCCAGGCCGACAGGCAATATTCGCAGTGCCCGCACGCCGAGTACATCCACGGCACGCCGACCCGGTCGCCGAGCTTCACGACCTCGACGCCGGCACCGACCTCGACGACGATGCCGATGCCTTCATGACCCGGGATGAAGGGCGGGGTCGACTTAACCGGCCAGTCGCCGCGCGCGGCGTGGAGATCGGTGTGACACACACCGCACGCCTCGGTCTTGACCAAGATCTGGCCGGGACCGGCGGTTGGAATTGGAAACTCGCGAAGAATCAGCGGCTGGCCGAAGGCTTCAACGACGGCAGCCTGCATCATGTGCGGCATAGAAAAGTCCTTCGATAAGATGGGTAAGATGGCGGACGCAGGCACCGTCATCGTGAAAATCGCCGCGCGAGTTGGGGATCGCGCATCAGCGCTTCGTCGCCGAATGCGATCTGCGCGCAGGTCCGATGTGCCTGCTGCGCCACCTCCCAAAGATAGGTGGCGGCGGATTGCTGACCCGTCTTGTCGGTAATCAGCGCGAACCGTTTGTGCTCGCGCGAGTGCATGCCGAAGGCGTGGACGATATAGTCGTCGAAGACCGCCCCCAGACCCATCTCCTGCCCTTCCTGGGCAAGCCAGGGTTCCGACATCGCCGAGGTGGTGAAACTGAGTAGCCGCTTGTTGCCGAGCAGGTCGCCACGTGCCTGATGACGAACGTCGTTAGGCGATACGCCGGCGCCGAACACCCGTTCGACATAACCTTTCATCATGGCAGGCGGTGACCCGAACCAGATCGGATAGATCAGGACGAATACGTCGCACCCCAACAGGATCTCGTGCTCGGCCATCACATCGTGTGATCGGACCGGATCGGCGAGCGTCGGTCGCTCGTCCGCCTTCAGGATGGGATCGAAGTGCATGGCATAGAGGTCGCGCACGACGACGGTCTGCCCCGCCGCGCGTACTTCGTCGCAGTAGCGGGCAGCGATCGCATGGTTGAAGCTGTCAGGGTCGGGATGGCAGACAATCACCGCGTGGCGCCCATCGCGGGCGATGACCTCTTCCTGTATGCTCATCGTAAGACCCGATCTTCTACGTAGCGACGCCGCACGGGGTGTCCGGGCAGAGCATTCTGCCGAACGGCTGGGCGCATGCTGCAAGGAGACGTTGAGCTAGGCGTTTGCCGTCGTTCGGATCAGCCTCGGAAACTACGCAGTTGTACCTAAAATTGCGGGACTGCCCCGCAGCCGCCAGACGCAAGATAGCGAAGAGCCAATAGACGACACGTCCAAGCTGGCGTCACTACCCCCGCATAATGCTTGTAGCGATCCGGAGCCGCCCTGTCGGGAACGAGGTGTTTTTCGGACGGTATCGCGAATAGCCGGCACCGGGCCTTGACCCTGACATGGTGTTAGACCCTACATACCCTCGGGTCGAAGGAGTTTCACGTCATGAACGCCCCTCATTCCCATTCCCATGCCGGGGGTTGCGGCTGCTCGGCAAAGCCAGCGGCGGAGGCCGCTGTTGCGCCCGCGTCTTGCTGCTCGGGCACGCCAGTGACGGCAAAACAAACCGCCGGATCAGGTACTTGCTGCGCTGGCGGCAAGGTCGCTGACGGCGCGGCGACAGTCACGGACCCGGTGTGCGGGATGACGATCGATTCAGCGAAAACGGCGCATCACGCCGAGCACGCCGACCAATCCTATCATTTTTGCAGCGCCGGATGCCGGACCAAGTTCGCCGCCAATCCTGACGCATATCTTGGCGACACGCCAGAACCGGAACCCAAGGCAACACCAGGGGCGATCTGGACGTGCCCGATGCACCCGCAAATCCGTCAGGAGGGACCGGGGAAGTGCCCGATTTGCGGTATGGCGCTCGAACCGGAGGAGCCGTCGCTCGACGATGGGCCTAATCCTGAGCTGGTGGATTTCACGCGCCGGCTATGGGTAGCGGGCGTGCTCGCCGTGCCGCTGCTGGCGATCTCGATGGTCGCCGAAATGCTCGGCGTCCATGTCGTCAGTCCTGCCGCATCGCCTTGGGTACAGCTCGCGCTCACCGCGCCGATAGTGTTGTGGGCGGGCTTGCCATTTTTCCAGCGGGGATGGACCTCGCTTCGCACCCGCCATCTCAATATGTTCACGCTGATCTCGATCGGGGTCGGTGCTGCCTTCCTCTACAGCTTAGTCGCGACGGTTGCGCCGGGCATCTTCCCCCCGACGTTCCGAATGCACGGGGGCGTAGTCCCGGTTCACTACGAAGCCGCTGGCGTCGTGGTGGCGCTGGTGCTGCTCGGACAAGTTCTCGAACTGCGCGCAAGGGCGGCAACGGGACGCGCGATACGTGCCCTCATGGATCTTGCCCCCAAGACTGCGCGTCGGGTCCGGTCGGACGGCTCAGAAGAGGAAGTCAGCCTTGCTGATGTGGCAACCGGCGATCGACTGCGGGTTCGCCCCGGGGATGCGATCCCCGTTGACGGCGTGGTGATCGAGGGCCGTTCCTCGGTCGATGAATCCATGCTCACCGGCGAACCCGCACCAGTCCTCAAGGATGTCGAGGCGGCCGTCACCGGAGGCACGGTCAACGGCACAGGAAGCTTGGTCGTGGAAGCCCGCGCTGTCGGTTCGGATACGATGCTCGCCCGCATCGTCCGCATGGTCGCCGATGCGCAGCGCAGCCGTGCTCCAATCCAGGCAGTCGCCGATCGGGTATCGGGTTGGTTCGTGCCCCTGGTCGTACTCGTTTCTATCGCGACCTTCGTGGTGTGGTCGTTGGTCGGGCCAGAGCCGCGGATGGGTCACGCGTTGCTCAACGCCATTGCGGTGCTGGTCATCGCCTGTCCCTGTGCGCTCGGTCTCGCTACTCCCATGTCGATCATGGTCGGGACGGGCCGCGGGGCTCAGGCTGGCGTTCTGGTTAAGAATGCCGAAGCGCTACAGGGCCTCGAAAAGGTCGATACGCTGGTCATCGACAAGACGGGCACGCTTACGGAAGGCAAACCGTCGCTGATCGCGGTCGAAACGGTCGGTGCCGTCGAGGAAAACGACCTGCTTGCCCTCGCTGCTGCGGTTGAAGGGCAATCCGAACACCCACTCGCCCACGCGATCGTCGTCGCCGCGAAAGAACGTGAATTGCAGCTCGGGACGGTCGCCGATTTCGTCTCGCAAACTGGTCTGGGTGTCAGCGCCACGGTGGACGGTCGGTCGGTCGTGATCGGGAACGCCGCGCAAATGAACCGGGTCGGCGCTGATCCTAAGCCGCTCGATGAAGCCGCCAATCGTCATCGCGGCGACGGTGCAGGCGTCATTCTAGTGGCGATCGATGGCGCGCTTGCCGGCCTGCTCGCGGTCGCCGATCCGGTTCGCGCCAATGCCAATGAGGCAATCGCCGCGCTTCGCCAACAAGGGCTCCGCGTCATCATGCTGACTGGTGACAACCAAACGACCGCCGATGCGGTCGCTCGCGCGGTTGGCGGGCTCGACGACGTGCGCGCCGGTCTGCTCCCTGAAGATAAGGCGCGTATCATCGGCGAGTTGAAAGCGTCCGGCGCCAAGGTCGCGATGGCCGGTGATGGCATCAACGACGCTCCAGCGCTGGCAGCTGCGGACGTAGGCCTGGCGATGGGCACGGGAACGGACGTGGCGATCGAAAGCGCCGGGATGACGCTCACGCGCGGCGATCTTTTGGCGATCGTGCGAGCGCGCAAGCTCGCGCAGGCGACGATGCGGAATATCCGGCAGAATCTGTTCTTCTCCTTCCTGTTCAACGGTATCGGCGTGCCGGTCGCGGCCGGAGTGCTCTACCCCGTGGCGGGCATTCTGCTCTCGCCAATGCTGGCCGGCGCAGCGATGGCGCTCTCGTCCTTTACCGTGGTCCTCAACGCGCTGCGGCTGAACACGGTGAAGCTATGAATATCGGAACGGCATCGGGTGCCAGCGGCATCTCGCAGCGGATGATCCGCCATTATGAGAAGATTGGCCTGGTGCCCGCGCCAGTTCGACGCGGCACCTACCGGGACTATACCGATAGCGACGTTCAACGCCTTCGCTTCATCGCCAATGCACGCGACTTGGGTTTTCCGATCGAGGAAATCCGCACGCTGCTCGGGCTGTGGTCCGATCGGGCGCGATCGAGCGCGGAAGTGAAGGCGCTGGCTGAGTCTCGCGCTGCCGAGCTGGGTCGTAAAGCCCGCGCTCTGGAAAGTATGCAACGATCGCTGATCCATCTTGCCCAAGCGTGCCACGGCGATGATCGGCCGGATTGTCCGATCATCGATCGCTTGGCAGAATAGGTGGCGGAAAACGCTGTCGCTTTCTCGGATGCTCGACAAACAGGTGTTTTGCGTCACCCGGGCCAGCCTGCTGTCGCTCACGTGCATCAAAGATCGGATACGGTACTGCCCCGGCCTGCCGCTAGTTCGTGCTTTCGGTGAGGCCCGACGTGAATGCTCCGCTGACCCATACCCGGACATTCACGGTCCGTTCGCAGCTCCCAACTTCAGACACTCATTCACCTCTGGGCGAGGCACTATCTTAGTACGATTTAGAAAGGAAAGCGGACGGTCGGCATCCACTAAGGCAACAGCGATAGCTGACATTAGGCCCTCGCTGCCTTTTCCATAAAGATTGGCTTGTCAGAAGGCGGCTACGCCGCTGCCATCGCGGGGCATCGCGCTTAAGCCACCCAAAAGTCCGTTACCCCGCTCCGTCAGGGCATGCTCGACGACATGGCGATGCGTTCGATGTGCCCTCGCCATGAGGATCGGTGCAGCATAAGACTGCGTGATGCGGATCGCGATCATCGACACGAGCACGACACGTGCTGCGATCATTTCGGAAGGCCTGCGTGAGGCCGGACTCGACGATATTGTCGTTATCTACGGCATGCTCGGGATGGTCGCGGCGTTGGAGAAGGCAGCGCCCGAAGTGGTGTTGATCAACCTCGAAAATCCGAGCCGCGACGTGCTCGAGGAGTTCTTCGCCGTATCGCGCGCCCTCGCCCGACCGATCGCGATGTTCGTCGATCAAAGCGACGCAGAGTCCACGAACGCGGCGGTTGATGCAGGCGTCTCGGCCTATATCGTCGACGGGCTCGCCAAGCAGCGGATCAAGCCGGTCATCGACCTCGCGATCCGCCGGTTCCAGGCGTTCGCAAGGTTGCATGCCGAGCTGCACGAGGCACGGAGCGCGCTGGCCGATCGCACCACCGTCGATCGTGCCAAGGCGATCCTGATGAAATGCCGCGGTATCGACGAGCCGACAGCTTACGGCCTGCTTCGCGCGCAGGCGATGCGATCCAACCGCAGGATCGCCGAGATCGCCGACGCGATCATCACCAGCGATGCGCTCATGGGAGATTTGTGATGGTGCTCGACCGTGTTCGCATCGGTTTCCTCCCGCTCGTCGATGCGGCGCTGCCGATCCTCGCGCGCGAACGCGGGTTCGCCGAGGCCGAGGGACTGGAGATCAAACTCGTCCGCGACATGACCTGGGCGACGGTGCGCGATCGGCTGCTGTACGGACATACAGATGCCGCGCACATGGTCGCGCCGCTGGCGATCGCGACGGCATTGGGGCGTGGGCGCCCAGCAGTAGCGATGGCAGTGCCGTTCGTGCTGGGGCTCAACGGCAATGCGATCACGCTATCGCTGCCGCTCGCGGCGCAGGTAATGGAGGGCGATACGCTCGGCGATCCGGTCGTGCTGGGTGCGCGACTGAAGGCGGTCGCAACCGAGCGTGCCGCGACGGGGCGGCGGCTGCGGTTCGGCGTGGTGCATCGCTATTCGAGCCATAACTACATGCTGCGCTACTGGCTCGCCGCGGTCGGCATCCGCCCAGATACCGACGTCGAGATCGTCACGACCAGCCCGACCTTCGCCGCCGATGCGCTGGCGGCGGGCGAAGTCGACGGCATCTGCGTCGGCGAGCCCTGGAACGGCGTCGCGGTGGATCGGGGGGTCGGGCGGATCGCGCTGGTAACGGCGCAGGTCTGGCAGCGTGGCGTCGAGAAGGTGCTGGCGATGCGTGCGGAGACGCTGGTCGAGCGCGGCGACGTCGTCCACCGGCTGATCCGTGCACTGCACGCCGCGGCTGCGCAGTTCGTCGATCCGGATACGCTTGAGGCGAATGCAGCCATTCTCGCTCGCGCGGAATATCTAGATGCCCCGGTCGATGCGGTGTCGCGGGCGATCGGCGACCGGGTGCGGCTGGTGAAGGACGCGGTGCCCATCCACGTGCCGGACTTCATGTTCCAGTACCGCGAGGCGGCGAACTTCCCGTGGCGCAGTCAGGCGGCGTGGCTGTATTCGCAGATGGTGCGCTGGGACGGCACGCCATTCTCGGCAGAAGAGGCGGAGATCGCGCAGGGGGTGTTCCGGCCGGACGTGTACCGCGCGGCGCTGGCGGGCTCGGGCGCGCCGTTGCCGAATGCGAGTTCGAAGCTCGAAGGGGCTATCGGCGCGGACAGCATTGGGGCGGGGTCGACGCAAGGACGGCTGATCCTGGGGCGCGATGCGTTCTTCGATCGGCGGGCGTTCGATCCGGACGATATCGAGGGGTATCTGGCCGGGTTGCCATAAAAGCGAGCGCTGCACTCTCCTCCTAGTTCTCCCGCGAAGGCGGGAGCCCAGTCTAGGTCCCCGCCTTCGCGGGGTAACAAAGTAGGGGAAGGCGATGGTGGTTCGGGAGCCCAACCCAAATCTGCTGCACCCGCGAAATGACGCTTGCGCGATACGGCCACTTCGGTCATCTTTGCATGGTCCGGTCAGGGAGTCGGACACGAAATTATCGCGAGACCGGTTCCAACGACGGGACCTGATCGCGTAGGGCGATCCACCGATCGTCCATAGGCAACGAAGCCGCTCCGATGCGTCCGCAAGGTCGCTGTCGGGGCGGCTTTTTCTTTGTCCATCGCAGATGGGGAACCGACCATGTTGTTCGCATCACCGGGTATCGACACCGCCGCGCCGAAAGCCACCAGGATCGACCTGTTCAGTGCTTCCACGCCGCAGATGCGCGCGTTCCACGTTACGTGGCTCGCGTTCTTCGTGTGCTTCTTCGCGTGGTTCGCCGCCGCGCCGTTGATGCCGCTGATCAAGGCCGAGTTCGGCTTGAGCAAGGATCAGATCGCCAACATCAACATCGCCGCGGTCGCGGTGACGATCCTGGTGCGGCTGGTCGTCGGGCCGCTCTGCGACCGGTTCGGCCCGCGCCGCACCTATACGTGGCTGCTGCTGATCGGTGCGATCCCGGTGTTCGGGCTGGCGTTCGCGCAGACGTACGAGACGTTCCTGTTCTTCCGCCTCGCGATCGGCGCGATCGGCGCGTCGTTCGTCATCACGCAATATCATACGAGCGTGATGTTCGCGCCCAACGTCGTCGGCACCGCCAACGCGACCGTCGGTGGCTGGGGCAATGCCGGCGGCGGCGCGGCGCAGAGCCTGATGCCGCTGGTCGTCGCGGCGCTCGTCGGCCTCGGCGTCGAGCACGCGTTCGGCTGGCGCGCGGCGATGTTCGTGCCGGGCGTCGCGATGCTCGCGATGGCGTTCGTCTACGCGCGCTACACGCAGGACACGCCGCAGGGCGACATCGTCGACCTCCGCGCAGCGGGGATCGAACTCGACGGCGGCAAGGCGACGGGGATGGCGATCTTTCGCCGCGCCGCCGCCAATTACCGTACCTGGATGCTCGCCGCGACGTACGGCGCGTGCTTCGGGGTCGAGATCTTCATTCATAATATTGCCGCAAGTTATTACGTCGATCGGTTCGGGCTTTCGCTGACCAATGCGGGGCTGGCAGCAGGGATCTTCGGCGGGCTTGCGCTCTTTGCCCGTGCGCTCGGGGGAATCGCCAGCGATCGGATCGCGCTCGTGAAGGGCCTCGACGGCCGCGCGCTGCTGTTGTTCGCGCTGATGCTCGGCGAAGGCGTCGGGCTGGTGCTGTTCGGTCATGCCGGCAGCGTCACGCTCGCGATCCTCGCCATGACGATGTTCGGGCTGTTCACGCACATGGCGTGCGGCGCGACCTATGCGCTGGTGCCGTTCATCGACCGCAAGGCGCTGGGCGGTGTTGCCGGGCTGATCGGCGCGGGCGGCAACATCGGCGCGGTCGCGGCGGGGTTCCTCAACAAGGCGTCGGCGACCCCGCAGCAATGCCTCATCGTGCTCGGCTACGTCGTCGCGGGCACCGCGGTCTGCGCGCTAGCCGTCCGCTTCTCCGCCACGCACAAATCGGACGAGCGCGCGCTGCTCGACGCCGCGCTCGACGCACGCCGCACCAGCGACCGCTCGGTCAACGGCGCGCTCCCCGCATGACCCTCCCTTCCCCGGCTCCAACCCGACTGGACGATCTGATGGAACACCAAACCCCCTCCCCCGACACCCCCTTTTCCAAGCGGCGCGAGCATCTCGTCGTGATCGGCAACGGCATGGCCGGCTGTCGCGCGGTCGAGGAACTGATCGCGCGCGATCCGACCCGGTACCGCGTGACGATCTTCGGTGCCGAGCCGCACGTGAACTACAACCGCATCATGCTGTCGCCGGTGCTGGCGGGTGAGAAGACGTTCGAGCAGATCGTCATCAACGACCACGCCTGGTACGCGACCAACACCATAGAGCTGGTGACGAGCGACCCGGTGCAGGCGATCGACCGCGCCGCCAAGACCGTGACCGCACGGTCGGGGCTGACGGTATCGTACGACCGGCTGCTGATCGCGACCGGCTCCGATCCGTTCATCATCCCCGTCCCCGGCAAGGACCTCCCCGGCGTGATCTCGTTCCGCGACATGGCGGACGTCGACCACATGCTGGAAGCTGCGGGCAAGGGTGGCGCCGCGGTCGTCATCGGCGGCGGGCTGCTCGGGCTGGAGGCCGCACACGGGCTCACGTTGCGCGGGATGAAGGTCACGGTGATCCACCTGATGCCGACGCTGATGGAGCGCCAGCTCGACGAAGCGGCAGGGTGGTTGCTGAAGTCGGCGCTGGAATCGCGCGGCCAGGTTATTCTCACCGAAGCGAACACGGCGGAGATCATCGGCGATACTCACGTCGAGGGCGTGCTGCTCAAGGACGGCACGCTGATCCCCGCCAGCCTCGTCGTCATGGCGGTCGGCATCCGCCCCTCCGTCGCCCTCGCGCGTGACGCAGGGCTGGAGATCGGCCGCGGAATCAAGGTCGACGACCACATGGTCACCAGCGACCCGTCGATCCTCGCGGTCGGCGAATGCGTCGAGCATGACGGCAACGTCTACGGCCTCGTCGCGCCGCTGTGGGACATGTGCCGCGCATTGGCCGACGGGCTGACCGACAGTCACAGCGGCTATCGCGGATCGGTGACCTCGACCAAGTTGAAGGTCGCCGGGCTCGATGTATTCTCGGCAGGCGATTTCTCGGGCGGCGCCGGCGCGGAGGACATCGTCCTGCGCGATGCGTCGCGCGGCATCTACAAGCGCGTCGTGGTCAAGGACGACCGGATCGTCGGCGCAGTGCTGTACGGCGACACGACCGATGGCGGCTGGTATTTCGATCTGCTCAAGCGGGCGGAAGACATCGCCCCGATCCGCGACATGCTGATCTTCGGCCAGTCGTTCGCCTCGGGAGGAGGCACGGCGGACCCTAAGGCGGCCGTTGCGGCGCTTTCCGACGATGCGGAGATCTGCGGCTGCAACGGCGTAACGAAGGGCAAGGTCGTAGCGTGCATCGGCGCCGGCAACGCGACGCTCGACGCGGTCCGTGCGACCTGCAAGGCGTCGGCATCGTGCGGATCGTGTACCGGGCTGGTCGAGACGCTGCTCGCGGTCACGCTGGGCGACGAGTATTCGGGCGAACGTTCGGTGAAGACGATGTGCAAATGCACCAGCTTCGGCCACGATGACGTCCGCCGCGAGATCGTCGCACAGGGTATGCGATCGATCCCCGAAGTGATGCAGAAGATGAGCTGGTCGACGCCCGACGGATGTTCGTCGTGCCGGCCTGCGCTCAATTACTACCTGCTCTGCGCGTTGCCCGGCGACTACAAGGACGACCAGCAGAGCCGCTACGTCAACGAGCGCGTGCACGCGAACATCCAGAAGGACGGCACCTATTCGGTCGTGCCGCGGATGTGGGGCGGGCTCACCAACCCGCGCGAGCTGCGCGCGATCGCCGATGTCGTCGAGAAATACGACGCGCCGATGGTCAAGGTGACGGGCGGCCAGCGGCTCGACATCTTCGGGATCAAGAAGGAGGACCTGCCCGCGGTCTGGGCCGATCTCAATGCCGCCGGGATGGTCAGCGGACATGCGTACGGCAAATCGCTGCGCACCGTGAAGACCTGCGTCGGGTCGGACTGGTGCCGGTTCGGAACGCAGGATTCGACCGGGCTCGGCGTCAAGGTCGAGCGGATGACCTGGGGCAGTTGGATGCCGCATAAGTTCAAGATCGCGGTCAGCGGCTGCCCGCGCAACTGCGCCGAGGCGACGATCAAGGATTTCGGCGTGGTCTGCGTCGACAGCGGCTACGAGCTGTCGGTCGGCGGCAATGGCGGGATCAAGGTCCGCGCGACCGACTTCCTGTGCAAGGTCGCGACCGAAGAAGAGGCGATGCATTACTGCGCCGCGTTCATCCAGTTGTACCGCGAGGAAGCGCGCTATCTGGAACGCACCGCGCCGTGGATCGAGCGGATCGGCGTGGAATACATTCGCGAACGGATCGCCGACGATCCGGAGGGCCGCGATGCGCTGGCGGCACGGTTCCTGTTCTCGCAGCAGTTTACGCAGGACGATCCGTGGGCGGCCCGTGCGGCGGGCGAGCACCGCGAACAGCATGCGCCGATGGCGCGCTTCACACCTCTGGACGCATCGAGGGAAATGGCGTGATCGGCGAATGGCTCGATATCGGCTGGGTCGACGAGATCCCGGTCCGCGGCAGCCGGACGGTGCAGGTCGCCGGCGGCGACGACATCGCGGTGTTCCGAACCGGCGACGGCAAGGTCTTCGCGCTCGCCGATCGGTGCCCGCACAAGGGCGGCCGGCTGTCGCAGGGCATCGTGCACGGCGGCGCGGTGGCGTGCCCGCTGCACAACTGGCGGATCGCGCTGGATACGGGCGAGGCGCTGGGTGAGGACAAGGGGTGTACGCCGGTTATTCCGGTGAAGGTGAGCGGTGGCCGTGTGTTGTTGTGCCGCACATCGACCATGAAAGCCGCCGCATGATCGCGCCACTGCTCCTTCTCCCCGCTGGGGAGAGGGCCGGGGTGAGGGGTTGGGGCGCGTGCAGCTCGTCCCAACTACCCCTCACCCAACCCTCTCCCCAAGGGGGAGAGGGCTAATGGCGGCCGTTCGCACGACGTGCGCGTATTGCGGTGTCGGCTGCGGTATCCTCGCGACCCCGACCGGCGAACGCAGCGTCACGATCAAGGGCGACCCCGACCACCCCGCCAATACCGGCAAGCTCTGTTCGAAGGGCACGCATCTCGGCGAGACGATCGGGCTCGAAGGCCGCCTCCTCACCCCGACGATCGGCCAGCGCCGGGCATCCTGGGACAAGGCGCTCGACCTCGTCGCGAAGCGCTTCCGCGACACGGTCGCGCAGCACGGTCCCAACAGCGTCGCCTTCTACGTCTCCGGCCAGCTCCTCACCGAGGACTATTACGTCGCCAACAAGCTGATGAAGGGCTTCATCGGCTCGGCCAACATCGACACCAATTCGCGGCTGTGCATGGCGAGCGCGGTCGCGGGCCACATGCGCGCGTTCGGCGAAGACATCGTCCCCGCGAGCTACGACGATCTCGACGCCGCCGACCTGATCGTGCTGGTCGGATCGAACACCGCCTGGTGCCATCCGATCGTGTATCAACGCATCCGCGCGCGCTGCGACGCGGGCGCGAAACTGGTGGTGATCGACCCGCGCCGGACCGAGACCGCGGACGAGGCCGACCTGCATCTCGCGATCCGTCCGGGCACTGACGTCGCGCTGATGAACGGCTTGCTCGCGTGGTGCCGTGACGCGGGCGTGGTCGACTACGACTATCTCGCCGCACATGTAGCGACGCCCGATGCGTTCTGGGACCAGATCGGCGAGGGCAGCGACCTGTGGTCGGTGGCGCGCATCTGCGACGTTTCGCCGCAGGACCTCCGGCGCTTCTTCGAACTGTTCGCCGCGACGCCGAAGACCGTCACTATGTTCAGCCAGGGCGTGAACCAGTCGCTGTCGGGCACCGATCAGGTCAACGCGATCACCAACCTCCATCTCGCCACCGGCCGCATCGGCAAGCCGGGTGCGGCGCCCTTCTCGATCACCGGCCAGCCCAACGCGATGGGCGGGCGCGAGGTCGGTGGGCTCGCGTCTTCACTCGCCGCGCACATGGATTTCGCGCCCGAGAACGTCGCCCGTGTCGGGCGGTTCTGGGCCGCACCGAACATGGCGACCAAGCCTGGGCTGAAGGCGGTCGACCTGTTTCGGGAACTCGGCAACGGCCGGATCAAGGCGCTGTGGGTGATGGCGACCAACCCCGCGGTGTCGATGCCCGATGCCGGCCGCGTGCGCGAGGCGCTGGCCGCCTGCCCGTTCGTCGTCGTCTCCGACGTGATCGAAACGACCGACACTTCGGTCCACGCGCATGTCCGCCTGCCTGCCGCCGCGTGGGGCGAGAAGGACGGCACCGTCACCAATTCGGACCGCACGATCAGCCGCCAGCGCGCGTTCATGGCCGCGCCCGGCGACGCAAAACCGGACTGGTGGATCATCTCCGAAGTCGGGCGGCGAATGGGCTGGAAGACGGCGTTTTCCTATGACCGCCCGGCCGAGATCTGGCGCGAACATTGCCGGTTGTCGGCGTATGAGAACGGCGGCAAGCGGCTGTTCGCGCTTCCTGGTCACGCCGCGAAAGGCAATGCGGAATACGATGCGATGACGCCGTTCCGCTGGGGTGGCGCGCCCTTCGCAGACGGCCGGTTTTCGACACCCGATGGCCGTGCGCGCCTCGTAGCATTGGCGCAAAAGCCGGTTGCCGCGCCGCTCGCGCAATGGCCAATGACGCTCAACACCGGGCGCTACCGCGACCAGTGGCACACGATGACGCGCACCGGCCTGTCGCCCAAGCTCGCGCGCCACCGCGAGGAACCGCTGGTCGAGATTCACCCCGACGACGCGGTGCGGCTGGGAATCGTCGATGGCGGCTTGGCGCGCGTGACGACGCCGCAGGACGACAGTGTCTTCCGCGCAACCGTCGTCGCGACGCAGCGGATCGGCGAACTGTTCGTGCCAATCCACTGGACCGACCGCACCGCGACCGGTGGCCGTGCCGGGCTGCTCCCTCGCCCGCTCGCCGACCCCGTCTCGGGTCAGCCGGGTTTCAAATCCACGCCGGTGCGGATCGAGCCCGTCGCGACCGAATGGCGCGGCTTCGTCGTGGTCCGCGGCGAACTGGCGACGCGCCCCGATTGCCTGTGGGCGACGCGCGTCGCGGTACCGGGGGGAACGGCGTGGGACATGGCGGGCAACGGCGACGCCACCGCACTCGACGCGTTGCTGCCGAAGGGCCACCGGATCGAGGCGGTCGATGCGGCTCGGGGCTCACGCCGGATCGCGATATTGGAGGGCGGCAGGCTCGCCGCCGTCCTGTTCGTTACCCGGGACGGCATGCTCCCGCCCCGCGACTGGCTCGTCGCGCAACTGAGCGAGGCCATCGCCGCGCCCACCCTGCTCGCGGGCCGCGCGCCGGGCGTTCAGGTCGACCGCGGGTCGATCGTCTGCGCGTGCTTCGACGTCGGGTTGAAGACCATCCTCGCCGCGATCGCCGACCAGCATCTCGCCGACGTCTCCGCGATCGGGGCGGCGCTGAAAGCCGGCACCAATTGCGGATCGTGCCGCCCTGCCCTCGCCAAACTCCTCGTCACGCAAGGATCAGCCCATGTCGCATGATTTCCCCGCCGGTTCGGTCTGGCTGGTCGGCGCTGGCCCCGGCGATCCCGACCTTCTAACGCGGAAAGCAGAACGACTGCTCGCCGACGCCGACATCATCTTCTTCGACGCGCTGGTCGGCCCCGGAATCCTGGCGCTCATACCCTCCGGCACCGAGCAGGTCGGCGTCGGCAAGCGGTCGGGCCGCCATTCGAAGGACCAGGCATCGATCAACGCCCTGCTCGCCACCGCCGCGAAAGCCGGCAAGAGAGTCGTCCGCCTGAAGGGCGGCGATCCCTCGATCTTCGGCCGCTCGACTGAGGAAATGGAGCATCTCGCGGCCAACGGCATAGCGGTGAAGATATGCCCCGGCATCACCGCCGCTAGCGCCGCCGCAGCATCGGGCGGCGCCTCGCTGACGCTCCGTAGCCTCGCCCGCAAACTCACCTTCGTCACCGCGCACGCCCGCGCCGGCGAAGTGCTCGACCTCGACTGGACCGCCCTCGCCGCACCCGATGCCACGCTCGCCATCTACATGGGCCGCGCCGCTGCCGGCGAGATCGCGCGCAACCTGATCGCAGCCGGTCGGGCGCCCGACACAGCGGTGCTGGTCGCGGTCAACGTCTCTCTCCCAAGTGAACGCATCATCCGGGGCCGATTGTCCGCGCTCGCCTTCCTGGTCGAGACGATAAGCGACAGCGATCCATCACTGCTGCTGATCGGCGAAGCCGTCGCCGCGGCACGCGACGAACGTAAAGGGTATTCCGGCTTGCTATCGACGGTGACAGCTCGTGCGGATCAAATCTTGCCCGAGGGCAGTTTGCACTGAGAACTGACGATCTCTCTTGGCGACTGGCACTTCCGGAATTGGGAATCTACCACGAGCCGGCGTAGTACTGCGCTTCTTGCTCGGCAGGCGGTTGGGGTACGTGCTCCCGGCGGGTTGGGTAGCAAATGACCCATACCCGGACATTCGCGCGCCCTTCCCCGCTTCCCAACTTCAGACACTCATTCACGTCCGTGTTAATCACTATCTATTTGCGATTTTCCAGCATGAACGTTGTGATGGGAGAGGAATTCAGAGCGTCCGTTATCAGAAGGTAGATTGCGTTAGCGCACGTTGCCTGAAGCTGCGGCCTTTCCCGAAAAGTATAGAATTTCGATAGTGTCTGGGTTGGAGCAGGAAGATGGGCTGGTCTAACTTTGGGAGCCGCCGCTGAGAATTCCGATGGCCCATGACGACTGTCGAACGGCTGCGGACATAATTCGTGATTACTGGATCGGGACTCGCGAATTCTCTGCAAGTCGTTGGTACGCGGTGAAGTTCGATGAGGTGGTTAACCTGTTCAGCGTTGAATTCGTTAGAAAAAATTGTCATCCGTGCGCAATGCGCGAAAGCCTTCATCTGTCCGCGATAGCTCATATGCAAGGCATACAGGCGGCAAAAACAGGTAGGACGCCATGGGATTGCCCGTGGCCCATTCATAATTACGAGGCCTGCCAAGCGTGGTTCGCAGGCTACAGTGTAGCTGGTACGGCGACACACGCCTCGCGAACCCACAATGCGAACAAGCTGTGTGATGTCCGCGACAGTTGCCCAATTGAACGCGATTAAGAGCAGGCAACGCGTGTTGTTCGGGTACCGGCATTTTATGGATAATCGCGCCTCAGTGGGGGAGCTGCCTGATCCACACGGATTACGCCGAAGGCTGCGCCGCTTTTTCATTCGCGCAACCGACGGAAACGGATCAGCCTGACGTTAAACCGGACGACACAGGTTCAATCGGCATAGGCAACTTCATGATCATGATGGATCGGCGGATCGTAGCGTTAGCGTTGATGGTCGCAGGCGCTCTTCCCACAGCGGCGTGTGCCAAGCAGCCTGGCGGAAATCAGAAGCAATCAACCGTGGCTAGCGATGCTCAGGCTACCAATCCCGCCAGCTCGGGCACTGCGCGGTCATCGAACCAGCGCGATAACGCCAGTGGCTGGAGCCTTCAGCAGTTCCAGCAGCGTCGCGAACGCAAAGTGATGGCAGCGGATACCAGCCACGACGGCCGCGTGAGCCGAGCAGAATTCGTGGCAGCAATGGCGACCGGCAAGGGTGATCCCGCAAAGCGGTTCACGCATCTCGACCGCAACCGCGACGGCTTTGTGGACAGCCCAGAGATTAATACGGCCGCCAGCAAGCGTTTTCGACGGCTAGACGTAAATGGCGACGGTCGGCTGACCCGTGAGGAGCGCAAGGCTGGACCTGGGTCAGCTCCCGGTCGTGGCGCCGGTCCAGCTGACGACGCCGGCGAATGACATCGGGTAAGGAACCATGCCGGTAAGGTGCGCCCAATTTGGACAACCCCGATCCCGATGTAGCGCTGCTGTCGCGCCTCTCACGCGGCGATCCGACAGCGGCGCGCTTGCTCGTCACGGGCAAGCTCCCGCGCATCGTCGGCTTGGCGAACCGCATGCTGCGCGATACCGCGGAAGCGGAGGACGTCGCCCAGGAGGCATTCGTCCGTGTCTGGCGGCAAGCTGGCAGCTGGCAGCCAGAGCGTGCGCGGTTCGATACCTGGCTGCACACGGTCGTCCTCAATCTGTGCCGCGATCGACTGCGTCGTCGGCGCGAGATCACGAGCGATGCGGTCATCGACCTTGCCGACCCTGCGCCCGATGCCGAGGCTACGCTTGTCACGGCAGAACGCGACGGGGCGGTCGCAGCTGCGATCACCGCGCTCCCAGAACGTCAACGAGAGGCCATATTGCTCGTTCATTATCAGGATCTGACGGGCGCGGCCGCAGCCGAGGCGCTGGGGGTCAGCGTCGAGGCGCTGGAATCCCTGCTGGCGCGCGGTCGACGGACCTTGCGCGCACAACTCTCGCGGAAAGGAGCGAACGATGACATCTGAGTCTTTCAGCCTCACGCGTTTCCAGGCGCTGGCGGATGCTTACGGCGGTGTGATCGCACGGTGGCCGGGTGACGAGAAGGATGACGCGCTGCTCTTGTCCAGAACGCCGCAGGGGAGAGCTATCCTTGCCGACGCACTGAACCTCGACGAGGCACTCGACGGCTGGCGGGTACCGGTCCCGAGTAAAATACTCGCGGCCCGCGTCCTTGCGGGTGCGCCCAAAACCTCGATCGCGCGATCAGTCAAAATCTGGTGGACTGCGATCGGGATGACCGTGGCTCTGTCAGGCGCCACGGCCGGCATCGCGGCTACGACGATCCTTACACCCGCAAGTCAGGCAGACAGCATGACGGTCTTCGGCGACCTTCCGACCGGGAGTGACAGCAATGGGTAGGATGCGCGTTCTTGTTGTAGCCTCGCTGCTGCTCAACCTGTTCCTTGCAGGGGCACTCATCGGCGGAACGGTCTGGCTGAAGGGTGGTCACCGCATGATCGCCGCGGGCGCGCTGCGCGTGATCGGCTCGGAACTGCCAAGCGAAGAGCGCCGTGCGTTCCGTACCAACCTGCGTCAGGCACGTGCGTCAGTACGACCGCTCATCGTCGACAGCAACGCCGCAAAGGCGGAGGCAGCAAGACTGCTAGGCGAGCCAGTACCGAATGCGGTCGCGATCAAGGCGTCGCTTGCGCAGGCTCGCGCCAACGACGCCCGGGTTCGTGCGATCGTCGAAGATCGCGCCGTGGATTTTGCCGCCACGCTCCCGCAGGCGGACCGCCAGAGCATTGCGAATGCGTTGACCAGCAGAATACGCAAGCGGGATCGCTGACGCCCATGGCGACGCCGGCGTCGCGACGGATTTACGGTGACGCGCCGTTCAACGGGCAACGAACCGAACAGAAGGTCACGCTCCATTGAGAACAATCCTGATAACGCGTCTGATGACGACTGCCGCCCTTCTCTGCGTCGCAGCCTGCGGTAGCGGGGGTGGTGCTACTTCGGCGCCTATTGCCGTTGTCCCGGGCGCAACGCCGACCCCGACGCCAGCACCTTCACCCACGCCAACGCCCGCTCCCACGCCGGTGGCAGCGCAGGCGGTCGGCGTGTCCGGGCTTCACCTCACCCTCAACGGCCAAGCCTGGATGCCGCGAAGCGTCGTGATCCGTGGCTTTGTAGCCACGCCGGCATATCTGCAGGCCAATCTGCCTGGAACGTACACGGGGACCGTGAACTACGGGGCGGCCGAACTGGCCGCAGCGACGGCGTTCGGCGCCGACACGCTTCGCTTCCAGGTCAGTCAGCCGTCGCTCGATCCGCAATCGCCACTCTACGACGCCGCCTATACCGCCAGCGTCACCGCCGCGATCAAGCAGGCACGCGCTGCCGGGTTCGTTGTCATGATCTCGATGCAAGACGAGACCAATAGCGGCGAGACAGGGTTCAACCCTTTTGCCACCGCCGAGACGGTGCGCGACTGGGACGCGCTCAACGCGACCTTCGGTACAGATCGTGGCGTGCTCTACGAGCTCTATAACGAGCCGCGACCGTCCAAGAGCGCCGCGAACTGGGTGCTATGGGCCAATGGCGGCACCAACGCTGCCGGCGCGAGCGATCCCGTCGCGGTCGGCATGCAGCCGCTGCTCGACCATCTGCGTGCAGCCGGCAGCCAGAATGTCATGGTCCTCGACGGGCTGGGGATCGGTCGCACGCTCGACGGGGTGCCGACGATCAACGATCCGCTCGGCCGTGTCGTCTACGCGGTCCACCCCTATCAACGCGGTAGCGACGACGAGAGCAAATGGGATGTGGATTTTGGTATTCCGAGCGCCAAAATGCCGGTTTGGGCCGATGAATGGTCCGCCGGGTTCGGCGCCGATATCGGCCTTGGCAACCTGACTAGCTATCAGGTTGCGGTCGACCTGCTGAACTACCTGCGCGAGCATGCGATTCCGCTGGGCGGCGGTGCGTTCGACGTGCCGGGGGTGATGACACAGAGGGTGCCGGGATGGGCGCCGACGACCTATGATGGATCGACGCCGGCCAATCCGATGGGTAATTCGGGGCAGCTGGTCCACACGCTGTTCACGACGAATTACGGTCGTCCGCTCACCGCAGCGGACGGGAGGTGACGTAGAGCCGGGGCACCGCTGGTGCCCCGGCCAATGATTCACTCAGCGGTAACGCCAACCGCCATGCCAGCGGGAACGGTGCCCCCAATACCGCCCGCCATGCCAATAGCCGCGGCCGGGGTAGAACACCCCGATTACAGGACCACGCCGCCCGTACCCAGGCCCGCGATTGGGAATACAGCGCCCATAGCCGCCGCGGTGGAAGCCCCGCCCGCATCCCTGGGCAGCGTCGGCGGTAGATACAACACCGAGCGTTGTTGTGGCGGCCAGAGCCGCCAGAATAAGCATCTTCATGATGACCTCTCATTTGCTTACGCATCCGGATCTGAGCCGGACTATCGTTCAACGTTACCGGCAGCGGTTTCCGTCGCAGCTCGTTTCGCCCGCGCGACCAAGTTACCGCTTGGCATGTCTCGAGCACAGCGAAAGCCGATATGCCCGGTACTGCTCTCAGGGGTGCTGCTGCTACGGGCGGCGACGCGGTAGCGATTGCAATAGGAGGGGTGGCACAGATGCGAGCCGCCCCGCAGCACCCGACGCTCGCCACTGGCGGGACCGTGTGGATTGTCCCGCGATGCAAAGACATGATGCGCTGGATCGAACCAGTCGGCGCACCAGTCCCAGACGTTGCCGGCCATGCCGTACACGCTGTAGCCGTTGGCCGGGAACTCAAGCACCGGCCCCGTGCCGGGCGGTGGGGAACCGGCTCGTCGATTTGGGAACGGTCCATCCCAGATCCGACAGCGCGGATCGCCGTCGGGCATGAATGCATTGCCCCAGGGATAGAGCTGTTGGTCGAGCCCCCCGCGTGCCGCGCACTCCCATTCCGCCTCGGTCGGCAGGCGCTTGCCGGCCCAGCCGGCATAGGCCAGTGCATCGTGCCACGATACATGGACGACCGGCTGATCGCCTTGGTCGCCGATGTCGCTCTTGGGGCCAGATGGGTGACGCCAGTCAGCACCCTCGACTGCCGCCCACCAGGGCGCCTGCTCTACGACCGGATCGCTAGATTGCAATTCACCTACGAACACGAAGGACCAGCCCAGATGTTCGGCATCGGTGACATGGCCGGTCGCCTCCACGAAGCGCGCAAAGGATGCGTTGGTCACGGCGGTCGCGTCGATCAGGAAGGACCGAAGGCGCACGGCACGAACCGGCCCCTCCCCATCCTCGGGGAACCCAAGCGGATCGTCCGAACCCATCCGGAACACGCCGCCCGGGATCTCGACCATCGGGTCAGCCGAGGTGGAACACACCCCGACATGCAGCGGACGCAAGCGCGGTGGCTGGCTTGGGTGATCGGGAGAACAACAGCCCATCAGCACTCAGGTCGGGAAGTCGGTGATGCGTGTGACCGCATCTGCCAGCGGAAAGGGATCGCCGGCCGATATCAACCATGCCCCGATCTGCTTGTCGAAACCCGTCATCATCGCCTGGTGCGCCGGGTCACGGACCAGATTCTTCATCTGGAACGGGTCGGCGACGTTGTCGTAAAGGCACCAACGACCGCTCTCGGCAACAGCGTAGGTATGGGTGTCGGTCCGCAAACCACGATAGGTCGGCTGGTTGATGAACTGGTGGCCCGATCGCGTCTCCCGTCCCTCGCGTACGGTGCTGTCTGACGCCGTCCCTCCCGCATCGCCGTCCTCACCGTTTGCCTCCAAACCATCGGCTGCAGGCGGCAGCTGGTTCATCAGGAACACGGCTTGCGACGCCTCGACACTGCCACCGCGCATCACGGCTGACATGTCACGCCCGGCGCAGTGACGCGGGACTGGTAGGCCAGCCAACGCGCATAAGGTGGGGTAGATGTCGATGGCAGCGAACAGCATGTCGGACGTGCGGCCTTTGGGCGTCACCCCAGGGTAGCGGATGAAGAACGGGACCCGACAGGACTCCTCGAAGGGCACCTGCTTTGCCATACGGCCCTGCGAGCCCATCATATCGCCGTGGTCGGAGGTGTAGACGACGATCGTGTCTTCCGCCTGACCACTGGCCTCCAACGCGGCGAGCAGCCGCCCGAACTCCGCATCGACGCCGCTGATCGCACCATAATAGCCCTGCATTGCCGCACGCAGCGGCTCGGCGCCAGTCAGTGGTCGCGCTTCACCGGCCGCGGACTTTCCTTGCAGGGGGAACGAGACGTTGGGTCGCAGCTTGAGCTGGTCGGGAGGGTAACGTTCAGCATCCTGCGCGGGTGGGTTGTAAGGCGGGTGCGGCGGATTCCACGACACCATCAACATCCACGGCTTGGTCGCGCCGTGCTGTCGCTCGATGAGGGTGATCGCCTGATCGGTCATCGTCGTACAGTTCCAGCCGTCAGGCTGGGTCCGGGCGCCTGTATCGGGATCGTAAGTCCACGAGCGGTAGTGCGCGTTGGTCCGCGCCCAGACATGCCAGTCTTCAAACCCCTGGCGATCGGGACCGGCAGGTATGAACGCGTTCCCGCGACCCTGCAGATGCCACTTGCCGACATAACCGGTGTGGTAGCCGGCACCGCGAAACACGCGGCCGAGCGAGATCTCGTTCGACGGCAGCGCGACGTTGTTGCGGGTCAGACCCGTCTGATACGGCCAGCGGCCACTCATCAGGATACCACGATACGGTGTGCAAAGCGGATAGTTAGAGACGCACCGATCCATCGAGAAATTCGCATGACGGAACGCGTCGAGGTTCGGGGCCGCGGCCTGGTTGAAAGGCTCGCCTGGCAATGACGCGGCGCGGTGCTGATCGCTGAAAACATAGAGGAGATTGGGCCGTCGTCGCGCGCTCGCAGCACGCACGCCGGTTGAAGAGATCGCTGCGACTGCAGCCGTCGCCTGAACGAAATCACGACGGTTCATCAGGGCCTCTCCACAGCATAACGGAAGGCCGGGGCGGCAGGGGCCGCCCCGGCTGTGGCTCAGTAACCGCGGCGGTTGTGCTTGCTGTTGTAGATATGCGCGCTGGCCCGGTTCTGACGGTTCTCAAGGCGAGCACGCTGGTTGCCGTTCAGGTGGCCGTCGTTGTTCGCGCGCATACGCGCTTCGGTGGCATTGATACGACCCTGCTGGCGCTCGTCGCGAACGGCCTCACCGGCAGTCAGGCGCCCGCTGGCAACGCCCTGATTGATGCGCGCCTGTTGACGGCCCTGACGCTGGTTGACGCTCTGCGCATCTGCGGCCCCGGCGAGCACCAACGCTGCCGTGAGGGCAGCGGTAAAACGTAGCTTCGACATCTCATTCTCCTTGTTACTGCTCTTTCAACGCGGGCATCGAACGATTCCGTCGCGGGAAATATTTGAAAGTTAAGGCTCGCAGTTTTTCCGATTGCGACCCGCGATCGAGATGGCCGGACGAAGGTGAAGAAACGTGAAGGCTGCTACCTCGTAAGAGTGCGGCTTTCTGGCGATGTGTACCGATGGTTGCATCAGCGCGCGCAGCCGACACGTCACTACGTTCGTTGCATCCGTTCGGGCATACTTCATGGCCCTGCATTGAGGGAGCAACACGATGTCGGATCTCAGCCTACACGACCTGTCAAAGAAAATGGCGAAGCTGGATTTCACGATGATGGCCACTCGTTCACTCAACGGCACCCTGACAGCCCGCCCGATGAGCAACAACGGCGATGTCGAATATCAAGGTGATAGCTACTTCTTCGCATACCAAAACTCGCGGAAGATCACCGATCTGCGCGCTGATCCGCATGTCACGCTCAGCTATACCGGTGCAGTCGGTATGCTCGGCGGTCCCCCGCTGTTTGTAACTTTCGAAGGCGCAGCTGCGCTGATCGATGACAAAGCCGCGTTTGCCGATCACTGGACCAAGGATCTCGATCGATACTTTCCCGAGGGGATTGACACACCCGGCATCGTGATGATCCGTGTTGACGCAAAGGCGATCCGCTATTGGGATGGTAGCAACGAGGGCGAGATCACAGTCTGAGTAAGGCACTAGAGCCCGTACCGGACAGGACTTCCGCGGCGCGGAAGTCCTGAGTTTCGAGCGTCTAAAACAGCCTTTCTTTGACGTCGTCATAGCCACCGCACCCCCGCTACCCAGGTGGCCTATCAGTAACGATCGTCTTTGCCGCGCAAGCCGCGCCCCTCAAAACGATCGGTTACGATGTGGATTGCGAGCTGGTATGCCAAGCGCATGACCGCACCTGCCCGCGCCGCACGGAGTCTGATCCTTCGCTCCCAGGACCCGCTCAATGCGGAGACTGCCCCTCACCAGCTGATCGCGTCGTTCCTGACGCCGCAGGCGCATTTCTACATTCGCAGTCATGGTCCGACCCCGGAGCTGGCCGATGATCACTGCGTATTGCTGAACGGCCTTGTTGACCGACCGCGCTCATTCGCGATGGCCGAACTTCAGGCTGCATTCCCGGCCCGAACAGTCACGGCGACGATGCAGTGCGCCGGCAATCGCAGAGCCCACCTGCAGAGCGTCAGAAAAACGTCGGGCGATCCCTGGGACGTAGGCGCGATCGGCAACGCGGAATGGACCGGCGTGGCACTCCGCGACATTCTCGCCGCAGCCCGGGTTCAGGTGGGTGCTTCGTTCATCGGCACCACTGGCGCGGATGACGTTAACGTCGATGGTGAGACGGCCCCGTTCGGCGCCTCGATCCCTCTTGCCAAGGCCCGCGAATCCGACGTGTTGATCGCCTGGGCCATGAACGGTGAACCGCTTGCGCCCGAGCATGGCGCACCGCTGCGCCTAATCGTGCCGGGCTATGCGGGGGTTCGAAGCGTCAAATGGCTAACCCGGATCGAGGTAAGGGATCGCCCCTCTGATGCCCCAATCCAAGCCAAGGATTACAAACTGTTCCCCTCGTCGGTGACGAAGGAGGAAGCAGATTGGGATCAGGGTCTGACCATCAACGAAATGCCGCTCAATGCTGCAATCTGCTCGCCAGAGGACGGTGCGCGTATCGCTTCGGGTGCCTGCTCGATCGAGGGCTATGCCGTCGCGTTCGGGCGAGCCGTTTCCCGCGTCGAGATTTCCATCAATGGCGGAGATGACTGGCGGCAGGCCGAGTTGACCATCAAACCGGACGCGCCCTGGAGTTGGACGCAGTGGCGTGTCATGGTCGATCTGTCACCCGGCCTTCACGTCCTGGTCGTGCGCGCCGTCGACGGGGCAGGGCAGATGCAGCCCGAACGCCCCGAGGCGATCTGGAACTTCGCGGGCTACCTTTCGACGTCCTGGCACCGCATCGCCATAACTGCTGACTGATGCCCCGCTTGGAGAACTCGGATCAAGCACACGCGAAGCTGGCGGAGAGCGCCGGCACGTTGAAGGACAGTGCCGTCCAGCAAGTCGACAGCGCCGATCGCCGCACCGAGCTTGCAGCCGACCGGACGATCCTCGCCGGTGAGCGAACCTACGCGGCCTGGGTGCGAACCGGGCTGGCGGCGCTCGCGTCCGGCATCGGCGCGCGGGCACTGCTCAAGGATGTCGTGTTTCCATGGCTGGGCACGGCTACCGGGACAGTCCTGATCCTGTTCAGCGCTTTCTGCTTCGCGGCCGCAGTATGGCGGGAAATGGGAGCAGGCGCCCCACCGCCGCGACCGGACGTCAAGCGCTTGCCGGTAGCGTTACTCATGGGCGTGAACGGATTTCTGATGCTAGTGTCGTTGGCCGCCCTCGTAGGCATCTGGACGGCCCGCTCGTAGCGCAACACGCCAGCTACCAGCCATGCCCTATACGGGCTGTGAAGCGATCAGTTCCAGCAGCGCATCCGCGGCTTTCGTGCGATATCGCTCTTTGTGACGTAGCCCGTAGAACGCTCGTGGCCCGAACGCGATCGGTGCCGCGTGAAGCGTACCTGCCTTGATCGCAGGGGCCACGACCAGCGACGAGAGAACGGCAACACCGGCACCGGCTTCGACAGCAGTCCGCACGCTCTCGTTGGACGGAAGCACCAACGCCACGTCGAGCATGGAAGGGTCGACGCCAAGTGTCCGTAGATGGCGATCAAGAGTCGAACGGGTGCCTGATCCCTGCTCGCGCTCTACCCAGCGTGCATGACGCAACCAACCCGCATCGACGGTGACCTTTGTGAACGGCACGGAACCGACCAGCACCAGTTGGTCCTCGCCGATCGGCCAGTGCGCCAGTGCTGGGTCGTCGACCTCTCCCTCCACAATGCCGAGGTCGGCCTTACCCTCGTGAACGCGGGTCGCTGCCTGCCCGGTATTGCCGATTGCCAGCTCGATCGACAATGCTGGGTAACGATCACGGAATGAGGCCAGGATCGGCGGCAGCAAATAGGCGGCGATCGTCTGGCTGGCGACGACACGAAGCGTACCGCGCTTAAGCCCGCCCAACTCCTCCAGCATCGTCTCTGCCGCAGTGGCACGCGCAAGAACGCCGCGTGCCTCCGTAAGGAACATCTGCCCGGCTTCGGTCAACGCTATGCCGCGTCCGACACGGTGGAAAAGCTTGACAGCGTGACGTGCCTCCAAAGCTGCAATGGCGGCCGAAGCGGCCGATTGCGTGACGTGGAGGGCACGGGCAGCCTCGGTCATATGTTCACGCTCGGCGACACCGACGAAGATGCGAAGTTGTTCGAGTGTCATGCAACAGACGCTACCCTAATCAATCGCGAAGTGCGATTGGAATAAGCAGAACGATGCGTTGGATCGAACGATTGATACGCCATATTTGAGGTGCCGGAAGGATACCCCTTGGCTACTCTCGCATCTCACGCAACTACACCGGCATGTCGCGCTGACCGCACCCATCACGGCGTGTTGCCGGGCGTCACGCTCTGCACGATTGTGACCGCCGCGGCCTATGCCCTGGAAGCAGGGGAGCGGGCGATTGTCGGCAAGGCATGGCTGGAGGAGCTAGTGCTCGCCATCCTGATCGGCACGGCTGTGCGCAGCCTGTGGATCCCCGACGCGAAATGGCATGCCGGCATCACCTTCAGTGCCAAATATCTGCTGGAGATCGCGGTCGTGCTACTCGGCGCATCGGTCAGCGCGGCCAGTATTCTGGCGGCCGGTCCTGCTCTTCTGATCGGCATTGCTGGAGTGGTGGCGAGCGCCATCCTGCTCAGTTTTGGTATCGGCCGGCTGCTCGGCCTCCCGACGCGCATGGCGCTGCTGATCGCGTGCGGCAATTCGATCTGCGGCAACTCAGCCATTGCCGCGGTCGCGCCCGTGATCGGTGCCGACAGCGACGATGTCGCCGCCTCGATCGCGTTCACTGCCGTGCTCGGCGTGGTGGTGGTACTTGGCCTCCCAATACTTGGGATCATGATGTGCATGAACGGCCTCGCCTATGGCGCGCTTGCCGGGCTTACCGTCTATGCAGTGCCGCAGGTCATCGCAGCGGCGTCCCCGCTAGGCGCGATTGCCGTGCAAACAGGCACGCTGGTGAAGCTCATGCGCGTGCTGATGCTTGGGCCGGTCTGCCTTGTCCTGTCGCTGGTAGCACCACGACTTGCCCCTAAGTCAATACCAGAGGGCGAGCTTGCCGCCGGTCAGGCGACGATACAGCCGGGCATCGCCCACCTCGTGCCATGGTTTATCATCGGCTTCCTCGCCTTAGTCGCCTGCCGCTCGTTGGGCTTGGTTCCAACCGTCGCCATCGCGCCAATTAGTCATATCGCGACGTTGCTAACGGTGGTGTCCATGGCAGCACTTGGCCTCGGGGTGGATGTGCGCGTCGTGGCTAAAGCAGGTGGGCGTGTAACGGCTGCGGTGGTTCTGTCGCTGCTCAGCTTGGGAGCGATCAGCTTGGCTTTGCTTGCCGTGCTTCATCTCGCGTAATCTCCGACTATCCGCAAGTCGCCTGAGCGTACGTATTCTGACTCTGTTGCCTTCCCAGGCGAACACGACTCTGGCCGAACGAACGCCACATCGGGCAGACGCAGGCATTCATTTGACGTTGGCGAATATGCGCAACGCAGCTGCTGAGCAATATAGGCACCCTTTGACACTTGCTCAGGACAGGTCGTCGAACAGTTGCGTCCTCAACGGATAACTGCCGGTTTGGTAAAGAAGATCAATCATCCTCACGGGGCTTTCCAGCGTCCGTGCGTTTGACGAACTCGATCACGAGAGGGTTAGCCATGGATCAGAAGAGTGCGCCGTTGGCCGATGCGCTGGCGGCAATCGAGAAGAGGCCGGTCATCGGCTTCGGAGCACCGGGCCACAACCAAGGCTCGGCTATTCCCGGCGGCATGAAAGCACTGCTGGGCAAGCGGGTCTTCGAAGCTGACGTGCTCACGCCGAAGGGTCTCGACGATCGTACCGAAGGAAAACTCGCGCTTCAACGGGCGCACGAGATCGCGGCGGAGGCCTGGAATGCCGACTTCTGCCGGTTCGTGACCGGCGGATCCACGCAGAGCCTTCACACCGTGATGGCGTCCGTCGCCGGGCCGGGTGACACCATCCTGATCGCCGCAAACGCCCACAAAGCCGAGCGCACCTACGCGCTGGCGACAGGGCTCGATGCCGTCGTCGTCTCCGTACAGACCGACGAGGCATGGGACATCGAGCACGGCGTCGAGCCGCAGGCGCTTAGCGCCGTCCTGGCGGCGCACCCGACCGCCAAGGCGTTCATCGTCGTCAGCCCGACCTATTACGGCGTGACGAGCGATATAGCGGCGCTCGCCACCGTCTGTCACGATCACGGCATTCCCCTGATCGTCGATGCCGCCTGGGGTGGTGCATTCGCATTCTGTGAAGGACTGCCGGACGATCCGCTGACCAAGGGGGCGGATGTCGCCGTCTACAGCGCCCACAAGACGATGGGAGCCCTCGCGCAGGGGTCGGTAATCGTTGCCAAGGGCGACCTAATCGATCGCCAGCGCCTGTGGATGGCCTATGAGCTTTTCGAGACCACCAGCCCGTCGGTGCCGATCCTTGCCACGCTCGACGCGACGCGGCGCGATCACGCGCTAAACGGTGAGCAGATGTGGGCCGGCGTCATCGCCTTGGCACAAAAGGTCCGCAAGACGATTGCCGGTATCGCGCCGTTACGCGTGTTCGGTCTCGACGATTTGCCGGCAGGCACCGATCTGGACGTTACGAAGGTGCTGATAAACGTCTCGGCGCTTGGCGTATCGGGGTATGCCATCGACGACTGGCTCTACAAGCATCACCGGGTCAGCATGGGACTGTCCGACGCCCGGCATATCCTGGCCGTCCTATCGCTGGGCACAACCAGGTCCGATCTCCGCAAGCTCGTCCGGGGCTTGCAGGATCTCGTAAAGCAGCTCAGTTCCGATCCCTCCATCCTGCCGGCAATCTCGCCTGTGCCCGGGATCGGCACCCTGTCCGTCGACATGACGATGCCCGGGCCTACGGCACTCTACGGCCCAGCCGAGATGGTGGCCTACGAGGCGGCTGCGGGACGAGTCGCGGCCGAAATGATCGCGCCCGCGCCACCTGGCGTCCCTCGGCTGGTGCCGGGCCAGCGCATCACTGCTGCGCACGTCGCATGGCTTGTCGCGAACCGTGATGCCGGGGCTTTCGTGATGGATCCGGTCGACCCGACCGAAGCGACCGTGAGGGTGGTGCAGAGCTGAAGCAACCGAAGCGACCCGCCAAATCTTACAGCAGCTGCAATTAGGTGGATACGTAATGCAGGCTCATACCGACGAACACTGGATGCAAATGGCGATAGACGTCGCGCGCTCCAAAGGATCCGGTCCCTCAACCTCGCCGCTTGGATGCGTCATCGTGCTAGACGGGAAGGTGATTGCGGCCGAACGCAATCAGACCAAGGAGTTGCCTGACGCAACCGCTCATGCCGAGATGATGGCGATCCGTCGGGCTTGTGAGCAGACCGAAGAACTGGAGCTACGGGGGGCGACACTATACTCGACGCTGCAGCCGTGCGGCATGTGCACGATGGCGTCGATCTGGTCGAAGGTTGGCCGCGTCGTCTACGGTGCGGGTCGCAGCGATGTCCATCCCATGTATTTCGAGGCCGAGCACGTTGATACGCTCGGTTTTATCGGCGACGCCTATCGGGACGATATCAAGATTGAGGGCGGCTCCCGTCGCGAAGCCTGCGCGGAACTCTATTACGGTCCTGAGTATGAACTGAGCGAGGAAGAACAGGCCAACCTATGAGCATGCAGCAGGCCATCAACGACGAACTGTCGACGGCTACCAAGCAAAGGTGAGAAAGCCGCCCTCCCCCGCGCATTTGCGACGATCCAGTTTCGGACATCCGCGTGATGTTTAAGACTCTCTAACTTCAGCCGATGATTTTCGTTCGCAGCTGCGGTCACGTCGGATGCAGTCCCCCTGCCCGACGGCCGGTGAGATATCTCAAATAGTCATGAATTTCCGGTATAGCTGGGTTCG